>NZ_FZNV01000002.1:43338-949460 GCF_900188415.1 Maribacter sedimenticola | reverse complement strand
TTTGACTACAAATATATATGAAGTCATTTAGCTACGCAAATATTTTTTCAATTTTTTTTATTGGGAAGTTGAAATTAAGTTGGAAGGGTTGATGTCCGTAGGCTGTTCTTAAATTGCCCACAACGTAAGAATATAGATCATATGATCTATATATATTTCATATGCGGAACTAAGATAAGAGATCTTTTATACCATTAAAGGAGGTTTCCGCCACATGGGTGTAAATTTCCGTTGTCTTGGTAGAACTATGTCCCAATAATAATTGTATATGCCGTATGTCAATACCGTCTTCAATAAGGTGTGTGGCAAAACTGTGCCTGAGCATATGGGGAGTTACTTTTTTATAGATTCCCGCTCTTTTGGCGGCTATGGAAATAAGTTTAAGTACGCTGGATGCCGTATAGGCCTTCTGTTTTGGTCCTTCAAAAAGAAAGACCTTGGGTCTGTATTGCTTGTAATAAGTACGTAGTTCTTTTAATAGGGTAGGACTCAGTACGGTCATTCTATCCTTGTTTCCCTTCGCGTCCTTTACGAGAATAAGCATCCTCTCGCTATCAATATCTTCCAATTTAAGGTTTAGCAGCTCACTTCTACGTAGCCCCGCAGAATAAAGAAGGGAGACGATACAACGGTGCTTTAAATTATTGGTATTGTCTATCAAACTTAATACTTCTTTTTTGGAAAGTACTTTCGGCAATTGTTTATGTTGAATGGGCCGTTCAATTTCGTAGAACCGGTTGGGCATACCCATTACTACCTCAAAATAGAACTTAATGCTGTTGACCGCTTGGTTTAAATAGGAGGTTGAGCGCCCTTCCCTTGTAAGAACCTGCATATAGTTCCTAATTTCGATTTCAGTTATGATTTCGGGCTTTAAATGGTAATAATAGTTGATGAACGTTTCAAAATGGTGCACATAGGTCTTTACAGTGTTCTCTGCATATTTTCTAAGTTCCAGCTTATCCAGGTATTCTTCCGGACATCTCTTATAACCTTCTTTAAGTTTCCTGTTCCTGTACCAGTCAATATTATTGGGTTTTTCCGGATTTAGGCCGCTCTTATTTTCAAAAAAATAGTTTCCGTTAATCCAGACCTCTCCCCGAAACGTACTAAAAATAGCTCTAAGATTGGTTCTGTTGTTACGGATATGGTACATACCATATTCCTCACTCCAACAAATATTCGGTAATTTCTCTACAAGAGCTAGGACCACTTTGTCAGATTTGAAAATGAGTCCAATATGTTTCACGTTATCGATCATTAAATGCTTTAACGTAATGCTTCTACCTTTGAACATGACATTTTTTTTTACAAGTTCACTAAAGAAAATGATTTAATTGTATCTTAATCGAATAATGTTCGCATAAGGATTCACTTAAATTCATGGAAATGAGATTACAACAGGAATGTTTGTATTGTAAAAAACCACTTACCGGGAGGACGGATAAAAAATATTGCAATCTGCATTGCAAGAGTGCTTACCAATACCAAAAAGAAAAGGAAAGACCGGAACGTTTCTATAATAAAGTGGACAATCAATTAAAATTGAACAGAAAGCTTCTAAAAAATTATAATAAAGGCGGTAAGGTCACGATCAGAAGCAATGTTTTATTGGAATTAGGCTTTGACCCAAATTTCTTTACCCACTATTGGAAAAACCAAAAGGGGGAGGTGTACCTATTTGTCTACGAATACGGATTTTTGAAAAAGAACGATAACGGAAAGGGAAAATATGTTTTGGTCACGTGGCAGGACTATATGAGTAAAATTTAATCATACATTATAGATAGACAAGGTTTCCAGTCTTAACGTCATAGTATGGTGTTTTACCGTGTGGGTCTTTTCTTAGATTGTGAACCTTCAAATATCGTGATCTTAAAAATGTTTTTAGATCTTGGATATCTCCTTTTGTTGCCGCTTTATTCTGAGGAGAAGTTAAAACTTCTTTGCCAATTTCAACTAGACTTGCTCCTATTGCCGCATTTCCAATTCCCGCTACTGAAATTTTATCTTCTGGCTTAGATTCATTTTGAGCTAAGGGCTTTATGGTTTTTCCTTGTAAAACCATAGATTTAACTTCCTTGTTTTGTTGTTTGCTTTTCCAATTAAGACTTCGGCAAGAATTACTGCAGAATTTTTGTACGCCTCTTCTTTTTGGAACGTAACCTATACCACAATACAGGCAAATTTCAGTTTTTTTCATAATTATACGTAAATTAAACGTTTAATTTACGTATAATTAATTAAAGTAAATTTGTATCGATATTAAAAATACGTTTTAATAAAATGGTTTCGGCCTCCGATTCAGTGATGATAGGTCGTTTTTTAGCCACTTTTTTTTCGGGTTTTTTCTCAAGGGGTGGGGTTGCATTCATAATCTTTCCCTCATCGTTTGAAGTAATGGGCGATATGGTATGATCTTGTGTTTTGCCCTTGAGTATGGATAGATTGGTAAAGTAGGATTCCATTGATCTCGCCATATCGAAATTTCCTTTCGGGATTAGCTGCTTTTTTGGGTAAAACAGTCTGATTATCGTTTCAAAATGAACTCTATGATCATCATATTGAATTTTGAACAATGCCCGTATGGTGTCCTCAAGGGGCAGCACCTGTTTTATGTTTAAGTTCAGCCATTCGGTTATATAATATAGACACTCCGCTTGCTCATAGTACAGTTCCAATACATAGTTGAATTCCGATTCATTTGAATTGGATTTTATATGTAATAATTGACGGATATTCTTCTTTAGGGAACTTCCCTTTAGAATTGTCCTAATACTGTTGCGTCCCGTTTCATATACAATAGGCCCTTCGATTTGGTCAATAATCAGTATTTCATTACGGAATTTTTGAAAGTCCAATTTTTTATGGTCTTTGAAAAACTCGTTTGAAATAACATTGTTGGGAATATAGAACAATAGCGATTCCCATAATATCGATATCAGTTCTTTATATAATTGTTCCAAGGGTGTATTATCCATGTACGTTCGTTAACATTGTGGAATAGTCCTCCGGCAGTTGGGCATCTATATCACGTAAATACTTTTCCAATGCCGTCATAGAGGTGTGGCCGGTTATCAGCATCAGCTTGCTTTTTGCCTCAAAAGGGGAGGAGTCCTTTATTAAGGCCCTATAAACTTTGGTAATGTATGTATGCCTAAAACTATACAGGCCATAATCCATACCTAAATTAAAATGGTCTTTGACCACTCTCTTGAAACGTTTTGAGAAATAGTCTCTCCTATTTTGAATTGCGGTATCCCATGTGCCTCCTATTTTATCGGGTGTAAATAATATGGCATCCTTGTCAAGATTCCCTAGGTCAGGCAGGTCGGCCCATAATAGTTCCGGTATTATTTTGGTTTTCAGGGGGCTGTTCTTGGCCTTGAACTGAATCCTTTTGTTCTTGAGGTCGATATCCTTCACCTTTAACCGGCATACTTCTATCGGGCGTAAAAAATTATAGGAAATGAATTTTATATACAATAATAATATGGGGTCGTTGGTCTTTAGGTAATCGAAAATCTCTTCCTGGGTATGTTGCGAATATGTTTTGTTGCGTTGGGGAATGGATTTTAACTTGGGTATTTTCTTTATAAAGTTCTGTTCAATGATTTCATTATCGACCAAAACCTGTATTATGCTGCTTAGGTCCGATTTGTAGTTGTTTCTGGTGCGGGCACTGTTCTTGTCCAGTACATGGTTCAGAAACGAGGTAACGACCTTCTTGTCGAGTTCGGTGATATAGGTTATATCGGATCGATATGTTTTAAGCCATTCCAGAAGATTCTTTATTTTACTTTCATAATCCTTTTTAGTCGTTTGGCTTATTACCTTTTCCTTGAGCTTGATCGCGAATTCGAACCCTTCTTGGACCGTCATTTTTCGTTTCTCCGCAATAGGCTCGGATGAACCATTGTCCTTTTCGTACGATTCTGGGACGACCGTTGTCCTGTTTTTGGAATGCAGACTTTGGTGTAGCTCTACATTATCGGAATAAGGGTCATAACCTTGTTTTAGAAGCCTTAATAAAACTTTTCTGTAAGTCACCAGTACGGAAAGTCTATCTTCTTTTGATTTATAGGTATTGGCATTCCCATAAAAGGGCGTCTGCCGCTTTAGCTTTCCACTTTTAGGGTCACGGAATGAGAAATAAACGTACCAACGTTTATTCAAATCGCCATTGGCCGAGTATATTTTTGGGATGGAAAAGTTTCTTTTTACGGACAAATCGTATGCACTTTTGTATTCATTCTCGTATTCAAAGGTAATCAACTCCTTAAAATTAGGCATAAAAAAACGGTTTAGCGAAAACTAAACCGTTGTTTTTAAATACGTTATAATTAGTAGCGAGAGGGGGGCACGATCCCCCGACCTCCGGGTTATGAATCCGACGCTCTAACCAACTGAGCTACCTCGCCGTATTATTTTTAAACGGCTGCAAATATAGTGGTAATTTATTTGTTCTTCAACTAAACCCACTTAAAAAATTTATAGCGGTCATTTATTTTTTTATCATTGAGAAATATATATATTGCTCTGAATAAAGTAGTAGATAAATGAGCGATAAAATAAAATTCGAAATAGAGTTTGTAATTCAGTCTTCACCCCAAATGTTATATCAATATTTGGCTACACCATCTGGATTGTCAGAATGGTTTGCGGACAATGTAAATTCAAGAGGAGAGACATTTACCTTTATCTGGGACGGCGCAGAGGAAGAAGCTAAATTGTTGAAAAGGAAAACAGATGAGTTCGTGCGCTTTGCATGGGACGAAGCCGAGGACAATAGCTATTTTGAAATGAAAATTATTGTAGATGAAATTACAAAGGATGTTTCACTGTTCATAACAGATTTTGCGGATGAAGATGAAGTAGACGAATCTAAAATGCTGTGGACCAACCAAGTTTCGGATTTAAAGCAAGTATTGGGTTCTTCCTAATAATATTCCTAATTACAGTATCTTTGAGCCTTAAAATTTTTAAGGCTTTTTTTATGGTCAATTTTAATGGTGAATTGGTAGAGGGCAATGGTCCTATACTTTATGCGGACAATAGGGGCTTACAGTTTGGAGATGCTCTTTTTGAAAGATTAAGGGTCGTTAACGGTGATGTATTTTTTTTAGAGGAGCATTATTTGCGCTTAATGTCGTCCATGAGAATATTGAGGATGGTCATACCCATGAACTTCACCATGGAATTTATGGAAGCGGAAATTTTAAGATTGATATCAAATATAAATGCGGATAAAGAGTATGAAATTAAATTTACAGTTTTCAGAAATAGTACAAAAAAGGATGCTACAAACGTAAACTCCATTTCTTACGTCATTACAGCCAAAGAATTGGAGCATACCTTTTTTACAATGAACACCGGTGATTATGAGGTTGAGCTATATAAGGATTTTTATAAAAATTCAACAATGCTTTCCAATCTGGAAACCACCAATAAAATTTTATACACCGTTGCCGAAATTTACGCAAACGAAAACGATTACGATGATTGTCTATTGTTGAACGAACGTAAGCAGGTTGTGGAAACCTTAAAGGGCAATATTTTTTTGGTAAAAGATAAATGTATTAAAACTCCGCCATTGACAGATGGTTGTTTAAATGGGGTTTTAAGGAAAAAATTAATGGATATAATTGCCAAACTTGAGGATTACCAACTGTTAGAAGAGAGTATTTCACCATTTGAACTTCAAAAAGCGGACGAAATATTTCTAACCAATAGTATTGATGGTATCGTGTCCATTTCTAAATACAGAAAGAAAAATTTCAATGATGTGGCAGCTAAGGCATTGATAGGAAAATTAAATGCAGCGGCACGTTTATCCTTGACTAAAACGGTCTAGTTAAGACTAGGATTTTCTGGAGCATTGGACCACAGCAGATAATTACCGCCCAATTGTATCATATTTTCCTTCCAAAAGGCGTTGGCCGCTTTTTGGATAATTCTACTTTCGTGCTCATTCTCTATTACGATCCAGGATTTAGAGGTCAATTCCTCATCTAACTGCAACGAAGACCAACCGGAGTATCCAAGAAAGAAACGGATATCATCTTCTGAAATTATCTCTTTATTGATCAGTTCTATGGTCGTTTCAAAATCACCACCCCAATAAATACCATCTGAAATTTCCACACTATTATCGATTAAATGTGGGACCTTGTGTATAAAATATAAATTATCCTGTTCTACAGGACCACCGTTATATACTTGAAAGGGCAACTCAATTTCAGTAACCAAGTCATTTATTTGATACTCCAAAGGCTTATTTAATATAAAGCCAACAGAACCTTCAGTATTATGTTCCGCCAGCAGCACAACGGACCTATTAAAAGATACGTCACCCGTTAACGTTGGTTCTGCGATCAACAATTTACCCTTAGTTGGTTTTAAAGAGACCATGTATATTAACTTATTATAAACCTAATGTAAGATAAATCCTCCTAATTTCAAAAATCAATAAATAAAAAAGCGCCACTATGGGCGCTTTTCATAATATATGTATGCAAATCTTAGTTTACAGCTTTACCTAAATCAGCTCCAGCTTTAAACTTAACTACATTTTTAGCAGCAATTTGGATAGTTTTTCCTGTTGATGGGTTTCTACCTTCTCTTGCATTTCTTTTAGATACGGACCAAGAACCGAAACCTACTAAAGAAACTCTATCTCCTTTTTTAAGAGAACTCTCAACATTTCCTAAGAAAGATTCTAATGACTTTTTTGCCGCAGCTTTTGTGATGCCAGCGTCAGCTGCCATTGCATCGATCAATTCTGTTTTGTTCATAATGTGATTAATTAATTGTGATTAATATAATTTTTATACCTGATAACAAATTTATATGGATTTATGACCAACACAAGTAAAATGGGCGGAAATCCCTTATTTTGTTGATAACTCAAGAGGTTTGTTAATAAAGTAGGTCTTTTTTTACATTTCGCCCAGCCCAATAACTACGGGGGTTTAACCCATTTTGGCATTTTCTTGGAGTTGAAGACCGTTTAAAACATCCTTTACATGCATTCTTTTTTTGCCTTGTAATTGCATTTCTTCCAAAAGTATATACCCATCTTGTACAGCAACCTTTAATTCTTTTTTGGAAAAGACTAAGGTTCCGTTTGCCAATTCATGTTCAGCTTTTTCTATGTTGGCTTTATAGATTTTGGTAATAGTTTGCTGGTCTGCGTTGTACAGGGTTGTCCAAGAAGCAGGGTAGGGGCTTAACCCTCTAATGAAATTATAGATATCCATCTGCGGCCTGTTCCAATCTATCTCGCACGTTTCCCTATGAATTTTATGAGCAAGTTTAAGGTCGTCATGGTTTTCTTGCTTTGTGGTATTGAAATTACCCTCTTGTATTCTCTGCAAAGTCTTTATAACGGTCGTTGCACCTAAATGCATAAGCCGGTCATGAAGATCCGCAACATTGTCAGTAAAATTAATGGTTGCTTCATCTTGTAAAATAATCTCGCCAGTATCTATTTTTTCATCGATAAAAAAAGTAGTGACTCCGGTTTTTGTTTCTCCGTTTATTATGGCCCAGTTTATTGGAGCGGCACCACGATATTGTGGTAATAATGAAGCGTGTAGGTTAAAAGTTCCATATTTGGGCATATTCCAAACCACCTTGGGTAGCATTCTAAAGGCGACCACAATTTGTATGTTAGCGTTCAGGTCCTTTAAAGCGGCCAAAAAATCCTCATTTTTTAAATTGGTAGGCTGTAAGATTTTTAAACCATGTTTTACCGCAAATTGTTTTACCGCAGACTCATTGAGTTTTCTACCTCTACCGGCGGGCCGATCCGGAGCAGTTATTACCCCGGCAATCGTATAATTTTTTTGTACGAGCTGTTCCAGAATTCCCACGGCAAAATCCGGGGTTCCCATAAAGACAATTCTCAATGCTTCCATATTATCTGCGTTCATATTCGTTTATAGCGTTTAACGATAGTTGTTTTTCTTCCAATAGTTCTTGTAGGGCAGTGATAAGATTTTCCTGTTCCGCGCCCAATTTTTCCTGTAATGTTCTAGAAGAGGCGCTTTGTTCCTGTAATATTTCTAGAATAGCTTCTTTTAGTTTCTGTATATCGGTATGCCCTATCTTATTTCTTTCACAAACATCGCAAATACCGCAGGCAATACGTTGCTTTTCACCAAAATAATCCAATAACTGAATGCTTCTACAGGTATCTACATTGTCTATATAATCAAGAATTGTTGTTATTTTTTCAGTTTTTACTTGATTTTGTTCAACCATAGTCTTGGAAAATCTGTTGATAGTACGGTCATCGTCCCGTGGTACCAAAAATGTAATTTCCAGATCAGTAGGAGAACTATGGTAAATGATCATGTCATCTTTGACTAATTTTTCAAGATTCAACTGAACCACAGATTCTGGTCTATTGCTTTTCTTTGCCAATAAATAGGTATTTATTTGGGTGTCAAACTCAAAAAGTCCTCCATAGGTGCGTAAAACTATTTTGACAAATTCCTCTAATTGCGGATTCTGATGAAAATAACGATAAATGGCTGATTTGTCCGTTTTGAATTTGACCGTGGTTTTCTTTGAAAAATTCTCTGATAACGATATAACGGAATTCCTGTCCAGTAACTGAAGGGTGTTGTACGTTAAATAGGTATTCAGTTTATAGGTGCTGCAAAACTCGTTAAAATTGAGTGGAAATTTTTCTTCTACATATTCGCCAAACCCTATTTGAAAATAATTGTTGAGTTTTTTGTAGACCAATTTTACATATGATGTATCTGGCAGTACATCCAAAAATTGTTTTTTAACCAGGTTTTTGTCCGTTGTGTTGGTCAATAATATAGCTTTGGCCCTATCTCCGTTTCTACCGGCCCTTCCTGCTTCTTGAAAATAATTTTCAATACTATCCGGTATTTGATAATGTATGACCAATGCTACATCTGGCTTGTCAATGCCCATGCCAAATGCATTTGTGGCAACCATAACCTGTGCTTTATTAGTTAACCACGTACCTAACCTTTCCGTTTTTAGTTTTTGGTCCATACCACCATGATAAAAAGTAGCTTTGATGGCGTTTTGCTGTAAAAAGGAAGATAGCTCCTCTGCCTTTTTTCTGCTTCTAACGTAGACAATGGCACTAGTTTTTAACTGTTTGCAATATCTTTTTAAGTAACCGTTTTTGTCCTCGGTGGCTATAATTCCAAATCCAATATTTTTTCTAAAGAACGAATCTTTTACTACTAAGGGAGATTTTAGCTCAAGAGAATTGACCATATCTTCCGTTACTCTTTTTGTAGCCGTTGCCGTAAGGGCCAAAACAGGGGCTTGTGGATGAAAATCCCTTAGAATGGCGCAATTTAGGTATGCCGGCCTAAAATCATGCCCCCATTCAGAAATGCAATGTGCTTCATCTATCACGATTATAGATACGTTCATGGACTTTATACGCTCCTGCACAAGCTCTTGTTGCAACCTTTCTGGTGAGAGGTATAAAAATTTATAATTGCCGTAGATACAATTATCCAATAATTTATCTACATCCTCAAATTTAAGTCCGCCCTTAAGGCCTAAGGCCTTAATGCCCAATTTTTGCAAATTGTCCACTTGGTTTTCAATCAGGGCAATCAAGGGAGATACGACTATACATATACCATCTTTCATTAAAGCGGGTACTTGAAAACAAATGGATTTTCCGCCACCTGTGGGCAGTAGGCCTAAAACATCCTTACCGTTCAGGACGGCGTTGATAATACTTTTTTGCGAGCCCTTAAAGTTTTCAAAGCCCCAATATTTATTTAAGATGTCTTCTGGTGTAGTGTTCACCCTGTCTTCTCTAAATGGTCTATAACAAATTGTAAACGTTCTTCAATTGTGCCAAAAGGAACCTCAATAGGTTGGTAACCCAATGCCGTATATGTTTGGTCCAAATGGGCGTGAATGCCACAGGCCTGTTCAAAATTTTCCATACGTTCATTATCCTGAACATAAATATCCTCCCATGGTGGTAAGATCAGTACTTCGTCGTATCTGTGCCGGGAACATAAATTGGAATAGTAAGGTTCTATAGGTTGTTTAAAATAATTCATATAGGCTATTACATCCGGTAGTCCACGGTCGTAGAATAGATGTGGCATTTGTATGACCTCACCTTCCTTAAAATGTTTTAAACGGGCATTTATAAGTTGATCGTTGAAACTTTTGGCATCATCCACAAAATCAATAGGGTTTACCAGTTGATCATCAACTTCCTTGCCGTCAAGGGCATCTAACGTCATGGTCCTGATCACTTCATGAAAACAATGAAAACCATGTTCTTCCAACGATGAGATCAGTACAGTTTTACCTGTTCCGGGCCCGCCTGTAACAACTATTCTTTTGTTTTTCAATTTCTTACAATTAGCTGACAAAAGTACATAAACCCAGAGTATAAAAAAACTGATGGTTTACCCTTATCTTTGCTTAAAATTGAAGGTATGGATGAAAATAATCCTGAAGAATTTTATAAAAAATTAAGGGTTCAGTTAAAGGAAACATCTAAATGGCCCACTAATTACCTATATAAATTTATAGTAAAGAGCGATACGGATAAAGTAGGGCAAATTCACCGTATATTTGATAATATGGGGGCGGTAATCAATTCAAAAAAATCCAAAACAGGAAAATATACCAGTGTTTCCATTACCGTGAATTTGGATAGCCCGGACAGTGTTATCAAAAAATACAAGGAAGTAGGTAAAATAGGAGGGGTAATCTCGCTCTAAAATAGTATTTCAGCTATAATTTTATTAATTTGGCATCGTTATAAGAATACTTCTCAAACATTTTAAGCTAAAATTTTCAATTTGCAATTAGTAGAAAACCTAGAATATAATACGGAACGTTCACATTTAATTATACCTGAATATGGCCGTCATTTTCAAAAAATGGTAGATTATGCCGTATCTATAGAGGATCCGGTAGAACGTAATAAGATAGCCCAGGCCATAATCAGTGTAATGGGAAACCTGCAGCCACATTTACGTGATGTGCCAGATTTTCAACATAAGCTATGGGACCAGCTGTTCATTATGTCAGATTTTAAATTGGATGTGGAATCACCGTTTCCTATTACGTCCAAGGAAATCCTTAGACAACGACCAGAACCTTTGGAATATCCACAGAATTTTCCAAAATACCGTTTTTACGGCAACAATATTAAACGAATGGTGGATGTAGCCGTGGAATGGGAAAAGGGGGACAAAAGATCGGGCTTGGAATATGCCATTGCAAACCATATGAAGAAATGTTACCTTAATTGGAACAAGGACGTGGTAGACGATAAAACTATTTTTAAACATTTGTACGAGTTGAGCGATGGTCAAATAGATTTGGCTTCTGAGGAAGTAAATCTTACGGACAGTGGCCAGTTCCTTAAAAATAGAGTTGCCAAAACGCCGAGGTCAAATAATTCTGGCAAGAAAAATCAAAGAAACAATAATAACCGCGGCAAGAAACGCTATTAAATTTCCACTTATTTAGATGGGAACATTCAAAATTGAAGGAGGGCACCAGTTATCTGGTGAAATAACACCTCAGGGCGCAAAAAACGAAGCACTTCAAATCCTTTGCGCAGTACTGTTAACAGACGAAAAAGTAACCATTAGCAATATTCCGGATATTGTTGATGTCAATAAGCTCATTTCCTTATTGGAGGATTTAGGCGTTAAGATCCAAAAGAAGGGAAAAGGCTCATACACGTTTAAGGCAGACGATGTAAATATGGATTATTTACAGTCCGATCAATTTAAACAAGATGGTAGGGGATTACGTGGATCCATCATGTTGGTAGGACCATTATTGGCCCGTTTTGGTAAAGGGTATATACCCAAACCAGGAGGAGATAAAATTGGTAGAAGACGCTTGGACACCCATTTTGAAGGTTTTATAAAATTAGGCGCCAAGTTTCGATACAACCGTGAGGAATATTTTTACGGGGTAGAGGCCGAAAAATTAACCGGTACCTATATGCTTTTGGATGAAGCATCCGTAACCGGTACTGCAAATATTGTAATGGCAGCTGTTTTGGCAGAAGGCCAGACAACCATATACAATGCCGCTTGCGAACCTTATTTACAGCAGTTGTGTAAAATGCTCAATAGAATGGGCGCCAAAATATCGGGTGTAGGCTCTAATCTTTTGGTAATTGATGGGGTAGATAAATTAGGTGGTACGGAACATAGAATGTTACCGGATATGATCGAAATAGGTAGCTGGATCGGTCTGGCGGCAATGACCAAGAGTGAATTGACCATTAAGGATGTTAGTTGGAACGATTTGGGTCAAATACCTACCGTTTTTAGAAAACTGGGCATAACCGTTGAAAAGAAAGGTGATGATATTTATATTCCCATCCATAAAGATGGGTATGAAATCCAAAATTATATAGACGGTTCCATTTTAACCATTGCCGATGCTCCTTGGCCAGGATTAACTCCTGATATTTTAAGTATTATGTTGGTCGTAGCGACACAGGCTAGAGGAGAGGTGTTGATACATCAAAAAATGTTTGAAAGCCGTTTATTCTTCGTGGATAAATTGTTGGATATGGGAGCTAAGGTTATCTTATGTGATCCGCACAGGGCTACCGTAATAGGACATGATTTCAAATCTACCTTAAAGGCCACTACAATGACTTCCCCTGATATAAGGGCCGGTGTTTCATTATTAATTGCCGCATTATCGGCAAAAGGAACTTCTACTATTCACAATATTGAACAAATTGATCGTGGATATGAGCATATAGATGATCGTTTACGGGCAATAGGAGCCAAGATTACACGGGTTTAATCTTAATATAAATCGTAAGTATAAATAACAAACTCCATAAGATGGTCCGTAGCCAATTATGGAGTTTTAGTTTAATAAGGGTTTTGTCAATTTCAGTTTTGTTGGCTATCTGGTTGTGTAATGGTACAAATTGTAGGAATGTGGACAACCAAACGCTTAGCACAAGTACACTGCTAATAAGTGTATACAAGTCTAATTCTTTATAGACTTGAAGGGTAGTGGTTATTAATTGACCTGTCATCAACGGAACTACGATAATGGCTATTCTTTTGGTGTATTTATTATGCCATTGATAAAGATTTTTATGTGGGTAGTATGTAAAACTCGGATAAATTATAAGTTGTACCATCCAAATCAATACAACCAATCCTGTATCGCAAATAAGACGTATAAGATCCAACATTATTTTTCAATTATGTTGCCATCAGGGTATTGGGCAAAACGTCCTCGTTCAGCATCATGTACATGATCGGGATAGCGCCAAGGCCAACCTCCAAACTGAGTCAATCTAAATTCATCCATAGCTTGTTCCAATTCCTTTTGGGAATTCATAACAAACGGACCGTATTTTTCAACGGGCTCATTGATCGGCCTGCCTTGTAAAACCAATAGGTAAGCATCTTTTGCTATGCCCTTTATTGTCATTGGTTTGGATGCATCTGCTTCTATTCCATGATTGGGCATGACGGTTTCATCCATAATCCGTAACGTATTACCTTCATAGAAATATATGGTTCGCAACGTACCATGTTTTGCCTTGGGCAATTTAACCGATTGATTGGCATGGATATGGATATTCCATATAGCAACATCATTATCCAAATCCGCGGCCCAAGAATCGGGTGCAGGTGGTAAGGCCTTATAATCGTCATAATTTCCTGCAATGACCTTAATTGTAGCTCCTTGAAGTTTGGCAATAGGTATTTCCTCATGCCAAAGCATTTTAAAATGGGGTGGCACCAATTTACTTTTTTGGGGCAGATTCAACCAAATTTGAAAGAGTTCCAAGGTGTTTTCCCTATCCGTATGCAGTAAAGGAAACATTTCTGAATGTTGTACACCTCTACCGGCAGTCATCCATTGTACGTCCCCTTCACCAAAACGGCCTGCAGCTCCTAAAGAATCGGAGTGGTCACAAAAACCTTTGTTCGCAATGGTGATGGTTTCAAATCCACGATGGGGATGTGCTGGAAACCCGGGAATTGAAGTGCCATGGTACATTCGCCAGCCATCCTTGCCTATGAAGTCATTACCCAAAGGCCTGCCCTCCAATGAATCCGCAGGGCCCAATGCTCCATTTCCTTTGGGGTAATGGTCTAAATGATACACACAGAACAAAAATGGATCTTGTGTCTGCCAAGGAAAACTTAATTGAAAAATCTTCATGGTTTAGAAATTTACTTAATGTACCGCAGTGTTTATCTCTATCCAATAATCATCGGGGTCTTGAATATATATTTGACGAACTTTATCCTTTCTAGTGGTTACGGCGTTTTTCTTTCCGGGCCAATCCCAATAGGTTATCCCATTTTTTTCCAAATGTGCTATTACGCCCTCTAAATCTTGGGTTGATAGGCATAAGTGCATGGATTTATTTTTTTCGAACGGTACAAATTCGCGCTCGATTAAATGAACATGTGAGTTTCCGTTTACAACGAACCAGCGAATATTTGAAGGATTGTCCGGATGTTCAGTTTCCTTTAATCCTAATATGTTACCATAAAATTCCGCACTGGCATTTACATCAGAAACTACAATGGATTGGTGATCAAATTGAAATTGAAATTTTTGGGCAACACAAAAAGTGGTACAAAATAAAAGGAATGCGACAATACAATTTTTCATGGTGATATAGATATGTTCAGCTTTCAAGATACTTAAAAATGAAAGAAGCTACCGTTTATGATAGCTTCTTTTCCTATTTGTTTTATTTTCCTTTAAGTGGCGGTGGACCATCTATCATTGGCTCATAGACCTCGTCCCCTTTTCTTGCCTTAAATTCCTCTTTTACCTTTGTGACTAGTTTTGGGTCTTGAAAAAGATCCAACATCGTCATTGCCATTGCCTTAGAAGCATGAATCATTCCCTTATGACCAATGGACATACCACCACAGGCCACAACGGCCCATGAATGCCAGGGAGTACCTTTTGGTGCAACGGCTACACCTAAGTTAATATTGGGTACGTTCCAACTTACATCGCCTACATCCGTTGAACCACCACCGGGATTTTCTTCGGTTTCCTTTAATGGATGCACGGCGCCATCCATACCTATTTCTGGTTTACCGGTTGCTTTTTGTATTGCTTTTCCAAAAACGGTTTCTTCCTCCGTGTATGTAATGGGACCTAATAATTCTAAGTTGCCCTGCATAATTTCACCGCCGGCACGATTGACCAATGTTTCATAAATACCGGAAACCAATGAAATTTTATAGTCTACATTGGCCATGATGGCGGCACCTTCCGCCATTTCCTTAACACGTTCATAGGTGGGCAACATTTTTGACCTTTTGGGGTCACGTACCCTTACCCATAATTTTGCATAATCTGGCACTACGTTCACTACTTGTCCTCCGTCCTGAATATGGTAATGTATTCTAGAAGTGGGCAATATATGCTCCCTATAATAATTGATGCCCGTGGTGTATAGCTCTAAGGCATCAGAGGCACTACGGCCGTTCCAAGGGTCTGCCGAAGCATGTGCGGTCTGCCCGTAAAATTCCACGATAAAATCGATCAATGAAAGTCCACTCTGTACATCGGCCTCTATTTCAGCAGAAGGGTGCCAGCTTATATTTACATCTACATCATCCCAAAGCCCCGCTTTTACCATCCAAACCTTTGCAAAATACTTTTCTTCCGCAGGAGTGCCTAGAAATTTTACGGTGCCTTTTATTTTACCGGCATCCATTAATTCCTTTATAGCAATGGCAGAGCCCAGACTGGCGGTGCCAAACATATTATGACCACATCCATGACCGGCGGCACCTTCCTTAAAAGGTTCTTTTACCGGTGTCGTTTTTTGTGATATGCCGGGTAGGGCATCAAATTCTCCTAGGATACTTATTACCGGACTTCCGGAACCATAGGTGGCGGTAAAGGCAGTTGGGATATCCGCAACGCCCCTTGTTACGGTCAATCCATTTTTCTCTGCATAATCAGCTAGTATTCTGGATGATTCAGATTCATCAAAAGCAGTCTCTGCCAAGGCCCAAATAGAATCACTTATTTTAATAAGCTCATCTTTATGTTTTTCAACAGATTCAATAAGCGATTTTTTGTCTTTACTCAATTTTTGAGAAAATACAGTTGTACCCATGCATAGGCATAAGGCGAGCAGTGTAATTTTTTTCATTTTCGTAAAAGTTGGTTTGTAGTCAGTTATTAATCGAACAATAGTCGATTGTTGTAGTAAATATAACGATATACTAGGTTTTAATGAAGTTCAATTTACATTATAAACCTGTACTATTATGCTATTTAAAAATTATGAACACACAATTAAACTATTGATAATACGGCAGCTAATATTTGATATAATGTATAATTTAATGTCTCATTTTTCGTTAATACTCAAATCATTACGTTTAAAATTCATTCAGTTATGAAAAGTTTATACTTCTATATGCTCTGCCTTGCTGTTTCATTTTCATTTCTAGCTTGTAGTTCTACAAATAGATTAACCATGGGTATTACCCAACCTGCTCAAGTTTCAATAGCATCTGATGTATTGCATATAGGAATTATCAACAGAAGTGAAGCCTCGGAAAAAAATAAAGTTGTAGATAATATTGATAAGATACTTTCATTGGAAGGATTGAACATGGACAAAGAAGGGGCGCAAAAAGCCGTATCTGGACTACGATTTGAATTAGAGCGTGGTAATAGATTTGAAACGATAAAAATAATTGACGGTAATAAAGATTTTGAAAAGGGATTAGGTGTTTTCCCTGCAGCACTTTCATGGGATGTTGTAGACAAAATTTGTAAAGAAAATGGTGTGGATGTATTGTTCTCTCTAGAATTTTACGATACTGATACTGCAGCAGATTATGAGATGACCATGGTGAAAATTCCTAACAACTTAGGTATTTTGGCAGAAGTACCTGGTCATAGAATTAAATTAAATACACTAATCAAAAATGGATGGCGTGTCTATGATGCCGCCAATAGAATTATCGTTGATGAGTACATCACTAATAATCAGGTAAATTCATTGGGAGAGGGAATAAATCCTGTAAAGGCATTTGAAGCCGTGATCGGAAGAAAAGAAGCTGTGATGGATATCAGTACAAATTTAGGGGCTAATTATGCCCGTTTTACCCTGCCAGCAAAAGTTCGTATCGCTAGGGAATATTTTGTAAAAGGAAGTGACAGTTTCAAGATGGCAAAAAGAAGGGCATTGACCGGTAATTGGGATGGCGCGGCAGAACTTTGGGATGCGGAGTTAAACAATCCTAAATTAAAAGTTGCCGGTAGAGCCCATTATAATATGGCAATAAGTAACGAAATTAACGGCAATTTAAGCCGTGCTATAGAGTTTGCCTCTAAAGCATACACGGACTATGGTACTAAAGAAGCACTACGCTATGTCAATACACTAAAAAGAAGGGTCGTTGATCAACAAGAATTAAATCGTCAATTGGCAAAATAATATCAATTCAAGGCATTCTTATAGGTTTCCAAACACCGTTCCCTTGCCTTTTTATGGTCTACCATTTTTTCTGGATAATCATCCGTGCCATATTCTGGAATCCATTTTTTAATATATTCCTTTTTTTTATCGAATTTATCTACCTGTGTCATAGGATTGAAAATTCTAAAATATGGCGAAGCATCTACGCCGCTACCCGCTGCCCATTGCCAATTACCAACATTGGAACTCATTTCATAATCCAACAACTTTTCTGCAAAATAAGTTTCGCCCCAACGCCAATCTATCAACAAATGTTTACATAAGAAACTGGCTACCAGCATTCTTACCCGGTTGTGCATATATCCCGTGTTGTTAAGTTCACGCATACCCGCATCTACAAGTAAATAACCGGTATTTCCATTTTTCCACTTATCAAATTCATCTTCATTGTTTCTCCATTCAATACGGTCATATTTGGGTTTAAAAGCGTTATCTGTCGTATGTGGGAAATGCCAAAGAATGGTCATGAAAAATTCTCGCCAAATGAGCTCGCTCCAAAATACCTCGTTCTTTTCCGCTATGGCCTTTTTTATCATTTTCCTTACCGATACCGTACCAAATCTTAAATGGGGACCCAAATGTGATGTACCATAATCCAAGGCAGGAAAATTTCTGGTATCCTCATAGTTTTCGATCAATGTGGGCGTAACATCATAATCCGGTACTTCTATTTCAGATTTTTCAAACCCAATATCACTTAGTGATAGGTTTGGTAATCTGGTATGGGCTATTAAATTATGTAGATGCTGACTGGTATAATGAATTTTTAGGTGCTTATCCGCATCAAAATTTTCTTTCCATTTATTTTTATAGGGTGTATAGACTACATAAGGTTCGCCATCATCCTTTACAATTTCCGCCTTTTCAAAGATTACTTGGTCCTTAAAAGTTTTAAATGGTATATCATTATCGGCTAATAACTTTTCTATATGTTCATCACGTTCTTTTGCATAAGGCTCATAATCCCGGTTCGTGAATACGCACTCTATTTCATATTCTTTTAATAGTTCAGCAAAGACAGATTTGGGTTTTCCATAATACATGGCCAAGGAACTGTTGTGGTTCTCTTGGAGCTCATTACGCATTTGCTGTGAAGTATCGTATATAAAATTCAGCCTTGCATCATCCTTGGGAAGTTTGGACAATATTTCGGTATCAAAAATAAAAATGGGTAGTACGGGAAAATCTCCCTTTAAGGCTTCCAAAAAGCCCACGTTATCATCTAATCTTAAATCTCTTCTAAACCAAAATATAGAAACTTTCTTATTGGACATTAATGTATATTTAAAGTTGATAAACCACCATCTACACCAAGAACCTGACCCGTTACCCAAGCACTTTTCTCGCTTAACAAATAAATGGCACTTTGGGCAATATCGTTTGCAGTGCCAACACGCTTTAAAGGATGTCTGTCATCCATTGCCTCTCTTTTCTTTTCATTGTTCAATAGCCTACCTGCAAGGGGAGTATCCACTAAGGAAGGAGCAATTACGTTAACCCTAATTTTAGGGGCGTATTCAGCGGCCATAGACTTTGCAAAACCTTCTATTGCTCCTTTTGCAGCAGAAACACTTGTGTGGAACGGCATTCCTGTACCTACGGCAATAGTACTAAAAAATACCATGCTTGAATCTTCGTTCATTTTACCGATGATATTCTTGACCACATTTACCATAGCAAAGAAATTAATTTCCATATCCTGTCTTATGGTATCCACGCCCATCATTTTAAAAGGTTTCAAATTTATACTGCCAGGGCAATATACAAAACCATCTATCTTTTCTGGAAGTTGACCTAGGTCCAGTTCATCCTTGGTGGCATCAAATGGTATATGGGTTATATTTTTATGGGCAATGGTATCTGCGGTTCTGGAGGCTATGAAAAGTTGGTGGTTGTCCTTTAATTCATTCACTATTGCTAAGCCAATACCGTGAGAACCTCCAATAAGTAATATATTTTTCATTTAAAAAGAGTTTAGTGATAATTGATTGGGAATATGTTCTATTGCACCAAAAAGTTCCTTTAATTTTTGTTCCCTATATTTAAAAATGGTCAGTAATTGTTTCTTTACCAATAGGGGATGGGCAATTTGGCCTAAAATGCCTAGAGGAATCTTGTAATCAATGATATCTTCCATTTCAATACCATGTTCTATTTCTTTGATAAAGTGTTTATGGTGCCATAGGGCGTACGGTCCAAACCGTTGTTCGTCCACAAAATACTCACCAACCCTAACATGAGTAATTTCCGTTACCCATTTTGTTGTGTAACCAGGAAACGGGGATACGGTATATTGTATTATTTGACCAGGAAACATAGGTCTGTCCGCTCCGGACAAAATGTTGAAACCCATATGTTCAGGAGTAATTACCTTTAAGTTCTTAGGGTCCGATAGAAAATTCCACGCTTCACCTTTGGATATGGGTAAAGCCTGTTTAGAATGTAATTGATATAATTTCATGTGCGCTGTTTGTCCAAAGGTATGACCATTATTTGTTTAATTAAAATCTAAATAAGTTAAACAAAAATTAAATTAATAGATATTTGGCCCTTTAGACCGATGGTTTGACGATTAATTTAAATTTACATCGCTTATGCTGAAGGTTTTAACTTTATTGTAGTTTATTTTGCATCTATGAAAATTTCCGTTCACTATTTTTTATGTGTAATTATGGTCGTAACGACCATGCATAGTTACGCACAGCAAAACTTGCAAACCATTGGTGAACTCCCCAGCGAAGTACTGGAAAGCTCAGGATTGTTATTTTTTAATGGACATTTAATTACACATAATGATTCCGGTAATGAGCCTGTCTTATATGAACTGGATACCTTGAATCTATCCGTTGTAAGGACTGTAACGGTTACGAACGTGGAAAATACGGATTGGGAAGCTATTACGGAAGATGGGGAATATATTTATATAGGTGATTTTGGCAACAATGTCGGTACCCGAACGGATTTGGCAATCCATAGAATTGCAAAGTCGGACTTTTTGGCCTCTGAAGAAGTTCAGGCAACTACCATTTTTTTTTCCTATGCCGACCAAATTGATTTTTCGGATAGTGGAAATAGTGATTGGGATGCAGAAGCTTTTTTTGTTTTGAACGATGAATTGATCATTCTTACCAAACAATGGCAAAGTATGGGAAGTGTAGCATATGCAATTCCTAAATTTCCAGGAAACCATGTGGCAGAAAGGGTAGGAGCAATAGAGAATATAGGTTTAGTTACGGATGCCACCTATGATAGTACAAACAATACCTTGGTAATTTTGGGGTATTCTTCCATTTTAAGTCCATTTATAGGCACTGTTGACATTTTGGATTCCCAAGATGTCCTCAACGGACTTTCAATTAATTCCTTGGGATTGAATTTTGTTCAAGCTGAAGGTATTACGAATACTACATCAGGAAATTACTTTTTTACCTCGGAATATTTTTCCAGGCAAAGTCCTACTATTGAGTCAAGTTCAAGGTTGTTTTCATTTCAACTCATAGATGAAGAACCCGAAGAACCTGAAATTCCAGAGGAACCGGAAGAACCCGAAACGCCAGAAGAGCCGGAAGAACCTGAAACACCTCAAGAGGAACTAGTGGACCAACTTATTATTTATAAAGATGATAACAGTAATATTTACCATTATTCTATAACCACTACCAAAGATATTTATGGGCAGATCATTTATAATGTTCTTGGACAACGGGTATGGGAAAATTTAAATGAGGTTGAAAAAGAAGGTGTTATTAATGTATCCTTGGAAACCTCAATATACTATATGGCCATGTATTTAGAAGATGGAGTCATAGCAAAACCTTTTGCTGTATTTAAGTAATTCAACATCGCTCCGTATTTAAGATTTTATTAACAATTTAAAGGTATGTTTATCTCTAATTTCGTAGGTATAAACTAATCACTAAAGTCATGAACAAAGTAGTACTCTTTTTATTG
This sequence comes from Maribacter sedimenticola, assembly GCF_900188415.1. GTDB lineage: Bacteria > Bacteroidota > Bacteroidia > Flavobacteriales > Flavobacteriaceae > Maribacter > Maribacter sedimenticola. Next base: position 927,994 of record NZ_FZNV01000002.1, on the reverse strand, counting down.
GCAATCGTAGCGTCATTTACGGTTGAAGCACAAATTAATACTCCGGCACCAAGTCCGTCTTCAAAATTAATACAGACTGTGGGCCTAACTGAAGTAACCATTGATTATTCTAGACCTTCCATGAGAGGTCGTAAGGTTTATGGTAATTTGGTTCCTTTTGACAAGCTATGGCGAACAGGGGCCAATGCTTATACCAAAGTTACTTTTGATACTCAGGTTACCATTGCTGATAGTGCGGTGGAAGCTGGTACGTACTCAATTTTTACCAAACCTGGAGCTTCTTCTTGGGAAGTGTTTTTTTACACCGATATTGATGGTGGAGGAACGCCAAAGGTTTGGGAAGAAGAAAAGGTTGTAGCTCAATTGAACGTTCCGGTTTACAAAATGGATATGCCTGTTGAAACGTTTACGATTACTATAGATGATGTAACAAGTAATGGAGCAAACATTGGCATCATATGGGAGAACACCTATGTTGCCGTTCCTTTTTCAGTACCAACGGATGCAACTGTAATGCAAAATATAGATAAAGCATTAAACGGTCCTATTGCAGGTGATTACTATGCAGCGGCGGTATATTATTCCAGTGAAGGCAAGGATATACAAAAAGCAAAGCAATGGATGGACAAAGCAATGTCAATGACCGAAAAACCTGCATTTTGGCAATTAAGGCAGCAATCTTTGATATTGGCAAAGGCAGGGGACAAAAAAGGAGCAATAGAGGCAGCCAAAAAATCATTGGCAGGAGCTAAAGAAGCCGGTAACGATGATTATGTTAAAATGAATACAGATTCATTAAAAGAGTGGGGGGCCAAGTAAGCTTTCCTTTCCATAATAAAAAGTCCGTGCATTCATTGCACGGACTTTTTTTATAAGATTGTTTTATTAGTTTTATTAGGCAATTACCTTTACACCATCATCAATGGCCAAGTGATAATATTCTGCACCTATTCCGGTGCGCTCCCTGTAATTTTGGAGTAGTGCCGTAATGCAGGTATCCAATTTATTGGTTTCTACAAGGTTTATGGTGCACCCTCCAAAACCGCCACCCATCATTCTAGAACCCATTACACCGTCCAGTTCCTCACCAATCTTTACCAAGATATCTAGTTCTGGTGTTGTAATTTCATATTGTAATGACATGGCCCAATGCCCTTGCCTTAGAATTTCCCCAACTAGCTGCGCATTGCCATCCGTTAAGGCTTGCATCATGTTCAGAACTCGTGAATTCTCATCTATAATATATTTGGCGCGTTTTAAATCGGTTTCATTTGCTTTCTCGGATATATGATGTAAATCTTCTACTGTTACATCACGTAAAGAAGTCACCCCATTTTTAATCTGCTGTACCAGTTCCACAATATTTTCACATGATACCCTTCTCTTGTTGTATTCAGAATCCACGGCCAAATTGTGCTTAATATTGGAATTTACCAAAACCCAACTATAGCCTTGTAGATTAATGGGGATGTAACTATGGCTCAAATCTTTACAATCTAGAAAAAAAGCATTTCCCTTTTTTCCAAAGAGTACCGCATATTGATCCATTAGACCGCAATTAAGACCAATCTTATGTTCCGCTTTTTGAGCAATCAACGCTATGTCTTCCCTGGGAAGTTCTTTGCCTGAAACTTTGGTGATAGCGTAAATAAAGCCACAGCAAAGTGCTGCGGAAGAAGAAAGTCCTGAACCAATGGGAATATCACCGCCAAAAACGCAGTTCATTCCTTTAAGCGGATAATTTTCAGCTACTAAAATATCAATGATCGCTTTAAAGTAGTTACCCCAAAAACGTGCATACTTATCATGATTTCCGTTTAATTGAAACGTTATCTTTTCCGGTTGGGTCAAAAAGGTTTCTATTTGTATGGTGCCGGATTCATTAGGGGAAACCGCAAAATATATGGCTTTCTCAATGGAGGCCGGCAGTACCAACCCTTTATTATAATCTGTGTGCTCCCCTATAAGATTAATTCTTCCTGGTGCTTTAATCAATAAGGGTTGCGAGTGATATTGTTCTGTAAAATAGGAGGAAATTTCTTTTTGGACCATAAATTGGGGCTGAACGTGTTTTTTTGGTGATTAATTTGTGGTTAACGGCTTTTTCAACATTCTATCAAACGCTTCAAATACAAATGATATTATAATTACCAATGCCGCACCAAAAAAGTTTAACCATAAATATCCTAATTTTTCCTGTCCGGATGGATAGATGTGGATAAGGTAGTAATAAATTATACAAATAATGATCTGTGTTATAATGGCTGCAAAAAAGACCGCATTCCCTTTAATGAACTTAAAAAAGAACGCAATTAAAAATATACCCAAAACGTTGCCATAGAATATACTACCAATAATATTGACCAGTTGAATTAAATTATCAAATAAGTTGGCTACACACGCAATGAATATGGCTACAACTCCCCATAACAAGGTAAAATACTTAGAGGCCTTAACATAATGCTTTTCAGTAAATACTCCCGTACGGTTTCTTTTATAAAGGTCCAAGGCAGTTATGGTTCCCAAGGCATTTAACTCAGAAGCGGTTGAGGACATTGCGGCAGAAAGGATAACCGCAAGCAATAGACCCACTAAACCTGTAGGAAGATTGTTGAGAATGAAATGTATAAACACATAATCCTTATCATTGGTCTCCACTACACTATTAGCCTGACTAATTAAGGATTTGGCCGCTACGCGATTGGTGCTGTCTTTTTGATTAATGCGTATGATCTGCATTTTTGCTTCTTCCACTGCCGTGAATTCCTTAATCTCCAGAGCAGAGGAAAATTTATTTTGCGCAATTCTTTTTTCAGCTTCCAAGGCTATCTGTCCTTCTTGCAGTAACCGGTAATCGTCTGCCAATGGAGATTCCATAACGGCTTGCGTCGCCGATGGATTAAAATTTAATGGTGAAGGATTGTATTGATAAAAGACAAAAACCATAACCCCTACCAGCAATATAAAAAACTGCATAGGTATTTTAAAAATGGCATTGAATACAAGACCTAACTGGCTCTCACGAATAGATTTTCCAGATAAATATCGTTGTACCTGACTTTGGTCCGTACCAAAATATGCCAGAAAAAGGAAAAGTCCGCCAGTAATACCACTCCATATGGTATACCTGCTAGAGGTATCTAAATCAAAATTTAAAATATTTAGCTTATTACTGGCACCTGCAATCTTCATGGCCTTGCTAAAAGTGATGTCCGAAGGAAGGTAGCCCAATATAAAGAAAAAGGTAATGAACATACCGGTCATGATAATGAACATTTGCTGTTTTTGGGTTACGCTCACGGCCTTGGTCCCGCCGGATACGGTATAAATGATTACCAAAGTCCCTATGATAATGTTCAGCGTTCTTAAATCCCAACCCAATACTGCCGATAAAATTATAGATGGTGCAAATATGGTTATACCAGCTGCAAGACCTCTTTGTATCAAGAAAAGAACTGCGGCCAAGGAGCGTGTTTTTAAATCAAAGCGCCCTTCTAAGAATTCATATGCCGTATAGACTTTCATTCTATGGTATAAGGGAACAAATACCATACATATAATTATCATTGCAAATGGCAATCCAAAATAGAACTGTACAAAGCCCATACCATCATGAAAAGCCTGTCCCGGAGTAGATAAAAATGTAATTGCACTGGCCTGGGTAGCCATTACGGATAAGCCAATTGTCCACCATTTAGAGTTGTTGCCACCTCTAACATAATCATCTACGTTCTTACTGCCTTTGGTTTTCCATACCCCATAAATTACAATGAACAATAGGGTACCGGCCAATATGAACCAATCTAGTTCCTTCATATTAATTAAATGAAGTCATTACGTAATAAAAAACAAGAACATAAATAAAGTTGAGGACCAATACTATTGTGTATTCTTTCTTCCATGTAGTATTTTCATCACGTTCTGTTTTCATCCTTTTATTTTTTCTTTGGATACAACCTTATTCTTACCGACGGATAATAGGTTGGAGAATAGTTTGTATGCGCCTGGCACACCTACGGGCAATTCCCTAAAAAAGCTTAGTCCGGTATAAATATAGTTTCCCTTTCCATATGGGGCAATTAATAAACTACCTTTTGTACTTTTCTCTCCTTGATCGCTCATTTCTAGTATTGGTGTAAATTCAGGACTCCACTCATTAGGGAAGTATAGCCCGCGCTCTTGAACCCATCCATTAAAATCATCTGTGGTAATTTTATTAGGGAAATTTACCAAGGAATGGTTTTTGGCTATGATTTTGACTTCACTGTTTTCATTGGTGACCCTATCCCTGGAAATAGTAAGTTCATAAGGTGCAATTTTCTCAAACTGATCGCGCCACCTACTTGCCGTATTATACTGCACAATAACCGTACCGCCATTCTTTACATATTCTAGAATAAATCTTTGCTTAAATGCCAGTTCGTCTACGACATTATATGCCCTAATACCCATAACAACGGCATCATATTTACTTAAAGATTCGGCAGTGATAGAAGCCGGGTCAATAAGCTGCACATTATAACCTATTTGCGCTAAGCTTGTAGGTACTTCATCTCCGGCACCCATTATATACCCTATATTTTCACCTGCCTTTTCAATATTTAACCTGACGACCTTGGCCTCTGATGGCAATAGCACGGTTTGCGTAGGAATATGGTCATAGGCTATGGTTACCAATTCTTTTTTGATTTCCTGGCCGTTAAGTTTTAGTATAGGTGTTATAAAAGTTTCATTTTCGGTTGCCGGGGGGGTTAAGGTGAAGTAAACCGTCTGTTCATCATCTTTTTTGGCTATGAAGAATTCCTGTTGGGATTTATCTATCTGCCATCCTGCTCCAAAGGTCAACGCTATACTGCCCTTTATACTGTCCTTATGTGCTTTTATGGTAATGGGAATACGCTTTGGGGCGGCATCGGCAAAAATTAAAACCTTATCCTTGAATTTTGCGGTAGCCTGGGGTAAAATCTCAAACGGTTGATACAATTCCCCTTTATCCGGTCTTGCATATTTATAACGTACAGGTCTTGAAATAGGGATAGTTTCTCCTGCAAGCTCTATAGTAAAATTGACGGTAAAAGCCCTTGGTGTTTCCGGTAGGCCAATTAATTCCTTGTCCTTAACCTTGTATATGCCTAAATCACCTTTTTCCAATAACCAATACGGACTGGTAAATGATGTTTTTGTCGGTATATTGAAGTTTACACCATCCTTATAGGCATTGTTATTATGAAGTGGTATGGGTGTCGTAGAGACTTTTTCTTCATTGATATGTACGGATTTTAATATTACATTAAAAGCACTTCGGTTCAATGCTTCAAGGTCTATGGAAACTGTTTCTCCAGGAGTAGATGAAGGTGTTTTTGTGGTAGCCTCTAAATGAAGTCCCATAATTGCGGTCATAATAGCAACCAACTCTTGGGTTTTCCGGTTTTTCCAATGGGTGTCGGAGATTTTTTGAATCAAGCCATAGACTTTTGCCAACTCGGGCAAATGAACCGTGGGGTCCTTGAAATTAAATTTATTTTCTACTTTGTAAAGTATATCACCAACTTCCTTACCACCTTTTACCCTTGACCAACTAGTATCTATTCCCTCAAAAATATTTGATTTATCATTGGGTAAATCCCCTTTAAGCAATTCTATATATTCGTTTTCGGAACCTCTTGTGGTCAGTCTGCCAAATCCTTGGCATAAATGTTGACTACTTGCCAATGACGCTATTTCATTATTGGATTTGCCCAGCATAGGATAGTATACCCCAACATCCATTTGTAATAAATTGGTCTTATCCGCTTTTTTAAAATTTTCTTCACTACCATAAAACCACCATGAGGTATTAAAAAATAATCTTTTTGGTTGCCAAGGATTTGTGGCACTTAACTGTTCAGGATATGCATTTGTATCATTTGCCAAGTCAAACGCTTCTACACTCAACATTGCCGATGAAGTGTGGTGACCATGTGTACTGCCCGGAGTACGGTGGTCAAACCTATTGATAATAATGTCTGGCTTAAATTTCCTTATGGCCCTGACCACATCTCCCAAAATGGCTTCCTTGTTCCATATTTCAAGAGTTTCCTTAGGGTGTTTGGAATATCCAAAATCGTTAGCGCGTGTAAAAAGTTGTTCTCCTCCATCTACAAGTCTTGCCGCCAATAATTCCTGGGTACGCAAAACTCCTAAAAGTTCACGTAATTCCGTTCCAATAAGGTTTTGTCCACCATCTCCACGGGTAAGGGATAAATAACCGGTTCTGGCCTTGACATTGTTAGATAAATAAGATATTAGCCTTGTATTTTCATCATCCGGGTGTGCCGCAATATATAAGGCCGTACCTAAAAAATTTAATTTTTCAATGGAATGGTAAATATCTGCTGGGGAAGATGTTTTTGGAGCTTGGGATAAAACGGTTGAACTAATTAAAAGGATACAGGATAACAATCCTAATAAATGGCGCATGTTAAGGTGGTTTTGGTCGTAAAATCAAATATAATAAGATTAGCTGCCAACCTTGCTTTTTTACGACTTCTTTAACAAAATCAGGCTTTTTCTTCCTCGGTAGTTAAAAACTCGCCTTCACGGTAAGTAGATATTAAAACCACTCCCTTTTGTAGTACTAAATTGTTGGGATAGGTCAAAATTTCTCCATTGCTACGTCTTAAATGCAAATGAAAGGCCCTAATGTCCTCAATTACAAAAGTGTCTAAGTTACCGGCCTCGGAATCGTTAAGTTCCTTGTCCAATATCCGTATGGTATTTCCTATTTTAAAAGGAAAAGAAAAAAAGATAATTACACCGGCGGTAATATTGCTCAAAATAGACCATTGTGCAAATAATGCTACGCCTATTACTGCAAAAACGGAGGATAGCAAAACACCCAACTCCTTATAATTAACGCTCCAAACCAGGGTAAGGGCTATAACGGCAATAATGGTAAGCGCAATATTTATAAATTTAATGATCAGGTTGGTTCTTACCGGATTAAAATCACTTAATTTACTGACTTTGCGGACTGCTGTAGTAAAAAGAAATTTTAATACAAGAATAATAATGAATACAACAAGACTGTAAATTAACTCGCTGTGATGATTGGCAATAAAGTTTCTCATAAATCTATAACCCTAAACTATCGCGCAAAGATAAATGCTTATTCGAATTTTGTTGCCAATAGGGTGTTGTAATCCTGTTAATTATTGTAGCGGTAGATGTCAAGATTTTAGCATTTTGCCCAAATCCACCTTTATAGCTATCCGTCCAACCTTCTATTGTATAAGGGAAGGTAGATGAATAGGTTATTTGCAGGGTGCGTTCCAATGCAGGATATGAAATTTCATAGACCGTATAACCATCCATAGTACTGATGGTTGCTTTAGCATCGTAAGGTTTTAATTCTTTATGGGTAAGCCTAATATACTCCAATGAAGGAATCATTTGAAATGAACCTGTAGGTAACGCTGATGGGTCTATCCGTATCTTGTTCCATATTTCATTTTCTAAATGTGTTTTTGATAAATGAACATTCTGGTCTGCTTCATTACCAAAATAGGAATGGGACATGATTTCAAAATCATTTCTATTGTTTAATTGGGCATATACATGACCACACCATTCTTGTGCGGAAAAAGAAAGTTTTAGGGCATGTTGATTATCGTGTACCGGATAAAAGCTACTGGTCATGATAGAATAAGGATAAATTCCTGTTAAATAATTTTTGGTCGCATTTAGTTTTAAAACAGGTATATTTATCGGAGATTTTTGGTCCGCTTTTACTTGCAAATCGGGTAAAAAAGGCTCTGTTACATAAATCATTACCGCTTTGCCGTTTCGTAATTCCCCATACCTGGCTTGTTCCAGGGCATAAGAAGTAATCTCCGCGTTTCCTGAATACCAATATTCCTTAAAATCTTTGGATAAGGCTTTTTTTGGGAAAGGTGCGTCAGTTTGTTGTGCTATCTGTTTTTGTTCTTCTTGGATTTCCGTATCCTGCTGTTTACAGGAAATTTGTACGCTGGTTACCAAGATTACCAAAATGGAGCAGGTAAGGGCAAATTTAATTTTATTCATGACTCGATCTTTTAGGCTATTTAAGATAACCTACTTTACCATATTTAACAAGGTATTATAGGTTAATTGTGTTGGCAGGCCTACTACATTGGTATAAGATCCCTTTATTTCCTCAATACCAATTAATCCTATCCATTCTTGTATGCCATAAGCTCCGGCTTTATCGTAAGGCTGGTACTCTTCAATATAATAGGTTATTTCCTCAGATGTCAATTTCTTGAATTTTACTTCTGTTATGGAATGGGCTATTTCTTGTTTTTTGGCTGTAGTAAAACAAACGGAAGTAATGACCTGATGCCAGTTGCCCGATAATTTCGTGAGCATTTCCTTGGCCTCAAGAAAATCCTTTGCCTTTGCCAATGATTCGTTATTATGCCAAACAACGGTATCTGAAGTAATTAAAATGTCGTTCGGTTTTAAATCGCTAACAAATGCCTTTGCTTTTAGTTGGGATAAAAAATCGGATATTTCTGCAGCCTTTAGGTGTTGCGGATATAGTTCTTCGACCGATTTTAATCGGACTTCAAAATCTAGTCCCATATCCGTAAAGAATTGTTGTCTTCTAGGGGAACCGGATGCTAAAATGATGTTGAAATTTTTAAACTGTTCCTTAATCATCCTTAATCGTTTGTAGCACTATAGTGACTTGTCCAGTCGCCCCTAACTTTAAGTACTTGTTCAATTACATCGCGCACACAGCCATGTCCGCCGTTAATATGCGAAATATAGTTGCTTACACTCTTAACTTCGGCTACGGCGTTTTGGGGACATGTAGCAATACCTACTTCTTTCATTGGAGGTATATCCGGAATGTCATCACCCATGTAAAGAATATTTTCGGCATCTATATTATAAATGTCCATATATTCTTCCAAGGCATCAATCTTATGGTGGGCTCCCATATAGATATCTGTTACTCCAAGACCGCGTAACCTACTTCTTACACCCTCGTTGGTGCCTCCTGTGATTATGCAAACATTATAACCTTTGCTAAGAGCTACTTTTAAAGCATAGCCGTCCTTAACGCTCATTTTTCGTAACATTTCACCATCTGTGGTAATGATGACACTGCCATCCGTGAAAACTCCATCTACATCAAAAACAAAGGTGGTAATATTTTTAAGGTACTCTTTATAACTTTTCTCCATGTGTTCTTTTAATTGCATTGCTCACTAGCGTATATATTTCCCGCTGCTGTTTGTTTTTTATAAATTTTAAGTGGGTGTGTAAGGTATTTTGGTCACCTCTTTTTGCAGGACCGGTTTGGGCTAATAGAGGGGGCAAGTTGTCCAATTTAGCGGCAGTTTCCTTGATCAACGGTAACAATAGGCTAAAGTCCACTCCATTATCCATACAGATTTCCTCACCCATGGTATACATGTAATTGGTGAAATTGTTGACAAATACCGCTGCAATATGCAAGGCTCTGCGTTCTTCCGTATTTATGAATTGTACATTATTACTTAAACTTTTCCCTAAGGATTGCACTAATTGCCGGTCGTTGATATTGTTTACCTCCAAACAAATCGGAATATCCTGAAAAGAAATTGTTTTGCCTATTGTAAATGTCTGTAACGGATAGAAAACCCCATACCGATCACAATCTTTCAACTCTTGCATAGAAGTTGCACCGGAGGTATGTACTACCAAACCTTTCCTATTTTTGAATTTTTCTGCAACTGTGGCTATTGCATTGTCCGATACCGCCAATATATATACATCCGCATGAGGTATATCATCAAAATTTGTATTTAGAGGAGCCTTGTCTATGGCAAACGTAAGATGTTCTGGATTTCTACCTAGTACCTGTTCAATTTTAACGTGCGCCATCTTATCAAGGGCTTGAAAGAGATTTTGGGCTACATTGCCCGTCCCGACTAAAACGACAGATATCATGGGGTAAAAATACGAAGATTATTTATGGGGCAATAGAATAAAATTAACAGTTTTGACTAACTTTTAAACGTATAATAGCTATACGTAAATGGTGAAAAGACCGTATTTTTGCAACTTGAAAATCAACTCCATTCCTTCATGACGGAAATGTTCAAGAAAATATTCTTCTCTACGCGTTTAATGTCCATTTTATTTATTGTTTTTGCGGTGGCCATGGCATTTGGTACATTCATAGAAAGCTGGTATAGTACGGAGACTGCGCGTATATGGATTTATAATGCTTTTTGGTTTGAGGCAATAATGGTCTTCTTTGTAATTAATTTTATTGGTAATATTTCACGGTACCGTTTATTGCGATTGGAAAAATGGCCTGTATTAACATTACACCTTTCATGGATATTGATCATCATTGGTGCATTTGTTACCAGATATATTAGTTTTGAAGGGATGATGCCCATTAGGGAGGGCAAGACGGAGCGAGTGTTTTATTCTGACAAAACATTTTTGACCGTCTATGTGGATGGTGAAATCAATGGAGAGCCTAGGCGAAAGGTATTAGAAGATGATTTGATCGTAACGTCGGAAGCCATAAAATCTAATCTACCCTGGAATTCTGATTTTAACGGCCAAGCTTTTGAAATTTCTTACGTAGATTTTATAGAAGGTGCAAAGGAAGGACTTATTCCTAATGAAAATGGGAATGCTTATTTAAAGATTGTTGAAGCCGGTGACGGTCAACGTCACGAGCATTATTTAGAAGATGGCAAAGTAGCAAGTATACATAATGTACTGTTTGCATTGAACAAAGAAACTCAAGGTGCAATAAATATTAAGACTACAGATTCCATTTACCAAATATTTGCTCCTTTTGATGGTAATTTTATGAGAATGGCAGACCAGTTCCAAGGTACTTTGGTCAAGGATAGTTTACAGCCATTACAGTTAAGGTCTTTATATAACACCGCAGGTATGCAGTTCGTAATTCCTGATTCCCTAATAAAAGGTTCTTATGGTATAGTTGAGATTCCAAAGGCCGAGCAGACTAAAATGGACCAAGATGCCATGGTGCTTGATATAAGTGCCAATGGGGAGACTAGGCAAATAAAGGTCTTGGGTACAAAAGGCCCGTCAGATTTCAGTGAAAAGGTCAATATTGGTGGCCTGGACTTTTCCGTACGGTATGGCTCTAAAGTATATGAGCTGCCGTTTGGTATAAAATTGAATGATTTTATTGCGGAAAAATATCCAGGTACGGAAAAAGGATATTCATCATATATGAGTAAAGTTTCAATTGCGGATGAACGGCCTTTTGATTATGATATTTTCATGAACCATGTCCTAGATCATAAAGGATATCGGTTTTTTCAATCTAGTTTTGATCCAGATGAGAAAGGAACGGTACTATCTGTAAATCATGATTTTTGGGGCACTTGGATAACTTATATTGGATATTTTCTGCTTTATATCGGCTTAATGGGAATTATGTTCTTTGGAAAAACAAGGTTTAGGGATTTAGCGGATACATTGGATAAAATAAAAGATAAAAAGAAAAAAATGTTCGGTAGCGCTTTGTTAATGCTATTGTTGGTCAACACCTCATTCTCCCAAGAAAATCATACCGTTAGCCAAGGACATGTGACTACACCAACTTCTGAACAGATAGACTCGTTGGTAAAGTCAAGTATGGTTGGTAAGGAACACGCCGATAAATTTGGACGGTTGGTCATACAGGATGATGGTGGGCGTATGAAACCTATAAATACGTTTTCATCTGAATTGCTACGTAAACTCAGTTTAAAGGATACGTACCTAGGTTACAATTCTGACCAGATTCTGCTCTCCATGATGATGAACCCTGCCGTCTGGTACAATACAGAGTTCATTGCATTGGACAAAAAAGCGCAGAATGATAGTATCAGGAAAATTATAGGGGTTCCAAGTGGACAAAAATATGTGAAGGCCACTGATTTTTTTGATGAAAAGGGGCAGTACAAATTAGAGCCTTATTTAAGGGAGGCTACCGCTACCACGAATCCCAATAAATTTCAGCAAGATTTTAAGGATGCCAATATTAGGTTAAGTTTATTGAACCAAGCCCTTGGTCAGGATATTGTCAAAATTTTTCCTCTTTTGGATGACGAAAATAACAAATGGATTTCCGCCATAGAATATAGAGGAGGACAATATGAAATAAGGGATTCGCTGTACGCAAATTTTGTTAAGAATGCCCTACCTTATTATTTAATGACTTTGGGAAAGGCTCAAAAAAGTGGAGATTATTCACAAGCCGATAAATTATTGGAGGCGTTTGAGCAGAACCAAATAAACCACGGTAGCGAGGTTTTACCTTCCAAACAGAAGATAGAGACCGAGGTGATTTACAACCGACTTAATATATTCAATAAGCTATATCAATACTATGCACTTGTTGGACTATTGATGTTTCTTACACTTATATTTCAAATTTTTAAAGATCGTTCTATTTGGCGTGTCGCCATTTACTTTTTTAAGGGAACCATTATCATCTTATTTTTATGGCATACTGCAGGTTTGATATTGCGATGGTATATTTCCGGTCATGCTCCTTGGAGTGATGCTTATGAAAGTATTTTATATGTTGCTTGGGCTACCATGGGAATTGGTTTGGCCTTAGGAAGAAAAAGTGATATGACCTTGGCCTCATCCGCATTCGTAACTTCTATGCTATTGTGGATTGCCCACCAAAGTTGGATCGATCCGTCCATTGCCAATTTACAACCCGTTTTGGACAGTTATTGGTTAATGATCCATGTGGCCGTAATTGTGGGTAGCTATGGACCCTTGACAGTTGGAATGATATTGGGACTTGTAAGTCTTATTCTAATGATTTTGACCACTAAGAAGAATAAGGCAAGAATGGCAATAAACATAAAGGAATTAACGATTATCAATGAGCTGGCACTGACCACTGGTCTGGTAATGTTGACCATTGGTAACTTCTTAGGAGGGCAATGGGCCAATGAAAGTTGGGGACGCTACTGGGGGTGGGATCCAAAGGAAACTTGGGCTTTGATTTCAATTATGATATACGCTTTTGTAATCCATACCAGACTGGTTCCCGGATTAAGAGGCAAATGGACCTTTAACTTTATGAGTGTGGTGGCATTTGGAAGTATTATGATGACCTATTTTGGTGTCAACTTTTACTTGGTCGGCCTGCATAGTTATGCTAGTGGAGCACAGGTGATAACGCCCACTTTTATTTACTATTTGGTTGCGGGTGTTTTGGTCTTGGGTGCCTTAAGTTATTGGAGGTATAAGGTAAATTATTCCAAATAAATTATTGAAGTAAAAGCTTCATTAATTCTTCCGCCGCAATTTTACCTTTTAGTCTTAAGAAATCCCGTGGTGTATTGTCGCCCAATTCAAAGACTATGGCCGGCATGTCATGATTTACGTAAAAGTAATTTCTGGATACCATTGTGGGTTTTATATCCGTAGAGGGTTTTATATTGGTATGTTTTTGGGGAAGGCGATTGCTTATGTTTTCTATCCAATTAAAAATAATTTCGCCCTTTTTGCCAATAATGGTAGAATCAATAGGGTAATAGATATCGTCCCAAGTTGAATGAAAATCGGCTCCAAATACAAATTCATATCCTTCATCTTCCTTTTGTACCAGAAAATCCCGTACGCTTCTTGTTTCGGGTTGATTAAAATTTTCCCAATCCCTGTTCAGATCAATACCGCCCATATTATGTCGCCAGTGACCATTATCAACCCCATCAGGATTCATTAAGGGTACCACGAATAAATCATAATTGTTCCTGAAATCCTGTGCTTCAGGAGAATCGCCTGCTAACGTTTCAATGAAGGATTTCATTGCTAAAAATCCGGTTACCTCCGGAGGATGCTGTCTGGAAATGACCATTACGGCCTTTTTATGGCTTCCTTCCTTGATCTGCATTACATTCATGGACCTATTTTCTCTGCTTCTGCCGATCTCGTAAGTGGTGACATAGGGTTTTGTTGACATAGAATCTACCCATTGCTTTACCCTGGTAGAGCCATATAGTTCTTGTGCAGTTATGTAAAGTGGCTTTTCGCTTATATTCACCTTGATTTCAACGAACTCCGGTACTGCTTTTATACCAAATGTTCCCGTTCCTTCATTAATTGCATTGAAGTTTGCACTGTCCAATGGCGTAAAATGTATTCCATCAGTGCTAAGTTTTGGATAGTATCTACTGCGAGAATCCTGATAGGTCATTTTAATGGTTATCGTTTTGGGAGTTGTTGACCAAACTTTAAAGGCGTACCATGGGCTTACATTAATCGGTGTATTTTCTGCAGTAATCAGTGCGGTATAGTGGTCATTGCCATCATAGGCGATGCCATTTAATCTTCCACTTTCAAAATCATTGCTAAAAAAGGTTGTTCCATCTTCAAAGGACCAAATTCCTTTCCATTGTTTTTGTACGGGTTTGGACAATGTAGATACAATGGCACTTTTGCCCTGACCTTGATAACCGGTTGTAACGGGTTTTTGATTGGTGCAGGAAAGTACTAAATAACATATTAAAATCGTAGATAGTAGTTTTTTTATCATGGCCTGTTGGTTATGGGTTGCACTAACTATTAATCTGCTAAATGTAAACTTATAACTTATAAATCTAAAATCAAATATTCACCGTTGTATCATGTTCGGTTCAATCTACTTGTAGCAACCTTATCAAATCGATCAAAGATTTTTAGATCAGTATTCATTACCTTTATTCCCTTTAATTTAATATGCATGAATTCCAATAAAAAAGGGTTAAATACTATTTGTACACATGTAGGGGAGTTAGAGGATAAACAATATAGAGGGGCGGTATCTCCTATTTATATGAGTAGCTCATATGCCTACGAAGATGTTGATGTTAAGCGTTATCCACGTTATTTTAATACACCCAATCAAGAAGGGCTTTGTAAGAAAGTAGCAGCTCTGGAGCATGCAGAGGCTGCTTTGATATTTGGTAGCGGCATGGCTGCGGTAAGCACTGCATTAATGGCGTTTTTAAAGGCCGGTGACCATGTAGTTTTACAACAAACCCTATATGGTGGCACCTATAACCTAGTTCATGAGGAATTTAGTAAATATGGTATTGAATATACCTTTACAAAAGGTTGGACAGCTAAAGATTTCGAAGCGGAAATCAAGGATAATACTAAAGTAATCTACATAGAGACCCCTTCTAATCCATTATTGACAATAACTGATTTGGAGGCCGTTGCGGCACTAGCACAAAAAAACGGACTCGTTTCTATGATAGATAATACATTTGCTAGTCCGGTGAATCAAAACCCTATTGATTTTGGGATAGATATTGTAATTCATAGTGCTACCAAATATATGGGAGGTCATTCAGATATCTGCGCAGGAGCAGTTGCCTCCAATACCCAGAATATTGATCGCATTTTTCAACTGGCCAAAAATTTTGGTGGTAGTTTAAGTGATTATACGGTATGGCTTTTAGAGCGTAGTATAAAAACAATGGGAATTCGTGTACGGGCACAAAATGAAAATGCATTGGCCATGGCCCAATTTTTGGAAAATAATGATGATATCGTAAAAGTGTACTATCCTGGTTTGCCCCACCATCAAGATCATGATATTGCAAAAAGACAAATGAAAGGTTTTGGCGGTATGGTCTCCTTTGAATTAAAGCCTGGTATAGATTCCTCAAAATTTCAGAAAGCCTTGCAATTAATTAAGCCGTCCATGAGCTTGGCCGGGGTGGAAAGCACGTTACTTTCACCTACAAAAACCTCACATGCGTTAATGAGCGCAGAAGTGCGGGCAAGTCAAGGAATTGCAGATGGACTTATCCGTTTCTCCGTTGGTATTGAAGAGGTGGATGATTTAAAAGCTGATATTCTCCAAGCGATAGAAAAAGTTAAATAACACCCTTTATCATAATAAAAGAAATAGCATGAAATTGGATATTTTAGTATTTGGAGCACATCCAGATGACGCGGAGTTAGGTGCAGGTGGTACCATTGCCAAAGAAATTGCCTTGGGCAAGAAAGTCGGTATTATAGATTTAACCCGTGGTGAGTTAGGTACAAGGGGGTCAGCGGAAATACGTGATGTAGAGGCCGCGGACGCTGCAAAGATATTGGGTGTTGCCGTCCGGGAAAATCTAAAATTTAAGGATGGATTTTTTGTAAATGATGAAAACCACCAAATGGAGGTTATTAAGGCCATAAGAAAATATAGACCGGAAACCGTATTATGTAATGCTATAGATGATAGGCATATAGATCATGGTAAAGGAAGTAAACTTGTAAGTGACGCTTGTTTTTTAAGTGGGTTGAGACGTATTGAAACAAAAATAGGGGAGGTGCCCCAACAGGAATGGAGACCAAAATTAGTATACCATTACATACAATGGAAGAACCTTAAACCGGATTTTGTTGTAGATATTAGTGATTATATTACTTCCAAGACCAATGCTATCAAAGCCTATGCTTCACAATTTCACGATCCAAACAGCAATGAACCAGAAACACCAATTAGTAGTAAAACCTTTATAGAAAGTGTACACTATAGAGCTAAGGATTTGGGAAGATTGGTTGGTGTGGATTATGGAGAAGGCTTTACGGTTGAAAGAATGGTTGCCGTAAAATCCTTGGATAGTTTAATTTAGGCAGATTTTTTATATTCCTCCCTAACCCGGGGAATGGAAAAGTAGAAGGTGGAGCCTTTTCCAAGAGCGCTATGTACCCAGATTTTACCTTTGTTTTTCTCTACCATTTCTTTACATAAGGAAAGTCCAAGTCCTGTTCCTTTTTCATCATTGGTGCCATAGGTAGTATGGTTGGCATCTTTTTGGAAAATTTTACCCATGGTCTCTTCGCTCATGCCCATACCATTATCCTTCACATATATCTCACACGTTTTTAGTTTTTGTATGGCACCAATAACGATCTGTCCGTTATTTGGTGTAAACTTAAGGGCATTGCTCAAAAGATTTCGAATAATGATATCTATTTGGTTAGGATCAGACCATATTTGGCAATTAGGTTCTATTCTATTTTGTAGGGTTATTGACTTAGATTGTGCAATTTCTGATAATAGTGCAATATTTTCATCAACAATAGTGACTAAATTGGTAACAGATGGCTTGGTTACAGAACCGTTCATTTGGGTTTGGCCCCAAGACAGTAAATTGTTGAGCGTAAAAGAAATAGTATCTATATCCACTTTTAATTTGGGGACGAAGTTCAAGAATTCGTCCTTGGTCATTTCACCTTCCTTAAATAATTTCAATAGTCCTTGAAATGCGCCTATAGGTCCCCTAAGGTCATGACCAATGATAGAGAACAATTTGTTCTTGGTTTGGTTCAGCTCGTTTAAATAAGCCTGTTTTTCCTCTAAATCTTGTTTTTTGGATAAAAGTTCTGCATTCAGCTTTTTTTGTATTTGCTGATTTCGTTGAATTATAAAGGTAATGACGACAAAGATGATGAGAATTATTGCAATAAGATAAATAACAATATTTTGTTTGGCCAATGCCTTTTCGTTTTCTAATATCAATTGTTGCTTTTGCCTATTGTATTCCGTTTTTGTCTTCAACATGTCCAAGGCAATTTCATTTCCTTTTTTGGTCAAGGATTCTGAAGTCACCTGAAATATCTCATGGTACCAAAGCGATTTTTTATATTCTTTTTTGTTTTTGTGTATTTTGAACAACTGATAGGTACAATCCTTAATTCCTGTTCTGTAGCCTATTTTTTTGGACAACTCAAAGGCTTCTAAAGAATACACTTGCGCTATACTGTCATTATTGGTATTTAAATAAGCTTCTGACATACCGTTAAGAAGAGCGATCTTACCTCTATCGTCCTCAATTTCTTCATGAAGTAATTCACTTTGCTTGTACCAATATAACGCCCAAGTATTCTTACCTTTTTTTAAATAGATCTTACCTTTAACCTCATAGGCATAAGCAAGCCATTCTAAGATTTTCTCTTGTTCAAATATGGTAATAGCGCTATTGATGTTGAACATGGCATATTCCAGTTCGTTCATGTCTGCATAGGCATCTGCCATACTGCTCATGGTTTCGGCAATATATATTGGATTACCAATTTCCTCATTGATCGCTTTTACTTTCTTAAAGAAAACCATGGCGTGGTTGTAATCTTTCTGGGATAAGTACAACTCTGCAATATTTTCATTGATAATGGAAAGGTAATTTTTATAATCTTGCTTTTCAGAAATTTCAATAGCCTCTAAATATCCTTTTAGAGCCAAAGCATAATTGCCCTGAAAGCTATATTCTTTAGATAGTACGTTGAGCGATTTTACCTTTAACCTAAGTTCTTTATATTTTGTAGCCAGATCATGGGCTTTGCTGAAATAGGATATCGCTTGATCTATATGGCCTTTGTCAGAATAGAACCCACCTATATTAATATATGAATAGATTTCCCCGTTAATATATGATGAAGACTGACTTAGCCTTAGACTTTCATCACTTAAACTATATAAACTATCTAGATTATGATAACGGTATTCACCGGCTAGGTCTATGATTTTATTTATATAAAGGGTGTCTTGAGAATTAAAGTTTGGGGAGATTCTAATTGTTTCTAATTCACCCAAAAGTATTTTTCTTCTTAAATCCTGTCCAAAAGTATTGGAATAGACCAATAGCATAAAAATGAATGCCGTGACACGACATACTTTTTTATACCCGGAACATATTCTCAAAACCTTATAATTCATAAATAGAATCAAAAATTATGATCTAAAATTAACTTACAAGTAGTGAGTTAAAGAAAATATGTTGTGAAATGCTAAATATTGTGTGTTTCAGCGGGTTAAATGTGTAGTTCGTCGATGATTTTATAGATTTATACAAAAATTTAATCCGTAAAATCCTACGATATTGACTTAATAGTAAAGATTATTAATAAATATGTAAAAACTTGATAATCAGTATATTGTAATAATTATTTGTAATTATTCTATTATGTTTAAATTTTCTTCATAGGTAGTTCCACAGAAAATATACTGCCTTGGTCCAATGTACTTTCTACCTGTATTTTGCCATTGTTTGCCAACACCATTTCCCTTACCAATCGTAGTCCCAATCCAGTTCCTTTTTCCCTGTTGGTACCATAGGTTGTAAAATGTTCATTGTCATTAAAAATGTTTTGAATGGCATCTTTGCTCATGCCAACACCATTGTCAATGACGTATATTTTGAGCGAATCATCAATCTGTTCGGTCAATATTTTAATTTCACCATTGTTGGGGGTGAATTTAATGGCGTTACTAATTAAGTTTCTAAATATAATATTGAAATGGTCCCAGTCTACAAAAGCGGTATGAACTTCTTTGATGCCGGTAATAAGTTTAATGGATTTTTTTTGAAGTTCATTTTTATATAATTGTAAAATAATATCCAATTCCGGTTTTACCTGTACTGTTTCCGGATTTATTTGATTCCCGTTCATTTGCGCCTTGCCCCAATGTAAAAGATTATCCATTGTAAATTGAACTTGTTCTAGTTCTTCCTTTAATTGTGGAGCAAATTTTTCAAAATAAACTTTACCTTCAGGGTCTTCCAAATAAAACTTTAGCAATTCTTTCAGGGAAATGATAGGCCCCCTTAAATCATGGCCAATGATAGAAAAAAGCCGATCTTGATTTCTATTGATTGTTGTTAGTTCTTTTTGGTTTTCATTTAATGCCACTGCTTGACTTTCCAATTGTTTATTCAATAATTTTTCCCTTTTATTGATGCTCAATATGATTAAAACTATTATGAACAAGATAGCCAAAGCTATGAGGGCCCATCTAACGTATTTGCGTTGTTGCTCTAATTCAAGGGAACTTTTTGCCTTAAGGTCTTCTTTTTCCTTTTCAAGATTAAGTTTGGCGTTGACCATAGTTAAATTTCTACGATTCTTTTCTTTGGAAATATCGTTGGCCAATTTCTCGGTCATTTCCAAATATTCCAAGGATTTACCAATATTACCTTGTTGCTTGTTTATCTCATATAATAATCTATAAACTTTTTCTAAGCCTGTATTTAATTTAAATGATTTGTACAGGTCAAGACTTTTATATGCATAATCCTCAGAAGTGTCAATGTTATTCAATTTGTAGTTAGCCTTGGCAAGACCAAAATATATATCGGCCTTACCTTTTATATCATTGACGGAGTTATGTGAATTAAGAGCTTTTGTATAATTGGACTTAGCCATCTGATAATTTCCGGTCTTTAAAAGTAATTGACCATAGGTGCCATAGGAAAATGCCAACCACAACTCATCATTGTGTTTTTTAAAATAGGTAATACTATTTTGTAACAATGATTTTGCTTCCTGAAATTTATCTTGTTGAATATAGAGATAGGCTAAATTACTGGAAATCATGGCTATCATACTGCCATTCTGTAATTTTTGAGCTGCTTCTTTTGCACTTGCGTAATAGCCGTGAGCTTCATCAAAATCTTCCAGTAGATTGAACATAGTCCCTAAGTTCATGTTCATTCTGAACACATAAAAATCATCCTTTTTTCTTTCACCTATAGCTAGCGCATGTAAAAAATGGGTGTAAGTCAACGGATAGTTTTGTTGACTAAAATATGCTTGCCCTAATTGGTTATGTACCTTCATTTCGGTTTGGGCATATTCAGATAGGTGTATGTCCGCTATGGCTTTGTTTCCAAAATCTATAGCTTTCTCCATCTCACCTTTAAATAAGTGAAACATTGAAAAATTGGATAATGCTTCTAGTTCTCCTTCTTTATAATCTATGGCCCCACTAATTTCAAGTGCTTTTTGAGCAAGTATGTTTATAGAATCTTTTGCTGTATACCTTAGTTGGTATGCTAAACCATTTAATAAATCTACATATTGGGTAGAGTTTTCGGTGAAATTTGGTTGTTGCTTAAAATCTTTTATCTGGTTTTTAAAAATTTGGATACTATCTACTTGCCCAAAAGCTTTAATGCAATTACTAAAGCAAAATATACCAAGAAGAAAAAATTTACATAGGTTTTTGAGAGTCATAGGGGTAACCTGTTATAGGTCATTAAATTAAAACTATTTTTCAATTTAGATAGAAATTAGGTAGGGAAGTGTAAAAATGAAATATTTATTCAAAAGTGATTTATTATTTGCGGGTAATATATAAAAAATTTACATTTGCACTCGCTTACAAATGGTGGTTGTAGCTCAGCTGGTTAGAGCATCGGTTTGTGGTACCGAGGGTCGCCGGTTCGAACCCGGTCTTCCACCCTAAAAGCAGATAGAAAGTCTTGAATATATATTCAAGACTTTTTTATTTGGGTCAATTTTAAAAATGGTATAAATGCATAAAAGCCTTATAGTTACGGTAACCATCAGGCTTTTTTATACTTCTTTATTTACTATTCCGTTGCCTTGTCGACAACAAGTTTGTTGTTGCGGTTAGCAATTTCCCATGCAGTGTAAAAAATCAATCTTGAACGATTTTCCAATAGGTCATAATTTATCTTATCCGGGGTGTCACTTGGTCTATGATAATCATCATGGGTTCCATTAAAATAAAAAATTATGGGTATATTATTTTTTGCAAAGTTATAATGGTCACTTCTGTAGTAAAAACGGTTAGGGTCGTTTTCATCGTTGTAGGTGTAATCAAGTTCTAAATTTGCATATTTAGCATTGATTTCTTCAGATAACTCATGTAATTCCGTACTCAATTTATCGGATCCAATTAAATAAATATAATTGCGGTCACCTTCTCTTTTTGGGTCAATTCTACCGATCATATCAATATTTAAGTTGGCTACGGTTTGTTCCAAAGGAAAAAGTGGCTCATAATCCGTATAATATTGAGAGCCAAGTAAACCTTTTTCCTCTCCGGTAACATGTAAGAAAACTATAGAACGTTTTGGCCCGTGACCGGCGTCCGCTGCCAATTTAAAAGCTTCTGCAATCTCCAATAAAGAAACCGTACCAGAACCATCATCATCTGCACCATTATTGATTTCTCCGTTACTTGAAATTCCAATATGATCTAAATGCGACGAAATAACCAAATACTCCTCTGGCTTTTCAGTGCCCTTTATTATGGCGGCAACATTTTCTGAGGATATTTTATCATTAGAGCTTTCAAAATTAAGTTCTAACGTTGTTGTTAAAATTTTAGCTGATTCGTCCGTATTGATTGATGGATAAATTTCTTCTGCCAAATTTTGGTCAATAAACAGGCTATAGAATTCAGTGGCATTGGGATCTACAAGTTCCATTCTGCCACTATTATTGGTTTCCATGTACTGATACCTGCGTTTAAAACGATCAAAATTTTGGGCATCATAATACAATACACCTTTAGCTCCTTTTTCTACCGCTATCTGTATTCTTTTGGTCAATGATTCTGACATGTTGCTCCAAACGGATGGCTCCGTACTACCGGAAATCTTATAGGTACCGTCTTCATTTTTAGGTTCACCAGATTTTAATAGTACAATTTTATCCGTAACATCCAAGTCTCCATAATCTGTATAAGATTCATCTTCAATGCCATAGGCTATATATACAATATTATCAAATGCATTTTGTGCAGCTCCAAAGGTTAATACGTGGTCACCAATACCAAAATCCTTGCCGTTGACGCTTAACTTGCCGGTGGGTAAGTTGCTTACCTCTAAAGGAACGTTCTGAAAATAATCTCCATTTGGTTTTGCGGCAGGTACACCTAATTCTTCATATTGAGCCTTGATATATTCAATAGCTTTTTTCTGGCCCGGTTGTCCCGTTTCCCTTCCTTCAAATTCATCAGAGGCGTAAATGTATAGATGGTCCTTTAATTCATTTTCAGTGATTGAAGTAGCATACGTTGTGGGAGATACTTTTTCTGTGGCCTTTGCTTCTGCTTTTTCTTTCACCGTTTTTTGTGAAGAATTACAGGAAAAGACCAATGAGACCAATAAGATCAGTGCTTTTTTCATGTTCTTTTTTTTGATAAAAATTTATCAAAAATAATCAAAACCTCAGGATTAGAAGTTATTAGCAGGAAGAATCGGCAATGATTTTCCATTTACCGTCAATTCTTTTAAAGATAATCATGAACGTGCCCTTAGCATCACCTACCGTTCGCTTTAGCATATATTCGCCCATTACAAAATAGGAATCTTGGTTAATAGGATGAATCTTAGCAATAGTGAAGGTCAATTCTCCGGTATGGGACGCATCCGGATAATTTTTTTTATAACTATCCAATGTGGTTGTCCACCCTGTTTTTAATTGGGCTCCACTATAAAAAAATAAGGAATCCGTTTGGTGGTAGGCTTCCATGAAACCTTTTAAATCATTGTTGTTCCAATCTTTTTGCTGCTGAGCTATTATGTGGGTAATCTCCTTTATATCATTTTGCGCATTAGGCTCTTTATGACACGAGCATAACATGAGGAGGCTTATATATAGTATATGTACAATTCTCATATTTGAAACACAAAAGGGGCGCAAACTAATTTGTTAAAGCTTGTTCAATAGCCGCCTCGACCAAAGGTTCCATAATTTTGTAACCTTCTACGGTTGGGTGTACACCGTCTTCTGCATATTTTTTGGGCAAGCCATTTTTCTCATCGGCCATAGCAGAAAAATAATCCACATAAATATGGCCTTTATCATCACAATATTCTTTGATCAATTTATTAAGTGCAATAATTTTCTCAGCTGGTTCCAAACCTGGTTTCCATGGGTAATCATATGCGGGTAGGGTAGAGGTTAAAATTACTTTTATATCATTGGCTGTGGCTATTTCTGCCATTCCCTTAATATTGTCCATAATCATTGCTATGGTAGACGGACCTGTATTTCCGGCTATATCATTAGTGCCAGCCAATAGTACTACAGCTTTAGGGTTTAAGTCTATCACATCTTGCCTGAACCTAATAAGCATTTGTGGGGTAGTTTGGCCGCTAATACCGCGATTAACATAAGGTTTGCCCTTGAAAAATTCCGGTCTTGAATTAAGCCAACCAATGGTAATGGAATTACCCATAAAAACAATCCTATTCTCATTATTGCTGATTTCAGGGAGATTGTTGTTGGCTTCTTTAAAACGATTGAGGTCTGCCCAATCCTGAGAATGCAATTTGGTAAGTCCTAGCAAGGATAACATAAGCACAATACTAAGTTGATATACAGATTTCATATTTATTTATTATGTTTTTTGAATTTCAGATTTTTCATTTGCGGTTAGCGGAACATTTTTAATGATGCTCTCCTTATTGGGCCGTTGAACAAATAAATAGGCCAATAGACAAATAACGATGACCAAGGGCAGCGCATTGCCCGTTTTATAATATGCATATAACCCTGCAAAGGCAGGTACTTCTATCAATGCATATTTTATATGTAACGCGGATTGATATTTTTTGAGTTTATCTGCCAATTGCTCATTTAACTGTATGTTCAAGGTCATTTTTTTAAAAACCCATTGACTGCCAAAATAACCTAAAAGAGCCAAAACAGGAACTATGAATAGAAAAATATCCTGGCCATTGGTACTTGTATTAAAGCTATTTATTTGCAAAACTATCCAAACCGTAAATATGCCTAAACCTGCTACAAGGAATAAATGCATAATAGAGAGACTTTTGATAAAATTTTTTAGTTCCATAAGTTATTTAAAATGGTAAGATACTATAATTATAAACTCTAATGAATAGGTGCAGTTGCAAACTTAGGATTTTATGAAATTTAGGAAATTAGAATAATTATCTTTGTGGACTTATGGTAAAATATATTTTGGTCTTACTTGTCTTTTTAACCACGCATACGGCTAAAGGACAAATTGAAAGTGATAAGGCATTGCATTTTTTGGGTGGAAACCTGTATGGTTTGGTTGGAGCCGGTATTGCAAATGAAATTTCTGATGGAGATAGAACCTGGACCTTTATTGGAGCAGTAGGTGGTAGTTTGTTAATTGGTGTGGCCAAGGAAAGTATTGATCAAAAGCAGTATGGAGGTTGGGACAATGCAGATTTGATTGCCACTGTACTGGGTGGTGCCACTATAGGTTTCACCATTGATATTTTCAAAAAAAGAAAGCAACGTAAACGCGATAAGATTTTCAAAGATGCAGTTGGTGAAAACTACAACTACGATAGAGAAACATACCCAGTACAAAATTTGAAAATAAATTCGTTGCACGTACTAGGTATGTCCAATACCGTATTGCGTAAATAATTATTAGTATTTGGCACTTTTTCCGTTGGCCATTGTTCGCAATATAAACTCCCTTACATCATCATTAGCAGTTTTTAGGTCCTCTCTACGTAAATACATCATATGGCCGGAACGGTATCCCTTAAAACTAAAACGGTCTTTTAGCCTTCCACTTGGGTCAACTTGCCACATAGTATATTTTGCATTGAAATAGTTGGTTGCACCGTCATAGTATCCAGATTGAATCATTACGTTCAAATATGGATTTTGGGCCATGGCCTGTCTTAAATCATCTCGGGTATTGTCGTTTTCATTGTTCCAAGGGTGCACGGGGCCAAACATGTTATATTTTACATCGGTCTTAAAATTAAGTTCCTCTTGTAAATAATAGTTTATGGCAGGGGTAAAGCTATGTAACCAGGAAGTTAGTTCAGAATTGTAATCAGGTCTCATTCCGGCCATTTGCCTATCTATTCCCAAATATCTTGAATCTAATCTGCCTACGGTGTATCCACCCTTATCCCTTAAAAGGTTTTTCCAAAAAAAGGATGTTGGTACGGATAGATTTTGATCAATAACATCTTGTTGATCTAACCCGGAATAGTAAGCAATCTTTTCAGCCACTTTCTTCTTTTCAGATGCATCTAAAAATCCACCTTTGGCCAATGCCGGTATCAACTGGTTAATGGTGTAATCTTCGGATTCCGGTAAAATATCAAGAAGGTCTTTTTCCTGTAATGCCTTTGGCAATGCTTTATGGTGCCAAGCCGCCGCCGTGTAATAGGGCAGGTTTATCGCTTCCGCTACTGGGCCGCTATTACGGATGACTTTATAATCTGCGGGAGAAACCATGATTACCCCGTTTAAATACATCCATTGTTGATTTTGTAAAGCTAAGGAAAGGCCCATGACCCTTGTACCGCCATAACTCTCCCCAATGATATATTTAGGGGAACGCCATCTATTATTTCTGGTCACAAATGTGTTAAGCCACTCCGCTAAATATTTAATATCGGCATTAATTCCAAAGAACTTATCCCTGTCAACTTCTTTTCCGCTTTCCGGAATAGTTCTACTATATCCTGTATTTACCGGGTTTACATAGACTATATCGGCAACATCCAAAACGGAATGTGGATTCTGATCTACACCATAGGGCTGTACAGGATAACCTTCATCATCTATTTTTAATATTTTAGGTCCTGTATAAGCCAAATGCATCCATACGGATCCGGAACCCGGACCTCCGTTAAATGAGATCAATAGAGGTCTAGCGGCGCGATCTTTAATATTATTCCTGGTATAGTACGTATAATGTAAAGTTGCAACGGGTTTGGAATTACTGTCCCAAACGGGTTGGGTGCCGGTAGCTGCGGTATATGAAAAGGTACTACCGTTTATCGTTGCATTGTGCTGTGTGGTAATTACCGTATCTACAGGTACGGTACGCGATTGCGCAAATACTGCCGAAGCAAAAACTAAGAAGAAAAGGTGTACAATTTTTTTCATGTTCATTTGGTGTTGGTGAGTATACGAAAATAAGAATATTACAGGGATCATTTAGTATGTATTATTGAATACTTAAACTCATTTACAGCTTGGATTCATTTCGATAATCTATGGATAAGGAAAGTTTTCAGTTTTTTTAGTATTCTAATGTCCTATCTGTTAATTTTAATTAATTTAATACTCAAGCTAAATCACGAAGAACATGAAACACTATACAAGACGTAATTTTGGAAAGCTGGCTACAACAGGTTTTTTTGGCGCTGCCGTTTTTGGGTCCGTACCATTGGCAATGGGTTTGAATAAGGGGAATGAAACTAAAAAACTTGGTGTTGCGTTGGTAGGACTGGGTAGTTATAGTACTTACCAATTGGCTCCGGCACTTGTCCAGACAGAACATTGCTATTTGGCGGGCATAGTAACGGGTACAAAAGAAAAGGAGGCCGCATGGGCCAATAAGTATAATATTCCAAAAAAGAATATTTATAACTATGAAAATTTTGACGCGATAGCCAATAATGATGATATCGATATAGTATATGTGGTGTTGCCCAATAGCATGCATGCAGATTTTAGTATAAGGGCCGCCAAAGCAGGAAAACATGTAATTTGTGAAAAACCTATGGCGGTCAGCGTGGAAGAATGTGATGCCATTATGGCCGCATGTAAAAAAGCGGATGTAAAATTATCTGTAGGGTATAGAATGCAAAGTGATCCCTATACACAGGAAGTAAAAAAATATGTAAGGGAAAAAACCTTTGGCGATGTTCATTTTGTATCCTCCGATGCCGCTTATATTTCTAGGGGAAATCCAGATCAATGGAGGTTGAACAAGAAATTGTCAGGCGGTGGGGCTCTACTTAATATGGGTGTTTATGCAATACAGACCAGTATTTATGGGGTAGGAGAAAATCCCACAAGTGTATCTGCGCAGGAGTTTAGTACACGACCAGAATATTTTAAGGATACGGATGAGACCATTACTGCCCAGTTTACATTTAACAATGGAGCCGTAGCCCATATGATGACTTCCCATAATGCAAACGGGAACCGACTAAAAGTACATTGTAGCAATGGCTGGTTTGAGCTAGATCCTGCCCATAACTACGGACCGATCAATGGTAGAACCTCAAAAGGAAATACTATTTCCTTTCCTCATCAAAGTCAGCAAGCATTACAGATGGATGATTTTGCAAGACACATTCTGTTAGGTGCCAAAAACGTTGCTCCTGGTGAAATGGGAAAGCGTGACATGATTATTGCCGAAGCAATTTATGCATCTATTACAAATGGCGGCAAAACACAACCCTTAAATTTAGGTACCATGGGTATTGTAGGTTAAATATTTGATTTACAATGTGTTATGTTTTGTAATCGTTGCGGTTAACAATTAGTTCAATGTTACATAATTCTATCATTACCTAAATTTTACATTGTAACACTAATTTAAGATAAGCATAAAGCAATGCTAATTTTAAGGGTACCTTAAAACAAAGATGTCAATATAGTTTTGTGGAGTAGATAACCTAAAACTAAATTGATAATGAAAATCACAAAAAACGTAGTAGTAAAAACCTTGTTGCTATCATGTATTGGTATGGCCGTAATGAGTTGCGACCCTGAGGATGGAATTGATGGAATAAATGGTAAAGATGGTGTTGACGGCGTAGACGGGGTAGATGGCCAAGATGGAAAAGATGGTGAGGATTTTTCACCACCAGCAACCATGTTCGAAAACAAGTCCAACTTAGCTCCTTTAGTAGCCATGATGCCCCAGTTCAATTATGTGGAGGCATATTCATTAATAAGCTCCTCTGATACTTTAAGCAATGATTTTAAATTGGTAGGTGCACAGGACGGTGCAGGGTTTTTAAAAGACCCTGAAAGTGATGGTTATATCTATGTGGTAAATTCTGAAGATGCCTATGCAGTGAGCAGGATTAAATTAGACGCCAACCTTAATCCTATTAGTGGGGATTGGTTATTGAATTCTGGTGTGGCCGATTTTGCAAGACAATGCTCTGCTACCATGTGGGAAGCAGATATACATGGCGGTGGGTCAGATATATTTCTTTCTGCTTCTGAAAGTATTAATTACGATGTAAAGGGAATTGATCCCTATGTAGCAACACCTACACCGACCGCAGATTTTGGTTTGGATGCTCTTGGTGAATTTTCATGGGAGAATGCAGTGCCTTTACCAAAGAATGCCTATCCTGGTAAAACGGTTATTTTAGGCGGGGACGATGATTCCAGTGGCTCTGAAGGCCAAGTTTCATTATATTACTCGGAGGATGGTGATGCAGATCTTACCGGAGGAAAAATATATGTACTTCGTTTTAAGCAAGTGTCCGATGGATCGGGGGGTGTTATCGATGCTACTCCTGAAACCATATATAATGAATCTAACTTGGACTTTCAAACCACCTATGATGTAGAGTTTGTTGAAATCGTGGATGGTGCGGATATGACCAAGAACGAAATGGAAGACGCTTCCGTAGCGGTATATGCATCTGCATTTATGAGGGTAGAGGATGTTGATTATCAAAAAGGAACAGATGAAAAGGGAAGAAACGTATTTTTTGCTGTAACCGGTAGGGGACCTGGTGCTGGCACGTATAATGACTGGGGTACGGTATACAAACTGGAGCTGGATGAAGAATCGCCATTGTCCGGAAAATTAACGCAGATCGTTAGTGGAAATACCGATAGTAACAACGCGGACGGGAACCTAAGCATGTTGCAAAGCCCGGATAATATCTGTGTTACGGAAAACTTTGTATACTTTCAGGAAGACCCCAATTCTTTTGACAGGGGCCATGCTGCGTATATATATCAATCAGATTTAAATGGTAACAGCATACGTCCGGTTCTTGAATTAGTGCTTAGGTCCGATCTTACCGCTGATGGATCGCTAAATGTTGGTGATGGCGATGGTGGCGAATATGGTGCACTTATAGATATTTCCGACAAAATAGGGGTTCCGGATACATTCATTTTAAACTTACAGCCACATTACTGGCAAGATGATTCATTTAAGGGGCGTGATGGACATGTAAACACGGATTATGAAGATAATCAAGGTGGACAGATCGTTATCCTTAAGGGGTTACCTAGATAATTTTTCTTTAATCAACTGAAAGGGCCTACCCAATTTTTTGGGAGGTCCTTTCTAATTTAAATACGTTTATGTTCAAGAATATTTGTAATCTATTGGTGTTTGGGGTTGTGTTGGTCTCATGTAAGGATGTATCAATCAACACTACGGAAACTTTGGATAAGGTGCCGGATTTTACTAAAGCTCAAGACTATTATTATTCAAACATGGTTTTGGCCGTTAACTATATGGATTCATTGATGATGGTCAAGGTAGATGATCCTTTGGCAAAGCAATATTTTAAAGCGGTCCGTACCGCTTTCAAAAAAGCGGAGCCATACGCGTCCTATCTTAAACCGGAAGTTGGTCATAGGGTAAACGGACCGGCTTTACCGGTTCTGACCGAAGATACCCAAAAAGTACTTGCACCCATTGGACTGCAAAAGATTGAGGAGAGTATTTATTCCGGAATAGATGATGAGAAAACTTATGAGCGCGAGTTGGAGTTGACCAAGGGGCTTATGGTAGTTTTACGCAATTATATCCCAAAACGTACTCTTACTTCCCAACGTTTTTTTATAAGTATCCATCAACAGCTCATGAGAATTGTAAGTTTGGGTATTACGGGTTTTGACACCCCTGTAAGTCAACTAGGACTTGAAGAAACCAAAATATCGCTCAACAGTTTATTTAATGTATATAGTATGTCGTTGGCACATATTGTAAAAGAACGGTCACCAGAACTTAATGAGGATTTTGAAAAAACCGTTTTTTTGGCAATCAATTTTATTGGGGACAATCCCAATTTTGAGACTTTTGACCGGTATGTGTTCATTAGGGATTATTTTAATCCTATAACTAGAAATTGGCTGGCCATTAGAAAAGCATCTAGTAGTTGGGAGCCTGTAGATAACTTTCCATTTAATTTTGATGCTCCCACTTTTTTTGAATCCAATTCATTTAACCCAAACTATTTTATATCGAACACCAATAAAAATCCGACCCAACAGCAAATAGACTTAGGAAAACAATTATTTTTCGATAAAAATCTATCCAAAAATAAGGATATGGCCTGTGTCACCTGTCATAATCCAAATAAGGGTTGGGCGGATAACGTGGTATTGAATAAGGATAATGAAGGAAAAGATTTAGACCGTAATACACCAACGTTGATCAATGCTACATTTCAGCAAAGTCAATTCTGGGACGGGCGTTCACCAGATTTAATAGCTCAAGTATCCGCTGTGTTTACTAATGAGAAAGAATTTGCTTCTTCGGTTCATCAATTTTCTAACGAGATTATGATCAACGATAGTTATCGGCACTTGTTTAAAGAGGCCTACGGAGATATATCCATAAAAAATATTGATATGGTTAAAGCGATATCTTCCTATATAGCCACCCTTAACGGATTTGACTCAAAGTTTGATAAAAATATTAGGGCAGAAGTAAATTCATATACAGAGGAGGAAAAATTAGGATTTAATCTGTTTACGGGAAAAGCCCTTTGTGCTACTTGCCACTTTATACCTTTGACCAATGGTACCGTACCACCATTTTTTGCGGAACATGAGAAAGAGATTATTGGTGTTCCTGCCAATGCCAATAATAAACAACTGGATGAAGATGTAGGGTTTTATGCAATATCCAAAATAGACCTACAAAAAGGAATGTTCAAAACCCCAACGGTACGTAATGTAGGTGTTACTGCTCCTTATATGCATAATGGTGTTTATAATACCCTAGAGGAAGTCGTTAATTTTTACAATCTTGGTGGAGGTATAGGTTTGGGCTTTGATCTACCGCACCAAACACTACCTTTTGATCATCTGGAGCTGACTAGTATTGAAGAAAATGCATTGGTAGCATTTATGAATACTTTGACAGACGTTCCCAAAATCACCAATTATTAAAATTTTTCAAAAACGCCGAGTCCAAATAAGGCAAAGTCATATTTTACGGGATCAACTGGATCTAGCTTCCTTAAATTGGCATCTAGTTCTGCTAAAGCCTTGGCATCATTTTGTTTACGTTTTAGCAGACCTAGTTTACGTGCTACGTTACCGGAGTGTACATCCAAGGGACATGATAATATTGAGGAAGGTATATTTTCCCATAAACCAAAATCAACTTCAGTACGTGCATCCCTAACCATCCATCGTAGAAACATATTAATGCGTTTTGCCGCAGAACCTTTTAATGGGTCAGATACATGTTTGGTTGTTCTGGTTTCATGGGGCAGTTCAAAAAAAAGCTCTTTGAATTTAGATATCGTAGGTTGTAATGAATTTGATGTCTGGTATTTGGTAAAGATTCCTTCAAGTCCATTATGTACTTTATAGATATGCCTTAAACTTTTTATGAAATAGCTTAAGTCAATTCCATTAAAAGTTCTATGTACAAAATTGGCTAATTGGTCCAAATCTTTTTCACTGTAATTACTTATGAAATCATAAGGACTTTGGCCCATTAACTCCATTAACTTATGTGAATTGTTAATGATACTTTTTCTGTTTCCCCAGGCAATTGTAGCTGTTAAGAAAGCACTGATTTCAATATCTTCCTTTATGGTGAACATATGTGGAATTTGGATAGGGTCTGTGTCCAAAAACAGTTTATTGTTGTAAGCAATGACTTTTTCATCCATAAATTCCTTTAAGTCCGCCTTGTTCATTTAATGTCAATTTTTAGTATGGTTACAATCAAAACAGGGGCTAATAAAATAAGGTTGTAAAGCCCATGCAGTATTATGGACCAAAATAGACCAAACTTGATTCTTATAAATCCTAATATGAATCCTGCACAGATTTGTGGTGCTACCAATAGGGGCGCAAAGAAAATTACTTGTGTAGACCATTCAAAATTACTGATGTGAACCAAACCGAACAATATTGTAAATGCATAAAAGATTTTTGGGAAAGAAGTTTTGTTTTTAAAATAAACCAATGGCGCTCTAAAAACTAACTCTTCTAGTATGGGGGCTACGATTACTGCCAAAAAGAATATGGTCATGGGTGAATATTGGGCAAATAAATCCTCAACGGCATGTTTGCCCATGTCCAAATCAAAAATTTGCTGTACAACTCCCGCAATGGTCAAGAGTAATACACTTAATGCCAATGAGATGAATAAAAGTTGAACTAATCTCCCCCATCTATAAATAGATGATTTGTTTGCATCTATTTGATATTCAGGTCGCTTTGCAAATGCATAAAGTTCTTCTAGCATATTATATAATTATGCTATGATAATTTCTTTATCCACAATTTTGCCATCGACCATGGTAAGTTTACGGTCGGCCATTTCAGCTAATTCTTCATTATGGGTAACGATTACGAAAGTCTGTCCAAACTTTTCACGAAGCTCAAAAAATAACTTGTGTAGATTGTCCGCACTTTCAGAATCTAAATTTCCGCTTGGCTCATCCGCAAAGATTATTGATGGATTGTTGATCAGTGCCCGGGCAACTGCTACACGTTGTTGTTCTCCTCCCGACAATTCTGCCGGTTTATGATCAATTCTATGAGAAAGACCTAGGAAAGCCAATAGTTCCTTCGCCCTTTTCTCAGCTTCAGCTTTTGGTGTTTTTTTAATGAAAGCGGGTAAGCACACATTTTCCAATGCCGTGAATTCTGGTAACAGCTGGTGGAACTGAAAAATAAAACCAATATGTTCGTTTCTGAATTTTGCCAGCTCTTTGTCGTTTAAATTGGTGGTTTCAATATTATTGATCAATAAATTGCTGTCATTTCTATTGGATTGTACATCCAATGTTCCCAAGATTTGCAACAAGGTGGTTTTTCCTGCACCGGAAGCACCTACAATAGATACAATTTCTCCTTTTTTTATATGCAGGTCTACACCTTTTAAAACCTCTAATGTTCCGTAATATTTATGAATGTTAGAAGCTTTGATCATAGATGAGGTTATTTAGATATGTGTTCAAAATTAATGAAAATAGCGCTTGCGAAAAATACTATGTGCAATTATACTTTTACAAAAGCTTTCATTGGTACAATGAATTTCAAAATGAGTAATTTTGTTGCTTTTATGAATAATAAGTAAGGTAATTGAAAAAAGATTACGTAATTTTGTTCAACGAAAATAAAATTTTATTAAACATAATTTATACTATATGTCCTCTTATAGAAATTTAGAAGAATATAATCTTGAAATAACCGATGAAGTAAGAAGCAGGTATTCTTCCATTATTGAAGAAATTGGTGAAAATGTAGAGCGGGAAGGACTTATAAAAACTCCTGAGCGTGCTGCAAAGGCTATGCTTTTTTTAACCCAAGGGTATAAACAGGATGCCGTTGAAATTCTCAAAGGGGCCATGTTCAAGGAGTCTTATGATGATATGGTCATTATAAAGGATATTGAATTGTATTCCTTATGCGAGCACCACATGCTACCATTTTTTGGAAAGGCCCATATTGCTTATATACCCAACGGCCATATTGTAGGACTCAGTAAAATACCTAGAGTGGTAGATGTTTTTGCAAGAAGGTTACAGGTACAGGAGCGCTTAACACATGACATTCTAGAATGTATCAATACTACCTTAAAGCCAAAAGGGGTTGCCGTAGTCATAGAAGCATCACATATGTGCATGATGATGAGGGGAGTGCAGAAACAAAATTCGGTCACTACTACTTCTGGATTTAGAGGGCAGTTTGAGAAAATAGAAACCCGGAACGAATTTCTAAAACTCATAAGTGCTAAACTTTCCTAGTCCCTTTTTTTGATTTAAAACCTATGAAAATTTGGCATCTTTGTTGTATACCACATAAAGATTAACTAAATTTTCATTATGTCTATTTTAAAAAATAAAAAATATAAACAACTCCTTATGGGGCTGTTGTTCGATGGTATTGGTATGCTGTCTTTTGCCATACCATTTGTAGGTGAGTTCTCCGACATTGTCTGGGCACCTTTGTCAGGATGGCTAATGACCAGAATGTATAAAGGTAAAGTTGGTCAGGCAGCGGGTATATTTACATTTGTAGAGGAGATTATACCAGGTTTTGACATTATACCCTCCTTTACGTTAATGTGGTTATATACTTATGTCTTTAAGAGTGAAGAAAAAGGCAAGACTATTGAGGTCTAATTAACTTTCTAAAAATTTGTAAATGGCTTAACTTTAACTCAAATCGGAAATGTTTTGAAAAGAAGAAGTTTTGTCACCAAATCGAGTTTGGCAGGTCTGTCCAGTGTTCTCGGAATAGATATTGTTTATGGAGCGTTAATGCCATCTGGTTATACGCCGCTGGCCTATCAAGATGTAAATCCTTTTACCTTATTTAAAAAGGACGAAGCCATGGTTGTTCTTAATGATAGACCTTGGAATATGGAAGCCCAGGCACATTTGTTAAATGATCCGGTTACGCCTAATAAGTATATGTTTATTCGTAACAACGGACTCATTCCTGAAACAATTGATGAAAAAACATGGACGCTTACAATTAACGGTGAATCTGTTAAAGCTTATAAGACCTATACGCTTCAAGATCTAAAAACCAAGTTTAAACATTATACCTATCAACTTACTTTGGAATGTGGCGGTAATGGCAGAAGTGAGTTTGATCCACCGGCAAAAGGGAATCAATGGACTATTGGTGCCGTTTCATGTGCCAATTGGACAGGTATAAGGTTAAAAGACCTTTTGACAGATGTTGGCCTAAAAGATGATGCAGTTTATATAGGCTATCATGCGGCTGACCAACATTTAAGTAAAAACCCGAATAAAGAACCTATTTCTAGGGGAGTGCCCATAGCCAAAGCCATGCAAGATGAAACTTTAATAGCTTTTGCAATGAACGGCGAGCCTATACCAAAAGTTCATGGTTTTCCATTACGATTGGTTTGTGGAGGTTGGCCAGCTTCAACTTCCGGAAAATGGTTGACCGGTATAAGTGTAAGAAATAAAGTTCATGACGGAGAGAAAATGGGTGGGAGCTCATACAGGGTGCCTTGTGAAACCGTGGCGCCGGGGGAAACGGTTACGGATGATCAAATGTGTATCATAGAGTCCATGCCAGTAAAATCCTTAATTACTTATCCTAAGTCAGGAGCACTGCTAACAGAAGGTAAAATGTTGAAAATCAATGGTCATGCATGGGCAGGGGAATTGCAGGTTGCAAAAATGGAATATTCAATAGATTTTGGATCATCTTGGAATACCGCAAATTTAGATACACCTACCAATAGGTTGGCCTGGCAATCTTTTAGCGCACGTGTATCCTTTCCTAAAAAGGGATATTATGAAATTTGGGCCAGGGCCACGGATGAAAATGGTACTAAACAACCCATGGTATTACCTGGATGGAACCCTAAGGGATATTTGAACAATGCTTGTCATAGAATTGCCGTAAAAGTTGTATGATGCAAGAACATAAAGAAACCGAAAGAATTATTTTTAAGCCTGTTTTTAAAATTATCATTTTAATATTGATAAGTTTTGTGGTTTTGGGCGCTTTGGCAATCATGTTATATGGTCCAAAGGAAACTCAAGTAGCGTTAGAAGAAGGTAGTCCTGAAGCTATTGAAAATGGAATACATTTGCGTACAGGACTTATTGACGCACCAGATTTGCAGGCCGTAATCACCAATTGCACCACCTGTCATTCCTCACAACTTATTATTCAAAATAGAATGGGAGAGGAGCAATGGAACGCAACCATTCGTTGGATGCAAAAAACACAGGGACTTTGGCCATTGGGCGATAATCAAAAAGTAATTGTAGACTATTTGGTAAAAAATTATCCACCTCTTAAAAAGGGTAGAAGACCTGCACTCACCAATATTGAGTGGTATAACCTCGATGAATAATTCTCAAATATATAAAAGCCCTTAAAGATAAACTTTAAGGGGCTTTTAATTGAATCTATTCCTAGTATTTAAAGCGGGATACTCACACCTAAATTAATGTTCCTTCCAATATTTCTAATGCCATCAGATTTAAGTCTTGATAAGTGAGAAATATATTCTTTATCTAGAATGTTATTTGCACTCAATTTTATTTCAATAGGTTGGTTAGAAATGGCAACAGTAGCACCAAAGCCTAAATTCAACAATGAGTAAGCACCTGTTGGCATTTCAAAATCACTTACCCTAGTTTGGGCGAAATAAGATTTTAAAGTAATAAAACCATAACCATTATACAAATTCTCATTGACCTTAGCCAATTCAAATCGTAAAGTATTTGTCCAGTTATTTGCAGGAATTAGAGGTAAATTGCCACCATTTTTCAAATCTCCATTTACGATGGAAAAATTGCTTTCCATGTGTAACCAATCTAATGGATGTTGGTGATAATGAAGCCCGGCTTCACCGCCATATATATTTGCATCTTGTTGTTGGTATAGAAAAACAGCATCACCGTCAACAATAGTTCCATTTGGCTCTAAATAGATATAATCGGAGATAGAATTATAAAATCCGTTGATATAAAATTCAAAATGTTCGTTTTGAAATTCTAAAGATAAATCTGTTTGTACATTACGTTCATTGTCTAAATTTTCATTACCAATTTCATATCTATTTGTACCTTCATGAGAACCATTGGAAGTTAATTCTGCCAGATTGGGAGCCCTAAAACCAGAAGCCACATTAAGTCGGCTTATAATATTCTTGCTCAAATCAATTTTATAACCTGCAGCTAAATTAAAACTGTTATAACTTCTTTTTAATGCTGCTATATACCCTTCATCTCCTATGATTCCGTTTTCTTCTCCATCAATAGTACGTCTGTCAAAACGAATACCTAATTGTATATCACTTTTGTTGAAATGTATATGAGAAGTAGCTAAAACTCCAATGTCATTCGTGATTGCGTCAGGAATTAAAACTTCTTCACCATAGTTTTCATTTGTTTGGTTCATACCTTGAACACCTACAATAGTTTCAACGGCACCGATTTTCGCTAAATTATATTGAATATTATAGCTTAAGGTTTGCAATTTCATGTCTAAAGCAGCTTCTTCACCTTCATGATCTTCACCTTCTTCTTCTTCATGATCTTCACCTTCTTCGTGTTCTTCTCCTTCTTCCTCGTGGTGGTGATCTTCAAATTCTTGTCTATTATTGTTGGTAAGGCCTAAAATGACCTGTAGACTTGAATTATTAAAATAAATATTAGATTTTGAACTCAGTATATGGCTGGTAATATTTTGAAAAGGTTCAATGGCATTTCTGTCCGTAGATTGTTCTCCTATTTCCTCTGGAATACCTAGCTCAGAATTGTTGTAATTATAGCGAACTTCAGTTTTAAAATGGCTCAATTGATAGGCTAAACCTGTTTTTAAATCCTTTTCATTAAACCGCGAATTGGTCACGCGTTCATCACTTCCAGTTTTGTAATCAACATGAGAGCTTCCGCCAAAGCGGGCTAAAAATTTAAGTTTGTCTGAAGATGCTTTTATACCTGCATTACCATTTATACCTTGAGAATTAGAGAAATAATTAAGATTTATATCTCCGTCAACGTCGTTTGTATTTGCGAATTTTTCAGGATTAAGATAAAGAACACCGCCCAAAGCATCCGAACCATATAATAAAGAAGCGGGACCTTTAATTACTTCAACACTTTCAATACCCGCATCACTAATTCCTAACCCATGCTCATCACCAAATTGTTGATTTTCTAAACGTATACCTTGGGTATAGGTCAATACTCTATTTGAACTTAAACCTCTAATTACTGGCTTGCCAATACCAACCCCCGTAGATACACTTTCTACACCAGGAATGTTCGTTATACCTTCGGCTAAATTAATTGCTCCGGCATTTTGCAACTCTTTTATGCTGCTTCTTTCAACTTTCATTACATTTTCTCGCTGTAATTTATGAAATGGTGTAGATACGATAACTTCTTCCATTTCAATGGCACTCGTAGTTAATTCTAAAGAAAGCTTCGTAGATTTATTTAAAATCTCAAGAGTTTGCGAATAGGTTTGGTACCCTATATATGAGACTACTATTTTAAACTTTCCGGTAGGTAAATTATTGATTTCATAATAACCGTCAGCATTTGTAACCGTACCTTTTTCCAACTGTGGAAAATATATGGATACTTGTTCTAGAGGTTCTTGGTTTTCTTTGTCTTTAATAGTTCCGTTCAAACTATTTTGCGCGAATGCAAAGTGTGCTAACAATGCAAATAGCATTGTTATATGTATATTTTTCATATAAAATTGTATTAAGATATTAAGATTTAAACGTGTTGCTAGGATTTTTCTAACAAGTTGGGGGACCTCTTAATACAAAATGTAGTTGTTGATATTTACTTAAAAAGTAATAGTTATTAGTAATTACCTTGGTAATTGTAGAAGGAGCGATAAAGTTAGGGCAATCAAATTCTGGATTAAAAAATGTAGATAAATGATAATGTTCAAAATCACAGTTAAACTCTACGGCGTGAATATGTAATTCACCTTTCATAACACATTGAACATTTTCATGTTCATGCATTGCATGCGAAATTTTCACAAAATAAGGCCCTAGTAAACCGACCAATAAGATGATGGCCACTATAGAATTTACAATTTTGTGTTTTGTTAAACTCATGTTTGCAAATCTAACCCATGCATGTTGCAAAAAACTGTTAAAGAACTATTAAATTATGTAACTAAAAAACCTAGTCCAATTCTTTTTAGCATCTTTTTTTCAAAAGCCCAGAAAAATTTAAATTGTCCAAATAACCAGCCATAAATTACCAATAACACCTGATAAAAGGGAAAAATCAGAAGAATCCGCAAAACTATATATAATGTGTTTCCCCACCAAGTTTCAGAAAAATTTGCTTGATCTAGTCCTATAAAATCCAGAAAAGGCTTAGCGACGTATACAGATGAAGAGCCGGTAATGGCAAATACGAAGAATATGATAATCAATTGAAAATTGTTGGTAATGCCCCAACGTTCTTTTAACCTTTGCATATTATTGTTTAAAGGCTGTAAAGATACTTCTTAAATACGTGGTAAAAAAGGACCTAAACGTTGATTGTACTTTCTTTGGAAATAAATAAAATAATTATATAATTTGTAGTTGACCTCGTATCCATAATCAATATTTTGATTGTAATCTATTTGAAGTTCATAAAGATTGGGGTTATAGCGCATAGGTTGTAATACGCGCTGGTTCCATTCCACGACCATCAAATAATTTCTATTTTCCAAAAATTCCTGTGAATAATAACCTTCTGGTTTGGCAATGGAATTCAGCCAAGTGTTAAAACCGGGTTCTATTATAATGATTTCATATTCGGTCTTATCGCTTGCAATCGTTATTGTATCACCTTTAACTTGTTCAAATACCGTTTTCTCAGCGCTGGAAATAGATACCGCTTCTTTGCTACTACCGCAACTGGATATAAAAAATACATAGATGCAGGAAAGTATTGAAAATGTCAGTTTATAAATTTGTTTCTTTTTCATAGGATTTAAAATACAAAAAGCCGCTTGCAATTGCAAGCGGCTTTTTTATATAGGTAACCGTTAATTTATTTTCCGAACAATCCGCCTAAAAGGCCACCTAAGCCCCCTTGCTTTTTGTTACTGCCCATTACCATACCGGCAACATCGTCCAATATACTACCATCACCGTCCGCGTCCAATAAGGTAGTGATCAAACTTTGGTTTTCTTGGGGTTGACCTCCGAGCATACTTCCAAGCAAGGCGTTCATTCCAGAGGAATCGCTAACATTACTTTGTGCGGTTTGCTTTCCTAGGTAACCCATTACAATAGGTGCAGCAATCTTTAATATTTGAGTAATAGAACCGGCATCCAATCCAGATTTTTGGCTCAGTGCATTTTCTACCTGTGGTTGTTTGTTACCAAAGACATGGCCAAGTATACCGGCACCGTCCTGTATTACATTGTCATCTACGCCACCATCAAACAGGCCTCCTAAATTATCTAATATTCCTCCATTATGCTTGCCGGAGAGTGCACTCATTAATCCTTGTGCCCCTTCTGGAGAAGATACATTTTTCTTCATTGCACCTAATATTAAAGGCATTGCCATACTAAGCACATCTGCTGTTTTACTTTCGGGTTGGTTGGTTTGCCCTGCAACCCCACTTATTAATTGTTTGCCCATTGGGCTGTTCAATAGATCTAATAATCCTGCCATTGTTATAGTTAATTTAATGTTCGCGGCTTAAAGTACAAAAAGAGTTAGAAAAAAACGCTATTGAGCACTTATTTTAATAAGGAAATTATTTGTTCTGCCAGTTCAAGGCCTATTCTTTCTTGTGCTTCTAGCGTTGCTGCGCCAATATGTGGGGACAACGAAATACTTGAATGCATCAATAATCGCATTTCTGGATTTGGTTCTGATTCATAAACGTCCAAACCGGCAAATGCCACGGTGCCGTTCTCCAATGCTTCTACCAGTGCCACCTCATCCAATACGCCACCACGAGCGGCGTTAATGATTCCTACACCTTGTTTCATCTGGGAAAACTCCGCTTTACCCAATATATAATCCTGTTGATCCGGTACATGGAGAGAAATGTAATCAGATTGTTTCAAAAGTTCTTGCTTAGGTGTATTCTGCAAGGTAAACGCTACTTGTTGGCCATCATAAAAAGATAGATTGATCTGTGCACTTTCTACCTCTGGATCACAATAGACAACTTTCATGCCCACACCTAAGGCTATACGTGCTGTAGCTTGGCCAATATTGCCAAAACCAAAGATGCCCAAAGTCTTACCGCGTAATTCTGTTCCTTTTGAATAAGACTTTTTAAGACCTTTAAAATTAGTGTCTCCTTCAAGGGGCATATTTCTATTGGCATCATATAAAAATCTAGCTCCACCATATAAATGTGCAAAAACCAATTCTGCCACAGATTCTGAAGAGGCAGCAGGAGTATTGATTACATGTATACCCTTTGCCCTTGCATAGTCTACATCAATATTATCCATACCAACTCCACCACGGCCAATTAATTTAAGGCTTGTGCACGTATCAATAACATCTTTTCTGACCTTGGTGGCACTTCTGACCAACAAAGCATCTATATTATTGTCATTTATAAAGTTGATCAGTTGTTCTTGGGCAACCGTTGTGGTCAAAACTTCCATCCCGGCCTTTTCCAAAGCTTCTATCCCATTTTTGGATATACCGTCATTTGCTAAAATCTTCATTTCTTTTTAATCATTTAATTATAGAGTCCGTACATCCTTTATCGACATCTTCAACAACTTTTTGAGAACTATCCCTTACGCTCCATTTCACTCATTACGTCCACTAATACACCTACACTTTCCAAAGACAGGGCATTGTACATACTAGCCCTATAACCACCAACGGAACGATGACCGTTGAGCCCATTAATACCTGCTTCTTTCAATAACGTTTCAAAAGTGGATTTTAAACTTTCATCGGTCAGGTTAAAAGTAGCGTTCATTATGGAACGGTCCTCTGTATTTGCATATCCTTTAAATACCGGATTTAAATCTATTTCCGAATAAAGTAAGCGTGCTTTTTTCTCATTAATCTCTTCAATGGCCGCTATACCGCCAAGTTTTTTAAGCCATTCCAAAGTCAACATGGAGGTATAAACTGCAAATACAGAAGGTGTGTTGAACATACTGTCCTTGGAAATATGTACTTGGTAGTCTAGCATTGAAGGTATTGTTCTGGAAACCTTGCCCAGTATTTCCTCTTTTACAACTACCAATGTGGCACCTGCTGGGCCCATGTTCTTTTGGGCCCCGGCATATATCAAATCAAATTTTGAAAAATCCAATTGTCTTGAAAAAATATCGGAACTCATATCACATACCAAGGGGGCATCCGTTACCGGAAATTTTTTAAACTGCGTACCGTATATGGTATTGTTTGATGTTATATGTAGGTAATCCAATCCTTTAGGAACTGCATAGCCTTTTGGTATATACTTATAGTTTTCATCTTTTGATGAGCCAACTTCAACAACTTCACCATATAGTTTGGCTTCTTTAATGGCCTTATCGCTCCAAGTACCGGTATTTAAATACCCGGCCTTGGTCTCCATTAAATTATTGGCTACCCTTAAAAATTCCAAACTGGCACCACCTTGTAGAAATAAGGCTTGGTACCCTTTATCCTTAAGGTCTAAAAGTTCCAATGCCAAGGAACGTGCATTTTCCATTACAGCAACAAAGTCTTTGCTTCTGTGAGATATTTCTATGAGAGACAATCCGGAACCATTAAAATCCATAACGGCTTCCGATGCTTTTATAATAACTTCTTTTGGTAAAATACAAGGACCTGCGCTAAAATTGTGCTTTTTCATTTTGGATGTAATTTAGGGAAGCAAAGGTCAGGATTTTTTCAATAATCAGCGATATTGAAATGTATTTAATTCGTTAGGTTGCCAACAGGAACTCAACAGTATCCAAACCATCTGCATAATCCGTTAAGGAAGGTGTCTGCGTTGTACCAAATGCCACTTCAGCATCCAGAAAATTAGAGGATACTATGCATTGTATTTTTTCACTGTCTGCACTCAGCCTTTTTTGTAATTCAGCAGCATCTTCATAATACTCATAAAATAAGGAGGCTATAGGGGATGCATAACTTTCATCTTCTTTTAGGATAAGAAATCCGTTGTCCAATATCTTAAATTCGCTCATTAGGTACACGGCCTTATTGTAGTCATAATTGTTCGCGTACTTATTATGGTTGATAATCTCGTTGTAATTGAACATTGCCTTATAAAATTGATCGATCTCATAATTTTTAGGAAGGAAAATTTTTGAGACACTCCTGCAACCTAGTCCAAAATACCTAAAAATATCTTCTCCTAGGGCGGTCAGTTCCTTGTGCGATTCCTTTCCACTTAAAACGGCAACAGAATTTCTGTTCTTTCTGATTATATTGGGTTTTTTGCTAAAATAGTACTCAAAGTACCGTGCTGTATTATTGCTTCCTGTTGCTATAACCGCATCAAAATGGGTTAGGCGCTCTTTGGTAAAAACAACCTTTTCCTTAAAATAGGGCTCTATGGAGCTTAAGTATCGTATTAGTAAAGGAATCAGTTTTTGGTCGCTACTAGACAGTTTCACCAATGCCTTGTTGCCTGTTACCAGAACGGACAATAGATCATGAAACCCCACCAAGGGTATGTTGCCTGCCATAATTAAGGCTACCGTCTTTTTTTGGTTACGTTCAAGATCATAAGTGCTTAACCAGTTCTCCAGATTTGGTTGTGTAAGCGTATTGCCCCAAGTGCTAAAGGCATGAATACAGTTATCCTTGGTGAACCATCCGTTATAATGATGGGCCATTTCAACCTCGGTCCTGAATATCGAAAACCATTCATCATCAGTAGTGTCCAATCTATTTCCGGATTCAATATATTCACAAAATGATCTTAAAAAATCACCAAGTTTAACAAAAGCTTTGATAGTAAGGTTGTGATCGCTCATTATATTTGTATACTAATCCACTAGGAATTACCTTTGTGCAAAAATAAGCATGCCCGTTCTTTTTTGGGCATTTTAATGTAGAAGAAATTATGGCGATTATAATAACCGATGAATGTATTAATTGTGGGGCCTGTGAACCAGAATGTCCAAATACTGCGATATATGAGGGTGCGGATGAATGGAGGTATAGTGACGGCACCTCATTAGAAGGGGAAGTTGTATTACCCAATGGAAAACAGGTTGATGCAAATGAAGTACAGGAACCTATTAGTGATGAAGTATATTACATTGCTCCGGACAAATGTACCGAGTGTATGGGCTTTCACGAAGAACCACAGTGTGCAGCTGTGTGTCCGGTTGACTGTTGCGTTCCGGACGATGACCATGTAGAATCTGAAGAGGTGCTATTG
Organism: Maribacter sedimenticola; assembly: GCF_900188415.1. Lineage (GTDB taxonomy): Bacteria > Bacteroidota > Bacteroidia > Flavobacteriales > Flavobacteriaceae > Maribacter > Maribacter sedimenticola. The sequence goes on along the minus strand of NZ_FZNV01000002.1, from coordinate 883,396 downwards.
GCCAAACAAAAATTTATGCACCCGGAAGATTAATATATTTTTACCAATATTGGTAAAGGCTGCCTGTAAGGGCGGCCTTTTTTGTACGTATTAATTTATATGTGCTATTTATAGCGGTGCGAACTACACCTACTATTAGTTATATTTTTTTATAAAATACCATGTGATTTCACATTGATTCATATAACACAAAAAAAAGGCCACCTATGCACAGGTGGCCTTTTCAAAATAAACTAACTCAAACTAGAACTTATAGTTCAACGAAAGGTTGAACATGGTTCCTAATTGGCTAAAGTGGTATCCATCATATGTCATTTGAGAATACCGTTGGTTAAATGTTATTAAGTTAGACTGATTCTGTACTTGTGCAGGATCGGCCAAAATATCGTCTCCGGCTGCGTTTTTGGATTTGAAGCTCCATTCTGGTAGAACATTCAAAATATTATTGATGTTCAATGCCAATGTCAACTTATCCGTAGCGCTGAAATTAACTCCTAAATCAGTAACAATTTTTGGTGTAAACTCGGTAAAGATATTATTGTCCATACCTTGTTGTTGAAAGGTAGTCTTACCAAAATAGGTGTTGTTCAAAGAGATGCCGAATTTATTGATATCGTAGTTTGCACCTAAAATCCATTTTGTCTTTGGACGAGAAGTGAAGAACAAAGCTTCTTGAGTCTCGTTAACTACAGATTGTCCAGAATTGGCAACCAAAGGAACATCTTTTACAGGTCCGTCTCTTTCATTCTGTATGGTATAGTTTCCAGAAAGGTTTAGGTCAAGACTTCCAGCTCCTAAATCAATTCCTTTATATGCCAATACTACATCTATACCAGAAGTTTTAGTATCAATAGCATTGGAAAAGAAGCTAACATCGCTTAAGTTGTTATCGGCCAAAAGGATATCCAACGGATTGTTAGCGTCACCACTTGGACCAATTTCAGAACCTAAAACAATTCTATCCTTAACGGCTATATTGTAATAATCCAAGGTATAGCTGAACTTGTTTGCTATTTTGCCTCCAAAACCTACTGTAAAGTTTGTAGATGTTTCAGCATCCAATTGTGGTATGCCTAAAAGTTTTGCCTGTGTAGATACGTTGTTGATCAACCCACCTACTTGAATACCTTGTCCAGGTACAAAACTGTACTGTGCTTTCTGGGTATAGATTTGGTGTAGGGTAGGAGCCCTGAAACCAGAAGAAATAGACCCCCTTAAGGTAAATGCGTCGTTTACCTTATATCTTGAACTGAACTTATAAACGAATGCATTACCAAAATCCGAATAATTTTCAGTTCTTATGGTACCGCTTAACAAAAACGCATCAGTCACATCATAATCCAAACTTAAGTATCCACCAATATTGTATCGGTTAAATTTACCTGAGTTTTGTGGAGAGGCTCCTGCAAATGAATCTGCACCACCACCGTCATAAGAGGCTAGTTCACCTTCAATAACTTCAAAGGTCTCTGTTCTAAACTCTGCACCAACACCAATACTCACTTTGTCAGAAAGTAACCTGGAAATATCAATGTTACCTACATTGTGCGTAAACTTAGTTCCTCCCGGATCAAAGGATTGTTGACTATTTTCCCTGTATAATTGAGAGCCTTCGGTAATTTCACCATCATCCACAGAACCGTTACCATTTGCATCTACCCAAGTAGATGGGGAATATACCACATTTCTGTTATGGGATTGGTTTACCTTATATGTCTGCAAGTTGCCACCAGTGGTAAAACTTGCATCTATATTCCAATCGTTTATGGTGGATTTAAAACCAACAGTACCATTATAATCGCTTAAAAGGCCTTCAAAAGTTGGTACGTAACCATCATATCCATTTGGGGTATTAGGATTGTTTCCAGGAAAGAAATCAGCTAAATAAGGAAAATCCTCAACCGTTCTCCAATAAGGTGTTCTGTAGTTGGCAAAACTATTTACGGCCTTGTATACATAGGCTGCATTTGCGTATAATGAAGTATTCTCACTTAAATCATATCCAAAGTTTGCAGAAAATTTGGCTGCTGCGGTTTCCGGTGACCCGTTAATGTTACCGGCATCTGGTCTTCTGGAAAGGAATGACTGTACATCGGCAATATCAGCTCCAAAATCTGCCGCTTCACCAGCTGCATTGACCGTACCCGGCCTATTGGCCAAATTAACCTTTGAAAAATCTACCGTATAGTTTACGAATCCTTTGTCATCTGCTATGGACGAACCGTTATTAACCGCAACACCGAACATTTCACCATCTCCTTCAGAGGTAATTCCTGTTCTAACAGTTGCAGACCCTTCATTTGGGGAATCTTTTAAAATAATGTTCATTACACCTGCAATTGCATCAGAGCCATATTGGGCAGATGCACCATCTCTAAGAATTTCAACTCTTTTGATCGCATCTGTAGGTATTGCGGAAATGTCCGCTCCTGTCTCACCACGACCTGGTGAAGTTTGTGTGTACAATAACGCACTTAAGTTTTTACGTTTGCCATTAATCAATATCAATGTTCTACTTGGGCCCATATTTCTAATTTCATAAGGGTCTAATAATGAAGTTGCATCGTTAACAGGTGTTTGCACCGTGTTAAATGAAGGTATTCTATATTGAAGCGCTTTATCAAAAGTAACCTGTCCGGTAGAATTTAATTCTTTTACACCAACAACGTCAACAGGTAAGGGAGTATCCGTATTACTTCTTGGTGCTGTTCTTGATCCTACAACAATAAATTCATCCAATTGCATACCTTCTGTCAATTGCACGTTGATTGTGCTCTTGCCCGCAGTGGCTATTTCCTGTGTAGCAAATCCTATATAGCTAAAAACCAACTTGGTGTCATCTGTAATATTTATGGAATAATTACCGTCAAAATCTGATGTTGTACCGTTGGTAGTACCTTTTTCTACGATATTTACACCTGCAAGTGGCATACCTGAGGCATCCGTTACCTTACCTGTAATCGTATTTTGCACTTCTTCGTTAAGTGTTAGTGCGGAAAGGCCGTTCTTATATGAATCAACCTTCAATACTTTGGCACGTTCATTTTTTTTATGATAAACTACATAATATTTATTGCCCAGATATTCAAAATCAAAACTTGTTTTACGCTCCAATTTATTTATAATCTTGTCCAATATTGGAAATTTATATTCCTCAGGGTTTAAACTGGTACTGGCTACCAATGTAGGATTATAGGTGAAAAATACTTCGTACTTTTCACTGATCTCGTTTAAAAACTCGTCTAGAGTCACCTCTTTGTCGAGCTTATTAGCTGCTGTCATATTAATACTACTTGAAATAAGCAGTACTGCAAGCAGTGTTTTCATTAATTTGTTCGTTCTCATAAATAGTATAGTTTTAGTTATTAATAGGGTTTTCTGTTACTTGTAAAGTGTCGTTTTTATGAATAATTCTAGTGCCGGTCGCTTTTTCGATCGCCGCTATACAAATTTTTAGGTTTTGGTTAGGAATACCTCCGGATATAGGAATATTCTTTAATGAGTCATTGGAATAAAGCACTTTAATACCATACGTATTTTCTATGTTGAACATAACTTCCTTTAAAGGAATTTCATTAAAAGCGTAAGTGCCACCCCTCCATAGTGCATAAGGTGTCTTAACGGAAACTTTTTTATGGATAAGATTTTCGCTTTCCTTGGAAAATGATACCAGCTCTCCCGGAATCATTTTGGTTACGGTACCGTTGTTGAACTCCAAATGTATAGACCCTTCGTCTAGGACTACATTGGTTTTTTTCTTTCTTGTGTTTACATGGAATTGCGTACCTAAGACCTCTACCTTAAGGTCTTCCGTTAGTACCCAAAATTTGGCATTGGTGCTCGGAATGGATTTTACCTTGAAATAGGCCTCACCATCCAAAGTAATTAATCTAGGATTATTTTTATTATAGGATATCTTGGAATTACCGTTCAAAACTACAGAGGTGCCATCTGGTAATTTCAAATCAATAATTTCCCCAAAATTTGTTTTATGTGTTGTAGTGTTGTAATTATTGAACAATGATAACCCGTTCCAGCTTAAAAGTATTAGGAAAATAGCTGCCGTTGTCAACAAAAAAATCTTTTGGGACGAGCGTAAAGATTTTTTTGGCTTTACCGCGGGTTCTTCAATGGCTAATTTTGGCAAGATTTTGGCAAGCTCATGATCAACCTTTATTTTATCTGGATATTGTTGGACAAAACTTACACCTAGTATAATAGATTTAGCGCTTTCTACTGTTTCTATATGCTGTGGATTGTTCCTAATCCAAAGATTCCAGTATTCTATATCATTCTTGTTAAGCCCTCTGGCCCAATTTTCAAACGAGGCATCTTCTAGGAAGAAAGATAAATTAAGGTCGTTGTTTTTCATTTAATAGGGTGTTCATACTTAAGAGTGTTCAATCTTAATTATATACCCTATTATTTTTAATTTTTTTTCAAAATTGTTTTAATCTGTTGATTTTCAGAAGATACGCGTAGTTTTTTCATTGCCTTTTGTAAGGTGTTCAGTACGCTTTGATAATTCATGTCCATAACTTCTGCAATGTCCGTTATGTTCATTTCACTATAATATTTTAAATAGATAACTTCTTTTTGTCGCGGAGATAATTGATTGATCAGGCTGTTTAGGGTGCGGGTACATAAAAATTGTACCTCTTGATGAATGGAAATCTCTTCAGCAGAAAAATTAAAGTTTGTCTTGAATAATTGTGCTTCTGAAATAGGTACATTTTTTTGATTGCTCTGCAATTGCTTAATTAATCTTCTTTTAAAGGATACAAATAAATAGGCCTTTAAATTTTTAATGTTCCTTGGTTTATCCCGTTCCTCAAACAATTGTATAAAGAAGTTTTGAAGACAATCTTCCGTTATTGCAGGGGAACTGCTAATCTTTGTTCCATATACATGTAACTGTGGATAGAATTTTTTAAAAAGTAACGAAAACGCATTGTGCTCGCCTTTTTTAAAAAAATACCATAAGGTTTCATCAGAATGTAATTCCATAATTTTCCACGTATTCTGGCCACAAAGTATAGAATTTTTTCTTAAAAAGTGTTAATTGTGTGTATTTTGTTCTGCCTATGGCTAAAAAGTTTGACTATTAATCAAAATATTAGTAAAGGTTTTTTTGGAAGTTTAGCAGTTGTTTAGACTTTAAAATGTTCAACTAAAAACTATATTTGCACCCTTGAAATATTCTTTATTATGAAAGCAGGTATTGTAGGATTGCCCAATGTTGGAAAATCGACTCTTTTTAATTGTTTGTCCAATGCAAAAGCGCAAAGTGCAAACTTTCCATTTTGTACTATTGAGCCTAACATTGGTGTGGTCAATGTACCCGATTCTAGGTTGGAAAAATTAGAGGAGCTGGTTAATCCAGAAAGGGTGTTGCCCGCTACTGTAGAAATTGTAGATATTGCAGGGTTGGTTAAAGGAGCTAGTAAAGGAGAGGGGTTAGGGAACCAATTTTTAGGGAACATTCGTGAAACCGATGCAATTCTCCACGTACTGCGTTGCTTTGATAATGATAATATTGTTCATGTGGATGGTAGCGTTGACCCTATAAGGGACAAGGAAACCATTGATATGGAGCTACAATTAAAAGACCTGGAAACCGTAGAAAAAAAGCTTGAAAAAGTTAAAAGGGCGGCAAGGACCGGTAATAAGGATGCCCAAAAGGAAGAGGCTGTGCTTCTTTCCGTTAAAAACGGTCTTGAGGCAGGAACATCCGTTAGGGCAATTAAAATTGATGATGAGGCTAGGGCAGAATTTGTTAAACCCCTACAATTCATTACCGACAAGCCTGTTATGTATGTTTGTAATGTAGATGAAGATGCGGCCGCTACCGGTAATGACTATGTAAATAAGGTAAAAGAAGCCGTTGCCGCAGAAAATGCAGAAGTAATTTTTCTAGCTGTTGGCACGGAAGCGGATATTACGGAGCTTGAAACTTATGATGAGCGCCAAATGTTTTTGGAGGACTTAGGGCTTGAGGAGCCAGGTTCTGCAAAATTGATCAGAGGGGCTTACAAATTATTGAACCTTGAAACCTATTTTACCGCAGGTGTCAAAGAGGTCCGTGCTTGGACTATTCCTGTTGGCGCTACAGCACCACAAGCGGCAGGAGTTATCCATACCGATTTTGAGAAAGGTTTTATTAGAGCGGAAGTTATTGCTTATGACGACTACGTTGCTTATGGAAGTGAAGCAAAAGTTAAAGAAGCAGGTAAAATGAGAGTTGAGGGCAAAGAATACATTGTTAAAGATGGTGATGTAATGCATTTCCGTTTTAATGTCTAGGTTTCATAAATCATAAGACGGTCCTGCAATAACTTAACTTCTTTTTCCAAAGAATATATTTTTTGTAACATATTGTTTAAGGTCGCTATACCTTCCAGATTAATTCCAAGGTCGTTACGTAGTCTATGAATACGTTCAATTTCTACAATTTGTTGGGGTTGAATATATTTCTTGTGCTCAATATGTTCTATCTCTATCATTTCAAATTCTAATAGGTCTTCTATAAATTCAAGTGGTGTCTGGGTGCGTTCGCAGTACACTTCTATTTGTATATATCTACTTGTGTCCATATTATTTTAATTCTGATAGTTGTTTAAACAATTCTTTTTCTTTTTGAGAAAGGTTGGTTGGCATAGTTATCTTATAGGTGATGTACAAATCTCCATGCAAACCTTTCTTCTTATAAACAGGCATTCCTTTTCCTTTTAATTTTACCTTGGTATCGTTTTGCGTTTCTGGTTTTACCTTTAATTTTACCTTACCGGTCAAAGTATGTAATTCTATAGTGCTACCTAAAATGGCATCATAAAGAGTAATTGATTCATTTTTATATAAATCATTGCCAACTCTTTTAAAATCGGTATTATTTATAATTTCAAAAGTTAAATATAAGTCGCCTTTTGGTCCACCGTTCACACCTTCGCCACCGTAACCTGTAATTTTTATTGTTTGTCCGTCTTCTACACCAGCAGGTATGTTGATTCTTATTTTCTTGTGCCCAAGATCCAAGGTTTGCTTTTGATCCTCTAAGATATCCAGTAGGTTTAGCTTTAACGTTGCGTTTAGGTCCTGGCCTTTGAATTGGGTTGTTCGTCTACCGCCACCACCACTAAAGCCTCCACCGCCAAACATTGATTCAAAAAAATCAGAAAAATCTTCAGTAGACCCTGTATTGCCGGTATAGGTTCTTCTATTACCTCCCGGGGAATTACGTTGTTGCCGTTTGGCCTGCTCAAAGGCTTCTGCATGTTCCCAATCTTTGCCATACTCATCATACTTCTTTCTTTTTTCAGGGTCGCTCAATACTTCATTGGCTTCATTGACCCTTTGAAATTTTTCTTGGGCACTTTTGTCATTTGGGTTTAAATCTGGATGTAATTTTCGGGCAAGCTTGCGGTAGGCTTTCTTTATTTCAGCCGGTGTGGCTTTCTTGTCTATTTCAAGAATTTTGTAATAGTCTATAAATTCCATAAGTGTGATATATGTATTTAAAAGTAAAAAATGGTTTATATTTTTACAATGACTTATATCATTAAAAACTGACTCATTTATTTTGATTTTTATCGCAATTATCGAAACCTGATTTTGTATAATGGTAGTGGCTATCAACAATAAAGGAGTTTTTATTGTTAATTACTTTAACAGTTAGGGGTTTTATGTTTTGTCCAGTGGCATTATCTTTAGCAACACTTTCATAAATTTTTTTTTCATGTCCCAAGACACTACTAAATATACAGAAGACAATATACGCTCGCTAGATTGGAAAGAACATATCCGATTAAGGCCTGGTATGTATATAGGTAAACTGGGAGATGGCTCATCTGCCGATGATGGTATTTATATACTTTTAAAAGAGGTTATTGACAACTGTATTGATGAATTTGTCATGGGTGCGGGTAAAACCATTGAAATCTCAATTAAGGATAAAGTGGTCAAGGTAAGGGATTATGGTAGGGGCATACCTCTTGGTAAGGTGGTAGACGTAGTTTCCAAAATGAATACCGGTGGAAAATATGATAGCCGGGCCTTTAAAAAGTCAGTAGGTCTAAACGGTGTAGGTACAAAAGCGGTTAATGCTTTGTCTAGTTTTTTCGAGGTACAATCTTCTAGAGATAATCAGGTTAAAACAGCTCAGTTCAGTTCTGGTAATTTAGAGAACGAAATTGGTCCTGAAGAGTCTTCTAAAAGAAAAGGTACAAAAGTTACCTTTATTCCTGATGAGGCGATATTTAAAAACTATAAATATAGAAATGAGTACGTGGAACGCATGCTCAAGAACTATGTATATTTAAATCCAGGTTTGACGATTGTCTTTAATGGGGAGAAATTTCATTCTGAAAACGGATTGAAAGACCTTCTCGAGGACAATAATAATATGGAAGACTTGCTTTATCCTGTTATACATTTAAAAGGAGAGGATATTGAGGTAGCACTGACCCATAGCAAGACACAATACAGTGAGGAATATCATTCATTCGTCAATGGACAACATACCACGCAAGGAGGTACACACCAAGCTGCATTCAGGGAAGCTATCGTTAAGACCATTCGTGATTTTTATGGTAAAAATTATGATGCATCGGATATAAGAAAATCCATTATTTCCGCAATTTCCATAAAAGTTATGGAGCCGGTTTTTGAGAGTCAGACCAAAACTAAGCTAGGGTCAACGGATATGGGAGGAGATTTTCCTACCGTACGTACCTATATCAATGATTTTATTGGTAAATACCTAGATAACTACCTTCATAAAAATACGGAGACGGCAGAAAAGCTACAACGTAAAATTATGATGGCCGAGAAAGAGCGCAAGGAGCTTTCCGGAATACGAAAGTTGGCTAGGGATAGGGCCAAAAAAGCCAGTCTGCATAATAAAAAATTACGCGATTGCCGAGTGCATTTAAGTGATATGAAACATGACCGTAGATTGGAAAGTGCCTTGTTCATCACAGAGGGTGATTCCGCATCTGGATCAATTACTAAATCCAGAGACGTAAATACGCAAGCGGTATTCAGTTTAAAGGGTAAACCTTTGAACTCCTATGGTATGTCCAAGAAAATTGTATATGAAAATGAAGAGTTCAATCTGTTGCAAGCGGCATTGAACATAGAGGAGTCCATTGAGGATTTACGTTATAACAATATTATTATCGCGACCGATGCCGATGTGGATGGTATGCACATACGGTTGTTATTGATTACTTTTTTCTTACAGTTCTTTCCGGAACTTATTAAGGAAAATCATTTGTACATTTTACAAACACCATTATTTAGGGTACGCAATAAAAAGGAGACCATTTATTGCTATAGTGATGAAGAGCGTCAACATGCAATCAATAAGTTATCCGGAAAACCGGAGATTACAAGATTTAAAGGATTGGGGGAGATTTCCCCAGATGAGTTCAGGCATTTTATAGGTGAAGATATAAGGTTAGAGCCCATTATGTTGGACAAGGCCATGTCCATAGAAGAATTGTTAAGTTTTTATATGGGTAAAAACACACCCGACAGACAAAAATTTATTATAAACAATCTTAAAGTTGAAGTTGACTTAATTGAAGATAAAGTAATATAAACTAAGAAAATACGATTACTTCTGAATGGAAGAAAATGACGATTTGAACGAAGAAATTAACGATAATCTTTCTGAGGATAATAGTGTAAATACTGAAAATTCCGAAGCGTTGACCAGGGTATCTGGCATGTATAAGGATTGGTTTTTGGACTATGCATCCTATGTAATTTTAGAGCGGGCGGTTCCTGCAATTGAAGACGGATTTAAACCCGTGCAGCGCCGTATTATGCACTCGTTGAAGGAATTGGACGATGGCCGTTACAATAAAGTGGCCAATGTAGTTGGTCATACCATGCAATATCACCCCCATGGTGATGCCAGTATAGCAGATGCCATGGTGCAGATCGGACAAAAGGACCTGTTGATAGATACTCAGGGAAACTGGGGTAATATTCTAACAGGTGACCGGGCCGCGGCGTCTAGGTATATTGAAGCACGGTTGTCCAAGTTTGCACTGGAAGTAGTGTTCAGTCCCAAAATAACCGAATGGCAGGCATCATATGACGGCAGAAAAAAAGAGCCTGTAAATTTGCCGGTAAAATTTCCCTTGCTATTGGCGCAAGGAGCAGAGGGTATTGCGGTAGGTCTTTCTACTAAAGTATTGTCCCATAATTTCAATGAACTTATAGACGCTTCCATAAAGCATTTAAAAGGGCAACGATTTAAGTTGTTTCCAGATTTTCCTACGGCGGGTATAATAGATGTGACCAATTATAACGATGGTTTAAGAGGTGGAAAAATTAGGGTTCGTGCAAAAATATCACAGTTAGATAAGAATACGTTGGTAATCAATGAGATACCCTATGGTACTAATACTGGTAGTTTAATAGATTCTATTCTAAAGGCCAATGAAAAAGGGAAGATAAAAATTAAGAAAATTGAGGATAATACCGCAGCGGAAGTTGAGATATTGATTCACTTACCTGCCGGAATATCTCCAGATAAAACCATAGACGCCCTTTATGCCTTTACGGCCTGTGAATCCTCTATTTCACCCTTGGGTTGTATTATAGAGGATAACAAACCATTGTTCATAGGTGTTACTGAAATGCTTAAAAGGTCTACGGATTCTACCGTTGATCTGTTAAGGCAGGAACTTGAGATTCAATTGAACGAGCTTGAGGAACAGTGGCATTTTGCATCATTGGAACGTATTTTTATTGAGAATAGGATATATCGTGATATAGAGGAAGAAGAAACTTGGGAGGGAGTCATCAGTGCCATTGCCAAAGGACTGGAGCCATTTACCAAACATTTAAAGCGTCCTGTAACTGAAGAAGATATTACTAGGTTAACGGAAATACGTATTAAAAGAATTTCCAAGTTCGATTTGGATAAGGCGCAACAACATTTAGAAAGCCTTCAGGAGCGCATTGCAGAGGTAAAACACAACTTGGCAAACTTAGTGGAGTTTGCTATAGATTATTTCAAAAATCTTAAGGAAACCTATGGTAAGGATAGGGGTAGAATGACGGAGATTAGGGTTTTTGATGATATTGAAGCCACCAAAGTAGTCATACGTAATACCAAACTTTATGTAAATAGGGAAGAAGGTTTTGTAGGTACATCCCTTAAAAAGGATGAATACGTGACCGATTGTAGTGATATTGACGATATTATCGTCATTACCAATGAAGGTAAAATGATGGTATCCAAGGTGGATTCAAAATTATTTGTAGGTAAGGGTATTATACATGTGGCCGTATTCAAGAAAAAAGACAAGCGTACTACATATAATATGGTCTATAAGGACGGAAAAGGTGGACCTACTTATATAAAACGATTTAATGTCACCAGCGTAACCAGGGATAGAATATATGATTTAACAACGGGTAAAGCCGGGTCTCAGGTTTTATATTTTTCTGCCAACCCTAATGGTGAGGCGGAAATTGTTACCGTTTTATTGCGCCAGGTAGGTAGTATCAAAAAATTGAAATGGGACGTAGATTTTTCAGATGTACTTATAAAAGGTAGGGCTTCAAAAGGTAATATTGTCACTAAATATTCCGTAAAGCGTATAGAGCTAAAGGAGAAAGGGGTTTCCACGCTAAAACCAAGAAAAATTTGGTTTGATGACGTGGTACGAAGGTTAAATGTTGATGGTAGAGGTGAGTTATTGGGTGAATTTAAAGGGGATGACCTGCTATTGGTCATCAACCAAAAAGGTATAGCTAAGACATTCTTGCCGGTCCTGACCTCACATTTTGACGATGATATGATCGTATTGGAAAAATGGATTCCCGAAAAGCCGATATCGGCCATTTATTGGGAAGGTGAAAAAGAACGATTTTATGTCAAAAGATTTCTAATAGAAAACGAAAATAAGGAGGAGATGTTCATTTCAGAGCATCCAAAATCCTATTTGGAATTGGTGTCGACAGATTGGAGACCAATGATAGAAATTGAGTTCCCTAAGCCAAGAGGCAAAGAAGCAAAGGAAAGTGAACAGGTTGATTTAGAAGATTTTATATCTGTTAAGGGGATAAAAGCTTTAGGTAACCAATTAATAACTGAAAAGGTGAAGAGCATCAATAGCCTTGATCCTTTGCCCTATGAGCCCGTTGAACCCCAAAAGCCAGAAAATATTGAAGTGGTAGATGAGGAAGCCGTAGGGTCCAATGACAATATCGTTAAACCAGCGGACGGAAAAGAACTTCCGCCAGAAGAACCCAAAACACTATTTGATTAATCGGAATTATGAAGAATTTTTTTCAAGAGTTTAAAAATTTTGCTGTTAAAGGCAATATGATAGACCTTGCTGTTGGTATCATTATTGGAACGGCATTCAATAAAGTGGTTAGTACCATTGTGTCTGCCATCATCATGCCCCCTTTATCTTTGTTGACGGATGATGTAAATCTATCCAATAAAAAGTGGGTGTTAAGAGAGGCTACGGATACTGTTGAGGAAGTTGCTGTAGGGTATGGGGAACTAATAGAATCCTTAATTGATTTTGGAATAATAGCCTTTACCATTTTTGTAATGGTAAAGTTTATCAATAGATTCAAGGAAAAATCGGAAGATCCGGCTAACAAAGAGGTGGAGACACCAAAAAATATTGCGTTATTGTCAAGTATGGAGAGTCTGCTTAAGGAACAAAATGAACTTCTTAGAAAACAAAAATAGCACGTTTGTTCAATCATTAATTTTGCCTATTCATAAATAGGCACATAAGATTAGACAACTTATAGAATGGAAGCTTTTATAACTATCTTTACCTAAATTTTTTGATTAATGGATTTTACCAACCCTCTGGTATACGGTGCGCCCGCTTTTATAGCCTTTATTTTATTGGAACTTACATATAGCAAAACCCATGGGGACGATGATCTCTATGATTGGAAGGATTTTGCGGCTAGCAGTGTAATGGGCATTGGTTCTGCAATTATTGGACCTTTGTTAAAAGTAGTTTTGTTAGTTGTACTTTTTGAGTATGCCTATGAACTTTTTAACCCTTTGGTAGATGGCGTTAGGACCAATATTATGGGGTATAAGTCTTTTGGTTATGCTTGGTACGTTTGGTTGCTATGTCAATTAGCAGATGATTTTACCTATTATTGGTTTCATAGGGCCAATCATGAGATACGTATTCTTTGGGCTGCACATATAGTACATCATTCATCAGATAATTTTAATCTAGGTACGGCTATCCGAAACGGATGGTTCACTTTATTGTACAAGCCGTTCTTTTATGTTTGGATGCCAATTATTGGTTTTCCAGTAGAAATGGTCGTAGTGTGTTTGGCAATTGAATCCTTTTGGCAATTTCAACTACATTCCCAATATGTTCCTAAAATGGGCTTTATCGAGAAAATATTCAATACGCATACGATGCATCAGGTTCACCACGCTCAGAATGTGGAATATTTGGACAAAAACCATGGAGGGTTTTTAAATATTTTTGATAAAATGTTTGGAACTTGGAAAGAATATGATGAAGAAATAGATGTTAAATTTGGAGTAATCCATGCGCCTAATTCCAACAATCCAATTGTAATCTTAACGCATGAGTTTAAGGATATTTGGGCGGATGTTAAAAAATCAAAAAAGCTAAGTCATAAATTAATGTATATTTTTGGGCCTCCTGGTTGGAGCCATGATGGCAGCACAATGACCGTTAAGCAACAGCAGCGGTTGTTCAAAGAGCAAAAGGAAGCCAATCCTAAGGTGGCTTTCAATAGGCCAAATTAATACTATTGGATACTTAAAAAAAAGGAGGCAAATCGCCTCCTTTTTTTAGTTGAGAGTTTACGGATTGTTATACTTCCCAGCCTTCTCTGTATTGCCTTCCAACAAATTGGTTGGCTTCTTCCATATTGGTAATTCTCATGTTTTCACCGTCCCATAGTAATTTTTTACGTGCAAAAAATTCTTTTGCGCCTTCTGAGTTTTCTCTTTGTAGCATATAGCTTCTAATGGCCAAGTTGCCCATGAGTACAGTTTCTGTCATAGGACCGGCATAATCAAATGAAGATGTAAGCCCTAAATGTTCCTCACTTCCAAAACCAGCTTTGCAGGCATCTACCCACTTGCGTTGATGTCCATATTCCGGTTCAAGGTTTTCTTCCGTTTCAGGTCCAAATTCAGTAGTACCGTCATTTAAATAAAGTTTGGGCATTAATGGCGAACTGTCATTGATATTTGTGGAAATAATACCTTTCTCTCCAATTATCAATACTCCATTGGCGCTGCCTTTACCGCCAATATCGTCATTTGCCGGTATAATATCCGGGTGTGATGGACGTATGCCACCATCGCTCCAAGTCATTTCAATGGGTGATTTTGATTTTTCCGTGGCATCAAAATGTAAGGTTATAAAAGAGGAAGGAGGGCAGCCTTCCGGGTAATAATCCGGAGTCCACATTTTTGAAAAGACAGAAGCTACACTGCACTCTGCATCTTTTGGATATTTTAAGTTCAGTGTCCTAAACGGTATATCAATTAAATGGCATCCTACATCGCCCAATGCCCCTGTACCAAAATCCCACCAGCCCCTCCAATTAAATGGGTGCAGATTTGGTATGTATTCTCTTTCCGTTGCAGGGCCTAACCATAAATCCCAATTTAATGCGTCTGGTCTTAAACTGGCGTTAGGTTGTGGCATTTCAATACCCTGTGGCCAAACAGGTCTGTTTGTCCATACCTGAACTTTGGAAATTGCGCCAATTTTATCGTCATCTATCCATTGTTGCACCATGCCCAATAGTGGATTGGAGCCTCCTTGGTTCCCCATTTGGGAGACTATTTTATTGTCCCTGGCCATTTGCGTCAATGCCCGTGCTTCCTTAATGTTGTGGGTCATTGGTTTTTGAACATAAACGTGTATACCTCTTTCCATTGCCCATTTTGCGGCAGGTCCGTGTACATGGTCCGGAGTTGAAATTGTTACCGCATCTATATTTTTCTTTTTATCGAGCATTACCCTAAAATCGTCATATAGTTTTGCTTTAGGGAAATTTTCAACACTCTTTGCGGCGCTTCCTGAGAAATCAACATCGCATAAGGCAACTACACGTTCCCTGCCATTTACGGAAGCATTTTTAATATCGCTGATGCCTTTACCTCCAGCGCCAATGGCCGCTATATTCAAACGGTCGCTTGGAGCAAGAAAACCGGGTCCGCCAAGGACATGTCTTGGTACTATAAAAATTGAGGAGGCCAAAGCGGATTTTTTTACAAAATCCCTACGGTTAAAACCTGCGGATTTTGGTTTGTTGTTGTTTTTCATGGTTGGATTTGTTTTGCGTTGAAATAAGTATATCCAATATACGCAAAAGACCCTTGTAAAACAATTGTGATAGTATTGATTACAAGGGTCTTAAATAAGTAAGTCTTTAGTCCTCTATGGGAGCAGTAGGTTTTTTGTTTTTTTTCATTCTTAGGTCAAAAAACTCGACCATAAGTGAAAAGGCAATTGAAAAATAAAGGTAGCCTTTGGGTATGGTGCCAACTTCGTTGCCAAATACAATTAAATGACTTAAATGAGCAGATTCGGCAATAAGCATGAAACCGATCAAGATTAAAAATGAAAGGCCTAGTATTTGAATGGAAGGATGCCTGTTTACAAACTCTCCAACAGGGTTGGCAAAAAGCATCATTATAATAACCGAGATGACCACAGCAACGACCATTAAGACCAGTGCATCATTAGGGTTGGGAGAAATACCGTTGGTCATACCTATTGCGGTTAAAATAGAATCAAATGAAAAAACGATATTAATGACGGTAATCTGCATAATAGCGTTGGTCAAGGATGTGGACCTAGCCTTTTTTACTTCACGTTCGTCATGTCCTTTATCTTCTACTTTTTCGTGTATTTCCTTGGTGCTTTTGTATAATAGAAACAATCCTCCAAGAAATAAAATGATTCCTTGCCCACTTATGCCACCGGTTATCCATTCACTGTCAAAAACCCAAAAAGGCTTTTTCATTGAAGTTAACAGGGATATACCGAACAGAAGGACAATACGCATTACCATAGCCAATACCAATCCTAAATTGGTCGCTTTCTTACGCTGTGCGGGTTCAAGTTTACCTGCTGCAATGGAAATAAAAATGATGTTATCGATCCCTAATACAATTTCTAAAAATGTTAAGGTAAGCAATGCGATCCACGCATCTGGATTGGTGAAAATTTCGAACATGGTTAGTTGGTTTTATATGCGGTTCCTGTTTTTACGATCAACTCCTTATTAGGGTCCTTGACGGCACTTTTATACTGGAAAGTGTAGGTAGAATCAGTAGTGCTAATTATTTTGTATTGAATGGCATTTTTACTGTTAATATCTTGAAGAACAAATTCACAGTCATTGTACCATCTTACGGTAGCACTGTCTATTTGATCTTCATAATAGTCTACGCTATACTTTTCATCCCTTATAAATTTCCCCTCTTTTTCAAGCCCGTTAATTTCATAGGTAAACGTAAACGTGCCTGTTTTATAAGCTTTACAATTTCGTTCAGGTTCATAGCAGGAAGTAAGGGTAGCGCAAATTCCTATAGCAATAAAAAAATTTTTAATCATGATGTAAAAATAGGGAAAATAGCGCGTTGGAATTAAAAAAAAATGTGCACTTACTTCTCGCTGTAGGTTTTAAATGTGCCGTCTTTATAAAAAATGATTATACGATCAATGAGACCTTTTTCATTTGCTTGGGTTGTGGGGGCGAGCGTTTGTGCAGCAGTATGTGGTTCAATTTGTTCTTGTGAAGAAGTGGGGAAAGTGCCTTTACCATATAAAAGCCATGGCAAGGCTACTTCTGGAAATGCCTCGTGAATTTTCATCACAAATTCTAGACTAGGTTTATTTCTACCGCTCAATAAATGTGATATGCTGCTACGCTGAACATGTATTGCATCTGCAAATGCTGCAGCGGACAAATTATAATACTCCAGTAGTGCTTTTGTTCTTTTAATAAATGAAGCGGAATCCAGCATGTTTACAAAATTAAGTTTTATGTTATATTTTTAATGTTAAATATTATAAATTAGGTATTTTTTTAGAAAATATATTTGAATTATTAATTCATATAATCAAATATATAATATTGATTTATAGTGGATTAAGTGTTAATTTTAATATTTTCAATTATTTTGTTGTCATTTGTGTATTTTGACCCTTATTTAGTAGGATGAAATTGTTTACAATTGTAAACTTAAGCTGTAGTATTTTTGTGGTTTATTAATAATTTATGGCACTAGTAGATAAAGAGTACAATTTGTTTTATGTATCTGAAATTAAAGGAAGGTATGTTCATTATGACCTTATTAATTCTTTTCTAAATGAGTTACCCAATACTTTTAAAAATGAAGTGATCGGTAAATCCGTTCGTGGTGAGGAGGTAAGGAGTATTACTTTTGGTCAAGGGCCAAATAAAATTTTAATGTGGTCACAAATGCACGGCAATGAATCAACCACAACAAAAGCCGTTCTGGATTTACTTCGTTACTTGGAACACAATGATGAACTGAAGCGAACATGTACTTTAAGAATAATTCCCATACTTAATCCAGATGGAGCTAGGGATTATACCCGGGTAAATGCAAATGGTATAGATCTTAATAGAGATGCCCAAGACCTCTCACAACCGGAAAGTATTATTTTAAAGCAACAGTTTGATTCTTTTTCACCTAATTTTTGTTTTAACCTACATGACCAACGCACCATCTTTAATGTTGGTGATACCAACAAACCAGCAACAGTTTCTTTTCTAGCACCAGCTTTTGACGAAGAACGAAACAATTCCCCTTCTAGGGCGCGCAGCATGCAGTTGATAGCTGCCATGAACGAAACGTTACATGGATTAATTCCCGGTCAAATAGGAAGATATGATGATGGCTTTAATGCTAATTGTGTAGGAGATGCATTTCAAATGAAAGGAATACCGACCATTTTATTCGAAGCCGGTCACTATCCCGATGATTACTCCAGGGAGCATACCCGTATGTATATTTTCAATGCCTTGTTAAAAGCGATAGCTACAATTGCCGACAATACTTTAGATCATTATAAGGTTGATGAATATTTGGCCATACCTGAAAATAGTAAACAATTTGTAGATATATTAATATACAATTACCCATCAGGTAAACTAAAAGGGCCCGGTATTGAAAATGGAATAGCCGTACAGTATAAGGAGGTTTTAGAAAACGCACAGCTTTTGTTTAAGCCAGAACTTCATGAGTTTGAAAAAATTCCCCAAGTAGTTTTTGGGCATAAAATGATTGATTTTTCTAATGATAAGGACCTAAATTGGCTGAAAAAGCATGGCATATTAAAACTACTTAATTGATATTCATTATCTTATTTCTTTGAAAAAGTAAAATTGTTTACATTTTCATTAAAAAAAATAGAGTTTTGATGCATTTAATGTGATAATTAATTATTTTTGGCAAAAAAAATATTACAATGGGCAAAGTCAAATTAGACGAAATAGACCACCAGATTCTGGATATGTTAATTGATAACACCAGAACTCCTTTTACTGATATTGCAAAAAAACTTTTGATTTCTGCGGGTACGGTACATGTTAGGGTTAAGAAAATGGAAGAGGCAGGAATCATTAAAGGTTCTTCCCTTACATTGGATTATGTGAAACTAGGATATGCATTTATTGCATATGTTGGTATTTTCTTGGAAAAAACGCATCAGACTAAATTTGTACTAGAACGATTGAACCAAATACCAAATGTGACCATTGCTCACATTACTACGGGCAAATTCAATATATTTTGTAAAATAAGGGCGAAAGATACCACGCATGCCAAGAACATTATTTTCAAAATTGACGATATTGATGGTATAAGTAGAACGGAAACTATGATTTCATTAGAGGAAAGCTTTAATGATAAGAAACGTTTGATGCATACTATTTTTAACGAATTATAATTTGGTTAATACCAATTTGTAAAAGCTCAATTGTTCTATAATTGAGCTTTTTTATTTTATTGAGTGTTTAATTAAGTACCGGAATTATGAGAATTTCAGACCTTCAGGAAAACGAGTTTAATTACTTTTATGCCACTTATCTTAGAACGTTGGACGAGGAAGATGATCTATTAATGGCATTAATACAAGGTAGAGAATGGTTTCAGTCATTTGTGGAGCGGATTTCCGCAGAACAACTGGCTTTCAAATATGGAGAAGGTAAATGGACCATAGCAGAAGTGCTTGTTCATTTGGTGGATACGGAACGTGTATTTCAATACCGTGCCTTTAGAATTTCCAGAAATGACAAGACTCCATTGCCTGGTTTTGAACAGGATGATTATGTCTTGGAAAGTGAAAGCGATCAACTGTCCAAAGAAGATATCTTAAATGATTTCCTTGCTGTACGTGATGCCTCTATTAATTTGTTCAAGAATATGAGCCGTAATAAGCTACAGCAAATTGGTACGGCAAGTGGAATGCCTTGGTCCGTTGCCGCTTTAGGACTAGCCATTAGCGGGCACCAGAAACATCATGAACATATTTTACGAGACCGCTATTTGGTCGTTTAATTTAGTTCAAGGTCCATTTCAGATTCGGAGCCTTTTTCAAAGTTTAAGTAAAGGGCTTTAGTCAAATCGTCTGATTGCATAACTTCTTCGGCCGTTTTGCTTTCCAGCTCCTTATCAATATTCTCTTCAAAATTGGCAATAAAGTTAGAAAGGCTTTTACTGATCTTTACCAAGTACAAAGTATCCTCTGTTTTTAATTCTACGGCTTCCACGTAATCCCCATTAATGTTCTTAAAGGTTATGATATCGTCATCACCATATCCATAAGGATATTTTTCTATAAGGAGTGTGGCTAATTTGTGGTCTAATTTCCTGTGGTCAATAAGTCGTCTGGTCATAACTAGTTTAGGTTTAGAAGGTTGTGGTTATCTTTATTCTAAACTAGTCATTAAAACGATTAACGGCCTTAAAGAGTTGTGAAAGTACGGTTTTTGGTATATGAAGTTTTTATTCCTTGTAGTAAGCAAATGCTTGTTTGAACAATTCTACGGGAATTTCAATATCAGCAACGGGTTCACCAATTTTTTTAAGAAGTACAAAATTTACTTTTCCATGAGAATTTTTCTTATCGTACTTCATGAGTTTCAATAGATTATCAATATCCTCGTTAGAAAATTCAATTTTTGTATAGCGCTCTAAAAATGTGGTTTTTATATCATCCATTGATGATAGCTCAAGGCCAAGTAATTTGTGGGATAAAAAGGCTTCTAAAATCATACCAATGGCAATGGCCTCACCATGTAAAAGCATTTCTTTGGTATCATGGCTCAATAAATAAGATTCGATAGCATGGCCAAGTGTGTGCCCATAGTTAAGGATTTTACGAATATGCTGTTCCGTTGGGTCCTGTAGAACTACTTTATTCTTTATTTCAATAGAAGTTAATATATGGTCTTTCATTTCTTTAAGACCGTTGACCGTTTTTAGCGTATCCCAATACAGAGGGTCTTGTATAAGCCCATGTTTTAACATTTCGGCAAATCCGCTTTGTACCTGTCTTTCTTCCAATGTATCAAGAAAATCAGGAATTACCAGTACCATGACCGGTTGATTGATGACCCCTATTTGATTTTTAAGGTTGCCCAGGTCTATTCCGGTCTTTCCGCCCACAGAAGCGTCAACCATGGATAATAGGGTAGTGGGTACATTAATAAAATCTATTCCTCTCTTAAATGTAGACGCAATGAACCCGCCCATGTCCGTGAGTACACCACCTCCCAAATTGATCAAGACACTTTTGCGATCGGCGCCCAGCTCTGATAAAGCTTCCCAAACACCAATACAGGTATCGATATTCTTATTCGTTTCCCCAGATTCTATTTCAATAATCTCAAAATTATGCTCACCGTTTATTTCTGCCATAAAACTTGGCAAGCAGAGTTCATGGGTGTTTTCATCGACCAGAATAAAAACAGTAGAATATTTTTTTTCTGATAAGTGGGCATTTAATGCCTTAAAGGCACCCTCGTTAAAATGTACCGCGTAAGAATCTGAAATGATTGAATCCATCAATAAATATGGCTTAATTTATTAGCTATTTATACGCAAAATAAAGGTAATTTTTAGTCTTAGGATTATAAAATCTGTGATTATCTTTGAAAGCTGTAGAAAACTTAATAAATGGACCAGATATTTGAAAATACTGCAACAGCATTTGCGTTAAAGTCAGATTCAGAATTAGAACGAGCCTATTTTCTTTTTAAGATGATTTCAAACGAACCTCTCGTAAAATTAGGTTCGGTAATTACCAATTTTGCATTTAAGGCAAACTTACCTGTAGAAAGTTTGATAAGGGCCACTGTATTTGACCATTTTTGTGGTGGGGTCAATGAGCGCGACTGCCTTCCGGTCGTTGATCGTATGTGGGAAAAAGGGGTATGCTCCGTATTGGATTATTCGGTCGAAGGCAAAGAGGAGGAAGACCCTTTTGATACGGCTACGGAAATTATTTTGACAATTTTGGATTTTGTCAAGGAAAAGGAAGCTATTCCGTTTGCAGTATTTAAACCAACAGGATTTGGACGTTTTGCGCTGTATCAAAAAATAAGCGAAAAGAAAACATTGACTTCCGATGAAAAAGCAGAATGGCAGCGGGTAGTCAATAGATTCGACAAGGTCTGTAAAAAAGCACACGATTTGGAAGTTTCCTTGCTGATCGATGGTGAGGAAAGTTGGATGCAGGATGCTGCAGATGATTTGGCCGAGGATATGATGCGTAAATACAATAAAAAGAAAAGAATAGTATTCAACACGTTGCAAACCTATAGATGGGATCGTTTGCCGTATTTAAAAGAATTGAAGAAGAGAGCGGAAGAGGAAGGCTTTTTTGTAGGGATGAAAGTTGTTCGTGGTGCCTATATGGAAAAGGAAAACGAGCGAGCCAAGGAAAATGGTTATCCTTCGCCTATTTGTAAAAGTAAGTCAGAAACGGACGATAATTTCAATGATACCATTGCATATATGATCGATAATTTGGAGACTCTTTCCATTTTTGCAGGTACCCATAACGAGGAAAGTTGTTATAGATTGATGGAGTTAATGCAGCAAAAGGGAATTGACAAAAATAATGAGCATATATGGTTTGGTCAATTATACGGAATGAGTGATCATATTTCTTACAATTTGGCTGCCAATGGATATAACGTTGCCAAATATTTACCATTTGGCCCTGTTCGTGATGTTATGCCTTATTTGATAAGAAGGGCCGATGAAAATACATCTGTTGCCGGACAGACCAGTAGGGAACTGACATTATTGAAAAAAGAGCGTAAACGTCGTAAAATGTAATTTACTGGGCCGCTACCTTTTGTATAGTGGCCCTTTCCCTACAGTTTTGAACGGTAAAAATATAGTTGCTCTGTTTACGTTCAGCCTCAATAACATATGTCTTACAGGGAACGGACTCGGTGTCACTTTTACTGAAATCTACATCCCCTTCGGTCAAAATATAGGTAACGTCCGTTGAGTCTAATTGGTATTCCTTAAGTTTTTGCAAGGCTTCATCACTATAATACATTGATTTTGAGCGTATATCCTTTAACGTCCTGCAGTTTGGTAAATAGCAAAAGTAAACGCCTGTCTCATCAGATTTCTTCTTTAAAAACATGGTTAGGAATACTATGCCAATGGACATACCCACTAAATAAAAACCCAATCGTTTTAAAAAATCCATGCTAGCTTATCATTATTTGATCTAATGACCGCGAAATTATGTCTTTTTAAAGGATAGGAAAAATAAAGTGTTGGTTAATCTAAAAAATTAGGAAGTTAATATCGCTGTATTGAAGGTCAAACCATTCACCTACCGATTTATTGGTCAGGATACCGTGATACATATAAAGGCCGTTGCGCAGTCCTTTGTCAAATCGTAACGAATTTTCAAGTCCGCCATCTTCACCTATTTTTAACAAATAAGGTGTAAATATATTACTTATACTTACAGATGCTGTTTTTGGATATCTAGATGGTATATTGGGTACGCCATAATGAATGACCCCAAATTTTTCCTTTGTGGGTTTGTTGTGCGTAGTAATCTCGCTTGTTTCAAAACAACCACCGGTATCTATACTTACGTCAATGATTACAGCCCCTTTTTTCATGTGTTCCACCATAGTACTGGATACTACGACCGGTGACCTATCCTTGCCACGTGTTGCGCCAATGGCTACATCACACCTTTTTAAGGCCTTCAACAAATTTTTTGGCTGTATGGTAGAAGTGTAAACGGTTTGTTTAAGATTGGTCTGTATATTTCTAAGCTTGGTAATAGAATTGTCAAAAACCTTAACATTGGCACCGATTCCTATGGCCGATCGTGCCGCAAATTCGCCAACGGTACCAGCACCTATAATTACTACTTCAACAGGAGGTACGCCACTTATATTCCCAAACATTAAACCGTTGCCCTTGTTATTTGCCGCCATTAATTCCGCCGCGATCAATACCGAAGAAATTCCTGCAATTTCACTTAGTGAACGTACGGCAGGGTATTTGCCTTCTTCATCACGAATATATTCAAATGCAATTGCCGTAATTCTCTTACGGGCAAGTTCTTCAAAATAGGCCTTGTACTGTGTCTTTATCTGTAAGGCAGAAATAATTACCGTCTGTGGATTTATATGGCTTATTTCAGATAAGGTAGGCGGTTCAACCTTTAATATTAAAGGACAGGCAAATACCTTTTTAGTGTCTCTGGTGATTTCGCCTCCCGCTTTGGTATAATCCAAATCAGAGTAATGCGCTCCTTCACCTGCTCCTGACTCTATTAAAACACGATGGCCGTTAGACGTTATTGCATTAACGGCGTCCGGGGTTAGGCAAATACGTTTTTCATGATTTTGATTTTCCTTGGGAATACCAATAAACAATTCTCCTTTTTGTCTATATACTTCTAACGTTTCTTCTTGTGGAAGTAATTGTTGTTTACTAAATGGGGAAGCGGGTTGGTTCATAAGAAAAATGTACGTTGTTCAAATCTAAGACCTGAAACTCAAATGTACAATTTTTAAGATAATCTATATAGGGATTATATCACGTGAGATAACCTAGAATTTAAAATTCAACCATCCTTGTAAACGGTCCTGAATTCCTTTTAGGAAAGTTTCAATACTGTTCGTTGAAAGTTTGGTGTTTACTTTATCGGCCAAAGACATAGTGCTTTCATCCTCTTTCTCAACAGTATTATCAACACTAGTATTTTGGTCTTCAACTTGAAACCCTTTTTTCTTTAATTCTTCCAGTTCTGCGTCCATGGCCTCTAGATCTATACCGTGCACATGCTTGTCATATAATTTAATCCTAATGAAATACACAAAGGGAATAGTTACCATACAAACTGGAATTATCCACCAGATATTGTCCGTATCAATTTGCAAATCAGAATCAAAAATTAATTCAAATAATTGAAATGCATACATCGCAATTGGAATAATGATAATATGATACCACCAATCCCTAGAAGTTAAAAACCAAAAAATAAATAGATATAAGGGGACAATCTTTGAAGTCAAAAACCAAACATAAAATGAGGCATCTTGAAACCCATTATCTTCTATAGTAAACCATAAAAAAGAAATGCTGCCATCAGCATTTAATGGTAGATATTCGTAGGTCTTATAAATAAATGGGGCGATTGCAATAAAAAACACTAAAATAGATTCTAGAAAAATCTTTTTTTTTGCTTCTTTCTTTTTTGTTACCATTAGTAATTTAATTACTAATTTCTAACGGTAGATATAATTAAATATTATAAAAAAGGGCAATAAATATTGCCCTTTTTATTCCTAACCTTTTTTCTAAAGATTAAATCTTTTTGGTGCAATGTCTTTTGTCAATATTTGCTTGTTGGTTATCAAGGCTGATAACTGGAGCGCTCATTGCTAATAGAAATACACCTAATGCCAAGGAGGCAAGAAAAGTCCTTTTGTTTTTCATTTTCAAGGGGTTTTTGGTTAAACAAGAATTAGTTCTCCTTACAAACGTAAGAAATAATGTACTACAATGAAGTATTTGAACGTTAAAATTATGCATTTTAACGGAAAAAATATACATTTTAACGAATTCCGTGCTGTTCATCGATTAAACACAATAAAAATCGATGTAAAACGATGTAGGAAATTTTATTTGTTCACTGAAAATACACCAAGTTAAGGATTCAGTCTATACCATTTTGGTTACACCAACGTAAGTTTTCTAGTTTTTTGGTCTAAAATCTCTATTTTGAGGGTGTGCATATTTTCGGGTGTTAAATTGGGTATTTTTTCTGGCCACTCCATAAATATCCATGCGTTGGACTGTAAATAGTCATCCAGTCCCATATCGAGTGCTTCAGTTTCATCTTTTAAACGGTAAAAGTCAAAATGATAAGCTAATAGTTCTCCATTATCTAATTGGTACTCGTTCACTAAACCAAAAGTAGGACTGCTCACATTGTCCGTACTGCCCAATTCTCTGACCAAAGCTTTGATCAATGTAGTTTTTCCAGCGCCCATGGGAGCATAAAAGGCCAATATTTTAGTATCCACATATTCAAGTATGGTCCTAGCAATGGAAGGTAGGTCCTGCTCCGTATAAATAAGTTCCATGTATTTAAATCTATTTAGGTTCCAAAACTACAAAAGGAATTATCATTTCTTCCAACGAAACTCCACCATGTTGATACGTGTTTCTATAATAGCTAACATAATGGTTGTAGTTGTTAGGGTAGGCAAAGAAATAATCATTTTTGGCAAAAATATATGAACTACTCATATTAATGCTGGGCAAGAAAATGGATTTTGGGTCTTTGGCAGCTAAAACATCATTTTTTTCATACGTAAGGCTTCTGCCTGTCTTATACCTTAAATTGGCACTGGTATCACGGTCACCCACCACTTTGGAAGGTGATTTTACATTAATGGTGCCATGATCTGTTGTAATGATCAGTTTTAAACCTAAGGTTTGGGCCTGTTGTATGATTTCAAGCATTGGGGAATTCTTGAACCAACTTTTGGTAAGCGATCGGTAAGATTTGTCGTTAGATGCCAATTCCTTGATCACTTCCATTTCTGTTTTGGCGTGGGAGAGCATATCCACGAAATTATATACAATGACCGTTAAGTCATTATCCTTTTGTGATTTAAAGTTTTGACTTAAATGCTTTCCTTGCTTAAGGCTACTGATCTTATGGTATTCCCACTTTAGATCTAGGCCGTTTCGTTTTAACTGTTCCCCTAAAAACTTATCCTCAAATAAGTTTTTGCCGCCGTCATCAGTATCGTTTTTCCACCAATCCGGATATTTTTTTTCCATATCCAATGGGGTGAGTCCAGAAAATATAGCGTTTCTGGCATATTGCGTGGCCGTGGGCAAAATGCTATAGTATGAATCCTCTCTTTTCTTTTTATAGAAGGAATTGACCGTATCTTCAAAAGCGTACCATTGGTCATAACGCAGATTATCAACTACGATTACCAAAGTTTTCTGATCTTTGATTTCGGGTATGATCCACTCCTTAAAAACAGTATGCGACATTACTGGTGCATCGGCATCGGTAAACCAGTCCGTATAGTTGCGGTCTACGAATTTTCCAAATTGTTGATTAGCCTCTATTTTTTGGGATTCCAAAATCTCAAACATGCCGCTATCCTCAATTTCTTCTAACTGTAATTCCCAATAAATTAGTTTCTTATATAAATCTGCCCATTCTTGGTATGAGTTCACCATAGAAAGGTCCATGGCAATCTTTCTAAATTCTTGTTGATAATTGCTAGTGGTTTTCTCGGAAATTAATCTAGAATGGTCTAAATTTTTTTTGAGGGAAAGTAATATTTGATTTGGGTTTACGGGCTTAATCAAGTAATCCGCTATTTTGGAACCAATAGCTTCTTCCATTATAAATTCTTCCTCACTTTTTGTAATCATTACTACGGGCAGGGCATTATCAATGACCTTGATTTCGGAAAGGGTCTCCAATCCGGAAATTCCTGGCATATTTTCATCTAAAAAAACAATATCTACCCTTGTTTCTGCCAATTCCTCTAACGCCTCCTGTCCACTTTGGCAGGTAAGTACTTCATAATTCTTGGCTTCTAAAAAAAGGATATGGGGTTTAAGTAGATCAATTTCATCATCTACCCACAATATTTTTATTTTGTTCATTCAATTATTATTTGACGATTATCAAATTCTATGCTGATGCTTTTGTATAACTTTGAACTGTTAATTTCAGAAAAGACATACCTATCTTGAAAACATCGAACAAACTGAAAATCTTTAATGATCCAATTTACGGATTTATTAGAATTCCAAATACACGCATATTTGACCTGATTGCTGAACCCTATTTTCAACGACTTCGCAGAATTTCACAAGTTGGCCTTTCGTATCTGGTTTATCCAGGGGCGCACCATACACGTTTTCATCATGCCTTGGGTTGTATGTATCTTATGCAAAAATCTATTCAAGTGCTTCGTTTTAAGGGAGTTGAAATAAATAATAAAGAGGAAAACGGTTTATTGGAGGCTATACTTTTACATGATATTGGGCATGGTCCTTTTTCCCATGCCATGGAACATAGTATTGTTGAAGGGGTAAGCCATGAGTTTATTTCGCTACAATTCATGAAAGAACTCAATGACCGATTTAACGGAAGTTTAACGGAAGCCATTTCTATATTTACCGGAAAACATCCTAAAAAGTTTTTAAATCAGTTGGTTTCCAGTCAGTTGGATATGGATCGGTTGGATTATCTTAAGCGGGACAGTTTTTATACCGGTGTGGCAGAGGGTAATACCAATGCAGAACGATTGATTACCATGCTTAACGTTGTGGACGGTAATTTGGTCGTTGAGGAAAAAGGTACCTATTCCGTAGAAAAATTTTTAATGGCCAGGCGTTTCATGTATTGGCAGGTTTATTTGCACAAAACAGGTGTTGCTGCAGAGCAGATCTTAATCAATATCCTAAAAAGGGCTCGTTTTCTTTTAAATAAAGGTCAAGAATTGCACTGTTCACAACCTTTACTTTATTTCCTGACGCATGCGATAAATAAGGATAATTTTAATACTAAGACCTTGAACACTTTTGCCAAATTGGATGATATCGATATTCTTTCTGCTTTAAAGGAGTGGCAGCATCATAAGGATTTTGTACTCTCATCACTTTGTGAAATGATCATAGATAGAAAATTGTTGCATATAAAACTTAAGAAAGAACCTATAAGCAATCGTAAATTCAGTATAAAATTCAATAAAATAAAGGAGAAATATAAATTGACCGATGAGGAAACCTCCTATTTTGTTTTTAAGGGGGAACTAACTAATAAAGCTTACGATAGGGAGTATCAAAACATTAATATTCTTAGAAAAAATGGCAAAATTACCGATGTTGCCAAACTCTCCGATCATCTAAATCTCAACGCACTTTCCAAAACGGTCACCAAATATTATATCTGCTACCCCAAAGTGGCAGTTTAACTATTTTTGTTACTTTTACGCCCATGAAATTTACAGCCGGTCAAATTGCGGGTATTTTAGAAGGAGAAGTACATGGAAATCCAGATATTACCGTGTACAAACTTGCAAAAATTGAGGATGGGGAAGATGGATCTCTTACCTTTTTGGCTAATCCTAAATACACTTCTTTTATATATAAGACCAAGGCATCAATTACTATTGTAAATAAGAATTTTGTTCCAGAACAGGATATTACTACCACTTTAATCAAGGTAGATGATGCTTATAAATCCTTTTCAAAATTATTGGAATACTACAATCAGGTCAAAAACAACAAGTTGGGAATAGAAGCCCCGATCTTTAAGTCAGATTCCGCAACATACGGACTGGATATTTATTTGGGTGCCTTTAGTTATTTGGGCAACAATGTTCGTTTGGGCGATAATGTAAAGGTTTATCCTAATGTATATATTGGCGATAATGTTACCGTTGGGAACAATGTAACCATTTTTGCTGGTGCCAAAATATATTCAGAAACAGTTATCGGAGACAATTGTGTCGTTCATAGCGGAGTAATCTTAGGAGCCGATGGTTTTGGATTTACCCCAAATGAATCTGGTGAATTTACCAAAGTTCCGCAGACCGGGAACGTAATATTGGAAAGTAATGTAGACGTTGGTGCGGGTACTACCATTGATCGTGCCACTCTGGGTTCTACTATATTGAGGAAAGGGGTAAAGCTAGACAATCAAATACAGATCGCCCATAACGTAGAAATTGGTGAACATACCGTAATTGCGGCCCAAACGGGTATTGCGGGATCTACAAAAATTGGGAAACATTGTATGATCGGTGGCCAAGTAGGTATTGTAGGCCATATTGTCATTGGAGATTATGTTAAGATACAGGCTCAGTCCGGTATAGGAAGAAACGTTAAGGATCATGAGGTATTACAGGGTTCGCCAGCTTTAAATTATGGCGATTATAATAAATCCTATGTGCATTTTAAGAACTTACCAAAAATAATAAGTAGAATCGACACTTTAGAAAAGAAAGACTGACGATGAGTACAGCAAACAACAAACAGAGAACCATAGGAAAAAAAGTGAGTCTAACAGGAGTTGGCTTACATACGGGAAGCGATGTCACTATAAGTTTTTTGCCGGCAGAGGAAAATCACGGCTATAAGTTTAAAAGGGTAGACCTGGAGGGAGAGCCTATAATACCTGCAGATGCCAATCTTGTAGTGAATACACAACGAGGTACTAACCTAGAAAAGAACGGTGTTAAGATACAGACTTCTGAGCATGTATTGGCCGCTTTGGTGGGTCTGGAAATTGACAATGTGCTCATTGAATTGAATGCGGCCGAACCACCTATAATGGACGGCTCCTCCAAATTTTTTGTAAAGGTCCTTGAAGATGCCGGGGTAGTGGAGCAAGAAGCTGAACGGGAGGAATATATCGTAAAGGAGGTCATAAGCTATAAGGATGAGGACACGGGAAGTGAGATTACCATTATCCCGTCTGATGAATACCAACTTATGACCATGGTAGATTTTGGGACCAAAGTACTGGGGACCCAAAATGCTACTTTAGATAATATATCCGATTTTAAGTCAGAAATAGCCAATGCCCGTACTTTCAGCTTTTTGCACGAGTTGGAAATGCTATTGGAAAACGGACTTATAAAGGGAGGAGATTTAAACAATGCCATTGTATACGTAGACAAGGAAATTTCCGAGGCAACGATGACGAAACTGGAAAAGGCATTCGATAAAAAGAAGTTATCCGTAAAGGCCAACGGTATCTTGGACAATTTGACCCTTCATCATCCAAATGAGGCCGCCAGACATAAATTACTGGATGTTATTGGTGATTTGGCATTGATAGGCACACGTATTCGTGGTAAGGTCATAGCCAATAAACCTGGGCATTATGTAAATAACCAGTTTGCTAAAAAATTGGCTCAGATCATAAAAATAGAAAGAAGAAACAAAGTTCCTAAATACGACTTGAACCTTCCGCCGTTAATGGATATCCATCAGATTATGGATATGTTACCACATAGGCCTCCTTTTTTGTTGATCGATCGTATTATAGAACTTTCAGATGAGCATGTGGTTGGTATGAAGAACGTTACCATGAACGAACCTTTTTTTGTAGGTCATTTTCCGGGTGCACCGGTCATGCCGGGCGTTCTACAGGTAGAGGCAATGGCCCAAACCGGAGGAATCCTGGTCTTGAGTACGGTACCTGATCCGGAGAACTATTTAACCCTGTTCATGAAAATTGATAAAGTTAAATTTAAGCGCCAAGTACTACCTGGTGATACATTGATATTCCATTGTAGCTTAATAACTCCTATAAGAAGGGGTATCTGTCATATGCAAGCATACGCCTATGCCAACGACAAACTGGTCAGTGAGGCAGAGCTTATGGCACAAATAGTTAAAAGAACATAGTATGAACCAACCATTGGCCTATATACATCCGGGCGCAAAAATTGCTAAAAATGTTGTGGTAGAACCATTTACTACAATTCATAATAATGTCACTATTGGTGATGGTACCTGGATCGGCTCCAATGTAACGATAATGGAAGGGGCCCGTATTGGTAAAAATTGTAATATTTTTCCAGGGGCCGTCATATCCGCTTCACCACAGGACCTTAAATATGATAATGAGGATACTACCGTGGTCATTGGTGATAACACTACCATTAGGGAGTGTGCCACGATCCACAAGGGAACTGCGGACCGTATGAAAACGGTAATTGGTAAAAATTGCCTGATTATGGCATATTGCCACGTAGCCCATGACTGCCTGGTAGGCGATAACTGTATTTTTTCAAATAATTCTACCTTGGCAGGTCATGTAACCGTTGGTGATAACGTCATATTGGCCGGTTTGGTGGCCGTGCATCAATTTGTTTCCGTAGGTCAACATGCTTTTGTAACGGGTGGATCTTTGGTTAGAAAAGATGTTCCACCTTACGTAAAGGCAGCGCGTGAGCCCTTATCCTATGTTGGTATTAATTCCGTAGGGCTAAGAAGAAGGGGGTTTGAATCGGATAAAATCAGGGAAATACAGAATATCTATAGAATTCTATATCAAAAAAACTATAATAATACCCAAGCGGTTCAGATTATAGAAGCTGAAATGGAAGCAACCCCGGAGAGGGATGAAATTCTTCAGTTTATAAGAGATTCCCAACGTGGAATCATGAAAGGATATTTCAGCAACAATTAAATTATTATAAACTTTTAGTTAACTACAATAACATCAATTACACATGGCATCTACATCAGATATACGAAAAGGATTATGCATCAGATATAACAATGATATTTATAAGATCATTGAATTCCTACATGTAAAACCAGGTAAAGGTCCTGCTTTCGTACGTACTAAATTAAAAAGCGTTTCTACAGGTAAAGTATTGGATAATACATTTTCTGCTGGTCATAAAATAGAGGACGTTCGTGTAGAGACCCGTTCGTATCAATATTTATATCCAGAAGGTGAAACATATCACTTTATGAATACTGATGACTACAACCAAATCACTTTGCAGGAAAGCTCACTTGATGCTCCCGGTCTATTAAAGGAAGGGGAAGTCGTTAAGATAATGTTCAATACCGAGGACAGTATGCCATTATCCGTTGATATGCCTGCAAGTGTTATATTGGAAGTAACTTATACCGAACCAGGGGTAAAGGGCAATACAGCCACGAACGCTACTAAACCGGCAAAGGTGGAAACAGGGGCAGAAGTAAATGTGCCATTGTTCATTAATGAAGGTGATAAAATTAAGATAGATACTGCTACAGGTTCTTACATGGAACGTGTTAAGGAGTAATAACGACCATATTGGTTCAATAAATAGACTTAAAGCGGTCCTTTGAAATTTCCAACTTCTTTTACCTTAAAGCAAATAGCCGAAATCATATCCAGTGAATATGTTGGCGATGATAACTTTCCAGTGCTGGGCATGAACGAAATTCATGTCGTTGAACCCGGAGATATCGTTTTTGTGGATCATCCAAAATATTATGATAAGGCGCTGGCTTCCAAGGCCACGATCATTTTAATTAACAAAAATGTGGATTGCCCTGAAGGAAAGGCTTTGCTTATTTCTGAAGACCCCTTTAGGGATTTCAATAAGCTTACGGCCTTTTTTCAGCCTTTTGTACCCAGTAAGCAGCCAATTTCCATATCGGCCATTATAGGGGAAAACACGGTCATTCAACCCAATAGTTTTATTGGTAACAATGTAATTGTGGGAGACAATTGTACCATTCACAGTAATGTTACCATTTATGACAATTGTGTAATAGGTGATCATGTAACCATACATGCGGGAAGTGTATTGGGAGCAGATGCATTTTATTACAAAAAAAGACCGGAGGGGTATGATAAATTGCGGTCAGGTGGAAGGGTGGTTATTAAAGATCATGTGGATATAGGTGCTCTTTGTACCATAGATAGGGGTGTAACGGGAGATACTACTATTGGCTTTGGTTCCAAATTGGATAATCAGGTACATGTTGGCCATGATACGGTCATTGGTAAAAAATGTCTCATTGCATCGCAAACGGGAATTGCCGGATGTGTGATCATTGAGGATGAAGTGACGCTTTGGGGGCAAGTAGGGACCAATAGCGGTATTACCATAGGAAAAAATGCCGTTATTATGGGACAAACTGGAGTAACCAAATCCGTTGCCGGTGGTAAGAGTTATTTTGGTACACCTATAGAAGAATCCAGGGAAAAATTGAAACAATTGGCATACATTAAGAAGATTCCGGAAATAATTAAAAAAATGAACGATAAATAAGCGTGTTAATGCTTTAAAATTCATTAACAAACCTATATTTTTGTTCTGTTAAAAATAAAAACTACAGTAGTATGAGCGTATTAGTAAATAAGGATTCCAAAATAATCGTACAAGGTTTCACTGGTAGTGAAGGTACTTTCCATGCCGAACAAATGATAGAGTATGGCACAAACATCGTTGGTGGTGTTACTCCGGGCAAGGGAGGTCAAGAGCATTTAGGAAAACCTGTTTTCAATACGGTTACCGAGGCTGTTGAGAAAGTGGGTGCAGATACTAGTATTATTTTCGTTCCGCCTGCATTTGCCGCAGATGCTATTATGGAAGCCGCTGAAGCGGGAATAAAAGTTATTATAACCATTACTGAAGGTATTCCTGTTGCGGATATGGTCAAAGTGGCCAATTATATTGATAAAAGAGATTGCAGGTTGATCGGTCCTAACTGTCCAGGAGTAATTACTCCGGGCGAAGCAAAAGTGGGTATTATGCCTGGTTTTGTTTTTAAGGAAGGTAATGTAGGAATCGTTTCCAAATCCGGTACATTGACGTATGAGGCTGCAGATCAAGTGGTTCGTCAAGGTTTAGGTATTACTACTGCTATAGGTATTGGCGGTGATCCAATCATTGGAACCACAACTAAAGAGGCCGTAGAGCTTTTGATCAACGATCCGGACACTGAATGTGTGGTGATGATAGGAGAGATCGGCGGACAATTGGAAGCTGATGCAGCACAGTGGTATAAGGCAAGTGGAAGTAAAAAACCAGTTGTTGGGTTTATCGCAGGTGAAACTGCTCCTGCCGGTAGAACAATGGGTCATGCTGGTGCTATTGTTGGTGGTAGCGACGATACTGCCCAAGCTAAAAAACGTATCATGAGAGAATGTGGTATCCATGTTGTGGATTCTCCTGCCGAGATTGGTATGAAAGTGAAGGAAGTAATGGGTTAAAACTCCATAAAACATAGAAAGAATCCCGTTAGTAGCGGGATTTTTTTTAGCCTATAAATGAAACAAGAGGTATATTTGATAAACATCGGTTTTAAAAAACGGACTTATGAAATTATTAGAAGATAAAAATGTAATTATTACTGGAGCAAGTAGGGGAATAGGTAAGGGCATTGCACAAGTTTTTGCCGATCACGGTGCTAATGTTGCTTTTACCTATAGTTCAAGCGAAGCCCCTGCGTTGGAATTGGAGCAGGAATTAAAAGCTAAAGGGGTCAAGGCAAAAGCATATAAAAGTAATGCGGCTAGTTTTCAGGAAGCTGAAGAATTGGTTGCCCAGGTATTAGAGGATTTTGATGGAAGAATAGATGTGTTGATCAACAATGCGGGCATTACCAAAGACAATTTGCTCATGCGTATGTCAGAAGCTGATTTTGATACGGTAATCGATATCAATCTAAAATCTGTATTCAACATGACCAAAGCGGTACAGCGTACCCTTTTAAAGCAACGTAAAGGTTCTATTATCAATATGAGCAGTGTGGTTGGTGTAAAAGGTAATGCGGGACAAACGAATTACGCGGCTTCAAAGGCAGGTATGATCGGTTTTACGAAGTCCGTAGCATTGGAACTAGGCTCAAGAAACATTAGGTGTAATGCTATAGCACCAGGATTCATTGAAACGGAAATGACTGAAAAACTGGATGAAAAGACAGTGCAAGGTTGGAGGGACGGTATTCCATTAAAACGTGGAGGTACTACTGAGGACATTGCTAATGCGTGTTTGTATTTTGCATCGGATTTGTCCAATTATGTTACAGGGCAGGTACT
Organism: Maribacter sedimenticola; assembly: GCF_900188415.1. GTDB lineage: Bacteria > Bacteroidota > Bacteroidia > Flavobacteriales > Flavobacteriaceae > Maribacter > Maribacter sedimenticola. The sequence continues at coordinate 848,255 of NZ_FZNV01000002.1, read as the reverse complement.
GAACGTTGATGGTGGTATGTTAACATAAATACTGCGTTTAAAGGGGAAGGCATTGTCCGTAATGTTCTTTCTAAGAAATAATCTTAAGGATATAAATGGAAAGCAAAACGATATTGTTTAGTATTCTTGCTGCTATTGTAGCGCTGGGTATCGTTGTTTTTCAATACTTCTATAAGCAAAAGGCTAAAACCAAAATTCATTGGTATTTGGCCTTTTTACGTTTTATAGGAATTTTTGGTTTATTATTGCTTTTGATCAATCCAAAGTTCAGCCAAAAGAGCTATACCTTGGAACAACCCAATTTAGTGCTCTTGGTGGATAATTCCGTTTCCAATGCTAAGAACAAAGAGGAACTTCAAAATTTTATTGCCACAATAAAGGCTAATAATGATATCAAGGAAAGGTTTAACCTGTCTCAATACGGGTTTGGGACTGACCTTGAAATAACCGATAGTCTATTGTTCAACGATAAAGTCACGAATATCCATAAAGCACTTTCGTCATTAAAAGAGGTCTACGCCCGTGAGCAGACCGTTACATTGTTGTTGTCCGATGGTAACCAGACCGTTGGTCAAGATTATAGTTATTTTAAACCGGACCCCAGTACTACCATTTACAGTGTTGTTTTAGGGGATACTACCAAATATCAGGATATTTCCATAGGGCCTGTTTTAACGAATACGTATGCGTTTTTGAAAAATAGGTTTCCGTTGGAGACTTATGTGTCCTATCAAGGTAAAACAGCGGTTTCTACGGTAGTTTCCATTAAAATGGATGAACAGGTAATCCATAGGGAAAAGATTAACCTAAGCGATCAGAATAACCTAAAAACCATTACAGTACAAGTTGACGCGAATTCTGTAGGATTAAAAAATTTGGTCGTAGAGGCATCAACGCTTCCCCAAGAAAGAAATAGGGTAAACAATAAAAGGAGTACACGTATTGAGGTAATTGATGAGAAAACAAAAATTGCCTTGGTCAGCAATATGCTACATCCGGATATTGGAGCCTTGAAAAAGTCAATTGAAAGTAACGAGCAACGGGAAGTTGTTATCATGGCATCTAATGTGCCTACTGAAGCTTTGGACGATATTGACTTATTTATCTGCTATCAACCAACGTCCAGTTATAAAAGGATTATCGATTACATTCAGGATAAAGGTGCCAATAGTTTTTTTATTACGGGAACACATTCCGATTTTAATTTTTTGAATAGTTTAAAGATTGGTATTGAAGTAGAAAATGGCTATCCGCAACAAGAAGTGTTCGGTGTAATGAACAATGCTTTTTCCAAGTATGATATTTCTACTTTTGAAATGGAGGATTTTCCTCCTTTGTTAAGTGATGCCGGACCTGTATTGATTACATCTCCTTTTGAGACTTTATTAGGTACACAAATTAAGGGTGTTGATATGCAAGAACCTCTCTTAATGGTTGTAGAAAATGCAAATACTAAGAATGCGTATCTATTGGGTGAAAATTTGTGGAAGTGGAGAATGCAAACTTTTAGAAATACCGGCGATTTTGCCAATTTTGATGCATTTGCAGGTAATTTAATTCGGTATTTGACCAGTTCCAATAATAAGGCGCGTTTAAATGTAGATTATGAAAAGGTATATGAAGGTAGTAGCAATACCATCATTACTGCAACCTATTTTGATGAAGCCTTTATTTTTGACCCCAATGCCAAAATGAATATTAAAGTTACGGATAAGGCTACACAAAAAAGCTTGACCAATCCTATGATTTTAAAAAATGGATATTTTGAAGCTGACCTATCCAATTTGGTCGCGGGGGAATATGATTTTTTGGTAACGGTCGAAAATGAATCCAGGTCAGCATCGGGGACATTTGTAATTTCTGAATTTGATATGGAAAATCAGTTTGTATCCAGTAATTCAAGACAAATGGAAAAAGTGGCTTTGAATGCCAACGGGCAAGCATATTATCCATCTCAGTTAAATGACCTTTTGCAGGAACTTATAAGTGGCGATAGGTATGTACCAATCGAGAAAAGCACTGAAAATATCGTATCTTTGATAGATTTCAAAATATTGCTGGCCATTATTATAATGGCATTTGCGATAGAATGGTTTATCAGAAAATATAACGGATTAATTTAATTGAACACTAATGGATAAATTACCTAAAATTGCATTACCTGCAATATTTGTTTTAATAGTACTAGTAATAATGTTTTCTAAATCTACGGTCACCATTGGTTCTGGTGAAGCTGGCGTATTGTATAAAACATTTGGAGATGGTGTAGTTACAGATGAACCGCCTTTAGGTGAAGGATTTCATATTGTTGCTCCATGGAATAAAGTTTTTATTTATGAAGTTAGACAGCAAGAAGTTTTAGAAAAAATGAATGTGCTTTCTAGTAACGGATTGGATATAAAATTAGAAGCTTCCGCTTGGTTTGAGCCTATTAGAAATGATTTGGGCAAGTTGCATCAAGAAAAAGGAGAAGACTATATTCAACGTGTTTTGTTGCCTACCATTAGATCGGCAGCAAGATCTGTAGTTGGTCGTTATACGCCGGAGCAATTATATTCCAGTAAAAGAGATGCTATTCAACAAGAGATTTTTGATGAGACCAAAAAAATTGTTGAGGGAGAATATATTCAATTAAACGAAATCTTGGTGCGTGATGTAACCTTACCGCCAACAATTAAAGAGGCTATTGAAAGAAAGTTACGTCAAGAACAGGAGTCATTGGAATATGAGTTTCGTTTAGTGACCGCTAGAAAAGAAGCTGAAAAAGTAACGATTGAGGCACAAGGTAAAGCCGATGCCAATAAAATTTTAAGTGCATCCTTGACAGATAAAATTTTACAGGACAAAGGTATTGATGCAACGCTAAAGCTTTCTGAATCTCCCAATACCAAGGTGATTGTAGTTGGTGGTGGTGAATCTGGTCTTCCTTTAATTTTAGGTAATAACTAAAACACGTAGAACATTATTTTTGTTTCATTTTAAACTTTTGTTTTGCGAAATGAAAAATACCTTTTACTTTTACAACAGAATGAAAAACAGAACTACACATCATCATATTCATACACACGCTCAGGCGAGGTAGGAATGTATTGTAGTAGAACAACATATTTAAAAACCCGTTTGAGCAATCAAACGGGTTTTGTATTTAAATCTCTTTTGGTTGCCAAGCATTAAATTAAAACAATGACTAAAATTAGAATTGCTATTCAGAAATCGGGAAGACTTAATGAGGAATCCCTTCAAATTTTAAAAGACTGCGGAATTTCAATTGATAACGGCAAAGATCAATTAAAAGCATCTTCAAGAAATTTTCCAATGGAGGTTTTTTATCTAAGAAATGGTGACATCCCTCAATACTTAAGAGATGGTGTAGTAGATATTGCTATTATCGGAGAAAATGTATTGATTGAAAAAGGAGAAGATATTTCCATTGCAGAAAAATTGGGCTTCTCTAAATGTAAAGTTTCCTTGGCCGTACCAAAATCCGTTAAATATAATTCGGTAAAGGATTTTGAGGGTAAACGTATTGCTACTTCTTACCCAAATACAGTACTTAACTATTTGAAGGATAAAGGGGTTAAGGCAGACCTGCATATTATTAACGGTTCTGTTGAAATTGCACCCAATATTGGGCTTGCAGATGCCATTTGTGATATTGTATCTAGCGGTAGTACTTTATTCAAGAATAACTTGAAAGAAGTAGAAGTAATGCTTACCAGTGAGGCGGTTTTGGCAGTTTCTCCCAAAATATCTAACGAGCGAAGAGAATTGCTTGAGAAACTACAATTCAGGATTCAATCGGTTTTACGTGCAAGAGCTTCAAAGTATGTCTTGTTGAATGCACCTAATGAAAAATTGGAAGGTATTTTAAAATTATTACCGGGAATGAGGAGTCCTACAGTTTTACCTTTAGCTGATGCGGGATGGAGTTCTGTGCATACCGTAATCAATAAAGATACTTTTTGGGAAGTGATAGATGAATTAAAAAAAGCCGGTGCAGAAGGTATCTTGGTTTGCCCAATTGAAAAGATGGTATTGTAAAATAGTATTAAGTACTGAGTATTAAGTAGTATTATTTGGAATTTATATTAGATGGAAATGTTCATTGTTCTATTTACATTTCGTAAACCAAAAACGAACAACTATCAGCGAACAACCATCAACGAACAACTAAATAAATAATGAATAAAATATATAATCCACAGAGAGTAGATTGGAACAACGTTTTAAAACGACCTACGCAAACCGTTGCCGATATTGAAGGTTTGGTGAATGGTATTTTTGAAGAAGTACGATTAAACGGTGACGATACTTTAAACAAGTATACCGAACAATTTGATAAGGTGGTCTTGGAAAATATGCTAGTGTCAAAGGCAGAAATTGAAGAGGCTCAAAAATTGGTTTCGGATGATTTGAAAGAAGCTATAAAGCTCGCAAAAACTAATATAGAGGTATTTCATAATGCTCAAAAAACCGAGCGTGTTGAAGTTGAAACAGCCGTGGGAGTTTCTTGCTGGCAGGAGAAAAGACCTATACAGAAAGTGGGATTGTATATTCCTGGGGGTACAGCACCTTTGTTTTCGACAATTTTAATGCTAGCGGTTCCTGCAACTATAGCCGGCTGTAAAGAAATTGTATTGTGCTCTCCACCGGATAAGGAAGGTAAACTGAATCCGGCTATTCTTTATACAGCGAATTTATGTGGTGTCACCAAAATAGTAAAAGTAGGTGGTATACAAGCTATTGCAGGAATGACCTTCGGTACGGCCACTATTCCTCAGGTGTATAAAATATTTGGACCGGGTAACCAGTATGTAACCGTCGCCAAACAGATTGCCACCAAGTATGGTGTAGCCATAGATATGCCGGCAGGTCCTTCAGAATTATTGGTGGTTGCAGATGATTCTGCAAACGCCGCCTTTGTTGCTTCGGATTTATTGAGTCAGGCTGAACATGGGGTGGATAGTCAAGTGATTTTGGTATCGACTTCAAAAAGTATGATCAATGCTGTTGAGAAGGAAGTAGCCGTGCAATTGGAAGAATTGCCACGTAAGGATATCGCAAAGCAAGCAATTTCAAATAGTAAATTAATATATGTTGATAACGATCAAGATGCTATTGATTTAATAAATGAATACGGACCGGAACATTACATTGTTTGTGTAGAAAATGAAGATTTTTACATTGACAACACCCAAAATGCAGGTTCAGTATTCATAGGAAATTATACTCCTGAAAGTGCCGGTGATTATGCATCGGGTACCAATCATACCTTACCTACCAATGGTTATGCCAAGCAATATAGCGGTGTAAACTTAGATAGTTTTATGAAGAGTATGACCTTTCAAAAGATAAATGAAAAAGGAATCCAAACCATAGGTAAGGCAATTGAGCTTATGGCTGAGGCAGAAGGCTTGCAGGCTCACAAAAATGCTGTGACCTTAAGATTAAACAGTTTAAAATAATGTCATTTTGGCTATGCTCAATGACCAATTCAATGTTGAACTAATGAGTTTCAATTTAAACAATATTACGAGGGAAAACGTTAAGGGTTTAAGTCCATATTCTTCGGCACGTGACGAATATGTGTCCGATGGTTCTACGATGGTTTTCTTAGATGCTAATGAAAATCCGTTTGAAAACGGTGTCAATAGATATCCTGATCCACAACAACGTAGTCTAAAGACAATTTTAGCTGCACAGAGAGGAATTAACGAAGAAAACATACTTTTAGGTAATGGTAGTGATGAAGTATTGGATCTGTTGTTCAGGGCTTTCTGTGAGCCTAAACAGGATAACATTATCACCTTGCCGCCTACATACGGCATGTATAAGGTGCTTTCGGGTATCAATTTAGTCGAAAATAGAGAAGTATTACTGACTACTGCATTTCAGCCGAATATTGCAGAAATTAAAAAGGCAATTGATAAGCATACAAAATTGTTGTTTATATGTTCTCCCAACAATCCTACGGGCAATAGTTTCTCTACTGCAATTATTGAAGAGCTTTTAAATTCTTTTAATGGGCTAGTGGTTATCGATGAAGCGTATATCGACTTTTCATCCGAAGAAAGCTGGACATCGAAATTAGCAGATTATCCTAATTTGATTGTTACTCAGACCTTATCAAAAGCTTACGGTATGGCAGGTATTCGCTTGGGCATATGCCTGGCATCTGCAGAGATTATTGCGGTAATCAATAAAATTAAACCGCCATATAATGTCAATCAGCTTACCCAAGACAAGGCTATTGAAAGAGTGTCTGACCAAACAGCGGTGCAAACAGAAGTTGCTTCAATTCTTGAAGAGCGTGCAAAGCTAATGGAAACATTGAAAACCATATCTTTTGTTTCTGCCATTTATCCTACCGATGCTAATTTTATTTTGGCTAAAGTTGATGATGCTACCCTACGTTATAATCAACTGTTGAAAGAAGGGGTTGTGGTAAGAAATAGAACAACGCAACCTTTATGTGAAAATACTTTGAGGTTTACAGTGGGTAATACAGCAGAAAATAAAAAACTTGCTGAGGCGTTAAAAAGGATATAACCATCAAACCAAACCAGATGAAAACCAATTTATTGTTTGTTATTTCCTTGTTTTTTGCAATTAACTTTTCTAATGCCCAAGATATTGAAAGGCTTGAATTTATTGCCGATAGTTTAAACTTAAGTGATGAAGAAACCGAGGCACTTATAAGTTTTAAGCAATATTCAGATAGTTTAGAAAGTACTTTTACCTATATCTATGATAGGTCCATGCTAAATGGTGATGTTGCTAAAATTATTGTGCCCAAAGGATACAAGTTTTTAGATAAGCCACAAGCACAGCGTGTATTATCTGATATTTGGGGCAACCCTGTTGATAATTCTGTGATGGGATTATTACTTAAAGAAGATGAGACTCCCGTTGAAACTAGTTATGCCATAGAAATTTCATATGCTGAAGAAGGTTATATTAAAGATGATGATGCCAAAGATTTAAATTATGATGACCTTTTGAGCGAAATGCAAGAAGACGCTAAAAATGCAAATCCTGAAAGATCAAGATTAGGTTACCCTACTGTTGAATTACTTGGTTGGGCTTCTAAACCATATTATGATCAAGATGATAAAAAATTGTACTGGGCCAAAGAACTCTTGTTTGAAGAAGAGGAGAGTAGCACCTTAAACTATAATATTAGGGTATTAGGTAGAAAGGGGTATATGAACCTTAATGTTATTGGAAATATGGAAACATTGAACGATGTGGAAGCTAACTTAGAACCAATTCTGGGTAGTGTATCTTTTAATACTGGCTATAAGTATTCTGAATTTGATCCGGATTTTGATGATGTAGCAGCTTATGGTATTGGAGGTTTAATAGCTGGTAAAATATTAGCGAAAGCTGGTTTCTTTGCGGTAATTCTAAAATTTTGGAAGTTCATCGCAGTAGGGGCAATTGCTTTGTTCGGTGGTGTGAAAAAATACTTTTTTGGGTCTAAAGAAAAACAAATTGCTATCGACACCAAAAATAGTGACCCAGAGGTATAGTTTAGAACATTATATATGAAATGAAAATGAAAAAAAGAGTACTATTTATAGACCGAGACGGTACAATAATAAAAGAAACTGTAGATGAGCAGATCGATGCATTTGAGAAAATGATTTTCTATCCTAAGGCATTTACATATTTAGGTAAAATAGCGAAAGAATTGGATTATGAATTGGTCATGATTACCAACCAAGACGGCTTGGGTACAGATGTATTTCCAGAGGATACCTTTTGGCCGGTTCATAATTTCATTCTTAAATCATTCGAGAATGAGGGCGTTGTTTTTGATAAAGTTTTTCTTGACCGTACTTTTCCCCATGAAAATGCCGACACTAGAAAACCTGGCACCGGATTATTGACCGAATATTTTTCTGAGGATTATGATCTGGAGAATTCATTTGTTATCGGTGACCGATTAACGGATATGGAATTAGCTAAAAACCTTGGTTCTAAAGGGATTTTTATTAATGATAATACCAATCTTGGTACCGGTGAAATCACAGTAAAGCGTGATGAATTAGATAGCCATATTGCTATTGAAAGTAATGATTGGGAAAAGATATATGAGTTTTTAAAGCTGAATGATAGAACGGCTGAAATTCATAGAAAGACCAATGAAACCGATATTGCCATACAATTGAACTTAGACGGTACCGGTAAAAGTGATATTAAAACCGGATTGGCATTTTTTGACCATATGCTAGACCAATTGGCTCGTCATGGGCAAATGGATTTAACCATTAAGGTTGATGGCGATTTAGAAGTTGATGAACACCATACTATTGAAGATACCGGTATTGCCTTAGGTGAAGTTTTTCATAATGCCTTGGGGAATAAATTAGGCATAGAACGCTACGGATTCTGTTTGCCTATGGATGATTGTTTGGCGCAATCCGCTATTGATTTTGGTGGCAGAAATTGGCTAGTATGGGATGCAGACTTTAAGCGTGAAATGGTGGGCGACATGCCAACTGAAATGTTTCACCATTTCTTTAAGTCGTTCACAGACGGAGCAAAAGCCAACTTGAACATTAAAGCTGAAGGCACCAATGAACATCATAAAATAGAAGCTATTTTCAAAGCCTTTGCAAAAAGCATTAAAATGGCAGTAAAAAGAGATGTTGAAAAGATGGTGTTACCAAGTACAAAAGGAGTTCTATAATAGTACAAAGTATTAAGTATAAAGTATTAAATCGTTCTAAGATTTGCTTTGTACTTCATACTGAGTACTTAATACTAGTTTTAATGAAAATTGTTATCATAAATTACGGCGCCGGAAATATACAGAGCATAAAATTTGCCATCAAAAGATTGGGTTTTGATGCTGTTTTAAGTAGCGATGCCGAGGAAATAAAAAATGCCGATAAAGTAATTTTTCCGGGAGTAGGTGAGGCAAGTAGTGCCATGAAAATGCTGTTGAATAGCGGTCTGGATAGCATAATACCAACCTTAAAACAGCCTGTTTTAGGTATATGTTTAGGCATGCAATTAATGTGTAATTCATCCGAGGAGGGGAATACCACAGGATTGGGCATTTTTGATGTTGATGTTATTAAATTTGATACTAGCGTAAAGGTTCCTCAAATTGGATGGAATCAAATATCGAAGCTAAAATCAAATTTGTTTGGCTCTATTGCCGAGAATGAGCATATTTACTTGGTTCATAGCTTTTATGCCCCATTGTGTAGCGAAACTATAGCTGAATGTTCGTACGGACTCAACTATAGCGCAGCATTACAAAAAGGTAATTTTTACGGTACGCAGTTTCACCCAGAGAAATCTAGTGATGTTGGTGAGAAAATATTAGAGAATTTTTTAAAAATGTAATGAAGCCGAATTACTTTATTTCCAAAGATAAAAGTCTATTAAACGTAGAAGCCATACAGGAGTTTATCGCAAATTCTTATTGGGGTAATAATAGGACTATTGAAGATGTAAAGACCACTATTGAACATTCGTATTGTTTTGGTATTTATACCACTGATAATGAACAAATTGGTTTTGCCAGGGTAGTAACCGACTATATCTATTTTGGTTATTTTATGGATGTCATTATCCTTGATAAATTCCAAGGTCAGGGTTACGGTAAAAAACTTGTAGCCTTTATGTTAGAAGACCCAATCATAAAAAACCTAAAAACACTTGCATTAAAAACCAAGGATGCCCATAAAATGTATGAGCGTTACGGATTTAATAAAATAGGAGATTCAGCATTGTGGATGTCTGTTGATAAACAAATTTTAGAATAGTTAGTGAAAAGTACAGAGTATTAAGTATTAAGCAAAGAGTGCAAAATGCAAAGTACATAGTATTACGTGGATGAATAATTATAGAGAACTCCATATTTGGAAAAAAGGGATGCAGCTTGTTGAGGAAATTTATTTCTTATCAAAGAAATTACCGGATGATGAAAAATTTGGATTGACTTCTCAGATTAAAAGATGTAGCGTTTCTATACCATCAAACATTGCAGAGGGAGCAGGTAGAAATTCGAATAAAGAATTCGCCCATTTTCTTAGTATTGCAAATGGCTCAACCACAGAACTTGAAACACAATTAATTCTAACTGTAAACTTGAAATTTTTACTAGAAACAGATATAAATAATACTTTGGCATTATGCAAAGAAATAAAGAATATGAACTATGCATTGCAAAAGAAATTAAGGATATAATAACTCCAAACTTTGTACTTAATACTAAGGACTTAATACTTTGTACTTTTTACTTAATACTAAAGACTTAACACAACTATTAAAATGAGAATAATACCAGCCATAGATATCATAGACGGTAAGTGTGTACGCCTTTCCAAAGGGGATTATGATACCAAGAAGATATACAATGAAAACCCGTTAGAAGTTGCGAAAGAGTTCGAAGCGCACGGAATAAAACACTTGCATTTAGTGGATTTAGATGGTGCAAAATCTAAGCATATTGTGAACCATAAAGTGCTAGAACAAATTGCAAGCAAAACCGGGCTGCAGATTGATTTTGGTGGCGGATTGAAGACTGATGAAGATTTACGTATCGCTTTTGAAAGTGGTGCCAAGCAAATTACTGGTGGTAGTATTGCTGTTAAGGATGCTGAAACATTTATTGGTTGGATAGAAAAGCATGGTTCCGATAAAATAATATTGGGAGCCGATGCTATGGATGAAAAAGTAGCTGTTTCGGGCTGGTTAGAAGAATCTAAAGAAGAGTTGATTCCTTTTATCCAATCGTACCAAGAAAAGGGAATTCAATACGTAATTTGTACCGATATTAGCAAAGATGGTATGTTAGAAGGTCCGTCTTTTAATTTATACTCAAAAATAATCAGTTCAACGGAACCTGGAATAAAACTAATTGCAAGTGGCGGAATATCTACTTTTGATGAGTTGCCTAAATTAGCCGAAATGGGTTGTGAAGGTACAATTATAGGTAAGGCTATTTACGAGAACAGAATTAGTTTAAAACAGTTGGAATCTTATATTTTAAGCAATGGATAAGGAATTTCAAATCATTGAAGAGCTAAAGCAAAATGCTTTGTATCGTATAGATGAAAGTACACGTATGATAAAGAAAAGTCTTGCTGATATTTCTGAAGAAGAACTGTGGCAAAAACCGAACGCTTCTTTAAATAGCATTGCAAATTTAATTCTTCATTTATGTGGTAATATATCGCAATACGCAATATCGTCTTTAGGAGAAAATGAAGACATAAGAAATCGTGATGCAGAGTTTGCTGCTACCGATGGTTACACCAAAGAAGAATTGCTGAATAAGTTGGATGATGTGCTAGACTCGGCAAAAAGAATCATTTTTGATGCTTCAACAGCTCAATTGGTTCAAAAACGTTCGGTACAGGGATTTTCTTTTTCTGGAATAGGTATTATTCTCCATGTGGTAGAACACTACTCATATCATACTGGACAAATAGCTTTTTGGGTAAAACAGTTGAAAAATAAGGACCTTGGCTTTTATGACGGAGTAGATTTGAATATAAAAAATAAGTAACGAGATAAAAGTACAGAGTACAGAGTACAAAGTACGAAGTACTGAGGTTACAGTAATTGGCAACTTGATGTTAACAAAGAATACTTAGTACTTAATACTAAGTACTTAATACTTTAAAAAAAATGCTTGCAAAAAGAATAATTCCTTGTTTGGATATAAAAGACGGTAGAACGGTTAAAGGCGTGAATTTTGTTGATTTACGAGATGCCGGTGACCCTGTTGAACTTGCTGAAATTTACAGTAAAGAAGGGGCAGATGAATTGGTCTTTTTAGACATTTCGGCAACCGAACAAAAACGCAAAACATTGGCTGATTTGGTATACAGAGTTGCCGAAAAAGTGAACATTCCATTTACAGTAGGTGGCGGAATTTCCTCTGTAGAAGATGTAGATATTTTATTGCAAAATGGTGCCGATAAAGTGTCTATAAACTCCTCGGCAGTTAAGAATCCGCAGTTGATTAACGATTTGGTGGCTAAATTTGGTTCACAGTGTATTGTGGTGGCTATTGATGCCAAACAGATAGATGGAGAATGGATCGTGCATTTAGTGGGTGGCAAAGTACCTACAGAGCGTAAGTTATTTGAATGGGCTAAGGAGGTTGAAGAGCGTGGTGCTGGTGAAATACTGTTCACATCAATGGATAATGATGGTACCAAAGATGGTTTTGCCAATGAAGCTTTGGCAAGATTATCCACAGAATTGAACATACCCATTATCGCTTCTGGTGGTGCAGGTAATATGCAACATTTCTCGGATACTTTTATAGAAGGAAAAGCAGATGCAGCTTTGGCGGCAAGTGTTTTTCATTTTAAGGAAATAGGGATTCAGGAATTGAAACTTGAATTACAAGGGAACGGGATTCCAGTGAGGGTTTAGTTTCACTAAGTAGTCGCTAAGTGGTTAGTAGGCAGTTACAGTTTTCAGTAGTCAGAATGTCTCCTGAATTAACCTACAAAGACAGGCGCTTTAGAAGGCTTTAGGATACAATTTTTCACATCGGTTACACTGAGTGAACTGAATAAAAATAGGGACAACAAGCAGAAGTTATACAATGAAAAAAATAGGATTAATAGGTGGTATTACTTGGCAGTCTACTCAGTTGTATTACCAATTGTTAAATACAATGGTGGCAGAAGAACTGGGCGGACAAAGTTCTTGTCACTGCATTATTGAATCTGTGAACTTTGCTGAGTTTTCTAAAAAACAAGCTGCAGGAGATTGGGATGCTTTGCATAAAGAAATGACGAATATTGCATTAAGGCTGCAAGATGCCGGAGCAGAAATTATCGTTATTTGCGCCAATACCATGCATCTAAGTGCTCCAATAATGAAGAAAAGTTTGACTGTTCCGGTGCTTCATATTGTTGAAGTAATCGGTAAGGCTATACAAGCCAAAGGTTGCAAAAAGGTTTTGTTGTTGGGTACCAGGTATACCATGGAAATGGATTTTTTCAAGGATATCCTTAGTGATAAATTTGGTATTGAAGCTTTGGTGCCAAACGAGAATGATAGAGATACGGTGCATAACATCATTTATAATGAACTTGCAAAAGGTGTGATTAAAGATGAGTCTAAAAAAAAATATGTAGATATCATCAAAAAAGGGGAGAAGGAAGGTGCACAAGCCGTAATTTTAGGCTGTACGGAAATACCATTGTTAATTTCCCAAGCAGATTGTGACATACCTGCATTTGACACAACAAAGGAGCATGCTAAAGCTGCCGTTGAGTTTGCATTAGGGTAACAGCAGACAATTTTCAAAACTGCATGTCATTTTGAGTTTACCTTACGGTTAACAAGATTTAGAATAATATAAAGTAAAAATAGAAGATAGTACATATGGAGTTTAAAACACCGGATTGGAATAAAACAAACGACGGATTAATACCTGCGATTATACAAGATGCACGTACTAAAAACGTATTAATGTTGGGCTACATGAATGCTGAAGCGCTAAGTAAAACCACCGAAACGGGTAAGGTTACTTTCTTTAGTAGATCTAAAAACCGATTATGGACCAAAGGTGAGGAAAGTGGCAATTTTCTAAATTTGGTATCCATTAAAAATGATTGCGATCAAGATTCTTTATTGATAATGGTAAATCCTATAGGTCCTACATGCCATACTGGTACCGATACTTGTTGGAAGGAAAGCAATGATTCAAACTTTGGGTTCTTCTCTGAATTGGAATCAACTATTGAACACAGGCGCACGAATGCCGATGGAGAAAAATCATATGTAGCTTCCTTATTTGCAAAAGGCATTAATAAAGTAGCCCAGAAAGTGGGAGAGGAGGCCGTTGAAACTGTAATTGAGGCCATGGATAATAATGATGAGCTTTTCTTGTACGAAAGTGCCGATCTATTGTTTCATTATCTAATGCTCTTACAAGCAAAAGGTTTTACACTAAAAGATATTGAGGCTGAATTGATGAAACGTAAAAAGTAAAATAGTATTAACTAAAATGCACAAAGTATTAGATTTATATTAGTTTGTTGGCTTACTACATCATTCTGCCGTAAACGTATCATTATCCTTATCCTCGATCCAGTTGTATTCAATTTCCCAGGCAACGTTTCTGGCAAAATCAATGCCATGACGGTCGGCTAAAAAACCTAGTGCCATGTCCATACCAGCGCTTACTCCAGAGGAGGTATAATAATTTCCATCTACCTTCCAACGAGCTTTTTTATCCCATTCAACTTCCTGTCCGTTGGTCATTACCCAAGAAAAGGCCCGTTTGTTTGAGGTGGCTTTACGGTCATCTAAAAGTCCAGATTTTGCCAATAGGGCACTTCCTGTGCAAACCGTTAATACATAATCGCTAGATAGTGAAACGTCCTTTATTTTATTGATAAGTACTTCATTTTTCACCTCTATCCGGGTTCCAAGACCTCCAGGAATTAAAAAGGCAAATGGTTTTTTGGTTATGGTCGATAGTTTTTCGGTCATGATCGGTACCCGATGTCGGTTCGTGACAACCCCACCTTCCAGCGAATAGAATCTTAAAATATAGTGGTCTGTCAATCTGCCAAATATTTCTGCGGGACCAAAAACATCCAACGTTTCGTAATTATCGAACAGCAAAAAGGCGATTTCTTTCTTTTCCATGGTGTCTGTTGCTTGATTCTGCGCAAACGCACTACAACTCATCAATAGTAAAATAGCAGCGATTACTTTTGGAGCGAAATTTTTAAAGGTTGGTATGGGTATCATGAATTTGGTTTTTCAGCAGTTCGTTTCGTTTTACCTCCCCTAAGGTACTTTTATCTGGGTACTTATGAAATGAAGATTGTGGAATTAAGTAGGGCAAAATTTATGGGTTTAATGAAAATTTCGCTCCATAATTACATAATTTAAACCACCTTTTATAAACTCAACAGGGGTCAGCTGCATATTAAATTTAGCGTAGAAATTTGTTTTTGAGGTCCGTGCATTGCACCAAATTCTGGTAAGGTTGTTTTCTGCAGCAATATTCATGATTGCATTCAACAAAATTGTTCCATAGCCTTTTCCTTGATATTCATGGAGTGTGGCGAATTTCCGAAACTGTGCTTCTTTACCCTTTATAAACAATGAAATTACAGCAATTAAATTGCTATCTATGATTAATCCGTAATGAGTGCCTTCATCATCTTCGGGCAAACGAACATAATCAATTGTCTCATTTGGCCACATGACCTTGTGCCGTATGGGTAAGGCTTCCTCTATAGTTATTTGCTTTATGGTATAGGACGGCATTTAAAAAAAATATAAAGTTTAATAGAATATTATAAAACCAGATTTTCTTGAAATTTCCCTACTTTTTCCCATTCAAACGATACGGGTGACCATTCTGCATTTTGGAGGTTTGTTTGCGATGAATGTTCTCTAACGAATACTTGATTGTTTGCACAGAATACATGCTTTGCAACAATCTTTACTTGACCGTATCTACTGCGTTTTGAAGATTTTGCCATTATTGTATATTTTTTTTATATCTGTTGCGCCCCATATTAAATACCCCAACCTTAATTCCTATACCGGCAGAAAAACCGTTGATATTAACCGTACGAGTAGGTGGAAGGTTAATGCGACTGGAAAAACGATATTTAACGCCAGCCTCAAGCTGTAAATACCTAGAGATGTTGAACAAGGCGCTTACACCTGGTTCTGCCACAAATACTGCATTGATATCATCCCCTGTTAGGTCCTCTTCAATATAATCAGGGTCGCGGAAATTGTTCTCAACATAACCAACACCGCCAGCACCTATTAAAAGGGGGAAAGATAGATTAACCAGTTTTTTACTGAAAAAGATTGGTTCTAGGTGTAAGCCGCCGTACGCAACAATGATATCTTCAAATCTGCCGCGTTGATCGTTATAAATATCCTGTTCAGAATACAGAAAATTTCCTGCAAATCCTACTTCAAACTGCTGGTTGGCAACATAGGCAACCTTAAGTTCTCCAACATATGTATTATTACCATCAATTTCACCTAAGCGTGTAGACAGCCCCAAATACACTCCATGTACTACATTCTTACGATCATTGAATTCAAGGTAATCGCCAGTTTCCTCCTGTGCATGACTGTAAAATGCGGAAAGAAAAAAGTACAGAAGAAGGCTAATTTGAAGTGGTTTCATTACTGTTCGATTTTTGATTGATTATCTAATAGACAAACTAAGCAACAAATAGTTGCATCAAAAACCATTATTTTTTTAATAAAAACCAATAAATCTGGATTTTGTTGTGCAAAACTATCGCTAATTGTTTTTAAACAAGATTGTTAGTAGTATCATTTGCACCCCATGAATCCAGACCAAGCAAAATAGTTTTAAGGGATTTTCCACGTTCGGTCAAACCATATTCTACTTTTGGTGGTACAACAGGATACACAACACGTTCTACCAAACCATCTTTTTCCAATTCCCGTACGGTTTGGGTAAACATTTTGTTAGATATTCCCGGCACTTTTTTCTGAAGTACTCCGGATCGTAATGGGCCATCTAATAAATGAAAAAGTACAATAGGTTTCCATTTGGTACCAATTAGGTTCATCGTATGGTCTAACGGGCAATATTTTTTGGAACTCATTTAAATTTTAATTATTTGATAATCAACAATATACTCTTTTTGGTAACTATAGCACTTTTAGGTAAGTTATTGTCCATAAGGCAAATATAGATTTATTTTGTAGTAAAATTAGAATTATGGATAAGAATAAAGAATACCCAAAATCATTTTCGCATATTGGTATTACAGTACCGGATTTGAAAAAAGCAGTAGAATTTTACTCAGAAGTAATGGGCTGGTATGTTATCATGAAACCATCAAAAATTAAAAAAGAAAAAGAAACAGCGATCGGTTTAATGTGTATTGATGTTTTTGGTGATGATTGGGAAGAGTTTGAAATTGCACATATGTCCACTTCTGATGGCATAGGCGTAGAATTGTTCTCTTTTCCTCATGGGGTAAAAGAAGCACCGGAATTCAATCCGTTTAATACGGGATTATTTCACTTTTGCATTCAAGACCCAAATATAGAAGATTTGGTCGCTAAAATTGTGGCACATGGGGGCAAACAACGTATGCCTATACGTTCTTACTACCCAAATGACAAACCCTATAAAATGTGCTATGTTGAAGACCCTTTCGGAATTGTTTTTGAAGTATATACGCACAGTTACGAATTAACCTATTCGTCCGGTGCATATTCAGAATAGTCTTTTTAGATGTTAATAAATGCGATTGGTGATCTATTGATTGTCAATCGCTTTTTATTTATATTTACTTATCCCTCAGACTGTTTCATTATAAAACCACCTTTCTTCCATGAAATTATCTGTTCCATTTTATCGTTTTATTCTTTTAATTATTACCTGGCTTTTATTTATTTCCCATTCTAAATCTTTTGATCATTATTCTAATCCTAAGGTATCGGAAGAATTGGAGTTTAAAACAGACGGACTCTATTTTGCCGAATTTTACGATTATATTTTTCGTGGTCATTTTGAGAATCTGGAAATGAAAAGGGACGATATGTTCTTTTTAGTCATTTTCGATAAGTATTTACGTGCTTACGGTGGGCAATGCGATCGCTATTTACCAGCAGGTAAGGTTGAAATTTTAAATCAAGTCTGTAAGACGGAAGAGGTTACAAAAAATGGATGGGGAGATGTTGTTAGTAGGGTTTGTGTGGAGTATACTTGGGTAGGCAGTGGTCTGTATGCCAAACCGGAACTTTATACCGCCTATGCGGAAATTGATCAAATACAACGCTCTAAAGGTTTAAGTACCATGGTGGATATGATTACCAACCCTAATAGCATGGGAAATTCGGTAGATATGATTCATAAAACAAACGGACTCAATAATGATATGGTAAAACTTTTTCAAATGAATGCCTGTAGCAGTGCTGGTTTAAAGCGTTTTGAAGAGAATTTAGAATTATTTGCATTGAACAAAGCACCTATACGAATGCAAGAGGCCAGTAAATATACTACCATGAAAAAATCTGGAGGTCCTACCGGAAACCAAAATTTCAATAAATTAATTGATGACTTGGTGTATGATCAATCTAAAACGTGGGCTTTCAATAAATATACCGCTGGTAGTATTTCTAATGTTCAAGCGTCATTAAAGGATAGTGAAGGTAGGCCTAAGGAACTAAGTGCTTATTATAACTTTTCCGGTTTTAGCGGTAATAGTAAAGGTTCTGTGCGCATAACCTTTGAAAAAGGATTGCCAAAATGTATTTATTTTTATGACTATCCCCAAAATTGCAAAACGCCCAATAGCAGTATATTGGCCGCTTTTGCAGAAGGTAAATATGCAAATTGAACGTTTATTGTCCCATAACTTATCAGGCCAGGTCATTATAACTTGTTTCTTGTGAAGATAGCTCCATTAAATTTCTTTTAATAAAACAACTCCCTTTTTACCTGTAATGGTAATTTTTCCGTTTCCGTTATTTCCGTATTTGGCATTTATTTCGCGTAATTTTTTACCATTGTCCAACATTTTAGAATCTACATCATAAAATGTTTTCGGCAAACGTACCAAACCTTCCTCCAAGACTGCCGAGAATTGATGTGCAAAATGGCTAATGTTCAAACTGACTTCACTGGATTCTTGTTCAATATCTATTTTAGAATTTTGATTTAATATCTGGTGTATTTTAAAATCAGCAATTTTCATGTCCAGTATAACATTGCTTTTTAGCTCATGAAGAACCAAGTTGGAAAATTTAAGTGATCCTTTAATGTTTTCTACACTTTGAAGGGTAATTTCATCTTTATTGGAAAGTAATTCTAAGTTGGATGAAGATTGTATTCTTATTGCACTGCCACTACTATTAATATACATTGTATACGCATCATCCATATCAAGTTCTCCGTTATTAAGGGTAATATTACTGTTTATAATATTCTTGGCTTTCAGTTTTCCGTACTTTAAGGAAAGTTCGGCTTTGGTAATGTTTCTATTGATGTAGATATCACCATGTTGAATATCCGCTATCAAGATTCCGTCCCAATCTTCAATTAATACATCGCCAAATTTATTGCTGATATTCAGAATGGTCTTAAATGGCATATGAACATTATAATCGATTTGAACATTGCTACGGTCAAAATCGAACGGATTGGCTTTTTCGAACAAATTGGCAAAGAACCCTGAGTTCTTGTCCGCAATTTCATAACTCACGGATAAATAATTGTCACCGGATTTAATGATAGGAGCAATTCTTTGCAATAGTTCAATGGCGTTTTCTTTTTTCTTATGGGTAACCGTCATATGAACAGTAATGGAAACTTCGTTTTTGCTCCATCCATAGACCGTGACATTTCCGTATTTGTTTTCTAAATGGAGTTCGTCACCCGTTGCGAAAGCATAGGACTTCGTAACTTTTTTAGATACCCTTTCTTGTGCCGTAACCATGTGGCCAATGACCAATGCCATGGTAAAAAACAGCAGCCTTTTATAAAGTATATCCATATTCCTCATCTTTAAGTTTTGACTCGTTTAATTGTCGCAATAGATTTTCTATCAATTCTATGCGCTTTCTATAATTTGCTACAATGGCCTCCAATACCCGTTCATTGTCCAGGTTGTTTTGCATTTCTAACCGCAATTCCTCGTATTCTTGGTCCAATTCATCAATAAAGGATAAAAACTCGGCCTTGTCCGTCTCGGATAATTGTTCGTTTTTATGCACAAGTTGTATTTGGTAAGAAACCAATCCTTGGTAATGCATATCGATATCCCTTAATTCCTGAGATGCAAATTGATGTTCTTGTGCATTGTTGCCCAAAAAGATGCTGCCAAGTATTCCCGTTATACCTATTAGTAACAAAAAACTGGCCGCAATTTTAAACAGTGGAGACTTCCATAACGGAATGACCTTAGGCTGTGTATGACCAAGTTCCGCCTCAATATTTTCCCATAGTTTGGCGCGGTCTGCTTTTTGGTCGTTAAAGAATGCTTTGTTCTCTTTTATATATTTTTCAAGACTATCCATTACAATGCATTTATAATTTGAACTAATTTCTTTTTTGCCCTATGGTATTGTGATTTTGAGGTGGATGTGGTTATGCCCAAAACCTCTCCAATTTCAATATGATCATACCCTTCCAATAAGTACAGGTTAATAATTTGCTGATATCCCAAGGGTAATTTTTGTATGCCCGTTTTAATCTTTTCCAGCGCTAAAGGAAGTTCCGCTACTGTTTCCTCTTCATCCGTAAGATGATGGTCATGATCATCCATATTGGCCAAGGCAAGACGTTTTACCTTTAAATGGTTAATGCTTTTGTTGATTACAATTCTTTTAAGCCATGCCCCAAACGTACTTTCGTATTTGAAGGTATGCAGGTTTCTAAAAGCGTCCACAAAACTTTCCTGTACAATATCTTCTGCATCTTCCTTTATGCGCAAGTAGCGTAACCCTATATTATACATGGCGTCTACATAGAGCTCGTACAGTTTGTACTGCGAGTTTCTATCACCTGCCTTACTTTTTTCGACAAGGGATTTATGCGTAAAACGTATGTTGGTATCCAGTTCCTTCAAGAGGGTTGTTTATGGGCTAATTCACGCTACTGTTATAAAGACAACCAAATTTATATAAGGTTGCATATCACGTTCATTATTTAGGCACTAAAGTAAGTAAATGATTAAGTGGGCTAAAGGTTATTGTATGTTGTCTAATGTTATTATTTCCTTAAAATATCGTGTGAATGCAACCTTTCTTGCTTTCAATTGTCAATAGGGTGTTCATCATTCAAAATATATAACATGACAGTAAAATTAAAAAGGCATTATTGGCGTCAAAGACTATTCTTTTGTATGGTCTTATTGCTAATGATTACCAGTACCCAAGTCGTTGCGCAAAGTACCTATACCGTTAGCGGTAAGATAAGTGATATTAAAAATGGCGAAACCCTGTTTGGGGCATCGGTTTTTTTGGAAGGAACCTCTATTGGGGTGGTTACCAATGAATACGGTTTTTATTCGTTGACCGCACCGGAAGGAAAATACACGTTGTTGGTCACTTTCATGGGTTATACGGATATACAACAGGAAATTAACCTTACCCAAAATCAACAATTCAATTTTGAAATATCAGAAGCTTCCACACAATTGGATGAAGTAGAAGTTATAGCGGATGAACCTGAACGCGCCATACTGCGTAAACCGGAAATGAGCGTGCTTAAAATGAATATTGAGACGGTAAAACAAATGCCCGTGGTTTTGGGTGAAGTGGATATTTTAAAATCCCTACAAATGCTTCCAGGGGTAACCAATAACGGTGAAGGTACCGGCGGTTTTCACGTACGTGGTGGTGCGGGCGACCAAAACCTGGTTCTGTTGGATGAGGCTATCATTTACAATACATCGCACATGTTCGGTTTTTTCTCGGTCTTCAATGCGGATGCCATTAAAGATGTAAAACTGTACAAAGGCGGTATACCGGCAAGGTATGGTGGGCGTGTTTCCTCAGTGTTAGATGTTAGGCAGAAAGACGGTAACAGCAAACGGTTCACTGCAACGGGCGGCATCGGTATCATATCTAGCCGTTTGGCACTGGAAGCACCTTTGTTTAAAGAAAAAGGTTCTTTTTTAATTGCTGGTCGTCGTTCTTATGCCGATCTGTTGTTAAAAGCTGCGGGGGAAGATAATAGCGTAAGTTTTTACGATCTAAACTTAAAAACGAATTATAAGATCAATACGAACAACCGACTTTTTCTTTCCGGTTATTTTGGGCGCGATGCTTTTGAGCTGGGAGAAAACTTTAGTAGTTCTTATGGGAATTCAACAGCTAACCTGCGTTGGAACCACATTTTTAACGATAAACTTTTTTCTAACCTATCAGCTATTTATAGTAAGTATGACTACGAGCTGGGTATTACCTCTGCGGAGTTCGATTGGGTGTCGTCCATTACCAATTACAATCTAAAATATGACTTAAAGTATTACTTCAGCGATACATTTAAGCTAGATTTTGGAGCCAGCGGTATACATTATGAGTTTGATCCCGGTGAAATTATTCCTACCACCGAAACTTCATCGGTCAATCCTTTGATATTGGATAAGAAAAAGGCATTGGAAACAGGGTTGTATGTAAATGCGGAACATAAATTAACGGAGAAGCTGACTGCACAATACGGTTTGCGCTACAGTGCATTCTCTAGACTTGGTGGTCAACCCATAACGGAGTATGCCAATAATCAACCGGTAGTCTATAATGAGGACCTAGGTATTTATGAACGTGGTGAAGCCATTGGCGAAACGGTATACGAAAAGGGAGACGCCATTAAGACCTTTGGTAATTTGGAGCCTAGGGCGTCATTGGCATATACCTTAAATGATAACTCTTCTTTAAAGGCCGGTTTTTCTAGGGTGGCACAATACATACATCTATTATCCAACACTTCTTCGGCTACGCCATTAGATGTTTGGACACCAAGCGGTCAGTATATAGACCCGCAATTATCCAATCAGTATGCCTTGGGCTACTTCCGTAATTTTAAGAACACGGCGTATTCCATGGAGGCTGAGATCTATTATAAGAATACCGATAATAGAATCGATTATATAGATGGTTCTGATCTTATTGGGCAGAATACTATTGAAACCGAAATATTGAAAGGGGAGTCCAGGGCGTACGGACTAGAGCTTTTATTCCGTAAGAACGAGGGTAAATTTACGGGGTGGATTTCCTATACGCTATCCAAGTCAGAGCAGCGAACTCCCGGTGGTAATGCCGGTGGTTTGGGTATTAATGACGGTAATTGGTACAACACTCCTTATGATAGAACGCATGATGTCTCTATATCCGGGTCATATCGATTAAACGATAAATGGAGTTTTGGTACCAATTTGGTATTTCAAACGGGTAGACCTGTTACGTATCCTAATGGTCAATATGAGTATGAGGGCGTTTCCATTGCTAGTTATTCCGATAGAAATTCCGATCGCTTACCTGCGTATCATCGTTTAGATCTGTCGGTTAACTATAAGCCTAACAGAAAGCCAAATGCCAAATTAAAGGGGGAGTGGGTACTTGGAATTTATAACGCCTATAACCGCAAGAATGCTGCTTCGGTATCCTTTGGGCAGAATATAGAAACGGGGGCAAATGAGGCTACCAGAACCGCCATATTCGGAATTGTACCATCCATTACCTATAACTTTAAATTTTAATACGATGAAAAATTATATAAAACCAATAATAGCCCTGTTCACCGTTATTCTTACGTGTTGTACCGATGTTATAGATGTTGACGTACAAACAGATACCTTACGTTTGGTGGTGGAGGCGTCCTTAGACTGGGAAAAAGGAACTACGGGTAATGATCAAGTGATCACCCTACGTACGTCCACACCTTTTTTTGACACTGAAAGAACCAATGTTACGGGTGCGGAAGTTAATGTAACCAATAACGCTACGGGAGAAGTTTTTCGTTTTACCGATCAGAATGACGGTACTTATACCACAAGCACCTTTCAACCTCAATTGTTCGCCACCTATACTTTGGAAATTGTGTATAATGGAGAACGATATGTTGCCGAAGATACGATGAATCCTGTTCCCAATATTACCGATATCTACCAAGATACGGAAGACGGGTTTGATGATGAAGCTATTGAACTGCATATTGTATTTACAGATTTTGAGGACGAAGGCGATAATTACCTTTTTAAGTTTGAACGACCACAAGACCTGTTACCTACTTTGGAAACGGGCGATGATGAGTTTATAAACGGGAACGAAGTGGACTGGTGGTATGAGATTGATGATGATGAGGACGAGGAAATAAAACCGTTATTACCTGGTGATGTTGTAAACATCAGCATGCACGGTATTTCCAGATCGTATTTTAACTATATGGATATTGTTATAGACCAAATGGGCGGAGTAGGTATTTTTGAAGCTACACCGGTAGATGTTCGCGGTAATTGCATAAATACGACCAACCCGGATAATTATGCCCATGGTTATTTTAGGGTAACGGAAACCAATAGGGTAAGTTATACGGTAGAGTAGAAGATATTTTGAAAAATGAAAAAGCCAAACTCAAATTTAACATGAGCTTGGCTTTTTTTAGTTTGGTGAATGCAGCCCCATTTTATTGCCTTCAGAGTCCAGGAATATAGCGTAATAACCGCTTTCGTCTGCATGAAGCGATTTTGGAACTATAATCTCACCACCGTTGATTTCGACTTTGTCGAGTATAGCTTGTAAGTTATCCCCGCCATTTAAGTAAATGGTTATTCCGTTTGCAGAAGGGGTATAGCCTTCCGCTTTCATGATAACTCCAGTGACCATTTGGTTTTCATAGGGGAATATACCCATTTGCATTTCCGGAAATTCCATTTTGTCTATTTCTATGTCCAAAATAGCTTGGTAAAAATTTACCGCCCTTGTAATATCAGTAGCCGGAATTTCAAAAATGGAAATAAAACTTTTCATATCGCTTTTGTTTTCAGTTGCGTGCGTATTCATTGCTTTATCTTGAGCATTACAGTCAATTCCCCAAAAAGTAAATAATACCGCACCTAAAAATATTGCCTTTTTCATTTGTAGTGTTTACATGTAAAATACAAATATGGAATAGTATTCAACTAAAAAATTGTAAAAATGCGACACGCAGGCTATTTATAGAACAAGGTAGAGAGTGCCATTTGTTCATTGCTTAAGAATGCTGTGGGGCTAATGCCGGTAAATTCCTTAAAATCCTTATTAAAATGGGCTTGGTCAAAATAGTCGCTTTCATAGGCAATTTTGGTAAGGCTGTCCGTTTCTTTGTTCAGTAGCATTTTTAATGCCGATTGCAATCGTATGACCTTGCCCAATTGTTTAGGACTAACGCCAATCTGCTTTTTAAAATTTCTTTCCAATTGTCTTCTTTTGGACAAATAATCTTTGAGAATGGTGGTAATAGCCGCAGTACCGTTTGAAGATAAAAGTGCATCTACGGTTTGCTTTACAATAGTATCAATGGTGGATTGTTCATTCAACCTTTCTAAAAGGAATTTTTCAATAACTACAATGCGTTGTTTTGTGTCTTCTGCATTAATGATGTTGCGCTCCAGTTCATTGACAATTGAAGCTTCAAACAGTGAGGTTAACGGGGTTTCTTTATTTGCCAATTGTTCAATGGGTTTAGTAACAAAATTGGCAAAGCCATAAGGGTAGAAACGTATTGCAAAAGTGTTTACATAGCCCGTAGGTTCAATAAAAAAGGGTGCTAGGGTTTGCCCAAGTACCATGGCACGTGGTTGTAGTATAAATTCATCTTGCGAAGTATAGCGTTTAATTTCATCGCCAAGAATAAACGCCATTTCAATACAACCATCTGGTACTATGCGCTGTCTTTCTGCATTATATTCAGCAGGAATTTCCAAAGTCCAATAACAACTTACCAAAGCTTTTAGGTCTTGATGTGGTTGAAATGTTTGGTAGTTCATTGTTTTAGGATGTTGTTGGTGAGGGATGTGACGATAGAGTTATGAACAGTACGGGGGCAAACTCGCGTTTGCTTTCCGCCACGCACATAGCGAAAACTTTTTGTTTTGTTTTTTCTTTTTTCTAGTCAAAGCGAAATACAACAGATTTAGCGACATTATAAATATAAATGAACCTCACGAATAAGACACAAGACCGCATTAATTATAGGCTTTGTTAGCTCAATTATTTTGTTTTTTCCACATAACATTGAGTTGCGATTCCATTTTCGTCTAATATCACCCATAAATATTTGATGTATTCCGGGTCAATGTTCCATTCGTATTTTTCACGAACTAAATATTTTAATTTTTTCTCTGTTTCAATTTCAGGTTTTCCGAGCACTTCAATCACGCTGATTTTATCAAGTCCGATTAGAGTGTCGCTTTTTATTAAGTCCGAAACCATTTTTTCTCTATGTTCCGTTATTTGCCAATCCACTCCATTTTTATTCCATTCGGCAGAGTCAAATTTAATTTCATTTTTACAGCCTATAAAGAAAACCATTATTGAAATCCAAATTACGATTTTTAATGTCGTGAAGATCTTCATAATTAGAGCTAACGTATGATTAGTGGCGCGTTTAAACACCTAATTTAGCAAATAAAAACCGAATAGAAAATCCGAGAGGATTTTTGTAAGTAGACTAGAGCTAGCAATAAATTATGTACGGTGTTGTGCATAGTATTTATTGAAAATCAGTAGAATTTATTTCCACTTCATATTCATAAAGTTCCGTCGTGTTATTAATTGGAATTTCAATGATATGATTTAAAAAAGGACTTGAAGTTCCTATTTGAAAAGTAATTTCGTTAACCACATTTTTATCAATCCAAATTCGTCTAACTGAATTTTGTGTCGAAGGTGGTATTGGGTCAATTAATCTTTCTGGAAATTGTTTGTAGACATTTATTTCTTTAGATATTTCGTCTGTTATTATTACTTTCAAGTCTACAGGATAAAGTCTCAAACCCTCAAAATTCAGTTCTTCTTGGCTTCCAATACTTTCGTCTTGAATAAATTCGACCAAGTTTGGTATATGTACTTGTTCATTAAAGTCAAGTTGAATTTGATATCCATTTCCATTTCCAGTTGTAGTAAATGGTAAATTATAATCTCCATTTATGTTGGTCGTAGTCGAATCTATAAACCCTTTAAATATATAATTCGTTCCAGCAAATGTTCCTTGCGTGCTATATTCCGCTAATTTTACTTTCTCATTTACTATTGGAATATCATTAGTTGAGTCATAAATTTTTCCAAATATTAAAGTTTCAATATCGGCAGGAATTGGGTCTTCTTCACAGCTCATAACTAGAAGCGAAAAAAAGATTAATATGTAAATCAAATTTTTCTTCATAGCAGTAGGTTTATATTGTGCACAACGGTTGGGCTAAGCGTAGTGCGGGAGCAAGGAAACTTTTCGTTTCCGTCTGCGCACGAAGCTATAGCTTATTGTTTTGCTTTTTCTTTTTTGTTCCAAAGCTAAATCCATAAGATTTAGCGACTTCATAAATATACACAGACCTTTCGGTTTTGCGCTAAAGTCCGCATTACGTTTAGGCATTGTTGTAAAACGTTTTTATTCAGATTCGTGTTTTATATGATTTAAAACTCTTTCGTGTATTCGATGAACTATGAAGTCAGACCAACCTTTCCAATATATTTCAGGATAAATATCCACTTTGTACCAGGTCGTTCCTTCCAGTTCTGTTTTACTTTCAGATATTTTGGTTAATTTGAATTGACCCTTGTAAGATTTAAAATATCCATCCAAATGTGGAGGATGCACATCCCAAAAAGGATTTAATTCGTTCATTGGAGTTGGCTGCTCCTTAACATCGAATTGCAATAAATTTGGCTCGTCCCATGTTGTTATTGGCTCAATAAAACTACCTGTGGTGAAATTACAATACCGTACTGCTCCAACACCCTTTCCAACGATTGTGGCGTCAGTTGGGTAAGCTATACCAGTTTTGAAAATCCAGTCAGTAGGTTCGCTGATTTTGTCAAATGTGACTACGTTATTCCATACTGCTTCAATAGGTGCGTTTACAATTATTTTGGTTCGAACGGGTATTAGGTCCTTCGGCTTGTTGAAGTAGTCGAAACTGGTGAACCCAAATGATAGTAAAACCAATATGATAGTTGTGTTTTTTGGATTCATGAAATTTGAACCAGAGCTTTTATATCCGATATAGGAACCCAACCATACTGCAAGAGCAAGAAGAGGACTTGCCATTAGTAGGCAAATAATACCTTCAATTGCAAAAACTAAGAGAGCAAGACAAGCAAGACCTAAAGCAGCAAAGCTTAATCTATAAGCCATACTTTTAGTTATTGTAATTTTCTTTCCAGAAATATATGGTGGTAAAAACCCAATTATGAAAGGAATAAAAAGAAAAACACTCCAACCATAATCTCCAAGGTAGTTGATTGAAACAAAGCCTAGAATTTGAATTAGGACAAGAGTTATTAATATGGAAATTAGGTGAGTTTTATTCAATTTTAAATGTTTTACAACAATTGTATATGCACACAATTGCACATATTTCATCTATAAAAGTAATCTAATTCCCACCCACATTAAAAAAGACCTATCAACAGTTATTAACAGGCATTTATGAAGTTTAAACTTAGAACTATGCTTACCACCATACCACAAAGAACTTCTCAAACGTGTTGTTTTTCTTCATCCAAACCATGGGAGCGCTGTTGTTTTTTAAGCGTTCTGTAATAGCTATAACAATTTCTTCATGTGAGCGAAATGCTACGGTGTCCATAGGGTGCAACACCCATTCACTTTTGGTAGGGATATAGAATGTATGCGGTGTAAAGTCAGCCGTATGAAATGCTGCCAAGCGTAACCAATAGCCTATAATACAATTTTTGTTTAACGGTGCAATGGATAATGTGTCACTGGAATAAGGTTGAAATAACTGGGCTTTATAGCAAACTTGCTGCATTATGTTTTCGGTTTCAATTCCTTTTTCTAACAATGCGGAGCGCCCAATAGGCGTGTGAATCAATGAAAATTGGTTGTTCTTTATCTTTACTAACTTGGCATAAAAGGCATCGCGCCGGTTGGGTCCTACCAGTTGGTGTATGGGTTCTTTGATATCGGTGTCGATCAAATAGAATTTATAGGTCAATTCTATGTGAATTAACTGCTTTGTAGCGGTTTCCTGAACAATAAAATCTATTTCACCAATAGTCCGTTTTTCTTCTCGTAGGGGCATATTGTGCAGGAGAACATCATACGCATTACTAGCTTCTAACAACTGTTTGCACACAAATTCCATTTGATGTCCCAAGCGCAATTTTTCCGGTATTTCACTTACCACATAACTATCTGCAGCCACAACAGGAAACTGAAACTGAAGTACGCCAAACTGCACACCTTCCCAAAGCGGTGGAGTGCTTAAAAAGCCTTGTATCTGTTTGATGGTTGTAGCTTGTTGGTCGATGGTTTATCTTTTTAGTTGTTGGTTGTCGGTTGTTTATAAATAGTGTTGCTAAATACCGGTAACTGAGCGTAGCCGAAGTTACTTTTTTAAAACGCTACGCGCAAAACGTAGCATGCTATTCGTTTTGCACCGGTATCTTTTCGCTACGCCATTGGTATGCGCAAAGCGAATAGCGCAAAGCGCCAAGTATAAAACCAACAACGAACATCCAACAACGAACATCCAACAACTAACAACCAACAACGAGCAACCAACAACGATCAACGAATAATGAACAACTAACAACCAACAACCAATCTTAAACAACAACGTTAACATTTCCCAAAAGCCGAGGGCATCCAAGGTAAAAGTGTTAATTTTATAGTATGGCTATGAACGTAAGAAAAGGGTATCGGTTTCAGAAATACGAAGCACCCGAACAATCAATATTTGAGCGGCTATTTGATGTTTTTCAAGAGCTGATCACACATACTTCAGGTGATTTTGACGAGGCTATCGATTGGCTTCGCGAGTTGGACAAGGAATATGAACTGACCACCGAAGACTACACTATAGACGATTTTATAGAGGAGCTTAAGCAAAAAGGCTACATACGCGAAGAGTTTGAAAATGGTGGTGGTGACGGTGAAAAAGGTACGGATGACGGTGGCGGCGGAAACATTTCTATTACCGCTAAAATGGAGCGTATTATTCGTCAGCGTGCCTTGGACCAAATTTTCGGAAAACTAAAGCGTAGTGGTTCCGGCAACCATAAGACCGGTAAATCCGGGCAAGGAGACGAACATACTGGCGATTTTAGGGAGTACCGTTATGGTGATGGTCTAGATAATATTTCGATGACCGAGAGCCTTAAAAATGCCCAAATTAATCACGGTATGGGCAGTTTTCAATTGAGTGAGGAGGATTTGGTGGTAGAAGATACGCAGTACAAAGCACAAATGAGTACCGTACTCATGATCGATATTAGCCATAGTATGATTCTCTATGGCGAAGACCGCATTACGCCCGCAAAAAAAGTGGCAATGGCTTTGGCCGAGCTGATTACCACGCGCTACCCAAAAGATACACTGGATATTTTGGTGTTCGGTAACGATGCGTGGCCCATTCCAATTAAAGACTTACCGTATTTAAAAGTGGGTCCATACCATACCAATACCGTGGCCGGTCTACAATTGGCGATGGATATGCTACGTAGAAAACGGAATACCAACAAACAGATTTTTATGATTACCGACGGAAAGCCTAGTTGCCTGCGCATGCCAGACGGTACCTATTATAAGAACAGTGTGGGTCTGGATGATTTTATTGTGGAAAAATGTTACAATAAAGCCAGGGAAGCGCGTAAATTACATATTCCCATTACTACTTTTATGATTGCGCAAGATCCGTATTTAATGCAGTTTATACGTCATTTTACGGAAGCGAACAAGGGAAAAGCGTTTTTCACGGGACTTAAAGGCTTGGGGGAAATGATTTTTGAGGATTATGAGGCGAACAGGAAAAAGCGACTTAAATAGTTGTTCGTTGTCGGCTAATAGTAGAATTATATAAAAGTATTGAACAGATAAGATTTAAAAGTAAAAGGAAAATAATATAACATTTAAAGGTTGAAACTGGTTCGGTGATACCGTCAACAACCAACTATCAACCATTAACAAATATATGAAGCATACAGATATAAAAACTTTGGGCCAATTGGTCAAGTCCGGATATCAATCCAAAAAAATAAAGGACGAATTACGTGATAACCTTCGTGAAAATATAAAAGCAGGAAAAGATAGCTTTGAAGGAGTTTGGGGATATGAGGATTCCGTTATTCCGGAATTGGAGCGTGCCATTCTTTCCCGCCATAACATTAACCTATTAGGATTACGGGGTCAGGCAAAAACTCGTTTGGCCAGATTAATGGTCAATCTGTTGGATGAATGGATCCCTGTTGTAGAAGGTTCTGAAATTAATGATGATCCCATGTTGCCCATGTCTCGCTATGCGTTAGAACTGATAGCTGAAAAAGGTGATGATACACCTATTTCATGGTTACATAGAGAAGACCGCTTTTATGAAAAACTTGCTACTCCAGATGTTACCGTGGCCGATTTAATTGGTGATGTAGATCCTATTAAAGCTGCTAATTTAAAGTTGTCCTATGCAGATGATCGTGTTATTCATTTTGGAATGATTCCCCGTGCCAACCGTTGTATTTTCGTCATTAACGAATTACCGGATTTACAGGCACGTATTCAAGTATCGCTTTTTAATATTTTACAGGAAGGTGATATTCAGATTAGGGGATTCAAGTTGCGATTACCGTTAGACCTTCAATTTGTTTTTACGGCAAACCCGGAAGATTATACCAACAGAGGTAGTATTGTTACCCCATTGAAAGATAGAATTGGGTCGCAGATTCTAACACATTACCCTGAGGATATAGAAACGGCTCGTAAAATTACCGAGCAAGAGGCAAAATTGGATGCGCGGCAGTCAGAAAGTATTTATGTGCCCAGCCTGGCCAAGGATTTATTGGAGCAGGTAAGTTTTGAGGCTCGTGAGAGTGAATATGTAGATGCTAAAAGTGGGGTCAGTGCACGTACCAGTATAACGGCATTTGAAAATTTGCTCAGTACGGCCGAACGTAGAACCTTATTGAACGGAGCCGATACGACCATGGTACGGTTAAGCGATTTTACGGGAATTATTCCTGCAATAACAGGGAAGATAGAATTGGTTTATGAAGGTGAACAGGAGGGTGCGGACGGTGTAGCCGAAATATTAATAGATGATGCCGTAAAATCACTATTTCCACAGTATTTCCCAAAAATCAATAAACTGGAACGTAAAGACGAAGAAACCGTATATGACGAGTTGTTGCATTGGTTTTTTCAAGGAGAGGGGTTTGAACTGTTAGATGATTTTACCGATGAAGAATACAAACGCGCCTTGGACAGTATACCTGCATTAAACCAATTGATCAAGGACCATCAACCGGAATACCCAGAAAAAGATGTGTATTTTCTAAAAGAACTTTTGTTATGGGGCCTTGTATCCCATAAGAAATTAAACAAGCAACGTTTTACGGACGGTTATGAGTTCAAGGACCTGTACAGTAGTTTTTTAAAGGGTATCTAGAATTAAATAACTATCGTTATATAATTTATTGATATCTATTCAGGTAATTGCATTTTAATGTCAAGATGTTTTTTTAAATTAATATACTTGTTAAATACAGCTCATAAAAAAAAACCTCAATAAGAAATTATCGAGGTTTTTTTATATCTCAAATCGTTTATTTCCAATGATCTACATGTTGATTTGTCTCATCAAACAAGTACGTGCCTACTATTTCTTTTCTATATACAATTGCTAAAAATGTAACCAACAACAAAACGGTGTTTAAAAAAAGAATTATAAAACCCATTGGCAAAAAGGTGCTAGGAATAAGGTGATTTTCAAAATTGTGGTAGGTTGTTAATATAATTATTGTCTCAACAAACCTATAAATATAAATCAATGAAATGATGTATAGCACATATTCTAAAGTTCGCATTGGCGGATCACTTAATTCTTCTTCGTTGATTTTAAACCAAAGCACATACAGAAATATTAAATGCACAATTGATACTATTGGAAAGATATAATTATCAGGTTTAAAGAAATAAAACTTGTTTGTATATAGTCCGTAAAAACTGAAAATACTTAATAGAAACAGCACAATGACCGACACAATTAATGTACGTTTCCAAGTCAATATTCTTTTAATTGAATTCATAAAGTATTATTTTACGGTTTC
Organism: Maribacter sedimenticola; assembly: GCF_900188415.1. Classification (GTDB taxonomy): domain Bacteria; phylum Bacteroidota; class Bacteroidia; order Flavobacteriales; family Flavobacteriaceae; genus Maribacter; species Maribacter sedimenticola. Next base: position 815,477 of record NZ_FZNV01000002.1, on the reverse strand, counting down.
TGGGACACCATAGTTTCAAATCAAGAACGGGTATGTTTTTGATATATTTCAAAGAAATCGATGAACGGTTTACTTTGTTGTTCAAGTTCTTGACTATTAGTTAACCATCCATTAATATTACCTTATTATAAGCAAAAATGCAATAGTACAAATACTTTAGATTCAATAGAAAGGAGTATGACAGATGTTTGTTCAATTAATGAAAATAAATATTTTGATAGACACCCAAATTGAATTTTCTATCTATAAGAATTTATACCAACTGTTGAATTTTTTAACATCAACCAAACAATAATTACCTGATGGCTATTTTGCATAAATTGTATATACATTTACACCTATGAGCAAGTACCGTTATCGTTATATTGTCCGGTTACAATACTTAGGGTTTAGATATAGTGGCTGGCAAATTCAGCCCAAGCACAAAACAATTTCAGGAATGCTTGAAAAAACCTTTGTGTTTCTTTTTCCCGACCAAGATTTTAAAATATTGGGAGCAGGCCGTACGGATGCCAAGGTTTCTGCCTTAGATGCCGCTTTTGAGCTTTTTTTAATCAATGAATTACCAGATTTGGCGATATTTCTTAAAGACTTCAATAAGAATTTACCCTCGGATATCAGATTGGTTTCCATAGAACCTGTAGGTGAGGATTTTAATATTATCAAGGACAGCAAAATCAAGGAATATCTCTATTTCTTTTCGTTCGGGACTAAAAATCATCCGTTCAGTGCTCCATTTATTACCAATTATATAGAACCATTAAACCTTGATTTAATGAAAGAGGGTGCTACCTTGTTTCAAGGGAAACATGATTTTTCGGTCTTTACAACGGCAGATAAGACCAAGCATAAAAAAATAAGGACTATAACTTCATGTAGTATTATTAAAAACACCCTTTTAGAGGCCAATTTTTTTCCGGATAATAGTTACATATTAAAAATTCATGGTGAAGGATTTATGCGTTACCAAATACGACTGATCATGGGCGCATTGGTGCAATTGGGCAGAAACGAACTGACTCTTGACCAAATTAAGTCGGCCTTACAACCGGGTAGCGAGCATAAACTTACCAGTATTGCCCCTGGTTCTGGTTTGTTATTAAACCAAGTAAATTTTAAAGGGTAGATTTCAGTTTTAGTATATTTAAGAAAATTAAATTAGATGGCGCTTCGTAAAAAGTTAGCATTCCCAAAGAGAAAAAAGAAAAAATCCCGTGTACATAATAAAATGGGCAAGGCTCCAGGTACGGTGAGCTATATGGGCAATAAAGAGCGATCGGACAGTACCATCTTCAATATTTTATACAATCCATCGGGTTTTGAACAACAGGAATTCAACATTCTAGATGATTTTTTGGCTTCTAATCGTAGTGAAAAAATTTCATGGGTCAATATCGTAGGTATATCAGATGAGCCGTTTATAGAACAATTGGGCAAACACTTTAATCTAAACCCTTTGGTACTTGAAGATGTAGTGAATACGGAACAAAGACCAAAAATAGATGAATACGAGGATTATATTTTTGGGGTATTCAAAATGTTATATATCTCAGAAGAGGAAAAAGTAGTGGGGGAGCATATTGCCTTGGTACTGTTGGAAAATACGGTACTGGTATTCCAAGAAGTTAAGGAAGATGTATTCAACGGGCTTCGAGAACGTATTACGGGTAAATTGGGCCGTATTAGAAGTAGGGGGGCAGATTATCTTTTCTTTGCTTTGTTGGATGCCATTGTGGACAATTATTTTCTGGTCATAGAAAATCTAAACCATAGGATAGAGCAATTAGAAGACGAAGTATACAATAACCCGGCACCGGATGTTGCCAAGAATATTCAATTGCTTAAAAAAGAGATACTTCAGGTAAGAAGGTGGATCTATCCGGTAAAGGAATTGATCAGTAGGCTTATTGACACGGAAAACAACCTAATAAAAAAAGATACAAAGTTATTTTTACGCGATGTACAGGATCATACCATAGAGATTAACGAGAGTTTGCAAATTTATCGTGAAATGTCCATGAGTTTAATGGAAATGTATATGAGCAATATGAGTAATAAAATGAACGAAGTCATGAAGGTATTGACCATAATGGCTTCCATTTTTATACCCCTTACCTTTATTGCAGGTATCTACGGTATGAATTTTGACCATATGCCGGAACTTCACTACAAATATGGCTACCATGCCGTTTGGGCAGTAATGATTGTTCTTTTTATTGGTATGATGATATATTTCAAAAAAAAGAAATGGCTATAGGCTACCCCTAAAATTCTTTACAATTAAAGGTTTGTTCATTTGGGTCAGCCCATACGCTCGTTGCACCATATCTTGCACGTAGGCTATGCTGACATAGAAACTATATGGTAAGATTCTTCTGAATTTTCCGCTATGTCATTGGCAAATAGTCTTGGGTATACCATATTGGTATGCGTAGAACTAAAAAATGAATATTGCTATGAAAAAGATAATTCTTACACTTTGTATGACCGGGCTATTATTAACGAGTATACATGTAACGGCTCAAGAAGTTGACCCAGAGGTTCTTGATACGAAAATATCTAAATCGTATACGATTAATGATGGTAAAAAACTCATTAAAAACACCGTTGAAATTACCACAAAGCGACTAAATACTATAGAAAGGGACGAAAAGGACGAAGGCAAAATAGATCAGGCCAGGGTAGTGGATAGTATTGCCACAATTGTAAAAACGGTTAGAATAGACAATGATGAGGACGATGATTTTGATGAGAAAATTGTGTTCAGTTATGAATCTAAAACGCCAGAGGATTTTGTGTTGGTCTCTAAAAACGATGAACTGGTCGTTGCCATGGACGATGGTGAAAATCTAAAAATCGTAGAAAATCTAAATTTAAAATCCAAGAAAATGGATAATGATAAGGCTACATATATTTTTACCAACGAGCAAGGTGAAAATATCGAATTTTTAGTGGAAGAATATAATAGATCTTATACCCACACTTCCAGTAGATAAACAATTCTATTACCAAAATTTAAAAAGTAAAAAGAGCCTATAATGGCTCTTTTTTTATTCAAATTATGGAGTTGTTATTAACCGAAAAGATCAGAGGAAAGATAACGGTCCCCACGGTCGCACACAATAGATACTATAGTTCCTTCTTTTAGTTCGTTTGCCAGTCGTAAGGCTACTGTAGCGGCGCCACCACTGCTCATACCTGAAAAAATACCCTCTTCCTTGGCTAAACGTTTCGCCATTTCCTTAGCTTCATCCTCACTTACTTCCATAACTCGGTCTACTTTGGAACTGTCAAAAATTTTGGGCAGATATTCTTTTGGCCATTTTCGTATGCCCGGTATGCTAGACTCATCCGTAGGCTGTACGCCTACTATTTGAATTTGATGGTTCCTTTCCTTTAAATAGGTAGATGTTCCCATTATAGTACCGGTAGTACCCATAGCAGAAACAAAATGGGTAACGTTACCTTGGGTATCGTTCCAAATTTCTGGACCGGTAGATTTATAGTGTGCCTGCCAATTGTCATTATTTCCAAATTGGTTCATCATTATGAATCCTTCGTTCCGTACCTTGTCCTCAGCATAATCACGCGCTCCTTCAATACCAATATTTGCTGGGGTAAGGGTAACTTTTGCTCCATAGGCGCGCATGGTCTGTACCCGTTCTTTGGTCGCATTCTCTGGCATGACCAATTCAATATCCAATCCGTATATACCTGCAATCATGGCCAATGCAATACCGGTATTGCCACTTGTTGCCTCGATCAATTTGCTGTTTTCGTTAAAATCACCGCGCTCCAAGCCCATTTTAATCATATTATAGGCTGCCCTGTCCTTTACACTGCCTCCGGGATTATGACCTTCCATTTTAAAATATAGGCTTACATTGGGGTTAGTGTTAAGTACCCTTGACTTCACCAACGGTGTATTACCGATTAATGCTTCTATGGTATTAGACATTTGGTAAGGTTTTAATTTTTATTTCAGGAGTATGGAAAACAGTAGAATGGGGTGGAACGGAAGCGGTTATCCAAGCATTTCCTCCAATAACACTATTGGCGCCAATTATGGTATCACCTCCTAATATAGTGGCATTTGCATAAATAGTTACATTGTTTTCTATTGTTGGGTGCCGCTTGGTCTTTTGTAGGTTCTTGGCAACAAATAAGCCGCCAAGGGTTACCCCTTGATAAATTTTAACATCATTCTTAATAATGGCGGTTTCACCAATCACTACTCCGGTACCATGATCTATGTGGAATGATTTGCCGATCTCCGCCCCAGGATTGATGTCTACGCCGGTTTGCCTATGGGCATACTCCGTCATTAGTCGGGGTACCAAAGGAAAGCCAGATTTGTAAAGTTCATGTGCCAATCTATATACGGATATGGCATAGAATCCGGGGTAGGCCATATATACCTCTTCTATGGATAATGATGCAGGATCGCAATTTACGGTCGCTTCTGCATCCAAATTCAAGCTCTCCAAGATATTAGGCAACTGCTCTACATAATTCTCCCAAACTTTTTTACAGGGTTTGTCACTTTCCCAACAGGCCAATTCCACAAGGTCATCAAACTGGGATTGTAACTTACCCAAATTGTCGGCAACCGGGGTTTCTATATCAAAAAGTGTATAAAAAAGTAAATCCGTAAATTCCTCTACATTTCTTTTTAGACGAAACCTTAAATTAGGTTGCTTTTTGTGGGCGTTTATTTTTTCGATTATTGATCGATGGTCCATGGTTATGCATTAGTTCCCCAAAATTAACCAAATAAATAAAAGGACTTCCTGTCTATTGGTTAACTTTAGCTTAAAATCACAAGAGCTAGGTCGTATGTTAGAAACAAATATTACAAAGAGTACCTTTCAATTTTTAAAATCACTACAAAAGAATAATAATAGGGACTGGTTTGCTGAACATAAGAAACAATTTAATGCAGAAAATGAGGCTACTAGAAGTTTCTTTGGCCATCTTTTGGAACTGTTAAGCGCCCATGATGAAATAGAGCGTTTAAAAGTGTTCAGGATATATAGGGATGTTCGTTTTTCCAAGAATAAAACGCCTTATAAAAATAGCTTTTCAGCATCTTATGCTAGAGCGGGACTTCACCGCCGTGGGGGATATTATGTGCACTTAGAACCAGGAAACAGCTTTATTGCTACCGGATTCTGGAATCCGGAAAAGGACGATTTGTTGCGTATTAGAAAGGAATGGGAACTGGATGTTTCTGAACTTGAGCAAATCATCAACAAACCTCAATTTAAAAAAGTGTGGGGCCCATTGACAGGCGATGAACTAAAAACCGCACCCAAAGGATTTGACAAGGAAGACCCCAATATTGATTTTATTAGAAAAAAACAGTTTGTATTTACCAGAAAATTTACCGACGCAGAAGTACTTTCCGACAATTTTGCTCAAGAAATCAATACAAGTTTCAAAATCATTCGCCCGTATTTTGATTTAATGAGTTCAATTTTAACTACGAATCTTAATGGGGAATCCTTATTGGATTAATTGCAGTTTGTCAAAATATTGAATCTGGTCCTGTAAACGTTTTATGACCATATTCATCATACGCTTATTGTACGCAGATGAATTCAAGATATACGTTTCATACTCATCTTGGGTAAATTGACCAATGATCATTCCCTTTAACGCATTACGATATTTGATGTCTTTTTGAATGGCGTTTGCAATGTAGTTCATCTGCTTTTCTAGACCATATTCGTAAAATGTGTTCTTCATTTTTTTAATATAGTTTTGAAAGGATATGAGGAACAGATCGTTCTGTAATTTTAATATGGGCCGTAAGGTTTGGTTCTGAAATCGTTCTTCTACACTCATGTTGGGAAGAATTTGGGCCGAGGGAATAGTGGGGCGAATATTGAGTAATTTCTGGGTCCTTTCCATAGCATTATAGAATTTACTTAAAGGTACATATTAGTTTAGGCTATTGACGGGGACGTTGTAGAAGTTTTAAACCTGTTATGAACAACATTATGTAGTAGTATTTATATTGATATTTTAGGTATAATCCAATTTCTTCTTTGGCTAATTATCATAATCTAAAATTACCTTAGAGACCATTTTGGTATTGACAATTCTGATGTCCAGAATGAATTAAGTAGATGTATTCTTATTTTTACGTATAACTTTGTACTCGTAAAAAGTAAAACACTACGACATGAGATTTCATACTAGAAAATTGGTGAAGCCTGGCGATTTAAATTCTAACGGAACCCTATTTGGAGGAAGACTTTTGGCTTGGATAGATGAGGAAGCAGCACTTTATACCATTATACAATTGGAGAACGGTAAGATCGTTACCAAATATATGTCCGAAATCAACTTTATGAGCGCAGCAAAAAAAGGGGATGTTATTGAAATTGGAATAGAGGTCGTAAAGTTTGGAAAAACGTCCTTGACCCTAAATTGTGAAGTTCGTAATAAAATGAACCATGAAACCATTGTTACGGTAGACAATATCATCATGGTAAATTTAGGAGAAAACGGTAAGCCCAAGCCACATGGAAAAACTAAGATAGAGTTTGTAAAAGACCGTTTGGCCGCCCTTGGAGAAGAGGATTAAGCTTTGCTAAGTTCTTGGGACACTTCCTGTACTTCGTCCAGTACCCTTAAAAGGTTCTCTCCCCATAGTTTGGCTATTTGTTTTTGGGTATAGCCCCGTTCAACCAGTTCTAAGGTTACGTTCAAGGTTTCGGACGCATCGCTCCAACCTTCAATACCACCTCCGCCATCAAAATCTGAACTGATACCCACATGGTCTATTCCCATAAGTTTGACCATGTAATCTATATGGTCCACAAAATCCTTTACGTTGACGGCTTCTGGTGCATCGGGACGGTTTTTGGCCAATTCCTTTCCTATTTGCATCACTTTAGGATAATTTTCCATAAATGCTTCTTTCTGTTCGTCACTAAGTGTAGAAAATTGGGAACGTTCATACCATTCAATCCCCAAGGAATCGGCTACAGTTACATAAATAGCCTTCATGTATTCCGATCTTGCGTTATGCTTTTCGGTATTTAGATACGAACTAAAAGCAACGGTCTGTACCACACCACCGTTCTCTTTTAATTTCAATAATAATTCGTCATCCAAATTTCTACTGTGATCACAAAGTGCTCTTGCAGAGGAATGTGATGCTATAATAGGTGCCTTTGAAAGGGCAAGCATTTGCTTAATGGCTTCTTTGGAAGGATGAGAAATATCTATCATAATTCCCAATCTATTCATTTCATTAACAGCTTGTTTGCCCAATTCACTTAAACCATTATTTAACCATATACCATCTGCTTCTCCCGTATTGGAATCAGAGAATTGACTATGGCCGTTATGGGCCAACGAAATATATCTGGCGCCTAGGTCATGGTATCGTTTAAATTCGCTCAAATCAGTACCCATAGGATAGGCATTTTCTACTCCGATCATGGCAACCTTCTTTCCAGAAGCTATTATTTTCCTGACATCGCTGGAGTTTAATGCCAATGATATGTCGTTAGGTGCTATAGTTTCTGTTAGTTTATGAATGGCCTCAAACTTTTGCATGGCATTGGTTTTTGCATTTTGATAGCCTATTTCCGTTAGACTGTCCTGTCCCGTATAAACGATTAACCAAGATACATCCAGGCCTCCATCTTTCATCTTTGGCAAATTCACCTGGGTTTCAAGACGTTGCGTATAATTGACGCTGTCCGTGAAGTTCTTGATATTGATGTCGTTATGGGTATCAATCGTAATTACTTCTTCATGTATTCGTTTTGCTTTTTCCAAGGTGTTTTCAATAGGTTTTTCAGCTTTTTCTGCACAGGAAAAAATCGTTAACAAGCAAATAAAATAGATGATCGGTCTCATTGATTATTTTTTAGACCTACAATTTAAGAGTATTCACAACAAATAACCACCCCTAGGAAACATTTTATTGCCGACAAGGGTATAAAGGCCCATTTTTAAATTAAATAACTAATTGAGCATAAATAATTAAAGAACCATTAGTCATGTCCATTTCAAAAACTAAGGATTTAATTGGTCAACTATCTAATTTGGAGCGAGCGGTAAGTGAATTTTCATTTGAGGAATTGAGCGCCGATGATGCCAAAGAACTTCAGTTGTCATTTAATAGCTTTAGAAATAGCATAGAGCATCACATATATACGCCAAAAACCGGCAAAAAAACCAATGGTAGTGTGATCAAGAACAAGGAGAAAGAGGAAATAGAAAAAAAACTATTGAACCAAAATCAATTTATTGCACATGTTAGCCATGAAATACGGACTCCTTTGAACAGTATTATTGGTTTTGCGAATTTATTGAAGGAAGAAAATCTTAATGAAAGTCAAGATAAAAAAGTACAGGCCATACAATTTGCATCCACATCTTTATTGAAAATCATTAACGAGGTTTTAGAGTATTCCAAAATATCATCGGGAAATATCAATTTTGAGACCATTGATTTTAATTTATCGTCCTTAATCAATGATGTAATGTTTCTCTGTCAGACCCTCATGTTGGATAATAACATAAAAATGATCGTTGATGTCGATGATGACGTTCCAAGCAATATTAAGGGTGATCCAACCAAATTATCTCAAGTATTGTTGAACTTATTGGGCAATTCCATAAAATTCATCAATAAGGGATTTATCAAATTATCGGTTTCTGTAAAAAAAGAGCACAAGGACCATCATGAATTGAAGTTTACCGTAACGGATACGGGTATTGGTATATCAAAGGAAAAACTTAAAAAAGTATTTAAGCGATATGCTCAAGCAGAAGAAGATACGGCTATAAAATATGGTGGTACGGGACTTGGTTTGTCCATAACCAAAGAAATCGTAGAAAAGCAAAAAGGCTCAATAACCATTGAGAGTAAAGAAGGTAAGGGCACCATAATTAGCTTTACCATTCCCTATGCGGTTGGTAATGCAAAAAACATTCCCTTAAACCTAATTGAAAGTTCCAATATAGAAAATGGCAAAAAATTACTTGCCGGAACAGAAATTCTAGTATTTGAGGATAATTTAATGAATCAGCATTTGATCAAGGAACAGTTGATGAAGTGGGATTGTAAAGTACACACCCACGTTAACCTCAATAAAGGGCTGGCCGTATTGGCGAACAAAAAAATTGATTTGGTCCTGATGGATTTAAAAATGCCTAACATAAATGGTTTTGAAATGTCTAATGCCATACGCCAACATAAAAACGCTCAAATAAACACAGTGCCCATTGTAGCATTCAGTGCAGATTTTACCGAACAGGATAGTAAGGACTGTAAGGATATTGGCATTAATGATTTTCTGTTAAAACCGTACACATTAAATGAATTGATGACCGTCATCCTCAACAATAAAAGAGAAAAGACGAAAAGAACTACGATAAAAAAAATGCTTGAGAAACAAATGATAGAACCTAAGGAAACCACAAAAGTAGACCTTAACAACTTGTTAAGCGATTGTTTTGGAGAATTGGATATGCTTAACGAACTCGTTAAGCTGTTTAAATTGAACGCTCTGGAATTCATTGGAAATGTTAAGATGCATCTTAAAACGGAAAATTTGCAAGAAATAGCATTGTCCGCCCATAAACTAAAGGCCGGATTCGCCATGCTTAAGGCTAATGGTATGCGACAATTGATCGTTGATCTTGAAGCAAACTCTAAGGCCGGGAACCTGGAAAAGGTTAAGAATTTATACCAGATGTTTTTGTTGGATTATCCAAGATTGGAAGAGAATATAGATTACCACCTAACCATACTAAATAAAAAATAATGGGTAAACACGTGCTGTTGGCAGATGACGACCAATTATTGGCCTCATTGTTGAATTTTAGGCTCAAAAAAGGCGGTTATGAGGTGCACCATTCCTCTAACGGTAGGGAGGTAAAGGAATACCTTACCAAACAAAGACCGGATATTATCGTTAGCGATATCATGATGCCCTATTTTTCTGGTATAGAGCTTATAGATTTTGTGAGGAACGACTTAAAATTAAGTACGCCGATCATCATCATATCCTCCGCAGGTAACGAACAGAACGTTCTTAGTGCCTTTGAACTAGGCGCAAATGATTTTATCACTAAACCGGTTAGTCCCACAGAATTATTGGTACGTGTTGCAAGAGAATTAAATAAATAAAAACTGTTTTGTTGACTCCCCCTAAACAAATCATATATCCGCTGATCAAGGCCCCGGAATTCAATGCTGAATTTTTAGGGTGGCTGACCGTGGTATTTTTGGTTTTAGCGGTTATGTATTTTTTGGGAACGTTTTTGATCCGTAATAAACTGGGCTCTCAGGGTGCGCTTACCAAAGACAAAAAAATGGAGTTTTCACCTATGATCAGTGAATTTTTATTCTACGAGGATTCCAACACCAAGGAGGAAAAGAAAACATACCTCAACTTAAAGGTCCAAATACGGGAATCCATTAAGAATAATTTTGATAGAAACGTTTTGACAGAAGTCCTGTTAGATTTACGTAAAGATCTTTCAGGTCAATCCCAAGATGTGTTAATGGCATTGTACAAGGACTTAGGATTGCATATTACGGCATACGACAAACTTTCAAGCAGAAGGTGGCAAATCATATCCAGTGGAATTTTGGAACTAACGGCCATGGAGGTGCACGAGGGGTATACGCTAATCATTAAATTCATAAACCATAGGCAGAGTACTATCCGTAAACAGGCAGAAAGGGCAGTGGTAAGCCTTAAAGAAGAAGGAATTTGCTATTTCTTGGACAATACCAAGTATAGGATTTCTGAATGGCAACAGCTTAAATTGTTAGATATTTTAAGACATAAGAGTGATTTTGTACCTCCCCAATTTAGTTTGTGGTTGACTTCTACCAATGTGGATGTAGTACTTTTTTCCTTGCGACTCATAAAATATTTTAAACAGAATAATGCCGAAAAGTCTATCATTACCCTTTTAAAGCATAAAAAGAAAGTTATACAATTAGAGGCCATTGATTGTATCAAGGAATTCTATTTTATAAATGCCATACCCACTTTAAAATTGGTTTACCCAAAAGCAGGCAATGACGTAAAGATTGCCATTTTAGATGCTATTGGTGAAATTGGCACCAAGAACGAGTTACCGTTTTTACAGCATTGGCATTCCAAGGAACGAAATTTTAATATTAAGAGTAAGGTCATTGGAACCATTAACAAGATCGATCCGGAAAGTATACTGCCAACAAGTAATATCAAGAAAACTACATTTTTCACATCAGATATTGAGGAGGATATTGAACCAACGATCATAGTTCAACAAGAAGAGGAAATAGAACAATTGGCCACCCAGTTAGATGAAACGGAACAGGTAAATAAACCTGTGGAATTGATTTCAGAAGAAAAGGAATTTTTTGAACATGAAGAACTTACAATCCCAGAAGTAAAGGATGTTGAGGAAATTACCCCAGAAACTCATGACATGGATGAGGAAATTTTGGTTTTGGATGACTTGATGCCGATGGAAACAGTGGGGAATGAACTTACCGAAATGGATAATCAGTTAATCGATTTACCACAAGAAAACACTGAGGAACCTATAGAAGACTTAAAGGAAAATATTGAAACAGAGCTGGTTTTGGATTTTCTGCCCTTGGTCATTGATGAGCCACAAGAAGAACCGGTATTATTAAATGAAGGAATTGATGAACCGGATTTTGATTTTGCCCTTGAAGATAGTCCACTGCAACAAGAGGAGCTTACAGTACAACAGGTGATGAACAAATCACTTTTGGACTTTAAGGAAATTGATTGGGTAGCGTTAACTGAAGATGTCAGTGAATTACCCATGCAAGAAACTACTGATGCAATAGTTTTTAATAATACATCAAGAGCCAATGTACTCAGCTTAAGTGCAGACTTTCTTGATGATGAGGAGCTTGAAACAATGGTACTTCTTGAAAATATAGCCGATATGGGCGATAATAGGGAACTACCGGTACTACAGAACATCCTGAACAATAGTGCTTCAACAATTATTGTCGATCGTGCCAATGAACTTATTCAGAAATTCAGCTATGAAATGCCTAGACCGGCAGAACTATTTGCCCCGGACAACGCATTATCGGAAAGTGTGTTTGCCGAAATTTTCCATCTATCGGATATAGAAACCCAATTCATACTTCTAGATGAAATAAAAAAGATAGGTGATGAAAAAGAAATGGCACTCTTACAAAGCCTGATAAACGGAAACAATGAAGCTTTAGCCAAAAAAGCGAAAGAAGTTTTACAGGTCGTAACGGATAATTTGGCGAAAACCGAAAAACGTGGCGATGATGAAATGGAGAATAATTTGTTTCAATTGGATTTTGAATTGGAACTGGAATCGGCAACTAAAAGTAATAGCGCTAATTCGTTAAAAGAAGGTGGTTCAACCTTGTTTGACCACCTGTGTGCAATGTCTAGCAGCTTTTATACTAAAAAGAATGGATAGTGAATTATTTGGCATAGTACTGGAATACATCAATTTTGTATTCTTCATGTTTACCATGATCTTGTTTATCATGTTCTCTGCCATGGCTTATTTTTCCACAAGAAATTCCATTCACTATAGAAACAAGAACAGTTTCACGGATGTTTCCAAAATTATGGCCTCTCCCTTGGCGCCGACCATTACCATAATTGCTCCGGCATATAATGAAGGATTGACCATTGTTGAGAATATACGTTCCTTATTGTCCTTACAATATGTAAACTATGATGTAATGGTGGTCAATGACGGTAGCAAGGATGACACCTTACAAAAATTAAAGGATGCCTATGACCTTGTAAAGATCGATGTGGAAATGGATCCTGACTGGAAAAGTAAACCTGTAAAGGCAATTTATAGATCCAACAATAGGGCATTTTCCAAATTGACCGTAGTGGATAAAATGAATGGAGGAAAATCCGATGCGCTCAATACGGGCATTTCATTGTCCACAAGCAAGTATGTAGGCTGTATAGATGTAGATTGTCTCTTACAACCGGATGCCTTGCTGCATGTGGTAAAATCTTTTTTTCAACGTTCCCAAAAAAGAGTGATCGCGGTTGGTGGCGTGATCAGGGTTGCCAATTCCTGTATTATTGACGGTGGGCAGTTGGAAGAAATAAGATTACCTACAAATTGGTTGGCTAGATTTCAATTATTGGAATATACACGCTCTTTTATTCTAGGTAGAATGGCCTGGGGAAGAATAGATAGTTTATTGATCATTTCCGGTGCATTTGGTTTTTTTGAACGTGAGATCGCCCTGGCCGTAGACGGTTATGATACTAAGACCGTAGGGGAGGATATGGAAATTATCTTTAAGATGCGCCGTTATATGCACGAACGTAAGGAGCCCTACACCATTGAATATATACCGGATCCATTATGTTGGACAGAGGTACCGGAAGATTTAAAGATTTTGGTCAACCAACGCGATCGTTGGGCACGTGGCAATTTAGAGACACTGTTCAAGCATAAGGACATGTTGTTCAATTCCAAGTTTGGTAGATTGGGACTCTTAAGCTATCCGTACTGGTTCTTTTACGAATGGCTATCCCCATTATTGGAATTCTTTGGATTTTTCACGGTGATTATGTTTGCCTATTTGGGCATATTGAATTGGAAATTTTTTATCTCCATATCCTTGGCCATATACCTATTTTCTATCATGATCTCCTTTTATGCCATATTATGGGATGTATATTCCTATAACCAATACAAGAAAACAAAGGATATTTTGATCCTTATGGGCCTTGCCCTTTTAGAGCCTTTTATATTCCACCCCATTGTGGTCTATGCAGCGGTTAGAGGTAATTATAAAAAATTGTTTAAAGTTAAATCCGGATGGGGCTCACAGGTTCGCAAAGGATTTGCAAAAGCTAGTTAAGCATACAAATGAATACAAGTCAGTTAGATAGATATACCTTAAAGCAATACACCAGGCTTATGATATCCTTTTTTGGATGCTTGCTCGTATTAACGCTTTTTCAGTACGGCATACTCTATTTTAAGGGTGTTTTGGATACCATTTGGTCTACCAGCTTGTTGAAAGCGATTATTCACCAAATAGGGTTTACCGCGCTAATGGGCATCATTATGGTATTTCCTTTTAATTTCTGGGAAAATTTAAGGCCTAGATATGGTTTTAACCTGGTCTTTGTGTTATTGGGCATTGTGCTTATAATTGAAGCCATGCTTATAGGGTATTATTGTACCACATTGGTTCCATTGGGATCTGATCTTCTAGGGTATAGCTATTCCGACATTAAAATCACCATTGCCAATTCTGGCGGATTAATGCTTTCCATTTACCTATTTATTGGTATAGTTATCCTAATCGGTATATTTTTAGGATTGTATAGGGTTACTTCCAAATTTTATCACCGTATAAGCAGCATGTATCCTTTTACGATCATTCTGTTCAGTTTATTCTTAGGATCATTGTTTACAGATGGTAAACCCATTAACCAAAATAAAACACAGTATTTGGCAATAAACCTCTATAACAGTAGTACGGAGGACAATACCTACACTTCAAATGAAGAATATCCACTTATTAAAAACCCTACGGTAGAAAACGTACTTGGTGAATATTTTGAATTGAAAGAGGAAAAACCAAATATCGTTTTTATAATGGTAGAAGGTCTTGGGCGAGATTTTATGGGTGAAGGAGCAGAATATGGTGGCTTTACACCTTTCTTGGATTCCTTGAGCACACAGTCGCTCTATTGGGAGAACTTCTTGAGCAATACCGGAAGAACCTTTGGCGTATTGCCATCCTTATTGGGTTCCTTGCCGTTCGGTAAAAGTGGATTTATGGAACTGGATGAATTTCCAAATAAGTTGACCCTTTTTAGTGTCCTTAAGAACAATGGATACCATACCTCGTTCTATCAAGGAACCAATAGTTCTTTTGATAAGGTAGACCGGTTTCTTAAGAGTGAAAACATAGACTTTGTGCTGGATAAATCTGGTTTTGGGGTCAATTACCAACAACAGGCAGAGGATGCCGCCGGTTCCTCATGGGGGTATCCTGATAAGGAATTGTTCAAGAAAAGCATCAGTTTACCTAGAGCGGAAAAACAGCCAAGGCTAGAGGTCTATATGACCATTAGTACCCATGAGCCTTTTATTCCGCCAAACCAGGCCTATTATGAGCAGGAAGTCGCCAAGTTATTGAAAAAAGGAAATTATGACTCCAGGGTAGAAAATGTTATTGAAAAGAACGATAATGTATTCGCAACCCTTTTATATACAGATGAATCTATAAAATGGTTCATGGACGCCTATAAATCACAACCTAATTATGAGAATACCATTTTCGTAATCACAGGAGACCATAGACTAATTCCTATTCCGCAACGAAATAACATAAGCCGTTTTCACGTACCGCTGATCATGTACAGCCCTATGTTAAAGCGTACGCGCAAGATGAGTTCGGTTTCTTCTCATTTTGATGTGACGCCAACTATTTTATCAATGCTCAAAAATCGGTATGAATTAAAAATGCCCAAAAAAGTAGCTTGGATGGGCGGTGCCATTGATATGGAAACTTCATTCAGATCAACCAAAAATATTCCCTTAATGCGTAATAAGAATGAATTGAAGGAATATATAAGTGGCGATAATCTTTACACGGATGGCGATGTAGTAGAGCTGGAGGATAATATGAACGTAAGTTCTTCGTTCAGTAGTGGATCCAAGATAGAATCGCAACTAGAATCCTTTAAATCCATGAACCATTACGTTACGAGCGAAAATAAAATTATCCCCGACAGTTTGGCCATTTTTACGATACAAAAAGAAAAATTTACGGATAGCGAAACGGTATGGCTCAATAGTGTTTATGACGGAAAAGATTCTGACAAGGGTTATTTTAAGGCCAGGGATTTGGCATGGAACAAAAAATGGGACCAAGCACTTTTGTTATGTCGTTATAATCTCTCTGAAGCTCCTAGCCATATTGATACCAAAATCCTTATGGGAAGGGTCAATTCTTGGAAAGGCAACCATAAGGAAGCCATTAAGATCTTAAAGGAATGTATTGAAGTAAATCCCAATTATATAGACTCCTATGCAGCTCTATTTGATATTTATTACTGGTCAGACCATTATAAGGAAGGACTGGAACTAACGTACATCGTTGAGGAAAATAGTGCCAGCGCCCATGAAATCAAGGACAAGATCGATCGTGCAAGAGTATTGGCAAGAAAAGCGGGTATTAAGATTGCTTCTAAAACCAAATTAACGGCATCTAATTCCTTGGCAGCAACTAAATAATGAATAGCAGTAAGAAACATATCGTTCTTTGGTTTTTCATCCTATGCTTAGGAGGCATTTATGCGCAATCTCCGGAAAATTCAACCGGGTATTCCCTTACTTATGATAGTGCCTATGACTTGGCGTTTGCAGGCAAAACATCCAAGGCCAATTCCATATTGGGCAATTTGGCCAAAGAACAGCCCCAAAATACGAAAGTGACCGCTCTTTGGGCCAGTACGTTAAGCTGGAAGGGGAATTACGACCAAGCTCGCAACGAGTTCAACAAAGTGCTAAGTGCGGACAAGAAAAATAGAGAAGCATGGATTTCCGCCATTAAAAATGAGCTTTACGCCAAAAATTATGCTACGGCCTTAGGATTGGCCAACAAGGCATTGGTGAACATAAATGATGATACCGAACTTGTCCGACTCAAGGATTTAGCCTTTCAAAATGTCCAAGGAATTTCGTATCCTAAAAATGGGTGGTATAATGTAGATAGTAAAATCACCACTTTTGGGAAAGCTAAAAAGAAAATGGATAATGCTGGTAAACCAAAAAATGAGGTAGCCTCGCAAAACAAGGAGAATAGTATCAGAAAAACTCCTGTGACGGAAGAAGTAGAGAAAAATAGGGTAGCGGTAAATAGTTCGGTTACCGTATTTGACCAGCGATTTAACCCCATTACTTCCTCAAGTATCTCCTTTAAACGGCAAACCAAATTTGGCAGTATAATTCCACGATTAAACTTTAGTAGCCGTCAAGGAAAGAACGGCCTTCAATATGATATTGATATGTACCCCAAAATTGCCAAAGGATTCTATGCCTATGTTAATTACGGGTATTCAAATTCAGAACTATTCCCCAATCACAAGGTAGGAGGAGATGTATATTACAACCATAAAAGTGGTGTAGAATTTTCCGGTGGTGGGCGTTTTATCAACTTTGCCACCAGAAATGTAAAATCGATTACCAATTCACTAGGGTATTATAGGGGCAACTATTATTTTTCATTACGTTCCTTTATTACGCCCGGAGAGGAAGCTGAGCTGACCAAAGCCTCAGGAAATATTTTGGTCCGTAAATATTTAAAGGATGCGGAAAATTACATGGGCCTCAATTTTGGTATTGGTTTTTCACCGGAATTAAGACAATTCTCTTCAGGAGATCAGTTATTGGCAGAAACCTTGCTATATATTGAATCTCAACGGTTGAGCTTTGAATATCAATTTACGAGCAAGAACAATCTTAGCGCCTACCGTACCAACGTAGGAGTGCTTAGACAAGAGCAATCATTTGCACCAGGTACCTATTTTTATTCCTTTTCTGCAGGATTGACCTATCAATTTAATTTTTAATAGGTTATCCTTTTTATCAATCCTACTTTAAGTCAAAAATCTTGTATGAAAAAGACTCTATTTAGGGATTTTCATATCGGTAATCCACTTATCTGCATACATACCATAGACCAATCCCAATTCATTATCCTGAACATATTGCTCATCCTTGCCGGGATCAAAGTTTACGTTGTATACATAAACCTTTATGCCGGCTTCCTTTAATTTCAATAACAGTTTATTTTGACTGGCTATCATTCTTCTGGATAGGCCCACATATTTAACATTGTTTACTTTTAGAAAATTAATCTTGTCTCCCTTAATGGCAAGCAGCGGTT
This sequence comes from Maribacter sedimenticola, assembly GCF_900188415.1. Lineage (GTDB taxonomy): Bacteria > Bacteroidota > Bacteroidia > Flavobacteriales > Flavobacteriaceae > Maribacter > Maribacter sedimenticola. The sequence goes on along the minus strand of NZ_FZNV01000002.1, from coordinate 797,539 downwards.
CTTGGGATATCATGGCTTGGATACCATGTTCAGAAGCTTTTTCAACGGACATAACGCTGAATAGTTCCATAATAAGACGGTCCTTGTCAATAAAGGCATCGGCAAAAGCAATGGGGTCATTTACCTTGTCCGTAACCAGAATTGCATCTGGATGTGACTTAAACCATGCGTTGATGCCATTCATATCCATGGTAGTATAGTCCCCATAAATTTTTTGTTTCATAAACTGTTCATGTGTAGGAGGCAGGCTACCTGTATAATCTGTAAATCTGGCCCACATATTCCAATCGTGTGCAGCCACCAAATGCCCGTCCGAAGTGGTAATAATATCCAATTCAAATAAGCGGAACCCTCTTTTGTAGTTTTGATCTAGGGCATCTTTGGTGTTGGTGGATTTTACCCCATTGACCTCACCACCTGCATGGGCAATATATCGATTTATATTAGGTTCAAATTCATATTTGATTTTAGGGAAATATTCCTTTTGATTGCCAATACCTGAAGGTATTTCAACTGTTTTAACAATGCTGGTATCATGAATTTCTTCTGTAATCGTTGCATTAAAATTGTGCATGATATATGCTTGTCTGCCTTTTAAATTACTTAGTTGTACGAACCCCAAGTCCTGTAAGGCCTTAGCAACATCACCTAGACTGGCTGCAGCGGAATCATGTGCTAAAATGGCCATATTTGCGTCATCTGCAATCATAGTGCCCAAGACTGTTATAAATTCCTGCGCCTCGTCCTTACTTCCATAGGTGTCAAATGTTTTGTATTCAAGTTGGTCGGCATTTATAAAATGAATAATGGTAAGACCACGTTCCAAATGCTCCTGTTGGGATAAATAATTAAACGAGCTTCTTTTTTTGGCATTAAAACTATGACTGTTCAATTCTAGGGTTACAAATGAAATACCTTCTTTTTGCGAAGGTTCAATTACATTGGCCCATCCTTGAAAAAAAGCGCATAACATTACAACTTGTAACACCAATGTAAATCGTATAAAATTGATAGGGGTAGGGGATAATTTTTTCATTGATATACGGAATTGTTTACTTCTATATTTTAGGTAAAATGATTATATAATTAACGGAAAATAGGGGTTCATATTGTTGTAATACAAGCCATTATATTATTCGTGCATTACGTACCTTTTACCTGCAAAAACTTAGGACAATAAATGGATTAAGTATGTTATTTTTAATTATTTGGTGGTTCAAGTACATATTTAATAATGAAATATATCGCCGCCAAAGCGATGGAATATCGATAAAAAACCAATATCTTAGATAAACGGCACCCCTCAAAACCCCTATTTTATAAGGGTTCAAGGCGATTTTAAAAACTCAAACATCACTTTTTTGTAGGTTTTACAACAAAATTAAAATAGTTCACCACAATTAATTGTCGCAGCATGGTCTTACAATTATATTTACTTCATTGAAATTAATGACCCAAATTAATATTAATTAAACCTACGCACATGCTTTATGACACCTACGGTGAAGAATACTTAGTGTTTCTTCAAGATTTAAATGAAATTTTAAGTTTAAACGAATTAGCCGAATTGGATTATATGTAGAATGTTTTCCAATTGAATCAACCAAAAAACAAACCTATGGCACATCAAAACCAAGATTTTTCATCCTATCAGAATTTTATTCAGGATTTAAATGACATTCTAGTAAATTTTAATATCAGTAAATTAACCTATTCATAGGTTTATATCCCTGTTAACTAAAAAAGCGTCCATTTTATAATGGACGCTTTTTTTATTTGTGGTAATAGGTTGTTATTAGCCTAAATAGGTCTTCAGTAATTTGCTTCTTGAGGCATGACGCAATTTACGGATCGCCTTTTCACGAATCTGACGAACTCGTTCCCTGGTCAGATCAAACGTTTGCCCAATCTCTGCCAATGTCATGGACTGTTGGTCACCAATACCGTAATATAGTTTTACAACATCTGCCTCTCTTGGGGACAAGGTATCCAAAGCTCTATTAATTTCGGTATTTAGGGATTGCTGCAACAAGGAATTATCTGGCCTAGGAGATTCGCCTGAGCGCAAAACATCATAAAGGTTGGAATCTTCCCCTTCTCGTAACGGTGCGTCCATAGATACGTGCCTACCAGAGTTCTTAAGACTTTGTTTCACCTCGGAAACGGTCATTTCAAGTTCTTTTGCAATTTCTTCTGGAGATGGCGGACGTTCATGCGCCTGTTCCAAATAAGAAAATGTCTTTTTAATCTTATTGATAGAACCAATCTTGTTCAATGGTAAACGTACAACTCTTGATTGCTCTGCCAAGGCCTGTAGAATAGATTGCCTGATCCACCATACCGCATAAGAGATAAATTTAAAACCTCTAGTTTCATCAAATCTTTTCGCCGCCTTTACTAATCCTAAATTTCCTTCGTTAATTAAATCGGGTAATTTTAAACCTTGATTTTGATATTGTTTTGCAACGGATACTACGAACCTTAAATTCGCTGTCGTTAACTTTTCCAAAGCTGCTTGACTACCTTCCCTTATCTTTTGTGCTAACTCAACTTCTTCATTTGCGGTAATCAAATCTATTTTACTGATATCTTGCAAGTACTTGTCTAGTGATTTTGATTCACGGTTCGTTACCTGCTTAATAATCTTTAGTTGCCTCATATGTGTGTATGGAATTTAGAAGTTATACAAGTTTACAGTATACCACAATTTATTGTCTTTACCAAGGAAACTTCATTATAGTTCTACAGGATTTATTAGCTTTAACAAAGATTTAGGTATTTAGGTCTTTAGCCGTACATGGTGTATTTTTGATGTTTTACAGACGTATTTTATGAGTAAAAGGGCCTTAAAGACATACCTCTCCAAAATGCCAAAAAAAGCGTTGGAAGAACAGATACTGGAACTGTATACAAAATTTCCTGCGGTAAAGACCTATTACGATTTTGCCTTTAATCCTAAAGAGGACAAATTGATACAGGAGGCCAAGGCCAAAATATCCAATGAATATTTTCCTGTTAGAAGAAAGCGCCCAAGGGCCCGGCGTTCCGTAGCCCAAAAATTCATTAAACATTTTATAAAATTAGGGGTAGAACCCAATTTAATTGCAGATGTAATGTGCTATAATTTGGAAATCGCACAAACATTTTCCATGGAAAGAAATGTAGCGGATTCCTTTTATAAAAGTATGCTCAATTCCTTTAATGAAGTAATACAGTTTACGGTAAACCAAGGTGTTTTCCCTGATTTTAAGACTAGAATAGTAAAGATTTATAAAGAAACCCAACAACAGCGATGGCCGTTAGAGGAAGATTTCTCAAAGGCCTTGGATATAATAGAATAGTATATGGCAATAGTTATCATTCGTCAAGACCAAAAAATAGCACTTTGGAAGAATGCTCTCCTTAAAGCGGACAGTTCGTTAAAAGTGTATAGCTATCTGGAAGAGCATCCTAAGGAGGAAATTACTATGGCGGTCATCTGGAAGCATCCTGCCGGTTCGCTTAAAGGTTATCCTAACTTAAAATGTATAGCCTCTGCCGGTGCAGGGGTAGATTATATATTTGAGGATCCAACACGTCCACGGTACATTCCAATTACCCGTATCGTTGACCCCTTATTGGCCAGTGATATGTCTGAACATGTGCTTGCGGTAATTTTGGCGCACATTAAAAATTTAAATCTTTACAAACAGCAACAAGTGGCCAATTTGTGGCAGCCCGTGGAGTATACACGGATCAAGGATACCACCGTAGGTATTTTAGGTCTTGGGGAACTAGGGGCACTAACCGCAAAGGATTTGGCCAAAGTAGGATTTAAGGTCCAAGGTTGGAGCAGGGGCAGGAAAACTATTGACCATGTGACCACTTATGCCGGGAAAGACGAACTCAACGTTTTCCTCACTTCTACACAACTATTGGTATGCTTGTTACCATTGACTCCGGAAACGGAAGGTTTTTTAAACAAATCGCTCTTGGAACAACTTCCCAAAGGAGCCTATCTTATCAATGTGGCACGTGGCGGACATTTGGTTGATGGAGACCTATTAATGCTATTGGATAACGGACATTTATCCGGTGCGTGCCTAGATGTTTACCATAAAGAACCCTTACCAACGGCACATCCTTTCTGGAACCATAAAAAGGTTCATATGACCCCGCATTATGCAAGTGTGTCAGATACAGATTCCGTAGTCCCTCAACTGATAGAGAACTATTATCGATTGGAAAACGGGGAGGAGCTAAAAAACAAGATAGATATGGACAAGGGCTATTAATATTTCTTAATTCAGGATTTATATTTCTTTTACCCATAAAAATCACATAATTTTATAAGGTTTTTGCATTATTAACCTATTAACGCCTACAACCCTTTTGAAGCTACAAAAAGAAACTACGGAAAAAACCTTGTACGATTATCAAGAGGACGATCTAAATAGCATTTTTAAGTTTTTAGACGAGAACAAGGATAATTCCAACTTATTATATCAATTGCCCACGGGCGGAGGTAAGACCGTCGTGTTTTCGGAGATTGCCAAAAGATATATAGAGAAAACCAAAAAAAAGGTCATTGTTCTTACACACCGTATTGAACTGAGCCTACAGACCTCTAGAATGCTAAAAGGTTTTGGTGTCAAGAACAAAATTATTAACAGTGAAGTCAAGGAATGGCAGGACCAGAACGAATACATGTGTTTTGTGGCCATGGTAGAAACCTTGAACAATAGGCTACAGGAAGAAAAAATTGAAATCAATAATATTGGACTGGTCATCATAGATGAGGCCCACTACAATTCGTTTAGAAAACTGTTTAAATATTTTGAGGAAAGTGTAATCATTGGGGTTACCGCCACACCGCTTAGCTCAAATATTAAATTGCCCATGAAGGACAACTATAAGAAGTTGATCGTTGGGGAGTCCATAGAATCCTTGATTCAGAAAAAGTTTCTGGCCAAGGCCAATATGTATAATTACGATGTAAGCCTCCAGACCCTTAAATTAGGTATTAGTGGTGACTATACCGTGAAATCATCAGATGAGCTTTATGGGAATCATAATATGCTGAACAAACTGGTATCGGCTTATAATGATATTGCAAAAGGTACAAAGACATTGATATTCAACAACGGTATCAATACCTCTAGATATGTTTGCGAAACGTTTAAAAAGGCTGGGTATAACATTAGGCATTTGGACAACAAGAACAGTGCCAGCGAACGTCGTGAAATTCTACAATGGTTCAAAGAAACACCGGACGCCATTTTAACCTCCGTGAGTATCCTGACCACTGGTTTTGACGAACCTAGCGTAGAAACCATCATACTGAACAGGGCCACAAGATCGTTGACACTGTATTTTCAGATGATCGGTCGTGGTTCGCGCTATTTACCCAACAAAGAGGAGTTCAACGTTATTGATATGGGTAACAATGTGGCCCGTTTTGGATTGTGGAATGCCGGGATAGATTGGCAGGAAATATTTCATTTTCCGGATTTTTATTTGGAGAACATCAAGAACGATGAAGAGATTGAACGTGAGTTCGTATATGAAATGCCGGCGGATCTACGGGCGGAGTTTGCCAAATCGACAGATATAGATTTTGACATCAAGGCAGAATACAAAAAGAGTTTTGCCAACGGTGAAAAATCTAAATTGGTATTAGAGAAAAGTATTGAACAGCACGCAAAAATTTGTGTAGAAAATTCTGAGGATGTTTTCGATGCACGTATTCTTGCGAAAAAGCTCAAAGAGGAAATCAAATACCGTGTTCGTCAGTATTCATACTGCATCATGAACAATACCAAGAATTATAAAGAGTGGCTAGAGGAAGATTATGAGCGTAAATTACGTTCAAAAATCTCCAAAAAGTTTGCCGCTAAAATGTAGTATTTGATTATCGTCATTGTTAACTGTAAATTGCTATTTGATTATTGTTTCACGTATTTTGTATTTCTTAAAAAGCACGCATAATCAATTCGAAAAATCAGCTCCTTGAATCATTCTAAATCTTTACTCGTAATTGCCCTTGTATGGCCGGAACCTGCTTCTACGGCAGCGGGAGTGCGTATGATGCAATTATTAGATGTATTTAAACGGGACGGATATTCAATTACCATTGCTTCGGCCGCATCTACGTCTGAACATTCGGCAGATTTAGAGTCCTGCGGATATAAAACAAAGGCTATACAAATGAACGATAGTTCATTTGATGCTTTTGTGGCGGAATTGAATCCCGATGCGGTGTTGTTCGACAGATTTTTGACCGAAGAACAATTTGGATGGCGTGTGGCGGAACAGTGCCCTAATGCATTGCGAATTCTAGATACCGAAGACTTACATTCACTGCGTCATGTACGGGAAACCTGTTTTAAAAAGGGAGTTGAGTTTACGACTGATGCCTGGTTACAGGACGATAAAACGAAACGGGAAATTGCAAGTATATATCGGTGCGACCTTTCGTTGATTATTTCTAGCTATGAGTTAGAATTGTTGACCGAGGTCATTAAAATAGATAAAAGTCTACTTTTTTTACTCCCTTTTATGTTACCTGAGATTCCGGAAGATAAAGAATGGAAAACCTTTGATCAGCGAACGGATTTCCTTTTTATTGGTGGCGGAAAACATGCTCCCAATATAGATGCAGTTAAATGTCTTAAACATACTATTTGGCCTTTGTTGCGAGAACGATTACCAGAAGCAAAACTGCATATTTATGGCGCTTATTTACCCCAACAAGTTGTAGAAATGGACAACCAAAAAGAAAGGTTTTTCGTAAAGGGTAGGGCTGCCGATGTCAATCAGGTAATGGCTGCTGCTAAGGTATGTTTGGCACCCTTACGTTTTGGAGCGGGAATAAAAGGAAAATTAGTAGCCGCTATGGCAAATGGTACGCCAAGTGTAACGACTACCATTGGTGCCGAAGGCATGTACGGAATTTTGGAATGGAACGGCTATATTGAAAATGACCATACCGCATTTGTAGAAGCAGCAGTACGTTTATATACCGTGCCCACTGCTTGGAATAAAGCACAAGAACAGGGCAAGACCCTTATAAACACTTTATATTCAGAGACGAGCCAAGCACATTTACTACTACAGAAAGTAACGGAACTCCAAACAGGTTTACAACATCATCGAACACAAAATTTTATCGGTGGCCTTTTACAGCACCAGACCATGAGCGCAACAAAGTTTATGGGCAAATGGATAGAAGAGAAGAATAAGGGGTGATTGTTGGGGGTTGGTTATCGTCAAGGCTAAGGGTAGTGAGGAGGCAAGGAAACTTTTCGCTTCCGCCTGCCTGCGGAAGGCAAGTCTGAGCACGAAACTAAAGCTTTTGGTTTTATTTTTATTTTTTTTGTACAAAGCTAAATCAATAAGATTTATCAACTTCATAAATATACAAAGACCTTCGGGTTAAGCCTTAAAGTCCGCATTACGTTTAAGCTATGTCGTAATACGTTCTAATTTGATGAATTTAAAAGAACTGTTAGTTGTCTCTAGTTTTTGAATTAGTATAATTTATCTATTAGCATTTAATTTTTTAATATGTGAAATGTATTCTTTTTCAGACATCCATTTAGTACCATTTGGTCTTTCCAAAATAATTTTTTCTTCAGGACTAATTTCAATGTTGGTAACTATATAAGTAACTTTTCCTTTTTCAAGCTCCATCGTTAATTCCATGGTTAAACCTGGTAACCCATTAAATGATTGAATACCAAAGGGCAAAGGTATTTCTGGAGTATACCAAGCAACAACGGGACTTATATGATTTAATGAACCTATTTGCTCAGAATCTATAATTGCGGTTGCCTTATAACACATATATTTCCCTATCATTTTAGTAACATTTGTTAAGTTCCATTCAACTTTATCAAGATTTACTAAAACGTCCTTGGTCCAAAAGCTTTGATAAAAATGTTCTTGAGTTTGTAAATTGGTGAAATATTTACGATCGTGACTTGCAGCAAGTCCCGTTTCATTCATTGTAAATCCCATTTTTCTCTTTGTTTCTAAATCATACTCAGCTTGATATAGTGCCTTATCTGAATCAAATAGGAGATGAAAATTTATAGGAATTGGATTGGACTTATCTAAACCAGTGAAAGAATCTAAAGAATTTATCATGTTATCCCATTCCAATTTATTATAATCGGATAATGTGGCTTGATAAGTGATTTTGCCTTTTAGTTCTTGAGAAATACTTGAATGAAAATTGAAGACCAAAAGTAGCAGTACAATAAACTCTTTAATGCTGAAATAATGAAGTATTTTAGAATTTACAATTAATGGATTTAAAATATTCTTCATAATTTATAATTTATAATACCAAGCTAATTTTTATCTGGAAGTTATAATAGAGCAAATGAGTGAATATACCATTTGACTTGGTAAACTGGCATTTGTTCAAGATCAATCAAAATTTTAACTGACTTTTAAAATAAGTATAATTTTTTGTGCAAATTTAACTTGTGCACTAAACAAATTAATGGTGTTTCTATATGTGGTTAATGCTTTACATTGAATAGCAAAAAGGAGTTTCAATACTTCGGCAAGTTCATTGAGCTCCTTTTAAAGGTTAATTACAAGGACCACTTTTTAGTGTTGGTCAAGTATCTAGTTCGCTGTTTTATGAGAAGTAATTAACCAATAATGAGAATAACAGGTAAGAAATATAGGATGATAACTAAGAATGCGAAACCAACTTAAGCCCAATAATTGAGCTTATTAATGTCACGATAAAAAAGATTCTCCAAAAGCTTGCCGGTTCTTTAAACACTATAATACCCAATAACACCGTGCCTACCGCACCAATACCTGTCCATACGGCATAGGCAGTACCTAACGGCAAGCTTTCCGTTGCTTTTATCAGTAAGGTCATACTTGCCAACAAACAAACCAAAAAACCGCCGTACCACATATACATTTCGTTTCCGGTGGCTAATTTTGCTTTCCCTAAACAAAAGGCGAATGCTACTTCAAATAGGCCTGCAATAATTAAGATAATCCAGTTCATTCATCAAATAATTATACAGCAAAGGTCGAAATTACAATGGATTAAAAAATTTAAAACGTTTAAAAAATGCTTTAATCTTTACGTAACAAATGAAGTACGTTATAATCACAGTAATATGCTCAATATAAGGAGTACAAGTAGCCACATGATAGTAGTATTTTTAAATGAGATATTCGTTTTAAAGTTCTTTTCTAGTTCCGTCAGCCAAAGCTCTTGCGTAAGTGTCCTTATGAATATATAGGCCTTCAGAACTTTTAGAGGGCCAGTTTTTATTATAATCTTTAGGGTGTTTTACATCTATGGCCAAAACCTTTCCTTCAAAATATTTTTTTGGTTTCCATTGAATCGTATGTCCTACTACAATAGCTTTTCCACCAAATTTTCGAATGCCTTTTTCAACTTCTTCCTGCGATATAGCATCTTTAAAATAACCGCGATACCAACATATTCCCGTCTTACTTGAAATTATTAATTGCGCAATATTTTCTTCGGGTTTTGGAAAGTAAGATTTCCGGTAGTACGCACGATTAATAGTATTTACCTGCTCGATAGTTATATCATGATTAGCGATTTCTGGATCTATACCACCATGTGCGAACAATACGCCATTAATACGTTCTAAGGTATTTTTACTTGCCATCCACCTACCTAAAAATGATTGTTTATTGTACAAATCGTGGTGCTGCTTGCCTAATATAGAGGCAACTCCGTAATACTTATATGATGCCGATTTATACTTACCCTGTAAATTGTACAGCTCATGATTACCTAAAATAAAATGAACGTTGCCACCTTGTTTTTTAGCATCCTGTTCTAGCTTATAAATGAACCATAATACTTGAGTGGTCGAAAACCCACGGTCTACAAAATCACCAACTAAAACCAGATGCCCTTTGCCGAAAGTCCAATCTAATTGACTATTGATCACCTTATTTTGAATAAGAAAATCACGAAAGGTCTTGTATCCGCTTTCTATATCTGAAATTGCCAAAATGGGTTCATCATCAGAATAAGTACTTTGTGGGATTTCAAATTCCGATTTTATAGTGAACCGAAACGTGGTTGAATCCAATGGGAAAAAACAACTTGCATTTATTTCTTGAGTTACTGCGTATTGTTGCTCATCCAAATAAAAACCATCATTCTTGTTTCCTTTTATATAGTTGACGGCCATTGTACTGTCATTCTCATAGAATACATAAGGCCCTTCTTTATCTAGATGCGTACTTTGTGAATTGGTGCCGTAACCAATACTACCGTGCATAGATATGACGACAATGATACCGATTACCAATACTATAAAAATGGTTGCGAAAATGTGTTTAAAATAGCGGAGAATTTGTTTTTTCATGTGGATTGATTTAATAACTGTTCGTTTTTTGATGATGACAAAGATGAAGGGACAAACCTGTATACTTAAATTTTTGTGATGAGTAGTCGCATTTGAGGGACACATAAAAGAATTGGTTCGTAAAGTTCATTAATAGCATGCTCAATGATGTATGTCCTTCAAAGAAGTACGTTCATCACAATTACTAGTCGACCTTATAGATTCTATTACTTTTGTACTATGATTTCGATACTTAAAAAAAGGAATTGGCTTGCTGTAAAGATTATTGCACTTGTTTCTATCGCCATCCCATTAGGGATTATGGCCTATGAGTTTATTATTCTCGGTAATGAATCTGTTGTATTTTTAGAAGATTACCCAATTGCCATCGGTATTCTAATTATTATATATTACACCATTCTTTTAGTACTAGGCATACTTTGGATACTTTCTCAATTATCGTCTTTATTAACCTTACGTAATGAGACCAAAAAGAATGAAATCATGCATTTACAACAACAGGTAAATCCACATTTTTTCTTCAATATGCTCAACAATATATATGGATTGGTAGATAAAGATGCCGAAAAGACCAAGAAGTTAATTCTTAAGCTGTCTGAACTTATGCGGTATAGTATCTATGAAGGGGAACGGACTACGGTTACGTTAGACGAAGAGGCCACTTATATTCAAAATTTTATCGATTTACAAAAAATTAGATATCATAAGCCCATCGACATTCAATTTAAGACAGCTATTAAAGTAAATGCTAGTATTATGCCCTTGTTATTCATAATTCTGGTAGAAAACGCATTTAAGCATGGTGTTGAGAATTTAACCGAACATGGGTATGTTCATATTAACCTTACAGGTAATGCACAAAGAGTGGTTTTTGAAATTGAAAATAACTTTGATGCTAAAAATACATCAACAAAAGAGGGGATAGGTCTAAAGAATTTGAAACGAAGGTTATATTTGGTGTATCCTAAGAAGCATAATTTTTCAATTACTTCAACAAACGGTATCTATAACGCTAAACTTGAATTACTCTTATAATGCGGTACTTAATTATAGACGATGAGCCCATTGCACATGAAATTATTAAAGAATATTGTGACCTATTACCGCATATGGAACTCATGAAGAATTGTTATGATGCGTTAGAGGCGCTAGACTATTTACGTGAGCATACGGTAGACTTGCTTTTTTTAGATTTGAACATGCCCAAATTGAAAGGTTTTGAATTTTTAAAAACTTTGAGCGAGCCACCACATGTTATTGTTACGACCGCATATCAAGAACATGCTCTTGAAGGGTATGAATTAAACATTACCGATTATTTATTAAAACCGTTCAGTTTTCAGCGATTTTTAAAGGCGGTGAACAAAGTGGCATTGTCGCCCACGGCTAGAACAACTAGCAATTCACTTCATACATCATTAAAAAATAGCATATTTCTGTATAGTGATAAGAAACATGTGCACGTTAAACTTGCAGACCTTTTATATGTTGAGGCCGCGGGCAATTATGCGAAAGTAGTTTTAACAGGGAGCACCATAGTAATTAGAGAAAAAATATCTGATGTTCTGGAACTGCTCCCTTCAAGCCAGTTTATACAAGTACATAAATCTTTTATAATATCTAAGAATCATTTACAAACGATTGAAGGAAACAGAATACGTATAAATGACATAATGATCCCCATTGGGAAACATTATAAAGACAATTTAAAGACTAGTCTAAAATTGTGACTATTGCATTTATAATCGCAAAATCATTCCTAATTTTTAATTATTATTTTTAAAATTTGCAATCATTTCAAATAGAGATTTAGGAGCCCTGCCCGTTGCTTTTTCATAGTCGGACGGTACATCATTAGCTCCAGCTTTTATCCCTTCATAAATACCCGCAATTACAGTTCCTATAAAATCACCTAATGCGGCTTTTCTATCTGTAGCATAACTGTCTACCGATACCGAATTGTAGATAAGGTTAGTGCCATATACCTTATTGATATTTTCTGCCAACTCGCCTTGCGTTACAGGTTCACCAACCAAGTTGTATACTCGACCATTATGTTTATCTTCAATTAATAATTTGGCGTAGGCATATCCTAATTCTTCTCTGCTAGTGTAGGTGCATTTTCCTTGTCCGGCACAGTTCTCTATCTTTCCTTCTTTAATATACGTATCCAAATACTCTAGATCAGGCTCAATATAGATTCCATTTCTACCAATTACCCATTGCAGTCCAGATACTTGGACGTCTTTTTCTGTTTGTCTGTTGCTTTGAACTATCGGGCTAAAAGCGTTTTTATCTTCATCACCAACAATGCTCGTATATACTATTTTTTTAACGCCATTTTGTTTTGCAGCTTCTATGACATTTCTATGTTGTTGGATTCTTTTTTGTGGTTCGTCCATTCCCGAAACCAAAAGAACGGCGTCTACGCCTTGTAATGCTGAATCAAAATCTTCACGATTATTATAATCTCCTTTTCTGACTTCTACCCCTAAATAGGTGGCCTTCTCTACAGTTCTGGCAATACCTATTACATTTTCTTTTCCTATTAAGTTAATTAAGTGTTTTACAATAGACGCACCTAATTTTCCACTGGCTGATGTTACTGCTATTTTCATGTTAGAAATTGTTTGATAATCTTAATTTTTGCAACTCTTGTTCTAATGCTCCTGATTTTGCTTTGAACTTTTCCATAACCTTCTTTAATTGACCTATTTTTAAAGGATATTCCTTTAAAAATAGTGTGTTTTCCTGTTCCTTTGGTAACGATAAATAAGGCGAAAAAATGAATTCTATGGGATAGGTTAGGGTCGTGGTCTGCCATCTCAGGAATTCTTGCGAATAACTCCGTTAGAACCAAAAACTCAAAATCTCTTGAACCATAAGGACCTTGAAACGATATATTGAAAATTTCTTTCAACTAAAAATGTTCATTTGTCTAAAACTTGTGTCAAGTTTAATACTATGATTACAAAATCTTATGGCGGAATTATAGTTTATTGAATAGAAAATTACAACATGATACCACCAGAGGCCTCTATGCGTTGTCCGTTGATCCAACGGCCATCTTCGGTGCATAGAAATGCTACAATACCACCAATATCCTCTGGTTCTCCAACGCGGCCCAATGCAGTATTCTGACTAATTAAGGCCCGCTTTTTATCGTTCTCCTTATTTTCGCCACCGCCAAAGTCTGTGGCCACAGCACCTGGAGCAACAACATTGGCCCTGATTTTTCTATTGCTTAATTCTTTTGCCAAGTATCTTGTAAATACATCGACCGCACCTTTCATACTGGCATATGCAGACGAGCCAGGCAATGAAAAACGTGCCAATCCTGAAGAAATATTTATGATTCCCCCGCCATCGGTCAACAAGGGTACGGCATGCTGGGTAAGGAAATATACACCCTTTATATGAATGTTCATCATCTCATCAAAATCACTTTCGGTGGTATCCAAAAATGGCTTATAGATACCCGTTCCCGCATTATTGATCAAGTAATCGAACGTATTTTGCTGGAACGTATCCTTTAGGTGCGTAGATATGTTCTTGAAGAAAGTGTCAAATTCCGCTACTTTGCGCGTATCCAATTGTAAGGCTATTGCTTTTTGCCCCATATCTTCAATAGAACGCACCGTATCTTTTGCGGCATCTTCATTGGAATGGAAGGTAAGTATGACATCCAAACCTTTTTCCGCAATGCGCAGTGCCATTTCTTTTCCCAACCCTCTACTACCTCCTGTTACCAATGCTATTTTTCGCTTTTCCATGTTTCAATAGTTTATGGTATCAAAGTTAAAAATAGTTATCAAATATGCCCTCTCCCGGATTATGGATTTCAGGTCTTTGGATCTCTTCTAAACAGCTCGATCAAATCGAAAACTAAAACACAAAAAATTACCCAAATGGCACCGGCTATAAAACCACCGGCAATATCAGATGGAAAATGGACACCTAAATAGATTCTACTGATGCCAATACTTAGAATTATAAGTGCCAAAAGAAACATAAGTAAAACCTTTGCCACTTTTTGTATGTTGAATTTATACATCAAAAACATTAGAAAACCATAAAATGCCATGGCACTCATGGCATGACCACTGGGGTAACTTAATGTTTCTACGGAGACCAAATGTTCAATTCCAGGGCGCGCACGGTCAATAAATCGTTTCAACATCATATTGGAAACTGTTGCCAAACCTAACACTAACGTAGCCTGTACTACGTATTTCCACCGCCTAAAAACCAAAAGTGACAGTAACAAAAAAATTGCAAGAACAATTAAATAACCGTGAAAATCCCCTACATCTGTCATGAATATAAAATATTTTGTCAATGCCGGTGTACGGTATGAAATTATATAATCGGTAATCTGAGTATCATACATGGCCAAGGTCTCGGTCTTTAAGGTATCCGTAAGTTCAATAAACAGGTTTATTCCACCTACTACTAAAATTAAGGCAACGACAACCGTAATGACATACGGTAAGGTTGTATTGTACTGATGTAATTTTTTTTCTAAAAACTCCCGTAGTTTCTTTATAAACGTAAAAAGTGATTGCTTCATAATCAACAATAATAAGACCGTAAACTTAGCGGTATTCGCTTAAATCTAATAGTACAATGCATTGGATAAATGACTCTTTTACGTGTTATTTTGAAATTTTAATAGTTTGGCGATATAGGTATTTTTGGTTGGGTAAGCGCCTAAACCGTATCTTTATACCTTAAAAAACCTGTTATAGACTATGAATTCACCCAATTGGAAAACTGCTATTGAATTTGATGATATTACCTATAAAAAATGTAATGGTGTAGCCCGTATTGCTTTTAACCGACCCAATGTTCGTAATGCGTTTAGACCGCACACTACAAGCGAGCTGATCAAGGCCTTTTATGATGCGCAGGAAGATACGTCAATTGGTGTGGTACTCTTATCTGCGGAAGGACCTTCCACAAAAGACGGAATCTGGTCTTTTTGTAGTGGTGGTGATCAAAAGGCTAGGGGAGAAAAAGGATATGTGGGTGCTGATGGGCAACACCGTCTTAATATTTTAGAAGTACAGCGTATGATCCGTTTTATGCCAAAGGTGGTCATTGCCGTAGTCCCGGGTTGGGCCGTTGGTGGTGGACATAGCCTGCATGTTGTATGTGATATGACATTAGCCAGTAAGGAGCATGCCATATTTAAACAAACCGATGCCGATGTTACCAGTTTTGATGGTGGATATGGCTCTGCTTACCTCGCAAAGATGGTGGGACAAAAAAAGGCACGTGAAATTTTCTTTTTAGGAAGAAACTATTCTGCCCAAGATGCCTTTGAAATGGGTATGGTAAATGCCGTTATACCCCACGATGAATTGGAAGATACCGCTTTTCAGTGGGCCCAAGAAGTATTGGAAAAATCGCCTACCTCAATTAAAATGTTGAAATTCTCCATGAACCTCACAGATGATGGTATGGTAGGCCAGCAAGTATTTGCGGGTGAAGCAACCCGTTTGGCATATATGACGGAAGAGGCCAAAGAAGGTAGGAACGCATTTCTTGAAAAGCGTAAACCTGATTTTGGAAAAGACAATTGGCTACCGTAGGTTGGTTGATGGTTTTCCGTTGATGGTTGTCCGTTGATGGTTGTCCGTTGATGGTTGTCCGTTGATGGTTGTCCGTTGATGGTTGTCCGTTGATGGTCGCTAGTATAAAACGCTTCGCGTTTTTGTACACTTTAAGTGATACATAATACCGAGTACATCATTTATGTATTCAGAAACTGACTACTGCTACTGGAAACTGCTATTGGAAACTGATAACTGGAAACTGCTAATGGAAACTGATAGCAGTAAACTGAATTACCCTAAACTAAAAAGAGTCTAACCATTTGAAGGTCAGACTCTTTTACGAGAACACTATATGAAAATGAAAAAATTTAATTCGTTTTTTATAACACTGTAAATGTAGAAATGATCCTTAGTTTTGTGAAACTATTGTTGCCACATTAGAGGATTCTGTTGTGAAAGGGCTCAAAAATGTGGTTTTGTAGGAAAAAAGCTAAGTTTTTTGTTTTTTATTGAATAGCCAATAAAATTTCGGACAGTAAGGTATTGTATTGTTCATCGGTTTGTTCTTCCAAGCCGGTACGGACCACAACCATATCTTTTGAGGGAATGATAAAAACACGCTGACCTTGAAATCCGTTCGCAGAATATACATTGGTTGGTATATTCGGAAAAATTCCACCGGCATTCAACCAAAAATGTCCACCATATTTACCGTCGGAATTTTGTGTAGGTGTAGTGATATAGTCCACCCACTCCTTTGAAAACAGTTGGTCACCGTTCCAATTACCGTTATGTAAGTACAATAGTCCAAATTTGGCCCAATCTCGCGTAGTGGCCCAAGCGTAAGAAGAGCCAACATAGTTTCCCTCCAAGTCTGTTTCCAGTAACATGGAATGCATTCCAATTCTATCAATAAGTTCTTTGTATGGAAAATCTAAATACGTTTGATGGCTACCAAGCTGATTGCGAAGAATACCCGATAAAAGATTACTGGTGCCCGAGGAATAGTTCCAGATTTCACCAGGTGGGGCAATCATTTCGTTTTTGCGTTGTGCAAGGGTCATATCAGAATCTAAAAACAGCATTTTCGTAACATCCGATATTTTAAAATAATCCTCTTCCCATGCCAATCCGCTTTGCATACGTAGCAAATTGTTAATGGTAATGGCTTTTCTCCCGTCATTTTGCCATTCTTTAATGGGAGCTGGAGCAGTGACATCAATTTGTCCTTGGTATTGCAATATCCCGTATAATGTTGCCAAAACGCTTTTTGTCATGGACCACCCTAGAATTGGAGTATCCTCGGTAATTCCATTAATATACCGTTCACCAATAATCTGGTCTTTATAGACTACCAATAATGTTCTTGTTTTTTCCTCGGGATGTTGAAAGGCATTGTTTAGCGCTATCTCCACCTGATCATAATCAACATTGGGCAATAGGGTATCGGTCAGGCCATTGTTTCCATAGGGAAAAGGTAAGGTATCTTTTTTTGTTTTTCTGTGAGGAACCGTATTGAACGCATGTTGGCTATATTCTTTATTGGTCAATACCGCACCCAATCCTTCTTTATAAAATGCCGTTCTTTCCATTAATCCGTAGACCTTGGCACTGGCCGTATGTTCTTGATCTGAAACCGTTGCATTGGCTAATTTTATCAAGGGCATGTCATGATCATAAAATTGCACATCCTCAGTATTTCTACCGGCTACATACACGCTAGATGCCATATTTTTTGCCGCATAACCAGAAATAAGGTTCAGTTTGGGATAATTAAAATAAGCCAGTACTACGACCCCTACAAGTATAATACCCAGAAGTAATTTTATTTTTCTCATGCGCAACTTTTCATTTTATGTAAATTTATCAAAAGCAAGCGTATGTCTAACATCGGAATAATAATTGAGGAAAGAAGTAGGGATATTGGTGACTTTCTTGTGGGTAGATTGTTACCATTTAGAAAGAAGAGAATGATAGGCCCTTTTATCTTTATAGACCATATGGGCCCTACGCAATTAGGTCCGCACCACTATATGGATGTAGACCAGCATCCACATTATGGCCTATCTACCCTTACTTTTATGCTCGAGGGTGAAATTCTTCATAAAGACAGTTTGGGTACTGAGCAGGTTATAAGTCCCGGTGCAGTAAATTGGATGGTGGCCGGTAGAGGGGCAACACATACGGAACGTACACCGGAAAGCTTACGAAATGGCAATGAATTTATTGCCCACGGTTACCAGATTTGGGTAGCATTGCCTAAGGATAAGGAGCAAATAGCACCTGAGTTCCATCATTTTACAGCGCAGGAATTGCCACAATGGACAGACCATACCGCTTCATTTAAATTGATTGCGGGCTCAGGATATGGGCGTACATCTCCCGTACCGGTACATTCCCCTTTGTTCATGATAGAAATAAAGACCGATGAGCCGTATGAATTGGACACCATGAACAACCTAAGCGGTGAAATTGGTATTTGTATTGTAGACGGAAGTATTGAAGCCTGTGGGGAAGAAATAGGAAAAGGTAACATTCTTGTAGCAAAAGTATCGGACACCTGCAAAACGCGTATTCGTGCAGGTAGCCATATTCTTTTATTTGGTGGGGAACCTTTCCCGGAAGAGCGCCATATATTTTGGAACTTTGTTTCCTATGATAAGGCCAACCTAGAGAAAATTAAGAAACAATGGGCACAAAGATCGTTCCCTATGATGAAAGGTGAGCAAAGTTATATTCCATTGCCCGGTCTATAGTTTCTCCCAAATCTTATCGGCCGTTAGCCTAAAGTTGCCCAAATGGTCAAAATTACACTCGTGCGGTTGAATTAAGGATAAAAATGTACTCTCATCCTTAGATTTATATAGGTGGTAGGTTTTTCCCACTATAGGTTCAAAATTGAACTTTGCACTATAGACCAAATTATTGTATTCATACTTTTCCATTAATACCCTATAGGCTTTTTCCAGCTCTTCATATTGTGCCTTAATTTGGTTATTGGCACTGATAATGTGGCTGTTTTTCCATGAAGTTACGTCTGGCGGGGTTATTTTTGGTGCGGAAACACCAGATGCAAATGGCAGTAATTTTCCATGATATTCCTGTGTTTCCTCATTGTAGACTACATAGTCCGGTTTTTTATCTTTTTTCATAGCAGTACAAATTTAAGAAAAGCCTGCATTTATCCCTTGTTAGATTATTAGGGTATAGGTATCTTCCATTCTTAATTGAACCTTTAGGTAACATATTCCTTTCTAATGATCCTTAAAAAAACACTTTTCTTTCTATTTTTTGCTGCCCTGTTTTCATGCAACACAGAAAACAAACCTAAGGAAGTGGTATTATATGAAAACTATTGTGCCAGCTGTCATATGGCACCAGATATTCAAGATTTACCAAAACATATTTGGGAGGATAACGTACTACCGGCTATGGCTGCGCGTATGGGTATTATTACCCAAGAAAACCATCCTTATTATAAACTTCCGTTCAATGAACAATCTGCCATTATTAAAACAGGTATTTATCCTTATCAACCTATAATCGATTTAAAGGACTGGGAACTTTTAAAGAATTATATTATTGAGCTTGCTCCGGAAAATTTGCCTTCAAGATCAGATACTATCCATAGTGTACCCCTTACGCAGTTCAATGAACAACCGGTTACTCTGGATAGCGTAAAGGGCAGCTATTTAACATTTTTGGAAGTAGATACATTACGACAACAGATTGTTACGGGTTCTAGGTTTGGTGAGTTAATGACGTATGACCTAAGCACACATACAGCCCAAAATGTCGGATATTTTGATAAGGCTATTACTACGGCCAGATTTGTGGGGGATAGTATTTATGTAACCAATATGGGCGTTATGGATCCTAATGAAATACCTAGGGGACGCACGGTATTAAGACATGGGCAAGCTACGGCTATCTTACAGGATTCCTTACACAGACCGGTGCAGACCGTATATGCAGATTTAGATGATAACGGTACGGAAGAAATTCTACTTTGTGAATTTGGAGACCTTACCGGTAATCTTTCCGTTTTGGTAAAGGACAAATATGGTTTTTATTCCAAGAACATTCTATTGAACCTCCCCGGTGCCTTGCGTGTTGTTGTAAGGGATATGGATAAGGATGGCAAGGATGATTTAGTGGTATTGATGGCACAAGGTGATGAAGCAATGTATATATTTTATCAGCAGGAAGCCTTACAATTTAAAGCGGAAAAGATAATTACGTTTAGTCCCGTATATGGCTCTAGTTGGTTTGAGCTGGTCGATTTTAACGGGGACGGTTTTGATGACATTATTACCGTTAACGGGGATAATGCGGATAAGTCATTTGTTAGCAAACCGTATCACGGCATGCGCATTCATATCAATGATGGAAAAAATAATTTTAAGGAACACTATTTTCATCCTTTAAACGGCGCCACCCGGGTAATTGCAAAAGATTTTGATGAAGACGGGGATATAGATATGGCTCTACTTGCAACATTTCCGGATTATGAAAACTATCCGGATTATAATTTTGTTTATTTGGAAAATATGAACGGTAATAGCATAGCATTTAAGCAGCAACATTTGGCCAATATAGCCTTGGGAAGATGGTTCTTGATGGATGCCGCGGACACAGATGCCGATGGTGATATTGATATTGTACTGAGTGCTATGTCGTTTGGGTTTACCCCGGCAACAGAAACCTTGAACAAGGTTTGGAAAGAAAGCTATACCGATCTGCTAATTCTGGAAAATAAATTACATTAGAGCTTGTGAAGTACAAGGTATTCGTTATATCCATTTTTTTACTCGCTTTGGGATGTAGTCCAAAAGTGGTAGAAAAATATGATTGGATACCTTTAGAGGTCACGGCTACGGCTTATAATTCCTTACCAAACCAGACCTCATACGAGCATCCGGCAATAACTGCGTGGGGAGATTCCATAAAACCAGGTGTAAAATGGATTGCCGTATCTAGGGATTTATTGAAAAAAGGCCTAGCGTATAATACCATGGTGAAAATAGATACTTTGGAAGGTATTTACCTTGTAAAGGATAAAATGCATTCCCGTTGGCGAAACCGCATAGATATCTATATGGACGAAGATGTAAAAAAAGCCAAGGAATGGGGAAAACGAAAAATTACCATTACCTATGCCGTATTAAAGGACACTATTAACAATACCAATCCATGAAACGTCTTTTTATCCTATTAGCCCTATTTCTACTATTTGCATCCTGCTCAACGAGCAAAACCATTTTGGAGCATCCCATTACTTTCAAGGAACAGCGTGAACAACTGACGTTAAATTATTTAAAGGATAGATATGGCCTCGTGCAAGAAACTCCTAAAATAATACCAAGGATGATTGTTTTGCATTGGACGGTAATTCCCACTTTTAAGGAATCATTTGAAGCTTTTGACCCGGAAACATTGCCTAATTGGCGTCCGGATATCAAGGATATAAGTGGGTTGAACGTGTCGTCACAATTTATGGTAGATAGGGACGGTACCATTTATCAACTATTACCGGAAACTATCATGGCACGTCATGTCATTGGCCTTAACCATTGTGCGATAGGTATTGAAAATGTAGGCGGAACAAATGAATTGCCGTTGACCAAGGCCCAACTAAAAGCCAATATATGGCTGGTAGGTTATCTGAAGAAGAAATATGATATTGATTATTTAATAGGCCATTATGAATATACCCGTTTTGAAAATCATCCGTTGTGGCTAGAAAAAGATGAGGGGTACAGGACTATAAAAACCGATCCGGGTGAAGACTTTATGAAAAAAGTGCGCAGAGCGGTCAGGGATTTAGATTTTAAACCTTTGCCGGCACAGTAAAGCAAATCGTATTTTTATCCTATTAATAAATAAGAACAAATAATAAAACATATGAAACAAATAGCACTGGCACTTTTATGCGCATTACCCATGCTAGGTCTTGGTCAATCATCCGCATTGACCACCCAGTTATATGATACCTACGAAAATTATAAAGAGGGTTCAATTGGGAAGAGAAGGATCAAAAGAGCCGATATACAGCCACTAATAGCTACGTATAGTAGCAACCCCAAATTCAAGGTTTCTACCGTGGGCCGATCAATAGGAGGTAAGGAGTTAAGCTTAATTAGTTTGGGTACGGGAGACGTCAATGTTTTTCTTTGGTCACAAATGCATGGTGATGAGCCTACCGCTACACAGGCTATATTCGATATTCTGAATTTTTTTGACAGTAAGGATTTTAAAGAAGAAAAAGAGGCCATTTTATCCAATCTCAGCATCCATTTTTTACCAATGCTAAATCCTGATGGAGCTGAACTTTTTCAACGACGTAATTTGTTGGGCATAGATATAAACCGTGATGCGCTTAGGTTACAATCGCCCGAATCAAAAACCTTAAAAAGGGTTCGGGATAGTCTAGCGGCGGATTTTGGCTTTAACCTTCATGACCAAAGTACCTACTACAATGCCGAAAGGACCGACAAACCGGCAACGATATCCTATTTGGCACCAGCTTACAACTATGAAAAGGATATCAACGAGGTACGTGGCAATGCCATGAAAATAATAGTTTTCATGAATTCCATCCTTCAAAAATATGCTCCGGGACAAGTTGGTCGCTACAATGATGATTTTGAACCACGTGCCTTTGGTGACAATATTCAAAAATGGGGTACAAGTACTATTTTAATAGAATCTGGAGGCTATCCTAACGATACCGAAAAACAGGAAATAAGAAAACTTAACTATGTGTCCATTCTTTCCGCAATATATACCATTGCCAAACAGAACTATAAAGAAATAGCTATAGGGGAATATGAAAAAATTCCGGAAAACGACCGTAAACTCTTCGATTTAAAAATAACCAATGCCAGTTATAACTTAATGGGGAATTCATATAAAATTGATGTAGGCATCCATCAGGTTGAAGTGGATTATGCAGACCATAATTCTTTCTGGTACAGTAGCCGAATTCTTGATCAGGGAGATCTTTCTACCTATTATGGTTATGAAACCTTAGATGCTACCGGTTACACCTTAAAACAAGCTACAGCGTATCCAAAAACCCTAAATACCCTCAACGAGGTACAAAGTTTGGACTTTGGTCAATTATTGAAAGATGGCCACGCTTATGTTCGTATGTCCACGATACCGGCCAAACAACTTAACTCGCCTTTTCCGGTTCATTTAATTGGTGCCAATTATAAAATACCGGAACTTAAACTACAACCAGGTATAAACCCAACCGTTTTTCTGGAAAAAGATGGCCGTTTGGAGTATGCGGTCATTAATGGCTTTTTGGTCAATCTATCACAATCAAATATTGAGGTGCCCAATGGCATGATCTATAAATGATTGCTAAAACAATATTGAATATAAAAAAAGGGATGGTTTAACCATCCCTTTTAAATTTATAACCTAATTAGAAGATTACTCAGCATCTAACAATGCAAAGAACTTATCCAAATTAGGAAGAATAATGATTTTGGTTCTTCTGTTTTTTGCCATATTTTCCTTAGAATTGTTTTCTACCAAAGGCAAATAACTACTTCTACCTGATGCAATTAATTGAGATGGGTCAACACCATATTCCTTCTGTAATTTACGTACGATAGAGGTGGCACGTTTTACACTTAAATCCCAGTTATCCGTAACCATTGGGGTATTGATTGTTCTAGAATCCGTATGGCCTTCAACCATTACTTCCATACTTGGCTCTGATTTAATGACATCTGCCAATTTCTTTAAAATAGAATTTGCCTTACTGCTTACATTGTAACTGGCCGTATTGAACAAAAGTTCATCAGAAATATTGATCATCACTACCGTTTTATCAATACTTACGTTTACATCTTCATCCTCATCTGATATGGATTGTTTTAGCTTATAGGACACCGCCAAGTTCATAGAATCCTGTAGTGTTTTTGCGCCTGCCAATTTTGCCGGGTCTACATTCTTCAACGTATTTCTCATTTTGGCTTTGGTGTTGTTACTCATTACGGTAACATCGTCAACGCTGGTAAATTGGCTATCGTTCATTTCTTTCAATGAATTGATCTTAGCGTTGTACTCTTCTACACGGGCTTCTATTTTTGACATTTGAGCCTCTAATTCTTCTTTTTCAACCTGTGTTTTTTGAAGCGTGCTCTGTGTCTGTGAAAGGTTGTCTTCTAAGGCAACATATTTCTTCTTAGAAACACATGAAGTAAGCAATACTACCGAAAATATAGTAACCAAGGATAATCTTTTCATTTTATATATTTTAAATTAATAATTGTGTAATCGGTTTTATATACGGGGCAAATCGGTAAACGGACGTTTTATATCCATGCACCTACCTTAAAATTAAGTGTGATTTTAACGTCAACAAAATGAGTATCAACATGTTGTTGGTGCTGGAATAAAACAAAAAAAAAGAAGCGTAAATACGCTTCTTTCCTTATCATTTCATATTAAACTTATTCACAACCTCCAGTAAATCCGTTGGCACTGAACTTGGTCTGTACCGCACCTTTTCTGGCTCCGGTATTAAGTTCTATGGCCAAATTATTATCACCGCTACCATCTCGTTTAGGGCTACAGTATTCAAATAAATAATAGCTATTGGCCCTTTCGGATACTTTTTCGGAAATATCCCTGAACGTACGCTCCAGTTCATCTTTGTTCTGTGCAAATACGCTGGCGGTCTTACCTATATCGGTCAAGACCTCTGTATCGATCTCACCACCTAATCCTATACTGAAGAAAGAAATGTTGGCATTTGCTTCGTTCACTTTCTTAAGGGCTGCGCTTTCGGTATAACGCGATGCTTGGTCCGTACCATCCGTAAACAAAACAACGGAGGCAGCTCCAATTTTACCACCTGCGGTAGAAGTTTTTACCAAATCCGATGCTATATCGGTAGATTTAATTACCGCACCATATAAATCTGTAGATGGATCGTTACTGATATCATCGGTTATACCATCTATAGATGCGATTAGTTCTTCTTTAGAAGGGGTCAAAGCATTCAACAGGTGAAGTTCATCTTCACCATCAAACCAATAGATAGCCATTTTTACGGACTCTTGGGTGGTAGATGGCATTACGGCGTCAATAAAACTGGTTGAGGCCAATTTTAATTCCTGCAAGCTACTGCTCAACACGCTATTACTTAAATCTAACACCAATAAGGTATTGTTAGAGAATATTTGGGAATTGGGAGAAATTCTTGCAGAAGACTCAGAGGTAGAAATGGTTTTGAAACAATCATCATTACGTCCTTGCTCATAAATGGTAAATTGATTTGCTGTTAAGCCTGGAACGGGATTTCCGCTTGTATCGGATACTCTAAAGAAAACGGACACTTTTCCCGGCAATGTGGTATACTGTTCCTGAATGGAAAGCACCAACTCGCCCTCTTCCAATCCTAAGCAATCATCTACCGGCTCTCCTTTCCCTAGACCATCCCCAAGGTTCAGGTCCAAACTTACATCATCATCTGCATTACCACACGAAACCAGTAAAGACAGTACAAAAAACACACTGAAGGTCTTTAAAAAATTTTTCATATTCAATATTTATACGTTCAACTAGCAGAACGGACAAAGTGTATTTAAATTATAGAAGATTTTAAAATTAATGTTAAAGATTGTTAAAGGTGAATTGCCTGTTTATATTGAAAAATTAAAAGCCTATAATTTTAGTAGCTTTATAGCAAATCTAATAAAGTCCTAAGCTATATAAAATGGTACTTTTAAACATAATACAATAAATGACCCACGAACTTAAGACCATTTTTAATGCGTACGAATTGGCAAAGGAGGAAAATGTAAGTTGTGTTTTGGCAACCGTAGTTTTTCTTGAAGGTTCTTCGTATAGAAAACCGGGTGTCCGTATGCTGATCCGTGAAGATGATACAATGATCGGAGCGGTCAGTGGTGGTTGTGTGGAGAAAGAAGTACTTTTTCAGTCACAGTCCGTCTTTAAGGACCATTCTGCCAAATTAATGACCTATGACGGTCGCTTTCGTTTAGGGTGCGAAGGTATCTTGTACATTATGTTGGAAATTTTCTCTCCCAACGAATCCCTTGTACATGCCTTTAAAAAGGTAATAGAGAATAGAATGGACTTTACATTATCAACAACATATGAGAAAGAATATGGGCAATTAAATGGTTATGGCACCTTTATAACACTAGGTGCAAAAACATATCCTTTAAATCCTTATACCAGGCAACAGTCTAACGCGCATTCCTTTGAGCAAAAAATGCCTCCTTGCAAACGGTTATTATTAATAGGTGGTGAACATGACGCGGTTCAGCTAGCTCATTTTGGAGTTAGTATGGGTTGGGAAGTAAGGGTGGCCGTGACTCCACAAGAGAATAAGTCCATATTGGATTTTAAGGGTATAGATGAATTATTGAATTATGAACCCGAACTATTCCCCGTTGAACAAATAGATGAAGAAACGGCTGTGGTACTTATGACGCATAGCTTTGCCAAGGATTTAAAATATCTAATGGCCTTAAAAAATGTAAAGCCTATGTACTTAGGTGTTTTAGGACCTATTAAAAGGAGGGAAAAATTACTGGACCATCTATTGGAACAGGATATGGACATTTCTGTAGATTTCCTTGAATCTATTCATGGTCCTGCCGGATTAAATATTGGTGCAGAAACCCCTCAGGAAATTGCAATTTCAATTTTAGCGGAAATACTAACGGTTATTAGGAAAACCGAACCCATGATGCTAAAAAACAGGGCACAAAAACCGGTTTAATGATTTCTGGAAAAGACATAACCGTTTTAATAATGGCCGCAGGGGAATCTAAACGCATGCAGGATATTAAACAACTTTTACCGTGGAAAGATTCCAATTTCTTATTAGAGATCATAAAAACAGCCAAAAATAGTAGGGTAGGCTCGGTACACCTTGTTTTGGGCGCTCATGCAGAGCGTATTGTGGATAAATGTTCCCTCAACGACCTCCATGTTGATTATATGATAAACCCCAATTGGCAAATGGGTTTGGGAAATAGTATAGCATATGGTGTAAACCATTTGCTTTCATTGGCATCCAGACCGCAAGGTATTTTAATTTGTCTTGCGGACCAACCATTAATGACATCCGATTATTTAAATTTAATGGTGGAAAATTTTATACAAAATCCAAATAGAATAATTGCGACCAATTATACCCAAAAAACGGGTGTACCGGCTTTGTTTCCTATTACCTTTTATGAAAAACTTTCCCAGCTTAAAGATGATTATGGGGCCAAAGAAATATTGAAACGTTATAGAAAAGAGACCATTGGCCTAAATGCAGGAAAAGGAATTATTGATATAGACACTAAAGCGGCATACGAACAACTTATTACAGATACCCAATAACCAACATGATAATTAATATGATGTACCACCTTAAAGCAATACTAATCTCCAGTGTTTTCCTTATTCTAGTTAATTTTGCATATTCCCAAGAAATGGGATTTGAAGAGTATAATCCTATTTCAACATTGGTCATACCGGGCAAAGAAATTAAAACGGCCAAATTTCCATTTATTGATGTGCATAGCCACCAAAGGGATATGTCAGTAGAAGCACTTACGGCATTGTTAAAGGATATGGACGCCATGAACGAAGCCATAATGGTGAACTTAAGTGGTCGTTCAGGTGAAAGTCTTAAAGAGAAAGTTGACAATATCAACAAAAGTTATCCCAATAGGTTTGTTGTGTTTGCCAATGTGGATTTTGAGGGAGCAAAAGATTTGGAGTGGGGCAAAAAGGCTGCCGCCCAGTTGGAACTGGATATCAAGAACGGGGCTAAAGGCTTAAAGATTTTTAAGAGTCTAGGTTTGCGTAATAAAGATGCCGATGGAAATCGTTTGGCAATTGACGATTACAGATTAGATCCTATTTGGGAAAAATGTGCTGAAATGGGCGTCCCAGTATTGATTCATGCAGCTGACCCCAAATCATTTTGGGACGAAATGAATGCGGAAAACGAGCGTTGGCTAGAATTAAAAACACATCCTAGAAGAAAAAGGTCCGCCACAGATCCGGCACCTTTTGAACAAATTATACAGGAGCAGCATAACGTTTTTAAAAAACATCCAAAGACCAAGTTCATTAATGCACATATGGGATGGCATGCCAATAATTTGGAAAAGCTAGGCGAGTTACTTGATGCAATGCCCAATATGAATGTAGGCATATCTGCCGTTATTGCGGAGTTGGGTAGACAACCACAGCATGCAAAGGCATTTTTTATTAAATATCAAGATCGTATCCTGTTTGGTAAGGATAGTTGGAAACCAGAGGAATTTCCGACATATTTTAGGGTATTGGAGAGCAATGATGAATACTTTCCGTATTACAAGAAATATCATGCCTTTTGGGCAATGTACGGGCTTGATCTACCAGACGATGTGTTGAAGAAAGTATATTATAAAAATGCGCTAAATCTCATTCCAGGACTGGATAAATCCTTGTTTCAGGAATAAGATTACACTTTTTTCAATACTACATCCTCTGCTTTGACAGGGATATCCTTAGTATCTTGAAAAATACCACATGATATTTGCTTCTTGGCTAGTGCAGCGGTTTTTTTACGTTTTGTCAAAGCCTCAATTTCCTTGTTTAAAAATTGCATAACCTAATAATTTTTAAATAAAACGAACATTTGTGCCCTATGTTGCATAGACAGTTTTAAATATATGCTAAACAGCTGGTTATCTTTATTCTACCCATAATGGGATAGACCTTATATACGAACCAAACGATAGCAAATAACAAAAAAATTATAATTATATGTGACAAAAAGGTTTGTTCATATACCAATAGGGAAAATAACGGTTGTACATGTCCAAAGAAGTTGAATTTACCAATTTGATAAGAGATCACCAAGGTTTGTTGTTTAAGGTTACCTCTATATATACCGATACCAAACAAGACCAGGAAGACCTTTTTCAAGAAGTGGTATTTCAGTTATGGAAGTACTTTGATTCGTTCAGGAATGAGTCTAAAATTACCACTTGGATGTATAAAGTTGCCATGAATACGGCCATTACTTTTTTAAAAAAAGATAAAAGAAGACCGGATTCCGTTTCTATGGCAGATACAGTTTCACAAATTATGGAACCTGGCAATGATGACGTATATGAAGAGCGATTACGGTTGTTATATGCACATTTAAAGCATTTAAATCATTTGGACAAAACCTTGATTTTTCTTCTACTAGAGGCAAAAAGCTATAAGGAAATAGCAGAAATAACTGGGTTACAGGCCAGTAATGTGGGAACGCGAATCTCAAGAATCAAACAAAAATTAAAATCTAACATGATAAAATCATAATCTATGGAACTGGAGGAATTACAATCTGCCTGGGTGCAAATGGGCAACGAACTGGAACGGCAGAAAAAATTGACGAATACAATAATCTTGAACATGACCAAAGAGAAATATCAAAATAAATTTAAGAGCGCACTAACCTTAGAAACAATAGGTGCTGTAGTATGTTTTGCACTGGCTTTACTTTTCTTATATAAATTCAATGTTTTGGATACTTGGTACTTACGTTTATGTGGAATTTTGACCATAGGCTATATGGTTATTTTTCCCATTCTGGTATTGGATGCCTTGCGTAGGATTAAAAATTTAGACCTTTTAAACGGTAGCTATAAAGCCAATCTTACCCATTATTTAAAATCTAAAAATCGACTACTGCGCTTACAGCAGATAGCTATGGGTATTGGAATGGCCGGTATGGTATTTATTTTACCTACTTTTTCAAAAATTAGTTCAGGCAAGGATATCTTTATGGAAGGTTTACGATCTACACAATGGATATTCCTAACCATAACTTTAGTGATTACCCTTATTTTTTGCTTATGGGGTTATAGAGGATATATGCGATTGACCAAATCTGCACAAGAAATTTTGAAAGAACTGGATTAATTATTCGGTCAATTTTTTCTGGATGTAGTTTAAGATAAGCATCCAGTTCATTTTCAATAGCAGTGATGCCGTAGGAACGTTATTATCGGCAATGGCGGCTATTATGGATTCATGTTGGTTATCGGATTTGTTATAGAAGGAGTCATCATTGGTAAAGGCCCTTTCATAAAAGAAAATACGGGTTTTAAGGTCGTTTAGTATCTGTAAGGCCAAATCGTTCTCATAGCCCTTGGTTAGTAGCCTATGAAATTCCAAATCCGCTTGTATCCGGGAAATGGCATCTTTGGCATTTTCAAATACTTCTTGCTGCATTTTTAGTTGTTCAATGTCGTCTTGGGTAAACTCCGTGTTTTCAATGGCCATTACTTCTAGATTGGCCACTAGGCCATAAAGGTCCTCGGCTTCTTTAACATCCAGTTCGGCAATGATGAACCCTCTGTTAGGTACGGCCTTGATGATATGTGCCTGCTGCAATTGTGCCAACGCTTCCCTAATTGGGGTTACACTAACATCTAAATCGCGCGAAAGGGCCGCCAAATTAATGGTCTTGCCCGTTTTTAGATTTCCGGTAATCATCTGAGAAAGAAGGTAATCCCTTACTTGGTCCCTTAAGTTTACTTTTACCAACATGAGTCAAAAATAGTATATCGTATATGATTATAAGCGAATATTTTCATGTTTTCGTATACTTTGTGGTTTTTATATTCTAAGAACATGGCATAAAATTGACGGTCTTTATAATTAATGGTGTTTTTGTACGTTTTTATAGCACAACCCTACAAGCAAACAATATGAAAAAAGTAACATTAATTTTAAGAAAATTATCTGCCGTACTTCCGGTATTATTCCTTGCCTATAGCTGTAGCGATGATAATGCTATGGATGAAGAAGCAGTTATTACAGAAACAGAATTGCAAGCAGTTTTAACCACCGATGATTATTTGGACGGTGTGGACCTTGCACTTTACAACATGTCATCTGCCCAAGGTTCTTCGGGAAAATCATCTAATGAAGAATGCTATACCGCAGAATATACGGATACCGGCTACACAGCGGTATTCAACAATTGTGTATTGAACGGAACGGATCAAGTAAACGGTACGTTGACCGTGACCTATGACCTTCAGGGAGAAGAAGGTTCCTTTACCGCAAGCTATGTGGATTTTTATATTGGGGAAATCAAGGTCAACGGTTCCAGATCTTATGTGTTCAGTGGTAATGATAACGAAAGTGCCATAACTTTTGAGGTTACAAGCGATATAACTGTAGAAATGGAAGATGGCTCAATAATATCCGATAACGGAAGAAAAAGTACGACCATTACTTTTGATGAAACGGCTTCATATAGTGTAACAGGAGAGTGGACCGTGGTATATGAAGGAAACACGTATAAAATTGAGGTAAATTCTCCCTTAAAAAGCGACTTAGGCTGTACCTATATTGCTGCAGGTGATTTGGATATCTCCAAAAATGGACTTACTGTTAATGTAGCATTTGGTGATGGTACTTGTGATGATAGTGCCACTATGACCTATCCTAACGGCGTTCAAGAGACTATTACATTAAAGGATTAGGGTATATATCATATTAATAATTTAAAAGAGGGGTTTAAACGACAGTAGTTTAAACTCCTCTTTTCATTTTCAGGACTATTATTTCCTGTATTATGACATCTTACAATCCATATTTCTTGGCTATCTATTAAATAATGGTAAACTCTTCTAAAAGTTTAATAGTTTGATGCCCCGTAATGCTAAATAATTGAAATACAAATCATATCTTTGTTGGACTTTAAAGGGGTGCAGATGATTCTTGCAATGGCCTTACAACAAATGGCAGCATAGTTTACTCAAAAAACTTACCATTGGTTCTATACGTCACCACGTATTTCAATTCCTTTACAGTAAAATTCAAGTATTATCATTAAAATTTCGAATGGCAAAATCACAACAGACATTTAATAAAACTGAAAAAGAAAAAAAACGCTTAAAAAAGCGAGAAGAGAAAAAGAAAAAAATGCTTGCGCGCAAGGCAGCGGCGAAGGAAAGTGGAACTTCTGGCATACCATTGGCCTATGTGGACTTCAATGGCAATTTGGTAGATACACCGCCAGATCCTGCCATGAAGGTAGAGATAGAAGCTGAGGATATTGTTTTGGGTATTCCTAAAAAAGAAGAAGGTGATGTTGAGGAATTTGATCCGGTAAGAAACGGTAAGGTTTCATTTTTTGATACTTCTAAAGGTTTTGGTTTTATCATAGACTCTGAAAACAATGAAAAATATTTTGTTCATGTGAGCGGTCTTATCGATGAAATCATGGAAAATGACAAGGTTTCGTACGAGCTTGAAAAAGGAATGAAGGGTATGAATGCCGTTCGTGTCAAAAAAATATAGCCAACACATTCCCTATGGCAAAACTGCAACGCAATACCGTTCTGGTAGTATTGTCTTTCTTTGCCATTTACTTCATCTGGGGATCTACTTATTTATGGAACAAAATTGCGGTAACGGAATTACCTGCCTTTATGCTGGCAGGTATTCGTTTTTTAACGGCCGGTAGTTTAATTTTCATCATATCCAAAATTTTGGGCCTACCCTTAGGCATTACCAAAACACAATTTAAGAATACGTTTATTGCAGGGTTTCTTTTTTTAACTTTTGGAAATGGGGTAGTGGTATGGGCCTTGAAATTCGTAGATAGCGGTTTTGCGGCCTTGGAGGTTTCCGCACAGCCCTTGGTAGTTTTATTGATGATGCGTGTGTTGCAAGGTAAAAAAATTCAACCCATGTCTGTAATAGGCGTAATATTGGGTATTACCGGCATTTTTCTATTGGTTGGGCAAAAGGAAATAATAACCCAAGAAGGTGCAGTATTGGGAATGTTCCTCATCTTTATCTGTATGTTGAGTTGGTCCTATGGAAGTTTATTTGTCGGTAAGGCAGATTTACCACAAAACTTTTTTGTCAATACCGGCTATCAAATGTTGACCAGTGGTTTTTCCCTAATTTTCATTAGCTTTTTACTTGGAGAGACTTGGTCTTGGCCATCACAATGGAGTATACCGGTACTTTGGTCCATGTCATTACTTATTATTTTTGGCAGTATTGTAACCTTTACGGCCTTTAATTATCTTTTACGGTTTGTTTCTCCAGAAAAGGTGGCCACTTCTTCGTACGTTAACCCGATCATTGCTATGGTATTAGGCTGGTATTTCTTAAATGAACAGATTACATTACAATCCATAGTTGCCTCAATAGTGCTTTTGACGGGGGTCTATTTTATCAATACCAAAAAGAGTTTAACGATTTTCTCTAGGTTTTCAGGTAAAAGAATTCCTAAATAATATCCGTATTTAAGGTTATTGGCTCCACTTGTCCGGGTAGCATGTGTTCCAAATAGATATTTCCTATACGTACACGTACAAGTCGTATAGTAGGATAACCGACCGCAGCCGTCATTTTGCGTATTTGCCTAAATTTACCTTCGGTCAGTATAATTCGTATCCATGAAGTTGGTCTATGCCTTCCAATACGGAGCTTAGCACTGGGTTCGGGTAATGTGGGGTTAGTCATTAATTGCTCTACCGTACAGGGTTTTGTACCATAGGTAGTGCCAAAAAGTCCAATATTTACCCCGCTACTTAGTTCTATAATGGCTTGTGTAGTAATTAGTCCATCTAACTGTGCCAGATACTCTTTTTCTACTCCTTTACGATTTATGATATCGCTTAATTTACCATCCGTTGTCATGAGTAAAAGACCTTCTGACTTCTCGTCCAACCTACCAATAGGCATAATTTCAGAATTGAACGGATAAAGTTCACTTAAAAACTTTTTCTTGCGCAACTGCCGTTCTTCGTTGGAAGTCAATTGACTCAACATTCCAAATGGTTTATATACTTTAAAATGGCAATGTTTCATTATTTTGTATGGTCTGTAAAAAATTGCTTACCAATGGTCGCAAAAGATACCCTTTTTAACCCATGAATTAGTAATCTACTATTGATAATGTTACCTTTGCAACTTCCAGAAAAGATTTTATGCAAGAGACAGTTTTTGAACTACAGGATAAGAAAACCGATAAGGAACTATATAGCTACCAACAGGGTGCTATTCAACAAATTTTTGACAAGTTCGATTCTGAACGTGAAGATTACCATCTTTTATATCAATTGCCAACCGGTGGTGGTAAAACTGTTATTTTCTCCGAAATAGTAAGACAGTACCTTAAAAACCATAGCAAGAAAGTTTTGGTGATGACCCACCGTATAGAACTTTGTAATCAAACTTCTGAAATGCTCACCAATTTTGGCGTCGTTAACAAAGTGGTTAACAGTAAGGCAAATTTGGATGACCAAGAGCGTTACAGTTGTTATGTGGCCATGGTAGAAACCTTGAACAATCGTCTAAACGACGACCAGCTGGATATTTCAGATGTTGGTCTGGTCATCATAGATGAGGCGCATTACAATTCATTTACAAAACTGTTCAAATTTTTTGAAAATTCATTTGTTCTTGGTGTAACGGCCACTCCTTTAAGTTCCAATAAGGACTTGCCCATGAACAAGAATTATGATGAACTTATACCCGGGGAAAGTATTGAAAACCTTATAGAGAACGATTTCTTGGCTAGGGCAGAGGTGTTTCATTATGATATGGGGCTAACTTCGTTAGAAGTAGGCTCTAATGGTGATTATACCGTAAAATCATCTGCCGATCTTTATACTAGCCCGGCTATGCTGAACAAGCTATTAGAAGCTTATTCAAAACACTCCAAAGGTAAAAAGACATTAATTTTCAATAATGGTATAGAAACATCCATACAAGTATACCATACATTCAAAGCCGTAGGATTGCCCATTATGCATTTGGACAATACGGCGACCAAAAAACAACGTAAACAAATATTAAGGTGGTTTAGAGAAACTCCAGATGCCATCTTAACATCCGTAAGTATCTTAACAACCGGTTTTGATGAACCGACCATTGACACCATTATCCTTAATAGGGCAACAAAATCACTTACCCTGTACTATCAAATGATCGGTAGGGGCTCTAGGGTATTGAACAATAAATCCAAATTCACCGTAATTGACCTAGGGAACAACCTTTATCGTTTTGGTCCTTGGGGTGCGGACCTAGATTGGGGCGCTATTTTCAAATCACCTAATTTCTACATGGACCGTATTAGGGATGATGAGGATATTGAAAGTGATTTTAAACTGGATTTGTCCGAAGAGGTCAAAGCAGAATTCAAAAACTCAAAGGAGACCTATTTTGATATCAAGGAAACGTATGAAACCGCTACGTTTGCGGGAGAATCATCTAAAGTAGTTCTTGAACGATCTATAGCTCAACACGCATACATTTGTATTGAAAACAGTGAAGATGTCTATGATGCCATAGCATTGGCAAAGCTATTAAAAGAAGATATTGATAATAGAATTCACGTTTACGGAAAATGTATTAGCAAAAGCACCTATAACTTTTTAAGTTGGCTAAAAGATGATTATCAAAAGAAACTAAATGCTTATTTACGTGAGAATTTTGATTCTGTTTTTGAAGATATACATGGTCACCCGCCAGAAGATTAAAATAATAACTTATAAAAAAAGGGCTATTCTTACGAATAGCCCTTTTTCATTGCAAAACTTAACCTTATTCTACGATAAGACTATATTGTGGCGTTGGATTTAAAGGGCAGAAATATACATATTCACCTTTTTCTAATTTAGTTTCTTTAGAATGACCAACCGTGTTGTTCTTAACAGCTGCAGTTACGTATGCAGTTTGAATGTGGTTCTCTGGTTTTGAAGCATCTTTTCCTTTTTTTACTAAAACCAAACCTTCATCTTTACCCACATTATTGTTGGCAACGTCAAAAATATAAGTGCCTTCGCTAACAGTGATAGATTTTTGGGTGAATTCCCCTGTTGTTTGTTCTAAGGCAATTTTCTTAACTGGCTGCTTCATCATTTTGTCCTGTGCATTTGCGTTGAATAAAAATGCCAATACGATAACTAAAATTGATAATACTCTTTTCATGTTTTTAAAATTTAGTGTGGGTTTCCCCGTTTTAATGATTAATAATTATTATTTGTAATTGTTTATAAAGATGGTGCTACAGGAAAATCAACCGGAACCTGTGTAGTACTGTGTATGTAGTTGGAAATTGTTTTATCACCAACCAATGATATTGTATCTATTAAATTGGCTTTTGTATAACCTGCCGCAAAATAATCGTTCAATACGTCCTCATCAGTGCGGCCTCTATTTTCAGTAATATTCTTCGCTAATTTTGCAAGTGCATTTAATTTAGTGTCAAAAGAGGCTTTTCCTGCTCTAAGCTCTAAAATTTGTTCATCTGTAAAACCGTTCATTTTACCAATGGCTGTATGTGCCGATAAACAGTAAATACAATTGTTAACTTGGCTTACCGCTAAATTGACAACTTCTTTCTCCTTAGCTGATAATGAAGTTTTGGCATTTGCAAAATTCAAGTAGTTTTCTAATGCGGTATCACTATTGGCATATGTGGCATATAAATTAGGGACAAATCCCAATGCTTTTTCCAAATTATCGAAAATACCTTGATTTTTCTCGCTTACTTCTTCTCTTGTTGGTACATTAAATGTGTTCATATTATTATTTTTTTAAATTGAATTTATTATGTTATTAATCTTGTACAAAGGTAAATTGGTGAAGTAGTTATGGTCATGCTTGAAATTCCCATTGACATGTCAATTTTTCCCTCAAAGCAATGAATTGAATACTCGGGCCAGTTTTGAGGAATTATCAGAATCACAATAATAGTCCGATAAATGATTGTGCTTACAATGCTCTTTCACATTGATTGCATTAGACGCGTCTATCCTTTTAGATGTAAATATTTCTATTAAATTAAAAATTGATTTGTGTTTTAAGTTCATGTCTTTACTGTTTTAATTCTACAGTACAAAGATCATCTTTAAGTGAAACTTAAAACGGGCTATTTTACCCTAGTAGTTGTCAATTTTTCCCTAAACGACTTTTGCCAGTTGTTTCTTAAATTGAGAAGGAGAGAGGCTTGTCAATTTTTTAAATAGCCTACTTAAATGAGATGCATCTTCAAAACCAATTTCATAAGCAATTTCCTTTGCTGCTTTATCGGTATAAATGAGTAGTCTTTTAGCCTCAAGAACTATGCGTTCATGTATTATTTGTAAAGGAGTAGTATTGAATTTTGCAAAGGTATTTGAAAGGGTCTTAGGAGATTTAAATAACTTATCCGCGTAAAAAGAGACTGAATGCTCCTCTTTAAAATGGGCTTCTACCAACAAATTAAATGACCTTAGCAAATCTAACTTTACATCACTGGCAGCACTTCCAAATCCTTCTTTTGCCTTAAGCAGCCTTGTGCTCATTATCATAAAGCGAGCCATTAGCATGCGTAGCATTTCGGCTTGTATCGTATCTTCCGTATTTAATTCATCCACAAAAACCTCATGAAGGGTATTAAACTTTCGTTGTTCATTTTCTCCTAAATCTATTAATGGAAAATGTGCATTGCTAAAAAATAACAACCCAGCACAACTTACTTCTTGGTCATGGTCTTTAATGCAATAAAACTCTCTATTGAACTGATAAACAATTAAATCTTTACCCTCAACAAAATGAATAAATTGAACTGGTGTCAACGCAAGCAGACTATGTTCTGAAATGATATATGGTATGCCATCTACCTCAATAGTGGCTTTATTACTTGTAGTTCTAATAAAAATATAGAGTCCGGCTTGTTTTGGTTTTCCGTAATTCTCCAACAAAGCTTCGTTACCAATTTTTAGTAATCCGCCAGTACTAAAATCCTTAAAAACTTCTTGCATGAAGTCTTGGTCTTAAAAAAGGTTGATACATTACAATCCTCTATATTATTCTGCTTGTAGAAATTCAAATAAGACGACCGATTTTATAAAATCCTCATGAGGGAATAATATTACAATTAATCGAATAATTCTTTCAAAACTAACTTATAGTATTAGATTTAACCAATCAACTATAACAACCAAATACATGCGAACTTTACTCAGTTGCATTCTTTTTTTATGCATTACAAATACTTATTCACAAAACGAATTCATAACTACCTGGAAAACAGACAATCCTGGTGTTTCCGAGGATAACCAAATAACTATACCAACATATAAAGCGCCAGATTTTTTACCTCAGGTTATTTATGATTATACTGTA
Organism: Maribacter sedimenticola; assembly: GCF_900188415.1. Taxonomy (GTDB): domain Bacteria; phylum Bacteroidota; class Bacteroidia; order Flavobacteriales; family Flavobacteriaceae; genus Maribacter; species Maribacter sedimenticola. The sequence goes on along the minus strand of NZ_FZNV01000002.1, from coordinate 759,438 downwards.
GATTGGGGAGATGGCAATGTTTCGGAAAACGTTACTGGCGATATCACCCACACCTATGCTACCAGCGGGGTTTACCAAGTTTCCATTAACGGTCTTTTCCCGAGGATACTTTTTGAAAATTCAACAAACAGCAAAGATAATAGAAAGATAATTGAGATTAATCAATGGGGTTCAAATCAATGGACATCAATGTCGGGAGCATTTTCTGGATGCGTAAATATTGATGTAAAGGCCACCGATGTTCCCAACTTTTCAAACCTTAACGATATTTCGGCAATGTTTAAAAACTGTAGTTCGCTAATTGGTAATGATACCATGGCAAATTGGGATTTAAGCACGGTTACTCAAATGTCTTTGCTTTATTTTGGGGCAACCAAATTCAATCAACCTATAGGCAACTGGGATGTGTCGAATGTGGAAAGTATGTTTTCTCTTTTTCAATGGGCTACATCATTCAATCAGAATATCTCTGATTGGGATGTTTCTGGCGTAAGCAATATGGGACATATGTTTTTTGGGACCTCTTTCAATAATAATATTGGAAGTTGGAATGTAAGTAATGTACTTTATATGAACGCAATGTTTTCCAACAATCAGGTTTTTAATCAAGATATTTCTGGTTGGGACGTTAGTAACGTTAAATGGATGACAAATATGTTTACCGAAGCTTCTGCTTTTAATCAAGATCTAAGCTCATGGAACGTTGAATCTGTTGAAGAAATGGGCTCAATGTTCTTTTCTGCTTTATCCTTTAATCAAAATTTGGGAGTATGGAATGTTGGTAACGTCAATAACATGAGCTTCATGCTTTCAAATACAGGCATGTCCATTAATAATTATGATTCTACCTTGATCGGATGGAGCAATCTTCCATCTCTTAAAAATGACGTTAAGCTCGACTCAAACATCCAATTTTGCGAAAGTGGAATAAATAGACAAGCTATAATTGAAGTATATAATTGGACTATAAACGATGATGGGCTCTTCCCAGAGTGCACCGCTAATCAAAAACGTCCATTTATTACTACTTGGCAAGTAGAGGCATCTACAAACAACAGTATTACTATTCCAACATTTCCTGGAGAGACTTATGACTATAGTATCGATTGGGGAGACGGAAATTCTCAACCAAATATCACTAATGATATTACTCATCAATATGATAACCCGGGCAATTACAAGGTTACAATAACTGGTGATTTCCCAAGAATATATTTTGAATTAGCGGGACCAAATTCAGCTTTAATTGTAAGTGTAGATCAATGGGGTGATATTAATTGGAGCTCAATGGAAGGAGCATTCTCTAACTGCGTTAATCTTGACGTCAATGCTCATGATGTGCCAGATTTGTCTTTAGTAACATCAGCAAAACAAATGTTCAATAATTGTCAGACTTTGAAAGGCAATTCAAGTTTTAATAACTGGGATGTTTCAAATTTGCAAGACGTTGCTCAGATGTTTTCGGGAACCCCCCTGTTCAATACTATACTTTCTTCATGGGACACGTTGAACATGACTACTATGTTTCAGATGTTCTACGAAAGTGGCTTTAATAATAGTCTTGGGGATTGGAATATTTCTAACGTAAATTCTTTATCAGGAATTTTCGAAGGTTCAGCGCTGAGCACCGTGAATTATGATAATACTTTAATTGGTTGGAGTCATCTAAATACACTTCAACCAAATATTACATTTGATGCCGGTACTAGCCAATTTTGTAATGCAACATCTGCAAGACAGTCAATCATTGAAGGCTATAATTGGATCATTAATGATTCAGGAGAAAACTGTCCAACCTTTCGACCCTTTGTAACGACTTGGAAAACCGATAACCCAGGTACATCAGACAATAATACCATTGCTCTTAGAACATTTGGAGGACCTTTTAATATCGACTGGGGAGACGGTGTTGTTGACATGGACGTAGTGGGTGCAACTCAACATACTTACTCTAATCCAGGTATATACACCGTAAGCATTTCAGGTAGTTTGTTCTCAATGCGTTTACAAACTTTTGATGGCAACGATGTAGGTGGAGATGCCCCTAAACTTATTGAAATTAATCAATGGGGTGATATTAGTTGGAACTCAATGGAATCAGCATTCAAAGGTTGTACCAATCTTGACGTAGTTGCAGGGGATACTCCTGACCTTTCTAACCTTAATTCACTATTTTATATGTTCGAAGGGTGTAGTTCTTTAACTGATAATCCTAGTTTTAATAATTGGGATATTAGTACAATTGAAAATTTAAGTCAAGCTTTTACTAATTGTACTGCTTTTAATGCAGATATTTCAGATTGGGATGTTGGCAATGTCACCACAATGGGGAATTTATTCAGTAACTGTTCAGAATTTAATCAAGATATTTCTGGGTGGAATGTTAGCAATGTTATCAATATGGGTTCCATGTTTAGTCATGCAACTAAATTTAACCAGCCTATAGGTAGTTGGGATGTTTCTAATGTAACCTATATGGGAATTATGTTTCAATCCTCCGGGTTTAATCAAGATATTTCAAGTTGGGACGTTAGTAATGTTGCGAGCATGAGTTCCATGTTTAACTTCGCTCCAAACTTTAATCAAAATATTGGGGATTGGAATGTTTCTAACGTTACCGACATGTCAGGTATGTTTTCAAGTACGGGTTCCTTTAATCAAAACATTGGTAATTGGAATGTTTCCAAAGTGACCAACATGAGTAGGGTTTTTGCAGGGGCTATGGCATTTAATCATGACATTAGCAATTGGGATGTCTCTAGTGTCATCGATATGAGCTGGTTGTTTTCAAGAGCATATAATTTTAACCAAAATTTGACTACTTGGGATGTTTCTCAAGTAACCAATATGTCTGGTATTTTCAATTATAGTGGTCTCTCAAATGCTAATTATGACAGCATATTAGAAGGCTGGAGTCAATTGCCTTCATTACAGCGAGGAGTAACTTTTGATGCCCTTCAAAATCAATTTTGCGAATCTGAAGATGCACGCCAAAACATAGTAGAAAATTATAATTGGCTTATCACCGATGGCGGAAAAGCCTCTTTCTGCAACGAAGACAATGATTTAGACGGAATTTTAGATCATAAAGATTCTTGTTTAGATACAAGACCAAATGTTATAGTGAACGATAATGGTTGCGAAATAATAGCAGCAGATGCCATTTTGGTTTATGGCGCTACACCAACTTGTCCGGGAGAAGCAAATGGAAGTATTTCTATTTCGAGTGAGTTAACTGATTATATTTTTAATATAGCTGTTGAAGGTCCAGTTTCAACAGACTATAATGAGGTATCGTTAAATGAGAATATAGAAGTAGCTAATCTTACCACTGGTTTGTATATGGTCACTATTTCTATTCCAGATATTTTGTATTCTCAAACCTATGGCATTCAAATCAACGAAGTCGGCTCAATCTCTGGAAAGCGAGAAAGTTTAAATACCTCTGCTAAAACGGCAACTTACAATGTGGAGGGCAGCTATACTTATATTGTTGATATAAACGGAGAACTAAAAAACTTCAGCTTTACATCTAACGGAAAAAATGAAATTCAATTATCGGATTTATCTGAATTCAATGCTATTTCTATTACAGGAGAAAGTGACTGCCAAGGGATGGTTACCGATTCATTTGCCTTTTCAGATAGTGTTATAATGTTTCCAACAATTACTTCGGGAGAAGTGTTTATCCAAGGGTACGAAGAATCAAGTACCGTGTTGGTTTATGATTTATCGGGTAAGCTCGTATTAAGTAAAGCATTTTCAGGGCAAGGCTTAAATTCAATCGACTTACAAACTATGGAAACCGGAATTTACCCTACGGTAATCAAATCAAAACAACATTCAAAAACCTTTAAGATTATAAAGAAATGATATATAAAACCTTAAAATATTTTACTAGTCTTTTATTACTTTTTGTATGCTTAAATTCCTGCGATAAAAGCACTCCTGAAGAGACGGAAAAACAGATAGACAATGAGGTTCCTACTAAAGTTACAGGCACTTTACCTGTTAATGGGGAGCCTTGTTCAGAATTTGAGCTTATACCTAATAATGATACCAAAGTCTCTATTTTATTTAAGTGGAACGCTGCGCAAAATACTGTAAATTATACCTTAGAAGTTTTATTAAACAACCAGCAAGCGGTAAGCTCCACTGTTGGTGGACTGGAAACTACGGTTAGCTTAGATAGAGGCAAAACCTATACTTGGACAGTGACTTCTAAAAATGAATTTGGCACTACGGAAAGTGATACGTATTCTTTTACTACCCCTGGTTTAGCCGAAGTTAATTATGCACCTTATGCCGCAGAAATCCGTACTGATTTTAATACTCTAACGCAGTTGTTAACCATTAGTTGGATTGGAACAGATGAGGATAATGACCTTTTAACCTACGATGTAACTATAACCGAAAATGAATCAGAAATAATTGAAGAGACTGACATAGCGGATAATAGCATATCTGGAATTGAATATAATTCTGGCACCGAATATTATATTAAAGTTATTTCTAAAGATAGTACAGGTAGTTTTTCGGTTTCTGAAATAACCGTAAATTCTCCTGAATAGTTTTCGAATTAAACAAAAGAGCTCTGATAATAAAATCAGAGCTCTTTTAAGCTTGCTACTAAAACTTCTTTAAAACCTCACAGATACCTTTCCTCTTAGGTAAAACGGAGTACCAGGAGTAAAATGAATTTCCTCTACAGATGCAGTTTCATTAAACAATCTACTTTCTGTAGCAAATTGGGTCTCGTTCCATTCTGTATCAAATAAATTCTCTATTATCAGACCCAATGTCCAGTTTTTTATATGATAGTTAAGGTTCATATCGGTTACAAAGTAACCTTCAGCTACAATGCTATTGTCTTCATTTGCTGCTCTATCTCCTAAATAACGATAGTTTAAAGCACCAGAGAATTTTCCTAAATCTGTTACCGATATACCACCTACTGAAGTAAAATCCGGAGCAAGAGGTATATAATCTTCCCCATCAAGTTCTTCAGTGCTTCTAGCGTAGGTATAATTGATATCATTATAAAGATACAGCCAATCTAACACCTGGTAACGAGCACCTAGTTCAACACCTAACCTACGAGTCTTGCCACTTGGCTCAACAATACCAGCGTCACCTACATAAACAAATTCCTGATCTAATAAAAGCCCCCATAAGGTAGCGTTCAGCACTAGTTTATCCGTAGGTTTAATAATAGTACCTAAATCTGCACCGTAAGCGGTTGGCAATATATCCCTACCTTCATTTGCAGTGACTACTCGAGTATCGTTAGAATGAAATCCAAGACCCGTTTTCAAAAAAACTTGCCAATTTCTATTTACGGTATACAATGTATTTAGTTTTGGACTCACTTTTGCCTTACTTTCACTTTTATTGTCATAAAGCTCGCTTAGTTTGTTTTCATAATCGAAGTTGAAATAATCTAAACGTAAAGAGGGATTAAAAGTCCAATTTCCGGTTTTATAAGTGCCATCCAAAAACCCGTACATATTGGTTTCATCGACATCCCCAAATGCATACTGCTCTAAAGTGGTCTTCCTGTTTAAGGTATGTGATAGGGACACATCATCTACATTATCATTTCTAAAACCTATTCCTGCTTTGTACCCAACCATATCATTTTCACCAACCGTAATATTGATTTGCTCAAAAGCTGTTTCAGCACCCATAACCGTCCTATCCTCAAATTGACGAATTTGATCTCCGTTTACCGGATCTTCCAAAAAGAATGTAAAGTTTGAGAATAATTCAAAATCATATTTGCTTACAAATGCCCTCGTCTTTAAAAACTGGTCATCGCCCAAAAACCTGGTATGGTTCAACATTAAATTTGTTCTACTGGTCTGTCCTCCTTCGGTATCATCTATGGCGCCAAACCTGCCAATAAGGTTTTGATCAACCGCCCTTTGAGGAATTTGTCCCGAGGCATCCCATTTGCTTTGAAAATGAGAGGCGGTCAATGTAAGCTCTTCCTTACCAAGGTCCTTATAATTGTAACGTCCTAAAATATTTATCCTATTGAAATTTTGTGGGGAATCAAACGGTCCGTCGGTAAGATAAATTTCCGAAGCAAAATAAGCATCACTTTTATTTCCTTCCAATAATTTAAATAGTCCCACAAATCTATTGGTATTGAACTGTCCGGTTTCATAGGATACCATACTTTTATCAATACTTTTTTTCAAGCCAAGGTCAACGTACCCAGCGGTGTTAAAATTTCCCTTATCGGCATAATACAATCCTTTTCCAAAATTTATATGTTCTATTGTTTCCGGTATCACAAAGTGTAGATCTGCATAGCCCTGTCCATGCGCATGAGATACCATATTCACCGGCATACCATCTACACTAATGGCTACATCCGTACCATGGTCAATATCAAAACCTCTTAAAAAAATCTGTTCTGCCTTACCGCCGCCTGCATGTTGGCCAATTAAAAGCCCCGGCACTTTTCGTAAAATTTCCTGGGAAGATTTTACCGGATCATTCTGTACATCTATATTCACAATTTTACTCATTGCATCTACCTTGGACACCACAACAACTTGATCTAAGTTTATGCTGGACTCCTCCAAGGTAATCTGTATCTGCTCATTAAAATGTTTAGGTTCTATGACTAGAACAAAAGTTTTATAGCCCAAATTGGAAAAGTAAACGGAATCGTTTATATGGGTAGCAGGTAGTGAAAATGCCCCAGATAAGTTGGTATGGCTATGTTGGCCTGAAGTCTGGTTGAAAATACCGACATTTTCCAGGGCCGTGCCATTATAATCGGTAACCTTACCTTTAATGTTCTGTGCTTTTACTGATGTGGATATTAATATTATGGTTAATACTTGTAACAGCCTAAGTGCCCACTTGTAGCTATAGTTCATTTTTATATTTTTTAGGTTAAAGAATGTCTTTAACGTACCTACGACAAAAAAATAATATGGTTTTGTAAATCTGCAAATTTATAGTAGAAACCTAAGTTTAATATCCTCAGCTATTATTTTTTCCACCCTTATTTCGCATTCAATAGCATTCATTTATGGTAAAACCTAGTAAAGATTTGCAGTGTCCATTTTTCATATATGATAAGTTTTTATTGAGACGAGTTAATAATCATGCCGATAATGTTAGACTTTTGTGAACTCTTAGATAACAAATGATAGCTATGAATACAGAAATATTATTAACACCATATCATAAAAACATACAACTTAAAAATAGGGTCGTTATGGCACCCATGACCAGGAGTAGGGCGGCTAATGACGAGAATGCCCCTACGGAGGATTTACACGTACCTTATTATACGCAAAGGGCTTCTGCGGGACTTATCATTACTGAAGGTTCCCAAGTTTCCAAAGCTGCAGTAGGTTATGTAAACACTGCTGGAATACATTCCAAGGCCCAGGTAGAAGGGTGGAAAAAAGTTACCGAATCGGTACATGATGCAGGCGGTACCATTTTTATACAGCTTTGGCATGTTGGCAGAATGTCTCATCCAGATTTTCATAATGGTGATCAACCTTTGGCACCATCAGCCATCAACCCTAATGCAAAATCGTTTACCGCAGAGGGTTTCAAGGATACCGTTACCCCTAAGGCAATGAGCAAGGAAGAAATCAAGGCAACCGTAACAGATTTTGTCAATGCGGCAAAAAATGCGGTAGAGGCCGGATTTGACGGCGTAGAAATCCATTCCTCAAATGGGTATCTGTTTCATCAATTTTTTAACGCTACGTCAAATACAAGGACAGATGAGTACGGTGGTTCTATTGAAAACAGAGCGCGTTTTTTCTTTGAAGTGCTTGATGCCGTTCAAGAGGTAATACCACAAGAAAAGATAGGCGCGCGCTTTAATCCCTCTCTAAATGGTTTATTTGGTATGACTATGGACGAAGAGACCATTCCCACTTTTGAATATATCATTAAAAAATTGAACGACTACAATTTGGCCTATATTCATTTGTCAGAACCATTCACCGATGTTTCCGATATACCTTATGCTGTGCAGCATATTGCAAAACACTTTAGACCATTGTATAATGGTACTCTAATGATAAATGCAGGATTTGATCAAAAAAGCGGCAATAAGGTAATTGAAGAGGGCAATGCAGATTTGGTGGCCTACGGTAAACTTTATATTTCAAATCCGGATTTGGTGCAACGTTTTAAAAACGGACATGAATTATCTAAATGGGACGAGGATACCTTTTACACACCTGGAAAAGAAGGGTACTTGGATTATCCCACATATCAAGAAAAAGCGCAAATTGCCTGATACATAGTATTGGGGAATAGCACTTAACATTATTAATTAAAATATAAGAAAATGAATTTTACAAGAAATGCAAAGGCACAATGGAAAGGTAGTGGTAAAGAGGGCAAAGGAACGTTGTCCACTGAAAGTACCGTTTTAGACAATACCCCTTATGCCTTTAATACAAGATTTGAAGATGAAAAGGGCACAAACCCCGAAGAACTTATTGGAGCGGCCCATGCAGGTTGCTTCTCCATGCAATTGAGTTTTTTATTGGGTGAAGAAGGCTTTACGCCAACTACACTGGACGTAGCGGCAAAAGTAGCGTTCAAGGATGGCGAGATCGTGAAAGTAACTTTGGACCTAGTAGGTGACGTACCGGAAATTAAGGAAGAAGAATTCAAGAAAATTGCCCATAAGGCCAAAGAAGTATGTCCTGTTTCCAAATTACTAAAGGCCGAAGTAGTTCTTAATGCCAGTTTATCTTAAATTTTAAAATAGATTTTATAAGGCGGCCATATGGCCGCCTTTTTTATCCACTATAGTCCCTATATGATTCAGGTCAATTAAATAGGTATTTGCATTGATCAATACCAATGACAATCATGAACTTGCATAAAAAACAATAGGAAAATGGAAAATGTATTAGTTGCCGGTGCCAATGGTACTACGGGAAAAAAAATTGTAAACCTTTTAAAAGCTTCACAGTATTTTGTTCCAGTGGCCATGGTTAGAAAAGAAGAACAACAAGACCAATTTAAAAAAGAAAATATTAAGACCGTATTAGGTGATTTGGAAAAGGATATTTCACATGCGGTCAAGGATATTGATAAGGTCATATTCGCTGCTGGGTCAGGTGGAAAAAAAGTAGTGGAAGTAGATCAAGAAGGTGCAAAGAGATTGATCGATGAGGCTAAAAAAGCAAATATCAAAAAATTTGTAATGCTCAGCTCAATGGGGGCAGACAGTCCAGAAGAAGCGGAAGATTTACAGGAGTATTTAAAAGCTAAACATAATGCGGACGAATATTTAAAATCTACAGAACTTGTACATGCCATAGTAAGACCAGGATCCTTAACAAATGATAAGGGTACAGGAAAAATCAAATTACAGTCCAAGCTTGGGGAAAAAGGTTCTATTACCAGGGATGATGTTGCCCAAACTTTGGTGCGCTCTTTACATGATGATTCTGCCAAGAACGAAACTTTTGAAATTATCAATGGGGAAACCCTTATCGGTAAGGCACTGGATGCTGTTTCCGCTCAATAAACCTATTTATTGATTAGTTTACAATTAAGGCTAATTTCTTGACGGAACTTAGCTTTTTTTATATTCGTTTATCATTTTCTCAAAACAGCTTTTAATTGACTAGAGTGCCTTGTTTTAAAACAACCTATGGTTATGTATCTTCGTATAAACAAAAACGAACCCTTATGACAACTAAAATTTATAACATTATATCGCTGGCCATTTTGATCATTGCAATTTCATCCTGCAAGGACAAAAAACAGAAAGAGGCTACAGAGGTAGCCAATGAAGTAGTAATGGACAGTACAGATTTAGCTTTGCTAGAGTTAAACCTACCAGAAGGATTTAATATAGAAGTGTATGCTAGAGGAATAGATGGTGCGCGCTCAATGGCTATGGGTGATAACGGTACCCTTTTTGTTGGCACTAGGAATGAAAACACGGTGTATGCCATACAGGATAATGATGGCGACTTTAAAGCGGACAATGTTATTATACTGGATACCATGGAAGTTCCAAACGGTATAGCCATTAGAAATGGGGATCTGTATGTTGCGCAAGTAGGTAGTCTTTGGAAATATCCCAGTATAGAAGACCAATTGGGCAAATCTGTGGAAAAAGAATTGGTATATGATGATTTCCCAACTGAATTTCATCATGGTTGGAAATATATTGCTTTTGGACCGGATGATAAATTATACGTGCCGGTAGGTGCACCTTGTAACATTTGCAACCGTACCAATGAAGATGAACGTTTTGCGACCATTTCCAGAATGGACCCTGATGGTAGCAATCGTGAAATTTATGCCCGTGGCGTTAGAAACTCCGTTGGTTTTACTTGGCACCCAGAAACTAAGGAAATGTGGTTTACGGATAATGGCAGGGATATGCTCGGTGATGACATACCTCCTTGTGAACTGAACAAGGTGACCGAAGCTGGTCAGCATTTTGGGTATCCGTTTTGTCATGGTGGTATTGTAAAAGATCCGGAATTTGGTGATGAACGTCCGTGTTCGGATTTTGTTTCGCCGGCACTTCAACTTGGGGCTCATGTGGCTCCCTTAGGTATCAAATTTTATACCGGCACCATGTTTCCCCAAGAATATAAGGGCAGGGCATTTATTGCAGAGCACGGTTCTTGGAACAGAAGCAAAAAAGTAGGATATAGGATAATGATGGTAGATATAGAAGAAGGGGAGGTTATAGGCAACGAAGTATTTATAGATGGCTGGTTAGATGAAGTAGAGCAAAAAGCATCTGGAAGACCAGTAGATATGTTGATGTTAAAGGATGGCTCCATGTTGATTTCTGATGATTTTGGAGATGCCATTTACCGAGTCACCTATAGCGAAACTGCGCTAGCACAAAAGTAAACGAAATGTTGAAGTAAATACAAAAAGCGATCAATATGGTCGCTTTTTTTATGCGTATCATATTAATTTTAATGACTATGGTTTATATTTATTAATCACAAGTACAGCTTTAAATCTATTCGTATGAATAATCCCAATTCTCGCAGGACCTTTTTGAAAAAAACAGGTGTATTGTCCGTAAGTTCCATGTTACCGCTATCGGTATTGCCATTGGATTATAAATATAAAATGGGATTGCAATTATTTACTATTCGTGATGCTATGGCAAACGATCCTATTGGTAGCATAACTTATGCAAGAGGGCTGGGATATGAGGATGGGGAAATATATGGTTATGATGGGGAAAATGATAGCTATTATGGTATACCTTCCAAAGAATTTAAAAGACAATTAGATGACCTGGAGTTTACGATATCTAGCGGCCACTATAACTTTTCTAATCTATTCAATGAACCGGAAGATGTACTTATGCGTTATGTGGACCAATGCATAAAAGGTGCAAAAACCTTACAAAGCACATATATAACCTGGCCATGGTTGGCACCTGAATACCGAACCATAGAACATTTTAAAATATTGACCGATAAATTAAATAAAATAGGGGAGCAGGTCAACAATGCCGGACTGCAGTTTGCCTACCATAATCATGATTTTGAATTTACCGATCATAACGGCGAACAAGGGTATGCTATAATCTTAGCGGAAACCGACCCTAATTTGGTGAAATTACAAATGGACATGTATTGGGTTGAGCATTCTTCCATCAAAAGCATTCATGATTTAATAAGGGAAAATCCGAAACGATATGTTATGTGGCATATTAAGGATATGGATAAGATTACGCGGGATTATTCTGAAATGGGAAATGGATCAATTGACTATAAACAAATCTTGGCCAATATCAATAAAGAGGATTTACAGTATTATTATTTAGAACAAGGCGGTAATTTTGCAAAGAATTCCATGCAAAGCATAACGGATAGTGCCCAGTATTTTAAAAAACATCTTCAACGTTATTTATAACTTATGTCGTACCCTGAAAAAGTATATATAAACGGTAAGATAGTAAATGCGCAAGAGGCCACTATATCGGTATTTGACCGCGGATTTATTTTTGGCGATGGAATTTATGAGGTCATGGTACAGATCAATGGTTCTTTTTTTTATGGCCGGAAACATTTGGACCGATTGCAGGAAGGACTGGATAAAATTAACATCAATTTTGATGTAGAGTCACTGACAACAGAAATACCTAAGCTACTCAAGGTAACCTCTTTAACGGATAAGGACTGTTTACTTTATATGCAAATAACCAGGGGGGTTGCTCCAAGACAACATTCATATCCTGCAGATATACACCCAACGGTGATGATGTATGCATTGCCTAAAATATTGCCCGCTATCAATCAGGCAAATACCAAAGTTATTACCAGGGAAGATTTTAGGTGGTCTAGATGCGATATAAAGATGACCTCGCTTTTGGGTAATGTCATGTTGAACGAAGAAGCTATGCAACATGGTAGCTTTGAAACCTTACTGTACCGTAATGGTCTTTTTACCGAAGCATCCCATTGTAATGTATTTTTTGTCAGGGATCAAGTAGTGTATACACATCCGGCAAATGAATACATATTGAACGGCATTACCGGAGCAATCGTTAAAGATTTATGTATATCCCTTGGAATAGCGCTAAAAGAAATTCCATATCCATTAAAGGAACTTGCTTTATTGGATGAGGCATTTTTAACGGGCACGAGCACGCAAATTGCGGCCATTAGTCAAATAGACAATCATTGCTTGTATATGGGAAATGAAAAAGGCCCCATTACAAAAAAATTGCAAGAGGCCTTTTTTAATCTTAAATAAAGTAGTTATTTAACCTTGAAATCTTCAAAGAAATCAACTGTATTTACAATTTTCATTTCACCAAGTATATAGCACACTTCTGACAAATCGGAGAAATCCAAACCACCATCAGCGACGCTTTCGTTCAAATATCTTCCATCTTTTCCATTGTATTGATTGCCCAATCGTATAGAAGTATTCCAAATATCGATTAAATGGGTATCATTAATATAGGACTGCCAATCAATTTCACCTTCAGATTTAAGTCCAGGTGTACCGTTACCTTCGGCATTACCATCTGCAATCTTATGATAATCGGTAGTTTTTTGAACATAGGCCAATTTATCGGGGTCTGTAGCGGACTCGTTCCAATCACTATGCTGTACCACATGAATCCTATTACTAATTTCAATATCAGGATTTTTTTCCATAAGTAATTGAACCCAGTCTGCGGTAAAGTCTGATTGGCCAGCTTCTGCCACCCATACATCACCCCCTTTGGCAATTATTTTATGAACTTCATTGACGACTTTTTTAACCGATTTTTTCCAATTTTTATGGGCATCCAACCAATTTTTTCCAAAGGCTAGTTGCATCAATTCGTTTGGAGGAACATATAATCCTTCCTGTATACCATATGTACCTACAATTGGCAAATAATTTAATTCTGCATATTTAACATGATTCACCAAGGTCGCTAAACCAGCTGCGGTATGCAAGTCATCTATATCCGTCTTACAATCCATTTGGACCAAAAGTAAATCTTTGGACATATTAAAATTTTGTTGTTGCGCCATTACGTTGCAGTTAACGAGGATGGCGCAGAAAAGAAAATACAGCGTACGTACTGTCGCTAAAGAATTTGTCATGTTGTTAAAGTGATTTAGTTGTTGCTACTAAAGTATTATAAAATACACTACTATAATTGAGGAACTGTATTAAATAGGTGTGAGAATTTTATGGATTTGGAAGAATGTTTCCAAAAAATGAAAGTAGAAACAATGAATTTATCTCAATTTCAATGTTTTAGAGATATAAACTCATAAATAAATCACAATTAATGCATATAAATGTAAATAAGGAGTCCTATGTCAACTATTGGCGTCATCTTTGCGCAACAATAAGTATTAAAAATTAAAATACATTACAATGAGTAAAGGAACAGTAAAATTTTTCAACGACACAAAAGGATTCGGTTTTATCACTGAAGAAGGAGTTGAAAAAGACCACTTTGTACACATTTCTGGATTAGTAGACGAAATTCGTGAAGGCGATGAAGTTGAATTTGATCTTCAAGAAGGAAACAAAGGATTAAACGCAGTGAACGTAAAAGTTATCTAAACATATATACATTCTAGTTTAAGAAAAAGCCCTCACAATGATGTGTAGGGCTTTTTTATTATTTATTATTTTTCAATATATCAAAATCCTTTTCCAGTTGTTCCAATTTCTCCTCAAGACTAAAGTTTGTTTCTGGAATTCTATGATAAAACACATACCTAACACGCCATATCTCCTTTATATCTTTTAATGTAAGTACGATATCTTCAACATTCTTATGATCCGCCCTTAGTACTATTGATCCACTACTAATAAATAATCGTCTTAAAATAATATCATCTTGCGTTACAATAAAAACTAATGTACCATTATTTAGTTTGGAATGCACTTCTAAGGGTGTAAGTTCACCAATTACTATATCCTTGGGAAACATACCCAAGTCATTTTTACTCATTTCCAAATTTTGAACTGTAAAAGCCCTAAATTTTTTATCTAAATTAATTGGTAGGGTTAAATAGGGTAATTCTTGAACAAAAGATTCTTTATCGGCATATTTTACATAATCATTTAAATTTAAAGTAGTTATACAGGGTACTTTAGTAAAATATTCTTGCTCACCAATATTTTGCTCTATGGTAAGATTACCTTTAAACTTCAATAAATTATTAACGGTTAACTCTGATGTTAATAAATCATCTATAGGTATGCTAAAATAATTAGCAATTTTTATCAGTGTTTCCAATTTAGGCTCACTTCTACCTTCTTCGTATGCGCCTAAGGTACCTCTCTTTAAGTCGAAAAGCTCGGCGAATGCCTGTTGACTCAAACTTTTTAAACTTCTAATCTTCCGAATGTTTTTTCCAAAATACGACATAATATTGCTAATATAATTTGCAATTTACAAATATTGTATTATATTTGTCTAACAATATTAGCAATAATATTTTAATTGCTATTATTTTGAGCCAATATTAACATTATTTAAAATCGATATTATGTTCATCGTCTTAATTTACGTTTTAGCGTTCCTACTGTCAATTTCATAAAGGACACCAATTAAATTTTGTATTATTGATAATAAAGAAACCACCTACAAAACCAACAATATGAAAAATCACTATAATATAACTAGAGATTATCTTCTAGAACTAAATTTTAGCATCGTTAAAGAGAATAGGCTAGATGGTATCATGGTCGTGGAAAAAGAAGATTTCGGAATCAAAAATTTGATTTTGGGAGTTTCCCCTCCAATATTGATTATGGAACAATTTATTTTTTCCGTTCATAATCAATCTGAAAAGGTTTTTAAAAGCTTACTTCAAAAGAACCGTGACATCATACATGGTGCTTTTGTCTTAGATGAATCTGCAAGCAAAGTTATTTTTAGGGATACACTTCAAATTGAAAATATGGATTTAAACGAATTTGAAGCTAGTTTAAATTCTTTAAGCCTTTTAATGAGTGAATACTCTGAACAAATAATTGAATTTTCTAAATATTAAAATAATAACATCATGAATATATTTAAAAGACTATTTAAAATTGGAGAAGCTGAAACAAATTCAGCAATAGACAAAATGGAAGATCCCATAAAAATGACGGAGCAGGGAATAAGGGATATGAAACTAGATTTGGAAAAAAGTCTAGAAGCCTTGGCCCAAGTCAAAGCCTTGGCAATTCGTTCAAAAAATGACCAGGATATCTTTAAAAACAAAGCTAAAGAATATCAAGATAAAGCAATCATAATACTTAAAAAGGCACAGAAGAAAGAATTAAATGTTAATGAGGCGGACAGGTTGGCAAAAGAAGCTTTAATTCAAAAAGAGACCAATGAGAAACAACTAGAGGCTACAAAGGTAGAAACTGAAAAGTTCGAAGCCAATGTAAGTCAAATGCAAGGCAACGTTGAAGCGTTAAAGGCGAATATAAATAATTGGGAAAATGAACTTAAAACGTTAAAAGCACGTGTTAAAGTAAGTAATGCTACCAAAAATTTAAACAAGCAAATGGCAGAGCTGGACAGTAGTGGTACGGTTTCTATGCTTGAGCGTATGAAAGAAAAAATAGCGCAAGAAGAGGCCTTGGCCGAAGCGTATGGTGATATTGCCAATGCTAGTAAATCTATTGATGAAGAACTAGATAAAGCTGCAGATACCACAGAAGCTGCTGCAGATGACGAACTTCAAAAATTAAAAGAACAATTAGGGTTCACAAAATCCAAAAAATAAGAACTTGAATCAACTAACCGACATATTATTTTCTGAAGTAAACATTACGCTGACCGTACTGTTGATACTTCTAATTATCTACTGGATCATTACCATGATCGGTGGTCTTGATTATGACCTTGATGTAGATATAGAGGTAGATGCAGATATAGATTTTGATGCCGGTATTGAAGGCGGAAATCTAGATTTTGAGGACATTTCAAATGCAGAAGTCAATAAAGACGATGTTATAGGTAAGAAACGTAAACCCTTAAAAAAGTGGCAAATATTTCTCATTTATTTCAACTTTGTTGGCTTACCGTTCATGTTCACCTTTACCTTCTGGATTTTCGTTTGGTGGTTTGCTACTACCATGCTTACAACACTTACAGGTACCTATGAAAACTACATTGGTTTTATCATAATGATTGCGGTTCTTATTCCTGCTTTGTTTATCAATAAAATTCTTACCACTCCGTTTAAAGGATTTTTTAAGCAATTGAATAAGGATGGTGACGCCCCAGTGGATTTTTTGGGGAGACAGGCAATTATGTTATCCAGTATTAGTGAAGATAAACTGGGTAATGCAGAAGTAAAAGCAGATGGTAACAGTCATTCTATTTACGTAAAATCGTTAGACCGTAAACCTTTGTCCTATGGCAGTTCTGTACTTATTATTAAAAGATCTGCGGATCACACACACTTTTTAGTTCAATCTTATAATCAATAAATCTTAAATCATTTATGGAATCCATCTTTTCAATTATTGGTATAGGTCTAGGAGTTCTTCTTTTCCTTATCATCGTTTATTTTGCAATTATTGCCATGTTCTACAAAAAGGTTCATCAGGGTCAAGCCTTGGTAAGAACTGGTTTTGGTGGCACAAAGGTAGCCACCGATAAAGGTCTTTATGTGGTTCCTGTATTTCACCGTGTAGAGGTAATGGATATCTCGGTAAAGAAAATTCAAATAGAAAGGCTGGCTACAGAAGGTCTTATCTGTAAAGATAATATGCGTGCAGATATTAAAGTGGCGTTCTTTGTTAGAGTAAACAACGAGGTTGACCTTATTAAAAAGGTAGCACAGACTATTGGTGTACAAAGAGCCTCTAGACAAGAAACGCTTGAAGAACTTTTTGAGGCCAAATTCTCGGAAGCTTTAAAAACCGTGGGTAAAAAATTCGATTTTATTCAATTATATGAAGCCCGTAGGGAGTTTAGAGATGAAATTGTTGATATTATTGGTATTGACCTAAACGGCTATACTTTAGAAGATTGTGCCATTGATTACTTGGAACAAACTGCTGTTGCCCATTTAAAGGCCGATAATATTTTAGATGCTGAAGGTATCAAAAAAATTACCGATCTAACCGCTGCACAAAACATTAAAGCGAACCTTATTAAGCGCGATGAGGAGAAAATAATCCGCAAACAAGATGTTGAAGCTCGCGAGGCTATTCTTGAGCTGGACAAGCAATTAGCGGAAAAAGAGGAGCAACAAAAAAGAGAAATTTCTAACATAAAGTCTCGCGAAGAAGCAGAAACTTTAAAAGTAGCCGAAGAAGAGCGTTTAAAGTCTGAAACCGCACGTATTGCAACACAGGAAAAGGTGAAGGTTGCTGAAGAGAATATGGAGCGACAAATCATAGTAGCGTTAAAAAACAAACAACGTACAGATGCTGTTGAAACCGAAAGAGTTGAAAAAGACCGTTTATTAGAGGCTACGGAAAGAGAGCGAGTTGTTACACTTGCGCAAATTGAAAAAGAAAAGGTAGTAGAAATAGAAAAGAAGAACATTCAAGATGTCATTCGTGATCGTGTTACCCTAGAAAAAGGAGTAGTGGAAGAGCAGGAGAACATGAAAGACATAGAGGCTTTCAAGACTGCAGATCGTGAAAAACAAGTTAAGATTACCATTGCAGAGGCTATTGCACAAGAAGATTTGATCAAAACAATCAAAGCGGCAGAAGCTCAAAAAGAAGCGGCCAAGCAAAAAGCGGAGGAAATCAATATTGAAGCACTAGCACATAAAGAAGCTAGTGAGAAAGAAGCCGAAGCACGTAAGATTTTGGCTGAAGCTCAAGCTAAAGAGGAAGCTACCGTTGGTATGTCCGAAGCACAAGTAATGCATGCCAAAGCAGATGCCTATGAGCGTGAAGGTGTTGTACAGGCGCTTATCATTGAGAAAAAGGCAAAAGCAGAGGCTGCAGGTATTGAGGCCAAAGCGGAAGCAAAACGTAAAGATGGTTTAGCGGAAGCAGATGTAATTAAAGAGAAAGCGTTAGCAGATGCTGCCGGTATAGAAGAAAAAGCGAATGCCATGAAGAAATTAGATGGTGTTGGTAAAGAGCATGAAGAGTTCAAGCTGCGTTTAGACAAAGAATTACAAATTGACCTGGCTCAAATTAATATCCAGAAAGATATTGCCGATGCTCAAGCACAAGTTATTGGAGATGCATTGAAAGCTGCCAAAATTGATATCGTTGGTGGTGAAACAATGTTCTTTGACCAGATTATCGGGCAAATTACCAAAGGTAAAGGTTATGACAGGCTCGTAGCTAACAGTACCAACATTCAAGATGTAAAAGATGCTATTTTAGGTAGTGATGACGTAAAGGGCAACCTTTTGGAAAAGGTGAAAGAATTTGCTGATAAATATGGTATTTCTTCAGATGATCTTAAGAATTTAACCATTGCAAATTTATTGATGGACCTAAAATCTAAGTCCAGCGATAATGATGAGCAAACCTTGTTCAGCAATTTATTCAACCTTGCCAAAGGTTTAGGAATGAGTGATAAGAAATTGCGTTAACACCAAAGCTTATTACTTCAACTAAATTAATAATGTAATATAAAGCCTAAGAATTTTTATGGCAGAGCATACCCAAACAGACACTACGGAAGAGCATGTATTGGACGGTGGCACATATGATGTTATCAAAAATAGATTACAGAAGCAAAAAGAGCTGTTACAGAACAAGTTAGTTGACCTTAACAATGACAGAAAAACAGTTTTTGGTTCCTTAGAGACCAAGCTTATTGCTAATGACCGCATCAACACGGAGAACAACTGTATTGCACGGGATATTGTTTCTTTTGGTAATACGTGTCTGTTTGGTTATAATGTTCATTTTGGGCTAAGGACGGACATCAACATTAAAGATGTATTTAGTTGTTATCTCTTTGAGGATAATAGCTTTAAGGCAATAGACCTTGGTCTTTTAGAGGATGATACTTTTAAAACAGATTTCACCAATCTGTACAAGTATTACAGAAATACTATATTCTCCAATTTTGCCATCATTGGTAATTATCTACATATGGTCTTTCGTTTAAGCGATAGCCCTACAGATATAAAAACCTTTAAATGGTTATTGGTCAACAATACTTTAAAATATGTTGACAACAGAAGTGAACATGAATATAAATTTCCGGTTCAACAAGAATTTAAGTGGCAAGAGGCAAGTAGAGACATGCACCGCTATGGTGTGCACTCACATGTTTCTATTAAAGATCGTGTATTTGTTGAAACCATTGGCGGTGACCTAACTATAAAAATTGAAGATAATACCGAAGAAGGCAAAGGTATTTTTGATGAACCTGTTGAGTATGTAGACCAGACTTTAGATGATGGTCAATATCGTTTTGGAGATTTAGGAAACTTGTTGGTTCTAGAAATAAAACCATTTCAAGAGTCGCCTCGTTATTTTGTCTTTAACGATAAAATGAAAGAGGTACAAAAAATAGAATCTGTAAAAGATGCCTGTATTCTTCTTCCCGACGATCAAGGAATCATTTTCCCAACCGGATATTATTTACAAACCGGAGAATATCACATTTTTGACAATGCTATACCGAATGTAAAATTTCAGCAACGCATTGTATCGCCCAACGGTGAAGATTTTCTTTACGTGTTTTATGCAGCTAATGAAGGACTCTATAATCTTATGTCCTTCAACATCATTAGTCAAGTTATAAAAACACCAATAATTTGTAACGGATTTACCATTTTAGAAAATGGTGAACTATGCTATTTTAAGACAGAGCAGGAGCAGACCAAACACCACGTAGTACAAATTTGGCAAACTCCTTATTTGAAAGGTGATTATATGCCATCGCAACATGAAGATACTTTGTTGTACAAAATTGGCAATAAGGACATCGTGCGGGCAATGGCTGAAGTAAACAGCTTAATTACCTTATTGAACAAAAATGATAACTATGCGGGTCTCTACAGTGATATCGCCAAGTTTTCAAAAGATATTATAGATGCATATTACTGGTTGCCAGAACCGGAAACGCATCAGCTTAATGTTCCTATAGAGGAAATCAATAAAGCGTCCAATGCCGCTATAGATGAATTTGAGAAGGTTGTACAGCTTCGTAAAAACGCTCAAAATCAATCTAAGGAAATTCAAAAAAACTCATCGGAACTATTCAATAAAATTAAGAGTACATCTTTTAAAAGTATTGATGAATTCGTAGCACTTTTAACGCGTTTACGATCCACTAGGGGTGAAGTCATTTCGCTAAAAGAGGTTAGATATATTGACCTGGAATTTCTTAAATCACTAGAAGAGGAAATTGAAGCTCAAACTAAAAAAATATCTGAGCGCTGCGTACAGTTTTTATTGAATCCGAATGCCTTACAACCTTACCATAAAGCTTTAGAAGAAAAAAAGAGTTTTATAGATACCGTTGAAAAGGTAATAGAAGCCAAGAAAAAGGAAGAAGAAATCAATGAAATCAGTACCGATCTTGAAATGTTGATTGATATTGTTTCAAATTTAGAGATAGAGGATACTGCACATTCCACCAAAATAATAGATGATATATCGTTGATTTTTTCCACGATAAATGAGCTAAAGGCGGCTTTAAAGAACAAAAGAAATTCTTTGGGCATATCTGAGGCAAAGGCAGAATTTGCCGCACAATTAAAGTTGATTGATCAAAGTATCATCAATTATATTGACATGGCAACCACTCCTGAGAAGTGCGATGAATATCAAACCAAAACATCTATTCAACTCGAGGAGCTTGAGGGCAAATTCACGGATTTTGAAGAATTTATTGAAATCATCATTGAAAAAAGAGAAGAGGTATATGCTGCTTTTGATGCCCGAAAAAATTCCTTGATTGAAAAACGAAATAAGAAGTCAAGCGCATTGACCAATGCTTCTAAGCGTATTTTAAAAGGAGTTCAAAAGAAGGCACAGAGTTTTAATACTGCGGTTGAAATCAACGGGTATTTTGCATCGGACCTAATGATCAATAAGCTTCGCGACATCATTACCCAACTGCAAGAGTTAGATGATAGTGGAAAAGCTGAAGAGATAGAGACCCAACTTAAAACTGCCCGAGAAGATGCACTTAGAAAATTAAAGGATAAGCTTGATCTTTATGAAGATGGCGACAGTGTCATTAGGTTAGGAAAGCACAAATTTGGTGTTAACAAGCAGCAATTGGATTTAACCATTGTTTTTCATGACAATGAACTAAATTATCATTTAACGGGGACCGATTTCTACAAACAATTGGATAATGAGGAGTTTGTAAACAATAGACATTTATGGAACCAAGAGTATGTATCTGAAACCGATGAAATCTATAGAGGTGCCTACTTAGCCTATAAATTGTTTTCCAACTTTAGCGAAGATGAGTTACTATCGCTAAATGACGATGAGTTATTGAAGGTAGTTCAAGAACAGAGTAGAAATGACTATTCTGAAGGTTATGTAAAAGGTGTTCATGATGTAGATGCATCAAGATTATTAAAGCTATTGGTTCACAAACATCATGAATTAGGTTTGCTTACTTACCGACCAGAAATAAGAGGATACGCCCAATTTTTCTGGAACAGTTTAAATGAAGAGGTGAAAAACGAGTTGGATAAAAGTCTAAAAACAGCAGGTGAGGTTCTGCAGTACTTTCCAACATCAAATGAATATGCTTCCGTCGTTGAAAAAATACAGGGTTTAGTAGCTCAATTTGGAGGAAATACTGCGCTTTATGACCCATTACTGAGTGAAGATATTGCTTCCTATATATTTGAAGAACTTAAATCTGATTCTGAATTTGTTTACAGCAGTGTGGCAATACAATTGAAGGAAGACTTTATAAAATTCTTAAAATCACAACAGGCAGATTTAAAATTTAAAAAGAGTATTGAAGATACTGTTAGTTTAGAGGACAAAGTACGTTTAGCTAAACAATGGGTGGCTGCATTTTTAAAAACCAAAGAAAAAGAAAGCCAAGGAATAGACCTTAAAAGGTATACACATGAAATTGTTGGGGCTTTATTGTTCAGAGATGAATCTGCCTCAAAAATTAAATCTGTTTCACCAAACGAAACCATTAAAGAGTTAAGAGGATCTCATACCACCATAAACAATGGTACGTATATCTTTAATTACCATGATTTTATTTCTAGAATGAGATTGTTCGTAATTAGTGAAGTACCAGCATTTCAAAAATTTAAAAAGACCAAATTAGAAATAACGGAGCAACTTAAAAACGATTTAAAACTAGAAGAGTTTAAACCTAGGGTGCTTACTTCTTTTGTGCGTAATAAGTTGATCGACCAAGTGTATTTCCCCATTTTCGGTAATAACCTGGCAAAACAGCTAGGTACGATTGGCGCCAATAAACGTACCGATAGAATGGGAATGTTGCTTTTAATATCTCCACCTGGTTACGGAAAAACCACGTTAATGGAATATATAGCCAACAGATTGGGCTTAATATTCGTGAAAATTAACGGTCCGGCAATTGGTCATGAAGTCACCAACGTAGACCCCGCATCTGCAAATAATAGTGCGTCAAGGGAAGAACTAAAAAAGCTGAATTTGGCTTTTGAAATGGGAAACAATGTTATGTTATATTTAGATGACATTCAACATTGTAATCCTGAGTTTCTTCAGAAATTTATTTCCTTATCTGATGGTACCCGTAAAATAGAAGGGGTTTATGACAATGAACCTAAAACTTATGATTTAAGGGGCAAAAAGTTCTGTGTGATTATGGCGGGTAACCCTTATACCGAAAGTGGAGAGAAATTTAAGATTCCAGATATGTTGGCAAACCGTGCAGATATCTATAACCTTGGTGATATCATCGGAGAAACCGAACATCTGTTCAGATTGAGTTTAATTGAAAACTCGCTCACTGCAAACCCCATTTTACAACAATTGGCAAGCAAGGAGTTTGAAGATGTATATACCTTGGTCAACCAAATAGAATCTAAAACGGATGAAGGTCAGTTATTAGGAAACCATTCCAGTCAAGAGGTTGAGGAATATAAAAAAGTATTGGAAAAGGTTCTTAAGGTTAGAGATGTGCTCTTAAAGGTTAATGCCACCTATATTAAAAGCGCGGCTATGCAAGATGAATACCGAACCGAGCCTGCTTTTAAACTACAAGGTTCATATAGGGATATGAACAAACTTGTTGCCCAAATTGTTCCAATAATGAACGATAAGGAGTTAAATACCTTACTACGATCTCATTATGAAAACGAAGCACAGACACTTACCGGGTCAGCTGAGGCTAATTTATTAAAGTACAACGAATTAATTGGACAGCTTTCTACAGATGAAAATGAAAGATGGTCTGCCATAAAAGAGCAATTTGTAAAGAATAATAAGATCAAAGGTTTTGGCAATGCTAATGAAATGGCACAGGTTTTATCGCAAATGATGGAGTTTTCAGAAAATCTTGCCGGTATTAAGTCGGTCTTACAAAACGGACTTAAAAAAGATTAGTTGAATTAAAACCCTTCTATTTTTCGTTATTTCAAGATCTTATAGGTGTTCACATAAAAATAAGACGTAGTTTCGCAGCCGCAAAAAAGCTGTGTTATGAAACGTATCAACGAATACAAAAAACTTTTTGGGGTAGAGAAGGAAATTGAACTTAAAGCCTTAAAAACCAAGTACAGAAACTTGGTTAAAGAATGGCATCCAGATAAATTTCAAGAGGGTGATGAAAAGAGGGAAGAGGCAGAAGTGCAAAGTCGCAGAATTATTGACGGCTACCACTTTCTAGCAAGTATTGCTCCAGAAACCAAAGAAGCCAATAAAGAAGCTTACGAAGAAAGCATTACTTCTGGCATTGCAGATTTTCAACATAACGGTCTTGTTTTAGAAGTTACTTTTGTTGATGGTGCTACATACGAATATTTTGGGGTAACAAAACTTATCTTCCAAAAGATGATCAATGCCAACAAATTAAACAGATTTGCCAAAAGAAGTATTTTTCCAAATTACTTATATAGAAAATCTAAACGAGATCTTCAAGAAGCATAATATCATATTTTTAAAGGGTTATAACGCATGAAAAATCAAAAGGATATTTTATCAAAATTGAATATCAATGCGTTAAACCCTATGCAAGAATTGGCATTAGAAACCATTTCTTCGTCGGACAACACCATATTACTTTCACCCACGGGTACTGGCAAAACCTTGGCGTTTCTATTACCGGTCCTAGACCTTTTAGACCCAAACAATCTTGAAGTGCAAGTGCTCATTTTAGTGCCCTCTCGTGAGCTGGCTATTCAAATAGAGCAAGTGCTGCGTGATATGGGTACCGGTTTTAAGGTAAATGCCATTTATGGAGGTAGGGCAATGTCCAAGGACAAGATTGAACTAAAACATACACCTGCTATTTTAATTGGCACACCTGGTAGAATTTTAGATCATTTTATGGCAGATCGTTTCACCAAAGACCATATTAAAACGCTTGTACTTGATGAGTTTGATAAATCGCTTGAAGTTGGTTTTGAAGAGCAAATGACAGAAATTTTGCTAGAATTGCCAAACCTTAAAAGGCGCATTCTTACCTCGGCTACCGAGGGCGTTAAAATCCCAAAATTTGTGGGTATGGAAAACCCAAGAAGAATTAATTTTCTAAAAAAGGAAATTCCATCACAGTTAACCATAAGTACTGTTGTTTCCAAAGAGAAAGACAAACTGAACACTTTGGTTCAGTTACTTGAATTTATTGGTGAAGAACCTGGTATTATTTTCTGTAATTACAAGGATAGTATTGAAAGTGTAAGCGTTTTTTTAAGCGAACAGGGTATTTTGCACGAATGCTTTTCGGGTGGTATGGAACAACGTGATCGCGAACGTGCGCTTATTAAATTCAGAAATGGCAGTAGCAGAATTTTGGTGGCAACTGATCTTGCCGCTAGGGGCATTGACATTACCGAACTAAAATTCATCATACATTACGAATTACCACATCGTATAGAAGAGTTTACCCACCGTAACGGTAGAACTGCGCGAGTAAATGAATTGGGAACAGCTTATGTTTTGAAATGGGATAAGGAAAAATTACCCGAGTTTATTGAAGCATCTACCCCAATTAAAATCAATACCTCAAAAAAATTAGGCGACCCGTTTTGGGAAACCTTATTTATATCTGGCGGAAGAAAAGATAAAATATCCAAGGGTGATATTGCGGGACTTTTCTTTAAGCAAGGCGACTTAAATAGAGACCAATTGGGAGATATAGAACTAAAGCAAGATTGCGCTTTTGTTGCTGTACCCAAAAGTCTATCAAAAGAACTTGCGAATAAATTGAACAACACCCGATTAAAAAAGAAGAAAGTACGCATTACCGTACTTTAAGCATTGTTAGTATTTTTGCCCCTATTAAGGTAGTACCATGAAGGAAGAACAGCAGTATAAAGAAACAGAAATCGACTTAAACGAGATTGAAAGTTGTATTGATATTTTAAATCGTTTGGTAAACGACACCAACCAGATTTTTGAAATTCCCGAAGATAGACGTATTGCCTTAATTAAAGCTGCCGGCCAATTATCTCGCCCTAGCAAACAAGAATTTGCTAAACGGGTAAAGGACGCCAAAAGAAATGAAAAAAGAAAGCAGGCTGTTCGTGACAAACATGCCCGTAAAGAAACCGGAATTCGTAGTGCGCGTGAAGCCCATGTCTTTGTTGCGCCAAAATTACTACCTGCAGCCGAATTGGCCAGTAAAGATTTGCCGGAGCTTACCACTCCTCGCAATTGTTATGTGTGTAAGGCCGAGTTTACAAAACTTCACCATTTTTATGATACCATGTGTACAGATTGTGGCGATTTCAACTATGCCAAAAGATTTCAGACTGCGAATGTTAAAGGTCAGGTAGCGGTGATTACCGGTTCACGTTTAAAAATTGGTTATCATATTACCTTAATGTTACTTCGTGGAGGCGCAACGGTCATTGCTACCACGCGTTTTCCTGTAGATTCTGCATTACGTTTTTCTAAGGAGGAAGATTTTATGGAGTGGGGGCACCGACTTAAAATTCATGGTCTAGACTTGCGCCATATACCCAGTGTAGAAATCTTCTGCAATTTTGTAGAACAGCAATATGACAAACTGGATATATTAATCAATAATGCTGCGCAAACAGTGCGTAGACCGGCAGGATTCTACCATCACTTAATGGAGAACGAAGAGCGCGAATTCTCATCGTTACCAAAATTTGCCCAAATGGTTTTAAGCGACCATGAAAGCTGTTTGGAAGAGCTTAAAACATTCAGCTCAAAAGCATCACCAAACCAAAACATGCCGGTTACATGGCACGGACCAGAACCTGGTATTGGCTTGAGAGCTTCTGCTCAACTATCACAAATACCGTATAGTTTTGACAATGCATTGGTTGCCCAAGAGGTTTTCCCAACTGGCGAATTAGATGCCGATCTTCAACAAGTAGATTTACGTAAAACCAACAGTTGGCGACTAAAATTAGGGGAGATAGAAACTACCGAAATGATCGAGGTTCAATTGGTCAACTCCGTTGCACCTTTTGTACTGTGCAACCGTTTGGCAGAAATGATGAAAAAAGAAAACACCGGTCAAAAACATATTATCAACGTTACGGCCATGGAAGGTAAATTCCACCGTTTCTTTAAGGAATCGCGCCATCCGCATACCAATATGGCGAAGGCCGCACTGAATATGTTAACGCATACCGCAGCTGGCGAGCTTGCAAAAGATGGTATTTTTATGAACGCTGTGGACACTGGCTGGGTTACCGATGAGGACCCTGCCGAATTGGCGAAAAAGAAACAAGAAGTACATGATTTTCAGCCCCCTTTGGATATTGTTGATGGTGCAGCCAGGGTTATGGATCCATTATTCGATGGTATAAATACCGGTAAGCATTGGTGCGGCAAATTTTTGAAGGATTATTTCCCAATTGATTGGTAATTTCACAAACTTTAATAGCTTTTATTGCTTCATTCTGAATTGATTAAAAACTTTTAATAAAAAGTTAAAAATCATACTCTTCTAATTTACTAGTCTGAATCTTATTTCGTTTTTTTGCGGCATGATTAGGCTAACTATCAACCCTTTACTATTTTTTGTTGTATGCTGTTGTATCGGTATTACAAATTCGCTGAATGCCCAAGAGGTCAAAAATTACAACGGTCCGTTACAGATTGGCAAATACAACGGTAAGGCAAAATACACGTATAAAATTGTTGATAACGACACGGTTTTGGATGGCGACTTTTTGGTGGTGCGTTCCAATCTTCAAGAATTGTTACAAAAGCAGGATTACTCTTTTCAGTTTAAAGGTAGCTTTGTGGAGGGTACGGCCAATGGCCCTTGGAAATTTCAATTCGGGGAATTTAATTCCGAAAGTCAGTCAGAAATTATAGATTACCAATATAGGGTTTTGGTAAGTGGTATTCAAAAATCTGCTTCGGGAAAAATAAATATGGGTAAACCTAATGGCAAATGGACCATTTTGGAGGAGCAAATAGAAAATTCTGAAATAGTCAATACCCTTTTTAAAAGTGTCATTTCTTTTGATAATGGCGTTCCACAACAAAACTTTAGTATCAATAATGAGGATTATACCTTAATTGGTAGATTCTTACGGGATGGCCTGGCCCATGATGAGTGGTCCCTGTTTCCCGTAAACGGTATAGATCAATCTGAAAGTTGGTTTTTTAGGGACGGTTTGTTAATGTCCATTCGGGTAGATGATGACAACGATCATAAAACTATACAGGCATACAATGATTATAATGGCAAAACCCAGACTATTAACTTAAATGAAAGTTATATCAAAGCATTGGAAATACAACTTTCACAAGAAAATATAGAAATTTTACAATATAAATCCTTACCTCGATTATTGACCCAAAATGCCAATAGATACCAAGAAATAGATGCTATTTTATCCTCTTTGGGGAAATCTGAATTTCTACCGGAATTTAAAGTGAAGGTGCCCTATTATCCTTTGAATACCATAGAAAGAAACAGTGTAGATAGTATTGTATCCTTTTATCAAAAAGCGAAAATATTAAGTGAGACTATTTTGCACAATTCCCAATTAAACCTTCTTAAACTTTCTGATAGCACTACGGCCTATCAATATAACAGTGTATTGGCATTAAAGAACCAATTTTTAAAACCCATAAAAAATGTGGTAGATTTTGATTCATTGGGCATTGTAGAATTTGCGGCCCGTGAACAATTACAGAAACATTTATTTCCTAACGGTTTTCCTTCTAAAAACCTTACTATAGAAATAGCAATTGATAGTACAACGGGTTACAAAGCTTATGAAATACCTACATCCGCTTTTATTGATGTAAGCAAAAGTACCATAGAGAATTTAGTAGCTATTTCAAAAGCGGGTTTAGATGGTGTAATGGCCATTGCAGATGAGGTCAAGGAAACTTTGGCACAGGAAAAACGGCAGAATGAACTGGTTTATCTTGAAGAGCAAATCATCATGGAAAACGACTCCCTCATTAAATTTTCGGACTCCTTACTGGTAACGGATATGCCAGTACTTTATAAAAAACCGGTACAACATATTAAATCTTTTGCAAACCGTACTTTAAATGATTACTCCAAGGTTAAATCGGCTCAAAATAGATTGGTCCAGGCGCGTAAGACCGTAACTTGTTTGGCAGGTCTTAACCAATTGGTCCGTACCGTTGAGAAAATGCCGAAATATAAAGACACCTTAAAGGATACATATACAGACCGTATTTGGAACCCGTTCATGGCCACACTTATGGATGAGGACATTAAAAGACGTATTACCACCGCATACAATAAAATTTTGGAACCTTATTTTTTGAACGAGACTTCTGCATTAGATTGTGATAAAGTTTCTACGTTGAATGACCAAATCAATTCTACTTATCTTCAAATTTTAGAATTAAGGGATCAAGAGACCAAAAAGTTGGAACGAAAGCTTAAAAAGGAAAAGGATCCTTTAGCTATACTACAAATGTTGAACGTACAAAACACTGTTAAACAATAGTCTATGAGCACGTTTCGTACATTTCAGCATAATTTAACCGTATTGGTCTGTATACTATTCTTGTTTCGTGTACTTGCCCAAGAGAGTGAAAAAGTTGAGCTACCTCCATATTCAGAGTACAAGGACCTAAAGACCAAAACGTGGTTTAATTCCTATGGAAATATAAGAATAGGAAAACGTCTTTTTTGGGATGCCCAAACACATTTAAGATTAGAGGAAACCAAGGAAACACCTTTTGTTGGACAAGTGGCCCAAATATATAATAGGCACGCAATAGGATATATTCACTCCAAATATTTCAATGTTCGCTTAGGGGGCGTACTCCGCTTAAACTTCAATACGGACGAAAGTTCAGAAGACCGCAACCTGGTACCGGAATGGCGTATTTGGCATCAGTACCAATTTGCACAATCCCTTTCCAGTATGATGATCTACCACCGTATACGTATAGAACACAGGTGGACACAAGGTTTTGCCGAGGATAGTGAGTATATTTTCAGAAATCGTTGGCGGTATATGTTTAGAATGAAAATTCCATTGAACAGTCACAAGCTAAAACCAAAAACATTGTATGTTGCTCCGGAAGCGGAGCTGATCATGCAAAGTGGCAAGGCCGTAGTGGCCAGCCCCATGGAAGACTTACGTTTAACATCCACTTTAGGCTATATTTTGACCCCTAGGTTAACTGTAGCAGCCGGTGCAATGTATTCACAAGGTCAAGACCTAACCAATGGCGGATATTTTAAACATAGCTGGGCCATGCGCTTTCATGTATATTACTCCCCAGATTTTAGAAAGGTTAAAAATAAACTGCCGGAAATTCACTTGACGGATTAAAGCTAGTCAACTATCATGAAGAAAAAGCATTTACTACCTTACGTATTGTTGACCATTGTGTCTGCATTTGCCCTATATTTTGGTATAAAATCCAATGCACTACAGAATGAAGTAGGGGAAAGCAACAAAGCCAAAAAAGAATTGGATGAATTGGTGACCGGTAATAGGGAACTTTTATCCATAGATTCGGTACTAATGAAAGGTGAATATGATAAGGCAATAGAATCGTATCATACTACCTTGGAAAACCATAAGGAACTGAATACGGTCATACCTCTGCGTATTGCCTTGGCGGAGAAATTAATGCAGACGGATTCCCGAAATAATTTTGACAATAGAACGGACCAAAATAGACCAGATTCAGTATCCAGTACATCCATTTCACCTAAAGAACTAAGAAGTATAGACTCGTTGAATTTTGCACTTGAGAAAGCTAGGGTTCAACTGAATAACATGCGAAACCAACTCAATAAAAAATCATTTGGGGAATACTTGAGTTTCAAAAGTAAAAAAGGCACCGCATTGCACTATGTTGGGCAAGTGAAAAACAATATGGCCAATGGCGCCGGTATTGCCGTTTTGGAAACCGGAAGCCGTTATGAGGGTCAGTGGAAAGATAATGAACGTAACGGTCAAGGTACTTTTTATTGGTCAGACGGAGAATATTACGTGGGTAGTTACAAAGACGATATGCGAAATGGCGAGGGGTCCTATTTTTGGCCAAATGGCGATAAATATGTGGGGCAATGGAAAGGTGATAAAAGAAATGGCAGGGGCACATTTTACACTAAGGACGGTAGCATTCTAAGCGGTATTTGGGAAAAGGACAAACTTAAGGAAGCGGATAAAAAAACCAAGAAATAAGTACTGTATTCCTTTTATAAAATTCAATTAATGCCAATAAGGCAAAACTACACACAGACTTTTCTTAAAATTGATAGGGTACAATAGGAAAATCATAAAAATTTGACTTGATATATGAATTGGATATAGGTTTAAGTAACTTTAGGTTTTAACCAACCTATTATCCAGTTTAAAATGAAAACGCTCTTTCACCACTTTACCTATTTCTTTCTTTTTGGTATTTCCACAGTTCTTGTAGCACAGGACTTCTCCGCTTTTGAATATCGTACCATTGGCCCATTAAGGGGTGGGCGGGTAACGACGGTAACGGGCACGCCCAATGAGCCCGGAACTTTTTATTTGGGTGCATCAGGTGCAGGTGTTTGGAAAACCGATGATTATGGTACTACCTGGAATAACGTTTCCGATGGGTTTTTTAAAACACCATCCATAGGTGCCATTGAAGTTGCGATAAACGACCCCAATATAGTATATGTTGGCACCGGGTCAGACGGATTAAGAAGTAATATTATTGGCGGTAAAGGTGTCTATAAATCTATAGATGGCGGAAAAACGTGGAACCATATAGGACTTGAGCATGCCGGACAGATAGGTGCCGTAGAAATAGACCCCACCAATAGCAATATTGTATGGGTAGCGGCTATAGGCAATGCATTTAAGGCCAATGAGGAACGCGGTATCTATAAAACTACGGATGGTGGTGTTACTTGGCAGAAAATGCTTCATATTTCCAACACAACCGGTTTTGCAGATTTGGAACTGCTACCGGGAAATCCAAATATCGTGTACGCTGCCGCTTGGAAAGCTCAACGAACACCATGGACCATTATCTCAGGTGGTGAGCAAAACGAAGGTGGCATCTACAAATCCGTAAACGGAGGAAAGGATTGGACCAAACTGGAAAAAGGGCTGCCTAAGGGATTGATCGGTAAAATTGATCTAGCGGTCTCTGCAGTTGATTCAAGCATTCTTTATGCGGTAATTGAGGCGCCCGGTGATAAAGGCGGTGTATATAAGTCAGTAGATCAAGGCAATAGTTTTGTACAGACTTCGGATAACAAAGGTTTGGTGAACAGACCGTTCTATTATACCAATATTGAACTTGACCCTACCAATCCGGATATTGTGTATTCCAACGCCAATCCACTTTTAAAATCTACAGATGGCGGCAAATCATGGACGATGATGGCGGTACCACATGGTGACAACCATGATATATGGTTGAATCCTAACAATCCAGATTTGTTGATTCAATGTAATGACGGCGGTGCCAATGTTTCCCATAACGGGGGCAAGACATGGTCTTCTCAATTTAATCAACCAACTGCAGAAATCTATCAAGTTGCCGTTGATGATCAATATCCGTATTGGGTCTATGGCGCGCAACAAGATAATACAACCATTGCCATTCCTAGTTCCGCTCCAAGTGCCACGGGTCCTCAAGGAACACAGATAATGATCAATGTGGGAGGATGTGAAACGGGTCCGTCCATACCTAAACCTGGCAATCATAATATAGTATATAACAACTGTAAAGGCCGTTTTAGTGTTTATAATAAAATAACAGGGGTAGATAGGGAATATTCTATTGGCGCATCCAATATTTACGGACACAATCCAAAAGACCTAAAATATAGATTTCAACGTGTGGCACCAGTTCATGTTTCTCCACACGACCCAGATGTGGTATATATGGGTTCTCAGTTTCTACATAAAACAAGGAACGACGGTGTTATTTGGGAAACAATTTCTCCTGACCTTACGGCATTTGAAAATGATAAGCAGGTTATATCCGGTAGCCCGATCACTAGGGATATCACTGGTGAAGAATACTACAGCACCTTATATGCTATTAGGGAATCTAAAATCAAAAAAGGATTGATTTGGACAGGCTCCAATGATGGAGTAGTTTCCGTAACCCAAGATGGGGGATTGACTTGGTCCAATGTAACTCCCAAAAAAATGCCGAAAGGGGGTAGGGTCGAGTCTATTGAACCTTCCCAATTTGATCCCGCAACGGCCTATATGGCCTTGGACAGGCATTTATTGGGCGATACAACCCCTTACTTTTATAAGACCGAGGATTTCGGTAAATCATGGGAACTGTTGAGCACGACAACCAATGGAATACCAATGGACCATATCGCCAAAGTATTGAGGGAAGACCCTGTGACTAAAGGGCTATTATATGCCGGCACGGAATACGGGATGTTTGTTTCCTTGAACGATGGAAAGGAATGGAAAAACTTTCAACAAAATTTACCTATAACCCCAATTACGGATATTATTCTTCATAGGGGCGATTTGGTATTAAGTACCATGGGCAGAGGATTTTGGATTTTGGACAATATAACTTCATTAAGAAATTCTGCCATAAGCAATTTAAACGATACGCCTGTATTATTTGCACCGGACAATACTATACGATATAGGGTTCCAAGAAGATCAAAAGACTTTCCCAATTATCCGGATACCGGCGTATTAATAGATTATTACCTTCCAAAAGAATTTGCGAATGAAGTAAAATTGGAAGTGCTGAATGCGGATAGGCAAATTGTAGCTAGTATTGTAAGCGATTCTACCAAAGCAATGACTACAAAAGAAGAAGTTGAAAATATGGCACTAAGTATGACTTTCAGCTATTTTGACAATAAACTGGAAACCAAAAAAGGGATCAATAGATTTCACTGGAATATGCGGCAAAAAGGTGCTTGGGACAAAAGAGAGTCCAGACGCTATAAAAACGGACCTATGGTGCCACCAGGAGATTATATAGTTAGATTAACCGTTGGAACCGAGGAATATGAACAACCTTTTAAAATTATGGTCGACCCGCGTATGGCCAAAGAGGGTATAGATGACACGATCATTTCTGAGCATTTAAATTTTGAAAATAAAGTACTTCAGTTATTGACCAATGTTAGAAAATTTCAATCCAATTTAGAGTCCGAAATCAAGAAAAGTAAAGGCGATAAAAAAGAAAACTTGGAAAAAATCCTTAAGGAAATAAAAAACGATGAAGGTGCTTACCCTCAACAAATGTTGGCGGCCCAAACGGCCTACTTATCCTATATTGTGGGAGATGCGGACAAAATTATAGGTAAGGATATGAAGGAGCGTTATTTGGAACTAGTTGCGGCGCTGGAAAAATTGGAGAAAGAGGCCAATTTATAATTTTAAGGGAAAGATTTATAAAAAGGTATGTTCAAAAGACATACCTTTTTTTGTTACTTTTAGGTTTAGAGCTTTAAACCAACCCTAATGAATTTGAAAAGTACGCTTAGGCAATCATTGACCTTACTAACACTTCTGACGCTTATATACGCTTGCAACACCAAGAAAAAAGATAATAAGGGCACAAACGAATCCATTGCGGTTTTAGAAGACACAATTCCCCAATGGGTCTCACTTTTCAATGGAACTGATTTAACCGGGTGGACCATTAAAATACCAGGACACGCTTTAGGAGAAAATTTTGGCAATACCATGCGTGTGGAGGACAGTATTCTAAAAATACGGTATGATGCATACGGCCCAGAGTTCAACGATCGTTTTGGAACGGTATATTATGATAAGTATTACAGTAATTATAGGTTAAAGGTAAGGTATAGATTCGTAGGTGAAACCGCTCCTGGTGCACCTACTTGGGGGTATCGTGATAGTGGGATTCAATTTCATGGTCAACCACCCGCAACCCAAAAAATGGACCAGGCATTTCCCGTTTGCCTAGAATATAATTTTCATGGAGGTAATGGTATAGAGGATAGACCATTGGGCGCTGCTTGTACAAATGGTATGTTCATAGAATATAAGGGAACCCAAAATACCACTACTTGTATCCCTGCAGAGATACCGAAGACTTTTCATGGTGATCAATGGGTCACGGCAGAGATAGAAGTGAACAATGGTGAAATTAAACACTTTGTCAATGGTGAAGAAATTTTAAGATATGCCAATCCAACCTATAATACGGAGAATGAAATGGCCAAATCATTGATAGACGGCAATAATACTCAAGTAAAAGGTGGCTATATCTCTTTACAGTCGAACAGCCACCCTATAGATTTTAAAACTATTGAAATTATGGAATATTAATGTTATCCTAGCTTATAGCATTACTTTTTCCCCTGTCTTGGTCGCTTGGAAAATAGCATCAATGATTTTCATATCCTTTACACCTTCTTCCCCGTCTACGGGTACAATAGGTTTTATACCATCAAAAATCAATGCCGCCATACCATCCATCTGTAAGGTTTGATGGGTAATATGTGGCTGGGTCAAAGGACCTTCATGAGTTCTTCCTTCTATGGGGCCATACCCCGTAGAGGGTTGCATCTCAACGAACCCTTTGGACCCTGTCATAAAAAACCGGTCTAGATTATTCATATTGTAAGTACTTAAACAGTTGGCTACCGCACCGCTTGGAAAACCCATTTGAAATTGTATGGTCTCATCTATTCCTTCCTTAAATTTTACCGGATCCGTTTTAGTTTCCTGTGCAGTTACCCAAATAGGTTCCTCTCCCAACATATATCTAGCACCGTTAATGGAATATATACCTATATCCATCATGGCGCCACCACCGGAAAGTTCCTTATTTAATCGCCATTGGTTGGGATCACCTATCGTAAACCCAGATTGACCTTGAAAAAATTTGAGGTCACCAAATTGACCTTCTTTTCTCATTTTTATTACAGCCACTGTCTTGGGTTCAAAATGCATTCTATAGCCGATCAGCAATTTTACATTGGCCGCCTTACAGGCATCTACCATTTCCTGACCTTCTTGGGCATTTATTCCCATTGGTTTCTCGCAAATAACATGTTTTCCAGCTTTGGCTACGCGTATAGATTGATCCTTATGCAATCCGTTTGGGGTAATGACATATACTGCATCTATATCCGGGTTGTCCTTAATAGCATCAAAATTATCATAGTTATAGCAGTTTTTAGAAGGAATACCGTAAGTAGATTGCCATTTTTTGACCTTGGAAGGTGTACCGCTAATTACCCCTACCAGTTTAGCCCTTTTACAAGCCTGCATGGCTTCGGCAACACGTGTACCATAACTACCCAGCCCCATGATTGCAACATTCAGTACCGGTCCTTCATAAGGTACGGTTGAGGAGGCAAAGAGATTTAAAGGCGAATACAATAATGGCACGGCGACCGAGGTGGCCGATATTTTTTCCAAAAATTTTCTTCTAGTTGTCATTGTATATGGTTTTATTGTTAAGTAAAGTGATTTTAAATATAGGGATTCTACGTTTGCAAAATACACACAACCTGTAACTTATAACAATTTAGG
The DNA here is from genome assembly GCF_900188415.1 of Maribacter sedimenticola. GTDB lineage: Bacteria > Bacteroidota > Bacteroidia > Flavobacteriales > Flavobacteriaceae > Maribacter > Maribacter sedimenticola. The sequence goes on along the minus strand of NZ_FZNV01000002.1, from coordinate 722,914 downwards.
GCCAACCTGTAGGAACTGATAAGGGTAAAAAAACTTGCAATGCCATTACATACCTAAATCAGTTAATTGTATGTTGTCCTCAAAAGAATATATATGAGCAGGGGATTTGTTAAAGAAGATGATCAAGAGGAAATACCAATGGTTCCGCCAAGGGCAGATTTACCTAAGGGGGCCATTAATTATGTTACTCCACATGGGTTCGTTCTATTACAGACCGAAAAAAAGACCCTAATTCAGGAAATTGAACAATTACCTAGCGGCAATGATAAGGAACGTCGGATTGCAAGCAATTTTATCAATGCCAAACTACAGCTTTTAAATGCCCGGATTGCAAGTGCCAAAGTAATCAATTTTAAAGACCAACATTTAGATAGTGTGCGTTTTGGAGCACAGGTTACCGTTATGGTCAATGGAAATAAAATACTAGAGACCTATCAAATAGTTGGGGTGGATGAAGCCAATATAGCGGCAAGGAAAATTTCATATGTTTCCCCAATAGCGAGAATTTTAATTGGAAAAAAAATAGGGGATAGTGCCATTTTACAAATGGGGAAGGAACAGCGAGTATTTAAAATAACGGCTATTGACTATTAGACGATTGACTATAAAATATGATTTTCAAATAGGATATATTAATTCCGTATTATTTCAACGAGATCGAGTTTCATTAGTTTTTAGAGGTACTTACAATTGAAATTATCTGTATAGATTTTTATCAATAAAATTATATGAGCCAGTTTTAAAGTTTAAACAGCAAAAGTTCATCTGATTTTACCCCTAGTTTTAAGCTCCTTAAAACAAACAATCGTACACTATGAAAAATAAAGAATCAGCGTCCAAAAAAATCAAGGACCTAGAGCATTATCAAAAAGATATGAAAAACAAACCTTTGACCACCAACCAAGGATTAAAGGTTAACGATACAAATAATAGTTTAAAATCCGGGGAACGTGGTTCTACATTGTTAGAGGATTTCCTGTTACGGGAAAAAATTACAAGTTTTGATCACGAACGTATTCCAGAACGTATTGTACACGCCAGGGGTAGTGCGGCACACGGTTATTTTGAATTATATGAAAGTATTGAGGAGTATAGTAAAGCCGGCATATTTACGGATACCGCAAGAAAAACGCCTGTGTTTGTACGTTTCTCTACCGTAGCGGGTTCAAAAGGTTCACCTGACCTAGCTAGGGATGTCCGTGGTTTTGCAGTAAAATTTTATACCGAAGAAGGAACATGGGATCTTGTGGGAAATAACATGCCTATATTCTTTATACAGGATGCTATGAAATTTCCAGATTTGATTCATTCCGTTAAACCGGAACCGAACAAGGAAATTCCACAAGCTGCATCTGCACATGATACATTCTATGATTTTGTTTCTCTCACTACGGAAACCTTGCACAATCATATTTGGGTTATGAGTGATCGGGCCATTCCTAGAAGTTTACGTATGATGGAAGGTTTTGGAATACATACCTTTAGATTGATCAATGCAAAGGGAGAAGCACACTTTGTAAAATTTCATTGGAAACCAACGCTAGGCGTACACTCCGTAACATGGGAAGAAGCAGTAAAGATAAATGGAGCCGATCCGGATTTCCACAGAAGGGATTTGTGGGATGCCATTGAGGCCGGACAATATCCTGAATGGGAACTTGGTATACAGGTAGTAGCGGAAAAAGATGAACATAAGTTTGATTTTGACCTGTTGGATCCAACTAAACTTATTCCTGAAGAAATGGTTCCTGTTAAAATAATTGGTAAAATGACCTTGAACAGAAACCCGGATAATTTCTTTGCGGAAACGGAACAAGTTGCTTTCTTGCCTGGTCACATTGTTCCAGGTATTGATTTTACGAACGATCCTTTGTTACAAGGTAGATTATTTTCTTACCGAGATACCCAGTTGTCCAGATTGGGAAGCCCTAATTTTCATCAAATTCCAATCAACAGGCCTATTGTAGAAACGCATAATAATCAAAGGGATGCTCATATGCAAATGTCCATTCCTAAAGGACAAACTGCATATTTTCCAAATAGCTTAAGCGGTGGTTGCCCACACCTTTCCAAAATGGCGGAAGGTGGTTTCCATTCATATGAGGAACGTATAGATGCAAAAAAGATACGGACAAGAAGCGAGAGCTTTAACGATCATTTTTCGCAACCGGCATTATTCTATAGAAGTTTGGCAGATTGGGAACAAGAGCACGTGGCAGCGGCCTATACTTTTGAGTTGGGCAAATGTAACCATGAACACATTAAGGAGCGCATGTTATGGTTGATCGCCCAGATAGATGATGATCTTGCCAATAAAGTAGCGGAAGGATTGGGTATGGAAATACCAAAGGATATTGAACGACCTATTAATCAGGCTATAGGTGCCGATGCTGATGCGGACAAACATCAACCTGGTGAAAAGAAAAATTACCTGGACAAATCAAAGGCATTAAGTATGGCCAATACAAAATTCAATAGTATTGCTACCAGACAGATAGCCGTGCTTGCAGCAGATGGATTCAACATGAAAAAATTTAAATCCATGACAGAATTATTGGAGAAAGAAGGAGCTATGGTTAAAATTGTTGCGCCTCACGGAGGAAGTATTACTTGTGATGAAGGTATGAAACATAAAGTTGATGCGGCTATAGCAACGACGGAAAGTGTTTTATTTGATGCAGTCTATATTCCTGGAGGAGAAAAATCTGTGGAAGCTATTTTGGATAATGGAAAGTTTATCAAATTTATAAATGAAAGTTTCAAATATTGTAAGGCAATAGCCGTAGATGATGAAGGTGAAATGGCTTTGGACAAATCATTTATTAAAGCATATAAGGATGATAACGCCATACATATCAATGATGAGCCCTCTAAATTTGTAGACAGTATTTCCAAGCACAGAAATTGGGAAAGACGCAAATTGGCCGATAAAATTCCCGTGTAATTAAATGGTTATATATGGGATAAATCCACTGGAGCCTATGGTTTCGGTGGATTTTTCATTTTTAAGACATATTAAATGGCCTTGCGAAGTTTCAATTTCTTGGGTACGGTAAAATAGATAGTTGATCCTTGACCAATTACACTTTTTACCCATATTCGTCCACCGTTCATTTCTACCATTTCCTTACATAAAAACAATCCTAGTCCTGTTCCTTTTTCATTATTGGTACCATAAGAAGATTCATAATTGTTCTTGTTAAATAAATTCTCCTGTTTTTCCGGGGACATACCAACACCATTGTCCGCCACGGAAAGTACCAATTGGGATTCATTTTCCATAGCATCTATAGTAATCTCACCATTTTTTTGTGTGAATTTTATGGCATTGCCAATAAGGTTTCTTAGTACAATATCCACATGGGCGTCATCACTATAACTAACTAAATTCTTTTCCACATTACTTTTAACTTGAATAGATTTCTTATCGGCTAAAGGTTTTAATAAACGCATATTATTTTCTATCAAATCATTGATGTTAATATTTTTAGGTTCATGTTTGGTACCGTTAATCTGTGTTTTACCCCAAATCAATAGATTATCCAACATATCTGCAATAGAACTTAAATCCTGTAAGGCTACAGGTAAAAATTTGTCCGTTTCTTCCTTGGTCATTTGACCACGTACATAAAATTGCATAAGGCCATGAAAGGAATGAATTGGGCCTCTAAGATCATGCGCTATCAATGAAAATAACTTATCCTTGGTATTATTACTTTCCTTTAACTGTAATTCCCTATTGACTAGTATTTGTTGCTTTTTCTGTAAAATACCATTAAAACGTCCTTGAATTTTAAAGTTTCTATAAATTAAAACGAGCATGATAATCAATAGCAATAGACCTGCCAAGGCAATATAGGTCAACGCTTGTTGACTTGCCAGTTCCCTGTTTTTTTCATCGAGAATCTGTTTTTTTTGTGCCTCGTATTTTTGATAGCTACGGAGCATTGCCAAGCCTTTCTTAAAATTTTCGGTATCTGCTTTTTCCGCAAGTTCCAAATACTCATCCTGATAATCCAACGCCACCTCAAACTCACCTTTTATCCTATTAATATCAGCAAGAGTTTTTGCGGATTTCATTAAAATTTCTGGGTAGTGGGTGGTGCTTGCCGCCTTATTGGCCTTAAGGGCATAATGTTCTGCGGAATCTATTTGACCTAGGCCTATATACGCTTCTGCCAGACCATTATAGGTGTTAATGGTACCCGTAAAATAATCAAGGTCCTCACATAGCAAATTACTTTCCATATACCATTCCAAAGCATCTTCAAATTGCTTTTTTTCCAAGGCTATAATTCCCTTAACCTCATAGCAAAAGGAAAGCCAATCCATATTATCCTCTTCAATGAATATAGGAATGGCCCTTTTTATTACATCTTCTGCATTTTCAAATTTGTGTAAATATGCATATGAAAAGGCCATATTACTTAAGGTCTTTGCCATAGTAAATGCACTCTTGCTTTTTTCACTAAAACGAAGTGAGTTTTCATGAAAGATCAACGCGGTCTCATAGTCTTTTAGACCGGAATACATAATGGCAATATTATCATATAATATCGGCAACATAAGGTTATCCTTATTTTTTTCACCAATTTCAATGCCTTCCAAGTAATATTTTAAAGCCTCATCTACATCACCATGTATAGAAAGGGTAGTGCCGTAATTGTTGAGGACAATTAATTTAAGCTTTTCATAATCGTAATTATCAGCTATTTCTATTGTCTTATCATAATACTTTTTATAATTATCCTTATCCATTAATTGGGAATAGTAGTCACCTAAACGTAGATAAGCATAACCTTCCCCTTTTTTATATTTGGTAAGTTTACTTAAAGCAAGCCCCTGGTTTGCCAAAATATACGTACTGTCCTTATTCTTGTAGGTATATTCCTTGGCCAGATCAAAAAGTAAATCTATGTAAAGGGGGGTTTCAGGATTAAATTCTGGTTGCGCTTTTAATTCCTCTATCTGTTTAAGAAGCTTTTTTTCTGATTGTGAATACGATCTAGGTATCAACATCAATGATAGTACTACTAACAGTATGCATTTTTTATAATTAGTAGGGGACAAAATAAACTTCATCACTAAGAGGGAATTAAGCAATAAATATATAATGTAAATACAATACTTCCTTAATTATGTTGTGAAATGCCAAGTTATGTATGTATTTTCTTACTATTAACTAACGTGCAAATCAATTTTTTCTTTGAGTCCATTTTTTATTTTTTCCAGTTCTTTTTAAACATAGGTTAACATAAGCAGTAATTGTTTAACTAATTATTAATACACAAGTCATGGTTTTCAGCAAACTATCACCTGTAATTGTACGTAAATAATATGATAACAATATCTAAAAACACGGAATTATGACACTAAGAAATTTAAAAACTTTGGTATGTTTAGGCATCGTACTTTTTGCATTAAATTCATGTAAGGATCAAGCCAAAATAGATGCCGATAAAAAGGCTATGGAGGATCAAATATCAATGGAGGAAGCCAAAATTGAGGCAGAAGCGGAAAAGGCTAAAGTCGAAGCCAAAAAAAACGAAATGAAGGCTAACAGTATAGCCGCACTTGCTCATAAAAATAATGAACTTTCAACGTTATTATCCGCTGTGAAAGTAGCTGATTTGGAAGCTATGTTAACTGAACCTGGTAATTATACCGTATTTGCACCATCTAATAATGCTTTTGAAAAATTACCTAATAATAGGTCTATTGCAGAATTGGGCAAAGAAGAGAATAAAGAATTATTGACCAAAATATTACAGTATCATGTAATAAATGACATAATTTCTACAGATAAATTGGTGGATAATATTAAGGAAGCCAATGGTAAATATGTAATGACGACAGTTGCCGGATCAGAAATTACCGCTGGTTTAAAGAATGACAAAATTGTTTTGAAGGATGAAAAAGGAAATAGAAGTGAAATTGTCTTAGGAAATGTAAAAGCATCTAACGGAATTATACACGTAATCAATGATGTGCTATTGACAAAATAATCCTTGATGGGTAAATTATGAAGAGGGCCTTAAGTGCCCTCTTTTTTATTGCATATTTATGAATTTTCATAAATGGTGTTCTAAATTAAATAAACCTAAACGGTATGTTGAAGTCAAAATAAAACAGGATTTAAGGGAGAATTAATAATTCTACCGATTTTAGTGCCAGGACACCATGTTTCCCAATCATTCTGTTGTCCGTCATTAGTGGGTTGTTTTAATTTCATATGCTTATCCATATAGATTATGGTCATGACCTTTCTCATGTTCCGGGTAGTATTTGCACCGGCACGATGAAAAACCCATCCAGAATGAAAACTTATTTCCCCAATATCAAAAGGCGATATAATATGTTTAAAATCGGTTACTTTTAATCTATTCTGTATAATCTGTTCACTCTCATCACTTATAGATAATTCCCTACCATCCATAATTTCATGACTACCTGCGCTAAACTCCAATGGTCCCATTGATAATGGTGTTTTTTGTAGGGGTATCCAAGCAGTTATGGTTTTATCAGAGGCCAAGGGCCAATAGTATTGATCGGCATGCCACGGGGTAATACCCCCGCCAGCTTCCTTGAACAAGGCTTGGTCATGGTACAAACGTACACCTTCAACTTGCATTAAGGCACTGGCAATTTGTGCTAGTCTCTTTGAAAATACCAATGTCTTTATCAATTCATCTTCTTGCCATAAATTAAAAAGCTGCATAAACGCCTTGCCATAGGTGTCCCTATGTTCCATTGGCTGCTTTTCTTTGGTCAACTCCATTACTTTCTTGGTAATGATCCCATTAAAAAATGAAATGGTTTCGGGATCAAAAACATGTTTCAATTTTATATAGCGATTGGAATCATAAAATTGTATTTGTTCATGAGTGAGTACGTATTCCTGATTTAAAAGTGCCATTGTTTTCATGTCATAAATTTTATGTTCATAAAAGTATATAGATGACAGCGGTACATATTTTACAATTTTAACCAATAGTGTGCATATTTTATCCCATATGATGTAATTTGTATACATTAATAGTTAATTATAACTTATAATGAAACCCATCATTGAAAGAATAGACCTTAAAGAATCCCAAACATCTTTTCGGTATTTTAAATTAAAAGAACAACAATTTAAACCCTTTTGGCATTATCATCCAGAGCTGGAACTTACTTTAATTACCAAGGGTAGCGGTACACGGTTTGTTGGTAACAGTATACTTAACTATACTGAAAATGACTTGGTCCTTTTGGGTAGTAACCTACCTCACAATTATATATCCCACTTAAATAACCCATCAATGACCCAAGAAGCGATCGTTATTCAATTTCCAGCCCATTTGTTTGATAGTTTTATAGAATGTGAGGCTTTTAAAACACTGTATAGTTCTGCCACTAGGGGTATACAGTTTTTACATCCCGCCCCACAACTGTTAGAACAATTATGCTCGTTTGATGATTTATCAAAAACAGGGCAATTGGCCGCTTTAATTGAAATAATTCAGCAATTGCTTCTTCACGAAGACACGGTTTATCTCTCCTCATCCTCATACCTTCCGCAAATGGTAACCGATAAATCAAAAAGTAAAATAAAAGTCATTACGTCTTACATTCTTGAAAATCTTACCAGTAAACTTACCGTAAACCTAATGGCAGAAAAAGCCCATATGATAGCTCCGTCTTTTTGTAGATGGTTCAAAAAAAGTACGGGGCATTCGTTTGTGACATTTTTAAATTTATCCAGAATAGAATTAGCCTGTATGCATTTATCCACAACGGATAAACCTATACAGGCTATTGCTTTTGATTGTGGCTTTGAAAGCTTATCTCATTTTAACCGAACATTTAAAAAATTGAAAGGATTAAGCCCAAGGGAATTTAGAAATTCAATGCTATCGCATTAAACCGTTACCTCATTTTCACTCTTCAAACTATCATCTACTTCTAGTACAGGCACCGAATACTTTAGTTCTGTAAATTTTTGAATACGCTCCAAATCATCTTCTTCACCTGAAAAATAAGGAAAAACATCCATAATGGGCGATTCAGTAATGGCAGGAATGGTATAATCTCCCATAGTATCCTTCATTACACTAACCGTATTCTCATAAGCTTCCTTAACATCATTTGCCTGAACCAATAAATATTGATTGGTTTTACGTTCCTTGCCACTCTCCTCATCAAAGGCGATCAAGGATATCTTGGACTTAAACCATCTATCCGAATTTTCAAACGGATGGATTTCTGCGTAATTGGCAACCTTAATGTTCGTAATCTTTATTTCTTCGCTATCACTTAAATAGGCGGACATTTCTTGGGTTATTCTACTTTCTGCTTCAGTATAGGAAATGGCATCTACCAAGAACGGTTCTGTTTTGACCTTTAGCATACCACTTGCCTCATCCAATTTTCTATATTTTACTTTACACTCATACCAAATTGCACTCATATCATGTTTTTTTAGGGGTGGCAAATATAGCAGTTAGCCTTAGTTCCCATCATAAAAAAAACCATTAGATATTCACAATTTCACGAGGTATGCCATAATGTATTTACTAAGAGACATTTAGATTTCTACAGCTAAAAAAGGGAATGAGTAATGGTATTTAGAACACCTCTTTCTTTACCCGCTCATAATAGGAATCGCTCACCGGTATTACTAAATCCTTAAGCAATAAATCTCTTCCCTTTAGGCCCATTACCTTATCCTTATTGATAATATAAGACCTATGTACCCTAATAAACAGGTCGTTTGGCAATTCTTGCTCAACCATCTTTAAACGCTGATTACTTATAATTTTTCTGTCGGACAAATGAAAAGTAACATATTCACTATCACTTTCAACATAGATTATATCCGTATAATTAACCTTATGAAGATCATAACCGGATTTAATGGTGAACGATTCCGAAATGGTTGCATTACCGGTATTTTTAAGTTTGTTCACGGCAGTTAAAAATCGCTCAAATGTTATGGGTTTCAATAAATAATCCAGGACATTAAGTTCATAACCTTCCAATGCGTATTCTGAATAAGCGGTGGTAAATATTATTTTAGTAGTGGGACCGACCATTTTTGCAAAGGAGGTTCCTTTTAATTCTGGCATTTGAATATCCAAAAAAAGTAGGTCCACAGGTTTTTCCTTCATTATTTTAAGGGCATCAAGTGGGTTTTCTACCGATCCAACCAAATGTAAAAAATCTAACTTATCCATGTATGATATAATCAACCTACGGGCCAATTCCTCATCATCTACCACCAAGCAGTTAATTTTATGCATGTAGTTGAAGTATTAAATTCACTTTGAACGTTTGTTCCGCATCATCTATAATTAATTGATGTCGTTTAGGATATAAGATAGCTAATCTTTTCTTGACATTTTCAATTCCAATACCACCAACGGAATCGGTAATTAAGGGGGTCCTTGGCTTACTATTTTCTAATTCAAAACGTATCTGGTTTTTGTTGGCCGCCAAGGATATATGTATGAATGTACCTGTTATTTTTTCAATGTTACTATGTTTTAGCGCGTTCTCTAAAAATGGTATCAATAACATAGGTACTATTTTTATCTGTGGATCCTCTACATTAAAATTTGTGGTAATAGGATACGTTTTACTGCTCTTTAAAGAAAAAAGTTTTATGTAGTTTTCAATATAATCCATTTCCTTTTGTAGTGGTACGATCTCCTGTTCACATTCATAAAGGACATACCGTAACATATCGGAAAGATAACTGATACTTTCTTGGGTTCTGCCTGCATCTATGGCAGAGAGTGCGTAGATATTGTTCAAAGAATTAAATAGAAAATGGGGATTTATCTGTGATTTCAGCAATTTTAACTCTGTCTGTAAGCTTTCATTCTTATTCTTTATAATTTCTTCCTCCTTTCGTTGCGCAAATAAAAATATCTCGACCAAGGTAGCCACAACACAAGCAATGGAAATTAATAATAGGTTTATAAAAAATTTGGAAGGCGGCCTTCTAACTACATCCATTGGCGGTCCCATATCTCCTCTAGGTGACATACCTGGTCCTGGACCAGGACCAGGACCAGGACCCATGTCAGGGCCTAAAGTTGGTACTTGGGTCAACTGGGTCAATATCAAGGTTATTGCAATTACGGTCACCATCAGTGCAATAGAGAACAATAAATATTTCTTTTTGAGTAAAAGGTGGGGTATTGCAAAATAAATCAACAGGCCAATGGCTAGTATTTGGAAGATCAAGGAAAACCAATTCTGCCTAACAAACTCAAATTCCCCTCCATTGAACAGCCAAGCGGTTGACCATATCAATAACCAAAGTACACCGTGAAAAATGAAATTTTTATGTCTTTTCATGCTGCAAATAAAAGATATAATTTTTTAAACCGTCCCTATAAACAAGCTTATAAAACAACGCTATTAAAGTATTCACGGCTTAAAATCAACCATTCACTTAAAGGTTGTCGGCATACGCTTAATATGCCCATTTTGCATTATGGTTTCTTACACCTTTGTAGTCAAATATCAATAATTAAAATTAAAACATATGAAACGAGCTACATTAAAAACAGGATTATTATTTGCCATAATGATTGCTTTGGGAACTTTGGCCGCAACGGCCCAGTCTAAAGGAGAGCGTAGAGAGCCACCTACATTTAAGGAATTATTGGAACAAATGGACAAAGACGAAGACGGACAACTTTCCAAAGACGAGGTCAAAGGACCTTTACAAAAAGATTTTGATAAGATAGATGCCAATGAGGATGGTTTTATAAATGAAGAAGAACTGAAAAATGCCCCTAAACCAAAGGGAAGACCAAGAAACTAATTTCACACAATACGTAATCTTAAATAATAAAACACATGATCATACAGAACAATTATCTCCCTAAAAGTATGTTTCAAGCATTTATCATTTGCCTATCCTTTACATTTTTTACGGCTTGTAGCGATGATGATACCGTTACGGATGCTGATCAGGAAATTACTGAAGGGGAAGTGGAAGAGGAGGATGATACTACCGAAGTGGATGATACCGACTTTACAGCGACCGACTGGACAACTGAAACACACAGTAAGGATGCCGACCCCAATTTTGAAGAAGTATTTGAGGACAATACCGTTAAGCGTTTGGATATTGTCATTACAGAAGCCCGCTGGACCAGTATGCTTGAGGATATGACCTCATTATATGGATCCTTTGGTGCTTCTGCCCAAGGACCGGGTGGCGCTGGTGGGCCAGTTTCGTCATCATCTACGGATGAAGACCCAATCTTTGTTCCCGCAGAGGTAGTTTATGAGGGCAAGGAATGGTACAGGGTAGGGGTTCGCTTTAAAGGAAATAGCAGCTTACAGTCCGCATGGCAAGCAGGTAACCTTAAACTCTCCTTTAAGTTGGATTTTGATGAGTTCGAGGACGACTATCCACAGATTGACAACCAACGTTTTTACGGTTTTAAAAAATTAAGCCTTAAAAACAACTTTGACGATAAATCCATGCTACGTGAAAAAGTCGCAACGGATGTTTTTAGAAATGTTGGCCTTGCAGCGTCTCATACTGCTTTTTATACCGTGTATGTGGATTATGGAGAGGGACCTGTATATTTTGGCGTATACACACTTGTTGAAGAAGTTGACGATACTGTAATTGATGAACAATTTGATGACAATGATGGTAACCTATATAAACCAGATGGTGATGCCGCTACATTTGTCGCAGGTTCCTATAATGAGGATGAATATGTAAAGAAAACCAATGAGGACGAAGCGGATTATTCTGATGTTCTCGCCTTATTGAACAACCTGAACGACAATACCCGTACTTCTGATCCAGAAACTTGGAGAACAAATCTAGAGGCCGTTTTTGATACGGATGTTTTCCTTAAATATTTAGCTACCAATACGGTGATACAAAACTGGGATACCTATGGCAGAATGTCTCATAACTATTATCTATATAATAATCTTGAAAATGGAAAGCTTACATGGATTCCTTGGGACAACAACGAAGCTTTACAGGTAGGCAAACAAGGTGGTTCACCGCAATTGGATTTCTCTGATATAAATGCTGCTCAATGGCCATTGATTTCTTATTTGTATGACGATGATACATATAAAGCGCAATATGACCTATATGTGCAAGAAGTTATTGAAAATGCTTTCAATGAAAGTACTATGCAAGCATTATATACCAATTATGCGGCCTTGATAGAACCATACGCAACAGCTGAGATCGAAGGGCATACCTATTTAAACTCCAGTGCGGATTTCCAAAATGCAATCAACGAGCTAAAGACTCATGTTGCCAATAGAAATACAGCAGTACAAAATTATCTTGATCAATAGGTTGTTTTTGTTTAGTTGACAAAGCTTCATGAGTAATCATGGAGCTTTTTCCCCAAACCATAGACATTATAAATATAATAGCATGAAAAAAAATCCAATTAAAAGAATCACCCCTTTTGCCTTTATTATAGGCATGTTGTTCATTACGTTCATTGCCTGTAGTAGTGACAGTATGGACGACACTACAGAGGATATGGAAGAAAATGAAGACGATGAGCCAATTGTAACAGAACTACATGCTGCATACGGCGCATTTAATACCAATGCCGTAACCGTCTATTTAGATGGATCTGAAGTTGTCATTGAAACCACGGGACTGCCCAACCATGAAACCGTATACTGGGGAGAAGGTAATACGCTTTATCGTGATGAACCTGATGTAGCAACGACACCAAGTATAATGTCCAGCAACAATAATGCAACAACCATTAGGGTAGACGCTACGCCTAATTTATCAGGAAATACCGTTGCCACGGATTTTAATACTATTGGAATTGCGGTCAGTGGTGCTTCTATTTTCAATGATCAAGAAGGAGGTGGTCCTCTAGATTCCGCTGCAGCTAGTTTGGACTGGACTGGGGCGCATATTGGTCCGGGCGTATACCATTACCATCTGGAGCCTATAGCCTTTTCTGACGATGATGAAAACTTAGTAGGTATACTGTTAGATGGTGTTTTTCTCTATGGCCGTAAATGTAATTCAACAGGAGATTATCCTTCAGATCTTGATGCTTCTGGCGGACATACCACTACTACTCAATACACTGATGGTGAAGTAGAATATCATTACCATATTATAAATGAAGTTTATTCAACAACAGGATCATACTTAGCATTTGCAGGTCCTTATCAAGGATATTAAAAATGAGAATAGTTCATTTCCATATTATTTGTTTTATACTGATTTTTCAAATTGGTTGTAAGAATACAACAGAGCCCAAAACTTTGGTGGAGAAACCAATAGAAATTAAGCAAGAAACTAAATTTAAAGAAGAGTTGACATTAAATCAATTGGAAGGAACTTGGTATTATAAAAACTCACCTTATGATGGTTATTCAATAGCCTTACATGAAAATGGTACTTTGGCAGAAAAGGTGGGTTTTATAAAAGGTAAAAGAGAAGGTGAAGCCCAAAAATGGTCTGAAGCCGGAGTTTTACGAGTGGCATATCACTATAAAAACAATCGACTTGAAGGTTCTTATAAAAGCTGGTGGGAAAATGGTCAATTAGCGCAAGATGCTAATTACGTTAATGGCAATATGAACGGGGTTGAAAAGAAATGGTATCCAGACGGGCAATTGGCAAAAGAAAGACAATTGTTAAATGGTAAGGAAGAAGGTTTACAAAAAGCATGGTTGCAAAATGGAACTTTGTACGTAAACTATGAAGCAAAAAACGGACGTATTTTTGGATTACGGAGAGCAAATTCTTGTTATCAATTAGAAGATGAAGTTGTTGTTAGGGATGAAATCGCGAAAAGAGATGAATAAGTCAATTGTAATAATACTGTTTTTTATAATTTTTGCTAGTTGTAAAGAAGCAGTGAAAAAGGAAAACATTCAGGTAACGGAAACCAGTAGGGTAGAGCACTTGCCATATTACAATGATGAATCATTTACGCCTTACTGGATAACGCCAAATTTTAAGGAGGAAAAACAGTTCCATAAAATTCCAGATTTTAAGCTGATCAACCAATTAGGAGATACGGTAACGCAAAATACATTTGATGATCAGATTTACATTACGGACTTCTTTTTTACGAGTTGCCCAGGTATTTGCTTGAAGATGACCAATAATATGACCAAGGTACAAGAAGCCTTTTTAGATAATCCGGAAGTAGCTATTCTTTCACATTCCGTTACTCCATCCATAGATTCGGTTTCTGTTCTTAAAACATATGCTGAAAAGAACGGAGTTATAGATTCTAAATGGCACTTGGTTACAGGTGATAAAACTGAAATTTACAACTTAGGTAGAAACGAATATTTTGTAGAAAATGATTTGGGTATCCCCAAGGATATCAATGATTTTTTACATACGGAAAACTTCCTTCTCATTGACAAGAACAAGCATATTCGCGGTATATATAATGGTTTAAACCGAGCGTCAATAGCACAATTGATTACAGATGCTGAAGCTTTGTTGCAAGAAATGTAATTTCTACTAGTTTAGCTCTAAATTGAATTCATTTCATAACTGTATACCTAGTATTGGGTATTTTAATGTTAAAAATTGAATTACAACCTGTTAACAATCAATTCTCTATATAAAACACTTACTTTTATAAGGCTTACAAAACATAATCCTCCGGTTTTTACGAGCAGTAACCTTGTAAAAAATACCAACATGCCAATATACATGGATAGACACGATGTGTCTCAAGGAGTAACCGCAGAGGATGTAGCAGATCTGCATAATCAAGATTTAATTGTTCAGCATAAATATTGCTGTAAAGGTCTAAGCTATTGGTTCGACGAAGACCGTTCTACCGCATTTTGTTTAGTCGAAGCTCCAAATATGGAAGCGATTATAGAAATGCATACCAATTCACATGGTGATGTGCCCAACACTATAATTGAAGTAGATACTAGTATTGTAGAATCTTTTTTAGGACGCATTGAGGACCCATCCAAATCTCAAAAAACAGAACTTAATATTGTCAATAATCCTGGTTTTCGAATTTTGGCCGCACTTAAATTTATGGATGGCCAATACTTAACCTCTCCGAGTAAAGAAGTACTGGAAAAAATAAAGAACATCATTGAAAATTATGCGGGCCGACTGATAGACAGTCATAAAGAATATTTGCTGATATCCTTTACATCTACAACCAACGCACTGCATGGTATTTTAGAATTGAAAGAATATTATGTTTTGACTACAAAAAGTACAGAGCAAATTCGTATTGGTATTGGAGCGGGAGTTCCAATTACCAAAAACCATGGTTTTTTTGAAGAAACGATTAAGACAGCAAAACGTTTAACAGATATTCAACATTCGCATATCATTGTAACTACAGAAGTTAAAGAGTTATATGAGAGTGAAAATCAGAACAAAAGATTAAATCCTGATATATTTAAAATACTCCTTTTTCAAGAAGAAGAGTTTCTAAACGATGTTATGAATTATTTAGATTGCGAATGGCAAAATCCCAATTTATGTGTAGACGATTTTTGTTCGCATTTGGGATTAAGCACTTCTCAATTATATCGAAAGACCAAAAGTCTACTACATACATCAACCAATTATTTAATTCAAAGACATCGGTTGAACAAGGCTATCAAACTTTTGATTAAAAAAGATATGAACATTTCTGAAATAGCATTTGAAACAGGTTTCAATAGTGCGGCATATTTTACAAAATGCTTTCAAAAAGAATATAACATCCTGCCTTCCAATTATTTAAAAAGTGTTTAAAAGCATAATTTGACTTTTATATTAATGACCGAAAAGTTATAGTATTTGGTTGAAATGTAGAATTTGCAATGAATAAGCATGACTAGATTTGAATGGTAAAACCAAAACAATCAATGTCATGAAAAAAATTATCATCCTTATTTACGGTATTCTAGCTTATTTCATTTTCCTAATTGCTTTTCTGTATGCCATAGGTTTCGTCAATAATTTATGGGTGCCAAAAAGTATAGACTCCGGTGTTGAAATAGATACACTAAATGCTTTATTAATAAACATTGGCTTGCTTAGTGTTTTCGCCTTACAACATAGCGTTATGGCAAGACCGGCATTTAAAAAATGGTGGTTTAACATTATAGGCAAAGCAGCAGAGCGTAGTACCTATATACTCTTATCCAGTCTGGCGTTACTATTAATTTATTGGCAATGGCAGCCAATGACTACGGTGCTATGGTCTGTAGATAATGCAGTTTTAGCTTCTATTATTCAAGGAGTTTTTTTTATGGGTTGGTTAATCGTTTTATTATCTACGTTTATGATAAGCCATTTTGAACTGTTTGGTCTCACTCAAATCGTAGATAATCTTAAAAACAAGGTAACCAAAGAACCTTCATTTAAGGTCAACTATTTCTACGGGCTGGTACGTCATCCTATTATGCTAGGTTTTATAATTGCTTTTTGGGCTACACCAACTATGACTATAGGTCATCTATTATTCGCAGTAGTAACAACCAGCTATATTCTAATTGCAGTTAAATTTCTAGAGGAGAAAGACCTAAAAAAGGCATTAGGTACAACCTATATCGATTATCAAAAAAAGGTTCCCATGATTATCCCTTTTACCAAATTATAAAAACAACAATCTTTTTAAAACCTATATATTATGAACAAATCACTATTTGAACGTCTAGGAGGAAGAGTAGGAATCTCCACTATAGTTGATAACACAGTTACCAATCATATGGATAACCCAGCTGTTAACGCTAGATTCTTGCATTTAAAAAATCAACCGCAACGTCTGGCTATAATTAAAAGTCATACCATCGACTTTTTTAGTGCTGGTAGTGGCGGACCAGCAACCTATACCGGCATGGATATGGTCACGGCCCATACAGGAATGAATATAAGTCCAGGAGAGTATATGCATGTAATGGATGATATTTTCAAAGCGTTAGATCAAAACGGAATTGACGAGGAATCAAAAAAAGATGTCCTTGCCATATTGTGGTCCTTAAAAGGAATGATGATATCAAAATAAAAACAATACAACAATTATATAAAACGAAACAAAACCATGAAAAACCATGAGAAACCTTGAACAACCAATCACAGAAAAACATATAGAAAGCTTACGAAAGCAATTAAATGGTAGACTAATAACAACTAATGACACTTCGTATGACGAAGCACGAAAAATATATAATGCAATGATTGACAAACGTCCTGGCGCTATCGCTATGTGTACGAATGTAAATGATGTTAAAATTGCAGTTGATTTTGGTAGAAATAATAATTTACTCGTTGCAATTAGAGGAGGTGGACACAATGGTGGCGGATTAGGATTATGTGATGACGGAATGGTCATTGATTTATCAGGTCTAAAATCTATTACCGTCAATACAGAAAACAAGACCGTAAAGGTAGGTGGTGGATGTATTTGGAACGAGGTAGATAATGCCACGCATGAGCACGGTTTGGCAATACCTTCCGGCATGGTTTCAAGTACCGGAGTTGGGGGACTTACTCTAGGTGGTGGTGTTGGGTATCTTTCTAGAAAATACGGGTTAACCATTGATAACCTCTTGGAAGCTGAAATGGTTTTGGCAGATGGTTCCTTACTAACAACCAACAAAGATGAACATCCTAATTTGTTTTGGGCTATTCGCGGAGGTGGCGGTAATTTTGGAATTGTAACTAAATTTACTTTTCAGGCACATCAACAGAAAATGGTATATGGAGGACCAACCTTGTGGCCCATAGAACAAACAGAGGAGATTATGGGTTGGTTTGATGGTTTTATTAGAAAGGCGCCAGATGATATAAACGGCTTTATCGCCACTATGATAATTCCCGAATCGCCATTTCCCGAACATCTACATAATAATAAATTTTGCGCCATTGTTTGGTGTTATACAGGTAAAATGGACAAAATGGATGAAACTTTTGCTCCGATTTTAAAAAAGAATCCCTTATTTGCTCATATGGGAGAAATGCCTTATCCGGCTATGCAATCTATGTTCGATGTTTTGTTTCCAACAGGAATGCATTGGTATTGGAGAGCCGATTTTTTTAAATCTTTGACTCCAGAAATTACCGCTCAGCATTTAAAATTTGGTTCAGAAATTCCGACGCCTCTATCACAAATGCATTTGTACCCAATAACAGGTGCAGCAAGTAGGGTAGGAGCAACTGAAACTCCTTGGGCATACCGTGATGCTGATTATTGCGGTGTATACGTTGGTGTTGATCCCAACCCAAAGAATGCTGATAAAATTACGGAGTGGTGTAAAGGATATTATGATGCCTTGCATCCATATTCAGCAGGTGGTGCCTATTCTAATTTTATGATGGATGAAGGGCAGGAACGGGTACAAGCGAGTTATAAACACAACTATAATCGTTTGGCAGCTATAAAACATCAATATGACCCCACTAACTTTTTTAGAGTGAATCAGAATATTATTCCGAAATCATAATTCAGGGAATAATTAAATCGAATTTGATACAGTTTGCTTTGTTTAAAGTAATGAATTCAATTGATGGATATCATAGAGTAGATGATAATATTAGTGGATTTAGGGTGAAGGTTACAACTTAACACAATTCGTGTCAGTTTTAAAGAAATATGAAATATAATTATGGATCAATTAGCAATGGAGCAGAACAATTTGTATCAAAAATATTAGGGATTGATTACCATATAAAACCAAAAAAAAAGCCTGCAAACTGCTTGCAGGCTTTTATATTCAATATGAAATGTTATTATTTCAAAGCTTCAAAAAGTTTCTCGGCAACCAATTCAGATGAAGCAGGATTCTGACCCGTAATCAAATTTCCGTCTTGTACGGCATATGCCGCCCAATCCTCTTTCTTGGAATAAATTCCGCCGCTTTCTTTTAACATATCCTCTACCAAAAACGGAACCACGTTCGTTAACTGGACCGCTTCTTCCTCAGAATTGGTGAAACCGGTTACTTTTTTGCCTTTTACCAATTTATTGCCATCCACACCGGAAACTCTTTTCAAGGCTGCTGGGGCATGACATACAAATGCTATTGGTTTTCCCTGCTCATTAAATGTTTCTATCAATTTTACCGATGTAGCATCATTGGCTAAATCCCATAATGGTCCATGCCCTCCTGGATAAAACACAGCATCAAAATCTGCTGCATCTACCTCTGCCAATATTTTGGTATAGTTCACCAAATCTTGGGCTACCTTATCTTTCTTAAAGCGTATGGTATCCTTGGTTTGTGCGTCCTCGGTATCACTACTTGGATCAATTGGGGCTTTACCGCCCATTGGGGTTGCCACGGTAATTTCCGCTCCTTTATCCAATAAACTATAATAGGGCGCAGCAAATTCCTCAATCCAAAACCCTGTTTTCTTTCCTGTGTCTCCCAATGAATCATGAGAGGTTAATACAAATAATATTTTCATTTTCTTTATTCTTTGGTTCATTAATATATGGTCCAATTATTAGACCTTTACTATCATCTTTCCTTTATTCTTACCATCCATCATATCCAAAAAGGCCTGTGGCGTATTTTCAAAACCTTCTACAATGGTTTCCCTATATGTTAATTTGTCCTCGCCTAGCCATGTAGCTAACTGTTTCATGGCCACCGGAAATTTATCTGCATAGTTAGATACAATAAAACCCTGCATTAAAGCACTGTTCTTTACCAAAAAAGGCTGTACGGCAACGGCCATTGGCAATTCTGTCTTATTATAGACCGATATGGCACCACAAATAATAATTCGTGCAAATTGGTTGATGCTGAACAGTACTGCATCTGATATGGGTCCGCCAACATTGTCAAAATATATATCCACTCCATTGGGGGCTGCCTCTTTTATGGCCGCTTTCATATCCTTGGTGGTTTTATAATTGATGCCATGATCAAATCCAAAATCAGATTTGAGCATGTCAATTTTTACATCCGTACCTGCAATTCCAATTACAGTAAGTCCAAGTATTTTTCCTATTTGGCCAACAACACTACCTACTGCACCAGCGGCTCCAGATACTACCATGGTTTCTCCCTGCTTGGGCTTACCTATTTCATGAAGGCCTAAATAGGCGGTTAAACCCGTCATACCCACAATGCCTAGATATGCACTTAAAGGCGCTTTACTTTTATCTATTTTTTGTAGACCCTCGCCATTGGACACTTGTTTTTCCTTCCATTGCAATAATCCAGAAACAAAATCTCCTTCCTTAAATTTTTCGTTTTTAGACTCCAGAACCTCTGCAACGATACCTGAGCTTATTGGTTCACCTACTTTAAAAGGAGGTACATAAGATTTGGCGTCGCTCATACGGCCACGTAGATATGGGTCTACCGAAATATATTTTGAAACAAGGAGCATTTCCCCATTTTTCAATGTGAAGTTATCATCTAGTTCTTCAAACGAAAAATCATCTAAGGTAGGGGTACCTACCGGTCGTTGTTTTAAATTAATCGAAGTATTCATACACTATTATTTTTCAATTTCATTAATAACTTTATCCCATTACCATCTCCTACAATCCTAGAATTAGGACTATTAGGACGTTCGGTTATCCGGGACTTAAAATCCTTAACTTTTTTACCTTACAAAGGTATCATAAAAAAAGAATGAACGTTCATTTTTAACATTGCTTAACAGTAATGTTGAACTATTTTAAAGATAATTGTTATACTGTTGATCTCCTAAAACCAATAGCGATTGCGTTAACAAACAATAGTTTACGATCAAAAGAATTTTACCTGTATTATAATTTTACCATGGAACAATTTATATGATAATTATGTTTACTGATTGTATCGCTTTTACTCATTTAAAACAGCAGATAAATGGTAGTAGGTTTACCCCAAAAACAAGATTACGGCATCCGGTATTGCTAGTGCATGGTTTTGGATCAAACAGAATTGGGGTGGGCCGTTCATTTATAAACCTTGCCCAACATTTATATGATAATGGTTTTGAAGTATATTCCTTTGACCGGTTGGGTCATGGTGAAAGTGAAGGGTGCTTTGAACAGATTTCCGTTTATGATGAAATTGAGCAATTACACGCCATGGTAGATTATGTTTTAAGCAAGTATAATAGAAAAGTGCATGTACTGGGCCATTCCTTAGGGGGTATGGAGGCTGCAAAATTGGCCGCACAACGACCGGACGTAATAGCATCTTTGACATTATGGGCACCAGCTGCGGTGTTTGCCCATGAAATTGCGGAGCAGGGGGTCATTCAAGGAAAATCAATTGAAGGAGCAGCGGAAAAGGGTTATTTTGATTTTAAAGGTCAAAAATTAGGTTACAAATTTATTGAAGAGGCCAAGGGGTTTAAACCGTATGAAGGATTGGATAATTATGACCAACCTGTATTTATCCATCAGGGAGAAAAGGATGATGTGGTACCTATGGAATATGCTAAAAAATATGTGGCGTGCTGGAAGGGAAACAGTAAATTATATACGTATAAAAATGCTGACCATGGCTGGAATGTACTTGAAGAAAGGGAGTCTTTAATACACCGAACGGTGACTGACCTGCTTGACCTTCAATACTGATAAGCACCCAATAATTTATAAAAAAAGCACCCGAAAGGGTGCTTTTACTTTACGCTGAATTTTAGAATCAATCTTCTGAAATCATTATGGATTTTACATTGACAAATTCCTTCATACCAAAACCGCCATGTTCACGACCGTAACCGGAGTCTTTAACCCCACCAAACGGCATAGCTGGCTCCGCTAAACCAAAAGAGTTGATAAAGATCATACCGGTATCAAAGTGTTGTTCTGCCAACTTTATCGCTTTATCAACATCTTTGGAAAAAATACCGCCACCCAATCCAAATCGGCTATCATTTGCAATTCTCATGGCATCCTCGTCATCCTTGGCCTTGATCAAGGAAGCTACGGGGCCAAAAAGCTCTTCGTCGTAAGCAGGTTGACCAGGTGATACTTGGTCCAAGACCGTTGCAGGATAATAATACCCATCACCATCCATTAATTCACCGCCACATAATAATCGTGCTCCTTTTTCTATACTTTTCAATACTTGCTCATGGATGGTTTCACGTAAATCCTTTCTCGCCATAGGACCCAGTTCCGTATCTTCTGCAGTGGGGTCCCCAATGGTTAAGGCTTTCATAGCTTTAACAAATTCTTCCTTGAACTTATCATATACTTTCTCCGTAGCAATAAATCTTTTGGCAGCAATACAGGTTTCTCCATTATTATAGATTCTACCTTTAACACTCTTTTCCACAGCTGTGGCTATATCGGCATCGTCCAAAATTAAATACGCATCGTTACTACCCAACTCCAATACGGATTTTTTCAAATTTTTACCAGCAAGTTCACCAACCTTTTCACCAGCACCGGAACTACCCGTTAAGGTTACACCACGTACCAATTCGTGGTCTATTATGGTATTCGATTGGTCATGGTCAATTACCATTACATTGAACAAACCGTCTGGCAATCCTGCCGTATCAAAAATGGATTTTAATAATAATGCAGTACCGGTTACATTAGACGCATGTTTTAGCAAAATACTGTTCCCTGCCATTAAGTTAGCTATGGTATACCTAATTACCTGATAACTTGGATAGTTCCATGGCATGATACCGTAAATGATTCCAATTGGGGAATATGTGACAATGCCCTTTCCGCCATTGGAAAGCTCACGTTCCTCTTTTTGAAATACCTTAGGAGCATTAGCGGCGGAGTAATCGCAAATAGCGGTACATAGATCTACCTCTTGTTTACTTTGTTTTAAAAGCTTACCCATTTCTTTGGTCATCAGCTCGGCAAGGTCAGCCTTATAATTCTGTAGTTCCTTACCAATATTTTCAATAACCTTTCCGCGTTCCTCTACACTTTTGGTTCGCCATTGTAAAAATGCTTTATGGGATTGTTGAATGGACTGTTCTACTTCGTCATCTGTCATATAGGAATAGGTAGTCAATTCCTTACCCGTGGTTGGATCAATTGTTTTAAATGTTGTTCTTTTTGTTGTCGTAGACATATTCTTTTTCTTTAATGATTTATTGTTGTTCGCTAGGCACTAAATACACATCGTTGATGTTTACTCGTGCAGGTTGCGACAACGCATAATAAATGGCGTCTGCGATATCCTCTGCTTCCAAAGTTTCCATTTGTTGCATTTCCTTCATTTTCTCTTTGATATCGTCATCGGTAATAGTATCGGTTAGATTAGTTGCAACGGCTCCCGGTTCTATTGAAGTTATATTGATTCCATATTTAGGGGCCAATTCTTGCCGTAATCCTTCAGAAAACATTTTTACGGCTACTTTCGTTGCACAGTAGACCGCTCCACCTGGAAAATAGCGATGTGCAGCCATGGATGAGATGTTAATGATATGTCCGCCTTTATTCTTCTTAAGTTCTGGCAGTACCGCTGCAACACCGTTCAAAACACCCTTTATATTGACATCAACCATTTTATTCCATTCCTCTGTCTTTAATTTTTCAACAAAGGATAGCGGCATTAGTCCCGCATTATTGATCAAAACGTTTACAGTGCCAAAAGTGGTTTTAGCTTTTGAAACCACTTTCTCAAAATCTTCCATTTTGGTTACATCACCGGAAACCACCAATGCTTCCCCGCCTTTTTCCTCAATATTGGATTTTAAATCATTTAATTCATCCTCGCTTCTGGCCATCAATACCACTTTGGCTCCGTGAGCAGCCAATTTATGTGCCGTAGCTTTGCCAATTCCACTAGAAGCTCCTGTTACTATTATTACACTATTTTCTATTTTCATTACTCATATTTTTTGATTCCTGAGCAAGATAATAGCACTGAATAAGTATGATTGACTAGTTTACCACTAGCATTGACCTATTTGCAAATAGAGGATAGAATTATTGCTTTTGAGCTAAAAAAAAAGAAGGTTGAAATAAATAAAAGGGGTTGCAGAAATAGGATAATAGTTTATTGTTAAGTAAACATTATTAAAACTAGATAAGTTTTTATTCGATTACCTCTCCTTTTTTCGCGGCAACAATTTTTCCCCACTCAGCAATAGATGTCAATACCGGAGCCAAACTCTCTCCAAAAGGAGTTAATTGATATTCCACCTTTAATGGAGGTTTTTTGGTATAAACATGTCGCGTAATCAATCCATCCTCTTCTAACTTCTTAAGCTGTAAACTCAAGGTGCGCTCAGTAATTGTTGAAATTAATTTATAGAGTTCATTATAGCGTTTCTTTCCATTCAACAAATAAATCAGAATAACACTCTTCCATTTACCACCAATTAATTCCATAGCAATACTGGTAGTACATGAAAACATTTTATCATTATACTTAATCAGGCGCTTTTTATGTTCAATTTCCATGACTACTGAATTTATATTTCAAAATTAGCGAACTATAATATAGCATACAACTATACTTTTTATAGTTTATTTAACTTTTTATAATTAGTTAACAATCAGTTATTTATAAGTTTCCAATTCTTAAATGAAAGTACTATCATTTTTGACCGTTATTGCAAGTTCTAAATAGCTATCCTACTTTTGAACTATACTTTTGATAGTATGTATTCAATTATTTAATAAAAGGTTACAAACATGAAAATACCAAACATTGCAAAAGAAGACATCCTAAACGCTTTTAATTACAGACACGCTACTAAGGAATTTGATGCTAGCAAAACCATTTCTGATGCCGATATGAAATTTATCTTAAAGACGGCCCATTTATCGCCTAGTTCATTTGGTTTTGAGCCCTGGCATTTTGTAGTGGTCCAAGATAAAGAGTTACGCGAATTATTAAAACCTGTAGCTTGGGGCGCGCCTTTAAAATTAGATACTGCCAGCCACTTTGTTTTAGGTTTGGCAATGAAAGCCCCTATGGTAAAGCACAACGCGCCTTATATTGAACATATGATGAAAGAGGTAAAACAAATGCCTGCCGAAGTTATAGAAATGTACTCTAAATTTTATAGGGAATTTCAGGAGCGCGATTTTAACCTGGATACGGATAAGAAGTTGTTCGACTGGTCTTCTAAGCAAACCTATATAGCATTGGGTAATATGATGACATCAGCAGCATTAACGGGCATAGACTCTTGCCCCATTGAAGGGTTTCATCAAGAAAAAGCAGAGGCTTTATTACAAGAGAAATTTGGAATTGACACCAATAAATACGGACTAGCTTTTATGGCAGCCTTTGGATATAGAAAAGCAAACCCAGAGTTTCCAAAATCTAGAAGAAATTTTGAAGACATTGTAACTTGGAAGTAAACACAATGAAAACATCATTTACAATACTATTTATACTTATAGTTAGTGTTATCTCATTGGCACAAACACCAACAACAGACAATATTAAGTCTGTAAACGAAGTAGTTACCGCAGATAATGTAGAATGGGGTTGGTTAAATCCATTACGAGGCGATAAGAGTCCGGCTGCAGGTGAACTTTGGGGAGACCGTACAAAAAACGAACCAGCAGGGTTTTTAGTGAAATTCAAAAAAGGTTTTTCATCACCTCCACACATTCACAACATAACTTATAGAGGTGTTGTAATTAAAGGTTTGTTGCACAATGATGATGAAAATGCCGAGAAACAATGGCTTCCGGCAGGTTCTTATTGGCAACAGCCAGCAGGCGAAGCGCATATTACTGCTGCTGACGGTGAAGAAAATATGGCGTTTTTAGATATTCAAGAAGGTCCGTATTTGGTAAAACCAACATCTAAAGCTTTTGATAATGGCGAAAGACCTGTAAATGTTGACAAAACAAACTTGGTCTGGTTAAACGCTAATGACATCCGGTGGGTTGCTGAAAAGAGTAATGTGCAAACTGCCTTTTTATGGGGAAGTCATCAAAAAAATCAGCTACGTGCCGCACTTTTAAAATTGCCAGCAGGTTTCAAGGGAAGTATCAAAAACTTAAGTCCCAATTTTAGGGCTGTAGTTATCTCTGGCAAGGTAACCCACCAATATTCTAAAAAAGAGGCTAAAAATGTCTTAGAACCAGGTTCTTATTTTGGAGCTAAAGAAAATGCTGAGCCTTTGTTGGATACAGATACAGAAACGGTTATTTACATCCGCTCTAATGGGGATTTTGAAGTGAAATAAACCATAAGAATTGTTATGAAAAGGAAAGATAGGTAAGACAAGTAGGTATTTCCCCTAAAAAAGGAGTTGACATTCTGTACAATTTAAGTATGACAGATTTAGCAAAATCAGGTGAGTATTTTGATAATGACCGTGGTGGATATAACAAAGCTCATGCAGATGCTTATAATGCTTCCAAAATAGAAGAATTAATACAAATTACCGACCGTTTTTTTCCTAACATATAATTTTGGCTTTGCTTTATAATTCTAATGTACCGTAGCTCACAAAATTCAAGTAATTTTGCTTTTTTAAAAAAATATTGGAGAAGTTGCTATTTTTAAACGTTCGCTTTATTTTTTTAGATAGCTAATTTCTTATCTAATGGATGATTTAATAACCTTTTCTATTACCGTATTTACTGGTTTTTTTGCCATTACCAACCCTATATCCAATATGACGGTATTCCTGTCGCTTACCCAAGGAGCGGATAACAGGACCAAACAGGATATCAATAAAAGAGCCAATATCATAGCGTTCATAATTGTTTTGGTATTCGTTCTTTTGGGCAAGTTTATTTTTGAGCTGTTCAACATTAGTATTCCTGCATTTAAGATAACCGGGGGTATTTTAATATTTTATATTGGGTTTGATATGCTTCAATCCAAACAATCCAGTATTAAGAGTATTAAAAATGTGCATATTGATGAGAATATAGCGGTATCCCCGTTGGCTATACCCATTTTGGCCGGTCCGGGAACTATTGTTACTTCAATGAACTTTGTCTCCAACGTAGAACCCGTACAGATTATAATTGTGATTGCAATTTTCGGGTTTATGAGCTTACTTACCTATTTTACGTTTAGGCTCAGTAATCTGATCGTACGGCTTGTTGGCTATAATGTTATATCCGTAATTGGTAAGATTATGGGATTGATCATTGCCATCATAGGCACAGGTATGATCATTGAAGGTATTAAACTTTCGTTTGATTTGATTACAAACTAAATATCAGACCATATCCATATACATTTGACCATGAAAAAAGTGCTGGTTTTATTCGCTCATCCAAAGTATGAAAAATCCAGGGCAAACCAAGTTCTAATAAATGCCATTGCAAAAAAAGAGGGGGTTACTTTTCATGATCTATATGAAATATATCCGGATTTCCATATAGATGTAGACGCGGAAAAAAAATTATTGGAAGCACATGATGTCATTATTTGGCATCATCCTATGTATTGGTACAGTTGTCCTCCTTTATTAAAACAGTGGATAGATATGGTGCTCGAGTTCAACTGGGCATATGGACCCAAGGGTAAGGCTTTACAGGATAAACTATGTTTAAATGCAATAACTACGGGTGGCTCCAAAGAACTGTACTGTTCCCAAGGAAGTAACAGTTATACCATCAATGAATTTTTAAGACCTTTTGAACAAACGGCCAATTTATGCCTCATGAAGTATCAAAAGCCTTTTGCGGTAATGGGCACCTACAAATTGACCAATGAAGAACTAGATGGTTATGGGGCCGCTTATAACGCGCTAATAGATAGTTTACAGCAATTTTAATATACCTGTTCTGGACGGTATAAAAGTTAATAGTTTAAATTAAATCAATATGACGGGAAGTATACTTTTTGATGCCATAGTTTTTTTACTTGGTGCCATAATTTGCGTTTCGGTTGCCAAAAAATTAGGGCTTAGTTCCGTACTGGGATATCTTATGGCTGGAGTGTTGATAGGACCATACGTATTGGGGTTCATTGGGGAAGAAGGCGAGGATATTCTTCACTTTGCGGAATTTGGGGTGGTAGTCATGCTTTTTTTGATCGGTCTGGAAATTGAACCTAGGAATTTTTGGAATATGCGTAAGACCATTGCCGGGATGGGCGGCTTGCAGGTGGCAGGTACTCTATTGATAACGTATTTCTTCTTTTATGCCATAGGTTTTGATTGGAAAGTATCTTTAGTGGTGGCCATGGCCGTAGCACTTTCCTCCACAGCAATAGCCATGCAAACCATTAAGGAAAAAGGGCTTATGGAAACAACTTTTGGCACCTCTGCCTTTTCCATATTATTGTTTCAGGATATAATTGTGATATTTATGTTGGGGGCACTTCCCCTGTTATCCAATTCGGAAACTGAGGTAGTTGCCGGAACTCATGAAACATCGGGTAATTTATTGGATAGCCTGCCATTGGGTTATCAAACCTTGGCGATTATTTTATCGGTCGTATTGATTATTGTAGCCGGTAGGTATTTGATCGTTCCCATGTTGCGTAAAGTAGCGCAGACCGGAGTACGCGAATTACTGATTGCCTCTGCGCTGCTCATTGTATTCAGTATATCCTTTTTAATGGAATATGTTGGCCTATCGCCAGCATTAGGAGCATTTTTGGGTGGCGTTGTATTGTCCAATAGCGAATATAAGCACGAGTTGGAAAGCACGTTGGAACCTTTTAAGAACCTGTTACTTGGACTGTTCTTTATTGCCGTTGGTGCATCTATAAATTTTGTGGTCATTGCTAAAATCCCGTTCACCATTGGAGGAATATTGATTTCCGTAATCCTTATTAAGGCATTGGTCTTATGGATAACCGCCAGGGTTTTTAGTCTAAAGCTGGACCAGAAGTTGCTATTAACCTTTAGTTTGGCACAAATAGGGGAGTTTGCCTTTGTACTCTTGTCCTTTGCCTTTCAATTAAATATCCTTGACCAAGAGCAAATGGATATTATGTTGGTCATTACCGCACTGACCATGACTTTGACCCCAATAATCAGTATTATCAATGAACGATTCATATTACCAAAAATTGGTACTAAAGAATCTATTAAACGCCCAATGGACCATATAGCAAAATCTCAAAATGTCATTTTGGTTGGGTTTGGACATTTTGGAAGTACTGTGGGCCGCTTTTTAAGATCTCATGGTATTGAAGCGACCATACTTGACCAAGATTCCAATAGAGTAGATTTTCTTCGTAAAATGGGGTTTGAAGTCTATTATGGGGATGCCACACGTATTGATCTTTTGGAATCTGCCGGTATTGCACAAGCTAAGATTTTAATTTGTGCCATAGACAATCCGGGGGTTACCAAAGAAGTTACCAAGTTAGTCAAGGAAAAATACCCGCATGTTGAATTAATGATACGTGCTAAAAACAGATATGATGCCTATGAACTTTTGAATATGGGTATAGAAAACATTTATAGGGAATCATTGGATACATCACTGGCCCTGGCCAAGGATGTACTTAGTAAATTGGGCTTTAGAAAATATACCTTGAATAGGCAAGTACAAAATTTCATCAAGTATGATGAAAGCAGTTTACGTAGATTGGCATCTGAACCCAAACAAGATGAAAATTATATTTTTAAGGCAAGGAAGGAACTTGAGGAGCAGGAAAAATTACTAAATGCAGATTTTGAAAGAGGCGTAGTGGCCTATGATAATCACTGGGATAGTGAACAGATCAGAAAAGCCTTGGATAAAAGCAATCCAAATTCCACTTCCTAAATTTCCGCTATGTTCCCATTACTATGCAATCCCTTAATTTTAGGTTAATTTGAATTTCTGTTTCTTAGAAATTCTTTAAATTGTAATATATTCTTAAAAATTGTGGTCATTTATCGAATGTTGGCCATTTCATACACTAAATAAAATAGTAGTACCGTTATAATAATATCACTAAAAAAATTTAGCATGAAGATTATAGCCAATAGAATTCATTTATTCACCAGTATTTTAATGTTGGTTATAACATCTTGTGCCAAAGGAATTGATGTTTTGGATGAGCTACACACCAATAATTCAGTACAGGAATAGAATATAGAGTTCCTGTTTACCAATTCAATAGCTTATAATTTTACCTTTCTGGCCCTTTCCATAAAATGGTCCTCAAAACGTTGAAGCATCGTATTCATCTGTTCTGCATACAGCACATATTGACATTTAAAAATACTTTGGGATATGGCCAACATGGCATTGTATTCCGATTTCTGTTTTAGGAACTCTCCATCATCAATACTACAAATTTGTAATTGTGATGTGCTCACCCCGTTCAACAAGAATAGTTTGTGCAAATTGGTAGGCGTTGTGATCAATACATCTATTCCCTCAAATATTTCAGATTTTTGAATATCCACATGTAGCTCCTTATATCCCATGTATACCCTAACATCCGTATATTTTACATACTCTTGAAACGCATCGTGCATTTCAATGACCCGTTCCTTATCCTCCACCAAGACCAACGCCCTGGGCGCATTACCTAACGCGCTACACTTTATTTTATGTAGGGTAGTGAGAATCAAAGTAGTTGTTTTACCGCTACCGTTTGGTGCAATACAGTAGACATTGGCTCCACTTTTTATAACAGGTATACCTTTTTCTTGGAACGGTGTAGGCCCTTCAACTTTAAGTCGCTCTAATGCTTCTTTAAGATGTGGATGTAATTTTTTAAATGACATAATTCAACAATTACTACTTTTAAATAAAGGAGATTCTGTTTGCAAATATACAGACTACCATGGGAGTACCTAAACTAATGAACTATTAAAGAGTCTTGGAAAAACAACCATACCTTATGCATATAGAATGAGAAAAACCCCTAACATGATTCCGGTTAGCGGCACTAATTTCTTACGCTTATTCTGTTCTTTAAAGATAAAACCTCCTACTACTACAGCTATTAAAATCTGACTGCGCTTTATAGCGGATAATAGCATGATCAACGCATCTGGATCCTGTAATGCCTTAAAATAAAAGTAATCTGCCACTTGTAACAAAATACCCACCAAAGGTATGGACCACCGCCATTTAAACGCTTTTCTCTTTTCGGCATATGGAAACCACATAACAGATAAGATGAGAAGCAAAATAAGTACGGTATAAAAACAGAACCAAAATTGCAATGTCTGTGGATTTAAGGTTAAGCTTTGTATTAAAAACTTATCGTAAAGTCCGCTGGATGCTCCTAAAAAGGTAGCCCCAATTATGGCAAATATCCACTTGTTCCGCTTAAAATGGATTCCTTCTTTCTTTCCTATTCTGGAGTAAAGTAATACAGAGAATATAATGAGAAAAAAACCTATCCATTGATAAAAATTAGGCTTTTCCTGATAAATGGTAATGGCTCCTATAAAGGTAAAAAATGGTCCGGCCGAACGTATAGGTGTTACAATGGTTATGGGTAAATGTTTTAAAGCTTGGTACGCCAATAGCCATGATGCAGCCATAATCATTGATTTAATCAAGATGTAACCATGGGTCTTCCAAGATATATCGGTAATATATAACTGAATGCCCATCATATAATCCCTATAAAAATGAGAACCAATGTAGAAGGGGAGGAGTAACAAAAATCCTGCGGATATGGTTCCCAATAACACGGGAAACACCTCATTTCCTTGTACCGCATGCTTCTTGCATAAATTATGCAAGCCTAAAAACAATGCCGCCAAAAGACCTAGGTACATCCACATAACGGCTGCGAAGATATTGGTTTTTTAACAATACCACCTACTAAGAATTATCGTCCGGATTTAGAGAAAGTCCCCAATACAAAAAGGCTTCCTTATCGGAAACCTTTTTGTATCATTTACAGAAAATTACTTAATATGCCATTTTCACGATCTTTTCAACCTTATCCGGGGAGAGGTCTTGATGTTCTCCCAATCCATTCCAACCACGATCGGTAAATCGTTTTGAAATCTCTTCGGCAGTACCTTCATATTTTTCGGTATAATCAGATAATTTTGTGGCTATCCCAAGTTGTTTAAAAAAAGCTTCTGTCTTTTCAATGGCCGCATAAGCTTTATCATCCTGACTGCCTTCCGTAATATTCCATACGCGCTCACCATATTGTGCTAATTTTGCCTTTTTAGCTTCAAAGTTATATTTATAGTGGCTTGGAACTACAATGGCCAATGTACGTGCATGGTCTATACCGAATAATGCCGTTAGTTCATGGCCCATCATATGTACTGCCCAATCCCCAGGAACTCCTTTTTGGATCAACCCATTAAGCGCCATTGTACAACTCCACATAAAATCTGCCGCAGGCTTATAGTCAGATGGATTTTCCAATACTTTTGGTGCAACCTCAATAAGTGTCTGCAAAATACTTTCCGCAAACCTGTCCTGTAAAGTTGCTTCAATAGGGTAGGTCATATATTGCTCCAAGACATGTGTAAAAGCGTCCGTTATACCATTGGCCAATTGCCTCTCCGGTATTGAACGTATTACCTGTGGATCTAATATTGAAAATTCCGGAAACAATCCTGGTCCGCCCATAGCCAATTTTTCCTTGGTTGACGCCCTAGTAATTACTGCTCCTGAATTCATTTCTGAACCTGTAGCCGGTAAGGTCAATACGGTACCAAAAGGCATTCCCTTTTGGGTCCTAATATTCTTTGTCAATATATCCCAAGGCGTATCGCCATCATATACTGCTGCTGCAGAAAGAAACTTGGTTCCATCAATTACGGAACCTCCGCCCACGGCCAATAGATAGGTAATATGTTGTTCCTTGATAATCTTTAGGGCATCCATCAAAACATCATATTCTGGATTTGCGGGAATACCTCCAAATTCAACCACTTCTACATTGGACAATGCATTACTTACTTGCTCGTAAATTCCATTTTTTTTAATGCTTCCGCCCCCATATAAAAACAGGACCTTTGCATTTTCAGGAATTTCATTTTCCAACTTTTTTATCGTGTCCTTACCAAAAATAATTTTGGTAGGATTCTTAAATTCAAAATTGTTCATCTCTTTTCTAGTTTATAGCGTTTTTAAATAATTTACTGTATTACAGTTACCAATTCTTCCATTGGTTTTCTAACTTTTTCTAAATTGACCAACCAGTCCTCGCTCTCGTTTCTGTACCCTATAGGCAATAAGACCGTACTACGCAATCCTTTATCTCTCAACCCTAAAATCTTATCTACGGCATCCGGTTCAAAACCTTCTACGGGAGTTGCATCTACCCCTTCAAAAGCCGCTGCACTTATAGATTGGGAAAAAGCTATATAGGCTTGCTTTGCAGCATGGTTAAAATTTTCCTCTTCACTTTTTTGAGGGTAGGACCCCAGTAGCATTTGACGGTAATTTTCCCAACCTTCATTTTTAAATCCCCTTATATCATTGGTTAGATCAAACATATAGTTTATTCTATCTGCCGTATAGGTATCCCAAGCGGCAAACACCAGTAAGTGCGAACAATCTGTAATAACGGATTGATTCCATGCTACCGCCCTTATCTCTTCCTTGACCTGTTGCTTCTTTACTACAATAATTTCAAAGGGTTGTAATCCGCTGGAAGTGGGGGCCAATCGTGCAGCTTCCAAAATACGCTCAATCTTTTCTTCTGCAACTTTTTCGCCATTCATTGCTTTTGCCGCGTATCTCCAATTTAATTTATCCAATAATTCCATAAACTCCTTTTAATTTTTTTTTGCTAATTGTTTAATATCGTTCGATGTAATAATTACCGCCGCATGACTGGAAGCATTTGCCAAATTGATCATTGCTTGGGCTATCTCCTCTGCCTGGATAATCTTATATTTTTTTAAAGGCCCAACAAATAAAGGCTCTAAGACCTTAAATATCTTGATACCTATTTTTTCCATGGTACGTTGTTCATCACG
The DNA here is from genome assembly GCF_900188415.1 of Maribacter sedimenticola. GTDB lineage: Bacteria > Bacteroidota > Bacteroidia > Flavobacteriales > Flavobacteriaceae > Maribacter > Maribacter sedimenticola. Next base: position 689,202 of record NZ_FZNV01000002.1, on the reverse strand, counting down.
GTCGCCATCAATAAGTGAAGGTCTTAATATGGAGGTGTACCTAATTTCCTGTTTTAGCACCCCTTGTTCCATTTCACCTTTGGTCCTGTTGTAAAAGATGCGACTATCCCTATCCGCACCCATTGCGGATATGACCAAAAATTTCTTTATATCATTTTGACTAGAGAGTTGAGCGGCGGTTACAGGAATACCCATATCTATTTTACGATAAAGTTCCTTGTCCGGTGTTTTATTGGTCGTTGTACCAATACAGCAGTAAACCTCATCGGCCGTAAAATGATTTTTGAACTTTTCCAACTGAAGGACATCGCCAATATGCTGCTCTACCTTATTGGAAAGCCCTTCTATCCTAGACCTTGAAAATAATTTTATAGTACCGTAACGGTCGTCCCGTTCTAGTTTTTGCAGTAAGATACCACCTGTTAAACCTGTAGCTCCTAAAATTATGGCTGTTTTCTTCATTTTATCGATTGATTTTGATACTGCTCCACGCTGCTTGAAAAGCTTCCTCTAGCTCTTGGGGCCCAATTTTGATAGCTCCTCTATTTTCAACAAGCATTAAGAACGATAACGGATTAATGGAATAAGCGTATAGTAGATAATCTGAAATAGGTTTGATGATACCTTCAGCCTTACCACGTGCCCATAGGTCCAATAGAGGTTGTAAGTGCTTAATGCCTTCACGTCTACTGGGTTCATCGATCATGGGGGTATTATCGCACTGTGCCAAGAACATGGCATCGGCGACTTCCTTTAACTTAAAATCTGCAATACGTTTCCAAATAACCTCAAATCCTTCTTCGACGGACATAGTTTCCCTATATGTTTCAAAGGCATACGCGGTATATCTAGATTTTACCTCAATATAAGTTTTGTTCACCAAGTCCTGCTTATTATCAAAATAAAGATAGATCGTAGCTGGAGATACATTGGCCATTTTAGCAATCTTGCTCATTGGAGTAGCATGAAAACCGTCATTGTTAACCAGTTCAATTGTTGCCTCTATAAGTGCATTTCTTTTATCGATACTTTTCTGAAGTGCTGCCATAATTCCTAAACTAGATTACAAATATATTAAAAATGAACGTTCATTCTTTTTTATTAACACAACTTTATATTCAATCATATTCGGTAGGGGGGGGGTAGATTTTTATATGAAGTTCAATTAAAAAGTGACCATTCATCGAAAAAACAATACTTCCTCATATATTCTAAGGTTCTTCTATAATGGTTTTTAAAATGCTATCGTTAAATTTAATGCATACAATCAAGGTAGTTCCCCCTCCTTTATCGTTTTGATCAAGTGCCATCATCAAATGGGCTTTAATACATTATTAAAAATGTTTAAAATCTTATCCCTAGACGGCGGTGGAAGTTGGGCAATAATTCAACTGTTGACCTTAAAAGACCGCTACGGTAATATTAAAGGACATGATCTTTTACAGAAATTTGATTTGGTTATTGCCAATTCCGGCGGCAGTATAGTCCTTGCCGCTTTAGCCGAAAATTATACGCTAAATGAAGCCATTGCACTTTTCAAGTTAAAAGAGAACAGAACGCTCATTTTTCATAAAAACACATTTGCAGACCGCTTTTTTCCGGTAGATTATCTACGCTTAATTGGTATAGGATTTGGACCTAAATACAGTTCAAAAAAGAAAAAGGAAGCTTTTGAACACCTATTTCCGAATATTGATAAGTTGCAGATGTCGGAATTGCCTTTGGCCATTGGCAAAGCGTCCCTAAAATTGGTAGTATGCACCTATGACGCATTGAACAACCGTGCAAAATTTTTTAAATCCTATATAGGCGGCGAACACGGCCATGATTCGGTCAGGCTTACCCAAGCCATTAACGGCTCATCTAACGCACCGGTACAATATTTTGATTTTCCTGCCAGGTTTAAGGCCAAGGACAGTGAGATATTTTATGAGCTGTGGGATGGTGCATTGGGCGGATTCAATAATCCAGTATTATCCGGTATTATTGAAGCCTACAAATTGGGAATTGAACTAAAAAATATAAGGGTGGTTTCCCTAGGGACCAGCAATAGCTTAATGTCCCTTCATGACAAGACCAAATTTTGGAATTGGAAACAAACGGCCCAGCAATTCAGGAGAAAAAAACTACATTTTTTTAAACTGGGACATCAATTAAAGTTTTTCCAAGCTACCGTATTCAATCAGGCAAAGACAATTTTATATCAACCGCCCGATACTGCTAATTATATTGCCATGATGTTCTTAAGGGCAACTACTGGGCAAACGCCAAAAGATAACATGATACGTTTATCCCCTTTGATTCATTTTGACCAGCAAACACCAACAGAGGTAATCCCCCTTATTGAAAAACTATATCAATTGGATATGGATGTGACCAAAGATGAGGAAGTACTTACTTTATTGGAATGTTACGAAGCCTGGAAAAACGGACATATCTATAATCAACCTATAGAATTTAAGGTTGAACGAAATAATGATCTGCTGTGCATTGAAGGAGATAAACAATACAAAACAGGTATGGATAGGTGGCGAACTTGGGAGAACACAGCATGATAAAACAATCAACAATGTTTTAATAGGGCATCCATACCGTCATTTCCCGTTGCAAGCGGTTGCCCCAAGCAAAGTATGGTATTAACATGATATCTACTTTTCTATCATGTAAGGAGAGCGGCTTGTACAACCTATTGTCCCAATTGCCAGATTGTATATTGGCCTTAGCCTTAATGCCCAGAATCTTTCTCTGATCAACTGTAAATTCCTTAAGCTCAAATTCAGATTTTATATCCAATGCCAGGGTGTTGATATCCACTTGTTCCATAACATCATCGGTTTCCAAACAGTATACCAATGGGCCCCGCTTAACAGCTATTTGATTTTTGGTCTCTTCAACCAAAGGGTTGGCCATCATTAATTGAACCGGCATGGGCAAGTTCAATTCAATTATATCTCCCTTTTTCCATGACATAGAAACTTTCGTATATGTACCAGGTGCTGAAACGGGTAACCTTTCTTTATAATTATACACTATGGTTGCCTCATTGCTCCATCCAGGTATCCTAAAATGAATAGGATAATCGCCCTTTGGTGCGTTAAGGATCTTTATAACAATTTTACCGTCCCAAGGGTATTTGCTTTGTTGCTCCAAGACTAAGGATTCATTTGTTAAAATTATAGTATCCAGATTGTTACTTCCATACAAATGAATATATAGGCCTTCTGAAGATACGCTATAGGCATAATTGCTCACCTGGGCCAGCGTACGCGTTACATTAGGTGCGCAACAATTGGATAGTGATATATACCCTTCGCGCTTAGAGCCCCAACGTTGTTCAAAAGGCATTTTGGTAGAGACATTCAACGGGTTGTTATAACAGAATTCCTTTCCCTTTAAACTAATTCCGGAAAGTACACTATTGTACAACGCCAATTCCATAACGTCCGCATATTTGACCGCTGCGGTTAACTGTAACATTCTATAGTTCCATAGAACATTTCCTATATTGGCACAGGTTTCAGTATGTGCAGTGGCGTTGGGCAACTGATAGGGTCTCCCGTAGGCTTGGTGTATTTTTTGAATTTGTGAAGGATTGTATACCGTACCATCCGGTGATACTCCGTCATACAAGGAACCACAGCCTCCGGTAATGTACATTTTACGATACGCAACATCTTCCCAAATGGATTCAAGATTCTCCATTAGTTTGGCTTCCCCGGTTTCCGCATATAAATCTGCAATACCTGCATATAAATAATTGGCCCTTACCGCGTGACCCATTGCGGTGGTCTGTTCCCTAAATGGTATTCTGTCCTGGTTATCATCGGTACCATCTTCCGTAGTACCCCTTATATCGATTAGATTATTGGCCAGTTCCAAATAACGAGGGTCCTTTACCGTTCTGTACATTTCTATTATACCCATATAATGAGACGGACAAATGGCATTTCTGGCCAATTCCGGTGATGCTTTTTTATAAAAGTCATATAAAAATTCGGCCACGCCCTTAGCTACATCCAAAAAATTACTTTTGCCCGTTGCACGATAATGAACACATGCGGCGGTCATTAGATGTCCCATATTATATTTTTCAAAACCCAATTGTTTTTGAAGTTCTTCCGGACCTAATGTGCCCCATCGTTGTTCTATCAATACCGGTGTATTTAAATAACCGTCTGATCGCTGTGCCTTTGCCAATAATGCAATTGCTTCATCCATTTGACGATCTAAACGTTCATCTTTTGTTATGGCAAATGCGGCTGCCATGCCTTCCAATATTTTATAGAAATCACCATCATGAAAGGACGGGCCACTATGCTTTCCTTTTTCTATACCGGCCGCAATCCTAAAATTGGCATACGCGTGGGTAATGGAATCGTTCCTGTAGAGATCCCACATATAGGGAAGGGTATGTTCGGTTTCTATCATAAATTGTTCCTTCCAAAACCCACCTGTCCATTGAACGTCATCAAGATCAACACTCTTTAATCGTGTGTATGGACTGTTTTTATTGGCCACCAAACCATTATTCTGTGAGCATAGTGGCGTATAAGCCACCACAAAAATTAAAGTAAACTTGAGCAACCTTGACATAATATTTGTTTAAACGGGTTCTTTACTGAATAACTAGTGATTGTTAATTGGCACGAATAGTATTTTTGAAATGCTTTGAAACGTTAGCAAATTTTATTTAAATATAACAATCGGCACTTATCAAATATAATAAAAGTGTTATAAATACACCTATCTATTAATCCATACTAACTGTATCAAATATTATTGGATAATTGTCCTAAAGAGCATCATAATTACCAACTGCATTTATGTGATTACCTCTTGTAAGGTTTAAACATTGTGGACGACAAATTGCATCGTTCACTTTTAACCCAAGGATAAAATGTAGGGTGAACAATGCTTAGCACCGGACTTTAAAAGTGAATATTTACAAATGGTACAGAATTTAAAAAATGAAAAAAACTACATATTCCATCTTAGATCTTGCATTAGTATCCAAAGACCTTACACTGCAGCAGACATTTGACAACAGTCTAAAATTGGCGCAACATGCAGAACGTTATGGGTATTCGCGTTATTGGTTGGCAGAGCATCACAATTCCCCAAATATTGGGAGTAGTGCTACCTCTATTTTAATAGGGTATATTGCCCAGGGGACCAAAACCATACGCGTGGGATCTGGAGGAATCATGCTGCCCAACCATTCTCCATTGATCGTTGCGGAACAGTTTGGCACGTTGGCTTCGCTTTATCCCAACCGAATAGATTTGGGACTGGGCAGGGCACCGGGAACGGATAGGGAAACCGCAATGGCCATCCGTACAGATTTTATGCAGGCGGCACAATCCTTTCCAACGGAACTGCAAAAAATTCAGACTTATTTCTCTAAGGAGAATGCGAATGCTAAAATACGTGCTACAGTGGCAGAAGGCACACATGTCCCTATCTATATTTTGGGTTCTAGTACGGACAGTGCGCATTTAGCGGCCCATAAAGGACTTCCGTATGCTTTTGCCAGCCATTTTGCAACAACACATTTATGGAATGCCATGGAAATCTATCGCACGGAATTTCAGCCTTCCAAAGAATTAGCGCAACCATACATGATAGCCGGAATAAACTGTATCATTGCAGATACCGATGAAGAGGCGGAACGTCTATATACATCGTTGATACGCATGATCGTTGGTATTTTTACCGGTAAGCGTGATTTTGTGCAACCACCTACTGAAATGACCGATGAGTTAAGGGATATCGTTCAAAATCCTCAAGTTCACCAAATGCTTAAATACTCCTTTGTAGGTAGTAAAGAGACGGTTAAAAACCAGGTGCAGGAATTTTTAAAGCAAAGCCAGGTAGATGAGCTTATTGCCGTTACCAATATTTACGACATTAACGCTAAAATACGCTCCTATGAGCTTTTTGCCGAAATCATGCAGGAGCTTAACAGTGGGCAGTAATTATTTATTTTAGGGAAATTGCACCTAATCAAATATACCGAAATCGTAATAGCTGTCATTAGATTCTCCAGTATGGGAGATTGAATTACTTTATGTCATATAAGTTTTTAAAAAACACTATTTTTAAAGTATGTATTAAGGTTTACCTATGCATTTTAAAAATGTTTCTCACATTTAACGTTGTAAATCTTAGTAGTTGAATAATACATCGAATATGGACAAGACACGTAAAGTTTCGCCTCTAGTGCAAAATTCAATTGCAAATTTAAATCCGTTGGAGAAGGATTCCATTATTGAAAGGCAACTGCGTTTTCAAGAGTTATTGATCAGTATCTCTACCACATATATCAATTCAGATTTATCGGATATTGATAAGTTGATTCGCGAATCGCTGCAACAAATAGGGGAATTTGTTGAATCTGACAGAAGTTATATTTTTTCCTATGATTTGGTCAACAATACCACTTCTAACACCTATGAATGGTGTGCCAAGGATATAGAACCTGAAATTGAAAATCTACAGAACGTTCCCATAGATTTTATTCCGCAATGGGTTGAAGCTCATAAGAACGGTGAGGCATTTTTTGTGGAAGATGTAAGTCAGTTGCCAGAAGATGGGGAATTAGGTCTACGTGCGGTTTTAGAGCCACAGGGAATTAAAAGTCTAATTACTATACCTAAAATTAAAAACAAAGAATTAATAGGTTTTATTGGGTTTGATTCTGTGCGGAAAATCAATAAATACAACGACCTTGAAAAGGAAATACTCTTTGTTTTTGCGAACATGCTCGTCAATGTTATACAACGTAAGGAAAATGAGGAGCGTATTAAGGAACAGGAACAAAAGAAAGAGGAACTATTGCAATACCTTTCTCGCCAAAACGAGGAACTGAACGAGTATGCCCATGTTGTATCACACGATTTAAAAGCTCCGCTTATCAACATAAGTACCTTGATCAGTTGGTTTATGGACGATAATCAAGAAGTTTTGGATGAAGGTGCCATGGCGCCCTTGCATCAAGTGATGTTCAATGTGGAAAAAATGGATTTTCTGATCAAGGGTATTTTAAATTATTCCACTATAGACCGATTGGAGAGTGATGATAAACATATTGATTTCAACATTATTGTGGACGAAGTTGTTCAGACTTTAATGGTACCAGAACATATAAAAATTGAGGTCCAAAAAAATCTACCTCACATTTACGGTAATACCTGGAGGTTTAAACAGATATTTCAAAATCTTATTCAGAACGCTATTGATTATAGCGACAAGCCACAAGGAAAAATTAATATTGGTATGGAAGAAAAGGATAATGAGTTTGAATTTTATGTCAAGGATAATGGGGTAGGTATCAAATCTACATATTATGACCGTATTTTTAAGGTGTTTACAAAATTGGAAAGTACAGGCTCTTCTTCGGGCATTGGACTTTCCATTGTCAAAAAAATTGTCACTTATTACAAGGGTAATATCTGGATAGAGAGCAAGGAAGGAGAGGGTAGTACCTTTTTCTTTACCATTCCTAAATAAAACCAATTAACAGCGGCAAACTTCAAAAGTAAAATTGGTCAAAGTGAACATTTATTAATTAATGGACGCCCTAAACTCCTTGGGGGAATACCCTACTTTTTGTTTAAACAAGCGACTAAAATGTTGGGGATATTTAAACCCCAATTCATAAGCTATTTCACTTACGGTTTTGTTAGGGTCAAAGACTTTCTCCTTTGCAACCTCAATAAGTTTGCCCTGTATATATTCTTGAGCTGATTTTCCGGTTTCCTTTTTGACCAAATCACCAAAGTAATTGGAAGACAAATGCAGTTGATCCGCAAAATATCCTACCGATGGTAATCCATTTGTTTTTGGCTTATCCGATGAAAAATAACCGCTAAGAAGATTATCGAACTTTTCTAAGGTTCCTTTGTTAACCACTTCTCGTGTAATGAATTGACGGTCATAAAAACGAAGGCAGTAATCTAAAAACAACTCAATATTGGTCACGATCAGTTTCTTACTGTGTTTATCTATCGGTAATTCCAATTCAAACTGGATTTTATCCAATAAACTTAAAATCACTTTCCGTTCTCTAGCCGATAAATGCAAAGCTTCATTGCTAGAATAGGCAAAGAAATTGAACTCTTGTATTTTTTTGGCCAAGTCGGTACCCAATAATAGGTCTGGGTGAAATAGCAATGCATAGCCTTTTGGTACATAATTAGGGTCGTACCCACCAAATTCAATAGTTTGGTTAGGTGCCATGAAAACCAAAGTACCCTCATCATAATCATAAGAATTACCCCCGTACATTATTTTACAACCCACGGCATCCTTTAAAAAAATGGCATAACACCCATAATGAAAACCATCGTAAGCCCTATTGGAGTATCCGTCCTTGTTTACTTTATCAAAATCTACGATACCTACCAACGGGTGCAACACTTCATAATTTCGCAGTTTAAAATAATCTGCAATGGTTTTAATTTCTAAAATATTCTTCATGGCCCTTTATATTTAAAATAAAGATAACGTATTGATTACCATGTAATCAAACCCAAATCTAAAATTCAGTAATTAGGGTATAAACATCCGTTATTTGGGTATTACCCTGCCTTCTTTCTTAACCTAAATTTGTATCAAAAGTTAAAGTAACTTCCATGAATAACGTAGTAGCAATTACCCTATGTCTTTTTTGTTTTACGGTTTGTGCTCAAAATAATAACGCTGGGGACAACAAATTTTTACATGATTTTAGGGGTACGGCAAGTATTACCCACAATGGCGTTTCATTGGTGCCTTCTTTTTCATTAGGTGACCCGGCTTTGTTGTTCGATTTAAAATTTAGGAAGGACAAGTTAAGTTTTGAACCCGATATGCGCTTTTCATTGGATGCAAAACCATGGACCATGCTTTTTTGGTTTCGATACAAGGCGATTGAAAAAAATAAATTCTCACTTAGAATAGGTGCACATCCTGCTGTCAATTTTAGAACGGTTTCCGTAATTCGTAATGGAACAACAGAGGAACTATTGGAGTCTAGAAGGTACTTGGGTGGGGAAATCGTGCCTAGGTATCAAATTACAAATAAGATTGGGGTAGGCATGTATTATCTGTATGGCCGTGGTTTTGATGCGGGAGTCAAACAAACCAATTTCTTGGTATTGAATACCTCTTTTAATCAAATACAAATTTCAGAGCAGCTTGTAATCAATTTTACGCCCCAAGTATATTATCTTACATCAGACAAATTAACAGGATACTATACATCTGCGTTTTTGACCTTGGCAAAAAAGAATTGTCCTTTTTCGTTAACAGGTGTAGTAAACAAAGGATTAAGAACGCAAATTCTGCCCGATGACGATTTTACATGGAGCGTGTTGTTGAATTATAGTTTTTCATCTAATAAAAGAAGTATCCATAAACAAACTAAAGTTTAATACTAATTAATAAACAATAATATAATGAAAACAAAAATTAAGATTTTCGCCATTCTAATTACCGTTTTAGGAAGTTTCAATGCTTTAGCACAATCCGGAATCGAGGAAGAAATCAAGTCACTTTCAGCATTGAAATGGCAATGGATGGCCGATAAGGATGTAGATAATCTAGAACAGCTATTTCACGAAAAATCCAAATTTGTACATATGAGCGGTTCTTGGAAAAAGGAAAGGGAACTGGAAATTATCAAAACCGGGAGCATTTGGTATAAAAATGCAGAAGTACATGACGTTGCCATAGAAACATTTGGTGACGATACCGCCGTACTTTGGAACCGCATTACGCTTACGGCACATGTAAGGGGAAATGATGTTGAAAATGAATTTACGGTTACGGAATTTTACAAAAAGGAAGGAGAGGATTGGAAATTACTGGACCTGACATTTAGTAGTGTACGGGATACCCACAAAATTGAACACTGAAAAATTTACAATGATAAATAAGCAACTGATTTTAGGTATTCTGATTTCATTTATGTGTATGCACATGGCAATAGCCCAATCGGAAATTGAACAGCAAATTAAGGAATTGTCTACTTTAAAATGGCAGTGGATGGCTGATAAAAATGCTGATAGTCTTGCCGTACTTTTTCATGATAAAGCAAAATTTGTACATATGGGCGGTACCTGGGGTAAAGACCGTGAAGTTGATATTATTAGAGGTGGATTCATTCATTACAAAAAGGCAAAAATTCATGAAGTAATGGTAGAAGTATTGAACGAAAGCACTGCTATCCTTTGGAATGAAATTACATTAGTGGCAGTAGTAGGTCAGAATGAAGTTACTAATCCTTTTATGGTCACGGAAGTATATGTAAAGCAAAATGATAATTGGAAATTAGCTGATTTAACCTTTAGCAAACTACTCGTGCGCGAATAAAAACACTATTAATTATTATGGTAAAAACCGCTTTGATATATGTTTACTCGATAGGGATTATCTTGGTTTTTATTAAAGAAATAAATTTAAATACGAACTCCAAAACAAGATTTAGAAAGTTGATTAGCTCAAAATGAGAGTTTTAACATAGTAGATTTATGATATAATCTTGATTTTCAATATACATAACTAAATAAATCATTAACTTGATATAAACCTAAAATTAGATATCACTATGGCGACATTTTCAATACATATAAATGGAAGTACTAAAAACATAGATGTTGATCCATCTACTCCCATGTTATGGGTGCTTCGTGATCACTTTAATTTGGTAGGTACAAAATTTGGATGTGGCATTGCACAATGTGGCGCATGCACCGTACATCTTGGCGAGAATGCGGTACGCTCTTGCCAATTGCCCATATCAGCCGTGGGAGAACAGCACATTACTACGATAGAGGGACTTTCAGAAAACGGTGATCACCCCGTACAACAGGCGTGGTTGGAAGTGGATGTATACCAATGTGGTTATTGTCAAGCCGGACAAATAATGACCGCTTCGGCGCTATTAAAGAAAAATCCGAATCCTACAGAGGAGGAAATAGAAGGTGCCATGAACGGTAATATTTGTCGCTGTGGCACATATACGAGAATTAAAAAAGCCGTTAAAAAAGCGGCAGAGATTAACCAAAACACCTAATAGCCATGACGCATATAAAGACAAAACAGGGAAGACGTGCATTTATAAAGAATAGTAGCCTTGCCGGTGGCGGACTGGTTCTGGGGTTCAGTTGGTTCAATTCGTGTAAACCAAAGGTAGCAGAGGCGCTGGCCGTAGAAATAGAAATGCCGAAAGAGTGGTACGAAATCAATGGCTATCTAAAAATTGGCGATAATGGAGTGGTTACCATAATGTCTCCCAATCCTGAAATAGGGCAAAATGTAAGAACATCCATGCCCATGATCGTGGCGGACGAATTGGAAGTAGATTGGAAAAATGTGGTCGTTGAACAGGCCGCCCTTAATACCAATCTTTATAGTTGGCAGGTTGCCGGAGGTAGTAGGTCTATCAGTAGTTCTTGGCAAAATTTACGAATGGCAGGGGCAACAGCCCGTCATATGCTCAAGGAGGCCGCCGCAGAGACCTGGCAGGTTCCGGTCGGTGAAGTTACAGCGGTCGGCGGGATTCTTTCACATGAAGCTACGGGTAAATCCGCAGGTTATGGTGAAATGGCTTCCGCAGCGTCTAAGCTAGAGGTACCCGAAGAAATAGAATTAAAAGAGATTAAGGATTTCTCCATAATAGGTACTTCCCGTAAAAATGTGGATGGTAAAAAACTTGTTACCGGAAAGCCCCTTTTCGGCATTGATGTGCAACGTGAAGGTATGTTGATCGCATCGGTGGTACACCCACCGGCATTTGGTATGAAATTAAAATCCTATGATGCCGAATCTATCAAACAAATGCCTGGAATTCGCGATGTATTTACCATCAAACTATATAACGACGATTTCAAAAAAATGGCGTTCCATTTTACCGCATTTAATGAGTTGATCGTAGTAGTGGGCGATAGTACTTGGCAAGTATTTCAAGCTAAAAAGGCATTGAACGTAGAGTGGGAAAACAATCCTGAAGTTACCGATACCATGACTATGTTCGGTAACGACATGAAGGTCACCTTCCCGGCCGGTATGGAAAATTCTGAGGACCATACTGCCAAATTAAAGGATATTACGAGTAGTAAAATCAAGGTGGCCCGTAAAGATGGAAATCCCGAGGCTGCTTTTAAAAATGCTGCTAAAATCATAGAGCGAAGCTATAGTTGTCCTTTCTTGGCGCATAACACCATGGAGCCCATGAATTTCTTTGCCCATGTTACGGATGACCATGCAGAATTGTTGGGGCCCACCCAAACTCCCGAATGGATGGAACCTGCCGTTTCTGAAGTCCTTGGTATTCCATTGGAAAATATCGATATACAAATGACACGCCAAGGTGGTGGGTTCGGACGTAGGTTGTATGGTCATTTTATGGTAGAGGTTGCAGCCATATCCCAGCGTATGAAAGCTCCCGTAAAACTGGTATATACTCGTGAAGATGATATGACACAGGGTATTTACCGCCCGGCATATTATGCCACATATAGAGCAGCTTTTGATACGGATAACAATTTAACCGCTTTTCATGTAAGGGCAGGGGGCATACCGGAAAGTCCACTTTTTGCCAACCGTTTTCCTGCGGGAGCGATTGATAACTACTTGGCCGAGGATTTTACGGTAGATTCAAATATTACCACCGGGGCGTTCCGCGCACCACGATCCAACTTTATTGCCGGTGCGGAGCAGTCCTTCTTAGATGAAATAGCGGAAGAAATGGGTAAGGACCCTATAGATTTCAGGTTGGAACTTTTAAAACGTGCAGCCGAAGATCCCGTAGGAGAAAAGGAATCTAACGATTATGATGCCAATCGCTATGCTGGGGTATTGGAATTGGTGCGTGAAAAATCGAATTGGAAACAGGCTGAACCTGGTGTTCACAGAGGTGTCTCTGCCTATTTCTGCCATCAAAGTTATGTGGCACAAGTATTGGATATTGTAATGGAAAATGATACCCCTGTAGTACATAAAGTAACCGCTGCCATTGATTGTGGTATTGTCGTAAACCCAGATGCCGCTTCCAATTTATCCGAAGGTGGAGTCATTGATGGCATTGGTCATGCCATGTATAGTGGTCTAACGTTTAAAGACGGTATGCCCGAACAAAGCAATTTTGACCGCTATAGATTGATTAGACATAAAGAAGCCCCTAAAAAGATTGAGACATATTTTGTACAAAGCGATATTGACCCTACAGGTATGGGCGAACCGCCCTTTCCGCCAATTATGGGTGCCCTGGCCAATGCGTTGTACAAAGCAACCGGCCAACGCCACTACCATCAACCTTTCATAAAGGAAAAGCAAATTATAGGCTAAACATAATATACCTAATAGTTACTCAAAAAGTATGAAAACAAGATTTATGTTTTGTTTGCTAATAGTTTTTGTTAATCTCTTAAGAGCACAACATATAAGTACTCCTGATTATTCTTTAACTTTGCAGCACGAAAGCATTATCAAAATTGCAAGCTATACAGCGCAAGGTGATTTAGAGGATTTAAAGATTGCCCTTCATGATGGGCTGGATAATAAACTCACCGTTAACCAAATTAAAGAGCTGTTGGTACATGTGTACGCTTATGCGGGTTTTCCAAGAAGTATTCGAGGTTTACAGACTTTTTTACAGGTGCTTGATGACCGTAAAGAAGAGGGTGTTATTGATGAAAGGGGAGCAGAGGCAACCCCCGTTACCGATCCACGGGATAAATATGACCGTGGAAAGGAAATATTGGAAACCTTGGTAGGCCGATCATTGGACGGTCCAAAACCTGCCTATCAAGAATTCTCACCGGAGATGGATCGTTTCTTAAAGGAACATTTATTTGCCGATATTTTTGAGCGCGATGTGCTTAGCCATAAACAACGAGAATTGGTGACCATATCGGTCATTGCAAGTTTGGGAACCTTAGAGCCCATGTTAAAAAGCCATTTAAATCTTTCGTTAAATGTAGGATGGCAGCCCGAGCAATTGCGGGAGTTCACCAAAGTACTAGATGGAACTACGACAGCCAAGAATGCAAAGGCAGCAAAAATGGTACTTCAAGAAGTACTTCATAATCGAACAGAATAAAACGGAAGCGATGAAAAGTAAAATCTTATATCGGACATTGTTGATTCTAGTTCTGTTTATTGGTTGTAATGAATCAACAGAAATTCATAAGGATGCTACCTTGTTTTCCAAAGGCGAAATAATAACCAATGAAAATTTTACGGGCACCGCGTGGTTAAATATGTTGGCCGGCCCAGATAGTTTAAATACCATGTATGCCGGCTTGGTTACTTTTGAACCTGGGGCAAGGACCAATTGGCATTCGCATCCAGCGGGGCAAATTCTTATTGCTACCAAAGGAAAGGGCTATTATCAAGAAGAAGGAAAAGACAAACGAATTATGCTTCAAGGCGAAACCATAAAATGCCTGCCCAACATAAAACATTGGCATGGGGCTAGCCAAAATTCCGAATTTGCTCATATCGCCATATCGGACCGGGAAAAAGGACCTGCCCAGTGGTTTCAACCCGTTACTGCTGCGGAATATATGCCTTAATTATTTTATTCTTATATACTCCTTTTTTCAATTTCCCCCTACCTATTGTAGTTTTTAATTAAATATTTTAAATTTAACAATAACTCCATTTTAGTTATAAAACTGTTTAATTATTAACCACTAACACTTTATTTTTTTATGAAGAACACTATTAAAAGTTCCCTAAAATTCATTGGTTGCAGTATGGTCTTTGGGTCCCTATTGCTAACATCTTGTAGTCATGAAACTGGTACCAATGAAATATTGGAACCAACCGATTCTCAAGAATTTGACTTTTCCTTAAGGACACCTTCCAGTGACCTTATTATTATTGATGATTTAGGCACGGATGCTCTTAAAACAACCGAGGCTCCAGGGGTAGACCGTGGTAGGTTCAATATCACCTTAAGTTACTTATTGCCTCCAACTCCCAGACAACAGGAAGTTTTTGAAGCTGCCGCTGCGCGTTGGGAAAGAATCATAATTAAGGACGAGCCCTCATTTACAGGCACGCTACCTTCAGCCTTTGAGGGTTTACCACCGTTGGTAGATGAAGGTGTTGTAGATGACATTATTATTGAAGTGGTCCTAGCACCAATTGATGGTTCCGGTGGAATTCTAGGTCAAGCAGGTCCTCAATTTGTACGTAGCGATGATTTCTTGACCTTGTCAGGCGTTATGTTCTTTGATGTGGCCGATTTGGATTTTTTGGAAGAGCTTGATTTGTTCGAAGAGGTTATCGTTCATGAAATGGGCCACGTTTTGGGCATAGGAACACTCTGGAATACAGTACCCATTGGATTTGACAGAACATTACGAGGCGGGGATGATAGCAACCCCTACTTTTTAGGTAAAAAAGCAAATGTATTTTGGAATGCCGAAGGAGGTACATTGGAATTGCCCGTAGAGGGTGATTTTGGACCTGGCACTGCATTGGGACATTGGGATGAGGAAGTATTGAACAATGAGCTCATGACAGGTTTTCTTAATTTGGGCGAAAATCCATTAAGTAGAATTACAGCCGGTTCTATGAAAGATTTAGGTTATGGCGCAGCCTCTGTTGGCGAATCTTACGATCTACCAAAAGGTTCTCCTGGTGTTGCGGCAAAATCCAATCCTACTGGCTTACACATTGGTTCTATGGAAACCTTATTACAACCCATAGGTATCGTAAATATGAAAAAGTAAGTTTAGACCACTTTTTAATTGTTGGTCTTGATTAGATAAAAGATCAAAAATTTTACAAAAAGAGCTTGTAGCATTCAATTCCTACAAGCTCTTTTTTATATCGCATAAATAATTAAAACTAAAGTCTTAAAAACATACTTTCATAATGTTTTCCTATATTTCTAAAACATACGCACAAAGACGCTGCTAATGAAATCGCTTTAAAACAGTATAATAAGGTGTAATCCGAGTATTAAGCACTTCTCTTACCATAAATCCTGTCATACACCAAATCGATGGACTTAAAAAATGCCTGCTTGGAGAAGGGTTTGGCAATAAAGTCAACGCACCCCAGCTCCCTGGCAATTACCTCAAAATCCAATTTGGTAGAGCTAGATATGAACGGTAAGCGATTTCCGTACATCTCTAAAAAGGAAAAACCGTTCATTCCCGGCATTTCAATATCTGCCATCACCACCTGTGGCTTGGCAATCTGTATATGTATCCATGCATCATAGGAATCTTCAAAAGTAAGTACACCGCCTACCAAAGGGTGTGCGCTGGCCAGTTTCTCTGCAAGGGATAGCCATAATGGGGAATCATCAACAATAACTAATTCAAGCTTCATAAAAATAGAATACGATTTTTCAAAGGCGAAAATTACCGCATACTTCAATTTTGGAAAATAATTTCGGATGAATAGCCTGAAAGTTCTTTATAAACTAACGCTCAGTACCTAAGCACGGCTCAATGACATTTTTCTTCGGTCAATAACCAGGTCCAAATTGGGGTTAGACCAATGTAGGCTTACATGGATTCTCTACAAATTCCTACAAAAAAAGTGCAATTCCTACAAGATAACTATCAACATGCACAAAATTATAACTTCCTAATAATTAAGTAATTACATTTATACAACCAATTTCCTCTCATTTATAACATTTTCCCGACACTGATCGGATTATCCAAGTAGGTACTATTCCTGCAGCAGATATAATGATCATCCGCCTCGTAGTGCTTTCTAATTAAAAGCACCTGAGCGCTATATGTTTATTGTCGGTTAGATTTTTTATCCAGCCCCCCTTACATAGTATTAATGCAACAACAGCCCTTACAGGCATTATTATAAACTAATCCTTTAAATAAGCAGTTATGAACAACAATCATGGACAACACAGTTTTTATGGCAAGAATATGCTATGCACGCTTAAATCCTACCAAATTGAATCTATAGGTAGGTTTGGAAGAATGTTCCGGGAAGTTTCGCCCTTATATATCAATCCGCTCGAGCTTAATAAATTGGGTGCACCCGGTGGACCAATGGAAGGGACCTCACCGGCACAATTGACCAGTGATGTACCATTGGGAATGATATTTTTTGGCCAGTTTATTGACCATGACATTACGTTTGACACACAATCCAATTTTAGCAGTATCAACAATCCGCTACAAATAGAAAATACCCGAACGGCCAATTTGGACCTGGACTGTATTTTTGGTGGCGGACCGGAGGACGAACCGTTTCTATACGATAAACCCAACGGTAGGGGGCTTTACCTATTAACCGGAAAAAGCAACCAAAATCAAGGTCAAGCGGCCAAATTGGAAAAGCATGACCTCCCCCGTACCGGTACCGAAACTGCTATAATCGGTGATCCTAGAAATGATGAAAACCGGGTAATATCCCAATTTCAGTTGGCCATGATCCGCTTTTACAATGCAAACTATGATGCTATTAAAAACGCGGATCCCCATAAGAGTGCGGTTGAAATTTACGAAGAGGCACGTGAGCTAGTCATGTACCATTATCAATGGATTGTAGTGAACGAATTTTTGCCCTTGTTATGTGGTTCCAAAATTGTGGGCGATATCCTGGGATCGGGACGTAAGTTTTACAAACCGTGCAACCAACCTTTTATACCTATAGAATTCTCGGTCGCTGCATATAGATTTGGCCACTCCATGATCAACCAGGCACTTAAGTTACAGCCTAGCGGGCCTGTCCATAGTATTTTTTCGCCCCAATTTGGTAGGGGCTTCGAGAAGATAAAGAATGAGGCACAGGTTATCCATTGGGAAACCTTGTTTGATTTTGATGGTACCTATCAACGTGCGGAAAAACTGGATACCAAACTAGCCGCAATCTTATTGGATTTACCTTTTATACAGTCCGCAAACCCTGCAGATAGGTCGCTTGCCACCCGAAACCTGAGAAGGGGACAGAGCTTTTTATTGCCTTCCGGGGAAACCATTGCCGAGTGTATGCAACGAGATACCGCAGAAATCAACGATATCAAAAATTTAATCCGTAACCTGGCACAGACCCATGATATTAATTTGGACAGCGGTACGCCTTTATGGTTCTATATCTTGGCAGAGGCCGAAGAAATAGGTAGAATTGATAGCGCTGGCAGCAAACCTGGCGAAGGGCTGGGACCTGTAGGTGCAACCATCGTTGCCGAAACCATTATTGGTCTTTTGGAAATGGACGAAGCTTCATACTTGGGCAGCAATAGGGATTGGTCCCCAACCTTAGGCACCAATGGTGTTTTTACCATGAAAGACCTTTTAAACATGGCCAACACCGCCATTGATCTATAATCAAGATTTGCAGCTCATTATTGAACTGTTATTATATAATTTTAGCACTAAGAAAATAGGATCACATAAGTGCACTTCTTACAGTCTCTGTATACAATAATCGGTTAATAGCTGAAGGGTATACAGGGACTTTTTATTAAATCTATCATGTTGGTATGCTATAGTTTTTAGTCATTAGGTAGGAAGAAAAGTAAGGTGTTTGAAACAGATTTTTATGCAAAATCGCTAAAAAGACAAAAAGAGTTACAGTAATTTTGTGGTTCAATTAATTACAGAATCTTGCTAGAGAAAAGACACCAATTACCCCAAGAACAATTTACGGATGAAGAAAATTTCATTTATTGTTTGGAAGGCGTTCAAGATATAGAAACCGACAAGGTTACCGAAGCTCAAAAAAGTTTGACGCAACTGGCCATGAAATATGGCATAGCAAGTATTTATAAAACATGCGACACTATTGAAGGACTTGAGGATAGCCTGAACGCGCTGGTTTTGGATGACCATAATTTTAAGGACTATGAAATCATTTATTTGGTCATGGCCGGTGAAGCCAATAGTATCTGCCTAAACGATTACTATTATACGCTACAAGAAATTGCTGAGCTATTTGAAGGTCGATTAAAAGGAAAGATTCTACATTTCTCCAATGCCAAAATTTTGGATTTGGACGAGGAGGAAGCACAATACTTCTTGGATATCACCAATGCCAAAGCTATTTCTGGTTATGGTAATGCATACAACGGAGTAAGTAGTGCCAACCTAGATGAGGCATTCTTCAACTTATTTAAAGAAGATGATAATATGTTCGATGTAGTCGAAGAGCTACACCAAAGGCATTACAATGTCTGTAAATTGTTAGATTTTAGGTTGTATTATTAAAAGTGAACCGTTTAGGGTAAAGTTTGATCATCCTATTTTTTTAATAATACGCAGGAACCTGGTTTGTAATCCAACCCTAACCTTTAGTGCGTTTTAGCACAATTGAGTTAACCCTAATTTAAAGATTGTTTATTTTGTTTAATTATAATGATATATAATTAAACATTTTGTATTTTTGATGTATACTTTGCAGAGGTTTATTCATCAGAAATATGAAAACTATGTTCGGAATATTTAAAATGAAGTCGGAAAAAGAAAAATTGCAATCTCAATATGAAAAGTTATTGAAAGAAGCGCATACCTTGTCCACTACAAACAGAAAAATGAGTGATCAAAAAACGTTTGAAGCCGATGAAATAATGAAAAAAATAGAACTACTTGATTAATTAGTTGTTTTTATATAGAACAACTCCAATCCATTGTTAATGATCTTTTTGAACATAGCCATTTTAATATCGAGCATAGGTTTCCTGTACTATGGATTTGAATGTTTATTTTCCCAAAAAATGAATGATGAGTTTATTCGGTTTGGCTTAAGTAAACAAAGAGTTATAACGGCATATCTTCAGCTTACCGGAGCATTAGGTTTAATTTTTGGATTTTTTATGTCACCCTTATTAGTCCTAATTTCTGCCGCAGGACTATCGCTCCTAATGCTTTTGGGCTTTGGGGTCAGAATAAAGATAAACGATAGTATTTCAGCGTCTTTGCCTTCGCTAGTTCTTGCGCTAATAAATCTATTTATAGCGTATCGTTATTACCAACAATATATTTTGTAATACTGCTACAAAAAGACAATTAACAGGCATAATGTTAAAAACAAGGCTGCAGGAAAAGATTTGAACAAAGGGTCTTGAATCTTAAGATGCATAACTATAGAACCCAACAATAAAGCAGCCAACCCTAAAGCAGCAGGTTGTGTTAATTTAGGCACCCAAATACCTACCATTAGCAAAATTGCAAGGGTTACCTTTAGAAACCCAACGATATAGCACATCGTTTCAGAAAGCCCATAGACCTTGAATTCTTCAATAATCGTTTTGGCATTTCCGCCACGCCATTTCGTTTCTTTTTTATACTGTATTAGCCAAACATTGAGTATGCTTAGTCCAACTATTAATTGACAAGCAATAAGAAAATAATTCATATTAAAGTAGTTTTGTTTTAAAGGTCACTATTAACCTTCTTTCAAATATACTATTTTTGTTTATTTTTATTTAAAATTAGTTAAACAAAATAAATCGTGAACAAACAGGACTATAGAATACATATCGTTGGCGCCGGAATTAGTGGATTAATAGCTGCCATTGTATTGGAACAAAACGGATTTTCTCCCATAATACTTGAAGCAACCGAAAGGGCAGGAGGTAGGGTCAAGACGGATATTATCAATGGATATCAATTAGACCACGGGTTTCAAGTGCTGCTTACCGCTTATCCTACCGCTCAGAAATATCTCAATTTCAATGCTTTGGAGCTACAACGCTTTTTACCTGGCGCGGTTATTTTTAAGAATAGGAAACAACACATTATAGGTGACCCGCTTAGAGATATAAGTCTCATATTCTCAACGCTTTTTGCAAATATTGGTACCGTTTCCGACAAACTGAAAATTTTACTATTAAACACAACACTTAAAAATAAATCCCTTTCAGAAATTTTTGCAACAAAGGAAGAAACCACCCTTACCTACTTAAAGAATTTTGGCTTTTCAGCAGGTATGATACATGACTTTTTTAAACCGTTCTTTGGCGGTATTTTTCTTGAAGACCAGCTAGAAACATCCAGTAGAATGTTCCTATTTGTCTATAAAATGTTCGGTGAAGGTGATGCTGCCGTGCCTAAAGGAGGAATGGAAGAAATTCCCAAACAATTGGTCCGTCGGTTAAAAAACACTTCTATACAATATAATACCGCCGTAACTTCCGTTAGCGAAAAAGAAATACTACTTGCTAACGGTACTACGTTAGAAAGCGATTTTACGATCGTTGCTACAGCACCTAGTCAACTCATTGGAAATCTAAAGAACCAAGCTACGGAATGGCATGGTTGCGATACCCTTTATTTTGAAACCGATAACAGAAAAATCAATAAAAAATTAGTGGGACTTCTTCCAGAAACGGATTCGATGATCAATACTATTTTTTATCCTTCAAGTCTTGAAACTAAGGTAAGCGGAGCTAAGGAATTACTTTCGGTAACGGTAATCAACAATAAAGGATTATCTGGAAAAGAGCTTATAAATGGCGTTCAACAAGAATTAAGTACCTATTGTGGCATAACTTCATGTACCTTCTTAAAACATTACCATATTCCCATGTCCTTACCAAAACTGAGCGAAGTACAATATGAAGTACCACCTTCTGAAACACGATTGACCGAGACTATTTATTTGGCCGGGGATGTACAGTTAAACGGCTCTTTAAATGCCGCAATGCTAGCTGGCGAAAGTGCTGCGCTAGGCGTGCTGGAAAACCTAGAAGGTGTATTCAAATAGTTTACGGCCTTAAACTTTAAAATTGTTCCATTCAACATCGCCCTAAATTCCTTTGGTTTGTAAACCTGATGTGGAAATAGGTAGCACAACGTATTTGTAAATAAAATCTACCCAATAGCGGGTATTGTATACGACCCTGTTCAAAAGTAGTTTTGGCTTAAAAGCAGTCGTATGAAATTAAAAATTCTGATTGCCATATTCGTGTTGGCACTTACAACACAATGTTCGCTCATAGAAATAGAACATGAAGAAGACCTGATTGTACAAATAAAAGGGAAGTGGAAATTAACATCCATCACCTTTGATGGAAGACAGAATATTATACCTTGTGACAAAACTACCTATTCTGAATTTACGCTGGACCCGTACGATGACAAGGACTTTAATTTTGATTATTCGGGTGATTATATAGGTACCGCCTATTTCTATACCGAGGCATTGGAAAGCTGTAGTCCCGAAACTTTTGTAGGTAGTTGGGATTGGGACGATGAAGAAGTAACGTTAATCTTAAACATTACGGGAACATCTTCTGGTACTGTTTACACCAACGAATTCAATATCGCTTACAGATATATGGAAGGCAGCGATAGTGTTGTGGATACCATCTATCTTACCTTTAAAAACGAGGATGAAGATTTTGAACGGGTATACTTATATGAAAAAGAAGAGTAAAGTTTTGATTTTATGTTTTTTTTAGGTCGAAGTTCAGAAACCATTGCAGTCTGAAAATAATTTATTTATCAAACAGATAGTATAAACTACCTGCATACGGTCCGCAGAAAAATAATTCTTAACGTTATAAATAATATGAGAACTATTGGCAACAGCTACATTTAAGCTATGACTAATCTAAAATTAGGGTTAACTTTTTGATATTTTATATAACGTATGATTATGATACATTTTTGTATCATTTTGTTCCGCGTAATGTAACTTGAGATTTGGTTGCGGCATAAAAATAAAGATTGAGAATCTTATTTTTTGAACGAGATGGTGCGTTGGCAAAGTTGTAACCATCTTTTTTGGATTTCTTTCTAAAAGTTTTCTTTTCATAAGGTAATGGTACTTTATTTATCCGAAACAATTGAGTAGGGCAATGTGTGTGGAATGGTATTTTAAGTTCCAATGTTTCATCGTGTCTGTAACAATAATAAACTACATTCATCTTTAGAAGGAATTAACTTAATAGATATTCATGAAAAATAAATCCGCTTCTAAGACAACACTTCTCTTATTAATCGCAATTTTCTTGTTTAAAAGCGGTAATTCCCAAGTAGAACCTTCATCAGAATTATACCAGAACATAAAAAAAATAGATAGTATCCTTTTTGAGAATGGTTTCAATAAGTGTGTGCTTTCCGATATGGAAGATTACATAAGTGAAGATCTTGAGTTTTATCACGACCAAAGTGGACCAAGCACTACCAAGAAAGATTTTTTTAAGGCGCTTCAGCAAAATATTTGCTCAAACCCAAATATGAAACCCATTCGTAAATTAATTGAAAGTAGTGTAGAGGTATACCCTCTATACAATAATGGGGTTTTATATGGAGCCATTCAAAACGGTTTACATGAGTTTTATATAAAAGAAATAAATAAAGAGGTATATCTAACCAGCGCAGCTACATTCACTCATCTTTATATCCTTAAAAATGAAACTTGGCAATTGAAACGTGTATTGAGCTATAACCACAAACAACCAAAACAAGAAATCCGTGAACATACAGCAATTTCATTGGCAGATAACATACTAGCGGAATATGTTGGCGAATATAAAAGTACAACCACAAGTGTAAGTATTTCAAAAAAAGAAAACGCTCTACAAATGGTTTCCGGTGAAATGCAGTTGATTATTCAACCTATGTCACAAAATCTGTTTTTTAGCACCGAAGCGCCACTAACCTTTGAATTTATTAAAAATGCTGAAGCTAAGATTATAAAGATGGTCGTTCGCGAGAACGGACAAGTTGTTGAAGAAATTGAAAGAATTTAGTTACTCACCAGCTTTATTTTTAATAGTATTCCAAAAAATATTACTATAACTTATCGCTATTTTATATAACGTCTGATTATGATACATTTTTGTATCATAATGTCTTGCATTATGGCACTTTGCTTGGGTAAAGCAAAGTAATTGAGACTTCACTTTCTTTAAATTTTTCTTCTAAAAAGTTTCTTCTCTAAAGGTAAAGAAATCGAAAAGCAATTTCGCTTTGAGATTCATGAATACCTTTAAAAAATAATAAACAAGGAATGAATAAACACTTATTATGCGAGCCGACGGTAGGAGGGGAGTGTAATGTGTGTGGAATGGGTTTAGTCATCAATCTTTAAACTGTTGTAATATTGCGCTATGTCATCTAAGGAATAGCTTTTTATCAATCTTGGGCGAATTGAATAAATAGTTTCAATTAGTTCTAACTTATGGTCTGTTACCGCATGATGAATTCCTCTGTGGCAATTCGGACATAGCGAAACTATATTATCCAAATTATCTAAGGGATAATCGAAAGAAGTTTGAAACTTTATCGGAATAAAATGATGAGCTTCTACGTAAGGCTTTCTCGTTCTTTGAGCAATAAATGTTTCGTGGGATTTGTCAATTTCACAAGTATAACTTGTTATATCAAAACGCATTATCGCCAATCTAGGGTCTCTGTAAAATCTTGTTCTACCACTTAAAGTTTGCGTGATTATCTTACCTTTTGGGTCTATATCAATTGCAGATGCTTCGGGAATAGTATTTTCGATTATTTCTTGATATTCCAAATCTTCGAAATCAATCTGTCCTAATGTTCTCCATGCAGGTTCATCAATTGAACCTATAACAATTCGATTATCCAAGTTTATGTAAATAAACCAAATATCCCCGCCCTTTGGTTTGAATCCGCTCCGTGAGGATAGATAAAGCCTGAGTTCAGGTTTATCAGGTTTTGGATAGACTAGATTTAACGAGATGGAATCGAAATTTGGATACAACAGGAATTCCTTACTAGCCAAATCTGGATTGCTTCCGACATTTCCGACTTGAATATTTTCATTGCCAAAATATTCCACTACCATTCCAGCCTCGCTATCTGTAAGCGTTATTTGGGAATCATAATTTTCTCTTTCCGTAACCCGCGAATAGGCTCCGTTACGAGAGCTAAAAAAATCTTTATGGAAATCTTTAAAATCCAAACTACCGTAATATTTTATTTTTCTCTAAAGTTTCAACAATCTTCTTTGCTATACTTTCGACTACGGGCACAGCAACAGAGTTGCCAAATTGTCTATAAGAAGCAGCATTACTTGAAGGAAGAATATAACTTTCAGGGAAACCTTGTAATCTTGCACATTCTCTTGGGGTAAGTTTTCTTGGGTTTAATCCCTCTTGCGGAACTAAACATTCCTTACCATCTTTTCCATATCTAGCAACTATAGTATTTGAAGGCTTTTCGAGATTCGCTGTGAAAGCTGTAAAACCTGTACCTCTTTCTAAATTGCGCTTTGTACGCCTTTGATGCCCTGCCCAAAGTTTATCTGAAATAGTGTATTCTTTAGATGGATTATCTTCAAGTATTGATTTTAATTTTAGTGGTTCCCCTTCAAAATTTGGGAACTCAAAGTCTATAGAGGAATCTTTAAAGCATACCATATAAAATCTTTCACGTTTTTGAGGTACAACGGATTTAGAATTTATGACTTTACTAAAAAAAGAATATCCCAGGTTTTCTATTACTGACTTTACAGTATCATATGTGTTTCCACCATCATGACGCTTGAAGTTCTTGACATTTTCCAAGAATATAACTTCTGGCTTTTTAACTGACACGATTCGCATTATATCAAAGAATAGATTTCCTTTAACCTTATCTTCAAAACCATGTGATTTACCTAATGAATTTCTAGAAGAAACGCCAGCTAAACTAAAAGGTTGACATGGAAATCCACCTGTTAAAATTGTATGGTCAGGAATCAACAAATCTAACTCCGAATCACTAATTTGTTCTCCTGTAAACTCCCTTATATCTCCAAAAGGTACTTCTCCAAAATTTGATTCGTAAGTTCTTTTAGCGGAATTATCAATCTCGGATGAAAAGACACATTTACCTATTTGACTTTGTAATGCTAATCTAAAGCCGCCAATTCCGGCGAATAGGTCGATGAAAGTAAACTTCTCGTCTTTAGGAGGAGGAAATGGAACATCCCACTTTATTGGAATAATTGTTTGGAAGTTAGGCTCTTCAACCCTGTTTTCTATGAAACCCAATGCTTTGTTCTCATAGGCGCATGAGGCTTGATTACTTTGCATGTAATGAGTTATATATGCATGTTCGTTTGTGAAATTCTTGTCAAAACCAAACTTCAAATCGACTTTTAAGGATGAGTAATTCTTCATTTATAGGTTCAAGTACTTGGTTACAATATTAAAAAGAATTTGAAATGATATAACTTGAAAGGAACTTTATTATCAACAAAGTTATCCCAAATACAATTGGGAATCATTACAAATCATTGGTTTAGGAATCGGTTAATAGTCTTTAAATGTTATTCTTTAGAATACTTCTTACTATTCCTTCAATCTTAAAATCCTCAGCAGATATGAATGGAGGATAAGCGGTATTAAATGAATGCAAGATGTTGACAGTGTCTTTTCTATATAGTTGTTTAATTAAAGCCTTTTCCTCATTTACACAGACTACAATATCTCCATCGTTTGCAAGGGTTGTTTTCTCTCCAATAATAAAATCTCCGGAAGAAATTCGGGGTTCCATGGAATCTCCTTTAGCAACAACAATAAAGGCCTTTTCAGTTGGAAATTTTAAAATTCTAGAAGCAATGGGTATCCTGTCAATAGGACTACCGTCCAAAATAGTGCCATTTGGACCACATTCGGCAAGGCCATATTGATTAATATATGTTATGGGTTTCTCGGGGTCTTCTAAAATTTGATAATCCCTTGGATTAGATGGATTTCTTTTTAAAAATCCTTTTTTCTCCAATTGTTTAACATGATGGTGAACAACACTTGTTGATGCAACATCCAACTCTTCCATTAGCTCAAACATGGTTAATGGGTCATCTATACTTTCTCGTAAAATATGGATTAACTTTTCTTGATTAGGGTGTAACTTCTTCATCGTAGCTAAAGTAATTAACATTTATGAGAACTTATAAACATATTCTATTTTTTATTCTACGAATTTTTATATTCGTTCGATAATTCATTCTAAACTTAAATATAATATCATGGCTAGAACTAGCAAAAGAGGTAGAAGTGCAAAAACAGGTCAATTTGTGACTATTGAAGAGGCAAAAAGAAGACCTGCAACCACAGTGATTGAAACCCTAAAAGTTGGGCCGACGAAGAAAAGAAGAAAATAATGGCCAAAATATACAGGACTTGAAATCATCGCAAAGGAAAATGGCAGGGAAGGAGTTGATTTTATTGTAAAAGCCCAAACGGTCGACAAACTGAGGTATTTCTGCAACCAATGGATTTGATTGCACAACAAAGCTACAGAGTGCCAAAAGAAAAGTTAGGTGAACACAGAGAAAACCTTTGGGTAGCATTAATAGGTTTTATTCCTGATAAAGAGCCTTTGGTATTCTTAATTCCTTAAAACCCTTGTAAAACCTGATAATTTCGTCTTTTTTGAGATTAACGTCGGTATACATACATATCTGTCAAATTGGGAAATAAAGCTCATTACGAAGGGTATGGAGAAGTTAGGTGAGTATATTATCCACAATCAAATAGAGAATTTCAAATAACTAGCACATCTCCACAGTATGTCAAATAGACTTCAAGGAAAAGTTTGTTTGGAAGGAAAAGTTTGCTTGGAACGAAGAGGGTAGCAAGTGTTTAGAAATTTATGCTCTGCTAAATTTTAAACTTTTGCGACAGGTTGACGGGAAGTTTCTGAAAAATTTATTGACGGACGATTCCTCGTAAATCGTTTATTTGAAAATAGCTAAAAGGTTTTGCTTTTTTTGGCGCTGGCCAAGCTGCTGGGAATTGCGTATAAAATAAAATGCCTGAGCATTTTGATTTTATGAAAGCAATTTGCAGTTGGCCGAGCGGCAATTTTACATAACGACTAATTATAGATACAGCCCAAAGGTTTCTCGTTGGGGGTTTCTAAGAATTTGAAATTCTCTAAAAAGTTTTTTCTGTGTAGAAATATTGAAGTTACGTGAATTAAAAAAGTTGATGACCCTGTTGGTAATTCTCTTAAAAGCTATAAACGTGAGGGATATTTTACATAATAGAATTATAGCTACTTATAATTTCAACATTCAAGTAAAACGGTTTTGACATAATATCTGACGATATGAACCTAAAGGCGTCATATCTGATATTATATCAAATGCAAGCATGCGCCGTTTTACGACATACACCAATCTGGTCTATAATGTTCCGCGTTATGTAACTTGAGCTTTGGTTAAAAGCGAAAGTTATTTTCTAAAGCTTTCTTTATTTTTTTCTTTCTAAAAATTTTCTTCTCAAAAGGTAATGCAACACTTATTAACTGACCGACGATAGGAGGGAGGGCAATGTGTGTGGAATGAAAATGTAATTTTAATGACTGTGTAAAGTAAATTTATGCTCTTTAACTGGTTGTCTATCTAATATAAAATGCAACAATAAATAACATTTCAAATAAAGAAAAGTATTTTTGTTTTATGGAAGACAAGTTACAGTTACTAAGACAACATTTTGAGGAAATCGTTTCTTTAACTGATGAAGAGTGGAACTTTGTACAATCACACTTTGAATTTAAAAGTCTTAAAAAACACCAATTTTTAATACAAGTTGGGCAGCCTGTAGACTTTGAATATTGGATTATCAAAGGTTTGGTAAAAGCATATTCCATAGACGAAAAAGGCAAAGAACACATTCTTCAATTTGCTATGGAAGACTATTGGGTGAGCGACCATTGTGCTTTTCAACATCAAGAACCGGGAACCATTTTTGTGGACTGCCTTGAAGATTCCGAGTTTTTCTGTTTATCCCTAGAGAACAGGGAAAAGATTTGCTTTGAAGTACCTGCGGTTGCCAATTTTTTCAGAATTAAATCCAACCACGGTTATATCAATCTGCAACAAAGAATCCTTTCATTGCTTACTATGACCGTGGAAAGCAGGTATGAGTACCTATTAAACAAACTTCCAAAATTGATTCAACGCGTTCCTAAAAAATTAATCGCTTCTTATTTAGGCGTATCCAGAGAGACTTTAAGTCGTTTTAACAGCTAAAAGTGACCTAAATCACTTTTCAAGATTGATATACATCACAAAAAATCCGTGATGTATGTCCTCGCACACATCTTGGTTTTCATAGAATTTTGTATCGAACAATTAAATACAATGTACTATGAAAACTACAAGAACACTTTTTCTATTATTTACAGTAATTGCCATAGGCTTTAACACCTATGCGCAAGAAGATAAGAGACCGTTAATGGGTAACTCCTACGGTATTATCAATATTGATGAATATATAACGCTACTACCTAAAAGTCATAATGGTATCATCAAAGACATCAGATTAATAGACCGTGAACACGCAGGCGTTAGAATTTTCAGGCTGTATGACGAAGTGCCTATGCACTACCACGCAAAATCTGATGCCTACCTCTACATTTTAAATGGCAAAGCAGAATTTTATGTTGCTGATAAAGGGCCTGTTGTTGCAGGAAAAGGCGACTTACTTTTTTGGGGTAAAGGTACAGCGCACGGAAACGGAAAAATTATAGAAGGTCCGTTAGACGTGCTCGTTTTTGATGCCTTAGCCAGAGACCCAAGCGATGTTATCTGGGTAGATCCATCAACACAAAAGAAATTTTTAGGCAACTAATCAAATCATATTCACTTTTTAAAAACAATAACGATGAAAACAGTAACAACTATAAAAACAGTCTTGTTCGCACTTGTAATGAATTTTACACTATCAGCACAAGCACAATTAGAAACGATAGCAACATTTCCAGAATCAAGACCAGGAAATATAACCGTCTCTAACGACGGAAGAATATTTGTAACAATGAGTGCCTTAAGTGCTTCAAAATATATGGTGAAAGAAATTTTGCCAAATGGAGAAGCCATTCCGTTTGGTGATAAAGAATGGATTGTAAAACCAGAAAACGGAAGTATAAAAGGTATCAATTCAACCATCGGAATTCAAGCAGATGCTAACGGAATTCTTTGGGTTTTGGATATGGGTAATGTGAAACAAAATCAGGTTCCAAAATTGGTTGGTTTTGATTTGGTTACCGGTAATGTAACAAAAGTTTTTCCTATCCCGAATACGGTATTATCAACAAAACCTTTTTTACAGGATTTTGTGATTGATGTGAAAAACAACACTGCGGTAATTGCAGATATGACCGATGCTTTAAATCCGCCAATTGCACCAGCTTTTGTAGTAATAAACTTAGAAACGGGTTATATAAGACGAGTTCTGGAAGGGAATGCTTCGTTTTTGTCGGCAGATGAACCAGTGAAAATTCACGGAAGATTGGTCTCTCATAAAAGAAAAGATGGTACTACCATACAGCCAAGATATCCTTTAAATCCAATTTCTATAGATGACGAAAACAAGTATATCTACTATGGTGCAATGGGGAATACCAAAATTTACCGTATTCCATCTGCTGTTTTAGCGGATGAAAGTAAACAAGATAGCGACCTTAATAAGTACATCGAGTTTTATGCCAACAAACCAAAATCTGACGGATTTAAAGTGGGTGCAAACGGTAAAGTATATGTCACCGATGTTGAAAATTCAGCCATTGTAGAAAGCACGCCTTCTGGAATGAAAACCATTGCGCAATCTAAAAAAGACCTGTCTTGGCCCGATGGTGTTGCCATACACGGAAACTACTTGTATATCGTAGCAAATCAGCTTCATAATCTGCCTTTGTTAAATGAAGGGAAAGATGCTAGTAAACCTCCATACTTGGTGTTAAAAATGAAGCTTCAAGATTAAATAAAATTAATAATAAGGTGATGTATGAGCAGTATTAAATGTGACATACATCACTTTAAAATGGTGATGTACATCCTCGCACACACTTGGCTTTAATCGGAAATTTGTATCAGAAATTAAAAATATAATAAAATGAAAACAATAGTAAATACTTTAAAAACAATGGCGTTAGCAGCTACACTTTTTACTGCTTTAAGTACAAACGCACAACAAGTACCAACGTCACCTTATGGAGCAGACGATGAAATTGGTGCACTTAATCTTTTAAATGAAGAAACGGTTTTAGATGCCGTAAAATTGGTTAAAAAAGGAAAAGTATACCGCTTAGGAATGGTGGTAAATGCAGAAACCGCAGCTTTCCGTCACAGATACTTTCATATTGAAACTTTACAACCAGAAACTGCCGC
Source organism: Maribacter sedimenticola (assembly GCF_900188415.1). Taxonomy (GTDB): domain Bacteria; phylum Bacteroidota; class Bacteroidia; order Flavobacteriales; family Flavobacteriaceae; genus Maribacter; species Maribacter sedimenticola. Next base: position 658,140 of record NZ_FZNV01000002.1, on the reverse strand, counting down.
TGCAGGTTCTAATAAATTCACCTACGTAGATGATCAATTGATTGGTTGGACAGGTGTTGGATCTCAAATAAACGGATTGGCACATTACGGTAGAGACAATGTGCATTATAACGGACATAAAGTTGAAGATTTTTTAACCGTTTCTGGTGTAAAAAAATTAGGGCTAGAAAAATTACCTCCAATTGTTACTAGAGGTGTTGTGCTAGATATGCGCTCATACTACAATCAAGATATTGTAAAAGAAGGTACTGTTTTTACAGTTGAAGACATTGAAAAAGTAGCCAAAAAACAAGGCATTGAAATCCGTAAAGGAGATGTGGTTCTGTTTTATACAGGATGGACCAAATTAATGGGTAAAGATGACAAACGTTACCTAGCTGGCGGACCTGGTATTGGTACGGAAGCTGCACATTACTTAGGTAAAAAAGGAATTGTAGCAGCAGGCGCAGACAACTGGTCTTTTGAGGCTTTACCACACGAAAACAGCGCACTTTCTTTCCCTGTAAATCAAATGATGGCAACCGAGTACGGTGTACAAGTATTGGAAAACATTCTTGTAGATGAATTGGTAGAAGATAAAGTTTGGGAATTCCTTTTTGTATTGGGTCATCCTTTATATGAAGGCTCTACGCAAGTACAAATAAACCCTGTCGCCATTAAATAACAGTTACAAAAAACAATTAGAAATTATGGAAACATCAACAATACATAGAGATACTACGGTAGCCAAAAAGAAGAGTCTACCAGCCGCATTATGGGCATTGACCATAAGTGCATTTGCCATAGGAACAACGGAATTTGTAATTGTAGGTTTATTATCTACCGTTGCAAACGACCTGGGCACATCATTAACATCAGCAGGATTATTAGTTAGTCTGTACGCTATTGGTGTTGCCATTGGTGCTCCCATATTAACTGCATTAACAGGTAAAATTCCTAGAAAACAATTATTAATGGGAATTATGTTGCTTTTCATTGTTGGTAACGGATTGGCAGCTATCTCACCAAGTTTTGAGTTGTTGCTATTATCAAGAGTGGTAACAGGTTTTGCGCATGGTGTATTTTTCTCTATCGGGTCTACCATTGCAGCTAGTTTAGTGCCAAAAGATAAAAGGGCAACTGCCATTTCTATAATGTTTGCAGGTCTTACTGTAGCTATTGTAACCGGTGTGCCTTTAGGAACATATATCGGTCAGAATTTTGGATGGAGAGCAACTTTTATTGGTGTAGCCCTTTTAGGATTAGTAGGTGCAATAGCTAGTTTAGCTTTGGTGCCTAAAAACATCAAACAATCAGCGCCATTACGTCTTATAGACCAATTAAAAGTGATTAAGAATCCGTCTATTTTATTGGTATTAGCCATTACCGCATTTGGTTATGGTGGTACGTTTGTCACTTTTACTTATCTAACACCGTTATTAGAAGAGGTTACTGGTTTTTCTTCAGATATGACCAGTATATTCCTTTTAATTTACGGTATTGCCATCGCAATTGGAAATATCATAGGTGGTAAAGTCTCTAACAACAAACCAGGAAAAGCCTTATTGGTAATGTTTGCTTTACAAGCTATAGTGTTGTTTGTATTATACTTCACCGCTTCTAGTCAGATTTTTGCCATCGTAACCCTATTTTTTATGGGAATCCTAGCGTTTTCAAACGTACCGGCATTACAATTATATGTCGTAAAAATGGCTGAAAAATACTTACCAGGAACCGAAGATGTAGCATCTGCCTTGAACATTGCCGCATTTAATGTAGGTATTGCTATTGGCGCTTATGTAGGCGGAATGGTTGTAGAATCGAGCTTAGGTATTGAAGCGACGCCTTGGGTAGGGGGTATACTAGTAATCGTAGGATTCTTGTTGACCCTAGTTTTATTCAAAAAAGAAAAAATATAAATATATAATGATGACTACATTAAAATTTAGAAACAACGACGAAATGCCAATTCTAGGTTTAGGAACATTTAGATCTGAACCAAATGAAGTGTACAATGCTGTACTTTCTGCTATTAAAATTGGATACAGACATATTGATTGTGCTGCGGCTTACGGAAACGAAAAAGAAGTAGGTAATGCCATTGCTGAAGCAATTAAACAAGGCTTAGTTACGCGTGAAGATTTATGGGTGACTTCCAAATTATGGAATGCTTCCCACGGTGAAGAGAATGTGATTCCTGCGTTGCACCAGACTTTAGAAGATTTACAACTAGAGTATCTAGACCTGTATCTTATCCACTGGCCTGTCGCTCTTAAAAAAAGAACGGAAATGCCAGAAAAAGCATCTGATTTTATTCCATTATCAGAAGTACCATTAACCAATACTTGGAAAGGGATGGAAGCTACTTTAGAACAAGGACTTGCAAAGCATATTGGCGTGAGTAATTTCAATGAAAATCAGCTTAAAGAAGTATTAGCGACTGCAGTGCATCAACCAGAGATGAATCAAGTAGAAATGCATCCGTTTTTACAGCAAGAAGCATTACAATCATTCTGCGTAAAAAACGATATTCTGCTCACCGCTTACGCACCTTTAGGTTCGCTTGTAGATGACAATAGCACTCTGCGTTTGTTAGACAATGACACCATAAAAAACATTGTCAACGCAAGAAATATGTCGCCTGCACAAGTCGCATTGGCATATACAATACAACGAGGCATTGCGGTAATTCCTAAATCTACAAATGAAGTGAGATTACTTCAGAATTTAGAGACGTTAAACCATACGCTTACAGAAGAAGATATGGCTTTGCTGAAGGCTTTAGATAAAGGACACCGTTTTATAGATGGTAAATTTTGGGAAGTTGAAAACGGACCCTACACTGCAGATAGTATCTGGAATGCTTAATCACATTGTTCATCAGGTGTCTTAACGGATACCTGATGAATTTAAACACACACTATGAATCCATTTGATAGACTATACAAGCCAGGTAAAATGACACTTGGCATAGAATTTCCTTTAGATAATGATTGGTCATCAGAAGGAAATCGCAAACGCTTGGAAGACAACAGACCTTTTGGAGTACCCGATATTTCCAATCATTTAGCATTGGCACAACAAATTGACGAAGCAGGATTTGCTGCTTTATGGATACGAGATGTTCCTGTATATGACCCTAATTTTGGCGATGGTGCACAATTGTTCGATACGCTTCCATATTTGGGCTATTTATCTGCCGCTACCAAAAACATTTTGTTAGGTACTGCTGCAATTGTATTACCACTACAGCAGCCTATAAAATTAGCAAAAGCTGCTGCCACCATAGAAAATTTAAGTGATGGTAGACTCTTGTTAGGTTTAGGTTTGGGCGACAGACCTGTGGAGTTCCCAATGTACAATATCGATTATAATAAAAGACCGGAAATCTTTAGAAACAATCTTGATATCATTAAAGAAGCTTGGAAAACTAATAGCGATTTAAAATCTAAGTATGATTTTTTAACTAACGGTATAGAAGTTTATCCTAAACCGAAAAATGACATTCCGCTTGTAATAGCAGGTCATTCCGGACAAAGCATTAATTGGATAGCAAAAAACGCACAAGCTTGGTTTAATTACCCAAGACCGGTTGCCGAAACTTTAGAAAACAGAAAATACTGGTGTAATGCTTTGTATGACGAAGACCAAGCAGCAAAACCCTATATTTCAGCTATACATTTAAACCTGTCTAAAGACGACAACGCGACTTTTATACCACAGCGTTTTGGTGGTACAGTAGGCGTCAACCATCTTACCGAATATTTAAAAGCATATGAAAATGTCGGAGTCAACCATATGGCAATAAACCTTAGAAAATCTGAAACGCCAGTTAGTGAAGCTATTGCTAAAATTAAAGATGTTGTATTAAGGGAGTTTTAGTATTAAAATGAAAACGGCCTAAGAGAATTTTGGTAAAACAGGGCCGAGCGTTAAGAAAAGGTCTAGTAGACCTTTTTAGCGAAGGAGCCAGCCGGCGCGTGGGCCTTTTATCTAAATACTCTATTAAAATGACCAAACAAATAGGGTAGGGGTTTATTAAGAGCTACAATGGATCCTAAAATATAGCGACTGAGTGCCACCGCTCCAGCTGGCTCTTACGCTAAAAATGTACTTTGGGTACATTTTCTTTACGCTTAGCCCTGTTCCAAAATTATCTACGTGACAAAAGAAATTAGCCAGTGGCTGATTACTTTTGGCGGCGGGTTGAAGCGCAGGCATTTTTTTGTTTAGTTCATTCCTTGGTAATTGTTTTCAAAGGTATTCATGAATCTCCTGCGTCGATTTCGCCAGCGCATCCTCTCGCTCAAAGTACACTTTGCCGTATCAAGAAAAAAAGATAAATAAAAACCTTGCTGGTTAGCATGTTGAATTCTATTTGACATAATGTTAGAAGTACCTAAAGAAAAGATAAAACAAGACGGGAGGTTAGCAAGGGCTAAGAATTTTGCTCGCAGAGAAAATTTTAGCTGTTGCGGCTAACTGACGAGAATGTAGTAGAAAAAAATCTTGCAGAGATTTCCTCGAATACACGAATTTTAAACAAACCTAAAAGGCAAGCTTTTAAATGGCGTTGGCAAGTGGCGGGAAATTGTGTTTAAATTTAAAATGCGATTAAGCATTTTAGAATTTAAAAAGCAATCGAGCGCTTGGTAGCGGCTATTTTACATAACGGCAAATTATGAGTACAGACGAAAGGTTTGTCGTGAGGGTTGCGGAATTTCTAAGTTTGGATTACATTTTCTTTTGTGTGCAAAATTTTCTTGTAGCGTAAATTAAACAGGTTGACGACCCTGTTGGTAATTCGCTTAAAAGCTACAAATGTGAGGGATATTTTACATAATAGAATTATGACTTACGTTTTTCATTAAACCTTTACGGTATGTTGGCAGCCGCATCATCTTTCTTGAATATTGCTTCAGCCTTTGGGCTAAACCAATATTACAAAATGTATCATAATGTTCCGCGTTATGTAACTTTGCTTGGGTAAAGCAAAGTAATTGGTACTTCACTTTCTTTAAATTTTTCTTCTAAAAAGTTTCTCTGAAAAGGTAATGAAACACTTATTACTGACCGACGGTAGGAGGGAGGGCAATGTGTGTGTGTAATGGTATTTTACTACAAATATTAATTATTTACAGAAAACCGTAATTGGATACTTGTTAATTTTTTATATATTTAAAATCCTCAAAATATATTACTTCCTACAATTTATTTCTTCCCCCTAAGTTAAAATACCCTTTGATGGGTATTGTAATTAGTTGATGAAAATTAAAGATTTGCTGAATCTAAATATAGAATATTCTAAAGTGTTAATACAAATGGAGTTAAAGTCCGAAAATTCGATATTTCATCAGAATAAATTTTATTTATGCCTATTTGTTTTAGGCGTTTTGACAAATTTCAATTCATTTGCCCAAGAACTAAAGGCAAGTTTTACTCTTGACACTGCAAAGACACAGGTTTTTCCTTTTGACCTAGATTTTAACTTGAAACTTGTTAGCCCAAAGAACAAACCATATCGAGCCGTTTACCTATATCGATTAGATAAAAATGGGAAGGTTGTAGTTGATAAAAACACATCTTTGAAGCAATATAGATGGACTACCGACTACAGAATAGAAGACATAGAAAAAAAAATTTCAATTGACTCAGCAGAGGCGGAAAATTATTTAAAGGAAAATGAAAGCCTTGAATCTTCTTGGAAACAACAATTAAAACAACTTGAAATAAGGAAAAAAGAAATTGAATCAAGAGCGTCAAATGATGAAAATGCACAGAAAGAACTGGGCAGATTGTCTAAACAAATTTATACAATTGAATATAAAATAAATAAGTATGTAAAATCAGACAGCTTAATCAATTATCATTTACTCAACCGACAGAAACTTATAAAACAATTCAAAAAGAAACTTTCTATTATACCCCTCGATGAGGTAAATAGGATAAAGGATACCTTGGTTGTTCGTGTTGAACACCTAAAGCCAAATAAGAGATATCTGATTGTTGCTATGGATTATTTGAATAAAGTTAAAGTCCTAGCTAAGCTTGTAGAAGAGCATGATAGTTACGGGGATTTTGGAAAACACTATGCTTCGCTTATTCCCAAAAATTTTACTTCGGAAAATCAATGGAAAGAGCTTTCAGAGATTATTTCTCCAATATTACTTAAAAATCGAATCCCTAAAATAAAAACTTTACTTAAAGAATACAATGAAAAACCAAGCTTGTCTCCTTTTCCACAAAGGATTAGTTTCCCCGGTTCTTATCCATATCCAACTAGTTTAATTCAACATCATCTAACTAATGATTCTTTGTTCATCTTACCAAATGGCTCTAGTCTAGATTTTCGAGAGTTAAACGGAATTCTTGTTGTTTCAAAGAAATATGGAAATGACCTTGTAACTGGAGAAACGAGAATAGAGTTGAACGAAAAGAACAGGTTAAACATGAGTTTTGAACCTAAAACCAATCTTACTGAACAAAAAACAAACATATTATATCACTTAAATCTTGCAAACAAGGCCAAGCAATCTTTATACCTTCTTGAACAATCAGATTCGATAGTTTCAAAATATGAAAATTATTTCGATGATTTCATTGACATTTTGGAAGAAAATAAGATATGTATTAATGAAAAGCTACAAAAGAATAGTAAGATAGATGATAAATTAAAAAAAGAGTTGTTACCTATAGGACAAAATTTCACAACTTTGGAGAAAACGACCAATTCATATAATTTCCTTACTAGGAATAGTAGGATAATTAAGCCTGATTTTGGTTTGTTATATTATCGCTCAGATGAAGGATTCCAAGGTGTTGCACCATTTGCGGGATTTCATTTTGGTATTCGCGGAAGAAATGAAGATGTTCCATTTAATGAAATCCCAGGGTGGAAAAAGTATCTTACTTTCCAAGTAGGCGTGCCTTTTTTTACGGGTAGTTTAATTGAAGAGGGGCGTCGTAAACATCTGGTAGGTAACTCTTTCTCACTTTATGGAGGTATTGGAGTTAACATTAATCACACAATAAGGATTAGTTATGGGGGAATTTTTTTCAGAGGAATAGATAGTAATTCCTCAGGTGAAGGAACCTTTAAGATAAAAACAGCGAAAGCGGTTTCAATTAGCATCAACTTAAAACTACAATCTTTATTTGAAGGTCTTTATGGATCGATTAAATCATTAAATCCGTAATAATGAGATATAACACAATAATTCTAATAACGATTATAACTTTGATTGTGAATGGGTGCTATGATTCGGAAGAAGATCTGACTGTTAATAGACAGTTTAGCCTAAGGAATTTACAATCTAAAGACAGTATAATTGCAAATGGTTTCTCATTTTATTCTTTTGAAGTCGAAGTCCCAGGAGTTAGGTATGGTGGTTCAAAAGAAATTTCACTTGAAAGCACTTGGGGCGAATGGAATAATGGCACTAACTCGTCAACTATACAAATAAAGTATAACAAAATCACAGATTCTTATACAGATACCGTTTTATTGAAGGCAGGAAGAGTACCAGGAGCATTTAGTATTGCGGTAACAGAAAAATCCAGTCATCTTGGGACGTATAATTTTGACGCCATACCGCAATATCCTTCATTCATACAGATTTTAGCCGATTCTGTTCAACTCAAACTATCACCTGGAAATACTACAAAAATTAGAGCTCTTTTTTCAAACGATAACGGGTTCCCGAGCTACAATACTAAATTTCGTTTTAAAACACAGGACCCAGTTAGTATTTTCCCGAGAGATGTTTTTATTGACTCAGCAGAAACTATTGCCACATTACAAATATCGACAGAAACAAGAATAGATACGGTCAAGGTATACGGGGAACTACCAAATTTACATAACCCTCAACAGTTTTTTGCAGATACTTTAAAAATCAAAATTATTAATGAATAATCAAATATTATGGCTGAAGAATTTAAATTGACACAAGAACAGGTAACCTTTATTAAGCAAAAATTGGAGGTCGATACATTGAAGAATTTAATAATCACAATTGATGTGGAGTCTGCACCTATCAGAGAATTTAAAGAACAAGAGATAAATAGAATAACTAAATCATCTTTTAGAATGAAGGGTTTTTGTCCACCAGATTTCATAAAATGGAAACCTACATGTTAAGACTTTTGAATGCAAAAAATTAATTAAGAACTTATTACAGAACTCGACGTAGCAAGGCTGGAGATTTATGTGGAAGTCTATATTACTAAAATTTTACACTACCTAATAGATTTTCGTAATTGAATACTTGTTAATATTCAATATATTTAAGAATACCAATAGTTGAATTAACACAATTTATTTTCAATGAAAATCCATTTGGAATTTTCAATTTGAACAAAAAAATATGAAGTACTTACTATTTGAATACGGCGAGACAATAACTGAGGAATTTGAATTTCCTGAAACAAGATATTGTGATATTAAGAACCTAAACGTGTTTGTTTCCAACAATCTACCTGCTATAGATACTATTGAGAATACAGTTACTCAAACTTTTACTAAGGTTTCAGGGGAATCAAGTGATTCGGATTCGGATATGGGTATGGCAGTTGTTACTCGAACAGATTCAATTGGTAATTCAGAAGAAACTGATGATGACAATGATGTTTTTTCATTATCAAATTTTCTGATTACTGCCACTACTACTAGAGTTGAAATGGAAAGCACCGATACAGATTAGTGATTTTAATTGTAACTCATAGAGAGGATTATACGGCTGATTTCCTTGTCAATATTTTAAATCAAAGAAATATCGAATACTTGAGATTCAATACTGACTGTATTGGACTTAAGCATAAAATTTCATTCACTACAAAAAATGATACTAAGATTGCTATAGACGGAATTTCACATTTTGATTCAGTTTGGTTTAGGAGGGTCAAAGTACCAACAATTTCTTTTTCTTCATTTGAAGAGAATGATTTTTACAATAAAGACTACCAAAGTTTTTTCAGCAACCTTTGGAATACTTTGAGTACAAATAAATGGCTAAGTAATCCAAACAATATCTACAAGGCTGAAAATAAAATTTTTCAATTATCAGTTGCTCGAAAACTTGGTTTTCCCATTCCAAATACCATAATTTCCTCAGATTCTGTAGAGATCCAACAATTTAGCAAAGAGAATGGAAAAAAAATAATAATTAAGCCGCTATATAGAAGTCGATTTTTAGCTGACGGAGAAGAAAAAATAGTTTTCACGAACAGTTTGAAAACAAATCATGTGGAGAACGAAAGTTTTGTTTCTTTTCCAATGATTTTTCAAAATGAAATCGAAAAAGAATATGAACTTCGAGTTACCGTAGTTGGCAAGGAAATTTTTGCAGCAAAAGTAGATTCACAAAGTGATTCGGACTCTAAATTAGATTGGAGAAGAAAAAGATTAAAGTTTGAACCCTACAACTTACCAATTGATATTCAAGAATTAGCTCTTAGACTTGTAAGTGAATTGGGTTTAGGGTTTGGTGCAATAGATTTAATAAAAACAAAAGACGGATATGTTTTCTTAGAAATAAACCCTAACGGGCAATGGGTATGGATTGAAAGCGACACAGGCTTAAAAATTTCTGATGCAATTATCCAATATCTCACTTGATACTGCTATAATTTATGGGAGAAAAGAAGAAAGGACAAATAGAGAAACAACTTAATGATGAATACATCTCATATCTACTGAGGTTATTTGATAATGAAGATAGCAGAATGAATAAATTGGAAAGTAAGATAACCCAATTAATTGCTCAATCAGGATTAATAATATCGATAGTTACATTTATTCTTCCGCTGTTTTATGATTCCTTAAAATGCATATTCTTGGAACTAAAGGTTGTACTGGCATTGACATTTTTAGTTACCATTTTACTTCTTTGTACCTCAATTTTTTACGCTAGTAAAATCTTTAATATCCAGAAGTTCAAATATGCAGATTGTTCAGAAGAGACTGTAAGATGTGGTCATAAAAAAGTATCCGAATTTAAAAAAGAATACATAGACGATTTAATCTTTAGTATTGATAGAAATAGAGGGCTAAATAATACCAAAGGAACGATTCTTTTAAAATCAAATAAACTTTTTGCTTTTGGAATTTATTTTTTGGTTGCATTAACAATAGAACTTTTAATTGTGTCCTTCATCATTTGATTTAATGAGTTCTAATGGCTAATCAATAGATGGTGATATGAAAAAAAACTATAGAGTAACTTTTATTTTTGCGGGCTTGTTAATTCTGTTTTTTAACCCGATTAAGAACCTAGTTGATAAAGTCGTCGTAAATCCCGTTCTCAGTAAGATAGAATCGAATCTGGCCATAGATTTAATATTTGCAATTCTATTGTTTTTGATAGTTCGAAAAGTATATCTCAATTTTAAAAATAAAAGTTATATATCTCTGCATCAATGGATCTTTAGCATAACATCGATTGGGTTTTATCTATTCACAAGGTTTTATCTCGACTATAATTTTTATGGTTTTTCTTTTTGTGAACATTTAAAATATTTTGATGTATTATCATTTTATCTACTCATAGCCCCCTTTACTACTATTTTTTCTGTTTTTCATAAAAGGTTTAAAAAAAAGGGAAATCATGATAACCTTTTTGACGACTCTCCAATAAAACTTGAAAAAGAAGATGCTCTCGACCGAAATTATAAGGCTAAGCGAATTGCAAACGAGATTTTTCAATCTAAGACTAGTGAGGCAATTGGATTTGGGATTACTGGCGAATGGGGGAGTGGCAAAACTTCATTTTTGAACTTACTTAAAAAAGAAATCAACAATAAGAACACCGAAAAAGATTTTATTTTAATTGATTTTAATCCATGGCTCAACTTAGGGGTAGAACCAATTATTAAAGATTTCTTTGATACAATTCAGGAAGCACTAAGACCTTACAGCGAAGATGTTTACAGAGAAATAAAGAAATACTCTCATTCTATATTGAATGTCAGTAAAACTAATTTTACAGATAGCCTAAAAGAGATTTTGACGTTCGCATTGAAAAAAAATATATCTGCTGATTTTAAGGCCTTAAACTCTCTTCTTAAAAACCTTAATAAAAGGGTGATAATTTTCATTGATGATTTTGATCGACTTCAGTCGAATGAAATTTTCGAAATTCTAAGACTAATTAGAAATACCGCTAGTTTCGATTGTTTTGTCTATGTAGTGGCATTTGATAAAGATTATTTGAATAAATCATTGGAAAATTTAAACATACCTAAACCTGAAAAGTTTTCAGAGAAGATATTCTTAAAAGAAGAGCATCTAATTCCTGTTACCCAATCTCAAATAAAAGAATTTATTAAGGCTACATTAATATCAAAAGTCGATGACAAGACGGAAGAAATTGAATCATATTTTGGAACCAATTCTGTAATATTTAGAACAGAAGGAAATGATATTCCATTAAATCATTTAAGAGACGCTAAAAGGTTTTTAAATTCTTTTGTTAATGATTACGTATCTATAAAAAACGAAGTGGTTTTTGAAGATTATTTTTTACTTAAACTATTAAAATTTAAGTTCTATGATATTTACATCTTATTGTTTTTACATAAGGATAAATTTTTAAATAATAGAGGTCAATCCTATGGTGGTGGTGGGACCATCTATTATTTAAAGAATAGATATGAGAATGATAATAATTCAACTTTCGGAATTAGAACTAGGGAATACAAAGAATCAATCCTCGGTAAATTTATGCTTGAGCAACTCAATTATAAGGAGGAAATAGTTTTAAAGGTTGGAAAAATAATGAATAGACTATTTGAAATAGATACATACCAACAAAAAAGTCATTTGTCATTAGCTTTCGAACGGAATTATCATAAATACTTTAAAGATAATTTGAATATTGAAGATTTATCTGAAGTTGATTTCAAACAAACATTAATTTCTGATTTTGAAGCAATAAAAGGTAAAATTAAAGAATGGAAGGAAAAGAAAGTACTTGATTTAGTTAAATATCGTTTTTACGAATTAAATATTGCTGACATTGATTCTAGGGAAAACTATGAAAAAATTGTAAAAACCATCTTTTATATTGCAAATTTGGAAGTTGTTAGCTCTTACTATGGACAACATGTATTAGGTTACGATAACACAACATTACAAAACTTTATTTCTAATAAAGATAATATTATATCCAATAAGTTTTATGCTGGGCAAAATCAAGAATTTAAGCGTTTCATTCTAGACGTTTTAGGGAATTCTCAAACACCATTCTTATTTGAATCTGATTTTTTAAATCATGTGATAGATGATAATTTTAAAGAGGATAATTTTATTTTGTCTGAAGAAGAGATTAAAAATACATTAACTAATTACTTAAGAGACTATTTAGATAACTCCGACGAATTGTCTAGTAGGGTTTGGGCATTATTTCACAATTGCAAAACAAATACCACGAAATTAAATGAGCAACATCAAAGGGTAACAAGTTATAGTTATTTTGATGGTGCCCAAGATTTGTTAATTAATTTTATGAAAAAGGATTTAGATAGTTTTCTAGTTACTTTCATAGAAGCCATGCCGTTCCGAGGAAAAAATGGAGGGGATAATTTAATTGGAGTTTCTCATGGTATAAAAAACAATATTTTCGGGAGTTTCCAAGCTTTTGAAGATTGGTTAAATGGTTTAAGTGAAGAGGATTTATCTAAACCTAGCATATTTAAAGAAGAATTTTTGAAATTTTTTGTATTGTGTAAAGAAAATGAATTCAGCAAAGTAGAATTTGATTTTAAATTTCCACCAGCAGTTGACAAATTAAAATCACTTGAACGATGAATTTTTAAAGGGCCTAAGAGAATTTTGGTAAAACAATAGGGGAGAGGAGCGTTAATAATTTTAGGGGGCTGGTTACAATATTTGTTGACTGTTTATATTGGTTCTTTCACCTTAAAGCGGTCTTAAGAGTTACAATGGATCCTAAAATTTAGCGACCGACCTGTACATTGTTTCTAAAATTATCTGTAAGCCTTGATTTTTTTGTTTCTTTTTTTATCAAGAAAAAAAGATAAATTAGTTAAAGGCAAAATTAGTAATCAGCACCTAAAAGCAATACAATAGATAGACTCTTGAAACATATGGAAAAAGACTTGAAGTTAATTTTAACTAATGGACAACAAAGAATTAGCGGGAAAAAATTCAAGAAAACGGGTTGGTGGACTTATGGAAAAATTGGGTTTGGTATTTTTGGTTTAGCACTGATTCTTCTATTTATCATAGCATCTTTTAGTGCGGGCACGAGTGAAACTAATCCGAATTACTCTACTTTTCAAGATAAGATTTTTCAATTATTACCATTGTGGATATTTGCTACATCCGCTTTTTTAATTACACTTTTTATAACTCAAAGGAATAATAAAAGAAACATAGCTTTCAAGCTTTTAGAAGAACTTAATTCAACAGAATTCTTAAAAGTTAGATATGACCTAGGTAATCAGATAAGACTTGCGCAAAAAGAAAAAAGAGATGTTGATAGGTTTAGTGGTTGGTTCCCTCATATCAGTTTGCTTGATGAAACAAGAAAAGTAGAAAATTGGGAGTTGCCTGGGAATAATGATTTTGATGGATACCTTGCCAATCATTCACTTGCTAAACTGGTATATTTTGTCTTAAGGATATCTAATTATTCAAAACATGGTATGATTGATATGAAATTAACGAAGCATCTATTTCATTTTTTCTTTGCACACTATGAGACTTTATTATTGGAATTTGCGATAGGTATAAAAATTAAAAGGCATTTTTACAATGAGCAGTTTGCCTTTGATTTTGATGAGAGATGGGATTTATGTCCTGAAAGAATAGAATACTTCTTTGTAAGTATAGGGTTATCTGGCAAATTACCAAATGATTATCATTATGTATATTTTCCATCTTTGAATAAAAAAATAGACTCTAATTCTATTTTACATAATGTCAAAAGCACTTAAAGAAAAGCTTAAATCAAGACGATAGGTTAGCAAGGGCTAAGAAATTATCTCGCAGAGTAATTTTTAGCTGTTGCGGCAAGCTGCCAAGAATGCTTTGAAAAATTTATTGACGTATAGTTTCTCATAAATCGTAAATTTCAAAAAAATCTAAAAGTTTTGCTTTTTTTGGCGTTGGCAAGCGATGGCAAATTGTGTTTAAAATAAATTGCCTGAGCAATTTGATTTTAAAAAGCAATCGAGCGTTTGGCAGCGGCAATTTTACATAACGATTAATTATGGAACAAATGAAAATATGCGTCGCAGACACCGCTTAAAAAAGTTTCCTGACCCTGTTGTAGGTTTTAACCAATTCTCAACGCTTGAGGGATATTTTACATAATATCATTATAGCTAACAAACGGGATTTCCCCTATAAGCTACAATGTGTTAATTTTGTTCTATAATTTATATTATGTAAAATAGAATTCTTAGAATGCCACTATTACTTCTACAATAGAACCTTAAAAATTATATAAAAATCCGACATACCAAATCCTACACATCATCTCGCCAACATTTAAAATCATCCGCAGGTTAATTCCAAATGCTCGTGTATGTAAAATAGACTTTTTAACTGCCCACTATATAAATAAAATTTCATCCCAACAGAAAAATCTTATTGAGCCATATATTCATCAAACTAAAACAAAAAAATGCCCATCATTGCTGACGGGCATTACATTTAAAAGTTTAAGCGTCTTAATCTATAACTGTTACGTTTACCGCGTTTAATCCTTTTTTTCCTTGAATTAGCTCAAACTCGACTTCATCGCCTTCGCGTATCTCATCTACTAATCCTGAAATGTGAACGAAATGATCGTTCGTTGAACCTTCTTCCGTAATAAACCCAAAACCTTTGGTCTCGTTGAAGAATTTTACTGTTCCTTTACTCATGGTACTCTAATTAAATATTACAAATAAATGTACTACATTCAATTATAGTGCCATAAATATGTTTTGGCTACGCGGCTTATCTCTTATAGCCTCCGTATTTATCGCTGTTTGCCGGAAAATATTTGCCTAATAGGCAGTTTTGTCCTGTTTGGCATCCCAGTCCCTAAAGACGGTCAAGGCTTCTTTACGGGCCAATTGTACAAACTTTATCTGACGCCCGTCTATATCCTTTTCAATTTCATCATAAATAAACTGGTCATCAAAATCTATGGCCGCGGCGTCCTCTCGGTTACATCCAAAAAATACCATTTTAGGCCTGGTCCAATAGATGGCACCCAAGCACATTGGGCAGGGTTCGCACGAGGTATAAATGGTGCAATCCGTTAATTCAAAATTGTTCAAGGTCTTACAGGCCTTGCGTATGGCCACTACTTCTGCATGTGCGGTGGGGTCATTGGTAGAGGTTACTTGATTGTATCCCTCGGCAATGATCTCACCATCTTTCACCACCACTGCGCCAAAGGGTCCGCCTGCATTGGATTGCATTCCTTCCGCAGCGAGGGCTATGGCTCTCTTCATAAAATATTCATCCTGTTCCGTCATTTCTTCTATTATTTTTTAACGCTGGCAAATTTCGTATTTTCCTGCTTTACACTTGTTCCTTTTCGCCACTAAGTATGCCTTATTCCGTTGCCAAAGCCGTTACCAGCATTTTTGCCGTTCTTACCTTAGAGGTATCATCTGTATAATCGGTCCAAGCAAAATATAGGGTTCCCTCTTCTATTTCCATTTGTGGGAATCCAGATTTGCGTGAACCATCCATTACGGCTATCGTCCGTGGTGTGGATAATGTTCCGTTTCTATTTACTTGCATCACTTTGAAAGAGGCTTTTCCCGCTTCGGATTCCATCCAACTTACTACGGCCGTTTCCTCGTCCTCCCAAAGGACATCTACCCGGCCCATAACATGTTCATCGGCAATTAAAACGGGGTTGGAAAAATGCTCTCCGCCATCATCGGAAAATATCACCTGTACCCTGGGCGTTTCCTGTGCGGCCGTAAACCACGCAGTGACCAAATTATTTCCCATTGCGGACACTTTTGGTCCGTTGACGGGACAACCTTTTATGACCCAATTATCGGCATGGATGGTTTTTGGTGCCGTCCACTGCCCCTGTACCTGTCTTACAATGCTGATATCCCGCACTTCATCTTCGGTACGGTCACGGTACAGCACCACGGGCCCGTTATCGGTAATGGCGGAAGTGGTCTGGCAGCAGTCGCACGTACTTGCATCCAATTCCTCTTCCTGGACCAATTTTCCCGCTACGGAAACCACACCGGCGCGCAAGGTCATTGCCCCCCGCTCCCCTACTTCATTTTCCATGGTATTTCTACCGTCTAACCAATTCACGAAAAAGGCATCCTTGTATGGTGTAACGCTCACAAAACCGTGTTCCGTAGGGGTTGCATCGGTATGTAACGCTAATCCAGTTGTCCATTCCTGTGCATTACGGGGTTTTACGTTCATCTGAATATCATAGGAATAGGTACCCTTGCTGGATTTCCTTAACACATGGGACCATAAATGGCCGTTGTTTTCCGCGATCATTGGATAATCCGCCCAATTGACAAACCAATCGCTACCCGTTATGATCGTCTGTGCCTCTTGCCATTCCCCATCCTGCAATTGGGCATACTTAACGGTAAAGACCGAATCGTTGACCGCCTCTACCCAAGAAAGCAGGGTCAGGTCCTTATTGGATACGATATGCGGAAGCGAGCTCATTGCCTTGGCGGGCGATTTCATTTCCTGAAGATCTAACTGCGCCACCTCCTTTTTTTGGGGCCGCTCCTGCTGTTGTTTGCATCCTACGCATAGCAGGAAAAATACCAAGGACAACCTATATACTACCTTTTGCATCAGTTTATATTGGTTAACCGTTCTACCATTTCCTGGGTGTTCCATGACATACCGCCGTCAAAACGGGCTACCTGCTCCCCTACTTCATTATAAATTAAGGTTACGGGCAAGGCGCTAATGTCCTTCTCTGGATATGAACCATTGTATTTTATAAACTTAAAATCAAAGCCCCTGTCCAACCTGAACTTTTTTATCTTTTCCACGGATTGGTCCGATGCCAGTAGAAAGACGTAGTTTTCCTTTTCCAGGATGGACTGCAGTTCCAGCAAATCGGGCATTTCCTCTATACAGGGCCTGCACCAGGTGGCCCAATAGTTCATTAGGATGCGTTTTCCCTTATAGTCCTTCAACGATACCGCATTGCCCTCTAAATCCTCATAAAGTGATGTTACGGCCTTTTCTTGCACCAAGGGTTGGGCTTTTACGGGAGTTGTAGTTTTCGCGTCTTTGTTGTCCTTACAGTTCAAGAATACCAGACAAAGCAAACTGTATGTTAGATACTTTATGGTAGTAGAAAAATAATTTATTCGTAGATACATGTAGAATTATCGGGTTTTATGTAATAGGATTTATAATTTCTGGCCTTTTCATCCATACATCCACAGAGGTTCAATACCTCTATCCGTTTAAAATCTATGGGATGGGATTCTGCCTGAATGGCTATGTAACCTTCCTTTAACGCCTCTCCTTCCTTATAGGCGGAATCCAAGTAGCCGGCAATATTTCCTCCGCCAATTGTGGGCGAGCTATATGCCATGACCACTTTATCCTCCATCTTATGCTGTATCAATGAATCGCCCAAAACCAAGGCTTCCACGGTTACCCATTGGTCCCCATGATAGGTATTGGAAACGGAGTTTACGCAATGGGTCGTAAATAGGCTATCGTTCAAAACCACATTGGTGCCCGGGGTACATAGATTGGCCGTAGTGCGCGGTTGGTTACCATCGCCCCCTAATAATTGCAGTTCCAACGAAATGGGAAAATCCTGGTCCAGGCCTAGAGTGCCCGGTTCTTGACAATGCAACATCAGTCCGTTATTACGAAAGGCCCATGCAGGACCATTGGTCATTTGATCGCCAACAAATCTGTAAGTGGCCCTTAGTTTATAATGCGAAAATTTTTCCTTGTAAAATAAATGTCCAAAATTGCCCTTGAACGTATCGGTCTTAGCATACCTGACACTCAACAGTCCATCATCATACACAAAACGGTCCCTATAGTTTTCCCCAAGGGCGGCACCGGTAAATTTTGGGGTCCAGTCCCCATAGTTGCTGCCATCAAAAATAGCTACCCAGTCCTCTTCCGCTTCATTGGTAGACGTTTCCCCACAGGCAATGCATACTACGATGACCAATGGTAGCACCAATATTTTAATACTTGACCTAAGGGCGTTTTTAATTGAGAAAATAGTTGTCAATTTCATGGAAGTTCTAAATGGGTTATTCAATACTGTCTTCTTACTTAAGCACCATTACGATGCGCGTAAAAGGACTGTACGAACTTACTTTAAATCACGATTGAAAACAAAAAAAAACCGTTCCTATTCAGAACGGTTTTGCTATAATTGAATACTATTTATTTTATGGCTACAAGCTCTAGCTCAAACGTAAGGTCCTCACCGGCCAATGGATGATTGGCATCTACCACAATATTGTCATCATTTACTTCCGCAACACGCAGTTGCTTTTCACTACCGTCCGCATTGGTGGCCATTAGTGCCATATTTACTTCTACCTTTAAATCTTCGGGTAAATCCGATTTGTTTACGGTCTGAAAAAGTTCCTTGCGTTTTTCGCCATAGGCTTCTTCCTTGGCAATTACGATGGTCTTTTTTTCATTGGGCGCCATATCCAACAATCCTTTTTCAAAACCGGGGATTAAGCTACCTTCTCCTAATTTCACTTCCAAAGGCTCCCTGTTTACGGAACTATCAAAGACTTGGCCATCACTCAATTTTCCTGTGTAATGAAGTACTACTCTGTCGTCTGCTTTTACTTTACTCATACTGTTTTATTCTACTAATTATCTTTTATAAGAAACAAAGGTATCGTTCTCATAGGCCAAAAAAGAATTATAGCGCAAAACCTTGGGCTTTTAGGTTTAGTTTAACGTAAATAAGCATGTATTAAGCGATTTACGCACCAGTTAGACCCAATTTCACGAACGTAGTTGTACATAGCTCTACCGTTTCTTTAGCACCATTCCCCATTTTTGAAGCAATTAAAACCGTATATTTAAAGGTCAACTTAACAACCAACAAAATTACGTTCATTATGAAACTACACTGCTCCTTAGGCATATGGGTATGCCTTTTTCTATGCTTTAATACCACCATAGCCCAACATACTATTGGAATTTTTGATGGAAATACCGCCGTAGGCAACCCAAAGATCAAAGGCACCGCCAATTACAATGCAAAGGACCAGACCTATACCTTAACAGGTTCCGGTACGAATATGTGGTTTGGCGCTGATGAATTTCAATACCTATGGACCACCATACAAGGTGATTTTATAGTGAGGGCCACCGTACATTTTAACGGTGAAGGAAAAGACCCCCACCGTAAGGCCGGTTGGATCATCAAGGACAACCTGGATACCAACTCCAGACATGTAAACGCCAGCACACATGGGGACGGACTCACCTCTTTACAGTACCGTAAAACGGTTGGAGGAAATACCGAAGAACTAAAGTCCGACCAACAATCGCCCACCATAATACAATTGGAACGCCGGGGAACTACCTACATGATGTCTACGGCCAAATTTGGGGAGGAATTCGTAAGTGAGACCCTCACCGATATGGAGTTGGACAATGAAGTTTATGTAGGTATCTATGTCTGTTCCCACAACCCTAAGGTATTGGAGAGCGCTACCTTTAGTAACGTAAGAATTATAAAGCCCGTAGCAGAAGATTACACCCCGTATAGGGATTATATTGGCAGTAATTTGGAACTAATGGATGTGGAGAGCGGTCATAGAAAAATACTCCACCATTCCGCCCATTCTATCCAAGCTCCCAATTGGACGGTTGATGGCAAAAAATTGATTTATAATTCCAAAGGACATCTTTATAATTTTGAGTTGGAAACTTCTACCATAACTCCGTTAAATACCGGATTTGCAGTACATAACAATAATGACCACGTACTTACCTTTGACGGAAAACTCTTGGGCATAAGCAACCATAACCAAGACGACGGGGGTAAATCCGCACTTTACTATTTGCCTACCCAGGGGGATTCACTACCTAAAATGGTGACCAAACCAGGGGTCGGTGCCTCCTATTTTCACGGGTGGTCTCCCAATAATAAGGAAATGTTGTTCACGGGCGAACGCAACGGCGCTTATAACATATTTTCAATCAATGTAAAATCAGGAAAGGAAGAACAACTGACGGATTTTGCTACCTTGGATGATGGACCTGAGTTTGATGCTAAAGGCAAATATATTTATTTTAACTCCGTACGTTCCGGAACCATGCAATTGTACCGTATGAAGGCTAATGGAAAAAAACAGACCCAACTGACCTTTGATGACTATAACAATTGGTTTCCCCATATTAGTCCCGATCAAAATTGGATCGTCTTCATTTCCTTTCCAAAAGATATTGACCCTAGCCAACATCCGTTCTATAAACATTGCATGTTAAGAATTATGCCCGCTAAGGGAGGAACACCCAAAGTTTTGGCCCATATTTATGGCGGACAAGGTACTATCAATGTTCCAAGTTGGTCTCCGGATAGCAAGAAAATAGCTTTTGTAACGAATACGGATAATTATTAAATAATAACTTTATATAGAACTGCTTAAATTATTGATTATTATCTTTATCAATTTCCTTTATAGCACCTTCATAACGTATGGATAAACGGTCTGATGAAGTGACCGATACTTGTGCGGTTCTATTTGGGTAGACAAACATATTAACGGTATACTGTTCGGTATTGTTTTTGGCCTTGAACTGGATTTTAAATGCGTTTTTGTCCGCATCATACACCCCTGAATACGATTTTGCTCGACCATCAAATTCAATACCGGTAGCGGATCCATAGCCTGCATTGAACTGTCGCTCTCCATAATAGGGCAAATTACCGGATACAGAATCGCCCATCACCCTTAAATAATTAGGATTGCCCATTAGATTGATACGGGTAACATTACTTCCAGGAGGCAAAAGACCTGCATTGGAAATACTATTTAGACTACGTGTAGCCATAGGGTTTGCCCATTCCGCAATGAATTCAAAGGATTGATGCTGCATAACCTCCTGCAACGAACTGATCTCTGCCTCTGTGGGTGCCTTGGTTGTAGAACAATTCCACAAAAGCGCTGAAAATAACAAATACAAAATTTTCCTTCCCATAGCTTTCAATAGTATCGATAATGCATTATAACCCACTAAAATTATGCCAGTTGAGGATTCCTTCACATAAAATGATACTAAAATTCTTCCTCCTCGAACTGGGTATCGGCTAAGATCGTTTTTTGCACCTTTTCGGAATTCAGGTCCTTGTAGAGTGCCTTGATTAATCTAAGCCTCTTTTTTTCGGAAATATCCAAAGTATCCAGCGCCCTGATCTTTTGTAGTAATGCCGTTCTACGTTTTAATTGTACCGCTGCGTAATTTGGTTCAAACTGGTACATAATTGGTCCGTCTTCCTCAACGGACAAGGATGACTTTTTCTGTAGGCTGTCCGTTTGCGCATGTATTGTTGCTACACTGAATAATAAGCAGCAAAATGCAAAACGATATAACGTTTTCATTGTTTGATCATTTAGGTTCTTCCCCTAAAGTACTAACAAATTTCAAAATAAGGACAAGTATGGTTTATTTACTTATCCAAAGATTTCCACTCAACTTTAATGTAAATGATAACGTACTAAGAGTTCTTACTGGATTTTAAGGTGTAGTCCGTAAAATCATCCTCAAGTTCAAAGGTCTCCTGAATATGGTAATTTACATCCTGAAATTGATCGGGCAATAACTCATTGGTTCCACGTAAGTAATTCAATAAGGACTCGTTGGCAGCGATCAATTTATCTATTTTTTGTTTTAGATATTCCTTAGTCTCGAAAAGTGCACAGGTAGAAGGTTCATATAGGTATGAATCTATCTTAGTTCTTATATGCTGAAGGATGATATAACAACGTTCTAATTTTCCTAAACATTTAGATTTGTCCTGAACATTTTCCATAGCACAAAGGATTTAAATGGTTTGTGGGAATTTTAGTTCAAATTAAGAAAGTTGCTCGAAGATAAATGGACTTTTACATGCTTTAACTTAAATTTAATTTTCCCACCTTTAAGATAACGATTTAAAAACAAAAGGGTTAGAAATTCATAACCTAAATGAAAATTGTTTTTAAGTTTTTTTTAGTTGTATGGATTAACGGAAATGAGTACCTTAAACTAAACTTTCAACCTATGAATATCAATTTTGAATATGACGATGTCAAAGCCAGCAATCGTTTAGAGATTATGGCTGCCCAGAAATTAGAAAAATTAATGGACAAATTCGATTTTATAGTACGATCCGATGTTTTTTTTAAGAAAGAAAACACCTCTTCCCCAGACACCGGTATGGTATGCAACATCCGCTTGAGTGCCCCAGGGCCACGTTTGTTTGCACAATCCTCCACCGCTAGTTTTGAGGCCTCCATTGCCTCGTCCGTAGAAGATTTACAACGACAATTGGAAAAACGTAAGGCCAAGATGCAATCGCATTAAACACTATTATTCCGGAGCTACGGAAGATGTTGCTTCCTTAGCCTCCTGTTCATTGGTTATTACTTCTTGTATTCGTTCAGAAAACGGATTGCGTTTTAATTCCTCGATCAAACGCTTTCGTTTTCTGTCCGAAATATCAAGGGTGTCCAATATTTCCTTAGTGTGGTATTGATACGCAATTCTACTCTGTTTTAATGCAATTCTCTTAGAGGCCGGAAGCACAAAATCCGACTCAAATTGGTTCAATAGGGTACGTTTTTTTACGTAAGATTCCACCATTACGGTGTCTTGGGCCTGCGTTGTATGAATTCCTACAAAAAATCCTACAACCACAACCCCAAATAGGGTTATATTTTTCATGTCAATAACGTGTTCTAAGAGAAAATTAATACATAAAATACAAACCCCAATATTCTACTATAAACTTATCTGTTTATCGAAAAAAGTTTACATTTCGTCCATACTTCTTATCCACGATATTGCCGGTAATTTTTAAACTTAAGTTGTAAGCCAATTTAATTTTTTTAAGGGCGAATGTAACCATAACTTTATATGGTTCTCCATTCATTTTTAAAAGCAAATTCCTCCTGGGGCTTTCGTTTACGCTTGGCTACTTCTGCCTCTTGCAATTTCTCCGGCAAATCGCTTAACGTGCCACCGTAATAACCAACGGCAATTCCTGTAGTAATATGATACTCCTCTGGCACTTTAAATATGTTATGGGCTTTTTTCCAATCCAGACCTGCCATATGGTGCAGTGCTATGCCCATATGCTCCGCTTGTATGGCCATGGTACCCAAACACATTCCCAAATCGTGCAGGGCATGAAAATTCTCCTTACCCTCCGGATTGGTTTTCTTATAGGCGGATAGCATAAGTACCGGAGCATTGGTTGCCCATGACTGATTGAACTCTCCCAAACATTCCGCTATTTTATCATAGGTATCCGATCCTTTATGCGCATATATAAATCGCCATGGTTGCCAATTATTGGAACTGGCAGACCACCTAGCAGCTTCAAACAAAGTCTGCATCTCTTCTTCACGTAGTTCTTGATCACTGAAAATCCTTGGGCTATACCGCTGTTTCAATAGATTTAATAGTTCATGATCCGTATCCGCAACTTTTTCCTTTTCAATGTGTTCTTGCTGTACCATATTTATCTTTTACAGTTAAAAATTTATTTTAAAAGTACGTTTAAATGAAAATTTTGATTGATCTTATCCCATTAATTTTTAATGTATTGAGTTGATTCTCAAGCTGTGAAGAAATTGCTAAAATAATTTTCAAAAGGACTATTTATAGTACCTTTGCCACTTTTAAATTTGAATATGATAGTCTGGATCGTTTTTATTGCCTTTGTACTTGTTTTTCTAGCCTTAGACCTTGGAGTGTTCCATAAGAACGACCATGTCATAAAATCTAAGGAGGCCGGGATATGGACCGCTATATGGGTAACCGTTGCCTTAAGTTTTAGCGGCGTGATCTATTGGTTGTTCAATACAGGACTAATTGAAAATCCAACCGGACTTACACCTAACAATGCCGTATTAAAATATATTACGGGGTATTTGATAGAGTTGTCCCTGAGCGTGGACAATGTTTTTGTCATCGCTGTAATTTTCGGTTCTTTCAAGATTCCGCCTTTGTACCAACACCGTGTACTATTTTGGGGAATTTTGGGAGCCATAGTATTTAGGGCACTGATGATTTTCTTTGGGGTTGCCCTCATCACCAAATTTGAATGGATTATCTATATTTTCGGTATTTTTCTTTTATACACTGCATTTAATATGCTCAAGGGCGAGGATGATAATTTTGATCCAAAAAATTCCTTTGTATTTAAACAGATCAAAAAGATTTATCCCGTGACCACCCAGATGCACGGACATGATTTTTTCATTAGAAGAATGGGCGTTAAAGCTGCTACGCCACTATTTGTAGCCCTAATCGTTATTGAACTGACCGACATTCTTTTTGCACTGGACAGTATACCTGCTATTTTGGCCATTACCGCTGACCCATTTATTGTATTTACCTCTAATATTTTAGCAATATTAGGCCTAAGGTCTATGTATTTTCTAATTTCAAGAATGCTTGAAAAGTTTAGGTACATTAACTATAGCCTGGTGGTGATCTTAGCATTTGTTGGACTTAAAATGCTCTTTTCGCATTACATTGAATTACCGGAATGGGTATCCTTAGCGGTTATTTCAATTTCATTGGTATCTGGTATCTTAGCCTCGGTACTGATCAAGGAGAAGACAACACCATAGTCAGTAATCTGATTAAGGTTATAATGTATTAGTGCAGGTATTGATTACAACTTATTTTTGCGATAGTTTTGCATCTATAATGGCCAATGCATCATTTACCGTTTGCATCTGATCCATATCCTCATTCTCTAACCTGATATCAAAAGCATCTTCCACATCCAATACAATATCCACTAAATTGGCCGAATTAATGTTCAGGTTTTCCATAAAGTGGCTATTTTGCTTAATATCTGTAACATCCACATCTTCAGGTAAATATACTTTTACGATATTTTTTAAAGTTTGATATTTCTCTTCCCTTTCCATATACACTAATTTTAATACCGATTGGTTTATATATCCGATTTGTAGGATTTGAAAATGACACAAGCATTAACATCTCCAAAGCCAAAACTTGCCTTTGCAATAATTGAAGCATTATAAGAAATTGGTTCCCGAGGAACACATTGAACACTGATGATAGATTCAATGTCCGGATGCAGATCATTACAGTTAATGTTCTTAAAAATAGTATTTTCTTGAAACTGCAATATACTTGCCACACATTCTATGCTTCCGGCGGCGGCCAAACAATGCCCAACCGTTCCCTTAAAAGAATTAATATACGGAAAGTCCTTGCCTGAACGCCCCAAAGCCTTGCTCCAATTTTCAATTTCCAACGCATCTTTAGATGTCGCCGTCAAATGTCCGTTAACAACTTCGATATCCGCAGCACTAATACCCGCATTGCTGATAGCCTTGCGGATACAACGCTGCACCGCCATACTATTTGGTGCGGTCATGGACCCACCGCCCAGTTGTCCGCCACTATTGAGCTCTCCACCCAAAACTTCTGCATATATTCTTGCACCCCTTTTCCGGGCACTTTCCAAGGATTCCATTACCAATGCCCCTGCACCACTACCGGGTATGAATCCGCCAGCAGTGGCACTCATAGGCCTACTGGCCTGGGTAGGGTTATCGTTATAGGTCCTAGGCAGTATGCGCATTGCATCAAAACCGCCCCAAACGTAGGGTCCGCTATCACTACAACTACCCGTTAAAATTTGTTCTGCCTTACCTTGGCTAATGCGGTCATACGCCATGATGACCCCTTCGGTACCTGTGGTACACGCCGCAGAATTCGTCGTCACTTGATTTCCACACCCTAACAATCCACCTAAATAGGCACTTATACCGCTTGCCATGGTCTGTATGACCGATGTGCTTCCCAACCGACGAACGTTTCCCTCATCAATTAAATGAATGGCCTCCCTAAACTTGTCGACCCCTAAAATACCGGTACCAAAAATGATGCCTTGGTCCCAATTTGGAATTGTCGTGGTATTTTTACTCAAACCGGCATCGGCCCACGCATCCATACCCGCTATGACCCCATATATAATTCCGGTTGCGTTTAAGCCCCGGAGTTCCAATGGAGTAAAATAGTTGGCCAACATGGCCTGGTTTACCGGTGGCTCACCGGCTACTTGACAACCAAAACCTAATTTTTCCAATTGTGGCCGGTGCGTAATTCCACTAGTGCCCTGAATAAGGGATTGGGTAAAATTGGTTAACCCTATACCGTTTGGGGCACAAACGCCCATACCTGTTATAACTACGCGCCTACCCATTATTGAAACCTATCATGCCCGCTATGGTACCCTTGCAAACCAAATTATTCTCCTCATTAAACATTTTTACGCTACATTTTAATTTCTGAAACCTAAAATATTCCAGTACGGATACTACCCGTACAATCTCTCCCGGAAAAACCGGCTTAAGAAACTCCATTGCGGTGCTGCTCATGCCAATGGTCAGGTGCTGTAAATTCTTTTCATTCTTCAATAGAAAAATTCCCAAAGACACTAGACCTATTTGCGCACAGCACTCCGTCAACAATACCCCTGGCGTAACTGGACGGTCCTTAAAATGTCCTTTATAAAAATAGGCATCCGGTGGAAAACGATACCGACCTTCCGCTCCCGTGGCGTGTATATTCGTGAGTTCATCCACAAACAAAAAAGGTTCAGTATATGGTAAGGCCTCCAGTACCCATTGCCATGATCGTTCACTCATCTTTTTGCTATATTCATTACTGTAAACTTTCCCCTCCATCGACCTTTATGACCGTGCCGGTTATCCATTTTGCTTCATCAAGCGTCAACATGTATACTGCATTGGCCACATCTTCCGGTGTTGTCAACCGTTTATTAGGATTGCGGGCCAAGGCATGTTCTTTTATGGATGCATAGCCTGGTATCATTTTTAAGGATTTGGTGAGGGTAACTCCCGCTTGTATGCAATTGGCCTTAATTCCCATTGGTGCAAATTCCAAGGCGATATTTCTCGTTAACGCTTCCAAAGCGACTTTTGCCACGGAAACTGCGCCATAATTGGGCAATGCCCTAGTATTGCCCTCGCTTGTAAATGAAATGATACGGGTATCCGCAGCGAATACATCTGCGGCAAATAATGCTTTGGTCCAATCATAAAGGCTAAGCGCCATTGCCTCTAACGTAATCTTAAAATCCGCATTTACCAAGGTTGACCCTTGGTCCGAATACATTGGTTTCAACGTACCTTTGGCCACACTATGCACCAATACCTTGATGCAATGTCCTTGAGGAAGCAGATTCTGAATTTCTATAACGGCCGCAGTGCGTTTATCCGCATTAAAGGCATCTATATTCATGGTAATCAACTTATTGCCGTAAGCCCTGATCATATTAAACGATGCTTCAATATCCTCCAACTCCGAACGCCTGTCCCTATGTACAATAATTACATGATAACCATGAGCGGCCAATTTTTTGGCCGTGGCAAGCCCCAGGCCACTACTGCCGCCTAAAATTAAGGCCCAAAACGTATTATTGTTGTTTGTTGTACCCATAATACATTACCATTCTATTAATACACGCTGTGCTGAAAACCCAGGACCAAAACTTAAAATTAGTCCCTGCTCCCCAACCGGTATCGGCTTTTCCAAAAAACGCTCTAATACATACAATACGGTGGCACTGCTCATATTGCCATATAATCGCAAAACTTCACGGGTATCATCTATATTCTTACCCAAGGCTCCAAAAAGCGATTCTACCGTCTGTACGATTTTCTTGCCCCCAGGATGAAAGATCAAATGGTCCACATCGTTTATAGAGGTTTTATATTTTTTTAAAAAGGGATGCACAATATCTTCAAAATGATTGGCAATGGTTTCGGGTACTGCAGGATCAAGTATCATTTTTAATCCGTGATTGGTCAAATCAAAACCCATCATATGGGTGGCATCCTTAAAATGGTACATTTCCTCTCCTACGATCTTGGGCCCTACTGCATGTTCCTCCGATGATAACAGAACACATGCCGCACCATCACCAAATATGGCCGCACTAACCATATTGGCCATGGAAAAATCATTCAGTTGAAAAGTAGCGGTAGGACTTTCAACGGATATCAATGCAATACGTTTTCCCGGATTGGATTTAAGGAAATTATGAGCATATATAAGCCCGGACACTCCAGCGGCACAACCCATTTCAGTTACCGGAAGCCTTACGACATCCTTTCTTAAACCCAACGCATTAATGAGATAAGCATCCAAAGACGGAATCATGATACCCGTACAACTTACCGTAATGATATAATCCAAGGAATCTGCCTGCCATTTGCTTTTATGCAGGGCATTTCTGAGCACATTTTCGCCCATACGTTTAACCTCCCGTACGTAAATCCTATTTTTATCCTCAAAAGTGGTTGCTGAAAAAACCTCTTCGGGCGGCATTATGGAATAACGTTTATCCACGGCCGCACCCTCAAATATCTTAATTACCTTTCTGGTAAAACGTTCTTCCTGACCGCTTAACCAGAACTCCACTAAGGGTAGTATTTCTTTTGTCTCCCTATAATATTTGGGCAATTCTTTGGTGACACTAACAATTCTTGTATAATTCATAGCCATTCTTACCCTAATCTACTACTTCTTTTTTAAAATCCACAGATACCTGAAGGCCCATTTCCATTTAATATAATGATCCGCCCCATCAACTTGATGCGCATACCCCATTAGTTCCCTCCTTTTAAAAGCCCTCAGAATAGATAAAAGTCCATCCTTTTGGGCAATTTCCGTCTTAATAAAAAATAGCCCGAACACCTTGAACAAATAGTATGCAAGTGGATTTCTTTGTAAATCATTAATGACTACACCTATGGAAGCCAATGAAACAAACCTTTTTAAAAATCTAACAATTTCCACATCGTTAAAATGATGAAGGGTCAAGGTGGTCATTACAATATCAAATTGCGCTGGTAAAAATTCCGCGGATAAAATATCACGTTGCATATACCTAATTTCCGGAAATTCAACCGAATTTCGCCGAGCCAATTCCAAACTTTGTGCATTAAGGTCCACCCCTATCAATTGAACCTTAATCTTTCGCTTTCTAGCGGCCAAAGCGAGTTTTCTTAGCATCGTACCTTCTGCACAGCCCATATCCAAAATCGTATACGATTCTTTTCTTTTTTCTTCAATTAACTGAAATACAGCATTTAAGGTTATAGCGTATCCTCCTAATAATCGATTTACCCTATTGATATCATTTAAAATGGCTTGTAGTGACTCTATGGACCCTTTATAGTGATCCATAATTTCAATCTCCGTACTTCTTTTAGAAAAATCCTTCATCAATGCACTAGTTTACCATGTGTTTTAGAAATAATATAATTTAAGACACGGGGAGACTTTCCTATAGTGCGAATTCCTAACGAAACCCACTTATCGTGCATTAATATAGACTGTAATTTTCTACCCATCCATATACGCTTTCCAAAATTTGCGGACCAAGCTTTTATATATTCTTGTTCCAATTGTGTGCGATCGTATGCCGAATCATTTTTATAGGCCACAATTAACTCGGCCACAATTTTTGCACTATGAACCGCCATGGCCATACCATTACCGCACAACGGATGAATTAGTCCAGCCGTATCGCCACACATTAATAGATGATCTACAACTACCTCCTTTTTGGAAAATGAAATTTGGGCAATGGTCATTGGTTGTTCAAAAATTGGAGTTGCCTCTTCCAAAAATTGCTTTAAATACTTATTTTGCGCCACCACATGGTTATTGAACTCCTGTACATCCTTATAGCGCTTAAAACTGTTATAATGTACCAAATAGCAAAAGTTAATGTGACCTAGCTCCGTTGTTGATAGTCCGCCGTACCCTCCTTCAAAATTATGAAGACCCACAACATCCGATGGAAAATCATTCCAGGTATAATGACCTTTTACCGCCAACCAACCGTGCTTCATTAAACTAAAATTCCGTTTAAGGCTTTTGTCCAATAAAGAACGTTTACCATAGGCACCTATAGCCAATTTGGACGTATACGCTCTGGTATTCGTGGTTATAATAAAGGCATTTTCCCTAAAATTACATTGAACTACTTTTTCAAAATAGAAATGAACACCTAAAGCTTTGGCCCTCTTATACAATAAATTATCCAAGGTATATCTACTGATTCCGTATCCCCCTAGGTCCAAATTGGTCTGCAATAAATCACCTTTTACGGTTGAAAGCTGAAGTCTTTTTATATCTACCGCACCTGCGTTATGGAGATCAATACCCAACCTGCCCAGATAAGGTGCTATTTCCTTGGACACATATTCCCCGCACACCTTGTGGTGCGGATATATATTGGCTTCCATAACTGCTACGTCCATACCTTCTTGCGCCAAATGTATCGCAACGGTCAAACCGGCCAATCCACCACCTATGATAACAATTTCGTGTTCTTTCACTTATGGAAAGTTACGTCAAAACAAAAAACCCTGCTATTAGCAGGGTTTTTATTTCTAATTCAAAAGCATAAAAATATGCCTCTTAGTTTGTTTGGGACTTCGCCTCTTGTTTTAATTCCTCACTTGCAACAATGGCCAATTCCACACGTCTGTTCTTTGCCTTACCCTCAGACGTAGTATTATCGCCTACAGGCTGGTTCTCTCCATACCATTTGGTATCGAACCTACTTGCATCTATACCTTTTGCAACTAGGTATTTGGTAACGGATTGTGCCCTTTGCTTGGACAGATTCATATTATATTCGTCCGCCCCGGCACTATCGGTATGTCCCTCGACCAAAATATTGGATTTTGGATATTCCTTGAAAATGTTCGCCAATTTATCCAAAGTTGCGGCCGATGTTCCTTGTACGTTAGATTTATTGGTATCAAAATATACCCCTGCATCTTCATTAAAGGTTACATTGATACCTTCACCAACTCTTTTTACTTCCGCACCGGGTATTTCCTCCTCAATACGTTCTGCCTGACGATCCATTCTATTACCAATATATCCACCTGCGGCACCACCAATGGCAGCACCCAATATTGCACCAAGGGCCGTATTGTTACCACTACCCACGTTATTGCCCAACACTCCACCAATTACGGCACCACCAGTGGCCCCTATAACTGCACCTTTTTGCGTTTTATTTGCATTTTTTACCGTACTACAGCTCATTACCATTGCCAGTGCAAGAATATAGCTGGTCTTACGTAATATCATTGTTTTCATATGTTTAATTTTAATTATTAAGTAGGTTATTATTTTTTACTGAATTCATAGACCACGTTCACAGGTGAACCGTCTACCATAACGTTGGATTTTAATACCATTGCATAATCGGTAAGGGTATCAATAGTCAATCGATATCCTGCACCGCCCGATATATCCTGATTTTTTTCGTTGATGAATTTAAATTGTAGCTGACTGCTATAATTTTCCTCTCTTTCTACCACAGACCATCTAATATAGCGGTCACCGCCATTACACAGTGTTGACGGACTAATAGTATATCTTCCGGTACTATTATTATCACGAAAGAACCACTCGCTACCTTCTAAGCAGATATCCTCTACATCATTGAACAGTACAGCTTTTACATTACCGGTGTTTCCTTCAAAAGCAACATTATCCAAAGTCCAGGTACCGCTCAACAAGTTTCTTTTAGCTCGTGCATCCTTTGAGATGGAACAAGACGACACTAAAAGAACGATACTGACTAGCCAAACTAATTTCTTCATAAATAAATGTATTTAGGTTAAGGTTAAAACGTATATACGTTATGTCTTACTTTTTGGATGGGCAATCTTTATAAATTACCTCAAGACATTGCAAAGATGACTGATTACCCGCATATCTTTTGGCTCTAAAAAAAAAGATGTTAACGTGTATCCTAGTAAGCTATTAATTCTTGAAGTATAACGGCAAATCTGTCTTTTGGCAAATACTGTGCTTCCAAAGCGGAGTTAAAAGGAATAGGAGTTTCCAAACTACCTACCCTTTTTATGGGGCCATCCAAATATTCAAAGCAATGTTCCATGACCAAGGCGGAAATATCACTAGCAATACCACCAAACAAACTATCTTCCTGAAGAATGATCAGCTTACCCGTTTTCCGTACTGAACTATATACGGCATCTATATCTAACGGTTGCAGGGTACGCAAATCAAGCACATCTGCTGAATCTATCCCTAATGTATCCAACGTTTCCAAAGCCCAATGAACCCCTGCCCCATAAGTAACTATAGTAATAGATGCACCTTCCCTAATCAAACTTGCCTTGCCAAATGGTAGCGTATAGTAATCTACGGGTACTTCTTGATAGCTACTTCTGTACAACCCTTTATGCTCAAAGAACAACACCGGATTTGGGTCTTCAATGGCCGTGGCCAATAAACCCTTTGCATCATAGGGAAAAGCCGGATACACTACTTTAAGTCCCGGGGTCTTTGTAAACCAGGCCTCGTTGGTCTGTGAATGGAACGGACCGGCGGCTACCCCGCCACCACATGGCATACGGATTACTACATCCGCATGTTCCCCCCATCTGTAATAACTTTTGGCCAAATAGTTGACAATGGGATTAAAACCCGTACTTGCAAAATCTGCAAATTGCATTTCCATGACCGCTTTCATACCGTTTATGGACAAGCCCATTGCAGCGGAAACTATAGCCGATTCACATATGGGCGTGTTACGCACACGTTCCTTTCCAAAATCGTTGATAAAGCCTTCCGTTATCTTAAATACACCTCCATAGTCCGCCACATCCTGACCCATGATAACCAAATTGTCATACCTTTGCATTGACTGCTTTAACCCTTGAGATATGGCGTCTACTAAACGGATACTTTTTGTATGTATTGAGGGTTCAATTAATTTAAAATCAAATGTTTTGTATACCTCACTTAATTCTTTACTTTCATTAGGTACAATTGCATCTTCATTAAACGCCATTTGCAAATGTGAGTCTATTTTGTCCTGTATATCCTTTTGAAATTCTTCAATAGACTCCTTGTTGACTATATCCTGCTTCAGTAAAAATTGCTTAAAATTATCAAGCGGGTCTTTAGCGGCCCAGGTATCCATTAATTCTTGTGGAACATATTTGGTTCCACTGGCTTCCTCATGCCCCCGCATACGAAAGGTTTTAAATTCCAATAATACCGGTCTAGGACGATTACGCATATCTTGGGCCAAAGTCCTTACCCTAGTATACACCTCAAGGATATTATTGCCATCTATTATATGGGACTCCATACCATAGCCAATACCCTTATCGGCCAAATGCTCACATTTAAACTGTTCATTGGTAGGCGTGGAAAGTCCGTATCCATTATTTTCAATACAGAACAAAACCGGTAAATCCCACACGGAAGCCACATTCAACGCTTCGTGAAAATCACCTTCGCTCGTGGCCCCTTCTCCAGTAAAAACCGCAGTTACCATTTTTTCATTACGCAGTTTATGGGCAAGGGCAATACCGTCTGCCACACCTAATTGCGGACCCAAATGTGATATCATCCCTATAATCCTATACGCTTGGGTTCCAAAATGAAAACTTCTGTCCCGTCCTTGTGTAAAACCACTGGCTTTACCCTGCCATTGTGCAAACAAGCGGTGCAAAGGAATATTCCTTGTCGTAAAAATGCCAAGATTTCTATGCATGGGCAAAATGTACTCATCATCATTGAGTGCACTGGCCACACCTACAGAAATAGCTTCCTGGCCTATACCACTGAACCATTTTGATATTTTACCCTGACGTAGTAAAATCAACATTTTCTCTTCAATCATTCTGGGCAATAGCATTGATTTAAAGAGTTTTATCTGAATATCCTTATCAACCTTAAATTGTTTATAGTCCATCAACTGGTATTGTAAGTATTATAAAATATAAATGTAACAAAAATGCCTACAGCAACTAACATTTATAACAGAGCTTGTAAATCGGCAATTATTATTAATTTTACATAAATATCATAAAATTATGAGCTTGGTACCTAGTGTTGATTTATCTGATTTTCTTTCGGAGGACCCAAAAAGAAAACAAAAATTTATAAATGAGATCGGTAAGGCATTTGAAGAAATAGGCTTTGTTGCGCTGAGCGGTCATTTTCTATCGGACGAACTGGTTGATTCCTTGTATGACGAAATTAAAAAATTCTTTAATCTGCCCCAAGATGTTAAGGATTCATACGAAATAGATGGTATTGGTGGCCAACGAGGTTACACATCCTTTGGAAAGGAACATGCAAAAGGTAGAAAGGAAGGAGACTTAAAGGAGTTTTGGCATTTTGGACAGTATGTGGAGAACGACCCTAAACTGGAAAAGGAATATCCGGACAATGTATTGGTCAAAGAGCTTCCCAAATTCAATGAAGTTGGAAAAGAGACCTATAAAATGCTTGAGAAAACCGCAAAATATGTTTTGCGTGCCCTGGCGCTACACTTAGATTTGGATGAATATTATTTTGATAATTTCATTAAAAACGGAAATTCCATATTACGCCCCATTCATTATCCTCCTATTACCACGGAACCTAAAAATGCGGTAAGAGCGGCGGCACATGGTGATATCAATTTAATTACCCTTTTAATGGGGGCACATGGTAAAGGTCTACAAGTAAAGAACCATGAGGGCGAATGGGTAGATGCCATTGCAAAGCCGGACGAATTAATGATCAATGTAGGTGATATGCTTTCTAGATTGACCAATAATCGGTTGCTTTCTACCATACACCAAGTGGTAAACCCACCTAAGGAACTTTGGGGCACTTCTAGATATTCCGTACCATTCTTTATGCATCCGGTTAGTGAAATGTCATTGAACTGTTTAGATAATTGTGTTGATGAAGACCATCCAAAACTTTATTCCGACATTACTGCGGGCGAATTTTTACATGAGCGTTTGATTGAATTAGGATTGATAAAGAAGTAACAATGGACTTACAAGACCAGCTTAAAAATCTTTTTCCCGATCATGAACCCCAAGATATTCCTGTTGAAAAAGAACCTCAGGACCGTATTTGGTTGCAGGATGAGCCCATAATTTGTAAATACGAAAAGCGTAAAGGCAAGCCAATTACCATTTTGGAAGGATATACCGGTGCAACGGAAGATTTTAAAAAATTGGCCAAGGATATCAAAAAAACGTTGAGTGTAGGCGGTAGTTTTAAGGATGACAAAATCATTATCCAGGGAGATTACCGGGCAAAGATCATGTACATTTTAAAGGAGAAAGGCTTTAAGGTAAAACGCGTAGGAGGATAATTTTTATAGTTTAATAGACTTGCAATTAATTTGTTTTCTGTTAAATTATTTTTTAGCATTGTTATAAGTCTTATTTTTAATGTTCACCAAACTAAATCATAATCTGGCATGAGTTCTGTTTTACATATTACCAATGGCGATATTTTTACGCAACGACTCCAAAAATTGAATTTAAAGGGAGATGTAATCACATGGCGCGAAATGCTATGTGAAGGAAAGACATTACCCACTGTAGGCACCGAAACTTTCTGGAAAACCAGGTTTGAATTCCTTCATAAAAATTACAAGGTTTCAAAATCATGGTTCATCGAAAAAACCTTAAAAGAATACCGCTCACTATGTAGCCATAAACAACAGGACCAAATAGTATTATGGTTTGAATACGATCTTTTCTGCCAAGTAAATATGTTGGCCGTTATCAGTTGGTTGCTTACCCATCGTAAATATGCTGAAATATCTTTGGTATGCTGTGGTAAGGAAGATGAAACGGATAACATGTACAGTCTTACGGAACTTACCGATGATCAGCTACTTGGTCTATACAGAAATAAAAAAATATTAACGCAGGACGATACCGAATTTGCGGATTACGTCTGGCAACTATATTGTAGCAACAATCCTATACGATTGGAGAATCTGACCGATTTTAATGATTACCAATTTGACTATTTAGGAGATGCCATTAAAACACATCTAAAAAGATTTCCCAGTATCGTAAATGGACTAAACGATATGGAAAACACCATTTTGAGATTGGCCATGGACGAAAAGCCAAAATCAAAAAAAGAATTCATGAACGTTCTCCTCAATAATCAAGGTAACCTTGGTTTTGCCGATACCCAATATGACCGTGCAATTACAAGGTTAAAACCCTTGATCAGCAGTTTAAATCCGGTTAGGTTATCTAAAAAGGGAAAGGAAATTTTAGAGGGCAAAACAAGTTACTATTCCTGTATACAGGATAATGATGTTTACTTAGGCGGGGCATTGAAGTACAATTTCCTTTATAATACCAATGCCAATAGAATTCTAAAATTATAGCATGCAATTAAGGCCTGCTGAGCTGATCATCAATGATGACGGCAGTATATACCATTTAAATCTACTTCCAGAAGATATAGCGACCACCATCATAACGGTAGGTGATCCCGATCGTGTACATCAAGTCTCCAATTATTTTGATCGTATAGAACTAAAAAAAGGAAAACGAGAATTTGTTACGCATACCGGTATAAAGAACGGTAAACGAATTTCCGTTATATCTACGGGTATAGGTACGGACAATATTGATATTGTGCTTAATGAACTGGATGCCTTGGTCAATATTGATTTTTCCACCCGCACCCTTAAGTCTAAACATACCCCACTTAATATTATTAGAATCGGTACAAGTGGTGCCATTCAACCCAATATTCCCGTTGACTCTTTTTTAATCAGCGAATACGCCATTGGTTTTGATGGGCTTTTACATTTTTATGAGCATGAAAATATGGGTTTTACGGATATTGAGGATGCTTTTATAACATACTGTGATTGGAATGCCAATAAAGCACGACCATATATAATAAAATATGCAGATAATCTAGCAAAATTATTTATTGATAATCGTATACGATTAGGCTTTACCGCAACAAATACAGGCTTTTATGGCCCTCAACACCGCCAATTACGTCTTAAGCCCAGCCAAATGGAATTAATGCAGAAACTCTCCTCATTTTCTTACCAAAACCTGCAACTTACAAATTTGGAAATGGAAACGTCCGGTATATATGCCCTTGCCCATTTATTAGGCCATCATGCCGTTTCCTTAAACTGTATTCTGGCAAATAGAGCAACAGGGGAATTCTCCAAAACTCCATCGGAATCCGTAGATGAGTTAATAAAATTTTGTTTAGGGCGTCTTAGTTAACGCATTTTTAAAAGTATCCTGCCGTGGTCTTCTTATTTTTGTGCTTATGAAAAATAAAAATTTGAAGCATAGGGATATTAATTGGCTTTATTTTAATGAACGTGTATTACTTGAAGCAGCCAATAAGTCAACTCCCCTATTGGAAAGACTTAAATTTCTTGCAATTTTTTCTTCGAATTTAGATGAGTATTTTAAGGTTAGGGTTTCCGGTCTTCGCCAAATACGGCAGTTGGACAAGAAGTTGCGAAAGAAACTAATGCTCAAGGCAAATAGTACCTTAAAACATATATTAGAAACTATAGAACAACAACAAATTACTTTTGGTAAGGTGATAGCGACTACCTTGAACGAGTTGGAAAAGCACCATATATTCTTAAGAAACCCAAGTGAATTCAATGATGAACAAAAAGTATTTTTAACCAACCTATTCCATACTTCTATACAGCCTTATTGTAAGATACATAGTACAACAAACAATGTATCGCTTATAGATGGTGCATTATATTTGGCCGTTCATCATAAGAACAACGAGTATAGCCTAGTGCAAATTCCTACCGATGAAGCAGATCGTTTTATAAAATTACCGGGCGACCATCACCAATATTGTTATTTAGATGATGTTGTTCGACTTAATATGGATAAGCTATTTCCCAATCAGGAAATTACACAGTGCTATTCCATAAAATTGTCTCGGGATGCGGAGTTATATTTAGAAGATGATTATACGGATGCCGCACTGGTAGAGAAAATATACAATTCCCTGAATAAAAGGGAAACGGGGCAAGCTACGCGCTTATTGTACGATAGTACTATGCCCAATGAATTATTGAATGTACTAAAAACCCATTTGAATTTAGGTGAGGCCGACTTATCCCCAGGAGGAACATACCACAACCTTTCCGATTTTTTTAGCTTTCCGAGGCCAAAGGGTACCGAATATTTACAATATGAGCCAAAGCCTGCCTTACCACATCCAGTTCTATCAACATCCAACAATGTTTTCGAAACAATAGCCAGAAAAGACCAATTGGTACATTTTCCTTATCAGGATTTCAATGTTATTGAAAATTTTTTGGAAAGCGCGGCAAACGATTCACAGGTAACTGCCATTAAAATGACTATTTATAGAATTGCAGAAAAATCGGCTTTGGCAAATGCATTGTTAAAAGCCTTGGACAATGGAAAAGAGGTTACATTGTTCGTAGAGGCCCAAGCACGTTTTGATGAGGCAAATAATATTAAATGGGGCAGAATATTCCAAGAAAAAGGAGCCAAGGTAATATTTAGTATTCCACAGGTAAAAGTGCATTCTAAAATTGCTATGGTATTTAGAAAAGAAGATGATAAATTAAGACGGTATGCCTATATAGGTACTGGGAATTTTAATGCAAAGACTGCAACAATCTATTGTGACCACGGACTCTTTACGGCCCATAAAAAAATAACAAAGGACCTAAAACAGGTTTTTGAGGTGTTGGAGCGAAAATTAATCATTCCCAAGTTAAAACGTCTTCTGGTTTCACCTTTTACCACACGCATTACCTTTTTAAACCTTATACAAAACGAGATTGATGCCGCAAAAAGTGGAAAACATGCCGCCATTACAGCCAAAATGAACAGTTTGGAGGATGCCGATATGATTAATGCCCTATATAGGGCGGTCAATGCCGGAGTTAAGGTTAGGCTGATTGTCAGAGGCTTTTGTTGCTATCTAAAGGCTAGTGGCGATCCTGATGCCCCAATGAAAGATTCTATTCTTATTACAAGTATCATAGATCGCTATTTGGAACACGGCAGGATCTATCTCTTTGAAAACGGTGGTAATGAACTCATGTATGTGGGCTCCGCAGATTGGATGACCAGAAATTTGGACCGCAGAATTGAGGTGCTTACCCCTATTCTTGACCCAGATATTTTTAGTGAATTAAAACATATTCTAACTTTACAGCTTAACGATAACCAAAAGGCTCGAATATTGGATATTGAAAATTCCAATAAAAAAGTGACCGTCCAAGACCACCAGGAACCTGTAAGGTCACAGTATGCCATTTATGACTATCTTAAATATAAATTAAATGAAAACCGTTAAAATTATAGGTGTACCGGAACATTTCAACCTTCCTTGGCATCTGGCCATAGACGAAGGAGCTTTTAGGGAAAGAGGTATTGATTTAGTGTGGACAGATGTGCCAGAGGGTACCGGTAGAATGTGCAATTTATTAAAGGATAACGAGGCTGACCTAGCCATAATCCTAACGGAAGGAATTGTAAAAAGTATTACTGAAGGAAACAAGGCCAAAATCATACAAGAATATATTGCCTCTCCCTTGCTGTGGGGCATTCATGTGGATACCAATAGTAGTTTCAAGGATTTAAAGGACCTTGAAAACACTACTGCGGCCATAAGCAGGTTTGGTAGCGGAAGTCATTTAATGGCCTATGTACATGCAAAACAAATGGGGTGGGATTTAGAAAACCTGAAATTTAACCTGGTAAACAACCTTGATGGTGCGGTCCAGAGCCTTTCTACGGGACATGCAGATTATTTTATTTGGGAACGTTTTACGACAAAGCCATTGGTAGATGGTGGTATTTTCAGGCACTTAGGAGATTGCCCCACGCCATGGCCCTGTTTTGTACTTGCAGGAACGACATCTTTTATCGCGGAAAACGGAAACCTCATTGCCCATATAAGGGAAATTATCAACACTTATACCGTAGAATTTAAACAAATACCCAGTATTGACCGTACATTGGCCCATAGGTATAAACAAAAATTAGAGGACATACAGGAATGGCTGCAATTAACCCAATGGAGTCAAAAGCAACTACCTGAACATACCTTGTTAAAAGTACAGGATACCCTAAATGAATTAAATTTGATCGACCAAATAATTCCTGCCGATCATATTTTGACGTAATTTAAATTGCAGCTAAGCTAAAATGCTTTTGAATAAGCTGTTTAAACGTATCGTCAGATAAAGGTTTCTGTGAGAAATCCGCTATATGTGGATTGGTTATGGCGCGATCCTTATCCTCTTGGTTATCACTTATGGTAACAAGAACGATGGTAATCTGGTCTTTTAATTTTTTTGGGACCATTTCTTCATAGGCCTCCATAAATTGCCATCCGTCCATAACAGGCATTCTAAGATCTAGCATGACCATACAAGGTAATTCCAGTTCTTCCTGACCTTTACCTAAAATGAAATCCAATGCTTCCTGGCCGTTTAGGGCAGAATTTAAATTAACATCCAAATCAAGCTTATTGATGAATATGGAATGAAGAAAGTTGCTTGCCTCATCATCATCCACCAATAAAATGCTGTTTAATCTGTCTAAATTTTTCATAGCGAGTTGTTGTTAGTTAATGTTATACATGTAAAATAGTGTCTTCTTAAAGTTATAAAAAAAATTATTAATAAATAACTTACCACATAATAGATTTATTGCCCATACCTTTCAATATTTTATTACAATGGGAAAAATGCTGATTTCCAAACCAATATCCCCTATTTGCGCTTAAGGGCGATGGATGTCCGGATTCAAGAATATGATGGGCGTTCATATTAATTAATTTTTTCTTTTTCTTGGCAAAACCGCCCCATAACATAAAAACGACATCTTTTTTCTGGCTAGATAGTTTTTTAATGACCGCATCGGTAAAAACTTCCCAACCTTTTCCTTGATGACTGCCCGGATCATGTTCCCTAACGGTCAATGTTGCATTTAGTAACAAAACCCCTTGTGTGGCCCATCGCTCCAAATTTCCACTTAAGGGGTACGGGTTACCTATATCTGTTTCGACTTCCTTAAAAATATTTATCAATGAAGGTGGATGTTTTACTCCATCATTTACTGAAAAACAGTATCCGTTAGCCTGATTGGGCCCATGATAGGGGTCTTGTCCTATAATGACTACCTTAACATCGGCAAAACTACATTTTTCAAAGGCGGCAAAGATGTGTTCCATGGCCGGGTAACAGGTATACTGCCGATATTCCTGTTCCACAAAGGTTATTAGTTGCCGAAAATATTCTTTTTCAAATTCTTCCTTTAGTTCCTGTGTCCAACTGGGATGTATATTTTTTATAATCATGATGTAAAGTATGTTTACCAGGTTACAAATTTATCTAATTGTCAATGTATTCAACATATGAAACCCAAGTAACATGACCTCATTTGTTAAAAGGAACTACACTACTTAAAAAAACTGTTACCAGGACCAAACAACGCTTGCTTCGTAAATTTCAGATATCGCTCTCAATCCGTACCTTTACCACATATTAAATTAGCTCGTGGCCAATATACATTCCAAAACATTACAGGATTTAGAATTCCCTTCCATTTTACAGCAGATCTCAGCGCGTTGCCATACTGAATTGGGCAAGGAGGCAGCGTTGAAAATCGCACCTTTCTTAACCGAGGAAGTTATTAGGATCGAATTAGGCAAAACGGCCGAATACCTTTCTTCCCTGGTTAGTGAAAACCGTATTCCAAATCATGGATTTGATAGTATCAATGCAGATTTAAGGTTGTTAAAAATTGAAAATACCATTTTAGAACTACAGGGATTCAAACGTATCTCGAGTATTTGCACCACGGTTGCCCAACATCAAAAATTCTTTAAAAAATTCAAGGAATATTATCCATTGTTCCATGAATTTGCATTAAAACTGGAACCAACAACCGAAATACCGGTGTTGATCAACAACGTAATTGACCGTTTTGGTGAGGTAAAAGACAATGCATCGGACAACCTTCAGATTATCAGAAGGCAAATCAACCAAGTTAGGGGTAAGATTAGCCAAAGCTTTGGCGCGGCACTTTCAACTTACCAATCATCCGATTACCTGGATGAAATAAGGGAGAGTGTGGTGGAAAACAGAAGGGTCCTTGCCGTAAAGGCCATGTACCGTAAAAAAATTAAGGGTGCGGTAATGGGCACTTCCAAAACCGGCAGTATCGTTTACATTGAACCGGAAGCGGTTTTAAAATATAGCCGGGAACTCAATAATCTGGAATACGAAGAAAAAGAAGAAGTACAACGGATACTAAAACAATTAACCAATCAGATCAGGCCATTTAGAGCGCTTTTAAGCGATTATCAGGATTATTTGTCACAAGTGGACGTCATTGCCGCAAAAGCGAAGCACGCGGAAGATATCAACGCCCTAATGCCTACTATCAATACTAACAACAGACTCTATTTAAGGGATGCCTATCATCCGCTTTTATTTTTAAGCAATAAGCGAAAGAACGAAAAAACATATCCCCAGACTATAGAGTTGCACCAGGAAAATAGGATCATCGTCATCTCCGGCCCCAATGCTGGTGGAAAAAGTATTACGTTGAAAACCATTGGCCTATTACAGGTTATGCTTCAAAGCGGTATGTTGATTCCTGTACACGAACGTAGCGAAGTTTGCTTTTTCAAAAAAATATTGACGGATATTGGTGACAACCAAAGTATTGAAAATCACCTAAGTACGTACAGTTACCGCTTAAAGAACATGAACCAATTTCTAAAACGCTGCGATGACAATACCTTGTTCTTGATCGATGAGTTTGGTACCGGTAGCGACCCGGAACTGGGGGGTGCCTTGGCAGAAGCATTTTTAGAAGTGTTTTATGAGCGGGGTTCCTATGGCGTAATCACTACCCACTATGCCAATTTAAAAGCATTGGCCAATGAACTGCCCCATGTTACCAATGCCAATATGCTTTTTGATGGCAGGACCCTTGAGCCCACTTTTCAACTTATCCTTGGGCAAGCAGGTAGTTCATTTACCTTTGAGGTAGCACAAAAGAACGGTATCCCCTATTCCCTGATCAACAAGGCCAAAAAGAAAATAGAGCGTGGTAAAGTAAGGTTTGATGCCACTATTGCCAAATTGCAAAAAGAACGCAGTAAAATGGCACAGACAGGCTCTAGGCTCAAAGAAGAGGAAAACAAGGCGAGAGAGGAAAGTGAGCGCTTGGAAAAGCTGAATGCCAAAATCAAGAGCAAATTGGAAAATTATCAAGAGTTATACGACCATGATCAACGTATGATTCAATTGGGAAACAAGGTGAACATTGCTGCGGACAAATACTTTTTGGACAATAAAAAGC
Organism: Maribacter sedimenticola; assembly: GCF_900188415.1. Taxonomy (GTDB): domain Bacteria; phylum Bacteroidota; class Bacteroidia; order Flavobacteriales; family Flavobacteriaceae; genus Maribacter; species Maribacter sedimenticola. Next base: position 614,715 of record NZ_FZNV01000002.1, on the reverse strand, counting down.
GCCAGTTGGTATCTGAGCTATTACGAATTGTGGAAACGGAGAATAGCAAGCGCAAGAAAAAAACTGCAAATGAGGCCAAGGCAGAACGTGCAAAAAAAGCAAAAGTAGCCCAAGAAGTCCAAAAAGAGGTCAAGGTCATTCGTGAAAACAAAAAGGTTGCCAAGAAAAAGGCCATAGCAAAAGAAAAAAACAAACCTAAACCAGTTTTCAAAATTGGTGATCGTGTACGTATGTTAGATGGCAAGTCCGTAGGGTCAATAGATTCCTTGGAAAAAGGAAAAGCGATAGTCAACTATGGTATTTTTACGACCAATGTCAGTGTTGACCAATTGGAATTAGTAGAACGAAAGAAATAACAAATTAACAAACTGATTTTTAGTATTTTAAATTAAATCGTATACGATTTTTATAAATTGTTGAACACCATATTCACATAAAACTAGTACTTATTGACCCTTTTTATTACATTAATTCCTGCTGGCGCCTAAATTTATTATTAGAATATAGTGGAATTGTTATTTATACCAGTGATATCTCAATTATATGTCTAGCACTCCCCAATCTTTTAAAGATTTAGGAATAAATAAATATCCATTGAACATCTTTCTTAAATAGATTATAAATGGTAATGATATAATTGGTACTCATTGTATCTTTAATCCGTGGAAAATAAAAAGAAAATTATTTTATTTGACGGGGTCTGCAATTTGTGTAACGGAGCCGTACAGTTTATCATTAAAAGAGATTCTGAAAACCAATTTCAATTTGCCGCCTTGCAAAGTGAAACTGGAAAAAAATTGACTCTAGAACGAAATATAGATACTGAAAAAGTTGATTCTATTATTCTTATTGAACCCAATGTTGCTTATTATATAAAATCTACAGCTGCTTTAAAGATTGGTGAAGAATTAAAAGGGATTAGAACAATTTCGTCCATTTTACTATGGTTACCGGAGTCTTTCCGTAACATCGTATACGATTTTATAGCACGAAATAGGTACCAATGGTATGGCAAAAGAGAAGAATGTATGATTCCAACGGATGAAATAAAGCAAAAGTTCATTTAACATTATTGATAAATTGATGCATCTAAAATTTTACTGACCCAAAGAATAATAGTTTTACCCCTATCCCCTTTATATCAACTATATACCAAAGATTTAATTTATATTATCGCCATTATTGAAACATAATGAGCAAAATTAAAAGACGGCGATACAAGAAAAAAAGATACTTACTACCTATAACACTTATTATAGTGTTACTTATTTTTCGCATTGCCCTACCCTATATCGTTAAAGATTATGTCAATAAGGTTTTAGCGGATATTCCCGGATATTATGGATATGTTGAAGATATTGACCTTGCATTAATCCGCGGTGCTTATACTATAAATGGAATGTATTTAAATAAAGTAAATGCAAATTCCGATGTTCCTTTTCTAGACTTTAAGAAAACCGACATTTCCATTGAATGGAAAGCATTGATTCACGGAAAAATAGTGAGTGAAATTATCATGACAGAACCAACCGTGATCTATGTTTTTGAAGACCAACAACAAGATACGGCCCAAACCGATACCGAAGATTGGTCCAAAGCACTTACGGACTTAGTTCCCATAGACATCAATCAATTAAGCGTAAAACAAGGTAAGTTTGCCTTTCTACAATTACAGGCAGACCCCAATATTGACCTGAACCTTTCCAACGTAAACCTTTCTGCGTCCAACCTTAGGAATGTGGTAGAAAAAACAAGGACATTACCTTCTACTATATACGCCACAGCAGTCTCCATAGGTAACGGAAATGTTATTCTAAAAGGAGACATGAACTTGGTCAAGGAAATTCCGGATATGGACATCTCCTTTAGTTTGGAAAAAGCAAATGCCAAGGCTTTAAATGATTTCACTAACTTTTATGCAGGCATAGATTTCGACGAAGGCACTTTTGACCTTTTCGGAGAAATGGCCATTGCCGATGGATACTTAAAAGGTTCGTTTAAGCCTATTTTACGGAATGCCAAATTGATCGGCAAAGATGATGGTTTCTTGAAAACATTGTGGGAAGGCTTTGTTGGCTTTTTTAAATTCTTGCTAAAGAATCATAGGCAAGATACATTGGCAACAAAAATACCTATAGAAGGTGATTTAAATAGCGCAAAGACAAAGATCATCCCTACCATTACCGGTATTTTTAAAAATGCTTGGATAAAAGCCTATAAAGGGGTAGTAGATGACGATTTAAATTTTAAGGATGCCACAGAGGGTGCTGACGCATTAGAGGAAAAAAAATCTAAATAAAACCGGGTTAAGGATGTTTACAACTTTCTATGCCTTTTTAATATTCTACAATTGCAAAGCATCAAATTGGCTAAAATAGCCAGTGAAGCTTTAAACATTTACTCCTATGAACCAAAAATTAAGGAAGATTGCCGTATTGGGCTATATTGCTAAAGGAACCGTTTATGGCATTACCGGTGTTTTAGCGCTATTTTCCGCATTTAATATGGGAGGTCAAAAGGCTGGTAAATTAGAGGTTATCGACTATTTGGAGAACCAACCCTTTGGAACCGTGATTATTTTAATTTTGGGACTTGGTCTTCTCTGTTTTGCACTATGGAGATTTATTGTCAGCATTTACGACCCTGAAGATTATGGCACGGACATCAAAGGCCTAGGAAAACGTGTGGGCTTTTTCGTTAGCGGTTTTGTATATGCTTCAATTGGAGTTTTTGCAATTTTGGACGCACTCAACATTACGTCCTTGATAGCTAAGGGTGGTGGAGGCGGTAATACAAGCTTACAAAACGGAACGTTGAGCGCATTGATATTTATCGTCGTTGGAGCGGGACTGGCATTAAAGGGAATTTTTCAATTTCTAAAAATCCAAAATGGAGATGTACTTAAAAAATTAAATCTCCAAAATATCAATTCGGTCATTAAAAGAAAGACCGTTAAACGTATAGGTTATGCCGGACTCATTTCTAGAGGTATCGTAACCTTGATCATTGCTTATTTCTTTCTTACCGCTGGCTTTAATTTAAAGGGAAACTCTTCCAATACGGTCAAAGGTACAGCTCAAGCTTTTTCCTTTATCCAAGAACAAGTTTATGGACATTGGTTATTAGGTACCATAGCTATAGGTTTAATTTGCTATGGCCTATATATGTTTACCATGGCCGCTTATCGCCAATTTGACGTCTAAAGCATAAGTACCTTCAAATCCCTACTTTTTATAATTGTCGTCCCAGTTTTTAACTTTGGGCGAATGCAATTTATCTACGGATTTTGCAACCATCATGGAAACAGTAGCATCACCGGAAACGTTGATTACGGTACGGCACATATCCAAAGGTCTGTCAACGGCAAATATTAATGCCAGTCCTGCTTCTGGTATTCCCGCCTGAGCAAGAACGATGACCAACATTACCATTCCCGCACCTGGTACCGCAGCACTACCTATTGATGCCAAGGTAGCCGTTACGATTATACCCAACTGAGCGGATAGGCTTAAATCCATACCAAAGGCCTGAGCTATAAAAACAGCGGCTATGGCTTGATAAAGGCTTGTGCCATCCATATTAATGGTAGCGCCAATTGGAAGAACGAAACTGGTAACCTCCTCATCTACGCCTAAATGCTCCTCTACCCGTTCCATGGTCACAGGCAATGTAGCTGCACTTGAACTTGTAGAAAAAGCCAATAATTGCGCCGGGGACATGCCTTTCATAAATGTATTTGGCGAGGTTTTCGTAAAAACCCAAACCATTAACAGGTACACCCCTAACATTAAAGTTAGCCCTAATACCACACATAGGGCGTACCAAGCCAACGCCTTGAACAAATCCAAACTTGGGGACTCTACCACCAGTGCCGCTAATAAAGCAAATACTCCATAAGGAGCTGCAAGCATTATCAAGTCAATCAACTTTAATATCACTTCATTGAAGCCATCAAAAAATTTCTTTACCGGTGAAGCTTGTTCTTCAGGTATTAAAATTAGACCTATACCAAAAAATATAGCAAAAAATATTACTTGAAGCATATTTCCGTTATCGGATGCCGCCTTAAAAATATTGCTTGGTACCAAATCTTCCAACGCCTGTAAAGGCCCAGCTTCCTTTTGCTTGTCCGCCTTGGACTTTATTGCATCCGCATCACCTTTGTAATTTTCCACCAATTCCGATCGGGTCTCCTCACTAATTGAAGCACCAGGTTTTACAATATTTACCACCCCCAAACCAATGGATACGGCAATAACTGTGGTGAATATATATATAGCTATCGTTCTTCCACCCATTTGTGAAAGCTTGGAAATATCCTTAAGATCAGAGACTCCTTTGATCAATGATGCCAATATCAAAGGAACTGCAATAAGTTTTAATGAATTGATAAAAATATTACCGAATGGTTTTACCCAATCCGAAATAAATTGTGGTCCCCATTCCAACTGTACCATGGCCAATGCAAACAATACTCCGGCCAACATTCCCAATAGAATTTGCCAATGCAACTCTAGCTTCCTCATATATAATTTGGTTTTGGGAAGTAAGATAGTATTTTGCTTGTAAAAGTGCTAAAAAGGAACCTATAATTTAATGGCTCTGTTGATCAACGTAAAGTCTGCCAGCACCAAGGCCGTCATTGCCTCTACTATGGGAACGGCTCTTGGAACCACACAGGGATCGTGCCTACCCTTTCCTTGGGTCTGTACTTTATTCCCTTGCCTATCTATGGTCTCATACCCTTGTATGACCGTTGCCACAGGTTTAAATGCGACATTAAAATAAATATCCATGCCATTACTTATGCCACCTTGTATACCGCCACTATAGTTGGTTTTTGTAGTACCATCAGTATTAAACTGGTCGTTGTGTTCACTGCCTTTCATGGTTACACCATCAAAACCACTACCATATTCAAAACCTTTAACGGCATTTATGGATAGCATTGCCTTACCAAGTTCGGCATGTAATTTATCAAATACCGGTTCTCCTAAACCTATTGGTACATTCTTGGCAACACAGGTAATAACACCTCCAATAGTATCCCCTTCCTTTTTAATGGCTTTGATATAGTCTTCCATTTGTGAGGCCATTTCTTGATCCGGACATCTCACTATGTTATTTTCAGTTTGGGAAAGGTCCAGTTCCCTATAATCCTTGTTCAATTTTAAATTTCCCACTTGGGATACAAAAGCCTGTATTTCAATACCCTTTAAAAATTGCTTTGCGATAGCACCGGCCACTACCCTACTTGCCGTTTCTCTTGCAGAACTTCTACCGCCACCCCTGTAATCCCTAAATCCGTATTTTTGGTCATACACATAATCCGCATGGGATGGCCTATAGGAGTCTTTGATATGACCATAATCCTTAGATTTTTGATTGGTATTGTGAATTGCAAAACCAATGGGAGTACCTGTAGTCTTCCCTTCAAAGATTCCGGAGAAAAATTCAACTTCATCCGGTTCCTTGCGCTGCGTTACGATAGCCGATTGACCGGGTTTACGCCTATCCAAATCTTTTTGAATTGCTGCGAGGTCCAATGTAATTCCAGACGGACATCCATCTATAACCCCACCTATGGCCTTGCCATGAGATTCTCCAAACGTGCTAACTTTAAATAGGTTTCCAAAGCTATTTCCGGCCATGATAAATTATTTCAATTATTAATGGATAAACAATCTATAGACTATAAAAGTCCAAGCTTCAAAGGTAAAAGTTAAATGTTTGATACAAAAATATTACAATCGCTTATTACCTAAACATAGTAATCTTTTCCAGTAATAATTATTTAACCTTAGCATCATGTAAAAATGATGCTGCTATGAACTGATAACCATACCATTAGGTTTAATTTTGTACGAAAATTACGCCTTTGAAAAAACGCCGTCTAGAAATTGTCGTTCTATCCGATATTCATTTGGGTTCATATACATGTCACGCAGAAGAACTATTAACCTACCTTTCTAGCATAGACCCAAAGGTTTTAGTGTTAAATGGTGATATACTAGATACCAAAAAAATGGAAAACAACTATTTTCCACCGGCACATCTAAAGGTCATTAAAAAAATATTCTCCCTAGCGGCCAAAGGTACTGAAGTACACTATATTACCGGTAATCATGATGAGCCTCTTAGAAAATTTGACCCAATACATATGGGAGCCATTAAAGTATCCAATAAATTGATCTTAAAACTTAATGGAAAAAACACGCTTTTCTTTCATGGCGATATTTTTGATATTTCCCTTAGATACTCCCATTGGTTGCTTCATTTAGGAAGCATAGGTTTTCCGACCCTTTTAAGGTTTTCCAAATTAAAATCTAGAATTTTCAAAAAAATGGGCAAAAGGAACAAGCCCTTTTTAAGTACGGAATACCAAAAAGTACGGGACCCGAACCTTATTGCAAAGTTTGAACACAATGTGGCCCAACTAGCCATTGACCAGCATTTTGACTATGTTATTTGCGGACACAGCCATCATCCTAAAAAACAGGTTATAGAAACAAAAAAGGGCAGTTGCCTATATTTAAACTCCGGGGATTGGGTTACCCACAAGACCGCCTTGGAATATTCCTTTAAACGATGGAAATTATATCATTATGACAATGATAAACTAGCCTCTTTCTATATGGACGAGGAATTAAAATCCATGGATATCAACGAATTGATTGCCACCATCACTAATAAAGCCAACAAAAAAAAAAAAAACAATAAACCTTAATTAAGATACCAACGCGTCGTTCAAAATACTGACAGGATGCTTTGCTATTCTTTTGGTACCATCAAAAATTTGGTGCCTGCAACTGGTTCCGTTTGCTGCAATTATGGTATCCGGTGACGATTTGGAAACTGCAGGAAACAATTTTAAGCCACCTATTTTCATACTGGTCTCGTAATGCTCTTTTTCGTATCCGAATGAACCTGCCATACCACAGCAACCGGAAGGGATAATACTTACTTTATAATTGACCGGTAAATTAAGAATGTCAAAAGTTACTTTTTGGTTGCTCAATGCTTTTTGATGGCAGTGATTATGAATCTTTACATCTTTTGACTCCGTTGTAAAAGAAGATGCACTCAAGTTTCCGTTAGCAATTTCACTGGCCAAAAATTCTTCTATTAAGAAAGAATGATCGGCAATGTGTTGCGCACCGATCCGATCGGTGGTCAACCGTTTATATTCATCCCTGAAAGATAGTATTGCAGATGGCTCCAGACCCAATATAGGAATTGATTGATCTGCAAATTTTTTCAGCTCTACCATATTTTTGAGGGCAAGTTTTTTTGCCTGTTTCAAAAAGCCCTTAGATAAAAATGTACGGCCACTTTCAGCATAAAATAGTTGAACTTCATATCCTAATTTAATCAAAAGCGTAATTGCATCCTTCCCAACTTCAATATCCAAATACCTGGTAAATTCATCTATATATAAGACTACTTTATTTCTATTTATAGGATATTGATTAGCAGTATTTTGAAGATGCTTATCAAAATTAAAACTATAAACTTTTGGCAGACTTCTTTCTGGGGCCACACCACTGGATTTTTTCAATAAACCTCCAAAAAACTTGGATTCATATACCGCATTTGTCAAGCCGGATACTTTACTTGCCAACCCGTTTAATTTGGTATTATATGCAAACAATTTTCCTCTTAAAGGATAGCCGTTGGCCTCTTGGTATTGATATAAAAATTCCGCCTTCAACGTAGCAACATCCACATTACTTGGACATTCACTGGCACAAGCTTTACAACTTAAGCACAAGTCAAAAGCCTCCTTGATTTCTTGACTGTCAAAATTGTTTTGTGCCGTACTTTTCGGATTTGTCAAAAATTCCCTTAATGTATTTGCTCTGCCCCTAGTGGTATCTTTTTCATTTTTTGTGGCATGGTAACTTGGACACATACCCCCGTTCATATGATGGGTTTTTCTACAGTCCCCACTACCATTACATTTCTCCGCAGCTTTAAGGATACCCTCACTATCGGAAAAATCCATAAGTGTTTCTATATTGGGTTCCTCACGGTCCACTTCATAACGGAATGATTGGTCCATAGGATAAGCATCTACTATTTTTCCCGGGTTCAGTATACCTTTGGGATCAAAATATGATTTTACCCTCCTGAGCAGTTCATAATTTTTTTTGCCAATCATGAGCGGAATGAATTCTGCCCTTACGATACCATCACCATGCTCCCCACTAAACGAACCCCTATACTTCTTGGTAAGCTTGGCAACATCTGTAGTAATGTTCCTGAACAAAGCAACATCCGTAGACTTTTTAAGATTTAGAATCGGACGCAAATGAAGTTCACCGGCACCGGCATGTGCATAGTACACCGCGTTTTGCTTATACCCTTTCATGATTACGGAAAATTCTGCTATAAAGTCCTTTAGATCAGGCAGAGCAACGGCCGTATCCTCTATACAGGCTACCGCTTTCATATCTCCAACAATATTACCCAAAAGCCCCAAACCGGCTTTACGTAGCTCAATGGCTTTACTAATTTGACTGCCGACCAATACAGGATTTGCATAGCTTAGTCCGGACTTTTCCACGGTCTTGATCAAAGCATCTACCGCTTTATTTAGCTCTATTTCGGAATGGGCAGAAACTTGCAACATTAATAATGCTTCCGGATCACCTTCTACGAAAAAACGATTTGCAAGTTGCGCACGGTTATTTTTTGTACAATCCAAAATAACCTTATCCATCATTTCACATAGTTGCAAAGGGTGCTCCATTACCGGTACTACATCCATTAAACAATCTTCTAACGATGTATAATGGGTTACGACCATGGCAGAGAGTGCCGGGGGCAATTCATCCAATTGAACGGTAATTTCAGTTGTAAATGCCAAGGTACCTTCACTTCCACAAAGCAGTTCCGCCATATTGAAATAATCCAGAGGACCACCAAATACGTTGGATTTTAAAAGTTCGTCTACTGCATAACCGGTATTTCTCCTGTGAATTTCAGGTTTGGGAAATTGTGTAATTATTTCGTTTGATACTTCCTTGTCAATTAGTTCATTATAGATATTTTTATAAAGTGAAGCTTCAAATGAATTACCTTTCATTTTTTCTTGAAATTCGATAGAAGAAAGCCTACCAAATTCAGCCTCGCTACCATCGGCCAAAATTGTTTTCAATGAAACAACCTTATCTCTGGTCACCCCATATTGTATAGATGTAGTACCAGAGGAATTATTACCTACCATACCACCGATCATACACCTGTTAGAGGTTGAAGTGTTGGGTCCAAAAAATAAACCGTACGGTTTTAAATATTGGTTGAGCTCATCCCGTATTACCCCTGGTTGTACCGTAACCTGCTTTTTTGCCTCATCTACTTTGATGATTTTTGTGAAATATTTAGAAACATCTACCACCAAACCATCACCAACACATTGTCCAGCCAAGGACGTTCCGGCGGTTCTGGGTATTATTCCAATACTTTCATGATTTGCAAATTCAATAATACGCTTGATATCCTCTACAGATTTAGGGAAGGCAGCTCCTAAAGGAATTTTTCTATAAACCGAAGCATCCGTTGCATATAAACTTTTTGTAAGGTCGTCATATAAGACCTCACCTTCTAAATCTTGTTGTAACTTTGACAGGAAATTATTTTTCAAGATAGCACAATTTTGAGTGCTAAATTAAGTTTTATTGTGTGAGCCACATTATAAAAAAGCTCATTTTTCATCACAAAAAACATGAACTATATGAAGATTTTAAAAGGAATTACCGTACTTATTTTTATGGCCACCTGTTCGCTTTCATCGGCTCAGGACATAGCCAATCATGCATTAGGACTACGTTTGGGGGACAGTGACGGCTTTGGTGCCGAAATTAGCTACCAGAAATCATTAGGCCTTAACAATAGGTTGGAAGTTGACCTTGGATGGAGGGACAGTAGAAACTTTAACGCTTTTAAATTGGCTGGACTTTACCAATGGGTAAGAACCATTGAGGGTGATTTTAATTGGTATTATGGTGTTGGTGGCGGCCTAGGAAGTGTTGACTTTCCAGGACTACCAAATGATGATTATGGGGGATTGTTCGTATTTGCTGCTGGCGACATTGGTATTGAATATAATTTTGATATTCCGTTGATTCTCTCCTTGGACTTTAGACCTGAACTAGGTGTTTCCGGTTATAACGGATTTTCAGATAATTTTGATTTTGATATTGGACTTGGTATTAGATATCAATTCTAATACAAGATACCTTAATTCAAAGACCTTTGGCACAACCGTCAAAGGTCTTTTTTTATATCCTTTATATAAGTACATTTGCAACCTAACCTAAGTGTATTTTATGAAAAATAGTATTGTTATTCTACTGTCCATTGGCTTATTGTTCAGTTGCAACTCCAACCCAGAGGGTTTTACATTAAACGGTAATTTAAGGGGGGAATTAAAAGATGGTACAAGTGTATTCCTTAAAAAAATTGGCGATAACAACCAACCCGTAGAAGTAGATACGGCAACTACTACAAATGGCGAATTTACGTTTACCGGAGTTGCCAATACGCCAGAACTACATTACATATTTGTTGAACAGGTACCGGGCTACACAGCCGTAATCCTTGAGAACGGAACTATTGAATTTAACGCCCAAAAAGATAGCATGGGTTTTGCCGAAATAAAAGGCACGTTCCAAAATGAAAGTTTTGCCGATTACATGGATCAATCCAGGGCAATCTCTTTGCAAGCAAGATCTATTCAGGAAGATATGAAATCTGCCACAGGAGAAGCAGCGTTGGCACTGCAGGATGAAATGACAGAACTACAGGAAGAGTACAAGGATTTTGAATTGAATTATGCAAAGGCCAATCCAAAGGCTTTGATTTCTGCACTTGTCTTGGACAGGGCCATTAGTACCAAAGCGGTTGAATTCGAGGAAGCGGAAACTATTTTCAATACGTTTACGGAAGAAATTAGAAATTCTCAACCTGGCAAAAAAATTCAGCAAAACTTAGAAAAGCTTAAAAAATCCGCAGAAGCCAGTAAAAACACCAGTATAGGCGCAAAAGCACCGGATTTTTCTGGTCCAAACCCAGATGGCGAAATCATTGCCTTAAAGGATGTAATGGGCAAGGTTACATTAATAGACTTTTGGGCAGCATGGTGCAAACCTTGTAGGGACGAAAATCCAAACGTTGTTGCCGTATATAATAAATACCACGACAAGGGCCTAAACGTAATAGGCGTTTCCTTAGATAGAACTGAAGAGGCTTGGAAGAAGGCAATTGCCGATGATGGCCTAGATTGGAACCATATATCCAATATTGCTTATTTTGATGATCAAATTGCCCAACTATACAATGTAAAAGCTATACCAGCGGCATTTCTCCTAGACGAAAATGGCGTTATTGTGGCAAAGAATTTAAGAGGACCCGCCCTTGAACAAAAGGTGGCGGAGCTTCTAAATTAAGATTCTAAACCAATATGAAACGAAAAATCCCCTAGCAACAGTTGGTGCTAGGGGATTTTCTATTTTTAAAAGGTCATTTAAAATCTATTGAAGTAGTCATTAAAAGTACCTGATATCGTCGTATCTCCATTCTTTATAACATTACCTACTACAGCGGCTATAGATGAATCTCCCAAAAACTCCACGGTAGCACCATCCTCAAGAATTAAATCGCCGTAAATAATTATATTTCCCTCAATACGCAACGTAGAACCTGCACCAACCACTACATCACGAGTTCTATATTGTCTACCAATCGTAATGGCTCCGTTCATTTCAAAAACACTGTTGTCATCGATATCTATACCATTGCTAACTGTCCAAGTACCACAAAGCAACAATGAACCGTCCACAGCAATAGAATTGAATCTTTTGGAGCCTGAGTATGCTTCCTGTTCCCCATTTGACACACTATAGTTTGATGTACCGTTATACGAAGGCAAATCTTCGCAACGCTCCACAAGACTTTCGCTAGGCCTGTTCAATTTTATAATCTGAAATCCGGACCTACCGGATGCGGCAAATACATAATCCCCTTTTGATGCAACATAGTTAATGGAACCGGTCAACTCAATAACACCAACACCTGTAGTATTATCCGCCCTGGTCTCTGAAAGGCTTAAACCACCGGCGCCATTGGCCATTAACAAAACATCGTCGTTCACGGCAACACCATTGGTAACGATATCTCCCGGCTCTGCATTTTCCGGATTGGTCAGTATAGGCATATGCTCAACAAAACTACCGGTAGTAGCATTATAGATACCCGCTCCTTTATTTCCTTCGGATACAATGATATTCTCACCAGAAAAATCCAATGTGCGCTTAGCATCTATTCCAAAATCAGAATCTATAGCGATTGTATTTTTAACCGACAAGCTTTGATCTAAGACACTTACCCCCTGGGCGGCATCCAATACGGCTATATCGGCTCCATTGACCGCAATAGATCTTAAATCCGTGAATGCGGCTTCATTTAAGGCTGTCATGTCACTCTTGTCATAGGCAACGACAAATCCTTCCTGCCCACTGGTAACATATACCGTGTTGCCCACAACCTGTACATCCGTAGCATTATCACCTTCCTGAAAGCCAAATGTTATATCCGAGGTGTTTAACCTTCCGTTATTTACTGCAATTTTAGCAACCAATGAATTTGATGTGGCCGTTACGGACTGTTCCGCATCTACACCACCGGCTACATATACATAACCACCGTCATATGCAATGGAATTTAAATCTGCATTGGTAAAATACACCCTAGAGGTCAAACTAGGATTATAAGGATCACTGATATCAATAACATCTATAGTACCTACAAAGTCCTCACCCACCGTATTATAGGAAACATAACCATAATCTCCGTCCAATGCCACGTGGGTAGCCGCCAAATTCTCGCCGTTTTCAAACGTTGGTGGCGATATCTGGGCAATTAGGGTAAGCGGATAATCTCCTGCCGGTTCAGCTTTTCCGGTCATATTACCGTACCTTTTGGCACTTGTTGCAGGATCTTCATAAATATCAAGTACACCTGCACGGTCAAAATTTACACTGTTGTCCAGTTTTTGCTGATCTGTTTCTTTGATTAAATTATCCTCGGGGTTTTCGAAAATGGTAGTCTTATCACTACAACTCGCAATCATAAACACTGCGGATATGGCCAGGAACCATATTTTTCTAATAGATAAAGTTGATCTCATTTCAAATTTGGGTTTTTGCAATAACGACGAACCTTGCTGATTGTTGCCGTTTATTACATAAATCCGATGAAATGCACAAAATTTTAGCTAAAAAACTGGTTTTAAATCTTCCGTGACCAAAAAACTATATTTTGCCCATTTTTTCCAAGACAAACAGAAGTATTATAGGCAAGGCCAACAACCCCACCATTAACGTATCGGTTTGCAAAAGACTGGGCATGAACAACAAGGTACAGGCATAGCCGCCAATTGCACCTCCAAAATGGGCGGTATGTCCAATATTACCCAAACGTTTTTTCATACCATATATAGAGTATAACAAATATCCAATACCCACTACATAAGCAGGCACAGGAATGGGAATAAACATGATACCCAATTGCATGGAGGGCTGTAGTAAAATAGCCGCATATAGAATACCCGTAACCGCACCACTGGCACCTACCGCAGAATAATACGGTTCATCTTTATGAAAGTTCAAGGCCAGCAAACTGCCCGCCAAAAGGCTTACAACATATATGATAAAGAACTTTACCGTTCCAAACCAGTTGATGACCACACCGGCAAAAAAATACAGAGTCAACATGTTGAACAACAAATGAGAAACATCCACATGTAAAAATCCAGAAGTAGCCATGCGATCTTTTTGACCTGCGTTAATGGCCCCTATGCTAAATTTATATCGTTCAAAAAAAACGGTATCATTAAATCCCTTTAACGATACCAATACGTTTGCTGCAATAATCGCTATTGTTGCCAAATGAAGGTTGTACATTCTATGCCATTTAATTAGCCTCAAATATAACTATATTTGCCCATAATTTTTCTGTGAATGCAACTATTGGCCTTTGTTCTGACCTATCCCCTCTTATGGTTCATTTCCATATTACCACACTCATTGTTCTATGCCTTTTCTGACGTTGCCTTCTTTTTTGTCTATCATATTTTTGGGTATCGGCGAAAAGTGGTACAGGAAAATTTAAATCTTGTTTTCCCCAATAAGAGTAAAGCGGAAATAGCCCATATAGAAAAGGAATTTTACCATCATCTTTGTGATACATTTCTAGAAATGGTAAAGACCATGAACCTGAGTAAGGAGCAGGTAGCCAAAAAATACCACATTATAAATCCTGAGGTATTACGGGAAATTGAAAAAGAACGCAGTATTATTATTCTTTGTGCCCATTACGCCAATTGGGAATGGAACGTGAGCATTAACAATTATGTTCAATCCAAAGGTTATGCCGTCTACCAAAAAATAAACAATAGTTATTTTGATGCATTTATAAGAAAAGTAAGGGCCAGATGGAACACTACCTTGATTACGCAAAGGCAAACGGCAAAAACGGTCATAGAAAATTACAGGAATAAGGTCAGGGCAACTTATGGCATGGTGAGCGATCAATCCCCACAAGCACATAGAGCTCAATACTGGTCAAAATTCATGAACATTAAGGTGCCCATCTTCAATGGTGGTGAAACTTTGGCACGCAAGACCGGATTGGCCGTGGTTTTTTTAAAGGTAAGCAAGGTAAAGCGAGGACATTACCAGGCAGAATTCATTCCTATTGCTCGAAATGCCAAAGAAACCGAAGAACATGAAATCACCAATGCTTTTCTACGATTAACGGAAGCCCAGATTATAGAAAAGCCAGAACATTATTTATGGACCCATAAACGCTGGAAGCACAGAAATAAAAAACCTGCCTCCTTTGCAGAAACAGGTTAATTTAATTTCAATATAATTTTATGGCATTATTAGCCTTGGGCTATTTTACACCTTTATTATATACCGGCAATTTCCTTGATTTCCCCAATAATCTTATTGGCAAGACCATCTGCTTCTTCCTGGCTTTTGGCTTCGGTATATATTCTAATAATCGGTTCTGTATTTGATTTACGCAGATGAACCCAATTTTCGGCAAAATCTATCTTAACCCCATCTATCGTGGACAATTCCTCATTTGCATATTTACTTGCCATAGATTCTAAAATTCCATCAACGTCCAGTCCAGGTGTAAGCTCAATCTTCTTCTTGCTCATAAAGTAACTGGGATAACTGGCCCTAAGTTCAGCCACGGTTCCTCCCCTTTCCGCCATCAACATTAAGAACAATGCCGTACCGACTAAAGAATCCCTACCGTAATGGCTTTCTGGATATATGATTCCCCCGTTACCTTCACCGCCAATAATGGCGTTATTGGCCTTCATTTTGGTAACTACATTTACTTCACCAACTGCTGCGGCCTCATAGGTACCACCATGTTTTTGGGTAATATCCCTTAAAGCACGTGATGAGGATAGATTGGATACGGTATTTCCTTTTGTTTTGCCCAATACATAATCCGCACAGGCCACCAAGGTATATTCCTCCCCAAACATCTCTCCATCATTACTTATAAAAGCAAGGCGGTCTACATCTGGATCCACAACAATACCAAAATCTGCATTCTCTTTGACTACCAGGTCACAAATATCCGTAAGATGTTCCTTTAACGGTTCTGGGTTATGTGGAAAATGACCGGTAGGGTCACAATACAGTTCTACTACTTCTACCCCAAACTCTTTAAGCAATTTAGGAATGGCAATACCCCCGGTAGAATTAACGCCATCTACCACAACCTTGAACTTAGTCTTTTTTACCACTTCGGCATCCACCAAAGAAAGATTCAATACTTCATCTATATGAATGTCTATATAACTATCATTTTTTATAATCTCGCCCAAATCATCAACTTCTGAAAAATCAAAATCTTCTTTTTCAGCAATTGCCAAAATTTTTGCCCCTTGCTCGGCATTTAAAAACTCCCCTTTTTCGTTCAATAATTTTAAAGCGTTCCATTGCTTTGGATTGTGACTGGCCGTTAAGATTATACCGCCATCTGCCTTTTCTAAAGGTACCGCAATTTCTACGGTGGGTGTGGTTGAGAGATCTAAATCTATAACATCTATACCCAAGCCCACTAAAGTTGAAACCACCAAATTCTGTATCATTTCTCCAGACAAACGTGCATCACGACCTATAACGACCCGCAAATCATCTTTCTTTGAATATTCCTTTAACCATATTCCATAAGATGCAGCAAACTTTACAGCATCAATTGGTGTTAAATTATTACCTGGCTTTCCACCAATGGTTCCTCTAATTCCTGAAATGGATTTTATAAGTGTCATATATTCTTAATAAGTTTTTGCAAATATAAACGGTTCATTTGTACCGCTATTGTCCTTCTTTGTAAATTCGATTTATATTGCATAAAATAGGTGAATGAACTTTTTAGCCCATATTTATCTGTCATTTGACGATGATGAAATAACCTTAGGAAATTTTATTGCCGATAGTATTAGAGGTAATAAGTACCAGCATTTACCTAAAAGGATACAAAAGGGGATTAAATTACATAGACATATAGACACTTTTACCGATACTCACCCCATACCGAAAATAAGCAGTAAACGTCTCCATGAGAATTATGGACATTACAGCAGGGTCATAGTGGATATCTTCTATGATCATTTTTTGGCCAAAAATTGGAAAACCTATTCCGATGTTCCTTTGGATGTCTATGTAGATCGATTTTATGATCTTCTTGAAGATAATTTCGAGGTGTTACCGGATGGTGTAAAACGTATGATGCCGTATATGATCGCCGATAACTGGATCTACAACTATTCCAATATGGATGGGATAGCAAAAGTCTTGAACGGAATGAACCGCAGAACTAAAAATAGGTCCAAAATGAATTTTGCGATTACGGACCTGGAGGAACATTACCACGCTTTTGAGCACGAGTTTACAGAATTTTTTACCGAACTCATCACCTATTCCAAACTAAAATACAAATTGATAAATGAAAAAATATAAACATTTGAAATATACATATTTATAATACATAATATAAACCTATAATACCACCAAAAATGAGACCACTAAAAACTGCGTTTGCGTTGTTAACGCTAATTATTTGCTGTCAGTGCAAACAGAATCCGGCGGTTCCGACAGGAACGGTTACGGAAAATGCCATGGTAGTTTCCGCCAGGCAAGAAGCTTCCAAAATTGGGAGCGATATTATGGAAAAAGGCGGTAATGCATTTGATGCCATGATCGGCACACAATTGGCACTTGCCGTAGCTTACCCCAGGGCCGGAAATATTGGTGGTGGAGGATTTATGGTCTATAGACAGGCAAATGGCAATATTGGCTCATTGGATTTTAGGGAAAAGGCCCCCAAATCCGCCCATAAGGATATGTACTTGGATTCATTGGGTAATGTTATTCCGGACATGAGCACATTGGGCTCAACCTCCGTAGGGGTTCCAGGTTCGGTCGCAGGTATCATTGAAGTACATAAGAAATTTGGAAAAATGTCTTTAAAGGAAATTTTTGAACCCGTTATTGCCTTAGCGGAAAATGGAGTTAAAATAACTGCCAAACAAGCTGAAATACTTAAGAATTATCAGGAGGTATTCATTGAAGTCAATAGCGACAGTACCAAATTTGCCAAAATTTATAAAGAAGGCGATATCATAACATATCCAAATTTGGCACGGACACTGCGCACCATTTCCGAACAAGGCAGGGACGGTTTTTACAAAGGGGAAATCGCTCAAAAATTATCAGATTTTGTACAAGCAAACGGCGGTTTTATAACCATGGACGACCTTGCCAATTATAATGCGGTTTGGAGAACGCCCGTGGTGTTCAACTATAAGGTTTTAAAAATTATCTCCATGGGACCTCCTAGTAGCGGTGGCGTTACCATGAACCAAATATTTGAAATGATAGAACCTTATGATATTGCCTCATTTGGACATAATAGCGAAAAGGCGATACAATTGTTTACCGAGGCTTCTAGGCGTGCCTATGCGGATAGAAACTATTTTTTAGGAGATCCTGATTTTGTTGATATCCCAACATCTTCTCTTCTAGACAAAACTTATCTAAAGAACCGTATGGAAGATTTTTCTTGGGATAAAGCAACAAAGTCGGAAACTATTGCCCATGGTAACGTTGAAATTGTTGAAAGTATGGAAACCACACATTACTCCATTGTAGACAAGGAGGGCAATGCCGTATCGGTTACAACTACGTTAAACGGCAATTTTGGCTCCAAACTATACTGTGATGAACTTGGCTTTTTCCTAAATAATGAAATGGACGATTTTAGTGCCAAAGCTGGAGTTCCCAATATGTTTGGATTGGTAGGTGCAGAAGCCAACAGCATTGAACCAGAAAAAAGAATGTTAAGTAGCATGACCCCCACCATTGTTGAAAAGAATGGAGAATTGTGGATGGTGGTAGGTACCCCTGGGGGATCTACGATTATTACCGCGGTAGCACAGACTATTTTAAACGGATATGAATTTAATATGAGTATGCAAGATGCTGTGAACGCGCCACGCTTTCATCATCAATGGTTGCCCGATGCGGTTATATTTGAGCCCAATGGATTTTCAACACCATTAAAAGAAAAATTAAAATCAAAAGGATATTTAATAAACGAAGAGCGCACCCCTATCATTGGTAAGGTTGATGCAATACGCATTCTTAAAAACGGTAAACTTGAAGGAGGAGCCGATCCACGCGGAGACGATACTGCAGTTGGGTTTTAGACTAATCTAAATGCATTTTGAAAAAGATTAAATTTTTATTCTTTTCATCTTAATATCAATTAATTAAACAACATATGCTAAATAAATTATTTAAACTATTAATCATAATATTATTAGTGTTGGGCCTAGGGTTTGTACTGCTATATTATGCATATAACAAACCTCTGCCACAAGGTGTTTCCGGACCTGAAGCAGATGCATTAGCGTATAGAATGTTAGATGCTTTACACTATGAAAAGTATAACAATTCCCAAGTATTGGAGTGGTCATTTAGGGATGAACACATATACTCCTGGAACAAAACCAAGGCTACGGTTCAAATAAAGTGGGATTCTTACAGTATAGCCCTTGACCTTATAAGTCCTTCCTCAAGTATTGCTTATAAAGATGACGTTCGGCTATCTTATGAAGAAAGTCAAGACCTTATTGAAAAAGCAATTGGCTATTTCAATAATGATTCCTTTTGGTTAGTTGCCCCGTATAAAGTATTCGATGCTGGTACAGAACGCTATTTGGTAGATTTAGAAGACGGTTCCGAAGGTCTTTTAGTAACCTATAAAAAAGGCGGCGACACCCCTGGAGACTCCTATTTATGGATTTTGGAGCCTAGTGGAAAACCAAAAAGTTTTCAAATGTGGGTAAATATTATTCCTATTGGAGGCTTGGAAGCTTCCTGGAACGATTGGAAAGAAACAGAAACCGGTGCACTACTACCTACCTCCCATTCCATAGGACCTTTCACCATTTCTATGGGAACGGTCAATGCCTTGCCGTAAATCCGACTCATTACAAAATTGTTCATTATTAAAACTTAGAATACCCAATTATGACCATACAACTATTAACCAAAGAACAAGTTAATTCCGACCTGCAACAGCAATTATCCCAGTTATACCTAGAACTGAATGCCGAATTAGATCAATTGGATTTAAATTCAATTTTTAGTGCATATGGAACTACGGACATCGTTATCTGCATGGATAACAATAAGTTAATAGGTATTGCAATGATGGCCAAATACAAAGTAATATCCGGACATAAAGGTATGATCGAGGATGTAGTTGTCGCAAAAACCCACAGAGGCAAGGGTATAGGAAGAAAGCTAATGGAGAAGCTTCTAGACCATGCAAAATCTGAACAACTTCAAGATATTTTATTATTTAGCGGCCACCATAGAACAGCAGCCATTTCGCTATATAAAAGCTTAGGGTTTACATTAAAAGAAAGCGGGCTGTATATTAAAAAGATTTAAAGTATCACTTTAATTTACCTTTTTAACGTGCTGTAATTGATTCTTTAACTCTTGCATAGACTCTTGTAGTTGTCGCAATAATCCATTATCCGTGGTAGCATCTACATTAAACGTAATCTTACTACTTACCTCCCAAATTTCCTGAATTTGGAAAGGTTTGATATCATAAGGCGGATACGTCTCGTTCAATGAAACCAATGTGATATTATTGGAATTTGGACGTTTTTCAATTTTCTTCACCATTATGGAATCCTGTAATACCACCACATACATTTTATTGGCACTAACATAATCAATATGTTCTATTGCCCTTGCCAAAACCCACTCACCAGGGTGCAGATTGGGAAGCATACTATCTCCTTCTACCTGAAAGCCCCTATAGGTAGCATTTCTAAATTCGGGAATTGGTAAATCAAATGCCGGCAATTGTTGGTACCAGCTAGTATCGGATATATTCTGGGGATATCCCGCCGCAGCTTTAGCATTTACCAACACCATATTTTCTTGGTTGGAAGTATCCACTGTAACCACTTTTGGAATAACACTGGTCTTGGAAGTTTCCAGATATTGTTCATCACTTTCCCCAAAAAGCCAAAGGGGATTTATCTTGAATTGTTTTAGCAACTCAAGCACTACCTTGCCCGATAATTTGGTACGCCCTCTTTCTATATCTGCCGTAGTATTGGATACGCCCAATAACGCCGCAAAATCTGCTTGTGTATAGCCCAAATCCCTTCTAAGATCCGTAAATCGTTTTAATGTAAGCTCGTTCTCCATAATCAAATTTGTTTAACTAAGTGGTTCTCCGCCATTCTTCTTCAAATATACTCAATATGGATTATATCCAAAATTTTATTTGGATTATTTCCATAATTAGGAATATATCCATAAATTTGGAATTATTACTAAAATGCTATGGACTTTAATAGAATAAAAGAAAAACTAAATATTTTGGCAGATGCGGCCAAATATGATGTTTCCTGCTCCAGTAGTGGTAGCAATAGAACCAACAAGAACAATGGCCTAGGAAACACAGGAAATGGAATTTGCCATTCATATACAGAAGATGGCAGGTGTGTATCGCTATTAAAAATACTTCTGACCAACCATTGTATTTTTGATTGTGCTTACTGTGTAACGAGGAAGAGTAACGATATACAGCGGGCCGCCTTTAAAATTCAGGAGGTTGTAGACCTGACTATCAATTTCTATAGAAGAAATTATATTGAGGGATTATTTCTAAGTTCCGGTATTTTTAAAAGTGCGGACCATACCATGGAACGCCTCATTGCCGTTGCCAAAAAACTGAGGGAAGAGGAAAACTTCAATGGTTATATACATTTAAAATCCATACCCGGTGCAAGTGATGAACTTATGTACGAGGCCGGATTATATGCTGACCGCTTGTCGGTGAATATAGAAATCCCCACAATATCCGGTCTCAAACTTCTGGCTCCGGACAAAAATCATGCAGATTTCATAAAACCGATGCTTAAGGTCAAAAATGAAATCATTCGCTACAAAGAGGAGAAAAAAATTATTAAACATACCGCTAAATATGCCCCTGCAGGGCAAAGTACCCAAATGATCGTAGGTGCCACAGGAGAAAGCGATAAGGATATAATGTACTCCGCAACCCATTTTTACAAGAATTACAATATGAAAAGGGTGTATTACTCAGGGTATGTTCCTATTTCTATGGATAGCAGATTACCATCCCTTGGAACGGAGGTTCCCATGCTACGGGAAAATAGATTATACCAAACAGATTGGTTGTTGCGATTTTATGGTTTTAGCGTAAATGAAATTTTGGATGCAGACAATCCAAATCTAGATATGGATATTGACCCTAAATTGATGTGGGCATTAAGGAATCTAAATTTCTTTCCCGTAGATATCAATAAAGCGGACAAACATATGCTTGCGCGAATACCAGGTGTTGGAATGGGCTCGGTAAATAAAATACTTAACGGTAGAAAATTTAGGAAATTAGACTGGGACCATTTAAAAAAAATGGGGGTAGCACTTAATAGGGCCAAATTTTTTATCATTTGCAATTCTACGGACTGGGAACGCAGAGACCTTGATGCCGCACGTATTAGAAGTATGATACTGCAAAATTCAAAAAGCAAATTCAAAAATCAATATACCAATCAATTATCCTTATTTAACTAAAGTAACACTTAAAATTATTTAAATGATGCCGAATCAAAATTATACACTAAAGTTTACTGACAATATTAGACCGATAAACGCTTGGGACTATTGCCGTTCCCATGTTTTGGCCTTTGGTTACCAATTGGTATTAATAAGAAGTAACCTTAAGAAAAGAGCAGCTATTTTAAGGCAACTATTTACACTATTTAATATTTAAATCATAAATATGGAAACTACAAAAACCCTTGTTTACGATGGTAGTTTTAACGGTTTTCTTACGGCTGTATTTATAGCCTATGAACAAAAACTATCTTATGCGGATATTCAACGTCAGGGTCAAAACCAAGGCGGTCTTTTTGCTGAAACAGAAATAATCTTTACAAATGTGGAAAAGGCACAGCGAGTATGGAACGGTATTCGCAAGAAAAGTAATGCTGCTATTAAGAATATATATTTTACGTTTTTAAGTGAAAATAGGAATATTGAAGCCCTGCTTTATCACTACATCAGAAAATTAATGGGAAGTAAAATTAATAGCGCAACTAATTTCAGCGATGATTGTATCTTAAAAATCAATCAAATTGCACACAAAGTGGGTCGTGAAAAGCATCGTATGGAGGCCTTTATAAGGTTTCAGTTAACAAAAGACGGTGTCTATTTTGCCAATATAGAACCTGATTTTGATGTTTTACCATTGATTTCCAAACACTTTAGAAATCGTTATGCAGACCAGCAATGGATAATTTATGATGTTAAACGTAAGTACGGATTGTTCTATGACCTAAAATCGGTTGAAGTCATATCATTAGATCTTACTGAGATACACACCAATAGTCTTGAAAAGAGTACTGCTTTTACTGATGAAGAATACGAATATCAAAATCTTTGGACCAATTATTTTAAAAGCACGAATATTAAATCCCGTATAAACACAAAATTGCATACCCAACACGTACCAAAACGTTACTGGAAATACCTTTCAGAAAAAAAAGAGGCGGTGTAACTTATCCGTTCATTCAGTATTAATAAGTCTCATATATTATTGGGCTATTCCATATTGTTAAAAGAATAATTGAAAGCTTAAATTAGGGTTTAGAAATTCGTTTATCCCTCTTACCAATCATGGTCTTCATTGTGGACATACTATTCATCCTTAATTCATCTTTTTAAAAAGAGTTAGTTTAACCCTCTAAATATTATAAGATAGCAGGCATTTTTTTAGACCTATTACTTAAATATTATTTAGTTTTAACCTATCTGAATCAACAGAAGCTCATATTACTCCAACTTCATTGTTCAAAACACCTTAATGAGGGATATTTACTTTTATTCCAAACTAAAAAAATCGACCAGGGCACTGAACGAAATTATTGGTATTGAAACTGAATTCTCAACAATTCCAAACTCTTGGCATGTTGTTGTTGTAGATGTGGAAAATTCAACACAAGCGGTTGAAGAGGGAAAACACCATCAAATAAACCTTACTGCAACCGGCGCTATCATATCTGTTTTAAATACAGTCAGGAAAAAAAAGAAGAATATAGAAATACCTTATTTCTTTGGTGGAGACGGAGCTACTTTTTTACTTCCGGATATGCTGTTGTTGGAAATAATCACTGTTCTTAAAAATTATAGTCTACATATTAAAAGAAACACCAATCTTTTACTAAGGGTCGGCCATATATCCACAGAAGAGTTGGTGTCGGAAAAAACATGTATTAAAATCCTAAAACATCAACTAACACCACAATTGACCATTCCTATAGTTTTGGGAAACGGTTTAAAAAAAGCAGAGGCAATCATTAAACAAACATTTGTAGCACAAACCGATACCAACTTTAAAAAAAATCTTTTAAACCTTGAAGGAATGCAATGCAGGTGGGAACAGATCAGCCCTGTTCAATTACAAAAAAAAGTGGTGTGTCTATTATTGGATGTAGCAGATGAAAATCAGCAGAGCGCAATTTATAAGGATGTGCTTACACAGATGAACCTACTCTTTGGTACATTCAACAAAAGACAACCCATACGTTCCAATAGTTTAAAATTGGACTTTAGGTTAGGTAAAATTTTAGAGGAAATGAAAATTAGTATTTCCAACAAAAGTCTCATTTACGTACTTAAACACTGGATACAGACACTATTTGGAAAAGTATATTTTAATTTTTCAAAAGAAGGAAAACGGTATTTAACCCAAATTGGTCAACTTTCGCACACTTTTATGTTAGACGGAACCATCAACACCATCTTTACGGCAGAGCAATCAAAAATAAATGAATTTATTTCCTATCTAGATCACTTAGAGGCTGCACAAAAAATTGTTTACGGAATTCATGTTACACATGCATCCGTAATGTCTTGCTATGTTTTGGACAGGAAGACCAAACATGCCCATTTTGTGGATGGTACAGAAGGTGGCTATACATCAGCTGCCAAAATGTTTAAAACCAAACTTGCTACCTTAAAATAAAAATGATTTAAATTCATACATCTAATTTTAAAGTGAAACATATAGCATTAAAAATGAAACATCATAATTATCAGACACAGGTAACATGGACGGGCAATCAAGGGCAAGGGACATTAAATTATGCATCATATAGCAGAGATCATGAAATCATGGTTGCAGAAAAATATGATGCCATTCAAGGTTCATCAGACCCTTCTTTTTTAGGTGATAAGTCCAAATATAATCCTGAAGACCTATTTCTATCCTCCTTGTCCTCCTGTCATATGCTATGGTTTTTACATCTTTGTAGCGTACATAAGATTGTGGTCACCAGTTATGTAGACAACGCAAAAGGAACAATGGAAGAATCAGTTGATGGTAGCGGTAAATTTACTATGGTAACCCTTAACCCTATTGTTACCATTACCGATGGAACTTTAACAGCATTGGCCAATTCACTTCACGAAAAGGCAAACCGTATGTGTTTCATTGCAAATTCATGCAATTTTACAGTACATCATCAACCCACTACATTGGTTGGTTAAGCCATACAATTATCCATAAGTCTAAAAAGTGTACCAATGAACCTGAACCAGATTACCGTTCCTTCGCTGAACTTAAATGAATCTTTTGAATTTTATATAAAACTAGGGCTAAAGCCAATTGTAAAGTCCCTACCCCATTACGCCCGCTTTGAATGTCCGGAAGGCGGTTCTACATTTTCCATTCATCTGGTTGAAAAATTGCCGACAGGAGATGGCGTCTACGTCTATTTTGAATGTAAAGATCTAGATTCATATGTTCAAGAGCTGCAAAACAAAGGCATAGAATTTGATCAATTACCAATAGATCAAAGATGGCAATGGAGAGAAGCCCGATTAAAGGATAGGGACGGTAACCAAATTATTTTATATCATGCTGGAGAGAATAGACTAAATCCTCCATGGCGAATAAAAGATTGAACCAACCAACATTTCAACAATTCTAATTGGCTGACTTGGCTCCCGTAAACTGATCGCTCTTATTTTTAAACAGCACATTAAACGTAGTTAAGCTACCATAAATACGTGTTATATATTGCTGAAGGTCCACTTTCTCCTGATCATCTAGATTTTTACTGGAATTTATTTTCTGTTCCATAACCCTAATGCGATCACGTACCATAACGATCTTATGAAAAAATGTATCTATAGGAATTTCTTTATTGGTAAGAGAGGTATCGCCCGGCTCTAGAACAAGATTACCTCCTTTCCATTTATCGGCTATAGCTACCCGTTGGGTAACATCGCTCCATTTTTGCAATATGGAGACCAATGTTGTTTCCACATCTAAAAAGCTTACCGTATCTACCTCTGCCTCTACGGCCTCGACCACATCAAACGTTTCATCTATAGCAATGGTTTCCAGTCCATTTTCCATAAAGGTTACCCAGTATTGCTTGGAGGATACATTGGTAATTACACCTTTACCAAATGTTTCATGTATAATCCTTGACCCTATTCCTAATAACTTCATTGTTTAATTTATTTTTAACGCTAAAATATATGCTGTTTTACTAATCGACAACATATTCCTATTATTTCATTTAAGGATATTAAAACAGGAGTTTTTGTAATCTAAACTACTTCATGTACATTTAAAGTCAAGATATGCATATGTACTAAAGCATATCCAACTTAAATAGCAAAACCATGAAAAAACTAATGGCATTACCATTATTCTGTTTGTTGATGATTTCTTGTGGCGAGAAAAAAAAGGAAGTCCAAGAAGAACCGCCCGCTAAACTTAAAGCATTGATCATTGATGGTCAGAACAATCATTATGTATGGCCCAAAACTACCATGATGATCAAGGACTATTTGGAACAAACAGAACTCTTTACCGTAGAAATAGAACGTATGGATTCCGTTTGGTTAGGCATTAAATACAACCAATCCAGACCGGAAGCCTATACCATGTTCATTGAAGATTATCCATTAAATGATAAGGAATACGCCATATCCGATGCACCGATTACTACATCTGATTTCACAGTAAATTTTAGCGATTACGACTTAATCGTATCCAATTTGGGCGAAAGGTCACCACTATGGCCAGCAGATACAAGAAAAGCCTTTGAAGACTATATGGCCAAAGGCGGTGGATTGGTAGTATTACACGCCGCTAACAATGCCTGGGGCGAATGGGAAGAATACAACAAAATGATAGGTTTGGGTGCCTGGGGAGGGCGTGATGAAAGTTCAGGCCCATATGTTTACTATAACGAAGCTGGCGAATTGATCAAGGACAATGGTGAAGGTGTGTGTGGGTCCCATGGTGCCGAATATGAATTTCAATTGACCACAAGGGCTCCGGAACATCCAATTATGAAAGGTTTGCCTAAGAAATGGCTGCACACCCAAGACGAACTCTACGAGCGTATGAGAGGTCCGTTTGAAAATGCTACAATTCTTGCCACCGCATTTGCAGATGTGGAGAAAAACGCTCCACCATGGGACCCTAACGTAAAAGGATTAGGACAACATGTAGCGCAACTTATGGCCATAAACTATGGCAAGGGAAGGGTTTTTCATTCTACATTGGGTCATTTTGATTATAGTATGGAATGTGTAGGCTTCATTACTACCCTACAGCGTGGAGCAGAATGGGCTGCTACAGGAAAGGTAACACAAAAGATTCCAGAAAATTTTCCAACGGAGGATATGGTACAATCCATTGATTGGAGAAAGTAATTAATACAAATTTATCTTATTTTGGGGTTGAAGCTTTACAGTCTTCAACCCTTCTTGTATCTATTAAGTATATAATTTTCCATGTATTGTTTTCTTTAAACAATTGAAATGAGTTAACACCGCAATGATGAAATTCATTATTAAACCAAAATTCATATTTGGTCCAAGCGTTGGCCATTGCCCCATCTATTTTAATGTTATAATCCAAAATACGCTCTTCAAATTTTAATGTATCCGGTATTTTTGTGATTGAGCTTACTAGTGTATCATATGCTTCATTAAAAAGAACGGGTTGTCCATCTTTTGATGTCTTTATGGTCTGTAGCCGTATAGTTTCATGAACCATTTCATATAATGCCAAAGAATCTTTTTTATGAAAAGCCTTAAAAAAATCTTCAATAGTTTGCTTTACCGCCGCTTCCTCTTGGTTTTGGGCAGTAAGAACTATAGAGAACAACCCTATTAAAAAGCAAAGGACATATTTCTTAATCATGGTAATCATGTTTATGCGTAAAATAAGAATATAAATTGATTTTCTTTTCAAAATCGGTCTAGTCGTTAAAACTCCTTACTTTTATGGTGCTAAAAATCAAAAACTAACTATGTCAACAGCAAAAAAAGAATATAAAAGAATCACTGTAAAATCATTGGTGGACATGAAACAGCACGGGGAAAAAATATCCATGCTGACCGCTTATGATTACTCTATGGCCAAAATCGTTGATGCGGCCAAGGTCGATGTGATTTTAGTTGGTGATTCTGCCAGTAACGTTATGGCCGGCCACGAGACTACACTACCTATTACATTGGACCAAATGATTTATCATGCATCTTCCGTTATCAGGGCGGTACATAGAGCGCTTGTGGTGGTAGATTTACCATTTGGAAGCTATCAAAGTGACCCAAAGGAAGCATTGCGTTCAGCTATACGGATAATGAAGGAAAGTGGTGCCCATGCAGTAAAATTAGAGGGCGGTGCAGAAATCAAGGAATCTGTTAAACGTATACTAGCCGCCGGAATACCGGTTATGGGACATTTGGGTTTAACCCCACAATCCATATACAAATTTGGCACCTACACCGTAAGGGCCAAGGAAGAAGAAGAAGCGGAGCAGCTTATGGAAGACGCAAAGCTTTTGGAGAAGTTAGGTTGTTTTGGTTTGGTACTTGAAAAAATTCCGGCAGAACTTACCAAAAAAGTATCCGAAAGTCTAACCATACCAACAATTGGTATTGGAGGGGGCAAATATGCAGACGGACAAGTATTGGTAGTCCATGATCTATTGGGTATGACCCATGAGTTCAATCCTCGTTTCTTAAGGAGGTATATGAACCTTTATGAAGAGATGGGCAAAGCCATATCCAATTACGTGGATGATGTTAAACAATTGGATTTTCCAAATGACGATGAGCAATACTAGAACCCTTATGAATGAAAGGCGCTACCCACTTTTCTAAAATTTGGATTTCATCTATTGTATTACTGACCATAGCAAGCGATCAATTGGTTAAAGTTTTAACAAGGTTAGAAATAGTACCACAATCATACAATTCTGTAATAAAGGATTATTTTATAGTGACAAATGTTGAAAATACTGGCGCAATGTTTGGTTTTGGTCAAGATTTTCCTCCATTGGTCAAGCGCATTTTTTTTCAGGCCATACCATTATTGGTGTTGGGAATTCTTTTATATAGAATTCTAACAAAATCCTCCTTAAAACCTTTATCCCTTACAGCTTTTGCATTGGTTATTGGGGGTGGTCTAGGTAATTTAATTGATCGGATAGTATATGGCTCAGTGACAGATTCCTTTCAACTAAGATTTGCTTTTTTGCGCACAGGAATTTTTAACCTAGCGGATGTTGCCGTAACCATAGGCATTGTACTTTTATTATATGAAATGATCAAAAGTAAAACTTTATCATTATAAAAACAGCGGACTTTTTAATTACCACGTGCATTATCCAAAATATTATTCAATCTATTTTAATTTTTTTTAGCCTAAAATAATTTGTCAAACAAACAACATTCTACAATAGAAAATTTACAGGTCCTTTATGAGGACAATCACCTTATTGTAATCAATAAACGTCCTGGAGATATTGTTCAAGGAGACAAAACTGGAGACCAGCCATTAAGCGAGACCGTAAAGGCTTTCTTGAAAAAGAAATATCAAAAACCTGGTAATGTATATCTAGGTGTTGTTCATCGTTTAGATAGGCCTACTTCCGGTATTGTGGTATTTGCGAAAACCTCAAAAGCTTTACCCCGACTTAACAAGATGTTTGCGGAAAAAGAAGCCAAAAAAACGTATTGGGCCATAGTTAAGAACAAACCCAAGAATAATGAAAAAAGATTGGTACATTGGTTAAAACGCAACACCAAACAGAATAAATCATACGCCCACCAAAAGGAGGTAAACGACAGTAAAAAAGCAATTCTTACGTATCAACTCTTAAAGAGTTTGCAAAACTATTTCTTATTGGAAATTGATTTGGAAACCGGAAGGCATCATCAAATAAGAAGTCAGCTTACCGCCATAGGATGCCCCATAAAAGGAGATCTAAAATATGGTTTTAATCGGAGCAATGCAGACGGAAGCATACATTTACACGCCCGCAAGCTCTTATTCATGCATCCCGTCAAAAAAGAACAAATGGAAATTGTGGCCCCACCTCCTAATGACCCTATATGGAACGCATGTCTTTAATTTCACTATTTTTAAAGCAATCTAAACTTATTATTATGAGCCGATTTCCAATTTTCATTTTCCTTCTTGCTATTTTATCTTCTTGTGGCGGATATAATTCTATTGATAATTTTTATAATGACCATAAAAACGATGATCAGGTAACAGCAATACGGGTTCCCCAATTCATGTTGGCAATGATCAGTGAAATTTCTCCAGAAATGAAAGCTTTGGTAGGTAATACAAAAGACCTTCGATTTATGCAATTTCCAAGTGCCACCCCTGCCAGGTCACAATATTTAAATGCACAAATGAACGGTATTACGGGTTCTTCCTTTATAGAAGTCTTTAGGAAAAACGATGAGCTTAAGCGTAATGTGGTTTCCATACGTGAAAAAAGAAATTCAGTAAAGGAAATCCTTATTTATAATAACGATAACCTGTCCGGTTCCTTTTTATATTTCAATGGTGATTTTGACCCTGTAAAGGTTAGGGAAATGGCTAAAAATGAACAATTCACTAAATTCGGAGAAAATATAATCAGTCAATTTGGTCCCACTACAAGAGGCACACAACCCAATAATTAAATATTGCTACTTTAAGATTTGGTTCTAATACTTTCAATCACGACAGAACTTAAAATAAGTATACCGCCAACTATAGTATTGACCTGTGGTATTTCCGCAAGAAACAGTGCCCCAATTAGTATTCCATAAATTGGCTGTATACTACTCAAAATACTTACCGTGGTAATGGTAAAATGTTTAAAGGTCATTAAAAACAAGGTATGGCCAATAGCAGTTGTCAATATTGCCAAGGCAATTAATGCCTGCCATTGAGTTACCACCTGTACCAAAGGCACCGTACCCAGAAAAGGCAGTAAAACAACCCCTGTTATCGCTGTTTGATATACCATAATAACAGATCCATTATATTCCGATACCTTTTTTTTCAACAAGATATTTCTAATAGCATAGACCAATGCGGATAATATTCCAAACCCAACTGCAATGGAATTGGAATTTTTAAGATCCAGCGAAGGACTTAGCATATACATACCTACCAAAACCAAGACTGCCAAGAGAAAGTGTATCCGCTGAAATTTTGAACCAAGCACTAATGGTTCCAAAAAAGCGGTAATAACAGGATAAGTGAACAAGGATAACATACCTATGGCCACACTAGATAATTGCAAGGCATAGAAATAGGTTAACCAATGCACACACATAAGCACTCCCGTTAGCCCAATTAATGTCCAATCGCTACGTTTTATCTTAAAAGAATATTTTTGGTACCAGCAGAATGCTACTAGTGCAAAACATGCTAGAATGGCCCTAGCCCCTATAGTTACGGTTACGGGCAATTGAACATATCTGCCCAATGCGCCAGAAGTGGCAATAAAGAACATGGCAAGATTAATTTCCAATAAATGCTGTAGATGTAATTTCTTCATAACAGAAATTACCTTAACGACTATGTGCCATCGCTTTTTCGCGAATTATTTGCGACACCGGCTTATTTTGTAAATGACTTTCCAACCATGATAGGATATCTAAATATAAAAAGGCCCTTTTCTCATAAGGATGATTTTCATACTTTTTTAATTCTGTATATAATTTTTGAAACTCTGCCTTTAACTCGTTAGGGTAAATGCTACCCAAGCCTCTCAGAAATTTTATCATCTCCTTTTGCACGGCATGCATATCGTTCATTTTTAAAAGAAACTTATAGGTACTTTTTAACTGAATTTCCAAGTGATAATCCATTCCAGCTTCATAGTGCGCCACAAGACTTAAAACCCGTGCAAAACACATAAGATCTTCACGCATCTTCAAATTTTTATTATCAATGATCTTTTTAAGATATTGAATACAGGTTTTGTTATCCCCTATACCAAAATACAAACAGGCTATTTTATAATAGAGAACCATAACATGGTGCACATCTATACGATCCCTGTGCTTATTGATTCCGTATTC
This sequence comes from Maribacter sedimenticola, assembly GCF_900188415.1. Lineage (GTDB taxonomy): Bacteria > Bacteroidota > Bacteroidia > Flavobacteriales > Flavobacteriaceae > Maribacter > Maribacter sedimenticola. The sequence continues at coordinate 582,655 of NZ_FZNV01000002.1, read as the reverse complement.
AATAATCTTTACCAAATACAACCCTTTTTCAAAAGTACCCTCTAAAAAATGCAGGTTTAACTTATTGGCATTGATGTACATAAACACCAAAGAATTTATATTATCATTATCAGGAAATTCCTTTTCCTTTATGGTTCGTTCCAAACGCTCAAGGACCTCCTTAAATTGAGAACTGTACTGGACATAAAACAATGATTCCAATAAATAATGGTTACCCTTTAAAAAGAAAACAGGGTTTAGGTAAATCATGTCCTTATGGTCATAAAAAAGATCAACCCACTTACTGGAATATTTAAAGCACGACAGGAAATCCTGAGTCAAAAAACTATACCATAAATATGCTTTGTACAACCACAATTTTTCACGAAACCCTAAATCCTCAATATTGTACAAGGGCAAATGATCATTAAAATACGTTTTCACTTTTTGGTAATCCTCATCGCTGCGCACATAACCTACTTTCAGCATCATTCCGTATAACTGAAGGGAAAGATTGGATAATTTGCTGGTCATTACATTATGACCGGACAATTCCTTCGCCTGTACGGCCAATTCATTAGCCCTATCCGGTATACTGCGCGTAATATATTGGGTTTCAATGATTTTTTCCAGCTCTACGATCTCATAGGCTATATTCTTTTCCTCGTTTTCAATGGCAATCGTTTTTACCTTGTCAAGAATTTTAAGACTTTGCTTATACAGTCCTTTTTGGTATAAAATGGTGGCAAAATCCAATTGCTCACGTATTTGCACCCTAATATTCTGATTTACGGGATTTAAGCGCAAGCTCACTAAAATTTGCTTATAAAGATGTGCTTTTAAGTTAGATAACTGTGCTTTCTTAACTATCCCACTTTCTAGTATTATTTTCTCATCATATTGCTTAATTTTATCCAATAAATTGAAAAGCGCCAGAAATTTTGCATCGGTATTTACCCCTAATCTGCCAACATAAAGCTTGAACTGTCGCTTCTCAGATTTTGAAAGAGATTTCACTAAAACAAACAAAGCATCTTTATGGGCATTTGTCATCGTAAAAAAAAGTATTTAAATAATTGCAATTCAGCATTTTATATACCTAAAAATCTGTCTTAACGTTGTAAACGTGGTAACAAAATTTATGAATTTTGTGTATTAGGTTATATATTCGTTTGACGAGTAAAATTACATAAATATAATGAGTAAAGATATAGTACAAATATTTGACACGACATTAAGAGATGGAGAACAGGTCCCTGGCTGCAAGTTGGACATGGACCAAAAATTGGTCATCGCTGAGCGTCTAGATTTATTGGGCGTTAATATCATCGAAGCCGGTTTCCCTGTTTCAAGTCCGGGTGATTTTAAATCTGTCGAAGCCATAGCAAAACTCGTTAAAAATGCTACCGTTTGCGGATTGACCAGAGCGGTAAGGAAAGATATTGAAGTGGCCGCAGAGGCGTTAAAACATGCCAAGACACCAAGAATACATACAGGTATAGGTACATCTGACTCACATATAAAATATAAGTTCAATTCTAACAGGGATGCCATTATAGAACGCGCTGTTGCAGCGGTCAGCTATGCCAAGACTTTTGTAGAGGATGTTGAGTTTTACGCTGAAGATGCAGGAAGAACGGACAATGAATTTTTGGCACGTGTTTGCGAAGCCGTTATAAAAGCAGGCGCTACAGTACTTAACATACCAGATACAACAGGTTACTGCCTTCCGGAGGAATATGGCGGCAAAATCAAATATTTAAAGGAAAACGTAAAGGGAATAGAAAAGGCAATACTTTCATGTCATTGTCATAACGACCTGGGCCTAGCTACGGCAAACTCCATAGCGGGCGTTATGAACGGTGCCAGGCAGATAGAATGTACCATTAATGGTATTGGGGAGCGGGCAGGCAATACTTCCTTAGAAGAAGTAGTGATGATTATGCGCCAGCATCCGGACCTTAACTTAGATACCACCATAAACAGCAAGCTTCTTTATGATACCAGTAAAATGGTTTCCAATAAAATGGGAATGATGGTTCAGCCCAACAAAGCTATCGTAGGGGCCAATGCATTTGCACATAGTTCCGGTATTCATCAAGATGGTGTTATCAAAAACAGGGAAACTTATGAAATCATGGATCCCTCTGATGTAGGTGTAACGGAATCATCCATTGTGCTTACCGCACGGAGCGGAAGGGCCGCTTTGGCCTATAGAGCCAAGATTGTAGGTTATGAACTGACCAAAACCCAATTGGATACCGTGTATGAAGAATTTTTGGCCTATGCAGATTCAAAAAAAGAGGTCAAGGACGAGGATATTCACCAAATTGTTGAAACCTCAAAAATAGATTTACAACGTATTAGTTAATTATGCATTTAAATATCGCGGTATTGGAAGGTGATGGTATTGGGCCCGAAGTCGTAGCCCAATCCATTAAATGCCTACGTTCTGTTGAAGAAACCTTTGGCCATAGCTTTACTTTTAAAAAAGGGTTAATAGGCGCAACTGCGATTAAAAAAACAGGCACCCCACTACCCGATGAAACATTGGAAATCTGTAAAAATACCGATGCCACCCTATTTGGGGCTTTGGGCTTGCCAGAATTTGATGATAATCCTAAAGCCAAGGTTTGGCCGGAACAAGGCCTGTTAAAATTACGAAAGGAGCTTGGCCTTTTTGCAAATATTAGACCCGTAAAGGTATTTCCCTCTCTCGTAAAGCAATCTCCGCTGCCCAAAAAAAGTGTAAAGGATACGGACCTGGTCATTTTTAGGGAATTATCAGGAGGCATATATTATGGGGACAAAGCCGTAGGCAACGACCAAAGTTCAGCAACGGATACCTGCACATATACCGAAGCGGAAATTAGTAGAATAGCACATTTAGCCTTTAAATCAGCACGTTCAAGAAAGAAGAAAGTTACCTTGGTAGACAAGGCCAATGTATTGGAAACTTCAAGATTGTGGCGCAGGGTGGTCCATTCTATTTCGGAGAGCTACCCAGATGTTACTTTAGATTGCCTTTTTATTGACAATGCCGCAGTGCAGATGATCTTGAATCCATCTCAATTCGATGTTATACTTACGGACAACATGTTTGGCGACATCCTTTCCGATCAAGGAAGTGTAATTGCCGGATCCATAGGTTTGTTACCGTCAGCCTCCGTAGGACTGGAATACGCTATGTTTGAGCCTATTCACGGTTCATATCCAGATGCAAAAGGTAAGAATATTGCCAACCCTGTCGCATCTATTTTAAGTATGGCCATGTTATTGCAACATTTTAAGATGGATGAAGAATCAGATGCTGTAGTGGCTGCCGTTTTGAAATCGTTTTCTAAAAAAATCGTTACTCCGGATATTATGGGAAGTTCCAAATATGGAACAAATTACGTAGGTGATTTCATAGCGGACAACATCATGGAATTGGATGGCACCTTTACCATGAACGATGAAAATATAGGTTTAGGCAAATCTACTATCATTTAATCATTACTCTTGTAGCAATTGCTCAATAAACCCGTTAAATTCCTTTTTAAATTCCAAAAATTTATCACCCGTTGCAGGACCGTTGAATCCGGTATGAATTTTTCTTACATCACCTTTTTTATCAATAAATATGGTAGTTGGGTAGGATAATACATGATTAAGCATAGGTAGTTTTTTCTGGGCCTCTGCCTTATCATAAGAACCATATTGCGCTAATAAAATAGGATACTTTACCCCTATCCTATCCGTAAGACGCTCAATTGCCTTAATAGCCTTCTCCTTTGTCTTGACAGATTCAAATGCCAAACCTATGATTGCAATATCCTCATTGGGGTTTTGCTCAAGGTAATTCACCAAAAACTTTGTCTCATCCAAGCAATTGGGGCACCATGTTCCCATTAACTGTACAATGACCACCTTATCCTTAAATTGGTCATCTGCCAAAGAAACCGTAACCCCGTTAATATTTGGAAATTCAAACGCCAATTGATCATATCCCTCTTTTATAAAAGTTAATGAATCTGGACTTGGTAAATCAAAACCTTCATTTCTACTCGCAATAAAAGGTTCCTTAAAATGATTCCCGGAATAAAATATACCGTTCATACTAGAATCCGTAACCTTTGCGGTAAACAAGAAGGCATGAGCCCCATCAAATGCGGAAAGTTTTAACGAGTCCCCGTCTACGACACCGTCCAAATATCTATAATCCCCAGTCGTAGTTCTAAAAGTACCTGTAACCTTATTATCTTCTTGCAAGAATATACCTTTACCCAGATAACCATCATCCGTATGGGGACTAAAATAGGTTTCCCATATACCGGATACATTTTTTTTGCTGGAATTTTTTATTGAAAAACGCTCTTCTTCTCCATATACGGCCTTAAACGGTACTATTCTGTCCAAACTTTCCTTTACGAAAGAACCGGTTATTGAAGAATTGGTAAACGTCCCTGCCAAATATCCCTCAAACACTGGGGTCTGCATTATAATTGAATCTTCAAAAATCTTTATTTCATCTACTTCAATCACTTCATCCGCATTAAGGATTTTCATGATATATTCCCCATTCTCACCCTTATCCACTTTAAGATTAAACGGTAGTAGTTGGTTGTCCATTACTTCCAATTCTACACGCCAGATTCCTTCGTTCAAACTTGCATCCTGTACTTGCTCCTTACAGGATATTATCAACATACAAAAAATCAAGATTCTTACACCTATTTTCATCACAATACATTTACGGCCCGAAATAACGATATATAACCCACAATTAAAAATTAAAAGAAACACTTATCTCCATATTGAATGTCTACGGGCATTGTTTTATCTTTGCGCCCTTAAATGATTTGAATGAAAATATCATACAACTGGTTAAAACAGTTCATTAAAATAGATTGGGAATCTGATGAAACCGCTGAACTATTGACCGATTTAGGACTTGAGGTTGAAGGTGTCGAAAAATTTGAATCTGTTAAAGGAGGACTAAAAGGAGTGGTCGTAGGCCATGTCCTTAGCTGTGAAAAACATACCAACGCGGACAAGTTGAATGTTACCATGGTAGATATAGGCTTGGAAGATCCCCTACAAATAGTTTGTGGCGCAAGTAATGTCGCGGCAGGGCAAAAAGTACCTGTTGCTACCATAGGTACTACTTTATATACCCCAGAAGGAGAAGCCTGGACTATAAAAAAGGGAAAAATACGAGGAGAGGAAAGTCACGGTATGATTTGCGCCGAAGACGAATTAGGATTGGGCACAAGCCATGAAGGCATTATGGTATTGGATAAAAATTTAAAGGTAGGTACGCCTTGTGCGGAGCTATTTGATATTGAGCTGGATGAAATCTTTGAAATTGGACTAACTCCCAATCGTGCAGATGCCATGAGCCATTTTGGAGTGGCAAGAGACCTAAAGGCCGGTCTAAAACAAAAAGAAATTACCAAGGAACTGATTACACCTTCTACCAGTCATTTTAACATAAACGATCGTTCGTTAAAAATTGACGTAGATGTAAAGGATTCTTCTTTGGCCCCTAGATATTGTGGGGTTACGCTAAGCAATTTAATTGTACAGCCTTCTCCTACTTGGCTACAAAATAGACTTAAATCCATAGGATTGACACCTAAGAACAATGTCGTAGATGCTACCAATTATGTATTGCACGAATTAGGTCAGCCCTTACATGCTTTTGATGCCGCAAAAATAAAAGGACATAAAATTGTTGTTCAGACCATGCCCAAAGGCACCAAGTTTACAACGTTAGATGGTGTAGAAAGAACCTTGCATGAAGATGATCTAATGATATGTGATTCCAAAAATCCACTTTGCCTGGCAGGTATTTTTGGTGGATTGGATTCCGGTGTTACCGAGAGTACAACCTCTATATTTTTAGAAAGTGCTTATTTTAATCCGGTGGCTATCCGGAAATCTGCAAAGAGACATGGATTAAATACGGATGCATCGTTTAGGTTTGAACGCGGTATTGATATTGAAAATGTGGAATACAGCCTTAAACGAGCCGCTTTGCTCATAAAGGATATTGCCGGCGGCGAAATAACATCAGATATTATTGACCTGTACCCCAATAAAGTCACCAATTTTGAAGTATTCCTGGCCTTTGAAAAAATAAATAAATTAATAGGGCAAGAAATTCCGCAGGATACCATTAAATCCATTTTGGCATCACTTGATATTAAAGTAAAGAACGTTACCGAAGCTGGTATGGGGCTTGAAGTACCTTCCTACAGAGTGGATGTTCAGCGCCAAGTTGATGTCATCGAAGAAATTTTACGGGTATACGGATATAACAATATTGCTTTTGGTAATAAATTAAATGCCTCTATAGCTACCACTTCTCCTACAGAGGACCATATTATTCAAAATACAATAGGCAACCTTTTGGCATCTAAGGGCTATTATGAAATACTTACCAATAGCCTTACCAATCCAAATTATGCCGAGCTGTTGCAAACAAATGACAGCCAAACGGAATCCGTACAGATCATTAACCCCCTGAGTGGAGATTTATCAGTACTTAGACGAGCTTCCTTATTTTCTGCCCTAGAAACGGCCAATTATAACATCAATAGAAAAAGAGGAAATCTTAAATTATTTGAATTTGGTAAAACATATTTATCCAAAGAAAATAAACGCATAGAAAATAAATACCTCAGTATTCTTTTGTGCGGAAACACCTTACCAGAAAGTTGGACCAGCAAACCTGTTGCAACCAATTTTTTTGAATTAAAAACAATTGTAGAAACCATTCTTACCCGTTTGGGACTTAGTGATCTAAAAAGTTTGCCAACGGAATCCAATTTATTCTCAGAAGGCCTTTCTTTATTTTATAAGAAAAACAATTTGGTTTCTTTTGGGTTGGTCAAAAAAACCATTCTTAAGCAATTTGATATTAAACAGGATATTTTATTTGCCGATTTTAATTGGGACGTAATCCTGAAACAATTGAGCAATACTCCAGTACTATACAAAGAGATTCCTAAATACCCAGAAGTTAAGAGGGATTTTGCTTTGTTGCTCGATCAGAAAACTACGTATAAAGAGCTTTATGAATTGGCTGAGAGCGTAGAGCGCAAATACTTAAAGGATATTTCTCTTTTTGATGTCTATGAAGGTGCTAACTTACCGGAGGGCAAAAAATCCTATGCAGTCAGTTTCACCCTCCAAGATGATAAGAGTACACTGACGGATAAGCAGATAGAGAAAATAATGAGCAAGCTTCAAAAAAATTACGAACAAAAACTAGGAGCAAGTTTACGGTAATCAGTAAATCCGTACAGGTAGAAAGACGGCATCTATCTCATGAATAACCCCATTAGATTGGGTGGAATCTGCCCGTACAATTGTAGCTTTGTTCCCAGCATTATCGGTGAGGACAATATCAATGCCATTCATGGTAGCCGTTATCTTTTCTCCCAAGATCGTGGTAAACCTTGCTACACCATTACCCCTACACATGGCCCTAAGAATTGAAGATGCAGAAAAATTCCCCGCAATGATATGGTATGAAAGTACATCTTTTAAAATTTTATTGTTTTTAGGGTCCAATAGTTTATCCGCCGTTAACTTGGGCAATTTTTTAAAAGCTGTATTTGATGGTGCAAACACCGTAAATTCTCCATCATAGGCCAAAACCTTATCCAAATGGGTAGACTTTAATATGGAGGAAAGTGTAGAATAGTTTTCAAAGCTTGCCGTACGCTCCTCTATGGTCTTTTTTGACACAATTAATTTAGAAGGCAATTGCTCCATAGGGAGCTTGATCAAGGATGTTTGCGCGTTTGCATAAATACCTAACATTAGGGTGCACAATGACATGCACAATGTCAATCTTTTCATATAGTAAGTTCAATTAGGGCTCAAATAATTAAAATCGATGAAATGCACGATTTATCCGTCAATATACAACATAGGCAATGTTATACCTATCCAAAATAAGTCAAATCATCAATTTAACAAAATATTAACATTTTTTAAGATTAAACAAAATTTCAACAATCTCATTAATTGGCTAACTTTGAGAGGATTGCTAAAGAAAGAGATATGTTATTACCTAAAACAGACCTTGAAAAAAAATTACACAAAGCTAAGTCTAAGCGTGTACAATCAGAAGAAAACCTACTTAATAACGTATTAGAAATTTTCTCTCAAGTAGATGAAGATTTAGACCGTATTGAGACCAATGTATCTTCATCCTCAAAAATGTTACAAAATGATTTTAAGTTAAATGAATTGAAACTTGAAAACATTTATCACATTGATGATATAAAAAACATTTGTATAGATTACCGCTTACGCTTTTTGGATACCAAATATTTTAAAGGAAAACTACCGGTTGAAGCCCTCTCCAAAATAAAACAATTGGAAAATTTACATCAAACGGAAATTAAAGGTTTTAAAATTATAGCTCCATCCAAACTATTTAAATTGGAAGACAAGGATGATCCTTTACTTTTTGCCCCAATAGGCAATGGTTATTTTTATTTAATTCATAAATGGGGCAATGATCTACACCCCATGAGAAAGTTATTGATGTGGCCGTTTAAAAACATAGTGAATTTAGCGGTTCTTGTACTAATAATCAGTTATGTAGCCACATTGATGATTCCCAATGGTCTTTTCTCAAAATCCAGTACTAATGCCCAATTTTGGATCATGTATTTTTTTGTGTTCAAGTGTATTGCTGCAGTAGTTATTTTTTATGGCTTTGCCCTGGGTAAAAATTTCAATCCGGCCATTTGGAACAGCAAATATTTTAATAGTTAATATTCATTGCTATTTCACAAAAATGCTTTGCGGAACACCTTCTAAATCTATATGATCAATTAGCTTAAAATCTGGAGTTATACCGACTCTTAAAATTCCGCCATGTTGCAATTGGTTCTTTTTCTGATAGCCTATCAGGATAAAACCATTGGCATCATCGTAACCAATTGCAGTCGTAGCTCCGATATTGTATTTTACATCCATCTCTGACTCCGTTAAAAAATTTTCGAACAGATAAACTACCGTACTGTTTCGTTCAAAATTATATATTGCGGGTACCGTATTGACAACAGCGGACGATTCCGTCTTTTGATAATAGATTTGGCCGGAACTATCCATGTAAACATCTCTAGCCGTTAAAAACCCCGGCTCGGTACCTTTGCCGTACATGGTGTAGGTCTTATCCAAACTTACCGGGTCCAAGGTGGTGTGCAACTCTGGGTAAGCCACAATGACCTGATTACTGTGATTTCTTAACAGTTTGGCTGCATCGTTCCCCATATCCAATTCCGTTAGTTGGCCTTTTGATTCTTCGTCAATAACTGTTAAGTAATAAGCATTATCTACATATTCATTAGCGGTCAATACAAATAACCTTCCTGTAGAAGGTATCATATCCACAGGTTTTTTATCCAACATAATATCTACAAACGAAGCCTGACCACCCGTTCTTGAAATGGACCGTATAGCGAATTGGTCATTCTTGCCGGCCAATTCCTGTATATAGGCTATATATATTGCATTTTCAGTATAAGCAATAGCAGTAACTTCAATATCACATGGATTTATATCGGTAAATGCGGTTATGACAAAGGAATTATCGTTTTGTGCGTTGAACACTTGAACAAAGGCTTGACAATTATTGGTATAATAATAACCTATACTTTGTTTGTCCCTATAGTTTTGGGTAGTATTAGGAATTTTTTCAAATCCCGCGGATTCTTCCTTTAGTTCCATACCATCTTCCGCAGCGGCCAAGATCACTGCAGATGTACGGCCATCCTTTTCCAAAATAACAGTATAATCGGCATCGATTAAGGAAGAAGGCTCTTCCGTATCTATATTGGTAACCGTATCACAAGCTAGGATACTTAGGGCCATACCAATATAGGCCACATAGTTGTAGGTTTTCATAAAACATTGATTTGGGTTAATCTATTTTATGCTTAAACAGCGTACATCTTATTACGTTGCTCCTTTAATGCCTTGTCAGACATATATTCATCAAACGTAGAATACCTATCAATGTTGCCCTTAGGAGTTAATTCTATGATCCTGTTTGCAACCGTTTGGGCAAATTCATGATCATGGGTAGTAAACAGTACCGTTCCCTTAAAATTCTTTAGCGAGTTATTGAATGCCGTAATACTTTCCAGATCTAAATGGTTGGTAGGTTCGTCCAACATTAACACATTGGCCCTTAACAACATCATTCTACTAAGCATACAGCGTACTTTTTCTCCTCCGGAAAGAACCGTACATTTCTTTAATGCCTCTTCTCCACTGAATAACATTTTACCAAGAAATCCTCTAATATATACTTCTTCTCGCTCTTCCTCGGTTTTGGCATACTGTCTTAACCAATCTACAAGATTTATGTTTTCGTTAAAAAATTCAGCATTATCTGCCGGCAGATAGGATTGTGTAGTGGTAACACCCCATTGAAAAGATCCCTTATCCGCCTTTTTGTTCCCGTTTATAATTTCATAAAAAGCTGTTGTAGCCCTTGAATCCCTTGAAATCACAGCAATTTTATCCCCTTTGGCGAGATTTATATTGATATTGTTAAACAATAATTCTCCTTCATCCGTAGAAGCGGAAAGTCCTTCTACCTGTAAAATCTGATCGCCGGCCTCTCGTTCCCTATCAAAGATAATTGCCGGATATCTTCTACTAGAAGGCTTAATATCATCTACCTTTAATTTGGACAACATCTTCTTACGAGATGTAGCTTGTTTACTTTTAGCTACGTTGGCACTAAAACGTGCAATAAACTCTTGCAACTCCTTGGCTTTCTCTTCAGATTTCTTATTCTGTTGTGCTCTTTGGCGGGCTGCCAATTGGCTACTCTCATACCAAAATGTGTAGTTACCCGAGTATAGATTAAGTTTTCCAAAATCAATATCCCCAATATCCGTACACACCGTATCCAAAAAGTGACGGTCATGCGAAACTACGATCACTGTATTTTCATAATCTGCCAAAAAGTTCTCTAGCCAACTAATTGTTTCATAATCCAGATCATTGGTAGGCTCATCCATAATCAATACATCCGGATTTCCAAATAAGGCCTGTGCCAAAAGTACCCTTACCTTTAATTTGGAATCAAGTTCCGACATCAACGTATAATGATATTCTTCATTGATTCCTAAATTGGAAAGTAAAGCCGCGGCATTGCTATCCGCGTTCCATCCGTTCATTTCTTCAAAGCTAACCTGCAGCTCCCCTATCCTATCTGCATTCTTATCATCATAATCAGCATAAAGGGCATCTATTTCCTTTTTAATTTCATACAAAGGCTTATTACCCATTACCACGGTTTCCAATACGGTATAGGCATCGGCAGAATTATGGTTCTGCTCCAAAATGGACATTCTTTTTCCTGGCTCTAGATGAACATGGCCGGAAGTAGGTTCAATTTGTCCTGCAAGAATCTTTAAGAATGTAGATTTACCTGCACCATTGGCACCAATGATACCATAACAGTTTCCTTGGGTGAAAGCAACGTTTACTTCATCGAACAACACCCTTTTTCCAAATTGTACAGAAAGATTAGATACAGAAAGCATAATAACAGTAATTTAAAAATCCGTGCAAAAATACAGAATAAATAAGCTTTTTCAAGTATGTAAAGCATCTATTTCCATTAAGTTATTATACTTTCAACTTCACAATATTTAACTAGCCGTTAACAGCTACCAGCCCTTACGTTCCTTATTTTTGGAATGTATCAGTCCCTAATACCATATGATTAGAATTCTACTCTGTACAATTGTACTTTTTTCTGTAGCCTGCACCTCTTCCAAAAAGGATTCGGAAACCGTTCTATTCGCAGGCGAAATCGTAAACCCTACCAGTGACCAAGTAGTACTTTTTAAGGGCGGGGAAAAAATTGATTCTGCCAAACTGGACAGTAAGAATAGATTTAAATTTAATTTGGCCAATATAGAAAATGGCCTTTACCATTTTAACCTTGCTCCCGAGTACCAATATGTATATCTAGAAAAAGGAGATAGTTTAATGGTTAGGCTCAACACCATTTATTTTGATGAATCCTTAGTGTTTTCCGGAACAAACGAGGAGCTTAACAATTTTCTTTTGGAATTGTTTTTATCTGCAGAAGAGGAAGATAGAGCAATGTACGCTGAATATTATGAAATGGAACCTCAGGAATTTCTTTCCAAAATTTCAAGTCTTAAGAATGATAAGTTAAAACGATTGAACGAACTAAGAGCAGAAACTGCCATTTCTGATGATGGCTATGAACTTTTGGCCGGTAATATTGAATATACGTACAATAGGTATAAGGAAATTTATCCTTTTCAACATAGAAGAAAAACTGCAGAGGAAAATATACATGAACTCCCAAAAGGTTTTTATGCCTACCGCAACACCATTGATTATAACAATAAGAATTTTACCTACCTAAGACCCTATTACGATTTCATGAAGGCCCATTTTGGCAATATGTCCTATATGAACTGTATAAAAGGCTGCGAAAATAGAAACTTTAAAACCAGTAAACATTTACATTTTAACAAGCACAAACTACAATTGATCGACAGTCTTGTTGTGGAGAAGGAATTAAGGGATAATTTGTTCAGAAATGTGGCTTTTGACTATCTTTTAAAAAGAAAGGACAAACCTGAGTACAATGAAATGTTCTTGAATGAATTTAAAACGGTCTCCAAAAACAACATGCATATAGAGGAGATTGAAAATCTATACCAAGGAATAGCTAACCTACAGCCTTCCAAGGTCATACCTAATTTAAGCGTTGCCTCATTTGATAATGAAACCAGAACACTGTCAGAGATTGGAAAGAACAAAAAGGTAATGTTCTATTTTTGGTCAGGAAACAATAAAAAACAATACCAAGAAATTTTTAAAAGAGTAGCGGAACTAAAGGACAAAAAACCCGACCACGAATTTGTAGGTATCAACATTAGGACGGACTACAGCGATTGGAAGGTCATTTTAAAAAACCTAGGTGTGGACACCCGATCCCAATACCATACGGACAACTATAAGGAATTTACTGAAACATTGGTCATCTACCCTATGAACAAGGCCATAATAACCAATAATGGCGTAATAGTGGACGGTTTTTCCAACATTTATTATAATTGAATTTAAATCCGGTATTCTTCCGGTATATCCTTAATTGGCGCTGTGCCGCTCCAATAATCTTTCAAACCAAAGACCCGGCAAAACACTTTTAAGGGTCAATGATAGTTTTTGAATAAAAGACCCAACCTTGTAATGGGGCCTAGGATTTTTTGTTTCAATAATTTTAGCAATCTTTCTGCCAACATCACGTGGATCGCCACCACCGTCCACATCTTGGTCAATAGATTCTAATGTGCTTTGATACTTTTCTTTATAAGGAGAGTTTTCAAATACAGGAGTGTGATACCTCCCTGAAGCTATATTAGTTGCAAAATCCCCTGGTGCCAAAGTGGTAAATTTCACCCCAAAAGGTTTAGTCTCCATTCTGTAACTTTCAGTTACCAATTCCAAAGCTGCCTTACTTGCAGAATAAATACCCCTATAAGGTAATCCCATATAACCGGCTATTGAAGTAATATTGATTATTAAACCATGTTGCTGACGACGCATTATGGGCAAAACTTCATTGATGACACTGAGAGGACCGTTAAAATTAGTAGCAAAGGCCTTAATGATTTCCTCTTGAGGAGTTTCTTCCATAGGTCCCGTAATACCCACTCCGGCATTGTTTATCAAAACATCCAAGGTATCTTCTTTTTCCATTAGCGTTGAAACCGCTTTAGCTATGGTAGCAGTGTTACGAACATCCATTTCCAAAAGTGGAAAATCTTTAAACAAGGGGTATTTTGACTTGTTACGTGTAGTGCCATAAACTTTATATCCTTGCTCTGTTAGATAAATGCCTACTGCCTTTCCTATTCCCGAAGAACCGCCTGTTATTAAAACTACTTTTGAATTCATTTTTCAGAAAAATAAGTGAATCAAAACCATAGATAATTCTGGTTTTTAACAAGTTACCTTTTTAAAAATTATTTGAATATAAGGTACAAAAAAAGGCAAGCTACCTACATCGCACCGCTACGACCATATACCCTTGCTGCGTTCCCGCCCTGGGGGATTCTACAGGAGCTGGTCGTGTAGGACTTGCCAGCTGCAAATATACAATCTTTTAAATCTTTCACAATCCTTTTAGTTTCTAATTTTTATGAATTAAATTGCCTTCTCTAAACAGCAATTCTTACGTGCTGAAAATCAGTATAGAAACATAAATACCAAAATTTTTTAATGAGAATAGTTAAGATAATTTGCATAATTCTTATACCGAGCCTTTATATGGCATGTGGCAGTGGCAATCAAAAAGCATCGAATTTATTTGAAATCACCATTGATAAAAATGTAAAAAAAATTACACAATTTGATGAAATAGGTGTTACCATTAAAAATAAAAAAAATAAGGATATTAACCAGGTCACCTATAGTATAGACGGCAAAGATGTTCCACTTACCAACAATACTATTAAAATTGATGTATCCACTCTAGGAAATAAAACCCTTACCGCTAAAATTAATTTTGAAGGTGAAACCGTTGTAATCAATAAGAACATTAAAGTTTTTTCAGCAAAAGCTCCTGAAATATATACGTATACCATCATAAAGGAATATCCTCATGATACCGGTGCCTATACACAAGGATTGGAATTCTTCAATGACACCCTATATGAAAGTACGGGTAAGAACGGAAAATCATTTTTAAGGAAATTAGATTTTTCAACTGGCAAGGTTTATGAACATATAAATTTGGACGATAGTTATTTTGGAGAAGGCATTACCATTTTAAACGACAAAATTTACCAACTTACTTGGAAAAGCGGACTTGGATTTATTTATGACCTACATACCTTTAAGAAATTGGATAATTTTCAATATGGAAAAAGTCGTGAAGGATGGGGACTTGCCAATGACGGCAATAAAATATTTAAGAGTGATGGAACGGAAAAGATTTGGTTCATAAACCCTAATACCATGACCGAGGAAGGTTATATTGAAACCGTTACCAATTCATCTATCGTAAATTCCGCAAATGAATTGGAATTTGTTGATGGAAAACTTTATGCTAATGTATATCAAAAGCCTAGTGTCATGATTATCAATAGTAATTCTGGTGCCATTGAAGGGGTTATTAATTTTAGTGGACTTAGTGATTTAATAACAAAATCGGCAAATTGGGACAAGGTAAACAATGTTTTGAACGGTATAGCTTATCATCCTGAACGGAAAACTTTTTTCGTTACCGGAAAATTCTGGGATAAAATGTTTGAAGTAAAAATCCAGAAAAAATAATATGGATGTATACAGGAAAGAACTTATAGTTTCTAAAGATGACCTGGATGACTTGAACCATGTTAATAATGTACGTTATGTCCAATGGATTCAAGATATATCAAAAGAGCATTGGCAGCACAAAGCCCCCACTGAGCTGCAAGAAGAAGTAATTTGGGTAGTACTAAGTCACCATATTGAATACAAATCTGCGGCATTTTTAAATGACCCTATAGTCATGACAACTTATATCAAGACGAGCACAGGAGCAAAATCTACCAGAATTGTAGAAATGATTCATGGAAAAACACAAAAGGTATTGGTTCTTGCCCGTACGGAATGGTGTTTATTGAACAGCAAGACCAATAGGCCTATTAGGGTGTCCGATAAACTAAAGGATATTTTCCTTTAACCTGAAAAATATAACGGTTGTGCGAGTAAATTTTCTTATTGTATTCTCTGCCATCATTGCCTTAATTTTTACTACTTCCTGTAGAAAGAATTTTGAATATTCCCCAAGTATGGGGCAATTGACCTTTTCCAAGGACACGGTTTTTCTCGATACCGTATTTACCAATATTGGCAGCAGTACATATACATTAAAAGTGTATAACCGCACTAAAGAGGATATGTTTATTCCTGAAATATCCTTAAGAAACGGCGCCGATAGTTATTATAGATTAAATGTGGACGGTGTGGCGGGTAAAACATTTGACAATATTCCATTATACGCTCAAGACAGTCTGTATATACTAATTGAAACGACTATTGAGATTAAGGATAATAGTAATGAAATTATATATACGGATGCCATTTTGTTTGATCAATCTCCTTTTCAACAATCCGTAGAATTGATTACTTTGGCAAAAGACGCCATTTTTTTGCACCCCAATAATTGGGGAAGCAATGCAAACAATATCACTTTATATACCGATGAAAATGGTGATGAAGTAAGCGTAAACGGTTTTGAACTTAGTGAAGATTCGTTACATTTTACTGCCAATAGACCATATGTAATTTATGGTTACGCCATAGTACCTGATGAAAAAGAACTTCAAATCGATGCTGGTGCAAGGGTATATTTTCACAACAATTCCGGTTTGGTTGTAAGTGAAAAAGCTCGTATTACAATTAATGGCAAATTGAGTGATGATAAAGAGCGTTTAGAAAATCAAGTGATTTTTGAAGGAGACAGACTTGAACCTGCTTATAATGATATGCCCGGTCAATGGGGAACTATCTGGATAAGTAAAGGAAGTATTGGAAACACTATAGATTATCTGACCATTAAAAATGCACAGATCGGATTATTTATTGAAGGGGAAGCAATTCAAAATACAGAATCACTGGTCATAAGAAATAGTCAGGTTTATAATAATGGCCAACATAATATCTGGGCCAAACAAGCAATTATAATAGCAGAAAACCTTGTTTTAGGTGGTGCAGGCTCTACCTCCCTGCAAATAGAAAACGGAGGCCACTATAATTTTACGCATTGTACCATTGCCAATTATTGGAATAAAGGGTTTAGAATTGTACCAACCCTTACCGTTTCCAATAGTTCCAGAAGTAATCCAGAACTTCATTTTGATTTAGTACGACTTGATTTTAAAAATAGCATCATTGATGGCAATACGGCATATGAACTAGAACTTACCCCATCTAATGATAAATTGTTCAACTTCAGTTTTCTAAATTGCCATATACAATATACGCAAGACCAACTACCCACTGAGAATGGTCCGTTATATGATTTTTTAAATACGGATTATTATTCCAACATCTATACGGGAGGAAATTTGGATTATTTCAAACCTTCCAGCAATGGTTTTAGAATAGGTCTGGATTCTTATGTAATTGGTAAAGGCGACCAAAATATTGCCAACAATGTACCAAATGACCTACTAGGAACCTCCCGGACATTAACTTCAGATTTGGGTGCATATCAAGCAATAATGAAAGAAACGAGCGAATAACAAGCTTAAACTTGAAAGGTTTTTCTCTCACAAAGCCTATATACATTGATTTTATCAAAAAGTCCTCCATTTTTATAAGGACATTCTTGGTCCGTAATTAGCTGGCTATAAGTAATTTCGTAGTAGACACTAATTACTTTTGGATTACACGTACACCATAATAGATTCTGATGCTGTTTCCAATTTGCAGTTACATGCATTTTTGGATGAATATGGTGATTTTCAATGTATTAATACCACCACAAATCCCAATGATGGGTTAAATGATATTTTAAAGTTTAGTCCAGATATCGTATTTATCAACCTTAACCATGATTATGCATCCATATTTTTAATGGTCATGGAAATACACCAATACGTAAATGAACTACCAATACTTATTGGAATAGCTACTTCCAAGGATTATGCCTATGATGCTATAAAAAATGGCTTCTTTGATTATTGGCTTCAACCCTTTAATGAATTTGACATTAGAAAATCATTATTAAAATTGAAAAAGAGAATGCCAAAGGAGAAAGCACCCGCTACCTTGTGCATAAAATCATATAACGATTTTCAGTATTTGAACACTAATGATATCCTTTATTTAAAAGCCGACAACAATACTACAGAGTTTTTTATGAAGGACGGTACGGTAACCAATGCCTACAAGACACTAAAAACCTTTGAAAATACGTTACCTAATAACTTTATACGTATTCACCAGAGTTATATCGTCAATACTGATTATGTTTCTAGGATAAATTTTGGAAAATCTATTTGCGCTTTAAAGACCGTCAACGAACAATTACCGTTCTCCAAAACCTATAGGGAAAATATGAACAACCTTAAGAAAGTGTTATCCAAAAATACACTAAGTTCACTAAATTAACGAATTCTCTCAAAATCAGGTCATTTACTAGCAGATACCACCTTTTCACTAAAGTGTGGAAAAACTTAATATTTAAGTGTTTAATGGATATTACTTTGGCAGTATAATAAACCAAAAACCCCTAAAAACACACAAAATGAAAAAAGTAACGAGTATTTTAGCAGTAGCAGTAATGGCGTTAGGCATGGCAACTTTTGTAATTGAGAATAGTGCCAATGAATTTGATTTTTTAAATGATATTTCTAAAGCTTTAGCTTGTGGAGATTGTTCAGCTGAATTGCCTCCTAGAGGTGGACAGTCTGGCGTAAGCTAAACAGTTTTTATAACCATATAAAAAGTCTTCAACAATAAAGTTGAGGACTTTTTTTTATACCTTGGTTTCTAAGAAAATCAATAAACCATTTTTTTTGCTAAAAAAATACCTGCATACCATTTTACTTTTATTCATACTACAAGGTTGTTCCAAGTCTGAAACGATATTGGACGAAAAAGTTCAACCCTCAACCAATGATAGTATAAGTATATGGATTAAAGAGAGCCAAACAGTTCATATCAATGATTTAGCAAAATTGGAACTTTTACAAAAAGCAGTTCAATACGCTGCTTATCCTCAATCCGATACCATAAAAGCAAAGTATTACACCCAACTTTCTTACGACCAAAATTTTACCTTCGACAGCACTTTGTTTAGAGAAGTAAATAAAAATGCCATAAAATTTAATCAAAAAATTAAAGACTCCTTATCTCTTGGAAACGCATATTGGGATTTAGCTTTTTTTTATAATAATTATGCTATTCAAGATAGCGCATATTATGCATATAATGAGGCTCAAAAAATTTTTGAAGGTATTAGTCAAGTTGAAATGTCTGGAAGAATGTTTTTGGAAATGGCAAAAATACAGACTGAAATAAAAGATTATATAGGCAGCGAATCTACAGTCATAAAAGCTATTGAACAATTCAAACAAACGGATAACACACTTTTCCTATATCATAGTTATAACTTACTTGGAATCTCTTCAGGTTCTTTAGGTGAAGTAGAAAAGTCTCTAGCCTACTATAATGAAGCATTGTATTATTTAAATCAATTAAATTTTAATAATTATGAAGAAGCCCAACTTCTTAATAATATTGGAGTCGTATATAGGGATAATAAAGATTATAATAAGGCTATTGAGAATTTCAATAAAGTACTGACTACAAATGAAATCCTGCAAAAAAACCCTAAACTATACGCTATAGCTTTAAGCAACCTTGCAACCAGTAGATTATACAAAAATGATACGGCAGGAGTAAATTCTTTGTTTATAAAAGCAATTAACTTAAAGACCAACTTAAATCAAAAAACTAGTTTAGCTACTTCTTACCATAAATATGCAGAGTATAAAGCATATGCTAAGGATACGGCAACGGCCATTATCAATGCAAAAAAAGCAGAAAACCTTTCTTTAGAAAGTGAAAACAATGAAACCTTGCTACAAACCTGGTCTCTACTAGCTACATTAGATAAAAAAAATTCAATAGATTATTTTGAAAAATATATTCAATTAGACGATAGTTTACAAAAAGAAGAACGTAAACAACAAAACAAATTTGCACGTATCCGATTTGAAACCGATGAATTTATTGCTGAAAATGTGGAGCTTGAAAGTGAAAAGAACATTCTTTCCAGACAACGCAGTATTTGGATTGCCATTGCAGGGGGGTTATTTTTATTAGGACTATCCATCTATATCATTATTACCCAACGTGCCAAAAACCAAAAACTTCGTTTTGACCAACAACAGCAGGCCAATAACCAGGAAATTTTTAACCTTATGCTTACCCAAAAACAAAAAGTTGATGAGGTTAAACGGCTGGAACAAAAAAGAATATCAGAAGAGTTACATGACGGCGTACTTGGTAAAATGCTGGGCGCTAGAATGATTTTGACCGGATTAAATAAACGTGTAACGGAAGAAGCCATTGCCGAAAAATCAAAGGCATTGGGCTCTCTCCAGGAAATTGAGAATGAGATCCGTTCAATTTCTCATGAACTGAGCCATACCGCTTACCAGAAGATCAACAACTTTACAGATTCTATAGAATCACTTTTAGATGCTGCTAAAAGAAATGTGGCCATTAATACTTTCTTTAAATTCAATGAAGATGAGGATTGGGATAGTTTGGACGGTGATATTAAAATCAATGCCTATAGAATTATCCAAGAAACGTTTCAAAATGCAATTAAGCATGCCCAATGCAGTATATTTGAAATAACGTTTCTTAGAACGGATGATGAATTTAAGATAATTATGAGTGATAATGGGGTAGGTTTTAAAAATGTAAAAGGCAAAAAAGGTATAGGTATTAGAAATATTACTTCTAGGATCAATAAGCTAAACGGTACGTGGAACATAGAATCCGCAAAAGGTAAGGGAACCACAATTACCTTAAGGATACCTATTAAAAATAAATCAAATAATTTTGACGATAATAATACTAGGTTTGAAAACGTTTAGTAACTTACAATAGCATAGAACAACCATAATGGATTCAACAGTAAGGATTTTAGCGGTAGATGATCATGAAATGACGACTTTAGGATATAAATATATCTTGGAAGATTCTGATTTTAATGATTTTAACGTAAAAGTTGAAATCGCAAAAAGTTTTGAAAAAGGTAAGGCTAAGATTGAACTATCAAAAAGAGCCATTCCCTATGATATAATTCTATTGGACATCCAGCTTTTCTCAGTAGAATCCAAAGACCCCAGAACTGGTATTGACCTTGGTATTTTAGCAAGAGAAGAAGTTCCTAAATCAAAAGTTGTATTTATGTCTTCATACAGTGACAATTACCGTATCAACAATATCTTTAAAAAAGTTAATCCGGACGGCTACATGGTAAAGTCAGAGATAGATGAACTTTCTTTGAAAAGTATGGTAGAGACCATTATGAAGAATTCATCGTATTATACTGCGAGTGCCTTGGCTGCCATAAGAAGAAGAATGTCCAGTGATATTGTAATCGATGATCAAGATCAAAAAATTCTTTATCATCTATCACAAGGAATCCATACCAGGGATATTGCCCCTTTGATCGGTTCTGCCAATACTACGGTCGAAGCTCGTAAAAGACAACTGAAAGCGTTATTTGATATAAAAAACGGCAATGATTTAGCACTAATCAACGAAGCCAAAAATCGTGGTTTTCTTTAAAAATCAACCACCTAAATTAAGTAATTGATTTACAGATAATTATGATTTATCTGTGTCATTTTATTATAATATCCTCCAAAATTATAAGGTTTTCCTAGTATTATAAAATTGGGGAGAAAAGTATCTTTATAGAAAGAATGCTATAAAAAATTGCTTATGCCTTTCAATTTTGAAAACTTTATCAACAATTCTAGATTAAAATTAGAATACAATAAAGAGATAATTGGCTTAGATGAATTTCTATCTACCCTAGAGTTTTATTACTTTTCTACAGTAAAATTAAAGAGTAAAAGTATAACATCTAACGGAATAAATCTGGTTCTGGAATTTGATTGCAACCTGGATTTAATGGAATTATTTTCACATTTCAATACCGGTAGATGGGGCAACAACCATAAAAACGAAGCGCCTTTACAACACGGTTTGGAAGTACTTAATTTGAAAAACAAACATGTCATAGATATAGATGAGCTTACAATTTCGTTAAATGATACCAGTATTGTAATTAAGCGCATTTATGACAAAAGTATTCCTACACAAATCAATAATATTCTAAAACAGATTGCGTGTAATTATGTCTTTTTGACCAAGGGACTTACACAAAAACCTTATGAAATTTTTGTGCCCATTTTTGAAGAAAATTTGGAAAATTCTGAAATTTCAGATTCAGCCATAGATTTTGCCCCAAAATCTTATTTAGAATTCTGGGGCATTTATCTTGATAAGGATGATGAGGCCTCTATTTATGACGTAATGCGTAATACTTACGTCAGCGGAGACCTTGAGTTTCTAACAGAATAAATGATTCGTGACCTAGGCGTTGAAAATAGGCCTGGTATTCATCATTGCATTAACCTTGGACTTAACGGTTTTCAAGGTTTTTTCATTTTCTGGGTTGTTGATGACCTGATCAATTAAATCAACCACAACCTCCATATCCGCTTCTACTAGACCACGTGTGGTAATTGCTGCAGTACCAAATCTAATACCAGAAGTTACAAAAGGTGATTTATCGTCAAAAGGCACCATATTTTTGTTTGCGGTAATATCTGCTTCTACCAATGCTTTTTCGGCATCTTTACCGGATATATCTTTATTTCGCAGATCGATCAACATCATGTGGTTATCCGTACCGCCAGAAATAATATGATAATCACGCTTAACAAATGCCTTGGCCATTGCATCGGCATTTTTCTTTACCTGCTCAATATATGTCGCATACTCACTTGTTAAAGCTTCACCGAAAGCAATAGCTTTACCAGCTATCACATGTTCTAACGGACCTCCTTGATTACCAGGAAAAACGGCCAGATCCAATAAAGCTGACATTTTTCTTAGCTTGCCGTTCTTTAAGGTTATCCCAAACGGATTTTCAAAATCTTTTCCCATCAATATTAAACCTCCCCTTGGCCCTCGCAAAGTTTTATGTGTTGTTGTAGTCACAATATGGCAATGCGGTATAGGATTGCTCAATAAACCTTTAGCAATTAATCCTGCAGGGTGAGATATATCTGCCAATAAAATAGCGTTCACACTATCCGCAATCTTTCTAAAACGGGCAAAATCCATATCCCTACTGTAGGCAGAAGCACCTGCAATTATCAACTTAGGTTGCTCTTTGGTAGCAATCTCTTGAATTTTATCATAATCCAATCTACCAGTCTCCTTATCCACCCCATAAAATACGGGCTTATACAATCTTCCTGAAAAGTTAACCGGAGATCCGTGGGTTAAATGTCCACCGTGCGATAGGTCAAAACCTAAAATTTTATCTCCTGGCTTTAAACATGCATGATAAACGGCAGCATTTGCTTGCGAACCCGAATGTGGTTGAACATTGGCATATGCGGCACCAAATAGCTCTTTTGCACGATCAATGGCCAACTGTTCTACCTTATCCACAACTTCACAACCACCATAGTAACGCTTTCCAGGGTAGCCTTCTGCGTACTTATTTGTAAGAACGGAACCTTGGGCCTCCATTACTTGGGGACTGGTAAAATTTTCTGAAGCTATCAATTCAATTCCATTGATCTGACGTTGCTTTTCTTCTTCTATTAGATTAAAAATCGTAGTGTCGCGTTGCATGCTGTTCTTTCTTTTGAATAAGTTGCAAAAATACAAATAGACTATCTAATGAAATATAAAAAAGTTCAAAAGGGATTATTTTTTATTAAATAAAAGTTAATAACTATCTATGGTTTATCTGTTTTACTCCAACCATGTATGGATTTCATCGAAAATATACTATTAATCACCCCCATTCGTTATCTATTCAGCTATTTGTGGCACGGCTGTTGAAATAGCTCTATTGAATTCTAAAATTATCAGTCATGAAAAAATTTCTACTATTCAGTTTTATAGGAATGCTCCTTTCATGTAGCGGAGTTAAAAAAACACAAGAAGCCCTAAATACAGGCAATTACCTTGGCGCAATCAACAAGGCACTTGTAAACATTGCAGAAAACAAGACCAAAAAAAGCAATCAGACCTATATTGTTCTTTTGGAAGAAGGTTTTAAAAAACATGCTGAGCGGGAATTACAGCACATAAAATTTTTAAAAAAAGATGGCAATCCTGCTAATTTTGAAGAGATATACAATACCTATAACAACCTAAAGGCTATCCAAGAACGGATCAAACCGTTATTGCCGTTATATATTCAGGATGAAAACAGGAAGGCTCAATTTAGTTTTAAAAATTACGATGATAATATCATAGCTTCTAAATTGAATCTGTCCAACTATTTATATGATAGGGCAAACAACCTAATAAACAACGCCACTTATAAATCTGATTATAGGACAGCTTACAATGAGCTGAATTATTTACAGCAACTTAATCCTAATTTTAAAGATGTAACTTTAAAAATAGATGAAGCCTACCAAAAAGGATTGGATTATGTTTTGGTAGAGATCAACAATAATACGGATATGGTTATTCCACGACGTTTAGAGGATGAACTTTTGAATTTAAATACTTACGGCCTTAACAACCAGTGGACGGAATACCATACCAATGAAATTAAAGATAGAGTGTACGACTATTTAATGGAGCTATCTTTTGAAAATATAAATATTTCACCGGAACAGATAAGCGAAAAGCAAATAAGTAAGGAGAAGCAGATTAAAGATGGTTATACGTTTGTGGAGGATCGCAATGGCAATGTGGTATCGGACAGTTTAGGGAATAGCATTAAAATAGATAAGTTCAAGACGGTTCGTTGTGATTTTTATCAATTTACACAATTTAAGAGTGCGGAAGTTACCGGTGTTGTAAATTTTATAGATTTAAAAAAACAACAAAAAATAAATCAATACCCTTTGAGCAGCCAATTTGTTTTTGAGCATATATATGCCAACTATAGCGGTGACAAAAGAGCCTTGGACAATAATTTAACGGCATTGTTACAGCGTGCAAGAGTACCTTTTCCAAGCAATGAGCAAATGGTATATGATGCAGGGGAAGACTTAAAGAACAACCTCAAAAATATTCTGAACAGACAAAGTTTTAACTAAAAAAAAGCCCCAAATTTCTGGGGCTTTTTTTTATACATATTCTTCTAAGTCTACATCTGAAATTGCACCATGG
Organism: Maribacter sedimenticola; assembly: GCF_900188415.1. Lineage (GTDB taxonomy): Bacteria > Bacteroidota > Bacteroidia > Flavobacteriales > Flavobacteriaceae > Maribacter > Maribacter sedimenticola. The sequence continues at coordinate 557,710 of NZ_FZNV01000002.1, read as the reverse complement.
GAATTATGGTAGACCACTACCCCATTTTTAATGATGAGCATCTGGGGCGATTGATGCATAACGTTAAACTTAGCGGCAATTGCATTGGACACCTCTCTATAGGCAAGTAAGTCTAAAAAATGAAAATCCATTTGCCCTTCATCCAGCTTATAATTGCCCTTGAACATATTCAGGACCATTCTACTGATACCACATGTGGTAGAATGTTTAAAAATTACTTGTGGCCTTGCGGCGGATGCTTGCTTTATTTCTTCTAATTGGGCAACCATGGTCAAATCTCGCCAAGGAATTGATTTACTATTTTGCTCTCCTTCGTTTTTTGCCCCTCCAAAAATTCCACTAAATATTCCCATAAATTATCTTCGGTTTAATGTTCTTGATACACATTGAACCTGACTATTTGTCTGTTGTTTTTTATTAAATCAAGCCATTTTGTCTTACCTTATTACTTGGTAAGATTATTGAACATCACACCTCAAAAGTATTACAATTAACTAAAAATACAGATAATGAACATAAATAATTTTACTATAAAATCCCAAGAGGCTATACAGCATGCCCAACAGATTGCACACAATTTGGGGCATCAACAAATAGAGAATGAACATTTATTCAAGGCCTTAACAGAGGTTGAGGAAAATGTTATGCCCTTTTTACTTAAAAAATTAGGGGTAAATTTTACATTGGTACAACAGATATTGGATAAAGAGCTACAGAGTTTTCCTAAAGTAACAGGTGGTGACATTCAGTTTTCAAGAGAAGCAGGCAAGTCGCTCAATGAAGCCAGTGCCATTGCTAAGGAAATGGGAGATGAATTCGTTTCCATTGAACATTTGTTTATATCCATTTTACGCTCTAAAAGCAAAATTTCCCAAATATTAAAAGACCAAGGTGTTGCGGAAAAACAATTGAATACCGCAATTGCAGAATTAAGAAATGGTGATAAAGTCACCTCGCAAAGTGCTGAGGATAATTACAACTCATTACAGAAATATGCAAAAAACCTAAATCAACTTGCAGATAGCGGTAAATTGGACCCAGTTATTGGTAGGGATGAGGAGATTCGTAGAATTTTACAAATCTTATCTAGGCGTACCAAGAACAACCCAATTTTAGTGGGTGAACCCGGTGTGGGTAAAACAGCCATTGTAGAAGGTTTGGCACATAGAATTATTCAAGGGGATATACCGGAAAACCTCAAGGAAAAAGTTATCTATTCCCTGGATATGGGAGCCTTGATTGCAGGAGCTAAATATAAAGGTGAATTTGAAGAGCGCCTTAAAGCGGTCATTAAGGAAGTAGTTAGTGCAGATGGCAACATTATCCTATTCATAGATGAAATACATACTTTGGTAGGTGCCGGTGGCGGCCAAGGTGCCATGGATGCGGCCAATATTCTAAAGCCGGCCTTGGCACGTGGTGAATTAAGGGCAATTGGCGCTACTACATTAGATGAATATCAAAAGTACTTTGAACAGGATAAGGCACTTGAACGAAGGTTTCAAAAAGTTGTCGTAGACCAACCTGATACTGAAAGCGCAATTTCCATCTTACGGGGAATCAAGGAAAAATATGAGGCCCACCATAAGGTCCGTATAAAGGACGAGGCCGTCATTGCTGCCGTTGAACTTTCCCAACGTTATATTTCCAATAGGTTCTTACCGGATAAGGCTATTGACTTAATGGATGAAGCAGCATCCAAGTTACGAATGGAAATTAATTCCAAACCAGAGGAACTGGATGTGCTTGACCGTAAAATCATGCAATTAGAAATTGAAATTGAAGCCATAAAGCGTGAAAACGATAAACAAAAGCTAAAGGTCTTAAATTTAGACTTAGCCAATGTTAAGGAAGAACGTAATGAAATATTTGCTCAATGGGAAAGTGAAAAAACCGTTGTGGACAATATTCAACAAACAAAGTTGGACATTGAAAACTACAAGGCAGAAGCCGAGCGTGCAGAACGTAACGGGGATTATGGCACCGTTGCCGAAATTAGATATGGCAAGATCAAAGAGGCACAGGAAAAACTTACCAAGTTGCAAGATGATCTCAATGCGCAACAAAATTCGGGAACACTTATTAAAGAAGAGGTTACCAGTGAGGATATTGCAGAGGTAATTGCCAAATGGACTGGAATTCCGGTTACCAAGATGCTACAGAGTGAACGTGAAAAATTGCTGAAATTGGAAAAGGTATTGCACAAACGTGTGGTTGGCCAAGAGGAGGCTATTGAGGCCGTTTCAGATGCCATACGAAGAAGTAGGGCCGGCTTGCAAGATGCCAAGAAACCAATTGGATCGTTCTTATTCTTAGGTACTACAGGTGTCGGTAAGACTGAATTGGCCAAAACATTGGCAGCATATCTGTTTGATGATGAAAACGCGATGACCCGAATAGATATGAGCGAATATCAAGAACGCCATTCGGTTAGTAGATTAGTAGGCGCCCCTCCAGGATATGTGGGGTATGATGAAGGAGGCCAATTGACAGAGGCGGTCAGAAGAAGACCATATTCAGTAGTTCTTTTGGATGAAATTGAAAAAGCCCATCCAGATACGTTCAATATTCTTTTACAAGTATTGGATGAAGGTAGGTTAACCGATAATAAAGGTAGGGTTGCAGATTTTAAAAACACTATTATAATCATGACGAGTAACATGGGTAGTGCAATCATACAGGAGAAATTTGAGAATACAGATGATATCTATAGCGCAACTGAAGCGGCCAGGATTGAAGTTCTTGGGCTACTGAAAAAAACGATTAGACCTGAATTTATCAATAGGATAGACGATATTGTAATGTTTACGCCTTTGACCAAAGATAACATTGAGGAAATTGTAAAGTTGCAGTTAGAAAACTTGAAGAAGATGTTGGATAAGCAACAAATTACTTTGGATGCTACCCAGGAAGCAATAGAATATTTGGCAAACAAGGGATATGACCCACAATTTGGAGCACGGCCCGTCAAAAGAACGATACAGCGGGAAGTATTGAACAATCTTTCCAAATCGTTGTTAAGCGGTGAAATCAAATCTGATAGTGTTGTTTTATTAGATGCTTTTGACAACAGCCTTGTATTTAGAAATCAAGAGGATATTACCGTATAATTTTATAAATTGATAATTAAGCGTCCATATAATTTTTATGGACGCTTTTTTTTATCAACAATATATACCATACAGTATAGATTTTTTATATTCGCATAAAACCGTCGAATATGTCTACCAAAGCCGAAAGAACGACCGCCTATATTATTGAGACAGTCGCACCAGTGTTCAACAAGCACGGTTATATTGGCACCAGTATGAGCGATTTGACCGAAGCCACCAATTTAACCAAAGGAGCGTTATATGGCAATTTCGAAAATAAGGAGGCGTTGGCCCTATCTGCCTTTGAATATAACCGCACTTTATTATTAAACGCAATAGATGAACAACTGGCCATTGAGGGCACCGCAATGGAGAAAATCGGCAACTTAATCGCATTTTATAAAAAGTATGATGTATTTACCCTTACCATGGGTGGCTGCCCCATTCTTAATGTGGGTATAGATGCACAACATAATAACCGGTTACTGGCTTCCGCTACAAAGGAAACCATTAAGGACATTGAGGGTAAAATTGCTTTGGTCCTTGAAAACGGGGTAAATAAGGGCGAATTTAAACTTCCTGTTACGCCCTTACAGTTTGCAAAGCAATTATTTACCATTATACAAGGCTCTATTGCAATGGCAACCTTGACCAAGGATAGAAAATATTTATTGAATACGGTTACCTACTTGGAAGTGCTCATTAGGAGAGAACTAAAATAAAACTAAGTACCCTTTTATAAAAAAGGGCATCCTTTCACAATAGATAAAAGCAATACTGGGTATAAGTATTATACCCCATAACTATTTACCCGTAACCCTAAATATCCATAACTTTTCAGTATAACGGCCATTTAACTTTGAATCTCTAGCCTGTCTGGCTTCTTTTATTGTGTTATACTTTCCTAAATATACATAATTGTACTTATTCAATGAACGATAAAAAGATTTAGGATTTAAGCCTTTCTTACCCATATCCGCCATAAAGGCATCTAAATACTTCTTGGTTCCAAATACATTAGCTATTAAATAATAACCTGGGGTCAAGGAGCCTTCTTTTTCCACTTCTTCATACTTCTCTCCTGCCCTTGGCTGTACCACTTCATTACGTGCGGCCAATTGCTCCGCTTCGGCAATAGCGGCATTTGCCTTTGCTATTGAATCTTGCTTTTGCTGCTGCAACGCCGCTAAGGCCTCTTCCTTTTGCCTCATATCCAATGCTATGGAATCCTGCTTCCTTTTTTGATCTAATGCTCTTGCATCGGCTAGTGCTTGTGCCGCCTTGGCTTCTGCAATGGAATCACGCATTTTTCGTAAATCTCTTTTGGAAATCTTTTCCTCCGCTTCAGCCAATCGTGTAGATTCCGATATGGAATCCTGTATTCTTTGGGCCTGTAACTTTTCCAAACGATCTTGCTTTTTGGCCTCTCTTTTAACGGCAAGCTTTTCTGCCCTAGTCAATTCATCCTTAACCAGTTCTTCTTTTTCCTTTTGGGCCGCTATCAACTCTTCTTCAAGTTGATCCTCCGTAGATTGTAATTTGCCCAATTTATAAGACGTTACCAATTCAAAGGATGGGTCCTGACCTTTCAGGTCGTTACTGGTACCTACTTCTACAAGAGCACCTATGGACAATCGTTTAAAAAACCTGCCACCTACTCCACCGGAAATACCATAAAAACTATTATAACCTCCTTGCACCCAATATTTGTTAGTGGTCAACAACGCTTGTAGCCCCAATTGATTATCCACGCCCGGTACGGTTTTATAATATAAGGAGGGTCTTAGAACTGAATTATCATCCCCATTTAAAATTGAAATGGGAATATCGTAACTGGCCAACGCAAAAAACATTCGGTCACCAGGGTCGGAGTTACGTTCATTTGTGCTAAGGTTATAGTCAAACAGATTTTCCGACACTAAACCTATGTTGAATTTATCGACCCTTAAATTTATACCTGGCGCCATTTGAATAATAAAATCATTGCTAATGGTGGTCTGAATTGGATTGGGCACAAAAAAGCGTTGATCGGCCAATTTTTGCTGAAATGCAAAAAGGTTAAGTCCAACACCCAGAAATACATCCTCATCCAATTGAATGTTGTACGCATAGTTCAATGCTGCGCCCGTATTTAAATAAATACCGGTATTATGTTGAAAAAAACCCACACCTGCTGCGGAAACTTCATTGATATTGGCCGTATAGTTTATAAATAATGATGTAGGATCGGCATCATAGGTTTGCCATTGCCATCTGGCCCACATGGCAATGGAAGACGGATTGTTGCGCCCTAAGCTATATGCCGGATTTAATAAGCTACCATTATATTCAGTAAGGTTTTGTTGTCTAAAATCAGTAGGCAGTACGACATCCTGCGCCCTTAAGCCTAAAACTACAAAACCAATAAGAAGTGCCCCACAGAATTTTTTCATATGCAAAAAAACAAAAAATAGACTATTTATAGTACTATTTTAAACTAATTTTAGTTATTAAATTAATCCAATAAATTTAATTTTATGAAAGTTGTAAAATTTGCGCTTCTTATATTGCTAACCTTTACGCTATCCTGCAAGGAAGAACCAGCAAAAGATCTACCAAACGAAGAAATTTCGGTTTCAACTTTTTACTTGATTAGGCATGCGGAAAAAATAAGAAGCAACCCAGATGACGCGGATCCAGAATTAAACCAAAAGGGTTTGGGAAGGGCAATGCATTGGGCAGAAATTTTTAATGACGTTGAGTTGGATGCCATTTACTCTACCAATTATAACAGAACATCCATGACCGCTGCTCCCACATCGGTCAAAAAAAATATTGACGTTCAATATTACGACCCTAGAATCCTTGATATTGAACAATTTAAGGCAGATAACCTCAATAAAAATGTTCTTATCGTAGGCCATAGCAATACCACACCGGAGTTTGTCAATTTATTGATTGAGGAAGATAAATTTACAGATATCGATGATAGTGAAAACGGTACTTTGTTTATCGTTCAAATTGTCAATGATATACCCACCGTAACCAAACTTTTGTTCAACTGTAATTGCCCTGACTAAGTAAAGGCCTATACGTTAAAACGCCACTTAATCAAATAATGACAATTTTCCCCCACTTTCATACAATTGTGCTTATTTTTGCTTTTAATGCAAAAGAATATCAACATTAAGAACAAAAGAGCTCGTTTTGAATATGAGCTTCTGGATAAATATACAACGGGAATAGTTTTGGCCGGTACCGAAATAAAATCTATTCGTGAAGGTCGTGCCTCCATTTCCGAGAGTTTCTGTGAATTTAACGACAAGGGAGAATTATTCGTCATTAATATGCAAATAGATGAATATTCCCATGCGTCTCATTTTAATCATAAACCCAAAGCAGAACGTAAATTACTCTTACAAAAAAGAGAGCTTAAAAAATTGAGCAAAGAGGTAAAAACATCAGGACTTACAATTGTTCCCTTAAACCTTTTCATAAACGAAAGAGGATTGGCCAAGCTACAAATAGCATTGGCAAAAGGTAAAAAATTATACGACAAAAGAGAAGTACTTAAAGACCGCGACAACAAACGTAACCTTGATCGTGTAAAAAAGAATTTTAATAATTAGTTCTTATTTTCAAGTAAGGGCACAAACTTAAAAGAACCATATTCTGTTTTGGAAAATTCTTTTTCGGTCGTTCTTACGAACAAGGTCATAATTTGTTCCTCAAATCCAATTGGTATGACCAATCTACCCCCCACCTTTAACTGAGACAACAGAGCCTTTGGTACCTCTGGAGCACCTGCTGTTACTATTATACGATCAAACGGTGCATTTTCCGGAAGCCCCTTGTATCCATCCCCAAATATGATTTTTTTAGGGCGATATCCCATTTTTTTAAAGAATAAGTTGGTTTTCTTGAAAAGTTCCAATTGACGTTCTATGGTATAAACCTTTACCTTAAGGTTCAATAATATTGCGGTTTGATATCCGCTACCCGTACCTATTTCCAAAACTTTGTGCCCTTCTGCCAATTGCAATAATTCAGTTTGAAATGCAACGGTATAAGGATGTGAAATAGTTTGGTTCGCAGCAATAGGAAAAGCTTTGTTCTGGTAGGCATGCCCTTCAAAACTGCTATCCATAAATAAATGTCTAGGAATTTCCCTTACGGCGTCAAGAACTTTATTGTCCGTAATTCCCTTATCAATCAATAGTTGCGCCAAATGATTGCGCATTCCCCTGTGTTTTAAGGTATCTCTCAATGGTAGTTGGTTTGGAAACCAAAGTTAGCAAAGTTCTTTCAACCAACGAAGACCCTGTTCAAAACTTAAGCTCAAATTCATAAAAATTGAATTTCCTCATGGGATAAAACTACACAACTATGCGTATTTTTGAGAAAAAAGAAACAAATGTTAAAAGTTGGTGTTTTAGGAGCCGGGCATCTTGGAAAGATACACCTTAGATTGCTTAAAGAATCTCCAAAATATGATTTAATTGGGTTTTATGATGCGGATATAATCAATGGCAATAAAGTAAGTGCGGAATTTGGTTACACTTATTTTGATAACATTAATGAGCTTATTGCTGCAGTAGATGTAGTAGATATTGTTACTCCCACCCTTTCTCATTTTGAATGTGCCAAAAAATCAATAGAACAGGGTAAACATATTTTTATTGAAAAACCAATTACCCATACCCTACAAGAGGCACAATCTTTATTGGATTTGGAAAAGAAATTCGGCGTGAAAGGCCAGGTAGGACATGTAGAGCGCTTTAACCCTGCCTTTACATCTATAAAAGATACGATCAAAGAACCTATGTTCATTGAGAGTCATCGCTTGGCGGAATTTAATCCAAGAGGTACGGACGTACCCGTGGTGCTAGATTTAATGATTCATGATATTGATGCCATTCTCAGTGTGGTAAATTCTAAAGTTAAACAGATAAACGCTAGTGGTGTATCGGTGATAAGTCAATCCCCAGATATTGCAAATGCGCGCATTGAATTTGAAAATGGTTGTGTAGCCAATTTAACGGCCAGTAGAATATCCCTGAAAAATATGAGAAAATCAAGGTTCTTCCAAAAAGATGCATATATCTCGGTAGATTTCTTGGAGAAAAAGGTTGAGGTAGTTAAAATGAAGGACGCTCCCAAGGAAGCTGGTGATTTTGATATGATTCTACAAAATGCGGAGGGCATCAAAAAACAAATATACTTTGAAAACCCCTCTATTGCTACCAATAATGCCATACTAGATGAATTGGAATCTTTTGCAGATGCCATAAACAATGATACTACACCGGTAGTAAGTTTACGACAAGGTACACAGGCCCTGGAAGTGGCCTTACAAATTATTTCATCATTTAATACTACATCTATATGAAAACAATTGCCGTAATTGGTGCCGGTACCATGGGTAATGGTATTGCCCATGTTTTTGCACAATGCAACTATAATGTACATTTAATAGATGTATCACAAACGGCCTTGGATAATGGTATAGCCACCATAATCAAAAATTTGGACCGTATGCTGGCAAAGGAAAAAATAAGTAAGACCGACAAGGAAAATACGCTTTCCAATATCAAAAGTTTTACAACTTTGGAAGAAGGGGTTGTTGGTACCGACCTTGTCATAGAGGCCGCAACTGAAAATGTAGAGGTAAAATTGGATATATTTAAAAAAATAGATACCCTTTGCGATCCGGAAACTATTTTGGCATCCAATACCTCCTCAATTTCCATAACCCAAATTGCCGCAGCCACCACTAGACCAAAAAAGGTAATTGGCATGCACTTTATGAATCCGGTACCTATTATGTCGCTAGTAGAGATCATAAACGGTTATAGCACATCAAAGGACACTACCGATCTCATTATGGACCTTTCCAAGAAATTAGGCAAAACACCCACAAAGGTAAATGACTACCCTGGTTTTGTAGCCAATAGGATTTTAATGCCAATGATCAATGAAGCCATAGAGACTTTACACCATGGTGTTGCCGGTGTTCAAGAAATTGATACGGTTATGAAATTAGGAATGGCACATCCTATGGGACCTTTGCAATTAGCGGATTTTATTGGTTTAGATGTTTGCCTATCCATATTAAATGTTATGTACGATGGTTTTAAAAATCCAAAATATGCACCTTCTCCCCTATTGATCAACATGGTCATGGCCGGAAAACTAGGAATTAAATCCGGAGAAGGTTTTTACGATTATTCCAAAAGTAAAAAGGCGGAAATTGTCGCAAACCAATTTATAATTTAAAACTTATGTTCATAAAGGAAAAATTAGCCGCTATTGTTCAATCTCTTCCGGACACGGTTACATTGGTTGCCGTGTCCAAAACAAAACCAATAGCAGATTTAGACCAAGCTTATGGTGAAGGCCAACGTATCTTTGGAGAAAACAAGGTTCAAGAAATGACCGAAAAGTGGCAAGCAATGCCAAAGGATATAGAATGGCATATGATCGGACACTTACAAAGAAACAAGGTCAAATATTTGGCGGAGTATGTAGCTTTGATTCATGGCGTGGATAGCCCAAGATTACTTAAGGAAATAAATAAACAGGCAAAAAAGCACAATAGAACTATTTCCTGTCTATTGCAGGTACATATTGCAGAAGAAGATACTAAATTTGGATTCGACGAAAAGGAATTACTAGAACTTGTTGATAATGAAGATTTTAAATCATTTGAAAACGTTAAAATCGAAGGATTAATGGGGATGGCCACTTTTACTGATGATGAGGAGCAAGTACGTCGTGAGTTCAAAAATCTTTTTACATTATATAAACAACTACAATCTAAATATGCAGATTTTAATATTCTTTCTATGGGCATGAGCGGTGATTATAAAGTTGCCATAGAAGAAGGCAGCAATATGGTACGTATAGGAAGTAGTATCTTTGGGTCACGAAATTAATTGTAAACCAACCTCACTTAAAAAACCATTTTTACTGAATGTACGCAATTTTAGATATTGAAACCACTGGTGGTAAATTTAATGAAGAAGGCATTACGGAAATTGCTATCCATAAATTTGACGGTCAACAAGTGGTGGATAAATTTATAAGTCTTATAAATCCTGAAAAGGAAATACAGCCTTTCGTAGTCAAATTAACAGGAATCAATAATAAAATGTTAAGGACTGCCCCCAAATTTTATGAAGTAGCCAAAAGAATTATTGAAATTACAGAGGATACCGTTTTAGTAGCGCATAATGCTCAATTTGATTACAGAATCCTACGGACGGAATTTAGAAGGTTGGGTTACAACTTTGAGCGCAAAACCTTATGTACCGTAGACCTCTCAAAATTATTATTACCAGAAGCAGAATCATATAGCTTGGGAAAATTGGTAAGATCTTTGGGTATTCCGGTAAGTGATCGCCATAGGGCTAATGGTGATGCCCTGGCCACCATAAAACTATTTAAATTATTGCTTGCCAAAGATTCCGAAAAAGTAATTATCAAAGAAACCATACGCAAAGAAAGCCAAGGTGAGCTTTCTGAAAAACAATTAGATATCGTTAGAGATCTGCCCAATAAAACAGGAGTATTCTACATGCATAATAAAGATGGGGACATCATATATCTGAATAAGACTACCGATATTAAAAAGAAGGTAAACCAACTCTTTACCAAAAATGGGGACAAATCACGAAAATTGGCCAAAGACACCAAAAAAGTCACTTATGAGGAAACAGGAAATGAATTGGTGGCCATACTGAAGGAATACGAAGAACTTTTGAAACTTAGACCTAAGTACAATGCCATACCAAGAAAAAGAATGTACTCCCATGCCTTATGTAAAGAGAAGAACGAAAATGGGTATATAACATTACGCATAAAACCATACAAGGAGTGCAAGGAACCTCTAGGATTGTTCAATGGCATTTTTAGCGGAAAAAATCATTTGTTTAAAATAACCAAAGAGTTTCAACTATGCGAAAAACTTAACGGCATAAGTGAAGCACGTTCAAATTGTTCCAATTATGACGATGGATTATGCCTAGGAGCATGTATAGGCAAAGAACCTGAAGAAACTTATAACAAAAGGGTTACTGCTTCTATAGAGAAGTATAATTTGGCCCAGAAAAACGTGGTATTATTGGACAAAGGAAGGGAAATTGGCGAACAAAGTGCTATCTTAATAAAAAATGGCTCACTGGTTGGTTTAGGATTTTATGACCTTAACCATCAAATAAATAATATTCATATCTTGGAAAACCTTATTACACCAATGAACGGAACCAGGGATGCCAATTTTCTTATTGAATCATACTTAAGAAAAAAGAAAGTACTTAAAACAGTAGAGATATATTCATAAATTGAAAGAGGAAGAAAAATTATCGCCTTGGCAGAACAAGCTTCATGAAATTATTTACGAAGCGGATACCCCTATGGGTAAATTGTTCGATATAATTCTTTTTATACTCATAATTTTCAGCATTATACTTATTATGCTGGAAAGTGTAAAAAGTATTGATATTAAGTACCATAGGGTACTACTTGTTTTGGAATGGGTTATCACCATATTTTTTACAATAGAATATATTGTCCGTATCATTTGCATTAAAAAGCCGTCTAAATATATATTCAGCTTTTATGGTATCATTGATTTTCTATCTACCATACCATTATATATCTCCTATATTTTTGCAGGATCTCAAGTCCTATTGGCCGTTAGAGCCTTTAGACTTTTAAGGGTATTCCGGATTTTAAAATTGGTTCAATTTTTAGGAGAGGCGTCACAACTTAAGAGTGCATTAAAAGCCAGTAGGGCCAAGATTACAGTATTTCTTTTTGCCGTACTTATTGTATCAGTAATGATGGGTACCCTAATGTATATTGTAGAAGGAGATGAAGCAGGATTTACTAGCATACCTACCAGCATCTATTGGACCATTGTTACCCTTACCACTGTTGGATATGGAGATATTGCACCTATTACCCCATCTGGTCAATTTATTGCTACCATAATCATGCTATTAGGTTATGGAATCATAGCCGTACCTACGGGTATCGTTACAGCAGAATTTGGTAGACAGACCAGGGACAAGACAGGAAATTTAAGTGCCGGTAAGTATATTCATGTAAACACCCAGGCCTGTCCGTCATGTACCAAAGAAGGTCATCGTGATGATGCTACGCATTGCTATAATTGTGGATCGGTATTAAATGAATAAAAAAGCACTGATTTCAGTAACCGGCCCTACTGCCATAGGTAAGACCAAACTTGCCATAGCATTGGCAAATCATTTCAATACAGAGATCGTTTCAGCTGATTCTAGACAGTTTTTTAAAGAAATGAGTATTGGTACCGCGGTGCCCACAACAAGTGAACTTGCACAGGCCAAACACCATTTCATTCAACATAAAAGCATTGTGGAACCTTATTCTGTTGGTGATTTCGAAAGAGAGGCGCTCAAAAAAATTGCCGCTCTTTTCAAAAAGCATGAGGTAGTGGTTATGGTAGGAGGCAGCGGACTATATGTAAATGCAGTTACAGAGGGTTTAAATAACTTTCCATCCGTCTCTCCAGAAATACGGTCAAATCTTAATCAAACCTTGGAAAATAAAGGATTACCCTATTTGCAGGAAACCTTAAGGGAATTGGACCCGGAATATTTCGGAAAGGTTGATACACATAATCCACAACGCGTAATAAGGGCCTTAGAGGTATGTATTGGAAGTGGCCGACCCTATTCAACTTTTATCAATAAACCTAAAGAAAAAAGAGACTTCAGCGTAATTACCGTAGGTCTTAAAGCCGATAGGCCTGTAATATATGACCGAATAAACAAAAGAGTTGACCTTATGATGGAAGAAGGTTTGTTAGCAGAGGCCAAAAGCCTACATTTCTATAAATCGTATAACGCATTACAAACTGTAGGATATAAAGAATTGTTCAGATATTTTGAAGGTGAATGGACTTTGGATTTAGCCATTGCCGAAATCAAAAAGAATACTAGGAGGTTTGCAAAACGCCAACTTACTTGGTTCTTAAAAAATATAGACACACTTTGGTTCAACTATGATGATGATCTTAGCACAATAATTCTTAAAATTGATGAAGAACTAGTAAACCTAATTCATGAATAATCCACAAATTTTATTTGTAATGGGTGTTTCGGGCAGTGGAAAAACTACCATAGGCACACTATTGGCACAAAAATTAAACATTCCATTTTTTGACGGAGACGATTTTCATCCAGCTTCGAACATTAAAAAAATGAGCGTTGGTATTCCATTAAACGATGACGACCGCCAAGGTTGGTTGGAACGATTAAATAAACTTGCCCTAGAACATACAACAACGGGCGCTGTAATTGTTTGCTCCGCTTTAAAGGAAAAATACAGGGTTATTTTAGGAAATCAATTAGAAGGTTCACACAAAATAGTTTACCTGGAAGGAAGTTATGAACTTATCAATGATCGGTTGATTCAGCGCAAAAATCATTTTATGCCCAAAGGATTATTAAGGTCACAGTTTGATACTTTGGAAATCCCCCATGATGCCATAACCGTATCCATTGACCAATCTCCTGAAGCCATAGTAGCGGATATTATAAAAATGTTGTAACTAAAAAAGCATCCTAAACCGGATGCTTTTAAATTTTCATAGGATTATAGGTAAATTATTCACCCTCGTTCTTAACAACTAAACGGAAACCTTCACCGTGAATATTTAAAATTTCTACGGTATCATCCACTTTTAGGTACTTACGTAATTTTGCAATGTATACATCCATACTACGTGAAGTAAAGTAATTATCGTCCCTCCAAATTTTGGTCAATGCCAATTCCCTTGGCATTAAATCATTTTCATGTAAGGCCAACAAACGTAAAAGCTCATTTTCTTTAGGAGATAATTTGATAGCTTCATTATCCTTATATTTCAAGAATCTTAGTTTAGAATTTAGATGAAAACCACCAATTGTAAATTCAAACTTTTTACTATCCGCCAAACCATTGGAAGCTTTACGTTGTAAAATGGCCTTTAGCTTCATCAACAATACTTCAGAATCAAAAGGTTTGTTCAGGTAATCATCCGCCCCTGCCTTATATCCCTTCAAAACATCTTCCTTCATTGTTTTCGCCGTAAGAAATACTATTGGAACGTTCTCATTCTTCTCCCTAATTTCCTTCGCCAATGTAAATCCATCCTTATAGGGCATCATTACATCCAAAATGCAGATATCAAAATTATCCTTCTTGAACTTTTCAAATCCCTCCATTCCATTTTTAGCCAACGTAACATCAAAGTCGTTCATTGACAAATAATCTTTCAATACAATTCCAAAATTTGGATCGTCCTCAACTAAAAGTATTTTCTTATTTATTGTTTCCATAATATTTATATTAACGGCAGTTTGATGTAAAATGTACTTCCTTTTCCTTTTTCGCTCTCGGCATAAACTTCGCCTTGATGATCTTCAACAATTTTTTTAACGTACGCAAGCCCCAGCCCGTGTCCTTTTACGTTATGGATATCACCTGTGTGCTCCCTGTAAAATTTTTCAAAAACTTTTTTAACAACGGCTTTGCTCATACCGGCACCTTGATCCTGTACCTTAATGATTATATAATTTTTAGCCCGTTCCGTAAAGACATCTATTTTAGGTGCCTCATTGGAATATTTAATGGCATTGTCCAGCATGTTAACGATTACATTGGTAAAGTGCATCTCGTTTGCCAAAACCTCTGAGCGTTCTGCATCTAAATGGGTGTGTATATAACCTCCCCTGTCCGCAACGATCAAATCTACATGGGTTATTGCATCCTCTATGATTTCATGCACGTCTACCCTATCCTTACTGATATCCAATTGATTTTTCTCCAATTTGGATATTCTTAAAACGTTCTCAACTTGTGCATGCATACGCTTGTTCTCATCACGAATCATTTGCAGATAACGTAATACCTTTTCTTGATCCGCAATAATTTTTGGATTTCGAATTGCCTCTACGGCTAGGTTAATGGTTGCAATTGGTGTTTTGAACTCATGCGTCATGTTATTGATGAAATCCGTTTTTATCTCGGAAATCTGTTTCTGTCTTATCAACTGATAAATTGCGCCTGCATAGGCCACTACAATTATTATCGTGAACAATAATGACAATAGCGCAAGTCCCAAAATAGACTGTACTAAAAATCGTTTCTTTTTAGGAAAGGAAATTAACAGGTCAAAATTGGAAATTCCCTCAAAATCAACAAACATTGGCGCTTTATAAACATTGGTCTCCGCATATTTAAATTTGGAAGATTTTACCTTGGTGGGCAAACCATTGCTATATACGCCGTACTCAAACGCAATATCTATTCCCCTATTCTCAAGTTCTCGCTGTAATAAAAGTTCAATTTCCTGTTTGGAAACTCTTTTATGAATAGGAACCCGTTTTGCATGTACCATGAACATCTCCTCCATAGCGGCCTTTTCCATCTTATTAAGGCCATCAATCTTCTCTATACGTTGAATGGGGTTTAAACGAAAACGATTGCCTTCCAGGTCAAAATCCTCTTTCCAAATCGTAGTTTTTCGCCTACTGGTCAAATTTTTTATATTGGTGGTGTCAACACCATCACCGTTATCAAAGAACGTAGATGAAATGCCATAGTCCTCTTCCAAAATACCGTGTTCATACAGCATTATTTCATTGGAGTTGACATCTCTATCAATAAAGAAAAAATTAAACAGCTGCGTACCCTTAAGTTCACCGATACTATCCTTAGCATTCAAATATCTATCAAAATAGTCTTTAGTCTCTCTTTCCGATATTTTATTGGTGATGCTGTTCAATGCTTCTGAAACACTACTTGAAAATTGCTCTTCACTGTTATCAATGGATTTTTTGATCCAGAAACTTTGAACGAAAATCAGACCAATAAGCGAAAGGCTCATTAAAACTATTAAGAGCACAAATAACTTTTTGTTCATTGGAGCATAAAATTAAAGATTTAACAGATAGAGGATTGTACGTTTAACCTAACCTTAACAAAAATGTTAAAATTGGGGGACTAGTAGTATTTAGCAAGGATACGCTTATGTAGGTCCAAAACATTTTGACGGGTTTGGTCAAGGTCAATGTTTTCAATTATATAATCTGCCAATTTAACCTTCACCTTATCTTCTAGCTGATTGTCCATTCTAGAAAGAATCTCTTTCCTAGTATTTTGATCTCTTTGTAAAACCCGCTCTATTCTTAGTTCTTTTGGAGCGGTAACCAAAATTACCTCGTCATATAACTTTTGGGCATTGTTCTCAAATAAAAGTGCGGTCTCCTGTATAACATAAGCAAATGTCTGTTCCTTGGACCATTTCAAAAAATCCTTTCTTACTTTTGGGTGTACAATAGCGTTTAACTGTTCTAGCAAGTTTTTATCCTTAAATACTTTCTCCGCAATAAAAGCTCTATTTAATTTCTTGTCTTTAAAAGCCTTTTCGCCAAAAAGTGCTATTAACTCTTTTTGTATTTTCTTTGAGGAATTCATTAACTCCTTGGCCCGTACATCTGAATTGTAAACGGGCACACCTAAATCCTGGAACATTCTTCCCACAGTAGTCTTGCCACTACCAATTCCACCGGTAAGTCCTATTACAATCATTCCCGCCTTAATATAAATTCCACTTCATTAGCATTCATCTGGGCGTTATGTAAGGTTTTTGGATAACGCTCCAGTGTAATGGAAAGCCTATTTTCCGTTTCATCAGCAACCTTTAAATAATCTGCCACTACCATAAAATCATTGGTCTCAAGTTCTTTTAGATCTTGGATGGTACCTTGGCAACGCACTTGGACAATTTCGGGAAATGTACGCACCTTAACTCCTTCCGGTACATTGATTACCGTAACCGGTATTTCCATTACCTGTTCAGAAAATTTTACGACCTTACCCTTTATCTGCACATTGGTAGCTGAAAAATTTATTCCGTCCAAATCTTGAGGTAGCTTAAGGGCCACTTGTTCCGAAAATGAGCTAGTGATATTATTTAATTGTAAAAGTTCCGTTTTTAAGGTATTAATGGTATCTATCTTACTTTTTGGTCCTGTTAATTCAATAGAATCCGGAAGAATACCAATTTTACCCTCTAAAATATGGTTGGTAGCATACGTTATATCCAATGTGGCGATAACGGGAACTTTCTTTGTTTCCAAAGAAGTAAAATCAAAATAAATGATATCACTATCAAAATCGGTTAATGTGCTGTAATTATTCAGTTGGTCCTCTAGTTGTATTCGTATTTGATCGGAGGTTAAATAATACAAGGAATCCTTCTCTACCATTTTACTGACATCCAACGTAATATGCTTTGGTTTTAGATGATAACCCAGAAATTGAAATCCCGCCGCCGTTAGCCTTACTTGAATTTCCTCTTTAGGCGAATTGGCCAACAAATACTTAGAAGGTACATTTATATAATTGACATAAAAAGTTGTATTACTAGTGTATGTTTGGGACAATTTATTAATAAACCATGCTAATGAGGCACAAATCAAAAACAAAAGAAAAACCTTTACTTTTCTTTTTTTTAATCCCGTACGTATCCATTCTAATAGCGGTTTCATTGCGTTTATTTAAAGAACAGTTTTGGAAATATCTCATTGGCTTTTTTACTGCTGACCGCCAAACAAATTGTTGATTTTAGAAATCCATAACCATATCCTATGAACTGCACTCCTGTTGCAAAAATGGCTAAAATAGAAACTAAAATGTTTTTGGTTTTCAATAATGCATCCAACCATAAAATACTAAAATATAGAACATAGCAAAACAATGGTAGATAAACTCCTAATCCTACCAAAATTACTGCGAAAATAAGGCCCAATGAGAATAACGTTGGAAACCAATAGGTAAACTTTCTAGTAGCTGGGTGCCATTTGTTCAAAATTGGACGTACCATTCCAAATTTATTGACCTGTGTATAAAACTTTTTCCAATCTATACGTCTTTTGTGATATACAAAGGCTTCAGAAATTAATTTTGTCCTATACCCTTTGTTCCAGATACGTATGGTTAAATCTGGATCTTCGCCAGGATGTATTTTACCGTACCCCCCAACTTTATCAAACACCTCTTTGGAAAGTCCCATATTAAAACTTCTAGGTTGAAATTTATCAACCGCCCTTTTACCACCGCGTATACCACCAGTGGTCAAAAAGGATGTCATAGCATAATTTATTGCTTTTTGAACGATCGTAAAAGATTCATGCGCGGCATCTGGACCTCCGTAGCAATGCACAAAATCCTTTTGCAAACTTTGCTCTACCTCCGTTAGGTAATTAGATGGAAGAATACAATCCGAATCAAGAACAATAAAGTAATTACCCTTGGCCCTCTGCATACCATAATTTCTAGAATCCCCTGGGCCTGAATTGTCCTTTTTATAATATGAAATAGCAAGGGCATTTACAAATGCCCTTACTTCTTGTTCTGATGAAATGGTAGAGCCATCCTCAACAATAACCACCTCAAAACCCTTTTGATAGGTCTGTAAGGACAAGCTATCCAATAACTCCCTAATTTCATTGGGTCTATTGTACACGGGAACGATAAAAGAAAACGATAATTCCATTATTACTTTCCTCTAATGAATAGGCTCCAAAAAAATTGGAATATTAAAAACCTGATTAAAATTTCTCTATTACTTCTTGACTTACCCCGGTGTTGGAGAAGCCTCCGTCATGGAATAAATTTTGCATGGTCACTTTTCTGGTCAAGTCAGAAAACAATGTAACGGTGTAATCCGCACAGTCCTGAGCAGTAGCATTACCAAGTGGCGACATTTTTTCAGCGTAACTTATGAAACC
This sequence comes from Maribacter sedimenticola, assembly GCF_900188415.1. Lineage (GTDB taxonomy): Bacteria > Bacteroidota > Bacteroidia > Flavobacteriales > Flavobacteriaceae > Maribacter > Maribacter sedimenticola. Next base: position 538,815 of record NZ_FZNV01000002.1, on the reverse strand, counting down.
ATCAAAACCTTTAACACCTTGTCCAGCAGTGGTGGCGGTTGGTGATTGTGATATAGTATTGACCCTAACCTTTTTTTCCTTACCAAAGAAATAACCAAAACTACGGGCTACTGATTCTAAATAGGCCTTATTGTCCGCCATGTCGTTATAATCTGGAAAAGTACGTTGTGCCGCCATATAGGTCAATGCAACAATACTACCCCACTCATTCATGGCATCTGCCTTATATAACGATTGCATAACCTTATGGAACGATAAAGCGGAAACATCCCAACCTTTGGCCGTAAAATCATATTTTTCATCGGTATAGGCGCGGCCCTTACGCACGTTTACGGACATTCCAATGGAATGAAGCACGAAATCTATCTTGCCTCCTAAAATTTCAACTGCTTTTTCAACTAAATTATCCAAATCCTCTACACTGGTTGCATCTGCAGGAATTATTTGAGAGCCGGTCTTTTTTGCCAATTCGTCTATTTGACCCATTCTCATTGCTATTGGGGCATTTGTCAATACAAAAGTACCGCCTTCATCATGTACGGTCTGTGCCGTTTTCCAAGCAATGGAATTTTCGTCCAATGCACCAAAAATAATTCCCCTTTTTCCTTTTAATAAATTATATCCCATGTTCGTTGATTGTATTGTTTAGTTAAAGACCAAAGATATCCAAAATATGTTAAAACCTAATTGCAGGTTTCTTTAAAAACTCCAAAATTGACCTATAAATTAACTTCCCTAATAGTTGATCAAAATTAAAGAGATGTAGTTTGAACGTACTATAAAATTAAATAGAGCTACCCAATAATTGTTTAGCATGTGCCAATGCCGAAGCTGAAAGATCATTACCACTTAACATTTGTGCCAGCTCTACGATTCGCTCTTCTTCGACCAATTTTTTCATATTGGTCATGGTACGCTCCTCTCCTTCAGTTTTGAACACTTTAAAATGATGGTTTCCTTTAGAGGCCACTTGTGGTAAATGTGTAATGGAAAAAACCTGAAGGTCTCCGCTCATTTCCTTCATGATGTCCGCCATTCTATTGGAAATTTCACCTGAGACCCCTGTATCGATTTCATCGAACATAATGGTAGGTAATTTTTCATATTTGGCTAAAATGGCCTTAATGACCAACATAATCCTAGAGAGCTCACCTCCTGATGCCACTTTTTTCAATTCGCCATAATTTCCTCCCCTGTTTGCTGTAAAAAGAAAATGTAGCTCATCCATACCTGTTGCCGTAAAAGAATCTACGGCATTGAGATTAATTTGAAAAGAGGCACTGGGCATTCCTAGTTGGGCAAGGTCTGCCTCTAATTTTGATTTTAAATCTGGTATTACTTCTTTTCTTTTTTCCCGTAATACTACCGCTTGCTCCTCCAATACGGATTGCATATCCTGTAGCTCCCTGGTCTTTAGCGCAATTTTCTCATCTAAATGTGCCGTTTCAAAAACCTTGTCGGCCAATTCGTTCTTAATTTCTATAAGCTCGGAAACATCGTTTACATTATGCTTCTTTAGCAGGTTATAAAGCAATTGCAACTTTGAACTTACTTGTTCCAGTGCTTCGGGATTAGGCTCTACACCCTCTTGTATATGTTGTAATTCCGAATTGATATCATCCAATTCTATTAAAACCGATTGTACACGCTGATAAAGCTCTTTGTAATTTGCTCCAAAATCCACCAATTTAGAAAGTGACTGCCGCATTTCGGTAACCAAAGACAATACCCCAATTTGCTCATCATTGAACAACTGATCCCCTTTGGATAAATGTTCCATGATCAATTCTACATTGTTCAACTGCTCATATTCCTCTTCCAAGGTTTCTACTACCCCAACTTTTAATGGTGCCTTTTCCAGCTCGGACAATAAAAATGCATTATAGTCCTGTTCCTTGTTGGCGGTAAGTTGCACCTCCATCATCCGATCCAGTTCTCCCTGTGCCTTGCGATATGCCTTTAAAGACTTAACATAGGCAGCAAGACGCTGTTGGTTATTGGCCAAGGCATCAACCAGTTTTAACTGAAATTCATTTTCCGTAAGCTGCATGGTCTGATGCTGGGAATGGATATCTATAAGATTTTCTCCCAAACGCGACAACACATCTAACGTAACCGGCGTATCGTTAATAAAAGCCCTTGACTTCCCACTAGGCAAAATCTCCCTACGGATTACAGTATGCACATCATAATCCAAATCATTTTCCTCAAAAAAAGATTGAAGTCCATAGGTATCTATTTTAAATACACCTTCAATTATACATTTTTGATCTTTTAAACGTAGGGAAGATAAGTCCGCCCTTTTACCTAGAACCAAGGATAGACCTCCTAAAAGAATGGATTTACCCGCACCTGTTTCTCCCGTAATTACGGTAAAACCTTTATCGAAGCTCACCTCTAAGCTATCGATCAATGCATAATTTGTAATGGAAAGGGTTGAAAGCACGTTTCGGAATTTTAGAACTACAAAGGTAATCTATATTCCGTTTTGAAAAAAGGTTCAATATTTAATATCGTTCCAAGTAGATGCGTATAATGGAGCAATTTTGTTCAGTGTTTCCTTCAGTTTAACGATATCTACTTTTGGACCATCCGAAAAAATATTCAATATTTCCTCTGATTTGGCATCAAAGAACGTTGATATCAAAAATGCATTTGGCCTTCTATTGATCATGGTTTGAAACAAATTCATAGTACCCGCTATCACCTGCTTGCCCGTGCTATTATTGTCTGGCATGATATCCAAGCCTTTTCTATGATAATTGTACATAGCAATACGGTACTCCCTATAGGTATTGGACAGTAGATTGTCAACCAGTTCAAACCTACTACGGTTAGAGTCCGCAGATTGGCTCCAACCGGCAGAATTACTACCTTGAGCCATTGTTACGATATTCTGGGCTTTTCTATAATATTCCGTTCCACCTTCCAACGAGAACGTATCCGCATCGAGCCCTATGATAATATATGCATAATACGCCAGTACACTTACCAAGTTGGACTCAAATTGGTTATCGTTAAAGATCAATGGCTGAAACTCGATATACTGAAAATTGAATTGATTGTCCTTATAATTAAAAATAGGCGAAGAATAAGAGGTATTATAAACCGGTCTTGAAGATTGTATCTGAATATTACCTTTAAATCTATTTGATTCATATTCCGTTATGGTAATGAACATTTGTGCGTTGATCCGTTCATTTTCCTTAAAAACCCTATTCGTCCATTTAGACTTATTGATAAAATCATTCAACGAACGCTCTAAGGTTTTGAACACTTGTAGATCTCCTTGTGACAACTGATCGGAGTTTACAGTAACGGTGCAGTTTAATTCTTGCCCACTTACCCCAAACACTATAAAACAGCAAATCACAAAAAAAATAAATCTACGCATATCGTCTCTTGATAATTTCATTAAAAATATCGACCGCAACTTCTGCCTTGGTCTTTAGTTCAAACGCAGTTATCGTTGAATTGGTATCTATAAATGAAATTTTATTGGTTGTACCACCAAAGCCGGCCCCCTTGTCCTGTAGCGAATTTAACACGATGGCATCCAAATTCTTACGCTGCAATTTTCCCAAGGCATTAGCAACTTCGTTTTGGGTTTCCAAAGCAAAACCTACAAGGAATTGTTCCTTTTTTTGTTCTCCGAGAGACATTAGAATATCTACATTCTTAACCAATTCCAAGGTGAAACTGGCATCGGATTTTTTAATTTTTTGTTCCGCTACGGTTTTAGGCTTGTAATCCGCTACGGCTGCAGCACAAATAACAATATCGGCATTTTTAAAATATGCATGTGCATGCCTGTACATTTCGTCTGCAGAAACAACCGGAACTACTTCAATATTATCATGGGCAACACTATGCCTCGTAGGCCCGGTCACCAAATATACCTGAGCACCTAAATTGGCCGCAGTTTTAGCCAGCTCGAACCCCATGAGCCCTGTAGAATGGTTTCCTATAAAACGTACAGGGTCTATAGCTTCATACGTAGGACCAGCGGTTATGAGGACCTTTTTACCTGAAAGCGGCAATCCTTTGTTCAATTGCGCTTTAATGAATTTGATGATTTCTTCGGGTTCCGCCATTCTACCTTCCCCATGTAGACCACTGGCAAGTTCACCACTGGCAGCAGGGATAATGTAATTACCAAAAGATTTCAGAATACTCAGGGAGTTTTTGGTACTGGGATGCTTGTACATATCCAAATCCATAGCCGGAGCTACATATACAGGACATTTGGCAGAAAGGTATGTGGCCAACAATATGTTATCACAAGCACCTGAGGCCATTTTGGACATCGTATTTGCAGTCGCAGGAGCTATGACCATTAGATCGGCCCATAGCCCAAGTTCTACATGATTGTTCCACTCCACACTATGTTCCTCAGATTTCACAAAATCCGATATGACCGCATTCTTGGATAAAGTAGCCAAAGTAAGTGGCGAAACAAAAGAGCTGGCACTATCGGTAAGGATAACCTTAACGTTAGCGCCAGCTTTTATAAATAAACGAACTAAGAAAGTAGTCTTATAAGCAGCAATCCCTCCGGTTATGCCTAAAAGGATGTTTTTGCCGTGCAACATATTCTTAGGCGTCTTTTTCTGTATTCCTGTGATAAATTTTATCCATTAACCACTCCTCTACCGCCATTGCGTGAGGTTTTGGTAATTTTTCATAGAACTTGGAAACTTCAATTTGCTCCTTATTTTCAAAAACCTCTTCTAGGCTATCACTATATGTAGCAAATTCTTCCAATTTCTCCAAAAGCTCTTTTTTAATCTCAGAATTTATCTGAACAGCACGCTTTGCAGTAATTGAAATAGCTTCATAAATATTCTCGGTAGGCTTGTCAAACTCATTACGGTTAATGGTAACAGTAGAAACAGCAGCTTTAGAGTTTTTTAAATCGTTCATATTCATAATTAAATTATTTACTTTGATTCAACGCCTTGATCTTGAAAACGTTGTAATTCCTTATCAATTTTTTCTAAAAGATTGGTCGCTTTTTTGTCGTATTTAGACTCCGGATACTTCTTTTTTAGTGCCAAATATGCGGCCTTGGCCTCATTTAAACGCTCTTCTTTTAAACTTTCAAAACTGTTCATGGCCATATGGGTAAGAGCATCCATTTTAATGAACATGGCATCTTCCCTGTAAACGGATCCAGGATTATCAGAAACGAAGTTATCGCTTGCGGTCACCGCAGATTTCAACATATCAAGATTAAATTCTCCCAATTTGTTGTACTGCTTGACAATTTCAAATGATTTACGCTCCTTTTTTACAGTTAATTCCTTGGCCATATTGTTGGCTTCAGCAAAAAATTCAGAATCAGGGTAGGTATTGATAAAATTTTGAAGTTTCAATAGGGCCTTATCAGTATCAGATTGATCTAAAGAATATTCTGGAGAAAGTTCGTAAAAACTTTTGGCCCCCAAAAAAGATGCTTCAACAACCTTATCACTCTTTGGATAAGATTTTACAAAACGCTCAAATTGATAGCCCGCCATATTGTAATCACCACGCTCAAAGTAGCTATTGGACAAAAAGAACATAACACGTTCACCTTGTGGCTTACCAACATACTTTGGTGCTATTTGTTCATACAGTCTATTGGCTCTTTTAAAGTCGCCCTCCGCATAAAATTTTTCTGCCATATCATACTTTGCTTTTACATCATCGTTCTTAAGCACTTTTTGGTACTCGTTGCACGATTGTAAAGCAATGGTAATCAACAGAATTGGGAATAATCTCCTCATATTAAAAAACATTTTGCAAAATTAGTGATTATCAATGGATTTAAAAAACATTTTAAACCAATAAAAATACATGCTTTCCATAGCAGAAAAGTCCCTTTTATGGAAGATTTAACGAAAATTATGCAGGTATGCGCACTATAGATTCCATAAAGGAAACTATACGATGTTTCAATGCATCTGTTGCACGAATCAATGGTAAGCGTACGTATGGTTTGGCAAGACCTAAGTATTCTATCATTACCTTAACACCCGCCGGGTTTCCTTCTTCAAAAATAAGTTGCATGCCTTCCTGCATTTTATAATGAAGTACGTAGGCCTCCTCCACATGTCCGTTCATGGCTTCATGGACCATTGATGAAAATTCTAGCGGAAGTCCCTGCCCTATTACGGAAATAACCCCTTCACCACCTGCTACTATGGTGGGTAACGCGGTGATATCATCGCCAGAAAGTACTAAGAAACCCTTTGGTCGCTTAGCTATTAATTCCTGTATCTGTATCATATTGCCACAGGCTTCTTTGACGGCAACGATATTGTCAAAATTCTTTGCCAATCTTACCACTGTATCGGGCAACATATTACTTCCCGTCCTACCTGGTACATTGTAAAGTATAATTGGTAATGGAGATGCATTGGATATGGCCTTGAAATGTTGGTAAATACCTTCCTGGGTTGGCCTGTTATAATAAGGGGACACTGATAATATGGCGGTATACCCCGTTAGATCAAGGGTTTTTAATTCCTCTACAAGGCCCATAGTGTTATTACCACCAACACCTAGCACTAATGGAAGTCTACCGGCATTGGCCTCCTCTACCGTATTCATGACCAGTTGCTTTTCTGCTTTTGTCAATGTTACCGATTCTGCTGTAGTACCCAATACTACCAAATAATCTATATGACGTTCAATATTATAGGCTACTACTTGTTTAAGAGCAACTACGTCTACTGTACCATCTTCTTTAAAAGGCGTAATCAATGCAACACCTGCTCCTTGTAATTCTTTCATAACTAAATCTCCTTAAAAATGCCTAAATATTTTTTCAGTTCCTTTTTAAATACCTGAAAATCCTTTAATGGCGTATCAAAAATTAAATCATTGTACAATGGGTCCACTTCTTTAAACCCTACTTTTAACCGTGCTTTTGTTTTTACCGTCATCAAGTTTAACAAAAGACTATCTTCATCATAATAATTGACCAAAAGATCATATTCCCTTCCCAAAAACTCATGGGCATAACTATTCTCAATTTCACCGTTCCAACCTAAATCCTTATCAGAAAATACAGGTGTGGCATAGGGTGAATTTTTATCATATAACCGCTTGTATCCTATTATTTTAACTGCATTTGGACGTAATGAAAACTCTTCCTGAAACTGAAAAAACACTTCAGATTTTTCAAACCTATCCAAATCCACAATACAACCTAAAGAACGTATTCCCTTTTTCTCACGCGTTACTGCTACAGGATTGACCGATAATTGTTTCAATAATTTTCGACCAGATTTCTGTTTGAACTTGTCCTTAATAACTTTTAAAAACATGTATTTTTACATTTACACAAATGTAAATAATATCCCTGCAACTCTATGGCGAAGTTAAAACACTTTGATTATTTAAAAATAAAACACTTTGTTATATTTATAACAATTAGTCTTTTCTTATCATGTAAGGAAGGGATACCAACTATTTCCTCTATAGAAGGAAACAGAATTACCATAGACAGCAATTCTACGACCATTGATTCCATACAGGAATTTATAACACCCTATCACGATAGAATTGAGGAAATATTAACTAACCCTCTTGCCTATGCCCCTTTTACCATTAGCAAAACCGATGGTCAATATAATACTACGGCCGGCAACCTCATGGCAGATATCGTATTGCAACAATCTCAACCCATATTTAAACAACGTACAGGAAATAATATAGATGTTGTCCTATTAAACCATGGCGGTATACGCGCTACAATATCTAAAGGAAATGTAACGGCCAGAACGGCCTATGAGGTCATGCCTTTTGAGAATACGGTAGTCGTAGTAGAATTAAAAGGCAGTTCGCTACTTAAAATGATAGATTATTTAAGCAAGGCAAAGAGGGCACATCCAATTGCTGGTATGCAGTTGGTACTTAACAAAGACTATAGCGTACATACGTTTTCCATCAATGGAAAACCTTTGAATAAGGAACAAACTTATTTTGTGGCAACCTCCAATTACCTGGTCACAGGTGGGGATAACATGAATTTTTTTAAAGAATATGTATCCATCACCGAAACCGAATATAAGATACGCAATGCCATGATAGATTATTTTACCAAAGTAGATACGCTTGCACCAAAAGTAGATTCACGTTTTTATCAGCTACAGTAATATGAAAAGAAGAACATTTATTAAAAATACCGCAGCAACATCCGGTTTATTGACTTTGGGCGGACTTGGGTTGAATGGGTGTACCACCCCTTCCAAAAAACATATTACTATTTTACATACCAATGACGTTCATAGCCATATAGACACCTTCCCAAAGGATCATGCTAATTTTCCCGGCCTTGGTGGATTGGCCCGTAGGGCCGGACTAGTGGAGCGTATAAGGAAAGAGAATCCCAACACCTTGCTATTTGATGCCGGAGATATCTTTCAAGGCACACCGTATTTTAATTTTTATGGGGGCGAACTTGAATTTAAATTAATGAGCATGCTCAATTACGATGGGGCAACAATAGGAAATCATGATTTTGATAATGGCATAGATGGACTCCTTGCGCAAATGCCTCATGCTAATTTTGATTTTATCTCCGCTAATTACGATTTTACCAATACACCTTTGCAAGGACTGACCAAACCCTATCAAATATATATAAAGGATGGTATAAAAATTGGGGTTTACGGATTAGGAATTGAGCTGAATGGGTTGGTAAGCAAACAATTATATCAGGAAACAAAATATTTAGATCCTTATGAACTTGCCGTTGAAACAGAGCAGCAATTAAAATTAACGGAACAATGCCATTTAATCATCTGTCTTTCGCACTTAGGATATGAGTATGCCTCTATCAACAAACCAGATGATTTAAAATTGGCAAAAAAAACTAAATACACAGATTTGATTATTGGAGGCCATACCCATACATTTTTGGAAAAACCTACTATAATCAGCAATGCTAATGATAGGGACGTCTTGGTGAATCAGGTGGGGTGCTTTGGCGTTCACTTGGGCAGGATAGATTTTAATTTTGATACCGAAAAAAATACAGCCTCCGGCTATTCCATAAAAGTCTAAAATTGTAACTAATGATTCAAATACTCCGTACAGACTCTCAAAACCTAGATTTTAAGGATTTAGTTAGCCTTTTGGACACAGACCTTGCAAAACGTGACGGTGAGGATCATAGTTTCTATGCCCAGTTCAATGGTATTACCCATCTAAAACATACACTGGTTTTGTATGAGGATGATATGCCTATAGCCTGTGGCGCTATTAAAAAGTTCAATGAAACTTCAGTTGAGGTAAAACGAATGTTCGTACTACCAGAAAATCGCGGTCAAGGTTTTGCATCTAAAATTTTGACAGGGCTGGAAGAATGGGCAAAAGAATTAGGTTATAAAACCTGTGTGTTGGAAACTGGTTTGCGGCAGCCAGAAGCTATAGCCCTTTATAAGAAAAATGGTTATCAGGTTATTGCCAACTATCCACCTTATGTTGGCATAGCAAATAGTGTTTGTTTTAAAAAAGACCTTTAATACACTTTTTTTCTCCCGTAAATTACATTGCAGGACCTTACTTAAATTTAATCATACAATAAAAACAATTGGATTTAATAAGTGTATTTACTACATTTAACTTTTGTTTTATTTATGAGAAAGATTCTTTTGGCGGTTATTCTGCTTCCACAATTAATATTGTCCCAATTCAACATCGTAGATTCGGCAATAAACCTAGATGTTTATTTTCCAATTGTAACCACTGAAAGTCCTACAACAATCTATATGGAAAATACAGATTTTCCGGTCGTAAAAAAATCGGTAAATCTTTTTGCTGAAGATGTGCACAAGGTAACGAATCAACGTCCCAGCATTATCAACAATATTAAGGATATCAAGAAATTTAAAGGGAATATAATTCTCGTTGGAACCCTAGGCCAAAATAAATGGATAGACGAATTGGTTCAATCTCATAAATTGAATGTTTCCACTATTCAAGATCAACCTGAACGTTATCTAATACAGACCATTAAGAGCCCGTTCAGGAAAAATCAGAATGTCCTAGTTATTACCGGAAGCGATAAACGCGGAACAGCCTATGGTGTATTCAGTCTTTCCGAAGCTATGGGGGTATCTCCATGGTATTATTGGGCAGATGTTCCTGTGGAAAAGAAAAAGGAAATTTATCTTAAAAACCTTAGTTATACCTCCAAATCCCCTTCAGTTAAATATCGGGGAATTTTTCTGAACGATGAAGATTGGGGACTATTACCTTGGGCTGCAAACAAAATGGATTCGAATATTCAAAATATTGGTCCAAATACCTACGAAAAAGTATTTGAACTTGTCCTTCGCCTTAAAGGTAATATGGTGGCCCCTGCAATGCACGAAGTTACAAAGGCATTCTATACCGTCCCTGGGAATATGGAAATGGCGGACTCCTATGCTATTATGATCACTACCGCCCACTGTGAACCACTACTCTACAACAATGCTACGGAATGGGACAAAAAAACCCAAGGTGAGTGGAATTATGTAACCAATAAAAAAGAAATTAACCGCGTATTGGATGAGCGAGTAAACGAGGCCAAGGAAAAGGAAAACATTTATACCATTGCCTTGCGCGGAATGCACGACGAAGGTATGTCCGGCGGTTCTGATGAGCAGAAATTTAAAATGTTGGACGAGGCCATTAAGGACCAACGTGCCATACTGACCAAATACATGAACGACCCTATTGTAGATGTTCCACAGATATTTGTACCCTATAAAGAAGTTTTAGGGCTATATGAAAAAGGCTTGGAGGTTCCTGAGGATATTATTATTGTTTGGCCAGATGACAATTACGGCTACATTAAAAAAGTAAGCAACAAAAAAGAACAGCAACGATCCGGCGGTGCAGGGGTATATTACCACATCTCCTATCTAGGTTGGCCAAACGACTACCTCTGGCTAAATACTACCCCACCGGCCCTTATGTACACCGAAATGCAAAAAGCATATTCCTTGGGAGCCGATAAGTACTGGTTATTAAACGTTGGGGACATAAAGCCTGGTGAAATGGGAATGCAATTGTTCATGGATATGGCTTGGGATTTTGACCGTTTTAATTTTGAAAACATCAATGATTACCAAGTAGAAAAATTGACCCATATTTTTGGTGAGCAGTATACCAATGACCTTGCCTATATCTTGGACCGGTATTACTATCATGGATTTACCCGCAAACCGGAATATATGACGGGCGATTGGAAATGGAACAGCCTAGAAGCCAAAGAGAACATAAAGGATACGGACTTTTCTTTTATCAACTATAACGAGGCGGAAACCAGATTGGCGGAATATGCCAAAATTGCACAAATGGCAACGGAAATTTTAAAAGAACTTCCTGAGGAAAAAAAAGCTGCTTTTTACGAAATGGTCTACTACCCTTTAAAAGGCGCATCATTATACAACCATGAAATGTTATTGGCACAAAAAAACAGATGGTATGCGAAACAACAAAGAACCACTACCAATGAACTGGCGGCAAAAGTTGTTTTATATCATGATTCCTTAGCGGATATCACCAAAAAATATAATAATCTATTGAATAGAAAATGGAATGGAATGATGACCGCTCCAGGCTTCTTGCCACAAGTTCAAATTGCGCCTACCAAGAAAATAATTACACCTAAAGAGGGATCTCTTGAAATTTTTGTAGAAGGCAGCAATTCTGAAAAAACAGAAAACCAAACCCTTCCCCTATTCAGCAATTTAAACAAACAATCACATTTTATTGAAGTGTACAACACCGGTAAAGAGCCTCTAGATTTTTACACAACTACAAGTGCCCCTTGGCTGATTTTAGATAGATTAAAAGGAACAGTTCAAACACAAGAACGTATTAACGTTTCCGTGATTTGGGATCGAGTGCCAAACTTAGGACAAAATGAGGGTGAAATTATAATTCACTCTTCAACAGAAAAGAGTATAATAAAAGTCGTTGCCAACAAGCAAGTTGCTCCTAACAATTCTATCTATATGCCCATTGATGGGTTAATCAGTATTAATCCTACAAATTTTCATAGAAAAACAGAAAACGGTGGTATCCATTTTCAAGAAATCCCTGGTCTGGGCTATTCAAATGAAGCCTTACAATTGGGCAATGCCACTTTTGACAAAGGGTACGATTCTTACGTGGCGTATGATTTTTATGTTGAAAAGCCCGGTGAGGTCATTATACAGACCGTTATGCTTCCCCTGTTTTCAAAAGATAAGGAACATGGTACCGCATATGGTGTGCAGTTAGATGAACAGGACATAGTAGTACAATCAAATTTTGTAAAGGAATATTCCCAGGAATGGGCCAAGAACGTAATGAGAAATAGTGCCATCAATTCTATTAAAATGCAAATTGATACTCCTGGAAAACATACCCTTAAATTACATGTAATTGATCCAGGTATGGTAGTACAAAAAGTGATGTTGGATTTTGGCGGATTAAAAAAATCTTATGTAGGACCTAAAACTTTTAAATTCCAAAATAGAAAACAAGAATAAGAGACTTTATGAGAAGCAAATAAAAATATAACGATATATATTTCAATTGTTTAACACTACAAAGGGCAATTTTGTAAGGTTATTTTTTATTAAATTTAGCTTGCATCAACTTAAAACCAACACTCATGAAAATGTACAGTCAACTACGTTCCACAATTTTACTCTCCTTTTCAATATTATTTGCCATTTCTTTCTGTTTTTCACAAAATGAAATTCAATTTCCTGTTGAAGTGGGTGTTAAGCCAGAAAGTATAACCAAAGGTTTCAACGGCAATTATTATATTACTTTAATGAACGGCAAAGATGAAGGTGATGGTTCCGTAGTCCAAATTTCTACAGAAGGGGTCACAACCTTTGCCAATGGCTTTAATGAACCTAAAGGAATTGTATATCTAAATAATCACTTATACTTTTCTGATGTTACACGTATTTGGAAAATTGATGAACAAGGAAACAAAAGTGTATTTGTCGACAAAGATGACTTCCCTAAAGAGGTGTTATATTTAAACGATGTGTCCATAAATGCAGATGGCACAGGAATTTATGTAGCCGATATGGGTGCCACGCAATACATGCGCGACAATGACAATAATCTTTGGCCCCTAGAAAGTGACGAGGCTAAATTAGTACCAGAGTTAGGTCGTATTTATCATATAGATTTAAAAGGCAATATTACTATTGCCCAAGACACAAACCCGTTAATGCTAAACCCAAATGGCGTTGGTGTTGACAATAATGGCGATATCATGGTTGGCGCATTTTTTACAGGAAATTTCTTAGTAAAACGTAATGGACAACTAACTCCTTTAAAAGGAGAATTTAGAGGTGCAGATGCAGTTGAGCAAGACAGTAAGGGAGATTATTATATTAGTAGTTGGGCTTCTGGGACAGTATGGAAAATAGATGGTACAACAGAAGTGTCTACCGTGTTGATTGATAATCTAGAATCTGCTGCAGATTTTTATTTGGAAGAGGAAGAAGGCAGATTGCTCTTACCTGATATGATGGCCGGTAAAATCTATTCAGTAAGTATTAATAATTAGAACTCTAGGGTTCGGTTATATATTACTGTAATTAAACCCTTATAAGATTTTACATATTCTTCCTAATATTTAGAAGCCAAAATACCCAATGATTGACATAGTAAACCACCAGGTACCTTTAGTAATGGCCATAGGTATTATATGTTTGGTATTGATTACTGCCCTTATTGGTACATGCCTATTTTTGAGATGGAAGAAAGTACAACCAAAGGGCGATATTTTAATTACACCAAAAAAGGCAAATGTCAATATAGTTACTTATAATCAAGCCAAAAGATGGTTAGAAAATTCAAAAAAATCACTGCATCAAATAAACACACTATCGCCTGATGAAATCAATATCTTAAAAGAAGAACTACGAAAAAGGCAAGAAGTGTTTAATGCTTTTAAAAACGAGATAGAAATAGCTCATACGCTTAATGTTCAGTTACAGGGTACATATCATATTCTGGGCTTTAATCAGAACAAGGAAAATAGCAGGTATTCCGGTTTTTTACATCTTTCAAGGACGGGTGAGCACAGAGTTCATGCAGAATGGATTATAGATGGTGACCAAACCCAATCGGGTACCGGCTTCTATCATAACCATATTTTGGTTATAAATTTTTCATATGAAGGGGAAGCGCAGAAAATATATAAAGGTGTAGTCATTTATACCGTGGTAAATGAATCCATTTTAAACGGGTTTTGGTCCGAAAAGCATGCCAATGAAGCATATTTGGGAATTGAGGAAGGTAGAAAACTAAAAGACTCGGAAACACTTTTTAAGACAGTACATTTAAATTAAAACTTTAAACAACACTTCACCTTCATGAAACTCTTATATAGGTTATTGTGTTGCCCAAGAGGATACTAGAGTTAAGTAAATTGAATTATGCTTCGTTAAAATGATCAAACCAATGTCAACCCTTACATCCAATTTTTCAAAAACAGGAAACATATTTTTTAAGGTCTTTTTCCTATCCACTTTCATTCAACTTTGCTGTGCACAAACAAAAGGAGATGACATCATTAGAAAACTAGAATTGGTATCGGCCTACCAAGGTCCGGTCATATCAAATGTGCATAAGGATGTCATCGCCACTAATAATCAATCTGGCTTTGAAACAGGTCAGGTTGTTAAAATAGATGGGGTTTACCACATGTTCGTAAATGAAATGTTCTTTCGTCCGCATAGAGATTTGCGCATTGCCTATTGGACTAGTACCGATGCTATTTCATGGAAACGGGAAGCCACTATTTTAGAGAGCATTCCCGGTAGGTCCTTTTCAAATCCACGGTCAGAAGTTTGGGTAACGGGGGTGGAATTTAATGATTTAGAAAATGCATGGAATATTTTCTATGTTGCCTATCGTGCCGGAAATTCCAATAAAGGGGAATATGCACGAAGCGATTATGAAGGGCGCATTTGGAGAGCAAAATCCGTATTTGAAGGTAAGGACGGAATTGGAGGTCCGTATGCAGATATGGGTATTGTACTACAACCTGATGAAAATTCCCAAGCTTGGGAAGGGCAACAAGCAGTAGCCACCTTTAATCCGTACAAAGTAAATGATTCCTGGTACGCCTTTTATGACGGACATAATTACATTCCCAAAGGCCCATGGCCTGTAGGCTTGGCAAAGGCACCACAACTAAGCGGGCCATGGACCAGATTACCAGAAACAATTAACCCAATTCCTATTGCTGAAGAATTTATTGAGAATCCGCAGGTAACCGAACTAAAAGAAGGTGGTTATATCGCGGTGTTCGATTCTTTTGGCAACCAAGAAATAGCCTATAGTATTTCTAAGGACGGTATTCTATGGAGCAAGGAACAACGTATCAAAATTCAATATGAATCCAATTTATGGGCGGAAGATGGGGATCATGCCACTCGGACCCCGCTATGTATTATCCAAGAGGATGACGGAACGTTTACTGTAATTTACACGGCAATCATGAAACTTAAGGAACAAAAATTTTATGCAATAGGTGCATGTTCCTTGGCTTGGACTACTAAAGAATAAAACCTCAACTACCTAAAAAATAGATTATGAAACATATTTTTTTCAGGCTTCTCTTCATATTATGTTGCCAAATTACATTGGCACAATTCAGCACGCCAAGCTCAACTGCCTCGTTTGTAACTAAAGCACAGGTGGGAGCAGCTGCTATGCCCAATGACATTGCACCGGTCATCGCACCATTTGAAATGCCACAATTCAAAAAACATGTTTTTCCAGCTTACGTCGTTTCCGTTGTGAAATTTGGTGCTACGGCTTATAAGAACATTACTAAAAACATACAAACTGCCATAGATAATGCAAACAAGAATGGTGGTGGAACGGTAATAGTACCTAAAGGAATATGGACCACAGGCCGTATAGCGCTGAAAAGCAATGTTAACCTTCATTTAGAAGAAGGAGCCGAACTTCATTTTAGTGGGGAAATAGCAGATTTTTTACCTGCCGTATTTACCCGTGTGGAAGGCATTGAAATTATGTCCAGCGGCGGATTCATTTATGCGTATAATGCCGAAAATATTGCAATAACTGGTAAAGGCAAAATTATTGGACCTGATATGGATGCTCCCATTCGTACCGCTGAAAGCCCAAAAGAGGTGGTTGAAATTTCCATTGACCAAAATGCTCCGGTTAAAGAAAGAATTTATGACGGCGATAAAGGGCGTTATTTTTACAAACCAAAATCTATATGTTTGGTAGCATGTAAAAATGTACTTATTGAAGGTATCACCATTGAACGAAGTGTAACCTGGAATGTTACGCCCATTTATTGTGATGGCGTAATAATAAGGGGAATCACCGTAAATTCCGTGGGAATACCTACCGGCGACGGAATTGATATTGAATCATCACGTAATGTATTAATTGAATATTCAACCTTGAATAATGGTGATGATTGCTTTACCATGAAAGCCGGCCGGGACAAGGACGGCATTCGCGTTGACCGCCCTACAGAAAATGTAGTGGTACGGTATTGTCTTTCCGAAGCTGGCCACGGTGCCATTACTACAGGAAGTGAAACTGCCGGATGGATTCGTAACATTTATCTACACGACTGTATTTTTGATGGGACCGACAGGGGATTTCGCTTTAAGACCAGACGTCCAAGAGGTGGTGGCGTTGAAAATATATATTACGAAAGAGTACAGATGAACATCAATAAGCATGCTTTGGAATGGGACCTATTGGGCAGTAAAAGATATGTGGGGGAGCTTGCTGAACGTTTACCAAAATTACCTATTAACGAATTGACCCCGGTAATTAGAAATATTTTCATGAGAGATGTCCAAATTACGACCAACAACAGGTTCATTAACGCCAAATGCATCCCGGAGATTCCGTTGACAAACGTTATTATGGAACATATGGATGTTACGTGCAGTGAACCCATTTTATTACGTGATGTCAAGGATTTTACCATCCGAAATTCCATTATTCGCAGCAAAATTCAAAACATGGAAATTATAGATGCCCAAAATCTAGTTTTTGATCATGTAGAATTTTTATATTTAGAAAATTAATATAACAACGTTTTCCATTAGCATATAAAATTAAAAAAGCCCAACCGAAGTTGGGCTTTTTCTTAATATCAGTTTTCATTTTCATAGCCTACCGGGCGCTTCCACCTTACCGGTGCCGCGGGTTCCGGTTTCATGATAAACTCTTGTGTTTCCAAAAGTTTCATGGCTTCTTGAACGGCGCGCTCCAATTGTGGGTCTTTACCGGCCACAATAGATTTTGGGTCTTGTATGACTTCTATATTAGGCGATATTCCTATACCTTCCACATCCCACTCTCCATCATTGTTATAGAATCCGCCACGTGGTGCAACCATACGTCCGCCATCAATAAAACGCGGAGTATCCCAAGTACCTACCAGACCGCCCCAAGTTCGGGTTCCTACCAAGGGACCAAGGCCTTTCTCCTTAAACATGTACGGCAGCAAATCACCTCCGGAACCGGCGCGTTCGTTTATGATCATAACCTTAGGTCCCCAAATTCCTGCTATGGGAGAGGTCCAAGGCCTATTATCGTTGGCTTTACTATTGAAATAGCCAAAAGGTTCCCGTGCCATTATATCAATCATATAATCTGCAGCGGAACCACCACCATTGTTTCGCTCATCCAAAATAACCCCTTTTTTATCCTGCTGCGAAAAATAATATTTATTGAAACTTTCAAAACCCGGATTACTGGTATTGGGAATGTATACGTAAGCTAGTTTTCCGCCAGATAACTCATCAACCTTTCTTCTATTCCCTTCTACCCAATCAATAAAACGTAATTGGTATTCATTTTCAACAGGTTTCACGGTCAAACTTCTAGACCCGTTCATTGATGGTGAATTATTAACGGAAATATTGATAGTACGATCGGCGGTCTGTTCCAACAAAGCATATATATTTTGATTTTGAGCCACTGGCTTTCCGTTGATGGCAACTATATAATCGCCTTCTTTAACATCAAGACCGGGCATTGCCAATGGAGCCCTTATGTTAGGATTCCATTTTTCCCCGGTGTAGATTTTCTCAATTCTATAATACCCATCAACCACATTGAAATCGGCACCTAGCAATCCTACGGGAACCTCATTTATTTTGGGCATATCCCCTCCAGATACATAGGAATGCCCAATGGCTACTTCCCCACTAAGTATATCCACTATATAGTTAAGGTCCGTTCTATGCCTTACATGCTTTACCCAAGGTTGGTACCAACTATAAACCTCATTCCACGGTGCCCCATGAACATTGTCCACATATAGGAAATCTCTCATATAACGCCAGCTTTCCTTGAAAATCTGTGCATATTCTGCCGTAGGGTCTATTTTTAATTGTGCCGATACCGCTATTTTATCATCTGGTTTGGGTGCATCTTTTGTTCCGGTAATGGTCCACCCTGACTTACTCTTCAGTAAGGAATGTTCTCCATTTTTAGACACAACCATATCGGTAACGCCATTTTCAAAATCTGTAGCCTTTTCTTTGGCTACATCATAGTTGTGGACCTTAAAGCCTGATTCATTTGGGATGGCTTCGGCAACGAACACCTGCTTTTCCGAACCCGCCTGTAAAAATTGATAGTCACGCGCAGGTAAGTCCAAGGCCACTATCCTATTTTGAATGCCGGAAAAATCTATCTGTACCGGTTTTATGGTTTTCTTAGGTTCATCTTTGTCCTTTTTATCCTTTTTGGATGATGTTTTGGTCTCATCGGACTTAGCTTCGTCTATATCTTCTTCATCGGTCTTAGGAAGATTTGGGGCTTTACCTTGCGCGCTCAACACAAGGGCATAAAGGCTACGGGTAATACTTGGGTCATAGGAGCTCATATCTAACCACCCCGATGCCAGTCCATAATCCGTACTTGCCAAAAAGTAAAGGTATTCGCCCGCAACGTCCCACACCGGACTGGTAGCATCTGCAGTACCATCCGTTACCTGCACCGCTTTTCCGCTTTGGGTATCATAAATAAAAACCGCTTTAAAATGACTGTCCAGCTGTTTTTCATAAGTTAACCAACGGCTATCTGGCGACCATACAGGGTTCATGGACCTATTAGGGTGTGCATAACGGTCCGTATCAACCTTATTTACCTTTCCTGTAACAAGATTTATGGTCCAAATGTTATAATCCGTATCGGTATAGGCAATGAGATTACCGTTGGGCGACCAATCCGGTTTAAAATAAAATGTTGGATTCTCAAGGGGGTATGTTTTCCTGTTCTGCCCAAATTGGTCTGCCACCACCAACTGGTATTCCCCACTTGCATCTGAAAACCATGCAATTTTATTTCCTTTAGGGGACCATATGGGAGACCTATCCGCAACCCCACTACTCTGGGTAAGGTTTCGCCAGCTACCCTCTTCCTTTGGGAAAGTGAAAATATCGCCACGGTATTCAAAAACGGCACGTTTGCCATTGGGTGAAATATTGGGATTAATTACATTGTTGGCGGTGACCTCTTCCCAACGGGAACGACTAAAATTCAAATCCCCCTTAACACTAATGTTAATTGTTTTGGCCTGCTTGGTGGCAATGTCCAAAATATGTAAACGCCCACCTTGTTCATACACCAATAGATTTCCTGCGGCATCTAAGCTTTTAACATCAAATTTTTTATGAAAGGTTATTTGTTCCTCAGTTTGGGTAGCGGTATCATAGCTCCAGATATTACTGGTATAATCACGCTCCGATAAATAGTATACTTTTTTTCCTATCCAAACCGGATATAAATGACGTTCTTGGTCCAATTGTGGGGTGGTGGTCAACTCATAGGTATTCAAATCTACGATCCAAATGGGCATGGCCTGTCCACCACGGTAATTACGCCACTCCGGGTCCCAAGAAGTAATCGGTGTATATGCTATATGGCTTCCATCTTCAGAGATTTCCCCATAGGCCCCTCTAGGAATTTCCAAAGCCTTGGGCAGACCACCCTCTAAGGATACCGTATAGAACTGACTGGTCATGGTAGGTCTTGCTTTTCGTGTAGAACGGAAAAGAATTTCACCATTAGGTGTCCAACCCTGAACCTCGTCTACCGAAGGGTGAAAGGTAAGCCGCTTTGGTGTTCCACCTGTTGCGGGAATAACATACACATCATCATTGCCCTCATATTCTGCCGTAAAAGCGATCCATTGCTCGTTTGGTGAATAATGTGGCGCATATTCATAGCCCATACCGCTGGTTAACCGTATGGCATCACCACCGGTAACCGGTGCCTTCCATAGGTCATTGGCGTAAATAAAGACTACCTCGTTCTTAGATAAGGTAGGTTGCCGTAGCAATAAGGTTTCTTGGGCAGCCATGCCCCATACCACCAATACTGTGGCGGCTAAAAGGAATTGTTTTTTCATACGGTTTTGTTTAGATGGCAACTTTAGGGTAACATACTACAGCACCCTTCATGATGACTAAAATTAAGGATTAAAAATGGTTGCAATAAACAACTTATGTTAAGATGTTCTTACAAAAGCTTTATAATTACTCGTAGTATTCTTCGGAAAAAAAAGCGATCTTTCGTTATCAACAACTACCAATATAAAACCAATTAATTAAACATCAGAGCAACCAATATAACAATGATAAAACGGCTACTCATAACATTATTGACTACTGTACTATTATTTTCCTGCAAACAGGAACATAAAAATGAGTTCACCCCTAAATCGTTAGCAAATACGACGTTGACTTCTACAGCATCTAATGAAAACAAAAAAATACAATTAGATTCCATTGCCGCATGGATAGATACTACCTACCTATACACCATTACTAAGGGAAAACAAATTATCGTACAAAATAGTTTGCCAAAAGGTGGCCTTACCTATACTTTTTCCAATGGACAAAAATTTGTCTACGGTATTTTTTGGTCACGTATCATCAATACTACAGAAACACCTTTTGAACTATCAGTTAAAATGCCCAAAACTTCCATACCGCAAGGAACATCTTTCGACAATTCCCTAAACGTACTACTACCAAATGCTACAATGCGTATTGATAAGGTACCGTTGTTTAACTATGGGCTTACAGATTTAGCGGCTGCCCTAGAAAATACGCTCCAAAAACCGACTTTATTAAAATTGACCATACCACCTAAGGAAACCAATATTTTTTATGTGATTACACTCTTTAAAAAAGGATTGAACGATAAAGTGCGTGCGGGTTTCTTCTTTAAAGACAATAAGGCTTGGTACAGGGTCAATGATACAGAAATACCATGTGGGCTGGTTTATCCAGAAAACCTAGTATCAAGGCATTAATAGAGTGGCCATCCATAAGCTTTTACTTTAATCTTAAGCTTTTGAAATAGCATATAACACAGTTCTAAAAATCGTAATTATATACTTAAAAATCCATATTCCCAAATCAACTAGCCGTTACCCTCCAAAATAAACTCAACAATTTTTTGTAATTCAACATCCAAAGAAATATCCGGATAGGTCCTACCAGCCAATCGATACCAATAACCTGCGTTAAATCGGTCTCCCTCTTTTCTATGTAAGTATGCATGCATCCAACTACCTAATTTACTATGAAGTTCCTGTGCAATATCATGTGCGGCATCCCAATTTTCCTGAGCATCATACCACATTGCCTTTAATGCATCGGGCCAGTCCTTTGGTGGATCGGAAAGTTGTAAAGTGGAATTAAATTCCGAATAGTTTTGTGGCATCATGTTGTTACCCTTTTTACTAATTTACCAACCGTTAATCCCTGCCCTATAATTGAAAAGACAACTACTATATAGGTAATAACCAAAAAAACATCCCTATGCATGGCTTCTGTAAGTCCTAAGGCCAACGCAATGGATATTCCTCCCCTTAATCCGCCCCAAGTCATGACCAAATTGGTTTTGGGAACAAAATCCAACCTTTTCTCAAAAAATTTGATGGGGAGCAACAATGATAGGTACCTACATAGCAATACTAAAGGTATGGCCATTAGACCGGCAATTATGTAATCCGTTTTAAAGGATAGTACCAGCATTTCCATACCGATCAATACAAACAATAATGTGTTCAACAAAATATCCAACAGTTCCCAAAATTTATCCACGTACGTCTCGGTTGTTGCCGACATGGCAGAATTACGTACCGTATCGTTACCGACCACCAAACCTGCCGCCACCATAGCCAAAGGGGCCGATAAATGAAATTTTTGTGCAATTAGGGTCCCAACCATGACCGTAGCCAAGGTGATAATAACTTCAATGTCATAATCATCTATGGACCTCATTAACTTATAGGTGCCCCAACCCAAGGCAAGGCCCAGTGCCAGACCACCAATGACCTCAACACCAAAAAGCTCTAAAATTTCCAATGGGGAGACCGCTACCTCCGTAGAGGATGCCAATTGAAAAATAGTTAAGAATACCACTACCCCAACTCCATCATTAAACAATGACTCCCCAACGATTTTAGTTTCCAACTGCTTAGGGGCTCCTGCTTTTTTTAATATGCCCAATACGGCAATGGGATCCGTAGGCGATATCAATGAACCGAACAATAAACAATAAATAAAGGCAATGTCCATACCCAATATTTGAAGAAGATAATAGACGCTGGTGCCCACTAAAAACGTTGACACCAAAACGCCTAAGGTCGAGAATACCAATATAGGCCAACGTTGTACCCTTAACTGTTCAAAATTGGTATGCAATGCACCTGCAAAAAGTAGAAAACTCAACATGATATCCAACAAAACAGATTTGAAATCTATCTGTGTAATGATATATCTTTCCGCGTTTATCAACGTATCGTCTACATAGCCAATGGCAAATACCACTAAAGTAAATACAATGGTTATTAACATTAAACCAATGCTATTGGGCAATTTTAAAAAACGGGCATTGATATAGCCAAAAATGGCCGATAAAAATACCAGTACTGACGTTATCGTAAAAATATCCATATTCATTTTAGGTCAACATGTTTAAAAATTCCTGTTCTGTAATAATTGGTACTCCCAATTTTTCCGCTTTGGCTCTTTTGCTCGGTCCCATTTTATCTCCCGCCACCAAGTAGGTAGTCTTTGAGGAAATGGATGAGCCCACTTTACCACCGTTATCCTCAATTTTTTTCTTTAGTTCGTCCCTACCCAATTGTTCAAATACACCGGAAACTATAAAGGTATTGCCTTGCAATATATTAGTCTGGTTTTGTAACTTTTCCGCAGAAATGGACATTTGCACACCATAGCGCCTTAAACGTTCTATGGCATCTAAATTCTTTTCATTGGCAAAAAACTGGATAACACTTTGTGCAATGCGCTCCCCTATTTCATCTACTGCCGTCAGATGTTCCAAAGGCGCTTCCTTGAGCGCATCTATATTTTTATAGGCCTTTGCCAATTTCTTGGCTACGGTTTCACCTACATAGCGAATACCCAAGGCAAACAACACCCGCTCAAAAGGTACTTTTACGGATTCTGCCACACCCTTTATTAAATTCTCCGCTGATTTTTCTGCCATACGTTCCAAGGGCAAAATATCCTCTTTGGTCAATTGATATAAATCCGCATAATCATTGATAAGTCCTTCTTTAAACAAAAGCTCTACCGTTTCTCCTCCCAAACCTTCTATATCCATAGCCTTTCTTGAAATATAATGCTGAATACGACCCGTAATTTGGGGCGGACATCCATACTCGTTTGGACAATAGTGCTTGGCATCACCCGCTGTACGGGTCAATGGTGTTCCACATTCAGGACATTCATGGATATACTCCGTAGGTTTAGAATCCGCTGGCCTTTTTGTAAGATCCACCGCTATAATCTTAGGGATGATTTCCCCACCTTTTTCAACAAAGACCGTATCGCCCACACGAATATCCAATTTCTCTATCTGGTCCGCATTGTGCAACGAGGCCCTTTTAACGGTAGTTCCTGCCAACAACACAGGTTCTAAATTGGCTACCGGAGTTATGGCACCCGTACGCCCTACTTGATACGTAATTTCATTTAAAACGGTAAATACTTGTTCCGCCTTAAATTTATAGGCCATGGCCCACCTTGGTGCTTTTGCGGTATACCCCAGTTCCTCTTGATACTGCAGACTATTAACTTTAATGACCACTCCGTCAGTTTCATAGGGCAGTTCATGACGTTTAACATCCCACTCCTCTATAAATGCCATGACCTCAGTGGTAGTCTTACAAAGCTTGGCTACGGTAGGAACCTTAAAACCCCATTCCCTGGCCTTTTCCAACATTTGGAACTGGGTTTCAAAATTTAAATTCCTTCCTACTATACTATATAACAAACAGTCCAATGGTCTTTGGGCCACAATGCTACTATCCTGAAGTTTTAGGCTACCGGATGCGGTATTTCTAGGATTCATATAAGGTTCCTCGCCATTGGCAATACGTTCTTCATTCATTTTCAGAAAACCATCAAAAGGCAATACAATTTCCCCCCTAATATCAAATTTTTCCGGATAATCGCCTTTTAATTGTAAGGGTACGGATTTTATAGTCTTGATATTATTGGTGACATCATCGCCCTGAATACCATCACCACGGGTTACGGCCTTTACCAACTTGCCATTTTCATAGGTGATACTTATTGACGCCCCATCATATTTTAGCTCACACGTAAATGCTACCGGCACATCCCCTAAATTGCGTTGTATTCTTTTTTCCCAATCCTCCAAATCCTCTTTGGAATAAGAATTGTCCAAGGAATACATACGGTGTTCGTGTACCACGGTCTCAAAATTCTTGGTGATCATACCACCTACCCTTAACGAAGGTGAACTGGGATCATGGTATTCTGGATGCTTTGCCTCTAGCTCTTGCAACTCTTTAAGTTTCATATCAAATTCAAAATCAGATATGGTAGGATTGTCCAATACATAATAATTATAATTATGCTCCCGTAGTTCTTTTCGTAATTCTAATATTCTCGCTTCCATTTAATTTATAGCTGCTCTTTATTCATCCTATTTTGGGTAGGTACTGGTGGCTAACCGTTCATTATTTACAGTAAACGCTCCACATTGAAAGTTACCTGACCGATCTTTGAATCTTCTCTATTCTACCATAATCCTTATAACTATCGCAAAATACCCTAATACTTTTTATTTTTTTATTCCCTTTAGCATTCTGTGATTGCCATAAAGATCCTTTCGTAACTCCACATTCTTAAACTTGTTTTGGACCAACAATTGTTTGGTTTCTTCACCTAAATACTGATTGATTTCCAAATATAAGCTACCATTTTGATTTAAATTCCTTGTTGCAAAATGCACAATGGCCCTATAATATTTTAATGCATCATCATCAGGAACAAAAAGGGCCAAACCAGGCTCATTGCATAATACATTTTTTTGCATATTAGATTTCTCCTGTTCCCTTACATAGGGCGGATTGGATACGATTAAATCAAAACGCTGTACATTATCCGTATGGTAGTCAAAAATATCCGCAAGTTGAAAATCTATCTTAACCCCCTGCACAGCAGCATTTTCTTTGGCAACCAATAAAGCCTTAGGAGATATATCCAAGGCCTTTACGTGAGCATTAGGTAAATTTTTAGCCAAGGAAATTGGAATGCACCCACTACCGGTACCCATATCCAAGATATGTATGTTGGTATCTACACCTGCTTTATCTTCCAAAATCCACCTTACCAATTCCTCGGTCTCGGGCCTAGGTATCAAAACATGCTCGTTGACTTTAAAATCCATATCCATAAAATGGGCAATACCGGTAATATATTGAATAGGTTTTTCCATCTTTAACTGAGACAAGGCATTGAACAATATCGTTTCCTGATCTTTATCAATAACCAAGTTAGGTTCAAATACCAGGGCAAAACGTTCCAATTCAAAATAATGCGCAGTAAGTATATAGAAAAAGCTGGTAACTTCATCTTTGGAGTAGAGCGTATCGAGCTCTGAATGAAATATGTTCCTTATTTCCCGTAGTAACACAACTATAATATTTTAAGCATGAACACAGGACAGGAATAATGGCCCGTATCTCCCATTCTAGCGTCTATATATTTAAACCCCATTTTCTTATATAGTTTCTGGGCCGCCTTCATGTAAGGCATGGTTTCCAGATAACAAGATTCAAAACCATATTCCTTTGCACGTTCCAAACACGCCCGTATCATATTATGGCCAATTCCCTTACCCCTCGCCGATTCCAGGAAATACATTTTTTGAAGTTCACAAACATTACCCTTGTAATTATCCAATTGGGCTATCCCTGCACAACCTAAAATTGTTCCTTCATGTTCCACAACAAAGTAGGTAGCCCTAGGCTTATCATAATGCTGGTACATGTTATCTAAAGATGGGTCTTCATATGCCGTACCTACCTTTGGAACCCCCAAATCTATCAACACTTGCCTTATTACCTTGGCTACTTGGACATTATCCTCTTTTTTGATTTCCCTGATTACAACATTTTCCATGGCAAAAAGACAATAGGTTTTAAAGTACTATTTTTGATCTGTGAAGATACGTGATATGCGTAAAAAGGTAAAGTTTGATGTCCATTAATAATCCTCAGCCAAATAAAAAAGTACCGCCATCTGTAGATTTGCTTACTAATGATGAAATATACATGCTACGGTGCATTGAAATAGCGAAGTACGGACTTGGCTCTACTGCTCCCAACCCTATGGTAGGTGCAGTCATTGTCCACAACGGAAAGATTATTGGGGAAGGGTTTACCAGTGCATTTGGAGGAAACCATGCAGAAGTAAACGCCATACATTCCGTAAGCGATAAATCCCTATTAAAAGATGCGACAATTTATGTAACCTTAGAACCGTGCTCCCATTTTGGAAAAACACCGCCTTGTGCGGACCTGATCATACAAATGGGCATACCCAAAGTGGTTATAGGTTTAAAGGACCCTCACGAAAAGGTTGCAGGGAATGGTATTAAAAGACTTAAAAGTGCAGGATGTATCGTAAAAGTGGGTATTCTGGAACAAGAATGTAAGGTCCATCATGCACGTTTTTTGACCAATTGTAATAAGAAAAGGCCTTATATCATCTTAAAATGGGCGGAGACCATAGATGGTTATATAGCTCCAGACACGTTACAACGTGGTGATAAAAAAGAACCATTTTGGATTACCAATACCCGATCAAGACAATTAGTGCACAAATGGCGAAGTGAAGAACCTGGTATTCTTGTAGGCACCAATACTGTAATGGCCGATAATCCGCAACTAAATGTCAGGAATTGGACCGGAAAGAACCCTCTACGCATTGTACTTGACCGCGAACTAAAAATACCTTCAACCTATCATATCTTTGATGGAAAGCAGCAAACCTTAATTTGTACCCAAGTTGTAGACAGCAAACAATACAACTCCAACGCAAGGTATAAAATCGTAGATTTTGAAGCTAATTTGGCACAGCAACTATGTAAAATCCTGTACGAAGAAAATATTCAAAGCATCATTATTGAAGGTGGTTTGCACACCTTGCAAAGTTTTATAGATGCAAATCTTTGGGATGAAGCCAGAATTTTTAAGGGAATCAACCGTTTTGGCACTGGCTTGTCCGCTCCAAGGATCAAAGGTTATACAACACAACACACTCAAATTTTAAATGACCAATTAACCGTATTACATAATGATCAAGAACATTATATTTGACTTTGGCGATATCTTTATAAATTTAAATAAAGAAGCGCCCTTATTGGAAATGGCTAAATTTGGATTTACCGAACTGACTCCAGAACTAGATTCCCTTTTCAAGGAATACGAAATGGGACTTATGAGTTCCGAAGAATTCCTACATCGACTACAATCGGTCTTTACTACGGCCAGCATTCAGCAAATAAAAGCGGCTTGGAATTCTATCATTTTGGATTTTCCAGAGGAGCGTTTACAATTTATTGAACTTTTACGGCAAGAAAACAAGTATAGATTGTTTCTTTTAAGCAACACCAACGACCTTCACATAGAAAAAGTAATAGCATCAATGGGGATGGAACGTTTTCAAAGGTTCAAAATATGCTTTGAAGGATTCTACCTTTCCCAGGAAATTAAGATGCGCAAACCAAATGCGGATATTTATGAATATGTATTACAAAAAAATGCATTGGTTGCCAATGAAACTTTTTTTGTGGACGACACCAAAGAAAATACAGATAGCGCCGCCAAATTGGGTATTCAGTGTTGGAATTTACAAGTAGGCAAAGAGGATATCCAAGAAATTTCAAGGCATCTGTAAATGATACACCTAGCGTTAAGTATTCTCTTCTCTAGCCTAATTTTTGTTGTTTTTAAATTATATGCCAAATTTGGTGTACAGACTCTTTTTGCGATTATTGTAAATTATTTTGTAGCCTGTAGTGTTGGACTTTTTAATTATTCAGGTCCCATTACCTTGGTAGCCGTGCCACAAAAAAGTTGGTTCTGGGGCAGCCTGTCATTAGGTCTGTTATTCATACTTATATTTAATTTAATGGCGGCTACTTCCCAAAAACTTGGTGTATCCGTAGCATCTGTAGCAACCAAAATGTCTTTGACCATACCGGTTCTTTTTGGTGTATTTTTCTACAAGGAAATTCTTGGCATACTAGAAATCATAGGTATCATCCTTGCGCTATTGGCCGTGTATTTTGCCTCCTTAAAGGAACAAAAAATAAAGGCCAATAAATGGGCATTTGCCCTACCCGTACTTGTATTTCTGGGCTCAGGAGTTATAGACACCAGTATCAAATACTTTCAAGACGCCCACATGCCAGAGGAAGAATATGCCCTATTTTCCGCTACGGTATTTGGTTCTGCAGGGGTTATAGGACTTTTTTACATCGGTTTAAAGTCCACCAAAGTACCTTTAAAATTTAATTTTAAAAATATCATTGGCGGTATTTGCTTGGGAATACCCAACTATTTTTCAATTTTTTATTTACTAAAGGCTCTACAGCACCCCACTTGGAACAGCGCATCGGTATTTACGATTAATAATGTGGCCATAGTCATGTTTTCCACCCTTTTAGGAATTATACTGTTCAAGGAAAGACTTACCCCTAAAAATTGGTTAGGCATTGTTTTAGCCGTATGTAGTATTATTATGGTCGCTTTTGGACAACATCTAACAATGCTCATATAAACTTTTCAATTTATAATGGATTCCTATCGTACTATCTTGAAACCTACTGCACCTATCCTTTTCAAGGAACGGAAAAGTAAATTCTTTGGGTATTGTTTTCCGGTGAACGATGAAGAACAGGTAAAGCAGTATATAGCTTCCTTAAAAAATGAATATCCTACGGCCAACCATGTTTGTTATGCATGGCAAATTGGTACGACGAAAAAAACTTACCGAGCCAATGATGACGGCGAACCCAATAATTCTGCAGGTATGCCAATTTATGGACAGCTACAATCGTATGATGTTACCAACACCCTTGTAGCCGTCGTCCGCATTTTTGGAGGTACAAAACTTGGCGTAGGCGGATTAATTACAGCTTACAAGGAAACTGCCAAGATAGCATTGGAACAAGCGCAAATAATTACCAAGATCATAAAACAACAATTTAAAATTGAATTTGAGTATGCCGAAATGGATGTGGTCATGCGTATCGTCAAAAAACATCAACTGGAAATTATATCCCAAGACCTACATTTAAAATGTTCAATGGTGATAGCTGTTAAGAAAAGTGATTTTAGACGGACACTGAATCTTTTTAAGACACAACACAAACTAAAAATCAAAACTGACCAATAGAAATCAGTAGTTCAATTTTTTTAACAAAAAATCAGGACACCTAGTAGGCCTTTTTCTCTGCATATCCATAAATACCAGAACAGTATTTGCCGTGGCCAACAGCTCACCCGCCTCATTGGTTATTTCATAATCAAATTCTATTCTAACCACGGGTTTTTTGTTCAATATTACCTTTACGGTGATCAAATCATCATACAATGCAGGTTTCAAATAATTGATTGATAAACTAATTACAGGAAGCATAATACCATCCTCTTCCATTTTTTTGTAGGAAATACCCAACACCCTTAACCACTCTACCCTTGCCATCTCTAAATATTGAGCGTAGTTACCATGATAGACAACGCCCATTTGGTCGGTTTCACTATATCTTATTCTAAAAGAAATTTGATTTGATCGCATTTATTCGGAGTAAAAAGTATATATTTAAAAGCTCCCCCTATGGGTTAACGAACATGAGAAAAAAAAAGGTCATATTCAATGATAATCAATTTTTTTTTTAAATAAATTGTTCACATATTTGCCCAAGTTGAATGAGAACATTGATTGAATTTTTTCAATCGCCTTTAGCTAAATGCTAACCTTAAAAAGTGAAGATTTTATTATGAGTGTTACTGCTAATTCCGTATGGAAAAACTGTTTGGTGTTTATTAAGGATAATATCCAACCGCAGGCATTCAAAACTTGGTTTGAACCCATTAAACCAATTAAGTTAACCGAAAATGCATTAAGTATACAAGTTCCCAGCAAGTTCTTTTATGAGTGGCTGGAAGAACATTATGTGAAGCTTTTAAAAGTTGCACTAACCAAGGAATTGGGAGAAACCGCAAAGTTGGTCTACATCATACGCATGGAGAATACCTATGGTAACAAAGAACCTTTCACAGAAAAGATTCCAAGTTCCAACAGGGGAGCAATGGCCGCGCAAGAAATGGATGTACCCATTAAGTCTAAAAACCCAGAATTACGCAATCCGTTCGTAATACCAGGTATACGTAACATAAAGATAGAATCCCAGTTAAACCCAAATTATAATTTTGATAATTTCCTGGAAGGGGATTCCAACAGATTGGCAAGATCGGCAGGTATGGCTGTAGCCAACAAACCTGGCGGAACCTCCTTTAATCCATTATTGGTCTTTGGTGGCGTTGGTCTAGGCAAAACACATTTGGCCCATGCCATAGGAGTTGAAATAAAGGATAAATATCCAGAGCGTACTGTACTATATATTTCTGCTGAGAAATTTACACAACAGTATATAGAATCTGTTAAGAAAAATACTAGAAATGATTTTATACATTTCTATCAGTTAATAGATGTACTGATTATTGATGACGTACAGTTCCTATCTGGAAAATCCGGTACCCAAGATGTATTTTTCCATATATTCAACCATTTGCACCAAAACGGCAAACAGGTAATCCTTACTTCTGACAAAGCTCCTGTAGACATGCAGGATATTGAACAACGATTGCTTTCAAGATTTAAGTGGGGCCTATCTGCAGAATTGCAAAGTCCGGATTATGAGACAAGAATTTCTATCCTTAAGAATAAACTATATAGGGACGGGGTTGAAATTCCAGAAGATATTATTGATTATGTTGCCAAACATATCAAAACAAATATCAGGGAATTAGAAGGCGCAATAATTTCATTGATCGCACAGTCTACCCTAAACAAAAGGGAAGTAACCATAGAACTTGCGCAGCAAGTCGTAGAGAAATTCGTGAAGAACACCAAACGTGAAGTATCTATTGATTACATCCAGAAAGTAGTCTCCGATTATTTTGAGATGGATGTTGCTACGCTTCAATCCAAAACGAGAAAGAGGCATATTGTACAAGCAAGACAATTAGCCATGTTCTTTGCCAAAAAATTCACCAAGGCCTCCTTGGCAAGTATTGGATCGCAAATTGGCAAAAGAGACCATGCAACCGTTTTGCATGCATGCAAAACAGTGGACAATCTTGCGGAGACAGATAAACAGTTTAGGAAGTATATTGACGACCTGACCAAAAAATTCTCATAATACCCCCTGCCCCATGAACGTGTTGATGGTTTGCCTAGGAAATATCTGTAGGTCCCCATTGGCGGAAGGTATACTCCAAAATAAAGTAGCGAACACCCAAATAAAAGTAGATTCTGCAGGTACTGCCGGTTACCACATAGGCAACCCACCTGACCCTAGATCAATAAAAGTAGCTTTTGACCACGGAATAGATATCAGCAAGCAACGATGCCGAAAATTTTCTATTTCAGATTTTGACCGTTTTGATTTAATCTACGCTATGGACAAAAGTAATTATAGAACTATTATTGCCCAGGCCCGTAATACACAGGATAGCTCAAAAGTAAGGTTAATTTTAAACGAAATAGATGCTACGGACCGTGAAGTTCCGGATCCTTACTATGACTCCAACGATGGATTTGAGAACGTATTTCAGATGATCGATGAAGCTTGTGAAATAATAGCCGCCAAAATAAATAATTAATATGAGTACACAGCACAGCGGAAAATCTGGAAGTGTTTATTTGATTCCATCTACCTTGGGAGATATGGCCCCTTTAGAGGTGTTACCAATTTCCATAAAGCAAACAATAGAGCGGTTAGACCATTATATTGTAGAAAACGAAAAAACCGCTCGCCATTTTATTAAAAAGATTAGTCCAAGAAAATCCCAGCCATCACTTAAATTGTTCCTATTAAATAAGTTTACTGAACAACAAGAAATACCTACATTCCTAAACCCCTGTTTAGAAGGTTTTGATATTGGTATCCTTTCAGAGGCCGGTTGCCCGGGTATTGCAGACCCGGGTGCAGCAGTAGTCAAAATCGCACATGAAAAAAATCTACAGGTAGTACCCTTGGTAGGCCCTTCATCCATATTATTGGCATTAATGGCAAGTGGCATGAACGGCCAAAATTTCGCCTTTAACGGCTATTTACCCATTGATGGAGCCGAGCGCAAAAAATATATTAAAACTTTGGAACGAAAAAGCAAGGAGGAAAATCAATCGCAAATATTTATTGAAACGCCCTACCGCAATAATAAAATGTTAGAGGAACTGATTAAGACATTGGCCCCAAGTACAAGAATTTGCGTTGCCGCAGATATTACGTTGCCTACGGAATATATTAAAACCAAAACGGCTATAAATTGGAAAAGGGAACATGTAGATTTACATAAACGACCCGCAATCTTTATTATTCAAGCATAAAAAAAACCTTGACAAAAAAATGCCAAGGTTTCCCATTTTCATATCTACTTAAACTTTTAAATTCTAGGGTTTCTTTTTGGTGAAACTATAGAAATATCATAACCTGAAAACTTTTTCATATAATTAGATATACTTGTCCCATATCCGTCCTTTATGTCCATTCTTCCTTGTGACCTTAAGAAGATCTTTACATTTCCTGGACCCGCTAGATGCGCAGCGGCCAATATTCCGGATTCCGTAATCTCAATACCCCGCATTTTCATTCCTACAAAACGCTTTATATCTTTACGTAAAATCCACTTGTTACGTGAAATATTAACATAGAACGCACGTTCCTGCAATTCCGGATTGCTTAAAAAATGATTGCCGTCATAGATACCTACAAGCGCCAATGTCCCTAAGCCAAATTGATATTTTCCTAAATATCCGTAAGTATTGGTAACAAAATAATTTCCTTGAGATTCTTTAAAGGCCAAGGCTTCCTTAAATCCTATAAACTGACTGCCAATATAGGGAGGTCTAATTTCATAACCGGGTAAAGATGTTTCGTCCTGAGGAAACGAAACTAGAGTAGGTTCTTTCATTTTAAGCTGATCCGGAACACTAACCTTTAATGTTTTAAACCCGTAACCAGATAAAATAAACATCATAACAAGAGGACAACTTATCAATATCCATCTTTTCATAGTATCTATTTCTTAAGACTTACGGCGACTACTATTTGCCTGCTTAAATTTCAAAGACAAAGGTAGAATGGAAATTTATGTAGAATGAGAAGGTTCTGTTAAAACTATCAAGATTTAGTTAACAAGTGCTAAAATTCGGGTAATTTACCTATCTTTTGATTTTACGGGAGTTTATCCACCGGATGTATTGTGCTTTATTTCGGTTATGTTGCGCCAAACTTTCCGCGAACATATGATACCCAAATTTTTCAACATTGGCTACAAAATAATAATAATTGTGTTTTTCCGGATTTAAAACAGCATCCACTGCAGTAATGTCCGGCATGGCAATTGGTCCAGGAGGCAAACCTAAATACTTGTAGGTATTATATGGAGAATCCAATTCCAGGTCTTTATATAGCACACGTTTAATAACCGTATCAAAATTTCCCGTTTCTTTTTTTATGGCATAGATTACGGTTGGATCTGCTTGTAACAACATATTTTTTCTTATCCTGTTCAAATAAACTCCCGCAACCCGTGGCCGCTCATCTACTTTGGCAGTTTCCTTATGTACTATGGAAGCCAATGCCATAACTTCGTTTGGAGATAACCCCAAAGCATTTGCCTTGTCCTTACGTTCCTTGGTCCAAAAACGTTGATATTCCTTCAGCATTCTATCCCTAAATCCTGTAGCAGATGTATTCCAGAAAAATTCATAACTGTTAGGAATATATACCGCTAATTTATTGGCATCATTAAAACCATTTTCATCCAAAAAAGGTTTATCCTCAAACGCTGCCAACAATGCCATACTATCCGCCTCTATCTGTGCCGCTATCCTACCCGCCAAATCCTGTAGGGTCTCTTGATTATTAAATGAAACCTTCACCGGTAAGTTGCCGCTTCTTAGGGAGTTTACCAGCTCATTATTATTCATGCCCTTTTTAAGCCTGTATTTACCCGCTTTAATATTCTGTAGATATCCTTTCTTGTCCGCTGCAGATTTAAATGATTCCCAATTGTCTATATAAGGTGTCAATTGTTCTTTCAATAAATCTGTTGAAGCATCGGTAGGAATGTACACATAAGCTTCTTTCGTTTCAAAACTGGTATTGGGCGTAAAAAAAGTACTATAAAGAATATAGGCAAATATTGCTCCACCGATTAATCCCAATACTACTACCCCTAAAATAATTCGCTTAATGTTCATTACGTATTCAATTTTTGCAATAAAATTTCATTCTTGTATGTACTCCCCACACGTACCCAATCTTTTTTTACACCTACGGGAATGAAACCTAATTTCTGGAACAAATGCATACTTGCTATATTATCTTCCAATATATTGGCATATACCTGCCGTAATCCCAACACCTGAAATACATAATTACACAATAAACTTATGGCTTCTGCCCCAACACCTTTATTACGCTGTGCCTCATCATGAATAACTATTCCGAGACCTGCCCGTTTATGGTAGGGGTCAAAATCAAATAGATCGATCAATCCAATTGTCTTATGTTCAAGATTGCAGATTACCAAACGTAATTGCTTTACATCATAAATATCCCTATGGGCATTGTCCAAATACAGCTGTAGCACATCTTTGGAATAAGGTGTAACCGTGCCACTTATTTCCCAGACCAAGGTATTGTTTTCCAATTCATATAGGAAATTCAGGTCCTTTTGTTCCAAGGCCCTTAAATACACTATATTTCCTTTTAATGTTACCACTCCATTTCGCCTTTAAATACTTGTTTAGCCGCACCTTTTAAATAAATATCAGTGTAAGAGCCATTATTATATTTAAAATCAACACTTAAATTACCGCCCAATGCACTTATTGCAATTTGGTTGGCACTAGTCTTTCCTAAATGGTGCATTGCCAAGGCTACCGCAGTAACCCCGGTACCACACGAAAGTGTCTCATCTTCTACACCACGTTCATAAGTGCGTATATTAAATCCGTTCGTTGTATTTGCTTCAACAAAATTAATATTACTTCCTTTCTCTCCATACACCCCGTACCGTAAACGAGCTCCTTCTTTTTTTACATCATATAGCTTTAGACCTTCCACCATTTGCACATGGTGTGGCGAGCCTGTATTCATAAATAGGGCGTTGGACTTTTCCTTTATTTCACTAACATCCTGCATTTTTAAACTTACCATGTCCCCCTGTATTAGTGCCTTATGGGGCCCATCTATGGCCATAAACTCCATTTCATCATCAACTATACCTAAAAAATGGGCAAAGGCCACAATACATCTTCCGCCGTTACCGCACATGGTACTTTCATTACCATCCGCATTAAAATATACCATCCTAAAATCTGTGTCATCATCATTTTCCAATAAAATGAGGCCATCTGCACCTATTCCAAACCGTCGATCACATAAATGCGCGACCAAGGTGCTATCCGTATGGGAAAAGTCCCCGTTTCGGTTATCGATCATGACAAAATCGTTCCCTGTACCCTGATATTTGTAAAATGTATTTTTCATGTTATTTTAAAGTGACAAATATACCACATAATTAAGTTGCAAAGAGTAGTTAAAAAGTAGTTAAACGCTTATAAATACTCATAAAAACCAGTAATTTTACAGGTAGTTTGCTAAATTTAAATAGATTATGAAAAAAATAGCTAGTCTTCTTCTTGTAGCAGTTTTTGCAGGTGCAATTACCTTAGTGGGATATAAATTTTTCATCGAGAAAGAAAACTTTACCATTATTACCCAAACCAGTGAGAATGGTTTTGTCAATACGAGCTATACACCCACTTCCGCAAAAGGAGCGGGTATAAATGAAGTTGATTTTACCACAGCTGCAGAAAATACGGTCAACGCTGTAGTTCACGTGGCCAATATTACCCTCAGGAAAAGCCCCACCACCATATTTGATATTTTCTATGGGCATGGCGGTAGTACCGTTCCCCAAATTGGAACGGGATCAGGAGTCATTATTTCATCTGACGGATATATAGTCACAAACAATCATGTCATTTCCAAAGCAAATCAGTTACAGGTTACCTTGAACAATAATAAAACATATGATGCGGAATTGATTGGGACAGATCCCAATTCAGATATAGCTTTATTAAAAATAGATGCAAAGGAAAAACTTCCTTATTTGGCATTTGCGGACTCTGACCAGACTAAGATTGGGGAATGGGTCCTTGCCGTTGGCAATCCGTTTAACCTTACCTCTACGGTAACTGCAGGTATCGTTAGTGCCAAAGCGCGTAATTTGGGCAAGCACCAATCCTTTATCCAAACGGATGCCGCGGTAAACCCTGGAAATTCCGGTGGTGCATTGGTAAATACAAATGGTGACCTGGTGGGCATCAATACAGCAATATCATCCCAAACTGGTTCATATATAGGATATTCCTTTGCAGTGCCCAGTAATATTGCCAAAAAGGTTGTTCAGGATATACTGGAATATGGAAATGTACAAAAAGGATTTATGGGTATTAGTCCCGCTCCTGTAAATACACGTGATGCCATTGAAAAAGGAATCAATAATATAGATGGTGTATATATTGAACGTATAGAGCCTGAATCCGCTGCAGAAGAGGCAGGTATGAAAATTGGGGATATTATTAAAAAAGTGGACGAAATTACCGTACACAAATATCCCGACCTAACCGGATATCTTTCTACCAAACGACCTGGCGACACCTTAAATGTTGTTATCGACAGGGATAAGGAACTTATGGAATTGCCGCTAACACTAAAAGAACGGCAACAGTTGGTAGTTCCAGAAATGGGTCTTGAAGTCAGAAACCTGACCGAACATGACAAGAAAGTGTATAGGACCAAAACCGGGGTTAAGATTATTGGTGTGCCCGAACGGTATAGAGGATATGGTTTGTCCGAAAAAGTGATCATAAAAGTAGATGAGGTAGAAATTGGGAATATTGACGATGCATATAATGCATTTGGCGCTATTTCAAAATATGATAAAACGGTCATTACCATGTTGGGATCCAATGGTGAACGAGATCGATTGATTTTCCAATAGTAAACTTCTAAAAATTAAAGCCTTCGCAACAACGAAGGCTTTTTTAATAATAATTCACATTAAAAGCTATTAATTTTCATAATTTCGCAAAAAACAACAAAAAACCCATCAACTGATTATGGTTCCAACCACCACGTATGAAAAGGAATTGGCCTTTCAGGCCGATCGAAGAAAGGCTACAACAGAATTCATAAAAATTGTAAGTGACCTATGGTATGATAAATCGATAGAAATTGTTCTGTTCAAGAACCAAGTAATCGATAAAAATGTAAGTGACATTATCCATTTGCATGAATATGCAGGTGAGTTTGTCCAGAAACCAATATCAATTTTTGATTCCGTAGAAATTTTACGCGCAATATCAAGTATTCCTTTACCTCCTGCCAAATTGGACATTGGTAAACTAACATATGAATTTCACTCTGACGATAATACCTTTGACAATGTAAAGGAATTTGTGTTCGATAAATTAAAAACCGCACAGAACTATAAAAGTATAGAACCAAAGGATGTTGTGCTTTATGGTTTTGGCAGAATTGGCAGATTAGTTGCCAGGGAATTGATGTCCAAAACCGGTAAAGGAAACCAAATGCGGTTAAGGGCCATTGTGGTTAGAGGAAAGGATACTAGCGAAAATCTTGAAAAAAGAGCCAGTTTATTACGTACCGATTCCGTACACGGAATATTTAACGGTACCGTAAATACCGATCATGAAAACCAAAAATTAATCATTAACGGCACAACGGTCCATGTAATCTATGCCAACGCACCGGAAGAAATAGATTATACAGCATACGGAATCTCCAATGCCCTAATCATTGATAATACAGGGGCCTTTAGAACAAAGGAACAGCTAGAAAGGCATTTAAAGGCCAAGGGAGCAGAAAAAGTATTACTTACCGCTCCCGGTAAAGGAATAGCCAATATTGTACATGGTGTCAATCATTTAGAATACGATCCTGATAGCGCCCAATTATTTTCAGCAGCATCCTGCACCACAAATGCAATCAGTCCTATCCTAAAAGTTATTGAAGAAACCTTAGGTATAAAACATGGACATTTGGAAACGATTCATGCATATACCAATGATCAGAACTTGGTGGATAACATGCACAGTAAATATCGTAGAGGTAGGGCCGCAGCATTGAACATGGTAATTACGGAGACCGGTGCCGGAGAGGCGGTTGCCAAGGCTTTACCCTCCCTTCAAGGCAAGCTGACTTCAAATGCCATTAGAGTGCCCGTACCAAACGGTTCCTTGGCCATTTTAAATATAGAAGTTGACCAAAAAACTTCCTTGGAAGGTATCAATACCATGATCAAAAAATATGCTTTGGAAGGAGATTTGGTAGAGCAGATAAAATATTCGCTCAACAAAGAACTTGTATCTAGCGACATCATTAGCACTTCTGCTCCATCTATATATGACAGTTGCGCTACCATAGTTTCAGATACAGGAAAAAAAATAGTACTTTACATATGGTATGATAATGAATACGGTT
Organism: Maribacter sedimenticola; assembly: GCF_900188415.1. Lineage (GTDB taxonomy): Bacteria > Bacteroidota > Bacteroidia > Flavobacteriales > Flavobacteriaceae > Maribacter > Maribacter sedimenticola. Next base: position 499,629 of record NZ_FZNV01000002.1, on the reverse strand, counting down.
ACTCGCATCAAGTCATACGATTAGCTAAATATATTGCCAAAGTGCGCCGCTTTACCTATTACTAATTTTAAGAAAAAACATCTTTTTTTTAATACGCTACGTACATTAATAAAGGCTTATAACCTTTGCCCTTTTTTTTTTCTAAATTGACTTTAATAAATTACTTTAGCCCACTCTAAATCATTTTTTTTAATACAAGAACCTATTACATGAAATTCAATAGAATACTATTAGTTCTGGCATTCCTACTTGTTGCAAACCTACAATATGCACAAGAAACTGAAGAAGATGACAAACTATCTTTGGATGAAGGACCCATTAGCAATCAGTTCGACTATATATCCAAACGCTCCGGTAATTACAGGGCAGATGGAGTCAGGTACGAGGTCGTCAAGGAATCCAACTTATTCAAGATACGTAAAAACGTATTGGATTCCATCGCTGCTATGAACAAAAAAACGAGTGAACTTAAGGCTACAATATCCGAACATGAGACAACCATTAGTTCTTTGAATAAAAAGTTGGAAGAAACCACTACTAACCTAGTGGCGGTAACAGAAGAAAAGGATAGCATGTCATTTATTGGTATTCCGGTATCAAAAGGAACCTACAATTTTATATTATGGACCATTATTGGAGGGTTGTTCCTGTTACTGGGCTTATTTATTTATAAATTTAGAAACAGTAACATCCTAACTCAAGAGGCAAAACAGAATTTATCCGAACTTGAGGTAGAATATGAAGATCATCGAAGAAGGGCACTGGAACGAGAGCAAAAAATCAGTAGGCAGCTTCAAGATGAAATCAATAAACAGAAAAAAACGAAATAAATACACAAGCTCCTTACCAAGGAGCTTTTTTTTACCATGAATACTATTTTACAAGTTGATTTAGCACAAGTTAGGGATATGGTTCATCTCTTTGACGGCTACCGTATTTTTTACGGACAGCAGTCAAATATCCACGCCGCAACTTTATTTTTGAACGAGCGAATCAAAAACCAAGAATCAATCATTTTTACATCATATATAGATGGCAAGGCCGTAGGCTTTGTACAATTATACTTTACGTTTTCATCTGTAAGTCTAGAACCCTCCCTAATTTTGAACGACTTGTACGTTGATCCTATTTTTCGCAATAAAAACATTGGAAAAGATTTGTTGCTAAAAGCCCAAGAGTATTGTACTTCCCATAATTATAAAGGTTTGGCCCTAGAAACTGCCGTAGACAATCCTGCCCAGAAATTATATGAAAAATTAGGCTGGAAGAAAGATTCGCATTGTTTTCACTACTTTTGGTCGGTTAAATAATCCGCTTACACACCATGCGTATAGACATCATTACGGTATTACCCGAATTATTGACCAGTCCTTTTGAAGCTTCAATACTTAAAAGAGCCATTGAAAAGAATTTGGTTGAAGTCCATTTTCACAACCTCAGGGATTATACCACAACTAAATATAGAAATGTAGACGACTACCAATTTGGTGGTGGAGCAGGAATGGTACTCATGATTGAACCAATTGACAAATGCATATCCAATTTAAGGTCACAACGAGATTATGATGAAATCATATATATGACCCCAGATGGCGAAACCCTAAATCAGCAAATGGCAAATCAATTGTCCATGGTAGACAACATCATAATTTTGTGCGGCCACTATAAAGGTGTTGACCAAAGAATAAGGGACGCCTATATTACTAAGGAAATTTCAATTGGCGATTATGTGCTCTCCGGTGGCGAATTGGGGGCAGCCGTCCTTTGTGATGCAGTAATTAGACTTTTACCCGGCGTACTCAATGATGAAACCTCTGCCCTAACCGATACTTTTCAGGACGGGCTTTTGGCCCCACCGGTTTATACAAGGCCAGCGGAATATAAAGGTATGAAGGTACCCGATGTACTTTTAAGCGGTAATTTTGGCAAAATAGAGGAATGGCGCGAAAACCAGGCCATGGAGCGAACCGAAAAACTACGTCCGGACTTATTAAAATAAAATATAACCCCTATAATTTTAAAAATCGCAAAAAATACTTGTAGGTTATAAAATTAGTATTATTTTTGCACCCTGTTAGAACAACCTCTGACGAAAATCGTGAATGTTGCTTTGACCTAATTCCAATTAACAATACAATGGAATCATTAATAAAATTTGTACAAGACGAATTCGTAACCAAAAAAGAATTCCCAAAGTTTTCATCTGGTGACACTATTACAGTGTACTATGAGATTAGAGAAGGTGAAAAGACCAGAACACAGTTTTTTAAAGGTGTAGTAATTCAACGTAGGGGAACCGGCGCTACTGAAACTTTTACCATCCGTAAAATGTCAGGTACCGTAGGTGTAGAGCGTATCTTCCCTATCAACTTACCTGCTCTTCAAAAAATTGAAGTTAATAAGCGTGGTAAAGTACGTAGATCTAGAATTTACTATTTCCGTGAATTGACCGGTAAGAAAGCCAGAATCAAAGAAGTTAGAGGATAATAAATATCCGCAGTCATATAAAAGCTCCGTTTCAACTATGAAACGGAGCTTTTTTTATTAACAATTGTGAACAACACAAGTTTACAACCTGTTGATTAATAAATAGTTAAAAAAAACGAAAACAAACAAAATTTTTTATATCTTGAGGTGTGATTGTTAAATAAGGATAACCAAGAAATCCGATGTTAAGGTCATTTCAAAGTTTGCGTTCTTTGGATTATTACTGAACTTGATAGTTGCAATGCAATAAATTCAAGTGAGTTAAAACAAATAAGGCTGTCGCTTTATCCTAGTTTTAATGAATTAATTATTAGGACTTATGTAAGTAAGCATTATGTAATTAATGAAGGTAATAAAAATGAAATATGATGTTATCCTGAACGGCTTGTTAGGGATGTCCATTATTTCAAACGTTGAATCAGTGAAGCGGGTGCAATCAAGGGTTGCCGTTTTAATGAAAAATTAAAACAAACTGTCCGTAAACTTTTTCTAAAAAGCCATATCAATGTACTTGTACAATGATATGGCTTTTGTTATTTCACAAATCTTCCTTTCTATCCTTAAATATTCAGGCAAATCCTATCTTTTTAGCCTATATAAAATTGTATATTTGTTCCGCTTTAATTAAAAACAAAACCAAATATGTCCAAAATATTTTATACCAAAACTGACGAGGCGCCAGCATTGGCAACAGAGTCATTTTTACCTATTGTAAAAGCTTTTACCAAAACTTCGGGAATACAGATTGAAACCAAGGATATTTCACTTGCAGGCAGAATAGCCGCAACTTTTCCAGAATTTTTAACGCCAGAACAAAGGGTATCTAACGATTTGGAAGAATTGGGCAAAATGGCCAAAATGCCGGAAGCAAATATTATTAAGCTACCTAATATCAGTGCCTCCGTACCGCAATTGAACGGCGCCATTAAAGAGCTGCAGGCAAAGGGATATAACTTACCCAATTATCCTGACGAGCCTAAAAATGACCAAGAAAAAGAAATAAAGGCTAAATACGATAAGATTAAAGGTAGTGCCGTAAACCCCGTGTTAAGAGAGGGCAACTCTGACCGTAGAGCTCCAAGAGCCGTTAAAAACTACGCCAAACAAAATCCACATAGTATGGGGGCCTGGAGCACAGATTCCAAAACCCATGTTGCTACTATGGGCGAAGGTGATTTCCAAGCCAATGAAAAATCCTTGACCGTGCCCAACGCAACTGCCGTACAAATAAAATTGGTAAGCAACGGTGCTACATCCATATTAAAAGAAAATATTGACCTATTGGCCGGTGAGATTATCGATGCCACCGTTATGAGTAAAACAGCGTTATTAGACTTTCTTAAAAAAGAGATTAAGGACGCTAAAGATAAGGGTGTATTATTTTCCGTGCATTTAAAGGCTACAATGATGAAAGTATCGGACCCAATTATCTTTGGACACGTAGTAGAAACGTTTTTAAAGCCGGTATTCAAAAAATATGAGGCCACATTTGACAAGTTAGGTATCAGTCCTAACGACGGTATGGCCAGTTTATATCAGAAGATAGCACAATTACCTTCCGAAGAAAGCAGCCAGATTCAAAAAGATTTGGATGAAGCTTTTAATGACGGTCCAGATTTGGCCATGGTAAATTCAGATAAGGGAATTACCAATCTACATGTACCAAGTGATATAATTATTGATGCTTCAATGCCAGCAATGATTAGAAATTCAGGAAAAATGTGGAATTCCGAAGGTAAATCACAAGATACCAAAGCTGTTATTCCAGACAGTAGTTATGCCGGTATTTATACTGCAACAATAGATTTTTGCAAGAAACATGGTGCTTTTGACCCCACCACTATGGGCACGGTACCTAATGTAGGCTTAATGGCACAAAAGGCAGAAGAGTATGGCTCCCATGACAAGACTTTTGAAATTCAAGAGTCTGGTAAAGTTCAAGTAGTGGACATTGCTTCCGGAAAAGTGCTTTTAGAACATGAAGTTGAACAAGGGGATATTTGGCGTATGTGCCAGGTGAAAGACGCCCCCGTGCAGGATTGGGTGAAATTGGCCGTATCAAGAGCAAGGGCCACCAATGTCCCTGCAATTTTTTGGTTGGATAAAAACAGGTCCCATGATGCGGAACTGATAAAGAAAGTCAATGTTTATCTAAAAAACGAAGACACCCAAGATCTTGATATTCAAATTATGGCTCCTACGGCAGCTACGGAATTCACCTTAAAAAGGATGAAGGCCGGTAAAGATACCATCTCCGTTTCAGGAAATGTTCTTAGGGATTACTTGACCGACCTATTCCCAATTTTAGAAGTGGGTACCAGTGCAAAAATGTTATCGATCGTTCCTTTAATGAACGGTGGAGGATTGTTCGAGACTGGAGCAGGTGGTTCCGCTCCCAAGCATGTGGAGCAATTTATGGAAGAAGGACACTTGCGTTGGGATTCGTTGGGAGAATTTTTGGCCTTAGGCGTTTCTTTGGAATTTTATGGTGAGAAAAATGATAATGCCAAAGCTAAGATCCTAGGGGATACATTGGACAGTGCCACTGAAAAATTCCTATTGAACGATAAGTCTCCATCAAGAAAAGTAAAGGAACTGGATACTAGAGGTAGTCATTTTTATTTAGCCAAATATTGGGCGGAAGCTTTGGCCGAACAGAATGACAACGCAGATTTAAAAGCTATATTCACCACGGTAAGCAGTCAAATTAACCAACAAGAAGACCAGATTCTTCAGGAATTGATCGATGTCCAAGGTTCTGAACAAAATATAGGCGGATATTATAAACCAGATGAAGTACTAGTAGAAAAAGCTATGCGTCCTAGTACAACGTTAAATAATATTCTTAATACCCTATAAAAGCAATAATATTTACAGTCAATACCCTTAACCATTGGTTAAGGGTATTTTTATTGGGTCAATTTTTAACTTAGGAACATCTTACTTTTCTAAGTATTTTTACAAAAAAAATTGATGAAGGAATATTTACTCATTATTCTTTTTTGTGCTTTTCTTTTTCCGTCTGTTTCTTGTGCCCAACAAAAGTATACGCTAAGTGGTACCATTTCAGAAAATCAAAGTAATGAAACACTAATTGGGGTTACCGTTGCGTTTCCTGAATTACAAACAGGGGTTACTACCAATGAATACGGTTTTTACTCCATCACCCTACCAGAAGGAACCTACAAACTCCGTATCAGCTATTTAGGTTTTACCGATATCACACAGGAAATCGTCTTATCCGAAAATAAAAAAATAGATTTTTTTATGAACGAAGAGGCCGAGCAGTTAGATGAAGTAATTGTTAGTGAGAACGTGGAGAAAATGGATATTAGAAAACCTCAAATGAGCGTCAATACCTTATCCATTGGCACTATTAAAAAAATACCGGTTATTTTAGGCGAGGCAGATGTCATAAAATCTATTCTTTTACTACCTGGCGTAACAAATGCAGGTGAAGGTGCATCTGGTTTTAATGTTCGTGGTGGAGCTGCCGATCAAAATCTAATTTTATTGGATGAGGCCATAATCTTTAATTCTTCTCATTTATTTGGTTTCTTTTCTGTATTTAATCCAGATGCAATAAAAGATGTAAAATTGTATAAAGGGGGGATTCCGGCTCGTTATGGTGGCAGGGTTTCTTCTGTACTGGATATCTTTCAAAAAGAAGGAAATAGCAAGGAATTTAAAATGAATGGCGGTATAGGAGCCGTGGCAAGCAGACTATTGTTGGAAGGCCCAATTAAAAAAGATAAGTCCGCCTTCTTGATTGGTGGAAGAGCTTCATACGCACACCTTTTTTTACCCCTGTTCGATATTGATAATACCGCTTATTTTTACGATTTAAATACCAAATTAAATTATAGGCTTAACGAGAAAAACAACATTTTCCTAAGTGGTTATTTTGGAAGGGATGTTTTTGGAATCAATGATAGTTTTGTAAACACTTATGGTAACGCTGTTGGAAATTTTAGGTGGAATCATCTATTCTCAGATAAATTATTTTCCAACCTATCATTAATTTATTCCGACTATTATTACGGCCTAAAATTGGATTTTGTTGGGTTTAACTGGAATTCAGGCATACGTAATTTTAATGTAAAATATGACCTTAAGCATTACCTAAGCGACAAACTTCAAGTAAACTACGGTATCAACAATGTATATTATCAATTTAATCCGGGTAAGATTGAACCTAGCAATTCCGAATCCGGAATTGTAGAAGAGCAATTAATACAAAAATACGCCAATGAATTTGCCGCTTACATTGATGTGGAACAACGTATTACGGATAATTTAAGCGTTGGTTACGGATTACGCTATAGTCATTTTATGCGTTTAGGCCAAGATGAGCTAAATGTCTATGCCAATAACAATCCTGTGGAATTTGATCCTTTATTACTAATCTATAAGGAAGCGGAGCCCATAGATATAATCAATCCCGGTAGAGGCACCACATTATCTACTTTTGGAAATTTTGAACCTAGAGCTTCCCTTTCCTATACAATGACAGCGACCAGCTCGGTCAAGGCCAGCTATACCAGATTGGCACAATACCTACATCTCTTATCCAACACAAGCTCCCCTACCCCTTTAGATGTCTGGACGCCAAGTGGGCCATTTATTGAACCACAGTTGTTGGACCAATATGCCCTTGGCTATTTTAAAAATTTGGCAGATGGGGATTATTCTGTGGAAAGTGAAGTATTTTACAAAGATGTACAGAATAGAATTGACTATATAGACGGTGCAAACCTTATAGCCAACAATGCCATTGAACAGGTTATTCTAAACGGTGAAGCAAGAGCGTATGGTCTTGAACTTTTGTTACGTAAAAATGAAGGTAATTTACAAGGATGGCTAGCATACACACTATCTAAATCTGAACAACGAACACCGGGAAGAGCAGCGGTTACCGATAATGGCAGGAGTAATTTGGAATCTGGCATCAATTTTGGCAATTGGTACAATACACCGTATGATAAAACCCACGATATATCCGTATTCGTTAGCTACGATTTAAATAAAAAATGGAGCTTTAGCAGTAATTTCACTTATCAAACCGGTCAACCTACCAATTACCCCATAGGCCAATTTGAATTTGAAGGGTTAACCATTCCATACTATGGACAACGAAATAGCGAGCGCTTACCGGACTATAATCGTCTTGACTTATCCGCAACTTTGACCCCTAGAAAAAATTCGGATAGAAAAATTAAGGGAGAATGGGTTTTTAGCCTTTACAACGTCTACAACCGTCGTAATGCCGCTTCAATTAATTTTAGACGTAATGATGACACCGGGGCCAATGAAGCTGTTAGAACCTCTATATTTGGCATTGTGCCCGCAGTAACTTATAATTTTAAACTGTAAGATCATGAAAAAACTAGCATTGATCCTATTGATGATCTTAGTTGCATCCTGTGAGGATGTAATAGACGTGACCTTACCGGAAAACGATACAAGACTTATTGTCAACGGCGTTATACGCGTAGATGAAACGGAAGAATATGTGCCTATTGAAATCACGGTAACACAGAGTAGTTCCTTTTTTGAAACCAATACTGTTGCCAATATAAAGAACGCTGTTATATATTATGGCACACCAAATATAGATGCACCCGAAATACTTGAAGGAGGCGGAGTTTCTAATTTAACCGAACTTGAACCTGGTAGTGGTAAATGGGTGCCTGATCCATCATTTGATAGTGATCAAAGAATTAGGGTTCAAAATATTAATGAAGGAGATGTTTTTCAACTTATTATCGAGACCGAACAAGAACGCTATTTTGCTTCTACCACATATGTAAAATCAGTACCAATAGACAGTTTGGAACAAGGGGATCAAACTCTATTTTCCGGAGATGAAACCGAGGTCATTGTAACTTTTACCGATAATGGAGAACGAGATGATTTTTATATTCTGGATTTTGACTTTAATGAATATTTAGTTACCGAAGATGAATTCTATCAAGGTCAAACATTTGTATTCTCCTATTTTTACGATGCCGATCTGGCCTTGGATACAGATGATACCGTAGAAATAAGTCTATTGGGTGCTACAGAGGCATTCTATAACTATATGAACCAAATTATTGTACAATCAGGTGGTGACCAGGGTCCTTTTCAAACTCCTGCAGCTACGGTTAGGGGCAACATTACCAATATAACCGGTATTGACAATGATGATGTCAAAGATAATGTAGAGCGGTCAAACAATTTTGCACTAGGTTATTTTGCAATTGTGCAGGAATACAAAAAAAGTATTGTTATTCAACATGAAGAGAACTGATAAAGATTTGCTTGTTAAAGGCCTTAAAAGACTAGCAACCACGGTAGTGTTAATGTTTACTGCACCGTTTGTATTATGGCAAGCTTTTAAAAATCAAGAGCATCCGTTATTTTGGCCTGTGTGCATTTTGGGGATTATTTTAGCCGGCTGGGCAGTCATTATGGGGTTTAAAGGAATATCCACCATTGTTGAATCCGTCTTCGGCAAAAAACAAAAAACAGCTAATCCTTAGGTACTTTGGTCGTTTTTTTCCATTTGTTGTAAAGTTGGTCATAATCATAGTCCAACACGGTTGCCTGCCGTTCCAATTTCCCTTTTGAAAAAGCGCGCTGTAAGATATCCTCTATAAGATAATCCTCTTCAATCTGGTCCGGATGAAACTCTTCCTTTATACTGATTTTAAATAATTTGGCAGTGGTATTGTACCAAAATGCACGCCATCCATTTCTTAAGTCCTTTACCAAATCAAATGCGGTAGAACCCGTTTGTCTATAGATCAGTTTTACCAAAATTTGGCCTTCTGTACGGGTAAGCTTTTTTAACTCTTCAGAAAATTCCTCTTCAATATATTTCTGAACCTTTTTTGTATACTTATTACGTTTTCGCTTATTCTTTATACTTGCCAAACTATCATTCAATTCCACCAACCGTTCTGCGGCAAGTTTGGCATAAGGATAGACTTTTTCAGTTTTTCTACGCAGAATATAATACCGCAATTTATCGTCATATGACGAAAATTTAAGTTTCCCAAAAACATAGGCCTCTTCAAGTGCAATTGAACTTTGTATCAATGAGTCACCTGCAACAATGATCATTCTTTCGGAAATGGAATCCAATTCCTGTTCCTCTACTTGGGAAAAACATAATGGTATGGAACCTCCTATAATTAAAAAGAATACGAATACATATTTCATTGACACAGGTTAAGCAAAAGTCTTGCCAAAATTAACGATTAATACAAAAGGTTATTATTAATACAACGCTAATATTGTTAAGTTTGTATCTTAAAATTATGTAGATGGCGAATAAAAAAATAATTACGGATAAGTCCTTGGACTTTTTTGAAAAATACTTAAATAATGCTGCACCAACCGGTTATGAATGGGAGGGGCAAAAATTATGGATGAACTATCTTAAACCTTATGTGGATACCTTCATTACCGATACTTATGGTACGGCCGTAGGTGTTATTAACCCAGATGCCAAATACAAAGTGGTTATAGAAGGTCATTCCGATGAAATATCTTGGTACGTAAACTATATTACGGACAATGGTTTGATCTATGTCATAAGAAATGGAGGTAGCGATCACCAAATAGCAACTTCCAAATGGGTAAATATCCATACTAAAAAGGGTATTGTAAAGGGCGTTTTTGGATGGCCTGCCATACACACCCGCAAAGGCGAAAAAGAGGAACTTGCTCCAAAATTGGACAATATCTGTATTGATATAGGCGCTAAGGATAAAACCGAGGTAGAGAAAATGGGCGTACATGTAGGATGCGTTATAACCTATCCTGATACATTTCATGTTTTGAACGGTGATAAGTTTGTATGTAGGGCAATAGATAACCGTGCCGGTGGTTTTATGATTGCAGAAGTGGCCCGTTTACTTCATGAAAATAAAGTTAAACTACCTTTTGGTCTTTATATTACCAATTCCGTTCAAGAGGAAATTGGACTTCGCGGGGCAGAAATGATTACACAGACCATAAAACCCAATGTGGCCATTATTACGGATGTATGCCATGATACCACCACACCAATGATCGAAAAGAAAACCCAAGGTCATACTGAAATAGGATTGGGACCTGTAATTTCCTATGCCCCTGCTGTACAGAATAAACTCCGTGAGCGTATAATAGAGACCGCAGAAGCAAAGAAAATACCTTTTCAACGAATGGCCGCATCCAGATCAACAGGTACGGATACCGATGCTTTTGCCTATAGCAATGGCGGCGTTGCATCTGCATTGATCTCTTTACCTTTAAGGTATATGCACACAACGGTTGAAATGGTTCATAGGGAGGATGTTGAAAATGTAATTCAACTTATTTATGAAACATTATTAAATATTAAGGAAGGGGAAACCTTTAGTTATTTCGATTAAACTTTAAAATCCCTCCTCATTAATATGGAGGGATTTTTTTTTACAAATGGATGAACTAATTGATATATTAAATAAGGATGGTTCCGCTACAGGTACATCTCAAATGAAGTCTATTGCCCATGCAGAGGGGCTATTTCATGCAACGGTACATATTTGGCTCTTTACAAAAAGGGGACAAATTTTATTGCAGAAACGGTCTATAACCAAAGATACATTTCCGGGATTGTGGGATGTTTCCGTTGCTGGCCACATAGGGTTCGGAGAAACCGCACTTTATACTGCAATAAGGGAAGTAAAGGAAGAAATAGGGCTGGATATCCAAAAAGAACAACTTATAAAAATCGGAATTTTCAAATCGGTTCAAAACCATTCCAATACGTTGTTGGATTGTGAATTTCACCATACCTATATTTCTGAATTATGCGTACCGGTAACCTCATTGATTAAACAACAAAGTGAAGTAGATGACCTTAAGCTAATGTCCTTGGAAACTTTCCAAACAGAAGTGGAAAACATAAATACCACGCAATACGTTCCCCATTCGCTACAATATTACAGCACAATTATCAAAGCCATACAACATCAGCTGCTAGAGGGTTGAAATAAACTTATCCAATTCAGAAAATGAATAGGTAGTCTGTTGACCACTTTCCATATGTTTTACTATAAAGGAATTTGAATTCAATTCTTCCGCGCCCAAAAGAATGACATACGGTACTTTTCTATTGTTGGCATATTTAAATTGCTTCTGGATTTTGGCATTGGACGGATACACATCTGCAAATACACCATTTTTGCGTAATACGGTTATCAACTTTAAGGAGGCAAGTGCCTCTTTTGCCCCAAAATTAAGACAAAGCACATCCAATGTTCTATCTACGGACTTCGGAAAAAGGTTTAGTTCCTCTAACACCAAGTAGATTCTATCCAATCCAAATGAAATTCCCACTCCGCTCACATCCTTCAATCCAAAAATACCGGTAAGATCATCATATCTTCCTCCACCGCCAATAGAGCCCATTTTAACACCTTCTGGAGCTGCTACTTCAAAAATAGCCCCAGTGTAATAATTTAGTCCTCTGGCCAAAGTTACATCTATAGTAAGTTTTGCGGTCTGCAGACCAATGGACGAAATGGTTTCCAGGATATACCGGAGCTCCTCCAAACCTTTCTTACCTTCCTCTGAACTTTCAAGTAAGGTTTCCAAACGTTCTAATTGATTTACATTACTGCCCTGTGGTTCAAACAAAGGTGACGCTTTATCAATAGCTTCCTTGGAAATGCCTTTTGACAGCATTTCCTTCTTTACACCTTCTTCTCCAATTTTATCCAATTTATCCAAAGCAACCGTAAAATCTATCAATAAATGTTTGGCACCGATTACTTCCGCAATACCGGCCAAAATTTTACGATTGTTCATTTTAATGGTTACGCCGTCTAACTTTAAATCTGCAAATACCGCATCATAAAGCTGTATGAGCTCCACTTCCTGCAGCAATGAGTCTGAACCAACCACATCCGCATCGCATTGAAAAAACTCTCTAAAACGGCCTTTCTGTGGTCTATCTGCACGCCAAACCGGTTGAATTTGATAGCGTTTAAAAGGAAAATCCAATTCATTCTGGTGCATAACCACGTAGCGGGCAAAAGGAACGGTCAAATCATACCGTAATGCCTTTTCCGTTATTCTAGGAGCTATAGTTGCCGAGTTTTTAGAACTATAGGTAACATCGTCTACCTTGCTTATAAAATCGCCCGAGTTTAATATCTTAAAAATTAAACGGTCTCCTTCTTCCCCATATTTACCTAATAAGGTTTCGGAATTTTCAAAAGAGGGTGTTTCTATAGGTTGAAAACCATAGGTTTGAAAATTTTTCTTTATACTATCGAAAATATAATTACGTTTTGCAATTTCTGAAGGAGAAAAATCTCGCGTACCCTTTGGTATGGATGGTTTTTGTGCCATGAATGTTTGATTGATTTACAAATATAACCTTCATTGACCTAGACTACAATGAAGAAGAACTAATAAATAAATGCAAGTAGTTTTATGATGGTTCAATTACATTCTCAAACCATTGGTACAACTCCCCTTTGGTTATGACCGCACCTTGTTGCAGCAACAAAAACTTATCTACGTTCTTATCATCGGTATAGGCTTTGGAAGCCGTAAGGTATTCTACAAAGTCCGATTGCCAATTTTTCTTGAACCAACCAAAGCCTTCTTTTGTGGTGAGGTCAACTTCTGGGTTCATTACTTTGACCGAAATTAATTTCATTTCTTTATCCGTGAGATGAAACAAATGCATTTGATCCTTAGAAATATTTTCCAAGTAGCCTACCTTGGTCAACACTCCTTCCCACACCAAATCACTAAAAATATCTATTTCCTCTTCTGCAATTTTTGGCTTATCCTTTTTTATCTTCTCCCACTCATCTCCCGTAATGGACTGTGTAGCCAAAAAATTAATGAATTCTTGGTGCAATTCTTCCAATTGTTCCTTTGTAAGTCTTGTATACTTCATATTGCAAAAATAAAAAGCCCCAACAGAATTGTCAGGGCTTTTTAACTTTATTTCACTTTTTAAAAAATATAGCGTAGACCAAATTGGGCTTGCCATCTTGACAATAGACTTGCATCATAACCAAAAGTTTCCGTTAAATCTGGATTAAATGTATAGGTAGGTACGTTTGTATCCGAATCTACAGATACACCAACCGGCTGTATATTATTTGGTTGTTGCACCAAGCCCCATTCAGAACTGATCATATTTCCAATATTCAATACATCTATACTGAATTGTATAGTATTTGTTTTAGTGGCAGATACATTAAACTTATAATCCTGAAGAATTTTAAGGTCCCATCTACCTCTCCATGGCGCCAATGCCCCATAGCGTTCTGCATACTGTCCTCTTCTACCGCTCAAATAATCGTCCTGCTCAATATAGTTATTGAATGCAGCTCCCTGTCCAGCAGCTGAAAATTGCATTTGATCAATTTCTGCTGGTGTAGGTACATAGATCAAATCATTGATCCCGGAACCGTCACCATTAATATCACCTCCATATGTGTAGTTGAATCTTCCTCCTTGTGCATATTCAAAGAATGTTGAAATGGTTGTCCCCCATTTATCATTGCCATAAGTCCAATTTTTACTGGCCACACCAATGAATCTATGCTTATCCCCATATTTTGAAGGTGCCAGAACATCTGCATTGGCGTCGTTGACCACTGGGTTACCTACAAAGGCATCTGATGTAATCTCCGCTTCAATAGAATTTACATCCTTGGCGTCCAAATAGCTATAAGCCACCATAGTATACAGACCGTTATCAAAAGTTTTCTCAGCTTTTAATGATGCGTTCCAAATTCTACCCTTGTTGGAATTGGTAAATACATACGGACCTGCTCCTAGACCAAAACTATTCAATAAATCGGCATCTGTATAAATTGCCCTTGTATCCACGCCGGATAAATTACCGGAAGGGGACGTCAATGCCCAATTCTGGACATGGGGACCATTAATATCTTTGGTGTAGGAGACATCAGCAGTAAGTACCAGACCGTTATCCAAACGCTTGTCCGCACCTATGTTGGTTCTCCAAACTTGTGGAAATTTATATTCTGGATCTACAGCCTGAAGGAAAAATACATCTGGGGCAGCTATTTGGTTTCCTAACCATACAAATGGGAAACGTCCTGTAAATAATCCTGACCCACCACGTAATTGCAATGAACGATCTCCGTAGACATCATAATTGAAACCTACTCTTGGAGAAATCAGCCAATCATTGGTTGGCATTTGGGTATTATCAATAAATACCGTTTCTCCTGTATTTGGGTTTTGATAAGGTTGATCTGCAATTACAAACGCCCTATCTATAACATCTTGTGCTTTTTCTGCAGAATCATAAAACAAAGGCTTATCAAACCTTACGCCGTAGGTCAACTTGAACTTTTCACTCAAGTTCCATTCGTCTTGTACATAAAATGCCAATTGACCCACATTGGTTTCTGCCAGTGCCCAACCTTCACCATCCGGAACACTATTATTTGCGTTAAAGGTTGATAGCGGGCCTGCAAAGTCATATGTGGTTGCATCGAAATCTGCTATATCCACACTACCGAACAAATCAAAACCATAAGCAGTAAGGTTAAATGAATTGTCGAACATAAATTTTTCCAACGAAAAACCTACAGTATAGGTATGATCGCCCTTATAGAAATTAAGATTGTTCGTTACCTGAAATACTTTTTGATCCAATCTGTTATTTGCGGAAAACGGTTCATGACCCGCAATAATGTAATTAGAACCATCCTTGGATATATTAATTGATGGCGCTGGAGTGGAAAATGGATTTCTATAGTCGTTGAAATGGGTATACCCTACCTGTAATTTATTCGTAGCAGTTTCCGATAGGGTACTGTTCAATTCAATTTGAACCGATTTTAATTCATTGTTGATCTCATAACCGGAGTTCTGGAATTGAAGCGTATTGGCACTTGGCCCTCTAAACTGAATAGCAGTAGGGTGCGCCGGCTTTTCCTTACTGGCGTTCAAGAAATTATAAATGACCGCCAATCTATTGTTATCATCAATATTCCAGTCTAATTTAAGCAAACCCTTTGTAGACTCTGCCTTATGCACAAAACCTTCATATGCACCGGGATCATAACCAACTGCCAATAATTGATCTCTCACTGCAATTAAGTCGCTCTCTAACACCCTAGATTCGTTAATTGCACCAGAACCTGTATTAGGCACCCAACCATTGGTTCCTAAATCTGTTCTATCATCTTTTTCAAAATTGGCAAAAAAGAATAGTTTGTTTTTTATAATAGGGCCACCTATACTTACACCATATTGATTTTGTTCCAATTTTGGTTTAACAACATCTTCTCCTTTTACCTTGCCCCCGGTCATATCCTCATTTCTAAAAAAACCATAGGCAGTACCATGGAATTCATTAGATCCACTTTTTGTTACCGCATTAACGGATGCTCCGGTGAAACCTGACTGTGTAACGTCATATGGTGCAGTAGAAACCTGTATTTGGTCTATGGCATCCAAGGAAATAGGTTGAGAATCTGTCTGGCCGCCAGGTGTTGCCGCATCTAATCCAAATGGGTTATTGAATATGGCACCGTCCAACGAAAAATTATTGAACTGATCGTTTCTACCCCCAAAAGAATTACCGCTGGCCGTTGGTTCCAATCTTGTAAAATCCTGTGCTGGTCTGGTAATTGTAGGCAAACGTGTCAGCTCCCTTCTGCCCACATTGGTCTCTGCCCCTGTCCTATCACTATTAAAAGTCCCTGAACGATCAGATACTACGGTCACCTCGTCCAAGGATTGACTTTCGCTAGTTAACTGGGTATCTACATTAAATGTTTGGCCCAAGGATAAATAGACATCATTTAGGGTATAGGTCTTAAAACCAACATATGTAATTTCCAATATATAGGGACCGCCTACACGGAGGTTTAATAAATTGAATCTACCATCTTCATTTGTAATGGAACCATACTTTGTTCCCGTTGGAGTATGGACCGCTACAATATTGGCGCCAAACAAAGGCTCCTTTTGATCATCTACGACCAAACCCCTAATGTTGGAGGTCGTAACCTGAGCGTAACTTGTTACTGTTAGTATCAAAAATAACAGTTGAAACAATACTTGTTTTTTCATAAAATTAGTTTTGAGGTGGTTATGAGTTATCGGCCAAAAATAAGCATAAAAAAAAGAGCTATGCATGCATAGCTCTTTTTAAATTATTAACAAATCTTGTTATTACTTTTTCTCGGCAACAACTTCAAATCCAAAATCAACGATAACCTCACGGTGTAATCTGATCTGTGCATTATATGGTCCGGTTCTTTTAACCGCACCACCCAAGATGCTAATGAATTTTTTATCGATTTCATGCCCTTCTTTTCCAAGTGCATCTGCCAAATCACCGTTAGTTACAGAACCAAACAATTTATCTGCAGCTCCTGTTTTAGCAGTTATCTTCAATTCCAAAGCCTTTAATGCCTCTTCTGTCTTTTTGGCGGCATCAATTACTTTTTTCTCTTTGTGTGCTCTTTGCTTTAGGTTTTCTGCCAAAACTTTCTTAGCCGATGTAGTAGCCATAGCGGCCAAGCCTTGAGGAATAAGGAAATTTCTTCCATATCCGTTCTTAACATTTACTATATCGTCTTTAAAACCTAAATTCTGTACGTCTTCTTTTAATATAAGCTCCATGATACTTTTCTTATTATTTTAATAAATCAGCAACATATGGCATTAACGCCAAATGACGAGCTCTTTTTACCGCTTGGGCTACTTTTCTTTGATACTTCAACGAAGTTCCTGTAAGTCTTCTAGGTAGTAATTTACCTTGCTCGTTTACCAACTTCAATAAAAAATCCGCATCCTTATAATCCACGTACTTAATACCGGATTTTTTAAAACGACAATACTTCTTTTTTGTGTTGGTCTCAATGTTCAATGGAGTTAGATACCTGATCTCCCCATCTTTCTTTCCTTTTGCCTGTTGTTGTAATGTTGCCATAATACTTAAGCTTTAGCGGTTTTTTTGTTTCTTGTTCTTCTTTTTTCTGCCCATGCAATGGCGTGCTTGTCCAATTTAACGGTCAAGAAACGCATAACACGTTCATCTCTTCTAAATTCCTGCTCGTAAGGCATAACGACCTCACCGTTGCTAGTGAATTCGAACAAGTGATAAAATCCACTCTTCTTGTTTTGGATAGGGTAAGCTAATTTCTTTAGCCCCCAGTTCTCTTTGGCTACCATTTTGGCGCCATTCTTAATTAAGAAATCCTCGAATTTCTTAACTGTTTCCTCTATCTGAACATCAGATAGAACGGGATTCAAAATGAAAACAGTTTCGTAATGGTTCATATTATATTTGTTTTAAGGAGTGCAAAAATAGATATTATTTTAAAATAATTATAAGAAATGTGAATATTCTTCGTTATTGAATGGTAACAACATTAAAAAAATAAACCAAATCTTAAACATATGATCATTACCAAGTACACGATCAACACTGCATTGTTCACATCTTTTGTTGTAGTTCAACAGGTTTTTTCGGTTATTTGTCGATGATTTAACCCCACAAATCAGCCCTTATGAAGTTAAGAAGTATCATCGTTGACGATTCGTCCATGCAAAGGATGGCCGTAGCAAAGTTGGTAAACAATCATCCTAATTTAACTATGGTAGCAGAATACAGCAATGCTATCGAAGCAAAAAATGGAATCAAGAACCATGAGATCGACCTTATTTTTCTTGATGTTGAAATGCCAATTATCACAGGATTCGACCTACTCGAGTCCCTAGAAAACAGTCCTCAGGTAATATTGATTACCGGAAAACCAGATTATGCACTAAAAGCATTTGACTATGATGTAACGGATTATTTACATAAACCCATTACCATGGCACGCTTTGATGCATCTGTGAAAAGAGCGGTTGCAAATTATGAACAAATGCATCGCGTGAACGAAGATGAAGAACACATTTTCGTAAAGAGCAACCTTAAGAAAAGAAAGGTTATATTAAATGATATTAAGTGGATAGAAGCACTTGGCGACTATATAAAACTAGTAACCGATGAGGCAAATATCGTAATCTTATCAACAATGAAATCTTTTGAAAAGCAATTGCCGGAAGACAAGTTTTTAAGAATACACAAGTCTTATATCATTAACCTAGAGAAGGTTGAAAAATTCAACAGTAAAAATGTTGAGGTTAGCGGTAGATCAATACCACTGAGCAGAAACAAAAAAACAGAATTGGCCGAAGCGCTAAGTAACGTATAAGAAATATGAGATAATTCTACTTTAAAAGACCGCCTAACAGCGGTCTTTTTATATTATATATGGTCTACATTATAAATTACCCGTACACTACGGTACATGGATACCGCCTTAAAGGATGTTTCTATGCGCCTAATATTGGCTTTAGTCCTTGCCAAGGATTCCCCACTATGCACCTTTACAATAATATGCTTTAAATATTGATTTCTTATCCTGGCAACAGGCGGATACTCCGGACCCAAGACCGTTCCTCCAAAATTTGATCGTAACGCCCCAGCAAACCAATCTGCAGCCTCATTGATTACATTGTAGTTTTTATGTTTAAACGTGACCTTAATGATCCTACATATTGGCGGATACTTAAATTGCCCCCTTTCATACAGCTGTTCCGCATACATATTTTCATAATCGCCCGTGGTAACCTGCTTTAAAATTTGATGGTAGGGATTATAGGTCTGTATAAGGACCTTACCCCGCTTTTTCGTTCGTCCAGCCCTTCCTGAAACTTGGGTCAATAATTGATATGTACGCTCGTGGGCCCTATAATCCGGGAAATTCAATAAGGAATCCGCATTCATAACACCTACCAAGCTCACATTCCTAAAATCCAGACCCTTGGTCAACATTTGCGTACCTACCAAAATATCCAATTCCTGTTGTTCAAAAGCTGTTATTATTTTTTCGTACCCATGTTTTCCGCGGGTAGTATCCAGATCCATACGGCCAACCTTTGCGCTGGGAAATAATGCAGAAACCTCTTTTTCTATCTGTTCCGTACCAAAACCTTTGGTATCCAATTCTGGACTACCGCATGCAAAACAACTTTCTGGTAAAGCGGTATGATGTCCACAATAATGGCAGCGCAACTGGTTTCTGTATTGATGATAGGTCAAGCTTACATCACAATTGGGACATTGAGGCGTATGGCCACATGTTAAACATTCCAGCAAAGGGGCAAAACCCCTTCTGTTCTGGAACAAAATGATTTGACCGCCTTCGTTTAGGGTTTCATCTATACCCACGAACAGTTGTTCAGAAAAATGTCCTTTCATCCGCTTTTTACGGGTTGCTTCCTTTATATCCACAAGCTCCATATCCGGCATGAGCACATTGCCATATCTTCTCGTAATTTCCGCATAGCCATATTTATGTGACTGTGCATTAAAATAACTTTCTATACTAGGGGTTGCCGAACCCAAAAGTACATTTGCCTTGTGCATAAGGCCAAGCACTATAGCAGCATCACGCGCATGATATCTGGGAGCCGGATCAAATTGCTTAAAGGATCCCTCATGCTCTTCATCTACAACTACCAAACCTAATTTGCCAAAAGGTAGAAACATGGCCGATCTAGCCCCAATGACCAATTGCGCCTTTGGCTTGCCCTGCAATACATTCTGCCATACTTCTACCCGCTCCTGAACATTATATTTAGAATGATATATTGCAATCTTATCACCAAAATATTCCTGTAGCCTGCTTATCAACTGGGTAGTCAAGGCAATTTCCGGTAACAGATACAATGCTTGAAGACCTTTTTCCAAACATTCCTCCAAGAGCTTTACATATACCTCGGTTTTACCGGAAGATGTTACTCCTTTCAGCAACGTGACCTTATCTTCTTGAAAAGATGCTTTAATATCCAGCAAGGCTTGTTCCTGATACTCGTTCAGCGCTTTACTATCAACATGCTCCGTACCACCATCATAGTTTACCCTATCGGTTTTTATATAATATTCCTCTAGAATAGCCTTGTCCACCAAAGATTTAATAATAGCTTTTGAAGTGTTGCTCGATTTTTCCAGCTCGGAAACCTTTATTGGTTTTCCGGTACTTCCCTGTAATTGAAATAAAGTGAGTACAACTTGGCTTTGTTTAGGTGCCCTATTTAAGGTATGTAATAGGGCCTCTAATTTCTCATCCGTTGTATACTGGGAACCTAACCGAACATAGCGGACCAACTTAGGTTTATATTGTTCATATACCTCTTCTTTAAGCACAATGACTTTTTTGGCCAATAACCGTTCTAGGACGGGCAAAATGTTTTTCCGTTCCACAATGGCAGAAACTTCTTGAACCTTAAGGACAGATTGATGCTGCAATGCCTCGAACACTAAAAATTCATCGTCCAGCAAATCATTTTCATCAATCTCATAAGCCGTATTACGGAGTACCAAGGTTTCACTTTCCAACAAAAATGCACTTGGCAGTGCACTGCGCACCACTTCCCCCAATGTGCACATGTAATATGAAGCTATCCATTCCCAATGTTTTAACTGTGTATCATGTACAATAGGATAATCATCTAAAAGCTGGTGAATCTCCTTAGCTTCATAGGCTTGTGGCGGGTCTTGGTGTATACTATATACCAAACCTGTATAAATTTTTGATTTGCCAAAAGGTACCGCAACACGCATACCAGGCTTTAACAAACCAGCTTCTTCACTTGTAATACTATATGTAAATAGACGCTCTAACGGAATGGGCAATATGACATTGATAAAGTTTGCCATACCAATTACCCCTCTACGCGGACCCAAGTTTGCGTCCTATAGATAAAGGCCAAATACCCCCTTACCTTCAATTCATCTGAATTATCAGGATTCAACCAAATCTTAAACCTGAATGTCATGGCCTGTTCTGGGTCAAAAAGCCTTTTACCTTTCCACTCCCCATCATCATTTCGTTCTCCTGCCGTAATAATTTCCATGCCCTCTACCGGTTTATCCTTTAACTCCCCATCGCATTTAACACAGGTTACCCCCTCTTTACCTTCTTCCAATATTTTAATGACCTTACCATACATTAAACCGTCCTTTTCATAAATTTCTATGACCCCTTTTGGTAATCCGGTACGATCATCTATGGTTTTCCATTTACCAAATACGGATTGACCGTATGCACTTACCGTACACATTATTATACATAGGTAACTAAACTTTATAATTAGGTCTCTCATTCTTTTCTTGTGATTTTTCTAAGTGTATTCAGGGAGGCATTAAGCTCAAACCCCAACAGCAATATATTGGAATTTAACCAGATGTATACCATTAATATCAATAAACCTCCCAACGCCCCATATAATTCATTATACCGTGCAAATTTCTCTACATAAATACCGAACAAATATGAAGTGATTAAAAAAAGAATGGTTGTCATTAATGCTCCAAAGGAAAAAAACCTAGCTTGCTTTCCTTCCCTGGTTCCAAAATAATATAAGATTGCCGTAGTAAAGTACGATAGAACAATAAAAAATAACACTTTTGCAATTTGGACACCTACTACTTCCTCTTCACCAAGAATGTATCCTCCTTGCCTTGCTGCAAATTCCGATAAATAGCCCAGTACGTAAAATTCAAAATATACAAAGGCCACAAAACCAAGGATTATTAAAATGGCCAAAATAAGACCTACCATTAACGCATAAAGATACTGCCTGAAAAAATGACGTGTAAGCTCTATATGATACGATGTCTCAAAACCCCCAAAAATGGAGTTGACACCATTGGCAATTAGAAAAATGGACAATACAAAAGATGAAGAAAGAAGCCCACCTCTCTTTTGATCCTTGATCTGTTGAAACACCTCTCCAAAATATTCTCCTGTGGCCGTGGGCAAAAATGATTCCAAGAACAATCTAAACTGTACCTCAAAATCTCCATGTTCAATATTAATATAGGGTAATAAAAAAGGGACCAAAGTCACCATAAAAATCAATAAAGGGAAAAGTGCCATAAACAGGCTAAATGCAATTGCACTTGCGCGTGTGGACAAAGTTCCTTTTAATATGCCCAAAACATACATTTCCAAAAGGTCATATACAGATAGCCCCTCAAAGCCTGGCAACCTAATCTCTTTCAATAACTTTACGAGCCAGTTAATAATAGGGATTTTATCTAGTTTTTCTTCGACCTCCAATGACATTTACACCGCTTTTAAGCTTAAGTCCATATTATATACAGAATGGGTCAAAGCCCCAGAGGAAATATAATCTACCCCACATTCAGCATATTCCCTAATGGTTTTTTCATTAATACCCCCAGAAGATTCTGTAAGGCATGTATCTCCAATTAATTCTACTGCTTTACGGGTATCTTCATAATTAAAATTATCTATTAAAATCCTGTACACACCACTGGACTGTAAAATTTCCTTTATTTCTTCCAAATTTCTTGCTTCCACGATAATCTTTAGATCTTTGCCGGTAACTTCTAAATATTTTTTTGTCTTTTCGATAGCTTTGGTAATTCCTCCTGCAAAATCTATATGGTTATCCTTTAACATAATCATATCATACAATGCGAATCTATGATTTTCCCCTCCTCCTATTTTTACCGCCCATTTTTCCAATGCACGTATTCCCGGTGTAGTTTTTCTGGTATCCAAAATTTTTGTTCCCGTGCCATTTAATAAATTGACGAACATATTGGTCTTTGTTGCAATAGCACTCATTCGTTGCATGGCATTAAGTACTAAACGCTCCGCCTTTAAAATACTTTGTGAACTTCCTTCAACATAGAATACAATATCACCATATTTAACAGATGACCCATCCTTAATCTTTACATCAATTGTTAAATCTGGGTCTACATAGTAAAAGACCAGTTTTGCAAAATCTACACCAGCTATTACACCTTCGTCCTTTACGAGTAATTTTGCCTTTCCGGTAGCGGTATTGGGTATACAGGCCAATGAACTATGGTCTCCATCACCCACATCCTCACGAATGGCATTGGCTATTATTAACTTTATCTCCTCCTTAAATTGTGCTTCTGAAATCATATATTAGAATGTATTGCTATGCTAATTTACAAATCCATTTGTGAAATTGATTTACTTTTGAACTATGACTATAAAACTTTTGGCCATTGGCAAAACCGATAGTTCCCAATTACAAGAACTAATTGATGTATACGATAAACGATTACAGCACTATATCAATTTTGAAATAGAGCTGATACCCGATTTAAAGAAAACCAAAAATCTATCCGAAGAACAACAAAAAAGCAAAGAGGGCGAATTGATTCTTAAAAAAATAGCCCCTACCGATGTACTTATAGTCCTTGACGAAAAAGGTAAACACTACTCCTCTGTAGAATTTTCTACTTTTTTACAGAAAAAAATGAATTCAGGTATAAAGCAACTGGTCTTTCTAATTGGTGGACCTTATGGCTTCAGTCATGAAATATATGCCAAAGCTTCTGGTAAAATCAGTCTATCCAAAATGACCTTTTCACATCAAATGGTGCGCTTATTCATTACAGAACAAATATATAGGGCCTATACCATTTTAAGAAACGAACCGTATCATCACCAATAGATTAGCCTTTGTAACCGTTTTAAACTTTTTATATGTACAAAAAAAGTCCGAATTTGAGTACTTAACCCAATTTCGAACTTTTTAAGATGTTATGTTCAAATTTCTAAGAACTTTTAATATAGGACCCTAAACTTAATGGTATTCTCTACTTTTTTCAAAGCCTTGATTACATCCTTATTATATTCCCTATCCAAATCCGTTATTACATAGCCTACTTCATTATCGGTAGATAAATATTGACTGGAAATATTCAACTCATATTCTGCCAATACCTTATTGATTTTGGCCATAATACCAGGTACGTTTTTATGAATGTGTAAGAAACGGTGAGATTTATTTTGCTTTGGCAAACGTATGTTTGGGAAGTTTACCGCATCTACCGTATTACCGGAATTGATATAATCCATAATCTTGTTGGGTACAAAGTCCGCAATATCCCTTTGTGCCTCTTCTGTACTGCCACCCACATGTGGAGTTAATATTACATTGTCAAAACCTTGAAGTTTTGTTTGGAAACTACCGTTACTGGCAGGTTCATCCGGATATACATCTATGGCCGCACCGCCAATATGACCTTCTTTTAACGCATCTGCCAAAGCATCTATGTCCACCACAAAACCACGAGACAAATTAATAAGCATGGCTCCTTTTTTCATTTGCTTTATCTCACGTGCCCCAATAAAATTCTTATTGGCCTTATTATCGTCTATATGCAACGTGACCACATCCGATACGTTTAGCAAATCTTCCAATGAGTTGCATTTTACCGCGTTGCCCAAGGCCAATTTGTCATCCACATCATAATAATATACCCGCATGCCCATGGCTTCTGCAAGTACGGATAATTGTTTACCAATATTTCCATAACCTACAATTCCCAAGTTCTTTCCACGTACCTCACGAGAGCCTGCAGCCGTTTTTTGCCATTGCCCTTCGTGTATTTCCCTACTACGATCAAATACACTACGCATTAACATAATGATCTCACCAATGGCCAATTCTACTACTGATCTTGTATTGCTGTAAGGAGCATTGAATACTACAACACCTTTTTTCTTAGCATGTTGTAGATCTATTTGGGTAGTTCCTATACAAAACGCACCTACTACCAATAATTTATCCGCGGCGTCCAAAACTTTTTGGGTAACCTGGGTCTTTGACCTTATACCCAAAACATGTACGCCCTTGATTTTTTCAAGTAGCTCCTCTTCTGGCAAGCTGTGTTTAATAAGTTCTACGGAAAATCCGTCTTCAGATAGATTTTCAAATGCAGCGGTGTGCACATTTTCTAATAATAGGACCTTAATCCTATTTTTTGGGTACGAGATATTTCTTGGCAATTTATTCACAAATAAAAATTCATCTAAACTTGGTGTAACATAATCCGCATTGTTTGCGGCCTTTTCTCTATGCACGTTCTCGGTATATGCAAAAAATTTATCTGCAATACCTGCCTCGCGCATTACGTAATCACTATACCCATCTCCTATTACTTGAACCTCTCCGTCCAAATCCATTTGCCTAAGACAATCAATTTTGCCATTATGCTGAGATAGTACATTTTTTTCATCAAAACCAATGATATTACCTTCTTCGTCGAATTTAAATGTATTTGCATACACTCTTTCAGACGGAATATTATATTCCTCTACAATTGGATCAATAAATTCTTTAAAACCACAGGATATTACATAGATATCATCTGCGTATTTCTGAAAAAACTCTTTATTGGATTCAATAGATTTTGAAATCTTATTACGTAGTTCCTTTACCAAACCGTCCAAATCTTCCTTTTTGGCATTGAGCAACTTGATACGACGTTCCAAGGATTCCGTAAACGAGATATCTCCATCAATACCCAGATTAGTAATCTTCTGTATTTCCTTGATCACATCTTCTTTATTGGACTTACCCTCTAAGGTCATTTCCGCAAGAACATCCAATGCCTCTACCCTGGTCAAAGTACTATCGAAATCAAAAACGTATTTTCTACTCAATTCGGTCATTGCCAACTACTGTTTTAGATTTAGGTTTCTGGTTAAAATTAAGCATCAAAAGTAAAAATTAAATTTGTCCTGTTAAACGATATCCTGTAAATAAAACAAAAAGGATTGGTTATGATGCATATATAATCAAAAGACATAGACCTACTCCAAAAATTGTAGTATTACGCTGGCAAAACCCTTGGTCTTATATGTCTTGTTATGATCTCCTTTTACTATGGCAAACTTACCGTTTTTAAAGGCTTTGCTCAAACTTTCTGAATTTCCGTTTTCAAGATCCTGATCTCCGCGCACCACCAAAACTTCCGTTTTAACGGCCTTCAATTCTTTTTTTAAAGTTACAGGTTGATATTTCTGCTGCAAATGCAATGACCTTAGATCTGCATTGATCGACTTTGCATAATTGACCGCACCAATAGTTAGTTCGTTTACATCTCCGTTGAATGCATTTGCGAACATGATCCGCCTATCCCACTGTGGGTTGATAAAATCTATTCCCATACCGCCCAGTACCGCTTTTGATATTCGTTTATCCTCGGTCAACAATTTGGCCAACAGAATACTTCCCCTGGAATATCCAATTGCTAAATATGCAGTGATCCGCAAATGATCCATTAATAATTTAAGATCCATAATTTCGGAATTACCGGCATATGCAGCATCCTTCTGGGGTTTTCCAGATTCTCCATTTCCCCTTAAGTCTGGTATTATTACCCGGTAACCATTTGCCAACAAATCTTTTTTTAGTTCGGTATTGTCCCATGACTTTCGTGTATTTATAAACCCATGTATTAACAATACCGGCTTTCCTTCCCCTTCATCTGTATATACAATAGGTACCCCATCAAATGAAACAAAGGTATTTTCCTGGGCACCACCAATTGAACAAAAAAGTATAAGGCATGTTATTAGAACACTTTTTCCACACATACTAATGGTATTGAGACATATATAATAATCCGGCCAAAATTGCCAAACCAAAACTAACCAGAGTTCCTATCAAAATATATTCCGTAAGCTTTCTATTGTTTCGTTCCTTAAGGTCATTAAACCGGAATACGGATTTAGCGGCTATCAATAGACCAATGACCTCCCACCTGCCAATAACGATGAAGATCAAAACAAATAGACGCTCTATCATTCCAATATATTTACCGGCATTTGGCAAGGATTTATGATCTGTTTCTATCTGGTTGGCCATGCCTTCCAAAACTTTACCCATTATGATCGCTGCCGGATAAGTTACAAATACAATTGCCGTAACCAAGTACCAGTCCATATCCTGAAACAACAAAACGGTCCTTCCACTTAGATCCCCATAAAATACACATATGTATATCAATAACACATGTAATCCTTGATCTATAAAAAAAGGAATGCTCTTATTTTTAAACATGGGATCGGTATATAATTTAAGAATATCTATACCTAAATGGCCAATAGCTATGACCATCGCCATTTTCCATAGGGCAAGGTCCCACAATAAAAGCATATAAAGTACAAAATGCAGTAAAACATGTAAGTACAAATACTTGGAGGAAACTTTATTGGATTCCTTATGTACCACCCACTTAGTTGGCTGAAGGACAAAATCCCCTATTAAATGTGCCAAAATCAATTTTATAAATATCAACATCTTAAATTTCCGTGATTATCTCTTTATAATAATTCAATAAATCCAATACCAAATCCAGCCTGGCACGTTTTAAACGTTGGCTAACCGCAGATTGCTTTATTCCCAGTTTTTGGGCTATTTCTTTTTGGGAATCATCAGGATGATCTAAGACCAAGGCTACAATTTCTGCAGATACCACACTCCAATCATCCATAAAATCAAGTGCTAATTGCAACATTAGGTTCAAAGTACGATCATATTGGGCCACGCCTGTTGCAATGCTTAAATTGACCTTGCTATCCTTGAGCGATTCAAAATTCCTACCTGAACGTTGGTATGCAGGACCATTAGATTCCGTTACCCCAGAACCTATATAGGTTTCTAACCCTATTCCTATTCCCATTCTAACATCAAGACCCTTTATGGTCTTAAGCATTGCCTTTATTCTTATTGCAGTAAACAGCGCATTTTGTTTGGTAACCTTTAATTGAAATTCATCTCCTCTATAAATTTCCCAATTCATGGGCGATGCACCAAATTGATTAAAATATGTTTTTAACATTTCAATCCATTGTGAGGATGGATAATTTTCAGAATTTATAATGTCACCTGTTATAATTGCAATCATAACTATTATTTAAAACACTAATATATTCAATTATAAGCAAATTAACTAATATTTTTAAGTATTAGTGATTTAGATAATATATACATTGTAAATTGTCTAAAACCAACGTCTGGTCAACGTACAATATTCCTTATATGCACGCCCAAATTTTTCCTTTAAAACCAATTCTTCCGGAATTATCTGAAAACGGTTCATATAAGCAACAAATGCAGCGGCTACCAGAGTATTAAACGCATTGCCCAAATACACTCCTAAGGCCAATAACGTAAGCAACATGGCTAAATACATAGGATTTCTAGAGTATTTAAAAATACCATCTACCACTAATTTGGCCGCCTTGTCCGGACGGGTTGGATCCACGGTAGTCTTTGCCCTATAAAATTGAAATAAGGATATAAAAACAATTACAAAGGCTGAAACCATTAAAGCCTTAAAAAGCAACATGCGTCCAAAAAAATCAAAATGGCCAAAAGGCAATACAAAATCAAGACCGTACATTAAAAAGCCAAAGACCAAAAACACCAAAGCGGGAGGTAACTTTAATTCCATTTTATAAAATTACTACTTTTGAAAATCAAAACTAATTAATTGGTCCCCCAAATTATTGCAATGAAACTTGTTTTTGCTACACACAATCCTAACAAATTAATAGAATTACAAAAATTGGTTCCTCCTTCGTTAGAACTAATAAGCTTAGAAACGCTGGGGTGCCACGAAGCCATTCCAGAAACCGAGAATACTTTGGAAGGCAACGCAAGATTAAAGGCCAATTATATTACGAACACCTATCAATTACCATGCTTTGCAGATGATACAGGACTGTTGGTAACCTCACTAAATGGTGAGCCCGGCGTTCTCTCCGCACGATATGCCGGTCCTGAAAACAATGCACAGGCCAATATGTCTAAATTATTGACCAAATTAGAAGGGTCAAAAGATCGTTCGGCTTATTTTAAAACCGTTATAGCACTAAATCTAAACGGTGAAACCCATATATTTGAGGGAAAGGTGGATGGTGAAAT
Organism: Maribacter sedimenticola; assembly: GCF_900188415.1. Lineage (GTDB taxonomy): Bacteria > Bacteroidota > Bacteroidia > Flavobacteriales > Flavobacteriaceae > Maribacter > Maribacter sedimenticola. The sequence continues at coordinate 470,325 of NZ_FZNV01000002.1, read as the reverse complement.
TACCATGTCTCAATATGGAGAACAAGGGTTTGGCTATGACCCCATATTTAAACCTACAGGCTATGACCAAACATTTGCACAATTACCTTTGTTCGAAAAAAATAAGATTAGTCACAGAGGCAGGGCGTTTCAAAAATTAATAGCGTATTTAAAGCATACTAATGTCACAAGATAAAAACTACAGGGAAACAGTAGAAGTTTCGGTCGCATCTGAAAAAGCGGAAGCCATAGGCGGTGTCCTTATTGCAATATTTGCCGCCCTCATGGCTATTTCACAAATGGTAAACGGAGAGCTGGAGGAAGAAATGATGATCGCACACAACAATGTAGTCAGCTACTCCAACTGGTACCAATCCAAAAGCATCAAGGAAAGTCTCAAGGAAAGTGAATATGACTATTTAAACGCCTTGATCAGCACAGGAATCGTTACCGAAGATAAAATTCCCATTGTAGAAGAAAAAATTAAAGCGGTACAATACAAGATAGAGAAATATGGAGCCGAAAAAACTGAAATTCTAAACGGTTCCGCCAGTGTAGGACAAGATAACTGGACCCAAGACCTTGAAGGCGAATTAGGAAAAATAACCGGTGTCAAGGAATGGCAAGAACTGGCAGCATCTTATGATTATGCCACCAAAAAATTTGACTATGGTATGCTTTTTTATCAAATATGCATTGTATTGGGCGCTGTCTGTATAATTATTTATGATAATCCCTTGTTGCAAAAAAGCCTAATCGTACTTATGATTATATTTGGCATTATAGGAAGCATCCTATCTATATACGGCTATGTATTGGCTCCTTAATACTTTCCTATTTATTATACTAGTCCAATAATTCGTAGTACCTTTGCAAATTAATTAACGCCGCTGGTATAGCATGTGTTGCGCTGAGTCTAATTTAAGGTTATATCGATAATCGCTCTATGCAACATTCATATTTGCGATTTAGTATAACATATTTATGACAAAGTTTGAAGCACTGGGACTGCAGAAGTCCTTATTAGATGCTGTTACCGACATGGGTTTTGAAAATCCATCTGAAGTACAAGAAAAAGCAATTCCAATTTTATTGGAAAGCGAAACCGATCTAGTTGCCTTGGCACAGACCGGTACCGGTAAAACCGCCGCATTCGGTTTTCCATTAATCCAAAAAATTGATAGTGACAGTAGAACCACACAAGGTTTGATCCTATCTCCTACCCGTGAGCTTTGCTTACAGATCACCAAAGAAATGCAAGCCTATTCCAAATACGAGCGCAACATCAACGTTGTAGCCATTTATGGTGGCGCCAGTATTACGGAGCAAGCAAGGCAAATTAAGCGTGGTGCCCAAATTATAGTGGCCACCCCCGGTAGAATGAAGGATATGATCAGTAGAAGACTGGTAGACATTTCCAAGATCGACTATTGTATTCTTGATGAAGCTGACGAAATGCTGAACATGGGCTTTATGGAGGATATCAAGGATATCCTTTCCGGAACCCCCAACGACAAATCTACATGGCTGTTCTCTGCAACCATGCCCAAGGAAGTCGCCATTATTGCTAAAAAATTCATGCACTCACCACAGGAAATTACGGTGGGAGCCAAAAATTCAGGCGCTACTACGGTACAGCACGAATATTATGTTGTAGGCGGACGTGATCGTTATCCTGCGCTTAAAAGATTGGCAGATACCAACCCGGACATATTTGCAGTTGTTTTTTGTAGAACCAAGAGAGACACCCAAAAGGTTGCTGAAAATTTAATAGAAGACGGATATAATGCAGGTGCACTGCATGGTGACTTGAGCCAAAACCAACGAGATTTGGTAATGAACTCGTTCCGTAAACGCCAAATTCAAATGTTGGTAGCTACGGATGTTGCTGCACGTGGAATTGATGTTGACGATATTACCCATGTAATCAATTACCAGTTACCGGACGAAATAGAAACCTATACACACCGTAGCGGAAGAACGGGACGTGCAGGTAAAACCGGAATTTCAATGGTTTTGATCACCAAAAGCGAACAACGCAAGATCAGGGCAATCGAAAACAAGATCAACCAAAAGTTTGAATTGAAAAAAGTACCCACGGGAATGGAAATCTGTGGTATTCAACTTCATCATTTGGCCAATAAAATCAAGGATACCGAAACCAGTTCTGATATAGACAGTTACTTACCCGCCATTAACGAAATATTGGAAGGTATAGATCGTGAGGAACTGATAAAAAAATTGATTTCCGCGGAATTCACAAGATTCTCAAACTATTATAACAAATCCAAGGACCTAAATTCACCTGATGGCGGAAAGGACAGGGGAGATAGCAGAAGAGGTGGTGAAATACCTACTAATGGTGCGGTTCGTTACTTCATCAACGTTGGTGAAAAAGATGGGTATGACTGGATGTCATTGAAGGATTTTGTACGAGATACCGTTGGTCTGGGACAAGAAGACGTATTTAAAGTAGATGTAAAGGAAAGTTTTTCTTTCTTTAATACTGAATCTTCATCCACGCAACAAATTTTGGACAAGTTTACAGATTTTAAGGTAGATGGTAGATTTGTTAATGTGGAAGTATCCAAAAACCCCGGTGGCGGTGGCGGCGGTAAACGTAGAAGCTTTGGCGGAGGCGGTGGCTTTAAAGGCAAAAGAGGCGCAAAAAGGGATGATGACAGAAGTGGTTCCGGCAAGGGACGAAGAAGGGAACGGAGCAAATCTGATAGTCCAAACTCGGGAAAAAGAAGATCAGGCACTAAAAGAAGAGGTGATTTCTTTTAGTTAATTGTATATTAAAAAATACGCTTCGGCGTATTTTTTTGTTTTGTTTGCATATTAAACCCCTTGTTAACAGCATGAAGCATATTCTAGTCTTATTTTTTATTTGTTTATCATTTATTGGTTTTGCCCAGGACGGGGATGACGCACAACGTATAAAAGCAGTAGTTATCAATGCGCAGACAGCTTCCCCTTTAGAAAGTGTGCACGTTGTCAATTTAAACCAGGTATTTGGTACAATAACCAACGAAAAAGGGGAATTTACCATTACAGCGGCAGTAAATGATACGCTATACTTTTCATTTCTTGGTTTTAAATCACAAAAAGTACGCGTAACCAATGACATGTTCAAATTTGAAAATACTGAAATTGCCCTTACTGAATTGGCCTATGCCCTTGAAGAAGTTATTGTAAGGCCTTATCAACTTACCGGCTATTTAGAAATTGACGTCAAAAACCTTCCGATCAACAATGCATACCAATATAGTATTTCTGGATTGGGCGTAAGCTATGAGGGCGGAAACAAGAACCCTAGCGCGGTAACAAAGGTATTGGGTGCCATATTAAATCCTGCTGACCTGTTACGGAATCTATTTGGCAAAAAACCCGCACAATTACGTAAATTAAGGCAAATGCGCGAAGACGACGAAATAAGAAATCTACTTGCATCTAAATTTGATCGTGAAACTTTGACGGAATTTCTTCAATTGGAAAAAGTTGATATTCAAGACATCCTTAATAATTGCAATTACTCCAAATCATTTATCACAACGGCCAATGACCTTCAAATTTTGGATGCCATAAGCAGTTGCTATGAAGAATACAAAGTTCTAAATAGAAAAAAATAATATTTTTTAGACTCGGTTCCTTGTTATAGCTTTAGCAAAAATAACACGGAAATGAAATCTAACATACTTGCCATACTTTCTATTTTTCTTTTTGTAGCCTGCCAGTCTACCGTTAAAGAGAATAAAGAAAAAACCCAGAATTCATCCCTCACAACAGGTCAAGCGGTTACTCCAAACCCAAATTTTCAATGGGAATCTGCCACAATCTATTTCTTACTTACCGATCGTTTTAATAACGGCAACCCTAATAATGATATTAATTATGGGCGCGATCAAGAGACTGGCAAATTAAGAGGGTTCATGGGCGGTGACATACAGGGAATAATCCAAAAAATTGAAGATGGTTATTTTACGGACCTTGGTGTTAATGCAATTTGGTTTACTCCGGTAATTGAACAAGTGCATGGCGCAACGGACGAAGGTACCGGTAACACATATGCCTATCATGGATATTGGGCCAAGGATTGGACCTCTTTGGACCCTAATTTTGGTACCGAGGAAGATTTGAGGAATTTGGTAAAAAAGGCACACAATAAAGGAATTCGCGTTCTGTTGGATGTAGTTTTGAACCATACCGGCCCGGTAACGGACCAAGATCCGGTCTGGCCGCAAGAATGGGTCAGGACCTCACCAACGTGTGAATTTACAACCTATGAAAATACTACAAGTTGTACCTTGGTTGAGAACCTTCCAGATATACTAACAGAATCCAATACAGCTGTAAAACTACCCGATGCCTTATTGGCCAAATGGAAAAAAGAAGGTAGACTTAGTGAAGAACTAGACGAGCTTGACGTATTTTTCAACAGAACAGGACACCCCAGGGCACCCCGCTTCTATATCATGAAATGGCTTACGGATTATATACACCAATTTGGAATAGATGGCTTTAGGGTAGACACCGTTAAGCACGTCAACGAAAACGCATGGGCAGAATTATATACGGAAGCTGCTGCTGCATTTAAGCTTTGGAAGCAAAAAAATGCATCATTGGTCTTGGACGATAATCCGTTTTATATGGTGGGCGAAGTTTACAACTATGGTATCTCAAGCGGAAGGGATTTTGATTTGGGGGATAAAAAGGTTGACTATTACGCCAACGGTTTTAAGAGTCTTATCAACTTTGAACTAAAGACAGACGCAGAAAAGGAGTATGAAACCATATTTAAAAAATACAGTAAACTGTTGCACACAACCTTAAAGGACAAAAGCGTGGTTAATTATCTTACCTCACATGATGATGGCCAACCGTTTGACAAAGAGCGTAACGACCCGTTTAGGGCTGCCAACGTATTATTATTGACCCCAGGAGCCTCTCAGATTTATTATGGTGATGAAACGGCAAGAAACTTAACGATTGAAGGTACTCAGGGTGATGCCACACTGCGGTCCTTTATGAATTGGAACGAATTGGATAGCATTCCACAAACAAAAAACATTCTGGAACATTGGCAGAAAATTGGGCGTTTTAGAAATGATCACCCAAGTATCGGTGCAGGAATCCATAATCGCCTTACTGAAAAACCTTATGCTTTTAGTAGATATTTCTCTAACGAAAAGTACACGGATAAAGTCGTAATTGGACTAGACCTTCCTAAAGGTAAAAAATCAATCTCCGTAAAAGGCATTTTTGGCAATGGCACAAAATTATATGATCGGTATACGGATACCTATGTCGTTGTGGCCAATCAACAGGTTGAATTGGAAAATGAGTTTAACACTGCTATTCTGGAACTCGCCGAGCAATAATTATTTGATTTCATATAATCACATGATAATTAATTAGAACGAATAAAGAGCAGCTGTAATAGTTAGTACCCAATATAAATAACGATAGCAAAATTGATATAGACCGCTTTAAAGTTTTATGAACTCAAAATGTCAATTCTGTGCCTACGAAAAATTCTAACCATTTAAGATGGTTTGTTCACGAATAACTAATTATTCACCTTGCAGTTGAGCCTTTAAATTTTGCAACCCTTGTTCAAAATCTTTGCCTACCATTTTATCCATGTTCATAAACAACATCATTATACTCATTGGAAATTTATTCTGCCCGGCAAAGCCCCATGTTAATTTACTTTTATTAGGGCCTAATTCTATTAAATCCATATAACATTCAGATTCGGACTTATAAGGTTTTAAGAACCTTAAATCTTGTTCCACACGCTTTCCTTCTACAATTTTGGTGATTTCTTGCTCCCCCTCTCCTACTTCTTTATTACCGTTCCAGTAACTGACAGCACCTACAGTACCATCTGTACCAATAATTTTTTGTTCCATGTTAGGATCCTTTCTAGACCAAGGTGACCATTGGGTCTGCTTTTCCAAGTATTTAATATGTTCCCAAACCTTACTAGTTGGATGATTTAATTCTATACTTCTATAGACATGATAATTTTTAGGGGCAATCAAGGCAAGTACCAATACAATGAACAATACTATTCCTAAAATAATGATGAGGGTATACATGTTGGTGGTAAATTGGTTATTTACAACAAGTTAATAAAAAATTAATTATCCCGTTCATATCGTTCAAGAATATCATCAATGCTTTTAATGGATTTTTTGGTCCAATCTAATCGCTTGGCGATCATTTCATCGGGAGTTAGTTGCCAATCTATTTCGGTTGCTTTTAATTGTGCGGTCAATTGTTGAAGGATTATTGCAGCCGAGACGGAAATGTTCAAACTTTCCGTAAAGCCTACCATTGGTATTTTTAAGGAGGTATCCGCATTATTTAATACATATTCACTTAAACCTTTTCTTTCCGTACCAAAGAACAAGGCTATTTTATCCGTTACTTGAAAGTCTTGAAGTAAGGAACTATTGGCATGGGGGCTTGTTGCAACAATTTTATAACCTTGGCCGCGCAATGCAACCATAGCTTCACTTGATTCCTGATAACGTATAATATCCACCCATTTTTGGGCGCCCATTGCAATTTCGCTATCCAAACGTTGACCGTATTTACGCTCAATAACGTGTGCTTGCTGTATTCCAAAAGACTCACAGCTACGAATGACCGCACTGGTATTGTGCATTTGATATACATCTTCTATGGCTACCGTTATATAATTGGTCCTTTGGCTCAATACCTCATTAAAACGCTCGATTCTTTCCTCGGAAATAAATTGCTCCAAATATGTTAAAAGCTTTTCATTTATCATGTTGACAAGATAAGAAAAGTATATTTTTAAGCTGAAATGAACGACTATATGAAAAACATTGTTGTATTGACCGGAGCTGGAATTTCTGCAGAAAGTGGATTAAAAACCTTTAGAGATGCCAATGGGTTATGGGAAGGTCATGATGTTATGGAGGTTGCCACCCCAGAAGGGTTCAATAAAAATCCGGAGTTAGTGCTTGAATTCTATAACCAACGCAGAAAGCAGCTACTGACCGTTTCGCCCAACCAAGCCCATAGGGCACTGGTAAAGTTGGAGCAGCTCTACAATGTTACGATAGTTACCCAAAATGTCGACGATCTTCACGAAAGGGCCGGCAGTAGCCATGTTGTGCATCTTCATGGAGAATTATTAAAGGCCAGAAGCACAAAAAATCCACATGATATATTTTACTGTTCCAATAATATCTGCGTAGGTGACCTCTGCAAGAATGGTCATCAAATTAGACCACACATTGTTTGGTTTGGCGAAGCGGTACCATTATTGGAGGACGCCGTTGCGTATACCCAAATGGCAGATATTTTGATCATCATAGGAACTTCTATGCAAGTATATCCTGCCGCTAGTCTAATAGATTTTGCCAGACCGGAAACCCCTATATATTTTGTTGATCCCAATCCTGCTTTAAGCAGTGCAAAAAATTTAACCGTAATTTCCAAAAAAGCGGTAGAAGGGGTCCCTACTTTGGTAGCTTCCCTAATTGATAAATAACTCGAGTGCGCTTTACCCAATCTAAAATTTCATTTTTTTCAATTTCGGTCAGTGCGGCCTCACGGTGCAAATAGGTATATGAAGTCAATGGCATTTCTTCATTGCCTACCACCTCTTCAATTTCCTGTAACAAATGATTTTTTTTATCCAATGTGTAGTGCTCCCATTTTGAAAAATTCAAATGTTCCTTACCTTCCTGTACATGGTCAGCGATCCAATAAGATATAGGCGCAATATTATTGTACCATGGGTAGGCCGTATTGTCACTATGACAATCAAAGCAAGAATTTTTAAGGGTATTTTTAAGGCTTTGTGACGGGTTTGTTTCCTTAGTAAAAATTACGGTATGATCACCTGGGGAAATATTTTTTGTAGGACTATAAAACTGCATGGCAACCAATATCAAAACCACGCCTAGGCTAATTTTTTTTAGTATTTTCATATTTGGGGGAAATATGAAATAAAGATACAATTTTATGACAAAGGAAATGCTTTGTAATGCTTTGAATTACATCAATGCATCACGGGAGAAAAGAGGTGAAATGGCGGCAACCATTTTATCCCAACCCTCATTAATACCTTTGCTAATCGAAATTATGAAAGACGATAAGGCTCCGTTGTCCGCCAAGGCCAGTTGGGTGTTGGAATTTGTTGCCAAAGATGATATTCACCATATATTCCATAACATACAACCTTTTAAGGATGCTTTGCCTTATCTATCACTTGAATCTTCCATTAGGCCCGCATCCAAGATTTGTGAACTATTGGTAAGCTATCATTACGGCGACGGCCCAAAATACAAACTCACCAAAACAGAATTAAATACTATTGCAGAGGTAGCTTTTGATTGGTTGATAGGTGAGCATAAAGTGGCCACCAAAGCGTATGCAATGACCACATTATTCTCACTAGGAAAAAGTATTGATTGGATACATCCAGAATTGGAGCAAATCTTGAAACTTAACTTTGAATATGGGAGTGCCGCTTATAAAGCCCGCGCAAGGATGACATTGAAAGCAATTGAAAAGCTTAAAAAGGACTAAGACATCTACCCGTATACCTAATTTTAAATAAATGCCCTTGTAACTTCTGCGCATAAGTGTTTTAAACTATAGCGCTAATAGGTATATTTGCCGCTTAATAATACAACCATTGATTATGTCTCTTAACGCACTTAATGCCATTTCTCCAATTGATGGCCGCTATAGCTCAAAAACCAAAGCACTATCTCCCTTTTTTTCTGAAGAAGCACTTATAAAATACAGGGTTAGGGTAGAAATTGAATATTTCATAGCACTATGCGAAATACCATTGCCCCAATTGGCCGATTTTGATAGCAATAAGTTCGAAGCGCTCAGAAAACTATATACAGATTTTTCTACCGCTGATGCACAAGAGATTAAGGAAATTGAAAAAACTACCAATCATGATGTCAAAGCTGTAGAATATTTTATAAAAAAAGCGTTCGATTCTTTGGGCTTGGCAAAGTATAAGGAATTTATCCATTTTGGATTGACATCCCAAGACATTAACAATACTGCTATTCCGTTATCGATCAAGGAAGCCATGAACGATGTTTATGTTCCCCAGTATCAAGAATTACTGGAGAAAATCAACGCCCTATCAGAAGAATGGAGCAATGTACCCATGCTTGCCAGAACACATGGGCAACCTGCATCCCCTACCCGTTTGGGCAAGGAAATTATGGTCTATGTAGTACGCTTAAAAGAGCAATTTAATTTATTGAACGATATCCCTAGCGCTGCAAAATTTGGTGGTGCTACAGGAAATTTTAATGCACATTTGGTGGCATACCCATCTATAGATTGGAGAACGTTTGGTCGCAATTTTGTTCAGGAAAAATTAGGTCTTCAACATTCATTTCCTACAACGCAAATAGAGCACTATGATCATATGGCCGCTTTATTTGATTGCCTTAAACGCATCAATACCATTGTCTTGGATTTAGATAGAGATTTTTGGACCTATGTTTCCATGGATTATTTTAAACAAAAAATTAAGGCTGGTGAAGTTGGCTCTTCCGCAATGCCGCATAAAGTGAACCCTATAGATTTTGAGAATTCCGAGGGTAATCTTGGTATTGCCAACGCCGTTTTTGAACACCTGTCTGCCAAACTACCCGTCTCCAGATTACAAAGAGACCTTACGGATAGTACCGTTCTACGTAATGTAGGAGTACCTTTTGCACATACGATGATCGCTTTTCAATCTACCCTAAAAGGATTGAACAAACTATTATTGAACAAAATAAAGTTTGAACAAGACCTTGAAAATAACTGGGCCGTAGTTGCAGAGGCAATACAGACTATATTAAGACGAGAAAGTTATCCTAATCCTTATGAAGCTTTAAAGGGTCTAACACGCACCAATGAAACTATAAATAAAAATTCCATTGCCAATTTTATCGATACTTTAGATGTATCCAATGAAATTAAAGAAGAGCTAAAACAGATTTCTCCAAGCAATTATACGGGAATTTAAGTCACTTTTAATTCATTTACATTTTTCTTTGGTTCATTTCGATTAAAGCTAATGATTTGACTTTCAAAATTTTAGTTTTGTGTTTTAACATTATTAATTAAACACAAAATTAAACGTATATGCAAGCAAATTTCTCAGTAGAAGAATCAGTTAGTAGTCTTTGGGAAAAATTAGGGGGCTGGTTAGATGCCATTATTTTAAAATTGCCAAATTTGATAATGGCAATTTTGGTCATGTTCTTATTTTATTTATTGGCCAGGGGAATACGTAAAGTTTTACGAAGAACCATCCTAAGGAAAATCTCTCAAGTATCCATACAGGAAATTATTGCAAAAGTCGTTTTCGTAACCATTATTTTAATAGGGTTTTTTATAGCTCTTGGCGTATTGGACCTTGATAAAGTGCTTACCAGTATTTTGGCCGGTGCAGGTGTTGTTGGTTTGGCCATAGGTTTGGCCTTACAGGGCACACTTAGCAATACATTTGGCGGATTGATATTGTCCTTTATGCCTCAGCTTAAAATAAATGATTTTATAAAGGCAGACGGTGTATCTGGATTTGTTACTGAGATAAGTTTACGCAATATCATTATAAAACAACCGGACAATAATGTTGTGGTTATTCCAAATTCAAAATTTATTGACGGTTCCTTTACCAATTATTCCATGAACAACAGAAATAGAATTTTTGTTCATTGCGGTGTTGGTTATGAAAGTGATCTACAAATGGTAGAAGACTTGACAGTGAAGATTATCCAGGATAATTTTAAACAGAACGACGGGGAATCCGTAGAGTTCTTCTTTACTGAGTTTGGAGATAGCTCCATTAATTTTATGGTTCGGTTTTGGGCAGATTGTGTCAATGTAAAACAAGAACATGCTGCAAGACATAAGGCCATTAAATTGATCAAGACACATTTTGATGATCGGGAAATCAATATTCCGTTCCCAATACGTACCTTGGATTTTGGCAAGAACAGTCTACAAATGGTCAAAGACCAAGCATAAATAAAAAATCCCGTTGTAAAACTACAACGGGATTTTTATTAAAATTCAACTAATCTATTTATTAATTTGTACTTCATGTGGATAAGGTATTTCAATACCAGCTTTATCCAATGCATGTTTACTTCCTTCTACCGTAGCAAAAAATACATCCCAATAATCTTCTGGCTTACAAAAAGGTCTTACCACCAAGTTTACGGAACTATCTGCCAGTTCTGAAACATTAACCGACGGAGCCGGATCTTTTAGCACTTTAGGGTTGGCCACCAACATCTCTAACAAAACTTCCTTGGTTTTTTTAAGATCAGAACCGTAATCCACACCTACCGTTGTATCTACCCTCATTTTACCTTCTGCTGTATAATTAATGATATTACCGTTGGCCATGGCTCCATTTGGTACAATAGCCAATTTGTTCTGTGGGGTAATTAATTTTGTGGTGAAAATTTCAATTTCCTTTACATTTCCCAAAACACCTTGTGCTTCGATCAAATCACCAATCTTGTAAGGTTTAAATATGATTAAAAGCACACCTCCTGCAAAATTGGACAGTGATCCCTGTAAAGCCAAACCTATGGCCAAACCTGCCGCTGCAATAACAGCTGCAAAACTGGTGGTTTCTACACCTAATACGGATATTACCGTAATAATCAAAAAGATGGTAAGTGCCCACTTTACCAAACTCAACAAAAATTTCTTTAAAGATTCATCGTAATCTTGGGCGGCCATTCCTTTTCTTATTACCCCTACCAATTTCTTTATAATCCATGAGCCTATCAAATACATTATAATGGCCATAATTACTTTTGGCCCATATTCCATTACCAAATCAATTCCTTTGTCAATCCATAATTGTGCTTTCTCCATGTTTTTCAATTTTAGGTTGTTATTTATTGTTCTTATTTATAAGACACCATAATTTGTTTAAAGTCACTTTAATCGCTCTCTACTGCGTTAACAAAAAAAAAGCCCGTTATCTAAAAATAACGGGCCGTTTATAGTTAAAACTCAAAAACTCAACCTTTAAAAAAACTTCCTAACTGTTCCAAGCCTTCTCCATTAAAGTCCGATTTTTCCATAGCTTGCAACAATTGAACGAAACTGGCGGGATTCATATCGTCACCCAAGACACGAACGAGAATCAACCCTTTTTCATCATTATCGCCGTAAATAACAATTTCGTCTATTGAATCGTCATCACCCTTTAATTGTATAGTGGCTTTACCAAAGGAGGTATTCATTTTCATTAATTCGCTAAAATCACCACCTTTTAAAATATTCTTTATCGCTACCTTTTGCGTTTCATAATCGGCCGCGTTCACTTCATTTTTCTTGAAGGCCAGAATATTTAGCTTTTTGAGAGAATTTGCGGTCTTTGCCTGGGTCTCGCTTAAATTGGCCTTTTCTACGTTTAATATATTTGCCGGGATATCAAATGACATAAAGTTGGGGTTTTCCGCATTTGCAACAAAATATTGCTGTAGGCTCTGTTCAGAAGAACACGAAGTAACTACCACGACCAATAAAACAACCAAAATCCTTTTTATATTTTTCATACTATTCAGTTATTAAATGACAAAGGCCTTTTCCAAAAGGAAAAGACCTTATATCCTATTTTATCTATTTGCCCGATGCCTTGTTCAAATCCTTTGGCAAATTCATTTTATTGGTCAATGAACCAATTTTATTTAGATCAATATCACCCGTAAGACTTACCAATACGGTCTCCAATTTGCGACCATGATCACCGACCTCAACATTTTCCAAACCGGATACGAACATTAACAGTTCTGTGACATGGTCCTTTTTGGCTCCATCCCTAACATAGAATTTTACATTAACATCTTTATCCTTTACACGCATCAGTTCCTCAAGTTTAGAAGATTTAAGATATTTTTTAACGGTCGCCGTCATATCTGCCGAAACCCCGGCATCCTCTGTCATAAAGACCTTAACATTCTTTAATCCACTTGCGATGTCCATAAATTCCTTAGCTTCAGCATCATCGCTCATACCGCCAATTTTAGAGACCAGGTCTATCATCCCCTTATTAACGATTACAGAACCTACGTTGTCCATATTCTCGTATTTGTCGAATACAGATTGTGAAAAGCCCATTAAGGGTACCATTGCCATTAAAAATACTACTGCTACTTTTTTCATGATTGTTGTTTTTAGATCACTTCACTTAATTAGTTTCCATGATCGATTAATTGATGAATATTAGTCGTTCATTTATGATGCGTTGTGTAAGGGCCACCATATCCTGAACTTGTTACTTATTTCCCTTATTTCCTGCTTTACCTAATTGATCGCCACCAGGTAAATCCATCTTATCGGTTAATTTTGAAACTGATTTTAAATTGATATCTCCCGTTAAGGACAATAGTACGGTTTCCAATTTTTTACCGTTGATATCAATATCCATTTCCTTCATGCCGGTCACGAACATTAGCAATTCCTTTACGTGATCACTATCCTTGCCTTCCTTGACATAGAATTTCACATTAGAACCGCCATCGCGTACGCGCATTAACTCTTCAAAAGATGAACTCTTTAACCGGTTGGTCACCCAATTATCCACATCCTTGGAAATGGCCGGGTCCTCCGTTGTTATTACTTTAAAACTGGTGATTGAATTGACCAGTTCAAAAAACTCCTTTGCCTCTGGATCATCTGAACTTACACTCATTTTACCGAGCATCTGAAACATTTTTGGCTGCATGGCAACAAATGTCACCTTATCATTGTCCTCATACTTTTCAAATATATCCTGTGCTTTAGAAAGTATTGGGGCCAATACCAACAGGGCCAATAGTATTATCTTTTTCATTTTATTTACTTTTTCGTTAAAAATTTATTCGTTGTTTTCTCAAATTCCTCTAAGTGATAGAGTTGCTCTGTGCCTTTATTGAAATTCATTGCCAATAACGCAAAGGCCTCTTTTGCGGACTCTATTTCCTCTTGGGTATACTCATCTGCCAAAGTAACCGGCGCCGGTGTAGGTTGATAAAAGTATAGCCCACATATAAAGACTGCAATTGCAGCTACAGAAACCCATTTTAAATACTGTTTTCTAGGTTTTAATGGGACCGGCTTTGTAAAGCGTTCTTTTTTTGCCTGGGTAAAATAATTGAACATAGGGGCATGCTGCGCTAAATGTGGTGCAACATCGTCACCTGAGAAATACGACCTTAACATTTCTTCCTCTGCTACCGTAGTGGTCGCTTCAAAATATTTCTCTATTAATCTTTCTATATTATGCAATTCCATAATTATGCTTTTCCATTAATTTTTCTCTTACCGTTTTTCTTGCCCTGGACAATGCAACCCGTATAGCTGTAGGTTTCATATCCAGTAATTTTTCTATTTCATCGTAATCATATTGTTCCACATCCCTTAATTGTAACACCATTTTCTGCTGTTCCGGCAACTCATCCATAATACGTTCTACCCAATTGACACTATCCTTAGCTTCTACCTCGTTCTGCAACGATGTACTGGAATCCGTATAATTACTATGAACCAATTTTAAATTTCCAGCTTGTTTTGACTTTAATCTATCCAAACAAAAATTTTTGGTCATGGTCATGGCAAATGCCTCTACGTTATTATAGGATGTAATTTTACTTTTCTTGGACCATAATTTGATCAGTATCTCTTGCGTAGCGTCCTCAGCTTCTTCCGTAGATACCAACAACCTTTTGGCCATGCGAAAAAGTTTATCCTTAAAAGGCATTACAATATTTAAAAACTCTGTTTGTTTCATTTTTGGTTTGGCTGTTCATAAGCTTGCTAACAGGCTTACAAAATGAAGACGAAGTAGAACGATTTTTGTTACAATTAATTTTTATTCTGATGACTTGTGAGTAAATTTAACATCTTAAAGCTTGTAAATTACGTACATAAATGAAAATGCATTTACTTAGGTGCTATACAAACATTCTATTTTTGGAATGTTTTTTGTTCTTTAGGTAAATATTCACTAAAAAAATTATTATGAAAAAATTTTTCCTATCCCTACTGTGCCTAGGGTTAATTGCAACTTCTTGTAACAAAAATGACGACGACCCCATTATTGAAGAAGAAGAAAAAGAAGAGATTGAACCCCCCGTTGAGGAAGAAGAAGTTGTTGACATTGAAGTACAGAATTTTTTATGGCAGACCCTAAACCTATATTATTTTTGGCAGGGCGAAGTTACGGATCTTGCGGATGACCGTTTTGATACACAAGCTGCTTATGAGGCCTATTTAACGGAAAATGATAATCCAGTAGACCTGTTGGAAAATAAGTTGCTTTTTTCCGAGGACAGATTTACCTTTTACGATGAAAATTATAGAGAATTGGTCAACAGTTCTGCAGGGGTATCCAAAAGTAACGGTCTACAATTTGGACTTTCCTTGATCGGCAATACGGATGATGTATTTGGTTATGTAGAATATATTATCAAAAACTCTGATGCAGCCGGTAAAGATATTAAAAGAGGTGATGTTTTTATTGGTGTTAACGGTACCCGGTTGAACAGGGATAATTATATTTCGCTTTTGTTCGGCGATAATGATACGTATACGCTTAACATGGCCGAAATAAATAATAATACCATAAGCCCTACCGATAAGGAAGTAACACTGAACAAGGTAGAAGGTTTGGTAGAAGACCCAATTCATGTTACTGAAATCATTACTGCTGGCGACAGGAAAATCGGCTATTTCATGTACAATCAGTTCGTTTCTGGTACAGAAGATGAAATGAACGCAATTTTTGCCGATTTTAAAGCGCAAAACATCACGGACTTGGTATTGGATTTAAGGTATAATCTTGGAGGTCGTGGCTCAACTGCCGCCGTATTGGCCAGTTTAATCTATGGTACCAATACCAACGACCTTTTTTATAGAACCAGGTACAATGATAAACTACAATCGCAATTTGACAGTAGTTTTACCGATAATTACTTTGTAGGTACTACAGGTACGCAAGATGGTAATAGCGATGCGGCATTGACATCGTTAAATTTACCTCAAGTATACATTATAGCCACAGGTAGCTCTGCCTCAGCCAGTGAATTGGTCATGGTAGGCCTTGAGCCATACATTAATGTGGTACACGTTGGTACGACCACCATAGGTAAAAACCAAGGTTCAGTCTTATTTGTAGATGACCCGGAAGGCGGCAATGTATATGATCCAGAAAGAGAAGATCAAATTAACCCCAACGTGCAGTGGGGATTACAGCCTATTATAAGTAAAGTGGAGAACGCCAGTGGGTTTTCTGACTACTCAGAAGGTTTAAATCCAGATATTGAACTTGACGAAGATATTACCAACCTTGGAATTTTGGGAGATGCAAATGAGCCCCTATTGGCAAGGGCTATTCAGGAAATCGTTGGTCAAGGAGCCAAAAGAAATTTTGAGGTACAGATACCTGCAAACCTTATTTCCAGTTCAAAGCTTCATAATCCACGTAACGCCACGCTTTTGCTTAATAATGGTAGAATGCCTACCGGTGATTTACTATTGCCCAAAGAATAAATAAGGAATAGTTTAGTTTAAACATATATGAAAAAGAAATTTTTGGCGCTTCTCATCTTTTGCCTTGTACTATCATGCTCAAAGGATGAGGATTTAACCTTGCCCACTACGGTAGACCCAGATGGCTCCGCAGATGTAGAGGTACAGGATTTTATGTGGAAGGCCATGAACTTTTGGTATTTCTGGCAAGAAAATGTAGATGACCTTGCAGATGACCGGTTTACAAATACTACTGAAGGTAGGGCAGAATACACCGCATTTTTAGATTCTGAAAACAGTCCTGCTGCGTTCTTTGTAAACAAGCTTCAGTATATTGAGGACCGTTTTAGTTTTTACAACGATGATTATAGGGAACTCACCAATTCTTTAGCCGGTATTTCAAAAAGTAACGGATTGGAATATGGTCTGGTACGTTTTCAGGATAGTGAAGAACTGTTTGGTGTGGTTCGTTACGTTGTTCCCAACTCCAATGCTGCAACTACCAGCATCAAAAGGGGCGATTTGTTTACGGGAGTGGATGGACAAACATTGACCTTATCCAACTATCAGCAACTCTTATTTACTGGCAACGATACCTATACGTTGAATATGGCCGAATTTGTCAATGGCTCCATAAGCCCTACTGATGAGGAAGTAGAACTTACCAAAGAAGAAGCTTTAGCGGAAAACCCAATTTTAATTTCCAAATCCTTTGAAATTGGCGGTGCCAATATTGGTTATATCATGTATAATCAATTTACCAACGAATATGATGATCAGTTATATAGTGCCATACAAGCCTTAAAATCAGCAGGTATTACCAGCTTGGTGATGGATTTAAGATATAATCCGGGTGGCTCGGTAAATACAACACGTTTGCTTGCAAGCATGATTTATGATACCAATACTTCTAATATTTTTTTAAGGAAAAGGTACAATGATAAATTGCAGGAGCAGTTTAACGATAGTCAGTTAGAGGTATATTTTACGGACAAGATAGATGGTACCACCATTAATAGCTTAGGACTTGATAAATTATATGTGCTAACATCCGCTAGTTCTGCCTCGGCAAGTGAATTGTTGATCAATAGTTTGGAACCTTATATGGACGTTATTCAAATTGGGGATGTTACAAGAGGTAAGAACGAATTTTCAACCACTTTGGTAGATGATCGTGACAATTCCTATTTATATACCCCATCAAGGGTCAATAAAATTAATCCTGACAATCAATGGGCCATACAGCCCTTAATAGGTAGAAACGAAAATGCGGAAGGTTTCTTTGACTATACCTCTGGATTACAACCAGATATTTTTTTAAAGGAAGATTATGGCAATCTAGGTATTTTAGGTGATCAAAATGAACCTTTATTGGCAAGGGCCATACAGGAAATAACGTCAGAAACGGGCAAGCGCGATTTTACGGTCCATAACCCTATAGATATCATCGGAAGTTCAAAGATGACAAATCCTATGAACAACAAAATGATTGATGATACGGTCTATGACCAATAGTTTTCATTTAACTTTAATAAAGAAAAAAGGGCAGCTTATCAGCTGCCCTTTTTTTTGCTATAAATTTAGTTTAAACCCTAATCTTAAATTTAAACCTTTAGTCGTATAATCAACTAATTCTGTATATTCTGCATTCAAAAGATTATCAACACCTACAAAAGCTCCGAAATTATCCGAAAACTGATGTTTCACCTGAAGGTTTACCAATGAGAAACTATCTAAGTTTACATTGGTAAAGGTGGCAAAATCAGTATCGGTACGATCAGATACAAACTGATAAGATGCGCCTAAAAATGTATTATCCGCAATAGTGTAACCAATTGTAGCGTTGACCTTGCTCTTTGGTATTCTCAATGCCAAACCTTCTTTTGAATTGGTATACGTGTAGTTGGCGTTAATAGTTAAATCTTTTGTTGGTACAGCAGAAAACCCTACTTCTACCCCATTAAAATGTGCTGTATCTACCAAATTGCGATACTGACTTTCAAACGTATTTGGGTCTATGGTTACATAATCGATTCTATCATCTTCGGTTCTATTAAAATAAACCGCATTTATCATAAACCTATCTGAAAGTCTATATTCTAAACCTCCTTCAATAGTAGTATCCTCTTCAGGATTCAAATCTGGGTTTGCACCAAATGGCCCATATAGCTGTGATAAATTAGGCGCTATATATGAGGTAGCAAATGAACCTAAAAACTTCAGATATCCAGAATTAATATTTATTCTATATGATGGATTAAAATTGTAGATAAAATTAGAACCATAATCACTATGATTATTTAAACGCACACCTGCATTTAGGTTAATTCCACGCTCACCCACATACACAACATTTATATAAGGGTCTACTGTATTTGTGTTTTGCTCTTCACTGAACAAAGTCTGACTGTCTATATAATTTAAACCTACAATAGTATGTATGTTCTCATTAAATGTATACTTATTGAATACATCTAAAATATAAGATTGTGAATCGTATGCCGCGGGAAAGCTTGAAACAAAAGACCTGTCTATTTGATTAAACGCCGTATTTACATGAATACTTCCTTTTTCATACCCATACGTTGAAGCTAGACCAAAACGAGATTGCTCACCGGAAAACGAGAAATCGGCATCTTCAATTGGAAAACCGTTGTCATAATCACTGTTCAGTTTATTATAAAATGCAGAAGCTGTAACGCCAAAACGTTCTGTAAATTGATAACCTACTTTCAAATTACCATCAACTCGTGAAAAAACATCTACTTCAGTACCAATAGCTGCAGATAGCCCATCCGTAAATTGATGTCCGCCAGAGGCCAATACAGAGAGTTTTCCATGTTTTGCCGATACATTTACCGTATTGGAAAAATCAGAGATATTAAAGTTTTGGTCATCCTGAGATTGATTGGTTCCCATACTCGAAATTACCTCCATAGCAAGTCCCTCTTTCTTTGCCTTTTTGGTAGTAATATTAATTACAGCTGTTGCCGCAGAGTTACCATAAAGTGTACTTGCAGCTCCTTTTAAAATTTCAATGCTTTCGATTTGTGAAGTATTTAATAAACGTAAATCAAACTCTGCACTGGTACCTGATGGGTCAGAAACCTGAATTCCATCAATTATCACCAATACCTGGCGGTTATTTCCTCCCCTAACATAGGTTGATAAATTTTGACCGGCATAACTTCTTGTACCATTTATTTCTATACCGCTTTTGGTATTGATGATTTCGGCAACGGACCTACCTTGATTTTGCTCCAATTCTTTTTGAGAAATGGAAATGACTGTTTTACCGGAGTTTTCACGCTTTAGCTCAAATCGTGAATCACTCACCACGACCTCGTCTAGTTGTAAAATGTTGGTTGAATCCTGTTCTTGTTGCGCTCCTACTTTAGCGCATAACAATAATGTGACCGTAGGCCACAAAAAATAATTTTTCATTCGTTTAAATTCATAAACGGGAGCATAGTATGTCTGTACCCATACGTAAACCTTTATCCCGAAAGTTTAACATTGTTGTTTGAATAAGGCAGGTCTCCTGACTCGTTTTATGTTATTTTGCCTTCCCATGTTTCTATACCGGATTAGAAAACAAAGTGGCTATGCAGTAAATAACATCCTCTTAAACGAGGTACCAATTAAAACCTATTCGTCAATAGATGTGGTCGGTATAAACTTACAGTTGCGGGAACAGTTCCGGATTTACACCGGATTCCCTTTTAATTTCACTGCCATAAGCAGCGAAAACCAAAATTCACGGCGAAAATAAACATTTTGTTTAATCTTTCTAGGTAAACTTTTATAATACTACTTTTGAAAAATAGATGTAAAATACAAATGCTTAAACAACTTCTCTTACTCAGTTACTTACTCTTTTTATGTGGGTGTAAACAACAAAAGACAGAATCGCCCCCACTAGAATCTGCAGTTGAAAATGTAGCTATTAGTCATGCAAATGGTTTTACAATAGAAAAACAAGCCTCTGGCATTACGATTCTTAAAATATTGGCACCTTGGCCAAATGCGGAAGCTTCTTTTACGTATGCATTGATTCCTAAAGAGAAACAAGCATTTATATCGTTGGATAAAAATCAATATGACGCCATAATTTCCGTACCAATCGATAATATTGTAGTAACCTCAACTACCCATATACCTGCACTTGAAGCTTTGGGAGCTCTGGATAAGCTTGTAGGGTTCTCAGATACCAAATACGTATCTTCTAAAGCCGCGCGAAAACGAATTGACGCTGGCCAAATCAAAGAACTTGGCATCAACGAAAGCTTAAACACAGAAGCTGTTTTAGCCCTTAAACCCGACTTGGTAGTGGGTTTTGCCGTTAGTGGCAGTAATAGCGCTTACGAAACATTACAACGCTCTCAGATACCCGTAATTTATAATGGTGATTGGGTTGAAGAAACACCATTGGGTAAAGCGGAATGGATTAAATTTTTCGCACCCTTTTTCAATAAAGAATCTGAAGCAGATGTCATTTTCGCTGAAATTGAAAAGTCCTACCTCGATGCAAAAAAATTAGCAGAAACTGCAGATACAACGCCCACTGTACTTAGCGGCGCAATGTATAAAGATGTATGGTATTTACCGGGTGGTAAAAGTTGGGCGGCAAATTTTCTTAAAGATGCCAACTCAAATTACTTATGGAAAGAAACACCTGATAGCGGTAGTCTATCCTTAAGTTGGGAAAATGTTTTACTCGAAGCCAAAACTGCTGAATATTGGATTGGACCGGCGCAGTTTAAGTCGTACACTGAAATGGAATCCTCGAGTGCACATTATGCTCAGTTTGATGCGTTTAAAAATGAAAAAGTATACACTTTTGCCAATACCGTTGGTGAAACCGGTGGTAATCTGTATTATGAACTAGCACCTCAACGCCCAGATATTGTGTTGAAAGATTTAATTCATATTTTACATCCCGGTCTTTTACCCGAGCATGAACCTTTCTTTTTTAAACCACTAAATTAATTGGTTAAACAACCTACATATAGTATCCATTTTATTGCTTTACTGATAGTACTGCTTTTTTGTTTGGGCTTAAATATCAGTCTTGGTTCTGTCAGCATTTCGGTCATGGACACCATGAATGTTATTTTTGGTGCCGATATTACCGATTCATCAACTTCATATATTATTTGGAATTATCGTATACCGAAAGCCCTAACCGCCATTTTAGTTGGTAGTGGTTTGGCCTTAAGCGGTCTATTAATGCAAACCCTGTTCAGGAATCCACTTGCTGGCCCGTATGTATTGGGTATCAGTTCCGGGGCAAGTTTAGGCGCAGCGTTATTGATTATGGGCTCCTCCCTATTTTCAGGAATTATGACGTTTTCCGCTTTTAACGACATAGCTTTGGCAGTCGCAGCAAGTACAGGTAGTTTTCTTGTGCTTTTAGTTGTGCTTACCGTAGCCATTAAAATAAAAGATACCATGGCACTTCTTATTATTGGTTTAATGTTTGGTAGTATTACGAGTGCTATTGTAAGTGTACTCTCCTATTTTACAAAAGCTGAAAAATTACAGCAGTATATCTTTTGGGAATTTGGAAGTCTAGGTAATCTTACCTGGACACAATTATCAATTCTGTGCCTTTGTACATGCATAGGCATACTATTAAGTATATTTTCCATTAAATCTCTCAACGCATATTTACTAGGTGAGAATTACGCAAAGAGTTTAGGTATCCATTTGAAAAAATCGCGTTATACCATTATCATTGCCACCGGACTTTTAGCCGGATGTATAACCGCATTTGCAGGACCCATAGCGTTTATTGGTTTAGCGGTACCCCATTTAACCCGACAACTATTTCACACAACCAACCATAAAATTTTAATACCAGCTGTTCTATGTTGTGGCGCTATCTTAATGTTGATTTGCGATACAATTGCGCAACTACCAGGTTCAATGAGCGTATTGCCAATTAATGCCATAACAAGCTTGTTTGGGGCTCCTGTAGTCATTTGGTTATTGGTCCGGAAAAAGAAAATGATGTTTTAATGCAAACGAGATAAAGTTATCAAAGACAAAAACATAAATAGCACACTGACTGTCAGTAATTTATCTATTGGATATGACAAAAAAGTCATTGCCGATAGTATTTCATTCGACTTAAAAAAAGGGGAACTTGTTGCTATTGTTGGCGTTAACGGCATTGGTAAATCTACATTACTACGCACCATTGCCGGATTTCAACCAAAACTATCCGGTTCCATACAAATTGAAGGAAAAGAATTAGCAAATATTGATTCGTTGGACTTGGCCAAAAAGGTGAGTGTAGTACTTACAGAACCTATCGCTTCTAAGAACATGTCCGTAAAAGAGTTATTGGCATTAGGAAGACAACCATATACAAATTGGTTAGGGAAATTATCTGATGATGACATAGCATTCATTACCAAAAGTGTTAAGCTATTGGAGCTAACCCCGTTTCTCGATAAAAAATGCTTTGAATTAAGCGACGGACAATTGCAACGTGTAATGATTGCTAGGGCCTTGGTTCAAGACACAAGTATGATTCTTTTAGATGAACCTACTACGCATTTAGATTTATATCATAAAGTGCAGATTTTAAAACTCTTGAAATCTATAGCTCATCAAACCGAAAAAACAATTCTTTTTACGAGCCATGAAATAGAATTGGCCATACAGTTATGTGACAAAATGTTGATTTTAGACGGACATACCAATTCGTTTGAAGAGCCTTGTAAACATATTGAACATAAAAATTTTGAAACTTTATTTCCTGCAGAACTGATTTCATTTAATGCCAACTCTGGTTCTTTTAAAATTAAAAAATAAAGGGTTTAAAATCCATATCAATTTAGGTCTTCCTTATGTTGAATAAATCAGGATAGGTGCTTTATATTTTTAATACCTGATCCAGTATCTTTACTGTATCACATTAAACACTCATGAACGAATTATATATTTACTTCCTAATTGCTATTCTATGCCTTGCAATCGGCTATTTTCTAGGTAATTATATACAGCAATTAAAAACAACTTCTAAGCAAAGTGCTTTGGAGGAGCGCGAACAGCAAATGCAAGCTAATTTATCGGTTTTACAAGAACGCCTTAAAGAGACAGAGCAACAGAAACTTTCGCTACAATCAGAAAAGGAACAGCTTGGTAACAGAATTGTACGGGCACAAGCTGATATGGAGCACTTGCACGATAAAAACCGTGAACAGAAAGAAGAGGTAGAAAAGCTACAGGAAAAATTTACAAAGGAATTTGAAAACTTAGCCAATAAGATTCTAGAAGAAAAAAGCTTAAAATTCACGGAGCGGAATGAGAAAAATATTAAAGATATTCTAACCCCTTTAAATGATAAAATACAGCTTTTTGAAAAGAAGGTAGAAGCTAGTCAGAAAGAGAATATCAGCATTCATTCTGCCCTGAGAGAACAACTGTTGAATCTTCAATCTCAAAACTTGAAAATTACCCAAGAGGCTGAAAACTTAACCAAAGCCTTAAAAGGTGATAGTAAAATGCAAGGGAATTGGGGCGAATTGGTTCTAGAACGTGTTTTAGAAAAATCAGGTTTAGAAAAAGACCGAGAATATACGGTTCAACAAAGTTTTACTAGAGCTGATGGTAGTCGTGTACTTCCCGATGTCATCATCAATCTGCCCGATGGCAAAAAAATGATCGTAGATTCTAAAGTGTCACTTACTGATTATGAGCGTTATGTAAATGCTGATGAAGAGCTTAAGGATTCCTATTTAAAAGACCACATCAACTCATTACGTAGGCATGTTGCCCAGTTGTCCGCTAAGAAATATGAGGACCTTTATGAAATGGAAAGTCCCGATTTTGTATTGATGTTCGTTCCCATAGAACCCGCATTTGCAATAGCGATTAATCAAGATAGTTCATTATACAATAAAGCCTTTGAGCAGAATATTATCATTGTTACTCCCTCTACCCTTTTAGCTACGTTACGTACTATAGACAGTATGTGGAATAATGAAAAACAACAACGAAATGCCATTGAAATTGCACGACAAGCAGGCGCGCTCTATGATAAGTTTGAAGGGTTTGTTGGGGATTTAATGAAAGTGGGCAAAAAAATGGATGAGGCAAAAAGTGAATACAAAGGGGCTATGAACAAACTGGTAGAAGGCCGCGGCAATATTGTAACGAGTATTCAAAAATTAAAGAAAATGGGTGCCAAGGCCAAAAAAACGATTCCGGAAGCTGTTTTAAATAGAGCTTTGGAAGATGAAGACATAAAGGAAGAACCAAAATTGGAATTATAAGAAACTTTAACAACTACGGTATAACATATTAAAGGTTTACTAGTAAAACTAAAATTTCAGCTATATCTTGACCTCGCATTAATTTTGTTGTTGAACAGATTTATTTAAAATATAAACCACATGAAAAAAATACTTTCACTAATAGTTTTTGGTGTTATAGCACTGGGAGCCATTTATTATGCCTTTATCTACTTTGTGTCATTTAGCGAAGGAGTGCGTTCCGGTGAATTGATCAAACTTACCCGTAAAGGCGTTATTGCAAAAACATGGGAAGGTGAGATCAGTCAAGGAATATCCGGTGCACAAATTTTTTCTTTTTCTGTTCTGGACAAGGACAAAGAGGTCATAGAAAAGTTAAAGGAATACCAAGGCCAGTACGTTAAGGTAAATTACACAGAGCGTTATGCCACTTTTTTCTGGTTGGGAGACACTAAATATTTTATTACCGATGTAGAACGTGAACAATCTCCACATTTTAGAAATTAGTTGAATTTATAATTGTTTAAAGCACATCCCCAACAGATGGAAAAGTATAAAAACGTAAAGGAATCAAGGGTATCCATAACAGAACTTATGCTACCCTCACACTCCAATTTTGGAGGCAAGGTTCATGGCGGCTATATTTTAAACTTAATGGATCAAATAGCATTTGCATGTGCATCCAAACATTCACAACAATATTGCGTTACGGCATCTGTCAATAGGGTGAATTTTCTTAATCCAATTGAAGTGGGCGAGCTGGTTACCTTAAAGGCAAGCATTAATTATACGGGGCGTACCTCAATGGTGGTTGGTGTACGCGTGGAATCTGAAAATATTACCTCAGGAAAGAAAAAGCATTGTAATTCCTCTTATTTTACAATGGTTGCCAAAGGAGATGATGGCAAAAACGTTCCCGTTCCCGGACTAATCATATCCGATGATCAAGGGGTACGCCGTTTTGCAAGGAGCAAATACCGCAAATTAGAAGCCCAGGAACGTGATACCAAATTTGAATCAAAGACGTTTAACCCGCAAGCCTATATCAAGGAGTTGGAAAATGAAAATATTAAGATTGATCTAAAGTAAGCAGTTTTGCCGCTGCGGCATCCAAGAACCAAACTAAATCCTTAGTCTTTGGAGATACATGACTTGCAGGGTAATCCAAATAGTCCTCTTCCCGATCAATTATAACCTTTACTTTCTCCGCCTTACTTTCTCCAGTAACCAAAAACGTTACTGTTTTAGCATTGTTGATAATCCTACCGGTCAATGAAACCCTAAGTTGACCCGATTCCGGATGCATGGCCACCTCACAATTGTCCGGTGAGACCCACAACTTTAATTCATGTGGAAATATGGATGCCGTATGCCCGTCATCTCCCATTCCAAGTATGACCAAATCAAATTGTGGCAAACCCAATTCCTTGGGCAACAGATCTTCTAAGAGTTCACCATAACGTTTTGCCTCTTCCTTTGGATTTTCTTCACCTTTGATTCTATGGATATTTTTCTCCGGTATATTAATTTTGGACAACAAATGTTCTACCGTCATCTTATAATTACTCTCGTCATCATCCGGTGCTACACAACGCTCATCTCCCCAATAAAAATGAATAAGGTTCCAATCTACTTTATCGGAAAATTTTTCCGCTAGGACATCAAAGACTATTTTAGGGGTACTACCACCAGATAACGCCACATGAAATGGGCTTTTAGTGGATGATTTTTCTATAAAATACTTTGAAAATTCCTCTGCAACCTTTTCTTTATTTTGATAAACTTTAATTTCCATTCTCTATACTATATTTTATAACGTATTACAGGTTTTAGCAAATTACACAGAAACCTGGGTCATCGGCTAAATTTTCACTAGGGTTGCGCCACTCCCCTAGACCCTCTATCAAATCATTGGCATTTTCCGGACCCCAAACACCTGCGGCGTATCCGTACATTTTAACATCTTTACCATTTTTCCAGTAATCCAAAATAGGATCAACAAAGGCCCATGCCGCCTCCACTTCATCTGCCCTGGCATACAAGGTGGCATCTCCTTGCATAGCGTCCAATAACAGTCGCTCGTAAGCTTCCATAACAT
The DNA here is from genome assembly GCF_900188415.1 of Maribacter sedimenticola. GTDB lineage: Bacteria > Bacteroidota > Bacteroidia > Flavobacteriales > Flavobacteriaceae > Maribacter > Maribacter sedimenticola. The sequence continues at coordinate 443,439 of NZ_FZNV01000002.1, read as the reverse complement.
GATTTTCGGTCAAGCTAGAATAGTAGAAGTCCATATTGGCACGTTCCACCTCAAAACCTTGGCCCGGAACCTTAACACCAAATTTCAACAATATACCTTCATCTGGCTGTATCCTAATAATTAATTTATTGTCTTTATTGCTTACACCGGATTCCTTAAAAATTTGATGATGTGGTGTCTTAAAATGTATGACCACCTCTGTTACCTTTGTGGGCATACGTTTGGCCGTTCTTACATAAAAGGGTACATCTGCCCATCGCCAATTATCAACAAAAAACTTAATGGCGGCAAAGGTTTCCGTTGTTGAATCCTCGTCCACACCATCTTCTTCCCTATATCCCTTAACTTCCTCCCCTTCTATTTTAGAGGCCACGTACTGTGCCCTTATTGTATTTTCATAGAGGGTTTTTTCATCTGTCATTATCTTAAGGGACTTCAACGCCTTTAACTTCTCATTACGTATTTCCTCTGCATTGGCACTTAATGGGGGTTCCATTACGATCAAGGCTACAATCTGTAATAGATGACTTTGAAACATATCCCTTAACGCCCCACTCTTATCGTAATATCCTCCACGTTTTTCAACACCCACGCTCTCCGCATTTGTAATTTCTACGTGGTGTATGTAATTTCTGTTCCATAACGGCTCAAAAATACTGTTGGCAAAACGGGTAACCAATAAATTTTGAACGGTCTCCTTGCCTAAATAATGATCGATTCTAAATATCTGTCCTTCTTTAAAATAGGAATGTAGCCCTTTGTTAAGATCCTGTGCTGTTTCTAAACTATATCCAAACGGTTTCTCAACGATCAGCCTTCGCCAACCATTGGTCTGATCGTTTAATCCTTGATCGGATAAATTTTTAGCTATAGGCTCGTAAAGACTTGGTGGGGTAGATAAATAAAAGATATGGTTTCCGTTAGTGCCATATTTTTGATCAAGGTCAGAAATGCGTTTTTCCAAACGTTCATACGAAGTATCATATTCTGAACCCAAGTCCTCATAAAATAGTTTATTGGCGAACTTTTGAATAAATTCCTCATCAAACTGCTTACGGTCCTCCTCAAGATAAACACTTTCCAAAACTACCTTGTTCCTGAATTTTAGATCACCAAGGTCACTTCTACTAACACCAAGCACTACAAAGTTCTCCGGAAGATGATTGCCCTTATATAAATTAAAGATTGCGGGAATTAATTTTCTTGCGGTCAAATCTCCAGATGCTCCAAATATGATGAGCATTTGATTGTCTGTGTTCTTCATAAACGCTTTCTATACTATTTTTAGAATATATTGATAAGAAAAGCAAATTTACGTTGCTTTGCAACTGCATTAACCATTAAAGTCAATATTTTAAATTAATTTTGAACTATACCGTATAGGGCCTAGGAATTCCTATAACAAAATAAATTCCTAAAGTGATAATTTAATTCTATAAACAACTTTTTATGTACGATTTTGGATTGGTAGGTCTTGGAGTAATGGGACGTAATTTTATACTTAATGTTGCGGATAACGGATTCTCTGCCTTTGGGTATGATCTAGATGCCGAAAAGGTGAATTCCTTAAAAAATGAAGGAGGAAATTTAGAGCAAGTAGATGCCTCTACCAATATTAAGACCTTTGTAAAGAATCTTAAGCAGCCACGTAAAATAATGTTATTGGTACCTGCCGGAAAAGTTGTAGATGCCGTAATAGAATCATTGTTACCACATATTGACAAAGGCGATATCATCATTGATGGCGGTAATTCCTTTTTTACCGATACCGACCGTAGGGAAGCTACGTTACAGAACCGGGGCATCAATTTCTTTGGGGCCGGGGTTTCAGGAGGTGCCAAAGGAGCTCGTAAGGGCCCAAGTATTATGCCCGGCGGATCCAAATCTGCCTATGAGCATATAAAGCCCATATTTGAAGCTGTATCCGCAAAATATAATGGTGAACCCTGCGTAGCTTATTTAGGTCCAAAATCTGCAGGTAATTATGTTAAAATGGTGCATAACGGTATTGAATATGGCCTAATGCAACTTACTTCCGAAATATATGATGTATTAAGAAAAGGGGGCAATCATGATAATGATGAATTACATGACATTTTCGCCAGTTGGAACGCTGGTAGGTTACAGTCTTTTCTTGTTGAAATAACCTCTGAAATCTTTAAGCAAGAGGACACACTGGTCAAAGGCCGTTTGGTTGATCAAATTTTGGATAAGGCCAAGCAGAAAGGTACGGGTAAATGGACCAGCCAAAATGCGATGGACTTGGGTATACCAGTCCCCTCTATAGATGTGGCCGTTAGTATGCGCGAGATTTCTGCATTAAAAGATGAAAGATTCAAGGCAGATGCCCTTTATGATAGACCAACCGTGCAACATATGGAAAAGGCACAATTGACCGATCTTTCAGAAAAGGCATTGTATTTCTCGTTTATTGTTACCTATGCCCAAGGATTGCACCAATTGGCAGATGCCTCTAAAGAATATGGATATCAACTGGATATTTCTGTCATTGCTAAAATATGGAGGGCCGGTTGTATTATCCGTGCAGGCCTACTAGCAGATATCACCGAAGCTTTTAAGGCGGAGCCTGCATTACCCAACCTTTTGCTCTCTGCCACATTTGTGGATAAGATCAAAGATACCGTTGATGCAGCCAGGAAGTTAGTTGCCTTTGGGGCAACAAACGGTATACCGCTTCCAGGACTATCCAATTCACTTACCTATTTTGATGCCTATACCTCTAGTAAGTTACCGCTGAACCTTATTCAGGCTCAACGCGACTACTTTGGGTCTCATACCTATGAGCGATTGGACAGAGAAGGAATTTTCCATACCGAGTGGGAAGCTTAATATCACAAAATTGAAAACATCCGTATTTAAAATATTTGGATATTGTACAATGGCACTTTTGGTACATACCATGAGTTCATGTAAAGAGGTCAACCCCAAGGAACAACCTGTAGAAATTTTGGATGACCATACATTGAACAGAAGGGCAAATGCCACCATTAGCGATTCATTATTGCGACAGGTTTATGTGCCAATCTATTCCGATATCTATAACCAGACGAGGGACACAAGGACGTTACTTACCGCTACGTTAAGCATACGAAACACCAGTATTCGTGATAGTCTATTCGTTAGTAAAATAGATTATTATAATACTCAGGGAGATTTGGTTAGAAGTTATCTTGATGCCCCTATTTACCTTAAGCCTATGGAAACTATTGATTATGTTATAGAACAGCAGGACACCTCAGGAGGTAGCGGTGCCAATTTTATCATAGATTGGTATTCCAAGAAAAAATTGAATCCCCTGTTCCAGGCAGTAATGGTAGGTGGTCTTGGCGCACAGGCTTTTTCCTTTACAACGGAAGGTGTTGAAGTAGAGCAAGAATAGACCTTTTTTAATCTGGTATTGGCAAGTTTATTATGAACTATGACAACAAACGTTTTAAAGTTGTTACAACTTCAGAAAATGGGGAAACCGGGAATGGAACCATTTTTCTTTATAAACAAAACGGTGCTGTACTTACTGCCACCTATTCAGGAGGCCAAATTACAACAGGACACATACTCGGTATTGTTGATGCCAACGGAACAATAGATATGCGCTATCATCAAATTAATGTGCAAGGTGAGCTCATGACAGGCATATGCCGATCAACGCCCCAAGTTCTGCCAAATGGAAAAATTAGACTTCATGAGCAATGGCGTTGGACATCAGGAGATAAATCCGAAGGTGTTTCCATTATAGAAGAGATTTAAGCTAAAAACAGTACAATGCAAACGTTCCACAATAAGATTGCCCTCGTAACCGGAGGAGCTTCGGGTATTGGAGAAATCATGGTTAGATTACTCCTTGAAAGAGGAGCTACGGTCATTATATGGGACATTGACGATAGTGCTTTTACCAGGTTGCAATCTACTTACGGCACTTTGGGCTCTTTGGTGCTTATGAAGGTTGACGTTACCGATATCCAAAGTATACATGCTACGGCAAAAAACGTCTTAAACAACTTTAACGGGGTAGATTTTCTTATTAATAATGCAGGTATCATTGTAGGCAAGTATTTATCTGAACATACCGTAGCGGATATTGATAGGACCATGCAAATTAATGCCAAAGCCCCTATACACGTTACCCATGCATTTATAAATTCCATGATGGAGAGAAATACGGGTCATATATGTAATATTGCTTCGTCCGGCGGCTTATTATCTAACCCAAAAATGTCCGTGTACGTAGCAAGTAAATGGTCCCTAATAGGTTTTTCCGAAAGTGTACGCCTAGAAATGGAACAATTAAACAAGAACATTAAGGTAACCACCGTAATGCCTTATTATATAGCTACCGGAATGTTTAATGGAGTACGTTCAAAAATTCCCATCTTGGAACCTGAAGCAACTGCATTGACCATCATTACCTCTATAGAGAAAAACAAAAAAATGGTTACGATACCCGGTTATATGTATAGATTGATACGCTTTGCGCAAGCTGTACTACCAATAACAACTTTTGATTGGCTTACCGGTAAAGTCCTAGGGGTATATCATACCATGGACCATTTTACTGGAAGACCACCTAAAGAATAAAAGTTTTCTATTTTAATAGCTTACTGGGGGGATATCCAAATTGTTTTTTAAAGCAACGGCTAAAATATAACGGATCATTAAACCCAATTAAATTCGTAACCTCAGAAACATTGTACTTTTTTGATTTTAATAAGGACGCTGATTTTTTCAATCGTACCGTCCTAATAAATTCCGTAGGTGCCAAATCTGTCAGTTCCTTTATTTTCTGATATAATTTAGAGGAGCTCATTCCCAACTCTTGGCATAGAAAAGAAGTTGATAAATCTGATTTATCCAAATTGGAATTGATCAACTCCGTAACCTTGAGCATAAGCGACTTATCTACGGGAGAATGCGTGAGCAAGCTGACCTCACTTTCTGTTTCGGCCGCAAATTTTGCTTTAAGATCCAAACGTGTTTTAATAATATTCTCTATCATTAATCTTAACAATGACGGATCAAAAGGTTTTACCAAATAACCGTCCGCACCTGTGCCATATCCTTTGACCTTATCCTTATTATCTGACAATGCAGTCAATAATACTACGGGAATATGACTTATAAATTGATCGTTCTTTAGTTTCTCACAAAACTCGAGTCCGTTCATTACGGGCATCATTACATCGGATACACATAAGGTAGGTCTTATCTGCCTACAAATAGTCAATGCCTGATCTCCATTTTCCGCTTCATATACTTTATAAAATCCAGACAAATAATCCACTAAATATTTTCTTAGTTCCGCATTGTCATCTATTACCAATATTTTTTGTTTTAATCCGGTATCTTGAATAATTTTTTTGGGTGCATCTTTCAATTCTTCGTTTTTGCTATGTTTTGGCAACGAAAGTTCAAACACCTCATCGTCCTCATAAAATCTACGTTCTATAGGCAATTCTACCATAAATATGCTACCCTTGTCCAAATTACTTTTTACCTCAATGCTACCTTTATGAAGTTCCACCAATGATTGTACTAATGAAAGACCAATTCCTGACCCCGTGTTGTTTTGTTTAGTAGAGGTGGCTTGGTAAAACCTATTGAAAATCTTTTTCTGACTTTTCTTGGAAATACCTATCCCATTATCACTTACTTCTATATTTAATTTTCCTGTTTTTTCATTATAGCGTAAATAAAGTTCTACGTTACCAAAGTCCGGCGTAAATTTTAATGCGTTGGATAATAGATTATACAGAATTTTATCAAATTTGTCATTATCTATCCAACCATGTATATCTTCATTTTCTGTGATAAAGCTTAGTTCAATATTCTTGTTATTGGCCAATTCCTTATATGAATCGAATATATTTTTTGAATAGGCCAAAATATCCGTTTCCATTGTTTTTAGCTTAAGTTCACCACTTTGTGCTTTTCTAAAATCAAGAACCTGGTTTACCAAAGAAAACAACCTGTTTGCATTGTTATGAATTAGCTCATACCTGCTTTTTTGGTACGTTGTCACTTGCTGTGCATTATCTTCCAACAGTTGTTTAACAGGTCCTAAAATAAGGGTCAGTGGTGTTCTGAGCTCATGTGAGATATTCGTGAAGAAACGTAATTTTTCATTGTTCAATTTAACATCATGTTCCCTATTGACCTTTTCCGTCAATAATTCTTGTTTTAATCGAATACGATTCTTAATCTCCCTCCTTACCAAATAAATTACCGAACCTAAAAGAATCAAAAATAATAGGATTGCCTTGGGGGTCATCCAAAAAGGGGGGGTAATCTCTATTTGATAAGATGCGGTCTCACTCCATTGTCCATCACCGTTCCTGGAACGAATCTTGAATATATAATCCCCTGGAAATAAATTGGTATACTGTACCGTACGGGAAAAACCTGTGGTAGTGATCCATTGATCATCAAAACCCTCTAACATATATTCAAAACTGTTCAGCTTTTCGTTGGCAAAAGTAGGTTCTGAAAATTGCAACGAAAAATTTCGGTTATCATAGTTGAGCTCTACCTTTTTAGAAAGGTTGATATCCGATCGTAACGGAACTTGGCCGTTGACTTCCATACCAGGCGTAACTTCTTTGTTCTGTATCCTAAACGCAGTTATAACCGGTGTTGTACTAGATAGGTTCCTCTCCAATGTTTCCGTAGAAAAATGGATAATACCACTTTTGGCGCCAAGATAAATATTCCTGCCATCTGCGGTGTAAAACCCCCCGGAGCTAAATACGTCTAATCTATTACCACTATTTACTTGATAGATATTTGCCTCATTGGTCAAAGTATTGAGTTTTGCAATACTGTTATTGTTCATATTGAGCCACAGGTTATTATCACTATCGTTCAAAATATCGGTTACCCATCTGCCCGAAAGTTCTTTATGTTTTAAGTAGGTCTGAAAACTATCTGATGTACGGTCATAATAACTAAATCCATATCTTGAGGAAGCCCAAATAATATCGTTATCATCTTTAAGGATATCACTCACGTTATTAGCATCAGGAAAGTTTATTTTTTCGTCCGAAAGTGCATCATAAACCTTAAATTCCCCAGAATCCATACTTAAACGAACAATACCTGTCTCTGTTGCGGACCATATGTCATTACCATCCTTGACCATGGTATTGATTTGAAAACCATCTAAAAATCTTTGATCATAAGGTGTTACGCTTAAATTTTCCGTATTCAAGAGTACTGCTCCCTCACCAAAAGAACTTACTAAAATAGTATTTGTGTTGAGCTGTGTAAATGCCAACACTGGCGAAGCCGTAAAACCGGTCTCAATGACTTTTGCTTTATTACGGATGTAGTCATATACCTGCACTTTGCCGTTCCATAGTCCACAATAGAAAAGCTTACCATCTACCGTATAAATACTGGCCATATCCGTACCAATGTCCAATAATGCTTCATACCCATTACCATTGGAAACAAAAAGACCGTTATTTCGCGTAGCTACAATGATCCTATCATCAAATGCTTTTGAGAATCCCCTGATTCTAGGGGCCTTGTTACCTATTAGTCTTGAGATATCCTTATTGAGCGCAAACTGATTTTCAACCGGATCATACTTGTCCAGACCATCTTCGGTGCCTATCCACAACACACCAGATTTATCAAAAAACAATGCCGATACCAAATTGTCCACCAACGATGTACCGTCTGACAAAACGGATTGGTGAAGTTCATACTTCCCTGTGGTCAAATCTTCCATTTGATGGCATACCACTACCCCATCTAAAGTCCCTAACCAATATTTGCCATCAGGGGCCCTTGCCAATGCCAAAAAATACGGTCCTAGATTATTACCTTGTTCATTTTTAGAAATAACCAAATTGTTAAAGCCATCTATTGCCAAATCTAACTTATACAGTCCCTCACGTGTTCCTATAAATAGGTCTCCCTTATGATCTTGATCTATGAAATTTATATAGGGGTTTATTTCGGTACTATTGGGAATATCCAAAGTATACCTTTTAATCTGTTGAATGGCTCCTGATGCATTTAAATAAATTTTTGCCACCCCGCCAGAGCCATAACTACCGATCCAGATATTACCTTCCTTATCTTCAAATATATCTTTAACGTAGTTAAACCCCTCTATTTCAACATGCTCAAAACTATCTTTATCAGGATACAGGATACTTAAACCCTCATTCTTAGTTCCTACCCAAATCCGTTGAAATTGATCAATATATATAGATCTGATCTCTTGATCTGGCAAGGCATCTTTTTTATTGTCCTCAGGAAGATAGGTATGGAACGTGTGGGTATCCATATTAAAACGAGTTAGTCCGCCACGGGTACCTATCCACATGGTATTGGTCCGCTCATCTATCTCAAGGGCGGTTATATCATCGTTCAACAATGTTTTTTGTCCTGGAGAAGTACTTAGATATTGTTTGAATTGATAGCCATCAAATCTATTAAGCCCGGAAAATGTACCAAACCATAGAAAACCATGTTTATCTTGGTTAATATATCTAACCGAATTATGGGAGAGCCCGTTGTTATCATTATAATGATTGAATTTCAGGTTTTGCGAACTTAACTGTAAGCTCACCAACACCATCAACATAAAACTATAACAATATTTCATTGAATTTTCACTATCTATTTATTCTCATAAAATAGGCATTTAAACGCTTAACAAACAAACTTTACCTAAAGCTTTTCTAGTTGTTGCAAAAGCTCCTCATCTATAGAATTAATTGATGCATCTTTGAGGATAATCTCACTTTTATTACTTTTTGGCACCTCTAATCTTGAAAGTGTAATATTGGAGACATCATCAAATATTATGGCAGGTCTAAAATCCTCATTTTCCAAAGTAAAGATGATATTTTTCATAGTAATGCCCGTTACATGACGTACATATAGCCCATACGCAGGAAGCTCTCCAAACATTGAAAATTCTGGATAGCCTTTTACCTCTTCCTTTACTTGATTTAATCTACTCAATGGCACATAGGCCATTCCTTTTGACGCCCTGCCCGGATATCTAATCGTAATATTTTCTAATTGAACATTTTCTACATGGTACCCTTCAATACCTGTAATAGAAGATGGAAATGGATTATGAAAGAAATTTACTTCTGGTCCCCTTAAATCATAATCGATATCGGGCCTGCCAAATGGCACCTGAACATCTATATTCGTTATACTAACATCCTTGACTACACCTGGTCTGTCCCCTGATCGATGACCCAAACGTATAAATAATGCATTACCGGTATTTAAGGCCGTTATGTTATTTACCTTAACGTTTTCTATAATTCCCCCATCAACCGATTCTATGGCAATGGCAGATCTAAACGTATCAAAAACTTTAATGTTCTCTATGGTTACGTTCTTGAAACCACCTAAGGATGCCGTACCAAACTTAATGGCACTGGCGCTGGACCTAATGGTGCAATTTGCAATATATATACCATCATTATAATGGTCTTTAGAATGCGATTTTAAACAAATACCGTCATCTGCAGCATCTATATTACAATTGGTTATACTTACATTTTTACAATCTACAATGTCAAAACCATCGTTGTTCCAATAGGCTCGGTTATGAATAGTGACACTGTCATACCTAACATCCGTACATTGCTCAATGGTCTGGAGCCAACTGGCGGAACTCTTTAGGGTAACATTGGAAAAATTTACATTGGTACACCTAAGTAAATTTATCAATTCTGGTCTATGCAACTCATTTGGCCGCATGCGTTTCTTGTTATATTTAGGGTCTATACGCTCCCCAATGTGGTGAAGACTATCTATGGCCAATGCCAATTTCCTCCCTTGTCCATCTATAGTTCCTTTACCGGTTATAGAGATATTATTGGCTTCCTTTGCCACGATCAGAGCCAGGTTACCCTGCTCCAATTTTTTATATTGATAGGCGTCTGTAGTGCCCAATAATATAGCACCCTCGTTTAATTGTAGATGTACATTATCCTTTAGCTCAATGGTACCTGATAAATATGTACCCTCTGTTAAAACAACCTTACCTCCCTTAGCTTTATGTGCCGCATCTATAGCTTGCTGTATGGCTTGCGTACTTAATTCCTCTCCTTTGTCCGATGCCCCAAAATCAGTTACTTGGTACTCTTTTATGTTTTGGAGTTGCGTTTGGCCCATTGTGGTACAGTGGGTCAACAATAACAAGGTAAATACTAATGGTATATATAATGGATTCGTTTTCATTCCTGTTTAATTTGCACTGTTTTTCATATTCAATATCAATTCTCCTCCTTTTACAATATCTGAATGCCGTATGTTATAATTGGGCAATTCCGTACCATTGAATACCGGTATGTCAGAATATATATTGGATGCATTGTTGTCCTTTGCCTGTATGGTAAATGTTTCTCCTTGATAATATCCAGGATGAAGTTTAATGCTAATTTTATTGAAGATAGGACTCCCTATTTGGTATTCAGGATTTTCCTCAGTGCCTCCGTTCATTTGAAATAATCCTATTTTATATAATACATTAAGGCTTCCCATTAACCCCTGATCTTCATCGCCATTATATCCTGTATTTGGTGCTAGTCCGCTAAAGGCTTTTTCAACAACCTTACGGGTCCAATACTGCGTTAAATCTGGTCTACCCAGTTTATTGAACGCAAAAGGGGTCTGTATAGAAGGTTGATTACCTAGGTTTACGGGAATTCTTCTATACTCCGGATGCAGTTCACTTTCATGGGAATTTCCCGAGGTAAAATTCAATTCCTCTGCCTTTATAAATTGCGCGTTTAATTTTTCAACGGCAGTATCCTTTCCTCCCATTAAAGCACTTAAGCCATCCATGTCATGGGGAACAAACCAGGTAGATTGGGCCGCATTAGATTCTACAAACCCGTTTTCATATACGTAGGGATCAAAATCTTTTGACCATTCCCCCTCCACATTCCTAGCCTGCATCCATCCGCTAGCAGGATTGAATACATTTTTGTAATTCTTTGAACGATTTTCAAAATATTGCCGATCTTCCTCCCTGCCAATTTTTTTGGCCAATTGAGCCAAGGTAAAATCTTGATAGGCATACTCCAAGGTTTGTCCAGATCCATCTAAATGAATACCAAATTTACCCTCTGGCAAAGGCCAAGGCACATAGCCTTTCTCCAAATAATATTTTAGCCCTCCACCTATATCCGTATCATGTTCATAACCTGCTTTGCCCATGATTCCTCCAAGCATATGGTTTTTTTTCAGAGCAGAATAAATGGTATCCAATTGTTCGTTTACAATTCCTTTTTGAATGGCAGATACAATAAAGGGTGTTGAGGATGCGCCAGTCATTACATTGGTATAGTTGCCGCCAGATGGTCCTCTTGGTACCAGCCCACCATCTTTATAATACTGCATTAACGATTGGCTAAATTCATGCATAATATCAGGGTATACCAATCCCCAAAGGGTATTTATCGTCCATTGCGCACCCCAAAAGGAATCCGAGTTATAGTGGTTAAACTTTGGAGTTCCTTGCTCATTAAGGGGTAATTGCCCTATTCTAAACTCCTTGCCCGTGTTGTCCGGATACGCCCCATTGACATCACTAATAATCCTTCTTCCCTGTAAGGCATGCCACAGATCGGTATAAAATCTTCGTTGGTCCTGATCGGAACCCCCTTCTATCTGAATACGGGACAACATTGTATTCCATTCCAACTTGGACTCGTTTACAGTTTTACTAAAGTCCCAATGGGGAAGTTCCGTAATTATATTGGTCTCCGCATTATTGATAGAGGTATATGAAATACCAACCTTCATCAACACAGGATCTTCAGTGTCGTTCAATACCACCATATAATTATTGGTCTGCTCATCCTGTTCAATAGTACCTATGGGTGTATTGAACTTTATTTTAAAATATGTAGTCAACGGTTTTGGCCTTCTTCTGGTAGGTGTCATCACAAAACTCCCGGAAAGTTCCATATTGGAATCTTTTTGCAGGGTGCCATCAATATTTTCGTTTGGTCCCAATACGGTATTCAAATTCAATAGAACCGATCGTGACTTAGTTCCTTTAGCATAGGTATATTTATGAAAACCTACCCTCTTTGTACTGGTCAATTCTGCTGTGATACCATACCGCTCTAATTCCAAATAATGATACCCCGGTGATATAATTTCCTCATTATGGTCAAAACTTGAATAAAAATCAGTAAAAATAGTGCTATCCCTTTCTGTTGTGGTTTTTATAGGCATAACGGAAAGACCGGACATTTGCCATGCATGTATATGGCTAAATCCTTTAATAGTGTCCACTTTGTAACGATAACCACTACCCCAAGCACCATTAATTTCCGTATCTGGACTTAGGTTTACCATACCAAAAGGCCTGTTGGCAGATGAAAAGAAAAACCAACGTGAATTTTCAGTATCCAATTGTGGGTATACCAAATCTACCAGTTGTACTTCCATATCATTCTTATCCTTTTCGCAAGAGGTAAGGCACAAGGCTAGAATTATCAATTTTAAACTATCCCAGAATAAAGATTTTTTCTTGTTGACCATTGGTGTGGTTTATTGATTGCTTACTTATAATTTTATATCGATTTTACTTCAACCTTAACTTAAGGTTAAGCTATGGGCAAAAGGTGTAATACCTGTTATATATACATATTCGCCATCTGTTTGTAGTGTTCCGTTATGATATCCGTATTGTTCACTTTCCAATCTAGAAACCCGATCATGCATGTACAGCCCCGGCCCAAATGTAATTTGATCCTCTCCTACCTGATACATTCCAAAACCCGATTTAAGTAAATGTTTATCGGTATCCAAGGTTGTTGTTCCGGTTAACGTACCCCCTTTTTCAAAACACATCTCTAAGGTAACTTCCACATGGGGCGGTCCATCTACCTTGATATCAATGTTAAGTTTTCCGTTATGCTCAATTAATGTTATGTCCGTAACCTGTGTTTTAACATTACTCTTTTTCCTAGAATCAAAGTCCATTTTGTTCCAAAATCTTTTATCGTGAGATTCTGACAATTTATAATCCCCATTATACAAATGATACTGCTTTTCTAAAGGCTGGTAATAATAGGCTTCTTTCTTTTCATGTAATTTATAGGATGTTCCTTGTTTTGTAATTCCTTCGCTTCTAAAATAACCCATTCTAAAGAATGATGTTGACAATCGCATGTGTTTTAATATCACCGCTCCCTTACGATACGTTAGAAAATTTGGGTTCGATGATTTCCCCGATACAATTTCCAACGGCCTATCAATACCACCAAATAAGGCCATTGTAATATTACCTCTCTTTATCCTAACCAAATGGGACGACGAAAACATCTTTTCATACTCCTCAAGTATAAGATTGGATTTAGGCAACTCATACCCCAATTCTGGCTCAATCATAAATTCTATCAAGGAACGGGAAAGAATAACCGAATCAAAATCAGCAAATCCTTCTATTTGTTTCGTCATATATACCAGTAAAGGATTTTTAGTCCGTAGAGCCATATATCTATACTGCACATAAAACTTGGTTATTGTAGAAGGTCGTAATTGATCTTGCCTTCGAGAATCAATAGAGACTACATCACCATTTGGCTCTGTATAATAGCAATAAGTAATCAAGTTTTTAAGAACCGAATCTAGAAGCGCTGGCCTTTGTAGTGTTTTTGCAATGGTTATCAATGCCCTGTTGATGACGGCGGAATAATTGGCACTACGCTCAAGATAATGACCATCATTATTGGTATAAACACCTTCCGCCAACCATTGCTCTATCCTATTGACGTATTTTTCGTCAGGATAAAGTTCATAAATTCCCGCTAAAGCTGCACAGACCACCCATCTATGGTTTGGGGTATGTACACCACCAGTTACCATTGCTTCCCCGGCATTTAAGATAAATTTTTCTATGCTTTTTGTCAAAATATTGGTGTTCTTGAAGTTGTCTTTTTTCAAAACACTCATTGCACCACATACATGCTCCAATACAAATGCCGTATCCGGAGGTGATTGCCGGTTTCCTCCAGAATCCAACGTACCATCTTCATATTGACCTTTCAATAAAATATCAGCATAAAGTTGCAAAGCTTCCAATACGCGTTGTGACCGATAAAAGTCTGAATCCTTATGGGAAAAAGAAGCTGCCATAACGGATATATTCCTGGCAACATTTCTAAAGGAAGAAAATCTTGTTGAACTGGACAATTTCTCTTCATTTAACAATGATTTGACACTTTGATCATTAGCCTCTAAAAATCTTGATATTAGTAACTTATCACTTTTTTTATCTACAAATTTTGTACCCATTGCCCATATACCTTGACTATACCATAATCCGGCCATGGCCAAGCTACCCACTGATAAAAATTGTGCACGACTTATATTATTTTTCATGGTATGTTATAATGGTAAATGATTTCTTCCTTTAAATGTACTATTTCATTCTCTTAATTGACCCTGAACCATTCAATATCCTAAGCTGATAGTAGTCTTTAGTGAATTTCTTACGTATTATAAAAATGAATAGAAGAAGGGCGGACAAACCAGTCCGCCCTAACTAACAAAAAACTGCTCACTCAACTAACAAATTTTCATGTATGCTTTTAATATCCAGGATTTTGCTCAATGTTATTATTGGATAAAATAATTTCCGTGGCCGGAATTGGTCTTAACAAATGAACAGATGGATCAAATGAACCATGGTCCACTACATGCGGGTTGTATTGATTAATACGCTCCTGCAATTTTCCGGTTCTTTTCAAATCGTTCCACCTACTGGCTTCACCGGCTAGTTCCAAGGCTCTTTCATTTAAGATATCGTCAATTGTTACGGTAGCATAAAAATCCGCTTCTCCTGTTGCTCTTTCCCTTACAATATTGATATGGGAAAGCGCCTGTGCAGGACTTCCCGCTCCCAAATAAGCTTCTGCTGCAATTAAATGCGTTTCTGCAATCCTAAATACAAAAGTATCCCGGTAACCACCTTCAAGCTCATCAAAACCAACATCTTCAAATTTTTTGAATATCGGGAAATTTGCAAAGATTGTATTATCCGTATACTGATAATTAACTCCGGCCACATTTTCCGGCGAATCATTAAAGTAATATTCATCTGGCTGATACACATAGTATCTGTTTAATTTATCCGATAGGTCATCTTCTGAAATCGCCTGCTTTGGAAAATAGATGATGGTATCACCAACCGCAATGTTATCCGTACCTACCGCATCCTCAGTATCTGTATACAACACCCTATGAAAGGTTGCCTCATCCCTGGTATCGTTTTCATCAAAAAGGGAATAGAAAAATTCTGTAGGCATAACATCACCACCTCTTATACCGTATGGGTTTTGTCTGCTCATACCCGGTAATTCATTTACTGCAAATCTTATGATTGAATGCTTGGTGTTGTTTCTATCCTGAAAATCTCCTCCGGAACCATATTGAATGGAAAACAAGATTTCATCGTTTACCTGATTGTCATAATCAAAAACTTCAGCATAACTCTGTGTTCTGATATCATATCCACCTATAGCAGTTTCCGCCAAACTTGCGGCCGTACTAAAATCATTACTATCTCCAAAAGATGTATAAGCCCTAGTCAAATATACCTTTGCCAATAGATGCTGTGCCGCTCTCTTTGAAAGTCTGCCGGTTGCGGGCACATCCTCCAAATTTGGAATGGACTCCTCTAAATCGGTAATTATTTGTGCATATGTTTCCTGCTCACTAGCACGGACATAATCAGAACTAATTTCATTGATTTCCTCTAAGGTAAGTACTACCCCACCAAACTGTTGCACCAGATTAAAATAAGCCATAGCACGCATTGTTCTAGCTTGTGCAATACCATTGTCCCTTGCAGGAATATTAGAAGGTGTCCATTCTATTTCATTGGTATATCGGTTTATTGCAATATTGGCTTTACTGATAACATTATAATTATCTCGCCACTCATTGGCAAACTCCCCTGTACTACTATTAATGTTTACATATACGTTTAAAGGGTGTAAATCTGTATTTATATTGCCCTGGGTGGTAAATATATCCGTACCGAGCATATGGATATCATATCCTTTGTACACGGCCCGTAATGAGTTATATACACCAACAACCAGCCTATCTGCATTGTCTTCCGTTATAAAATCCTCCCCTGTTAAATTAGAGAAATTTTCCTCTTCAATATATTTATTACAAGAATAGGCAGTAACAGCTAGAGCTGCAAGCATAAGCAACCGCCCTACATTTTTTTTATATCTATTCATTTTCTTAAATTTTATTTTTAGAATGCTACTTTTAAACCAATTAAGGTAGTCCTGGTCTGAAAACTCATATCATATGAATTCTGTAAACCTGTTTCTGGATCGGGTCCTTGAAAATCCGTGAACGTAAAAGGATTTTGAACATCTATGGACAACCTTGCGCTGGTCATATGAAATTTATCCAACAAGGTTGCAGGAAAACTATAGCCTAGACCAATATTTCCAATTTTAACAAAAGACATATCCTCAAAAAAGTATTCACCTTGTGTTGGGCCTATTCCCGGTAACGGGTTTTCTGCATTTGGTGAATCAGGTGTCCAATAGGCAGCATCTATCTTACTAAACCTCGTTTCGCCATTGGTATCATGATGTTGATGAAATTCCGAATGGCCAAAAACACCTTGTCTTGTATACATCATCACTGACATATCCAAATTCTTGTATTTAAAATTATTGGTCATACCCCCCGTCCAATCAGGTGCCGTAGTCCCAATTACGACCTTATCATTGGCGGCATCAAGTATACCATCATTATTCTGGTCAACATATTTATGTTCCCCTGGTACTGCATTATATACTGCGGCCTCAGCTGCTTCGTCTATTTGCCAAATACCATCCTTTTCATAAGAATATATAGCATCTGATGGCTGGCCCACTATTAAGGCACTATGCCTACCAAATACTTGTAAGTCCAAATCTCCTTCCAACTTCAAAATCTCATTTTTGTTCTTGGCAAAATTTAAACTGGTATTCCAGCTAAAATCCTCTGTCTGTATATTCTTGGTATTCAAGGTAAATTCTATACCTCTATTGTTCATAGAACCAAAATTCCCTACCGCACTGCTAAATCCGGTAACATTCAACAAGTTTCTTGAAAATATGGCACCTTCCGTGGTCTTGTCATATAATTCCAACGAAAAATTAACCCTGTTGTTCAGCATACCAAAATCTACACCTAAGTTCACCTCGTCTGAAACTTCCCATGTCAATTCCGGATTTGAAAGACCGTTTACAATATTTCCGTTCGTTAGATCATCACCAAATAGATAATTGCTATTGTTCAAGAAAGCGAACGATCTATAGGGCGATACCGTATTGTAGTTTCCGGATTTACCATAACTGATCCTGAATTTTAAGTTGGTCAACCAATCTGCATTCTGTAAAAATTGCTCTTCACTGGCACGCCATGCAAAAGCAGCGGATGGAAAGAAGTTCCATTTGTTACCTTCGGCAAGTTTAGAGGCTCCATCATATCTACCTGTAAAAGTGAACAAGTACTTATCATTGACATTGTAATTTATACGTCCTGCCACAGAAGCCGTGGTTTCCTTTTCATAATAAGAACTATATTGCCTAACATCCGTACCGGCGCTTGTATTATAAAAACCGTGAAAATCCGGAACATTCCTGGTTTCTATATTATTTCCTTCCAATTGGTTGTAATATACAGAAGTGATTAATGTTGCACCCAGTTTCTGCTTGTCCGTAATGTCAAAATTAAAATCGGCCGTATTATCCCATGTATATGAGTTCCTTAAATCTACCCCATAATAAGCCCTGGTCCTGGAGGGATCGTTTCTTGCAGATTTAGTAAGTAGTCCCCTATGCTCACCATTTCTGGTAGATGATAAATTAGGGGAGAACGTAGTTTTTAACTTTAACCAATCGCTAGGCTCATATTGAACATAGAAATTAGAGATTACATTTAAAATCCTTTGATTGTTTTTCCATGCCCCGTTTACCTCATAATACGGATTTACGAATCGCTGGTCCTCGTTATCAGGATATAATATCAATTCACCATTATCATCAAAAGGATCTGCGGTAACCGGCAATCTATAGGCGCTTCTAAATAGTTCCCTACTTCCTTTTTCTTGTTCTGAATAGGAGAGATATGCCCGTAGACCTATGGTAAAACGATTCATCTTTTTGGACAAGGAAGTTGAGGCGGTATACCGCTCATATGCCTGGTCATTACCTACGACACCCTCATCTTTTAAGTAACCTATAGAACTGCTGTATACCAAACCATTTTGCCCTCCGGACATAGAAACTGTATGGCTTGACTGAACCGCTGTCCTGGTAATATAGTCTATCCAATCAAAATAATTTCTATTGGCAATATTGTCCGTTTCGCCATTATCAAAGAATGATTGGCTTCTATTAATCGTATAATTATCAAAATCTGCAGGGGTAGGATCTGGTGTTGAACTATTCAACCATTCTGCCTTCCATTGCTGTGCCCTTAAATTATCATCTATAAATTCAATATATTCATCTCCGGACATGATATCCACCAAATTGCTCGCGGAACTTACCCCAAAAGAGGCGTCATATGAAAATTGTGTTTTACCTTCAATACCGTTCTTGGTGGTAATTATAACAACACCGTTAGCTCCCCTTGATCCATAAATAGCAGTGGCCGAAGCATCTTTTAGAATATCCATTTGTTGAATATCCGCAGGATTTAAAATATTGATGTTATCCAAGAATATCCCATCTACCACGTATAAAGGTCTGGATAAATCTGCCGTAACATCATCACTCTGCCCATCCGCATTTGCCTGGTTACTATTGGTAATTACCGTATTACCCCTTACCCTAATGGATAACGGTGAACCAGGCTTGGAATTTAAACGCCTTACATCTACACCGGCAACCGTTCCACGAACCGCCTGACCCAAATCCGTTCTGCGCTGTTCCGTTAATTCCTCTGCTCCGATAGATGCTACAGCGCCCGTTAAATCTGTTTTCTTAACGGACCCATAACCAATGACTACGACTTCATCTAGCTTTGCCGTATCCTCCATAAGAACTACATCTATTGTAGTTTGATCCTGGTAGATAATTTCTTGACCCTTAAAACCTAGATAACTGAATACCAACGTTTCTCCTTTAGAAACCCTTATTTGATAATTTCCATCAAAATCAGTTACCGTTCCGTTAGAGGTTCCTTTTACCATAATGTTTACACCGGGTATAGGAGTACCGGTTTCATCATTCACAACCCCAGAGAGTTGATCTTGGGCCCATAATGTAGAGCCCAGGCCCAGACAAATGACCCATATTAATTTTTTAAGTCCGTTCATAAGTTGATTGTTTAGTAGTTACGGACCGAATATATTTTAGCTTAAGGAAATTAATATGGACAAATCATTCCGAAACATGGATTTAAAGTTTACAAAACAATTAATTGATTGATTTTCAGTTATTTATAGGTTGTAAAAAATTAACATTTTATTTACAAACAATTTATTTTTTAAAAAAATACATGCATATTCTTCAATTTTATAGTATGAATTTTAGCAAAACAAAACAATATTGACATGGATTTATTAAGATTAATAAATTTTACACCCTACTATTGCGATTTTAAAAAAGATGATTGCCTATATAATGCAAAAAGGTTGATTTTCTTTTGTTTTATAAACCCTAACTTGTATGTAGAATTGTTATAATGATATTCACTCCATTAGGTATGGCAAAAGCACAATATTCCATTTATGTTATTGAACTATCCAAGAAAATATATACTGAAAACAAAAAGTTCAGGGAGGCCAACCCTCAATTTAATGGTGTCCTGGAATGTTTGTATGTAGGTATGACCAGCAAAACACCCAAAGAACGTTTTGAACAACATAAAAATGGCACATTAAGTAAAAAAGGAATTAATATTTCATCATCCATCGTTAGAAAATATGGGCTCTATCTTAGGGGAAGCCTATACAATCATATTCCATTAATACCAACTAAAGTAGAGGCGTTAAAGATGGAAAAACAATTGGCATTGGAATTGCGCAGAAAAAAATATGCGGTCTGGTTCAATTAATATAGATTGTCCTGTAAAGCATTACACGTTTTTCATAATCTATTGTACTGCCGGAGTGACGGCATCTAACAGTTCATCCTCCATACCAAAATATTTTAAAGCGAAGCCGAAAGCAATTACGGATAATATAACGCCAACCAAAAATATGGTATAGGTCCAACGTAGCAATCTATACTTGTGCTGAAGTACTTTTCCTAAATAGTAAAGATCTATGGTCAAGGAGTCATATATTGACTCTTTATTTTTTATTATGTTCCTTATTTTTGATTTAAAATCTGAAAGATCCATTGAATGAAAGTTGCCAAAAAATAAAAAATTGGTATCCTTTTTCTTTATATCATCTTCCATAAGATTAGCGTTATCCACTTTGGGTCTGGTTGCTAAAACGGACATAATCATAGAAGCAATACTAAACAATATAAAGATTACTGTTGGGTAAATTAAATATGAATTGGAGGGCGCATCCAACTTGGGCAAAAGATTGGCCAATAACAATGAAATGATAATAGCATTGACCGATAGTAAAATATTTGCTTTTGTATCTGCTATATCACTTAATTTAATATGGTTTCTTAATTCAATACGGTAAAGGGATTGTATAGCACGTTGAGGACTCTCATCTTTCAATTTTGCCTTTAGCGTCTCTTTTTTATAATTCTTTTCCGCTTTTTGGATGGAAGAAATTAAGGAAAGCATATTATCTTCCTTTTTTTCCTGCCAATTTTCCTTGGCATAATCCGTATAGAACGTATGCTGAACCCTAAGTTTTTCCACATATTCCATTCGCCATGTATGCAGATCCGGAACTTTTTTCTCAAAATTTTGAAGTTCTAAACGCAATAATTGTAAAAGTTCCTCAAAATCATTAGAAGCATAAAAATAGGTATTGATATCCTTAACCAATGCTTCCTCATTAGTTGTAGGATGTTCATTGGACCAAGCTTTTTCAATAAGCTTACCAACTTGATCTATTTCTTCTTCCGCAACTTCTTCTTGCCTTAAAAAATCTACGGCCAATTGTACACTTTCTGTAATGTGCCCATCATAATCTTTAGCGTATCCTGCATTTAAAAACCAAATTGCGACCAATACAAGATTTTGATCTATTTGGGTGTTATCCTCCTCTAAAATCAATTCCGCTTTTTTCACCAACTTATTGGTATACCCTTGACTATGAAAAAGAAAATTTTTATTCAATTGTTCCGCTAACAAAATTTTTACATATTTGGCCGCTTTTTTTACATGGGTAGAATTCATACTTGTGGTATTTACCTTATTTCTTTATTATGACTTTTAATGTTTTGATTTATTATCTTTCATTGTTATCGTTCCCCGAACAACTGAAACAGGCCAATTGGGTGTCATTCAACTTTAAATCCTCTGAGCCGTTTAATGGTTCGGTTACTGGTTCTGCGGAAGCTACAACATCATGAAATTCCTTGGCATAGGTTACCAAATCATTCCTTCTTTGCTTTATTTTACCAATCAAATTATCGGCATCCAATTCACGAATTTCTTTAGGCCATACCGCAAATGCCTTGGTAATTTCCTCATCTGATAATAATACTTGCAGTTCCCTAGCTTCCACCTCAAAAATATTTTCATCAAAATCTCTCATAAAATAAATATCAAAGGGAGAAACCAAACCTTTTAAAAAATCAATATCACTTTCAAATGATTGAACCTCCGGCAGAAATGTATTATTGGAAATTAATGTGGGGAGTACGCCCTCAAGATTAAAGAACGCATTATCTCGATCACAGGGCATGGGAATTGCTACCTTCATCTCTGAACTATCCTTGATTGCCCACCCCCACTGTTTGGAATGGCGGTCCCAATCACCAATAAGCAGATCGAACAACCTGGCCCTTACCAAGGCGCTATGATCAACAATTACATTTTTATTTTTCTCAAATTTAAGTTCTTGTAGATCCTCAGTATCAAGCAATGTCCTTACCGCATTTATTCCTAGCCACTGTGCGTTTCCTTCTGTCTCATATTCCAATAGAAATAAACGGTTACCGAATTTCTCGTTATAATTGCCCAAAAAGTCCTGTTCCGGAACAAAGACCAACCGTGGTCTGGTATTTAATATTTTTGCCGCATCAGCTAATTTGGCGACCACCAAGGCTGCATAAGGATGTTGTGCAGAAATACCATCCACCACTATATTTTCCAATCCAAGTGATTCTGCCACTTTAGGAATTAATGGCGAGGGATCTTTACTAACACTTCTAAGGGTAAGCAATGTACCATCTGCTGTTTTCAACTTTAAGGAATGTGTCTGGTGACCCCCACCCTCTTCTAAAATATGTACCCCGTCAAGTAAGGTATCCAAAAAGACGATAGGTACTTTTACTGGAGTTGACCACGCTTTTCTATATTGCTCTCCTTGCATTATGTTCTTAATAGTATTGCCTTCATAAAGTGTGCTGGCCGCAACCAAAACAGAATCAAATTCCCTGAAATTGATTTGTTTCATTTCTTCACGACCAACAATTTCACAAGTGTCGAAGGTTTTAGAAGTACTGGAAAGCGACCAATACGTGAAACCCACAAAAAGTGCTATCACAATAATTACAGCTAAAAGAACTTTTTTGCCCATTTCTACAGTTAAATTCCTATACTGTAAGATTACCTATTTTTTGAACGAACTTAGTTTGCTATAAATTTTTATTTTAACCTTAAACAATAATTTTAAAAGGATAATGTAGATTGTAAAGAATATTGCTGAAAGTTATCGTTACACTAAAAATCCGGTACAAAAAAAGGGGTAAACAACGGCCTTGGCCATGTTTACCCCAAATTTTCTGATTTAAATTTTTTATTTACTTAAATACATTTTACGCCTTGCGTAAAGATTGTAAAACTCATCGTCCTTAAGACTATCTATAAATAATATACTTTCACCTGTACTCTTCATTTCAGGCCCCAAATTCTTATTGACATTAGGGAATTTATTGAAGGAGAATACCGGTTGTTTAATTGCAAAACCTTCCAATTGTGGATTAAATGTGAAATCCTTCACCTTTTTTTCTCCCAACATTACCTTGGTAGCGTAATTTACATAAGGTTCCTTATACGCTTTTGCTATAAACGGCACCGTACGTGATGCTCTTGGATTGGCTTCAATAATGTAGACTACCTCATCCTTGATAGCAAATTGTATATTGATTAGACCTACTGTATTCAATGCCAATGCAATTTTCTTGGTATGATCTTTTATCTGCTGCATTACCAATTCCCCTAAGTTAAAAGGTGGCAATGTAGCATTGGAATCCCCGGAATGTATACCGCAAGGCTCAATATGCTCCATTATACCAATAATGTAAACATCTTCCCCATCACAAATGGCATCTGCCTCTGCTTCTATTGCACCGTCTAGATAATGGTCAAGCAATAATTTATTATTTGGTATTTTGCGAAGAAGGTCCACAACATGCTCTTCCAATTCTTCTTTGTTGATTACAATTTTCATTCCCTGACCACCCAATACGTAAGAGGGTCTTACCAATAATGGAAAATCCAATTCTTCTGAAAGGGTCAATGCTTCATCTGCCGTTTCTGCTACCCCAAATTTTGGAAAAGGAATATCATTTTCTTTTAACAGCTCTGAGAAGCTTCCCCTATCCTCTGCCAAATCTAGCGATTCAAAACTAGTACCTATGATCTTAATACCGTATTTGGATAATTTCTCCGCCAATTTCAATGCGGTTTGACCACCTAACTGAACAATTACACCTTCTGGTTTTTCATGACGGATAATATCATAAATATGTTCCCAGAATACAGGCTCAAAATATAGCTTGTCCGCAGTATCAAAATCGGTAGAAACCGTTTCTGGATTACAATTGATCATTATAGTCTCATAACCACATTCTGCCGCGGCCAAAACACCATGTACACAACAGTAATCGAATTCTATACCCTGACCAATACGGTTAGGTCCCGAACCTAGAACTACAATTTTCTTTTTATCGGTAACTATACTATCATTCTCCACATAACGGGCACCTTCAGCAGTTTCAATTTCTGCTTCAAAAGTAGAATAGTAATACGGTGTCATTGCCTTAAATTCTGCGGCACAGGTATCTACCAGTTTATACACCCTGTTGATGTTCAGTTCGGTACGTTTGTTATAAACTTCGCTTTCATAACAATCCAACATATGGGCAATTTGTCTATCAGCAAAGCCTTTTTGCTTGGCCTCTAACAACAAATCCTTAGATAAAGTTGCAATGGTGTATTTGGATATTTCCTTTTCCAAGAAATGAAGCTCCTCATATTGCTTTAGGAACCACATATCTATTTTGGTGATTTCATGAATCCTACTCAACGGAATTCCTATTTGAATGGCGTCATAGATCACGAAAACACGGTCCCAACTTGGAATGGTCAATTTACTGATGATCTGCTCATAATTTTTATAGCCTTTACCATCCGCTCCCAATCCATTTCGTTTTATTTCTAGGGATTGAGTTGCTTTATGTAAGGCCTCTTGAAATGAACGCCCAATACCCATAACTTCCCCTACGGATTTCATCTGAAGCCCTAATGTCCTGTCCGAACCTTCAAACTTATCAAAATTCCAACGAGGTATTTTTACGATCACATAATCCAAGGTTGGCTCAAACAATGCCGATGTAGACTTTGTAATCTGATTATCCAATTCATCAAGCGTATAACCTATTGCCAATTTAGTTGCAACCTTTGCTATAGGATACCCAGTAGCTTTGGATGCCAATGCCGATGACCTTGATACACGTGGGTTAATCTCAATTGCTATTATATCTTCTTTCTCATCTGGACTAACGGCAAACTGCACATTACACCCTCCTTCAAAATCTCCAATACTGCGCATCATATGAATGGCCATATCACGCATTTTTTGGTATGTTTTATCAGATAGGGTCATTGCCGGCGCCACGGTTATGGAATCTCCGGTATGAATACCCATTGGGTCCATATTTTCTATAGCACAGATAATTACGACGTTATCGTTCTTATCCCTTAATAGTTCCAGCTCATATTCTTTCCATCCCATCAAGGCCTTATCGATCATTACCTCATGAATAGGTGAAATCTCCAGACCATAACTCAACTGTTCGTCAAAATCCTCTGCCTTATAAACAATAGAAGCTCCCGCACCGCCAAGTGTATATGAAGCCCTAATTACCAATGGAAATCCAAATTCCTGGGCAATTTCCTTTCCTTGCAAGAATGAGGTTGCCGTTGCCTGTGGTGCCATGCCTACACCTATTTTCAACATAAGTTCCCTAAACTGCTCCCTATCTTCGGTTATATTGATTGCGTCGATATCCACACCGATCAACTCTACTCCAAAATCTTCCCAAATACCCTTTTTATCGGCCTCTATACAAAGGTTCAATGCTGTTTGACCTCCCATGGTGGGCAAAACCGCATCAATTTGTGGATGGGCCTTTAAAATTTCAACAATAGATTTTGTGGTCAACGGTTTTAAGTATACATGATCCGCCATAGAGGGATCCGTCATAATGGTTGCCGGGTTACTATTAATTAAGATAGTCTCTATACCATCTTCACGTAATGAACGCAAAGACTGACTACCGGCATAATCAAATTCACATGCTTGGCCTATTACAATTGGGCCTGATCCTATTAATAAAATTGAGTTTAAATCTTTTCTTTTCGGCATTTTTGAAATATATATTTTGGGAATTGGTCAAAAAAAAGGTGTTACTTTCAGAAAAGTAACACCTAAATATTTTAAAAACTATACAATCATTATTTTTTATGTCTTGTTTCAGAGGAAACAGTCAATTTCTTTCTTCCTTTTGCTCTTCGTCTAGCAAGAACCTTTCTACCGTTTACGGAAGCCATACGCTCACGAAAACCATGTTTGTTCTTTCTCTTTCTCTTTGACGGCTGATATGTTCTTTTTTGTCCGGGCATCTCTTAAACCTTTTCTATTATTTGATATTTTACAGAATCCTCTGTGAAACTGGGCGCAAATATACAAAGAGTTTTTTCTTTGGCAAGTGCTTATGAAAAAAATATTTTTATAATTCCGTACGGCTGAAAACAATGCTTTTGACTAATTTTGCCAGAATTAAACTTTAGTAGTGCCGTTGCCTATATTTTATTGGACTTACATGTACATACCATAGTATAGGCCAACAACCAATTAGATAAAAACAAACCTAAAACATGTTCAATAAAAATTTAAAATTAGTCATAGCCGGACTCATCATTGCTTTTGCCATTTATCAATTTATAGAAGGATATATAGGTAATGGTATAAGCCTTCTATTGTTATCCACTATTTTTATCTTCCTTTATTTCAGAAATGAAATCATTCTTTTGGCATTTATGCGCATGAGAAAACAAGATTTGGAAGGAACAAAGAAATGGCTCGATAAAATAAAAAAACCAGAAGCGGCATTGACCGTAAAACAACAGGGATATTTTAATTACCTACATGGCATTATATTCTCACAGACCAATCTTACCCAAGCGGAAAAATATTTTAAGAAAGCCCTAAAACTTGGCCTGACCATGGATTATGATGTAGCCATGGCCAAACTAAGCCTTGCCGGTATAGCCATGCAAAAAAGACGTAAAAGAGAGGCGACTACGTTACTGAACGAAGCTAAAAAATTGGATAAAAACAATATGTTGACCGATCAGATTAAGATGATGCAACAGCAAATGAAAAAAATCTAATTATTTCTACTTACCCATTACATAGTATCCTTTATTAGGAATTTCTATAGTATATTTTTACCGGAGGCATTATTTAAATGAGGCTCCCTTAACCAAGGATTGTGGCGCTTTAAAATTTTGTAATTGATTTCGTATTCCTGTGCAAAGTCGGCAAAATCACTTACAGGTGTATCTACCTCTACCGTAAAGGTCGGTACTGCAGTATACATATCATCCTTATCGATATGAAATCCATATTTCTCAGGATTGGAAAGTATTTCCTTAATGGCCATAATCCTAAATACATACCTACCGGTTTCGCTACCCAATAAAAGATCCCAATACGTATCTACCTGTTGAATCTTTAAATATTTGTTCACGGCCCCAGGGCCTGCATTATATGCTGCCGCTGTCAATGCCCAACTACCATACCTCTCCTTCCATTTCTTTAAATATTTACAGGCAACTTCCGTGGACTTTTCCAAATGATAGCGTTCATCTACGTTAGCGTTAACCTCAAGACCGTATTCCCTACCAGTATCTCTCATTATTTGCCAAAATCCTGTTGCACCTGCGGGTGAAACCACATTGGTAAGACCACTTTCCGCAACTGCCAAATATTTAAAATCATCTGGAATACCATTTTTAGCCAATATTGGTTCTATGATCGGAAAATATTTGTTCGCCCTTTTCATTAACAATAAGGCATTGGACTGCCAATAGGTATTGACCAAAAATTCCCTATCCACACGCTCCATAATTTCTGGATCTTGCTGTGGTACCACCTCGCCGGCAAAATTTAAGTCCTCCGGAATATCTATAGACGAGATTCTATACTCAGATGCTACATTAATTTGTACACTATCATTGGCAACCACTGTAGCGTTTAAATTATTTACACTAGTAGATTGTACGGCAAAAATTAAAGTTCCCGCTACAAAAACGACGCCCAAAAGCATCAATATATTCTTTATGACTTTCATATATGACAATTTAAAAATTTTCAACCTCTAATAGGTTTCTACCAAAGGTATATATAGAACTTTCTTATTCCAAAATAATTGCAGGCAAGTTCTCATTAAACCATTTTGCGCGATGTATTATCATTGTATGCGTACCGTTGGGAACCGTAATACAATCCTTTATCTTGGTTATGGGAAATACCGTATCCTTTTCTCCGTGAATGTGTACTAAATTATTGGGCAACTCACTTTGTTTCCAATGAACCATTTTGTCAATACACCAATCTATATAGTTTGTATCTCTAACGGACATATAACGCTTATACAAGTCCAACCTTTTGACCACTGGTTCACCAAAGGCATATTTGGCCAGAAATTCAACATTATTCACTAAACTGGTAGGTAAAATTTTATGAACGCCAGTATAACGGGCAAAATTCATCTTATTGGGCATTTCTTGGGTCAACTTAATGCTTGATATTATAATTATTTTTTTTACCTCTATAAATTTCGACATTTCCTGCACCAATAGCCCTCCCAAAGAAACCCCGAGCAATACACTGTTCCCATGTTCTATCTTTTGACACATCTGTTCTGCATAGCTTGTAAACGTACAGTTATGCGGAGGTATATCCCATTCTAAAAAATGCATCTTAAAATGCGTGTTGGGCAATTTTATATATTCAAATATAGCTGAACTAGCAGCCATACCGGGCATACAATAAACATGTATTAAATTATCGTTCATACGCATCAAACCATGTAAAAGATAGGAAATTAGGGATTTTTTAACTACTTTTGGTACAGAGTGTGAAAATCACCTATAACGATATAGGAAAAATTACGTACAGCATTTCAACAACAATAAATTACGATAGGAGAACGTCGTAATTTTTTTGTCTAGTACCAACACAAAAATAATCTATATGAACGATGTTATCATTAAGGACAATTCTTTTTTGCGCCAATTTGAAACGACCGTAAACGGTCATCTTGCCAGAATAGAATATTCTTCTCAAGAACGCAAAGTATTTCTTACCAAATTAGTTGTTCCTGAAGAAATTACCGAAGAAGGTTTTAGGGAAAATTTCATCAAAGCCGTTCTTAGCACCATACAGGAAAAAAATCTAAGAGTGGTACCTACGAGTCCGCACATTGCAGGATTTTTAAGAAAAAATCGATTACAGTATAAAGAAATGCTTCCTATCGGTATTCGAATTTAAGACATGTAAAAAGCCTTTCCGTTGGAAAGGCTTTTTTTTTATACTTCTACACTTTGTTTTATAAATTCAAACCTCACTAAACCATCATTGGCTATTTCGGTCAATCTTACCTCATGCAAGGTATTTACCAAGTCCGGGTCCCAAGGTGACTTTACCTTAACGTAGTTTTCCGTAAAGCCATGGATATACCCTTCTTTATTTTCCCCTTCAAACAAAACCGTCAGCTCGTTTCCTAATTGGCTTTCATAAAACGCCCTTCTCTTTTTTACGGAAAGCCCACGTAACATTTTGCTTCGCTTACTCCTTACCTTTTTTGGAACAACACCTTCCATATTTGCAGCGGGAGTATTGTCCCTTTCAGAATATGTAAACACATGTAAATAAGAAATATCCAAATTATTTAGATAATGATAGGTCTCCAAAAAATGTTCCTCTGTCTCACCTGGAAAACCAACAATGACATCTACACCAATACAACAATTTGGCATGATAGTCTTTATGCGTTCAACACGCTCAGTATACAGTTTGGTCATATACCTGCGCTTCATCAATTTTAATAACCTATCGCTACCACTTTGCAAAGGAATATGAAAATGAGGTACAAAGGTATTGCTCTGGGCAACAAAATCTATGGTTTCATCCTTAAGTAGGTTAGGCTCTATAGAAGAAATGCGCAACCTATGGATGCCCGATACGTTGTCCAACGCCTGTACCAGGTCTAGAAAAGTATGTTCATGTCTTTTGTTCCCAAATTCACCTTTACCATAATCACCTATATTAACACCTGTCAAGACAATTTCCTTAATTCCCTGAGCAGAGATATCTTTGGCATTCTGCAATACATTTTGCAAGGTGTCACTTCTGGAAATACCACGTGCTAACGGTATAGTACAATAGGTACACTTATAATCGCAACCATCCTGCACCTTTAAAAAGGCTCTTGTACGGTCACCAATGGCATAACTACCTACGTAAAAATCAGCGTGCGCAATTTCACACGAATGAATTTCACCATGGTCATTCTTGGTCAAATCATTAATGTAATCCGTAATCTTGAACTTTTCCGTGGCACCAAGTACTAAATCTACCCCATCTACATCTGCCAATTCTTCTGGTTTTAACTGGGCATAGCACCCAACCGCAGCAATAAAGGCATCTTCATTATTTTTTTGTGCCTGCTTAACAATGGTCTTGAATTTTTTATCCGCATTGTCCGTAACCGAACAGGTATTGATTACGTACATATCTGCCCTTTCGGTAAAATCTACACGCTCAAATCCTTCATCGGTAAAATTTCGGGCAATGGTAGATGTTTCCGAAAAATTCAATTTACATCCTAATGTATAAAAAGCTACCTTTTTTTTCATCCTACTATTTCTTGCAAGGTGCAAAAATACTTAAAGTTTATTGGAGCCACCAAGAACCAAAGTACCTCATAAAATACACGCTGCTTAATATTTTCTCCATTTTTTGGTAATCTCGAACACATGCCTTAAAATATCCGCCTCTATTTCGTTGAATTCCACACCCCTTCTTGCCATCATTACCTTAGCTACATCAAATGCCTTTTCTGGCTGATAGGAAGAAAATCCAGAAGCGCCTCCCCAACTAAAGCTAGGGACAAAATTTCTAGGAAATCCCGGGACGTAGATATTACTGTTTACCCCAATAACCGTACCCGTATTGAACATGGTATTGATGGCCGTTTTACTATGGTCCCCCATCATGAGTCCGCAAAATTGCAGACCGGTCTGCTCAAAACTTTCCGTAGCATAATTCCATAAACGCACTTTTGCATAATTGTTCTTAAGGTTAGAGTTATTGGAATCCGCACCTATATTACACCATTCTCCCAATACCGCATTACCTAAATACCCTTCATGCCCTTTACTGGAGTAGCCAAAAATTACCGAATTGCTTACTTCACCACAAACTTTACTATAGGGACCAATGGTAGTCGCCCCATAAAGCTTACCTCCCATTTTAATGATAGCGTGGTCACACAATGCCAAACCTCCCCTAATAAGACTACCTTCCCATATTTCTGAATTCCTACCTAAATATATTGGTCCGTCAGTGGCATTTAATATACTATATTCCACTTTTGCCCCTTCTTCCAAAAACACCCGCTCAGGATGTATTACCTGATTGGTCTTGGGTATAGGGCAACTTGTTCTGCCTTTGGTCAAAAAATCAAAATCTGACTGTAAAATAGTGGCATTTTTCTCAAAAATATCCCATGTATTGTTTATCTGCTCTAGAGTCTGATCAAAAACAATTTGCTCAAAAACAGAAAGTTGTGCATTATCCTTAACACTTGCACTGCAATAGGCCACCACCATTTCATCTTTCATGAGTACTTGACCCATTTTTAAAGAACCAATTGCCTTTAACAATGTATTTGATGGTAAGATGGATGCATCAATAAACACATTCTCGCTCTCTATGTGCAATGGAAACTTAGCCCTTAAATAATCTTCGGTCAAGGACGTAACCCCAACTTTTAAGTAAGCCGCCCAGCGTTCACGCATCGTCATAATACCAACCCTAATTTCAGCAACCGGACGTGTAAAGGTAAACGGCAATAAATGATCCCTACGTGGACCATCAAAGAGAATATAATTCATACAAGATGATTTTTAACAAAATTAATAAATATCCGCAGAGGTACTATATTTTATGGTTAAGTGTTCCTAAAACCAAGTTGAATGCAAAAAGAAACGCCCTCGAACAAATTCGAGGGCGCTATATTCTAGTATATAAGAAAAATTAATTGTACACCAATTTCTACTCTTCCTTCTTTTCTTCCTTAGCAAATTTCTTGTACTTGTTCTTAAATTTATCGATACGACCTGCGGTATCCAAAAATTTAGCCTTACCAGTGTAAAACGGATGTGATGTTCTTGAAATTTCCAATTTAACCAAAGGATATTCAACACCTTCAACCTCTAAAGTCTCTTTTGTTTCAGCTGTTGATTTAGTTAAAAATACTTCATCATTAGACATGTCCTTAAAGGCCACTATCCTGTAATTTTCTGGGTGTATATCTTTTTTCATTTTAAAAACTTTATTGCGCCCATTCCGACGGGCACTCATTTTAAGGCTGCAAATTTAGTGAAAAACTCCAAAGTACCAATTAGAAACAACAAAAAATATAAAAAAATAAATTGCAGACTTATGTAACATTGTCATACATTACCATACCTATATAGAAATCAACCTTTAAAAATAAAAATCATGGAAGAAAACCAACCAAAAACTGGCAAGTTTGCCTTGAATTATGGGCTTGTTACTGGAATTATCGGAGTTATATTCGGCATCATGCTCTATATCATGGACATGCATTATGAGCAAGGAGCGGCCGTACAAATTACACAGACCTTAATTCTTGCCGCAGGTATTGTTATGGCAATCATACAATTTAAAAAGACGGGCAACGGACTTTTATCAATTTCTGAAGCTTTAAAAGTTGGTGCAGGTGTAGCTCTAATTGCAGCAATTGTAGGATTATTGTATTTCTTTTTACTTTCCAATGTCATAGAACCTGACTATTTAGATAAAGTATACGAAATAGGTAAAGTAAAAGCTATGGCAGACAACCCTAGCCTTACCGAAGAGCAAATTGATCAAGGTATAGAGATGCAAAAAGGGTTTGCATGGGTCATGTATCCTATAGGTCTTATAATTAATGTTGTAATTGGACTGATCATTGGCCTAATCACCGGTCTTATTCTAAAAAAAGAAGAAGCGGCTTATTAATACCTAAGTAATTGTAGTATTTTTGGGGGCAATACCAGAAGTAGCACATGCAATTATCTATTGTAATTCCATTACTTAACGAAGAAGAATCACTTAAGGAACTTCATGATTGGATTGTATCCGTAATGCAATCCAATCATTTTTCTTATGAAATACTTTTTGTGGACGATGGCAGTACGGACGGTTCCTGGAATGTCATCAACCAACTTTCACAGAAAAACCCATTTGTAAAAGGAATACATTTTCAAAGAAACTTTGGCAAATCACAAGCCTTGCACGCCGGTTTCAAGGCGGTTACAGGTGATGTAATTATCACCATGGATGCAGACCTACAGGATAATCCAGAAGAAATACCCCAGTTATACCAAATGATAACCGAACAAGGTTATGAGCTGGTATCCGGTTGGAAAAAGAAACGTTATGATTCTATAATCTTCAAAAACACCCCATCTAAATTATTCAATTGGGCCGCCAGAAGAACATCTGGAGTTCGTCTTCATGATTTTAACTGCGGTTTAAAGGCCTATGCCAAGGATGTGGTCAAAAATATTGAAGTTTCTGGAGAAATGCACAGGTATATCCCCGTATTGGCAAAAAATGCGGGTTTCTCAAAAATTGGGGAAAAAGTAGTTCAACACCAAGCCCGCAAATACGGCAGCACTAAATTTGGTATGGAAAGATTTATAAACGGTTTTTTAGATTTATTGACCATTTGGTTCGTATCAAGATTTGGAAAACGGCCCATGCATTTGTTCGGTGCCCTTGGTGTACTTATGTTCTTTATTGGCTTTTCTTTTGCCATTTATTTAGGTATCGATAAATTATTCATAAATCCGTTTGGAAGATTGATTACGGATCGGCCTCAATTCTATATTTCATTGGTTGCCATGATTATTGGTACTCAGCTGTTCTTGGCAGGGTTTCTTGGTGAAATATTGATCAGGTCCAAAAAGGGGGAAAACAGATATATTGTATCCGAAGAAATTAACACGTCGCTTTCTGATAACTAAAATTCTCATTAACTTAATAGCATATAAACAACAACCATATGGATAATATCCTTGACACGGCCAAAACATGGCTGACCGATTTTTTTGATCCTGCAGTCAAAAAAGAAATTGAACACCTGATCGCCAATGATCAAGAGGAACTGAACGACCGTTTTTATAAAAATATGGAGTTTGGTACAGGTGGCATGAGGGGCGTAATGGGCGTAGGAACCAATAGAATAAATAAATACACCTTGGGCAAAAGTACGCAAGGACTTAGTAATTACCTGAATAAAGTCTATACAGGTGAGGAAATTAAGGTCGTAATAGCTTTTGATTGCCGTAATAATAGCGATACTCTGGCAAGAACCGTCGCAGAAGTGTTTTCTGCCAATGGTATCAAGGTTTTTCTATTTTCAGAATTACGGACCACCCCAGAACTTTCATTTGCCGTAAGGTATTTAGACTGCCATGCCGGTATAGTTTTAACGGCATCCCACAACCCACCAGAATATAATGGATATAAGGTTTACTGGACGGATGGCGGACAAATTGTACCACCACAGGACGGAGAAATTATAGCGGAAATCAACGCCCTTGGTTTTGAAGATATCAAATTCACTGCCAACAATGCCCTTATACAAGTTATTGACAAAGAAGTTGATGATGCCTTTATTCAACAATCGGTTCAGGCCGGTAGTTTCAATGCAGATGGCAAAGATGATTTTAAAATTGTGTTTACCTCTTTGCACGGAACCTCTATCACCGCAATACCGGAAGTATTAAAACAAGGTGGGTATGATAACGTTACCATTATAGAAGAACAAGCAAAACCAGATGGTAATTTTCCCACGGTGAAATCCCCTAACCCAGAGGAGTCGGAAGCACTTTCCATGGCCGTAAAAAAAGCTGAAGAAATTGGTGCGGACATGGTTGTAGGTACTGATCCAGATAGTGACCGTTTAGGTATTGCCGTGCGTAATCTTGAAGGTGAAATGGAAATTGTTAACGGAAACCAAGCTATGGTTTTAATGACAAAATTCCTTCTTGAAAAGAGAAAGGAAAAAGGCTTTAAAGGAAATGAATTTATTGCCACAACAATTGTATCTACCCCAATGATGGAGGCTATGGCTAAAGCTTACGGAGTAGAGTTCAAAACATCACTTACTGGTTTTAAATGGATCGGTAAAATGATCAAAGACTTCCCTGAATCTGATTTTATTGGTGGAGGCGAAGAAAGCTTTGGATATATGGTAGGTGATTTTGTCCGTGATAAAGACGCGGTTACCTCTACCCTATTGGCATGTGAAATAGCCAGTCAGGCAAAAGCTAATGGCAGTTCTTTCTATAAAGACCTAATTCAATGTTATGTTGATTATGGCTTCTATAAAGAGCATCTAGTTTCCATTACCAAAAAAGGCATTAGTGGTGCCGAGGAAATTAAGCAGATGCTTAAGGATTTTAAAGAAAACCCAGTGGAATCAGTTGCTGGCTCCAAGGTTAAATGGATCGAAGATTACAACACATCAATCGCAAAAAATGTATTGACCGGTGAAGAAAAGGCCATTGATATTCCAAAATCCAACGTATTAATATACGAAACCGAGGATGGTACCAGAATTGCCGCAAGGCCTAGCGGTACGGAACCTAAGGTTAAATTTTACATCAGCACGAATACAAAATTGGAGAAGACTGAAGATTACAAAAAAGTATCGGCAGAACTTGATCAGAAAATCAAGAATATTCTTTCTGAGCTTAACTTAGGTTAATGAACTATTTTAAAAAGATCCTTCGCTTTGCGAAGCCTTACAGGATATATGCGCTACTGAACATTATATCCAATATTTTTTATGCACTGTTTTCAACATTGGCAATGATATCCTTATTTCCAATGTTGAACGTGCTCTTTAAGCAAACAGAGAAAATATATACCAAACCAGAATGGACAGGTATTTCTAATTTAAAAAATTATGTAACCGACACTTTAAACTTTTTTGTTACGGAACAAAGCGAACAAAGTGATCCCGGAGAGGTGCTCATGCTTATGGTTGGGTTGATCATTACAATGTTTCTTCTTAAGAATCTTTTTAATTACTTAGCCATGTACTTCATTACATTTCTGCGCAATGGCGTTCTAAAAGATTTGCGAAACGAACTGTATGATAAAACAATAGAATTGCCCATATCCTATTATTCCGAAAAAAGAAAAGGCGATACAATTGCCCGTATTACATCAGATGTATTGGAGATTCAACATTCGTTTTTATCTATATTGGAATTAATTGTAAGAGAACCGTTGACCATAATTTTTACAATTGCAGCCATGTTGGCTATTAGTCCCAAGCTAACATTGTTTGTATTTTTATTTCTACCGCTCTCCGGTTTTCTAATTTCATTGATAGGAAAATCCTTAAAACGAAAATCTGACAAGGTTCAAAATGAACAAGGTTTCTTTTTATCCATCTTAGAAGAAACTCTAGGTGGGTTACGAGTCATTAAAGCATTTAATGCGGAATCTGTATTTGCCAAAAAATTCCAATCCTCCACAAAAAGGTTTTTCAATTTTTCCAATAGTCTGCTCAATAGACAAAACTTAGCATCCCCAACGAGCGAGTTTTTTGGTATTGCCGCCATAGGCGTAATTCTTTGGTATGGAGGTCAAATGGTTCTTGTAGACAAAACATTGGAAGCTGAACTCTTTATTACGTATATGGCACTGTCATATCAGATACTAACTCCTGCCAAATCTATAAGCAAAGCATCCTATAGTGTCAAAAAAGGTAATGCGGCGGCTGAACGTGTTTTAGAAATTTTAGAGACAGAGAACCCTATTGCAGAGATTAAAAATCCTATTGAACTAACGTCATTTGACAGTGATATAAAACTTCAGCATATTTCGTTTAAATATGAGGATGAATACGTACTTAAAAACTTTGACCTGACGGTAAAAAAAGGTACGACCGTAGCCCTTGTTGGGCAATCCGGTAGCGGCAAAAGTACCATAGCCAACCTTGTTACAAGATTTTACGATGTCAACGAAGGTGAAATAAGTATTGACGGCAACAATATTAAAAACCTGAGTAAAAAATCGCTCAGAGGTTTAATGGGCCTTGTTACCCAAGACTCCATTCTGTTCAATGATACCGTAAAAAACAACATAGCGCTAGGAAAGGAAAATGCTACGGAAGAAGAGATTATGGCTGCGGCCAAAATTGCCAATGCACATGATTTTATCATGGAACTACCTAAAGGCTATGACACCAATATTGGGGACAGTGGCAACAAATTAAGTGGAGGACAAAAACAACGGCTGTCCATTTCAAGGGCTGTCTTAAAGAATCCGCCCATTATGATTTTAGACGAAGCAACATCTGCCCTGGACACTGAGAGCGAACGTTTGGTTCAGGATGCCTTGGAGAAAATGATGAAGAACAGAACCTCCATAGTAATAGCCCACCGTTTATCTACCATTCAAAACGCGGACAACATTGTAGTTCTGCAAAAAGGGGAAATTGTGGAACAAGGTACCCATACCCAATTGTTAGCGTTGAACGGCACTTATAAAAAATTGGTACAGATGCAATCGTTGGCATCCTAAAGGCCGCTTATATTGAACAAGTAGTAGCGAAAATTAACGTTGCCGTTAAACCTTTTTATAATTTCTTAGTCCTAATGATGAACAAACCTCAAGAACCATTGATAGCAGAGGAAACACTTGTACAGGAACTCAAGACCCAGAATACCCAGGCAAAAGCCTTTGAGGTATTGGTAAGTACGTACAAAGAACGACTCTATTGGCAGATCAGGGGCATTGTACTAAATCATGACGATGCTGATGATGTGTTGCAAAATACGTTCATCAAAATCTATAAGAATATTGATGGCTTTAAAGGTGACAGTCAACTTTTTTCATGGATGTACAGAATTGCTACCAATGAAGCCTTAAGTTTTATTAAACAAAGGGCAAAAATTCAAGGTTTGAACGATGTGGACTACCAAGAGAAGCTGGTTGCCAATTTACAAAGTGATGTTTATTTTGAAGGTGACGAAATACAGTTAAAGTTGCAGAAAGCAATTGCAACCTTGCCCGAAAAGCAAAAATTGGTGTTCAATATGAAATATTTTCAAGAACTAAAATATGAACAGATATCGGAAATTCTTGAGACATCCGTAGGGGGACTAAAGGCCTCTTACCATCTTGCGGTAAAAAAAGTAGAACAATTTTTAAAAGAGGATTAAACTATTTATGTATTTGATAGTCAAATAAGTATCATGAACAATAAAAACAAACATCCGTTTAAAACTCCAGAAGGCTATTTTGATAGTTTTCAGGATAAACTTATGGCTCAATTATCAGATGATCATGTAGCTATACCAAAGGACAATGCTTTTAAGGTTCCCGATAATTATTTTGAAAACTTCAATGAAAAGCTTACTAAAAAGCTATCTGAGGACACCAAGGTAATACCATTGTTCCCAATCAAGAAAGTAATAGCTATTGCAGCATCCGTAGCGGCTATTGCACTTGTTTTTTTCGGTTATCAATGGAACAATGTAGAAGATGTCAATTTTAGCGATTTGGCCAATACCGATATTGAGGCCTATTTTGAAAATACGGAGTTTGATCTAACCTCTTATGAAATAGCAGAAGTGCTGCCTTTTACAGACGCAGAGTATTCCAATATGTTGAGCCTACCTATTGATAATGAAAACATATTGGATTATTTAAGTGATAATATAAATGATTTTGAAGAACTTAATTTACAGGAAAATGAATAAATATATTGTAATACTATTTATGCTTTTTACCGCTTTCTCTTTTAGTCAAAATAAAAAAGATTGGGAAAAAATAAAATCCTTAAAAGTAGCCTACATTACAGAGAAATTATCCTTGGACAGTAGGGAAGCACAAGAATTTTGGCCTATATACAATGAATATGAGGAGAAAAGACATGCTTTAGGTCGTAAAGACCATAATGAAATTAGGAGCAAATTAAAGAACAGTGATGATCTTACGGAAAAGGATGCCAAAAAATTACTGGCGTTAAAAATTTCCATTGAAGAAGATGAAGAGGAACTGGACAAGGCCTTACTTTTGGAAGTCAGTAAAGTTACTTCTGCTAAGAAAGCATTGCTTTTACTAAAGGCCGAAGAGGATTTTAAACGTGATCTGATCAAACAATATCGCCATAACAAAGGTGGTAAATAGCCTATTGAAATTTAATTTTGGCAATGCGGTTCTTGCCTGCGGCGTAAGCTATGCTATCATTTTGAAACCTAAGGGTGTAAAATGACTCTTTTGAAAGTTCTCTCCAACTGTTACCCCTGTCAGATGAATAGGAGATACCGGTGAAGCCAACCGCAACTATTCCGTAACCATTGGTTCCCGGCACAAATTGTACACAACTTTTATATCCTGGTTCCATGTTGTTGGCCAATAGATTCCAAGTTTTTCCTCCATCTACCGTAATGGCCTTATTGGCATTGGCATCATCTGGTTCAGTATAATCGCCCCCAATGGCAATTCCCGTATTGGCATTGTAAAAATCTATGGAATAAATTCCTTCCGTAGGTTGGGTATTGCGGATGGGCGTACCGAACGCTTGCCATGATTTACCTTTATCCGGAGAGAACAAGATTCTACCCGAGGTGGTGGCCAACCAAATATTATCCCCTATAGTTTTGATATTGCTATTACTGGCAGCAAAAGCACCTTCACCCACAATACCTTCCGGTAGTAGGCTACAGGGTATCTTGGACCAAGTATTTCCTCCATCGGCGGTTGTGATAATACTTAAGCACCCCCCTACGCTATCACCAAGTGCTATACCGTCCAAATCATTTAAAAATGTCATGGCATCATAAAAAACACCTTCTCCCTCCTCTTTGTATACCACTTGCATCTGTCCATTACCACCCGTTTTATACAATAGAGCCGGTGATTCTATGGACAACATAAAAAAATCATTAGATGTATGTGCCACAGCCCTAAAATGCGGATTTCCTTCTGGTGAAGAAATCGTATTGGCCCTTACTTTTCCAGTACCTAATTCAATAGTGCCAAAAACACCGTTATTGGCCGCAAAAGCCAAACTATTACCCATAAGCTCAATAGCTCTTACACTTATAGAATCGGTATAAAGGGTTTCAATTGTCGCAGATGTAAATGTCACCGGTTGTTTACTTTCGGTACAGGAAACCAGTAAAACAATTAATAGAAATACATAGCGCATGATATTATCGTATAAAGTTTCTCAAAAATAAATGGAATCACTTCTAAAACAATACCTTTGCACCCTAATTTTTTGAAAGACCACAACTTAAAAGTTGCAAGCTTTTTCTCAGTGACACAATCTTTCAACCATAATAAACAATATCTCTTCTCATGAAATTACATAGAAATCTCGTGTTTGCCGTAATAGATGCCCTTAATCTCATTTTTAACGAAAATGAATATGCGGACAAGGTCGTTCAGAAAGTACTTCGTTTTGACAAACGATGGGGTGCTCGCGACCGAGGATTTATTGCCGAGACCACTTATGAAATGGTAAGGTACAAAAGATTATATGCAGAAATTGCAGAAGTAAAGGCACCTTTCAGCAGGCCCGACCTGTTTCGTATGTGGGCCGTTTGGGCGGTTTTGAAAGGAATAAAATTACCGGATTGGAAACAAATAGAACCCACACCGGAAAGAAGGATAAAAGGAAAATTCGACGAGCTTTCCAAAATTAGAAAATTTAGGGAAGCTATTCCAGATTGGATAGATGAACTGGGTGAAAAAGCTTTGGGCGATAAGTTGTGGACAGAAGAAATAGCCAAACTCAATGAGCCGGCTGAAGTTATCTTACGTACCAATACTTTAAAAACCAATAAAGAAACATTAAGAAAAGCATTACTGGACGAGAATATTGTAGCCGAACCTATACGTGGTTACCCAGATGCCTTAAAATTGGTTGAGCGTGCAAATGTATTTGTAACACAAGCCTTTAAAAATGGTATGTTTGAAGTACAAGATGCTTCCTCTCAGTTGGTTGCCGCATTTTTGGATGTAGAACCTGGTCAACGGGTAGTTGACACCTGTGCAGGTGCCGGTGGAAAATCATTGCATTTGGCTTCCTTGATGGAGAATAAAGGACAGCTGATTTCCATGGATATTTATGGTAGCAAGCTTAAGGAACTAAAAAGAAGGGCAAGACGTAACGGAGCACACAATATTGAAGTTAGGGAAATAGATTCTTCCAAGGTATATAAAAAATTATATGGTAGTGCAGATAGAGTGCTTATAGATGCCCCATGTACGGGATTGGGCGTTTTAAGAAGAAACCCAGACTCCAAGTGGAAAATGCAACCCGAATTTCTG
Source organism: Maribacter sedimenticola (assembly GCF_900188415.1). Taxonomy (GTDB): domain Bacteria; phylum Bacteroidota; class Bacteroidia; order Flavobacteriales; family Flavobacteriaceae; genus Maribacter; species Maribacter sedimenticola. Next base: position 402,371 of record NZ_FZNV01000002.1, on the reverse strand, counting down.
GATAAAATTGTGCAAACGCAACATGAGATTATTAGAAACTATAGCAAAATCGTAAAACCTGGTGGAAAGATGGTCTATGCTACTTGTTCCATACTGCCACAAGAAAATAGTCATCAAGTACAGTCTTTCCTTAAATCTGAAGAGGGTAAGGATTTTACGTTGGTTAAAGACAAAAAAATATATGCCTCAAAGAGTGGTTATGATGGTTTCTTCATGGCTTTATTGGAAAAAAGCAATTAATTAAAAAATTCAAAATCTATAAGCAAGTTTCAATAGTAATATTCTTGGCAACAACCTATATTCAGTTGTTGTATTACCTACATCATTAATAGAGAATGTTCTAAAAGTGTTATTGTCAAATAAGTTCCTACCATCAAAAAATAACGTCCACTTATTTTTCTTTAAAACATACTTTGCGGTCACATCTAAAAAGTAGTAAGTATTTACACCTTGAAGATTGCCAAAGAAATAGCGTTCGGTTTTAACGTCTAAAGTTAACTTATCGGTAAAGGCAAAAGCTAAGTCCAAATAACTAGTGTTATTAGTGAATTTATTATTTAACGTGCTAATTTCTATTGAATTTGATAACCACTCGGTTCCTACATTGTAATTAAAAAAACCGCTAAAAGCAGATTTTAATTTTATTTGGTAACTGTTAGTTTGATTTTTAACTATCCTAAGGCCAGTATCATTAATATTATTCTGAAAATTAGATTTTGAGTACCCTAAACTAAGTTTAAGAGTAGATTTCAATTTCCTAAAATAAAAGTTTGAATATGCAGCAGCATTTAAAAATTCTCTATCCTTAATTAGTATTTTCTCCGACAATGAAAAATTTGGATCATACGAAGTATTGGTTGAGAAAAAGTCATTGTTCTTCATATAATTTAGAGACAATCCCGAAAAAAAACGGCTTGAAAAGTCGCCTACTTTATAATTGAAAGAATAATTAAATGCGTTTAATTGATTAAAATCTCCTGTGCCCTTCGAAAAAAACCTAAACCCTGTAAGCGAATAATTGTTAGAGGTACTTAAAACATCAGCGTTATTAGTTGTTATACTTACCGATGTTTCTAATTCATTAGATTTATTTATTTCCCAGTTAAGACCTAAGCTTGGATTAATAAAAAATACTGATTGACTCTTGTTGTTTTCTGAAAATTCTAAATTATTGAAGAGTTGGTGAAAATCTAATTTACCTATAAACCCAATCTTATTTATTTTAAAAAGATACTTGGTTTTAAAATACAAATCATTTGTTCTATATTCTAAAGTATTCTGAAAGCCATCTGGATTTTCTAAAAGTACATCGTTATTTTTTATATTAAAAATTGATTGTAAATCATCTATTCGCAGTTCGTTACCTAACTTAAATTCTAGTAAATTACCATTTTGTTTTTTTTCTAAAAGATGACCTTCTACCCCAAAAAATTGATATTGATTCTCACTTATTTGAGAAATATTATTAGCATTTGAGATTTCAGGAAACAAATCTTGATATAAAAAACGGTTAATAGTAAAGTTTTGTGGCGAACTTTCTTTTATATATCGCCCAGTTAATAAGAAAACTTTTTTATCAGCAAACCTATCAGAGTAACCGATTTTATAGTCAAAAAGATTATTATTAGATGCTAATGATTGCAAAGTGGAAAGTCCGTTAAAATTTAAATCAGAGTTATCCTTAAAATTAGAGTAATTAAATTTTGTTGTTGATTCCAACATTTTACGTTCTGATATATCATACGTTATATCTATCTTACCAAAAGCAGTAAGCTTGTTATTTGATATTATAACGTCCTCTGTGTTTGTAAAACTAAATCCACTAGAATTAAAATTATCTATAGTATTGCTAAAAAACTGAATTTCGTCTGTATTTAAAAACCCCAAGGTTTTCAATTTTACTTTATTAGACAGGTTATAAATAGCATTCAAAGAAAGTAGTTCCGCATTATTAAAGTTAGTTCTGCTCTCTTTAAAATCATTAATACCACCACTAATATTGTTTAAGGTCTGTAATCGCTGATTATCACCTATACTTGAGGGCTCACCAGAACGGTAGGGTCTTATTAATTGATTAATATCACCTGTAGAATCATCCCCGGTATTATTAAGATTACTTAAAAAATAAAACTTTTTCTTTTTACTGAAATTAGCCAGATTACCTTTAATGGTATAAAAATTAGATAATTCTAAGCCATATCCCATGGTAATATCCCCAAACCAAATGTTTTTAGCTTCTTCCTTAAGTTTCAAATTAAGCGCAACTTTATCGCTATTTTCAATACCTTTTAATAATCTACTATTAGAATATTTTTGAAGTAACTCAACACTCTCCAAAGGGTGTACCGGCAAACTTTTTGATAATATTTTATATCCTTTTTCAAAAAAATCATCACCGTCTACCATCAATTTTTCAATTTCTTGGTTTCCAAACTTTATAGTCCCGTCAGAATCTACATTTATTCCAGGTAAATTTTTAAGCAAATCTTCTAGTATTACTTCATTTCCTCTTAAAAATGTTTTTACTTTATATACAACCGTATCCTTTTTAATATCAATAGGTAGATCTGCATTGACAATTACCTCATTTAATTCAAAAAGTTTCTCTTTAAGTTCAATATCCTTTTTTAAATTTTTAGTGTTCTTAGTAATAGAGATGGGCTGTATTAGTTTTTCATAACCTAACATAGAAACAATGAGGTTAAAATCTCCTGTTTCATCTAACTCTAGCTCGTAAAAACCGCTATTGTTACTATAAGTATAAGCAACAGTTATTGAATCTTGTGATTGAAGTAATAGACTACTGTAAGGAATTGGTTTTTGGAAGGCATCCATAATAAAACCAGTAATTTTTGTTTGGGAAATAATCGTGCCTGTCGACAGAAAACTTAAAATCAGAAAAAAAAGTTTTATCCGCACATTACCTTTGTTTATAAAATCTATTATTCTTTATTTGAATCGTTCTTTTCCCACTCATATATAAGCTCAAGTCTTGGTGGCTCTGTATAGCTAGAAGATACGATAGTAGTATTTCTATCGGTATTCAGAGAACTGACATATGCAAAAAACTCTTTTTGCTTTTCAGGCTTTTCTTTGGTTACAAATTCTTTTAAGGACATTTTTTTAGTCCCTACCGGAATCTGTATGTTTTCACCTTGGTTTTGGGTACTATATTTTGATAACCTGAAAAGTATTAAACCCTCATCATCTGTAGCTTCTACGATCAATCCAGGTAAACCCTGTAATTTCCATGGACCATAAGGCACGGGGATGTCATTTGCAAACCAGACTATATAAGTTCTACCCCTAAAGTATCCAGTAGCCTTCTGACATATTAAAGTATTTAGATTTTTGAATTCCTGTTCTATTTTCCAATTAATATTCGGTATTTCTTCTTCAAGAATATACACTTCTCTAAATCCGTAAACTTTATTTAAAAAGATTTTTAACTCTCTATTTAAATAATATTCTGGTCTATCATCAGAATCAGGTAAATTTATTTGCACGTTTCCATTTTCATCCAATGTTCTTTCTTCTTCAACAAGTGCCTCTGATCTTAATAAAGTATAATTTGAATGATTGGATGTAAATTTTAAAACTCCTTTACTTTTGTAATTAATTATTTTATTTACATATACATATTCTGCGACACTAGTTATTTGAGAAAATGAAAAATATCCAACTAAAAAAATCAAATAAATAAATTGTTTTATCATAGCATTCGTTTTAATGACAAAACCTTTATAATAGGTTTTGTCATTAGATTTCTTTTACTAATTGGACTCCAGAAAAGAACAATTTCATTCTAGCATCAAATTCAGCTACATTGGCTGCAGCAGTAAAATTTGGATGGCATAATTTCTACAAATGAGGTGTGTTCTATAGTTACTAGTTATATAAGTCTATTTAAGTTAAACTAAAATACTACTCTGATTTCAATGTTGGATACTCAATCCCCAACTGCTCTAAATAAGTATCATACTTAGTCTCGTCATAATAGAATTTTTCCAAAGCTGGTCTAAATTGTTCTTGTTTATCCTTGTTCAGGTAAATTGGAGGCATATCACTTTCTGAAATCATAGGTTGATATTTGGTATCCTTTTGTTGTTCATTGTTAAAATAGTCCCACGCACCTTTCATCAATTCGGGTTTTAACAGAAAATCCAATATGGTCATGGCTTCAACCTTTGCTCCGGCTACAACTCCTTTATGTGCTATTGGTGTGGCCATGGCAATGGCATTGCTCCAATGATGGCCTTGAAGTCCGGGTATGTTAGACGGATACCTCAGGGTAACCGTTGGAACTTTCCAAGAAATATCGCCAATATCATCAGAACCACCACTTACGGGTTCAATTACAGGAAGGCCCAAATCAGCTAATTCCGTAGATAGACCTTCTACCTTTTCCGAACCGACTTCTGTCTGTACCGCCTTTGCCAATTTTTGGTCCGCCTCTGACCATTCCGGCAAACCTACTTGTTTTATATTCCCGTACATAGTTTCGGCAATAACCTTATTATAGTGCCTTGGCCAGGCAGTACCCAAAACCTTGGAGGTCATGGTAGTGCCGGTCATCATAGCCGCTCCTTTTGCCATATCGTTGGCCATGGCATACATTTCCATGATCCCTTCATATTTAATATCCCTAAAATAGAACCATATAGATGCTTTTGAAGGTACCACGTTTGGCTGATCTCCAGAATCCGTAAATATAGAATGGGAACGTTTTAAGGGGTGTAGGTGCTCACGCTTATAGTTCCAAGCTATGTTCATTAGTTCAGCAGCGTCCAGGGCACTTTTTCCTCGCCAGGGAGATCCTGCGGAATGTGCGGCTTCACCATCAAAACTATATTCAACGGATATTAGACCGGTGCCCCTTGTGGGTCCATAGGAGACTCCTAAATTATTGCCCACATGTGTAAAGATGCACATGTCTATATCATCGAACAAACCATCTCTAACGTACCACGCCTTTGCGGCCACAAGTTCTTCGGCAATACCGGGCCAGACCAATAATGTACCTCCTATTTGCTCTCGTTCCATAATCTTCTTTACGGCAAGGGCAGAAGAAATATTCATTGGAATTCCGGAATTGTGACCTTCACCATGGCCAGGCGCACCTTCTACAATGGGCTTGTGATAGGCTACACCAGGATATTGTGATGCTTTAGGAATGCAATCCACATCACTTCCCAAAGCTATAACAGGGCCCTCACCATTGCTCCAAGTAGCAAACCACGCCGTAGGTATGCCAGATATTGAAGTTTCTATTTCAAATCCGTTTTCGGTTAATATCCCGGTAAGGTATTTGGACGACTCTACTTCCTGGAAGCCTAATTCGGAAAAACTGAAAATTTTATCGACCATGACTTGGGATTGCTTCTTATTATCCTCGACTATGGATGCGACTTCGGCCTTTAATTTTTCAATTTGTTTGTTTGATCTTTTCTTTTGGGCAATTGCACTACTCATCATAGAGAGTGAGCAAATTGCCGCTAATAGGATAGTTTTTTCTTTCATGGTTGGTTTGAATTAGCTTCCAAAAAGATACGCAAATTCAATCGCCCTACCGTGGCTCTACATTAATTTTTGTCTAATTAAGAACCAACAACCCATTTTTTTGATATTAATAGTAATTTTTGCATGCCAAAACCATACTATTGTAAAGCTGTATTAAAACAACGGCAACTGTTGGTTCTGCGGCGCGTCTGGCACAACTACTTTTTCCGTCTGTTGTTTTTGCCCCCAACGCATCATAGCTTGTACAACAGGTAACAATGACTTTCCTGCGGGTGTTAAAGTATATTCCACACGTGGCGGAATTTCTCCATATAATGTGCGGTCCAATATGCCCGTCTTTTCCAATGATTTTAATTGTTTGCTTAACATTTGGCGATTTATCCCATCTATGGCTTCAAATAATTTATTAAATCTATTCGTACCCTTAGAAATATGATATAAGAGTATGGGTTTCCATTTACCTCCTATCATATCCATACATTTTGATAGCGCCTGTATATCGCTTTTATGCTTTGTCATTTTGTCCCAAATTTAATATTGATGCCTATTTTAGTCGTGTAAACACTGCCTTTATAAAAGTCTTAAAAACAGACTATAATTTAATCTTAAATAAAAATCTAAAATTAAAACCTAATTTAGAAACTATCGGCAATTTTTAGTTCATTGGATAAAGGTAAAACAAAATCCTACTTTTTTCATTAACAATTACTGTTTAAAAGTGTTTCAAATTACCGTGAAAAGTAACTGCTAAAACCTTAATTTTGTACTTTAAAAATCAATACCAGACTCGTTATAATGATTCACTTTTTTGGGGAACCTAGCAAAAAGGTTTTTGCGGTACAGACCGCTAAGGAACTTTCAACTGAAGATACCGGTAAACTTATATGGTTGTTTGGCAACCTACCGAAAATAAATGCGGCGTCACTTGACGCCTTTTTTGTTGGGCCTCGTGCCGCAATGATAACTCCCTGGAGTACCAATGCTACTGAAATCACCCAAAATATGGGTATTGAGGGTATCATTAGAATTGAGGAATTTAATGCCGTAGATGAGCATTTTACAGGATTTGATCCAATGATTTCGCAGAAGTATAAGGTATTGGACCAAGATGTGTTCACTATTAGCGTTGCACCCAAACCTATATTGGAAATTGAAGATATCCAAGCCTTTAATCTACAAGAAGGTTTGGCCCTCAACGAAGAGGAAGTGCAATACCTGGAAAACTTGAGTAAAAAAATAGGTCGCAAATTGACCGATTCAGAAGTTTTTGGTTTTAGTCAGGTCAATTCTGAACATTGTAGGCATAAAATATTCAACGGTACATTCGTAATCGACGGAGAGGAAATGCCTACCTCCTTATTTAAATTGATCAAGAAAACATCCCAGGAACATCCTAATGATATCATATCTGCCTATAAGGACAATGTAGCTTTTGTAAAAGGACCAAAGGTGGTACAGTTTGCCCCTAAAAGTGCAGATAGACCAGACTTTTATCAGGAAAAGGAATTTGATTCCGTTATCTCCTTAAAAGCGGAAACCCATAATTTTCCTACTACGGTAGAACCTTTTAACGGGGCGGCAACCGGTGCAGGTGGTGAAATACGGGATCGCTTGGCCGGCGGAAAAGGGTCCTTACCTTTAGCTGGAACGGCCGTATATATGACCGCATATTCCCGTTTGGAACAAAACAGACCTTGGGAAAAGGGAATGCCAGAAAGAAAATGGTTATACCAAACACCAATGGATATTTTGATCAAAGCATCTAACGGTGCTTCCGATTTTGGAAACAAATTTGGTCAGCCGCTCATCTCTGGCTCGGTTTTAACCTTTGAACATGATGAAGCTTCCTCGCCTTTTGACAGTACCGATGACAATATGTCGTCAGCTTCACAAAATCAACGCAGATTAGGCTTTGACAAAGTTATTATGCAAGCTGGTGGTATAGGCTACGGGAAAGTTGAACAAGCCATTAAGGACAAGCCCCAAACCGGAAATAAAATTGTAATTCTTGGGGGCGATAATTATAGGATCGGTATGGGCGGTGCGGCTGTGAGCAGTGCAGATACGGGGGAATTTAGTTCCGCGATAGAACTTAATGCTGTTCAACGCTCTAATCCTGAAATGCAAAAAAGGGCCGCAAACGCTATACGCGGTATGGTGGAAAGTGATGAAAATACCATTGTCTCTATTCATGATCACGGAGCTGGTGGTCACCTTAACTGTCTTTCTGAACTTGTTGAGGAAACAGGCGGAAAAATAGATTTGGATAAATTACCCGTTGGCGACCCTACATTATCAGCCAAGGAAATTATAGGCAATGAATCACAGGAGCGTATGGGGTTGGTCATTGGTAAGGACCATATAGATCTATTAAAACGAATTGCCGATCGCGAACGCTCACCAATGTATGAAGTGGGCGATGTTACAGGTGATGATCGTTTTACGTTCGAATCCAAGACCAATGGAGATAAGCCAATGGACCTGGAACTTTCAGATATGTTCGGCAGTTCTCCAAAAACAATTATGACCGATAACACCGTAACTCGAAATTATGCCAATGCCAACTATTCGCTTGAATATTTTCATGATTACTTGGACGCGGTTCTTCAACTAGAGGCAGTGGCCTGTAAGGATTGGCTCACCAACAAGGTTGATCGTTGCGTAGGTGGTCGTGTTGCCAAACAGCAATGTGTGGGGCCGTTACAGTTACCTTTGAACAATTGTGGTGTAATGGCTTTGGACTTTAAAGGCAAGGAAGGGATTGCCACTAGTATTGGGCACTCCCCCATCTCTGCGCTTATAGACCCATCCGCAGGTAGCAAGAACAGTATTGCAGAAGCTTTGACCAACCTGGTTTGGGCGCCGTTAAAAGATGGTTTGGCCTCCGTTTCCTTATCCGCCAACTGGATGTGGCCCTGCAAAAATGAAGGAGAAGATGCCCGCTTATATAAAGCAGTACAAGCTGTTTCCGAATTTGCAATTGAATTAGGCATCAATGTACCCACTGGAAAGGATTCCCTTTCCATGAAACAAAAATATAAGGATGGTGATGTAATATCTCCGGGTACCGTGGTTATATCCGCTGCGGGTAACTGTAACGATATTACCAAGGTTATAGAACCTGTTCTACAAAAAGATGCCGGGTCTATCTATTACATTAATCTATCTAAGGATGCCTATAAACTAGGAGGTTCTTCATTTTCACAAACAAGGAACAGTATTGGTAGCGAAACCCCAACCATTACGGACTCCGCATACTTTAAAGCTGCTTTTAACACCATACAAACCTTAATTAAGGAAGATAAAATTGTTGCAGGGCACGATGTTGCCTCCGGCGGGTTGATTACAACACTTCTGGAACTGTGCTTTGCGGACACTGAACTAGGGGCCGATCTTGACCTTACCTCATTGGGCGAGGCAGATACCATAAAAGTTCTGTTTTCTGAAAATGCAGGAGTTGTGCTACAAGCAAAAGATGACAGTATAGCAAACATTTTTGCATCTAACAATATAGATGCCATTAAATTGGGTACCGTTACGAGCAAAGCCGTTCTTACCATAAAAAACAATGGTATGGAAATGGGACTAAATATAGAAACCTTACGGGACACTTGGTTCAAGACATCATTCCTTCTTGACAATCAACAGACTGCAAATGGTCTGGCCAAGGACAGATTTGAAAATTATAAGGTTCAACCTTTGCAATATACCTTTTCCAATAAGACCCCTATAAGCGTGCCAAGTAAAGCCTTAAACGCAACCAAAGACAGACCTAAGGCCGCCATTCTCCGTGAAAAAGGCAGTAACTCTGAACGCGAAATGGCCAATGCAATGTATTTGGCCGGTTTTGATGTGAAAGACGTTCATATGACCGATTTAATTTCAGGACGCGAGAATTTAGAGGACATTCAGTTCTTAGGAGCTGTTGGAGGTTTCTCCAACTCAGACGTTTTGGGAAGCGCCAAAGGATGGGCGGGTGCCATCAAGTACAATGAAAAGGCCAACACCGTTATCAAGAACTTCTTTGCTAGACCAGATACGCTATCGGTCGGTATATGCAATGGTTGCCAATTGTTCATGGAACTGGACCTAATAAATCCGGAGCATGAAACCCATGGTAAAATGACATATAACGATTCCCATAAACACGAAAGTAACTTTACATCCGTAGAAATACAGAAAAACAATTCCGTAATGCTTTCCTCATTGGAAGGAAGCAAATTAGGGGTTTGGATTTCTCACGGGGAAGGTAAATTCTCATTACCGCTTTCTGAGGACAACTATGATATCGTTGCCAAATATGGTTATGAAGGATATCCGGCAAATCCAAATGGTAGTGATTTCAATACGGCAATGCTTTGTGATAAAACCGGTAGACACCTGGTGACAATGCCCCATATAGAACGTTCTATTTTTCCATGGAACTGGGCACATTATCCATCAAATAGAAAGGATGAAGTTTCACCTTGGATTGAAGCCTTTGTGAATGCCAAAGATTGGATTCTTAATCACAAATAATTAAATTTTGAGCATTATGCACACATAACCCATTCATTTGCAATTTATTGTAGACGAATATTTAGAATTAGCCCGAACCCTGTTGAACTTTCAGATTAAGAAATTTATAATCATAGGCTATTTTATTTGTCAATACAATTTTAAAATACCGAGTTCTTTCATTATTTTGCAAAAAAGTTTATAATCTGCATATGCAAAAAATAACCCGTCTATTCGATATACCTTATTATCAATTAGAGCATTTTAACCTTGAAAAAGCTCTTGTAACCAAAAAAAACGGGAAATGGATCGCCACTTCCACGCAAGAGTATATTAATAAAGCAAATGCCATAAGCAGGGGTTTGCTTCGCTTAGGAGTTAAACCTAATGACAAAATAGCCGTTATCTCATTGACAAACAGAACGGAGTGGAATATTTTGGATATTGGAATATTACAGATCGGCGCACAGAATGTACCAATTTATCCCACTATTTCTGAAGAGGATTATGAATATGTGCTAAACCATTCAGAAGCACAGTATTGTTTTGTATCGTGTACAGAGGTATTGACAAAGGTCAACAATATCAAGGGCAATGTAAAATCCCTTAAAGGAGTATACTCGTTCAATGAAATAGATAATTGCCCTAATTGGCAAGAAGTATTGGACCAAGGTGCGGATACGACCAACCAAGAAGAAGTAGAAACGTTAAAGAATAACGTTCAACCATCTGATCTTGCAACTTTAATCTATACTTCGGGTACCACTGGAAGACCAAAAGGTGTAATGATGAGCCATAATAATTTGGTGTCCAATGTTGTAGCAAGTAAAGAACGTGTTCCCTCTAGCACCAATGATACAGCGTTAAGCTTTTTACCCGTTTGCCATATTTTTGAACGTATGATTCTTTATCTCTACCAATATTGCGGAATTGAAATTCATTTTGCCGAAGGGTTGGATAAAATAAGTGATAACTTAAAAGAAGTAAAACCAAATTTAATGACCGTAGTACCCAGGTTGTTAGAAAAGGTATATGAATCTATAATTGCAAAAGGATCAAGTCTAACGGGTATAAAAAAGAGTCTGTTCTTTTGGGCCGTTGGTGTAGGTCTAAAATTTGAACCTTATAAGGTCAACGGGTGGTGGTATGAATTTAAACTTTCCATAGCACGCAAGTTAATTTTCAGCAAGTGGCAAGAAGGCCTAGGAGGTAATCTTGGCATAATGGTGTCCGGTAGTGCCGCTTTGCAGCCCCGTCTAAGTAGAATTTTTGGCGCCGCAGGTATTCCTGTAATGGAAGGTTATGGTCTCACCGAAACTTCACCTGTCATCTCTGTAAACGATGTACGTAACAACGGGTGGAAAATTGCCACCGTAGGTAAGGTCATTTCAGATGTGGAAGTAACGATTGCCGAAGATGGCGAAATTTTATGCAAGGGTCCTAACGTAATGATGGGTTATTATAAGGATCCGGAAAAAACCGCCGAAGTCATCAAGGATGGCTACTTCCATACAGGGGATATCGGTGAAATAGACCATGAAGGTTTTTTGCGGATTACCGATCGCAAAAAGGAAATGTTCAAAACTTCCGGCGGTAAATATGTAGCACCCCAATTGTTGGAGAACAGATGCAAGCAATCCCGTTTCATTGAGCAGATTATGGTTATTGGTGAAGGTGAAAAAATGCCCGCTGCACTTATTCAGCCCAATTTTGATTATATCTATGAATGGGCCAAGAAGAATAAAATTACCGTAGGTGAAAATTCTGATATTGTACTTAATGAAAAAGTAATTGCAAGATTGGACGAAGAAGTTACCAAGGCCAATGAAAATTTTGCCAAATGGGAAAAAATTAAACAATTTAGGCTTACACCGGACATTTGGAGCATTGAGGGCGGACATCTTACCCCTACAATGAAATTGAGGAGAAAAATCATCAAGGAAAAATACATTGACCTATACAATGATATTTATGGATATTAAGACCATATTCCACCAAAATTAGAAAAGCCCAAACGGAATTTTAACCTACTGCCCGGGTTTAATTAATCTATATGGATTAACTTGGTATTATACCAAGTTAATCTTTTACCCAATTCTTATTAAATACGGCATTCCGTAATTTTATATAGGCAATTGTACCAAATTCAAAAAAGGAATAGGTTTTGCTTAAATATTTCATAAATTTATTATGCATGCATAATAAATTTTATTATATTTGGGCTGCAACCACCAGCGTATGAAAGAAGTAACAATTGATTATGCACTTAGAGCTACATGGCAAGCCGTAGCTAGAATGTATAATGAAGAAGCAAAGAATTTTGATTCTACAATGGCAGTAGGTTTTACTTTATTGAGTATTGACCCCAAAACGGGAACTCCATCTACCGCTTTAGGACCTAAAATGGGCATGGAAGCTACAAGTCTTTCCAGAATCTTAAAGAGTATGGAAAAAAAAGGGCTCATTCTAAGAAAGCCTAACCCAGATGACGGAAGAGGGGTATTAATCTACTTGACCGAAATGGGCCTGGAAAAAAGAAACCTTTCTAAAAGTACCGTACTTCAATTTAATGAAGCTATTAGGCAAGAAGTGGACCAGGAAAAAATTCTGAACTTCTTTGAGGTTACGGAAACCATCAATAAACTAATTGCGGACAAAAAATTATTTTCAAAAAATATATCAAATTAATACCGATTAAACTACATGAACAAGCATATTAAAAAAGTAGCAGTTATCGGCTCTGGAATAATGGGTAGTGGCATTGCTTGCCATTTTGCCAATATTGGAGTCGAAGTATTACTATTGGATATCGTACCAAGAGAACTTACGGAAAAGGAAAAAGCCAAAGGCTTAACACTTAACGATAAAGTTGTTCGTAATAGATTGGTTAACGATTCATTGGCTGCAGCACTAAAATCTAAGCCCTCCCCTATTTATCATCAAAAATTTGCAGATAGGATATCTACTGGAAACTTAGAGGATGATATTGCAAAAGTGGCCAAGGTTGACTGGATCATTGAAGTAGTTGTTGAACGACTTGATATTAAAAAAATGGTGTTTGAAAACTTGGAAAAGCATAGGACTCCAGGTACATTGATTACATCCAATACATCGGGTATTCCTATTCATTTTATGAGTGAAGGCCGTAGTGAGGATTTTCAGAAACACTTCTGTGGAACACACTTTTTTAATCCCGCACGATATTTAAAATTGTTTGAAATTATTCCTGGACCCAAGACTTCTCCTGAAGTACTGGAATTTTTAAACGGATATGGAGAAAAATTTCTAGGTAAAACATCGGTTATCGCAAAAGATACCCCTGCTTTTATAGGTAATAGAATAGGCATATTCAGTATCCAAAGCCTTTTTCATATGGTCAAGGATATGAACATGACTGTAGAAGAAGTAGATAAATTGACCGGTCCGGTAATAGGTCGTCCAAAATCCGCAACGTTTAGAACCGTAGATGTTGTTGGTCTGGACACTTTAGTGCACGTAGCCAACGGAATTGCGGATAACTGTAAGGATGATGAAAAGTTAGAACTCTTTAAACTGCCTGGTTTCATCAATACCATGATGGAGAACAAGTGGTTGGGTAGTAAGACCGGCCAAGGTTTTTATAAAAAATCCAAAGATGAAAAGGGCAAGACAGAAATTTTGACCTTGGATTTGGATACCATGGAGTACCGTTCCAAGAAAAGTGCAAAATTTGCCACATTGGAACTTACCAAAACAATAGATAAGGTCGTTGATAGATTTAAAGTATTGGTTGCAGGAAAAGACAAGGCAGGTGAGTTTTATAGAAAGAACTTTGCGGCCCTATTTGCCTATGTATCACATAGAATACCTGAAATTACGGACGAACTTTATAAGATTGACGATGCCATGAAAGCTGGGTTTGGTTGGGAACACGGACCTTTTCAAATTTGGGATGCCATTGGTGTAGAGAAGGGAATAGAAATAATGAAAGCGGAAGGGGAAACACCTGCTGCTTGGGTAACAGAGATGCTCGCAGCCGGAACTACTTCTTTTTATGCCGTTAAGGATGGCGCTACCTACTATTATGATATTCCAAAAAAATCGATAGAAAAAATACCTGGCCAGGATTCGTTTATCATTTTGGATAATATTAGAAAATCCAAGGAAGTATTTAAAAATAGCGGCGTAGTCGTTGAAGATTTAGGAGACGGAATCTTGAATGTAGAATTCCAATCCAAAATGAATACGATTGGGGGCGATGTTCTTGCCGGACTTAATAAGGCAATTGACCTTGCCGAAAAAGATTTTCAAGGTCTTGTTGTTGGTAATCAAGCCCCAAACTTTTCTGTTGGTGCTAATATCGGTATGATATTTATGATGGCCGTTGAGCAAGAGTATGATGAATTGAACATGGCAATAAAAATGTTTCAGGATACCATGATGCGCATGCGCTATTCCGCCATACCCACAGTATCCGCACCCCACGGTATGACTTTGGGCGGTGGCTGTGAGCTGTCATTACATGCAGATAAAGTCGTAGCCGCTGCAGAAACCTATATAGGTTTGGTTGAATTTGGAGTTGGTGTAATCCCAGGTGGTGGCGGTTCTAAGGAGTTTGCCTTGCGAGCACAAGATTTGTTTCATAAAAACGATGTTGAACTGAACGTACTTCAAGAATACTTTTTAACAATAGGTATGGCCAAGGTATCCACTTCTGCCTATGAAGCGTTTGATCTAGGAATTTTACAATCGGGCAAGGATATTGTGGTGGTGAATAAAGACCGACAAATTGCTACCGCTAAGGCCCATGCTCAATTAATGGCCGAGGCAGGGTATACCCAACCTGTAAAACGTAAGGATATTAAAGTTTTAGGCAAGCAGGCTTTAGGTATGTTCTTAGTAGGTACGGACTCTATGCAAGACAGTAACTATATAAGTGAGCATGACAAAAAGATTGCAAATAAATTGGCATACGTAATGGCCGGTGGTGATCTGTCTGAACCAACACGCGTATCGGAACAATATCTTTTGGATTTAGAGCGTGAAGCATTCCTGTCATTATGTACGGAACGTAAGACATTGGAAAGAATTCAGCACATGTTAAAAACAGGTAAACCATTAAGAAACTAAAAAGGATATGAAACAAGCATATATAGTAAAAGCATATAGAACGGCAGTAGGAAAAGCGCCAAAAGGGGTTTTCCGTTTTAAAAGAGCTGATGAATTGGCCGCCGAGACCATTCAGCATATGATGAGTGAAGTACCCCAATTGGATAAAAAACGTATTGACGATGTTATTGTGGGCAATGCTATGCCAGAAGGTTCACAAGGTTTGAACATGGCACGTTTAATATCACTTATGGGATTGGATATTGTGGATGTACCGGGTGTGACCGTAAATCGTTTTTGTTCTTCAGGAATTGAAACGATTGGTATTGCAACGGCAAAAATTCAGTCAGGAATGGCAGATTGTATCATAGCAGGTGGTGCAGAAAGTATGAGCTCCGTTCCCATGACAGGTAATAAACCGGAATTAAACTATGATTTGGTAAAATCTGGCCATGAGGATTATTATTGGGGAATGGGTAATACCGCAGAAGCCGTTGCTAAGCAATTCAAAGTGTCAAGAGAAGATCAAGATGAATTTGCTTACAACTCACACATGAAGGCTTTAAAGGCACAAGCAGAAGATCGTTTTCAAGATCAGATTGTTCCTATAAAAGTAGATCAGACATATGTAGATGAGAATGGCAAAAAAGCAAATAAAAGTTATACCGTTTCCAAGGATGAGGGACCAAGAAAAGGTACCAGCAAAGAAGCTTTGGCCGGTTTAAGACCTGTGTTTGCCGCAGGTGGTAGTGTAACAGCCGGTAACTCCTCGCAAATGAGCGATGGTGCCGCTTTTGTTCTTATCATGAGCGAAGAAATGGTCAAAGAGCTCAATATTGAGCCTATTGCACGTTTGGTGAATTATGCCGCTGCTGGTGTAGAGCCTCGTATTATGGGTATTGGACCTGTAAAAGCAATTCCAAAGGCACTAAAGCAAGCTGGTTTAAAACAAGACGACATTGAGTTAATTGAATTGAACGAAGCATTTGCCTCACAATCCTTGGCCGTTATGCGTGAGCTTGACCTAAACCAAGATATCGTGAATGTTAATGGTGGAGCAATAGCCTTAGGACATCCATTAGGATGTACCGGAGCGAAACTTTCTGTTCAATTGTTTGACGAAATGCGTAAGCGTAATATGCAAGGCAAATACGGTATGGTAACAATGTGCGTGGGTACAGGACAAGGTGCCGCAGGTATTTTTGAATTTTTAAACTAAACGATAGAATTTAGATATTAGAATAAAGAGATAAGATTAAGATAAATGGCTTTCAGGCATAACTATAGAAATTTAAAAATTTGGAAGTTAGGGATAAGCATAGCTAATGATATATCTGATACTATCTTAAGTTTCCCTAAGCACGAGAGATTTGATTTGAGCTCACAAATGAGCAGATGTTCTATCTCTATTCCAAGCAATATTGCAGAGAGATCTGCAAGAACAGATAAGTCGTTTAGTCATTTTTTAAGTATCTCTTTAGGTTCATCTTTTGAACTAGGAACACAACTACTAATAGCATATCATAGAAATTATATAACTGATATTAAATTAAAATTACTCGAAGACAAGATTGAAGAATTTCAGAAAATGACCATGGGGTTTCAAAATAGCCTTGTATAATTCTCTTTTCTATTCTCTCAATTCTAATTTCTAAAAACAATTAATAACATGAGTGCAGAAACAATAAATAAAGACATTCTTAGAGGAGGACAATTTCTCGTCAAGGAAACCAATTGTGAAGATATTTTCACCCTAGAGGACTTAAATGAGGAACAACGAATGATGCGTGATAGCACCAAGGAATTTGTTGACAGGGAATTGTGGGCGCATTGGGAACGTTTTGAGAAAAAAGATTATGCGTATACGGAAGAAACTATGCGCAAAGCCGGTGAATTGGGCTTATTGAGTGTTGCCGTTCCAGAATCCTATGGTGGAATGGGAATGGGCTTTGTCTCTACTATGTTGGTCTGTGATTATATTTCTGGCGCTACAGGTTCTTTTAGTACTGCATTTGGAGCGCATACCGGTATTGGCACCATGCCTATAACGTTATACGGTACAGAAGAGCAGAAGCAAAAATATGTACCTAAATTGGCTTCAGGTGAATGGTTTGGTGCATATTGCCTTACTGAACCAGGTGCCGGATCAGATGCAAATTCCGGTAAAACAAAAGCGGTGTTATCAGAAGATGGGAAAACGTATAGCATAACCGGTCAGAAAATGTGGATTTCAAATGCTGGTTTTTGTAACCTGTTTATCGTATTTGCCCGTATAGAGGATGATAAGAATATTACAGGATTTATCGTTGAAAATGACCCTAGTAATGGCATATCATTAGGAGATGAAGAAAAGAAATTAGGAATTCACTCCTCCTCTACCCGTCAGGTATTTTTCAACGAAACAAAAGTTTCTGTGGATAATATGCTCTCAACAAGAGGAAATGGCTTTAAGATAGCAATGAATGCATTGAATGTAGGTCGTATTAAATTGGCGGCTGCATGTTTGGAAGCCCAAAGAAGGGTAATCAATGAAGCAGTAAATTACGCTAATGAAAGAATCCAATTCAAAACTCCCATTGTTAACTTTGGTGCTATAAAAGCCAAATTGGCAGATATGTCCACCAATGCCTATGTAGGAGAATCTGCCTGCTATCGTGCCGCAAAGAATATTGAAGACCGTATTGCTATTAGGGAAAGTGAAGGTAATACCCACCAAGAAGCCGAATTAAAAGGTGTGGAGGAATATGCAATTGAGTGCTCAATATTAAAGGTAGCGGTATCCGAAGATGTTCAACATACCGCTGATGAAGGTGTTCAGATTTTTGGTGGAATGGGCTTTAGTGCAGATACACCAATGGAATCTGCTTGGAGAGATGCAAGAATTGCACGTATCTATGAAGGAACCAATGAAATCAATAGAATGTTAGCTGTAGGTATGCTTGTTAAAAAGGCTATGAAAGGTCATGTAGACCTATTAGGACCTGCAACTGCCGTTGGTGAGGAACTTATGGGAATTCCTTCCTTTGATACTCCTGATTTTTCTGAATTGTTTGCTGAAGAAAAAGATATTTTAAAAAGACTTAAAAAAGTGTTTTTAATGGTAGCTGGATCTGCAGTTCAAAAGTACGGACCTGAATTGGAAAAGCACCAACAATTAATGTTGGCGGCATCTGATATCCTTATTGAAGTATATATGGCAGAATCTGCCCTATTACGTACGGAAAAAAATGCGAAACGTTTTGGTGAAGAAGCACAGGCTACGCAAATAGCCATGTCCAAACTTTATCTTTTCAATGCCGTTGAAAAAATCATCAATAAAGGTAAGGAAGCTATAATCTCCTTTGCAGAAGGTGATGAGCAACGCATGATGCTAATGGGACTTAAACGCTTTACAAAATATACGAACTACCCTAATGTAGTAGCTTTACGCACACAAATTGCCGATAAAGTTGCCGCAGACAATGGGTATACCTTTGACTAGTTCAGATTACCTTTTTGTTGTTTGGTAAAATGAATAGGAACCGCTCTTTTAAGGGCGGTTTTTTATTTGCTCAAATTCTAACATACCGCTAATTTTGAACAATGCACAAGGAACTACTCAAACAAGTATATAGTCCATCTGAATTTAATTCCATTGGCCATTCACTTATTGACCAATTAACCGAACACCTGGAGAACAAGCTTTTTCAATTATCCAGTACGGCGATACCATGGAATACTCCTGAGAACGAGCTACAATTCTGGAAAGAGTTTTTGCACCATGGGGACAAAGCGGATATATTCAAGGAAATAACAAAACATACCACTTATATCCACCATCCCCATTATATGGGCCATCAGGTTGCCCCTCCTGCTCCTATAACCGCTCTTTCTGGATTGATAAGCTCGTTATTGAACAACGGAACAGCAGTTTATGAAATGGGTATGGCGTCAAATGCCATAGAACGCATAATAACTGAAAAACTATGCGAAAAGATAGGATATGGCCCCCACTCTGCCGGGTTCCTTACTTCTGGCGGAACCCTAGCCAACCTAACCGCTTTGTTGAGTGCCCGCAAGGCCATTACCCAAGCAGATATATGGAACAAGGGTATGGTGAACCAACTAGGTATTATGGTTAGTGAAGAAGCTCATTATTGTGTTGATCGTGCTGCGCGTATTATGGGCTTGGGTGCGCAAGGTATCGTTAAAATTCCCGTAACCGATAATTTTGCAATGAATACAGACGTGTTACTTGCAAAATATGAAGAAGCTAAGGCAAAAGGCATTGAAATATTTGCAATAGTTGGTAGCGCACCATCTACGGCAACCGGAATTTTTGATGACTTATCAAAGATTGCCGCATTTGCCCAAAAAATGAATATATGGTTTCATGTGGACGGTGCCCATGGAGGTGCAGGGATATTTTCAGAAAAATACAGGCATACCTTAAAAGGAATAGAACATGCGGATAGTGTGGTGATAGATGGACATAAGATGATGATGATGCCCGCATTGACGACTGCTCTCCTTTTTAAGGATGAAGTCAATGCCAAGGCCACGTTTAGCCAAAAAGCAGACTATTTATTGTCAGACTCGGAACATGAAGATTGGTATAATTCTGGCAAACGTACCTTTGAGTGTACAAAGAATATGATGGCCATCCATTGGTATACGCTACTAAAATTTTATGGTGAAGAAGTTTTTGACGCTTACGTAACCCAATTATATGATATGGGAAAACTGTTTGCGGACCTTATTGAAGATGAGCCCAATTTTGAAGTTGCCATAACCCCAATGTCCAACATTGTTTGCTTTAGATATTGTTCCCCATCTTTGACCTTAGAACGTGAGAATGCGCTAAATGCAAAAATTCGCCAATCTTTGTTAGAAGATGGCGAATTTTATATTGTACAAACCAAATTGAGGCAAAAATTCTATATGAGGATTACCGTAATGAATCCGTTTACGAACATTGCCCACTTTAAGAATCTCTTACAAAAAATAAAAAGATTCGTATTATAATCAATCTCGTAACGACTCTACCATTTGATCTTCACTGTCTTTCTTTGAAAAGTTAATGGCACATTCTATTAACGCTAGATGTGAATAGGCTTGTGGAAAATTACCGAGCAATCGTTTGGTCTTGAAATCTATGTCCTCACTAAATAATCCTAAATGATTGCTATAGCCCAATAAACGCTCAAAATATTCCAAAGCCTTCTTACGCTCGCCAATTTTAAACAAACTATTGATATACCAGAACGTACATACGGTAAAGGAAGAAGATGGCAGTCCAAAATCGTCCTCATTTTTGTAACGGTACAATAGTCCATCATTACTTAACTCTTTTCCAATGGCATGGACCGTACTAATGTAACGTTCATCTTTGGCATCCACACATCCGTAGGATTCCATTAACAAAACTGAGGCATCCAATTCCTTAGAACCGTAAGATTGGGTGTAGGCGCCAACTTCATCATTCCACGCGTTGTCATAGATATCTTTCCATATCTCCGCTCGTATTGGCTCCCATTTTTCAATTTTATGCTTCTTATCAAGCATTTCCGCTACTTTGATCGCCCTGTCCAATGCGGTCCAACACAATACCTTAGAAAATGTAAAATGTCTGTCCTCAGCTCTAAATTCCCAAATACCCTTATCCGCATCTTTCCAGTTATTACTAACGATCCAAACAATTCCTTTGGTAATGGCCCATAGATCCTCCCCGTTATCGATATCAACACTAAACTTTACCATTTGCTCATATATGACATCCATTAAAATACCATAAATATCATTCTGCTTTTGGTGATAGGCCGCATTACCTACTCTAACGGGTTTGGAACCTTTGTAACCGGCCAAGTGATCCAATGTTTCCTCCGTTAACTTCTTCTCCTTATTAATCCCGTACATTATCTGTAGTTTTTCTGCCTTATCCGGGATTAAATCAATAATAAACTGCAAGTAGCGTCTTGCCACATTTTTATGGCCAAGTTCAGATACTACCTTGATTACCATAGATGCATCACGGATCCAACAAAAACGATAATCCCAATTCCTAACCTCACCTATGGTTTCTGGCAAGGAGGTTGTTGCCGCAGCCAGTACGGCACCGGTCTTATCATAACTCAATAACTTTAACGTGAGGGCACTTCGTGAAATTTCCTCGTTGAATTTTTTATAGGTTGGCGTTAAATTGGACCAATTCAACCAATAGACCCTTGTATTTTGTAAATCTAAATAAGCACGTTCCGTAGTAGGCAACAACAGTTTTTCATTATAGCCTATTAATATATATCCATCCTCAGTAAGTTCTATTTGCTCAGAATTTACAATACGTTCTTTAGCAAAGGATGAATATAGAAATATGGTATCAAACTTTACATCATGGGTTAAACTGGCCACAAAATCCTTTTTTATAAAGGATTCCGTTGTTCCTATAGCATATTCAAGCTTTGGATCATATAGTACCGAGAATTTGGGTGTACCGGATACGTATTTAAAATAGCGAATCAATTCTGGCGGAGCATGATATGCGTTACCTTCCTTCCTATACCTTGGCATAAAATCATGGATCTCAAAATGATGTTCCCCAGATTTAAAGGAAGTGATCAATATATTGGTATATGGTTCATATTTCTGGGTAATTTTATAACTATCATCAACATGTATTTCAAAACTACCCCCTATTTCCTCATCCAGTAATTTTGCAAACACAGATGGACTGTCAAATTCTGGCAAACAACACCAATCTATGCTTCCTGTTTTTGATATTAATGCTGCACTTCTACAATTTCCTATTATTCCGTAGTCTAAATTATCCATTCAATAAAATTCTTGATTCATTTGAGGTTTCAATTGGTATTGCCCTCCTTTTTCACGAAATTTAGAAAAATAATTTTCAAGAAGAAGCAAATAAATCTCTTTTATGGCTAAAACTATCATTATCTCAAATAGATTACCTGTTCAATTACAAATTAGCAATGGAGACATTACGGCCGTTCCAAGCGTAGGAGGATTGGCAACCGGTATGAAATCCGTTCATTCTGGTGGAGATAGTCTGTGGATCGGATGGAGCGGACTTACGGATGAGGAAATACCAGAGGAACTTGTTTCTAAAATTGACAGCGCCCTAGCCGAACATGGTTCCAGCAAGGTAAACCTTACCGAAAAGGAAGTGGATGGTTTTTACTATGGTTTTAGCAACAGGACCATTTGGCCCTTATTTCATTATTTCTTGGAATATTCCGAATTTGAACTGGAAAGTTGGGAAATCTACAAAGCGGTCAATCAAAAATTTGCCGATGCCATTTTAGAAAAGGCCAATAACGATGATACGATTTGGGTACATGATTATCAATTAATGCTTGTACCACAAATGGTGCGTGCAGAAAGGCCGGATATTTCAATTGGTTTCTTTTTGCATATCCCATTTCCCTCTTATGAGATTTTTAGAACATTGCCATGGCGTAAAGAGGTACTTTCCGGGCTTTTGGGCTCTGATCTAATTGGTTTTCACACCTATGATTACGAACGTCACTTTTTAAGTTCCGTAAGAAGGCTTTTAGGCTTAGAAGTAAGCTTTAATGATATTTATTTGGATGACCGTATTATTAAGGTGGATTCTTTTCCTATGGGCATTGACTATAAAAAGTTCAGCAATGCGGCCAAAGAACATTCCCAACGAAGCGAAGACGAAAAATCAGAACTTCAAAAAAGGTTGGATACCCATAAGAAATCTGCTCCAGATGCAAAATTCTTTTTGTCCATTGACCGCCTTGATTACACAAAAGGTATAGCCAAACGTCTTAAGGCATTTGAGTACTTTTTGAACAAATATCCGCAGTATAAGGAAAAAGTACGTCTTATTATCCTTGCCGTTCCTTCTAGGTCAAACGTTCCCCAATACCAGTTATTGAAAAGGGAAATAGATGAATTGGTGGGCAGAATCAATGGTGAACTATCTACCGTAAGCTGGACACCTATTTGGTATTTTTATAGGTCTATGCCTTTTGATAATCTGATCGACCTATACACATCATCGGATATTGCATGGTTAACCCCCATTAGGGATGGTATGAATCTGGTAGCCAAAGAATATATTGCTACAAGGACAGATCAGACCGGAGTGTTGATATTGAGCGAAATGGCAGGTTCTGCCAATGAGATGAACGAATCCTTATTGATCAATCCAAATAACTTTGAACAGATCGCCGATTCTTTGAACGAAGCCTTGAACATGCCTAAGGAAGAGCAGATTTCACGTAATGCCCTGTTGCAAAAAAGATTGGAACGCTATAATGTAGAAAAATGGGCCAATGACTTTATGAACTCCTTGATCAATCAAAAACATAATAATCAAACTTATGTGTCTAGCCGTTTATCCGTGGATGTGATGAACGTGATCATGAAAGAGTATAAGAATGCAAAAAGAAGGTTGGTCTTCTTGGATTATGATGGCACGTTGGCCGGTTTTCATAATGACCCTCAAAAAGCTTCACCTGATGAAGCGTTGTACGAACTGCTAGATCAAATTTCTTCACAGGAAAATACGGATATGTATTTGATCAGTGGAAGGGACAAGGAAACATTTACCAAATGGTTCCTTCCCAAAAAATACAATATGATCGTTGAACATGGCGTATGGATCTCACAAGGTGGAGAAGAGTTTAGAATGCTTGAAACGGTCAAAAAAGATTGGATGGAAAAAATTCTACCGGTTCTTGAGTCTTTTGTTGATCGAACACCTGGAAGTTTTATTGAAGAAAAGAATTACTCTTTAGCTTGGCACTATAGAAACACCGATCCAGATTTTGGACAAAAGAGATCGGTAGAACTAAACACGGTATTAACCAGTCTTATAGCCAATGATGATCTCAGCGTTCTAAATGGCAACAAGGTTATGGAAATAAAAAGCAGTAACGTAAACAAAGGTAGAGCCTCTATGCGAGTTTATACGGAGCATGAATATGACTTTGTTTTTGCTATTGGTGACGATTGGACCGATGAATTTATGTTTCAGGAATTACCTGATGACGCCGTAACCGTTAAGGTTGGCAGGCAAAAAACACAAGCTAAATACTTTGTGGACAACACTAAAAACGTGCGTTCCATTTTAAAAAGGTTTGCAGAGAAGCATTGATATTTACCTCAATTTAATTTTATGAAATTTAAGTGTTTTTGGCTATTGCTTAGTATTATGCCCTTTATTCATCTGCAAGCCCAACAAAGCACAGAGGTATATTTGACCAATTTGGAAATGGAAATTGATTCCT
Source organism: Maribacter sedimenticola (assembly GCF_900188415.1). Lineage (GTDB taxonomy): Bacteria > Bacteroidota > Bacteroidia > Flavobacteriales > Flavobacteriaceae > Maribacter > Maribacter sedimenticola. Next base: position 378,009 of record NZ_FZNV01000002.1, on the reverse strand, counting down.
TGTATATAAATAATGCCATTAATATTTCCAATAACGAAGGCTATGATAATCAGCCTTCGTTTTTTGATAATGACAATTTGTTATTTGCAGCTACGAGAAACGGTCAAACGGATATTGCGTTGTACCATATTAACGACAGGTCTATTTCATGGCTTACCAATACCCCAAATGGCAGCGAATATTCCCCAGCGAAAATACCTGGGAAAAATGCGGTTTCAGCTATTAGATTGGATGACAATGGTTTACAAAGACTTTATGAATATAATTTGGACACCAATGAACACGGCGTTCTTTTGGATAGTTTAAAAGTTGGTTATCATGTGTGGTTTTCTAAAGACTTACTGGTCTGCACGGTTTTGCGCGAAAATAGAATGGACCTAGTTATATCCAACTTAAAAAATCTTACCAATATTACGGTTCAACAAAATGTGGGCAGATCTTTACATAAATTACCTGATAGTGATCTTATAAGTTATATTTCAAAATCTAACACCACAAATATGGTCAAATCGTTAAGTCCTCAATACTTAAATACAGAGGATATCATATCATTGCCAGAAAATTCAGAAGATATTAGTTGGTTGAAAAACGGAAGCCTAATTACTGCTTTTGACAATAATATTCTATCGTTTAATCCAAAAAAGGATAAGAATTGGAAAATGGTCTACCAAATCAATAATCCAGATGTGAACAGTATCTCTAGGTTGGCCATAAGTCCGCAAGGAAATTATTTAAGTTTTGTTTCCAATGATTCACAAAAAAGAATTGTTGACCAGCAAGTTGAAACGTTCAATGCCCGAGATGTCAATGCATTTGCAAATTGTTTTTCCGAAAACGTTATTGTATCTAATTATCCAATGGATACACTGTATGTTGGACGACAAATTCTCAAGGAAAAATATCAACGTTTCTATGATAGAACACCGTCTGTAGAGGTAAAAGTCGCCTCTAGGATACATCTGGGGCAGACCGTCATAGACCAAGAACAGGTTACCATTGGTGGAAAACAGCATCAACAAGTTGCAATATATAAAGTTGATGGACTTATAAACAGTATGACCTTTATCCAGGATTTACCCACTAAATATGATCCGGAAATACTTGTACAACGCCAGCTTGAAGGTTATAACCAAAAAAACATCAATACTTTTTTAAGCCCGTACGCTGAAAATGTAAAAATTTATGGTGACAATGGCGTACTTAGAACAGCGGGTATTGAAAACATGCGAAATCGATATTCTGATTTTTTTGCAACGACACCAGACCTACACTGTGAATCAAAGAATAGAATCGTGATCGGTAATATTGTCATAGATGAAGAATTTATAACTGCCAACGGTAAGTCCTTCTCGGCAATAGGTATTTATGAAATTGAACATAATAAAATAGCCAAGGTTACCTTTTTACATTGATCTATTGAAGCAAACGCTACATATACTCCCTATTATAATAGTTTCACAGTTTGCCTGTACCTCAACTTGGTTTGCGGGCAATGCCATTATACGATCGTTGGCCAAAAATTTAAATTTTGGTCCTGATATTGTTGGTTATGTCATCTCATCAGTACAATTCGGATTCATAATAGGCACATTGATTTTTGGAATTCTAATGATTGCCGATCGATTTTCGCCCTCAAAAGTTTTTATGGTGTGCGCTTGTTTGGCTGCTTTATCCAATTTAACCCTTATTGCACCTAATTTGAACATCTCTGGTTTATTGCTTGCTAGATTTGGTACCGGCTTTTTCCTTGCCGGTATCTATCCGGTAGGAATGAAGATTGCAGCCGATTATTATGAAAAAGGACTAGGGAAAGCTTTGGGCTTTTTGGTGGGCGCCTTGGTTTTAGGTACTGCATTTCCTTTTCTAATAAAAGGTACATCTTGGGCAAATGATCCTAATAGTGTTATAAAGCTTACTTCTGGTATAACCGTCTTGGGAGGTTTTCTACTAGTAGCACTTGTACCTAACGGTCCCTACAGGGTGGCAAGCACCTCTTTACAATTAAATGCAGGTCCAAGACTTTTCAAAAATCATGATTTTAAAAAAGCCGCTTTTGGGTATTTTGGCCACATGTGGGAGCTTTATGCCTTTTGGGCATTTACCCCTATTGCCTTGCAATGGTTTTCTAATAAGACCGACAACGATTTATCGGTTTTTTTATGGACGGGAATCGTAATTGCGCTCGGTGGGCTATCCTGTGCTTTTGGAGGAATGATCTCTCAACGTATAGGAAGTAAAAAGGTTGCATTGAAAGCGTTGCTTACATCCGGCATATTCTGTTTTATTTCGCCCGTAATATTCGTATTGCCCGTATATCTATTTTTGACATGTTGGTGTTTATGGGGAATAGCCGTTACAGCAGATTCTCCTCAGTTCTCTAATCTGGTAGCCTCTTCTGTATCCCCACAATTAAAGGGTACAGCGCTTACTATTGTAAATTGTATTGGTTTTGCAATTACTATTGTTAGTATTCAGCTCCTTGGATTGCTTCAAACAATTATCCCAATTAATTTGTTATTCATACTGCTAGGTATAGGCCCATTATTAGGTGTCTACTACCTCATCCAAAAGAAAACGAAAAAAAGCTATTGAAAACAACTCTTTAAAACTTTTTAATTACGGTTAGACCGGATATAGTTTTTCGCATCAAATTATGGCCGCCCTTATATTTTACTTAATTTTAGAAGCAAATTGCCAACACTATATTTTCCTATTAAAAAACTTGAAATGAAAAACCTTTACCTATTCCTATTTTTAGCTTTTACGTTTGTAATAAACGCCCAGACCGATCAACGCATTTATGATATTATAGATGCAGTTTCTGCCGAACGTATTAAAAACGATGTTACCAAACTGGCAAATTTTGGTACAAGGCATACATTAAGCGATACGGTTTCCAGTACCAGGGGAATTGGTGCTGCAAGAAGATGGATCAAAAGCGAATTTGAAAAAACCTCAGCTGCATGTAATGGTTGTCTAAATGTGTTCTTTCAAAAAGATTTGGTAAAAAAAGGAGCCAATCAACGTATTGTAAAGGATGTTGAAATTGTAAATGTCCTGGCAATACAAAAAGGAACAACTTATCCTAATAGATTTATCATCATGAGTGGTGATATAGATTCACGTGTTAGTGACCCTACCAATTTTACAGATGATTCACCGGGCGCAAATGATAATGCTAGTGGAATGGCCGGTACCTTAGAGGCTGCCCGCGTACTTTCTAAATACACCTTTGAAAACAGTATAATCTATATGGGACTTTCCGGAGAGGAACAAGGTCTCTTTGGCGGTGGTGGCGTAGCTCAATACGCTAAGGACCAAGGCTGGGAAGTTATCGGTATTTTTAATAATGACATGATAGGTAACATTAAAGGTGTGGACGGCACAATCAGCAACGTAGATTTTAGAATTTTTTCAGAGCCCGTTCCCCCTACGGAAACAGAAGAACAAAGAAAGGCAAGACGTTTTTATGGAGGTGAAGTAGATGGCGTTTCTAGACAATTGGCTAGATATGTTCACAAAAACGTAACGCTGTATATGCCCGAAATGAACCCAATGATGATATACCGTCTAGACCGTTTTGGTCGTGGTGGTCATCACAGGCCATTTAATGACGCAGGTTTTCCAGGTATACGTATCATGGAAGCCCATGAAAATTATACCCAACAACACCAAGATATACGTGTAGAAGATGGCATTGCCTATGGTGATGTACTGGAACACGTAAATTTTGAATATGCCGCTAAACTGACCGCGGTAAATGCTATCAACCTGGCATCACTGGCCTGGGCGCCACCAGCACCTATGACCGTTAAGATTGGCGGTATCGTTCAGCCTGCGGCAAAATTTCAATGGAGTAAGGTAAATGGTGCCAAAGGTTACAAAATCTATTGGAGGGATACTACTTCCCCTACTTGGGACAATAGCCGTTATGTTGGCGATGTCACTGAATTTGTTTTGAACGGTATTGTAATCGATAATTATTTCTTTGGCGTATCTGCAGTTGGTGAAAACGGATTTGAAAGTCCCGTTGTATTTCCAAATGGAATATTTAGGTAAACACCTTTTAACATTATTGAATCCCAAACTATTTTAATCGCAAACATGAGAAAAACAGCATTTGCAATTTGTTTAGGTCTTGCTGGACTTTTACAAGCCCAAACTTTTACTGAACAAGATACCCTTAGAGGCAGCATAACTGCAGAACGCGCTTGGTGGGATTTAAATTACTATCATTTAAATATTGAAGTTGACCCTGCCGAAAAATATATCAACGGTACCAACACTATACGTTACAAAGTATTACAACCGCATCAGGTCCTACAAGTTGACCTACAACCTCCTTTGCAGATTGAAAAAGTTATGCAAGACGGAAAAGTTTTGGATGTAGAGCATAACGGCAATGCCCATTTTATTACATTGACAAAACCACAGATTAACGGTGATTACAATGAGGTAATTATCACATATTCCGGAAAGCCCAAAGAAGCGGTCAATGCTCCTTGGGATGGCGGATTTTCTTGGAAAAAAGATAATAACGGCAAAGATTTCATTGCCACTTCCTGCCAAGGTCTGGGAGCAAGTGTATGGTGGCCCAATAAAGATCACATGTATGACGAGGTAGATAGTATGTTGATTAGTGTAAAAGCCCCAAAAGGTCTAATGAACGTATCTAATGGACGACTAAGAAGTATCGACAAAGAAACCAATACCTATCATTGGTTCGTTTCCAATCCTATTAACAATTATGGAGTAAATGTAAATATTGGAGATTACGTTCATTTCGATGAAATATACCAAGGAGAAAATGGTGCCCTGGATATGGATTACTACGTTTTAAAGGATAATTTGGAGAAAGCAAAAGAGCATTTTAAAGATGCCCCAAAAATGATGAAGGCTTTTGAACATTGGTTTGGTCCCTACCCGTTCTATGAAGATTCGTTTAAGCTGGTTGAAGTACCTTATCTAGGCATGGAGCATCAAAGCTCCGTAACTTATGGCAATCAATATCTAAAAGGGTATTTGGGTAGAGACCTATCACGATCTGGATGGGGACTAAAATTTGATTTTATCATTATCCATGAAGCGGGTCATGAATGGTTCGCCAATAATATCACCTATAAGGATGCAGCGGATATGTGGGTGCATGAAGGTTTTACCTGCTATTCTGAAAGCCTGTTCTTGGACTATCATTATGGTACTGAGGCAGCGAACGCTTATGTTCAGGGTATTCGTAAAAATATACGCAACGATAGACCAATCATTGGTATATACGATGTTAATTATGAAGGTAGTGGAGATATGTATTATAAAGGCTCCAATATATTACATACGTTAAGACAGGTTGTCAACAACGATGAAAAATGGCGCACGATACTACGAGGTCTAAACAAGGAATTTTATCATAAAACAGTTACTACGGCACAGATTGAAACATATATTGCCGAGCAGATGGACTTGAACTTAAAACCTTTCTTTGACCAGTATTTACGTACTGTTGAAATTCCTGTCCTGGAATATAAAATTAAGGACAATAAATTCATGTACCGGTACACCAATACTAATACAGACTTTAGGCTTCCTATACGTATTTATTTAGAAAACAACCCCTTTTGGATCAAACCTGGCAATAAGTGGCAAACCAAAAAACTTAAGGGCGATCTAAGTACACTAGCAGTAGACCCAAATTTTTATATCAATAGCCAACAGGTAAATGAATAACAAGCGTATTAAGTACAATGGTTATAAGGTATAAATGTTGGCCTTAGCGTCAAGGGTGCACAAATAATTGTGTTATTTTTAGTGCATACCATCCTTAATCAATGAAAAGAACTTTCGTAAAATTTAGAAATAGTGCTTTTAGAAGTTTTATTCGAAGGCATTCTAAATACGCCCCCATCCTTTTCTTCATTGGGGGTTTTATATTTGACACATTGACCTTAGGCCGCATAGATCGTACTTATGACCTAACGGTTCTATGCCTACACATGACATCCCTTTCCATTACCCTTTACCTCTACAATTTGGCAGACGACGGTAAATGGAAACATACATTCCTTGAACGATATACAGAGTATCTGCCCTTGGCAATTCAATTTTTCTTTGGAGGTCTTTCCAGTGCGTATGTCATCTATTTTTCAAGAAGTGTCTCCTTATCCAAAACGGCATCATTTTTTATAATTCTGGTCCTATTATTGATTGCCAATGAATTTTTAAAAAAAAGAATCTCCAACAAATACCTGCAATTTGGGGTTTATTATTTTATCAGTTTTACCTTCTTTGCATTTATGGTACCCGTATTCCTAAAGGAATTGAACAATATGGTCTTTTTGATTTCTGGCGGAATAAGCCTATTATGTACCTTGGTTCTTTTGACCTTTATTTACAGTAAAAGTCCTAGCACAAGAAAAGAAATACAATTAGGCAAGATGATCGGTATTATATTGGTCATATATGCGGTAATAAATCTGTTCTATTTTATGAAGCTCATACCTCCGGTACCCCTTGCCCTGGATAAAGGAATCGTAGCCCATAACATTGAACTGAAGAATAATGAATACCACGTTACTTATGAGGCAGAAGATTCTTATGTTTTCTGGCGAAAACATAATTTGGAATTTAGCTATACTCCAGACCAGAATGTCTATATCTTTTCTTCAATCTTTGCTCCTACCAATTTAAAAAAAGCGGTTTTTCATCGTTGGAGATGGTATAACCCAAAGACCGAAGAGTGGGAGAATTTAGATGACATTGGTTATGATATTACCGGTGGTAGAGATGGAGGCTTTAGAGGATATACGTTCAAAAATAATATTAGGCCCGGGGAATGGGAAGTACAAGTGCTAACCGAGGAAGAGCAGGTCTTGGGGGTGATCGGGTTTACCATTATTGAGAGAAATACCAATTATGGCAAAAAACTAAAAACAGAGCGATTTTAGTTGGTTTTACTACGTACCCCCATTCATTTATAGTAAAAAAATTCATAATTTTTCAAAGCTTTTGGTCGTTGTATGCAAACTTAGCCTACCTTCGTTCCCCTAATTTTTATTGATTGTCAATATACCATAAAGTCCGAGCCGTAGAACGTGTTTTCTACCAATTGGAAAAGGAGGTGGGCTCCTTTCAAAAATCCACTGGGTTAGGCTGTGTTGCCGGTTGCGGCAAGTGTTGCACAAAACCGGATATCAATGCCACTGCTTTGGAATTTCTACCTTTTGCCTATTCATTATTCAAGAATGGAGAGGCGGAGCTATATTTGGACCAATTGAACAATGATCGCTCTACAACACTTTGTCCTATACTGAATTCAATTTTATCCCCCGGGGAAATAGGTTTTTGTTCAGATTATGCACATAGGGGTCTAATTTGTAGACTATTTGGTTTTTCAGCTATGCTCCACAAGAACAATAAGCCTACGCTAGTAACATGTAAACCTATTAAGGAAGGAAAACCGGAAGCCGTCCTTCATGCAGAAAGACATATTGCCGCAAATAAAAATTATCCCCTAATCAGTGATTATTACATGCAACTTAGGTCAATAGATGCTTCATTGGGAGAAGAACTATACCCTATTCGCATAGCTATTGCAAAGGCCATTAACGCCGTACTAGGCTATTATGCTTATCGCAGACCGCCCAGAGGAACTAAAGTTGCTTAAAATATATATGACTTCAAAAAGATAAAAATGTACATTTATTGGTCTAAATAAGATACAACCCCTTTAGTGGGCATGAACACAAATTATAATGAGTATTACTTCTGAAATTCCTAAAACAATAACTGACGAATTAGGGAATGATCACCCAAATTGGGAACTGGTCTTAAACGCCACCTTGAATTTTTTCGATTGTACCACGGGTACCATACATACACTTGACCAAAACTCACTATTACAATTGACGGCCCATAAAGGAATTCCCGAATTCTTAATACCTAAACTTACCACCATCCCCATAGGAAAAGGTATGGCCGGTATTGCTGCAGAACGAAAAAAACCAGTAGAAATGTGCAATTTACAAACCGATGATTCTGGTGTAGCCAGACCCTCTGCCAAGGATACTAAAGTAGAAGGTTCATTGGCCGCACCCCTATTACATGACAATACCCTTTACGGTACTATTGGAATAGCAAAACCTATCCCCTATGACTTTTCCGAAAAAGAAATATCCCTATTGATGCAAATTGGAAAATTGATCAGTAAGAAAATGATCAAATAAAAAGTATGTAAACAATAGAATCTAATTATATATCAAAAAAAAAGCCCGCTATTAGCGGGCTTTATCATTTTTGAATTTCCTATTTAAAAATAGCACTGGTCAAGGCCAGCTGTGAAAGTTCCTTACCTTCCTCCCCTTTAAAGGTTACATAATACGGGACGGTACCTGAAATCGTTCCCGTTATGGGAACTGTGAACATGGTACCTTGCGTGCCTTCTGGCTGTGCATTTAATCTTCCAGATCCAACAAGAGGACCATCTGGAGTGTTCTCATGGATTTCAAAATCAAAATACATAGTAGGAGGCGATTGCCATCCAGCGGTAAAAGAAACTGATTTTACTCCTTTTAAAGATATGTCTTCCAACATGAACCAACCGCTAGATTTTCCTATCAGCAGTAAATCCATGCCACCAAATTGCATAGCCTGCATTCCGTCAAGCTTCATCTGGTCATTAAATTTTAAGGTACTGCTAGGTATTGCTATTGATTTGGAACCTGTTAACGGTATGGTACCTTCCCCACCATCATCCGTATAACTTGCCGTAATTACGAGCATATGCCCTGGTGTAGTCGGTGCTGCGGTTATACTGCCTTTGGCAGGTAATGATTTCTCCTTCTTCTGCTCTCCGGACAATGAAAGAATATATAACGCAATCTGTCTAGACTCATCTGAAGTAATTTTTGGGTGTGCGGGCATGGTAACCTCTCCCCAAACACCACTACCACCGGTAACGATTTTACCCTGCAGATATCTGGCGGCATCACGCCTATCCTTATACTTCATTGCAATATCCTTATAATTTGGTCCTATGGACGCTTCTGCTTCCTTATGACAGGTTTTGCAGTCCATTGCCTGTGTAAGTGCTTTTCCGGTCACCGCCGCTGATACCTGCTGATGTCCTAAATTCATAGCTACTTTATCCATGCCTTCCAAATAATCGACACTAACAAAAATATTGTCCGAATCTATAGGAGTCCCATCGGCGTCAGTAACGGTAACATCGTAAGCTATCTTTTGTCCCGGCAGGTAAAAAGAGGGGGTTTCCCCACCTAATGATATATTAATCTCCGGCCTTGAATTTCCTGCTACAATACTTGAACTTTCACTTGTAGCGGACGCTCCTTTATCATCGCTAACGGTAACGTTCAATTTATAGGAACCTGCATCATTATACGTGTAATTTACACTTGGATCCGTCGTTTCCTTGGTATTTCCGTTTCCAAAATCCCAAAGATATTGTACGGCATCGCCCTCACGATCATTGGATACTACATTGGCCGTTACGGTCAACGGTAATTTACCCGATGTTTTATCAATTGTAACTTCGTTTATTAAAGGTGGCCTGTTTCCGCCATTGAACTCTATGTATCCCAAGGCTGAATTTGCATTCTGTGAAAACCATCCACTACCATATTCCAACAAATAGATCTTACCATTGGGACCTACTTCCATATCTATAAGGTTGTTCAGTTTTATTTGGGGTGCAAATGGCTCCATTTTACTAAAACTGCCATCCTCCGCTAAATGAACGGCAAACATCCACCCACGCATCCAATCATATATTATGACCTTGCCGTCATAATAACTCGGTAGTTTTTCATCACCTTCATATAAATCGGAATAGTATGTTGGACCGGCCATTGCATTTCTACCACCAGTTGTTGTTTGTGGAAAGCTAGCGGACTCATCATAAGGGTAATATACATAAGCTGGTATTGCTGGTGGTAATTCATTTAGCCCCGTATTGTTTCGGGAGGTGTTCATTGGTCTTTCCGGATTAAATTCCTCACCAGTTTCGCCCGTTTCATAGTTATATTCCTTGTAAGCAAAGTTGTCCCCAATAAATAAAGGCCAACCAAAATTGCCCGGTTTACGCGCCTGGTTCATTTCATCATATCCTTTAGGACCTCTTGTGGACAAACTATCTGCCCTGGCATCTGGCCCTACATCTCCCCAATACAGATAGCCCCTTTTGATATCTACGGATATCCTATACGGGTTTCTATGTCCCATGGTATAAATTTCCGGTCTTGTTTTCTCGGTTCCTACGGGAAACAAATTTCCTTCTGGAATAGCATAACTACCGTCTTCATTGACCTTAATCCTTAAAATCTTACCTCGTAGATCATTGGTATTGGCCGATGTTCTTCGGGCATCATATTGTTCATGACCCGGGGTATCGTTCAACGGGGCAAACCCATTGTTTACATATTTTTGGTCCGGCTCATTAAATGGTGTAGAATTGTCTCCCGTTGAAAGATAAAGGAGATTATCGGGTCCAAAGGCAATGGATCCTCCCGTATGGCAGCATATTTCCCTTTGGGAATCTACTTCAAGAATCACTTGTTCAGATTCTAGGTCAAAATTACCGTCCTTATATTTAAAACGCGATAATCTATTGACCCAATCATCTCCTGTTGGTGCGTAATATAGATAGATCCAATTGTTATTTTCAAAATCAGGATCTTTTTGTAGGCCCATTAATCCCTCTTCCGCATTTACTCCCGGGGTGTTCAAGGTTTTGCTGTACACATCCAATTTTGCAACCTCGGTCAATGCTTTTGTCTCATCATTATATAAGATAACTTCTCCCCTACGTTGGGCAATCAACACATCACCATTGGGCAAAACGGCCATTTCAGTAGGTTCAAAAAATCCTCCTTCATTTAATGTAACCTTTGCAAAACGGTCAGCATCTGGGGGTATTTGTGACGATACCTTGGAATAGTCCAAATTTAAATTGTTACCAATGGCATATTGTATTCCGCCCAATACATGTTTTAGAAACAGCTCCTCGGAAAAACTGGCATCGGTATGGCCTCCTCCTGTATAAAATGCGCGTCCTCCATCAAAATCATGATACCAAGCAATAGGATGGAAATCTCCATTGGCCCCTCCTTCATAAGTTGACTCGTCCAAGGTCATCAATACCTTAACTTCTGGATTGATATTTTTGTAATTGTAGAGTTCATCTGTCCTGTTCCAAACCGTGTCCGTGAAAAATTCCGTGGCTTTAAAGGTATTGTCCTTAATGATAAAATCCGCCGTAGGCGTACCACTAGGATGGCTTAGAAATTGGGCGCCGGCAAGTTTATTGTACCATCCCCAGTCATATTCCGTATCTGCCGCTGCATGAATACCCACATAGCCACCCCCGGCCTGTATATAACGTTCAAATGCTGCTTCTTGATATTGGTCCAGCACATTGCCCGTGGTACTTAAAAAAATAATGGCGGCATACTGCCCTAAATTTTCCTCGGTAAAGAGTGATGCATTTTTAGTGGTATCTACCACAAAGCCGTTCTCCTTACCCAATTTTTGAATTGCCGCTATCCCGGCAGGAATAGAAGCATGTTTAAACCCCATGGTTTTAGAGAAGACCAAGACCTTAGGTTCTCCCTCCCGTTTATTGCCACCACAAGAGACAATAGTAAGTGCAAAGCCCAAAAGCAGCACCAGTAACATTTTTTTCATACGTAAGTTGTTGATTAGTTGTTGTTGAATTGCTAAAAGTAGGGCGTGTAATTGTAAATACCAATACTTTAAATACCAAAGATTGTATTTTTATGAAAATTTAACCCTTAAAATGTAGGATTATGACAAAAATACCTGAATTCTATTTCAAAAATGATACTGAATTTAGAGAATGGCTACACAATAACCATATGCAATATACGGGGATACATCTCATTTTTTATTCCGTTGCCCATATAAATGAAAGCATGCGCTGGGAAGAGGCGGTACAAGTAGCTTTATGTTACGGCTGGATAGACAGTACGGTTAAAAGTTTGGGTAACGGTAAGCGCAGGCAATATTTTTGTCCTAGAAAACCTAAGAGCGTTTGGAGCAAAGTCAACAAAGACCATATTAAATTTTTGAAAGCTGAAGGTCTTATGCACTCTGCCGGATTGGATGCCATACAAGTTGCAAAGCAGAATGGTTCCTGGACCGCTTTGGATGATGTTGAAAGCGGAATAATCCCCAAAGACCTTCAAATAGCCTTCAATGCCAATGCACAAGCTTTTACCCACTTCAAGAATTTTACCCATAGCCAACGGAAAAGCTATCTGTATTACTTGAACCAAGCCAAAAGACAAGAAACCAGAGATAAAAGAATTATAGAAATTATTTACCATTGTGATCAAAACCTTAAATACAGAGGCAATGGAGGTTGGCAAACTTCCAAAAAATAAAAAACAGCTTATCCGTAACCCTTAGTATAAAATCCTACATGTTATAAAATGCCGTTTCCTTTAAAAGAATGATCTATCATATATTCTTTTTACCTTTCCTTGACCAAAATACAATACATGATGAAAATTTGGAAAACGGGAAAGATATTTACCGCAGGTGCAATCATATTCCTTTTTGGTTGTAAGGAAACTAAACCAACCTATGATGTAGTTTTTAAAAACGGAAACATCATCAACCTAGAAGATGGTAGTATTGTCAATGCCGATATTCTGATAAGGAACAATAAAATTGATACCATATCCACAAACACCGACTTTAATTCGTTTGAGGCCAATACCATAATAGATGCCAAGGGCAAATATATTGTCCCCGGCTTTTGGGACAACCACACACATTTTAGGGGTGGCGACTCGTTAACAGAAGCAAACCAAAAGTTTTTAAACCTTTTTATGGCCAATGGAATAACCACGGTCAGGGATGCTGGCGGAGATTTAACGACTGCCGTTCTTTCATGGCGTAAGGCCATTGCCGAAAATAAAATGATCGGTCCAAGAATTTTTACATCAGGACCAAAAGTTGATGGCGTTGGAGCTACTTGGGCCGGTTCTTTGGAAGTGGACAGTGACAATGATATTGCAAAAGTGTTGGATTCATTGCAATCCATACCCACAGACTTTGTAAAAATCTATGATAGCCGCATTACTGCGGACCATTACTTGCAGACCATTGCAGAGGCTGAAAAAAGAGGTCTAATTACATCTGGTCATATGCCCTTTACCGTTGAATTGGATGCTACAATTAATGCCGGTATAGATGCCATTGAACATTTATATTACATTATGAAAGGTTGCTCTACCAAAGAAAAGGCTATTACCCAGCAACTGCTAAAAAATGAAATTGGATTTTGGGATGCCATGCCCTTACTACAGTCTTCCTTTGCAGATTCAACTGCCTTAAGAACATTCAAGAACCTTAAGGATCATAACGTATTTGTGGTACCTACCCTTCATATAGGAAGAGTACTTAGTTATTTGGATGAAGTAGACCATACCAATGACGACTATCTAAAATATATTACACAGGGCGTACAAAAAACCTATAGAGGAAGAATTGCGCGTGTAGAACATGCTACGGAACAACAAGTTGCGGACCGCAAGGCATTGGACCAATTTTTTGGGGAACTTGCCCTTAAACTTCAACAAAACGGCGTATCCCTCTTGGCGGGTTCGGATAGTGGTGCCTTCAATAGCTATACGTACCCAGGTATTTCCCTCCACAAAGAAATGGAAGCTATGGTCAACATTGGTATTTCACCATTAGATGCGTTAAGGGCTTCCGCGTACAATGGTGCCCTATTTTTAAAACAGGATGCCGATTATGGAAGCATTGCGGCCGGTAAATACGCAGATATTGTTTTACTGAACAACAATCCGCTGGAAAACATTAGACATACTAGAGATATCTTTATGGTCCTGTCCAACGGAAATTTACATACAGCATCAGATCTGCAACAACTTTTAAAAGAGGCCGAAGTCAATTAAACATTATAAATTATGAGATTAGCATTCTTTATCTGCCTATTCTATTCAGCATCCGGTTTTGGGCAAATACTCTTAAAACCAGACCGGGTTTTTGATGGTACCGAACTGCATGAGAATTGGGTCGTTTTAGTAGAACAAAATCAAATTACCTATGTGGGCAAGTCAAACGGCGTAGCGCTACCGGTGCATACCCAAGAAATAGTATTGTCGGGGAGTACTTTAATGCCGGGCATTATTGAAGGACATTCCCACGTATTGCTGCATCCTTATAACGAGACGGATTGGAATGACCAAGTTTTAAAGGAATCGCCAGTGGAACGTGCCATAAGAGGCACCGTACACGTAAAAAATTCATTGATGGCGGGTATTACCACTATGCGGGATTTGGGCGCTGAAGGTGCAGGCTATACAGATGTGTATTTAAAGAAAACCATTGACCAAGGTATTATAGATGGACCGCGTTTATTGGTTGCCGGACCTGCAATTGTGGCAACAGGAGCATACGGACCAAAAGGTTTTCATGACGGGGTAAGTGTTCCCCTTGGCGCAGAACCAGCAAGTGGGGTGCAGCAATGTATGGAAACCGTACGTAGACAGATGGGCCATGGTGCGGACCTGATCAAAATATATGCAGATTACCGATGGACGCCAGGAGCCGATTCCCAACCAACATTTTTACAGGAAGAAATCAATGCCATGGTTGAAACCGCCTCTACAGCAGGGAAATATGTGGTTGCCCATGCCAGTACCCCAGAAGGTATGAGACGTGCCATCTTAGCCGGCGTGGAAACTATTGAACATGGCGATGGCGGTACTTTGGAAATTTTTAAGTTGATGAAGGAAAAAGGAATTGGACTATGCCCTACCCTAGCTGCCGGAGACGCCATTACCCAATACCGTGGCTGGAACAAAGCTACGGACCAAGAACCCGAGCGAATAGTACAAAAACGCAACTCCTTTAAAAAAGCCTTGGAATCTGGTGTGCAAATTGTTTTTGGTGGTGACGTAGGTGTATTTCCACATGGTGAAAATTACCGCGAAATGGAACTAATGGTAGCATATGGAATGAAACCCATAAAAGTATTGCAAACTGCAACGTCTGGCAATGCAAACATGTTTCATCTAAAACGCTTAGGACAGTTGAAAACAGGTTTTTTAGCCGATATCATTGCCGTAAAAGGAAATCCTACCAAAGATATATCTACTATGAAAAATGTTTCTTTTGTGATGAAAGATGGGGTAATTTATAAGGAATAGATTAGTTGAACTAATATCTATTTATTGGCTGTCCTTTATGTTCAAGGCACTGGAAATTATAAAAATGATAAACGAGGTTTCAATTACCCGTTGCAACAAACCACGGTACCCAGATTCCGCATTTGAAAATAAAACAAAAATGAAAATGGCACTTATAATACCTGTTATTAATGCAATTTGAAATAATCGTTGATGAGATTCGGTTTTCTTCAATCCTAGACCAATGGCGATAATACAAAGTGGTAGAAAAATATACGTCAACGAAGCCACCGCATTATGAATTAATTGTGCCGTACTGGAATTGCCTATGGCGGTTGGACAACCAGCATCGCATGGAAATAAGCCCACAAGGATGGTTCCCAGGCCATAAAAAATAGCAAGTCCAAAAAATCCGGATTTAATCAACCTTGAACTAGGAAGATATTTTGGTGCGCTAAAACAGAAAATGGTGGTCAAAATTCCGCTAGGTACATAACCGAAGTGCTGTAAATACAATCCGTATTCAGTATTAGAGGCAAACGATTCACTAATGTATTGACTAACTACACTATAATCATCTATTAACAATGGACCAACAATAGCCGCAATAGCAAATAAGCTAACTCCTACAATTCCGATATACGCGACAAGTCTATTGTTCATTTTAATCTCTTGGTTGGTTATATGTAATAGACGAAATAACCCATATATTGTTACTTTATATATGGTGATAAATACTATATCTAAATAAAACTAAAATTGACTCTACCTTTTATTTGGTGCTATATGCTTATTTGGTTCTAAATATGTATTAATTTTAACCGGTTTTAAGACCTTATCTTTTCGTGGAGGATGCTTAATCATTCCATTTTTTGGTCTGCTTGGTCGCTTTTCAAAACCTCCTCCACAATTTGGGCAAACATTATGTAAAATATTTTCAACACAGTCTTTACAAAATGTGCACTCATAGGTGCATATCATGGCCTCTATACTGTTATTGGGTAATGCTTTGTCGAAATTCTCGCAGTTGGTTCTAATCTCCAGTATAATTCATTCATTATAAAATATAAAGGAAGGTACAACATAAACTTACAACACCTTTTTAGAATTAGTTTTGGGCCTTATTATTTTCTTTCCATTCTTTTCTTAAATCAGATGATAAAATACTAGTACCATCATGTTTCCATCCGGGTGGTTTTACCAAATATTTTAACCTGTTCCACAATGAGGTTTTGGAAGTAAAGAAATCGCCCAACATTTTATACCATTCCATAAAGGCAATTTTTACTGGGTTATAGGTGTCTATATTCTTTACCAATCCATAGACAGGTTTTTCGTCTTCCGGCTCAAAAGTTCCGAACATCCTATCCCAAATTATAAAGATTCCTGCATGGTTTCTATCCAGGTATTGGGGGTTAGTTGCATGATGAACCCTATGGTGACTTGGTGTATTGAAAACAAATTCGAACCAGTTGGGCATTTTGTGTATCAGTTCCGTATGTATCCAATATTGATAAATTAAACTTACGGACATTTGTACCAATACCATAACAGGATGAAAACCAATTATTATTAAGGGAATCCAGAAAATAAACGTATAAAATCCACCGGACCAGGTCTGTCTCAATGCCGTACTTAAATTATAATTCTGTGAAGAATGGTGAACAATATGACTGGCCCAAAACAGTCTACTTTCGTGACTTATCCTATGAAACCAATAATAACAGAAATCTTCGGCAAAAAGTAATATCAACCATGCCCACCATGAAAACGGTATCTCAAATAGGTGAAATAAATTATATAAAGCATAAAAAACACCCAATGCCAGGCCTTTGGTAAACAAACCTATAGCTACATTACCCAGACCCATAAGTATTGAGGTACCGGCATCCTTAAATTCGTAATCTTCCAATTTTAACTTAACGGTCAAAATAACTTCCAATACCACCGTTGCCGCAAAAAAGGGAATTGCGTAATGAATTAAATTAGGAATTTCCGGTATCTCCATATGTTTATATTGCCCTATACAATTTACGAAACTATTGTAATCCCAGCAATTTGTTTATAATAGAAGTTGCTCATCTAATATACCCCGCGTATGTGTGCATGCACCTTTTCTTTATAAAAAGTGTCCAAATCGTTCATTAGTTTTTTAGATAATGGAGTTAATTCACTTGCTTTGGCATTATCTTTAATATGGTTAGGAGAACTTGCTCCAGGTATTATGGTAGTTACCTCTTTATGGTCCAAAATCCACCTTAGTGCCATCTCAACCATACTTATTTCCGAGGGACAAATTGTTTTAAGCTCATTGGCAAGTTGCACCCCTTTATTGAACGGTAGACCCGCAAAGGTTTCACCTACATTAAAAATTTCACCATCCTTATTAAAATTTCTATGGTCGTTTTCCGAAAATGTGGTACCCGAACTAAATTTACCGGTGAGCAATCCACTGGCCAAAGGCAAACGTACAATGATGCCCACACCTTTATCAGCGGCCTGTGGTAATAACTCTTGAGTCAATTTTTGTCTAAAAATGTTATAAATAACTTGGAGCGATTGTAACCCTTCCTGCTCTAGGCAAATGAAACCTTGTTCCACACTTTCGACACTAGCCCCAAAATGGGCAATTTTGCCTTCTTGCTTCAACGCTCTTAACCACTCAAAAATCTTACCCTTCTTTAATTCTTCTGTTGGAATACAATGCAATTGCAACAAATCTATACAGTCTACATTTAACCGTTCTTTTGAAGCTTCTACACTGTCTCTTAATGCTTGTTCGGAATATTTATCTGGAAAAACATTTGCGCCTCGCCCAAATTTAGTCGCAATTTTTATGTCGGCTTTTGTAGTTTTTAGAAATTCTCCAATGAGTTTTTCACTTCTGCCATCTCCATATACATCTGCGGTATCAAAAAATGTAATGCCACTAGCTACGGCTTCTTCCAATATTTCAAAAGCCTTATTTTCTTGGATGCCATTGCCCCAATTGCCGCCAATCTGCCAACAACCTAAACCCACTTCACTTATTTCAAAACCTTTATTACCAAGTATTCTATTTTTCATTCAAGTATTTTATTTTCTATATACCATTGATTAAGATAAAAACCAATGTATAAATTTTGTTCGTTATTTATCTACTTTAATACTTTAGACTAAATATTGGGTCATTAAATAAATACAACCAAAACTTTCACCAAGTACCATTTTGATTTTTTTTAAACGATGGCTTTTTACTAAGATATTTCGCCCTTTTCAGGGTTGGTTGCTTCACTGACGAATTTGCTATAAAAAAATTACTATTATATCGTAAAACTTTGGTTGCTTGAATCTGTGGATTGTTTACTACCTAATTTTTATAAGAATAATGGTGTAGCTATATTTTATTTTTATGTAAATTATTTTCACTAATGCGGGAAAACATGCAAGCTTAATACACTATGGCACTGCCATCATTTATATACGTTTAGCCTAATTATTATTTCTTAAGCGTGGGGATTATTCTATCTCGCAAAACTCTATAAGTTGACTTTTCTGGCTCACTATTAATATTCCAACCATTAAAGACAATTATTAACTTGTGTTTTGGCGCCATCATTAAGTATTGCCCACCATATCCGTTAGCTGAATAAATACCGACGCTGCCATCTTCGGCGTATTCAGGAATCCACCATTGATACCCATACCCTGTTACATCGCGCCATTGCGGTTTTACATTTTTAAGTAAAGGACTTGTAGATGTGGAGACCCAACTTTCAGATACAATTTGCTTACCATTCCATTTCCCTTTATTTAGAAATAGGGCACCAATGGTAGCCAAGTCTTCTGCCTTAAGATACAGCCCACCTTCCGTATCTATTTCTCCATCGGGTGTTTCTTTCCAGTAGTAATCTGTAATGCCAAGTGGCTCAAAAAGTTTTTCTTCTGCCCATTTATCTATTCGTTTTCCTGTAATGGTTCTTACGATTTTACCTAAAAGCACAGTACCTCCACCATTATACACGAATTTTGTACCTGGTATGGTATCCATAGGTTTGCTCAGTACATATTCTATCCAGTTATCACTTGCTTCCAATAAAAAACAGTCATTTGTATGGTCATTATGATCGGTTTCTTCATTCCATTGTATTCCACTTCTCATAGTCAATAAATCTTCAATAGATATACTCTGTTTTCGTTCATCTTTAAAATCAGTATCATAACCAATCAGCAAAGGCATTGCTTTGGTGCTAACATTATAATCCTGGTTCAAATCCAACGCAATACCCAGAAGGATCGAGGTAATGCTTTTGGTTACAGATTGAAGGGTGTGCAATTCGCTTTTTTTATAATAGGGATGCCAATTGGTATTATTGAAATTGTATTGATGATTAGTGGTGTCATATTTTTGAACGATTGTCTCATAATCCTGGTTATACCTAAAATCTGCCAATAGCTTATCATTTTGTATGACCAGAAAGCGGTCAATTAATCCATAATCCCCATTATTTATTTCTGAGTTAACAGAATCTATTACAGCAGAAAGAGCATTTTGGGAAGAGACCTTTTGTGTATCATTAACCGCTTCTTTATTTTCTGATTTACAACCAATTAAAGTAATTGCAAGCAAAACTAAAAGTGATATTCTTTTAATCATGTCCATTAAAGTTTTCATAATTTTCGTTTTAATTGGGTATAACGTCTCGTTTAAGCTTAGTGGCGAGATAAGGAAACATTTCGTTTCCGCCTGCCGGCAGGTCTACTCACGTAGCATAAACTTTTTGTTTTGGTTATATTTTTATTTCCATGCAAAATCCTAAAAATTTGGAGGACTTTATAACAATATGCAAACCTTACAATTAAGCCCGTAGTACATATTGCTTATGGGTTTTGTACACAAAAATTTTATTCCTCTATCAGTGTAATGGTTAGGTCGAGAAAGCCTTCATTATAACTAACCAAATCTAGCTGATAGGTGTAATTACCATTAGTCAGCGGTGTTTCGCCAACATAATCAATTGGTTGTATAATATACGTTTCCTCTCCAATATTCAATTCTACATAGGCATATCGATAGGCCTTGTTGAAGTTTTTGTATTCAGAAACTTGGTTGGACTTTAAATTACCATAGTTTGTGGTATTGACTATAATATTTTCGAAGTCCATATCGGTGACATTAGATAAGCGAATGTTTACATCATTATTGGAATCATCTTTTGAACAATTAGAGAAAAGACAAATTGCAAAAATTAAGATTAAAATTTGTTTCATTTTTATTGTTTACTGTTTAGATAAGTCAATCACATTAAATTGATTATAACTATTTGCCAACGCTTTAGTATAATCGCCAGTTACAGGCTGTATAGGTTAATATTCGTTTTACACTGACCTTTCTTTATTGTTCATGTTTTTGTTTTCGTTCTTAGCCGCTATTATTTATGTACCGTGTTGTAAAATGTGTTTTAATTAGTTTGTTCCGTTTTTCGCATCAATAAGTCCCTTTTGCATTTCTTCCTTAAATTGTGAATCTGGGTAATCGACAAGACCTGCTTCAAAATATTTGATCGCATTTTGGTAATCTTTGTGTTTTAAATAAAATTGGCCAAAACGATTTTGCCAGTAGCCTGAAGAATATCTTTTGGTCGTCAAGACGTCACTGAATTCATTCATAAAGAAATTAAAATATTCAAAATTATCCCTGTTCCATGCTAACCAAATTAATGCATTTTTTGTGCTATTATCTATTTGTCCATTCCCCCCAAAACGTCGTGCTTTTTCTTTGAAATAAGTAGTCAGGTAATTCATTCCGCCTAAATCTATAAATTGTTGAATACTTTCAAAAACTGGTGAATCGTAATTATGATAATAGTATTTCAAACCTTTAAATAGCGCTAAATGGGCTAATGTTTCATGCACTTCATCATTAAACAAATCGTATTTCCAAATAAGGTTCTTAGGATTGTTCTCTTTTAATATTTTATGGAATGCATCTGTTGAACCTATATAATAAATATCTTTTCTGGAGTTGGCCATAAACAGATATTTATCTTCTTTTGATGTAAACTCTTTCACTAAATCTTCAGAAGCATAACCACCGTCAGTTATAATAGCTCCATTAAATTCACTTGTTGTTAAAATTAATTCACTTAAATAATAAGCGGCAGCTTCCCACCCAAAAATGACCCTTTCATTATTTGTCCTGTAATTAGTATCTATGTAGTGTACTATTTCATTAATTAAGAATTCAGTAAACTTTTTACTTTCATCATTGAACAATGTTCTTCTTAATGGATTGCTATTGTTGATACCTACAACAATCATTTCTGGTATAGCACCAGGAGTTCGTAGGCTTTTTTGAATTGCTACGCCGCTTAAAAAATACCATTGTCCATCTAAAATATATAGAACAGGATAGTCTTGACTTGAATCTGAATAACTATCTGGTAAGTAAATTTGAATTGTCCTATCTTGATTTAATATAGCAGACTTAATAGTATGATTAACGCCAATAGTAATTTGAGAGGTATTTTCCTGTGCTATACCAATTGTACTGACAAAACCGCAAATGATAAAAATGAACCTTAACTTCATGGATTTGAGTTATTATTTGAATTTCAAAACATTCGTCAACGTGTTTGTACACTATTAGTTGCGTGGTTTAAGTACTAAATTTAGCAAATAAATCACAGATAGAAAGTGCTCTAGGACTTTGGCAAGTAGGCTAAAAATCTGTAATTAAATTTATACGGTGTTGCCAATTCGTTATTTTTAATCGTTCATATTATTCAATCATTCAGATTTCCATATTCAGCGTTTGAGTGAATTTAGTCAGCATTTTAATTCGTAAGCTTATTAATTTCAAGTAAAGCAGCAAGTGTAATAAATCTCAAAATATGTGATATTATAAGTACCAATAACACTCTTAAAACTAAATATATTTTTTTGTATCGGTATCCTGAAAAAAATTGATAAAAGAACCAAAAAGCATAACCAAAACCAATTAACGCATATATATTAATTAGTGGTCTTATCAGCGATTTATCATCAATGAAAGCAAATGATAAGGTAAGAGGTAATCCCAGTACAATTAAACCAGACCAAGAATAGATATTCATTATTAAATGTTCAGCAAAATTCAGTTTGCTTCTTCTAAAAAACAGATAACTGGAAATAGTTGTGACACAAATAACAATTAAATAGGTGAGTTGCGGATAAGTTTCGAAAATTTGATCCAGTGAATCCCCAGAATTCTTAAACATTTCCGGTAATGCCTCATTACTATTTACATTGCCAAAATCGAGCAAAAATTCAATTGCAATTAGCAATATTAATAGACTAAAAGCATTAATATGTCGTATTCTTTTTCCTTGAATATATTCTCTGATGCTATGCCCAGGTCGTGTAAAAAGCTCTTTTATAGTGAAGAAAAAACTTTTGTTAACGTTAAAAATTCCGTTTAATACTCCATTATCAAAAATATAACTAAACGAAAACCGGTGTGTTGATGTTTTTTGTCCACAATTTGGGCAGAAATTTTCCTTGACCGAATTATTACAATTTAAACATTGCATTTATTTGTGTTTTTTTCTTTAATTAAAGATTGCATTCCACAATGAATGGCAACAACTAAAAAATAGTACCAGTAACTATATTAAGTTGTTGCGCGTATAAATTTAATTGTGGAAATAACTATTCTACTTCTTTCATCAATACCTCAATGGACTTTTCCAATTGTTGATCAATACCCTTTACAATTATTTCTGGTTGGTTTTTAATTAAAATATCTGGATTGGTTTCGTTGTTCTCCATCCACTCACCTGCTTTGTTCTTTGCACTTATTGGAACAACGCCCCAACGCCCACCATTGGGCAAACGTTCCCAACCGGCCCAACTACAGGTTCCCGGTACCGGCATACCAACCGTTTTACCAATTTTTAAATCAACATATCCACTTGCAAAGCATGAACCATCACTGTACATTGATTCATTGAACATGGCCAATGTAGGCTTGGTCCATCTAGACGTAGGTTCACCGCCTACTACCCTGGTCTCCGTTTCATAGGACAAAAAGGGTACTCCCGTAAAGAACATGGCCAAATCCGCAACTAAATCTCCACCTCCATTAAACCGCGTATCTACAATAACCCCCTTCTTGTCATTAAACTTACCCAACATTTCTTCATAAATGCTTCTATAAGGCCCGTCACTCATACCGGGAATATGCACATAGCCCAATGTACCGTTACTCTTTTTCAATACATCCTTTTCATTGATGTTGACCCAGCGCTTATACAACAATTTATTTTCTTCGTTCAAGGAAATGGGTTTTACCGTAATTTGCTTTCTTTTGTTATTGTCTCCCAGAATATCCAACAATGTGAATTCCCCTTCTATCCGGTTTAAGTAAAAGGCTGCATCTACTGTCGTATCTATTTCAATACCGTTTATCCTTTCAATGATCATTCCCGGTTCTATATCAAATCCGGCTTTGTCCAAGGGTCCATTTTTAATGACCTCCATAATCCTTAATCCTTTACCCAAATAACCATAATCTATAAAAATACCAAGAGAAGCTGTCTTATCGCCGTTTTCAATTGTATCGGTGAACCGGCCTGCGGCATGGCTTACATTCAACTCTCCCAACATTTCCGAAATCATTTCTGCGAACTCATAATCATTACCAATGTGCGGCAAATACTTTTCATATTCGGTACGCATAAAGTCCCAATCTACACCATGAAAGGTAGAGGTATAAAAAATTCCCTTTGTCCTTAACCATATGTGATCGAACATATATTCTCGCTCCGCATCCACGTCCAAAACCATTTCGGCATTTAGTTTTACCGGTTCTGTCTTTTTTGCAGTTAAATCAACTTTTGAAATCTTACCGTCCGCTAAAAGAAACAAATTTTCCTTTTTTGTATCCCATTGCAAACTTCCGGATTTGGCTCCCAAGGCAACCAATTGTTTGGTGTTCTTGGTCCGTATTTCGGTTTCCCATAGATTAAGATTTTTCTCAAAGCGGGTCAGGTAGTATAATTTTTCTCCATCCTTGGACAACACGGCATCCGCCAATAAAGAAGAGTGAATGGTTAAACGGGATTTTCTTTGTTCCACATCTTCCAAATCAAACATCAAGGGTTTTACCTCTTCTTTATTATCCGCTTTCTTTTTCTTCTTATCATCATTGGAAGCCGCTTCCTTTTTTTCCTTTTCCGCATCCTCTATCAGTTTTAACAAATCATACTCTTCCTTGGATTTGTTGAACTTGTCCCACGAATTTTTATTTAGGAACATACTGTACACATCTAATTCTGACCTACCGCTTGTAGCGTAACTTTTAAGACCATCCCTATTGGAGAAATATAGCAACTGGTTTCCTTTGTCTACCCATTTTGGCGAACCATCATAATAGCCACTTTGCGTTAAATTCTTCCTTTGCTTGCCATCCTTGGAAATCAGCAATACTTCTGAATTACTTAATGATACCCCCCAGCTTACCAGCAGCCAATTACTATCTGGGCTCCATTTAAAATATTGATCTCCATCTTGCATATGGTAAAGCTCCTTAGGGGTTAGCAATGTAAATTCTTCCTTTGTTTTTAGATTCTTCACTTTTAAGGTTCTTCTGCCTTCTACATAGGCCATATAGGTGCTGTCCGGGGAGAATTCCGGTAAATAATTGTCCTTGTTTGAACTCACTAGTGTATCCTCCCTAAAAACGGTTGCAGCAAAAAAATAAGGCTCCTGTGATCGTGCTTTTGAAGTTTTAAAAATGGACCACTTGCCATTTCGTTCACTTGCATAGGCCACACTTCGGCCATCTAGCATGAACTTTACAAATCTTTCCTGTTGCGGAGTATTGGTAATTCGTTTGGTCAACGCACCATCTACCGAGGTAACAAAGACTTCCCCCCTGCTTATAAAAGCTATTTCCTTTCCATTGGGCGCTATATCCATTTCACGTACACCACCGTTAATGGAAATATACGCGGTAGGGTTATTTTCTTCTTGTGTTCTAATAATGATATTGACCTTTTTTGGATCTTGACCCTCCTTAAGGGTATAAATTTCACCGTCATAGCCAAAGGCCAATATATTGTTTCCTATACTTAAAGAGCGGATGGGATGTGTCTTGAAATTGGTTAGTTGGGTAGGCTGAAGGTTTTCATCCAAACTTTTGGAAAATACGTTGAACGACCCTTTGCGTTCACTTAAATAAAATATGGTCTTTCCATCCTTTGCAAAAACCGGATTACGGTCCTCCCCCTCAAAATCGGTTAATTTTACATGCTCCCCTGTTACGGGTGTATACGACCAAATATCTCTGGTAATGGCAGATACGTGATGTTTTCTAAATACATCTTCATATCCTTTTTTATCATGATACACCATTTTTGTACCCTCATTGTTTATTTGAACATCTTCTGCAGGAACGGTCAGTACCTGCTCCACGCGCCCTCCTTCCTTGGAGACACTATAGAGTTCCGGTTGTGTGCCAGTAGGATACTGTCTGTGCGCAACGGCATCTAACCGGGTTGCCCCAAATAACACCTTATCATTTTCCGCGGAAAAACAAAACGGTGTTTCATCATTGCTATGAAACGTTAGTCGGTTTGCGGGACCACCATCTGCATTCATTACAAAAACATCAAAATTTCCATACCTATTGGACGAGAAAGCAATGTGCTTGCCATCCTTACTCCATACAGGAGCGTAATCATGGGCGGCATGAAACGTTAGTTGTTTGGCAAGACCACCAACTGCATCAACGGAGAATATATTGCCCTTATAGGTAAACGCTATGGTTTTACCATCTGGCGCTATAGATGGATACCTTGCCCATTTAGGGTTGGTTTGGGCAAAACCGGCAAGGGTAAAACAAGCCAAAATTATGGCACAAATAAATTTTCTCATACGTTATTCGTTAATGGTTAGCTGGTGGGTAAGGTAGGAAATTGATTTGTTTGCCACAAAGGAAGAATGACCAATGGATGGGTTTTCTACATACTTGGCATTACCCTTAAATCTGTTTAATTTTATAAATCAATAAATATCCTGATTTTGAACGAAGAGCAATATTGGACACAGCGCTATAAGAAACACCACACCGGATGGAACATTGGATACCCGTCTACCCCAATAAAAGATTATATAGACCAGCTAGAGGACAAAGAAATTAAAATATTGATTCCCGGTGCAGGGAATGCCTATGAAGCGGAATATTTATGGCAACAAGGATTTAGGCAGGTACATATTTTAGATATTTCTATTTTACCATTACAAGCTTTTATTGAACGAAATGAAAGTTTTCCTAGATCACAGGTGCATCATGGGGATTTTTTTGATTACCATGACCAGTTCGACCTTATCCTGGAACAGACGTTCTTTTGCTCCTTTGTACCTACGGATGAAAATAGAAGGGCCTATGCCAAACATATGGCCAGCCTTTTAAAACCTAATGGTAAACTTGTTGGTGTCTGGTTTGATTTTCCCTTGACAGAGGACATGGAAAATCGCCCATTTGGGGGAAATAAAAAATTATATATCAGTTATTTAACCCCTTATTTTAAAACGATCACTTTTGATCGCTGTTACAATTCCATCCCCCCAAGATTAGGTAAAGAGTTGTTCGGTATTTTTGAGGTTCTGTGACCATAATTTGTAGCAAGCAGTCTTCTACTCGCTTTTCGTTGTCCCAAGTCCTTTTTTGGTTATTCTGGTTGCGTTCAATTAACAGTTTGGATCTTTGCCACATCTTACATTATCGAGATGTTAGGAACACTGATCTTATGGATTGCATCTTACCTTGCTATTAAAAAACTGAACATTGCTCGCTGATTCTGCCACGGATACGAACAGCAGCACACTGAATATCGTAGATCGGCAACAATCAACCAATAACCAACACCAAAACTGTTAAAGGATTATAGATTCTTCAAAAGTATTCACTGTTAACATCCTTTTAAGAATACTTCCCTTTCTTTTCTGCTATTTTTAGAAACATAACTAACAAACCACTCAAATGACAAGAAAATTACTCTCCATTTTGATGCTTTTCGCATCTGTTTTACTTACTGCCCAAGAATTTAAAATGGACCTCGTACAGGACCTTAAACCCCGTAATATTGGACCTGGCGGTATGAGCGGCCGGGTTACGGCAATTGATGTCGTTATCAGCAATCCAGATATTATGTATGTAGGAACAGCTTCGGGAGGTTTATGGAAATCTACCTCAGGCGGTATAAAATGGGAACCTATTTTTGACAAAGAGGTCACGGCGTCCATAGGTGCGGTCGCTATTCAACAAAATAATCCTTCCGTAATCTGGGCAGGGACCGGTGAAGGTAATCCTAGAAATAGTTTAAATGGAGGGTACGGTGTCTTTAAATCCTTGGATGGGGGAAAAACCTGGAAATCCATGGGGCTTGAAAAAACGAGACACATCCACAGAATAAAAATAGACCCCATGAATCCTAATACCGTATATGTGGGAGCCATTGGTTCCCCTTGGGGCGAGCACCCGGAACGTGGTGTCTTCAAAACTACGGATGGTGGCGAAACTTGGGAGAAAGTTCTCTTTGTAAATAATAAAACCGGTGTGGCGGACTTGATCATGGACCCCACAAACCCCAATAAACTGATTGCGGCCATGTGGGAACACAAACGTGAGCCTTGGTTCTTTAACTCCGGTGGTGCCGGCAGTGGACTATATATGACACATGACGGCGGTAAGAATTGGAAAAAATTGACCGAAGAGGATGGGTTGCCCGCAGGTGATCTAGGAAGAATTGGTGTGGCCATAGCCGCAGGCAAACCTAATGTAGTCTACGCTTTGGTAGAGGCCAAAAAGAATGCGCTCTATAAATCTGAGGATGGCGGATTTAAATGGAAAAAGGTCAATGATAAAGGAGATATAGGCAACAGGCCTTTTTATTATTCCGAAATTTATGTAGACCCGGAAAACGAAAACAGGGTATTTTCTGTCTTTACCTATGTCAACGTATCCCAAGATGGCGGTAAGAACTTTGAACAATTAATGCCGGCCTATGGAGTGGATAACGGGGTACATCCAGATCATCATGCTTTTTGGATACATCCGGAGAATGGTCAGTTCATGATGGACGGTAACGATGGCGGACTCAATATCTCTAAAGATGGAGGTAAAACATGGCGCTTTATCGGCAATTTGCCGGTGGCCCAGTTTTATCATATAGCCACGGACAACGATTATCCGTACAATGTTTATGGCGGAATGCAGGATAACGGTTCTTGGCGTGGACCAGCCTATGTTTGGAAAGCACAGGGCATTAGAAACAGTTACTGGCAAGAAATCAGTTTTGGAGACGGTTTTGACGTAGTTCCCGATCCTGAAGATTCCAGATATGGCTATACCATGAGCCAACAAGGTTTTGTACAACGTTTTGATCACGAAACGGGTAACAACTATATTGTTAGGCCTACCCCGCCAGATGCAAAAACAGAACTGCGGTTTAATTGGAACTCGGCCATTAGCCAGGACCCTTTTGATAATAGCACCGTATATTTTGGAAGTCAATTTGTTCATAAGAGTAGTGATAAAGGTTTGACCTGGGAAATAATTTCCCCTGACCTGACCACGAATGATCCAGAAAAACAAAAACAAAGTGAAAGTGGTGGACTTTCCATGGATGCAACAGGTGCAGAAAACCATACCACGATTTTGGTCATTGAACCTTCTTCAGTAGAAAAGGATATGTTATGGGCTGGATCAGATGATGGTCGTGTGCACTATACCCAAAACGGTGGTAAAACCTGGACAGAGGTAACCGCCAATTTAAAAGGTCTGCCCAAAGGAAGTTGGATTCCCCAAATTAAAGCATCTACACGCAATAAGGGTGAGGCCCTTTTAATTGCCAATGACTATAGAAGGTTCAATTACACCCCTTATGCCTATAGAACAAAGGATTATGGCAAAACATGGACCAGGATTGTAGATGCCAACGATGTGGAAAGTTATACCTTATCTATTATTGAAGATCCTGAAAATCCTAATCTAATGTTCTTGGGAACGGATGACGGGCTATACCTATCGTTCAACGCTGGAGAAAAATGGCAAAAATGGACCGAAGGATTTCCAACAGTATCAACAAAGGACCTGGCCATACACCCAAGGGAACAAGATTTGGTCATTGGTACATTTGGAAGGGCCGCATGGGTGTTGGACGATATACGTCCGTTACGAGCCTTGGCAACGGATTTAAGTATATTGAACAAGGACGTTGAGCTATTTAATCCTCCTACCGCTTATCAAGCAGCCTATCAACAACCAACGGGAAGCCGTTTTGGTGGAGATGCCCTTTACCAAGGTGAAAATAGAAAACAAGGTGCAATGATTACGTATTACCTGAAAACGGGCAAGAAAAAGGGCAACGCAAAAAAAGATAAGGAGGAAAAAGGTACCACAAATAAAGCCGATAAGGGCAACGTAGCCAAGGATTCTTCATCTACGGAACAGCCCAAATTAACCGGGGTACAAAAAAAGGATTCCGTACAGTTTGATTTTTATGATGGTGACCGACTTATAAGAACCTTAAAGTATAAGACGCCTGAAAAACCTGGGTTTCATAGAATATACTGGGGAATGGATGAAAAAGGACCGGACAGGCCATCCAGAAAAATTCAGACCAGGAAAAGGGAATCCGGCGGTGTAGACGTTAAACCGGGAACGTATACTATTAAAATGATGTATGGGGATGCAATTGAAGAATCCTCCATTACCGTAAAATCAGACCCACGTTTACAAATTTCACCAGAAGCAATCAATGCAGTATATACCAATGGAAAGCTTTTGGAGTCCTATATGCAAAAGGCTACGGATGCCGTTAAGCAATTGGTAGAAAGTAAAACAGTTGCAGAACAATTTCAGAAAGACCTCAAGAAATTGGACGAGAAGAAATACAAGGAACAAATTGAAGCATCCAAGGATATTATCAAACAAACAGATTCTGTAATAGCCCTCTACCTGGGCAAGGTAGATAAGCGTCAAGGAATTACCCGAAATAAGGAAATTACGGTAATGCAACGGCTTCAAAACGCAAGAAGCTATGTAGGATCCCGCAAAAATGGTATGACCGCCACAGAAACCCAATTAATCAATTTTGCCAAACAGGAATTAGGAACCGCATTGGACAAAACAAATAGTTTTTATACGGATGATTGGGCAAAATACAAAGCGGCAATGGAACGTTTGGACCTATCGCCATTTAAAGAAACCAAAACATTTAATATCAATTAATAGATAAAGAAGAGGATAAAAAATGAAGAACATTATAGCTATAATGGCATTATGTATTACTACACTACATGTCAATGCCCAAAATGAAGGTACGGGTGAAGATGATTTTGGCAGTTGGTTCATGTATTTTGGCACTAATAAAGTTTCAGATAAATGGAGTGTTCATACAGAAGCTCAGTTTAGATATTATGAAATGGCATCCAATTTTAACCAATTGTTATTGAGGACAGGTGCAAATTATCATATCAATGACAACGCTATAGCTACTTTAGGATACGGTTTTATAGAAACGGATCCTACCTTTAGTGCTTTTGATATTCTAGGTGATGATGTATTTTTTGAAAACAATTCCATATCGGAACACAGGATCTTTGAACAGTTTATTTTGAAAAATAAGGTATGGGAATTTAAATTTGAACATCGTTACCGATTGGAACAGCGTTTTGTGCAGGACAATTATACCAAGGTAAGCAATACCTTGCACCGGGCCAGGTACAGAATACAGATGACCTTGCCCCTAACCGATATCTTTTTCTTAAATTTCTATGATGAAATTTTCATAAACCTACAGGACAATGCTTTTGGTCAGAACCGTGCCTATGCCGCACTTGGGGTAAATGTAACTGAAGATTTAAGCATGCAATTTGGATACCTAAAAAATCATTTTACAGGGGCTAATTTTGACCGTTTGCAGGTTGGGGTATTCTATAATACGGATTTAAGCGGTCTGTTCAAGAAAAAGGAATAATTTTCAGCCTCATATAAATGCAATCGTTTTTCATGTTAAAATCGATTGTATATGAGCAAAGATTGTAGGTATTAATATGTAACTTTATGGTCTAACCTAAAAAACATGAATATGAAAATATTAAAATTTGAAATAGCATTTTTAGCGCTAATTGCAGCTTTTAGCTGTAAAGAGGTCAAAAAAGAGACCAATGAGGCCAAAGAAGAAGTAGAGGAATTTATGGAAGAAGCCAAAGCGGAAATGAACGAAGAGGTCACTACCATTAAATTCATGATGGAACCCAAGAGCGATAGCGAAGTAAAAGGTGAAGTTACTTTTACCGAAGAGGATGGTAAAGTAAGCATGACGGCAAATTTAACCGGTCTTTCTGAAGGAGAGCATGCCATACATATTCACCAAACTGCAGATTGTTCTTCTGCTGATGGAACATCTACCGGTGGACATTGGAACCCTACCAATGAACCACATGGAAAGTGGGGAGCTGCAGAAGGCTACCATAAAGGAGACATCGGTAATTTTACCGCTGATGCAGATGGTACTGCCAATGTTGAGTTTTCCACAGATGAGTGGTGTATTGGTTGTGGTGATGAAAACAAGGATATTCTTGGTAAAGGTGTAATCGTTCACCAAGGTGTTGATGATTTTACCTCGCAACCCAGTGGCGCAGCCGGGGCACGTATAAGTTGTGCGGGCATTATTGAATAGAGTTAAATATAAAATTTATAAAAGCTGTTCTAAGAGCAGCTTTTTTTATTTTTAGCGAATATAAAAATTGATGTATGCAACTAGACCTATTGGTTGAGCAGTTCAGGAAAAAAGACCCCAACGCTTTCAAAACACTACACGAAATGTATGCAGATAATATCTGTGGGGTCATCAATACCATTGTAAAAGATGACGGAGTAGCTCAAGAAATCTGCCAAGACGTATTTATTAAAATTTGGAATAATGCAGAAAGCTATAATTCCAGTAAAGGAAGGTTCTTTACATGGATATTGAATATAGCCAGAAATGCGGCTATCGATGAAATACGCAGTAAAACGTATAAAAATCAAAAAAAGAACCTTTCTGCAGATTACTTCGTAGGTATTTTAGAAAGCAGGGAAGAGGAACATATGGCGGTAGATACCAAAGGGTTAAGAAAACTCGTGAAAAATTTAAAGGAAAAATGTGTTCAGATCATTGAACTATTATACTTTAGAGGTTATACGCAAAAAGATGCTGCCGAAGAGCTGAATATTCCTATAGGAACTGTAAAAACAAGAAATAGAAGTTGCATTTCCCAACTAAGGGAAAACATGGAAAGCATATAGAATGGATGTACAAAAATACATAGCATCGGGAATATTGGAACTTTATGTGGCCGGTATCCTTTCTGATAAGGAAAATTTGGAAATAGCCAACTATGCCAAGGAATATCCGGAAATCAAAAAGGAAATTGAAGCCATTGAAGCTTCCATATTGACCTTATCCAAAAAAGCATCTCCGGGTGTTTCTTATACCTTTCAATCCTTAATGGACAGAATTAACAAGGGAGGTAAGGTTATTTCAATGAATAAACGATCTAGTTCCGCTATGACGTATATTGGTTGGGCCGCCTCATTATTATTGGCAATTGGTCTGTTCTTTATGTACCAACAAAATCAGGAACTTAAATCTAACATTGAAGTTGTTGAACAACAAAATACTTCTTTGGAACAGCAAATAGCGGACACTGATTCTTCATTGGAAAAAACGCAAGAATTATTGAATACGATTAGGGACAAGGATATTAATGTTATTGCCCTTGGCGGGCAGACGGTATCCCCTACCTCCTATGCAAAGGCTTATTGGAACAAAAAAGAAGAAAAGGTTTACATAGATGCCAAAGGCTTACCAGAACCACCAGATGGTTTTGTGTACCAAGTCTGGTCTTTGAAATTATCGCCCCTTACACCAACAAGTATGGGACTCCTTGAAGATTTTACTACAGATGAGAACAAGGTATTTGCTTTGAACAATCCTAACGAATCAGAGGCATTTGGTATTACACTTGAACCAGCGGGCGGAAGTGAATCTCCCACCTTGGAACAATTATATACACTTGGTGTAGTGTCCGCTTCTTAAAAAATATATGTATAGTTTAAAAGGGCAGTTAGTTATTAACTGCCCTTTTTTTATTATTTTTCGCCCATGGATTTAAAGAAAATTTTTGGGACCGTATTGACCTTATTAGGTATTGGCGGTCTGGTATACGCGGCAATCTTATTTGGAAACAGTTCCGGCACTACCAAACAACTTATTGTATATGGAGTGTTGGGCGCAATATTTTTCTTTTCGGGCATTGGATTGATACGAACGACGAGTAAGGGTTAAATGATTATTGAGGGCTATAGGTCTTTGCTTACCTTATGCAGACCAAGACTTTTAACCAACCATTTAGGTAGTGTTTTATACGGATCTCTTTTCTTGAGATTTAAATAAATGCCCAATGATTTTACGATAGGTACCTTATGGGTTTCTACCAATTCTATCAACGTACCGTCCGGATCTTCTATATAACTAAAGTGACCCGCGGCATCTCCCATATCAAAACTGTTGGAACTATCCACCGTGAAGGGCGTTTTCAGAATCTTGGCCTTTTCCCTTAAGGAGTCCATACCCTGTACATCAAAACAAAGATGTATATAACCCAAATCTCCCCATAAACGGTCCTTGAAAATTTTTGTAGGCGTACCTTGTAGCATTTCTACCAATTCTAATTGCGTAGGACCCAATAAATCTCCAAAACCACCTATATGCTTACGATTTTGACCAAGGATTACCTTTCTATACTTTTTATTGGCTGCAGTACCATTAGTCTCTATATCATCATACAGCACTACCGTATAACCCAACATCCTTTTATAAAATTCTATGGATTGCTCCATATTGCTAACTCCTATAACAGCACCCATAACACCACCACATATAGACTTTTCCGCACTGAACATATAGGAATCCTGTACCATTTGCACTTTATTTCCAAATGGATCATCAAAATAAAAACTGGCACTATGTGGTAATGTTTTTATGATATCGGTTAACTGCAATACCCCTATTTGTTCTAGGTAACCATGCATGGCAACAAGGTCCTTACACCTGATCTTCATGGCATATATTCCAAGATCACCCAGAACAATATCATTTTGAGCAGCTGCAGGAAGCCTATCCTTAAATTGCCAAATTTCCAGACCGCCACCCCCCATTAAATTTAATGATAAATAGGCATCACGCTTTTCTGCCTTACCATTGGTATACCGTGTCATTAACGACGCAACTGCCTCATCCTTAAACAATAACACATTAAAACCTAAATGCTTTCTATACCAATTAAATACGGTTTTAGTATCCAGGACCCCAATACCAATTTGCTGAATACCATTTATTACCTCAACCATTATATGGGGTTCGTATCAATTTATTATGAAGACTTTTTAATGTGCAACTGGGACAACCCAATTTGAACAACATTACTAAAAGCAAATTGGAAAGGTTAATCCTAAGATAAGAATTACACTCATACTTACGGGCAGAGACCACTAGATCATTTTTTATAATGGTATATGGCACCTTGCCCTTTTTCATTCGGTTAAAAAATTCAAAATCCTCCATAAGCACCTGTTGCTCATCAAACGCGCCTAAATTGTTAAAAACAGATTTACGTATGAACAGACATTGGTCTCCCCCTCCGGTAAAAAAACCATCCCTTGCGGTAAACGATGCGTTCATTTTAAGAAACCATGTTTCCTTATCAAACCTATAGGAAAAGAAACCGGCATCAAAACCATTCTCCAAGCGGTCTAAAATATTATCCAAAAAATTGGCCGGTGGTAAGACATCCGCATGTAAAAAAACCAAAACATTGCCCATAGCCATTTGTGAAGCTTCATTCATTTGGGCCGCACGACCTTTGTTAATACAATTGATTACATTAACTTTTGGAATACTGCTTAGCGATGACGTTGCGTCATTTGTTGATGGGGATGCGGCAATGATAACTTCCAGAAGTTGCCGGTGATGTAAAAAAACCGCACTGTTAAAAAGACGTTCCAAATTAACATACTCATTATGTGCTGGTATTATTATACTGATCATATATTCGTACTACTTTTGGAAAATTTTTACCTTAGAAATACCGTCTTTCAATTTTTAATGTTTTGACTTTCCTCTACCTACGCAAATTGATGAAAATAGTTTTAATTCTGATACAAATTATAAAAAAAGGTCTTTGTAATCACTTAATTATTGATACGACTAACAATCCACAAACCTTTTCCCCATATTTACGTAATTAAGATACTCTAATAGTATATATATGAAAAATTACCTGTATTCCTTGTTGGTGTTCTGCTTTACATTCTTGGTCCATTGTGAAAATATAAACGCACAAACTTCGACAGATACACCAGAAGACTTTAATAAATTGTCAGAATTATTTCTACAAAAAATTATCGATAAAGAAAACACGCAAGAGCTACAGGATATTTTCGCTAATACCACCATTGCAACACTTGACGAGGCCCTGGATTCCAATGCTAAACGGTTGGCATTTTGGATAAACATCTACAATGCGTATATACAGGTGATATTACAGAAAAACCCAGAATTATATGATGATCGTGGCAGTTTTTTTAAAAAAGAGCAAATTAAAATAGCCGGAGAAACCATTTCGTTTGCCAAAATAGAACACGGTCTTATACGAAAGTCACAATTTGAATATGGCCTTGGCTATATTAGAAAATGGTTTCCTAATAAATTTGAACGAAAATTACGTGTTAACGATCCCGTGTATCATATTCATTTTGCCTTAAACTGTGGTGCAAAGGACTGTCCGCCCGTAGCAATATATGAGTGGCAACGTTTAGATGAGCAGTTTAATAAAGGTACCCAACAGTATCTTGAAAGAACCACCGACTATGACCCAAGAACCAAAGTTGCTACAATTAGTTCTTTATTTAATTGGTTTAGGGGCGATTTTGGTGGGAAAGGCGGTATCAAGAAAATATTGAAGAATAAAGGTTTTATTCCTACTACCAAGGGTATAGACTTGGAGTATCAAAATTATGACTGGACTTTGGACCTCAATAATTTTATTGAGCTTTAATAGGTTTAAAATGCCTCGTTTATGGTAAAATAAAATTGACCTCCTTCACTGGAGATTCCATAGTCTACCCGTAATCTTGTACCTTCCTTTTTGTTGACTATATATCTGAACCCACCACCAAATGCACTTTTGTAGGAGGTATTAATGGCCTGGCTCAACGATGGTATTACAGTTCCAGTAGCACCAAATACAGCTCCTTTAAATCTTCTATAAATAGGAAAACGCAATTCCGTTGCCAAACTAATTTCATTCTTATCAAGATAACGCCTGTTATCAAATCCCCTTGTTCTCTTAGTTCCCAAATAATTTAAATCCTGAAATGGCGTACCATTACTACGGGTACCAAAAAATAAGTTGGAAGCTAAAATGATATCACCTTTTATTCGCTGATAATAGCGGGTATCCAGCTCAAATTTCCGATAGGTGAAATCAGATCCCAGCCATGGGGCACTATTGTAAAAGACCCCCTCTATATACCAACCTTTTGTAGGGTGAAATATATTATCACGTGTATCGTAAAGGGCCAACAATCCAATATTGGATATTGTTCCCCCATCCTTTCCTATAATATCCGCTGTTGCATCAAGAAGTCCATTAGGTTCTGGCTCCAATACATTATATCCATCAAATTCATAGCCCAAACCAACAGAGAATCCTTGAAACAATTCCCTATATGCAGCTAGGCGAAACCTAGGAAAATCTGCAGTATACAGTTCTTTGTCCTCCTCTATGGAATCCATTCCCAAACCGTAATAATTATAGAAATATTTATAATAGCCCAGCTCTCCCTTAAACCTCCAACGTTCCTCATCCAAATAAAATTCATATGGCATGAACATTAAAAACTGTTTTTTAGAGGTAAAGGTAATGCCCAGTTGTACGGAAGAGGGTCGCGTAGTTGTTTTTTCACCCTTTAACCTAAATGTGGATAGACCCAATGCCCCATATCCCAAACCGGTTTCCGGTGTATAGAATACTACGGGCAAGACATTTAATCTTAAGTTTTTTATAGTGTCCTTATCCACTTGCTGTGATTGTCCATGTAAAAGGCAACACCCACCTGTAAACAACACAAAAAGTATTCTTGCTATATTTTTTTGCATATGGGTAAAATAACAACATAATAGTTGCTATTAATGCTCTTAATGCAGTAAATACTAACTAGAATGGTAAATTTGCACAGGAATTATAATTTTCACCTCACTTCGTTATATGAAGGTCAACCTAGGTCTACTCAAAAAAATATGTATAGGGGTATTTGTATTGTTGGGCACAGTATCCGCCACTCAATTGGGCAATTTAAAATTCTCCTTTGATTTTAGTCAGTTCTTTCCCGAAGAGGATCCGGACTTGGCGTTTTATGATGATTATGTAGAGAAATTTGGTACAGATGACAACTTCTTGCTTATAGCTGTAAAAAACAGTCCCAATATCTTTCAACAGGAATTTCTAACCAATTTTAATTCCTTTTCCCGTGAAAGTAAGGGTTTTGAACATGTGTTGGAGAGTAGTTCCTTGACCACCCTATCCTACCCGCTAAAAACATCGTTTGGTTATACTACCCTACCCATTATACATATTGATGATACTTTACAATATGAAAAAGACTGGCGCAAAATTCAGGAAGATTCCTTATTTACCAATGTACTCATAGATGCACATAGATCATCAATTGTACTGGCCTTAAAAACCGAGGATAATTTGGATTATAAACAGTCCGGTGTGTTATTGGACAGTGTACGTGCCTCCTTAAAAAGGCATCATTTAAATTCCTACCATATTTTGGGAAGGGCGTTTTTTTACGAGGCCATAGTGGATATGCAGAAAACAGAGGTACTAACCACCACCATTGTTGCCTCTATCCTTGTTTTTATAATCCTACTATTGGTTTATCGTAGTATGCCCGTTGTCTGGATTTCCGTATTTTCCATAGCCCTTTCATTGTTACTGTTCATGGGACTATTAGCAGTTTTGGGGAAAGAACTAAATGCCATGGCCGTATTTTATCCTGTGCTAATGCTCATTGTTGGTACGTCAGATGTTATTCATCTTACGGATAGTTATATACGAAAACTTCAAAACGGCTTACCGCGCTATACCGCTATACTATCTTCGTTAAAGGAAGTAGGTATGACTACCTTATTGACCTCGGTAACCACTGCTATAGGTTTTGTAACTCTTTTATCTTCTAGATTGGTCAGTATCCAAGACTTTGGAATCAATGCCGCAATTGGTGTTTTAGTTGCCTATTTTACGGTCATTTTCCTGACCGGTTCATTATTGATCAGTCTACCGGAAAAAAAACTGATTGGGGGCAAAAGTGTATCTACAAAATGGACAACCTATTTATTGCGCCTAAATACATTTACTAGGGAATATCCTAAAAGTATAATTTTTGGGACCGTAGTTTTTACACTACTCTGCTTTCTAGGAATTTATCTCATAAAAACCGATTATGAATTTAAGCAAGCCTTACCGGCAAGAAGTAAGATTGCTGCAGATTTTGATTTTTTCCAAGAAAATTATGCAGGTTTTAGACCACTGGAAATTGCAGTAACCAGCAAGCCAAAGTTCAAAGTGACCGATTTTGAGGTTGCGCAAGAAGTTGAAAAATTATTGATCCATTTAAAAACCCTTAAAAGCATTGGCAACGTACAATCTGCAAACTTGCCCTATAAAATCATCAATAAGGCCTACCATCTGAACAACGTTGATTATTTTAAACTCCCACCAGACAAATCTACTTTTGAAAAATATAAAAAAGATGCCAATCGCTTAGTACGCAAACAATTGAGACAGTTTATCTCTGAAGATGAAACCGTGGCCCGTATCAACGGAAAGTTGCAAGACGTAGGAACGGACAGCCTTAGCGTAGTTTATAAAAGTATTACTGATTTTGCCACAACCCAGATGGATACTTCTATCGTTACGGTAAAGATTACAGGCAAAAGCATCTTACTGGATAAAAATTCAAAATACATTAGAAAAAATTTATTGGAAGGACTGTTGTACGGTCTTCTTTTAATTGGGGTGATCATGGCATTTATTTTCAGGGACATTAAAATTTTCCTGATATCACTTGTGCCCAATATTCTTCCAATTTTATTTGCCGGTAGTGTACTTGGCTTTTTAAATATACCGCTAGAGGCATCATTATCCGTGGTTTTTGCAATTGTATTTGGCATAGCGGTAGATGATACCATTCATTTCTTGGGAAAATACAAACTAGGAATTACCCAAGGGCTAAGCAAAGAGGCCGCGCTGGAAAAAACCTTTGTACAGACCGGTAGGGCATTGGTCATCACCACCATTATCCTGTTCTTTGGATTTATGGTCATGTTATTCTCAATTCACCAACCCAGTAGAACAATAGGATTGATCATAAGTGTAACCCTGGTAACGGCCTTAATACTGGATTTACTCCTGCTACCGGTACTTTTAAGAAAATTGATTAAATAGAATTATTGGTTTTATTAAGCGTTTTTTGAAGAGATCTATACGCGAAAATTGTTTTTCCAACCAATAAAATCATTAAGCTAATCCATAATGTGAAGAGTAGGTATTCCATAACATTACTAGTTTTAGTGACAACATTTAGTTAACGTATTTAAGATGCTGGGGCATTTTAAATGTATTTGGTCGATAAATATATGCATTTCATCCATACAAATCTTAAAATCTGTTAATTTTTCGACGAAATACCTAAAAAATAACAGAGCCGCGGATAAACCACGGCCCTGAAAAAAAACAATCCAACCTAAAACAAACCAGAAATGAAAATAATTGGGCAATTAATTACAAATCTTGGATCTGCTTTTCCATATGGGGCCCTAGTTCATATAACGCCCCTATTAATTCTCCTTTAAGTTCCTTGACCTTGTCATAGATACCATTGGCTTTATATACTTCTGCCGCCTGATACAATAAAGCGGGCTCAAAGGTTTTTCCATAAACATGGGTATCCATTAATTCCATAGCCTTTTCTTTATCACCCTTTCTTAAATGGCTAAATGCCAGCCAGCTATATGCCTCTGGCGTAGGTCTGTTCATTACTTCACGATTAGCCAAATTGAGCGCTTTGTCGTATTGTTTGGTTTCGTCCAAGTACAATCCTAAATTGTATGCATTGTACATGTCACCATAGGCCGGGTCCTGAACCAAGGTAAAATAGCGATCTAAATTTTTTGTACGAACCAAGTCGTTACCCATATAATCCGCTATTTCCGCTTTTAGTAAAAAGTAGTCCGGAGCACGGTATGTCTCGGTCACGGAATCCAAAATTCTAATGGCTTCCTTAGGATTGTTATCATTAGAAAAAAGAATCCAGGCAATACCTTTTTTGGCATAGGCATTATGTTTATCAATGGCCAACGCTTTTAGATAATGGTCATATGAATCCTTTATTCGCCCTGCATGTCCGTAATAATCCGCCAAGTTGGTATAACTCCACAGCATAAGTTCACTGTTTTTAGCCGACTCCGCTTTTTTTCCTGCCAATTCCATAAATTTTATGGTCGTATCCAAATCTCCCTTATAATCGTTCCATTTGGCAAGACGAATCATATATCCAAAATCTGACATATTCCTTATACTATCCAAATACTTTTCCGCTAGCGTATAATTGCCCAACTCCATATGGATATCAAAATAAAGGCGTTGTCCCTCTACTTTACTTCCATTTATCGCCATGGCCGAATCCGTTAATTGTAAAGCTTCCTTAAAACGGTGCTGTGAAATAAAATTTCTTGCCAAAGCCCTGTAATAACCGGCCTTACCAATTGCCGCAATCTCTACGGCCCTTTTAAGACTTTGCTCTGCCTTTTTCAAGTATTGGATATTCCCAGTCTGTTGAAAGTATCTGCTGTATTCACCGCCTACTATACCAAAACTGGTAAGCTGCATACTATCTGGCCTAATTTTAGAGTTCCATAAATCAAAATATTTAGATGAAGTGCTCAATTCCTCTACTTCTAAATAGTTATTATAATCCGCTTGTTGTGCTATACTCCCATTATTCTCTTTGGAACTACAGGAGGATATCAATATCATTATTATTAAAAGCCTTACAAATTTCATTAGGTTGTGTTTTATTTTGGATTGTTTAAAAAAAGGGGAGCTTTTCAACTCCCCCGCCCTTCTTTTTCATAAGCAATTAGGGTTGTGCCTTTCTTATCATAGCTATTACGATAAGGGGAAGGCAACTTTTTATTCTGGAGCTCCCAAATATGGGAAGGTAGT
This sequence comes from Maribacter sedimenticola, assembly GCF_900188415.1. Taxonomy (GTDB): domain Bacteria; phylum Bacteroidota; class Bacteroidia; order Flavobacteriales; family Flavobacteriaceae; genus Maribacter; species Maribacter sedimenticola. Next base: position 336,454 of record NZ_FZNV01000002.1, on the reverse strand, counting down.
ACCTACAGTTGCGGTAAGCCCAACACCGTCTGAAGTTAACCTTGGTAAATCTGCCATACCGTCATCATTGGTATCCTGTCCACTAAATCTAGCACCGTCACCACCACCGAACAATAAGATCAATGAAACATCGATTACATCATCTTGAGGGGTTCTTCCGGTTAGTCCTACTGCACCTTCATAATTTGGAGCACCACTACCTCCGTTAAAATATGTTGTTGGCAAATTTGGTGCTACTTCCAATACATCGTTGGCCAATACAGTTGTCAAAACCGTAGCCGTAACCGGGTTATTGGTATATCCATCATCTGTAGGTCCGTTCAAAATATCACCTAAAATATTAGGCTCAAAATTTACCGCTTCTGGGTCAGCTCCTAAAATGTTGGCATAAACATCATGGTATGCTTCCAATCTTGCTTCAAATGCAGCTTGAAACGTTGCTTCCATTTCAGAAGGGATAGAAACGTTATGCATTTCCTTCGTGGCCTCATCTGCACTTAATACCGTATTGATACCTGGTCTACCCATAAAATCTGCCTGTGCGTAGGTCCCAGAGAAATCCGGTTCCATAGGCTCCATAGCATCTTCACAAGGTTCACAGGTTGAACCGCCGCAATCCACGCCGGTCTCATCACCGTTCATAATACCATCATTACAGGTTGCAGTATCTACAACCGGTGTATTATCATCATCATTGTTACAAGAAGCCAAAGCCATCATTGCACAAAGCGACAAAAACGTATATTTTATATTTTTAAATTTCATTTTATTACTTTTTATAAGGTTATTATTGTTTAACATTGGTAGTTACCCAAGTTTTGTAAACAGGTAGTTGTAATACATTAACAGCGGTTGTTTCGCCTAACATACTATTTGGTATTTCAATGACAATGGACATTGTGTTTGCACCATCAAAAGTATCTACTGCGGTTTCATCATCATCGTCTGTTGTATTGGGGTCTCCAGCCGGTTTAAACCCTAAGGGAGCCGTACCACCAATTACTTCGTTAAACTGAAAAAAATCAAAGAAAAATGCATCTTGCCTAGGGCCTGCAAATAATGATACCCCGTCTGCCGTAGTTTCTACAATTGCAGTTTCAGCCGAAATATCTACCGAACCTAAAGGGGAATCTACCATAACGGTACCGTTCAATCCGGTTTCGCTAGGTGCAACGGGTCCAAAAAAGTACATTTTACCGTTTCGTGGAATGGCCTGAATGACCAAATCTTCTACAAGATCACCGGTTCTGTCTATATTGATTTCCATCAATACGTTTTCATCAAATGTACCATAGGCCAAATCTGGCAGCACATTGGTTTGTAAGTCTACCGCAAAAACGGTATTGTCCGAACCTTCTGTAGGTTCAAACGCATAAAAATCGGCAATGTCTGCCGTTGTGTTGGTTACCCCGGGCGCATCAATATGATCTGCCGCAACTAAAAGGCCCCCAACTAAGGCCAAAGCCCCAAGTCCCATAAATAATTTTGATTTTTTCATTATCTTATTTTTAGATTAGAATCACCCTTACTTACGAGACATTAAATTGAAGGTTCATTTTTTTTCAAAAAAAAATTAAAATATCCTATATAATTCACTAAAATTCAGAATACAACAATTATAAATACCCTTTTTTATAAGACTTTAGATAATATACATTACTTAACCAACCTTATAATATTTGGCTAACTTTGCGCATTAAAACAGTGAAAGTATGAACCCGTCTGCCTCTGGCTGGATTGAAAAATATGGCTCGGTCGTTCAAAAGAACCAAAACGCATATCCAAATTTTGATACCCTATATTCCGCTTTGAGAAAAAATGGATTTGTGTATGGACTAAATGCGGACATACCCCATTTCATACGACCGGAACATACCTTATCGGAAGATGAAAAGGCAAAGATAAATTTATTGAATGCCCTATATTTTACCTATAAGATAGAAGCGCACTCCACAGATTATACTGTTTTTATTACCGAGGTCTTTAAATTTTATCAAATTCTTAAAATTAACAAAGTAGGTTTTTTCGATAAATTGCTTACAGGAAACAAAACTTCCTCAAAGTTGGAAAAACTCATGGCCTCCCGTATATATATAGAGGACAACATTTTCAGCAAAACATTCAATAACCTTATTACCAACTCCTTACTGTTTATTGATGTATTGCTTTTTAAACATTATTTAAACCATGCCGTTAATTTAAAGTCAAAAGCCGAAGAAATTGAATATTTGGCCATTAACATTACGTACCATGCTTTAAGTTCCAAGGAGGCTAAACGAAAGGATAACAAATTATCCCAATTACTGGCTTCATCATTAACCTATATAGAATGTGCCAGTCATACCTTTGATGGGTCTTATAGAGATCGATTGCTTAACAATAAGGATATATGGGAAAATAGATATTTTCTGGATATGGCCTGTTTGACCGTTTGGGAAGACCACTCCTTAGATTATACGGAGTCTGATTTTATTTTTGGAATAGGAAAGGATTTGGGACTTGCCAATGCTATTATCTTGGAATCCATTACCCATGTTACCGCTTTTTTTAAGCTTAATATGCATACTATTCATTATTTGAAGGAGAAAAATCTGGCCCATCAATTTTACGACAGTATGGGTAAGATCGTAAAAAAATTAATTCTCAGAAATAGCAAACGTCTGGTTAAAGAGCTTTCACAAAGTGCGGAATTGGTTTCCTTATTATCCAAATCTACGGTGAGGGACCTCAGTAATGATGAAAAGAGAAAAGTACAAAACCAACTCTTGGATATTTTTAAGAGCATACCCTCATTGGCCATTTTTATTTTGCCCGGTGGGGCTATACTACTACCTATATTTATCAAATTAATTCCTAAATTACTGCCGTCTGCCTTTGACGAAAATAGGATCGATGATGAAGATTTTACTGATTAAGCAAAACAGCATTGACCATTATGGTTATTCCAGCCACAATTTAAAGTCTTTTACCTTTTCCCTACTTACTATAATTTCCAATTGTGGATTGTTGTTCAATTTAATCTGTAGTCTAGAATTGGTGTAGGAGATGATATCCTTTATATAATCCACATTTATAAAGTATTTGCGACTTACCCTAAAAAAGGTTTGTGGTTTCAATTCCGGTTCCAACTGTTCTAATGTAGTATCCAATAAATAATTGCGTCCATCCTTGGTCGCCGCATAGGTCCCTTTATTTTCACTAAAGAAACACTCTACATCTTCTGCATTGATGATCTTTAAATGTTGCCCTACTTTTGCCGTAAACCTTTTTTTGTATTCCCGTTCTAACGGATTTACCAATAATTTCTTGATGTCCTCAAAATCCAAAGCTATTTTATTGGGCTCTACGGCTGTTTTAAAACGAGTACGGTATTTATTTACCGCCTGTTCCAGGTCTTCATCATCAATAGGTTTAAGGATATAATCTATACTGTTCAATTTAAACGCCTGTAAGGCATATTCATCAAAAGCCGTTGTGAATATTATTGCACTATGCACCTCAACCACATCAAAAATTTCAAAGGATAGACCGTCTGATAACTGGATATCCAAAAAAATTAAATCTGGATGCTCATTGTTCTGAAACCATTCTATGGCCTCGTCAACGGAGTGTAACATAGTCGCTATGGTTACATCTAGTTCTTCCAGCATTCTAGATAGTCTGCGTGCCGCAGGTTTTTCATCCTCAATAATAATGGTCTTCATAATTCCTTTTGTATAATATCCTGTATCATTTTTTGTTCCCACTTAATCAGCATTTCAGGCTTGGTCCACTTAAAACGAACTAAACGTATCCTGAAGACTACCAGCGCATGAATTGTTAGAACAATTGACCAAATTATTGGAATACTTGCAATATTCCACATAACCCATTGCTTAAATCCATTGTCCGTAATAGCCGCTATATCAAACCAATTAAATATATCTTTTGACACAAATAAAATCAATACGTTGGCCGTGATGAACAATCGACAATGTTTGAAAAATTTTTTAATACTTTCAATACGTAGAAGGGCCCTTTTCTCTTTACTATGTTGTTCCAATTTGTTCATGCCTATCTAAATTTATCTGCTTCCTTTTGCTCTTGTTCTACAAATTTTCGTATTTGCCTTTCCTCCCAATCTTTTGAGAAAAAGGGATTAAAATGATATACCCTTGCCCCATGAAATGCTAAACCAATCCCCCAAAAAAACGGCGTAGAAAAAGTTCCAAAGTTAAAGAACGCTTCATTGAAAGATTCCCCGCTGTTCATTCTGGCCATAACGGTCAAACTCATTATAAAGAGATTTACCAAAATGTAGACAAATAAATGAATATAAAATCCTTTTAACTCCTTAACCTGTTTTTTGGCTCTTGCCAATTTCTCGTTTTGTTCAAATTCGTTTATTTCCATCGTTGTTCGTTTTCTTCCTGTTGAATAAATTCGCGTAACTTTCTTTCTTCCCAGTCCCTACCAAAGAAAGGATTAAAGTTAAAGATTTTAATCGCCTTTAAAAAAAGGCTAATTGCGAATGCAAATACCACCCATAAAAACCAAGGGTAACGCCATTCATTAAAATAATAATTTATTGCGGCTACGATTACTATTGTACCTAAGGCCGAAAATACCTTGCCATAGAACTCCTTTAACTCAACAACCCGCTCTTTTGCTTTATTATATTTTGTATTGTCCATGATGCCTATATTTTTTATTAAAACTCATTCATATATTCCTTGATCTTTCTCTCCTCCCATTTCTTTCCGAATAAAGGATTATATCCATATGCGTAAAGACCGTTCATCAACAAACCAAACCCCCATCCTAGCGCAGGAAAAATAGCCCATGGAAATTCAGTAGTCCTATAATTTATATACGCCAAAATGGGTATTACTATACAGTAGGCCAATAGATTTCCGTAAAATCCTTTTATGGCATTTACTTTTTCCTTTGCTTTTTGATACTTATAGTTTTCGCTGTTCATTAAATTGGTTTCCATCTTAATTTGTTTTAGGTTATTATTTGTTTTCTATACCTCAAATCTCGGTAGAAAGTGCAGGTTTTAAAAAATAGAACTACCCAGTTGTAAATTTTAATGACTGAATTGTAAAAAGTGGTCGTATACAATATTAAAAGCCAAATTACCATGCCCGTACTATATAGAAGTTTGATGATGGTACGTGTAAATTAACTCGTAAAATCCCCTAAAAGCGGACCATGAAGCTTAAAATAATTGATTAGGGATAAGGACATAACCATCCTTAAAATGTGAGATATTATAAAATTATCCAGTACTATTTATATAGGTGTATAGCTATCATACGGGTCGGGTATGGGTATTTAAGCAATGATGAAACCCTAAAAGTTCTCATCCTCCATATATTGTTTTATTTTGCGTTCTTCCCAGTTCTTACCAAAGAACGGATTATAGCCATAGGCTTTAAGACCATGGCCCACAAGACCAAAACCCCAACCCAAAGCCGGAAAGATTACCCAAGTAAAACTTGTTGTTCTATAATTGATATAGGCAAGTACGGGTATCACTATACAATACGCCATAAGGTTTCCATAAAACCCTTTAATCATCTCAACGCGCTCCTTTGCCTTTTCATAGCGTTTACTACTTATAAAGGATTCCTGTGTTTCCTTAAATGCAATTTCAGTGGTCAACATAGGTAAACGTACCTTAAACTCCCGGTCGCTTTTAAAAATCTGCATTTCTTCTTTGGTAAGAATGGCATATCGTTGACGTATATTCTGTAGGCCTACCCCACTACTTTTTTTAACCACTTGTTTTTCCTGCAAATTATTACTTACGTACAAATAGTTGCCCTCTTCATAAATTTTGATATGAAGTGGTTTGGCAGACGTTACAATATTGTGCTTTACGGCATTCTCCAATAATAATTGTAGGGATAAAGGAACAATTTTGGCTTCTGGATTTAAGGCCTTTTCCGGAATTTCAAAAATGATACTGTCCTCAAAACGCATTTTTAACAAGCGCACATAGGTTCTGGCAAATTTAAGTTCTTCATCTACCGAAATCAGATTTTTACTTTTCTGCTCCAATACATATCTATAGACCTTGGATAGGGATGTGGTAAATTTTTGAGCCTGATCGGGATCTTCTTCAATTAAACTGGTCAATACATTTAAACTATTGAACAAAAAATGGGGGTCTAATTGATTTTTAAGTGCATCGAACTTTGCAGAGGCAGAACCTGCTATGATCTTTTGTTCCTTTACCTTGGTATCTTGTAGAGCCTTATAAAAATAAAAAGCGTGCAAAAAGAGTGAAACAATAAGGGTAATGACCAAAATGCCCAAGTAATGACCAAGATTCTCGGTCTCTAAAAATTTAGAGAAGTCATTTCCAAAAAGTACTACCTCTATAAAACATCTTAGTAGGGCAAATGCTAAAATAGTTAGAAGTATAGAACCTATGGCACCATACCACAATCGTTTTTGAGTATGTTTTTCCCAACTATATATTTTGGAGATATATTGGTTGAAATATGCATTTACAAAGGTCAGTACAAAGGAATAGAGAAAAGTTATACCTGCAAATTGAAGCTCCCCAAACCACGTAATAGTGTCCCAGTCGGAAAATAAAAGATTAATGATTACAATGACCAGGGTAATGATTACCCCTATTTTTAACACTTTTAAAAAATTACCCATACCCTTGATCAATTAACACTACGCCAAATATGCAGTACCCCTTCCAAAATTCTAAAAATAGGTATTTGTTTCATAACCTGTAATCTTAAACTGGATCATAATGCAAGCCTAAAATTGCATTCCTTTATATAAAACAAAAAAAATTACAGTCCGAAATGTCAAAAATGACCTCCGAACTGTAATTAGGGTTGGTTGCTTGGTTGTTAACTTGTAAACGTAAAACTGGGTAATTTTATAAGTTCACCGCCTTTCATGGCAGATTCATGGGACAGTATTCCTACACAAGTGATATTTGCGGACTGTCTAGCATTTGGATAGGGCGAAGTACCTTTTAGCAAGGCATCTATAAAAGCATGTACCAAATGCGGGTGAGAGCCCCCATGTCCCGCTCCTTGGGTAAAGGACAAATGCTGATTATCATCTTCATCATATACTCCTTCTGTCGTGAATGATTGAATTTCCTTTGGTAACAGTTTTGCAAAATCTGGACTTTCCACTTCTTCCGGAATTTCCGGTTCCGGTTTTTTAGCGGTATGGACGACCAAAGGTTTGCCTTCAATTAAAGGCCATTCCACTGATTTTTTGGAACCATAGACTTCTATACTTTCCCGGTACTGTCTGGCTACATCAAACAGGGAACGGTATACCTGGGCACTTAAATCAGAATTTCTAAACTTAATATGTGTAGTTTCTACGGCATATGGCGAATTGTATTCCTTTATAAGTTCCTCACGTATAGTTCCGGAACCAAAACAAGAAACATATTCCGCTTCATCTCTGGTCAAACCTAACACCGGGCCAACACAATGGGTAGCGTAATGCATTGGCGGTAAACCAGGCCAGTAATTTGGCCAACCGTCCATATCCTGTTGGTGGCTAGCTTTTAAAAACTGAACCTTACCCAATTCTCCATTATCGTATAGCTCCTTCATATATAAAAACTCACGCGCATAAACCACGGTTTCCATCATCATGTAGGTAAGACCTGTTTGCTCTGTTAACTCCACTATTTGTTTACATTCATCCACCGTCGTAGCCATGGGAACAGTACAAGCAACATGCTTGCCCGCCCTTAATGCCTGGATAGACTGTTCCCCATGGTTTGGTATAGGCGTATTTATATGAACAGCCTCTATTTCATCATCCTTTAGTAGTTCTTCATAAGACGTATATCTTTTAGCTATACCAAATGCATCTGCAATTTCATTTAATTTATCTTCATTACGTTGGCAAACCGCCACCAGCTCCGCATTAGGGTGCTTCTTGTAAATAGGAATAAATTCTGCACCAAAACCTAGTCCTATGATGGCTACTTTTATCTTCTTTTCACTCATTTTTGATCTCTTAATCGTTAAACGTTCTTTTTAAAAATTCCAATCCTTGTTTAGCAAAAGAATCTTGGTCATCGGCTAATTTTCTCCAGATATTTACAGCAGCGGCCAACTCCTTTATTTCTGGTGTAAAACTTTCAATTACCATTGCGCCGTTATACTCAATATCCTTTAGACCATCAGCAAAATCTTGCCAAGGAGTTAGACCGGTTCCCGGAATTCCCCTATGGTTTTCAGAAACCTGTACATGTATCAATTTATCACCAACGGAGTTTATGGCCTTACGTATGTTGTTTTCCTCTATGGTCATATGAAAACCATCTAACGCAACTTTAACACAATCTTCATTGATGTCCCCAATTAAGCGCATTACTTCATCTGCGGTATTTATAAGGTCGGACTCAAACCTGTTCAAGGGTTCCAATGCAATTTGTAATGCATGTTCCCGAGCCAGGGATGCAAGCTTTCCTAAATTCTTTACCGATCTATCCCATTCTATTTTACGTTGTTCATCTGTTGCCAACCTGGCCTTACCTACGGCTGCATATAATGGACCTGCCACAAAATCAACCTCCAAGGCTTTTGCCTGTTCAAAACATCTTTTGGCAAATTCAAAACAATTTTCATGGAGAATTGGGTCTTCCGCGGTCAAATCCTTATCATCCCCAAATACAATACATACGGTAGGCGTTAAACCATTATCGCTTAAAGCCTGTTTAACTTGGGCAACATCTACAAGCGAAGGGTTTTCCAATGGAATTTCCACCACATCAAAACCCATACTTTTTATCTTGGGAAAAAGTGCGATCGAATTGGTCGTAAACGGTGACTGCCACAACCAAGTACTTACGCCAAATGTTATGTTACTTTTCATCATTGCTATATTTATTCCTCAATTATTCTACAATCATTACCCCTTGCATAATTCTCCAATGCCCAGGGAACGTACAAATGAAAGGATATTCCCCCGGCGTAGAAGGAGCTTTGAACTTTAGGGTATAGGTTTCATCTGGATTCAACAATGGTGTCGCAAAAAGAACATCACTCATTTGTGGTACATAATTTAACTGTGCCGCATTAGGGTCAGCGGCCATCTTATCCGCCGCGGTACCCACTACCTCTTTTTTTCCGGGTTTGGTAATTACTAGATTATGCTGCATAAAATCAGGATTCTCTAAAACCAAGGCAACTTGTTCACCCGCCTTAACCCTAAATTGAGTTACATCATATTTCATTTCATTGGTGATGGTTTTCATCTGTATGACTTTAGCATTGTCATCCTCTATTTCATCTGCCAAAGATTCTGTGGCACCTTCTCCATAATACTTCATCAATAGCGTGGCGATATCGGTGTTGGAATATGTTTTGGCCAATTGCCCAGTACTATTTTTTTCTACCTTATATTTCCATTGTCCATGAATCCTGATCAACTCATCACCTGATTTAATATATAATTGCCAAAAATTACCATAAAGTCCACCTTCTCCACCATTATCCTCTACCCTTACGGCAATTGTGTTTTTTCCTGACCTTAAGACTCCCTTGGGAATATCATAAGTTCTATTGGAACTATAACTAGAAGCCATTCCACCAACTTCAACACCGTTAACGTACGTAATATCAGAATCATCAATAGGTCCCAGGGAAAGAATACTGGCCTCTTTTGCCATTGCGCCCGGTACATTTACTTCTTTTCTAAACCAAATTACACCGTCCATGTCCAAACCGGCATCCTCTATATACTGGGGAATTTCCATAGACTCCCAGTTGCTATCGTCATATGTTGGCGAACTAAAATCGCTAACCTCATTACCGGGAGCTTTAAAACCGGGATTTGCTTCCATAAATGCATTTAGATATCCACTTACATGTTTTGCCGCAGCGGCATATAACGCTTTAAACAACCATAGGTCATTGATAACTTCATCATTTTTTCCAAGATCGTGTAGTAATGAACCTACTTTTTGTGATGATGGCCTTGATGTAAAATAGATAAGGGCGGACAATTGTACATTGGGATCGCGATCATTTAAAGTATTGGCCTTGAACAATGCATCATCACTATCATCATTCTTAGGCAATAACTGAATGGCCGCCTTACGTACTGCAGAGGCTTTATGGTACAAAGCTCCCTTAACAACACCCACTGCATTGCTATCGGTATCCATGGCATCCAAACCATCAATAGTCCAAAGGGCATGCATTGCCGCATTGCTTAAGCCTTCATCATCTACTTGTTTGGTATTTACCAATTTATATAGATCGTTCAACACATCTGTCTTACCTCTTTCTACCAATAGGCGCTGTGCCGTTAACCTCCAAAATTGATTATCGCTACCCAAAGCTTCGAGTAGAGCGTCTGGGTCATCCTTGGATAATTGCATTTCCTCATAGGTATAATCATGTTTGGGTACAATACGCCAGATTCTTCCATGTCCTTTATCACGTAACGGATTAACATAGGCATTTCCCTCTCCATTTTCGGCATCATAACCACCCCTTTCCGTATTGGGCGTGGGGTTATGCTGTACAATAAAATTATACCAATCCGCTATCCAAACGGCACCATCAGGGCCGGTTTTAGCATCTACAGGTGAACTCCACTCATCTGAGGAGGCAAATAGATTTCCTGCATCTTCTTCCAAATATCCTGCGCCATCCCTTACAATTTTTGCTTGATGCACCACACCACCGGTTGGCTCACATACAAAAGCAATACGGTTCCAATATTCCTTTGGATATGCCCTTGCGGTATAGAAATGATGGCCAGCAGCTGCCGTAAATCCTCCAAAAACATCTACTTGCCTTACGTTGGGCGTAATAGGCTGCATAAAATAATGGCCGTCTATTTTTGCACTTCCGTCTTTTCCAATACCTTCTACATGGTCCAAGGTGGCATTAGGAATCCCTACAAATACACTATGGGTATTATTGGCCGTGGATGCAAAAATTGAATTATCCTCTGTAAGCCCCAAACCCCACGTATTGTTGCTAGTATTGGTCAATACTTCAAACGTCTTACGCTTGGGATGAAACTTGTATACATTTTGATTGAATTTATATTCCTCTCCAAAAATCTCACCGTCAAACCCGGAATATCCTACTACCCCATAAAGGTTATTGTCTATACCATATTGTAGATTGGACGGTCCTGCATGGGTATCGAACGTACCCCAACCGTCTATAAGAATCTCTTTTACATCGGCCTTATCATCACCATCTGTGTCCTTTAAAAAAATAAAATGTGGAGCTTGCGATACGACAATGCCTCCGTCATAAAAGGTAAAACTGGTAGGTATATTCAATTTATCCGCAAAGATGGTTACCTTATCTGCCTTACCGTCTCCGTTGGTATCCTCCAAAATTTTCACTTTATCATCACCTTCACTATTATCATTACGTACCGTATTGGGATAATCTACGGTTTCAATGACCCATAGCCTACCTTTTTCATCCCAGTTCATAGCAATTGGATTAATAATCTGTGGCTCCGAAGCAAATAGTTCAACTTTGAAACCGGCAGGAACCTGAATTAATTTCTTTGATCCTTCTGGCGACAACGGTAATTGATATTTTGGCGCGGGATCTCTCTTCTCATAATTGGGAATATTTGCGCGTTCCTCATAAGTTAAGGTCGGCATATCTTTCATAAAACCCTCCCAATTCTTTTTTACCTGATCATTGACCGCCCAAAGTATTCCGTTCTTTACCAAGTCCTGAAATCCTTTGTTCTGCCATGTTCGTTCATCATGTCCATAAGCGGTATAAAAAACCTTACCCTCTCCTAAACGTTTAACCCATGTCCAAGGTTCACGATGGTCTTCCTCAACCCTTTCCATTAAAACGGTAATATCATCTGCAATTTTATCATGTACATAGGTTTCGTCCCATGTTTCAAAAGGGGTCAGATTTTTTGTGATAGGATGTGACTTATCTACAATATCCGCAGTAAAGGTACCGGTATCGTGACTCATGAATTGCGCCCCTACCAAATTGATGTATTCAGGAGAATTTTTAAAACAGAAGCTAGCGGAATGAATAGGAATAAACGCATTACCTTCCTTTACAAAATTGAGCAGGGCGTTCTCCTCTGCTTTTTCCAATTCCTCATGATTGGCATACACAATGAGTCCGTCATATTTTGCAAGATTTTCGGTATTTAGGTCAGAAGGCTTTTCTGTATACGATATATTAATACCATCCTTGGTCAACGCCGAAGCCAATATTGGAAAATATTCCCTTGAGTTATGGTGCTCTATTTCATGTCCTAAGAATAAAAGTTCTATCCTTCGAGGAGCATCATCCGTTTGTTTCTTTTCGGTGGGTGAACATGCCGCAAAAAACAAGAGTATAATTAGTACTTTGAGCGACGGGTAGTTGATTTTCATAATGAGCGTTGTTTTGTTATCTCAATATTACATAAAATAGTACCTTGAAAATCACTCTTATTTACCACATACTGACTGTATTTTATCATTTCATTTTATAAATGATAGTTTTATTGATAAATTAGTATGCAATTACGACCTTTCAATTTGTAACACTTTAATGAAATCTGCTCTTCAAAAATCTCCGATTCCAGAAACAAAGGCCTATTTGGCTAGAACGTTGAACGAACCGGTTTTTGACCCACACTGGCACTTTCATTCTGAATATCAATTGTTCCTTGTGCTGGAAGGAAGTGGCACCAGGTTTATTGGTGATAACGTAAAATCCTATAAAGCGGGAGATATTACCTTTACAGGTCCAAATCTACCACACATGTGGCGTAGTGAGCATGTGCATGAACAGGAAAAAAATATTGCATGGTCCAAAGGGGTGGTAATTTATTTCCATGAAAATTTTTTGGGGGAGAATTTATTGAAGACCGATGAGGCCATACGCTTAAGACAGGTGTTTCATAAAAGTCGTAGGGGTATGGAATTTACTGGCACGACCGCCACAATTTTACAGAAATTAATGCTGGAGTTATTGGACAAAGATGGCTTTGAAGGAATTCTACATCTATTAAAAATACTGGACTTCATTAGCCAAACCAAGGAATATGGTATATTGGCCAGCCCCGGTTATACCAATACCCTACGCGAAGCCGATACCCAACGTATGTTCAATGTCTATGCTTTTGTAATGAATAATTTTAAACGTAGGATGACATTGGATGAACTGGCTCAATTGACCAATATGACACCTACCTCGTTTAGTAGATATTTTAAACTTCATGCCAATAAATCATTTTCTGAATTTGTGAGCGAAATACGCATAGGCCATGCCTGTAAACTGCTTATAGAACAGAAAATGAATGTATCCCAGGCTTGCTATGAAAGTGGATTTTCTACCTTATCCAATTTCAATAAACAGTTTAAGAACATTACCCAACGTACGCCCTTGGCCTACAAAAAAGAATATGAAGTCTATTAATAATTAATGGTACCCGTTATATAAATTTGACTGTGGTTTATATGGCTTAAAAATTCAGCATGCTATATTTTAGAATATGTTGTTTTTGATTTTATTGGCACCGTTATGAACAGTCCACCGGTATCCATGGCATGTACCAACTTGTACTGATGGAAAATGTCTGACTTTCGTTCACCATTTTGGTACCATACACATTCTACGTAGCTATTATTATATAAAACGCCAAAGATGGGATTCTTTTTTGAAACGTATTTGAGCACTTGCATTTTAGGCGAATTGAGCAATCCTTTGACCTTTACCCAATCACCTGGTTTAAACTTTCTTGACATAATACTACCTTTTAAATGATTGAACATTTTGGTAGTTAGGAGGCCTATTGGCCTCCTATTATACCATTCTTTAAACTGTAATTAAGAAATTTTAATATTCCTTGCCGGCTTTTGTTTGGCCTCTTCTTTTTTGGGCAAGAGAATACTTAAAATACCATCCGTGTAATTGGCATTGATCTTATCATCATCTACGGTTTCAGGTAAAGTAAATGATCTTTTAAAAGAAGCATAGCCAAACTCCCTTCGTGTATAATTGGAATTTTTTTCTTCCTTATCTTCCTTGGTTTCCGTAGATATGGACAAAACTTGATTATCTAGGTCAATATGAAAATCAGATTTTTTAAGACCCGGTACTGCCATCTCCACCATAAAGGCATCGGCAGTTTCCTTGATGTTTACTTTAGGTAAGGTTATTCCGGTATTAAAATTAGAGGTGAATACCGATGGTAAATCCCGGTTAAACAAATCATCGATCCAATTAGACCATAATGGGAAGTTTACATTTGAAGTAGTGTTTGTTAAACTTCCGTTTTTAGGAACAGTTACTAAATTGCTCATAACTACAAAATTTTAAATTAAACATTATTTCAAATCTGAAATCGTATAGACTTCATTATCATACAAGCAAATTAAATACCAAATTAGAACAATACCATAAGTTGATTATGATTCAATTATAAATTCTGTCAAATTATCAGAAGTGATGTCAAATTTTCTTTTTTCAAAAATGTCAGATTGACATTTTTAAATGACACCATTGCACCTATTATAGCTTTCTCTTTATTGTACCTATATTTTATCTGTTTTACCTTAATTTAAGGTCTTTATTGTTATGGGTCAAATTTGCCATCTTTTTTAATTTATGAACCACGATCAACCAATACAATTACCTGAACCAATTTCCATAACCCTTGTCATCCCTTGCTATAATGAGGAGTTTCATATAGAACATACGTTAAGACAAATTACTTCACATCTTCTTGAATACCCTGCCTTTTCTTTTCAAATCTTGGTCTTGGACGATTGCAGTACGGATAGTTCCCTGGCTATTTTAAAATAAATTGCCAAAAACAATCCGGTAGATATCACAATTTTGAGTAATGAAAGCAATATGGGAATCGTAACCTCAACCAAAAGATTATTGCAAACCGCGCTGTCCCTAGGACCACATTATATTCTAAAATGTGATATGGATACCGATGTACCCCATAAATTGGCCATTTCAATGTTCTTGGAGTTCATTGAGCAAAACAGATCCAGCAAAATACAAATTCTTATAGGTGAACGCTTTGTTGCAGATCAAAGCCAACTATCACCACTGGAAATTTCGGAGCAAGAAAAAATGAGGGTCTATCTAATGGAAGGTTTAAAAATTAAAAATTACAACCCTGTTTCTTCAGGAACGGTACTATTCACAAAAAGTGTCATTGAACAACTTTTGCAACTGCCCATTGTAGTCTCCTATGATATGAAATGGGGATTGGATTTTTTATTATGTCTACTGGCCCATCAATTAAATTTTCCCGTGCAGAAAGTAACTATTACCAATGGCAACTATAGCCCCAGTCGACGTAGTAATGCCAAAATCAAAGCACAATATGCAGCGTATTATAACGTACTTCAACTCGTGGAAAACTATAAAAAGCACAATTAGTACCACTCCATAATTCGATGTCAAAAATTATATAAACAAAACCGTACAATACATAGCTTAATACAATCAATACAGTAAATTTGCAGGTGTAAAATTGGCACTTTGAACGCATGAATTTAACCATAGAAAACATATTACTGGTGGGCTCCTTATTGCTATTTATTAGCATTATAGTCGGGAAAACCTCGTATAAGTTTGGTGTGCCTACCCTTATTCTATTCTTGGCCATAGGTATGTTGGCAGGATCGGACGGTATTGGCGGCATTAGGTTCAATGATCCACAACTTGCACAGTTCATAGGAATTGTATCGCTTAATTTTATCCTATTTAGTGGTGGCCTGGATACCCACTGGAAAGCGGTTAAACCTATTTTAAAGGAAGGCTTGGTACTTTCTACCCTTGGGGTATTGCTTACCGCGGTTACCCTAGGTACCTTTGTGTACTATATTACGGATTTCACCATCTATGAAAGTATGTTGCTTGGCTCTATAGTCTCATCAACAGATGCGGCGGCGGTATTCTCTATATTGAGGTCAAAAAATTTAGCCCTTAAAAACAACTTACGGCCCACCTTGGAGTTGGAAAGCGGTAGTAATGATCCAATGGCCTATGTACTCACGCTTGCTTTCTTGACCTTGGTCATCAATCAAGATTTAAGTGTGTTCTCTATTATACCCTTGTTCCTACAGCAAATGGTTTTGGGTGGAATTGGCGGATTTGCATTTGGGAAATTGAGCGAGATTATCATCAACAAGATTAAACTTGGGTTTGAAGGTCTGTATCCCGTGTTGGTCATAGCGCTAATGTTCATTACCTTTTCTGCCACGGACGCCGTTGGTGGTAATGGTTTCCTTGCCATCTATATTTGTGCAGTGTATCTGGGCAATCAAGATTTGATCCATAAGTCTACCATTATAAAAATGTTCGATGGTTTGGCTTGGCTAATGCAAATTGTATTGTTCCTTACATTAGGACTTTTGGTATTTCCCTCAGAAATCATCCCGTATATGGGACTTGGAATCCTTATTTCCGTATTCTTGATCGTTGTGGCGCGCCCCGTAAGTGTATTTCTAAGCTTAATGTTTTTTAAGATGAGAATGCGTAGACGGTTTTATATTTCTTGGGTAGGTCTACGCGGTGCCGTACCCATTGTGTTCGCCACTTACCCATTATTGGCCGGTATAGATAAAGCAAATATGATTTTTAACATCGTATTCTTTATTTCCGTAACCTCTGTTCTTATACAAGGAACCACACTTTCTATATTCGCAAAATGGTTGCATGTGGCCTTGCCAGATGAAGTGAAGCCAATTACAGAGAATGATCGGTATATTTTAAACCTCCCCAAGTCCGAAATGGAAGAGGTGACTATTCCTGAAAATAGTTTTGCGGTCGATAAACGAATTATTGATCTGCATTTCCCAAGGTCCGCATTTATTGTAATGATCAAAAGGGATAATAAATTTGTACGTCCCGGAGGCGCTACCGTTATTAAGGCAAACGATATCTTGGTATTGTTGTTGGATAATGAAGATAGTTTGAAAGAAGTGAATCAAATTCTCGACCAAAATTTTGTCGCATAACATGAAAAAAGTGGGTCAATTACTTAAGGTTTTTACACTTCTCTTAACGTTTAGTTTTGGGTTGTTTAACGCAGCGGACAATGCTTCCACCGTTAACGAAATCCATGTAGTCCAGAATGAAGGTCAAAACCAAATTTTAAAGGCCTCCTCAAGGGCCCTGTCCCCGCATGCACAACAGCCCCAGATAACATTTTCCGATAGCACCGAAAGTATTACCATAGATTTTAAACTATCGCTATCGTATTTTAGCCTGCTAAACAGTAACCAAGAACTTTTCTTTTATTCTAGTTTTAAGCAGTACAACAATTACTTTACTACCCTACTGATCAGACACAGAAAGTCTAATCTTATATTTCCTTTTCATAATTTCTGGTAAGTCCGTTCCCCTGCCACATATACGATTATGTTGGCTATATCCTTAATATAAAGCAAATCAATTGCTTTATATACATAGCAGTCTTATCAATTTTAAAAATTACCAATATGGAAATAGGAGTTGCCGTAATTGGCATTACATCTGTTGCACTCTGTGCAATACCTTTTATTCTAACCAATAGAAATAGAAAAATAAAGGAAAGAAAATTATATACAACCTTACAAAATGTTGCAAAGAAGCATAATGCAATTGTAGAAGAATATGAGCTATTTGGCCATTATGCCATAGGTATTGATCAAAAGAACAAGTTTGTGTTTTTTACTTCAATTACAAACGAAATAATTCAAGAACAATACATTGATTTAAGCAATATCCTAACATGTGAAATTGCAAATATTGGCCGTAACAATCATAAGAAGGAAAAGATAACGGAACGGTTAAACCTAATATTTTTTCCAATAGATGTAAATGAGAGCAACAAGGTGCTGGAATTTTACAATGCTGAAACGCATTTTCAATTAAGTGGTGAATTTCAATCTATTCAAAAATGGAACAATAGAATCAAGACCTTGTTGGCCTAAAACCAAGTAATTTATCATTAAACAAAAAACAGCAGGTGCATGGTTATATCATTTAGCATTTAAAAGATCAAGTACCTGCTGTTCTCTTATTATTTTTATAGCCATTTGCTTAGTACACATTTTGAATCTGTAACCACAGTTTAAATTGTGGATACGCAGTAATTTCCTGAAAAGGATTTATATGTTATTGAAATAGGATCACTTTATTTCATTTAATTTTGCGGCATGGTCAGAAATGTACAATTGCGGTTATCATTAAAAGAAGAAGCTACACCTAACGGTCTAGAATTGCGTACCGCCAACTATTTAGGTCTGGAAGAAGGTTCCTTTAAGATCAAGGTGCTTAGAAAATCTATAGATGCCCGTAAACCAAAAATTGTTTTCAACTATAAATTGGCCGTATATATCAACGAACCGGCTCCTAAAGATGCCATAAATTTTGACTATAAAGATGTTTCCAAAGCCAAACCAATACATATTATAGGCTTTGGTCCTGCAGGAATGTGGGCCGCACTGCGCTGCTTGGAAATGGGGTACAAACCCATTGTACTGGAACGGGGAAATAATGTTAAAGATCGTAGGCGAGATTTAAAAGCCATTAACCAAGACCATCAGGTAAATCCGGAAAGTAATTATTGTTTTGGTGAAGGAGGCGCAGGAACTTATTCTGACGGTAAATTGTATACCCGTAGTTTAAAACGGGGAGATGTTCGTCGCATCTTTGAAAGCCTTGTATACCATGGCGCTACAGACCAAATTCTTGTAGATGCCCATCCTCACATCGGCACGAACAAATTGCCCAAAATTGTACAGCATATTAGAGAGGTGATCATTGATCGTGGTGGCGAAATCCACTTTAATACCAAGGTGACGGATTTTATCATTGAAAACAACACCTTAAAAGCCATTATTCTTAACGAAGAAGATGAAATGCCCGTTAAACGGGTAATTCTTGCTACCGGACATTCCGCTCGAGACATTTTTACTTTATTGCATAAAAAAGACATTGCCCTAAAAGCAAAATCTTTTGCCATGGGTGTGCGTGTAGAGCACCCGCAACATATTATTGACAGCATTCAATACCATTGTTCCGGTGAACGACATGAATTGTTGCCCGCAGCGTCATATAGTCTGGTAGAGCAGGTTAAGGACAGAGGCGTTTACTCCTTTTGTATGTGTCCGGGTGGCTTTATTGTTCCCGCCGCTACATCACCAGGCGAAGTTGTGGTCAATGGTATGTCCCCATCAAAAAGAAATAACCTTTATGCAAATTCAGGAATTGTAGTAGAAATTAACGTTGACACGGATATTCCCAAATATGAAAAATTTGGCGCATTAAAAGGTTTGGAATATCAAAAGGATTTGGAGCGGTTGGCATACACTTCTGGCGGAAGAACGCAGACCGCACCGGCACAGCGTTTAACTGATTTCGTAAACGGAAATTTGTCCGAAGATTTGAATCCTACCTCTTACCAACCCGGATTGAAATCTGCACCATTACATTCACTATTGCCCAAATTAATAGGTAGTAGATTACGACAGGGCTTTAAAGCCTTTGGAGAAAAAATGCATGGCTATTACACGCATGAAGCTAATATAGTTGGGGTTGAATCACGAACTTCTTCCCCAGTAACAATCCCAAGGAACGAGCAACTGGAACATCCGGACATTAAGGGTTTATTTCCTTGTGGAGAAGGCGGTGGATATGCAGGTGGTATTGTTTCAGCAGCTATGGATGGTGAAAGATGTGCCGAAGCTGCCATGGCAGGGTTGTAAGTTCAAGTGCAAGATTCAAGTTCAAAATGAGTTGTTGGTTGTTGGTTGTTGGAAAAAATAAATTTAGCGAAGCTAAATACACTTGATTAGGTACTAATCAAAAAAGTCTAGTCTCTTTGTTCTATTTTCTCCTTTCCACTTTGTACTTAATACTGTAAACTGTAACTGGCAACTGAAAACTGAACATTGAAATTATGCCATTTTTGGTTTGTTGGCCTTAGTGATGAAATTCAACGCTTTTTTAATTTTTGAATTTTTATACTTGTACAAACGCGCAACCTCCATTTTATTGTTAGCAGTTTCTGTGATTGTGATGTCCTCTACAATGCTCATTTCTATAGTAGCTACCTTAACTTCCTTTGTGGAATTTTGAGCTTGGGCAGTGAAGCAAAAAAAGATGATGAAGATGATTGTTACTATTGTTTTCATGACTTGCGTTTGTTACACTAATAGAACGCCCAAGACCTTGTTTTACTAGGTGGTGAATCGCTGAAAAACACCAAATTCTCGTTACTTGACATAGATTCGGACTAAGTGTAAAATCTTGTCGATAAACGACATCAGCCCTGCTTTCAGGTTACCGATATTTAATGTCGTTAATCGATGTACAGGTGAAATTCAAGTACAAACTCAAGTACATAAAAAGAAGATAGAATATAGAGAAGAGAAAATAGATGTTGGTTGTTATAAAATTTAGCTTTGCTAAATACACTTGATTAGGTACTAATCAAAAAAGTCTATTCTCTTTATTCTATTTTCTATATTCTTACTTTCAACTACTTTGTACTTCTTACTTCTTACTTCTTACTTAATACTTAATACTTCGTACTTTGTACTTTAACCTCACTTTACATTTCCTTCCACATTTAAGTGTACCTTTGCGGCTTATTAAAAATTATGACATTTAAAGAACTCGGCTTAGCCGAACCCATCCTTAAAGCCTTGGAAGCTGAAGGATATACCCACCCAACACCAATTCAAGAACAATCTATTCCTATATTACTAAAGGGCAAGGACCTTTTAGGGGTTGCACAGACCGGTACAGGAAAAACGGCTGCTTTTGGCATTCCAATTCTTCATCATCTTTATGAAGGAATTAGTCTTAGCCAATCCAAAAGAAAGGTAAAAGCTTTGGTAGTGACCCCCACACGTGAACTTGCCATTCAAATAGGTGAAAGTTTTACCGCTTATGGCAAACACACCGGACTAAGGAATACCGTTATTTTCGGTGGAGTAAAACAAGGTAAACAAGTTAACGCCTTAAGGGGCGGAGTTGATATATTGATTGCCACACCTGGGCGTTTGTTAGATCTAATGAACCAAGGTTTAATCTCCTTTAGGGATTTAGAGCATGTTGTTCTGGACGAAGCCGACCAGATGTTAGATATGGGCTTTATTCACGATATTAAAAAAATTATAGCCAAACTGCCTCCAAAAAGGCAATCCCTATTTTTTTCAGCCACTATGCCAAAAGATATTGTGGAGCTATCCCGTAAAATGTTGGGCGATTTTGAACGGGTGACGATTAAACCTGAACAGGCTACCGCAGAAAAAGTTGAGCAGGGCGTATATTTTGTGCAAAAAGCCAACAAACCTAAACTATTGGTGCATTTATTGGAACAACAACCACAAGATTCGGTACTTGTATTTTCGCGCACAAAACATGGCGCGAACAAAATTGTCAAAAAATTGGCCCAAGCAGATATTCGTTCTGCCGCAATTCATGGCAACAAGTCCCAAACAGCAAGGCAAAAAGCTTTGGGCGACTTCAAGGATGGCAAGCTAAAAGTATTGGTAGCTACTGATATTGCAGCAAGGGGTATAGATGTTGAGGAGTTGTCCTTGGTCATTAACTATGACCTACCCAATGTTTCTGAAACCTACGTACACCGTATTGGTAGAACAGGTCGTGCCAATGCAAGCGGTACTGCCCTTTCTTTTTGTGATAAAGATGAAAGACCTTATTTAAGGGATATTGAAAAATTGATCAAACAAGAAGTTCCCCGTTTAGGTCCGCATCCTTTTATGGATGATTCTCCAGAGGAAAAAGAGGATAGGCCACAAAGACAGCCAAGATCCAACAACCGTTCCAGGGGTCAGAACAACCATAAAAAAAAATCCGGGAATTCAAATTTTAGAGGTAAGAACAACAGAAATACCAATAAACCAAAACCTAGAAATTTTAATAGCAGTTCTGAATAGCATTTTATAAAATACGATGTATCCTGTATCTTTAACCTTTATTTTGACAAGGCATGAAGAAACAGGTATTGGTTTATGGTAGCGGGCGACATACCGTGCCCTTTTTAAGATACATGGCAGAGGCAACCGGTAAGGATAGACCCAACCTCTGCTTTATACCAACAGCTAGTGGTGAAGACCGGGATTATATAAATTCTTTTCATGAAGTCTGTTCCCTAATCAATGTAGTACCACATATCATGAGCGTTTGGATCAATTCCTATGACCAAAAAGAAAGTTTCGAGGAAATTATCTCTAATATGGATGCCATTGTTGTGGGCGGCGGCAACACCCTAAATATGCTTGCCATTTGGAAAGCCCAAGGTATAGATACTGCACTTAAAAATGCCTATGACAACGGCGTAGTAATGGGTGGCGGGAGTGCTGGTTCCCTTTGCTGGTTCAATGGTGGCACTACGGATTCCAGACCTAAGGAATTGAGTATTGTAAAAGGGATGTCATTCATTGATAAAAGTCACTGTCCGCATTACAACTCAGAAAAATATAGACGTCCACTCTATCATGAAAACATTCTATCCGGAAAACTTTCAGAAGGCTACGCTTGTGATGACCGCTCTGCAATTCATTTTATTGATGGCGAAGTTCATACGTCCATATCATTAGATGCAGATAACCACTCTTACCATGTTTACAGTAAAAATGGTGAAATCGTGGAAAATTGCTTACCAAATTCCATAATCAGCTAATCTTATTTTGATATCGAATTTATAGGTAGATATAAAAATTTCAAGGTTTTAAAGATTGTTTACTGCCCAAAAAGTAATTCCAAATGGCTTTACTCACTCAAAAAATTATAGCGGTATTTAAAAAAAATCAGCTATAACCCTATTCATTCGGCAATATTCAATTAAAAATCAGGATGTTAAGCCTTTAAGTAAATTCTATTCTGGATTTAATACAAGTTAAAGCTAATTTCCTTAATTTAAACAACTACAAAGTCTCCCCAAATTTTATTTTGAAAATCAAATTATGATTGGTCATTAAATTGATCAATTAGAATACGGTTTTGTTTTAAATATTTAGAAATGGCCTAAAACTCCATTGATAGTATTATATACTTCATTTTTCTAAATAGCCGTAGTTATATAGTATCGACCAAGTAATGAAACCGACCAAGAATATTGAAGTTACGGCATTAGATATTTATAATAAGTGGTTACACTGTTATTTAAATGTCTACGCAAAAACCTATGTTTTTAATTTTAATTATGACACTTGTTTTAACGGTACTTCCTTATATGGAACATTTTTAATTCGTTCTACTACTACCAATTTATTTACTGGCATTATTGAACAAGGTTCAACCTCAGAATCTATAATTCATAGATCCAACTTTGGCGTGAGCATGAGCTATGATATGGTACCCAAACCACACGATATAGAATTCCACGAAACCAAGAAAGAAGGTGAAGGCACCACTTTCATAATTAACTTAAGAATACATGATTAAACAATCCCTCCTATTCATCACGCTATTTTTCTTTATACTATTTACGGCAAGTGGGCAAGAAAACCCGGTAGATAAAAATGGATTGGCACTAGATACAATCGTGCATTTTACGAAAGCAGATGTAGATTCAATTTTTGGTTTAAGGTTGACAAATAAAGCAGGTTGGATTTTTAAATCAGGAAATAGCCAAGATGCATCATCTATTGACATTGATTTAGGGGGTTGGGAACGATTAAACCCCTCTCAGATAACCAATGATATGGCAGATAGTTCCGGAAAATTTGAAGGCTGGTTCAGGTTGCAATTTACCATTGATAGTGCTTTCGCAAAGCTTCCACTCTACTTGGACAAAGAAGACCATGCAGCAGAGGATATTTATATAAATGGAAAGTTGTTCCGTCAATTTGGAGAAAAAGGGAATGACAGAGCCTCGTTTAAAGAGCATATTCAAGATTTTGAGATACGATCTCCTATTTTTTTAGAGCCTGACACTACATATACATTAGCCATACATTATGTTGACTATAGTACCTATTGGGGCATTGCTAAATTGCTTCCTTTGGGCTCTACCAGATTTGTTACCAATGACTATTTTGACTACATGGGTTTTATAGGTTACAGACATTTATTTGACTTATTGAGTTCTTTGATTTTCTTCATTCTTTTCTGGCTTCTTTATTTCCTTATTAAAGAGGAAAGTGAACTACTCTTTATCGCTCTTTTTTCTACTATAATGGTATTAGAGAATTTTTGCACAGCTTTCTATGGTGGTGATAGTTTGTACTTTACAATTCCTTCTCATTACATGATAATACTTGCCTATTGCGGATTTTATTTAGAATTATGTTTTTACTTATTCTGCGTTTTGTTCGCCTATAAAATATATTATAGAAAAGTTCCTAAATGGCTTATTTTGGCAAGTTTGATCATACCTTTATTTTTCTTCTTTTTAAATAACGATATTGGGGATTTCCTATATTTTATATTTAAAATCAGTATTGGCCTTTTCTTAATCTACCTATCCATAAAGTCTAAGAATAAAGTTTTATCTGCTAGAATACTTCTTTATTGTTTAACATTATCTTATGTCCTTACTCTTGTTGGACTTTTAGTAAGACAATCCTCTATAAAAGATGATTTTAGTCTAAGGTTAATAATGGTTCATAGTGATACGATCGGTAAAGCCATTCTTTTTTTAGGCATGTTGGCATTTGTCGCTTATCGCATGAGAGAGAAAAATGAGGATATGAGGCAAAATGCAATGGAACTTGTAAGGGTTGAAGCTGAAAAGAGTGCACTTATTACTTCACAAAATGAAAAGTTAGAATTAAAAGTAAAAGAAAGAACATCAGAATTAAATCAATCCTTAGATGAATTAAAAGCCACCCAATCTCAACTCATCCAATCCGAGAAAATGGCTTCCCTTGGAGAGTTAACTGCCGGCATTGCCCATGAAATTCAAAACCCTTTAAACTTCGTCAATAATTTCTCTGAAGTAAGCAATGAGCTTGTTGATGAAATGAACGAGGAATTGGATAAAGGAGATCTTGAAGAGGTGAAAGCTATTTCGTTGGATATCAAACAAAACCTTGAAAAAATAAACCATCACGGCAAACGTGCGGACAATATTGTAAAAGGTATGTTACAACATTCTAGAAGCAATAGCGGCACAAAAGAACCAACTGATATTAATGCCCTTGCAGATGAGTATTTGCGCTTGGCCTATCATGGTCTACGGGCAAAGGATAAATCATTTAATGCAGAACTCATTATAAATTTTGACGAGAGCATTGGAAAAGTAAATATTGTACCACAAGACATGGGGCGGGTAATTCTCAATTTGATCACCAATGCTTTTTATGCGGTAAACGAGAAAAAACAAAGGGATGTTAGTTTTAAGCCGATAGTTACTGTCAGTAGCAAAAAGTCTGATGAACATATCACCATTAGTGTTTCTGACAATGGTGATGGCATTCCTGAAAAAGTCAAAGAGAAAATATTCCAACCCTTTTTCACCACCAAACCTACCGGGCAAGGTACCGGCTTGGGCTTAAGCATGAGTTATGATATTATTACTAAGGGGCATAGTGGTGAATTGCTGGTAACAACACAACAAGGTGAAGGAACTACATTTAAAATCATTTTTCCTTTAATTTAAATAGCAATGAAACGCATATTATACATTATTGGTTTTCTACTACCGTTGACAGTTTTTAGTCAACAGGAAAAAGTATTAACAATTTCAGATACTACTGTGGCTGATAAATGGATGATTCTTGGTGAAGATTGGCGTTATCAAAAAGGAGATAATATAGTATGGGCTAATCCAGAATTTGATGATTCTACCTGGAATGAATTCTCTAGCACTAACTTAAATCTGCTTGACGGAAAAAACGTAATTGCAGATAGGGGCGAAATTGTATGGTTGCGTAAACGTATTATGGCAGACCAGTCGTTTAATGATGCACTGGTTTTAAATATCTTTCAAGAAGGAGCTTCAGAAATTTATTTAGATGGCAAACTAATTCACCAATTGGGCAATGTAAGCTCTAATAAGGATGAAGTTATCTACCATAACCCATTTAGCCAAGTGCTTCATTTACCTTTAGAGATAGGCAAGGAACAAATTTTAGCTGTACGCTTTGTCAATGCGCAATACAAATACCCTATCTACAATCATAACGGCCTAATTAGAATTTTTATATCGTCTTTGCGTAATGCCAATTCAACTGATGTGGTAAAGAATAAACGTGTAGCTTATTTTCAACAATTTGTCAATAGTTATTATATCTCACTTGGTCTTGCTATTCTAATGTTTATTATTTTCCTATCGTTTTTTATTTTCTTTCCTAAAGAGAAAATTAACGGTTATTTTGCTGCCTCTTTATTATTCTTAATTCTATTTACCTTAGGAGTATTGTCGTTTCATCAAAATACTACTGGCACTTATTTTTGGCTCACGTTTTATTATGACACTTGCATTCTTATTTCAAGCCTTATCCTTTTATTCTGTTTTTACAAAATATTAGAAAAGCCTATAGACCTTGTTTATAAAGCTATTAGTTTTTTATGTTTTTTAACTATAGGTTGTTACTTTTTATTTAATCCTGACGCGTTGGGGCCTATCTGGTCAATTTTCTATTATGTTGGTATTATACGTTTAAGTTTAAAATCTTGGAAAAAAAATAAAATTGCCAGCTTTTTATTTTTAAGTTCTAGTTGTATTAACCTTGTCTTTTGGACTTTAATGATATGTTGGTATATGGGTTTAGTAGACCAGCGCATAGATAAATTTATTCCTTTTTCTTTTATGCTCGTTCCTGTTGTTTTAGCTATCTATTTAGGTTACGCATTTGGAAAGCGCAGTCAAGATTTAAGATTAAATTTAAATCGTGTCCAAGAATTATCCAAAGAAAAAGAATCTATTTTATCTCAACAAAAAAATACTTTAGAGCAACTAGTTAAAGAAAGAACATCAGAATTAAATCAATCCTTAGATGAATTAAAAACCACCCAATCTCAACTCATCCAATCCGAGAAAATGGCGAGCCTTGGAGAACTCACGGCCGGCATTGCCCATGAAATTCAAAACCCTTTAAACTTCGTCAATAATTTCTCTGAAGTCAGCAATGAACTTGTTGATGAAATGAACGAGGAATTGGATAAAGGAGATCTTGAAGAAGTGAAGGCTATTTCGTTGGATATCAAACACAACCTTGAAAAAATAAACCATCACGGTAAACGCGCGGACAATATTGTGAAAGGTATGCTTCAACATTCTAGAAGTAGCAGCGGCACAAAAGAACCCACTGATATCAATGCCCTTGCCGATGAATATTTGCGCTTGGCCTATCATGGTCTGCGGGCAAAGGATAAATCATTTAATGCAGAACTCATTACAAATTTTGACGAGAGCATTGGAAAAGTAAATATTGTACCACAAGACATGGGGCGGGTAATTCTCAATTTGATTACCAATGCGTTTTATGCGGTAAACGAGAAAAAACAAAGAGATGTTAGTTTTAAGCCCATAGTTACTGTCAGTACCAAAAAGTCTGATGAACATATCACCATTAGTGTTTCTGACAATGGTAATGGCATTCCTGAAAAAGTCAAAGAGAAAATATTCCAACCCTTTTTCACCACCAAACCTACCGGGCAAGGTACCGGCTTGGGTTTAAGTATGAGTTACGATATTATTACTAAGGGGCATAGTGGTGAATTGCTGGTGACAACACAACAAGGTGAAGGAACTACTTTTAAAATCATTTTTCCTTTAATTTAAATGATAATGAAACATATATTATACATTATTGGCTTTCTACTTTCGTTGACAGTTTTTAGTCAACAGGAAAAAGTATTAACAATTTCAGATACCACCTTAGTAAATAGATGGGCATATCTGGAATCCAATTGGAGTTATAAAAAGGGTGATAATATCAATTGGTCTGACCCTAAATTTGATGATTCATCTTGGACAAAAATCTCAAGTAAAAATTTAAACAAACCAAATAATAAAATTATTGGTGGCGACAATGAAATTGTATGGTTTCGCAAGCTTATTAAAACAGACAGCACGTTCAATAATCCTATTGTGTTAAATGTTTATCAAGCAGGTGCTTCTGAAATTTATCTTGATGGTAAACTTATACGCACCCTTGGTAAAGTGAGTTCCAATCCAGAAGAAATTGAAACGATCTTTTCATGGAAAATCGTATTTCACTTGCCTTTAGAAAAAAATAAAGCACATCTATTGGCTGTTAGGTTTGTAAATTCTCAGCGAAAATATCCTAAATATTTTATGAACGATGGTCATATTTATATACAAGCCACCTCAATACATAATATACTAACCACCGACCCAAGACTTGTTACTCCAATTAAAGAAACAAGAAATTATTACAACAATTTATATATAGTCTTGGGTATCGTATTATTTATGTTTGTACTTTTTCTTTTTTTGTATATATTTTTTAAACGCGAAAAAATCAATGGTTATTTTGCACTAACCAGTCTATTATACTCCTGTTTTCTGGGTGCCATTTTGTTAGAATATAAAACTAACTTTTATGAGTTTAAATATGATTTTATTATTGGTATTCTTAATGTACTCTACCCCTTAGCTGCTCTCTATTGCATTTACAAAATTTTCAATAAACGTATTGGGTATTTTTACTGGGGTATTACTGCAATAGGTATCCTATTAATCCTTTCAGGGTTTCTTGTCTCTTCAGTATATACCGGACATATTTTTGGAGTTATCATTCTTGTTGAATTTCTACGAATTAGTAGTCTTTCATATAAATCTGATAAAATTGGAGCTCTAATTTTTCTTTTAACGGGTGTCCTTAATTTAATATTTTGGATTATAGCTACATTACATCAACTAGGCTATTTTGATCTACCACAATTAATCTACTATGTACCTTTTGCCTATATCCTATTACCCTTAAGTATCGCCATATATTTGGGCTATTTCTTTGGTAACCGAAGTCAATCCTTACGTTTAAATTTAGAACGTGTTCAAAAACTATCCAAAGAAAAAGAATCCATTCTATCTGAACAAAAAGATACCTTAGAACAACAAGTTAAGGAGCGCACATCAGAATTAAATCAATCTTTAGATGATCTAAAAGCCACACAATCTCAACTCATCCAATCCGAGAAAATGGCGAGCCTTGGTGAACTCACGGCCGGCATTGCCCATGAAATTCAAAACCCCTTAAACTTCGTCAATAATTTCTCTGAAGTAAGCAATGAACTCATTGATGAAATGAACGAGGAATTGGATAAAGGAGATCTTGAAGAAGTGAAGGCTATTTCGTTGGATATCAAACAAAACCTTGAAAAAATAAACCATCACGGTAAACGTGCGGACAATATTGTAAAGGGAATGCTTCAACACTCCAGAAGCAGTAGCGGCACAAAAGAACCAACTGATATCAATACCCTTGCAGATGAGTATTTGCGCTTGGCCTATCATGGTCTGCGGGCAAAGGATAAATCATTTAATGCAGAACTCATTACAAATTTTGATGAGAGCATTGGAAAAGTAAATATTGTACCACAAGATATGGGGCGGGTAATTCTTAATTTGATTACCAATGCGTTTTATGCGGTAAACGAGAAAAAACAAAGAGATGTTAGTTTTAAGCCCATAGTTACTGTCAGTACCAAAAAGTCTGATGAATATATCACCATTAGTGTTTCTGATAATGGTGATGGCATTCCTGAAAAAGTCAAAGAGAAAATATTCCAACCTTTTTTTACCACTAAACCAACTGGTCAAGGTACCGGCTTAGGCTTAAGTATGAGTTATGATATTGTGACAAAAGGACATGATGGAAAGTTAAAAGTAGAAACAACAAAAAATAAAGGAACCGCTTTTTTTATAGAATTACCAAACTAGACCAACAACCAAACCAGTATGAAAAATATACAACAAAGTAAACTTGTACTTATAATAGGCTTTTTCTGCTGCTTGTTTTTGGTTTCTTGCCACAAACAAAGCAAGTCCGAAACGGAAACTACAGTAGGTAATTTTAAGGTTCCAGAAACCATGCCATTACAATTTACGGACCCCGAACCTTTTGAATGGGAAATTATAACCAACGACACGCTGACAACTCCTATATCGTATGATTTAAATGTGGATGCCTTGCCCAGCAAACCTTTTGAACTAAACACGTTTAAACCATTGAAGTCTCCCATGAAGGAGTATGATCTGGATTGGAATAATTTTCCGACAGAAAAAATAATACTCGATTCTGTTTCATTTACTATTACAAAATCAACCATAAAAAAACCGAACATTACCAAAATGAAACCCCCAGCGAATGTGGCCGGTACTCACGTAAATCTTTTACAACTTTCAACAAATGAAGGATTGCCCTCTAATGATATTACCTCCTTTTTAGAAACTGAGGATGGTAGTATTTGGGTAGGTTCATCGTCCTTTACATCATTAACACTTTATGACGGTGAAAATGCATTTATCTATGACTACAATACAGTTTACAAAATGGAATTTGACAAACAAGGCAAACTTTGGTTGGTTAGACCTGCAGATCGTATTATCAACGTATTAGATTTTGATAATAATATAGAATATACCATTACTAGAACTGAAAATTTTACCCCGTTCGATGTTCTCTGCGACCATACCGGTACTATGTATATAGCATCGCTAAACGAAGGCTTCTATACTATGGATCCGGAATTAAAAAGTTTTCAAAAAGTAAGCAACGTTAATAGTAATAAACCTTGGAGACTTTTTGAAGATAGCAATAATAACCTTTGGTTAGGTTTTACAAATCATTTGAGGGTTTTAGATAGAGACAGAAAGAAACTTAAAACACTTTCAAAGATTGCAGACATTGAAATAAACTCAATAGTTTCGGATGTTACAGAAGATCAAACGGGTAACATTTGGCTTAATTATCCGTATCCTTTTGCTACCAATAACACCGCCTATCCCAGGGTTTTACGGCTTTCATTAAAAGAAAATACCGTAAAAATATTAGACCCGGAAAATGGCTACAGCATAATAGGCACCGAATTGGAACAAGATAACGAAGGTAACTTCTGGATCTTGGGAGCCAAAGAGGCATTTATATTAAGTAATAATCTGGAAAAACACAAAACAATAGCTTTAAACAGCGCACTACAAGGCTCTCTAAAGATTCCTAGACCCTTAAAAAGAAATGATGGCTCTTTATGGATTGCCAGTACGGATAATGGAGTGCTAATAACCACAGATTACACTTTACAAACAGAATATTTTGATGACACAAGAGGTTTAATAAATAATGAAATATGGGAAATAGTAGAAGACTCAAATGGCGACATATGGTTAGGTACGGCTGCGGGAATCAATATTATCAACTTGAATAATAATTCTATAAGAGCTCTTAGTTTTGAGCAATTACATTGTAATCCTAACACAATTAATTTCATTAAAGAGATAACACCTAATATGTACTTTTTAAATACTAGAGATGGCTTTTCTATTCTTGATCGGCAAAAAAATAAACTCACCTCATACGCCAATGGTTCTGATCTTTTCGGAGCAGGTATTGCAATTATCAATGAGCATACTTTTGCCATATATTCGAGAACGGGTCTGTATGTCTATAATATTAAAACCAATAGCTTTAAAAAAATAGTATCCAAAAGTGACCCTGATATTTTAATAGCGGGAAGCGGATCTATAATGGTTTATGACAAAGAAATTCTTTGGACCCCTACTACGAACGGATTAGCCAAAGTAAATTTAAAAACGAACACCGTAAGTTACCTTAGAGAAGAACAAGGTCTTAGCAATAACAATGTATCCACAGCCAAAATTTCAAATGAAAGAGAGCTATGGTTAGCTACCGAAAATGGTGTTAACATACTTAACTTAGAACAAAATACGCTAACCCCAATAAAGAAAGAAAACGGACTATACCCTACAGATTTTTATGATCTAACAGAAAAAGGAGGTATCATGTACGCTGCTAGTGGTAATGGCTTAATTGCCATGGAAAAAGCCACTGCAAAAACAACAGATAAAGGCTTCTACAATTTTAATTCGGGACTTGGTTTTAAATCGAACGATTATTTACAAGATTCCCCTAAGTTTTTAAAAAACGGTCAGTTTTGGTCAGGTGTTACGAGTACTTCCAATGAATGGAAACTACTTGTTCTTAACTCAGAACCACAACAAGATAGCACTATCGGAACAGTGAAAATCAACAACATGTTCGTCATGGATGAAAACCCGTGGTTCGATTTAACTATTATAAAAGATTCTACAAATGTGCAAACTTCAGCCTATGCCAGTACCAATAGTATAAGTTGGGATTCCGTTAAACCTCCTTATAATATTCCCGAAGGTCTTACACTCCCCTATGACCAGAACAGTATTAGTTTTAGCTATGGTAGTGATGCTATATTTAATAGGGATAAACTAAACTATCGATTTATTCTAGATGGTGAAGATGAAGATTGGAGCTATGCTGCAAATGCCACAAAGACCAAAAATTATTATAACTTAAAACCAGGGGATTACACCTTTAAAGTGGCTGTTAAAAGTGCTAATAGCGATTGGTCCGTACCAGATACACTTTCATTTAAAATAAAGCCGCCATGGTGGCAAACTTGGTGGGCATACTTGCTCTTCGGTTTAATTGCAGCTAGTATTTTAAGGGCATATATTGTATTTAGGGCCAGAAAACTAACTAAGGAAAATAGAATATTAGAGGAGCGAGTTAGTCATAGAACAGTTCAGCTTAAGACTAAAATAGACGAATTAAAATCCACACAATCAAAGCTTATCCAATCTGAAAAAATGGCAAGTTTGGGTGAACTTACTGCAGGTATTGCCCACGAAATTCAAAATCCGCTAAACTTCGTCAACAACTTCTCTGAAGTAAATAAAGAACTTCTAGAAGAAATGGAAGAAGAAATTGAGAATGGCAACTACGAGGAAGTAAAAGCCCTGGCCAAAGATGTTTCTGATAACGAGGATAAAATCATTTTTCATGGCAAGCGTGCCGATGGTATCGTAAAAGGAATGCTGCAACATAGCCGTAGTAGTACCGGTCAAAAAGAAATGACCGATATCAATACTTTATCAGATGAATACCTACGTCTAGCCTACCATGGTTTACGTGCAAAAGACAAAAGCTTCAATGCCACGTTGAATACCGATTTTGATGACTCAATCGGCAAATTGAATATCGTAGCTCAAGATATGGGTAGAGTTATTCTCAACCTTATTACCAATGCCTTTTATGTGGTAAAAAAGAAAAAAGAAGAAAACCAAAATGGTTACGAACCTACCGTTTCGGTAACTACGGAAAAGAAAGATACTATGGTATTCATAAAAGTATCGGACAATGGCAACGGAGTACCTAAAGAGGTATTGGATAAAATATTTCAACCTTTTTTCACGACCAAACCTTCTGGGGAAGGAACCGGATTAGGACTATCACTAAGCTATGATATTGTAAAAGTACATGGCGGTGAATTAACTGTTGACACCAAACAGGGAGAAGGCACCACCTTCACCATAGCATTACCAATAAAATAAACCACTAAAAACTACCTTATGAAAATATTAGTTGTAGATGACGAACAAGATGTTAAAGTGCTTTTTCAACAGCGTTTTAGAAAAGAAATACGAAAAGAAGAATTAGAGTTTGTATTTGCCTTTTCTGGCGAAGAAGCCTTAAACTTAATGAAAGCAATGGAACATGAAGCAGTACTTATATTATCTGACATTAATATGCCTGGTATGAGCGGATTGGAATTATTAGATACCATCAAAAAAAATTATGTAAAACCGCCTCCTATGGTTATGATGATTACCGCCTATGGAGATGATGAAAATAGAACAATGGCAAAAAATCTAGGTGCGGACGACTTTCTAACCAAACCTTTAGATTTTTCTCTCCTTAAAGATAAGCTGATAACCTTAACGTAAGACTATGGCAAAGATAATGGTAGTAGATGATGAGACGGACTTAGAGATACTCATCAAACAAAAATTTAGGAAGCAAATACGGCAAAACGAATATGAATTTGTCTTTGCGGTAAACGGGAAGGATGCATTGGATAAACTTGCTGAACATCCAGGGGTGGATATTGTTTTGAGCGATATCAACATGCCAGAGATGGACGGTCTTACCCTACTCTCAGAATTGCATGAATCCAGTCCGCTTATTAAAGCGGTCATTGTTTCCGCCTATGGTGATATGGAAAATATTCGTGTGGCCATGAACCGTGGTGCTTTTGACTTCATTACCAAGCCCATCAATTTTGAGGACCTTACTTTGACCATGGAGAAAACCCTGAAGCATGCCAAAGAAATAAGAAAGACACTACAGGCAATTAAGGAAAATAATATCCTTAAAATGTACGTGGATGAAAACGTGCTTAATTTCATGGGGGGACAGGAGTACGAGTCAAAGATCATGGCAAACGAAAGCATTGAAGGCACGGTCATGTTCGTAGATGTATGTGGATTCACAAAAATAAGTGAAACTACAAGTCCGGATGTAGTAGTCACCATGCTCAACACTTATTTTGATGCCATGGTCAAAGAAATTATGGAACAGAATGGTATTATAGATAAATTTATAGGTGATGCCGTAATGGCCGTATTTAGAGGAGAATATCATTTAGATCGCGCCATTGATGCCGCTCTTGCCATTAGAAATCAAGTGAACCTTTTACCCAAAGAGGAAGGCAAAGAAACATACCAGCCAAAGGTTTCCATAGGTATTAAAAGTGGTGAAATGATTTCGGGCAATATTGGTTCCGCCACTCTTAAGCGTCTAGATTACACCGTAATTGGCGATACCGTAAATACGGCCGCTAGGTTGCAAGATGCCGCAAAGGAAAATCAAATAATTATCTGCGAAGGTTGCTATGAGCAGGTTAAAGAAGCTTTTAAATGTGAGAACCTTGGTAGTATTAACATGAAAAACAAAGCGCAACCTCTTACTGTTTATAATGTAATAGAATAACATGTTTAACCCGAATAGTATTTAAAACAAAATGATTTTTATTCTATAAATCGTAAATTGAAAATATAAATTTTATTTTTTTCAAATTTCGTTACCATACAATGGTTACACACTTACATAATAAAGCATCTTACCCCAATTTAAGTTTAGAAATTCTTTCTTATATGAAAGACAAATGGCCTTGTCATCTAACTTATCATAGCATATTACACACTATAGATGTAGCCAATGTTTGTAATACATATATTTCTCACTATGCAATTGACAAAGACAACGCAGATTTAATTCGTATTGCTGCAATAAGTCATGATATAGGTTATTTAATTTCTCCAGTTAATCATGAAGAATTAGGTATTAAAGAAATTGAACCTTTTTTAAAAAAGGAACTTAATGAAAGACAAATTGCCACGGTTAATGGTTTAATAAGGGCTACTAAAGTTCCTCAAAAACCAACCACTTTTTATGAAGAAATTTTAGCAGATGCCGATTTAGATTATCTTGGAAGAACAGATTATAATAAATTGAGCAAGGAATTATTTAAAGAATTTATTTATTACAATGTTTTAGAAACAAAAGAAGAATGGTTACAAGTACAGGTGGATTTCTTAGAAAATCATGATTACCATACTGCTTTTGCAAAAGAAAATAGGTCCTCTCAAAAAATGTTAACCTTACAAGAAATAAAAAGTAAGATAAGGCCTCAGAAATAATTAATTATTATACCCCTAAAATGGAAAAACAGACCAAAACACAAAAAGATGCTAAAAAAAAGGTAGGCACATTGGTTAAGGGAAAAAGTGCACATACCGAAGAGCTTGTAGATCATTATTGGGGCAGCATCAATTATGTTTTTAGCTTAATAAAGGCATCTGAGATAAAAGCGGGTTTAATTTTATCTTTTTATGGTATTTTACTGAATATCATTTATCAAAATATTACGGCCGTATTACAGGACGAAGTGAGCAATATCCTCATATTAATCTTATTGGGCATTTGGATGCTATGCACTATTATTTCAATTTACTTTAGCGTTCGCTGCTTTATACCAAAAATAGAAGCCCAATACGACCCTAATATTTTCTTTTTTGGAGATATCATATCAAAATTTGGAACTATACACGAGTTTTCGCAAACCTTTTATAATATCAGTTTAAAAGAAGAAGAACTTTTTGATCAATTGGGTCAGCAAATTTTTATTATTTCCAAAATCTCCGCATATAAATTTAAATGTGTAAACTTGGCTATACGCTTTTTAGCATTTGGCCTCTTTGCCCTTCTTGGTGCCAGTATTATTTTTACCATGCTTAAGTTTTTATTTAACTAACATAGTGTATTAATATACAAAATTGGTAAAACCAATACGTTAGGATATGTATGTTCCCAAAATATTTTTGGATAACTGTTTAGTCTATTTTAAACATGTCCTTTATTAACTTCCAGGTATTTTCATGGTCATAAAAACTTCATAAAGTTTTTTATTTGTTGATGTACTCATATGCCCGTTACTTGTAAAAGTATTAGGAACAGGTGACAATATACCACCATACATATAACCTATAGAAACTGGTTGATTAAAATCTATGTTATTAAATATCTTATTTAAATCCAATATTTCTGGATGTCCTTTTAATGCAAACCCAGGATTTGCAAAAAACGTTGCATTAGTACCCAAATAGGTAGGTAAGATTTCATTAGGTGGTAATTGTACTTTTTCAATTGAATAAAATTCCCCATCTGTTAAAAATGAAGAAATCACATTGGAAAAAGGCAATTCGTTACCCATTTCGGGTACCGATAAACTATCTGCACCCGGCTTTAACGTCATATAGGATATACCCCCTAAAAATGTGGTATGATTGTAAAACCAACCCTTGTCGTTATAAAAAAGTGCAGCTTGTATCTTAGCACCGGTGTACAGGTTTGTTTTTTGATGAAAGCTGGTGTCAATTTCAATAGTAGGTATACCCGATACCAAACCATTTATATAAACGGGGTTCCTGTAGGCCATTTCATTATCTGTAAATACCCCACCGTAAATTACCGCCCCTATGGAATCATTTCCGTACATAACCGTTTCCGTCATGTTAAAGTCCCTTCTGTGTAGATTTTCACTATCCTCTAGTGTTAAGGTATCGCTCAATTGCCAAATTCCATTATTATTCAGCAAACTAAATTTTCGTATTGCATTCGTATAAACTCCAGTATAACCTGGAACATAGGCCTGCTGATAATTTTGACCACCTATAATGTAGAAATTATTGTTAACGACCATCATTTCGCCCCCAGTTACCTGCACATAAGGATTTTGAATAACTTTGGTAAAAACTTGTTCTAACGGTATTGTGGCATTATTAGTTACATAATCAATTAAGGATGGAAGATCAATTTCAAAAAATAGATCAGAGGTCCAATTATTTACGGCTGACGTATCCTTTACGGTAAAACCTCCTGCCAAGTACAATTTTTCATTAACCTGATAATATTGTTGACTTGTTGCCGATAGATTTCTACCATATTCCTTTGGTACAGGTACACCAATGCTTTGTTGGCTTTCTAGATCTATTACCCAAATAGAATCGTTTGCTTTATCCTTCCTAAAAGCGGGCGGATCATTATCCAAACTATGCAAACCAACAGTTCTGCCCCCAATAAGCAACCATTTACCATCATATTTGGCAACAGCTGCACTCTGAAATGCCG
The DNA here is from genome assembly GCF_900188415.1 of Maribacter sedimenticola. GTDB lineage: Bacteria > Bacteroidota > Bacteroidia > Flavobacteriales > Flavobacteriaceae > Maribacter > Maribacter sedimenticola. Next base: position 298,824 of record NZ_FZNV01000002.1, on the reverse strand, counting down.
GGATTTTAAAATTCATCTCTGCCTCACGTACACTTACTTGAAACACATCTGGCACCTCATCATCTATTTTCGCCTTTTCTAAATGAGCGGCAACATGCAATTGCAGATTATTTTTAATTTGTACTTGTTTGGTCTTGTTTTCTTTACAGCCTAAAGTAAATAGCACTATTATAAAACAGACAATACCCCATAAATTTTGTGTGTTGATCATGCTTCTTGATTTTCATTCCCTAAAATTTGATATGCCCACTTTTGCAGTAATTGTCTTTGCTGTGCAGAAAGTTCCCTAGTTACCGGCATATACATAGGGCCGTTCCAACTGGTTTCGGCTATGGAGGCGAGCATTCTTCTTAATACCCACGGCTCTCTCCATGTTTCTTCAGTAAAGGGTAAGATTACTGCCATAATAGGTAATACCGTATGGTAATTGACCAATACATTTTCATAAATATCATCAAATGTTATGGAGGATTGGGCTAAAAGATTTTGAAGTTTTGTACTATATTCCAACACGCGTGTTGTTATAAAATAACCATTGGAAAGAAAATATTCCAATTTACTCCAATCTCCAGGCATTAGTTGAGATGTGGTAGCTGCAAAACCATACATGCAACACCCAGGTTTATCTACCGGATATGAAAATGGCATTCCGTCATAAATTGAAATGGGCATTTGAGATTTAGATTCTTCAGCTAAATTGATGGTTTGTACCCAACCTTGACAAGGCTCCTCTTTTTTTATAGGTATACCATTTTTGAAAGCCCTGATAAATATAGGCCCCTTGGGTAAACCATCGGACATATATCCTTCATTTGAACTTTGATTTTGTTCCGCATAAGAACCTTGTTGATCACTCAATATAAGATATTCATCTTCCACTGCTATTTTTTGTGTTGGCGTACTTAGATAGAAAGTACCATTGGTAAAATCAACTCCTGGTTTAGTAGGAAAATTAAAAACCCCTCCAATACTGATAAACCTTTCATAATTATAATGTTCACTATGACTTATACTGCCTATCAAACTAGGAATACTACTGCCTCTTTGCATAAAGTAGAGACTTATTACTCCTAAATCATAATTTTCGAATTTCGTAAATGGAGGTATAGAAGTATCGCCTCCATAGGGATAAGGAACTCCTAAATCCATACCATATTCCGGTATGCTGTTTATCATATCCAAAGAAATTATATTGTTTATTTGGTCATGATGAAGAAATGACGGTGGCAGTTGAACAGAGGTAGGTACCTTTAACTTGTTTGGAACGAATTTTAAGCCTTCTTTTACCGTTGGCGGTTTAATTTTATTGTCCGTATTGTCAATAGGAATATTCACAGATGGTGGATTCTTCAATATTCTAGCTATGGTATTGGTTTTCATATCACCATCCACATAAGGACATATAGATCCTGAAAAAGCTACTCTGGCCGGGTTTTTAGGCACTTTAGTTTGATTATTACCCATAGGCGTTGTAGGCATTTTACCGTAATCTGGATTGTGGACTTCATAAACTTCATGCACTGAAATTTTCATAGAAAGTGCAGTAACATTTTGTCCGGCATATTGGTTAAACAATGCCTGAAGTTCTGGGTCATTGTAATTGTTACTTGTACTATCCGTATTTGTTAAATCTATTGTAGAATAAAAATAGGTAGCACCACTCATTGGCATTAAACTTTTATCCATCCAATTCAGCATCTTACTCAATGTCATCCAATTAAATGTAGACTTACATGGTTTACCATTGAAAAAGGTTCGTTGCTGCCCGTTAGAATCATCGTAAATTCCCGCTTTTCCATAAAATAATTGGGTACAAGTCTGACCCTCGCTATCCACATCACAAAAAACAGCAGATGATCTTGGGTCTTCTGCAAAAAAATCGGTGTGAAAGGAAAGAGATGTTCCTAATATTTGAGATAAAATAGGAGGACAACCATTTGTATTTCCTGGACTCCATGTACTTACACCATTTCCATTAGGTAACTGTACACCTGTTATTCTCACATCTTCCGTATAAACACTCATATCACCATAATAGTTCCAATATCCGGGTTGTATCCAATTGGGTGAGTCTTTTGTAATTCCGTTATCAGATAAAAAAGTATATAGGTAAAACTCCAAAAACTGTTTGTCTTTATCATAAGTACCAATATTACATTTAGACCACTCAATAAAAATATCAGCATTGCTTATAGGGGTAATTTCCACATAGAATTCTTCTCCATCTGAAATTACCGGGAACTGCGGCCAAGTTAGTTTAACATATGCAACTTGGTCTTTTAATAAATATACTCTTGGTGGAAAATAAGGTAAAGCTGCGTTTTGGTCATACACTTTTAAAGGATGAAAGCGACCATTATTTGCTGTAGCAACGTCTAACAATACGCTGCCATGAAAATTGATACGTGGAAAATTAAATTGGCTCATGGTATGGTTCTAAAGTTATTTTTATAAAATAATCAAGGCATTATCCCTGGCGAGAACCAAAACGTTGTTAGCGTAAGCTAGCTGTTATAAGCGATAAATCAGCTTAATCTCTCTACGAAATACATATCTATTACTCCCTTGTTTTTAACATTTATGGCGCCCCTATGCGTGCAATCAAAATCTTTCCAAACCAAGTCATATGTAGATTTACTTATATTTATTTTACCAGGTTCGCAACTAGATTCCATCCGGGATGCTATATTAACAGTATCGCCCCATATGTCATAGGCAAATTTCTTTATACCTACAATACCGGCTATAACCGGACCACTATTAAGGCCAATTCTAATATCAAAATAATGCTTGTTCTCTTTTATTCGTTCCAATTTCGTTTTTTCTACAAAATCACGTATATCCAGTGCCGTATTAATGGCATCTATAGCATGTGTAAAATTTTTAACGGGTAACCCCGCGGCGCACATATAGCTATCACCGATCGTTTTAATTTTCTCAATCTCATACTTACTGATGATGTTATCAAAAGCACTATAGTAAAAATCGATTTCCGCTACTAATTCTTGTGATTCCAAGCCTTCACTGAACGAGGTGAAATTGACAAAGTCAGTAAAAAGTACAGTTACTACACTGTAATCCTTAGCTTTTGCAAACCCATTTTTCTTAAGCTCAAGCGTAGTTTCATAAGGAAGTATATTCAACAAAAGTTTTTCGCTTATTTCCTTTTCTTTCCGCAATTCTGCCGTTCTTTTTGCTACTTTTTTTTCTAGAATTTTATTACGATCTATTTGACTTCTTAAAGCTGAAATTACACTACTAATAGCTTCCAAAATATTGTGGTGATATGATACCAATCCTGTGCCGGTCTGTAATAATTGAGATCTTCTTCCAGTAAATATGTAACCAATTATTTCTTCCGTATTAATTATAGGGGATAAAATAAAATGGTCTATTTCTAATACTTGCCTAATTTTTGATATAAAATCTTTGTAATTTTCATTGTCATCACTAATGATATAGGATTTACTTTCTACAAAATCAGTATTGAAAGAAACACTTTTTTTTAAAATTGCTTCTTTATTATAGCCGTTAAATGCCTTTATAAACTTAGGCTTAAAAGATTGGTTCATTTCATTTTCTGGGATAAGTAACAGCGTTACATCCATTTTTAAACGAACATTGATATTTTCCGTAAGAAAATCTAAAAGTTCTTCTAACTTTAGGCCAGAATCTTTTTTATACTGTAAGGAAGAAATTACCTTAAGCCCCTCACTCATTTCCAATACATCTTTTGCCAATGCAGCATTTCTATACTCCAAAGACATATAAGAACTTGTCAGTTTTTTAAGTCTTTCTTTATAGTAATCAATTTCTTTCTGCGCTGACTCTGTATGTGTTGTTGAACTCATTTATTTAAATTATAACTCTGAAAATACACATAAAACACCTGTCCAATCAAGGGCTTGTAAATGCTCACCTACTTTGGCAACTTCCACACCTGAATAAAATCCAGCCAATGGAATTCCGTTTAAATTGTTACGTACTTCTTCCGCATCTTCGAATCCAACGCCAGAGAAGGGTTTTGCCCTACCCCCACAGTTAATATAAAAAGCAAACGAAGGATTTGGATTTTTTTCTTTCAACACATTAATAACATCTGTTACGTAGTTAGAATCCAAATTACGTCTCATTAATTGAACCTCGGTTCCCTCTTTAAGGTCCGGTTCAAACATTATTAAAGCCTTATTTTCTTCATCAACTGCCAGGGTAAGTCTATTGGCGTATTCACTTTCTTTAAACGCGCTGAATTTATCGCCTCTATTTACACCAAGGGTTACGTTCATGGCAAAGTCCTTGACATTTATACCGTGATTACCACCAAGTAATCCATCTATGACTTCTAATGCTGGTTGGTTGTCAATTTCTAACAATACTGGTCCGTTCGTTTTTGTAACCGTAATATAGTCACTACAAGGTTGGCAACCGTGCAATATTGCAACGTCCATAGTAAAATTACCAGACATTAAAATTCCAATAGCATTTTGGGTGTACACGTTATTATCTATATACTGGTAACAAGAACTCAGCATCATATCCGCCAAAAAACCACCTCCAGCTACTGCAAGCCCTGAGGGCAAGTATTTTTCTAAAGCAGCAAAAAGGGGTGTTGCAAAATTTAGCATTGGAGGATTTTGCTGCTTACTGGAATCATAGAACACAAATAAACCTTGGGAGTCGTCACTAATGGCTTCTTTAATTTTTTTACCAAGTTTATCCCCTACTGCGTACTCATCTTCCTTAAGATTTCCAGCGGCAAATGTTTGAAACCGAATGTTGTCAGAGCTGAATACGGTTACACCTACTTCAAAACCATCATAACCAATAAAATCATCTGTAATAATACCGAAGGAAGAACCGCCTGCCTTGGCAACATTAGGTAAAACTTGGTTTACACCTTTTAAAAACTCGTTGGGATCATGTTTGCCTCCACTAAAAATAAGAGCAAAATCAGGTCTTTTTATATTTCCATTTTGGAGAGCTAGGTTCGCAGCTTCAATTCCAGCACGTTCAGATACTGTCTGGTTGCTAAAACCAATACCTATTTTTGTTTCCATCTTTTAATTTTTGGTTTAGACAACCTTAAGGGGAAACGGCTGGCACTCACGTAAATATATGAAAAATATAGTTGAAAATCATTATTATGGATTTCAACATAATTCAATTTCATAATATCAAAATTTCAAGCCTAAATCATTCAATATTCTAAATTATTTTTACTAATTATGTAGTACTTCTAAAATTTTTAAAATTTATTGCGAATTATTCAATGCGCTATTAATTGGCGTATATTTCATTTAAAAGCTATGGATTCTAGTATTATTTTTAACAAAGAACATCCAAATACAAACTATAGTTTTATATCATTGGATTAACAGTAATTGGCCAAAAGCCTTTTGGACGGAGCTAGAAACTGTAAATAGGCAAACGACAGTATAACCATTTAAAAAAATAAAAGTATGAAATCCATAAAAATAATATTTACTATTCTAGGACTTTCCATATCTACCTTTGTTGCTGCACAGACAGATTCAGAAATAGCCGAGGAAACCGTTAATAAGAACGAAATTGAGGGCCATATTTACTTTTTGGCAGATGATGCATTAAAAGGACGCGCTACCGGTTCTCCAGAATTGAAAATAGCCGCATCATACTTAGCCAACACATTAAGAGGATATGGTCTTAAGCCCAACCCCAAAAATGGAACGTACTATCAAAATGTAGATTTGCACCATTACTTTTTGTCCGAAGACATAGAACTTTCATTTGGTGGACAAAACTATCCTGAAGTGGTTGCTTTTGATATAGATGCCATTGATAGTGAAGAGGATGCCATCTATCTTAATTATGGTCTTGAAGAAGATTATAAAGGCAAAGATGTAAAAGGTAAAATAATTATTGTAAAGGCTGGTACTCCAGAAAATAATGAATTGAGACCTGCCCTACGTAGTAGAGCACCTAAACGGGAACTAGCAATACATAATGGTGCAAGGGGTTTAATTGAAGTTGGTTCTTTTGATACTGCTTTATGGCCACGTTTTAAACATGCTTTTGAGGAGCGTACAAGTCTAACAGAAAGTGAAAAAGAACCTTTACCGCTTTTTTTATGGGTACAGACTTCTCCTGAAAACTTAGCAAAACTTGGTAACGAATCCATACCAATAAAAATTAAGAGTGCGGGAATCCAAAATGAAATACTAAAAACGCAAAACGTAATTGGAGTATTGGAAGGAACGGACACAAAGCTAAAGGAGGAGTATATTATCTATTCTGCCCATTATGATCATATTGGTATTGGCACACCCGATGCACAAGGTGATAGTATTTACAATGGCGCCAGAGACAACGCTATTGGAACCACAGCAGTTTTATCAATGGCAGAAAATTTATCCAAGTATCCTACCAAACGCTCAGCTCTATTTATCTTATTTACAGGTGAAGAATTAGGACTTTTAGGTAGTAGGTATTACGTAGAAAACCCGGTTATACCATTACATCAAATGATTTACTGCTTCAATACAGACGGCGGCGGTTACAATAATACAAGCTTAGCTACGATTGCCGGGTTAAACCGTACCACTGCTAAAAACAAAATGATTAAAGGTGCTAAGACCTTTGGGTTAAAAGCTTTGGATATTGATGAGGTAGCCCCGGAAGAAGGGCTCTTTGACCGAAGTGATAATGTAAGCTTTGCCAGAGTCGGTATCCCTTCTCCTACATACTCTACAGGTTTTGATGCCTTTGATGATGAAATAAACAAATACTATCATCAGGCTGCTGATGAGGCCAATAGTTTAGACTATGATTACTTGGTAAAATTTTATAAAGGATATATACTTTCCGGTCGTTCTATTGCCAATGACCCAGAAAGGCCTTATTGGATAAAAGGAGATAAGTATGAAGCTGCAGCAAATGTATTATATAGTAAAGTTCCTGAAGCTCCTATTAAAAATTGAATGCACTCTAAAATAAATCAATTTGACGCCCAGAAATCAGAACAATTGACCAATGATTAATTTCTTTAGAAAAATCCGAAGAAACCTGCTCGAAGAAGGCAAAGTCTCCAAGTACTTAAAATACGCCATCGGTGAAATTTTTCTCGTTGTTTTTGGAATATTGATTGCATTACAGATTAATAATTGGAATGAGTCTCGTAAAAGCAGAGAAGTAGAACTGAATTACCTCAAGAACATTCAAGAAGATTTACTATCGGATTCATTATATTTTGAAAGGAGTTGGTTTAAAAGAGGTGATAAAAAAATACAAGGCTTAAATAAAGCTAAAAATTATTATCTGAACGGTATTATACCAACCGATACCATCACATTTATAAATGATGTAGCTTATGGTGGTATTTATGGCATCGGCAGGCTTACCCCTAATAACAGAACTTATAATGAATTATCAAGTACCGGTAATATTAGTCTAATCTCAGACCAAGACATTCGTGATGAGATTGTTGCGTACTATTTAAATTTAGAATTCTTATATGAATATGGTGCAGATGCACGTAGTGATTATCCGCATTTTATGAACTCATATAAAGTATATAACCCTAAATTTCCAGATTCCGTAAGTCCCACCGAAATCCCCATTCTTTTAAAAATGATGCGTAAGGATAAATTTTACCAACTCACTAATTCAGAATTAACGTATGCCTATTCTATTTTAAGTAGGCTTGAGTATGCTAAAAGAGATGCTGCACTCCTATATCATAGAATAGATAATTATTTAGAGCATCATGAAAAGTAAGATTCAAGTTAGTATATAATTACTCATCACTTACCACTCCACGGTGAAGAAAATGATTGTGCACAATGTATACTTTTATTATAATTTCACAGTAAAGAAAAAATTCAGCAGACTCAAAGAACCCAACCCTTAATCTCCTCCCAAGAGGGGAAAACACGTTTTAGTTTGTGGGTTTCTGGCAAATTTGAAGTTTTAAAAACAACAATAATCTACCCAAAGTTCTTTTAAAGCAATAAACTATTCCCCTCCATGCAGGGTCTAGAGGTGGGCAATACAAATGGTGAATCAATCTGCTAGTGCTCTCAAAAATCTACAAACCTTTATAAGCCTTTAACACATTCTCAATCTTAGCCTCTGTCTCTTCATCTATGTTTTGAAGTTCTGGATGCTCTAACAACCACTTTACGGTCCTCTTTATCCCTTCCGAAAATGGAATTGTAGCTTTAAAACCCGGTACAAAGGTTTTTATTTTAGTATTATCAAAAAGTACACTTTCTGCCTTATCCGCTAATAATGTTCCTGTAAACGATGGTTCTTTCTTGCATATGAAATCTGATGCTATATGGACTATTTTCGCCTTTTTGCCCAGGGCATCGGCTAAAATTTTATAAATCATGTTCCAGCTTAGCACTTCATCAGAGGTAATGTGAAATGCATGTCCTATAGCCGTTTGTAAACCTAACAGACCAACGAAGCCTTTTGCAAAATCATCGGAATGGGTTACTGTCCAAAGAGAGGTACCATCACCATGAACTATAATTTCCTTACCGTTCAATATACGTTGAGCGGTATTAAATTTATCAAATCCGCCAATAGCTATAGGTATGACCGTGTCATAGGTCAATGATGGCCTTACAATTGTAATAGGGAATCCATTATTTCGGTATTCTTGCTGCAAACGGTCCTCACAAGCAATTTTATCCTGTGAATAATCCCATAACGGATTGTGCAACGGCGTAGATTCAGTGATTACCGGATAACTTAACGGAGTCTGGTAACAAGACGCGGAACTAATAAATATATATTGTTTGGTCTTTCCACTAAATAGTTCAATATCACGTTCAATATCTTCTTTGGTAAACGCGATCCAATTGACCACAACATCCCAATCATGTTTTTTTAATTCGCTTAATTCCTCGGGTTTATTGATGTCACCTATTATGGATTGTGCACCTTTGAGCTCAACTTTTGCCTTGCCCCTGTTCAACACATATAAATCTATTCCGTTTGCAATGGCCAATTTACTACTAGGTGTACTTATATTTCCGGTTCCACCAATAAACAATACTTTCATTTATTATTCTATTTATCTGATAATCAAATTTTTAAATTAACTTATATTATATATCCCTATAAAAGGTCAAACCATTTTTAAAGGGATCGTAAAAGGCAAATTCCTTGGTACCCCACGCCGTTTCTCGCAATAAGGTGTGGGGATTAAAAATATCCATTTCTGCGTATTCATTATACAATGCTTGGATATTTTGGGTAACGATACGCAACATGGGCCGATCAATTTCCAATTCCCATTCCTTAACATCGTGCCATTGTAAATGTATTTCTATAGCATCTCTTATGACCCCGGCATACTTAGGTTTTTTGGCATCATCCGCAAATGCAATCCTAAAACCCAAACGGTTGACATAAAAATCCAACGCCTCTACAACATCCCAAACGGGAAGCACGGGATGTATTTGATGTAAATAGCCTTTTACCTCCATACCGTGAAAATACAAAAAGCAATAAATAACAGTTGTTAAGAAAGCGTTTATACTTTGAATTTCACCTTATTCGTGAGTGAAAACAATAACAATATCATTATCTTCATAAAGCGAAAACAACCTATAAATTCAACAAATGAAAATTGCGCTTCAAATATTAATATTTCTACTATTTACAACAACTACTATAGCACAAGATGCCATAGTAATGAGCTATAACATTAAATATGACAATACCGGTGACACCATAAATAATTGGAACGATAGAAAAGAAGCCATGGTTAATCTAATTACACATTATCAGCCGGGGATTGTGGGTATGCAAGAGGTGTTGGACAGACAATTGAGTTATTTGAACCAACATCTAAAAGGATTCAATTACGTTGGCGTGGGTCGTGAAGATGGCAAAACAAAGGGCGAGTATTCCCCTATTTTATTCAATGTATCTAAATATAAAATGATACAAAGTGAAACTTTTTGGCTGTCCGATACTCCCCAAAAAATTTCTGTGGGGTGGGATGCGGCACTAGAACGAATATGTACCTATGCCTTATTCCAAGACCTACAAACGCAAAAGCAATTTTGGGTGTTCAACACACATTTTGACCACAGGGGAACGTTAGCCAGGGAAAAATCCGCACAGTTGATCGTGGCTAAAATAAAAGAGCTCAACACAGAAAATTTACCCGTTATACTTATGGGTGATTTAAATTTAAAACCCCAAGAAGCACCAATTCAATATTTAAAAAATGTGCTACAAGACGGCCAATCAATTTCCAGACAACCCTTTTATGGGCCAACTGGTACGTTTAACGGGTTTGATCATAAAAAAAACCTTACGGATAGGATAGACTATGTATTAATAAAGAATGCAACCGTAAACAGGTATATGCATATTGATGACCGCATGGAAAATAATAAGCATATCTCTGACCACCTTCCGGTATTGGCACATGTTCAATTAAATTGAACACTTAATTCTGTGGGGTCATAAACAATGCTCAAGGCCTTTTTGAACAACCGTTTATTAGGGTGTAGCTACTAGACTACTATGAACGAAAGCCTTTTTACCGCTAGCGGTAAGTACATGGGCCCACTTGTTTGTATAGCCCAGTAATTGTAACGTATCACTTTTAATTGCCTCTCCCACAACCAAACTATTGGTGGTAGGACTATTTCTTAGATTGGCCCTTGTTGAAGAAACCATTAGTTGAGGTATGATCGGCAAAGGATTCGTCAGTTCCGGCTTGGTGGTCTTCCATACAAATGGTAACGGATTAACCGCTCCTTTACCAGTTTTATATATACCGAAATGTAAATGCGGCGCAGTAGTCCTAGCATTGCCTGTATTACCTACCAGACCCAATGTATCTCCTACGTTGACCCTATCTCCTACCTGTGCCATAATACTATCTAAATGGGCATAGTAAAGCGACTTTCCCAACAAACCGGTACGCAACCATACTTGTTTACCGCCCAACCCCCTATTACCTGCTGAAGTAATTCTACCCTCCGCGGCGGCAACCACCGGGGTGCCGCGTGTGGCAAATATATCTATACCTTCATGTAAACGTGCGCCGGCATCACGCTTGGCACCCCAAAAACTTTGTACGGCATCATTAGTGCTCCCTGCCACAGGAAACATGAACCTGGGCGTATTGTACATTTGTATCTCAAAATCACCTAGAGCATTTATTTCCGGTTGTATCAATATTTTATAGGTACCTGTTGTTTCAATGTCAACCTGCAATATAGGGCTGTTGATTTCATTTTGTGCAAATTGAGTAATGCTACTATCTGATTCTATTTGCAAGACGTCTATAAAAAACCGACTCTCTTCTTCCCTATTTTTTATATCAACATGTAATGTTACTCCCTCTTCCAAAAAGAGGTTATAACTATAGACCACATACCTATGGGAAAACCCTTTGGCTATTTCCACATAGGGCAAATTAATGAGCAAACTATCTTTTCTTGCTTCTTTAAACGCTCTTTCCCATATGGCAAACTGTTGATTATCGTTCTCAAAATTTCGTGCATAAATTTCCCTTGCGGTAGGTTGTACCAGTACATCTGCCACCTTTCTTATCTGCTTGCAACCTATTAAAATAAGTACAAGAAGTAGAATTGCACATTGTATAAAAGTCGTTCTTCTTATCATGAAACTTCTGGAAAAGAAAAAATCGGGCAAAGTGGCCCGATCTTTTCAACTTAGTCAAATGCTTATTTTTTTAAAAAGCCTATTAGGATATCGTTCAGTTCTTTGGCATGGGTAATATTAAGCCCATGTGGAGCCCCTTCAATGATTTTATAGGTATTATCGTTAATTTCCGCTGCTGCCTGTTTGGCCGAGGTTTCAATGGGCACCGTAGCATCTGCATCTCCATGTACGATCAACGTAGGTACATCCACATTCTTCAACTCGGACCTAAAATCTGTATGCATCCAAGCCAAAGCAGTCTGTATGGTAGCTCTGGGCGAAGCAAAGGAAGCAATGGTAAAATCATAATCTAGTTGTGCCTGACTTACCCGCTCACCTTTATTCTCGTCAAAATTATAGAACCCTTTGCTGAACTCCTTTAAAAACCCTACCCTATCGTTTTGTAGAGCATCTATAATTCCATCCAAATCCTTTTCCGCTACCCCATCTGGATTGTCAGATTTTTGTTTCACCAAAGGAATAATTGAGCTGATCAATGCCGCTTTTGCAATTTTATCAGAACCGTAATCCGTTAAATAACGGACTACTTCTCCACCACCCATAGAAAACCCGACAATAATGGCATCATTTAAATCCAATTTTTCAATTATGGCCTGTAAGTCACTGGCCAAAGCAGAATAACCATAGTCTTCCCATGGTGCGGAAGATGTACCAAACCCTCTCCTGTCATAAGAGATACACCGAAACCCTTCCTCAACGATTTTCCATACTTGTTGTTCCCAAGATTTCCTACTTAACGGCCAACCATGTATAAGTATGACCGGTTGTCCACTTCCATAATCTTCATAAAATATATCTACAGGTTCTTTTGCTTTTGTATTTGTTATAAATGGCATATTCTTTATTTAAAAATTTCAATACAAGATAGCTATCGTCATTGAGTAGACTTAGCGTAAAACATTAAATAATTTGCTCATAAAAAGGAAGGAATATCGTTTATATTTACGGTATAAAACGTAATCCATGTTTATACCGGAACACTACAGGAACAATGACCCAACAGAGATACGCAACTTCTTAAAAAATAATAGTTTTGGTATTCTAATCAATACCATAGAAGGTAAACCTTGGGGTACACATATTCCTTTGGAACTTACCCAAAATAAAAAAGGTTCTGAGGTTTTGGTAGGACATATAGCCAAGGCAAACCTTCAAAGTAAAAATCTAGCAAACGGAAATCAAGTCCTATGCATTTTCAACGGTCCGCATAGTTATATCTCCTCCTCTTGGTACACAAAAGAAGAGGTTCCAACATGGAACTATGTTGCCGTTCACGTTTATGGAACGGTTAAATTACAAAGTCAAGAAGAGCTTCTAGATGCCCTGCATCAATTGGTTAATAAGTATGAAAAAGCTTCTGAACATCCTATCTCCTTAAATGATATGTCCAAAAAAACCATGAGACAGGTTACGGGCATAATAGGATTTGAAATTACCATTAATGAGATACAGGCCGTTCACAAATTATCGCAAGGCAGAAACCAAGATCATGCTAAGATTATTGACGAATTGGAAAAAAGAGGCCCTGCAGAGAAGGCGGTTGCGGGTGAAATGAGAAAAATGATTCCTTAACATAGTAGAAACAACAAACCATTTTCAATTTTTGACGTAAATAAGGTAGATTCTTAAAAAGGCTATTATCATGACCTATCTACTTTTTTCCCTAATTATGACGTTTGTATCGGTATTATTATCAATTACCTATTTTGCCTATAAGGACTTAGAACACTATTTAGAACATAGGCCATAAATGGAGAGAATATAACATGGCCCCTTTTTACTTACTCCAATTTTATTAAGTCAAATTATACTTTAAATGGATGTACATGTACCTTAGGCATCGTGTACTTTTAAATGGTTATTAATTTAAGGAAATTTATGAGCGATGTTTTAATGATTTATCAATTTTCCAAAGAAAGGAAACTTAGCAACTGGCATATAGTAAATGATGAGGTCATGGGCGGTGTCTCCATGGGACTTGTTCAACTGAACAAAGAGGGTAAAGGTGTTTTCAGCGGACATGTATCCTTAGAACACAATGGCGGTTTTTGTTTAGTGCGGTACGATATGGATAGGATAGATGTATCAAAGTTTTCATCTTTTGAAATTAGGTTAAAGGGCGATGGAAAAAAATATCAATTTAGATGTAAATCCGGAGAGCATCAACGGCACTCTTATATTTATCATTTTACGAGTAGTAAGGAATGGAAAACCATTAACATACCATTCTCGAAAATGGAACCATTTTTTAGAGGAGATGCCCTAAAGATGCCTAATTACCATGGCGATTTTCTTACTCAGATAGGTATTCTAATTGGTAATAACAAAGAAGAGGATTTTAATCTTGAATTGGACTATATCCAATTAAAATAACACCTTTTCATAACACCTGTAAGTATTATATTATCAACGTTTTATCAATACCATTATCAGCATTTATTAGAATTAATACCATAATTTAAGAGCATCTGTTCAACCGTAGTATTTCATTTCCAATTTGGATTAATAATTTAATGATACAGTGAAATCATTTATAGGTTCTAAATATAGTTTTTGGTAACTTTATAGCCTTAAACTATACATATGACCATTACCCAATTGCAATATGTACTTGCCGTAGCGGAATATAAAAACTTTACGCTTGCTGCAGAAAAGAGTTTTGTTACACAGCCTACCCTTAGTATGCAAGTACAAAAGTTAGAGGATGAACTTGATATTCTTCTTTTTGACCGTAGTAAAAAGCCCATTACCATAACAGAAGTTGGTAAAAAAATTGTGGAACAGGCCAAGAATATTGTCAATGAGGCATCACGGATAAAAGATATTGTTGAACAGGAAAAAGGATATATTGGCGGGGATTATGTGTTAGGAATTATACCTACCATAATGCCAACGTTACTACCTATGTTCTTAAAAACCTTTATACAGAAGTATCCAAAGGTAAATTTGATCATAAAGGAGCAGAATACGGAAAGCCTGATCAAAAATATACAAGATGGCCATTTGGATGCCGCAATAGCGGCTACTCCTTTAGAGATAGATTTTATAAAGGAACGACCCTTATACTATGAACCTTTTGTTGGGTATGTACCTAATGAGCATCGTTTGGGCAATAAAAAAGAACTGGTCCCGGAAGATTTGGATATAGCCGATATTTTATTGCTACAAGACGGACATTGTTTTAGGGAAGGCGTATTAAATCTTTGCAAGACACCAAAAATAGGCGGTGAACATTTTAGTCTGCAAAGTGGAAGTTTTGAAACCTTGATCAACCTATCTAACGAAGGACTGGGAATGACATTACTCCCCTACCTGAACACCATTGAACTAGATACCGGAAAAAAGAAACAACTTAAATATTTTAAAGAACCTTCACCTGCCCGTGAAGTTAGTTTGATCTACCACAAAAAAGAACTAAAGGTACAAATAACCGATGCCCTAAAAGATGTAATTACAAGTGTAGTACGCGGTGCAATTGCTTTTCAGGATGTTAAGATTATTAGTCCGTTGAACAAATAAACTACTGCTTCTTGTAGCGGTAATAACAGCCTTCTATACACATATTGGGGTACGTAGGCGACAATGTCAAAATTGTTTTCACGTCATTAAAATTGGCGTTAAAGCCCAAGGTATCTTTTGCCGTATCGTTATTTACATATAGAATTAGTTCATTTTCATTTATTTCATAATCTCCTGTTTGCCCTGGTGTTGTTGCCGTGGCCGTTTTTTGAAAACTACCATCTGATCGGAATAAATACATATGCCCTTCGGCTACATCTTTCCAATCGGTTTCGCCACCTGGGCTTATATACGTTTCCTTTAGCAACCACTCACCCACTATACCCGTTTCATCTATTGGGGTATCGTAAAAAACATCATCTTTTTGACACGTTAGAAAGAACAATAATAAAATTGATATGGAAATTTTCATAACATCTATTTATTAAATAGATACAGAAACAGCTAATTGGTTGCTTACAAAAAGAGCCACTTTACAGTGGCTCTTTGTTATGATTTTAAGTAAATTAAACTTTGTTGTAATTCTGGCTTGTCCGTAATATAATGTTCCAACCAGATTTTCAATTCTTCTACCTCTTCCGGTAGTAAGGTCATGAGCGCTTTTTTTAATTCTTTGCAAAAAAGCAATGTATCAAAGCTCACTTTTTTAAGTACTGTCTTACTATACTCTAGCATTGAAATAGCCATGATTTACATTAATTAATTAGTTTGTTGTGGTATAAAGATAAACAGATTTGGAGGGTTAATATTGCATATAAAAAGTTAAAGTAAACGTTTGCGTGTTAAATTTTTCAAGATTTTAAAGATGAATCTTTTGTACTTTAGAAGCCATGAAGAATTTACTTTATATCCTTTTAGTTACATTGACCTTTACCGCTTGCCGTAGCTCTAGGGCCTTGCTTACAAAACAACTGGATAATAAGTTATCTACCCCATTTTATAAAAATCAATTTACAGGTATTTTAGTGATCGATGCCGAAACCAAGGATACCATATACGATCGTGAAAGTGATAAATATTTTATACCTGCCAGTAATACCAAAATATTCACCCTGTACACCGCTATTAAAACCATCCCAGACCACATACCTGCCCTTAAATATATAGAATCTAATGACACCCTATATTTTGAGGGAACAGGCGACCCATCATTTCTACACCCGTATTTAAAGGATTCCACTGCATTTACATTTTTGAAAAGCAAGACCAATTTGGTGTATGTAACGGATAATTTTCAGGATAAAAAATATGGTCCAGGTTGGGCATGGGATGATTATCAATGGTATTATTCCCCAGAAAAAAATGCTTTGCCCTTATACGGAAATGTGGTAATGATAAATACAAATCAAGGAATACAGGTCACTCCCCCTTATTTTAAGGATAGTGTGCTAAATATGAACCATACCGACCAACGCAAGGAAACTTCCAATTTATTTTTTTATCCAACCCAAGGTCGTGATACTTTAGAAATACCCTTTATAACGAGTACGGCAACTACACGCTCTATCTTGGAAAATACCTTGAATCAAAAAATTACAACACGGCCGCGTATGCCCAAGGGAACAAAAAAAACCTTGCGTGGCATAAATGCAGATTCCCTATACATTAGAATGATGCACGAAAGTGATAATTTTATTGCAGAGCAGTTATTGATCCTTGCGGCATCTGAGTTAAAAGATACGTTGAGCAGTGCTATGGCCAGAACTTACATCTTGGAGAACCAGCTGGCCGATCTAGGTCAATCACCGCGTTGGGTAGATGGTTCCGGCTTATCAAGGTACAATTTGTTTACCCCACAGAATATGGTTGAAGTTTTAAACAAACTATATATAGATTTACCTAGGGAACGTTTATATACTATTTTCCCTGCCGGAGGACTATCCGGTACATTAAAAAATAGATTTGCCGGCAATCAAAAACCATATATTTATGCCAAATCGGGTAGTCTGAGCAACACTTATTGCCTAAGTGGATATTTAATTACAAACTCTGGAAAAACCTTGATTTTCAGTGTAATGAACAATCATTTTAGAAATTCAACAAGTGATGAACGCACCCATCTTGAAGCAATGTTGCAAATGCTACGAGATCACTACTAACTAAGTTAACCTTGTAGAAACATGTTCAACATACTTCTCTTTCAACAAGTTAATCTTGGGCGCTATGTGGGTTTTACAGAACGGTTTATCAATATCGCTGAAATAATAATTTTGAAATTGTTCTTCGGATGAATTAAAAGTTCCGAACGAAAGTATATCCGTAATAATCGGGGCATTAAAATCTTGTTGCAACTCTGACATAATTTTTAATAGAACAGGCTTGTCATTTTTCTCAAAATAGTAAATGGCAGAACGATACTTGTTACGCATAGAATGGTTCTTGGTACTTCTATGAGTATCTAAATGAATGGCAACCAAATCCTTCAAATCTATTATCTCTGGACTATAATGTACAATCACCGCTTCCGAGAAACTTCCCATATTCTCCAATGGCGCAATAAAACCTTGTTCAACCTTAACAACGCCTTTAAGTGCCATAAATACAGCTTCCGTACACCAGTGACAACCACCTCCAAACCCTATGGTATCTAAATCATCCATATATTTTTGTCGGATGTTTTTGTTTAAACTAACCCATTTAATTTGGCATACTGTAGTAGTACAATGGTTTTTGCGTCATTGATTTCACCAGTGGCGATCATTTCCATTGCTTTATCAAACGGATATTCCAATACTTCAATATTTTCAGTTTCGTCCTCAGCGCCACCACCTTCACTGACTTTCATACTGTCATCGTACTCACCTACGAACAAATGCAAGATTTCGGTTACGGACCCGGGGGACATATAAGTTTGCATCACTTTTTTGACATTATTGATCTTATACCCAGTTTCCTCCTCGGTTTCCTTCCGTACACAGTCCGCCGGGTTGTCACCGTCCAATAAACCGGCACAAACCTCTATCATCATACCATCATCATTTCCGTTTACATAGGTAGGCATCCTAAATTGTTTGGTCAATACCACTGTACCTTTATGCGCATTGTACAAAAGTATGGCCGCCCCATTTCCGCGGTCATATGCTTCACGATTTTGCGTTTCCCAAGTACCATCTGGTCTTTGGTATTCAAATGTATATTTATTAAGGGTGTACCAATTATCCGATAAAATTTCCCTCTTTATGTTGCGCACTTTATTATTTTTCAATCTACAAGAAATTTAAGTTTGACCATAAATATACCTTAGAATCTTGATTCCATTAAAAAACCATCATAAAGAATATGCATTATGATGGTCTATTGTAGTGAAGCTATTTAAAGCATCTTACTAGAATTTTAAAAACTTAGCCTAAACTCCATTTATTCCCAACCTCGGAAAGCGGCTTGCAAGGTTCATATTCTCCTGGAACGGGATCATAATTCAAAACATTTTTACCAATTTCTTCAGACGTCATATATGCCCAAATGGCCATGGACTTCATTGACCTGTAAAAACCAATTTCTTCTTGAGGCCCTACACCAGCACCCCATACGCCTTTGCCAAATTTACCTGAACTTTTTTCGGCCTCATTCAATACGGCCGTTTTATCATCATCGCTTAAATTATAAAATACATCACCATATTTAGAAGAACAATTTTCATTAAAAGCGGCTATATCCGCCCTCATATGTTCTTGTCCGGCCTTATCGTAAGATTTAGCAATTACCGTATCGATGAAAATATCAGATTTTACATCTAAGGCCCCTGGCGTATCTGTTCTAGGTAAAATCTTATCTACCAAGGAAGCAATAGTTTTTGCCTCTACATCCGTAAAGTACAACGGTTTCCAATCTAATCTATTTTCAGATTTACAAGATTCAAATAATGAAAGCATGGAAGGCATTAAAAATGTTGCTCCCGCAAAAAGTCCTGTTTTTTGTAACGCTTTTCTTCTGTCCATTGCCTAGATATTTAATTTTTTTAATTCGGATACCGCATAGTCCGCTGCCCTGGCCGTTAATGCCATATAGGTTAATGAAGGATTTACACAAGATGACGAGGTCATACACGCACCATCCGTCACAAATACATTTTTAGCGGCATGCACTTGGTTAAATCCATTTAATACGGAAGTCTTTGGATCACGCCCCATTCGTGCTGTACCCATTTCGTGCACTCCGTATCCGGGCGGATGCTCATTATCAAAGCCTAAAACATCCTTGACCCCGGCTTTTGTGAGCATTTCTACGGCATCTTCCTGTATTTGTTTGTTCAACGCTTTTTCATTTTCCTTGAATTCAGCATCTATAGTTAATGTCGGTTGCCCCCATTTATCCAAAACGTCCGTATTCAAGGAAATTTTATTATCGTGGTACGGTAGGCATTCCGCAAAACCTGTTATGAACATTTCCCATGGACCGGGTTTTAGTATGCTATCCTTATAATCTGCTCCAAAGGCTTCTACATTTGCCGCATTACCTCCTCTATAGGCTCCTCCTTGATAACCAAAACCACGTAAAAATTTATCAGATTTACTCTTCTCATCAATATTCACATATCTGGGAATATAGATACCATTTGGTCTTCTCCCTTTATAATATTTATCTTCAAAACCTTCTACCGTTCCTATTGCACCTACCCTATAGGTATGGTCCATTAGGTTATGGCCCAACTCACCACTATCATTACCCAATCCGTTTTCAAAACGGTTAGATTTAGAGTTCATGAGTATCTGTGTTGTGCTTAAGGTCGATGCGTTGACGAATATTATTTTTGCCGAATATTCTATGGCCTCATTGGTCTCGGAATCAATGATTCTTACTCCGGTGACTTTTTCCTTTTTTTCATCATAAATCAAAGATTGAACAATTGAGAAAGGTCGTATGGTCAGGTTTCCTGTAGCATTTGCCGGAGGTAAAGTAACGGCATTACTACTAAAATAAGCTCCGTACGGACAACCACGGCTACATCTATTTCTATTTTGACATTGGCCCCTACCGTTGTGGGGTTGGGTTAAATGGGCTACCCTTCCAATAATCATGTTTCTACCGGAAAACTCCTCCTCTATCCTACTTTTCACATGTTTTTCAACACAATTTAATTCCATTGGTGGTAAAAAATGACTGTCCGGTAATTGCGGTAAACCTAAGGCCTCTCCACTAATGCCCGCAAATTTCTCCACATAGGTATACCAAGGTTCTATATCCTTGTATCGGATAGGCCAATCTACTCCATGGCCGTCCTTGGCATTTGCCTCAAAATCCAAATCGCTCCATCTGTAGGTCTGCTTGCCCCATAACAAAGACTTACCCCCCATTTGATGGCCTCGCAACCATAAGAAAGGCTTTTCTTCCGTATATGGATTAGCTTTATCATCTGCCCAAAAATGTTCCGTATCTGTACCGATCCAACCAGACCTGATTGCCTTATAATGTTTTTCTTTCTGCTCTGGTGTTAGACCGCCCCGTAGTTCCGTTTCCCAAGAATCCACGTTCATGGTAGGATAATCCACTACATGCTCAACAATACGCCCACGCTCCAGCACTAATGTTTTCAATCCTTTTTCACAAAGTTCCTTTGCCGCCCATCCGCCACTAATTCCCGATCCAATAACGATCGCATCATAGGTAACCTCCTTCTTTGCATCAATATTAAAATTTGCCATTATTTGGTTTGAGTTGATTTCTACACCCAATTTAGTTGATTTAATGCACGTGTCAAACTTTGTTCACTTTCTAGCTATTTGCTATCTACATAGATTTCAGCCTAAACTTTAAAATTAAGTGTTGTGTTTACATCATAATATGGATTAAACAATCAAAAAACCAACATCCATATCTTCGAAAACCTTTTCGTTAAAAGTGTGCCTAACAGGTTATTTTATTACATTGATAGCCTCATACAGGTCATCGGGCAAATACTATTGGTTTTAACACTGCTTTTTTTCTATCTTTTCGTAACAAACCATAAACCAACTTCTGTATTGAAAACTACTTACATTTACTTGATTCTGTTCGTATTGGTTCTTTCTTCCTGCAATGAGGGTACAAAGGACCTGCAACAAAAAAAATTACCGAGAATTGCCATTGCCGGTCTAGGAATTGAAAGTAGCACGTTTTCTCCAGCCCTTTCTACGGAAGAAGCCTTTCATGCAAAAATTGGGGATTCCGTCTATAACAGATATCCTTTTTTACAGGTGGATTCATTACAGAGACAAAGGGCAGAATGGATACCAACACTGGTAGGCAAATCTTTACCAGGAGGTACCGTAACGAGAGAGGCTTATGAATCCTTGGTAGCCAAAAGTTTAAAACTTCTTGAAGAAAACGGACCGTATGACGGACTTTTTTTTGATATACACGGTGCAATGAGCGTTGTTGGTTTGGATGACCCCGAGGGAGATTTGATAGCCCGTATACGTGAGGTCATTGGCGATGATGTTCTGGTATCAACTTCCATGGACTTACATGGCAATGTCTCTGAACGATTGGCACAACATTCCGATCTCATTACATGCTATCGTATGGCGCCGCATGAAGATGCAATACAGTCTAAAAAAAGAGCTGTTTCCAACCTTATAGATAGATTGGAAAATGGCAAAGGTAAACCTGCATACAAAGCTTGGGTTCCCGTACCCATACTTTTACCAGGGGAAAAAACGAGTACGCGCATAGAACCGGGCAAAAGTCTGTATGCAAAAATTCCGGATATCACAAAACAAGACGGAGTCATTGATGCGGCTATCTGGATAGGCTACGCTTGGGCAGATGAACCAAGAAATCATGCCGTGGTTATGGTGACCGGTGATAATAAAGAGCAAGTTGAACAGGGAGCTGAACATCTAGCACAAAGTTTTTGGGAGGTTAGAAAACAATTTGAATTTGTAGCCCCTACCACCACTTTGGACGAAAGTTTGAAATTGGCATTGGCCAGTGACAAAAAGCCATATATGATCAGTGACATGGGAGATAACCCTACCGCTGGCGGTGCAGGTGATGTAACATGGACATTAAAACAATTGCTCGCAAGGCCAGAGTTTGCATCTGATAATGGTACATCGTTAATTTATGCCTCCATTCCCGGACCAGAATTTGTAGCTAAAGCCCTTGAAATAGGAGTCGGCGGAAAAATTAAAGCTGAAGCTGGAGCTGCAGTGGATAACCGCTTTGCAGGACCATTGACTTTAGAAGGTACTATTACGGCCATAAAGCAAGGCGATGTCAATGCAGAAGTTGAGGTCGTAGTGAAAATTGGGAGCATACATGTTATAGTTACCAAAAAAAGAAAGCCTTACCACCATTTAAGCGATTTCACCAATTTAGGACTGAACCCAAAGGAAACAGATATTGTAGTCGTAAAAATAGGTTACTTGGTACCTGAACTATATGATATGCGGGGGGATTGGATTATGGCCCTGACTCCTGGAGGGGTTGACCAAGACCTAAATAGATTGGGGTACAAGCGTATTAAAAGGCCAATGTTTCCTTTAGATGCCGATATGGAAAACCCGGATCTATCCGCACGGTGGATACCGGCCTCCAATGCCGATTAACTAAACCGTAATCGCCTTATTCAAATAACGTCTAAAGGGTAGCATCTCCTTATACACTTCAATTAATCGTTCTTCGAAATTTGTATGAAAAGTCTGCTCCGTGGCAAAGGTTATCTCAACCGCAAAGGTTTTATGACGGAGCAATTTTATATGCTTATGGTCTTGCGCAAACCCTTTAGGTGCTTTGGTCAGTTTTACATCTTCATATAATCCGCCAAACAGCTTTTTGAATGAATTTTTATTCAGAATTTTTTGAAGTTCATCACCATCATAATCTATAGCCTCCCTAACACTACGTACTATTTTTGGTTCCGGTCTCCATAAACCGCCAGCAAAAATGCATCGTTCTATACCCAACTCAAAATAGAAATCTGCTGTCTTTGGTTTTTTATCAAATCCGGCACCAAAGTGATCTTTGTACACGGGTTTGTTGGGATGAAACATCAAATTATTATTAATTCTATTGATGCCCTTTTTACCGGGCGTATCGTAATAATCCTTATCAATATTTGATAGTCTATTATTCATACCATCTAGCCAATTGATATATTCATCCCGTACTTCCTTATACCATTTTCGGTTTGCGTCCATCCATTCCTTATTGTTATTCTTTTGAAGTTCTTTAAGGAATTCTATTTGATTTTTGAAACTCATTAATTGGTTGTTCGTTGATGGTTGATGGTTGTTCGTTGTTCGTTGCACGTTGATGGTAAAAAAATATAAACTCAAGCTCAAAAATCTAGTTCGAGAATCAAATTCATTTTGTACCTCGTACTTAATACGTTGTACTTAATACTTTGCACTTAATACTTAATACTTAATACTTGATACTTGATACTTGATACTTGATACTTGATACTTGATACTTAATACTAAATACTTGATACTTAATACTTGATACTTACCACTTAATACTTAAAGTTAAAACCGATTATCACCACCAACGATATCTCCTAATGTACCTAAAATACTTCCTTCACCTTTGTCCTTTCCTCCACGAGGAATAGAAGCAAGAACCCTGCCCGCCAAACGACTGAACGGTAATGATTGAATATATACGGTACCCGGACCTCTTAACGTCGCAAAAAACAGTCCTTCACCCCCAAATATGGTATTTCTGATACCCCCAACAAACTCTATATCATAGTCCACATCTTTTGTAAAGCCAACAATACATCCTGTATCAACTTTCAACACTTCTCCAGGACCTAAGGTTTTCTTAGCCAAGGTTCCGCCGGCGTGAATAAAACTCATTCCGTCCCCCTCTAATTTTTGCATGATAAATCCTTCACCTCCAAAAAGTCCACGTCCCAATTTCTTTGAAAATTCAATACCAACTGAAACGCCTTTAGCGGCACATAAGAAAGCATCTTTCTGACAAATAAAACGACCACCCATTTCAGATAAATCTATTGGTAAAATCTTACCTGGGTATGGCGATGCAAAACTGACTTTTTTCTTTCCCTGACCAATATTCAAGAAAGCGGTCATAAAAAGACTTTCTCCTGTTAACATACGTTTACCCGCAGAGAATATTTTACCTAAAACACTATTATCTTGATTACTGCCATCTCCAAAAATGGTATTCATTTTTATATCCGTATCCATCATCATAAAGCTACCCGCCTCGGCTACTACCGCCTCCTGTGGGTCTAGCTCTACTTCTACATATTGCATTTCTTCTCCAAAAATTTCGTAGTCTATTTCGTGTGCGTTCATTGTATAATTTATTTTTGATTGATGACTATTAGATGTGCATTAGCATTCAAATGTTACATATCCGGTAAGATTTTTTTAATGACACCTGATAATTCTTTCTTTTTTTGGGTGCCAATCAAATACTTTGAACCATTTTTTAAGATAATGGCCAGTCCAGTATTTCCTTTAACGTTATATACCGTACCATGTTTTAAACTTAGCCGAATACCATAGCCTACAAAACCATATGTAATCATTTCGGCTTTTTCAATATCCTTAGTGTTGATAATCTTTTTTACAAATAACAAATGCCTAATTTGTATAGTGTCTTCTGTAATTATCGTCTTTAGTTTTGAGAATGCGATCAACAGAATTACCAATAACAATACTAAAAAACTAATCCAAAAACTTTTAGGTGCTGTTATAGAAAATGAAAGATTGCCAGATGTATTGGGAACGGTCTGAAAAATAGGAGCTAGAACTTGATATACCAAAAGAGCCAAAGGAGTTATCAATAAAATCCATAACCATCCTTGGGTGAATTTCTGAGTTTCCTTAAAATATATTTTCTTCGCCAAAGGTTGCTTAAAATGATAAACTTCCTTAAATATAGGGGAAATACTACTTTGTTAATTGACCGATTGCAATTCTATATCAAAAATTAAAACGGCTCCACCAGGAATTCCCGATCTACCCGCATTACCGTATGCCAAACGAGAGGGTATCAATAATATACCACTACCGCCTTCATTAAAATATGTGATGCCTTCTGTCCACCCAGCAATAACTCCACTTAAATTAAAGGTAATGCCATCTCCTTGACTATCGTCAAATACAGAACCATCTGTAAAATATCCTTTATACGCAACGGTAACATCAGAACTTGCCGTTGGTGCAGCACCTGTTCCTTGATTTTCTATTACATAATAAAGTCCGGATGCACTTTTTTGAGCATCTAAATTATTATCGTTTATATAGGTGATTATCTCTTCCTCGTTCGCAGCCGTAAAATCCGTCGTTGGAATTTCTGATTTCGAATTATCGGGTAAACAACTTACTACCAACAATAACAGCAAGGGAACTAAACACTTTTTCATTATTATATATTATTATTTATTCAATTAAATTTCTTTCTATTTTGGGTAATTCTCCCTTAAACTATCTCTTTTTTAAACGCACCGTCCATTCAAAATCAAATGTGCTGACCACAACCCCTTCTTCGTTTACACCTACGGACTTCATCCAAATGGTCTGCCCTTCTCCCGTGGCAATGGTTCTTTCCAACGCACCTTTTATTAAATGGCCATCCGTACAGGTAAATGTTATCTTACCTGTTGCCTTTTTAGAAAAATTGGCTTTATTATTGGCCACCAGCATTGAAATTTTTTTTCCAGTAGCCTCTATTTGGTCTATCATCATGGCCCCTGTGGACAACTCTGCGGCCATTCCTTGCACGGCCCAAAACATGGAATTAAACGGATTTTGATTGATCCATCTATGTTTTACGGTAACAATTGCACGTTCCTTATCTATTTCCCTTAAACGCACTCCGCACCACCAGGCGGCCGGTAGTTTCATAAAGGCGAACATATTGAATTTACTAGCGGTAACAGCCATATACTTTTATTATTTCGATAAAAGTAGCCATAATTTACAGTATTCTAAAATGTTAAATTAATGTTAAATATTAGTACTATGCGTTACATAGTACCTTTTTTTAGACATATATTTGCATAGGAAGTTAATAGGTTATCAACGTAATTGGTCTTAACCTAGTAACCAAAACATCAATCATCAAATAATACATCAATCATGACAGAAACATTAACCAAGCACGAAAGAAACCTCTCTGCAATTATCCATGCAAGTACGTTTTCCAAGTATTTTATTCCTTTTGGGAATTTTATTATTCCCCTTGTATTGTGGACCGCCAATAAAAAGGAATATGATTTCGTAGACCATAACGGTAAGCAAGCGCTGAATTTTCAAATTAGCATTTTGCTCTACTCCATTTTAATTGGCATGATCAGTTTGCCCTTCTTTTTAGGCGGACTGATTCCAAATCTCTTTGATTTTGACCATTTTGGATTTTCAACATTTTCAAATCTGAACTCGGTAAATTTTCATTTTGATAGTGACCATTTCTTTGGACCGTGGATGATACCTGCAGGAGTTTTGGTTTTTGCCCAATCAGCTTTGTTCATCATTAATATTGTGTACACCATATTGGCTACCATACGTACTAATGAAGGCCAACACTTTCAGTATCCGCTAACCATTAAGTTTATTAAATAATTACCGTAATCATTAAAAATAGGTACTCATCACACCTAAAAGAGTTTATCAATCAATCAAAAAAAATCAATCAGGATGTTTATTCATCAATCAAAAAACGAACAGTTAATCTATGCAGACAACAGGGACCATGGAGCAACCCCCAGCAAGAGGGGGTCTGCATAAAAAGCAAAAAGACATTATGAACGTAGAAAACACAAAAGCGCAAATGCGAAAAGGGGTTCTGGAATACTGCATCCTGTCCATCTTAAACGGGCATGACAAGTATGCATCAGAAATCCTAGAAACGCTAAAAGATGCCAAAATGCTGGTAGTAGAAGGAACAATCTATCCGCTACTTACCCGGTTAAAGAATGCCGGACTCTTGAACTACAGATGGGAAGAATCCACATCTGGACCGCCAAGAAAATACTATACCTTAACCGAGACGGGAAAACTCTTCTTAAAGGAATTGGACACTACTTGGGACGAACTGAGAAAAGCAACCAACCTGGTAACCAACACTAAAAAAAGCTAACAATGAACAAGACAGTAAATATAAATCTAGCAAACATGCTCTTCCATATTGACGAAGAGGCATATAATAAAATGCGAAGGTATTTGGAATCGGTAAAACGGTCCTTTGCCAACACACCTGGAAGTGACGAGATCATTGCGGATATAGAAGCCCGTATTGCAGAATTATTCCATGAAAAGTTGGAGAACGACAGACAGGTAATTACCCATAAGGAAGTGGACGAGGTCATTGCCATTATGGGCCAGCCCGAAGATTATATGGTAGATGAGGAAATTTTTGAAGATGAGCCAAGGGCAAAAAGTACCGGTACAAAGACCAGGGTCAAAAAATTATTTAGGGATACCGATAAAAAATATGTTGCAGGTGTTTCTTCCGGACTTGCCCATTACTTTGGCATTGACCCCCTTTGGATACGTTTGATATGGATTTTCCTTACCATTTTTACATGGGGCGGCTTCATCTTTATCTACGGCCTGTTATGGATCCTTATTCCAGAGGCAAAGACTACCTCTCAAAAATTGGACATGAGCGGCCAAGCCGTTAACATTAGTAATATTGAACGTAAGGTCAAAGAGGGTTTTGATGACGTAGCGGATCGTGTAAAAAGTGTCGATTACGAAAAAGTAGGCGACACCGTCAAAAAAGGAGGGAAAACAATTTTTGACACCTTTGGTGATATTGTCATGTTTATTTTCAAGATTTTTGGCAAATTTATAGGTATTTTATTGGTCATTATTGGGGCCACAACCTTAATAGGTTTATTTGTAGGTATGTTTACCGTTGGTATTTTGGATGTGATCCATGTACCGGGCATTGATTTTTACAATGTGGTGAATTCTACCAACATGCCAATCTGGGTGGTATCTTTACTGGCATTTTTCGCTATTGGCATTCCTTTTTTCTTTCTAATGTACCTTGGGCTTAAAATACTGGTGAACAACCTAAAATCCATAGGTAGTATTGCTAAGTTTTCATTGCTGGGCTTATGGCTCATATCCATAATTCTATTAATTGTCTTTGGAATTAGGGAAGCGGCATCGCACGCATATACGGGTAGCACATCCGTTGAGAATGAAATTACGAGCGTAATACCTTCAGATACCATTGCCCTAAGAATTATAACGACAGATGAGTTCGATTATGAGAAAAACATGCATATGGGAGATACGTTTATTTCTTATGATGAGGCAGGTAACAAGATCTTGGTTTCTGATGATGTGCGTTTCCGCATAAGAAAGTCAAAGGACAGTTTAGTGCGTATTCAAGTACGTAAAGAAGCAGACGGACCATCTAACAGGGAAGCAAAGGAAATTGCGGAGCAGATAAATTATGATTATGAGATAAACGGTAATACCATTTCCTTAAATGATTACCTGACCACACAAGGTCCAAAGTTCAAAGATCAGGAAGTACGTGTAAATGTATTTTTACCGGTAGGCACCATATTAACCTATGAACAGGACAATAGCAGAAATTGGATTACGACCATGTCTACGGACAGGGATGTGGATAACCTGGAAGGCTATGTTTGGGAAATGCAAGATAATGGTGAACTCCATTGTTTAGACTGCCCTGATTATCTGGGTATTCAAAATGAGGATGAAAACAAAAACCGTATCAACATTAATGGCCAGGGCATAGATATCAATATTAACGGCAATGGGGAAAAAGGAAAAATTATGATCAATGAAAACGGTATTGATATCGATGTCAACGATAACGGAGAAATGTTTAAAATGAAAGTGGACGAGAACGGCGTAAAGATCAACGCCAATGACAGTATCAATTAATTACAGTTCGGTTACCAGTATCTACAGTTGGGTAAGATATTGTGGTAACAACCTTATAAAAACATCAAATTTACATCAATCTAAAAACAAACAATCATGACAACATTAGTAAGAATTACAGTAGCTCTAGTCTTAGCCCTCTTATTATCCTCTTGCGGCTTTGACATTAACTTTGGGGATTTTGGTTCAGGGGAAAAAGGTAACGGCGTGGTCGTTGAGGAAACCCGTGAAATAACCGAAGAATTTACCGTAGTATCGGCATCGGAAGGTCTTGAGGTATATGTTACCCAAGGAAGCGATTTTGATATTTTGGTAGAGGCAGATGAAAATATTATGGATTTGATCGGTACCGATATTAGAAACGGCAAACTTAAAATTCATGCCATAGAGAACATTGGCAGAGCTACCAAAAAAGTATACGTTACTTTACCAAAAGTAAGTGGTCTTCATGCTTCTAGCGGCTCACAATTAACGGCAGAGAACATGATACAGTCAGAAAAACTGGAAGTAGATGCCAGTTCCGGTGCAATTTTAAACGCCAATGTAAATGTTACGGATATGGAGGTCGATGCCAGTAGCGGAGCCAATATTACATTATCCGGTACGGCCAAAGAAGTATATGTGGATGGTAGCAGTGGTGCCAATATCAAAGCCGGCGACTTAAAGACGATTGCCTGCAATGCGGATGCAAGCAGTGGTGCAAATGTGAGCATCTATGTACAGGATAATTTAACTGCAGAAGCATCTAGCGGTGGCAACATCTCGTACAAAGGCGAACCTTCCGTACAAAAGAACAAATCGGTTTCCGGTAGCGTACACAAGTATTGATTACAAGGAACAGGATAATTAAAAACCCGCTGAACGTTCAGCGGGTTTTCATTTTTTAGTAGCATCCTTATCTGTATATTAGTACTATGCAAGTACTCTTAAAAAAATATTCCCTCCCCCTAAAACATACATTCAGTATTTCCAGGGAGTCCCATGATGTTCAGGATACCCTCATCGCTGCCTTGACACTAAACGGTAAAACCGGATATGGTGAAGCTACCTCTAATCCCTACTATAAAATTACTGTAGATAGTATGGAAAAGGAGATAATGGGGATCGAGGAAGAAATAACCACCTTCAATTTTACCACCCCAGAAGTATTTCATCAATTTTTAACCTCCAAAGGCTTATCCAATTTTGCTGTCTGTGCATTAGATTTAGCGGCACATGACCTTTATGGTAAATTGAAGGAAAAACCTCTTTACACCCTTTGGGGTACGGACAATAGCCATTACCCCATTACCAACTATACCATAGGTATTGCCAGTATTGATGTTATGCGGGATAAAATGCAGGAAATGCCGTGGCCTATCTATAAAATTAAATTGGGCACTCCAGACGATGTAGCCATAGTGAGAGAATTACGAAAACATACCAACGCCGTTTTTAGAATAGATGCCAATTGTGCCTGGACCGCCCAAGAGACGATATTTAACGCCCCAATTCTTAAAGAACTTGACGTTGAATTTTTGGAACAGCCCTTAAAGGCCAATGACTGGGCCGGTATGGAAGAGGTAATGCACCATAGCGTATTACCGGTAATAGCAGATGAAAGCTGTATTGTGGAGAGCGATGTTGAAAAATGTGCTCTTCACTACACGGGTATCAACATAAAATTGACCAAATGTGGCGGTCTTACCCCTGCCCTGCGCATGATTAAAAAAGCCAAACAATTGGGCCTAAAAATTATGGTGGGTTGCATGACGGAGTCTACCGTTGGCATCTCTGCCATTGCACAATTATTGCCACAGCTAGATTATGTAGATATGGACGGTGCCTTATTGTTAAAAAAGGACATTGCTACGGGAGTACAGATTACTAACGAAGCAAAGGTTATCTTTCCTAAATTGGCCGGCAGCGGTATTCAGCTCCTAGAATAATGCATATCCTAAATGAATTTCCGGGAAGAGAAGTAAAAATAGGGGGTAAAAATTATCTGTATTTTGGCGGTACCTCCTATTTAGGGTTACAGACCAATATGGCTTTTCAAGCGCTTTACCTTAAAAACATGAAAAGATATGGTACGGGGTACGGTGCATCGCGTAAATCCAATATTAAACTTTCCGTGTATGATGAAGTAGAGCATAATTTAGCCCATATCGTTGGTTCAGAACAATGTATGACCATGTCCTCCGGTTATCTTGCCGGTCAGTTAATTTATCAATACTTGTACAAGAACGACCACAAGCTATTTTACGCACCACAAACCCATTCTGCATTATCCAATGAGATGACCAATAAGTATGCTACTATTTTAGCAATGATCACGGATTTAAAAAAATTTCCAAATCAGGAAAAAATAATCTTATTGGACAGCATAGATTTTAACGGTCAGCATTATCCGGATTATCATTGGCTAACGACCATACCCTTGCAACATACCACCTTAGTGGTCGATGATTCCCATGGAATTGGCATTACGGGAATTAACGGTGGTGGAAGCTATCGATTTTTACAATCCCTTAACCCTAAGAATCTAGTGGTTTCATGTTCCTTAGGAAAGGGATACGGTATAGGTGCCGGTGCCATTTTTGGCTCTAATACCATGATAGAACGATTAAGGGATACAGAAATGTACGGAGGCTCCAGTCCTGCCGCTCCAGCTGCTTTAGCTACAATTAAGGATGCGGAACACATCATTCATGAGAAACAATTGGTATTACAAAAAAATTTAACCTTGTTCACCAAGAATGTACAGTTACCATCCTTGTTCAAGTTCTCTACAGGCCATCCTACGTTTAGCTTTCAAAATGAACAATTGACATTGTACCTAGAAAAAAATGGAATTATCGTTACCAATTTTAGATATCCTACTTGCAATGATGCGGTAATGAGCCGTATTGTAATCAGTGCGTTAAATACGGCGGAAGACATTCTTACCCTATGTGATACCATAAATCGCTTTGACCCTTCTTGATTTATTATATCAACAATCAAATAGATACATAATTATTAAATCCATAATTAACATGGATAATTTATGTTAATTTATAAATAATTATCGTATCTTTTTAGTACTCATTCAACACAATTATTAACTTAAACCTTACCATTATGAAAAAAATTATAGGATTAATTGCATTATTGCTCATTTTGGTTTCAGCAGCCTCTACCAATACCCTTAAAACTGACTACATGCACACTATTGAGGGCACTTGGGAATTAGAAAGTTTTTATAATTATGATGGCCAACAGGTCATTGATACCGTACCCACAACAGACGGTTACCGGCAGGTTAAAATGTACTACAACGGTAAAATAATGTGGAGCCGTTATGTACCGGTAGACAAAGTAGGAAGGTTCGGTTATGGAACGTACCATATTACTGAAGACCGCCTGGTAGAAACCTTGGAATACGGTGACAATGAAATGATACAGGCTATGGATACTATGAGGATCTTTACCTTTGAACTATTGCTGAGCGATGATAAGTTCAGCCAAATTAGTTTAGACGAGGAAGGAAACCGGACGTTCTCCGAAAATTACAAAAGAATCGATTAGACCGTTTCTAAACATGAAAAAGCGCCATTTTCTAGAAAATGGCGCTTTTTTCATGGTATTCTTGCAATTTATATTTTATACTGCCCTGCAACGGTCTCTTCCACAGAACCAATTTCTGCCAAATATCGTTCCGCATCCAATGCGGCCATACAACCTGATCCAGCAGCGGTAACCGCTTGCCTGTACTCTTTGTCCTGAGCATCGCCACTTGCAAACACCCCAGGTAAATTGGTCTTGGTTGACTTGCCTTTGGTTATTAAATAACCCGTCTCGTCCATATCCAGTTGACCTTTAAATATATCCGTATTTGGCTTATGCCCAATGGCAATGAACAGACCCGTAATGGCAATTTCATCTTTTTCGCCGGTTTTATTGTTCACCATACGTAAACCTTCTACCACTTGGTCGCCCAAAACCTCATCTACTTCCGTATTATAACGTACCTCAATATTCTTAAGGCTGTTTACCCTATGCTGCATTGCTTTGGAAGCCCTCATTTCATCCCTTCGTACCAACATGGTCACCTTATTACAAATATTGGCCAGATAAGAAGCCTCTTCCGCAGCGGTATCACCTGCCCCAACAATGGCAACATCCTGACCTTTATAGAAGAATCCGTCACAAACGGCACAAGCAGATACTCCGCCGCCACGCAAACGCTGCTCACTTGGAATATTTAGATATTTTGCCGATGCTCCTGTAGAAATGATAACCGTTTCTGCCTCAATCTCCTTTTCGCCATCTGCAATAACCTTATGGATGCCTCCCGGTACTTTGGAAAATTCCACTGCAGTTATCATCCCGATCCTTACTTCCGTTCCAAAACGTTCCGCTTGTTGCTGCAACTGCACCATCATCGTAGGCCCATCGATACCATCAGGATATCCGGGAAAATTATCTACCTCGGTCGTGGTCGTTAACTGACCTCCAGGTTCCATACCCGTATACATTACCGGTTTTAAATCTGCCCTGGCGGCATAAATTGCCGCAGTATAACCTGCGGGACCAGATCCTATAATCAATGTTTTAACGCGTTCTATTTTATCAGACATAATTTGAAGTTGTTCAGTTTTCGTTCTACTACAAAAGTAGGTTTTTGAGCAAAAAACTTACAATTAAGTTATCAAAAGTTTTAATCTGCACATAAGGAGAACATATACTAAATAAAGGGATGCCAATAGTTAATATAAAATTATAACGAAGTCTTAATTTTTTGTAAATTTATGAACCCCAACACCTTTTCTCCCGTACATATTAAGAGAACCATTAACAATTACTATATGAGAACATTAAAATGTGTCATAGTAGAAGACTCCAACGTACACAGGATTTTACTGGAAAGACTGGTTGAAAAGAACGTTCAATTGCAACTATACCGATCTTTTAACAGCGGTTCAGAGGCACTGTCGGTAATTAACAAATTACCGGTTGATCTCATTTTTTTGGATATTGAAATGCCCATTATGAACGGATTTGAGTTTCTAAGAAAACTTAAAGTATCGGCACAAGTCATTATTATAAGCCAAAATCCCAAATATGCCCTAGAAGCCTTTGATTACAATGCGACTGATTTTTTATTAAAACCTTATAGCAAGAATAGATTTGATATTGCGATAGGAAAAGCCATTGAAAAATTTAGAAAACGCTCGTTGTCCAATACGGACGGTAAATTAATGGTAAAACATAACTTAAAACAGGTAGAACTCAACATACATACTATTCATTGGGTAGAGGCCTTAGGCGATTACGTAAAAGTCATTACCCCAGAAAAAAACTATGTAATCTTGTCCACTATGAGTGCTTTTCATGAGCGACTAAAAGATGATAAATTTGTTCGCATCCATAAATCCTTCATCATCAACTTAAATATGGTTGAACGGTACAATCATGAATTCATAGAAATAAAGGATAAAAAAATACCGATAAGCCGAACCAAAAACTTAGAGTTGGACAAACTTCTCAATTGTGTGGATTAGTGAACTTATTGCAGCATTTTTACAGTTGCAACCGTTCTAAACCCTGTGTGTTCCAAAGCAGAATCCATGCTGGAACCCATACGTGCCGATATACGATAGCTTGCACAATACGATGCACTACATAGAAATGACCCCCCTTTTATCACCTTCTCCCTAGCTAAAGGATTGTTCGGTGTAAACGGTTCCAATGCCCCTGTAGGATTTAAGATCACTTTGCCCCTATTTGTATACTCCTTGTAATACCCACTATTATACCAATCACTGGTCCATTCCCACACATTACCCGCCATATCATATATTCCATATGCGTTTGGTGGATACGATTTAACGGGTGCCCTTAATTCAAAACCATCTAGTTTAGTGTTTTCATTTGGAAAATTTCCTTCCCATGTGTTGGCACTCTTAACCAGTTGGCCGCTATCATTGCCCCACTGATAGATTGATCCAAATTTTCCAGCCCTAGAGGCCAATTCCCACTCGGCTTCCGTAGGTAAGCGTCTTCCCGCCCATTTGCAATAAGCCATTGCATCTTTATAAGCCACCTGCACCACTGGGTAATCCTCTTTACCCTCAATTGAACTTTCAGGCCCATTGGGATGTTTCCAATTGGCCCCA
Organism: Maribacter sedimenticola; assembly: GCF_900188415.1. Classification (GTDB taxonomy): domain Bacteria; phylum Bacteroidota; class Bacteroidia; order Flavobacteriales; family Flavobacteriaceae; genus Maribacter; species Maribacter sedimenticola. Next base: position 263,642 of record NZ_FZNV01000002.1, on the reverse strand, counting down.
ATAGACCATTGCCACCATTGTGAAAAATCATAAAGATTTGCAACCGGAGATTTGGTTTTTTTGAATGTCAACGATCCTGGGCGTAAAATGGAATCATGTGGTTTTGGGGTTCCTTCGGGTACTTGTTTCTTTAATTCATTCCAATCTATACCGCGCTCCGCCACGGTTATATATCCAGTTTCCTTGACAAATTGCGCAAATTCCTTATTGGTAACCTCCGTGACATCCATAAAAAACCCGTCTACCAAGACTTCTATTGCCGGTTTCTCATGCCCCATGGCCATTTTATCCAAACCTACGGCTCCTTGCTTAAATGCCGCCCCTGGCACCCACACCATACCCTCTGGTACGGTAATATCAGCTGGTTTTTCCTCTATAAGTTTATGATTTGGTGCTACACCACCCGTTTCTTGCACAGCTTCTTCATGCACGTTAGCATTGCTCTTTGGTTCCGTTTTGCAACATGCTAACATAGAACAAATCAGCATCAATACAATTAAATTGGTCCTTCTTTTCATCATAATCATTTACATGCCCAAATTAGTTTTTTACTGGGTTATTGAGGACTGATTATATAAGAAAATGATAAATTTTTCGGTTTTATCTGATACTCGTCATGTGGCAACAATCCCCAACTATTATCCCCGCCTACTCCCATCTGACTATGGTCTATGTTGATATTTATCAAGTCTCTGTTAGGAATATCATAAGTATGTTGCTGTCTTTTTTCATCGCCCTCATCAAAATCTGAATTTAACTGGTGATGCGCACTAAATCCAAAGAGTTGAGGAGCGCTTACGGTAATCCCCTGTCCGGCATCATTGGTAAAGGATACTGTCCTAATATCCGTTCTATACCCATTTTCTTGAGGTCGGATATATTCATAGTACAGATCTGATACTTTAGATTCATATACCCCTACCAACGCGGAAGTTTTACGATCCTGGTAATTTTCATGTTCTCCACGGCCATACCACGTTACATTGTCATAACTTTTATCAATGATCAAATTATTTCCGAATCTTGGCAATATTGGCAGATTATTATCAATGCCATCCAATGCAGTACGTACCAATATTTGCCCTTTGTTATTTATGGTATAGGTTACGTTCACCTGCCCTTTTACGGAGGGTAACCCATATTTTGCGGACAATTTAAAATCTTTCCGAATCTTAAATGGATTCTTGGTCAGTTTTACGGCATCTATACTCTTTTTTCCTTCATTGGAATTCACCTCTAAACTGACTAAACTTTGAGTTTCCGTAGCTTCTTTCCAAACTTTTAGGTGCTTGGGCATATTATAGCCATAATCATTATCCGTTGGCGCCCTCCAGAAATTTACGCTCGGACCTTTTTGCAGTAAATTTCCCTGCTCATAATCTATATTTACCAACATACCATTGGCACTGTCAAAACCAATTTTAAAGCCATTTCCCGTTACGGTAATAATCTTATCCTCTTTGGTAACTTCAAGTCCGTCTATATCTTCTTCAAAAATAGTGGGCGTATAATCCGTAAGTTGAAATTGCTCATACGCCAGTAAAAAATGTTCCGGTATCAAGGCATCTGCCTTTTTAGTGGTCATATAGACATTTAATAAATACTCGGCATCTTCTTCCTTAAGCTCCGGTAATGCTATTTGTACGTCTTGAGTGGCATAAGGGGCAACATTGACATCCGCTATTTTACCATTGGCGATCTGTTCACCGTTCTTCAATAGCCTCCATGAAAAATTATATGCCGATAAATTGGTGAAATCATACATATTCTTCAATGAAATTACACCGGATTTAGGATCGTCAGAATTGAACTTTACATACTGGTAAACTTTTTTCACCTCATATAAGGATGGGTGTGCAGAGCGATCCGGATCTACCAAGCCATTTAAACAGAAATTATTATCGTTCTGTATTTCGGCACCGCCTAAATCGCCACCAAAGGCATAAAACTCCTCACCGTTCTCATTTACCGCCTTTAAACCTTGGTCTACCCAATCCCAAATGAATCCTCCTTGAAGAACATCATATTTTTCTATCACATCCCAGTAATCTTGAAGATTGCCTACACTATTTCCCATGGCATGGGCATACTCACACTGAATCAAAGGGCGTTGAGGATTGTTTTCCGCATATGCAATAGTTTGTTCTATGGTAGCATACATGGGTGCCTGTATATCTGAATTTGCATAATTAGTGGCACCCTCATACTGCACGGGCCTAGTCTCATCTTTAGACTTTAACCATGCATACGTAGCTTCAAGATTTTTACCGTTACCCGCTTCATTGCCTAAAGACCATGTTACGATAGAGGTATAATTTTTATCCCTTTCATACATCCTAATGGTCCTGTCCAAATGCATTGCTTTCCATTGCGGCAAATAACCCGGATGTATTTTTTTTGCCTCCTCATTATTGTCCAATCCTTGATTGGTAGTACCCATACCGTGTATTTCTATATTGGCCTCGTCCACCACATAAAATCCGTATTTGTCCGCCATTCTATAAAAGAATTCATTTTTTGGGTAATGGCTGCACCTAATGGCGTTTATGTTACTGCGTTTCATCACCTCCATATCCTTCAAGGTAATTTCTTTACCGATTACATGCCCCGTAACCTCATCATGATCGTGAAGGTTTACCCCTTTGACCAATACTGGTTGGCCGTTCACCAAGAACTGATTATTCTTGATCTCTATTTTTCTGAAACCTATTTTAGAACGTATAGCCTCTACAACATTACCTTTTTTGTCCTTTAGGGCAAAGAGCAATGTATAAAGGTTTGGTTGTTCCGCGTTCCATGTTTTTATTTTGGGCAATTCCTTATTAAACTGGACTTTGGTCTTTCCCTTAGGCAAATCAATTTTTTGAGTTGTGGTGTAAATTTCTTGGCCATCGTCCATTAAAACAATATCCAATTGGTACCCTTTTATATTTTTACCCGTGTTCCTATATTCCATATCCAGGTTTAAAATTCCGTTGGAATAGGTATTGTCCAAATCTGCAATTACCCTGTAATCATATAAAGTTGCGTCATTGGTGGCATATAGATACACATCCCTGTCAATACCGCTTAATCGCCAAAAATCTTGGTCTTCCATATAACTGGCATCAGACCAACGCAACACCTGTACGGCCAAAGTATTGTCACCTTCTGTCAAATACTCCGTAATATTGAATTCCGCAGGTGTTTTACTGCCTTCGCTATAGCCTATCATTGTACCATTAAGATATACGTACATTGCCCCGCTAACGCCACCAAAATGCAAATACACTTGCTTACCGTCCCAATCCTTTGAAATCTTAAAATTACGTTTATAGCTACCAACAGGATTTTCATCATGTGGTATGAACGGTGGATTCTTTGGAAAGACGTATTCTATATTGGTATAGATAGGTATACCATGCCCTTGCAATTCCCAATTGGAAGGCACCTTTATCTTGTCCCAACCAGAGGTGTCAAAGTCATTTTGAAAAAAAGTAACAGGCCTTTCCGGAACACTAGCCGCATATTTAAAATCCCATTCTCCGTTCAAGGATTGATACAATGGGGAATTCTCCCAACTCTCGTTTGCCAAGGCATTTTCAATGTCCGTATACCTGTAAAAAGAAGCAGTAGGTTCTAAACGGTTTATTTGAAATATTTCCGGATTCTCCCACTCAGGGTTCTCCCATTTTGGAGCCTGGGCCTGACCAAAAACTGAAATTAACAAAAAAGTGAAGGCGTAAAATTTTAAGCTGTTTTTCATATTATGCGTGTTCTACTGTATGCTTCCGTACAACGGAAAATTGGATTTAATACTATTGTTTTCTCATTTTGACCCTAGCCAATTACCAATATTCATATTTTATAGCTTAAAAATATAAATTTTCGGCAATTTTGAATCCCTGCAAAATACAACTAAACTTGGTAAACGAGAAGGAAAAATAAGTGAACGGGACCATTTCCTTTCATAAAATGGATGGCCAATAATTATTGACTTAACAATCCATTTTCCAATAAGGGAATTTGAAAACGTACCGTAGTAGGCATGGTATGCTCTATTTTGAAAATGCTGTCCGCCTTTTGTAGAATTTCAGGATGTTTAGATGCAATATTGTGCTGTTCCAATGCATCTACAGTTAGGTCATAAAGTTCTAAGGTGGGCGGCATATCATCCTTTATATGTTGGCGTACTACCTTCCATTTGCCCATTCTAATGGCAATCTGGCCTCCGTATTCCGGAAACTCCCAATACAAAAAATTATGTTGTTCTTGATTTTGTTGACCTAGCAGCGTAGGCAATAAACTTATACCGTTCGTTTCATGCTTAATTTCAAAATCTGTAATATCTGCAAAAGTGGCCAACATATCATAATGTGCAGATACGTGGTCACTAGTAGTACCTGGATTAATTTTACCTGGCCAAGTAAAAAATGTAGGCACTCTAATTCCGCCTTCATAAACAAATCCTTTGCCCCTACCATACCCACCCTTGAATGGTTTGGCACTATCAAAATATTGGGGATCCGCTCCACCGGCATAACTTGGTCCGTTATCCGATGTAAAAACGATCAATGTATTTTCATAAATATTCTCATCTTTCAATTGCTGAACCAACTTACCCACATTTTCATCAAAATAGGAAACCATGGCAGCATAGGCGGCATGTGGTGTACGATGCGAAAAATACCCATTACCGTTACCTGAAAGGTAGGGTTCTTCTTCACCGAATTTTTCTATATAATAATCTACCCAACGCTGTGGTGCCTGTAATGCTACATGCGGAATGGGAGTTGCCCAATACAGGAAAAAAGGATGGTCCTTATTCTGAGCAATAAAGCCGGTAAGTTCTTGGAACATTAAGTCCGGTGCGTAGTCCGTTAAGGTGTAGTCCTTATAATTCTCAAGATTCATTGGATCCAAGCCTTTTGGAAAAGGTGAACTAGGTGCAACGGTATCATTTGCCAAATGCACACGGTTTCTGTTCTTGTATAGGTGTAACGGGTAGTATGTATGTGCCTGACGTTGGCAATTGAATCCATAGAAAAAATCGAACCCCATTTCGTTGGGTATGGAATGCGTATGTGGCGCTCCCAAACCCCATTTACCTACCAAAGCCGTTTTATAGCCAACACCCTTTAAATAAGAAGCAATTGTTTTTGTTCCTTGAGGTACCGGTCGCTGCCCCTCTAACGTAGAATCTTTTGCCATTGCTTTGTAATTCCAGACATCACCACGCTCGTTCCACTCATCATTGCCACGAATAAAGGCCTTACCGGAATGTTTACCGGTAAGAAACATATATCTGGCCGGTGCACATACCGGAGCACTTGAATAATGCTGGGTAAAAATCATACCCTGTTTTGCCAGGGCATCTATATGGGGTGTTTCTATCTTTTCCTGACCAAAAACCCCTATTTCAGCATAGCCCAAATCATCTGCTAATATGTAAATGATGTTCGGTTTTTGTTCTGTAGGCCCTTCTGACTTCTTTTCTTCATTACAGGACAAAAAAGACAAAGCAATAAAAAGACTTAGAAATAGATTTCTCATGTGGTATAGGTTGATTGATAACTTTAAAGATATTGAAATATCTAAAACTTTAGGGGCGAATAGCGTTCTCAACCATTACATATTCATATGTTCAACGTTGTCCTATATCTTAAGAATTCAGTTCTATATAACCGGATGATTTTGCATCTACTGAATAAACGCACAGATAATTTTAACTTCTAATTACTTACTGATAATTTGGGATTTACATCGTACTATTATCACTACCAATTAATTGAAACCCTTAAAAGTCATTGTAGCAACCTAAAAAACGTACTGCTAGTTGGTAGGTATTCTTAAATATTAAGAATTAATGGAGTTCATTTACATTAAGACATAATTAGCCGAAGTTTTTACTCTATGTCATAATATATTTTTAGAATGTCAACAATTTTACTTTTTTCAATTCCATATTCATTCAATTTATTGACTATAATTTAGGCTAGAAACTATTAATCGTAGTAGAAATTCTTTTTTCTAATGTACTATTAAAGACTGTTCTTTTCACTCGAATATAGGTTTGGTTGAATTAGTTTCTTTAATGAAAATCATTGTATCAAAATTCTTGATTAATGGAAGATAATAAATATCCTCCTCTGACTCTTTTGAATATCCAATTAGCCTTGTAGGACCGATTAATCTGTCTGTGATTAGTTCATTTTTTAAGTCTGTCATATCTAAAATAAACGAGTTGTTAATTTTAGAAAGCTTATTTTCCCAAAACAAGCTGTCAATAGGTTTAAATGATTCGGTTTTAAGTTTCTCATTATAACTGTGGTCTCCGTTTATATACTTTTCATTTATATAAGAATAACTGCCATTTAAGGTCGTAAGTCCAATTGTATAATAATCTTGATCGAAATCCTTTTTTAAATCTCTGCCCATAATCCCTATTTCATTATCTGTGATAATTTCGTTTGAAATATGTGCATTGTGAGCCCAAACAATAATTTTACTATCTGAATGTTTTGCTAAAAATGATATTCTGTCAGCCATTATTTCATCTCTGCTTTGAATTGGTTTTTGGTTTTTAATGTTCACATAGTTGATATATGTGTTTTTACCATTGAATAGTATTTCCCTGATTGATTTAGTTATTTTTTTAGTTGATTCTAAATAATTTTCAATTTCTAAGATGTTATTGTGAATAGAATATTTGACCTTATATTCTTTTTTTAAATTGTCAGTTGAACTTTTTACTATGTTGGATTTCAATTCTTGTAAAAGATTATTCAAAATTTTATCATCGACAGAATTAATGTTGTTTTTTAGCAGTTCAAAGAAAACCCAGTATGAATCGTCGCAGCCTTTAAACTTAATTTTATATTTGGTTTTATTATACTTAAACCATTCTAAGAATGATTTCATTTCTTGGGTTTGATAAATTGAAAACAGATGTTTTTGCATTAAACTATCTAAGGGTGTTTTATCCAAGTTTTTGTTTAAGATTTCAATATCATCGTATGGATTTTCCAAAACAACGAGACTAAACCCTTTTTCTGTAATTAGTCTTTTTGTTATGATTTCTCTAAGTTGATAAAATTCTGAGGTTCCGTGTGTACTCTCACCTATTGCAACTATTTTTTTGTCACCTATTTTTTCTATTAATGGGTTTAAACTATTGTGCAGAGTTTCTTCGTTGGAAAAGTGTAATTTTTTAGAGGATTTTGATATAGCCAATTCTAGTTCGTTAGAATTGTAGTTTTCTAAAGTTAACTTTTTAGTTTCTTTTAGTTCTTGAATGTCTTTACCGTCGATCCTCACCTTAAAGTCATCAAACCAAGCAATACCTTTTTTACCTAAAATTCCGCCTACAAAGATTGTTTTTGCATTGGATGGAAAAGGAAGTTTTATAGAATATTCTTTCCAATCACTTGTCCCTCTTATTTTTTGATTTTGCATTGATTTAAATGCTAAAGGACTTTTTTTTGAATGTCCGTCAATCCGCATTAAAAGTCCGACAAATCCTTTGACATTTTCGTATTTAATTAGACCAGAAAGTACAATAGTGTCACCAACATAATTGACTGGAATCCTATACGTTATACAGCCAAATGTACCATCATTATCGGAAACAACTTTACCGACAGAATTACCATCGCTAATTATTTCTCCAGTCAAATTTTCAAAATTTCCCCACTTAAACCATCCTGTAGGCATTTTTTGTTCTTCCTGGTTAAAATCGTTAAAGTCCAAATTATAATTATTTTGACTATTAAGAATAAAGGGTGTTACGATTGATAACAGTAAAAGGCACACTGAATTTTTTGTGATTTTCATGACTTATTTAAAAGATAAATTTTAGTTGATACCGCCTATTATAAGATGGTTTGAAAACTTTTCACACGGCAGATGTCCGCCTGATTTTAAAGATAATTAATAGCTAACGATTCTATCTAAATATTGCGCCCGCAATTAATTACACACTGTATTTTCGCTAGTTTTTATTTTAAAAATAGTTTTAAAATGTTCAGGAAATTTATGATGAAAATATATTCCAAGATTAAAAAGTCCCATTATTATGAAAAATGGAAAAAGCCAATAGAGCTCAGACTTCACATCGCTCAAATCATAAAGAATACTTTCTTTTCCATTCGCAATTTGGAAAACCTCGGGTTCTAAATCAAACTGAGCACTTGCCTTAATCCAAATAGTTGCTTCTCCTGATTTTTTCAGTTCCTTTTCAATTTGTTCATATTTTTCATTATTCCAACTCTGTTCTATATTTTTTGCCAATTTGAAGACCCTGTTGTCATCCTGAAGATTCAATAAAAGTTCAGATTTTACGCTTTTATGTCCTTGTGAACTGACCTGAGTGTAAACTGCTTCAACATTTTGAACTTTTCCATTAATTGGAATTAAGTTTTGCTCCGTAGTGAATAATGTAGGTATAAAAAAGAAAGCACCTCCTATACAGGCCACACCCACTCCAAACGCAGCATCCGCAAAAAATCTTTTACTCGAGTTGCTCTTTTTAAACATTATTTTATAAAACTTGATTACAACAATTAAGCCTAATCACAAATAATCAGATGCCACCTATATACATACTAATATAAAACAAAAAAAAGCATCACTTAAAAGTGATGCTTCTTATATCAATTAGACTAATTGGTTATAATTAGTTTCCTTTTTTATAATCGGCCAAGAACTTCTCCAAACCACTATCAGTCAATGGGTGCTTTAAAAGTCCAGTAATGGCACCTAAGCCACCGGTCATTACATCGGCACCGATCTTGGCACAATCAATAATATGCATTACGTGACGTACAGAAGCCGCTAAAATTTCTGTTTCAAAACCGTAGTTATCATAGATTAAACGGATATCCGCTATTAAACCTAACCCATCCGTAGAAATATCATCTAAACGGCCAATAAACGGCGACACGTAGGTTGCACCTGCTTTTGCAGCCAATAATGCCTGGCCAGAGGAGAATACCAACGTACAGTTTGTTCTGTATCCCTTATCGGAAAAATACTTAATTGCCTTAACCCCTTCTTTGATCATAGGCACTTTAATGACGATCTGTGGACTGATCTTAACCAGCTTCTCCCCTTCTTCGATCATACCCTCAAAATCGGTAGAAATTACTTCTGCACTTACATCACCGTCAACCAGGTCACATATTTTTTTGTAATGTGCCAAAATATTCTCCGCGCCGGTAATGCCTTCTTTTGCCATCAAGGAAGGATTAGTGGTTACACCATCTAAAATACCCATATCCTGAGCTTCCTTGATCTCGTCTAAATTTGCTGTATCTATAAAAAATTTCATCCTTATCTTATTTTAATATTGTTAATTACTTTAAAAAATCGACTACTTGTTGATATACCTGATCTCCGGTAAAGCCAAATTTCTCATCAAGAACCGTTGCGGGTGCAGAATATCCAAAATGCTCCAATCCAAAAACCTTACCATTTGGTCCGGCCAGACCTTCCAAGTTTACGGGCAAACCTGCCGTAAGACCAAATACCGGTTTGTTTGGCGGAATTACCTTCTCCTGGTAAGCCTGCGACTGCTGTCTAAATATACCTTCTGATGGGATGGATGCAATATTCACCTTCAACCCTTCTTTTTCTTCCAATAATTTTGTGGCCGCTACCAAGGTAGAAACCTCAGAACCATTGGCAATTAAAATAACATCCGGGTCAGCTACTTCCTGCACCAGGTAACCTCCTTTTTCCGCTCCCAAAGCTGCCTCGTAACGGGTACCGTTCATTGCCGGAACATCTTTGATACCTTGTCTGGACAAGATTAGGCCCGTGGGTGTCTTTTGGTTTTCCATTGCCATTTTCCAAGCTACATTCGTTTCTTGAGAATCTGCAGGACGCAAGGCCACAAAACTCTGCTCATGACTATGGTTCTTTAATTTTTCCAACAAACGTATTTGGGCTTCTTGCTCTATTGGCTGATGTGTAGGACCGTCCTCACCTACCCTAAAGGCATCATGTGTCCAAACAAACTTTACCGGTAATTCCTGAATGGCACTTAAACGAATGGCCGGTTTCATATAATCAGAGAATACAAAGAACGTGGCCACCACTGGGATTACCCCACCATGAAGGGCTATACCGTTTGCTATCGTTGCCATTGTCAATTCCGCAACGCCGGCCTGTAAGAATGCACCGGAGAAATCACCCTTCTGCAATACGCTTGTTTTCTTAAGGAATCCATCGGTTTTATCACTGTTGGACAAATCTGCGGAGGAAACGATCATGTTTTCTACGTTTTCAGCCAAGTACGCCAATACATTGGACGATGCCGCCCTTGTTGCCTGACCTTCTTTTTGCTGAATTGAAGAAAAATCCAATGCTGGCATCTTCCCTTCCAAGAAACCATCTAGCTTAGCGGAGAGCTCGGTGTTTTGTGCACGCCATGCGTCTATTTCCTTCTTTTTAGCTTGGGCCTCATCTTTCTTTCTATTGATGATGCCTTCATAATATTCTTCTACCTGGGCATAAATATCAAAAGGATTTTCTACATCTGCCCCTAAATTGACCAAGGTCTTCTCATAGTCCGCCCCTGTATCGCCAATTGGCTTACCATGTAGTTCTGTATACCCCTCATATGAAGTACCATCTGCGGTTACACAACCTTTCCCCATAATGGTCTCCCCAATGATCAACGTAGGTTTTTCGGTTTCCGCATTGGCATCCTTCAATGCCTGTCTGATTTGTTCATGGTCATGACCATCAATAGTGACAACCTTCCATCCCCATGCTTCATATTTCATGGCCGTATTTTCAGAGGTAACCTCATCTGTTTTAGAGGAAAGCTGAACATCGTTGGAATCATAGAACATAATAAAATTGCTCAATCCCAAATGACCGGCAATCCTTCCTGCCCCCTGTGATATTTCTTCCTGTACACCACCATCGGATATAAATCCGTAAACCTTATGGTTCATCCAATCTCCAAAACGTGCTTTTAGAAAATTAGCCGCAATTGCCGCACCAACACCCATTGTATGACCTTGGCCCAATGGACCAGATGTATTTTCAATACCCCTTGCCACATCTACTTCTGGGTGACCCGGTGTTACCGATCCCCATTGTCTAAAATTGGCAACATCATCCTTTGCATAATTACCCAATAAATAATACTGGGCGTACATTAGTGTGGATAGGTGACCAGCATCCATGAAAAAACGGTCACGAAATGGCCAGTGCATGTCAGATGGATCGTAGTTAAAAAACTCAGAATATAAAATATGCATATAATCTGCCCCACCCATTGGTCCGCCTGGGTGTCCGGAGTTCGCCTTTTCAACCATGGCAACCGCCAATGCCCTAATATTATCTGCCGCTAATTGATCTATTTCCTTATTCATTTATTAATCAGATTATTTTTTAAGGTTCGTGTTTTTTTGATTTCTTAAAAATCTACCCAAAGATACTTTATCTAAAGCGCTAATTAAAATATTTGAAGCAACATAATTCTATAGCTTTCAAGTCATAAGCCCCTTTATACCGATAGTGTGGATTATTAGCGCTTTCGAAAGGGTTTTCGAAAATATATTAAGGGAAAAGAATAACCTATAACCTTTCTTAGTTACTAAAAACAAGACCATTACACCTTTAAAAGATATGCTCACCAGCAATCTTAATCATGCCAATATTCCTTTGCTAATTATTTCCAGCCGCGTTAAAGTCCAATTTGACCTTTATTAATGTAACAAAATTTTCATTTTCTGTATTTAGGACCGGAAGGCAATACCCACCTACAAATAATACTTACGACCAAAATCAAAGATTATATCCTTGTTTCTATGGACACCATTAAAGCTTTCTTCCAGACAAGCTACCTTTTTCTACTTACCGCTTTTTCTCCTTCTGCAACAATGACCACATTGGTCGTGGTTAAAAACAAGCCGGTTTCTACAATCCCCGGTATAGCCTTTAAGCGTTGCTCCAAATCTGATAACGGTTCATCACAATTCCAAATATTTACATCAATGATATCGTTATTTTCATCTGTCCTATAGACTTGATCACCGTTTAATCGTTGTATAGGTTCCAAATTCATGGCCTCCAGTTCACTAATGATCAATTGGGTAGCAAACGGTATGGTCTCTATGGGCAATTTAAATTTTCCCAATCTTGATACCTTCTTGGACGAATCTGCTATGATAATATTTAGATCGGTATTATGGGCTACAATTTTTTCCCGTAACAATGCACCGCCCCCGCCTTTAATCAATTGAAATTCTTCATTGACTTCATCCGCGCCATCTATGGTGATGTCCAGCCTTTTTGCCTCAGCAAGCGTAATTATTTCTATTCCGAGGCTTTTTGCCAATTTTTCGGTCTCCACGGATGTTGCCACTGCCTTGATATTAAGTCCGTTCTTGACCATTTCGCCAATGGCCTGAATCATATAAAAGGCCGTAGAACCCGTACCCAAGCCAACCTTCATTCCAGATTTTACATATTTTACCGCTTCCAAGGCAGCAACTTTTTTTTCGTTAACCCCGCTCACTTTTCGTTTATTGTTAGTTACTAATTTCTGGCGCTAAAGATATTTATAATAAACCGAAGCGTTTGAACTATATTTTGCAAATGCCGAATAATTAGTGATACCCATAACTAACTTTGCCATATTTCAACAAAAGCCTTATCCGGTAACCTTTTTCGGCCACACATTTAGAAATATTACTATCAATAAAATCCAAATTATGATGGTTATTTATTGGCTGAAGTTAAAAGCTGACAAATGTCATAGTATTAAAATGTCATCATTTTCATCTTTGATATAAGTTTTAGCAATAACTATGCAGACTACAAATTGTTTTCATTGCGGGGATACATGCACGGGTACGCCAATTACATTTGACGAAAAACCTTTTTGTTGTGCAGGATGTAAAACGGTCTATGAAATCTTTAGCAGTAACGATCTCTCATACTATTACGACCTGCAGGAGGCTGCGGGTACAACACCTAAAGCTATAGAAGGTAAATATGATTTCCTTGATAACGAAGAAATCATATCTAGGTTAACGGAGTTTAATGATGGTGCCGTACAGATCGTAAACCTTTACATCCCTACCATTCATTGTAGCTCCTGTATCTGGATATTGGAGAATTTAAACAAGCTAAACCCACAGGTAACCAATTCTCAAGTAGATTTTCCACAAAAAACTATTCGGGTTACGTACAAGCAGGAAGGCATTAGTTTAAAGGAACTGGTATTGCTATTGGCAAAAATTGGCTATGAACCTTACATATCCTTAGAGGATTTTGAGGGCAGTAAAAAAACAACGGATAAAAGTCTGCTCTATAAGCTGGGCGTAGCCGGATTTGCATTTGGGAATGTCATGTTCCTATCCTTTCCGGAATATTTTGACCTAGGCTCTAGCGCCGCTTCTGGGGGAGAATACTGGCTGAACAAATATCAAGATGTATTCCGTTGGCTCATGTTTGTTTTCTCGTTACCAGTGGTTTTCTATGCCGCAAGTGATTATTTTGTATCCGCCTTTAAAGGCTTACGTGCCAAAATCTTAAATATTGATGTACCCATTGCCCTTGGCATCGTAGTTCTTTTTCTTAGAAGCACGTTTGATATAACCTTTAACCTTGGCAGCGGATTTTTTGACTCGCTTACCGGGTTGGTATTCTTTCTCCTACTTGGTAAATTCTTCCAACAGCGCACCTATAGCTTTTTGTCCTTTGAGCGAGATTACAAATCTTATTTTCCCATAGCCATAACTCGCCTAACCCCTAATGGAAAGGAAGAAACGGTACCCGTACAGGAAATTGCCAAAGGTGATAGAATTTTAATCAGAAATGAAGAAATGATTCCGGTCGACGGCAAGCTTACCTATGGCAATGCGCAAATAGATTACAGTTTTGTTTCAGGAGAGTCAGAACCGGTATCAAAAAAAATTGGAGAACAAATTTTTGCAGGCGGAAAACAATTGAGCGGGGTCATAGAAATGATTGCCTCCAAATCCGTTTCCCAAAGCTATTTAACCCAGCTATGGGGCAATGCAGTCTTTAAAACGGATAAGGCTACCGCATTCCAAAACCTTACGGACAGTATTGGCAAACGATTTACCATTGGGGTACTATCCATTGCTTTTTTAGCCACGGCATTCTGGCTTTTTTATGACCCCGGTAAAGCCTTGAACGTATTTACCGCGGTATTGATCATTGCATGTCCTTGCGCAATAGCATTGGCCTCTCCTTTTACACTTGGCAACATGCTCCGTATTTTTGGGAAGAAAAAATTCTATATAAAAAATACGCAGACCATTGAACAATTGGCCAAGATAGATACTGCAATATTTGATAAAACAGGGACGATTACGACCACACAAAAAAGTACGGCGCACTATGAGGGTATGCCTTTAACACCTGATGAGGAATCTATATTGAAAAATACCATTAGGGCCTCTAACCATCCTTTAAGCAGATCTTTATATGACCTTCTTAAAGAACAGGATATCATAACGTTAGATGAATACGAAGAACATATTGGTAATGGGCTAAAGAGCTCAAAAGACGATATTAAAATGAAAATTGGTTCAGCAAATTTTGTGGGTAAGTTTACTACTGAAAATTTAATGGATACCTCAATTTATATCAGCTCCAACAATGCGTATAAAGGGCGCTACGTTTTTCATAATCAGTATCGCGAAGGGTTGTCCTCCGTTTTCAAGAACATGTCAGAAACATTGAATCTAGCAATCCTGTCAGGTGATAATGAGGGTGAAAAAGAACGCCTAGAGGCACTACTTCCTAAACTGACCCCGTTGTATTTTAACCAAAAACCGGAAACAAAACTTAATTTCATCAAAACTTTACAGGATCAAGGAAAAAAAGTGTTGATGGTTGGTGATGGACTAAATGATGCCGGTGCCTTAGCCCAAAGTAATGTAGGCATTGCCATATCAGAAAACATCAATGTATTCTCCCCCGCATGTGATGCAATTTTAGATGCTTCCAAATTTCAACAGTTATATCAATATATCCTAGCATCCAGAAAGTCAATACAAATAATTAAAATGAGTTTTGTACTATCCTTGCTCTATAATTGTATAGGCCTCTACTTTGCCGTCACCGGGCAATTAGAGCCAGTTATTGCAGCAATCTTAATGCCGCTAAGCTCTATAAGTATAGTTGTGTTTACGACGATAATGACCAATCTTTTAGGAAGAAAACTTTCTTAAAATTGAACACTAACCCAATTGGGGTATTCAATTTATTTTTAATAAAAAATCAATTCTTCACTCCTTTAGTTTTTAACTAATCTGAATTTTTACATTACCCTAAATTATTGATTTAAAGCAATATAACAACACGTGGTTTATATTTTTCAAACCCGAAAATACGGTTGTACACGGAAAATAATAAAGTATGACAAATGTCATTTTCTAAGGGCTTTTCCACTCCTAATTTTACAGCATAATTCAATTAGGTATGAGTGTAATTTATGTGTTATTGACGATTAGCCTGGTAGTGGCAATCATCTTTTTTATCGCTTTTATCATTTCGGTCAGGCACGGCCAATACGATGACTCTTACACCCCTTCTGTTCGCATGCTTTTTGAGGACGAACTGGTTAAACCTAAAAAAAGTAAAGTAAAGAGTAAATGATTAAACGTGTAGGACATTTGCAAATTAACAAGAGTCTGTTCTCTAATTTCTTTTCTCTCTGTTCTCCATTCAATAAAAATAAAATCCAACTAAATAAACAAGTATAATTATGGAAGTACAGCAGTTTTATTACGATAACAAAATCGTGAAAAATTTCCTTTATGCAACCATGTTCTGGGGTATTGTGGGTATGTCTGTAGGCTTATTATTGGCCTTCATGTTCATGTTTCCAAATTTAACCGACGGTATATCATGGTTAAGTTTTGGTCGTTTACGCCCGCTGCATACCAACGCGGTAATCTTTGCATTTGTAGGAAATGCCATTTACGCGGGAGTCTACTACTCTACACAACGATTGTTAAAAGCCCGTATGTACAGTGATTTTCTCAGCAAATTTAATTTCTGGGGATGGCAATTGATCATTGTAGCCGCCGCTATTACCCTTCCGTTGGGTTATACTAGTTCTAAGGAATATGCAGAGCTGGAATGGCCCATAGATATAGCCATTGCATTGGTATGGGTAGCTTTTGGTATTAACCTTATAGGCACCATGATCAAAAGAAGACAGCGCCACCTGTATGTGGCCATATGGTTTTACTTGGCAACATTTGTTACTGTAGCAGTACTACATATTTTCAATAGTTTAGAATTACCTGTAACGGCACTAAAAAGTTATTCCGTATACGCTGGGGTACAAGATGCTTTGGTACAATGGTGGTATGGGCATAATGCCGTGGCATTTTTCCTTACTACTCCCTTTTTAGGGCTTATGTACTATTTTGTTCCCAAAGCTGCGAACAGACCGGTGTATTCATACAGACTGTCCATTGTACATTTCTGGTCATTGATTTTTATTTATATCTGGGCCGGTCCTCACCACTTATTATATTCCGCTCTACCAGATTGGGCCCAAAACCTAGGAGTAGCTTTTTCGGTCATGCTTTTGGCTCCATCATGGGGCGGTATGATCAACGGATTGTTAACCTTACGTGGTGCTTGGGACAAAGTGCGTACCGATCCGGTCCTAAAGTTTATGGTTGTCGCAATTACCGGTTACGGTATGGCCACTTTTGAAGGTCCTATGCTATCCCTTAAAAATGTAAATGCCATTGCCCACTTCAGTGATTGGATTATTGCCCATGTTCATGTAGGTGCCTTGGCTTGGAACGGTTTCTTGACCTTTGGTATGATCTATTGGTTGGTTCCAAAAATGACCAAGAAGAAATTATTCTCTACCCCATTGGCCAACTTCCACTTCTGGATCGGTACACTTGGTATTATACTTTATGCCTTACCAATGTACGTTGCCGGATTTACACAGGCCCTAATGTGGAAAGATTTTAATCCTGATGGCACTTTAGTGTATGGAAACTTCTTGGAAACCGTAAACGAAATTATGCCTATGTATTGGATGCGTGCCATTGGTGGCAGTCTTTATATAGTTGGTGCAATCGTAATGGTTTACAATGTAGTACGAACCATTAAAGCCGGTAGTGTCATAGAAGACGAATTGGCAGAAGCTGCTGCCCTTACAAAGGTTTCAAAAAGAAGAACGGCCGGTGAAACATTCCATACTTGGTTAGAGCGTAAACCAATTCAATTGACCATTTTGGCTACTATTGCCATATTGATCGGTGGTATCATACAGATTGTACCTACCATATTGGTGAAGTCCAATATACCGACCATTACCAGTGTAAAACCTTATACACCCTTAGAATTGGAAGGTCGTGACCTATATATTAGAGAGGGCTGTGTAAGTTGCCATTCACAAATGGTTCGTCCTTTTAGAAGTGAGGTTGAACGTTATGGCGAATATGCCAAAGCCGGTGAATTTGTTTATGACCATCCTTTCTTATGGGGAAGTAAGCGTACAGGACCAGATTTATTAAGGGTTGGTGGTAAATATTCCGATAACTGGCACTTGAACCACATGTATGACCCACAAAGTACATCATCTGGCTCCATTATGCCTGCATATGCGTGGTTGGTACGTAATAAGCATGATAGAAGCGATATTCAAGCAAAAATGGAAGCTATGGTTACTCTTGGTGTTCCTTATACAGAAGAAGACATTGCAAACGCCAATGCCATGATGGATGCACAAGCGGAAAAAATAGAACAAAACCTATATAGTGATCCTGACTTTGCAAGAACCTATGAGGCCGATAAAAAATATGCGGCAGAAAACGGTGAGGAATTTACAGAAATGAGAGACCGTGAAATTGTATCCTTAATAGCCTACCTACAACGATTGGGTACGGATATTAAAATTAAGGAAACTGGCGAATTATTATCTGATAACGAAAACTAAAAAACATGTTCAAATTTGTAAAAGGTTACATGGAAACCATAGATGGTGTAGCAACCTACCCCATGATATCATTGCTCATATTCTTTGTTTTTTTCACCCTCTTGTTTTGGTGGGTAATAACAGCCTCTAAATCATATATCAAAGAAGTTAGCGAATTACCCTTAGAAGAAGATAACCAACAAAATAAAGACCTATGAAAAATAATACAGCTTGGTGGTTTAGAATAACAGTGGCCTTTTTTATGGTCGTTGTACTTATGGAGATTTATATAGAAAGTGGCGATAAACCGGCTTTCATTGCCTACCCTACTATGATGTTCGGCTTTATGGCCTTGATTTTACTGTTACTATTGGCCATTGCATTTATTGTTCAGGCTATAGAAAACGTATTGTTCAACACCTTGGATGAAGAAGCCAAACTACGGTATCTGGCAGAAAAAAATAAAAAATGGGAATGGACATGGGGCAAAAAGATGTATGCCAAAATGTTGGGCAGCAAGCCTATAGAGTCTGAAGAGGAAATTATACTTGACCATAATTATGACGGTATACGAGAACTGGACAATAACTTACCACCTTGGTGGGTATACCTGTTCTATGCATCAATAGTATTTGGTGTGGTTTACCTATTGCGTTTTCATGTCTTTAACGATTACGACCAAAAATTGGAATACGAGCAAGAAGTTGCAGCAGCCCAATTGGAAATTGAAGAATACAAAAAAACGGCTAAAGGCCTTGTAGACGCCAGCACGGTAGAACTATTGACCGATGCCGGCGACCTTAATGCCGGTAAAGGCATATTTGAAAGTAATTGCGTGGCCTGCCATATGGCAGATGGTGGCGGTGGTATAGGTCCTAACCTGACCGATCAGAATTGGATTCTTGGCGGAGGCATTAAAAATGTGTTCAACACCATTTCCGAAGGTGGACGTGATGGTAAGGGTATGATCGCTTGGAAACAAAATCTAAAACCAGCAGAGATAGCCCAGGTTGCAAGTTATGTACTGAGTTTTCAAGGCACTACACCTGCAAACCCTAAAGCACCGGAAGGAGATATATGGGCAGATCCCAATGCTCCGGCCCAGAAAGCTCCGGTAGAAACTGATGTACCTGAAATCGCAATAGACTCGGCATCGGTTACTATGAACTAATATTGATGGAGGGCCATACCTCCCAAATGCAGTAAAGAAAAATAGTATGTCACAAGATCAAGATCATTTCAGGGATTCTATAGGCACCATAAAGGAAGATGGTAAACGGGCTTGGGTATTTCCAAAAAAACCCAGCGGCAAGTTTTACCAGTACCGTAAATATGTTAGCTATGGACTCCTTGCATTCTTGATCTTGTCCCCTTTTATCAAAATTAACGGCAACCAATTTTTAATGTTCAATGTCCTGGAAAGACGTTTTAATATTTTTGGTTTTCCATTTTATCCTCAAGATTTTCACCTATTTGTAATCTCCATGATCATTGGGGTGGTCTTCATTGCATTGTTTACCGTTGCATTTGGCCGTATTTTTTGTGGATGGATGTGTCCACAGACCATATTTATGGAAATGGTCTTTCGTAGAATTGAATATTGGATAGATGGTGACCGTGGTGCCCAAATGCGATTGGACAGACAGGAATGGAACGCTGAAAAAATTAGAAAAAGAGTGATTAAATGGAGCATCTTTTTTATCATATCCTTTATTATTGCGAATGTGTTTCTTGCTTATCTGATTGGTAGTGACCGATTGATACAATACATTACTGACGGACCGGCACAGCATATAAGCACAATGATCTCTTTGTTGATTTTCACGGCCGTGTTTTATTTTGTCTTTGCTTGGTTTAGGGAACAAGTTTGCATCATTGCCTGTCCTTATGGACGTATGCAAGGAGTACTATTGGACAACAAATCAATTGTTGTTGCCTATGACCACAAACGTGGTGAGGCTGAAAATGGAAGAAAAAAATGGCGTAAGAACGAAGACCGTGAAGCACTTGGCCATGGTGATTGCATAGACTGTTTTCAATGTGTAAACGTTTGTCCAACGGGAATAGACATCAGAAACGGAACTCAGTTGGAATGTGTTAATTGTACGGCATGTATTGATGAATGCGATACCATCATGGAAAAAGTAAACCTACCAAAAGGTTTGATCCGTTATGCCAGTGAAGATGAAATTACCAAAAAGGAGAAATTTAAGTTTACGCCACGTTTAAAAGGGTATACCGCCGTACTGATTATATTGACAGGGGTACTAATAGGTATGATGTTCCTGAGAAACGACCTTGAAGCAAATATTCTAAGGCTACCAGGGCAACTGTACGAACATAAAGAAGGAAACATCATCAGTAATGTGTATACCTACAAATTGCTGAACAAAACCACTAAAACGGTTGAGGACGTTCATTTTAAATTAATATCTCCAAAAGGTGAAATTAAACTGGTACGCCATGAAAATTTTGACGTACAACCAGAAGCCTTGGCAGAAGGTACGTTGTTTATAGAGATAAATGCAGCGGTCTTAAGCGGCGATAAGAACAACCTTAAGATAGGGGTTTACAGTAAGGATAAATTAATAGAGACCACTACAGCGCGCTTTTTGGCACCACGCAGTTATAAATAGCAAAATAAAATCACCATGAAAATTAATTGGGGTACCGGTATTGTTATAGCCATAATAGGTTTCATAAGTTTTATCATGTTCTTCGTTGTCAAAATGACCACGAGCCATGACGCCAACCATGATTTGGTTACCGAGGACTATTATAAGGCAGAATTAGGCTATCAAAAAGAAATAGATGCGGAACAAAACGCAAAGGACGAAATAGAACCGCTACAGGTAACGAATGTAAAGGAAGGCCTTTTGATCGTTTTCCCAAACCATTATGACGTATCTGCGGTATCAGGAAATGTGTCCCTTTATAGACCATCTAATAAGCACTTGGATTTTGACTTACCCATTGCCTTGACAAACTCAAAATTCCTCATACCTAATGAACGCTTGTTGGATGGTCGTTGGGACATTAAAATAGCATGGAGCTATCAAGGAAAGGAATTTTTGTTTAAAAAAAGTATAACCCATTAATAAAAAATGATTCTGTCTGCCCTCATATTAGGATTTATGGGAAGTTTGCATTGTGTAGGAATGTGCGGACCCATTGCCTTTTTGCTTCCGGTAGATAGGACAAACCCTTATAAAAAATTTGGACAAATATTCATCTATCATATAGGACGTTTATTGGCATACGGCATTATTGGATTATTATTTGGTTTATTGGGAAAGGGCTTATCCGTTTTTGGATTACAACAAAAACTTTCCATTGCCATTGGTATCCTCATGATCTTCATCGTATTAATTCCATATCAAACCTTTAACAAGTATAATTTTTCCAAACCTATTTTTAAATTGGTATCAAAGGTAAAGAGTAGATTGGGCAAAGAGCTCCAAAAAAAATCTCCCGATACCTTCTTGACCATAGGATTCCTAAATGGATTTCTACCTTGCGGTCTGGTTTATATGGCCCTTTTTGCTTCTATTGCAATGGGTAGTTCAATACAAGGCGGACTATATATGCTCCTATTTGGCGTAGGTACCATACCACTAATGACTACCGCAATTTATTTTAGCAGTCTGTTAAAGGGCGGTATTAAACAGAAAATTCAAAAGACCATACCTGTATTTGTAGTTGCCATTGGTATTCTATTTATACTAAGGGGTTTAGGCTTGGGTATTCCATATATCTCTCCCGCTCCTGCTACGAATATGGTTAGCAGCTCCATAGAATGTCATAACTAATTTCCAATATTCCAAACCATGAAACCTTTACCAAATGATATTGTACTTAGGCCAAGGTTTCAGCTTACATTGGTTCAGGATAAGGAAACCATATTGACCCATTTTCAACATGCTATGGACCACCCTTTTGTAATTAAGCGATTGGATGAACATGTCTTTATAAAATTCAATAACCTCAACAATCACTTTTGGTCGCCACAATTGCATTTAGAAATTGTAGATGAGGATAATACTTGTAAACTATATGGAGTTTTTGGCCCCAACCCTACTTTATGGACCTTTTTTATGTTCATCCATTTTGTCATTGCCATACTATTTATTGTGGTGGGGATTTGGGCCTATTCAAGTGCTTCCCTTGGCAAAAACTACCATATACAATTAGGAGGCATGGTCATACTTATACTTTTATGGACGGTACTTTATTTCCTTGGCAGGGCAGGAAAAAAAAAGGGAAAACCACAAATGTTACAATTATATAATTTTATGATGAATGTTCTTACAGAATGAATTTAAAATCTTTAACTCACTTTAGTATATTTGATTCTTGTTCAATAGTCTAATAACCAAACTAATGAAGCGTATTTTTATTTTTTTACTGACCCTATTTTCTCTGCAAGTGCATATGACCGCACAGCAACAGAACATTGAACCAACGGGTACCGAAAACATTGCCTATAAATGGGGCAAAATGGCATTGGACGCCACTGCATCCGATACCGAAAAATTTAAGCCAAGGCCAACCATCACATCCAGATATTTAGGTTTGATATTTACCACAATTTTCGATGCATGGTCCAGGTATGACCAAAACGCTATTCCGGTATATTTAAAAAATGTGGAAAGAAGACCTTTGGCAGAGCATTCCCTTTCCAATAAGGAAATAGCCATTAGCTATGCCGCATTTGGCGCCATGAAGGAATACTATTATTCCGATACCGATATGCTCCGAAAATTTATGATAAATCTAGGCCTGGATCCGGATAACGAATCTTTGGACCCCTCTACTCCGGAGGGCATAGGTAATCTTGCAGCAAGGGCTACTATTGAAGCCAGAAAAAATGATGGAAGCAATCAATATGGTGAAGTATCAGGTTCCAATGGCAAACCCTATTTTGATTATACTAATTATAGTCCTGTAAATACCGCAGATGAAAGTACGGATATCAACCGTTGGCAACCCAAATATTTTTCAGATGGCAAAGGAGGGCAATTTGCACCTGGTTGCCTAACCCCATATTGGCAAAAGGTTACCCCTATCACCCTTACCTCAGCCGATCAATTTAGACCTGGACCGCCACCAATGGTGGGCTCGGAACAATTAAAACTTGAGGTTAAAGAAGTGGTTGACCTGCAGGCAAACCTAACCGATGAGGATAAGGCCTTGGTTGAATTTATGCGAGATGGACCACAATCTGTTCAACAGGCAGGTCACTGGCTAAAATTTGCGCAAGATGTTTCTAGAAGGGACAACCATACCCTAGATGAAGATGTGAAAATGTATTTTCTAACCGAAATTACAGCCATGGATGCATTTATAGCCTCTTGGGACTCTAAAATGTTCTATGATTTTGCAAGACCTTATGCGTTGGTTCATGAATATTATAAGGATAAGACCATTAAAGCATGGGGCGGACCCGGAAAAGGTATCGTAGAAATGAAAGGTCAGGAATGGAGACCGTATTCCCCAGATGTTTTTCTATGCCCTCCTTTTCCCAGCTATACCTCTGGCCATAGTACCATTAGTGGGGGTTGTGCAGAAGTATTACGGCTCTTTACCGGGGATGACAATTTTGGTGTATCTGTTGAATTGGTACCAGGAACCTTAACGGAATTAGATGCCAAATACTATGGAAAACCGGTTACCATAACTTTCCCGACCTTTACAGAAGCAGCCAATATGGCCGGTATTTCTAGGGTTATGGGAGGCTACCATATTCAAGCGGATAATATTGCCGGATTACAATTGGGAAGAGATGTAGCGCACCAAGCTTGGAAGTTCTACAACAAACACCTAGGTAACTAAAATTTTACAGGAAATACATTAAATAAATAAACCCAAGGCATATGCCTTGGATTTATTTTTGTTTATAGATGTGGTTAGAGCTATATCTTAAATGTAATTACAGGAATCCTGGCATGGTTAACAACATCCTCACCTATGCTTCCATTAAAAAAATGCGATATGCCTTTACGACCGTGGGTAGGTATGGCTATAGCATCTGCTAAAATTGTGTTCCCATAATTAATAATACCCTGCTCTACGCTATAATCATTATATACTTCAACTTGGTCCGCTGCGTTTGCCTTGGTCAAAAATTTATTGATTTTCTGGTAAGCATCCCTATTGCTCATAAAATTATCGTTGGGGGTATTGATATAAACGACTTCCATAGATGCTTTGAACAATTCTGCAAATTCCCTTGCTTTTTGAAAAGCCAGTAAACTATCGTCATTAAAATCACAGGCAAAAACAAATCTTTCAATAGTAAAATCTGTTATTTCCCCTTTAATGACCAAAACGGGTACGGTAGCATTACGTACTACCCGCTCGGCATTGCTACCAATAAAAATTTCCTCAAAACCATTTGTGCCGTTAGATCCCATGACGATTAAATCTGCACTATGGTCTTCGGCAATTGAATCCAATTCACTATACACCTTATAATGTTTAATGATGGGAGTTACCGTTAGTCCTTCCAGATAAGGCTTGGACAAAAATTCCTTCAAATTCTTTTCTGCCAGTTTTACTAGGAATACGGTCTGTTCCGCATACACCCCATCTGGTGAGGTAAGCAAAGCTTGATTAAGCTCCAACATATGAACCACCAACAGCTCCCCGCTGAATTTTTTAGCCAAGTCCGCCGCAGCCTTAAGGGCATGATTGGATTGTTCCGAAAAATCTGTAAGTACAATAATCTTTTTCATGATTTTGTTATTTGAAGTTCATTTTATGTTATCTAAGTTACTTCTTAAACGGTCATTGAAAACAACTTTGTTTCCGGTGCTTTCTTTTGCAATGGTAAATCAAATGCCATACAAACATTCCGCACAAAAGGTCTTCCCTTTTCGGTTATCTTTAAGTTACCTTCCGTAATTTCAACTATACCGTCTTCCGCTAGCTCACTCAATCTTTCCAATATACTGTCCATTTGGGGCAAGTGTAATTTAAAAGCGCTCCAAGAAGTCTTGAACTGGCACATTAAATTTAAGATATGTCTACGTATAATTTGGTCTTCTTCAGTTAAAATATGACCCCTATACAAGGGTATAATATTGTTGTTCACCAAATTTTGATATTCTTCAACATTCTTAACGTTCTGCGCAAATCCGTACCAACTATCACTAATACTGGATGCACCCAAACCAATCATTAAATGGGTATTGGAGCTGGTATACCCCATAAAATTCCTGTGCAAGCTGCCCGTTACCATAGCCTGGTACAATGCATCTGTCTCCAATGCAAAGTGATCCATACCTATTTCTTGATACCCACTGGTCTGCAACATTTTTTTACCCATTTCATACTGGGCCCTTTTTTCATCGCCCGCCGGGAGATCTGCATCATTATATCCCCGTTGACCATTACCCGCCAACCAAGGCACATGGGCATAACTGTAAAAAGCGATCCTATCTGGTTTTAATTCCTTGGTTCTTTCAATAGTGTGTACCACATGTTCCAATTTTTGATGTGGCAATCCAAAGATGATATCATGGCTCACGGACTCATACCCTATTTCCCTGGACCATTGGGTAACGTTACGTACATTTTCAAAAGGTTGTATCCTATTAATTGCTTTTTGTACGGTTTCATTGTAATCCTGTACCCCAAAACTGACCCTTCTAAATCCTACATCGTATAATGCCTGTAAATGTTCCTTGGTGGTATTGTTGGGATGACCTTCAAAACTAAAGGAGGCATCTGTAGCCTTGTTCGCTATCCTTAGAATTCCCTCTATGAGAAATTTTAAGTTTTCTGGTGAAAAGAAGGTTGGTGTACCACCACCCAAATGAAGTTCTTTGATTATTGGCCTATCATCGAACAACGCTGTATAAAGTCGCCATTCCTTAATAACGGATTTAAGATAGGGTAATTCCACATCATGCCTCTTGGTTATACGTTTATGACAACCACAGAAGGTACACATGCTTTCACAAAAAGGCAGATGGATATAAAGGCTTATACCCGTAGTTGAATTGCTCGCATGAAAGCTTTTTTTGACCGTTTCTTCCCATTTTTTACCGGAAAATGTAGAAATATCCCAAAATGGTACGGTTGGGTAACTGGTATACCTAGGGCCTGGTACATTATATTTTTGAACAAGCGAACACATAGTATTTGATTTTACTACAAACTTATGTACCCATCCTAAAAAATAATATGACTTTTATCAGTTTCATATTGGGTACTGGCCGTTAATTTTGATTTTTTGGGATATCAACTTAACCAAGGCCTTGTGTAACCATTGTTACGTTATCAAAAAGTGCAATCCAATAACTTTGCTCTAAATTTTAATCATATGCTATTAAAGGGTACCAAACTATATAGTATACTTTTTATTAAGTGTCCTAGATGTCATAAAGGGGAATTTTTAGAAGCCAATCCCTATAAATTAAGTAACTTCAACAAGGTGAAAAAACACTGTCCCAAGTGCGATTTAAAGTATAGCATAGAACCCAGTTTCTATACGGGGTCCATGTATGTCTCGTATGCTGTTGGTATTGCCGTAGCGGTTGCAGTTTACATGCTGACCTTACTTTTTGGCCTACAGACAAGCATAGGTACATTGTTTACGTTGATTGTTGTTGCCTTGGTATTGGCAATGCCATGGATTGCCGCAGTCTCTAAGATTATTTGGGCCAATTTCTTTTTTAAATTTGACAAGAAAATAGCACAGAACGTTAACTAAAATTGATATGATACAGGATTTAAAAGAACAGTACGGAACTATTTTTGAAAATGAACTAATCAATGAAATTGTTCAGGTAGGTACTTTTAAAGAGGTCCCCGAAGGTTTTAAATTAATTGAAATAGGTGATTATTTAAGGGGTATGCCCCTTCTCATATCTGGAGCTATTAAGATTTTAAGGGAGGATGAGGATGGGGATGAGTTATTGCTATACTATCTTGAAAAGGGAGACACCTGCTCCATGACCATGGCATGCTGCATAAACGATGCAAAAAGTGAAATAAGGGCCATTGCCGAAACCAATGCAAAGTTGATAATGGTGCCCATTCAAAAAATGGAGGAATGGACGGCCAAATACAAATCATGGCGCAACTTCGTATTCAATAGTTACCACGAAAGATTGAACGAGCTTTTGAGTACTTTGGATAGCATCGCTTTTCAAAAAATGGACGAACGCTTGGTAGGCTACTTAAAGGAGAAGGCCAGGGTTACCAAAGATGATATCATACATAACACGCATCAGGAAATTGCTTACGACCTACACAGCTCTAGGGTGGTGATCTCTAGACTATTAAAAAAATTAGAGGAAATGGGCAAAATAAAACTTCATAGAAATTATTTGGAAATAATTCAATTATAGTGCCTCTGTAACCATTGTTACTGCCAAGGACAGGCACCCGCAATACTTTTGTGGTATTAAAAAAATATCATGGAAATATTGCACATTATTGGATACTTCAGCGCCTTGGTCATTGGCATTTCATTAGGACTCATTGGCGGTGGCGGTTCTATTTTGGCCGTACCTGTTCTGGCCTATCTGTTTACCATCAATGAAAAAGCTGCCACGGCCTACTCTCTATTTACTGTAGGGGCCAGTGCGCTTGTTGGAGGCTGGCAACAACATTTAAAAGGGTATGTAGATTGGCGTACCGCCATAGTTTTTGGCATACCTGCCATTATTGGTGTTACTATGGTAAGACATTATGTAGTTCCAGCAATGCCAGATGTCCTCTTTGAAATTGAACAATTACAATTTACCCGGAGAATGGCCATGTTCGGCCTATTTGCACTTTTAATGATTCCTGCGGCATACTCCATGCTTAAAAAGGAAAAAGTTATAACAACTAAAGGTGATGTTGCCTATAATTATCCGTTAATTCTTCTAGAAGGATTATTGGTTGGCGGTATTACAGGACTGATCGGTGCTGGTGGCGGTTTCTTGATCATACCCGCATTGGTCATTTTGGCAAATGTAGAAATGAAAGTCGCCGTAGGAACCTCATTGGTCATTATTGCCATAAAATCTTTGCTTGGTTTTCTTTTGGGCGATGCTATGACAATGCTCATAGATTGGAGTTTTCTCTTCCTCTTTACCGGCCTTTCGCTCATAGGCATCTTTATTGGTAGCTACCTTGGCACTTTCATTGACGGCAATAAGTTAAAGAAAGGTTTTGGTTATTTCATTCTTGTTATGGCGGCCTTTATTTTCTACATGGAATTTTTTTAAAATAAAATTCCTTATGTGACCAATGTCACTGTACAACATGTTTTCTTCAAGTAATTTTAGGTATTAATCAATACAATTATATCATGAAAGTAGAACAAATTTATACCGGATGTTTGGCACACGCTGCCTATTATATAGAAAGTAAGGGTGTAGCCGCAGTTTTTGACCCATTGCGCGAAGTTCAGCCTTATTTGGAACGTGCCAAAAAAGATAATGCAAAAATCAAATATGTCTTTGAAACACATTTTCATGCAGATTTTGTCAGCGGACATTTAGACCTACAGAAAAAAGCAGGAGCTGAAATCGTATTTGGCCCCGGAGCTAAACCGGCATACAAGGCAACAACGGCAAGGGACAATCAGATATTTGAAGTTGGCGATTATAAGGTGAAGGTTATCCATACCCCTGGCCATACCATGGAGAGTACCACGTATCTTTTAATTGATGAAAATGGTAAAGAACATGGATTGATAACGGGAGATACCCTGTTTATTGGTGATGTAGGTAGACCAGATTTAGCACAGCATGTAGTGGCCGATCTTACCGAAGAAAAATTAGCGGCACATTTGTACGATTCGTTAAGGAATAGAATCATGCCCTTAAATGATGATTTGATCGTTTACCCTAATCACGGGGCGGGCTCCGCTTGCGGTAAAATGATGAGCAAGGAAACAACGGATACTTTAGGTCATCAAAAGAAGGTCAACTATGCCCTAAGACCAGACATGACCAAGGAAGAGTTCATTAAAGAATTGTTGACCGGTTTAACCACACCTCCGGGGTATTTCCCCAAAAATGTTATTATGAACATACAGGGGTATGAAAGTCTAGATCAAATTATGGATCGGGCAACTACGCCATATTCTCCAGAAGCTTTTGAAACCGTAGCCAATGAAACAGGTGCATTGGTACTGGATACCCGAAATGCGGAAGATTTTGCAAAAGGCTTTATTCCAAACAGTATCAACATAGGACTGGATGGTAGTTTTGCCCAATGGGTAGGTGAAATGATTCCTGATATAAAACAGGAAATTCTCTTGGTAACCTATAAGGACAAGGAGGAGGAAGCTATTACTAGACTGTCCAGGGTTGGATATGACAATACGGTAGGATTCTTAAAAGGTGGATTTGATTCCTGGAAAGGCGCAAATAAGGCATATGAAACTAGTGATCGAATAGACGCTACCACATTGGAAAATTTAATTGCTACCAAAAAGCCTTTAGTTATCGATGTAAGAAAAAAGAGCGAATATGATTCTGAACATGTTATTGGGGCTATCAATGTTCCTTTAAACGAAATAAACCAGCACCTTGCTCAATTTCCAAAGGACCAACCTTTTGTCCTACATTGTGCGGGTGGTTACAGGAGCATGATCGCCGCATCTATTTTAAAACAAAGGGGATGGCAGGATTTTACCGATGTCAAAGGTGGATTTGACGCTATTTCCAAAACTTCTATTCCTGTATCTGATTACGTCTGCCCCACAACACTATTATAATTTAAACCAAAGAGAGCCTTGTAAGTACAGGGCTCTTTTTTTTGCCCCTACCCTATGTAACTTTAGTTACTGTGCATGATTGGCCCAACCAGTAATTTTGACCATAATTAAATCATTGAATAATGAAAGTAGAACAAATTTATACAGGTTGTTTGGCGCAAGGTGCTTATTACATTGAAAGCAATGGAGAAGTTGCCATAATTGACCCATTAAGGGAAGTACAACCTTACATAAACAAAGCAAGGGCCAATAACGCTACCATAAAATATATTTTTGAAACCCATTTTCATGCAGATTTTGTTAGTGGTCATGTAACCTTGGCCAAAGAAACTGGTGCTGATATTATATACGGACCAAAAGCAAATCCGTCTTTTGAAGCTATAATAGCAAAAGATAATCAAGAGTTTAAATTAGGTGATATTACCATTATTGCATTACATACTCCAGGGCATACAATGGAAAGTACCACATATTTACTAAGAGATGCCAATGGTAAAGACTATGCTATATTTAGCGGAGACACTTTATTTTTAGGTGATGTGGGCAGACCTGATCTTGCTCAGAAAATGGGCGAATTGACAGAGCGTGACCTAGCCGGATTCTTATTTGACAGTCTACGTGAAAAAATTATGCCTTTAGAAGATGACGTCATCGTCTATCCCGCTCATGGTGCCGGTTCTGCATGTGGTAAGAATATGATGAAAGAAACAGTAGATACCTTGGGCAACCAAAAGAAAATGAATTACGCTTTACGTTCAGATATGACCAAAGAAGAGTTTATTGATGAAGTGATCGATGGTTTACTACCACCACCTCAATATTTTCCTTTAAACGTAAAATTGAACAAAGAAGGTTATGAAGATATAAAAGAAGTCTTGGAACGTGGTACAAGAGCTCTTTCCCCAAAGGCTTTTGAAGCTGCTGCAAATGAAACAGGTGCCATTGTATTAGATGTGCGAAACCAAGATGATTTTGCGGCTGGTCATATACCACGTTCTATTTTTATTGGTCTTGATGGTAGCTTTGCTCCTTGGGTAGGTGCTTTAATAGCCGATGTTAAACAGCCTATTTTATTGGTTACCCCTGTTGGTTTGGAAGAAGAGGCAGTGACTAGACTTTCTAGAGTTGGTTTTGATGGTACTTTAGGGTATTTAGAAGGAGGTTTTGATGCTTGGAAAAAGGCAGCAATGGAATATGATACCGTTAGCCAAGTTGATGCCAACAAGCTTAAAGAAGTTCTTGAAACTGAAAAAGCACCTGTATTTGATGTGCGTAAAGAATCTGAATTTCTATCTGAACATATCCTAGATGCAAAAAATACTCAGTTAGATTTCCTAAATGATCATTTAGCAGAATTTCCAGAAAAGAAACAGTTTTATGTACACTGTGCCGGTGGTTACAGAAGTATGATTGCGGCATCTATTTTAAAAAGTAGAGGTATTCATAATCTAATAGATGTAAAAGGAGGATTCAAATCAATAAAAGAAGCAGGAATACCTGTATCAGATTTTATCTGCCCTACTACACTATAGTCCAAATTATTATTGGACACGATATTTTATTATGTTAAAACTTGATTTAGTTTTTTATGCTGTTTAACGGCAGTTTGGTTGATGTTAGGAGGGGTACTTTTTATACTAAAGTACCCCTCCTTTTTTTTCTGATTTATTTATGCTATGTAACTAGTGTTACTGTACCTATTGCCTCCTAGCTGTACCTTTAGTTAAAATTAGATGAACATGGAAACAATACAAAATAATGAAATAGCAAGCATGCCTAGAATTGGGGATATTGCTCCAGATTTTGAAGCTGTAACAACTATAGGAAAAATTAAATTATCTGAATTTGCAAAAGATAAGTGGATCGTCATGTTTTCGCATCCTGCAGATTTTACACCGGTATGCACAACTGAAATGAGTGGATTTGCACTAAGAAAACCAGAATTTGATGCACTTAATACTGCACTGTTGGGTTTAAGTATAGATAGTGTTCATGCGCATTTAGGATGGGTACAGAACGTTCGCAAAAATACAGGCGTATATTTTGATTTTCCTATTATAGCAGATTTGGACATGAAGGTTTCCAAGAAATACGGAATGCTTCAGCCTAATGAAAGTGAAACTGCAGCAGTACGTGCCGTTTTCTTTATAGACCCAAAGAAAAAAATAAGACTAATAATGTATTACCCACTAAATGTTGGGCGAAACATGGACGAAATCTTAAGGGCTTTAGAAGCTTTGCAAACATCAGATGAGTATAAGGTAGCAATGCCTTTGGATTGGAAAAAAGGTGACAAGGTCATTGTATCCCCTCCAAAAACCTTAAATGAACTTAATGCTCGTATTGCCGATGATACTTTGGAAAAGGTTGATTGGTATTTAGCTAAAAAAAGTCTTAATTAATTTTTTATTGGTTGGTTTTGAAAGTAACGGTCAAATAAAAGACCGTTACTTTCTATTATTGAATATTAATTTTAAATAAAACACTATGTCATTTTTAAGTACCCTCTTTGGTAAAAAAGAAGTAACCACAGGTAATATCACTATATTGAACAAGAACGAATACGCAACCCAAATCATCACCAATAACATTAAGCCTATTGATGTAAGAACTGCCTTAGAATATGGGGGTGGCCATATAAAAAATGCTATAAATGTGGATTTTTTCAATACTGGTAATTTTGAAAAATATTTTGAAAAATTAAATAAAGAAAAAGCTGTTTATGTGTATTGTAGATCAGGAGCTAGAAGCCAAAAAGCAGCACGCAAACTGTTAAAGATGGGCTTTGAACAAGTGTATGACCTAAGGGGTGGTTATAGTGCATGGAAATAAACTATAAAATTGATTTAAATGAAACATTTTACTTTACTATTAGGGCTACTTTTTTTAATAGGGTGTAAAGAGTCTCCGAAAATTAAACAAGAGAGCTTAGATGATGTTACGAATGAATCCAAAATCAATAATACTATGGTGGTTGACCTGAAAACCAACGATAGTATCCTGCTAGAAAAAGGAAAAAAGTTTGCACAGAGTACCCAAAAAGTTCTAGGTAAAAATCTTATGACCAGCTTACAAAAAAGCGGTACCGTTGGTGCTGTAGAATTTTGTAATGAAAAGGCATATCCGCTAATGGATAGCATGGCAATTGTTCATCATGCCAAAATTAGAAGGGTCAGTGACAAACCAAGAAATACCAACAACCAAGCAAACCAAAAAGAACTGGAGTATATTGAATTTTTTAAATCAAAAATCAATAACAATGAGCCTTACGAACCAATAATCTCAAACGAGGACGGTACTACTAATTTCTATTCCCCAATTATTACCAATGCTATGTGCTTAAATTGCCACGGAGTTCCAGAAATGAATATTGATCCAAAGGTTACACAACTTTTGAAGAATAAATATCCATATGACCAAGCGGTTGGCTATACAGAAAATGAGGTAAGGGGTATTTGGAGTATAACTTTTAATAACGAACTAAGTAAATAAGATATGACATCAATAATTCCTATTCAAAATTTAAAATGTGGTGGCTGTGCCAAAACTATTATATCTAAACTAGAAGAAATTCCTGCTATTACCAATGTATCCGTAAATGTTGAATTATCATCGGTTTCTTTTGATGCTTTAAAAAAAGAAGATATCGCTACGGTAAAATCTAAATTAAAGTCCATAGGATACCCCAGCTTAGATGAAGAAAATTCCGTCTTGTCCAAAGCCAAGTCGTTTGTAAGTTGTGCTTCTGGTAAACTAGCAAACTAAATTTAAGAATAGAAAAAGGAGAAGAAACTAAATGTTACTTCTCCTTTTTTTAAAACCGTGGGTAACCTGCCCTAAAAAGTCCTTAGGTAAATTTTCGTCACCAGGATAACCCAACTTCACCTTGCCACTGTCTTCAGGTATATAATTGGTCTTAAATAAATAATCCCATAGACTAAGGCTAATTCCAAAATTAACACCATACGTACCTGGCGGCAAATCATAGGCATGATGATACAGATGCATGACCGGATTATTGAACACATATTTTAAAGGTCCCCAAGTAATTTTTATATTGGAATGGTTTATATGACCAATTGCAATAGCAGCAAAATGAACAATATAAGCCTGTTCCGGTTCAAAACCTCCCAATACCATAACCCCAAAAGTCTTTAATGGTTTATAGAGTATATTCTCCATCCAATGGTACCTTAGGTGGGCTGCAAATCCCATTTCTTTTACGCTATGATGTACCTTATGAAAATTCCATAGAAAAGCATACTTGTGAAGCATGATATGGGTAAACCACTGAACAAAATCCAACACTATAAAGAATACCAATAACTGTCCCCACATGGGCCAAGTAGATATATCGATCAAGGCCAAACTATTGGATGAAATGCCAATATCCTCAAAAAATACTTGAAGTATCTTATAAATACCGCTTATCGCAATTGCAAAGAGAAAGAAATTGAAGAACATATAAAAAGCATCCAGCCAAAAATCCTTTCTAAAAACACCTTGTTCCTTACGCCATGGAAATATAATTTCCAAAACCCACACCAACAAGGAAATCAGTATCAATCCCCAAAAATAATTCAGGTACCATGGAACATTAAAAATAATTGATTTCCATGTCCAACTTAACGTTCCGGTGATTGCGTTTAAAAATGCATCTAAATATGCTTCCATTGATTATTAGATTTTTACAAAAATACCATAAATACGCCCTCCTATATGCAACCTATGTTACCTAAACCATACTTTTGACTATCTGTTGAACATGACCAATGTCATACCATATTTAAGTGATTGCGATTACCTTGCAAAGGTAAGTCCAGTTAAAACAGGTAACTTTAAACAAGTCAATGCTTGGCTGTGATCTTACATCTTTGTTTAATTATTAAAACAACCTATCATGAGAAAAAATATGGGAAGTACAGACAGATTTATTAGAATCTTTATTGCCGTTGCACTTTTAACTACTTTTTATACGGATACCGTAACTGGAACTTTTGGTTATATATTGGCTGCTATTGCAGGCGTTTTGATTCTTACCACATTTGTTAGTTTCTGTCCGCTATACACGCTATTAGGCATAAATACCTGCAAATTGAATAAATGATCGTTCGATGGACAAGAATTACTACTCTTAAATGAAGATGTGCATTATACACAATCTTATGTAACTTTTGTTACATAATTATCATTTTTCAAAGACTATATTTATTGAATCCTAATTAAATAGTCTAAAAATGAACTCACATCATCAAATAGTGATTATAGGAGGAGGAACCGCCGGAATTATGGTAGCTGCCCAACTTCTACATTTAAAAAAAGCAAAAGACGTTGCAATTATTGAACCTGCAGAGACCCATTATTACCAACCTGCATGGACTTTAGTTGGTGCCGGCACGTATGATTACAAAAAAACGGCAAGACCAATGTCATCGGTCATTCCAAAAGGTGCAACATGGATCAAGGATAAAGCAACAGGATTTGACCCTGAACATAACAAGGTACATACAGCCACCAAAGGAGATATTACTTATGACTATTTGGTAGTAGCACCCGGTTTGGCATATGATTTTAGTTTAGTACCAGGGCTAGGTGAAGTTATGGACAAAGGTGTGGTCTGCAGTAATTATACCGACCCAGAACATACTTGGGACGTAATAAGAAATTTTAAAGGCGGAACCGCCCTATTTACACAACCTACAACGCCTATAAAATGCGGCGGCGCACCTCAAAAAATAATGTATTTAGCAGAAAGCCATTTTAGAAAAAGTGGTATTAGAAAAAAGACTGATGTGATTTTTGCTACCGGGGGCACCGTTATTTTTGGTGTAAAACAAGTTGCGAAAACTTTAATGGAAGTTGTTGACAGAAAAGATATCAACTTAAGATTCCATCATAAATTGGTTGCTGTAGATGGTGATAAACAAATTGCATGGTATGAAATGGGACAAGAAATTACCGCTGGTGGTTGTGTGGTTATTTCTAGTAATAAGGTCGATGACTTAAAATTAGATGAAAAATTTCAATATAATTATAAAGATGTAAAAGTTAGCGTTGATGGCAACCGCTATGGTATTCACTATGATATGATGCATACGGCACCGCCTTCTGTGGCACCAAAATTTGTAAAAGATTCGACTTTAGTAAACGCAGCTGGTTGGTTAGATGTAAACTACCAAACCTTACAGCATAACAGCTACGCCAATATCTTTGGCCTGGGCGATGTAGCAGCATTACCGACTGCTAAAACCGGGGCAGCCATTCGTAAACAAGTTCCTATCGTAGTAGATAATTTGAACCTTTTGATGAACAGTAAACAAATGGGAACTAAATCCTATAATGGATATTCTTCTTGCCCATTGGTTACGGATTATGGCAAAATGGTGTTGGCAGAGTTTGATTATGACAATAATTTCACCCCGGATCCTAAGTTAAAAAGAATGCTCATAAACGATTCTTCTAAAGAACATTGGAGATTATGGATGCTTAAAAAATACGGGTTGCCCTACTTGTACTGGAACAAGATGATGAAAGGTAAAAACGTTTAACTGAACATAATATGAAGTCCCCATTAAAATGGGGACTTTTTTTATGTATTATCATTTAAAAATTATAATTCAAGATTATATCCAAATGAAACAAATCAACCTTATTGAAATAGAAATTAGGGTTATCAGGAATATCCCCGTTTCCCATTTTAGAGGTAATCAATAATTCTGGTCGTAGGTTTTTAATTTTCTTTATTTTAAAGAAAATATCCAGGTTGATATGGGTATAATCTGGCATTGCATATTTATTTAAAATAGCATTGGTTACATCTGGTTTCCAATGCTTTCCAATACTTAATATTGAAATTAGGTTTAGATCCTCTTTAAGAATTTTAAACTCTTGTTTATAGTTTAGAACCAGTGCATGATTATCCGCAGAACCTTCGCTACGCTCTCGTTTTTGAAAGCTGAACAAGTCTTCCCTACCCCATTCTCTTGGAGATATGAATTGACCTTGAGGTAAAATTCTATTATAGGCCAAAGAAACTAATCTTACCTTATCCGTATAGGACATTTTCAATCCTAAAACATCTGCTGTATTTTGATTAAAATATCGCAGGGAATCTATAGCATTACCCCCATCTCCAATTTTATTTTGATGTAGCCACTCCCCTGCTATTTGCACAGATTTAGATAACTTAAAAGAAGGTTTAATATAAATAGAATTGAACACATTTTCTACATATTGGTTCCATACGTTTATTCTTAAGTTCTTCGCTAATTCAAAATCCGAATTAAACATCAGTATATAATCCGACTCCGTATTATCAGTATATAGGGAAGCATTTCCATACTTATTTCTACCTACAGGGTATGTTCCAATACTCTCGCCTATACCATAAAATTGACCTGTAGACCTTGGTGCTATTTCATTTAATAACCCAAATTGAAAGGTGTTTTTACCTATTTTATAATTATACCAAAAACCCTGTACTAAAGTTGGTATCATTCTACCATCTTCAGGGTTTATAAGAGGTGTATTAATCTTCATACGCCCTAGGGTAAAGGCATGCTGGTTCAATTTATATTTTGCATATAATTCACCCAATAAAAAAACTGCATCGTTATTTAAGTTCAATCGATCAAACAATCCTTCTTCATACCTACTAATTCTACCAGTAGCATCGTCAGGAACAGTTAAATCCTCTAGGCCTATATTAGTAGAATTATATAAGGCTGTACCAACTTCTAAATTATCTGTAAATTGAAATTGGTATTTTAATTTACCTCCTGTGGCCAAGGCATTAAAGTTTTTTAAATCACCTTTGTTTGCTGTCCGCATATAATAGGTTCGCCATTGTCCGGAAAAGGTTCCTTTCTTGGTGGTGAGGGTATCTTGACCCATGGACAAAAACGGAAGGCAATAAATGAGTATTAATAGAATTCGCATAATGCCTACTTTGTTTTTGTAATTCCGTATTTCTTTTTATAAAATTCCATGATGGGCGGAAACGGTCCGTATTTGTGTTGTTCTGGAGAAAAATCATCTACCCAAGGACCGTAAGGTGTAGATACCGGTTTTAGTTTTTTGTCCGGATAATCATTTTCGGTATTAAATTTATGAGGGCGAGAAAAACTATTGATATAGCCCGCTACATGATAAGCTTCTTCGTCCGTAAGTTTAGGATTGTCCCAAGTAGCCTGTAAATAAGGCATATTACTTTTAATGAATTCTGCAGCGGTAATAACCCTGTTCATACCTGCCCCATCGTTAAAGCTATCCGATCCCCACAAAGGCGGATAGGTATATCCCTTACCAACTTCAGTATTAAGAACGCCAGCTCCATTTTCACCATGACAAACAACACACTCTTTGCTATACACTTGCTTACCTTTCACTAAATCTACCTTTTCATCTGGAATCTTAATTTTGGGATATCCCTTAAACTCAGCCTTTTTACTTTCCGGAATATCTTCGCCCAACCATTCCATATATGCTATAATGGACTTCATTTGTTCTGAATCCACTGGTAGTATTTTACCGTTCATACTTCGTTCCATACAACCATTGATACGATCTTCAATGGAGCCCATTTTATTTGCTCTACCCCCAAATTGTGGAAAGCGCTCCAAAATACCTACCCAAGAGCCAGAACCTGCCTGGGCCCCTTTTTGCAAATGACAATTGGAACATGCCAAATTATTGCCACTATACCGATCTTCTGGCCTAACGGCGTAAGGACCCATATAAGCAGACGTTTCTGAAATAAGATAATATCCAGATTTAACCCTACGGGGCATATTGGTCAACTCCAAAATTGCATCTTTAGCTTTCCAATTCTCAATAGAAACTATAATTTCAGTTTTATCTAATTTTTCCTTTTTAGAATTCGGTTTATAGGTCAACAACCATATAAAGACAAGGCCTATTAAAACAAAGACTATTACAAATAGCTTAAAAAGTTGTTTTGCCAATACCCGCAATTCATTCATAGAAATATAATCTTAAGCTAATTTAAATAGCGAATCTATAATTATACGATCAATAGTACAGTAACCAAGGTTACAGTTACGTTAAATACATTAATTTACTTTTATTCCTTTTAAAATAACTGACATTAGCGATAAATAATATTTAAATTTAAACCAACACTATCTCTATAAATTCAACGAAAATGAAAAATGCACTTCTAATTGCCATTTTACTTATGGGAACACAAATTGTAACATCTCAAGATTGGACCACGCCCATTATAGATGGTTATGGAAAAATAAAAGATTTTAAAAATATGGCCTCTTTACCTGACCCCACCAAAGAATACAATGTGGTCTTTGACCTTAAGGATGAGCGGGAAATGGAAGGTACCAATATTGGGTATTTTAAGATTGCACGCTTGATCAACATGTTGGGAGCCAATGGTATTTCTGCTGACAAGGTTCATATAGTGGCCGCCATTCATGGTGGTGCTACCTTTACTGCCCTGAACAATGAAAAGTATAAAGCAAAATATGAAAAGGAAAACCCAAATGCAGAAGTTATAAAGCTTTTAAAAGATTATGGAGTACAATTTTATGTTTGTGCCCAAGCTACTGCGGCCAGAGGAATTGAGGCTAACGATTTAAACCCAAACACCGAACTAGGTCTATCGGCTATGATGGTCCTTGCCAATTATCAAATAGATGGATATATTTTGATGCCATAAATACTGTACTACTTTACTAAAAATTAGAGGGGCTTTTGGCCCCTTTAGTTTTTATATGTCTTTTTGATTGTTCCAACCGTTAAAATTCGTTAAAAACCTTCAAATGTAACTAAGGTTACCTCAATCCATACGACTATAAACTAAATTTATCAACTGTTAATACAGTAATAAGAACAACTAATCAATACATCCAATTTAAATAGAAAGATTATGACAAATTCAAGTTTATCAAATATTGGTCTAGATACCAACAGCTCTAATGAAACTGCCAAATTTTTAAATGATTTACTCTCAAACTATCAAATGTTCTATATGAACTTAAGAGGTTTTCATTGGAATATTAAAGGAAAGAAATTTTTTGAACTACATCTCAAATTTGAGGAATTATACAACGATGCTTTGATAAAGGTCGATGAAATTGCGGAACGGGTACTTACCTTGAGCAATACCCCACATCATTCCTTTTCAAAATATATTGAAAACGCTGAAATCAAGCCTGTGGAAAATGTAGTGGATGGCGATAAAGCTGTTGATCATATTTTAAGTAGCTTGGGTATCTTATTGCAAAAAGAGAGAGCTACCCTTAAAATAGCCGCTAAAGCCGATGATGAAGGTACCGTTGCCCTAATGAGCGATTATATTGTTCAACAAGAAAAATTGGTTTGGATGCTTTCCGCATACAAGGACTAATTTTATATAGTTATGTTCCTAAGAATCCTGGAGTCAATTATCAAACTCCAGGTTTTTTTTTTACAATAAACTATGTCTCAATTTATTTATGTCAGTGATATCATTATACAATTTCATTAGTAGTTTCATTTTCGGGCAATTTGGACAAGTTTATGTTCAAGGACATTATTTAACATTAGAACTTGATTTATGTAACCTTTGTAACCATATAAAAATTCCCCAGTTCGTATCTTTGTTATCTTCTTAACAAATTGATTTTTTATGGAAAATATAGATGCTGCAAGACTACAAATGGCGTTTACCCTTATTTTCCATATTGTGTTCGCCTGCATTGGTATGGTTATGCCATTTTTTATGGTGGTATCCCACAAAAAATGGTTGAATACACGCAATCCCATTTACCTTACGCTCACAAAATCATGGCAAAAAGGTGTTGCCATTTTCTTTGTAACAGGTGCCGTATCCGGTACTGCACTTTCCTTTGAACTAGGTCTCTTGTGGCCTGAATTCATGAAACATGCAGGTCCCATTATTGGTATGCCATTTTCATTAGAGGGTGCAGCATTTTTTGTGGAGGCCGTTGCTTTGGGATTTTACCTTTACGGATGGAAAAAAATTCCTGAAACTTTTCACTGGTTCACCGGTATCATCGTAGGTATATCTGGAGTAATGTCCGGTATTTTAGTAGTTTCCGCCAATGGTTGGATGAATGCACCTTCCGGTTTTGATTACATTAACGGCGAATTTTTAAATATAGATCCGGTAAAAGCACTATTTAATCCTGCATGGTTTACCCAAGCTTTGCATATGACCTTAGCCGCTTTTACGGCTACAGGGTTTGCCGTAGCAGGTATTCATGCTTACCAAGTTTATAAAAAACGTAATATTGAATTACATAAGAAAGCGTTTAAAATAGCCATAACATTTGCCGCCATCGCTGCTATTCTACAGCCCTTAAGCGGAGATCTTTCTGCCAAGGATATTGCCGAAAGACAACCTGTTAAGCTGGCCGCCATGGAAGCGCATTACGAAACCAAAAAAGGAGCACCGCTCTATATTGGCGGAATTGTGGATAACGAAACTCAAGAGGTCAAGTACAAGCTGGAAATCCCCAATGCCTTATCCTTTCTTGCTTTTGGAGATTTTAATGCCGAAGTAAAAGGATTAAATGATTTTCCCAAAGATGAGCAACCTAATGTTGCCATGGTCCATTACGCTTTTCAGACCATGGTGGGACTAGGCTCTCTTTTAATGATAGCGGGAATGCTATTTTTTGTAGCCAAGTACAAAAAGAAATCTTGGTTCAATATGCCAAAATTCTGGTTGTTGTTTGCGCTTTTAGCTCCATTGGGCTTTGTTGCCCTTGAAGCTGGTTGGATCGTTACCGAAGTTGGTAGGCAACCTTGGATCATTCACAACATTATGAAAACCAAGGATGCCGTTACCCCAATGCCAGGTATTATATTTAGTTTGTACACGTATATAGCTGTATATACCATATTGACCATTGCGGTAACATGGTTAATGGCAAGGCAAATTAAATTCTTGAACAGTGTTAAAACCAATGAAGCATGATCTACGTTGTACTAGCCTTTCTTGCCGTTTCTTTATTGCTCTACGTTTTACTGGCAGGAGCAGATTTTGGCGCGGGAATCATTGAGTTGTTCTCCTCTAAAGAAAACCAGGCTATCAATAAGAAGACCGTTTACCAAGTAATGGGTCCAGTTTGGGAGGCTAACCATATTTGGATCATTATTTTAATCGTGATTCTATGGATCGCCTTCCCCCATTACTACAACATTTTAGTGCTCGCACTACATATTCCATTGACCTTGGTGTTACTGGGTATAACCCTTAGAGGTGTAGCCTTTGTATTTCGATATTATGATGCCTATAAAGACAGTTCACAAATTTTATATGATTGGATGTTTAAGACCTCTAGTTTAGTTACTCCCATATTTTTAGGCCTTACCATGGGCGGCGTGGTCAGTGGAGACATCATTAATCCGTCGCAAATGGAAAACCACAGTTTCTTGGAAGTTTATGTACACTCTTGGTTCAATGTTTTTTCAATTTTAACGGGATTTTTCTATGCAGCCCTTTGTGCTTTCTTGGCATCGGTATTTCTAATTGGCGAGGTAGATGACACCAGTAAATCCATGTACATGAGAAAAGCCTCTATAGCAACTATAGTAGTGGTCTCTTTGGGTTTTATAACATTGGCATACGGGTATTTTTCAGGTATCGCTTTTGTTGTGGATTTCATTGGTAATATATGGTCGGTCTCTGCCATTATCGTTTCCGGCATTTTATTGTTTCCGCTATGGAAAAGTATTAAATCCGGTAGAAGAATTATCTCTAGGGCATTGGCCGGTATGCAAATATTCTTTATTCTATTTGCGGCCACCATTACACATTTTCCAAACATACTTTTCACTACCAACGGTAGCATCAGTATTTATGAGCATCCTGTTCCTGATAGTGTAATGAATGTTTTAGGTATTTCATTGCTCATAGGTGGTGTACTGATTATTCCTGGACTTATTCACCTTTTAACATCTTTTAAATTAATCAAACTATTGGAGAAATAGCTTTTGTAACCAGGGTTACACAATACTACTTTTAAATTCCATTACTTTGCAAATTAAATGAATGTTATGAATTTGATTTACGATCCCTGGCCATGGTATGTAGCCGGACCTTTAATTGCTTTGACCATGTTTGTACTGCTGTACATAGGTAAACAATTTGGTATGTC
Source organism: Maribacter sedimenticola (assembly GCF_900188415.1). GTDB lineage: Bacteria > Bacteroidota > Bacteroidia > Flavobacteriales > Flavobacteriaceae > Maribacter > Maribacter sedimenticola. The sequence continues at coordinate 220,861 of NZ_FZNV01000002.1, read as the reverse complement.
TTCCAACTTAAGAACCATGTGTTCTATTGGTGGTGCCGCAAAATATTCCGATTTCTTTAAGTTCGATTGGAAAGAACAACGATGGAATCTAATTGTTGTTCTTGGCGCTATTATTGGCGGATTTATCGCTTCTCAATTTATGTCCAATAATACGGTAAAAATAAATCCTGAAGTTGCACAACAACTTTCAACGGATTACGGAATTGAAAGCGCGGGTGAAGCTTATTTACCAACGGAGCTTTTTGCTTCTGAAAATCTTACTGATCCATTTGTACTTGCGGTGCTGATTTTAGGCGGATTCATGGTTGGTTTTGGTGCGCGTTATGCGGGTGGTTGTACCAGTGGTCACGCTATATCCGGACTAAGTAATTTACAGTTGCCATCTTTAATTGCCGTGATTGGTTTTTTTATTGGCGGCTTGGTTATGATTCACCTTTTATTCCCCCTAATTTTTAGTTAACATGAAGTATTTAAGTTATTTGACCATAGGTATATTTTTCGGCATCATCATGTATAAATCTGAAGCTGCTTCGTGGTTTCGTATTTATGAAATGTTTCAGTTTGGATCTTTTCATATGTATGGCATTATTGGCTCCGCACTTGTTCTAGGGGTAATTGGCGTACAGATTATAAAAAGAAATAACATCAAAGCCATTGGAGGAAAAGAAATGAATTTACACCCTAAAACAAAAAGTGTTGCCCGTTATTTAATAGGTGGTATTATTTTTGGTTTAGGATGGGCGTTGGCAGGTGCTTGCCCAGGTCCTATGTATGTGTTGGTAGGTGCTGGATTTCCTTCTATACTAGTCGTTATAGGAGGTGCGCTATTGGGAACATTTGTGTATGGTTTGTTAAAGGACAAACTACCGCATTAAAACTGATTTAGCTTAGGGCGGATAATTTTGGTGATAACCACAACCATCCAATCCCCAGTAAAAAAAGGATATAAAAAAATAGTAGCGATATAGGACGGTTTACCATAACTGTCCTATTTTCTTTTATTGCATTACCAAACTGTTTTGCATTCGCTTCTCTTTTATGAGATGCACTTAAAGATTTCCAATCATCGACATCATAAACGTAATAGGAAAATTGAGTGGTACTGTCGCCTTCTACTTCCAAAGTATTCCACCCTGCTTTCTTCAGATAGGTAGTACCCGAATATTTAAAAGACACATTTGCGTTTTGTAGCAAGGGAACACGTTTTTCTTCAGTATTCAATACTTGAAAATCTTCCAAACCGGTACGTAATACAAAAGAAAAAGGCTCGCCCACTTTTGGCAATTCCGTTTGCGATTGCCATGCTACCACTTGTTCTTTTCGTTGTACAATCTTATCTAAAATCTGAGTCCAAATACTTTTATAAGCTTGATTCTTTCCCTGCAACACTAACTGATAACTATTTAACAATGTAGTGGTTGCAACTCTACCCAAGCCCAATTGCCTAAAATACGATAATTTGCCAAGTTCATTTGAATCTATTGCATTCACGGCGAATGTTTCATTAAATGTAAAAGGATATTTTTCTATGTTGATGGTATTATTGGGTAATTGTACCTCATTTACGCCATCGCTTTTAAAACTAAAATAAGGCATTGCTTTACCAAGTTTAAACAGCAGTTCGGTTGGTTGAATAAACAAGCCTAATCCGTTTTCACGTATGCTATGTTCAAAGCGATTTTTTACCGTTTTTCCGAAATTGAAATAGGTTTCGGCATCTGTAATGACCACATTGAACTTACGTAAGCTCTCCTCGGTAAATTGATAAATCGGCAATGCTTTGGTATTAAAATACTCGAACTTAAACTTGCCTTTTGTCAACTGACTACGAACCGTAACTTCATACCCTTCATCCGCTAAAAAATTCTTGAGGTATTTTGTTTCAAATGTTGGAAAAGTATTTACAATCAAAACGCGAATAGGTTCTTTTTTACGAATTGTAATTGGAAGCGGATTTGACTCTAACATCTTGCCCACACTATCTTTTTCCGATAATTTAAAAATAAATTCACCACTAACTTTTGGTACTGTTTTTAAAGAGAAATTTTGCGAACTCTTGTCTTTTAAAAGTATTGAATCCAAACCATTACCTCGTGAATCTTGCAATACCAAGATGGAACCTAGTTTCGGTTTGGCATAAGTTCCGTTCAGCTTAAACTCATCCCCTAAAACAAGATGATCATTACACTTTACTTTGGTAATACCTGATGTAATTTCGTTTGGTAAGTAGCTAGTGGGTATACTATCAAACTTATAAAAATCAAAGGGTGCTACCCCATCGCCAATAATCACCAGACTTGTTAGCGAATCTAAAGCCCTACGAACCGATTGCTTGTGGTTATATTCCAATACCTGAATCCCCTCATAAATAGCCCCTAAACTATCTTGTTGTTCCGCTCGGTAGCCTTCGGTTAAAAGTAGTCCTTGCTTGTGCTGTATTTCTACTTCTTTGCTAGGTTCTAAAATAATTAAAATTAAAGCGAACAGGGTTATAATTGCTACGATAACATTTAAAGTAAACCTGCCCTTGTTTCGTGTTTGCCATTCCTTAAAAATAAATGCAGCAAATAACAATACACCACCTAAAATAATAGGTAGTAGCAATTCTTTCTGTACAAACGAAATTCCATCAATCATACACTTCCAATTGTTTTAGAAATAGTGAATTGATTTCGTCTGTGTACACTTTTTCAGATCCGGGCACCTGCGGTGTACTTGGCAAAGCCAATAGCAATCCTTTTTGAACGAATTGGTAATTTTCAAGGGTTCTTCCTGTGTTGTTCTCTATACTTTTTAAGCCTTGCAAGACCTGCAAATATTTACCCGGGTTGTCTATAGCCAACTGTGCCAGCTCATTGCCTGCAGCAGTAAAAAGTATAGTATCATCCTCTTTAAACTCCTGTTCGTCGTGCACCAACTGTTCCAAACGGCTAACTGCGTTTTCAATGGCTTCAAAAGGTAGATCTGCACTAGTAGTTTCGTTCTTACTATAATTTTTGATGTCCTTTATTTTGCCGGTAAGTCGGCTATCTTCCTTAATCGGTGGTGGGTCAAATCCTATTCGGTGCACATATATACGGGCACTATTTTTAATTTCTTGAATATATTTTAAAGCCTCATATTGAAATGGCAACGACTTTTCCGGTTCGTACAATCGCAAATGTAATTCGGCATCCCACATGATACTTAATGCCTTTCTTAATTTGGTTTTTAACGATTCTTCAAACAAGGTAGATTCTTCTGGATCATCATGATTATGAAGGTAATCATGTAAAGGGTCTTCTGGTTCTTCGCTTGTTTCTTCATGTTCGTGCCCATGCTGTTCTACCAAGTTATGCTCGTTATCACCATCATGGTCATGCATAAATTCTTTCAGTATATTTTCTTGATCTTCAGCATGATCATGGTCTTCACCTTCTTTATGACTTTCGATCACGGCAGGTGCTTCTTCCATCTCAGATTCATCGCCCATAAACTGTCCGTACTTTAGGCGAAGCGCTTTTTGGTCAAACCCCAATTCATTACTTCTCGATTTAAATTCTTGAATTGAAATGCTGGGCTTATCCTTTATTAATTTCTCGGTGTCAATAATCAGTTGTCGCTGACTTCTAAAATAATCGGGCATTTGGTCTACGCCTAAAGTTCCTTCTACACCAAATTGCTCTCCAACGGTATCTTTGATTACTGCAAAATACGTTTCGCTACGTGCCACATTACGCTTCGGCTGTTTTTCATCAAAGGCTTCTATATAAAAATAAAGCTCATCACCTACTTCCATTTTCAATGCATTCAAATCTAGTATTTTGGTTGCTCGTATAGATTTGGTTCCTTTTAAAATGGCTTCCTTAAAATTCAATTTTTCTTCCCTAAACTTTACAGACTCTCCTGTTCCTTTACTTACCGTTGCAATAATGTAGCTTTCATCAATTCCAAAATCATCTGTAATGGTACTTTGCAGTTCTACTAATTTTTTATCGGAAAAATCAAAATAGGTGTATTGCTCCAATCCTAAAATCTCTATTTCGGGCGGATTATCCGATACCGCCTCCAACGAAAACAAATCGGATGTAAACTCTGTTCCGTCTTCATTTTGAAATTTGAAACTATAAAAACCTGATGCTGATAAAGGCAATTGCACTTGATAACCTCCGTCTTCTTTTTGCATGGGCTTTAACTCGCCCATCACATCTAATACCGGTGCTACAACTGCAGCATCAAATTGTAACCTCCATTGAATTTTAGCTCCGGTAACTGCCTTTATATTTGGGTCTGCTGTAGTTTTACTCCCTAATCTTGTATACGATGGATAAATAACCCGTATTTCCTGCTTCTCAATTGCTGGAATACTGCTTTTAACTTGTATACTATCCGTTGCCACGAACTGAATTTGCTCGGTATTTTTAGGATTGTTCAGCTCGTTAGCAACCCCGGGAAATATAGCCAACTTGTGAAATATAAAGCCGAGCAATATACAACCCAGCATGACTAAAACCGCTTGTTTTAAAGCGTTTGGCGGACTTATATTTCCCAATCTTTTACTAAGCTCTTCCGAAACCTTATAGCGTTGCAACCTCGCTAAATTGGATAAGTTTTCTTCTGGTTGTAATAGTAGTCCCGTACTAAATGAGGCTTCTGAAACGTGGGCATCTATATAGGAACTGGTAGCGTTCAAATTATGCTTCCAAGGCTTTTTTATGAAGACAAAAAGTAACACGCTTAAAATAAATAATACCAAGCCAAACCATACGTTTTCAGTAATAAAATAGCATAGTACAGCAATGCCCAAGGCATACAGAACAGCCTCGGCGTATGACAACAACTGCCATCGCTTTTGAAATTTCATCAAGTGTAGTTTGCCCTGTTCCATCACTGTTTGCGTTTATATGCTACAAAGCGTTCCACCAATAACAATACTAAGAGGATTAACCATAAGTACGGATTCACATTCTGACTAGCCAATTGCCTTCCGTTTTTATTAGAATCAATAACTGTGGTTTCCAATTCAGCCGCAGTTACCGAACGATGATCCACCTCAGCTACAAATTTTTTAACCTCTTCATTGATTTCCAGCATTTGCAACAATTGCTCCGTTAATCGCTCCGTAACCGCATTCTCTGAGTTTATGCGTTTGGTCAGATAGAAACTATGCTTCTCTACGCCGGGAATTACCATTGATTGCGATAGCGCATCCTCTTTGAAGGCTAATAACTTTTTTGTCGTTTTAGGGGAAGGTTTTGCACTAAGCCAGATGATGGCATCTGCTTCTATGTCTAATACTACTTCAGTATCTAAGCTAGATTCTACCTGAATCTCCCTATCCAAATAAATGGAAAGCGCCTTTAACGATGCCTCTATATACGATTTGTCCTTCTGTAAACTATCGGTATAATAAAGTGCTATTTTAATGGGGTACTGAACATACACATGAACTTTCTCTACCGGATTCTTTCCTGAAATTACTAAGCTATCTCCATTGTTGCTAAGCGCAAAATCATCGTCTAACTTGATATATTTTTTGCTGACTTTGGTGTCAAACGGAGTACTCTTGCCTGTAAACAATTGTAAACCATTCTTCTTTTTATAGGCTAATAAAGGTGTCTCTTTCGCTAATGCGGAATCAATGACTACCCAATGCATTTTATGCTTGGTTTCCGGTCTTGCCCCTTTTAACCCCTTTGCTAAACCCTTGGTAAAGACAACAATACTATCGGTCTGTAGGGCATCCATTTCAGATGCCAAAGCCCAATAATCAGGTAAGAAATGCTGCGCAGTTATGTCTTGTTCTTTTTCCTTTAACGGTAAGCCTTTTCGCAACAGTCTAATTTCTTGATCATCGCTTATTTCATTGAAGCGAGACATAAAACCAGTATGCTGTACCAGCTCTGGTTCAATAATATAGATCAGGGATGTATTGCTCACTTTTGAATGCCATTGTGGTTTTGCCATCAACAATACCAATAGCGAAATGATGCCCATGCGTAACACCAACAACCACCATTCATTCAATTGAATACTGCTAGATTGTTTTGATTTTGACTCTGATAACCACTGTACACTACCAATTTTTATGGTCTTTGCTTCCTTTTTACTCCACAAATGGATGGCTATGGGAACTAGAAGTCCCAATAAAGCCCATAGATATGAAGGATGTGCAAATGACATACTAACCGATTCTTTTTCGTTGTTTTAAAAATAATTGAAGCGCTTCACCCAAAGGTGCATCCATTCTAAATACATGATGGTCTATTCCGTTAGAAAGCAATTCTTCTTTTATACTTTTCAATCTGTTTTCAAGAGCATTTAAGTATTCAGTTTTCGCCTGCTGCGTATCTACTTTTATTCTTGCCCCTGTTTCCCAATCCTCAAAAGTGATATTAGCACCGTAATTGAAATCCATCTCGGCAGCACCCATAATTTGTAAAACCACTACTTCGTTCTTGGCAGATTTTAATCCCTTTACAAATTTTGAAATCTCGTCACCGGTTTCATACATATCCGTCAAGAAAAAAATTAGCTCCTTCTCTCCTCTGTTCGGTATCCGCTTGTTTGAAATATGGGCTGCCGGCCACTTTCCTATGTTTGAAAGTTTAATCAACTCTAACAGCAACCGGTTGTAATGCTTTTTATCCGCTTTAGGATATATGCTAATTGCATCTTTTTCATTTAACGCGAATAAGCCCACGGCATCACCTTGCTTATGCGCCAAATACGCTAAGGTAGCCACCAACACGCGAACAAAGTCTACCTTTGACAATTTGGTTTCCTTGTGCAACATGGATGCACTGGTATCTACAATAAACTTAATGGTTACCTGACTCTCAATTTCCGACTGTTTAATGTAATACCTGCCCGATCGTGCCAACATTTTCCAATCCAACAGCCGTAAATCGTCACCAGGTTCGTAACCTCTGTACTGACTAAATTCCATTCCAGGACCCACACTGGCACTTCTATTTAAACCCGCCGTAAAGCCCTCTACAACAATGCGCGATATTAAGGAAAGTCCCTCAACCGTATTGATGACTTCTGGTTTTAATAAATCTTGATAATCCTGTTTTGCCATAAACTCGATAATCGAGAGTTATTATTTACCTTTTAGTTGAATGGCGCTCAGTAAATGGGTTGCCACTTTATCAGACGTAATGCCTTCCGCTTCTGCCCTGAAATTCACTAAAACCCTATGACGTAGTACGGGCAATGCCACTGCTTTAATATCATCTAATGTTACCGCTAACCTACCTTCTAACAAGGCATTAGCCTTTGCCGTTAAGATCATAGCTTGACCTGCACGCGGACCTGCTCCCCAATCTACCCAGTCTTTTACAAACGCATCGGTCGTGGTTTCTGGGCGGGTTGCCCTGATGATATCACTCACAAAACTGATGAGGGCATCACTTATGGATACCTCTCTTACCAGCTGTTGCAAACGCACAATATCATCGCCCGAAATAACTCGGTTCAATTTCTTTTTAAAGGTACCCGTGGTCGCTTTTAAAATGGCTTCTTCATCTTGCTGTGTAGGATATCCTATTTTGATGTACAACAAGAATCTGTCTTGCTGTGCTTCGGGTAAAACAAATGTTCCTGATTGTTCAATGGGGTTTTGTGTAGCCAGTATAAAAAATGGCTTATCTAACGGATAGGTCTTATCTCCGTAAGTTACCTCAAACTCCTGCATAGCTTCCAACAATGCAGCTTGTGTTTTTGGTGGAGTACGGTTAATTTCATCCGCCAGGATAATATTAGAGAAAATAGGCCCCTTATTGAACTTAAAGAACTTTTTGCCCGTGGTATGGTCTTCTTCTAAAATCTCTGTCCCAATAATATCCGAAGGCATTAGATCTGGTGTAAACTGTATTCTTTTAAACTTTAAATCTATGGCATTTGCCAAAGTCCTGATCATTAGTGTTTTTGCCAAACCGGGAACTCCTTCTAACAATGCGTGACCACCGGCTAAAAACGTAATCAGTAATTGCGATACGGTTTCTTCCTGCCCAATAATCACTTTCCCGATTTCTTGCTTTAAGGCACTTAATTTATCGGAAAGCATTTCTACCTCATCTGCAATGCGTTGTAATTCTTTATCCATTCAAAAATGTGTTTATGAGGTTAGGGCATACATGACAATGTTGACCCCAAACCGTGTATTGTCTATTTTGTACCAACGTTTGTTTCTAAAATCATAATCCCACTCGCAACCGTAATCCTTATTACTGTATAGTACTCCTATTCTACCGTTGATGACTATTGCCTTTAAATAATCGTGCACCAAATCATCGCCCCAGCCGTTCAGCTCTTGTGATGTGGTAGGTGGACCGTCTTCAAAATCAAAGAATATGGTATAGATTTCATGGTCGTTGGGTATTTTTTTTAATTCCGACGGACCAAAAATTTCTTCCATTTGCCGTTCGAAGGATTTTGCGAACAAGCCGTCTATATCGTGATTGCAGTCATCGGCAAAAACAAAGCCTCCGTTGCGCACATACTTCTCAAAATTCTCTTTTTCCTTTTTAGTGAACTCTACCAATTTATGACCTGAGATATAGCAAAACGGACTCTTAAAAATATCATCGCTTGCCAAGGTGATTATCTTCTCTTGCGTATCTACTTTCAAGGTGGTGTACTCAACCAATGAGTTCAACAGATTGGATGGCATGCGCTGATCCACATCCCAATCGCCGGACTCATACTGTAATCTCGTAAAGAAAAATTCGTTGCTCAAGGGCAAGTAATTAGTGTTTTTATTCCGCTTGAAAAAAGAAAACTGGCTGATGTGAAATGTCACAATCAACCAGTTTATAGTGCTTTATGATGCCTTAAACCGCATCTGAAAGACTGGTAAACGTAAAGTCGCGCACCTTCATATAAGGTATTAAATTACCATTGATACGTACTTGTTTTCCAAGGGTTTCTAGATTGTTCAGCATGATGATCGGACTCTCATTAAACCTGAAGTTTTTTACAGGATATTTAATTTCACCGTTTTCTATATAGAACGTTCCGTCTCTGGTAAGTCCTGTATATAACAAGGTCTGTGGATCAACACTACGTATATACCATAAACGTGTTACCAAAATTCCTTTTTTGGTACTCTTGATCAAATCCTCTAAACTGGCATCGCCACCAGCCATAATTGCGTTCGACGGAAAAGGAACTGGCTCCACACCTTTTTCCTTTGCCCAAAAACGGTCATACGCCAAGTTCTTCACCACTCCGTTTTCAATCCAACTCGTCTTTTTTATAGGTTGCCCCTCTCCGTTCCAAGTAGATGTAGGTACTTCTGGGTGCAATGGGTCCGAATAAATATTGACACGCTCATCCACTATTTTTTCCCCAATCTTATTTTTACCTTCAGGAGCGGACATAAAACTTCTGCCCTCATCTGCAGAACGCGCATTTAAAGAACGGAACATATTACGTAACAAATCTGCCGAGGCGGCTGGCTCTAATATCACCGTATATTTCCCTGGCTCAATTGCTTTTGCCTCTCTTGAAAGTACTGCTTTATCAATTGCAGTTTTTGCGGCTTCATCGGCATCAAACTTATCTACATCGTTGAAATCTCTTTTAACCCAACCAGAACCTGTACCGTCATTGGTACGCATGGTTACTGTAAAATCAACATCGGTAGATTGATTGTAAGCGAACAGCCCTTTAGAATTGATCATAGCGCTAAATCCTGCCGAATCATTTAAAAATCCTGCTGCAGTAACATCTTTTGCAGCTGCAGGTACAATACTGCTACTGGCTACTTCTGCTCTATACTCCGGCGTTATGTTTGCTGTTGACTCGCTATATGTGATTGATTCATCATACATCTGCGGACCTAAAGGTTCCATAAACTCAGGATTCTCAGGAGAAAGTTGTGCCAACTCCTCAGCCCTTCTTACCACCTTTTCCAATGATGCATCATCGAACTCATCAATAGTTGCCGTACCTGATTTTTTACCGAAGCTAGACTGTACCGCCAAGCTTTGGTTAGAACTGTACCCAGATGTAGATACCGTATTTCTTGCATATCTTATATTACCACTATTATACCCGCTTAAATTAATCTCGCAGGTATCGGCTTTGGAAAAGCTCAATGCCGTCTCCAATATTTTTCTTGCTTCTTCTTTTGTATAAATTGCCATTGTTGTTCTTTTTAGAGTGAAACAATTAAATGTTTCTACCTGTGTTAATTACGTTTACATCATTGAACCTGGCAGTAGAACTACCATGAGATACAGCGCTAACCTGAGAAGGCTGCCCTTTACCATCGAAGAACGTACCGAACAAACGGTAATCATCCTTATCGCAAATCTTAACACATGAATTCCAAAATTCTTGGGTATTACTTTGGTAGGCTACATCTTCTAACATACCTACAATTTCACCATTTTTAATCTCGTAAAAAACAGTACCACCAAACTGGAAATTATAACGTTGCTGATCAATGGAATACGATCCACGACCTGCTATATAAATACCTTTTTCTACATCCTTTATCATTTCGGCAATAGAGTACTTTTCTTTACCGGGCTCTAATGATACGTTTGGCATACGCTGAAACTGAACATCGTCCCAACTTTGGGCATAGCAACAACCGTGAGATTCCTCTTCACCGATCATATGTGCTTGGTCACGTATGGCTTGGAAATTTGTTAATACGCCGTTTCGTACCAAATCCCACTTTTTAGCTTTCACACCTTCATCATCATAACCAACAGCGCCTAAAGAACCTACTTGGGTCTTGTCCGCAACAAGGTTTACAATGTCGCTACCATATTTAAAGTTGCCCGATTTTAATTTATCCAACGAGGCAAAACTTGTACCTGCGTAGTTGGCTTCGTAACCCAATACACGATCTAATTCCAATGGGTGACCCACAGATTCATGTATTGTTAACCCAAGGTGATTCGGTTCTAAAACCAAATCGTACTTACCGGCATCAACAGATTTCGCCGTTAATTTTTCTTTAGCTTGTTTAGCCGCGATAGTGGCATCTTCTACCATATCGTAGCTGTTTCTGTATAATCGTAATCCTGCCGGACCATCTATTTTCTCAGATTCCAATCCGTCTAAATACTCATAACCCATACCTACGGGCGCACTCATATTTTCTCTAGTTTTAAAAGTACCTGCAGATTTATCAACTGCGGTAACTCTCAAAGTAGGCCATAAACGGTGAATGTCTTGATCAATATAGGAACCATCTGTAGAAGCAAAGTATTTTTGCTCGTTAACCATAAATAAGGCGGAGTTCACAAAGTTTGCTCCATTATCCAAAGCAGCGGCATTTGCACTTAGCAAAAGATCCACCTTTTCCGAAACAGGCACTTCTTTAAAATCTTTCTTTATAGGGGTTTTCCAAGAAACCTCTCCATATGCATTTACCGGCGCTAACTTAACCGGTTCTTTTTGAATTTTAGAGTTAGCTTTTGCTATGGCAACTGCCTGCTCCGTTGCTTTTTTAATACCATCTTCAGTAACACTATTAGTAGAGGCAAAACCCCATGTACCGTTAGCGATTACACGTATACCTATACCAAAGGATTCTGTATTGACCACGTTCTGTACTTTGTCTTCCCTAGTGAATACATACTGATTTAAATACCTGCCTATACGGGCATCTGCATAGGTAGCACCCAATGATTTGGCAGTATTTAAGGCAACATCTGCCATTCGTTTTTTCACCAAGGCATCCATACCTGGTTCCAGTAACGCCTCTGTAGGGATGTCGTTACCTAGCAATAATGATGGCATCATCAATGCTCCGGCACCCAACCCGGCGTACTGTACAAAATCTCTTCTTTTCATGTGTTAGTTTTAAGTGGTTTTTTAGAATATGATATATATTTCCAAGGAAATACATAGGTTATATGCCAATGTGCTCAAGATCCATATGGGAGGCGAATACAAAAGAATGCCGGCCATACACAAGTTCCACATTGCATTACTACTTATCCTTCTCTAAAAATAGAGAGGCTTTTTTAACAATTATGTTAATCTTAACATAAAATATAACTTTACACCCTGTTTTTGAGAATAATGTAAAATTATATCCTACCTTTTTATTTTTCCTTTTTAAAGCTTTAATAAAATTGGTTAACCACAATTGAATAGTTCTACCTCTCCGAAACTTTAACCATGCAGATGATATGAACATACCTGATTTATATCATAGGTTGTCCACATAATGCCACCTATATTTAATTCAACATCAAATCACCATAATTATGAGAAGAAATTTAACTGAAGAGGAATGCAGGGCAATACTGGAACAAAATTATATTGGACGGTTAGCTTACATAACTGCAGGATTTCCACACATAGTACCCATTACTTTCTTCTATGATGTGGAACATAATTCTATTATAAGTTATTCTGCCGAAGGACATAAGATAAAGGCCATGCGAAAAAACAATGCAGTTAGTATGGGCGTAGATGAAATTTCTTCCATAGAAAACTGGAAATCGGTTTTGGTGCAAGGTACTTTTGAAGAATTGTCCCGCATTGACGCCAAACATATGCTACATGAATTTTCTGAAGGGGTAAAGGATGTGCTGCTAAACAAATACGGGGCACACCCAAAATATATCAGTGAATTTTCTGCTAAAATACATGCCGAAGATGCACCAATCGTATTTCGCATTACTATTAGCGATTGTACCGGAAAACTTAGGGAAAACAAATCAGTGAATTAAACTTGAGCTTTAAACCTTATACCTACAAAAAGCTCCCAATAATCAATTGGGAGCTTTTTTCGTTCCTATTCCTCCTTAATTACTTTCGATCAAGAACCTTTTCTCAAAACTCTCCTTTAAAAATTTACGGGCATCCGTTAAAATCCGCTCCACCTCAGTAAAATTGGTCCCTCTTATGTGCGCTATTTCCTTTAAGGTAAAACCTTGATGTACAAAAAGTTCAAAGACGGTTCTCATGGCTGAATTCATTTTTCCAAGTACCAAACGCATATGACGTTCAATGCGTTCCTTGTTCAAGGACTCATCTAATTTTGCGGCAAGTTCCTTTTCATCATCCGTGATAAAGACATGATCCAAGCTATAATCCCCTTTATCATAGGAAGAATCATCCAGTTCCTCTAGCATGACCAGGTCACCATCCCCATCTGTACTATAATTTTCCTCCATGGCATCCCATTCCGGTTTGGAATACGCATCTATATTCTCAAAAAAAAGCTGATCAAATTCCTCCTCCACTAAACTATCCTCTAACAAGCGGTCTACCGTTTTAAAAAGAAATGCATGAAGTTCATCCTCATTACCAATTTTGTCCATATGATCATAGACTTCTATAAATAGCTGATCGGTAAAATCACTGGGATCAAACATATCCTTGTTCAACGTACCATTGGCCACAGCACTATTGAGCCTATTGGAAACATACCGGTAAATTCTGGGTAGTATTTTCATTAGTTCATTGTTGAATGCTTCTTGGTCATCTTTCTTTTTTAAAGTAATTAAATTGGTATATGTCTCTTTTAAAATAATGCGAACAGTCTTGTTTACGGTTTCCATAGTACTGAGATTAAAGTTTTTATAGTACCCTAAAATTGCATCCTTTTACACATAAATACTATGATATTTATCAGTACCGACCAATTGATTTTCCTATAATTTGGTGATTTTCAAACAATAAAGAATTATCTTAAAACGGTCTATCAATTTGCATTCATGAATACACCCAAAGATTTTGGAATTTCTGGCCTTACGGACCAAGAGGTGATGGCATCAAGGACCAAATACGGCTCCAATACCTTTGATCACCAAAAGGAAAATAGCTTTGTGGACGCCCTTAAAAGTTTAGCCAAGGAACCTATGGTCATTCTTCTATTGGTAGCCTCTGCTATATATTTTATTACAGGTAATTGGGGTGACGGTATTTTTTTGGTTGCGGCCATTATATTGGTAGGTTCCATTTCCCTATATCAAGATTCAAGAAGCAGAAAGGCCCTTGAGAACCTTAAAAATCTTACTCAACCCAAAAGTAAGGTCATTCGTAACGGTGAGGTAATTGCCATTGATAGTCATGAATTGGTCATAGGCGATTATTTTATGGCAGAAGAAGGTAGCACCATTTCTGCTGATGGTGTCATTCAACATTCTAACGATTTTTCTGTAAACGAATCTATTTTGACGGGCGAATCTTTACCGATCTACAAAGATGCCAATGGCCCAAATCCGGAAATATTTACCGGAACAACCGTTGCAAGTGGATTGGCCATAGCACAAATTACAGCTATTGGCGCCAAAACCTCATTAGGTAAAATTGGTAAGAGCCTAGATCAAATTACCGTAGAAAAAACCCCTTTAGAACTAAAGATCTCAAATTTTGTAAAATTAATGTCCATCTGGGGCGGAGCAGTATTTATCCTTGTTTGGATCATTAACTACCTTCGTTCCGGTGCCGTTCTTGATAGCTTATTAAAAGCACTCACTTTGGCCATGAGTATTCTTCCTGAAGAAATTCCCGTTGCCTTCACAACCTTTATGGCCTTAGGAGCATGGCGACTCATGAAAATGGGCATTGTGGTCAAACAAATGAAAACAGTGGAAACACTGGGCAGTGCCACGGTCATTTGTACGGATAAGACAGGCACCATTACCCAGAACAAAATGGCCTTGGCCAAACTGTTTACGCTGCAAACCTATGCCATTGTCAATGCGGATGAAAACCTGGAACAACCAGAAAAAGACCTAATTAAAATGGCCATGTGGGCCAGTGAACCCATACCGTTTGACCCTATGGAAGTGGCATTGCACAATGCATATGGTAGCTTCTCCCAAGTTGATGAGCGACCAAATTACAAAATGGTTCACGAGTATCCTTTAGGGGGTAAACCACCAATGATGACCCATTTATTTGAAAATGAAAAAGGAAATTTGATCATTGCGGCCAAAGGAGCGCCAGAAGCCCTAATTGCAGTCTCCAACCTTACGTCAAAGCAGATAGAAAAACTACAGGAGACTATTTATAACCTAGGAAGGGAAGGGTATAGATTACTGGCCGTTGGTCAAGGTATTTTTACGGGATCAACCTATCCAGAACACCAGCAGGATTTTAAGTTTGATTTTATGGGGCTTGTAGCATTTTACGACCCTCCAAAAGATAACATTAGCCAAGTATTACAGGATTTTGACAAAGCGGGAATACAAGTTAAACTGGTTACGGGGGATAATGCAAATACCGCTATGGCCATAGCCAAACAAATTAATTTTATTGGCTATGAAAAATCAATGACCGGTGATGAACTTATGCAATTGACCGATCAGGAATTAAAAGAAAAGGTCAAGACGGTAAATGTTTTTTCAAGGATGTTTCCAGATGCAAAACTTAGAATCGTAAATGCCCTGAAAGAAAATAACCAAATTGTAGCCATGACGGGGGATGGAGTTAATGACGGGCCAGCCTTAAAGGCTTCACATATAGGTATAGCAATGGGCAAAAAAGGAACGGAAATAGCCAAAGAGGCCGCCTCCTTAATCTTGGTGGACGATGATCTCTCCAAAATGGTCGATGCCATTGCCATGGGCAGAAAAATCTACACCAATTTAAAAAAGGCCATACAGTATATCATATCCATACATATTCCCATAATATTGACCGTTTTTATTCCCTTGGCTTTGCGGTGGATATACCCAAATATATTTTCACCTTCACATGTTATTTTATTGGAGTTGATCATGGGACCTACATGCTCCATTATATTTGAAAATGAGCCTATGGAAAAAAATTTAATGGACAAAAGACCTCGCCCGTTCTCCACCACTTTTTTTAATTATAAGGAATTGGCCACTAGCATTCTACAAGGACTTGTCATCACCATTGGCGCACTGTTTATCTATCGTTATGCGGTTGAAGCTTCCTATAGTGAAAGTACTACCAGGACTATGGTATTTTTGGTCTTGATCGTAGCCAATATTTTTTTGACCTTGGTCAACCGCTCATTTTATTATTCCATTTTTACGACCATTAGGTACAAGAATTCATTGGTCCCCTTAATTATCGGCATCACCATACTTTTAACATTATTATTACTCTACCTGCCCGTATTGACCCACTTTTTTGAGTTTGAACGTTTGACACTAACACAGATCGGAATGTCCATCATCGTAGGCACGGTATCCGTTTTATGGTATGAACTGGTGAAATGGGGCAAACGCCGCTAAACTCTTTTAAACTACAGTTTTTGACCATAAGCTAAATCACCCGCATCCCCAATACCGGGAACAATGTATCCTCTGGTGTTTAATTCGGGATCAATGGCAGCGATCCATAAATGGGTGTTATCCGGAAAAACATTGGCTACCTTATCTATTCCTTGCCGGGAACCTATAACGGAAACGATATGAATGGCCGCAGGAGTTCCGTGCTCCTTTAATGCCAATAGTACATTTTCCAAAGTGCTTCCCGTGGCTAGCATAGGATCTGTTAAAATCAATATTTTGCCAGTCAAGGTAGGTGCCGCAAAATAATTTACGATTACTTTAAAATCATCGGCATCCCCTTCATGTTTACGAAAGGCGGATATAAAACCATTTTCCGCAGTATCAAAATAGTTCAATAATCCTTGGTGAAGGGGTAGTCCTGCACGTAAAATGGAGCAAATAACCAATTGGTCCTTACTAAGGTTCATTGGTTTAGAACCTAAAGGTGTTTCTACCGTAGTAGCATTATACGACAATGATTTGCTCAGTTCATAACCTAACACCTCCCCAATACGTTCTATATTTCGTCTAAAGCGCATAGTATCTTTCTGAATATGTACATCTCGTACTTCAGAAATAAACTGATTTAGAACAGAATTTTGTTCACTTAAATTATGAATGATCATGGTTGTCAATTTTAAGGTAAGGTACCATTTACAAATATAAAAACTTGAATGTATCAATATCACGTATCAATACATTCAAGTTTTTCTCACCATTTAAACCGATTATTATTAGGCAGTGAGCATACCACCATCTATTAAGTGCGTACAACCGGTAATGAACTTACTTTCATCAGAGGCCAAGAAAACGGCTATCTCCCCTATCTCCTTAGATGTGGCATAACGTCCAAAAGGTACTGCAGCAGTGAAGCCATCCTTTACCGTCTTAGGGCTTTCCGGAGACATATCGCTTTCAATCCTACGCATCATATCATTATCTACCGGACCGGGATGTATTGTATTCACACGTATTTTTCTTGATGCATTTTCTATGGCAGCAACTTTCATTATTCCTACCACGGCATGTTTGGAAGCCACATACGCTCCAAGGTTGGCAAAACCCTTTAAACCCGCAACAGATGACGTAATCATAACGCTACCGCCAATTTCCATTTTAGGGATTATGTGTTGACAGCCCAACCAAACGCCCTTTATATTTACATTGATTACCTTATCAAATATATCTTCCGGATAATCTGCTATATGCTGGGCAACTCCCTCAATACCGGCATTGGCAAAAAAGATATCTATTTTGCCAAATGTCTTTAAGGTAAAATCCAAAAACTTAAGGGTATCAGTCTTATTGGAAACATCCGCTTGAACAAAAGCTATGTTTTCATGTGTTAACTCTTTACGTAATCTGTCAATGGCATTGGCATCATTATCGACCAACACTACTTTTGCACCTTGATCCAAAAATAAATTTGCTGTAGCCATACCTATACCTCCAGTACCCCCGGTAATAACTGCTACTTTATTGTTCAACCTTTTCATAATTCTTAATTTTTTGTTTGTAGTTGTTGTATGGCCCATCCTTGATCTGGCTTATGGGTGGCCACTAGTTGTGCATTGAGCATTTTTGCACCAATAGTGGGTACTTTGTACCGTTTAACGGTCATTTGTATATGGTCTCGTTTCCCAAAATATTCGGCAATCTCACCGTTGCTAGAGATAAGTACATCAAAAAATTTATATTCATAAATTTTAAGCTTGAATTCATTTTCGCCCTTAAATGTTTTGTCGACAAAAACAGCGGTAGCGTAACCATCTTTAAAAGGGGTCACATTTAAGAACTGTGGGGGGAACACCACCGCTCCGGTTTTATCCATAAATCCAAATACGGGTACACCATCTTCAACTTTCTGTGTAATGGCACAAAGTCCTTCATTGAACATGGGGTATGGTGCACCAAGAGCAATTGCGTTATCTTGAGATGGGTTCCAATACACATCATCACTAAAATCTATTACCAGCTTTCCTTCCTCATCTATAAATCCCCATTCACCACCTTTACGAACAGCGGCCAGGCCTTCAATAAAAGGTGCTATTTCATCTATACCTTGTACCATTTGTGCCGAAACGGGTAGTACGGCCAAGACGGTTATCGCTAAAAGCATCAATCTATTTTTCATAATTCCCATATTTTAAGTTTATTAAAGTAATTCCATATTAATCCATTTATTATGACCATTGTCATAGAGGTAGATTACCACTATCCATGCTCCGTAAACAAAATTTCAATTTTTGATAAAACAATCAATTCTGCCTTATTTTTACCGGCATAAGCCTTGGCCATTGCGTTGGCCGTATCCAAAATCAATCGTTTTACCTCAGGAATAAATAGGTTATAATGTTCCTTATAGAACATGTTAAATTGCTGAAGACAGTCCGCTGATTTTTTATCATATTCCAAACACCAGTCAAACGTTGTTTCTATCCTAAAGGCAGCATCAGAACCATATTCATCCTCTACATCATCTATGTGCAACCAATAACTTCTAATAAAGGATCTTAAATGATCAATTTCCTTAATATGTACTGTACCGTCCGCACTTGCCAAAGCGTAAAATACTTTCCCTAAATTTTCATATAGCTCCAGACCAAATTTTTGAGAGTTCAACATTTTTTTAGATTTAAGATTATCATGAAGAAAATTTACTTTTATATTATCACCTTTACTATGATAATTATCAGTTAAGGATTATATTTAGAAATGAATGTTTTTGAAAAGGACAGTAACGTTTTCCATCTGCTTTCAGAAGGAATATCCGAAGGAATTATTTTAGTAAATACCGCACAAGAAATTGTAGCGACCAATTCCTCTGCCGAGGAAATGTTTGGATACGAAAAGCAGGAACTCATAGGAAAATCGTTGGAGTGTATTATTCCTAAGCGGTATCATCATAAACATGAAGGGCATTTTTCAAGCTTCATGAAAAAAAGCGAAAAACGGAAAATGGGACATGGCCGTGATCTTAGCGGACTAAGAAAAAATGGCGAGGAATTTCCTGTTGAAGCCGGTCTTAATCCTTTTACGCTATATGGAAATACGTATGTTATGGCTTTGGTCACCGATATTACGGAACGTAAAAACTATACGTTAAACTTAGAGCAGACCGTACAGGAACGCACAAAGCAACTAACCGATGCCCTGGAGAAGGAAAAAGAACTTAACGAACTGAAAACTAGATTTTTATCTTTGGTATCCCATGAATTTAAAACTCCCTTGAGCAGTATTCTTACTTCCGTGACCTTATTATCCAAGTATACAGAAACTGGCCAACAAGAAAAAAGAGACAAACATGTAGACACCATAAAATCCAAGGTACGGCAGTTAGATACTATACTTAATGACTTTTTATCCGTTGAGCGCCTTGAACTGGGCAAAGTAAATTACAGCATTGAGGATTTTCCTTTAAGCAGGGTCATTAATGAGGTGGTCTATGATGCCAATATGTTATTGAAAACTGGTCAAAAGATCCGCTATCCAGACAATATAGATGAAGTGGTCGTTACCTTTGATGAAAAAACTTTGGCCCTAGCCCTGTCCAATTTGCTTCAAAATGCCATAAAATATTCTCCGGAGGAAACCACTATAAAAATTATTTTCACCATAAAGGATGATTACTTTACCATTCAGGTTGCGGATGAAGGTATAGGAATTCCCAAAGAGCAACAAAAATATATATTTGACCGGTATTTTAGAGCAGAAAATGCCCTGCTTAATCAAGGAACCGGTATAGGTCTAAACATATCAAAACAACATCTTGAAAATTTGGGGTCTACCCTTTCTTTTGTAAGCCAAGAAAATGTGGGGTCAACATTTACCATCCAAATTCCAAGAAACATAAAAAGTAATACCCAATGAAAACCGTTTTACTCATAGAAGATGACAATATTTTAAGGGAGAATACCGCAGAACTTTTAGAATTATCAGGTTATGACGTGATTACGGCTCCTAATGGAAAAATTGGCATAGCGACCGCAAAGGAAAAAAAACCGCATATAATTGTATGCGATATCATGATGCCGGAAGTGGATGGCTACGGTGTGTTGGATGCCCTTTCCGCCGATGAATCCACCCAATATATTCCGTTTATATTCTTATCCGCAATAACGGAGCATAAGGCTATACGCAAAGGAATGGATCTTGGTGCCGATGATTACCTTACCAAACCTTTTGAAGAAGAGGATTTAGTTAGCGCCATTGAAAGTAGATTGGCAAAATCCAAATTACTCCATCAGCTAAAAACAAATACTACTGAAGAGGTTAACGATCCAGATGCCATTGGTAACCTCAATCAATTAAAAAACTATTTTGACGATCATGGAGAGATCATTAAAATGAACGAAGGTGAGACCATTTATGAAGAAGGGGTCCGATCAACCTACGTATATTTAATTTTAAAAGGAGCCGTAAAGTGCCATACCATGGACCAAGATGGTAAGGAATTGATTACCACGCTATACCATGCAGATGATTTCCTTGGGTTTACCGCTTTGATGAACAATAGTGTAAACCAAGAATCTGCTACTGCCTTGGAACAAGTAGAACTAGCTGCGGTAAGTAAGGAACATCTACACCAAATAGTTGCCGAAAACCACACCATACCGTTAGAGCTCATGACACTTTTATCGGATAATATTTCTGAAATAAAACATCAACTACTACAAATGGCATACAGTTCCGTACGAAAAAAAACTGCCCAAACTTTACTGCAGTTTGCGGAAATCATGAACAATGAAGCCTCAAAGCCAATACGAATCTCACGTGCAGATCTGGCAAGTGTAGCTGGTATTGCCACTGAAAGTCTAATACGCACCTTATCTAGCTTTAAAAAGGAAGGACTGATTGAAATTGAAGGTAGGAACATACGTATTAAAGAACTAAAAGTACTGCAATATGTAACCTAACTCAACTTAATAACACTCACTTTAAGCTCCTCATGACATTTATCATAGGTTTTCTTTTGGACCTCAAATACTTTTATCACGTCCATAAAAAGAATTGCCATGAAAAATATACTCATACCTACAGATTTCTCCGGTAACGCAGATCATGCTATCTCTTATGCCTTAAACCTGTTTAAATGTGAACGTACCAATTTTTATTTCATCCATGCCTATGCAGATGAAGTTTATGGTCCTTTTCATAATGTGGACGATACCAATTTTGAAAAAAACAAAAATTCAATTGAAAATTTAACCAATAGCAAACTAAACGAATTAGTAACCGAAATTAGTGAGCGTACGCACAATCCCAAACATGTATATGAAGCGGTATCTTCTTTTGAATCGCTCGTAGATGCAGTCAATAATTTTAGCAACCTTAAAAATATTGATCTAATTATTATGGGGACCAAAGGCAAAACAGATGATGCACGTATAACCTTTGGAAGTAATACCATTCAAGTATTTAAATATGTTCAATGTCCGGTTTTGGCCATACCCGATGGAATTGAGTATACCCAACCTAAAAAAATAGTGTTTCCTACGGATTATATGGTACCCTATAAAAGAAGGGAGCTTAAGCTTTTGGATATTTTGGCCGCCCAATTTAAGTCGCAGGTCCATAGTCTGTACATTTCGGATTTTGAGGATCTGAGCGTAAGACAACTGGATAATAAAAAATTCTTGGAGGAATCGTTGCCCAATGCACGACTTTCTTTTGTGGTTACCGCAGTAGCAAACCGGGCCACGGCAATCATGAACTATATTCAGGAACACCAAATTAACCTTTTGGTCATGGTAAATAGCAGGCATTCCTTTTTAGAGGATATGTTATATAGGTCCACTATTGATGAGATCGGGCTCAAACCACCGGTTCCTTTTTTGGTCATGCAAAATTTACCGCGATAACCTTAAACCCGTTACCATGAAAAAAATACTTGTTACAACAGATTTTTCAGAAAATTCTTGGAATTCTATTTTCACGGCATTAAAAGTGTATGCCCAAACGCAATGTCACTTCTATATACTGCATGCCTATGAGCCCTCTGCATTAAATGTTATGGGGAGTAAGACCCAACAACGACTGGGGGTAATTTATGATTCCTTAAAAAAATATTCAGAGAAGGAATTGGAAGAAATGTTCTCCTATTTCCAGATCAACCATAAAAATCCACTTCATGAAATTTCCACAATTTCCAAAGCGGGTGCTTTGACCGATGCCGTGGCAAACATTATTGCAAAAAACGATATTGATCTTCTAATTATGGGGACACAGGGAGCTACGGGAGCCAAAGAAGTATTTTTGGGCAGCAACACCGTTAAAGTTCTTAAATCCATTACGCATACCCCCATTTTAGCCGTACCTGCGGGATTTAACTTTCAACGCTTAAAAACCGTTTTGTTCGCCACGGATTTCGCAGAACCATTCAAGAAGAATGAGTTGGAGCCACTGATAGAACTGGCCAAATTATGGCAAGCGGGCATAGAGATAGTGCATGTGGCCGTAGAATTTATCCTTAGTGATACGCAGCAAATGAACAAGGAAAAATTAATTGAACGCCTGAAAGATATTGACCTCAGCTTTAATAACATACCTTTTGAAGTCAATGTTTCCACTAGTATTAATAAATATATTGCCGATGACACTGCTAGTATTTTAGGAATTATTAGACATCAACATACATTCTGGGAAAAAGTAATTGGAGAGGCGGTAGTCCATAAACTGGCATTTCATGCCAATATACCGGTATTGTTCCTGCCCCAATAAATAGTTAAGGTGATCGTATATCAACAACAGAGAAAATGAAAAATATTTTAATCCCGACAGATTTTTCAGATAATGCATGGAATGCCCTGCTTTATGCCATTTCTTTTTTTAAAAAGACCCATTGTACGTTTCATATACTTAACGTAAATGCAATCAATACAAATGTTAGTGGAGAAACGGCAATGTACATTGCCCCAGAATTATTGGAAGAAACATTATTGGCGGAAAGCAAAGAAAAATTAAAAGCCCTGATCAAAAGAATTGAACAACTTCCGCTCAATGTAAAACATGAATTTAATACACTGGCACTCTATGGTTTTCTGACCGATCATATTAAAATGCAAGTAAAGGAAAAAAATATTGACCTCATCGTTATGGGGACCAAAGGTGCTACCGGTTTAAAATCGGTTTCTATTGGAAGTAATACCGGAGATGTGATTACTAAAGTCCCATGCACTGTAATGGCTGTACCGGAACATGCTACCTATCACAGTGTTAAGGAAATAGGATTACCGTCAGATTTTCAATTGAAATATCATTATAAGATCTTAAGTACACTAAAAGATATTATTTCACTTAAAAATGCGGCATTACGATTATTGTATGTTTCGTTAAGAAACGAAAAACTTAGTTCCATACAAGAATGTAACAAAGCATTTTTAATTGAATATTTTAAGGATATTGAGTGCTCGTTCCATTTAGTAACGGGAAAAAAAATAGATGAATCCATACAGTGTTTTACGGAAAGCAGAAATCTGGATTTACTAGTCATGGTTGCAAAAAACCTAAATTTTTTGGAACGTATACTTTTTAGGCCTACGGTAGAGAAAATAAGTTATCACACCAAAGTGCCATTTCTTGTCATCCACGAAACATAATAGCTATTATTTATTGGCAACCCTATCTTTTGTCACAAGGTTTAAGTTAGTTCAGATATTATTTTTTTAAGTTCAACTTTTTCCAACATACCAACGTGTCTCCATAAGGGTTCCCCATTTTTAAACAGAAGTAATGTGGGTACACTTTTGACGGTATATCTACGCCCAAGTTTCTTCTTGACATCCACATCTATTTCCAATATGTTGAATAGACCCTGCACTTCTTTATTTATCGTATGCAGCATTGCGGACATGGTTTTGCACGGCAAGCACCATGGTGCAAAAAAATGAACCAATGTTGGCACTTCTGAACTTATTTCTTTTCTAAACCCCATAATGATAGCTTTTAAGTTCTTTAATACTAAGAAGATACAAAAAGTTGACAACTGACAAATATCATAGCCTATCTAATGGTCTCTCCTTAACTTCATATCATAAAATTTACTCCTATGACACGTATTTTGTTACCTACGGATTTTTCTGCAAATGCCTTGAATGCCATAACGTATGCACTTACGTTATATAAGGACGTTAAATGCACATTTTATCTATTGAACAGTTATATGCCCCCTGTATACCATACGGAATACTTAATGGGGAGCCCGGCACAAATTGGTCTGGGTGACGTGGTTCAGCAAAAATCAATGTCTGACCTTAAGGAGTTGAAGGAACAACTTATTCGTGATTTCAACAACCCTTTACATACCTTTATTACACATTCAGCACTAAATGTACTTTCTAGCGAAGTTACCCGAACTATCCAGGCAGAAGGTATTGACATTGTCATTATGGGTACACAAGGTGCTACAGGGGCAAAAGAAATATTGTTGGGCACCAATACCGTACATGTAATTAAAAATGCACAATGTCCGGTTATGGCCATACCTTCCGGGTTTGAATATGAAATACCGGAGCAAGTTCTTTTTCCTACGGATTATGAAGTATCCCTTAATGAGCAAAAGTTATCACAACTGTTGCAAATCGTAAGGATACATGGTTCACTTATCAACGTTATGCATGTACATACCGGTTACGACCTAAATCCCGTTCAAAGAAAATACAAAGAACAACTGGAAAAAATATTACATAAAAAAGCATTGTTCCATGATGTACCCAGTAATGAAATCACTACTGCTATAAACAATTTTCAATTAAAGCAAAAAATTAATTTACTGGTCATGGTTCAAAACAAACATACTTTTTTGGAGCGCCTTTTCATTGAACCGGTTATTAAAAAAATAGGGTTTCATGTCAACATTCCTTTTCTGGTAATTCCTCAATTTTAAGCTATGCAATTAAAAAATATCCTAGTCGCCACAGATTTTTCCCATGAGGCATATAATGCACTCTTTTATACCACCCAGCTTCTAGCTTTAGAAAAATGTACCTTTCATATCATTAATTGTTATAATGACCAAAGTTCATCCTTAGGTTCAAGCAAAGGGCTTTTTATAAGTAAGAAAGAACTTTCTGACTTACATCATTTATCCCAGGAAAAACTCACGGAGACAGCACATAGAATAGTGTTGGACACCAATAATACATTACATGAATTCCATACAATTTCCGAAAAGGGAACAATATTGAACGTAATATCAAAAACCTTGGAAAACCTTTCCATTGATCTCATTGTAATGGGCAATAAAGGGCAAACCGGCGCCAAGGAACTTTTTATGGGGAGCAATACCATACAAATTGCCAAAACAATAACCCAATGTCCTATTTTAGCTATACCCAAGGAAATTGCCTATACCCCATTTGATGATATTGCATTTGTCACCGACTTTAAAAAAGGATGTACCCGTAGTACTTTGTCCATGCTGTTGACCATTTCCAAAATTGCTAAAGCAGCTATCAACGTCCTCCACATCAAAGAGTCTGAAATAATGACCCATAAACAGGTATCAAATAAAAAGCTATTAAAACTTTCACTTGCAAAAACACCCCATAATTTTGAAGAGGTCCTAAATTACACGAACAAGGCCAACGTTATTCAAGATTTTTTAACCTCTAGGGATATTAAGTTTCTAGCTATGGCCTATCACAGAAGAAACTTTTTAGAACGCCTGGTCAAGGAACCCGTAATTATGGATTTAAGTATTTATGCCGCAGTTCCTTTCTTGATCTTACCGTTAAACGACTGATATTTATCATAGTAAATAAAAGGATTGCGCTCTACATTTAGTACACAATCTAACACGTACTTACTATGAACAAGCGTATACTTATACCCACTGATTTTTCTAAAAACGCATTGAATGCCGTAAGATATGCTATAGACCTATATGCAAAACTTCATTGCGACTTTTACTTTCTAAATGTCTTTAGCGTTGAATCATATACGAACACCAATTTATTGATGCCAGATGAGGATAGTGAGGTCTTTATCAGGGCAAAGGAAAAGTCAGAAAAAAATTTCTTAAAACTCCTGGAATCCCTTGCTGCCCATGGCGATAATTTTAAGCATAATTTCTTTACCATTTCTACCTGTAGCTTTTTATCCGAGGCCATAAAAAAAATTATCGCGGAAAAAGATATAGAACTGGTAGTTATGGGTACCCATGGTGCAAGTGGCTCCAGAGGATCCTTAATGGGAAGCAATACGGTTATGGCAATGGAAAAGATTAGGGAATGTCCCGTAATGGCCATTCCTAGCGAATACTCCTTTTCCCCGCCTACCGAAATTGTATTTCCTACGGATTACAAGGATGCCTTTAAAAGAACGGAACTAAGATATTTAATGGAAATTGCAAAAATGCATGAAGCAAATATTGCAGTTCTTCACTTAAACATGTCTAAAGAATTATCACAGATGCAGGAGGACAATAAAAAATTATTACATGCTATTTTAGGGGAAGTTGCTCATGATTTCCATGTATTGCCAGAACGTAATCTTGCTAAGGGCATCCAATCTTTTGTTGAGGAGAGAAATAGCGACATAATTGCATTTATCAACCATAAACATTTCTTTTTCAGTAGTGTTTTCACCAAACCTTTGGTCAAGGCAATTGGTTATGATTCAACTATCCCAATTCTGGCCCTACATTAATTATCATTAAAATATTGAACATGAAAAATACAGGTATATGGCTTAATAGCAAACATGCATATGTTGTTCACCTCACGAACGGAAAAGAGGAAATGGAAAGCGTAGCATCCAATATAGAATTCTTCAATAGGACCGGTACAGGGGGAAGCCGTAAAAAAACCGGAGCTACACAAGATATTAGTAAAGAGAAAAAATATCTGGAGAAATCCAAAATTCAGTTTAAAGCCTATTTTAAGGCTATTGCGACTGCCATTGAACACAGTGATCGCATTGTCCTTTTTGGACCTGCGGATATTGACCAAAAGTTTAAGAAAGAATTGACGGAAAATTATCCGGCCATTGCCCAAAAACTTTTAGGAACGGTGAAGGTAGATCGTATGTCACAGAATGAGATTGTAGCATTGGTAAGGGATTATTATCTCAAAAACCAGTAATTAGCAGCATTAAACTAACCCGTATACGTCCCTTTAACGAACGGTTTTTAAAAGTAAACTATGGATACTATAGCACAGCTGACCGAAAACCCAACAGTATTAAAAGTGGCAAAACTGCTTTTATGGATTTTAAGTATAGTTCTTACCATTGGTTTTATACGAAGAACCCTCAAAAAACGGATAGAAAACATAACCATCCGTTACAAGGCCCAAAAAGGTGTAGAGGTTATTGGCTATATGCTTATCATTTTCTTGATATTAATGGCTGTTACCGTTGACAGTATGAAAGATTATACCATTATTATAGGGTTATTCACTGCCGGTATAACTTTTACTTTACAGGAACTGATCTTAAGCATCGCAGGGTCGTTCTATATCTTTTTTGTGAGGGTCTACAAACCTGGTGATCGTATTGAAATCAATAATATTAAGGGTGATGTTATTGATATTGACAGTATTTATACCACTATAATGGAAATGGGAGAATGGGTAAATAGCGACAATTATTCCGGTAGAATCGTAAAAATCAGTAACGCTTTTGTGTTCAAGGGACCAATTAAAAATTACTCAATGGATTTTCCTTTTGTTTGGGATGAGCTAAACATATTGATCACCTTTGACTCTGACACGGATTTGGCCAAAACCATAATGCTGGATTGCGCCACGGAACTATTATCATCGTATACGGAAAAATCAAGGGCCAAGTGGCAAGAAATGGTGGAACATTACTACATAGAAAATGCCACTTTGGAACCTACCATTGCTATAGAACTAACGGATAATTGGATTCAATTGAACCTTAGGTATATAACGGATTATAAAAGAAGAAGACATACAAAACATGAACTTTTTGATCACATAAAAAAAGCAATTTCCAAATCTGAGGGCAAAGTAAAACTAGCTTCTACCACCTTACAATTGTTACCGGTACCACCTTTGGACATTCATTTAAAAAATTGATATGAACACGCACCATACCATTGAAATCATAAAATCATCTGGACAAAAGGTAAAGTTTTCGCTAGACAAGTTAAGAACTTCCTTAAAGCATAGTGGAGCCAATCATGAATTGGTAGAAGAAATCCTGAGCAAGGTTACCGATGAACTTTTTGAAGGTATTACCACCAATGAAATTTACAACCGGGCATATGCATTGCTTAAACAGCATAAATCCGTATACGCTTCTAAATACAAATTAAAAAAGGCCATTTATGAACTAGGGCCTACCGGTTTTCCTTTTGAGCGTTTTGTTGGTGCCATTTTACAATATTCCGGCTATACGGTAAATATAGATATTGTACTAAATGGCGCATGTGTAACACATGAAATTGATGTCGTTGCCGAAAAAAATGAAATGGTTACCGTGATCGAATGTAAATTCCATAACGAGGAAGGCCGTAACTGTAATGTAAAGGTTCCGCTTTATATACATTCAAGATACAACGATGTAAAGGCACATTGGGTAACCAATAGCAACAACAAACCATTGGATAAGGGTTGGGTGGTCACCAACACAAGGTTTACGGAAGATGCCCTGGCCTATGGTAAATGCGCCAACCTCTACCTCTTAAGCTGGGACTACCCCACAAATGATGGGCTCAAGGAAAGGATAGATAGATTAAGCCTCTACCCTATTACCGTTAGCAATCTACTTACCAACAGGGAAAAACAGTTCTTATTGGGACGCAATATTGTACTCTGTAGGCAATTGATAAAAGATAAATTTTACTTGGATCATTTAGGCGTTTCAACGGAAAGGAAAGCCAAAATATTGAATGAAATAGAGCAACTCTGTAACGCATAGCCCCATGAATAAAATTAAAATAACCTTCCTAGGTGCTTCGGGCACGGTAACAGGCTCCAAGTTTTATTTGGAAACACCTGAAAAAAATATAATGATAGATTGTGGTATGTTCCAAGGTTTAAAGGAATTACGCACAAAAAATTGGGAACCTTTATCCATAGATGTTTCCTCAATGGATTATGTTCTGCTTACACACGGGCATTTGGACCATACTGGATATTTGCCAAGGTTGGTGAAAGAAGGATTCAAGGGTACCATATTGGGTACGGAACCAACACTTTCCATTGCAAGGACCATATTATTGGACAGTGGAAAAATTCAGGAAGAGCAAGCCAAAAAAGCCAATGAGGAGGGGTTCTCAAAACATACTCCCGCATTGCCCTTTTATACGGTTAAAGAGGCAGAAGCAACCATTAAACTGTTTTCAAGTTGCGATAAGGACGAATGGATTACATTATCCGATCATTGTAGGTTCAAGTTTAGATATAACGGTCATATTATTGGGGCAACTTTTATAGAATTGGAGATATTTGAGAAAATATTTGTTTTCTCAGGTGATATTGGAAGGTTACACGATGAACTGTTAAACCCTCCTGAACGTCCCCAATGGGCAGACTTTCTTTTTTTGGAAAGTACATATGGCAACAAATTGCACCCAAAGGAAGATATTACTGAAATCTTAAGTGAACTTATCAATAATACCATACATGACAGGGGCACCCTGATCATTCCTTCCTTTGCCGTAGAAAGGTTACAGCTGCTCATGTATATTTTATGGCAGTTGTACAAAAAGAACGCCATTCCCAATATTCCAATTTTTATAGATAGCCCCATGGGCAATAATGTATTGAACGTATTTGAACAATTTCCAGATTGGCATAAACTTACGACCAAGGAATATCAGACCATGTGCGATCATTTTACCATTATATCATCCTTTGCGGATACCTGGAAAACAATTGATGATAAAAGGCCAAAAGTTGTCATTGCCGGTAGCGGTATGGTTACCGGAGGCAGGGTCCTTACCTATTTAAAACAACTTGTAGACGTCCCAAGCACCAAAGTGCTATTGGTAGGGTTTCAAGCAGAGGGCACCAGGGGAAGGCAATTGTTGGAAGGTGCTCATGAAATTAAAATTCATGGAAGGTATTATCCTGTAAAAGCAAGCATACATCTTATTGAAAGTCTTTCTGCCCACGCCGATCAACATGGACTACTGCATTGGATAGGTGCCATTAAAAACATTCCTGAAAAAGTATTTCTTATTCATGGTGAGGCTACTGCCTTAGATGCGTTTCGGGTGAAAATTAAAGCTACAAAAGGTTGGGACTGCCATATTCCCAAGTTGAACGAGATTTTTGAGCTGTACATCTAGTTTGCTAGTTAGACAAAAATCAGGCTGACCATTATCATTTTCTGACATTATTATAAATACTACATTGTCGGTTGTAAAGACCGATAAAAATAGTTCCATGAAAAAATTACTGATTATCCTATCCTTGACATTAGTGAGCTGCTCTTCCATCAGTTTGGTGGAAAACTGGAAAAATCCGGATATTGTTTTATTCCACGCCAATAAGGTTCTTTTGGTAGGAATGGCCAAAAATTCAGATACCAGAACACATTTTGAGACCGAACTTTTAGAGGAGTTCAAAAAAAGAAATGTTGATGCCATGCGCAGTATAGATGTCTTTGACCTATCCCTAACGGATTCCAGAAAAACCGAAAAAGAACTTGACGATGTAGAACAAAGCCTTTTGGACAAGGATTTCGATGCCATTTTATTGACCAAGATTACCGGTTCTGAAGATCGTGAAAAGTTTTTAAAATCCATAAAAAGATGGGACGACCACCAAGCCCGGTTCAATGATGATTATCTGGAACACCAAGGTATTTATTGGGATGACAATTACTATGAAAAATTTACCGTATATCACGCGGAAACAACTTTATACTGTATCTGTGAAGGTAAGGAACGGTCCATGATATGGAGGGGAATTATTGATATTACAGACCCTAACGATATTGATAAGGCTATTGAAGATTATATTAAATTAGTAATTACGGCAATGGAAGAGCAGGATTTGGTCTTCCTATTACAAGATGATTGATTAAAACAGCGGACTTAACACCCTACCAATACCTTCCTTAAGTTTTTTGCCCCAAGGTCTTTCTATATACTCCGTATAATTTAATTCCTTACCAATGGCGCAATCCTGAAGAAAGTCTTGTTTTAACAACTTAGCGAACTCTTTATTGTAGACCAGTGCATTTACCTCATAATTCTGTTCAAAACTACGGTCGTCCAAATTAGCGGTCCCTATGGAGGATACCGCATCATCGCTTACCATTATCTTACTGTGTAAAAAACCGTCCGGGAATAGATAAATTCTAATTCCGGCTTTTAAAAAGAGCTCAAAATAAGACTGTACCGACCAGCTTACTACCGTATTATCTATATTTTCAGAAACCAGTAAACGTACATCTACCCCACTAATGGCCGCAGTAAGCAAGGCACGTATCAAGGCCTGTCCTGGAATTATATACGGATTAGTGATGAAAATATAATTTTTGGCCATATTGATGATTGAAAAATAGGTCTGCTCCAAAACAGGAAAATCATCATCTGGGCCACCGGCAACAATCTGTACCAAATTTTTTGAAGGTTCAAATTCATCTTGCTCTAAATATTGCAAAGGCTGTAGAACTTTACCACTCACCAAATACCAATCTGTCATGAATACTTGGTTTAAATGTAATGCGGACGGTCCTTGCAACATTAAATGCATATCATGCCATTTGCCCAAACCAACTTGACCCTTTAGGTACTTATCCGATATATTGATACCTCCGGTAAAGGCTATCTTACTATCAACCACAATAATTTTCCGGTGGTTTCTATAGTTTAACGACGAAAAATAACGCCCAAACTTAAAAGGCAGAAAAGGATACACCTCTACCCCTATTTTAATAAGTTGTTTAATGTATTTTTTACTTAACGAAAAACTCCCTATGCCATCATATATCATTCTAACTTCCACCCCATTGGCAATCTTTTTTTCAAATAGGGCCAAGAGTCTATCCGCTAATTCACCCTCCTCAAAAATATAATACTGAATATGAATGTGCTGCTGTGCATTTTCCAATGCATTAAAAATTGTATTGAAGGTGGTACTGCCATCCTTTAATAATTGTAACGTATTATGGGGTGTAGGGGGAAAATGGGAAGTAGCATACCCATGGGTCATTAATTTACCGTATTTTCCATCAAATACATTGATATGGTTATCCTGGGGCTTTGGCAGTTTATTGAAAAGGTCTTTCTTTAACCTGATCAACTTATTCTTTCTTCTATTTCTGCCCAATAATAGATATAATAGAATACCGCCAACAGGAATGGCAAATATGGCCAATAGCCATGCTAAACTTTTGGTTGGCCTTGCACCATGAATGATTATGGAAATCACGATTACAATGGTCAGTACAATATAAATGCCAATAAAAATTACCGTCCACATAGTCTTACAATTTACGACCTAACTTTAGAGTAACCCATAGGCTACCCCATTTATTGGTATCACTTACAAGATATACCTGTACGGTCAATAGCTCAATGATATTTGTCATACACCACGATCACGGTGGTAAACATAATCACTATTCTATTTATGCATCTTATCCAAAATATCTATAATCTCGGTTTTCTTTCTAACCGAAACGGGAACATTTTCTCCATTCTTGAGCATTAGATAACCACCATCGGTTTTGATATAGGCGCTGATGCATTGTAGGTTGACCAAGTGACTTTGGTGTACACGAACAAAATCGTGACTGCTTAATAAATCGGCAAAGTATTTTAGGGTCTTTGTAACGAATATCTTGCGTTTGTCTTGAAGGTGGAAAATGGTGTTGTTACTATCGGATTCACACCTGATAATATCATCTAGACTGACAATGATAATTTGGTCAAGTGTGTGTAACGATATCTTATTAGGTTTTTTCTCTGGCGCTGAAATGGTCTCCTTTAAAATCTGCAAACGCTCTTTATTGGGCTGTAACTGCTCCTTTGCCCTTGCAATTGCCAAGCTTAAATCTTCGTTGGAATAGGGTTTTAACACATAATCGATTGCGGCAAATTTAAAGGCTCTTATCGCGAACTCATCACTTGCTGTTACGAATATAATTTTCGATTTTAAGTCGGGGAAAATTTCCAAAATATCAAAACCTGTACCGTCACCTAACATGATATCTAAAAACAGAATATCCGGCTGATTTTTACGCAGTACTTTGGCAGCTTCCACTACACTCTGCGCCGTGGCGATAATTCCAATTTCTGGGTGTTGCGTCTCAATATCCTTTTTTAAAAGGGTTAAGGCGTCAATCATATCTTCTACTATTATCGCTGTATGCATAGGTGTTTAATAATCTGTTAGTAATGGTATTTTAAAGGCAATCTTGGTTCCTTCAACGCTACCGTCTTCATTTTTAATTTCACTGATATGCAAGGTATTTTTACCTGCAATGGATGCCAATCTTTCTTTGGTAACGGTCAATGCCATTGATTGATGGTCCGTTTTTGCCTTTTCGCTCTGTGATTTAAAAATACCCAGTCCGTTATCAATGATACTACAATGCAAATGGGTTTTTGAGGTAGTAAAGCCTATCTCCAATTTCCCTTCCTTTTCTCCTTTTAATATTCCGTGTCTTATGGCATTCTCCACAAATGGCTGAATAAGCATGGGCGGTATCAATATCTCTTCGGCATCGGGAGTGGTTTTAACTTTTATCGCGTATTCAAAAGGCTTCTGCGCCATTAACTGTTCTACCTCTATGTAATGTTTTAATGCCTTTATTTCTTGATCTAAACCGATATGCTCTTTTCTTGAATTTTGAAGTGTTTCACGTAACAGTATGGCAAAACTATTAATGGTAGCATCCATCTTATCTGGTTTGGTGCCTGCCATTGCCTTTACACCATTTAAAACATTAAAAATGAAATGCGGATTCATTTGTAACTGAAGCGCTTTTTGCTCTAAGGTCAACAAATAGTTTTGTGTTTTCAATCGTTCTTGTTCCGCTCTATTTTTTGCCTTTATCTTACGTATATACCACCATCCAAAGCTTAACAATAGTACCACCGCCAATGCCAAAACCGACCATTGAAACCAGTCTTTTTGGTATATCGGACTATCAATGAAAAAACGGAATGCTATAGGTTCACTTTCTTGCCATCTGTAATTTCTGGATTGTACCGAAAAAGTATGTGCGCCATACGCCAAACCTGCAAAATTCTGCTTGTTCTCCTTTACCCAAGGGCTCCATTCATTATCATCTAACCGAGTTCTATACGCTACTTCGTTTGGGTGGTCAACATCTACCGTTCTAAAGGAAAAACCCAATTGTGTTTGATCGGGAGTTAATTGTAAAATTTTGTTCGTATTCGTCCAATCTTTTAAGATCAAGGAATCGATAGTTTTATACCGCTCTTCTACTCCCGTAAAATATACTTTTGGTGCAGCCGCTGTTTTCTTACTTTCGCTAGGGATATGCTTGGTCAACCCATAAATAGCACCAAACCACAAATTGCCATCCTCATCTTTATCGACCGCATTTAAGCAGGTTTCTATACCTAAGAATCCGTCGTTTCTACCAAAATGATAGATATCTACAATTTCGTTCGTTGCGTTAAGTTCTATTTTATCAACACCGCGTTCAGAACCTGCCCACAGGTTGCCTTGGTCATCAAAAATAAGCTGATATACGTTATTGGACGATAAGCGCTTACTACCTTTCAGCTGCTGAAAATTTACCGGATTCGTGCTGTTCGCATACCAAATTCCCTTACCAGATGTACCCAGAAAAATATAATCTCCTTGAAACAAAATAGTTCCTATTGCGGTTTGTTGTTCCAAGTCAGTGGTGACCGTAGCAACTTTATTATGCTCAATATACCCTAGATATCCGTTTTTTGTAGCATACCAAAACCTATCGTTTTGGTCCTTTACCAAACTTGTAATGAGCATATCCGTTATGCCATCTCGCTTGGTAAATGTTTTATGAACGACCAAACTATCCTTTTCTGAATAATACTTGAATTTTACAATTCCGTTTGCATAGGTTGCCGCCCATATGTAATCATCGTCTGCAATTACGGTTCTAACCCAATCCGAAGGAAATCCTTTGCTTTCATCAATGATATGATTTGTGGTACGTTCTACCGAAACCGTATCAATTTGTATGAGGTAATTTTCGCTCGATGAAAACACCAAACTGTCTACCATTTTGGTCTCTCTAAAAAGTAAACCTCTATTATCCGACCCTGCCCAAATATTGCCCTTGGCATCACTAGTGATGGTCTTGATTTTTACATCAAAAAAAGTACTCTCGTTAGGTAGTGGATGAATGCCTTCGGAATCAATTTTTGTCAAGCCTTTTTCCGAAGTGGAAAACCATAATCCGTCCGGAGCGTTATGGACCGCATAAATGCGATTGCCCTTTAAGCCTGTTCGCTGATCATAATGTTTAAAATTGTTCTGAAAATACTTATAGAATCCGCCACCTGATGTAGCAATCCAAATATTGCCGTTTTCATCATTTATAACCTTTCTTATGTGTGGTGTTGCCAACCCATTGGCTGTATTCAATCTTTTTATTTCTGAAAATGTTTTGGTCTCCACAATGGTAACTCCCTCATTATCAGTAGCTATCCACAACTCATCTTCATTTTGAATTGACATGGAATTTATACGTGAGGGCTCCGGCATTAAAAAGCGATTATTGGTTGTAGCCTTATCGATTATAAAAACACCATCATCAAAGGTTGCTGCAATGATGTGGTTGTTATGTGCTATGACCGACTTAAAATTATTCTTCTCAATTTTTATAATTTCGGTAGTGTTGTTACTCAATTCCTTTAATTTCCACAAAGCTTTATTGGTCGCTAGCCAGTAATAATTTCCATCAAAAAAAACCGAATTGATTTCACTATTGTCAATTTCTGAATTGAAATTAACCTTGCTTACCAGCTTATTTTTACTGTAGGCATAGAGTCCATTTTTGGTCGCTAAAAACAACTGACCATCAACTGGAAAAAATTGAAGAATTTGCGGAGCTTCTAGATTAACAAAGTTGTTTTTTACTTTTATGGAAAGTCCTTTTTTTGTTCCAATAAACAAGGAGTCGTTAACGGCGTAAAGTGCATTAATATAATTGGAAAGCAAGCCATCACTCTCATTCCATACTTCAAAAATTTCTCCGTCAAAATTTGCCAGTCCGCCACCTTGAGTCCCTAGCCACAAGTAGCCCATATCATCTTGTACAATATCATATACCTGTGATTGCGGTAAACCATCTGCAATGGTATATGACCGTAGCTGACTGTTTTGCGCAACCAATTGTATTGTACCAAAACAACAGCAAACAATCAACAAGTATTTAATAATCGGATTCAAAAAAACGGATTTCTTTTATGTATTAAACTAACGCCATTGCTACTATAATATTTGATAAAGCGAACGGTCTTCTACCGACACATTTTGGTACTCATTGGCACCATTGGACTGCAAAATAGGTGCCAATACACACAGCACCGTGGTTTTTCCTTTAATAATTAGCGTATTACCATTTACCGTACTTCTCCAACGGAATTTTTCTATCGGAATTTGTAAGGCAAACAATACCTCCGCCATTTCTGGAGATTCTGAAACCCAATCCATAATAGCTTCCTTATCTGCCAATTTAGGCATATCGTTGCTGTTGTCAAAAGTAAATTCCCATTCAACCGGAATATTAAATTTAAAACTATAAGCCTCACCAAATGAAGACTCTTGTCTAGTGGTTAAAGCAGTTAACCAATCTATATGTACATCTGGGTAGTTTTCTCTAAATTCTTGGGATAGAAAAGCAGGACCTTTAGACTCTGCCGTTGGGTAATACCCATAATAAGGTTTTGCCAGGTAATGTTCTGCATATTTACCGCCAAATACATTAAAATAGGGCGATGCACTTACTTGACCTGCCTTAAAAAAATGCTTCAATTTTGTTAGCAATGCCTTGTTTTCGCCCAATCCACATGAATGAAAAACAATCTTAGTATTGCCTGTATATTCTTTGCAAATGGTTTCTATGTTATACTCCTTAACTGCACGTTCTAAGCTATTTATGGTAATGCGTTCGCCATTTTCCTTAATTCTCATGGACATACCCAACCAGGCATTACTATGACTTACTATGTGAATTTCTTTGAACTGAACTTGGTTCTCCCCTGCATTGTTAATGTAAGCGATAATCTCATTTATAGTATGTAAACCCTCTACAATAGGCATACCCTGTTTTTTAAAATACTGTTTTGCATTGCTATAATAGGTATTGTCACTCTCATCAAAACCAGCTATAAATACGATAGATTCCTGAATGCTCGTGTTTGGGAAAGCAAGTGCCGTTCCCGACTGCTGCGAAAACGGCTTCTTGCCACCAAGCATTAGCACACTCACCAAAACGATAATAAAACACTTATACATCATTGCTTTATCTTAAAAGTCTATACTTACTACGGCATTATCTTTTATATCACGGGTTTCTTGCTTTTTCACCAGCTTAGATCCGTTCCATGAATACGGTGTGGTAATAAATTCAACATTATCCTGAGCCAAGGCATCATCTAAGGATTTAATGTTCTTCGTAATCGTTGTCTTCAATAGAATGGTACTTTTTACCCCTTGCATATCAGACGGAAAAACAAAATGTTCTGTCTTTAAATAATTATTATCGGCATAATCCACCAAATCTGCCACTTTTATGAATCTGCCATTGTTCCAAAATACATAGCTCTTCCCTACTTGATATCCGGATTCCGCATCGGCCAGATCAACTGTAATAACATCTTCTACATTGAACAAACCAAGACTACCATGGTTTTCAATATGAACAGGTATTGCATGTAGGCTATCGAATACGATCTTATCTAACTGTTGGCCGTTTTTAAAAGCCCGAAGTTGATAGTTTACCTTGGTAAGACCTGCTTCGTTTTGCGTGCTACTTTCATAACCGTACACAAATTTTACTTGATTGTCCGCAATACTACCAAAGGATTTTTGAGCTATCATACCACCCCAAACCCATCCGGTTTCATTTTCCGTGGTAACCCTGTACCAATGGCTATTTATACCGTCTATTTCTTTGCTGTACAGACTTTTTTCCCATAATACCATTTTGGTACCGATATCCAACAAACCTACTTTTTTACTTCGCACCGATGGCTTTTCCCGAAGAAAAACCTTGTGTGCAAGCAGGTATTCATAATTTAATTCTTCCACTGGAATTTCTTGGTCCATAATTTCAAATTCTACTTGTTCTGTTTGGGCAAATAAGTTTACCATTGCAAACAAGCTTAGGAACAGGGCACTTTTCTTTACATTTCTCATTTTTCTAAAATTTAAGGGTTAATAATTAATTGCCGTTAAGGCTTCTTCCTGACCAAAGTCATCATCGTTCCAAGCAATACTTCTTAAAACTGAGATATCTTTAATCGTATGGGTTTCCGTGTATTGCACCACTGCGCGTAGTATGGTTCCTTCCTTCCCAAAGGGTTGATTGGGAAAAATGTAGTGTATATCCGAAATTGGATCATAACCGTATTCATTTTTAATACCAGGCAGCGCTATAACATCATAATCTGCAGTTACCAAATAATACTGTTCTTCCGTACTTGCACAACATGTATTATATTCCAGGGTGATTTTCAAAATTTCGGTGATACCTTCTAATGCCGGTTCTTCTAAAACCGAGATTCTTATTTCATCTAACAGACCAAAATCTGCAATATTTAAAGTGGCAATAGACTTCTCTGGATTGTTGGTTACAATGACATCTACCGCCCAGGTATCTTCTTCCTCTTGACCAACGGTTCTTTGATTGGCAACATCGTAGGTATCGGTTAGATTAAACTCTTGTGCATTAGTGGCACTAACACAAAATACGAACGCTATAAAGATGAATTTTCTCATGATAATTATTTTAGTTGTTTTCTATCTACACTACTAAATTACTACCGAGACAAGGCTTTTATTAGGCTGTTCTAGTATTCGTAGCTGTTCATCTAGAATTCGTTGAACAGACCGTATTTATTCAGGTTTCAACATGTTTATTCTTCAATTTATAACAAAATAAAAACCTGCAAAATGACACACATCTTACAGGTTTTCTTCTCCTTTTGGAGAGCCAACTAACCAAAACTAACTACCTATTTTTTCAATGTTAATGTGATTTCTTTTTTAACGGATTTTAAACTTATTTTTTCAAATTCTAACTGCATACTTTCATCAACGAACCAGCTGCCATTTTCTAATTTTTCTACACGTATAACCTTGCCTTGAACATTGAATTTAATACGCAGACTTTCATACTTTTTCAAGTATTCTGATACTAATTTGGCATACATCACTTTAAATTCCATCGTTAACTGTCTTTTTTCATTCTTTGCTATCTCATCTTCAAAAATTATGTTGAACGTGCGTTTGAATTTGCTGGTTTCTTTGACCTCCGCTTCTGCTCCTACGGCGGAATTGTTTACGTTTTCTGGCATTGGCAACGGCTGTTTTACTTTCGCCAACGTACCGTTTTTATTGACTATGGCTTCATCGACCGCTACAAAAGAGGTGTAATTCGTCAGCAAATTATATTTTAGTCCTAATGCCACCACCTCAGCTTTCACATCTTCATTAAATAGCTTGTGGTAATCATCTAACTCCCCTATTCGCTTTCTAGCCCACAAATAACCCAAGGCTTTGTTCCGCTTGCTTAAATGTCCGTCAGTTACATTATACACTTGTCTAAAGCGTTTTTTGCCTTGATATCCGGTGACAATAATTTTCCCTTCTGCCTTACCCTTATATTTGCCGTGAACCACAACCGGTCTTGCTGCAAATACATCTGGTATGCTCTTTTGGGCAAGGTCATACATATCAAACCCTTTGGATTCAATCTTTACTCGTGTCAATAATGGAGTTGCTATATAATTTGCAAAGTCTTTAGCCACTTCGGCAGCTTCTTCCGACGTTGTGGCAATGAACGATTCGCTGTTAGAAACCTTCGCCATACCTTCAACTAAATACCTATTGACACTAGAACCGATACCAAAGGTGAAGACACTGGCTTGGTCTAGATTGTTCCGTATAAGTTCAAAGGCTTCTTTTTCAACGCTAACATAGCCGTCGGTGATGACCACCATAGACCTTGCTACGCTCATATCTTTTCTAGGCAGTTTATATGCTGTTTGCAGTGCACTTAACAATTGTGTGCCTCCACCGCCTTGGCCTTCCGATAAAAACCGAATTGCCGCCTCTATATTCTGCTCGTTGATTTCTACAGGCACAGCGCTAAACATGGTAGAACTTGATGCAAATAGCTGAACATTGAACGTATCCGTCATTCGTAATCCACATAGAAGATTGCGCATTAAGGTTCGCGATACTTCTAATGGGTAACCGTTCATAGAGCCCGATACATCAACGATAAACAAATATTCACGTGAAGGAATATCGCCTAACACTACATTCTTGTGAGGTTCCATTTGAAAAGAAAAGAAGTTTTCTTCTTCGCCTTCGTATAGCAATAATCCGGTTTGTATTTGATTGCCCCTTAAATTGTATTTCAAGATAAAATCTCTGTTCGACGGATTTTTATTTTTTTCGGATAGTACAATCTCGGCTGTTTTCACATCAGGATAATCCACTTTAATTTCGTGTGATGTACTATTGACATGCTGAATGACCATACCTGCGTTTAGCCTAACCGAAATATCGAAATCAAAACTATCTGCAATACCTTTTGCCGTGTAGGGCATTGCAAAACCACCTTCTATTTCAGTACTTTCCCCGGTAAATCGTGGACCCACTACGGCAGGTGCCACAAACTGATATTCGCCATTTACAGGCACTAACATTTCGGTATAATAAATGTCGATCGTAATTTCATCGCCAGGCATAATATTGCCCACATTCATTTGAAACACATTGGGTCTATGTTGCTCTAACTTTGCAGCACGTTTACCTTCTTCAATGGCGGTATCGTATACTTTTTTAGCTTCTTGCTTTTCAAATATTTTGGCAACTACAAGTCGGTCATCAACAATCATATGCATTTTATGAACCGCTGCCTGTGTAGATAGCGGAAACACATACTTAGCTTCTATAGCCTCCGTTCCTTTATTTTGATACACTTGTGTAACGCGGACATGGGCAATGGTACCCGCTATATTTGCTTCTGTTATGGAAGATTTTAAAGGTATAATGGCGTTCTCGGTAGAGACCAATAAATACGGACTGTCAGTATCTTGGGAAAAACCTGCATAACAGATTGCGCACAATAAAAAAGTGTAAAATAGTTTCATGATCGTTGTATTAGATTAATATTTCTTATTCAAATCTAACAGTGAACAATCGCTAAAAAGGATGGGTTTTAGTATTCGTTGGGTATTATCTAGAATTCGTGATTAATCTTTCCTTTAAGATGGTAAATATGGTCAGAAGTGATATCCGTTAAAAGACAAGGAAAGTTAAATTAGTCCTTTAAAGAAGTATACCTTAAAAAATATCTTTGCTAGTATTGGAAATGCGCATTATCAACTGCACTTAAAAGATATAACTGATTATAACTTAAAAATTCGTTCCATGGGCACCCATTTTTGTCCGGGATTAGCACTTGGAATAGCTTGTTGATATTGCCACATTAATTTTTCCCATTCTTGTACTTTGGGATTTTCCGCATCATTTTTTGCTTTCGTCTCCGCATCATAATCTTTGCCCACCTCCATGATCATGTAAAGTCTATTGGCATGAAGATATATTTCCATATCCACTATTCCCGCACTTTTAATGCTCTGTATAATCTCTGGCCATACCTCATTGTGATAAGCCCTATACTCCGCAATTAATTTAGGGTCATCCTTAAGATCGCAAATAAAACAGTGCCTAATGGTTTTCAACACCTACATTTTTTTAAGAGATAATTTAAATACATAATGACCATAAAATGCTACAACAAGGAAACAAGTAAGGGGTAAAACGAACGAAAAATTGACTTCCGGTACTCCTAAAATTTTCAAATCGGTATAACCTACTCCTCCCATATCTAAAATTACTCCCTGTAATGTAGGCATCAATGCCCCGCCCACAATAGCCATGACCAAAAATGCCGCTCCAAATTTTGCATCTTCCCCTTGACCTTCCAAAGCAATGCCATAAATGGTAGGAAACATGATGGACATAAAAAATGAAACCATAACCAATGCAAATAGCCCAACCATACCGGGAACAAATATGGTAATTACAGTACAAAGGCAGGCGCCAATGGCGAACAACCGCAAAAGTTTGCCAGAATCTATATATTTTAACAATAATGTTCCCGTGGCCCTGCCCACCAAAAACAATATTAATGCCGCAATTCCAAAATTTACTGCAGTGGCATTGTCCATACCAAATGATTCCGCATACTGGTAAAGATAGGTCCAACACATGATCTGTGCCCCAACATAAAAGGCTTGTGCCACTACTCCTCCTACAAATTTTCTAGATTTAAAAAGGCGTCCTATGGACTTACCTACGGCCACTTTGTTTTCCTGTTCTTTATGACGGGGCATTTTTAAGACCGCAATCACTACCAAGAATATTAAAACAACCAAACCCAAAAAAACGTATGGATCGCGAATTACGGCCAAATCTGCAGTACGTACCACTGCCTTGGCGCTATCCGATAAAGTAGCATATACTGCAGAACCATCTGGTAATGTATCATCTGACCGTAAGGAGGATAAAATAAATTTTTGCGCTACCAATAAACCTAAAAGTGCTCCAACGGGATTAAAGGCCTGTGCCAAATTTAGACGCTGTGTAGCCGTTTCCTCTGACCCCATAGACAAAATATAAGGGTTTGCCGTAGTCTCTAAAAATGCTAGTCCAAAGGTTAATATATACAATGCCGCCAAAAAAAAGTTGAATTCCTCATAGGCCGCCGCTGGATAGAACAACATTGCACCAAGGGCATAGAGTGCCAGTCCCAGAATAATTCCCTTTTTATAGGAATACTTATTTACAAAAATAGCCGCCGGTAGTGCCATTGTAAAATAGCCGCCATAAAAGGCAAACTGGACCAAAGAGGCTTGAAAATTATCCAGTTCCAATACCTTTTTAAATGCAGAGACCATTGGGTTGGTGATGTCATTGGCAAAACCCCACAGCGCAAATAAAGAAGTTATCAGCACAAAAGGAACAATGACTTTTTTGGAAACTATTGGTGTTTTTTGTGGCTGATCCATGGGTAGTTATAATACTGGTTTATCTAAATGAGTATATCCTCCGTCCACAAAAACAAGCTGACCGGTGGTATGGCTAGATCTTGAAGATAGTAGAAAAAGTACCATATCCGCTATTTCTTTTTCTGTCGTCATGCGTTTTTCAAGAGGAATTTTATCGGTAATGGACCGTAATTTTTCTTCGGGATTATCAAATGTTTTGATCCAACGCTCGTATAATGGGGTATAGCACTCCGCAACTATTACTGCGTTTACACGTATTGAATAAGGTACCAATTCTACCGCCCATTCCCTGGTCAACGCATTGCGTCCTCCATTGGCCGCCGCATAACCGGAAGTACCGCCCTGCCCCATTACGGACGTCTTTGAGCCAATATTCACTATTGATCCCTTGTTTTGTTTTAGCTGTGGCAAAACCAATTGGGCCATTTGATAATAATGTGTCAAATTTTTATGGATCGATTCCGTAAACTGTTCTACGGTACCATGTTCCAATCCTATGGAATCATTTACCCCTGCGTTGTTAACCAGGCCGTCTATTTTACCAAATTCGGCAATTGCATCATCTACGGCTTGCTG
Source organism: Maribacter sedimenticola (assembly GCF_900188415.1). Classification (GTDB taxonomy): domain Bacteria; phylum Bacteroidota; class Bacteroidia; order Flavobacteriales; family Flavobacteriaceae; genus Maribacter; species Maribacter sedimenticola. Next base: position 176,878 of record NZ_FZNV01000002.1, on the reverse strand, counting down.
ACATGCTTGCCCATCCATTAATTCCGCATAGGCCTTACCTGCTCTAAACCCTAAGCGTTCTATTTCCGTAGCGGTGGCATCTACGGTCTGTTTATTTCTACCAATGATAAATGGAATTGCTCCTTCGGCAGCCAAACCCATACTTATACCCTTACCAATACCGGCGGAACCACCGGTAACTAAAATCACCTTATCCTTTAAGTATAAATCCATTTACTATTAGAAATTAATAACTAGCCTAAGGTATAAGAATTTTTGGATTTAACTACCTATTGAATAAAATCCGCAGGCCGTACCACCTAAAACCAATGCCCTTTCCTTATCACTTAACTTTTTCAAATAATTATCTACCAATGCTTTGACCTTACGGTAATCGGAAGCCAAAAGACATACGGGCCAGTCTGACCCAAACATGATTCTCTCCGCCCCAAATACATTAAATACAACATCGATAAATGGTATTATCTCCTCTACTGTCCAATTGGTCCAATCTGCCTCTGTAACCATACCGGACAATTTCACATAAACATTAGGGAACGCAGCTAATTTTTTTATGTCATTAGACCAGTTGACCAACCCTTCTTCCTTAATTGCAGGTTTTCCGATATGATCCAACACAAATTTGTTATCGGGAAAACTATGTACCAAATCTAAAACATGGGGCAATTGGTTGTGGTAGACCAATAGATCATACGTTAAATTAAACTTGGCCAGTTCTGCCAAACCTTTCCTGAACGCGGTATCATAAAAGAAACTATCGTTCTCTGCTTGTAATATCCAACGAACTCCTTTAAAATAAGGGTCTTCCTTATATTTACTTAAGCGTTCGGCTACCTGCTCATTACGAAGGTCTACCCAACCTACGACCCCTTTAATACAATCATACTGGTTGGCCAAATGCAACAAAAATTCTGTTTCTTCCTCAGTTTGTGCCGTTTGTACCGCAATACAACCGTCTACACCATTTTCTTTTAATATGGGCTCCAGGTCATGCGGTAAAAAATCGGTTTGAATAATGGACATATCATCAGAAATCCACTCATGATGTTCTGGATGGTAAATCCAAAAATGTTGATGACTGTCTATGACCATTACCCCTTATAATCTATTACCTTTTGCTTTGAAACTCCTAACCCATCAATACCCAATTCCATAACATCTCCGTTTTTAAGGTAAAGAGGTGGGTTTAATCCCAGTCCAACACCAAAGGGTGTTCCAGTAGAAATAACATCACCGGGCAATAAGGTCATAAACTGGCTGATATAGCTAACGACTTCCTGCACATTGAATACAAAGTCCGATGTTGAACTGTTCTGCATCATTTTTCCGTTTAATTTTAACCAAAGGTTTAAATCATTAGGATTTTCTATTTCTTCCTGTGTAACCAAATAAGGTCCTAATGGCGCAAACGTATCGCAACTTTTACCTTTTACCCATTGGCCTTCACGTTCCAATTGAAAGGCTCGTTCACTGATATCATTGTGCAAAACATAACCTGCAATATGATCCATGGCCTCCGTTTCCGATACATAAGAAGCTTTTTTACCAATAACTATCGCCAGTTCTACCTCCCAGTCGGATTTAGTACTGTTTTTGGGAAGAATTACCGTATCATAGGGTCCTATGATCGAGGAAGTAGCCTTAAAAAACAACACAGGTTCTTTAGGTATTGCCATACCGCTTTCGGCTGCATGTTTGGCGTAGTTCAACCCTACGCATACTATTTTTGAAGGTCTACAGATCGGAGATCCCAAACGTACCGCACCGTCAATTCTATTACACGTATCCGTATTTTCCTTTAGCCATTTGGCCAGCCTCTCTACCCCATTGCTTCCAAAAAATGCTTCATTGTAGTCCTCTCCAAATGAAGAAACATCTATCCGCTCGCCATTTGATAATTGTATACCCGGTTTTTCTGAACCTACCTCTCCAAATCTAATCAATTTCATATGTAGTAATTTTCAAATTTTATTAATTCCCTTCTAAAGCATCAACCATTCAATTTTATGAATCCGCCGTCTATTGGGAAATCGGTACCCGTTACGAAAGAGGCTTCGTCCGCGCACAGGTATAAAGCTAAATTAGCTACTTCTTCTGGAAGTCCCATACGCCCAATAGGTTGTGTTTTGGACAATTTAGCAAACATTTCCTTTTCCTCCCCTGGATAGTTATCCTTAATGAATCCATCTACAAAAGGCGTGTGTACCCTTGCCGGCGAAATACAATTACAGCGAATGCCATATTGTACATAGTCTTTTGCTATGGAATAGGTCATGGTCAATACCGCTCCTTTTGACATGGAATAGGCAAACCGATCTGCCACCGCAACGGATGATGCCACGGAAGCCATATTGATGATTACACCTCCTTTTTCCTTCATGTGGGGCACTACGCTATACAGGCAATTGTACACACCCTTTACATTTACATTATAAATTCTGTCAAATTCCGTTTCACTGGTCTGCTCCACATTACCTACATGAGCAATACCTGCATTATTGATTAATATATCTATGGTATGTTCTTTCGCAATTGAACCTACAACTTGCCCTACATTTTCTTGGTTGGCCACATTACATTGATAAACAGAGGATTTTCCACCTTCTTCCAAAATTTCGCGCTGGGTCTGTTCCGCATTTGCAACGTTCATTTCCAGAATCATAACATGGGCTCCTTGTGCCGCCAAGGTTTTTGAAATTGCCTTTCCAATTCCACTTCCACCCCCTGTAACGATGGCCGTTTTATGTGCTAAACTAAATTTCATATAACTTATTATTCATTTCGGACACCCAATACTCCCCTTCGGGAAAACTGTACGTATCCATGGATGCCTTTTTCATAGTAATACTATAACCGGGGTTTTCCGGTGCCATATAGGCCCCATTCTTAATAATGACCGGATTTACAAAATGTTCGTGCAAATGATCCACATATTCTATAATCCTATCGTTCATGGTGCCGCTAAAGGCTATAAAATCTATCATGGATAAATGCTGTACATATTCACAAAGACCAACGCCTCCCGCATGGGGACAGACCGGTATCCCGAATTTGGCCGCCATTAACAATATGGACAGTATTTCATTAACACCGCCAACCCTACAACTATCTATCTGACAAATATCCATTGCCCCGGCCTGCATTAATTGTTTAAATATAACCCGATTTTGACAATGTTCACCCGTGGCCACCTTGATCGGGGCTATGGCATTTGCTATTTTTGCATGACCAAGAATATCATCTGGACTGGTAGGCTCTTCTATCCAATACGGATTAAATTTCTTTAAGTGCTCCATATTTTCAATGGCCTCATCCACGTCCCACTTTTGGTTGGCATCCATCATTAGCTGTAAATCGTCACCAATTTCCTCCCGTATGATACCCGCCCTGCGCATATCATCATTTAGGTCAGAACCTACTTTCATTTTCATATGCTTAAAGCCCTGATGCTTGGCTTGTTTACATAAATTACGCATCTTATCATCCGAATACCCTAACCATCCGGCAGAAGTAGTATATGCAGGATAACCATTTTCCACAAGATATGCCATACGCTCATTTTTTGTGGATTCCTTGGCGGTAAGCAATTCCAAGGCCTCATCTGGCGAAACAGCATCCGTTATGTACGTAAAATCTATACATTTTATCAATTCTTTCGGAGTCATTTCCGCAATTAATCTCCATAACGGTTTGTTCTCGGATTTAGCATATAGATCCCACACCGCATTTACCATTGCTGCCGTTGCCAAATGTATTACACCTTTCTCAGGACCTAACCAACGTAGCTGGCTGTCTCCCGTAATCATCTTATAAAAGGTGCCCATATCCTGGGTAAACGTGTGCAAGGATTTATCTTTGACCAAATAAGAAAGGGCTTCTATAGCCTTGGTACAAATCTCGTTGCCCCTACCAATGGTGAACGTTAGTCCATGGCCTTCCAAATTGGGGATATTTGTTTTTAGAATGACATACGCCGCAGAATAATCGGGGTCCGGATTCATTGCATCTGACCCATCAAGTGCTTTACTAGTGGGGAACCGGATGTCCTTTACCAAAACATCCTCTATTATAATTTCATTGTTCATTAACCATACATTAAAGATTGAAAGTTATATTGATTTGAACCCCACAACAAATGAATTAACGACCAAAACCTATACTTTTTTTGCATCACGGTTTTTGTTATTCTACTATTTATACTTTGAAATAAATTCGGTAGGAGTAATTCCTTTTATAATCTTAAACTGTCTGTTGAAATTTGAAATATTGTTAAAGCCCGATAAAAATGCAATGCCAGTAATGCTCTCTTCATCATTCAACATTAATTTACAAGCATATCCTATACGCATTTCGTTTAAGTATTTGGTAAACGATTTTCTGTGCACCTTTTTAAAATACCTGCTGAAAGCAGATTTGTTCATCCCTATCTTGTCCGCTACGTCACAAGCACTTATTTGGGAATTAAAGTTTTCATAGATGAACTCATAGATCTGGTCCAATCTTTTGTTCTCTGTTCTACGAAAAGAGTCTAAATAACCCAGACTTGAAAGCAGTTCATAATGTTCATGATCGGCAAGTAATGCAAGAATATCCAGTAATCTAATGATTTGATCAATTGGTCTCAATTCATTTAATTCCTTTATTTTATGAATAATTCCGTCTTCAACATCTATAAATTTAATTCCTAATTCCGCCCGGTCCAAAAGCTGGGAAATTTTGTTCATTTCCGGTACTTCCAAAAAATCATCGCCTAGAAAATTTTTTAAAAAATGCACGGATATGGCCTCTGCACTTAGCCCACTTCCCTCTTCAAAATATGCGTCGTCATTTAACCACATATGGGGAATATTCTTTCCGATCAATACCAAATCGCCCCCTGTAAAACGTTCTATATTATCGCCAATAAAACGCGTACCCGAACTTTTGACCACATGGACCAATTCTATTTCTGGATGATAATGCCAGACCCTTAAAAAATTACTTTTGACCTCACGATTTATGGTCAAGGACCTATTTAATTCACTAGTTCTGTTAAGTAGATGTAATTTCACGTATGCAATTGAAATTTAAAAGAACATGAATTTACGAATTGTATAAATAGTATTGATGATGATTTTGGTTTTAACACAAAGAATAATGGTTTTCTTAATTTTAGCACCTTACTTATGGCTTAATAATTCTATATAGGCCAAATCCAAAATTCTTGACAGGTCATGGCAAACCGCATTTGTTTCTAGAATAAATACGGTATTTTTACTTTAATATTCAATCTTCATTATATGGGCTATTTCCAGTCTTATAAAAAAACCAATCTATTTGCCGTTACCATGCTATTTTTAAGTTTGGCAGTATGGGGCCAAAATCATGGAACTGAGAAAAAACACCCTTTCAACAACGGATTGATTCATGAAACCAGCAGCTATTTACTTGAGCATGCACATAACCCGGTCAATTGGCAACCTTGGGACGAAACTATCTTAAAGGAGGCAGAAGAATTGAACAAATTAATAATTGTGAGCGTGGGGTATTCCTCTTGCCATTGGTGCCATGTTATGGCCAAGGAAACTTTTGAAGATGAGGAAGCAGCAAAATTAATGAACGCCAATTTTATCAACATAAAAGTTGATCGGGAAGAACGCCCGGATATTGATCAATTATACATGACAGCCGTGCAATTGATAAAAGGACAAGGAGGTTGGCCCTTGAACGTTATATTATTACCCAATGGAAAACCGCTATATGGCGGCACCTACCATACCAAGGATCAATGGATGAGCATACTTCATAAAATTACCGAATTGTTTACCCAGGACCCTGAAAAACTATATGAATTTGGTGACACCATTACAGATGGTATTTCTTCTCTTAATTTTATGTCTCCTGAGGATTCCGCGGATTTTGCAACTAGTGGTCAATTAAACGAGTCAATCATTAAATGGAAAAATTCTTGGGACACCATTTGGGGCGGCACCAAAGGTCCCGAAAAATTTATGCTTCCAGAAAATTTGACATTTCTACTAGATTATGGATTGCTTTTTAAAGATGACATTGCCCTTGAACATGTAACAACCACCTTAGACAATATATTGCTTGGCGGCATTCATGACCATATAGAAGGTGGGTTTTATAGGTACAGTACGGACCCGTATTGGAAAGTTCCCCATTTTGAAAAAATGCTTTACGATAACGCCCAATTAGTAAGCATATTCTCAAAAGCCTATAGTGTGTTCAAAAAAGAATCCTATAAAAATGCAGCTATAAGAACCCTTTCTTTTCTTGAGTCTAAAATGAAAAATCAGGATGGAGGATTTTTTGCCACCATTGATGCAGATAGTAACGGTAAGGAGGGTGCATTCTATATTTGGAGCGAACAAGAACTTAAGAAGGTCATCACCAAAAATTATGACCTTTTCGCCACCTATTTCAATATTGATAAAAAAAATGAGATCGAAGGCGGAAATTATATTTTACATCTTTCCAAAAACGACCATGAGTTTGCCAAGGAACATGGATTAAGTCTGGCAGATTTCACAAAATTGCGCAACCAATGGATCAATACACTAAAGGTCCAAAGAGATTTGCGCAATGCACCACGTATAGATAGCAAAATAATTACTTCTTGGAACGCTTTAATGATTACCGGATATGTAGATGCATACCGTGCGTTCGGCACAAAAAAATATCTTGTAGAAGCTCAAAAAACCATGGATTTCATTAAAACGGAAATGTGTACGAGTACACTTAGTCACTCTATGGTAAACAATACCCTTAACACCAATGGTTTCATAGAGGATTATGCATTCGTAATACATGCCGCCCTCAATCTCTATTCCGTTAGTCTTGATGAAAAGGACCTTTATTTTGCCCAAAAATTAACAACACAAACAAATTCATTGTTTCTAGATGAGGAAAGTTCATTTTACAGGTATACCGACCATACCAAACATATTGCAAAAATCATTAAAACCGATGACGGGGTCATTCCTTCCCCAAATTCAATTATGGCGCTTAATTTATTGAAATTGGGCCATTTGTTGTACAATACCGATTTCATGGAGCAGAGCGACCGAATGTTAAAGGCTATGCAGCCCCAACTACTTACGCATTTAGAAAGTTACAGTGTTTGGGGTTCTTTACTTTTAAAAAAAACGCACCCCTACTATGAAGTTGCAATTGTTGGCAACAATGTTAACACAATGATGCGGAACTTAACTGCAAACTACACGCCCAACACCTTGGTCATTGGCACCCGGAACAAAAGCGAACTTCCGTTGTTCGAAGGCAGGTTCATTGAGAACGAAACATATATCTATGTCTGTCAGAACAGTACGTGCCAACTTCCGGTATCTACTGTAGAGGAAGCATTGCAACAAATGCATTAACCAAAAATGATGCTTTAATCCGTATTGATCTTTAAGAGCTGAATTTCATCATTATTATTGGCAATGATAAGATAGTCAGAGTCCTTGCCCTTTAATTGTCTTATCCTTTTAGCGTCCTTGTTGATGAACAATCCTGTTTCATTAATTGTTTTTGCGGCAAAAGAACCATTACCATTTCCCAGCATCAATAAGCCAGTGCCAGCATCGTTTCTAGGAGTTTCAACTTCAAATCCGTAACAATTACCAACGACCAACACATCTAAATTACCGTCATTGTTAAAATCATGCACTACCATATCCTCAATATTAGAGAATTGGGCCTGTACAGGTAAAGGAGTATGTTGAAATCTACCATTGCCTAAATTTTCAATATAGATAGATGCAAAGGTATCGGTTATATAATGCAGGGCTTCTTCTAAATTGTCCTTGCCATAAACCTGATCAATTTCTAATGAGGCAAATAGATCATATTTTTTAAATTCTTCCTTTAGGCTTGGAATTTGCTGGGACGAACAGGAAAAACCCCTTAATGGAAAATGTTTGTCATTGTTATAGTATCCCAAAACAATATCACTACTACCATTACCATCAAAATCATCATAATACACATCAAACGGGGTTTCATTGGTGGTTTTGTATTTATTATTTAGACCTAAGTTTCCCGCTATCAAATCTATATCCCCGTCATTATCAAAATCTCCCTGTTGTACACTATACCACCAACCAGCAGTAGTTTCAAAATCATTGACCATGGCTTTAGAAAGTGTTCCATCGGTATTTGAGAACAATGTAATTGGCATCCATTCCCCTACCAAAAACAAATCTGCATCACCATCTGCATCATAATCGGCCCAAATAGCATCGGTAACCATACCAACCTCATTGAATTCCGGCGCCAATTCATCCGTTTTATTAATCAATTGCCCTTTTTCATTAACAAATAACATACTTGAACTTGGTAAGGGGTACTGGTGAGGTATATGTCTACCTCCTACAAAAACATCCATATCCCCATCTTTATCGTAATCCATAACCTTTACTACGGAACCACTTATTGGTTTACCGTTCAGCAAGGCTCCTTTGTTAAAATTTCCCTTACCATCGTTGAGGTAAAGGCGATCCATATAATGGATATCATTTTTTACGTAGGCATTGCCACCACTAACTACAAAGAGGTCTTTAAACCCATCGCCGTTAATGTCCACAAATACGGCATCTACGTCCTCATAATTTTTTTCCCCTTCCCATAAACGTTCAGCAATACTTTTATAACTCCCCGTTTCATCTTGTATATACAGCATAGCCTTCTCCCCAAATGCACCACCAATGAACACGTCATCCAATCCGTCATTATTAATGTCGGCAACGGCCAATGCAGGGCCAAATTCTGACATGGTATGGGGCAATAGAACTTGATGTGCATAGTCATTGAATCTGTTTTCCTTATGTTTAAATTTTAATGAACCCCTCGTATGTTCCGAAAACATTTTCGGCACTTCAAAAGAGGACGATATCACTTTTTCCTTTCCGGAAGTAATGCTTAGGTCTATCTGTTGGTTTATTACCGGATCATAGATTTCGGTACGCAATCCAGTAGGCCAGTTAACGAACAAACTATCAACACGGGCGTGATTTCCCAAACCAAAATGAATAACGGGTTCGCTTACCGAAAACATGCCACGTGCGCTAGTAGTCTCTGCATATTGCTGTTTACCGTCACCATAATAAATTTGCACATTTGCCCCCAATACGACTTCATTCTTGGGGCCTGACAATTGTATCCTTAAAAAATTGTTATTTGTATTGTTCCTTAAAATATGTGCTATTTCATTGACATTGTTCAATACCATATCCAAATCACCATCATTATCCAAATCACCATAGGCAGCACCACTTGAAAATGTTTTTTTATCGATCCCCCAATTTTCGGATACATCCTGAAATTGATACCCATCTACGTTCTTGAAGGACTTGTTTTGCATTTTAGTTGAAGGAAATAGGGCCACCATTTCATTATGGTCTACCACATCCCAAAGAGAATTATAGTCGGCATTGCCATGTTTGCCTATATATTCCTGTAATTTTTTATTGATATACAGTTTTATCTTTACATCGGCATCTGTGTTTCTGATATCCCTAACAATACCGTTTGAAACAAAAATATCCTTGTACCCATCATTATCGAAATCAGCGATTAATGGAGACCAGCTCCAATCTGTACTGGATACACCAGATAGCTGCCCGATCTCACTAAACGTACCGTTTCCATTGTTTAATTGTAGGGCATTGTACATATATTGATAGTTCCATCCCTTATCCACAATTTTCCAAAACTGATCCGGATTCATACCGCTCATATTGGATTTTAGCCTAAAATTATCATTGGCCGCCATATCTACGGTAAAAATATCCAACAACATATCATTATTGATATCGGCAATATCTACCCCCATTGCATAATATGAAGTATGTTTAAATGCCGTATTGGACAAATTTTTAAACGTTTTATCTCCCTGATTGATATAAAGTGCATCCGGTGCATCAAAATCATTGGCAACCACAATATCCGGATAACCATCTTTGTTGATATCCCCTACGGTTACCGCATTGGCATAAGAGGGACTCAAGACCTTGGCTTCTTTGGATACATTATAAAATATACCGTTCCTGTTCTCATAGAGCTGTGGAGCATATTGTTCATCTGTTAGCTCCCCATTATCTGACATGACCTTATATTTGGAATATAAACCGGGATTAGGTGGCTGCCTCAACAAGAATGCATCTAGGTCACCATCTAGATCATAATCCAAAAATGCGGCACCCCGGGTTCTAGTAGTATCTCCCAAACCAACTTTTTGCGCTACTTCCACAAATGTGCTGTTTCCCTTATTGATGTATAATTTATTACGCCTCCAGTCCGGACGATTATCATACAATTCTTTGGTCACATAAATGTCCAAGAGTCCATCATTATTGATATCAATCATGGATACAGATGAGGACCAACCTTCATCCACTGCTAGAATGCCACTTTTTTTGGTAATGTCCTCAAATACAAAATTGCCCTTATTTAAGTACAACCTATCTTTTTCCTGATTTCCACAGAAATAAATATCCAATAATCCATCATTGTTTATATCTCCCAAGCCAACCCCGGCCCCTTGATAAAAATTATCGTAAATGAAAAAATTCTCATCGTCCGTTGGTTTTAATTTATTATTGAAATCAACGTTGCTCTGCCTAGCCGGAACATAGTCAAATAACCTAGCTTGTTGGCCTTTGACATACACTGAAATAAAAAACATTAAAAGAATGATTTTCTTCATGAACCTAGATTGAATAGGGTTATTAAATACTTATTGATTGGAGAAAAGTAACAATTTCCAAAGATATAATCTTGAAAGCTGTTTGTAATATGAACTTAAAATGAAAAAAGGAGATTTATACAAATCTCCTCTTTCCCTTACACTAACTCAACAATTGTATCTGTACTAAAAGATGAACTAATAAAACAGATTTCATATTTTAAAAATTATTCGGCATCCCACCATACTCTAGTGGTAAGCAAATCCGGACCTTGACTTGCAACGGCCGCATCATAATTTTCTTTGTTCGTTACGGCCTCACCCGTAAAATAAGTCAACCTTCTAGGAATGGTACCATTGGTAACATTACCAGGATAGTTTACTGGAGTCAATACAGGAAACCCTGTTCTTCTCCAGTTTGCAAATGCCTCATATTCGTTCAAGAACGTAGCAGCCCAGTATTGGGTATTGATTTGCTCCAATGCATTTGCCGGGTCATATGGGTTATCTGCCAAGTAAGTTGCAATATCCGCATCATCAATGGCTGCATCCTCAGAATACAGTTCTAAAAACTTCATGGCAGCGGTTACACCAGCATTATAGTGATCTTCTGCAGCGGCAGCACCACCAGCAAGACCCCATCTTACGGCAGATTCTGCCAACATAAATTCAACTTCTGCATATGTTTGGAAGAACATTGGTGCATCCAATCCTTGCAACGTGTTGGAATTTACTTCAGAATAAGTAGACATATCATCACCACCCGGTGCATTTGCTATGGTTGTACCATCATACCCATTTGGCAATCCTTTCTGAACAGCAACATCATTATTACCATCTGGCAATGCTACCAAAACCGGCATTCTTGGATCACCTTGCAAGAAATCCATGAAAGTTTTACTGATTCTTGAAGAACGGTCGGCAAGGAATACCTCACTATTTCCGTTTTGTAAAATTCCGTTACCAGATTGGTGAATGACATAAGCTATATCCTCATTTGAGGTCATTACACCACCCTCTATAGCGGTTTGTGCCCATTGTTGCGCCAAGGCAGGATCTCTCTTTACCAATCTTAATCCTAAACGTAACATCATGGAGTTGGCCCATTTCTTCCATTTGGTCAAATCACCATTGAATATGATATCTGAAGTACCCAAGGCACTTGTACCACCGCTCAAAGCATCCGATGCTTCCTTAAGTTCGTTCAACATGTCTTTGTAAATGAACTCTTGGTCATCATAAACCGGTCTCAATACCCCATCAATAAATCCTTTACCAGCTTCACTGTAAGGAATATCACCATAGATATCCGTTAATCTGTGAAAAGAGAATACACGTAGTATCCTAACCATAGCATACTCTGGAGACGCGGTCAATTCATCGGCCTCTAATTGAGCTTTCATATCTTCCAAGGTCTTAATGGCCTGTGGATATTCCGCTTCCCATAAAGCACCGGCGTAACCTGTACTTAACGTATACTTATCCCCATTCCAATATCCTTGCGTGCTTGCTAGGTGTTGCATCATTACGGAACAGTAAATAAAATTACCTCTCCAAGACTCATAACGTTGCCCCGCAGTATACAATACCGCTTGTGGAAATTTGTATTTTACATCTAATGTTGGAGCATATGTAGGGTCTACATTGATATCCTCAAAACCTTTATCACACGATGTGAAGAAGAGCATTGAAAATACCGCTAAATAAAATATATTTTTCATAGTTTTCCTTTTTAAAATTTAACATTTAAACTTAATCCGTAACTTCTAGTTGAAGGAAGACCAAAACGCTCTAAACCTGCACCAAAACTAGCGTTGAATGAAGATTCTGGATCAATATCCTGTGTATTTCTCATGATGTAGAACAAGTTTCTGGCTATCAAGGAAATGTTGGCACTCTTTAAGAACGTTTTAGATATTACACTAGATGGCAGATTATAGCCTAAACTAAGTTGTCTAAGTTTAATAAAGTCGGCATCTTGAATATGCGCTTCTGCTATAGAGTATATTCTCTGATAGTAAGAACTTACATTTTCTGGGGCTATAGTAGTAGAGAAAGGCGCTCCTGCAGCATCTACACCACTAACTGACAATCCGTTTTCCCTTCCTTCCAATGTGTTTTTACTTGCACCGTAGTAGGTAGCATAAGCACTGGTACCAGAGGCAATCTCTGCTCCAAATTTAGCATCGATCAAGAAGTTAAGGTTAAAGTCCTTGTAACGGAAATTATTGGTAAGACCCATTGAGTAAGGTGCTACACCGTTGCCCAAAAATTTATTCTCACCAATGGATGGAGTACCGTTACTGTCATATTGAATTTCACCTGCATCATTTCTTACGAAAGATGTACCGTAAAGTGCACCGATTGGTTTACCTACTATTGCACCAGACTGAACATTGACACCAGTTGCTTGGTCACCTGCAAATATAGGATTGTCATCAGCATCTGTCTTGACCACCATATTTTCGTTATATCCTAAGTTATAGGTAATGTCCCAATTAAAGTTTTCCGTTCTTACAGGAGCACCGGTCAATAGAAGTTCCACACCTTGGTTGGTTACCTCACCAATGTTGATGACCGCTTTTGTAAATCCTGTAGTTCTTGAAATATCTATAGGCACAATATCATCTGTAGTCTTATTGTTGTAATAAGCAAAATCGATACCAAATCTATTATTGAACATCTTAAGATCAAAACCTATTTCATATTCTGACTTGGAGAATGGCGTAAGGTTGATGTTCGGTAATTTATTGGAATCCGCACCACCTACACCACCAATGGAAACAGGAGTTCCCGTAGCAGTATATGTATCATTGATACCATATACCAATGACAATTGATAAGGGTCGTTAGCTCCACCACCTATATCAGAATATCCTGCACGAATTTTACCAAAGGTAATCCAGCTAGGCATTTGAAAGGCATCGGAAAAAATGAAACTTGAACTGACCGATGGATAGAAATATGAGTTTGGAGATGTTTTCCCTGCCAACGATAATGTAGAGAACCAGTCATTTCTACCGGTAACGGTAAGATATAAATAGCTGTCATAAGAAAGTTCCGTTGAAAAATAAACGCCTGATCTTTTATTCTTAGAAAAAGAATACCCGTAGTTTTTTCTGGCAACGTTACCAATGGTCACTAAATCAGGAATTACAAAATCCTGACCATTTAACTCTGTTCTTTCATTGGTGAACGTATTACTGTTGGCCCCTAAAACAATGTTGGTAGCAAACTTTTCCGTAATATCTTTTTCTATACCTAAAATTACGTCCGCATCTACCGTAGATACATTGTATGTAGTTTCGGTCATTCCTCCCAAATTTTTGTAAGCCGTACCGTAAGGTTCTACATTGGTAATACTTGCAGTATATTGATCAATACCTGCCCTACCCATTGCATATAACCAATCTGTCAATTCATATCTTAAAGTACCGGAACCAATGAACCTGTTTTTATCACTCTCATTGTTGAATCTTTCGGTTACCCAATATGGATTTTGATGATAGGTACTTGCCGTAGAAATTAAGTATTCTGAACCAACTTCATTGTAACCTGGTCTTGAATCCAAACCAGCAACCGTTGTTCCTTCCTGAAAGAATCCTGGTTGATAGTCGGCAACATTTACGTTGGCCGGTGATAAGGCAACCGTAAAGTTAGAGTTACCTGGAGAATCTGAAAGTCTTGGTCTGTTCTTAACGTTCTCTATTACATACTTACCGTTAACATCCAAGGTTAATTTTTCGTTCATTACCACACCTGCGTTTATAGAGAACGACTTTCTGTTCAAACCTGCATTTGGCGTAATATCAGAGTTAGTTAGATCGGTACCTGAAAACCTAAAGTTATACCCGTCACCAGATTTGCTTACCGCAACCGTATTGGTAAAGGTAGTAGCAGTGTTGAAGAAGTTTTTTACGTTATCTCCAGCATTACTATATGGTCTACTAACACCGTCAAATTGAGCAACGCTTGAACCATCAAGTTTTGCTCCCCAAGAGTTGATACCGGCATCCAATGCCTCTAATCTATCAGATGGGGCAACACCATTGGTTCCTTGACCATATTCTTTTTGGAAATCGTACAAATCTGTCATAGCAGATTCCATCAACAATGAACTTGAATATTCAACACCGAAACCATTTTGTTGTTTTCCTGATTTGGTGTTGATGATAATAACACCATTTGCTGCCCTAGATCCGTACAATGCCGCGGCCGCACCACCTTTAAGTACACTCATACTGGCAATGTCATCTGGGTTGATACTGGAAATACCATCACCAAAATCCGCCCCGCCCCAACGGCTTGCAGATCCTAAATTCTGGTTGTTGATAGGAATACCATCTACAACATATAAAGGCTGGTTGGTACCACTTGCAGAAGAAGCACCACGAATAACCACGTTACTGGTACCAGAAGCTCCCGTTGCGGATCCGGTAATATTAACACCAGCTACCTTACCTTGTAAGGAATTAATGGCACTCACTGTCTTTACGCCGGAAAGCTCACCACCGTCTACTTGTGTAAGGGAGTACCCTAAGGCCTTTTCCTCCTTTTTAATACCCAATGCAGTAACGATCACCTCGCCCAACTGTTCCGCATCCTCTTCCAAGGTTACGTTGATAACTGTTTGGCCAGATACCGCAATTTCCTTTTTGGTATAGCCAATAGAGCTAAATACCAAGGTAGCACCATCGGTAACATTGATAGTATAGTTACCATCAAAATCTGCAGATGTACCATTACTGGTACCCTTTTCTACAACGTTCACACCAGGGAGAGGAGAACCCGACTGGTCTGTTATTGTACCTGAAACCGCTTGTGAAAATGCTCCTTGAAAGGACAGCATAGCCACAAACAGCAATACATAGTTGAATTTTTGAATCATTATCGAATTGTTTTAATTAGTTACTTAGTTTAATGTTATCTTAAGGTTTTCTTAATACCAAATATATAGTCTATAGAAACCTTTCAAATGAAGGATATTCGCCATCACTTGTACAATATTTGCAATACCATTTTTTTTATTTCTGAACCCTACTGATTTTCAGATCAATTCAGATTTTCCTCACCTCCTTCCATTCTGGTTGTGCAACTTGGCTTATATGTTAATTGATTTTAACTTCATCCATGAATAACCATGAACCCCCGTCATTTCCAGGATAGGGACCATTGACCGCATGAATTTTTATATACCTGGCCTTGGTCCGGCCAAAAGAAATCTTAACGTCCTGTATTTCATCCGTATTGGCACTTTTAAACGGAATTTCCATGATATCCACTTCTTGAAATTCAATATTGTCCTTGGAAAGGGAAATGGAAATTGCCGTGGGATAGAAAATATCCGGACCTTGGTTTTGTAGAAAACCCAATACGATTTCAGAAATGTCTTTCTGATTCAACAGATCTATGGTCAGTTCCACATCCGTGTTCAGCCAAGCCTGCCATTGTCCGTCGTGAAAATTTTTACTGCCCCGCAACACATTGACCAATGTAGATTCTCCCTCACCTGCATAACTACTATTATATAAGGTATGATATGTAACCTTTGCACCCACACCTTTATGAAAATCATATTGCTGTGTAAATAATGGAGACATAGCCTTACCGTCCTCATAAGCTTTTGCAGTAATCGTTACCGATGAATCAATGGTAACGGGAACGGTATAGGGTATGAAATTATCCGCATCATGGGCAAATGCATAACGTATGTCGGCATCATCAAACTCATTATGTAGTTTAACCGATATCGATTTTGAACCAATGTCCACTGTTGCACTATCCCTAATGGCATACGCACTTTTGGAAACATTGACACCCATGAACTCCAACCTTTCGTTGATTACTTTTAATCGTTCGGAAAAATTGCTCCAATTACGTTGTTCCTTGGTACTCCATAGGGTTTCCGATAAGGCGAGCAACCTAGGAAAAAGCATATATTCAGAATGTTCTTCCGTAGGTATATATTCTGACCATAGATTTGCCTGTCCCCCCATCACAAAAGATTCCTGTTCCTTGCTCATTGTTGGAATTACTGGATCAAAACCATACACTTTCTTAAGCGGCAGATAACCGCCAATGGCAATGGGCTCCGTATTCTGTGGTCCTTGGTATTGGTCAAAATAACAGAACTCGCCAGGCGTCATTATGACCTTATGCCCTTGTTCTGATGCCTCCATACCTCCTTGTGTTCCACGCCAGCTCATTACTGCAGCGCCTGGTGCCAAACCGCCTTCCAAAATTTCATCCCATCCAATTATCTCCTTGCCTTTAGCATTAATATACTTTTCCATTCTACGGATAAAGTAACTCTGCAATTCTTCTACGGACGCCAACTTTTCTTCTTGCATTCTTTTTTTGCAGTGGGGACAAACTGCCCAATTGGTCTTGGTGGCTTCATCTCCCCCAATATGGATATATGTTCCTGGAAACAAGTCCGCCACCTCATCTATTACATCTTCCAAGAATACAAATGTTTGCTCCTTGCCAGCGCAATAAATTTCAGTTATTGGCCATACTCCACCGGAAGGTACACCAATAGGCTTTTCAAAACAGCTCAACTCAGGATAAGCGGCAATTGCACTCATTACATGTGCAGGCATTTCAATTTCAGGTACTACGGTTATTCCCAATTTATCCGCATAATCAACCACTTCCTTAATTTGTGCTTGAGTATAAAATCCACCATAACCAGCTGCTTCACCTGCTTGGGTAACTTTTCTTGAGTTCCAGTGTTTATCTTCCTGATCTACCCTAAAGCCGCCTATCTCGGTAAGTTTTGGATATTTTTTAATCTCTATGCGCCAACCTTGATCATCTACCAAATGCCAATGAAACGTATTTAATTTTAGGAGGGACATACGGTCCAAGGTTTTTTTAATATATGCGATATCAAAAAAATGTCTTGAAACATCTAACATTACCCCTCTGTAACCATATCTGGGACTATCCTCAATTTCCATGACCGGAACCGACCAATTTACGTGAGATTGTATTTGTTTGCTTTCCATTTCCTTGGGCAAAAGCAAACGCAAGGATTGCATACCATACACCAAGCCATTTTTGGTTGATGCCTTCAACTGTATATACCCTTCATTGATGGATAGTTTATATGCCTCGGCAGCAAGACTGGTATCTACCATTATTTGTACATAATTGGCCGTGGGAGGGCTATAGACTATGGCCATATCAAAACCTGCAGCAATCTTCAACCTTTGGGACAAGATCAACGTTGGTTCTACATATGCATCATTTTTAACAACCAATACGGTACCTTTATCAAAAGTAAAGTACCCTTTGTCCTTTTTCATTTGGTTGGGCTGTGGAATAATGGCTAAAACACTATTGGCAGGACTTTCAGCTGGGTCATAACACGATGTGAGCACCAACGCCAAACCCATAATAATTAACTGCCGTATTTGTTTCATTCCCACAATACCTTGATTTGCAATACCATTCATGCCGTTATGTATTGTATTACTTAGCTTTTGATTCCTTAAAATCCTTGATCATCTTCCATTGCGCTTCGGTAATTGCCGGACCATCAAAGAAGGATACGCCCTTGGCCCCGTTCTTTTGTGCATATTTCATGGCACTCAACAATTCTTCCGGTTGCATATCCGGTACATAAATACCTGTATGTAATTCCACATTACGCTTCTCAAGATCAGTCACCCCTTGCCCAGTTGCATAACCTATCCAATCTATTTCCTCATTATAAAATTGATTGTATATCATAGGCAAGACGGCGTCAATATTCCATTTATCCCAACGTTGGCGTACCATATGGTCTGCCATTTCCGGATACGGAAATACGGCGGCAGTTAATTTTTTACCATTTTTATGTGCAATTTCATAAGAGGCATCCACCACTGCCTTTACCCTGTTCAACCTAAAATTTTTCCATTCCATATCAATGGCAGGATTATCAAAATCGTTAGGGTTCTTATGGTGCATTTTTTCAAAGGTTGACGTACAAACCTCACAATAACAAAAATCATAGGTAGGTTGCTCTACCTCTTGCTGTAAGTTATATTTTGGTAATAGACCTATTGGCAAGAAAATATCCGAATAACGTATATAATCCAAATGTACACTGGCCACACCATCGACCTTAGACAAGCCTTCTACCAAGCTTAAAATGTGCTCTCTAGATTCCTTTCTGGTAGGACAAAGCCACTTATAATATCCTACATAAGGCGGTTCATCATAACATGATTTCCCATCCCTACTTACCGCATACCACTCTGGGTGTTGTTCCGCAATTTTATCTCCTGGTCTATTCATGGTAAACATCCATGCATGCACTTCTAACCCCATACCTAAGGCCAACGGTGTCAATCTTGCCAAAAGTTCAGGATCAGTGTAGGTATTGATCAATACGGCATCTATGCCATTATCCGCGTATTTGGCAAACTCTTCTACATAGGAATCATCTGTACGGGACGCGTCTGCGGTTATCCAAGTCCAAAATTTAAATGGGCCGGACTCCTCTTTCTCCAATAGTGCCGTTTCCTTTTCTTCCTTATGCCCACCATTGCATGAGACCATAAAAACACTTAAAAGAATACAGGACATGATCATGCCCACATTACCTCTGTTCAATAAATTTCCCATCTGTATCTATGATTAATTGTTTACCACTAAAAGGACTCTTGGTATAAACCACATAACCCTTTAATTCCTTTTTAATTTTTACTACAATAGATTTGCCCTTTATCTCCTTGGGCGGATAAGTAAAATTTTCCATTTCATTTTCCTGCATCATTTTGCGATATATTTCATACATATACCACTTTATATAGTCATCATCTGGAATGACCACCTTATCCTGTTGTAAATTTTGTTCCGCAAAGTAAACATAGCCCCATCGTTCCGGCTCATGCATATTTATGACTTCTTGAGGGCTCCATACCCAGTTGTATTCCGGTTCATATTTACCGTTTTCTTTTTTCTTCCTGCCATAACGGTCGTTCTCCAGATCAAACTGCCAATTGACCCTAGAAAAATTTATTCTCCAAAACTGGTTCTTAGGTGGTACCGTACCTTTACTGGCCTCTCCCAAAACATTCCATGGTATGGATATCTCAACGGCCCATCCTTTATCACGATCTTTTGAATTGTTTAAGGTGCCATTAATATGCACAGCAGATATTACACCCTCCATATTCCAGTGATTCAATACATTGCCTTGATTTCGGTATGGTTTGGTGAGGTACAGATCCCAAATAGTATTTAAAACATTAATTTCAAATTCCATATAATTATGGGTATCCCCATCTGGATCCATAAATATCTCAAAATCGTTATTGTAGAAAATAACCGTATCGCGCTGTTTTAACGTTCCCCAAATATGGGGTTCTTCCATTTCCGCATAAAAATGCAAATATGTATCGTCCCATACCATCTTTACCCGTGTTCTGTATTTTGGCGTTAGGGTTCCTTCTATATCTATAAAATCCGATGTCCATTTTGCATTTTTCCATGCGACTTCATTAGCAAGTCCGTCAATGGTCAGTTGCCCCTTAGCCTTAACGGCTACGTAAGTCTTGGGTACTTGTTGGGCAGTTCCCGTACATGCAAAAAGGATGCATGTTACCATGGCAATGAACAGGTTTGGTGTTTTTGGCATTAAGATTAGTTAGTTGGTCTGTTTAAAGCTAGAACCGCTTTCATATCAATTTTCAGAAATCAGTTTATGACGTCCGGAAGACGGCAAATTTAGATAACGTCCAATAAAAATTAACAGCGGTACTCTCAAATATTGGAAACCATTTGTTATTATCGCATAAAATTTAGACCAACAACGGGTTTAGAAAGTCGAATACAGTATTTGAATAGCGTAAATTAATGGCCGCAAAGAAGAAAATAAATGACATTATAGAAAGTAAAGGCTCCGAGAGTTATAAAATTCATTACAAATACCATATCATCTTCTGGTCTATTTATATTTTGTTCAACACATTACGTTGGGGAAGCTTACATAACGACTATATTTATTCTATCAAAACCAATTTAATAGGATTCCCCATACACATGGCATTGGCATACTTCAATGTATATTTTCTAATGCCGGTTTTCGTCTTTAACAAACGATATTTGGAATACACCCTGGCCATTTTGGGGTCATTGGCGCTTATGCTTGTCGTAAAATTTAATTTAACCTACTATTTGATCGACACCAATGTAATGCCAGAGGCTTCTGAGGTAGTCAACAGTATTACCCTTAATTATGCCATTGTTACCATGTTCGGTGAACTGTATGTAGTATCGTTCGTTACGGCCATAAAAATAACCATAGATTGGCTAAGGGAACACCAAAAGCTTCATGAATTAGAAACCAGGCAATTAACATCTGAACTAAGTTTTTTACGATCACAGGTATCTCCCCATTTCTTCTTCAATACCTTGAACAATATTTACTCACTGACATTGGAAAAATCAGATAGGGCACCAGAAGTAGTTTTAAAACTGTCTGAATTAATGCGTTACCTTTTATATGCAGCAAGGAAAAACAAACAGGATCTACAGAGTGAAATTGAATTGATACAGAATTATCTTGATCTGGAAAAAATAAGGTTTAATGACTCCCTGACCATTTATATGAACATAACGGGCAATCTTGACAATAAGCGTATTGCACCTATGCTGTTAATCCCTTTTGTAGAAAATAGCTTTAAACATGGTGCCAATAAAACTATTGAACCTATGACCATAGATATTAATATTGCCGTCAAGGAAAAAAAACTATATTTTGAAATCGCCAATCCTATACCCGAAACCTTGGTCACGAACAGATTGGCCGAAGAAGAAGGCGGTATTGGCCTTTCTAACGTTAAAAAACGGTTGGAACTGGGATACCGGCCAGATGAATACGAACTGAACATTACAACTACAAATAATATATTTAAAGTGTTTTTAAAATTGAACGTATGAAGAATTTAAAAGCTGTAATTATTGATGATGAACCATTAGCGGTCAATGTTATTAAAAAATATATTAAAGAGGTCAAAGAGCTTGAGCTCATTAAAACCTTTACCAATGCCGTAGAGGCATCTTCCTTTGTACAAAAAAATCCGGTGGACATCCTATTTCTGGATATTAATATGCCAATACTCAACGGACTGGATTTTTTGGAAAATCTAACGAACAGACCAATGGTAATCATTACAACGGCACATGAGGAATATGCACTTAATTGTTACGAACTAGAGGCTATAGATTATTTGGTAAAACCTATACCTTTTCCAAGATTTCTAAAAGCCGTTAATCGGGTACTGGAATTAAAGACCAGTACCAAGGAAATTGTTTCGGAAAAAGAAGAGGTAGACCATCTTTTTATAAAAATAGACAAGAAAAAGCATCAAAAAATATACTTTGCCGACATCAGCATTGTAGAGAGCTTAAAAGATTATATAAGGATAAAAACAACCAAAGGAAATTTCATTGCCCATAGGACCTTGAGTAGTTTTACAGACGAGCTGCCTTCGCATAAATTCATAAGAATCCATAGATCGTTTACCGTTGCACTGGATAAAGTAGAATTCATTGAAGGTAACAGCCTATCTATTGAAGGGGTAAGATACACCATAGGTAGAAGCTATATTGAAGATGTAAAAAAAGCCATTTTTATGTAATCTAAGGATTAGCAGTATCTTTAATCGGAAATTTAAAGTTATAATTTAAACAAATCTGTATTTCCAAATTCATTAAACATATTGTTTGAAATTACATCTACTACATAAAAATTTAAGGTCCAACGTTTTATTTTCTTCATTTACCGGAGATGAATTTTTAAAACTATGGCATTACCACCCTGAACTGGAACTTGTATATATAGTTTCTGGAAAGGGCACTTTATATGTAGGGGATTTCATTGGAAATTTTGAAAGCAACAACATTTTCCTAATAGGCTCCAACATTCCCCATATGTTTGACAGCGCACCTAATTTTGAAGGTGAATCCTCTTCTATAGTGGTACACCTTAATTATGATTTTTTAAAAAAATTGGGACAGTTGGGAGAAGAATTCAATTACATAAATTCATTACTGCTTTTAAGCAACCGTGGCCTAAAATTCAACACCAAGGAAAGCCAAAAATTCAAAAACCTTTTTCATGAATTGGCAGAAACCTCCTCAGATGAAAAAGTATTGCAGACCTTAAAAATTTTATATCGTTTGTCCTTAATTGAAAATCTAGCCAAATTAGGAAGTATTGAATGGATTGAGCAAATTAATATTGCTGATGACCGTATTAATACTGTTATAGAATATATCATGATGAATTTCAAGAACGAAATTCAATTAAATGAAATTGCTGAAATGGTAGCCATGAACAAAACAGCATTTTGTCGCTACTTTAAACAGAACACCCAAAAAACATTCGTGAATTTTTTAAATGGCGTGCGTATTAATTATGCATGTAAATTACTTAAGGAAAACAATGCCTCCAATACCATTTCAATGGCATGCTATAATTCCGGATTTAACAGTCTATCCTATTTCAACCGTATTTTTAAAAAAAATATAGGATGTGCGCCTTCTGAATACCGATAGACTTTATACCCTTTTCTCTATATAATTTTGACTTAAAGTATAGGAGGTATTCAAATTTTGCACAAATTGTATTGGTTTAGGTAAAAATTTAGTTTGAATTCTTTTATTATTCCATTTATTTTGGCCTCAAATTTTAAGCTTGTCCATAAGCATTGAAAAAAACATCAAATCTATCATTTAATGTACAGACCTAATATTTCACTTAGTTCCCCTTATCTCCTGTTAGCACTTTGTTTTTGCATTCTTTTCATACAAAGTTGTTCGCAAAAAAATGATACCATATTGGTGTTTAGCAAAACCCAAGGTTTTAGGCACGGGTCTATTGAGGCAGGAAACCTTGCATTGCAAAAATTAGGCACGGAAAATGGATTTAAGGTCGTTACTACCGAAGATGCCGACTATATCGTAGAGGACTCCTTAAAAAACTATGCTGCGGTAATATTCAACAATACTACTAGAGATATTCTAAATGACGTTCAACAAGCAGATTTTGAACGCTACATCCAGGCTGGCGGTGGTTTTGTTGGTATCCATGCCGCTACGGATACCGAGTATGATTGGCCATGGTACAATAAACTTGTGGGTGCTGTCTTTAACGACCATCCGCGCATACAAGAAGCCAAATTGAATATTGAAAACAATGCTCACCCGTCTACACAACATTTAGGGGAAACGTGGTCCAAGAGCGATGAGTGGTACAATTTTAAAAATATCAATCCAAATATAAATGTCCTGATTTCTATTGACGAAAACAGTTATGAGGGCGGCACAAATCCTGAGGGCCATCCCATAGCATGGTATCACGCATATGATGGCGGTAGGGCCTTCTATACCGAGATGGGACATACCAATGAGACTTTTGAGGACCCGTTATTTTTGAAGCATCTATTGGGGGGTATTACCTATGCCGTAGGCGATGCTACCTTAGATTATTCCCGAGCCACTACGGACAGAGTGCCGCCAGAGGACCGCTTTGTTAAGAACGTATTGGATTTTAACCTAAACGAGCCCATGGAGCTCGATGAGTTGCCCGGAAGGGGAATTTTGTTCATTGAACGCCACGGTGCTTTGAAGCTTTTTGATTTTGAAACGGAACAAACAAAGACCATTGCACAGCTAAATTTGTTCTATGGCAACGAAGATGGATTATTGGGACTGGCAGTAGACCCCAATTACCTTGAGAACAATTGGGTATATCTTTTATATTCCAACAAAGGGGATATTTCCAAACAACATGTATCCCGTTTTACCTTAAAGGATGACATCCTTGATCTTGATTCCGAAAAAATTCTACTGGAAATTCCTACGGACAGGCAGTGTTGCCATAGTGGTGGCGCCTTGGAATTTGGTCCTGACGGAACCCTTTTTATAGCCCTTGGCGATAATACCAATCCTTTTGAATCTTCAGGATTCTCACCTATGGACGAAAGATTGGACCGTGCAGGGTTCGATGCCCAGCGCTCTGCCGCCAATACCAATGACTTAAGGGGAAAAATATTGCGGATAAAACCAGAGGAAGACGGTAGCTACACTATCCCAAAAGGCAATCTGTTTCCCGTAGGTACGGAAAAAACAAGACCGGAAATCTATGCTATGGGACTAAGAAACCCTTTTAGACATTCTATAGATAGCAAAACTGGAATTCTATATTGGGGAGATATAGGTCCAGATGCAGGTAAGGCTGATCCCAACAGGGGACCTAGCGGAATGGGAGAATACAACCAAGCAAAAAATGCAGGTTTTTGGGGCTGGCCTTTTACTAGAGGGTACAATGAAGCATACAATGATTTTGATTTTACGACCAATATGTCAGGTGCAAAATTTGACCCAGATAACCTTATCAATAATTCCCCACATAATACGGGTATCCAGAAATTACCTCCGGCACAAAAATCCATGATTCCTATGACCTATTATAGATCAGAAGAATTTCCATGGATGGGCCAAGGAGGAATCAACCCTATGGCAGGCCCCGTATTTCATAAAGCGGATATGCCCAACGCAGAAAATCTATGGCCTCCTTACTTTGAAAACAAATGGTTTGTTTATGAATGGATGAGAGATTGGATTTATGTGATCACTCTAGATGAGGAGTTCAATTATGTTAAAGCCGATGCCTTTATGCCCAATGAGGAATTCTCCCATCCTATGGATATGATCTTTGCATCCAATGGCAATATGTATATTCTGGAATATGGTCAAAAATGGAACTCCCAAAACCTGGATGCCAGATTAAGCAGCATATCGTATATCAAAGGCAATAGGGAACCGGTCGCAAAATTTACACACGACAAAACGGTAGGTGCGGCACCGTTGACCGTTGCTTTCTCAGCAGAAAACTCAAAAGATTTTGACCATGATGCGCTTACATATGACTGGTATTTTACAGGAGATTCTCCTCAATCGCAAGAAATGAACACCGAGTTTACCTTTACCGAAGACGGAATTTACAATGTAACCTTAAAGGTAACGGACAGCAAAGGAAACACAACGTCTGCCAACACGAAAATTTTGGTCGGTAACGACGCCCCTACCCTAACCATACAAATAGCCGACAATGACACTATATACTGGGATGGAAAAAAAATAGATTATACCATTACCGTAGAAGATAAACAGGATGGCTCTACTGCTGATCAAACCATTGCCGCAGAAGATGTAAAGGTAACTTTTGACTACATACCGGAAGGTCGTGATTTCGTTAAAGCCACATTAGGGCACCAGCGTAATCTTGAACCCATTGGCAAAAAGGCCATTGAAGCTTCTGACTGTAAAGCATGCCATGCCGTTAAGGAAAAAGTCAACGGTCCAAGTTATATAGACATTGCAAGGCGTTATGGCGCGGAAGATACCGGTTATTTGGTCTCTAAAATCATAAAAGGCGGTGGTGGTGCCTGGGGAGAAAATGCTATGTCCGCCCATCCCCAGCTTACCGTAGAGGAAGTTACGCAAATGGTAGATTACATCCTTAGCCTAAAACCACAAAAAGAGACAGGCCAGAAATCATTGCCGTTGTCCGGAACCATTACATTCAACGATCATATAGGTAAGGCAGGTGAAGGTAATTATGTACTTATGGCTTCCTACCGGGACAAGGGCAACAAAACCCAACCTAACTCTGAACTTACCGTTAGCGAACAGGTCATCTTTAAAAGTCAAAAAATTGAAGCAGAAAACGCCAACGAAATCAAAGAGGGCACGGGTACCTGGAGTACAAGCAAATCTCGGGTTGTGGGTGTTTTACAGCATGGGGCATATCTAAAGTTCAATGCTATTTCTCTTCAGGACCTAGAGCATTTAAAGTTTGCCGCCTTCTATAATATGGATCAAGAATTCAAAGGTATTATGGAGGTTCGTGAAAATAGTGTGGACGGACCATTGATAGGCAAGCAAAATCTAGAACATAATGGTAAGGAAGAAACCATTTATTATACCATTCCTATATCCCCTAATGTTGAAAAGGCCGATCTGGTCCTTGTTTTTAAGAACGAACAGGACCCCACTCAAAATATTTGCCATGCAGACTGGATTTCATTTGACTATAAACGATAACACAGTATGGTAATGTAAGAGGGCTTCAAACTTTTTGAAGCCTTTTTTATGCATTGATTATTCCGTTATTGGCCAGATACTATACGCCCATCCTCCATTTCAATGATATAGTCCGTTCGTTTTGCAAAATCTTCGTCATGGGTTACCACTAACAAAGATAGCCCTTCCTCTTCCTTTAATCTTTTAAAAATATTGAACACATTGTCAGAGTTATAACTATCCAAATTACCGGTAGGTTCATCCCCCATTAATATAGAAGGATTATTGATCAATGCCCTGGCAATAGCAACCCGTTGTTTTTCACCACCAGAAATGCGCGACGCCTTTTGCTTTGCCAATTTTTCAATTCCTAGCATGCTTAATTTTTCATAGGCGTCATGCTCTATTTCCTTATTGGACTTACGGGCCAATTTTTTAGCGGGTAGCATTACATTTTCCAATACACTAAATTCCGATAACAAATAATGGAACTGAAATACAAAACCAATATGTTCATTTCTAATTCTGGAAAGCTCAGATGCAGGTTTACCCGTTACTAAGGTATCGTTTAAGAATAATTCTCCGGTGTAATCAGTATCCATTGTTGAAAGTATATACAATAAAGTAGATTTCCCAGAACCAGACTTTCCCATAATTGATGCAAACTCTCCTTCTTTTATGGCAAAGGAAATATCCTTTAGGACATGAAAATCCTTAGGTTTCAAAAAATGCTTATTGATATTTTTTGCTTCTAAAACATTATTCATTCCTACACCATGTTAAGTACCTCTAATAATTTTAACCGGATCAATATGCTTTGCCTTATTGGATGGTAGCCAGCCCGCAATACAGGTAGAGATCAGCGCAAACACAATACCTATGATATAGTAGGTAAGACTAAAATTTACCGGATATGTATCTATGGTAGGCAGCGCTTCAGTCTCAAAAGGTAGACCATCAATGATTACAGAAAGGACAAAGCCCAATACCAAACCTAAAATGCCTCCTATAATGCCTATAATCATAGCTTGACTCATAAATATAAATTGAACATCCGTACCTGAAAAACCTGTAGCTTTTAAAATTGCTATATCCTTCATTTTTTCATAAATGAGCATATTAAGGATATTATAAATACCAAAACCCGCAACGATGAGCAAGGTGATGGATACGGCATAGGTAATTAAATTTCTAATATTTGAACCGGTCTCAAATTGTGCATTGGCCTCATTGATGTCCGTGGCCGTAACATTAAATTGCTTTTCAAGAAATTCTGCCAATTGTGGTGATTGTTCAATATCGTAAAGTTTAATATTGATATCGGTTATATAATTTTGAGATTCACCCAGAATACGTTGTACCGTTTTTAACTTGCAAAAACTCTGAACATTATCCACATCCGCAATACCGCTTTGATAGAAGCCTACAATTTTAAGGGGCACAAGTGCCCCGGCTACCGTGCTCACTTGCACCCTATCTCCTACAGATAAGGACATTTTATCTGCCAACCCGGCACCCAACAAGATTCCATTATCCATGTTTTTTAATGCTTCTGGCGAACCCTGCACAATGTAATCCCGCATATTGGACAATCTGGTTTCTTCCATAATATCCACGCCTACTATACTGCCCCCCAGTTCAATAGAACCGGACAGGTAAAAAATCTGTGCGCGTACTTGGGGAGTGGCCCCCTTTACTACATCTTTATTTTTTAGATAATTAAGTATTGGTAGCGCATTGTGAATTTTCTTTTGCCCCTGTTTGGGTTTAATGGAACTTATTATATGTACCGAGTTTTCAAATTCTTCATAGAGTGAAATAGGTTGATCTTTTGTTGGTGCAATTTCATTGTATAAATGAATATGGGGAGTTTGGTTTAAAATTAAACTGTCCAGCATAGTATTGAGTCCGGTCATAAAACTGACCAAGGTGATATAGGCCCCAATACCAAATGTTACTCCCAAAGCTGCCGTTACGGTGGATTTCATCTTGGTTAAAAGATGTGTTTTGGCAATATTTAAAATTACCTTCCAGTTTATCATTGCGTTGGCTTAATTATCAAGGTGGTTTCCGTTATTCCGGACAGAATTTCTACCTGTTCTAAATTTTGTAACCCTACCTCAACATCTATATCCCCTTCTGGGGTCATAACCTTGTTGCCGTCCATCAAATAATCACGCGGTATGGTAAGAACGTCTTTCTTTTGGGCTATTACAATATTTGCTTCACCGGCCAATCCTGGATACAGTAATTTAGGCGGTTCGTGAAACAATGCCTCAATTTTAAAGGTCTGCAATCGCTCTTCTTTTTGCGGGTAAATCTTACTTACCCTTGCAGTATATATTTCATTGGGATATGCCTCTAAAACAATAAGTACCTGCTGATTTAATTGTATTTTGATGATATCTACCTCATCAATCAACATTTCAATTATAAAATCATTGGCACTACCAATGGTACCAAGCGGCTCTACGGTGCTAACCAGTTCCCCAGGTTCCTTATATAGTGCGTATACCCTTCCTGCAATTCTGCTATTTACCGTAAAATCATCTGTGGTTATCTTGTTAGATTGGTAACTGTTCTTTGCCTGTACCATTTTCGTTTCCAATTCAAAACGCGTTCTGGCATAACGTGCTTTTAAAGTTTTATGTTGATTTTGGGATAGTTGAAAAGCCAACATTTTGGTGTCATACTCGGCTTTGGAACCAATTCCTTGTTCCCATAGGCGTTGCTGCCTGCTAAAATTAAGAGAATCGTTCAAGTATTTTAATCTAGCCGCATAAACCTCGTCTTCAATCTCTTTTAAAACTGCGGCATTACCTTCTAAATTCTCTTTGGATTGTCTTAATGCCAAGTAGGCATTCTCGGTCTGTAGTTGTGGGGCACGATCAATAATTTGAAGAATGGGGTCACCTTTTTGAACCAGATCTCCCTCCTCTTTAAAGTTATTGTCCAAAATACCACCTACCGCGGCGTATAGTTGGTATAAACTATCCGGCTGTATAGTTGCAGATGCATACACGGACATGGTAAGGGTCGTTCTTTTAGGTAAAATGTTATCTTCATTACCTTGACAACCCCCAATTAACAATGAAAGGACTATAATTTTAAAAAAGCGCATATTTCTTAGATTACCTTAACCAAAGTAACTACTAAAGAATATGTTAGCCTATGAGTAAAATCATATAAATTTAATTACCACCCCTAATATAAAGGCATTTAGTAAAAATCCAATTCTGCAATAGTCGCCTTAAGCCCATTGCCCGCAATTTCATTAGCCTGTAATTTAATATACCTTGCTTGGAACTTCTTATTGAACGTGTAGGTACGTTGTGTTGGGTCATTGATCAGGTTGCCAAAGGTAAAACTATCCTGTTTGGTCCAAACCTTACCATCTTGACTGGAAAAAATAGTTCCTTTTTCAATCATGCTATTGGATATTGAAGTGGGCGGTGTATATGCAAAAGCACTAATTTCCAATTCTTTACCCAAATCAATTACTACGGATTTATTCCCATCATTTTCTTGGGATTGCCAATATGTATTGGGATTCTCATCAAATAGTAATTCTCCCTCATGCTTTTTCTGTGCGCTACTTGACTCTACCAATGTCCAAGACATTTTTGGAATTCCAAACCTAAACGTGGCGGTACTTCCTTTCTCCCCATTCATAATAGCCACCGCTTTGACCTCACCTTCCCCAAAAACAAAGGGATCGGTAAACAAGGAAGACGATGAATTTGGTACTTGCCCATCCGTAGTGTAAAATATCTGCATGCCCTTGTTTAAATTGGCCCCGGCGTTCTCCCCATTGGGGTTCCATCCAAAATCAGACATTTTAGGAACAATACTGACTTCTCCCTTACTATTTCTGCTAAACTGTAACTGTGGTGGCCTACTCTTAAAATAATGCGCTGAAATATGCTGCAAAACGGGTGTATATCTTGATGACAAGATACGGAGCCTTAATTTGGTAGTCTCAATTTCCGGAAAACGCAATATTCTTTTGTAACCAATGTTGGTTGCACTGGCAACCTCTTTCCATTCATCATTGATCCAGGCATCCAACGCATGTTCGGATACACGTTCTCCATATACCTCAACATGTTCCTGAACTAAAAATCTATTGATCTTAGTAGCCTTAGGTAACGTCACCTCAACAATCGGTTCTTTATCCTGCAAAATTAAATGCGTTTTATTATCCTGGTCCAGGAGTTCCTTAGGCCCATCTGCGCCGTCCAATAAGCTTACCCTGTACGTTTCCTTAATTCTTTGGCCGGTTTCTTTAAGTACCTGTACATCTTGGTCAGAAAATTCCCCTTCCCTATTTGGGGGTATGTTCAATAAAAATATGGAATTGCCACCAACAGAACGTTCATATATATCAAAGACATCGTCTGTAGTTCTTACCTTTTGGTCGGTATCATCCCTGTAAAACCATCCTTCCCTTATAGAGGTATTGGTTTCTGCTGGCTGGTAATGTAAAAACTTACCGGCAACCAATTTTTTCATACTCCCAACATCTTCGTCCGTTATATCGGCAAAGAGATTCATAGTCCTAGGGTCTTCATCATATGGCACAACGTTCCACTCGGTATCTCTGGTTGCCCCTGCTTCATTACCGCACCATCGCGTACCTTCTTTTCCAAAAACTACTGCATTAGGCGCTAGGGCAGTTATTAATTTCTTCCAATCCCTATATTTATATCGCTGATTTCCTTTACGTTTGGGGTGGGCACCATCAAACCAAACCTCATCTATAGGTCCATACTCCGTCAACAATTCAAACAATTGATTTAAGAAATATTCATTGTAATCATCTACTTCAAATTCAAAAGTGGTTTTATTCTCAAAAGGCCTACCCTCAATTTGTCTAGGTATTGTGCGTTTGGTATACTTACTTAAATTACCGTACAATCCTTCTGGATGTTCTATTTGATACAAATCTGCTGGAGAGAGATAGACCCCCAATTTAATGCCATATTTTTTACAGGATGCAGCTAATTCCTTAACGACATCTCCTTCTCCATTTTTATACGGAGAAGACATTACCCCGTGTTTTGTATACCTGCTCTGCCACAAGACAAAACCATCATGATGCTTGGCCGTAATGATTACTTTTTTCATTCCCGCATCTTTCATTGCCTGGCACCATTGATCTGTATTTAGATTTTTTAAATTAAAGATAGCAGGGTCTTCCATACCATTACCCCACTCCATTCTAGTAAAGGTATTGGGTCCAAAATGTACAAACGCTATGAATTCGTCCTTTAACGCTTCAAATTGATTTTTGGATGGAACAATATGTGCAGCTTTTACCCTAACGGAATCTTCAATGTCATCATTATCAAGTGCCATAGTGTTTTCAGTTGACAAGGCCAATGCAGGCTTGCCTTTTGGCGTACAGGATGTCAACCATATGCACAATGTAATAATGCTTAAGAAATAACCGTATTTTTTTGGGGCTATCATACACATATCCATAATTTTTAATTATTAAGAATGTACATATTGTACAGACATTTTCAAAACTAATGGAATATATAAATAAATGCCTACGCAAAGATGACCAAAAGCAATACTTTTTTTGCAAGCTTTACTGTTGACCAAACCTTATAGTTCAATGAAATGCAAATAACAAAGTGAAGGCTATAGCCTACCACCCTTTTTGTTCCCAATTCCTTACATGAACTATGTTCATGACCTCATTGAAAACAGGATTTGTATAATCCTAATGAACCCTCATTGCAAATAACAAAGTGAAGGCTATCGCCTACCCACTTTTTGCTCCCAATTCCTTTCATGAACTATGTTCATGACCTCATTGAAAACAAAAAGTGAACTGCTTTCACAGTTCACTTTCTCATTCAGTCGGGATGACAGGATTTGAACCTGCGACCACTCGACCCCCAGCCGAGTGCGCTACCGGACTGCGCTACATCCCGAGACTACCAATACAGCAAAAAATAAAAGTGCTATACCGTTTATTTACTTGAAAATTAACCGGATAATAGTGCTTAAACTTTTTATTTAACGATTAGATTCTCAAATTAAGGTTGCAAAAATAAAAAAGTTAATCGGTTTCCAAACTATTAATCCAATCTAAAACCAATAAAGGCCATTTTCTTAATATTTCATTGTCCTCTGCCATCCCAAACCCATGCCCCCCTTCTTCAAAAATATATAATTGGCCACGCTCGTTGGACTTTGCATTGTGCAGGGCAAAAAAATATTCACTATTGGCCACCGGAACGGCTTTATCATCCATTGCATGAATTAAGTACGTAGCCGGGGTATCTTCATTAATCTGCAGATCGCTGGAAAATTGCATGACCTTTTCGGCAGATGGATTTTTTCCCAACAGATTATTCCTTGAACCTTTATGTGTGTTTTCTCCCATGGTAATTACCGGATACATCAAAACCATAAAATCCGGTCTAGCACTTAAGCTATCAACCTTATCCACGGCCGTATACACCATATTATCGTATTGGGTACCTAAAGTTGAGGCTAAGTGCCCACCAGCCGAGAAGCCTATTATACCAATATTGGCGGGATCAATGTTCCATTCTTTTGATCTGCTCCTTACCAACCGTATAGCCCTTTGGGCATCTATTAAGGGCACATAGTGCTTATCTATTTGGGTTTCATCAGACGGCAATCTATACTTGACTACAATGCCCGCTATACCATGATCTACCAAAAACTTGGCAACCGAAGTACCTTCCCAGTCATAGGCCAGAATACCATACCCTCCTCCCGGAAAAATCAACATGGCCTTTCCCGTAGCTTTTGATGCATGTGGCAAAAAAACTTCTATTGTAGGTTTTTGTACCCTGCTGATTTTTAAAATGTCCGTATACTCTTGAACTTCCCCTATATCGGTTTTTAATTGGTTGGGAATTTTATCTTTGGGCCAAATATCAATAACCAATTCCTTATTTGCGGCACATCCACCCAAAACCGTCAGTGCCAGGACAAAAATCATTATTAAAGGCAGCCTAATCATTACACTCCCAATTAAAATTAGCTATGGGGTCATTTGAGGCTCCTTGAAGGTTATAATGCCACCATTCTGTCCTAGTGGACCAAAATCCATGTTTTTCCATTGTTTCCTTCAATAATTTCCGGTTGTCCAAAACTTGTTTGGGCAGATCATAATTATCGTGATAAGCTCTCTTTCCAAAAAAATCAAAATCTGTTCCCATATCCAGTTCCTCACCGGTCAATGACACCAAGGTTATGTCAACAGCCCCTCCTTTATTGTGTATTGAGCCCTTAACAGGATTGGCGACGTATTGTGGATTGGGCACAATTTTCCACATTTTATATTGAACAGAATTTGGACGGTAGCAATCAAAAAATTTAATCTTGACCCCATTTTTATGAAAATCGGCATTTGCAGCCAATAAGGCCTTAACGGTTTTAACCCTGGTATAACATTCCGCACAGTCATAAACCTGTTCCTTTAAAAAATTGTTTTGGGTAGCGTATCTTAAATCAAAGGCAAAACCATCACTGTAATCGGCTAATCTCACAAAGGTGGTGTCCCTTAACGAATCCAATGGTATTATTGTTTTCAAACGTGGCGTTTTCGCAATATCGGTTTTGGATATGGTATCCGTTGTGGGAATAGGCTTACGGGTCTCCAAATCGCCATTTGCGGATTTGACAGTGTCCTTACAACCTACAAACATAACGGTAAGTAAAAATAAGCATATCAACGTTTTAAAATACTTCCCATTTTTAACCAAACCCATCCATTTCATATTAAGCAAACTACCTTATAATTTCTTTTAAGCTGTAAGCCAGTAGTAAAGATTTATTACCTACCTTATACCTACTGATTTTTAAGCAATTTAACCAAAAACAATGAACCAACATATTATTGTTCCCTTCTGCATACTATTCTTATTTATTTCCTGCGGCACACCAAAGGAAGTCGTTTTGGACACTAACAACATAAAAGAATCTCCTTGGTTATTGGGGTTTGAAAAAACAGCCCTTAACCCTATTATG
This sequence comes from Maribacter sedimenticola, assembly GCF_900188415.1. Lineage (GTDB taxonomy): Bacteria > Bacteroidota > Bacteroidia > Flavobacteriales > Flavobacteriaceae > Maribacter > Maribacter sedimenticola. The sequence continues at coordinate 142,086 of NZ_FZNV01000002.1, read as the reverse complement.
CAGGCAGATTCATCTTACTCGTTTATTGATCCTATTTCGAAAAAACCGGTTTCTTGGCAAAAAGCCGATGTTTTCAACCCTGGAGCCATTGTACGGAACGATACCGTTTTTCTATTGTTTAGGGCAGAGGACAATCCCGATGCCATATTAGGTGGAAGAACTTCAAGAATTGGGTTGGCGTATAGTACAAACGGCATCAATTTTACCAAATATCCAACACCAGTACTATATCCTGACAATGATGAATTTGCACAATGGGACCAGCCCGGTGGAATAGAAGACCCAAGAATCGTTGAAACAGAAGATGGGACGTATATTATGCTATACACCAGTTGGAACAAGAATATTGCCAGACTATCCAGTGCCACTTCCAAAGATTTGAAAAAATGGACAAAACATGGCCCTGTTTTTGAACAAGCACATGGTGGTAAATTCTTGAACGAATGGAGCAAATCCGGTGCTATCGTTACAGAATTGGTCAATGGTAGATTACTAGCTAAAAAAGTAAACGGAACATTCTTGATGTACTGGGGCGAGTTATTTGTTAACTTGGCCACCTCCACTAATGGCATAGATTGGAAACCGACTCTGAACGAAGAAGGGAAATTACTGCATAGTTTTACCCCTACCCTCAATGAATTTGACAGCCATTTAACCGAACCCGGACCCCCTGCAATATATACTGATGCCGGCATTCTTTTATTATATAATGGAAAAAATCTTAGTGGAGAAGGCGCTACCTCTAAATATCCGGAAGGGACCTATTGTGGTGGTCAAGTATTGTTTGACAAGGAAAATCCTACAATTATGATAAAAAGACTGGAAACCCCTTTTATATGCCCAAGCCTACCTCATGAAATTAGTGGTCAGTACAAAGCGGGGACCACCTTCATCCAAGGCTTGGTATTCTTTAAAGAAAAATGGTTCCTGTACTATGGTACGGCAGATTCAATGGTTGGTTTAGCAGTAAGAAATAAATAAAACCATTCGTAAACCCAGTGTACAATGAAGTTAATTAAAGTATTCATACTTTCCCTTTTTATAACAGGTATTGGCTGTACAGAAAAGAAAACCATAGAAAAACCTTTGCCTACACAAAAAAGACCAAATGTCATCCTGTTTTTGGCAGATGACCAAGGTTGGGGCGATTTGAGCAGTAGCGGCAATTCCAATCTGCACACACCACACATAGACGCTATTAAAAATTATGGGGCATCTTTTGATAATTTTTATGTGCAACCCGTTTGCTCCCCTACAAGAGCTGAATTATTGACCGGAAGATATTTTACCAGATTAGGCGTATATGAAACTTCATCGGGTGGAGAACGTTTTAACCTTAATGAAACCACCATAGCGGAAATACTTCAGGAAACAGGTTATAGAACGGCGGCATTTGGCAAGTGGCATAATGGTATGCAACCGCCTTACCACCCTAATTCTAGAGGATTTGAACAGTTTTATGGTTTTGCGTCTGGGCATTGGGGTAATTATTTTAGCCCCATGCTGGAAAACAATGGGAAACTTGTTCAAGGAAAAGGTTTTTTGGTAGATGACCTTACCGGCCAAGGAATTAATTTTATAGAAAAGCATGCAAACGAACCTTTTTTCCTTTACCTACCCTATAATACCCCACATAGCCCTATGCAGGTACCGGACGAGTATTGGAACAAAATGAAACATAAACCATTAGATTCATTAGCCTCCGTAGATAAAGATGAAGACCTGCAATTTACGAAAGCCGCTTTGGCCATGGTGGAAAATATCGATACCAATGTAGGGCGAATAATGACTACCATAGAACAATTGGGATTGGAGGAAAACACCATCATCATCTACTTATCTGACAATGGACCTAATGCATACCGATGGAACGGTGGAATGAAAGGTAAAAAAGGAAATGTAGATGAAGGCGGCGTGAGAACACCTTTCTTTATTAAATGGCCCGGCCATATAAAAAACGGATTAAATCTTGTTGATATAGCCGGAAGTATTGACTTGCTACCTACTCTTTGCGGCTTATTGGAAATACCCGTAAGCACCAATAAACCTATTGATGGCAAAGATTTAAGTGCTTTGCTATTACAAAAGGACACAACGGTACAGGAACGTTTAATATTTAACCATTGGAACGGAAAAACAAGTGTTAGAAATCAGCAATTTAGGTTAGATGAGGAAAACAGGCTTTATGATATTACCATAGACCGCGGACAGAAAATAGATGTTTCCCACATATATACCACATTAAGAGATTCCTTGATAGCGGCCAAGGAGAATTGGCAAGAAGAAACCATGACACTTCACAAAAACAACGATAAACGTGCTTTTACATTAGGCTATCCACAAGCAATATACACACAGCTACCTGCAAGAGATGGTATTGCCCATGGTTCAATAATACGCAGTAACCAATGGCCCAATGATTCTTTCTTTACCAATTGGAAATCAGTCAATGATTCCATTAGTTGGGATGTTGAGGTAATGGAAGAAGGACGATTTCAAGTTCATCTCTACTATACCTGTCCAGAGAAAGATTTGGGTTCAATAGTAGAATTGAGTTTCAACGGAAGCAAAATAGCAAGTAAAATAACAGAAGCCCACGACCCAGAACTAATAGGCATGCACAATGATCGTGTACCGAGAATGGAATCTTATGTAAAAAATTTTAAAGCGCTTGATTTAGGAACTATTTCCCTTACTAAAGGTAACGGCATTCTTACCCTTAAAGCTCTGGAAGTAAAGAAAAGCCAAGTTGGCGATTTTAGGTTGTTACAATTTAAAAAGGTGGAATAAAAAAAGCTCCAATTCATTTATGATCGGAGCTTTTTATGTCTACTATATCCTTGAGGCTATTCCAGCGATTTTAAATACGTTAAGCTTTGCGGTACCTGAGATACCACATTTGTAGATTCATCTTCAATAAACATATATTCTATACCCAATTTCTTTGCTTCGGCAACAATACCTGCAATATCTATTTGCCCTGTACCCAGGACTACATTGGTTTCATCATCTTCATGCCCTGTATCATTACCCTCAACACCTTTTTCCATATCCTTTAAATGTAGCAATGTAATCTTACTAGGATATTTTTTCATTAATGCCAAAGGGTCCTCACCGCCATGTTGTGCCCAGAATACATCTAGCTCAAATGTATAATTGGTTGCATTCCTTACCATATAATCAAACAAAGTTCCTTTTCTATAAGGTCTAAATTCGTAGCCATGCGGATGATAAACCAAAATAAGTCCACTTTCCTGAAGCTTCTTACCTGCTTTGTTGAATACTTCACTGGCATGTTTGGTTTCTTCCAAAGCCCATTTATTACCTTCATGCGGCACCCAAGCGCACATTACATATTTTGCGCCAAAATCCTTGGCATCCTTAATGACTTTGCCCACATTATTTTCAAGGTCTTCAAAACTGGCTCCTACACTAACCATCTCCAGTTTATTCTCTGCAAGCAAGGCCTTAAACTCCTCTAAAGGCATGTCATACGTTCCACCGCCTTCAATTTTAGTAATACCCCACTCATTGATCAACCCCAGTGTATTGGCTACATCAACCTTAAACTGATTCCTAAGACTATATAGTTGAAGTCCCACTTCTTGGGCCTGTGCCAAATATCCGCTTCCGATAAATAAGGCTGCAATGATTATTTTTTTCATCCTCATAATCCGTTTATGTAAGTAAATTGCCTTCGTCATCCCATTCAGCAATGACATTTCTCTTGCTTTGGTCCACACACTTGGCTATCCATTCCGGATCATAGGCAACACCGTGCTGATCTAGAACATCTTGCGGAACGCCATCCCACACATTAGGGGTATTCCCTTTATAACCCAAATCTGCAATACCTACTTCAGAAGTATAATAACCAGTTACCGTAAGGCCTCTCATGGTGTAAAAAAACTGAATTTCCAAAGGTTGTTCACTCAATGGCTTTTCCGTATCATGCCAACAGATCTCATCACAAATCTGTTTTTTCTGTTCCAAGGTCGCCGATTTAAATTCGGTTCCAAATTCCGTATTACTTTTATGATCTAACCACATTAGTCCACCAAGAAGTGTAGGAGCCATTTCAGGAATATCCTTGCCCATAAATTCAACAAGTTCCGGTACTCCTGCCTCTATTGGTCCGCCATGGGGTTCTTTAGGTGGAAGAATTACTACTGCCAACGCAGCTATAGTTTCCATTTCATGCTCATTGAACAATTGTTCTGCATTCAATTTTTCTATACGCTCCAATTCGGCGGGGGTTCTTCCAAAATATTTTTCGGTACTGGTAGTGATGGTTTCGTCTATAGACTCGCCATTTTCAGTCTTACAGGAATTGAACACCAATCCGGTACCCGCAGCGGCACCACCAAGTATTAGGGTTTGTAAACTTTTTCTTCTATCCATCTTCTAAATATTTTGTGCCTTTAACTGTTCTATGATATAATCAGATGCCCTCCATGAAAGTGCCATAATGGTCCAGGTACAGTTCTTGTCCGCTTGTGATACAAATACCCCTGCATCCACTATAAAAACGTTATCTACATCGTGCAATTGCTGAAACTTGTTCGTAACCGATGTTTTTGGGTCATCTCCCATTCTTGTCGTACCAACTTCATGAATAATCTCACCTGGTTTATGCAATCCATAATCTTGGTCTTTACCGGGTTTTTCCCCTAAATAATGTCCGCCCATGTTATGTATGATTTCTTCAAAGGTATCATGCATATGTTTGGCCTGGTTTCTTTCATACTGAGACCATTTATAATTGAACTTCAGTACGGGGATACCGTATTGATCAACAGTAGTTGGATCTATCTCACAATAATTATCATAGCTGGCCAAGCCTTCTCCACGACCACCAAAACCTATGACAGAACCATAGTATTTCTTGACATCGTCCCGTAAACTATCGCCATATCCTCCAGACTTTAATCCAAAATATTTATTCAATGCATTTGGGTCCCAACCAAACCCGTAATTAGGCTGACTCATACCGCCCCAAACTTCTATATGGTATCCTCTAGGGAAATCCAATTTTGAATTATCTCCCCACCAGGGTGAGTAAACGTGCATACCCCCAACACCATCTTCATTATATGATGTTTTACGGTTCATTAGACCTGGTATTACCCCAGCGGCACTAGCTCCGGTAGAATCATGCAGGTATCTTCCCACAAGGTTACTACTGTTTCCTAGTCCATTAGGGTGTTGTTTACTCTTTGAATTTAAAAGTATACGTGCTGAGCTACAAGCAGATGCGGCCAAAACCACTACCTTGCCCCTTAATTTATACTCTTTTCTGTCCTCTTTGTTGATATAGGAAACCCCGGTAGCCTTACCTTCTTCATTTGTCGTTATTTCACGTACCATGGCATTTACGAACAATTTTACTTGACCACCACTTTTTTGGGCAGGAAAGATTAAACAGCTACCTGCGGAAAAATCCGCATAAATTTGGCAAGACCTACCACATTGGCCACAATAAAAACAGACCCCACGATCTTCATTGATACGTTTGGTCAACATTGAAAGCCTACCCGGTATAACCGGTATGTTAGATTTTTTTGCTCCGTTAATATAGAAAAGCTCATGCAATCTTGGTTTTGGAGGAGGCAGGAAAAATCCGTCAGGATCGTTTTCCCTTCCTTCATTGGTTCCAAAAACCCCAATAAGTTTGTCCAATTTATCATAATAGGGTTTTACGTCCTCATAGCCAATAGGCCAATCATCTCCATGACCATCCCTTGTTTTTCCTTTAAAATCCTTAGGTCCAAATCTCAAGGATATTCGTCCCCAGTGGTTGGTTCTACCACCTAGCATTCGCGCCCGCCACCATTTAAACTCGGTACCTTCTGCATGGGTATATGGTTCTCCCTCAACTTCCCAATCCCCCCAGGACATATCCCATTCTCCAAATGCACGGGTGGTTCCCGCACCCCTTCTTGGGGAATCATAAGGTTGTTTTAACTGGGTCATGGTCTTTGGGTCCGCAGGATCAAAAAATGGCCCTGCCTCTACAACGGCAATATTAAGGCCGGCATCTGCCAACTGTTTTGTTGCCATACCACCACCGGCTCCTGAACCGACTATGATGACATCATAAATTTCTGAGGATTCTTTTATCTGCATAATCTTTCTATTTGTTCGAGCATACAATGTAAATATTAATAAAAAATTATAAATATGTTTTTAGCTGAATAACCTAATATGTTCTACAGGCGTCTGCTTTTATAGTGCTATCGAAACCTATTTATCCGGATATTATTCGCTGGTAAATGTAGAAGCGGGCAAGCCCGCCGCATTAAATAGATTACCTATAGCCGTACTTTTCCAAGCATAACGCACATGCACCGGTAATTTCACTTCCTTGGCACTTACACGCACCACTCCTTTCTTTAAACTTGCCTTAGCAGGATACCAAACCCCATTCTCTCCACTAATTTCAAAATGGTCTATTTGCTTACCCTTGACATACATTCCTTCATCATTATGAAAAGATACTTCTATGGCATTCCCCTGGACTTTAACCATATCATACAACGGACCATTAACTTCCCCGTCAAAAGCATTAAAATGATATTTTAGGGCGATATTGGCAAGTCGCAATCCCACATCTTGCTTGTTTTGGGGGTGAATATCATCAACAGTGCAAATATCACTTGTCATGGCCATGCCGGTATTCTTTAAGGACAACGTTCTGCGCTGTTGGTCCCTGACAATACCTCCTTCATACGTTCCTCCATATTTAAACGGAGCTATTTGTACATAATAAAATGGAAAATCATATTGCCATGCCGTCCTCCATGAAGTAATCATATGGGTAAAAAGATTTTGGTACGATGATGCGTTGGCCGTGTTGGATTCTCCTTGATACCATAGAACCCCAGAAATCTTAAAATTGGTAAGTGGGGCAATCATTGCATTATATAACACAGACGGTTCAATGGTAACCCATTTATTGGGTTTTATGGCTTTATGCGCATTAGCTAATTCCGGAAAAGATTCAAAGACATTTTCCGGTGTCCACACTTCGGCACAGGATGCTCCCCAGGAAGCATCGACCAAGCCAATGGGTACGTTTAACTCCGTTGCCACTTTCTTAGCAAAAAAATAGGCTACTGCACTAAAATCGGGCATGGTTTCCGATGTACAGGCTTCCCACGTTCCCTCTACATCTTCCAGTGGATGAAGTGCCGTTCTTTTTTGCACGGTAAACAATCGTATTAAATCATTGTTCGCATTGGCAATTTCAAATTCCTTATTGTCTATTGTACTGTTGGCACTCCACTCCATATTGCTTTGTCCTGAGCAAAGCCAGACTTCCCCGATCAAAACTTGCGTAAAAATAATTTCATTTCCTTTTCCGGTAAACTTAATGGAATACGGCCCACCTGCTTCAGGTGTTTGCACGGTTACCTGCCATTTTGCATTATTCCCGGTCTTTACAGCTACCGTCTTATCGTTCCAACCCGTATAAATTTCAAATTCCTCGTTGGGGTCTGCCCAACCATACAGTAATACTTCCGCTTCTCGTTGAAGCACCATTTTGTCCGAGAAAATATTGGGTAAGGTAATTTCCGCTTTGACAATAGCCGTTGAACAAATGAAAATCAATAATAAATAAAATCGCATTTTAAAGATAGAAGTGTTAACAGATTTAAATATAAGCAATTATTCAACCTATTTTTTAATAAATAATTAATTTACACTTCCTTTTTATTGCTAATTTCATTACGATGAAATAATTTATTAATACATATCCCTGATTAAAAATTGAACATTATGCCCAATACCCTTCATAGACGACATTTTTTAAAAGCCGCTTCTGCCTCTCTCCTCCTATCTTCCTTAAGCACATATGGATTTGAATTCTTTAAGGACGAGCAGCCTAAAAAAGTTGCTTTGATCGGTACCGGCTGGTATGGCACAAGTGATTTATTGCGACTTATACAAGTAGCCAATGTGGAGGTCACTGCGCTTTGTGATGTAGATTCGGTTTTTCTAAACAATACCGCAAACTTAGTGGCCCAGAGACAGAAAAACGGTAAAAGACCAAGATTGTTCATAGATTACAGGAAAATGCTGGATACCATGGATTTTGATATCGTGCTCATTGGCACACCGGATCATTGGCATGCGCTTATGTGCATAGCGGCACTACAATCTGGCGCTCATGTATACGTTCAAAAACCCACCAGCGTAGATGTTATAGAAGGTGAGGCCATGATTGCCGCGGCAAGAAAATATAATAAAGTAGTACAGGTTGGCACACAACGAAAGAGCACGCCCCATTTAATATCGGTCAAAAAAGAAATTATAGATACAGGATTACTTGGTACTATTGGCCATGTAGATATGTGCTGCTATTACCATATGCGTGCCAATGACAATCCGCCCGAACAACCGGTACCTGATCGTTTGGATTATGAAATGTGGACGGGTCCGGCCCCTATGCGGCCCTATGACGGGTTACCGCATAGAAGGTGGTGGCGAACATTTAGGGAGTATGGAAATGGTATAACCGGGGATATGTGTGTTCATATGCTGGATACCGTTAGGTGGATGTTGAATTTAGGGTGGCCCAAACGCATAAGTTCCGAAGGTGGAATTTTTGTTCAAAAAAATGGTAAGTCAACTATTTCCGATACCCAATCTGCAGTATTTGAATACGATAATTTCAATTGCAACTGGCAGCACCGTACGTGGGGAAATGCCGCTGATCCGGAATACCCTTGGGCCTTTAAAATTTATGGAGAAAAAGGTATGCTCAAAGCCGATGTCATGAAGGCGGAATTTGTTCCTGCAAACGGTGATGCCCCAATAAAATTCGAGGTACTTTATGAGCGAGAGGCCTATCCTGAAGACCTTAATGAAAAAGACATAGAACTACATGCAGCACCGGCAACCAGAAGACATATGCTCAATTTTTTAAATGCCATACAAAATGGCACAAAACCTATTGCGGATATTGAGGAAGGACACATCTCCTCTGCCAGTTGCATATTGGCCAATCTGTCAATGGACCTAAAAAGGCCATTGGTATACGACCCCAAGAGCAGAATGGTTGTTAATGATCGGAAAGCAACTGACCTATTGCAACGTACCTACAGGGGAAATTGGGTACACCCACACCCAGATACCATTTAGACTATTGCATTTTTTTGGTTGAGCCCCTTACCAATAAGCTGGTCTTTACCGTTTTAGTCTCATAAGGCAGTCCCGGATTTTGTATTCTATTGATCAAGAGTTTGGCGGTAAGTTCACCAATATACTTTCCATGTTGGCTAACCATGGTCAACGACGGAGTTACATACTTGGACAATTGCCCATTGGTAAACCCAATTATAGAAATATCATTGGGCACATTATACCCCCTAGCCTTTACAATTTCCAATACTTTTACAGCAGTAATCTCATCAAAGCCAATAATACCCTCTATTGTTTTATAATTTAAAAGAAAGGACATTAGCAGATCAAGGTCGTCCTTGGGCGTAAGGTTCATGACCAATTTGGCATCGAACGGAATCTTAAATTCCTCTAATGCCTTCTTATAACCCAGTAACCTTAATTTCCCTACACTTGAACTTCCCGTTGGGTTAACGACCGCTATATTGGTACAGCCCACATTGATCAAGTGCTTGGTCGTTTTATAACCAGCCTCAAAATCATCTACTACCACCTTATCACATTCCAAAGCATCTGCAACCCTATCGAACAAAACAACAGGTATGTCATTGTTTATAATATCTATAAGGGCATCATGCTTATTTTCATTTTGCGTTTCCTCTGCAAGGGATATAATCAATCCATCAACGGTGCCAGAATCAAAAAACTCCAAGGTTTTACTCTCTTTTTCACTGGATTCATCGCTTATACAGCTAATAATATTATACCCGTTCTCATTGGCTACTTTTTCAATACCGTACAATACTTGAACAAAAAAATAATTAAGGATATTGGGTACTACGACACCTATGGTCTTGGTACTTCTATTTAAAAGGTTTAGGGCCAGCCTGTTTGGCTTGTAATGCTTGGCTTTTGCATATTCCTGAATTTTCGCCTTTAAATCAGCACTGATTTCATGGCTATCGTTCACAGCTTTGGAAACTGTTGAGATAGAAACCTTAAAATGCCCAGCAATGTCCTTTAAAGTAACTTTCTTCATGCGTTTATTGATTAAAACGTACCCATTACAAACTTAGCAAACCTTTTATATATAAAAAGCAAACTGTCCCAAAGGAATACCAAGGGACAGATCGCTATTACATTAAGCTTTTACAATCCCTAAACCAACATATTAAATGCCGGTATAAGGGATCGATGAATTATATATATTGGTTGATGATATTTTCAAATAATTCTTGCTTACCGCTTTGCAAGGTCAACTCACCATTTTCCTTTGCAATTTCATAAAGATCCATGAAGTCCAATTTGCCATTTTCGAAATCTTTTCCTTTTCCGGCATCAAAGGAACTATATCTTTTTTCACGTAACGCATTGTAGGCCGATGAAGAAATGATTTTATCCGCAGTCAATAATGCCCTGGCAAAGGTATCCGCACCGCCAATATGTGCCAAGAACACATCTTCTAGATCGGTACTGTTTCTTCTGATCTTGGCATCAAAGTTTACGCCACCACCTTGTAAGCCACCTGCGGCCAAAAATACCAACATGGCTTCTGTGGTTTCTTGGATATTGTTAGGGAACTGGTCCGTATCCCACCCGTTTTGGTAATCTCCTCTGTTCGCATCCAAACTACCTAACATGCCCGCTTTGGCGGCAACGGCCAATTCATGTTGAAAAGTATGCTGGGCCAGAGTTGCATGATTGACCTCTATATTCATTTTAAAGTCCTTATCAAGACCATACTCCTTTAAGAAACCAATAGCCGTAGCAGAATCAAAATCATACTGATGTTTCATTGGCTCCATTGGCTTGGGCTCAATAAAGAAATTACCTTTAAACCCTTGTGATCTAGCATAATCCCTTGCCATGGCCAAAAATTGACCCATGTGGTCCAGTTCACGGCCCAAGTCTGTGTTCAACAAGGACATGTATCCTTCACGACCTCCCCAGAACACATAATTTTCACCACCTAGGGCAATGGTTGCATCTAACGCCAACTTAATTTGGCCACCGGCCCTGGCCAGTACATTAAAATCTGGATTGGTCGCTGCACCGTTCATGTATCTTGGATTAGAAAAACAGTTTGCCGTTCCCCATAATAATTTTTTCCCAGACGCCTTTTGCTTCTCCTTTACATAATCTGTTATAGTGGCCAATCTCTTTTCAGATTCCGCAAATGTGGGTGCTTCCTGTATTAAATCAAAATCATGAAAGCAATAGTAATCAAAGCCAATTTTTTCAAAAAATTCAAATGCCGCATCGGCCTTATCCTTTGCCGCTTGTATGGGATCGGATGATTTATCCCATTCAAAATTTTGGGTACCAGGACCAAATGGGTCCGAACCCTGACCACAGAACGTATGCCAATAAGCGGTAGAGAACTTAAAATGCTCTCTCATGGTCTTACCGGCCACTACTTGCTCTGGGTTATAGTATTTGAAAGCCAATGGATTATCGGATTCCTTTCCTTCAAACTTGATTTTATCAATTCCTTTAAAATATTCCTTGTTTGCCATTATGTTGATTTTATTTGTTGTTTAAGATTAATTCCAATTCATTTTTCCATGCGGCATATGCTTTTTCATACCCCGTTTTGTCCATTTTGGGACTAAAGGTCATAACATAATCATTCTCTAAAATTGCCTTGCCGTACGCCTCAAAATCTCCCCTGTGCAAATTAGCGGCCCTGGCCGCACCAATTGCACCGGTTGTATTATAAATTTCAATATCGTACCCTATTAGCGTTGCCACGGTGGAAGAAAATATTTCCGACCTAAAAAGGTTATCGTTTCCTGCACGCATGACATTGACTTTTATACCGTCTGATTTCATGATTTCCATGCCGTAAACAAAAGAGAAAGCAATACCTTCCAATGCCGCCCTACATAAATGTCCTTTGCCATGATTGTTCAAGTTCAGGTTTACGATCCTTGTTCCAATATCCTGATTTTTAAGCATTCTTTCCGCTCCGTTACCAAAGGGTATTAGCGCAATACCATCAGAACCGATCGGTACTTCATTGGCAAGGGTGTTCATTTCATCATAGGATGCTACATTCAGGTTGTTCAATAGCCAACGGTATTGTATTCCAGCACCATTAATACATAATAATTTACCAATTCTTGCAGGTTGCCCCGGGGTATAGTTGACATGCGCAAAATTATTTACCCTAGAACTTTCCTTGACCGACAAATTATCCGTAACCGCATAAACTACACCAGATGTACCACCAGTAGCCGCCACTTCACCCGGTTTAAAAACATTTAAGGTCAATGCATTATTGGGTTGATCACCGGCCCTGTACAATATAGGTGTGCCAATCTTAATGCCACTTTCCGTTGAGCCCTTCTCGTTTACGTTGGATTGTACCGAAAATGTATCTACAATATCAGGAATCAGTTCTTTTTCCAAACCATAATGATCTAACAATAGTTGGGCAACGGCATCATTTTTAAAATCCCATAAAATACCCTCTGACAACCCTGATACAGTTGTATTTACCACTCCCGAAAATTTATAAGCAATATAATCCCCAGGCAGCATGATCTTGTGAATTTTAGCGTATACCTCAGGTTCATTTTCTTTTACCCACTTTAATTTAGAAGCGGTAAAGTTTGCAGGAGAATTCAACAAGTGGGTATCGCATACTTCCGGTCCAATTTCTTCATAGGCTTTTTCGCCAATTTCAACTGCCCTACTATCGCACCAAATAATTGATTTGCGTAACGGAACACCATCCTTATCTATTAGGACCAATCCGTGCATTTGATAAGAAATGCCAATACCGGTAATCCCCGTTGCATTAATATGGTATTCATTACATAAGCGTTTTATGCCACTACATACATACCCCCACCAATCTTCCGGGCTTTGCTCTGCCCAACCATTTTTAACCGCCTGCATGGACATTTCTGTCTCCGGTTCCGTAACTACACCAATACTTTTACCTGTTGAGGCTTCAACTAAGGCAATCTTTATTGATGAACTTCCTATATCTAGTCCTAGATGATACATATTTGTTGTGAGTTGATTTTAGCTTTATTAAGTTAAACCAAAAATAACGACTATACGCCCACAACATGTTTATTGCCACGAAAATAAATAGTAGAGCGCTATATACTGTAGGTAAAAAAAATAAAAATATCCTATAACAAATTGAAAATCAATTTATTATAGGATATTTTACTGTTCGAAAATTATCGAAAGGGTTTTCGTAAAAGGCTATCCTAGTATAATTGCAATCTACTAATATTCCTCCAATTGGTTTTGTAACCGTTCCAATTTGGTAAGTGCCTCTGACTTGGAATTTACATCTAGTTTAAGATAAATGTTCTGGATATGAAAATTGACCGCGCTGGGTGTCACGAACAGTTTTTCAGCTATCATTTTATACGTTGCGCCTTGACATAGAAAATCTACTATCTGGTTTTCACGTTCAGAAAAGAAAGCAAACGTTCTTTTATGGAAATTGCTTATAAACTTTTTTACGATATCATTGCTCATAGCAGCACCTTCCTTTTCTATACTGCTTAAGGCATGCTCAAGTTTGTCCAAGGTCAATGGTTTGGTCAAATATCCGTTGGCCCCTTTTTTAAAGGCTTTTTTAATAACTTCAAAATCATTGATTTCACTGAACATAATAATATTGATACCCCAGTTCTTTTTTCTAAATAATTTAATGGCATCTATACCATTAACATCATCCAGGTCAATTTCAGATAACACTATTTGTGGCCTAGTATGCTTAAAATCCTTTAAGGCTAGGTTGGCAGAAGTATAACTTCCAACTAGTTCATAATCTTCCAATGCATCAAAATGGTTTTTATAAACTATGTGCATTGAGCTATCTCTTTCTAAAATTATTATTCGAGTCTTGGTATTTTTCATTTTTTCCAATATTTAATACTGTTATGCCGGGAGCCGCACAACAAAAGTTTTGTTTTAAATACAATTAGGAATCCAAATACGTACTTGAAATTTTTACAAAATCTACCATTATACACTTATACCCTGTAAAAGGATATTGTATTGAAAAGGCATAAAATTGTCCTATAAAAATTCTGTACTGAAGTAGTAGTTTAAATTCCGGTTACAATTTAAAATCTAGCTAGTGACCTGTCTAGATGTAAAATTGAATGAATTAAAACGCAAATAACTTTTTAGGAAAATGATTTCTGAAAGGAATCCAGAAATTGAAAAATTACGATGAATGAGATCGCTTAAAAATAGTAGGTAATTGTTTTTCATGGTTTTGGGGGGATTTGGGATTAAACAATGTTTACAATTAATTTGGTTCGAGAAATATAATGTTAAAAGTTATAAAATCGTTAAAATCATAGGAATTTTCGTTCAAATGCAATGTTTTGAAGAAAAATGCTACCGTTCATCGATATTTTACTTTCCAAAAAAAGAAAAATTATGTTCAATCAATAAGAAAAAAAAGGAGGGGCACCCGTTATCCCCCCGGACAACACCCCTCCTTTTATTGACAATTTAAATCAATCATAAATCCCCGTTATCTAAATCATACTATTCAATACTCATATCATCGTCTTCAAACGTGTTGGATACTGTAGCAGTGGTTTCATTCACCTGCATTATCCATTTTTCATCATTATACTTACCGTTTAAATTTGTACTTGCGGCCATTTGGGCCTCATTCTTATAATCATAATCTGCCAAGTATACATAGTAAAGTCCGTTTTCCTTATTATAAAATTGTTTTGGATCCAAGCCTTTTGACCTTAACTCTTTCATAAAAGCATTTAAATATTTTGTTTGGCTGTATACATTGGCAATTACATAATATCCGGAATTCATTCCTATAACATCTGAATCTACCATCATCTTTACGGGCAGTTCCTTGAAATTGGCCCTTCTGCTATTTGTATTTGCAATTACCGATTTATCTTTCTTAGGTATTTCATTGGCTACATAAGCAGTGGTTTCCTCTGCACTGTAGTCTTGTAACGAATTCTTGATGGTGGTGTCTATATCATTTCTTAACATCCTAACAATAAGATTGAACCTTTCTTCGAAAGCTGCAATTCTTACTTCTTCAATAGAATCCTGCCTCATGATCAGCTCATCCAAGACCATTTTATTCTGGTAGGCCAAATCTGTTGCACTTGCACTATACATCTCCTTGGCATTGCTTGTTTCCAATTCTTTTTCCACATTTTTGGCTTTGCTAGATGTTCTGGCATTGTCCCGTTCCTCTATAAGGTGGGCTATTTGTTCTTCGTAGTTTCGCACAATATTATCTATTTGATTATCTGTACTATTATCCGCAACGGTAATGCCCAAATCATCATCCTTAAACGTATAGGCCAATGTTATTTCATGGTTCCAACCCAAATTGGCGTCTTGCTTTGCAATATCTTTTTCCATTAAATATCCCAACGACATTTTCTCGCTTAGATTAAACCCAAGACCTGCAGATATACCATAATCCCGATCATAAGTAGTTTGAATCCATCCATAATTTGGCATATCCAACAATAATGAACCAAAGTAATACAGACTACTGTCATAATTTTGTCCTACCTGCACCATGGGCATAAAACGGGCATTTTCAAATAGCCCTCTAGAATTTTTAAAGTCATGGGTATACTGCATAGATGCCTTGACACTTTTTGTGGAGAATTCTGTTAAAAACTCATTGGTTGTTTGGTTATATTTCAACAAATCCTCAGCGTACAGGCCAAAATCAAATTTGCCCAATGATAGATTGATACCTGGTTGAACAGCTATTTTACTTTCCTTTCTGGCCTCTGAAAGTTCTGGATCTTCTTCACTGATCACAATTCTATTTTTATCCAACCCTTGATTAAAATAGGTGATATTGGTACCGAACGTTAATACGGATTTATCGGCCAAACGTACAGAGGTGGCATAGTTGGCATTGAAACCAAATTCCTGGACCACACCGGCCCATTGGCTATATACTCCTATACCTACGGCTGTTTGATCACTTAGCTTGTTACTGAAGCCTAAGAAATAATTTTGGCTATTATCATCGAACGTGGCATATTGGTTTCTATGAAGAATATTTAAATACGATTTATTCTCTCGTACCAAGGAATAAGTAGGGTTAATAAAGAACCTATTGAAATATAATTGATTGTGGTACGTACTACTGGACCCAAGATTGGCATTGGTCTCCTGGCTTTTTACAGTCTGGATCAGAGCCAACAGGAACAAAGCAATAAGAAAACTATTGATTTTTAATGGACTTTCCATAACGTATGATTTTATGATTAAAGATTTATTTTGTCTGGGGTTTGGGGGGAACTATTTCAATGAATAATTGGGGGAGATTATTCATCATCAAATACAGAACTTGAATACTGCATTTGTTTATCTGTATTAAATGCTTCTAAAAAACGATAATCCCTATCTTTTTCACTAGCCGGCTTATCATTAAGGTTAAATGCTATGTGATGCCCTATTCCAGTAGTAGAACCCCTATTGGAGACTACAAATCCGGAACCATCTTTTTGCAACATGTTTACAGAATACTCATCATATGCGCTATTAATGTTTTCTCCCATATTTACGGCAAGGCCCACATTTCTTTCCCCTACCTCAACAAGGTAAACATCTAGACCTCCAAAGCCTTCATGGCCTTCTGATGCAAAAACCAATTGATTGTTGGAAAGTGGATTAGGATGCATATCATCTTTGATGGTATTTACCTTTGTTCCAAGATTTTTTGCCATGCCCAGGTTTCCATTCTTATGAATGGTGGCCACATATATATCATATGCCCCAAAACTGCCCGGCATATTGGAAGCGAAAAATAAACGATTACCATCTGGAGATACGGCAGGGTGTTTTGCGGAATAGTCCGAAGGGCATACGGCCACCTCGGTGATTTTTTTCCATTCGCCCGCTATCTTATCGGCCTTGTAGATTTTATGTACCTTTCTTTTTTTCGAAAAAAGTCCTGTAACAGGCTTACGATAGGTTGCCTTACTGAAATAAGCCGTGTTACCGCCATTGGTCAATGCTACGGGTGGTGCATACTCACCGTTTAGCTGAACAACATTGGTTCCGGTTGATACCATTTCTGCATTGGAAGAAGTGGTGTTCCAAGGCAAAAAATTGGACCTATTATTGGAAGATAGTTCTGTAGGTGCCACATAATGGGTCATTTTGTAGTCATCCTTTACCAGTTCCGTCCAGTTTTCATCACTGATTTCATTCTGGACTTTTTTACCCAATTGGGATACGGCATGGTCGTATCTCTTCTGATAGCTTTTACTTAAGGTTCCATCTTCTGAAACCTCAATTAGCCTACCATACCAATACAGTGCATTTTCGTATTTTTTAGAAAGAAAATTGGCATTACCAAGGTCTTCAAAAATTTCTTCATCTTCATAACCAAGCGCTTTTAACTTATTATAGTTCTCAGTACGTTTGGAAATTTCCGAAACCTTACGTTGTTGAAATTTGGTGGGTTCTTGATTCATGGCCAAATTTTGACCATAACCCACTGTAGCCATGCAAGCAAGCAAAAGGCCACATTTAATTGAATTGTTCATGATTGTAGATTTTGGGGGTTAATACCCCAAAGTTCCAATAACAAATTCAATACGTTCTTAATAAAAATTCATAGGTTTTTTTAAAATATATGAACCAATTCATTCATAAACCAACTTAAGTCATTGATAATCAATTACTTTTTAAAATTTACAGCCCCTATGAATTAATTTTTTTCTTTTTCTTTTTATCCGATACATATTTATATCCTAAATAGGCCAACTGTAAACCTACTGCGGCAATCTTTAATTTTCTACTACGTACTAGAAGTTTAGCAACTCCGAACAAAGGTGATAATCCCATAATTCATTCATTTTTAAGTGAATCACAAATTACCATTAGTACTAGAGTTTGCTTAACTCTATCCATTTAAAATATAGGCATAAACCCACTAACTTATTGATAGAATGCAAAACATATCTTAAATAATGCTTACAGCAAAACTCTTGTTGTTTAAGGTCAACTAAAGGTCTTTTTTCAATTTAATTTAGAGTTGAAATGAAACCGTAAGGATTATCCTTACATAAAACAAAATAATATGAACACAGATATAGAAAAAATTGAAAATCGTTTAAAAGACTTAGTTTCCAAGAACGAAGATGCCATAAAAGGTTTTGAAAAAGCATCTGAAAATGCAGAACAAGTAGGTATAAAGAGTTATTTTGAGAACAGGGTTGTAGAGCGTATGCAATTTTTAAGGGAGTTAAGGGCCGCAGTGCCGGAACTGGATTTGGGCAGCGTTGAAATTAAAGGTAGTGCTGCAGGAGCCGTTCATAGAACGTGGATGGACGTTAAATCATTTTTTTCCGGAGATAATGACGAGGCCATGTTAGAAGAGGCCGTTAGAGGTGACAAGGCCGCCATTGAAGATTACGATAAGGCTTTAGCGGAAACCATGATACCTCCCAGAGTCAAAGACCTTATAAGAGCGCAAAAAGAGAAATTGCAGAACGACCTGGAAACTTCTGAAATATTGGAAGAATATAGGTAACAACAAACAAACAAAAGCCCTTGCAAATGCAAGGGCTTTTTTATTTTCATAAGCATTAATTATCTACAAATTTTTACGACGTCTTAAGACTTTTGTTTTTTCGCTTTTTTTGTAACCATTGCTTATAGAACTTTTTGCCAAAATAAAGTATTAGGGCCTTCTTCATTGTTTTAATTTAATAGGTTTTTAGTTTATCCTTCCTTTTTCTCAACTGTCGTTCCAGTTCACGTACGGACTCACTCACCGATTCCTCAAAATTTTCGTTACTGGCTTCAGCAAAAATTCTGGGACCGGGCAAACTCAATCTAATATTACAGATTTTACCCGTATCAGTAGATGATGTGTTTTCATCCTTAAAAAACACATCTGCCCGTATTACATCATCAAATTTAGCGTGCAGTTTATTTAATTTTTCCTTGGCAAACGCTTCAAGCCTATCACTTGCCGTTACTCCGTCATACTCATATATAATATCCATATATCTATTTTCTATTTATCAACGTTAACCATCCAACCAATTCCAAAACGATCGGTACATCTACCAAAATGTCCCCATTCACGTTCCCTAAATTCATGATGAACCTGTCCTCCACTGGACAAATCCTTGAACAATTGTTTTCCCTCGTCCAAATTATCCAAATCAACACTCATATTAATCTGGTTTCCATTGTTCAAAGGGGTATCTGGTGAAGCATCATAAGCCATAAAATGCACGCCTTTACCTTTTAATTCCGCATGCTGTAATTTTTGACGGTATGATGATGGAACATCTATTTCCTTATCTTCATACGTTTGCCTATTCTTTACCTCCGCACCAAATAAATTGGCGTAAAAATTCAATGCCTCTTGGCAGTTTCCGTTAAATGCTAAATATGCTTGTATTTTCATTTTATATTGTTTTATTACAAGGTACCACAAGAAGCATTTTTAGTTTGGCTTATACCATTTTCTTATTGATTCATTTCATTTTTGCCAAATATTACTCCAATACAATCTTATTATCATCAATAAATTGAAAAAACGATAACTTTTCATCTGTACCTGTATGCATTAAATTAGTGGAAAGATCAAATAAATGTGCCTCCGTTTCGAAAAAATGCATCATATAACCAGCTGTATTTACAAAAGCGACATAATCCCCAATGGCCGGTAGCCTGCTTAAGCTTATTTTTCGCTTCAATAATACATCCCTTTCTAAACAATAAGCTCCAGTAAAAAATACATCAACGTTCTCCTTATCTGAAGTTTCACTGGTATGAATTATATATGGATCCAATAGAAAATCTGCGCTTGAGCTCATCATCTGGCTCATATTCATCTCAAGGCCAACCAACCATTGTTTTTTGGCATCTTGTTTTCTATAGACTACTTTGGCAATGGTCACGCCTACTTGGTCCAATAAGGAACGACCGGGTTCTATCCTAATTTCAAAATGGTTTTTACGAAGTAATGCGGCCAAGGATAATCCAGAATCGGCATCTACATAATCCAAAACTTCTTTTAAAAATGAATTTTTGTTAACCTTATTGAAGTACGGATAGGTATTTAATTTTCCACGTAGCTTACCATCTTCTAACCTATACCCCAACCCATTATCATTGAAGGTAATGGTATTGTTTCCTGTTGTAACGGCTTTTTGTAGCGAATCATTAAAATCTATCCATTGGCGTTCATCTTCTAAATAATTCATGAGAATACCCCCGCCCATATCAATAAATGTAACAGGAAACCCTTTTCGTTTTAAGTCATTTCCAATTTTAATACAAGTTAATAGTGCAATACTACGCTGGTAGGTTGAATATCCGTCCAAATGAAAATGAAGTCCTGTAACATCTAAGTTTTCAAAGGTCTTTGTATCACCTACATATGATGCAATAAAATTTGTGACTTGGTCAATATCAAAACCAAACCTGCTATATAACTTTTCACCTTTGACCTCAAATCCACTTATACGGAAACCAACTTTGGCCCGCAGACCCATTTTTTTGGCTACTTGTTCCGTTAACACACATTCATCCTCGTTATCTAAAATTATTGGAACCTCATTATTTATGGCCAATGCTATTTGTTCTTCAGTCTTAATGGCCGATGTCAATACTAAATTTTTACCATTTCCTCCTAGGGCCAAAGATTGTTCCAACTCTTTAAAACTTGCGGTATCCACTCCTATGCCAGATCTAAACGCTTGTTTTACCAAACCCTTGGATTTATTGGCCTTTCTAGCATAGAAAATTTGATATTTTAAATCGTACGATTTAAATAAATCTTTATAACGCGCACAGTTATCGTTAAATGTTGGTAAATGGTGAACATTAATGGGAGAACCGTACTTTTCCATCACCCCTCTTAATACTTCTTGGTCATTGAAAATTTCGTGCATCCAATGCGACGTAATTGGGGTCAACCCTTTTTTTTGATTGCCTTTATAATACTTGTTCTTCTCTTTCATAATGTGCTATTCTTCTATTTTTGTTCTGTAGATCCTTACAAATATATTTGGCCCAGATGGTAGCAAAATCATTGCGGGTACGTGAAAGGGTATCATTGTCATACGTTATACCCTCTGTAGGTGTTCCGTAAAACGTAAAGGCCTTATTGACCTCACCATATTCATTTACTGGATTTCCATTTTTATTTAAAGCGATACAACCGGGATGGTAAGTAGAACTTGATGAATTTATAAAAGGAGTGATATACTTGTTTTTCTCTAAATTCTGATAAAGTTCATTTTTAAATCCCTGCTGTCCGGCCCTGGGAATGGTAGCATTGATTAAAAATTGAACCTTTGTTTCTTTTCTCTTTTCCCCAATTAGCGACCATTCCCCATCATCATTACCTTTCACCACCGTTACCGATTTTGCAAAGGAAAAATTTAACAACCCACTGGTATGAAGCGCCAATATTTTCTTCATGTTCTCAATAGGCGGTCCGTACGACAGCCTGTTGAACAGCCCAAAATAATAGGTGTCAAATTCTTTATGCGAAGCTGCATCCAAACCACCATAACTGTATAGTTCATTAAACAACGGACTTATTTTTCTCCAGGTACTTACGGCCGCTATAAATGGACTTTTATCAGCCCCCAATTCCGCTTGATGAATTAAAAATTGAATATACTCCCTCAATTCCCCATTAGTAATATTTCTTTTTTCCGCAAAAGGATTTACAATACGCTGCCAGCTAAAATAGGTCACATTTCTAAATTGCTTATGAAATTGCACTACTTGCGCCCTTATCTTCTCAAAATCAAGACCTCCCTTTAGTTCCCAACCATATTGTTGAAATAAGGTACGGTAATATGCCCAATAGAATTCTTTCTTTATTAATGGTAAAAGAGTTTCATTAAAGTTGATTGGTCTTCTCGCTTTTATTTTGATAAGCGCTTTCTCGGTAAAAAATTGAAGGGGTTTGTCATCTAACGGGGTTCCATCCCTGGGAACCATTGGCAACCCAGACCTTGAAAATAGATGCATTTGTTTGGGTTCCTGACCAGATGCCACGTAGTTAAAAAAATTATCTGCATTTTTAATAAAATTACCTCCCCTACCTTCCGTTAACGCTAAAACGGCATCTATGCAAGTTAGCCCCATTCCCTTAATCGCAACAGACGTTCCTGGCGCTACCACAACAAGTTTTTTATCGGTAGGATATATAAAGCCAATATTGTTCTCGGATGCCCGTTTTGGCGCAATGTGAGATTTATATGTAATGTGCCCCGTGGTAAATAGGATTTGATCTACCGCTATAGTTGATTCTTGTTCTTTTTCATTTGTATAATACAAGGCAAATCCCGGTTTACTATTTTCCACATTTACCACCCAGCCTATATGAGGTACAACGTTAACATTAACAGGTAAATGGCTTATTAGTTTATGATAGCTCTCATTTAAATATGTACCCACCATTGCCCTAGGGGCAAAATCAGTAGTTGAACTTTTCTTCACATTTCTTTCCTTCAACCATGCTACAAAATCTGGAGTATGGTTTGGTATCGGCTTCGGTAATTGCTTGGGCCACACGTTAATATTTCCATTGGCGTAATTCATGATAAGGCAGTGCGGCTGATCGGTTCTATACACATCACCTGCACCAAAAAAGGAGGTACTATTGAAAATATGAACCTCAACATTTTTTGAGATTGCCCTATCTTTCAAAAAAGCCGTAAGACGCTCAAGACCATACAGGCCCTTAGGTCCAAAACCTACAATTGCAATCTTGTATATATGTTCATCGTTCATTTCATCCATTCCTCTTACCATCCACCTAAAGGAGTAAATGCGGATTTACTTTCCGGCAATTCCCTTAACAGCCATTTTTTGTTATAAATTGTATCCAAATACCGTTCACCGCGATCGCAAAGAAATAATGCGCAATTGCTGTCTTCCCCAATCTTATCCGCATACTTTCTTACAGCACTTATCATACCGCCAGATGAACCACCACAAAGTATAGCCTCTTTTTCTAATATTGACCAACACCCCCTGGCGCAATCAACGTCATCAACATATATATAATCATGTATTCTGGAGGTATCCAAAAATTGGGAGGGCACCCCTGCACCATGACCTGGAATAAGTCGTTTTAACGGTGGACCGCCAAACAACACACTACCAACTGCGTCTACCGCAATGATTTTGGTGTTCAAATTATTCTCATATATAAAATCGGCACAGCCCATAAGCGTACCACAAGTACTTGTGGCAACAAATAGATAATCTAACTTTCCATGCAGTGCATCTAATATTTCCGTCATAGTGGAATGGTGGGTCAATGGATTATCCGGATTACCATATTGGTTGGTCCAAAAACTATTGGGTATGGTATTCAACAACCATTGTACCCGTTCTAACCTTGCCCCCAAGAACCCCCCATTATCCAAAGGTTTGGTTACCCTTTCAATACGTGCGTTATAGGTTTTCAATATTTTTTCTGTGTGTGAATTCAATTTTGGGTCTACCACCACCACAAGCTGAAGTCCATAATACAAACATGCCTGGGCCAGGCCTACGGCCATATTCCCGGAGCTGGACTCCACGATGGTATCTCCCTTTTTTATCCTGCCATTTTCCAACGCCTGCTTTAAAATAAACAACGAAGTCCTGTCCTTTATACTTCCTCCCGGATTTGCAGCCTCTAATTTGCCATATAGATTAAACTTTTTCTTTTCTACCATATTTGCAAGATTGACCAAAGGGGTACTTCCAATGGTGTCTATAATAGATTCTGATAGTTTATGTGTTATATTTTGAGTTATCATATGCTACGGATTTTGACCATGTTCAAGTAACAATGAGCACAGTCTCTTTGTATTTCATAAAAATACCCGCATCCTGCGCAAACAAATAGCACAATACCATCTATAAATAGCTCTTTTACCTTTAGAAGCAATAATTTGTAAATAAAGCACAGGCATACTTTTTTGTTTAAATCTCCTCCTTAATCAAGCATGAATACGAACTCTTATAACATAACCCTTACAATGCCATACGCCTTGCTAATTTTAACGCTATTTAATTGGAATTTTATGACCGATGCATATAAAAAATCCTTAATTTCAAAGGACTCAAACAAACAGTAAAAACAAATGGCTAATTTCAGTTTAAAAATCAACGGAAAAACAGAACAAGTAGATGTTGACCCTACCACCCCAATGCTCTGGGTGCTACGCGACCATTTACAAATGGTAGGCACCAAATTTGGTTGTGGTATAGCCCAGTGTGGCGCCTGTACGGTACATTTAAACGATAATGCGGTACGCTCCTGTCAACTTCCGGTCTCGGCAGTTGGAGAGCAAGCAATTACGACTATTGAAGGACTCTCAGAAAATGGCGACCATCCTGTACAAAAAGCTTGGTTAGAAGAGGATGTATATCAATGTGGCTACTGCCAAGCCGGACAAATCATGAACGCTAGTGCATTTTTAAAAAAGAACCCTAACCCAACTGATGAGGAAATAGAAAATGCCATGCACGGAAATATCTGCCGATGTGGAACTTATACGCGAATAAAAAAGGCTATTAAAAATGCCGCTAATCTACAAAATGCGTAGTTATTTTGCCCCCATATCCAAAGGGTTGTTCACCTCCATAAAATTTTAAACAAATGACACTCATAAAAACATCATATAACAGACGCTCCTTTCTTAAAAGCAGTACACTTGCCGGTGGAGGCCTTTTATTAGGTTTTAGCTGGTTGGCCTCATGTAACCCAACACCGGAACAGGTAAGCAGAATGCCCAAAGAATGGTTCAATATCAACGCCTTTTTAAAAATTGGCGACAACGGCATTGTAACGATTGCATCACCAAACCCTGAAATTGGTCAAAATGTAAAAACCAGTATGCCCATGATCGTTGCGGATGAACTCGGCGTAGACTGGAACAATGTAATCGTTGAACAAGCACCATTGAACACAGATATCTTTCAAAGGCAAATAGCCGGTGGAAGCCAATCTATTCGTGCAAGCTGGGAAGGCCTACGTATGGCCGGAGCCACCGCAAAACATATGTTGATCGCTGCCGCTGCTGATACGTGGCAGGTACCTGCTTCGGAAATTACCATTGACGCAGGTGTCATTACACACAAAGGTTCCGATAAATCCGCCGGATTTGGTGAAATGGCCTCAAAAGCGGCCACCATACCCGTACCCGAGGAAGTAGTGCTTAAGGATACCAAGGATTTTAGCATCATTGGTACCGATAAACGTAATGTGGACGGACCAAACATTGTAACAGGAAAACCATTATTCGGTATCGATATTCAAGAAGAGGGCATGTTAACGGCAATGATCGTGCATCCGCCAGCTTTTGGAATGACCTATAAATCAATGAATGCAGAATCCGTATCATCCATGCCCGGGATAAAAGAAGTGTTTCCCATAGATGTATACCCTGATGACATGGAACAACAATGGTCTGACGGTGGCGGTATTGCAAAACTGGTAGCAATAGTTGGCGAGAGTACGTGGCAATGTATGATGGCAAAGAAAGCGCTGAACGTTGAATGGGAAAACTCATCTACCCTAGAAAGTACAGCTTATCATGAAGAAGCTTTGGAAAAATTACTGAATACCAACGCCAAGGAACCGGCACGAAACGATGGTAATGTCGCCAAGGCTTTTAACCGTGCGGCACAAATCATTGAACGTACCTATAGTGCACCCTTTCTTGCGCATAATACCATGGAGCCCATGAATTTCTATGCCGATGTCACCGCTGAACGCGCTATACTGAACGGGCCTATACAAACCCCGGAATTTTTGGAAAAATCCTTGGCTTCACGTCTAAATCTACCGGTAGAAAAAATTGATATAAAAATGACCCGAATGGGCGGCGGATTTGGAAGGAGACTCTATGGTACCTTTGGCGTTGAGGCTGCCGTAATTTCGCAAAAGATGCAAGCCCCTGTAAAATTGGTCTATACCCGTGAGGATGACATGACACAAGGAACGTACAGACCCACCTATAAAGTGAAATATAAGGCCGGTTTGGACAAGGATGGAAATTTAATCGCCTGGCATGTAAAAGGCGTTGGCTCCAATGACGACCTCATTTTTGAAAATAGGTTTCCAGCGGGTGCGGTAGATAATTATAAAGCGGAGAAATTTGTTCTTGAAACCAATGTTACTACTGGAGCATGGCGTGCGCCCCGTTCAAATTTTGTTGCAGGTGCGGAACAATCCTTTATGGACGAAGTTGCCGAAGCGGCCGGAAAGGACCCTATAGAATTTAGATTAGAATTATTTGACAGGGCCATGAAAGATCCTGTGGGCAACCCTGAAAAGAATGATTATGACCCAGAACGTTATGCAGGTGTCCTTAAGTTGGTCAAAGAGAAATCTGGTTGGGACGGCAGTGTAAAAAATGGCGTGGCAAGAGGAGTATCCGCTTATTATTGCCATAATTCCTATGTTGCCCAAGTGTTGGATTTGACCAAGGATTCCAATCCGCCAAAAGTAGATAAAGTTTGGTGTGCGGTAGATTGCGGAATCGTAATCAACCCTATGGCGGCAAAAAATCAAATTGAGGGAGGTATTATAGATGGTATTGGTCATGCCACTTATAGTGAAATGACCTTTATGGACGGGATACCCCAACAATCCAATTTTGATACTTACCGCTTAATTCGCCATAAGGAAGCACCAAGGGAAATAGAAAGTTATTTTGTGGATAACGGCATTGACCCCACAGGACTTGGAGAGCCTTCATTACCACCGGTGGTGGGCGCATTGGCAAATGCCTTGTACAAAGCAACCGGTCAAAGATATTACAAACAACCGTTTATAACGCAAAAACCTGTTTTAGGTTAACACCCTTATGCTATAGTGAAATTTGAAAACGCCGTTATGAAACCCATTACGGCGTTTTCTTTTGCAATTATTCTTTTACCAAATCTCGGTTTAAACCTAATATTTCATTGGACCTTTGTAGGCAAGTATCAAACAAATTTTTGGTAACTTCCTGGGTATAAAACGGCACCATTTTTTTAAGTAATTGTGTACCCTTATCCGTAGTCATTATTTCGGGAAACGCTTTTTCCAAAACATTCAACATAATTTTCACGGAAGTAGATGCCCCTGGTGATGCGCCTAACAAACAAGTGATCTTACCATCCTTACTGCTTACCAGTTGGGTTCCAAATTCCAACGAACCACCTTCAAATTCATCTTTTTTAATGGTCTGCACCCGTTGACCGGCCACTAAAATTTCCCAATCCTCATTTTTGGCATCTTTTATAAAAGTTCTCAGGGATTCCATTCTATCCTCAAAACTCATAGCAACCTGTTCTATAAGATATTTTGTAAGTGGTAAGTTGTGCCAAAACACGCCCCACATAGAAGGTATATTGTCAAAATTGATAGATTTCAACAAATCCAAATTTGAGCCTTCTTTTAAAAATTTGGGACTAAACCCTGCAAACGGCCCAAATAGAAGTTCACGCTTACCATTGATATATCGTGTATCTAAATGGGGAACCGACATGGGTGGATCTCCTATACCCGCCTTACTATATACTTTTGCATTATGTTGTTCAATAATCTCCCTATTCTTACAGACTAGCCATTCCCCACTCACCGGAAAACCGCCGTAACCATCTTTTTCTTCAATTTCCACTTTTTGCAACAATAATAGACTGCCACCTCCAGCACCTATAAATACATGTTGGGCATCTAAAGTACTTTTTTTGCCATTTTTAAGATTTTCCATTTTAAGAAGCCAATCCTCATCATGGTCGGGATCAATATCCTCTACCTCCGTATTAAACAAAACTTTTGTATTATATTCCTTTTCTAGTATGGCAAATAATTGTTCTGTTAACGCCCCATAGTTCATTTCTGTTCCCCTATCTATTCTAGAGGCGGCCATAATCTCTTCATTTGTTCGTCCGCGCATCATAAGGGGAAACCAATTCTCCATCTTATTCACATCTCTAGTAAATGTTATGGTATTAAACATAAAATGCTCCTTCAACGCTTTATAACGTTTTTCCAAATAATCCGCATTCTCTTTGCCCCTTACCCAACTATGATGTGGCACCGGATTTATAAATGATCTGGGTTCTTTAATTAATCCTTGGTCCACTAAATAAGACCAATATTGTTTAGAAATTTCAAATTGTGTACAGATATCAATTGCCTTGGTAATGTTTACATCCCCATTTTTATCCGCTGGGGTATAATTTAACTCGCACAAAGCTGAATGACCTGTACCGGCATTGTTCCAGGCAGCTGAACTTTCTTGTGCCACTTTATCCAACCGTTCAACAATAAGTACCTTAAGATCTGGCTTTAACTGTTTTACCAGTAATGCCAAGGTTGCACTCATTATACCCGCTCCTACACATACTAAGTCATATTCTTTTCTTAAGTCCATTCACATCACTATTTTATTTCACCATAAACGTTTGAAAAGTTACTTATTTCAAATGGCATTTTCTAAATGATTTGGCATTTTAAACCTTGTTCCAAAAACAAAAAACAGGCCTAGAGGCCTGTTCAATACCTTGTTCTAGCTAGCGGGTCAGTCCATTACAAACTTAAATCCTGCGGTAATAATACTGGAACTGAACGTGGTATCCCTATCGTATTTATAAAATTTCACATCAATACTCTTAAGACCTAATTTCCAAATATGCATTGTGGTAAAAATGTCCGTATACGATATGCCCACTCCAAATTGATTTGCCGAATATTCCGATAAATCATAATCTGAAGTATAAAATGTATCCGTAGACAAAGCTTCTTCATATCCCTTAAAATAATCTGCGGCAGACTGTTCGTAAAATCTGTACGAAGGATATACCGTAAACTTATCCGATAATTTAATGGGCAGTTCCACATTTGCGGTGTGTGACCTTATTCCCCAATCATCATTATAATACCGATAATAACTTCTTACAACTATGGTTTCATTAACAAACCAGTTTAAACGCCCGCCCGCCGCAATTTTAAATCGGCTATCAGGTAATTGCTCTATGGCATCCGCAAGTTGAAAATTTTCGATAAACGAATCGGCCACATCTGCAAAATATACGCGTTGAAACGGTGTGGACAGCAACCCTTGTTGCTTAACCAAATCCAATGCCAATGAACCTTGCAGATTTTTACCTAAAATTTGGGAGAACCCAAAGCCCAAGGTGTAAGAATTTCTGGATTCATCGGTAAATTTTTCAAACACAGGATCGTAATTGGCATTACCCGTTATTGTTTTATTTGAAAAGAACCCATTGGCCAAGCCATTGGCTCCACTGGCAAATGGCCTCAACTCCGTGGGATAAATAGAATTCCAAGTATCGAGATATACATTTGCATTTATACTAACCTCGGTATTTTTCTCATTGAACAATTTGGTTAATCCACCCCCAAAACCAACAGAAAAATAATCGTATTCCGAGGATACCGAAAGTTTACCTGTAACTATTGTATTTCTATCATCTGAACTATGGCTATATGCGCCCGTAATATTTGCCCAAGTATCTGAACTTGAAGCTCCGGAACTAGCTACAAAAGGATCTGCCGGTTGTGCGCCGTCAAATGGATCAACATTACTTGATGATGCCGATGTATACGCTGAAACGCCTGCATCAATGGTTAACACGTCATCATCGTTAAGAGGAATGGCCACCACAAATGTCCCCGTAATGTCCGTTAACTCTTCAGTTCCCAAACCTCCACTTACAGCGGCATTATCACCGTCCTGTGAATAATAACTGGTCAAAAAATCTACCTCGGTAGTTTCCAACACTCTTTTTTTATAGGTCTTAACAGAATCCTGATCTTGCTGGGCATAGCCCGTTGCAGTTAGGAACAGTAATACCAAACTACCTATTTTCTTGAAAAAATTCATTTTTTGCAACTTTACGTCCCCATTAATTACAACCACAACCTCCGCCTGTTTTACCTCCATTGGCCCCAGCGGCAGCTTCCCTATACGAATGCATAATCGTTACATTACGGTCCACCTTTTTATCCTGCAAAGCCATATCCGGGTCATTGATATTTATTTTTTCATATTCCTTTAAAACCGTACAGCTACTCAACGCGCTAATAACAAGCACCAGAACTAATAATGTTCGTATCATGATTTTTCTATTTCTATATTTTTTGATGTAATGATATTTCCTTTATCATCTATAATAATGCACGCTACTTTGGGCAATTGTTCGATACGATTTAACCCGACATCCTTACCCATTACAAATACCGATGTAGCGAGGGCATCTGCCAATTCCGCTTTTGGTGCAAACACTGTAACGCTAATGATTCCCGTAGCCGGATAGCCACTCCTTGGGTCTATTATATGCGTATATCTTACATTATCAAAAGTTACGTACTTTTCATAATTACCGGAAGTTACTACCGCCCCATTGGTAATGGGCAATACAGCGAACACCTTGTTTTTGTCCATTGGGTTGGTTATGGCAACATTCCATTCGTTTCCATTTGGTTGCTTGCCCCAAGTATTCATATCACCGGACGCATTGATAATCCCTGCAACGACACCCTTGGCAATCAATACATCTTTAGCCTTATCTGCCGCATACCCTTTACCTATGGCTCCAAAACCAATTTTCATGCCTTTTGATTTTAGAAAAACCGTACTGTTCTCCTTATTCAGCACAATATGCTGATACCCTACTTTAGAAACGGATGCCTTGATTTCCTCTGCGGTAGGCATTGCCTTCATACTACCATCAAACCGCCAGATGTTGTCCATAGAGGCATAACTGATATCAAAAGCCCCATCTGTCAATTTGGAAATACTTATCGCCCTTTGTATAAGTTCAAATAATTCCGCATTTACCTGTACCGGTCGTATACCTGCATTTCTATTGACCTCAGCTGTCTGGGAATTTGCGTCCCAAGAGGAAATTAATTGCTCTATTCTTGTTATTTCATTGACAGCCAGGTCAATATATCCATTAGCTTCAACAAGATCTTTAGCAACCACCGTAATATCAAAACGGCTACCCATTAACTTCATGGTACGTTTATAGGGTTCTTGGGCAACCAATAGGCCCATATAGCACAGGGTTAGTATGAAAAAACTATTCTTCACCTATTCAATAAAGGAATTTAGTTCATTTATATATTCAACGGGAGAAAGCTTTTTATAACTTGTTTCACCATACACCTTACCTGTAGCGTCCATGACCACTACAAAAGGAAATATTCCGTTACCATTATATTTTTCAGCCAAGGCCTTGTTCTTATTCAATTGTTCAATAGGCAAGGCATTACTCTTTTTTCGCGGAAAATCTGCCTGTAGCATGACATAATGGTCATTGGCATATTCCCTAAATTCCTCCGTAGACCATACGCTCCTATCCAATTTAATACATGGAGCGCACCAATCCGAACCTTGAAAGACAAGGACAATGGGCAAATTTTTAGCTTTTGCCAATTCCTGTGCCCTAGTAAAATCTGTCTGCCAATCTTGAGCAAACGAAACGTTTATGTAAAGGATAGCACATAAAATGAAAACTACTTTTTTCATTGTGGTCATTTTTAAATTGCAAGTTTCAATTATTGTTCCAATTATTTCTTAAGGTATCTTAATAATTATGGTTTATGGTCATTTACTCTCCCATTAAATTAAAAGCGCCCTTGGTCAAAAATTGCCTGTTTAAATTATCGCCTGATAGGTTCTCCAGAGCTGTCATTTCATTATAATCACCATTAGTTGTAACTGTCATCCGCTTAAAATAGTATTGATCATCCAATTTATCGTCAAGGACCAATATATAAGCTTGGTCATCTACAATGTTTATAGCCTCTGTAGGCAACGCCATTTTCTTTGTTGATTCCGTAATTATATTTGCTTCTACGAACATGCCGGTTAAAAAATTTGCCTTTTCCTCGTTTTCCAAATGTGCATGAACCTTTATTGTTCTATTTTGGTCAATAGAAGTCCCTACCAAATGCACTTGGGCCTTAAAAGTCTCCCTTGAAGATTCAGGAATTTTGAACTCGACCATTTGTCCTTTCTTGATGTTCATGATATCCTTTTCAAATACGGACAGTTCTAAATGGATATGATCATTATTGATAATCTCCATAATAGGTACCGCAGGGGAAACATACGTTCCTTTTGAAACATTTACCTTTGTAATACTACCCGCTATGGGCGCAAAAATTGATGCCACAGAACTAATATTACCTTTTTCAACCTGTTCTGTAGATATGTTCATCATACTTAATTGTTTACGTAAGCCATTATAGGTTGCAACGGCAGTTTTAAAATCGCTCTGAGCCTTAAGAAAACTTTTCTGTGAAGAAATTTTCTCGTCTACCATGGTCTGTTGCCGGTCGTACTCTGCCTGTAAATAGCTTAATTGCCCATGAATTTCCATATATTTTTGCTGTAAGGCTACGAACTCCGGATTTTCTATAGTCACCAATAATTGACCTTTACGAACCCGATCACCTACAAGCAACGGAGCCCTTTTAATATAACCGCCCATTGTGGCACTAACTACAGCCCTATTTTCCGGTGGTACATCTATCATCCCTGAAGTAGTAATCATAACCGGAAATTGCATTTCTTTCATAACATCCAACTTCATATTATTTTGGTCAAATTGTTCTTGGGAAATTTGAATACGGTCATCAGTACCTGCAACTGATTCCCCGCTTCCCTTGGGCGACTTTTCTTCACCCCCACAACTTACAAGAAATGCAAGCATTAAAACGTTCAAAATTTTATAACTATGTTTTTGCATGATGCAGAATTTATAAGGTTAGGTAATTAATATTTGCGGCGGTTTGGTTATACTCCTTTAATTTTTCCAAATAGCCCAATTGAATATCATAGGCACTTTCCAAACTCTGTATATATTGATAGAAATCAATTTCACCATTTTTAAAACTAATCTGGGCGGTCCTTAATATTGCGTCTGATAGTACCGTTCCCTCATTTTCATAATAATTGAGAGAATTTTGTATCTGCTCCAATTCCTTTAATAGGATGTTTTGTCTTAATTGCAGTTGAACCCTGTACGAAACCGATTCTGTCACTGCCCGTTCCTTAGCAATTTTGGACGCTTTAATTTTGGCGGCCTGCCCACTGAACAGTAAAGGAATTTTCAACCCCAATTGATATCCTATGAGATTGTCGTTCAATGCTGAATTTGACCCTTGAAAGTAAGCTAAACTGATATCTGGAAGCAATTGCTGTTTTTCAACAGTACTTTCTGCAGCCATTAGTTGCATTTGTAACTCATAAAAGGCCATCTCCGGAGAATTTTCAATTGGCGCATTCAATACATCCATTTTAAGATGTATTTCCTGTGATAATATCAAGCTATCTTCAACTTGAACCAATCCGGACAAATTACTATATGCCGTAGCCAATTCTTGAACGGCCCGTTCATAGTCCAAGTTAATTTTTCGTTGTTTTGAAGCCGCTGTAATCTTTTCCAAATAATTGGTTTCACCTAGTTCAAACTTTCTGGCGGCAACAGAAGAGAAATTGGCATACAGACTATCTAAACGTTTGTAGACCATTATTTTTTTACGTGCAACCTGATATTCATAGTACCTAATTGTCATAGCTCTTTTTAAAGCTTTACGCTGAATATCGAATTCCGTTAGTACTAAATTGTTTTTTACTTTATTCACCCTCTTTTGGAAGAAATATTCAGTAGGAAAACGAAAATCCTGTTGCACACCAAATACTTTTAACGGCACCCCGTTAATGGCTAAATTATTTTCATCATACTCATAATACACATGGGTCTTATCAAAATTAAAGGCACTATTGACCATGGTCCTTGATACCTCAACTTTAGACTGCCCGGCTTTTATACCCATATTGTTTTCAAGGGCCAAGGATATCAATCCGTCAAGATCTTGAGTTTTTGTATTCTGTGCCGATGCGCCAACCGATAATAGCAGTGCAATAAAAGCGATACCATTATGCAGCGTTGTTTTAGGAATTGGTTTTCTTGAATGTTCATATTTACCAAAGATTGAATAGAGCACCGGTAAAACGACCAAAGTCAAAATGGTGGCCGTAAAAAGCCCCCCAATTACTACAGTTGCCAAAGGTCTTTGGACTTCTGCCCCTGCATTGGTAGATATTGCCATTGGCAAAAACCCTAGGGCAGCAGCTGAGGCCGTTAACAATACAGCTCTTAAACGGTCTGTAGTCCCTTGTTTTATCAACGCATCCAAACTGGGGAACGCCTGCTTCCTTAATTCCTTAAAATGCTCTATTAAAACTATTCCATTGAGTACGGCTATACCAAACAGCGCTATAAAACCCACGCCTGCGGATATACTGAACGGTAGACCTCGCATCCACAACAGTACAACGCCACCTACAGCCGCCAATGGTATTGCGGAATAAATTATCAATGCTTCCTTTACCGATTTAAATGCAAAATACAGGAGCACAAAAATGAGCAATAATGCAATAGGCACAGCAATTAAAAGGCGGTCTCTTGCGCTCTGTAAATTCTCAAATTGTCCGCCATAGGTTATGGTATACCCTATTGGTAGTTTAACGTTCGCCATTATCAATGTTTGAATATCGTCCACTACAGATTGTAGATCGCGGTTACGAACATTAACCCCAACTACTGTTCGGCGTTTGGTATCGTCCCTAGAAATTTTTGCCGCCCCTTTTTTATAGCTGATTTCCGCCAGTTCTGTCAAAGGCACTTTACCACCTGTAGGAATATCTACATATAGGTTTTTAAGGTCATCCAAATCTTTTCGCTTATCCTTTTCTAAGCGAACCACTAAATCAAAACGCTTTTCTCCCTCAAATACACTGCCTGCAGTTTTACCTGCAAATCCCATGGATACCAAATCATTCAAGTCTTGAATGTTCAATCCATAACGGGCAATTTTGGCCCGGTTGTAATGAACCCTCATTTCCGGTAGACCCGCTATTTTCTCTACACTTATATCTGCAGCACCTTCTACCGTTTTTATCAAATTACCTATCTCGCTCCCTTTTTGAGCCAGCACATCTAAATCCGGTCCAAAAATCTTTATGGCAATATCTGCCCTAACTCCAGTAATCAACTCATTAAAACGCATTTCTATAGGTTGGGTAAATTCTACTTCCATACCCGGTATTACGGCCAATGCTTTTTTGAACTTGTCCGCAAGTTCATCTTTGGAGGTTGCACTGGTCCATTCCCCTTTTGGAGCCAGTTTAATGATAACATCGCTTTCTTCCATTGACATAGGATCGGTAGGAACTTCTGCGGCACCTATTCTCGTAACAACCTGTTGTACCTCCGGAAAGTTTTTCAATAGAATTTTCTCGATTTCGGTAGTAATTTCAACAGTCTTGCTCAATGAAGTCCCTGTTTTTAAAACGGGCTGGATCACAAAATCCCCTTCATCCAATGTAGGTACAAATTCACTACCCATGGTACTATATAATACTATTGCACCTAAAAGAAATACCGTTGCAATACCTAAAACAATTTTTTTACTATTTAATGCCCATTCAATTATAGGTGCATATTTCTTGTTCAACCAATTCATTAAACGAACGGAGATGTTCTTATCGGTTTGCTTGGCGGGCTTTATAAAGATTGATGCCGCTACCGGTACATAGGTAAAACATAAGATCATTGCCCCGATCAGCGCAAAACTAAATGTCAATGCCATAGGCCTGAACATTTTGCCTTCTACACCACTCAAAGACAATATGGGTATAAATACGATCAAAATGATCAATTGTCCAAAAATGGCCGAATTCATCATTTTTGAAGCTCCATTAAAGGTGATTTCATCTTTTAAATACTGCTTTTCTAACTTTTGCAGACTATTTAATTCTTGCTGTTTCCTAGTAATCTCGAACGCTATGAATTCTACAATAATTACTGCCCCATCGATGATAATGCCAAAATCAATAGCTCCTAAACTCATTAAATTGGCATCTACTCCGAAAATGTACATAAGCGATAAAGCGAACAACAAACACAACGGAATTACTGATGCAACCACTAAACCAGACCTAAAGTTGCCCAATAAAAGTACCACCACAAAGATGACGATCAGACATCCTAAAATTAAATTTTCCGTAACCGTAAAGGTTGTTTTTGAAATTAGCTCACTACGCTCCAAAAACGGATTAATGTAAACGCCCTTTGGTAGTGAAGTTGAAATTAATTCCACTCGTTCCTTGACCGCTTCTATCACTTTTTTAGAATTTGCATCCTTAAGCATCATCACCTGTCCTAAAACTTTTTCCCCTTCCCCGTTGCCGGTTATTGCTCCAAAACGTACTGCACTTCCAAAATCCACTGTGGCCACGTCTTTAATATAAATTGGAATACCATCATTCTTTACTACTATATTTTTAATGTCATCCAAAGAGGCAACCAAGCCTTCACCACGAATAAAATACGCTTGATTGACTTTTTCTATATACCCACCACCAGAAACACTATTGTTATTTTCAAGCGCCCTAAATACATCACTAGCAGTAATGTTCATGGCGTTTAACTTTTGGCTATTGATGGCTACTTCATATTGCTTTAAAAATCCGCCCCAGGTGTTCACTTCAACAACACCGGGTATACCTGATAATTGTCGTTTTACTATCCAATCCTGTATAGTTCGCAAATCCGTTGTGGTATAGGTGTCCTTATACGCTGGCTCCACCTCCAAAATATACTGGTAAATTTCTCCTAGTCCCGTAGTAATGGGTCCCATTTGTGGAGTACCAAAGCCTGTAGGAATGTTTTCCGATGCAGACGCTATCTTTTCCGCAATTAATTGCCTGGGCAAATATGTTCCCAGATCATCATCAAATACAATGGTTACGACAGATAGTCCAAATTTGGATACAGACCGAATTTCCTGAACTCCGGGTAAATTGGCCATTTCCAATTCTACGGGGTAGGTAATGAATTGTTCCATATCCTGCGTAGACAGATTCCGTGATGTGGTAATGACCTGAACCTGATTATTGGTTACATCGGGTACCGCACCTATGGGAATCTGTGATAGTGCATAAAGCCCATACCCCACAATGAACAGAGTGAACAACAGTACTACGAGCTTATTCCTTAAACTGAATTTAATAATTTGTGAAAGCATCTTTTCATATACATCAATGTTAGTCGCCCAAAATCACAACAAGTGAATTTGAACTAAATAAATTAAAAATCGATTATGTTATGAAAAGCGCGGGGGCTGTAAGATACCCTGGGTATGTAATGTGGATGTAGGCGCATGGTAATGAAAATTTGCGGCGCTATAATCCAAAAATTCCACTAGGTTAAAATCTGCCTTATAGGTATTTATAAAAATGTCCGCTATACAGGTGTGTGACGTACTACTGTGATTAAACGGCAGTTTTTCATGGTCTTTCTTCTCTTCTTGATGGTCCCTTTGGTGCTCTGCCTTTAATTCACCATAATGTTTGGACAGAAAAACGATAATATTGTCCCCATACTGTTCACTATGGAACTGCGCATGCTCTATCAATTCATCCAATTGAACGATATCGTCATAGTGCACACCAAAACTTTGCAGCATGATCAGCGATGATAATAGTATGGAAAACAGCTTGTTCACTTTAGTAAAATTAATAAAATTATGTTTGCACAAGTTTCTTAACACGTTCAAAAAGCCAATTCATATTCATTCTAATTTGATAGATTATACACATCCTTTAAAACGGAAATGACCATACCTTCATCATACGTTTTCAAGTCATATCGTATACGGAGCTTGGTACCTAAAGGGGCATAGTAATAGACCCTCCAAGAATCTGCTTCGCCTAAACCTATACAACCATTGGAATACGCTTTACCCAAGGTTTTAGGATTTGTGGTGGGGTGAATCATTTGACCATTCCTAATTGCATTGATCTCCGTCTCTATCCATGGTATTTGTGGCATCATCGTAGTTTTTTCATCATCCCTTTTGGTAACATAAAAACGCTTGCCGTTTACTGGGTTATAAAAATCAGGATGCCTTACATGTTTAATGATGGAACCTTTGCCCGTTTTTGTCCTTAAATCTGTTACACGGTCACCAAATTTTAGGTACCGCTCCCTATGCTGGCCCACTCTAACCGGAAACGTATATAACAATATGGAATCTTGAAAGATGCGCAGTTTATATTCCGGTACATTTACATCAATTTCCGTATTTGAAAATGCTTCCAACAATTTACACGCACTTAACGAATCTGGAATTTGAAGTTGACTTCCTTTAGGTAATACGATCATTTGTCTTTGATCATATACAAATGAATCACGAGCAATCATTCTATAATAATCCGTGTTTTCCAAAGTATCTATAATCCAAGGATTATGGCGTACCAACAAATGTTCCGATAAATCATATGGCACAATGCTATCATATGTATTGACCACAGAATCCATATACTGAAAATAGGCACCTACTTTTACATCGTTCAATATCTGAACAAACCTCTTCTCTTCTACCAATGGCCTATACTCCATTGCCACACCAATACTATCGCTTTGCATCTTCTCTGCATAATGTTGTGTATTTGTCTGGCAGGCGACAAAAAAAACCAAACAACATATCTGTATCGTTATTTTCATATATCTTAAATGATTTTTAACCATTATAATTTTTATCTAGCGTTTACTTTCACCAAACCACCATCGTGTTCGCATGGGTTTTTTAATGAGCCCAAATCTTTTAACTGCATGTTCCTTTAAATGAGCCTTCATTTCCTCAACGGAATCGGTTAAAAACATCAAATCCAAATCTTCTTTTGAAATACTTTCATTTTCAGCCATAATCTCAATATGCCTGTATAGTTCCTTATGGTATTCCTTACCGAAAATAATTACGGGGAAATTGTGGATCATTTTTGTCTGTATCAACGTTACCGCTTCAAACAGTTCATCTAACGTGCCTATACCGCCAGGCATTACAACAAATGCATACGAGTACTTCAACAACAAAAACTTGCGTACAAAAAAATAAGGTATGTTGATCCATTTATGTAAATAGGGATTGGGCTCCTGTTCATGTGGCAATATAATATTACACCCTACAGAATAACCATTGTTTAGAAAAGCCCCTTTATTTGCTGCTTCCATTATACCGGGACCGCCTCCGGTCATAACGGCAAACCCCATTTCGGACAAAGTTTTACCAACTTCCTCCGCCTGCTTATAATAATCATTTTCCTCAGAAAAACGTGCAGAACCAAACACGGTAACACAGGGGCCTATAAAATGTAGTTTTCTAAATGCTTTGATAAATTGAAACTGCACCTTAAACGTAAACCAAAGTTCCTTGAACCTGCTCCGTGGGCCATCTAGGAAAGCACGCTCTTCCGTTAAAAACCAAGGGGAATCCTTTTTATTTGTTTTAAGCATTTTCTGTACTTTGATTAAATACCCAACCAAAGTAACTTGAACAAAGTAATTTAAAAATGACAATGCTCATACCTGAACTATGAGCATTGTCATTTGCAGCCATGATTATCCTATTTATGTTTGTCGCTTTTAGTAATAATCGTATGAATTATGGAAATTGGCCTATATAGCATTCAATCTTGTTTCATATCATTTAAAAGGGCCTATTTAGGCGTAACAATACTTATATTTATAACGAAGATTTTTAGCATACGGTTCATTTAAACATTATCCATAACCAAGTATCCGGGATGATACAAAAGCGAACTTTTAAAATGTAGTACATACCAAAAAATTACAATACGTGAGCAAAGCCATTTATATTGTCACTACCGAGCCCAATAGCGGAAAATCCATTGTTTCTTTAGGACTTATGCAACTCTTACTGGGCAAGACGGCCAAAGTAGGGTATTTTAGACCTATTATAGACGACGTTCCTGATGGAAATATAGATAACCATATAGATACCGTGCTAAGTTATTTTAATGTAGACATGGTACCTGAAGAGGCTTATGCCTATACCCGTAGCCATGTGGTTCAACTTAAAAACCAGGATAAGGACGATGAAATCGTAGGGCACATTATCCACAAGTTCAAAACCATTGAAAAACGTTTTGATTTCGTATTAGTGGAAGGAACAGATTTTTCTGGGGAGGGAACAATTATTGAATGGGATATTAATGTGCTCATTGCCAAAAATTTAGGCATCCCCGCAATTATCCTTGCCAGTGGTAAAAACAAAACGCTAGATGAACTTTTGGGCAATCTTTATATGGCCTATGATTCGTTTATGGAAAAAGGTGTTGAAGTACTATTGATCATTGCAAATAAAA
This sequence comes from Maribacter sedimenticola, assembly GCF_900188415.1. GTDB lineage: Bacteria > Bacteroidota > Bacteroidia > Flavobacteriales > Flavobacteriaceae > Maribacter > Maribacter sedimenticola. The sequence goes on along the minus strand of NZ_FZNV01000002.1, from coordinate 101,722 downwards.
TACAGCCAGAAAATTTAGATATCGTCAATGAGGGGCTGCAGAAAAAACTCCCTGAAAATGTCTTGATCGGTACTATCCCCATGAATACCATTTTAGGACGCCCAACCATCAAGGAAATATCGCAAGAATTAGATGCTAAAATATTATTTGGCGAAGCATTTATAAATAACCAAGTAGCCGGTTTTGGTGTTGGTGCCATGCAATTACGTAATTATATTACCCATTTAAAGGAAGATAGCCTGGTCATTACTCCCGGTGACAGGGCAGATATTATTTTAGGTGCTTTGCAAGCCAATATCTCAACCAACTACCCCAAACTTTCCGGTATAGTATTAACGGGCGGACTCCTTCCTGAAGATTCCATTACAAAATTGATTGAGGGCCTAACGGATATCATCCCCATACTTTCTGTTGCCGGTGGCACCTATGCGGTAACCAATAAAATTGGTACCATAAGACCTCGTATATATGCCGATAATACAGAGAAAATCTTGACCTCTATCCAAGAATTTGAAAAACACGTGCCCACCAAGGAATTGTCTGAACGCTTGATTACCTTCAAGGCAAAGGGCATTACCCCTAGAATGTTCCAATATAATTTGCTGCAAAAGGCCAAATCCTCCAAAAAGCATATTGTACTGCCCGAAGGACTTGATGAACGTATCCTTTTAGCCACTAAAAAATTAATAGATGCGGATGCGGTCTCCATTACTTTATTGGGCAACAAAGAACAGATTAGGACAAAAATTACCGAATTGGATATTGACCTTGACCTTGAGACCATTAATATCATTGATCCAACTGCATCACCAGTTTTTGATGAGTACGCCAATACCCTATTTGAATTAAGGAAACATAAAAATGTGAACTTGGCCATGGCCAAGGATTTAATGGAAGATGTTTCTTATTACGGTACAATGATGGTTTATAAAGGACATGCAGATGGTATGGTGTCCGGAGCGGTACACACTACCCAACACACTATTCGGCCTGCGTTACAATTTATTAAGACCAGACCTGACGTATCCATAGTCTCCTCCATTTTCTTTATGTGCTTGCCCAATAGGGTTACCGTTTTTGGCGATTGCGCGATCAATCCAAACCCAACAGCTGAACAATTGTCAGAAATTGCCATTTCCTCTGCCGCTACAAGTACCGCATTTGGCATAGAACCAAAAATTGCCATGCTATCCTATTCCTCAGGTGCATCTGGCGTAGGAGAAGATGTGGACCGGGTTCGCAAGGCTACTGAAATCATCAAAACAAAAAGACCCGATCTAAAGGTAGAAGGACCAATACAGTATGATGCCGCCGTAGATGCCAAGGTAGGATTAAGTAAGTTACCCGATTCTGAAGTTGCCGGACAAGCAAGTGTATTCATTTTTCCCGATTTAAATACCGGCAACAATACATACAAGGCCGTGCAACGGGAAACAGGAGCATTGGCAATTGGACCTATGTTACAGGGGTTGAACAAGCCCGTAAACGATTTAAGCCGTGGTTGTACGGTAGAAGATATATTTAATACCGTAATCATCACCGCCATACAGGCGCAAGGCCTTTAACCCAATTTTCATGAATATCTTAATTATAAATTCCGGTAGTTCTTCCATCAAATATCAACTTTTGAACATGCCTTCCGCACAAATTATTTGCGCAGGTATAATTGAGCGTATTGGCAGTATCGATGCCATTTCTTCCTTTACATCAAAAGATCATAAGATAGAAAGGACCTGCACGATAAACAACCACAGGGAGGGTCTGGAAAGAATAACGGAATTACTTTTAGATTCTGAAAAAGGAGTTATTAAAAGTACGGACAACATTGATGCCATAGGCCACCGGGTGGTACATGGGGGAAGCACTTACACAAAAACCACCTTAATAAATGATGATGTAAAAAAGAGTATAAAAAAACTATCTCCTTTGGCGCCACTTCATAATCCTGCCAATTTAGTAGGCATAGAAATGGCGGAAGCGATCTTTAAGAACGCTCAACAAGTTGCCGTCTTTGACACCGCTTTTCATGGTACTATTCCCGTAAAGGCCAAACAATATGCCATTCCCCTACCCTTATATGACGAAAAAGGCGTACAGGCGTACGGATTTCATGGTACCAGTCACAAATATGTATCTGAAAAAGCAAATGCTTATTTAAACAATCAAAAGACCAATTTAATTGCAATTCACTTAGGGAATGGGTGTAGTATTACGGCCATTAAAAATGGTAAAAGTATAGACCACAGTATGGGTTTTGCACCGTCTAACGGATTAATTATGGGAACACGTAGTGGAGATATTGACCACTCCATAATCTTCTATATGGTTGACAACCTGGGCTATAGCCTATCCGAAATAAATGAACTTCTGAACAAAAAAAGCGGTATGCTAGGCCTTACCGGTTATAATGATTTGCGGGATATTGAAAGCCAGGCAAGTAATGGCAACCAAAAATGTATGCTGGCCCTAGAGATGAACGCCTACCGCATAAAAAAATATATAGGCGCCTATACTGCCGCCATGAACGGATTAGATGCCATAATCTTTACTGCCGGTATTGGGGAAAATTCCAGCTTAATGCGTAAGCTTGTCTGCCAAGATATGAGCCATTTCAATATAGTTTTGGACGATGCAAAAAATGACTTAAGAGCGGCTACTATCCGTGAAGTAAACACCATTGATTCCAAGGTTAAGATTCTGGTGGTTCCAACCAATGAAGAATTGGAAATTGCGCAACAAGTGTATCAGTTACTTACTTAATTACAGCATACAGCTACTGCTCTTTAAACCACAAGACTATATCAATCCCTTCATGCAGCGGAATAGTGCATTGTGGTTATATACAATAATATAGTGCTATAATAACTTGTAGAATATGATGCATGTCATATCAACCGCATTTTAATGGATGTACATTTAGGTTGAGTAAATTCTATAACACCTAAATTTAAACATCATGCAGAACGACAACGGAAATGTATTATTGGCCCTATTAACTGGCGCAGCAATTGGAGCAGGAATCGGTATACTTTATGCTCCGGACAAGGGCGTTGAAACCCGCCATAAAATAAAAAGAAAAGTAGAGGATACCGGACATGATTTAGCAGAACGTTTATCCCATGCCAAAGACGAACTAACCAAAACGGCAAACGAAAAGAAGGACGTATTCGACAGAAAATTGGATGAGGCCATTGCCACCATGAGTTACAAGGCAGATGACATCATTGATAAATTGGAGAGAAAACTAGAAGACCTTAAAGCTAAAAATTCCCAACTACAAAAATAGTACGTATGGCTTTTGAAGAACTAAAAAATGACCTCATTGGGTTACAGACCGAAATGGGGTCATACATAGAACATAGCGAGGAATATTATAGACTTAAAATATTCAAGGTCCTATCCAAAAATGCAACAGGTCTATTACAATTGGTACTAATTGGCATTAGTGCTCTCTTGGCATTATTGTTCCTATCCTTTGCAGCATGCCTTTGGCTTTCTGAATTAATGGACAGTTATTTTAGTGGGTTTGTGGTCATTTCCGGTTTTTATATCCTACTGGCATTTGTATGCTATCTATTCAGGGAAAAATTGAACAAACCTGTACTCAAAAAATTATCCACCTATTATTTTTCGTGATATGACAAAAGCATATACATCCTTCAAAGAAATTGATAATCGACTTAAAGTTTTGGAGCTTCAACGGGAAATCAACAAGGAAAATTTAAAACTATTGGCGCATCATGCTAAAGTAGATTTGGTTCCACAGACGTTTCGTACCGGTATAGGCGCACAAATGCTAAACACCTCTACGGTTAAAAGTGCTATCATTACTTTCTTTTCCAATAGATTGTTACGGTTTATTCAACATAAAAGAACTTCAAAAAAATCCTAACAACTACATGACCATCACAATAATATTAAAACATCTAGTATGAAAATTGGACTTGTACTCTCTGGTGGGGGTATGCGTGGTGTAGCGCATATTGGGGCCATAAAAGCATTAGAGGAGCATAATATTTTCCCTTCGTACATTGCCGGTACAAGTGCAGGTGCCGTTGTAGGAGCACTATACGCCAACGGTTGCAGTTGGCAGCATATGCTTGAACTTTTTAAAACCGTAGACCTGTTTTCAGTAAAGAAATATGCAAGAAACAAACCAGGATTTGTGGATGCTTCTAAATACTATGATCTCTTACGCACCTATTTACCTCATGATAATTTTACCTCCCTTAAAATTCCATTATACATCACCGCTACCAATTTATTGGATGGAAGCCTGAAAGTTTTTCATCAAGGTGAACTTATTAGACCAGTATTGGCTTCTGCAGCAGTACCCGGTTTTTTTGCCCCGGTACAGATTGAAGATGGATATTATATTGACGGTGGTACCTTAAATACGTTTCCCGTAGAACTTATTAGCCATTTTTGCGATCAAATTGTAGGTGTATACGTTAATCCATTTAAAAAGGTACGTATGGAACATCTAAAACATTCCTACCACATTTTGGAACGTGCCTATCATATCATCCTTGCCAATGAATCTCTGTCAAAGTTTGAGGATTGCAACTTGTTGATTCAACCCAAAGGGCTGGAAAATTACAACATGTTCGCCGTAAAGAACATTGACACCATATTTCAATTGGGCTATGAATCCGCAATGGAGGAAATACGTTCAAATCCTTCCTTTATACTTACTATGACTTCAAGCGTAAGGGATTAATTATCCCGTTTTCCTTGCGCTTCCATCATACAGCCCATTTATAAACCAGGTTAAGAACAATGTGTCATTTTAAGTAGCTGCAGTTCTCAACAATATAAATTCGCTAATATTGGTCGTATCAATTACTCCAATTAGTTTCCCCTGTTCAAGTACTGGAAAAAAACCATTTCCTTCCCTTCCCAACCCTTGCAATACTTTCATTAACCCGTCAGATGAATTAACGGTAGTAAATTTGGTTTGCATGATGCTGCCCACCAAAGTTTCGGGTGCTTTGGCGTGTTCTATTATATTTTTTTGTGTCAATACACCTACAATTTTCCCATTGTCAACTACCACAAAATCTTTCTCTGTTCCCCCCAAAAGGATTGCAATGACTTCCTTTACTTTATTTTGGGTATTCAATTGTGTTATATTGGTCATGGTAGCATCCTTGACCATATATCCTTTGAGCAAATCTCCCTGTTTTACCATTTGGTTTTCACCATAGGCCGCAAGAAAGATAAACAGTGCTATCAATATTAAGAAAGGATTAAAAAATAAGCCGAGTACAAAAAATACCACAGCTAACCCTTGACCAAGACTTGCAGCGATTTCAGTAGCCTTTACACGCCCAAGTTTAAAGGATAGCAATGCACGCAATACGCGGCCACCATCCATAGGAAAGGCTGGTATTAGATTAAAGACGACCAACATTACATTGGCAATAAATAGGTAGAATAAAAAATTCTGTAAGGTTGGTTCATAAAGCAATTCCTCCATAACAATAGCATCAAAATTAAAGTAGCTACGTACCGGGACTACCAAGAGAAGTAAAATGGCAATAATGATATTCACCGCAGGACCTGCCAATGCAATCCATAACTCCTGCACAGGTTTTTCAGGCATTTTTTCCAATGTTGCAACACCGCCTATTGGCAATAAAAGTATGTTCTTGGTCTGTACCCCAAATTTTTTAGCGGTCAGGGCATGCCCCAATTCATGTAAAACGACACAGAAGAACAATACCACAATAAGGGCTTCATTGAGCAATATTCTGTTTAGACCACTGCCTTTCTGAAACTCCAAAAACGCTACCCATAAAAGTAAAAGTATAAAGGTCCAGTGAACTTCAATCTTTATTCCGGATACCTTTCCTAAACGCATGACACCTTTCATATCTACCAATTTTATACCAAGATATTCTAGACCTTGATCTATACCAATGACAATGGTCATAGCACCAACATATTCCTACGGCTATATTTGAACTATGTTTTGAACATTACCACCATGAACAGAATTATTACTCTTACCGTAAACCCTGCGGTCGATAAAAGCACCACGGTCAATGGTATAGTGCCCGATAATAAATTAAGATGCGGCACGCCGGTATATGAACCCGGAGGGGGCGGAATCAATGTGTCTCGCGTAATACAGGAACTTGGGGGCACTTCCTTATGTATGTATTTATCCGGCGGACCTACTGGGATTCATCTTCAGGAACAATTGACAGATTTACAAATTGACCAACAGATAATCCCTATATCTGGTTGGGTACGTGAAAACCTTGCCGTAACCGATACCAAGAACAATGCCCAATACCGATTTGGAATGCCCGGACCCGTAGTTCAAAAAACGGAATGGCAAAGAACATTAAAACAACTGGATACCGTTCTTGAAGAAGATGATTTCTTGGTAGCAAGTGGAAGTCTTAGCCCTGGTATGCCCTTAGACTTTTTTGCCCAAGTTGCTAAAATAACAACAAAGAATAAGGCCAAATATATTTTGGATACCTCTGGGGAAGCATTGATAAAAGGTGCAAAAGAAGGGGTTTACCTCTTGAAACCAAATTTGGGCGAGTTGGCTACGCTATGCGGCATTGAAGCAATTACCTATACGGAACTTGAAGCCGTTGCCAAGCATTTCCTCAAAAATAATACATGTAAAGTGCTGGTAATCTCAATGGGTCCAAAAGGAGCCATGGTCGTTGCCAATGATATGGCCTTTCATATAAAATCGCCCGTTGTCTTACAAAAAAGCACCATTGGCGCCGGTGATAGTATGGTAGCGGGTATGGTGTTGGCCCTTTCTAAAAATAAATCAATCAAGGAAATGGGTATTTACGGAGTAGCCTGTGGTACGGCGGCAACCATGACAGAAGGTTCACAACTTTGTAAAAAGAACGATGTAGATGAGCTGAACAGCTGGATTTTGGAAAATTCCTAAATAATGGACAACTGATTATATGGCCAAATCTCCGGACAACTGCCTTAAAATAATTTCCGATAGCTTAGCCTGAAACTTGGCATTGCTAAACCTCACCTTGGCATTAATATAGTTTAATTGCGCAGTTCTAAACTCTAACGTTGGTATTATGCCTATGCGATATTTCTCTACGGTTATGTCTAAATTCTCCTTTGCTATGGCCTCATTACTTTCTTCCAATTCAATTAAACTGATATTGGTCAGATAGGTTTGATAAGTAATACTAAGAATAGATAATAACTCTTGTTGCTGTTGGGCAATGGCAATTTCAGCATTCTCCAACTCTAAACGTCCTATTTTTTCATTTCTGTTTTGATTAAAGCCATCAAAAAGATTTAAAGTGGCCCCAAAACCATAATTAAAACCTCTGGAATTGGCACTCGTAGTAAACCCAAGACTTGATTCTGACCTGCCAAAATTATAACCTGTTGTTGCAAAAACAGTAGGATATCTGGCCGCACGTACCTGTTTTAACTCCAATTCATTTATACGTTTGTTAATACGCTCTGCATTTAATTGTGGGTTATTGGAGATGACATCCGCTTCCAACTCCGGTAATAAAAGACTTTCATCTACATTAATTTCCGTAGCGACCACAAATGCCGTCTTTAAATCTCGTGCCAGTTGTTCATTCAATTGGATTTTGGTGTTGGCATATAATTCCCTCTGCCGCTGCATTAGCGTTTGGTCCGTATTTAAATCTACCTGGGCGTTCAGGACTTCCAATTTTGAGGCCTTACCAATGGTAAACCTATTTTGGGCCAGCTCAACCCGTTGTTTGGATATTAGTATGGTACTATCCAAGGCCGTTAGCTGTTGCTGTTGCTGTACCAAATCATAATAAGTGATCATTACTTCGCCCACTTTGGTCAAAATAACTTGTTTTAGTTCTACCTCGCCCAAATTCTGATTTTGTTTCAATTGTTCCAGATTGGCGAACATGCGTAGGCCGTCAAACAATGTCCAATCCATGGCCACACCATAATTTAAACTATTGTTCTTTGCATTGTCCTGTTCTACCTGGGAACCATCTGAACGGGTTTGCGATAAATTCTGCACACTATTATTATCCGTAATACGGGCTTCCAAAGTAGGAAGCATGCCTGCATAACCCGGACTTACCCCTATGGAATCAATTGCGAGATTATTGCTGGCGGTAATAATACTGTAATTATTCTCTATTGCTATTTTTACCGCTTCCTGCAAGGAGAGCACTTCTTGTCCCCGGACATTGCATCCAACTAAGAATACAATAAAAAATATAATCCTGTAATAATTCATTTTAATATGTTTCAAGCACTTTAAACTCCGGTCTTTCTACTTTTTCACGTGACCACAACATATAAAGTGCAGGAATTACAAATAACGTTAGCAATAAGGAGAACATGGTCCCACCAATGATCACTACCCCCATGCCTATTCTACTGGTAGAAGCCGCTCCCAAGGATAACGCTATGGGCAAAGCTCCCAAGGCAATGGTTAAACTGGTCATTAGAATAGGCCGTAGTCTTGATTCCGATGCCTGTAAAATTGATTCTCTTTTTCCTAATCCCTGTTCCCGTAATTGATTGGCAAATTCTACAATAAGAATACCGTTCTTGGTTACCAGACCAATTAACATTATGGTGCCTATTTGACTGAAAATATTCCATGACTGTCCAAATAACCACAAGGAAAACATGGCTCCGGCAACGGCCATAGGTACGGTCAGGATAATGATGAAGGGATCTATAAAACTTTCAAATTGTGCAGCAAGAATTAAGAAAATCAACAGTAATGCCAATCCAAAAGCAAATAGGGTATTTGAACTACTTTCAACAAAATCCCTTGATTCTCCACCCAAATCTGTAGTAAAGGATTCATCCAATACTTTATCCTTTATCCGCTCCATGGCCTCTATACCGTCGTTGATGGTTTTACCGGGTGCTAAATTTGCAGATACGGTAGCAGACATGTACCTATTATTGTGATATAGTTGTGGTGGACTACTATGTTCTGATGTTTGAACCAGGTTATCTAATTGAATCAACAAACCGTCCTTATTTTTGACAAAGATTGATGTTAAATCCATCGGTGCATTTCTGTCCTCTTTATCAAATTGACCAATTACTTGATATTGCTTTCCGTTCATTAGAAAATATCCAAAACGTTGTCCGCTCAAAGATAGTTGCAGGGTTTGGGCAACATCTATTACGGACACCCCTAAACTTTCAGCCTTCTCACGGTCTATGGTCACATAGATTTCCGGTTTGTCAAATTTTAGATTAACGTCTACAAAAGAAAACGTCTCATCATTTTCTGCCTCTGCCATAAATGCAGGAATATTTTCTTCTAATTTCTTAAAGTTCTGTGCCTGAATAATGTATTGGATCGGGGGGCCACCTCTTCTATTTACGGATATTGTTGGCCGTTCAGATACGTTGGACTTACCACCAACATATGCCTTAGCCCATCTGCCCAAATCTTCCGCAATTTCATGTTGGGAACGTTCCCGTTCACTAGGATCTACCAAAGCAACATTGGCCCTACCACTATTTACGGAAGATGATCCAAAACCTGGTGAAGTAAGTACAAGGCTGACTTTCTTTTCTGGTATGGAATCATTGATCAAGTCAGTAATATTCGTCATAAGACGATCCATGTATTCATAGGATGATCCTTCTGGTGCGCGCACGTTCAGCCGCACAAAACTACGGTCATCATAAGGTGCGGTTTCTTTTGGAAGTAGTATGTAGAACACCACAATTAATCCTAAACATCCTGCCAAAATTGGAAAACTCAACCACTTTCTTTTCATAAATTCCCTAAGCGATTCTGCATAGGAACGGTTCATTCTCAAAAAATACTTCTCCGTAAAATGATAGAATTTTGATTGTTTCTGTTTGCCGGGTTTGATCAAGTAGGCATTAAGCATAGGGGTCAGTGACAAAGAAACAAATGCGGAAATCAATACTGCGGCACCTAAGACCACCCCAAACTCACGGAAAAGCCTGCCTACAAAACCTTCCAAAAAGATTACCGGAAGAAACACTGCTGCCAATGTTATTGAAATGGATATGACCGCAAAGAATATTTCATTAGACCCTTTTATGGCCGCCTCTATAGGGCTCATACCCTCTTCTACTTTTTTATAAATATTTTCCGTTACCACAATACCATCATCCACTACAAGTCCCGTGGCAAGTACAATGGCCAAAAGTGTAAGCACATTAATACTATACCCAAACAGCCACATAATAAAGAAAGTGGCTATCAAGGATACGGGAATATCTATTAAGGGCCTTAGGGCCATGGACCAGTTTCTAAAGAAGAAGAAAATGACCAGGATAACCAATACTATTGAAATCAATAAGGTTTCCGCAACCTCGGTTACAGCCCTTCTAACAAAGACCGTATCATCAATTACCACGTTCAATTTAAAACCTTCCGGCAAATCTTTTTTTAGCTTTTCATATTCCTCATAAAAAGCATCCGCAATCTCCAAATAATTGGTTCCTGGTTGTGGAATGACCGCGGTAGCGACCATGGGCTGCCCAGAATCGCTCATCTTGGTCTCCATGTTCTCCCCTTCCAAACTTGCCTTACCAATGTCACTTAAACGAACCAATTTTTCCCCATCTGCCAGAATAATGATATCGTTGAACTGCTCTTCCGTATTAAGGTTCCCGATTGTCTTTACCGTTAACTCCGTATTATCTCCGGTTAATTTTCCAGATGGCAATTCTACGTTCTGTGCCAACAATGCGGCCCTAACATCTGCCACTGTAAGTCCATAGGAAGCCAATTTCAATGGGTCTATCCAAAGGCGCATTGCATATCTTCGCTGTCCCCATATTTGTACGCTACTTACCCCAGGTATCGTTTCTATCCGCTGGGCAATAACGTTCTCTGCGTAGTCTGATAGTTCCAATATATTCTTTCCATCGCTTTGCACGGTCATGGAAAGGATACGTTGTGCATCGGCATCAGATTTGGAGACTACCGGTGGGGCATCCAAATCTTCCGGCAAACGCCTTACCGCTTGTGACACCTTGTCCCTTACATCATTGGCCGCATCTTCAAGATTTTTGTCCAAGTTAAATTCTATACTAATAGAACTTGAACCTTGTACACTAGAAGAGGTTATATTACGTATACCGTCAATGGAATTGATCGCTTTTTCCAATGGTTCAGTGATCTGAGATTCAATTATATCTGCATTGGCACCTGAATAACTGGTTCTCACAGATACTTGCGCCGGATCAATGGAAGGAAACTCACGCACCCCTAAATATGTATAACCAATGATACCGAATAGGATTAAGGTAAGGTTCATTACAATGGTCAGAACCGGTCTTTTTATACTTAAGGTCGATAAGTTCATTATTCTGCGGTTAACGTTACAGGTTCTTCAAATTGAATATTGACGGGAGTACCATTTTTCAAGGCCATTACTCCATAGGTCAAAATAGTGTCCCCTACCTTTAGTCCAGAAACCACCCGTACCTCATTACCCGTCCTTGCCCCGATCTCAACATCGATTTCCTTGGCTTTACCTTGTTCTGCAATAAATATTCTTTTACCGTTCTGTACAGGTATCAAGGCTTCTGACGGTACCATTAGGGCATCATCTATACTTTCCAAAGGCAACATTACATTGGCATATGTTCCCGGGTACAATTTACCTTCCTTGTTTTCCGCAATGGCCCTCATTTTCAATGTTCTAGTAGCAATCTCTACTTCTGGCTCAATGGCATACACCTTGGCCTTATATTCCTCTTTGGTATCTGAAGTAGTAAAACTCAACTGCGAACCTACAGATACCTGAGATGCATATTTTTCCGGAATTGAAAATGTAATCTTGAGCTTGCTGGTATTGACCAATTTGGCGATCAATGTCTGTGGAGTTACATAGGTGCCTTTAGAAATATACCTCAACCCAATGGTTCCCGAAAAAGGCGCCCTAACTATAGTTTTTGAAAGTTGCGCCTGTATTAATTGCGATTCTGCACTGGCAGATTGGTAGTCCGCACTCACAATATCATATTCCTCTTGACTTATGGCCTGTTTTTCCAACAATAATTTTGCCCTCCGTTCATTTTCCGAGGCTAGTTTTTGGGCCGTTTGCACTTTGGATAATTGCGCCTGTAACTCTATATCATTGACCTTGAACAACACTTGACCTTCGGTAACCTTACTGCCTTCATTAAAATTAATACGTTCAACAATACCGGAAACCTCACTCCTTATCTCAATTTGTTCATTGGCTTCTATGGTTCCGGATAAGGAAATATTATCATTGAACTGTTGGGCATTAAGCACCATTCCCTTTACAGAAGTTGCTTGTTCTACCGCATCATTGGCCTTAGATCCGCCAATTTCATTGTTTGCATCTATGCGGTATACTATTAGGGCGGTAATTCCTATTAAAAGAAGGCTATAAACAATGTATTTTATTTTCATTTGGAAGTTTGGATAGTTATTTGGCAAACCGGTATCGTCTACTTCACAAATCTAATTCTTAAAGGCTGTTTTATAGAAATGTTAGGTATTATTTAACACCGTTTTAATACACCAATTAGCTCTTTTTATAGATATACACATTAGATTAAAATGTGCATTACATTGTATGACTTCCAATATTTGAAAAGGTTTAACGAAATAAAAATTTTAACATTTTATCCGTTTGAGTGAACTGTATTACCTTAAAACGTTCAATAAGGTTTCGCTAACATGATGAAATATATAACGCTACCTCTTATTCCGAAACCAAATAACTTCTATCCCAATCTTTCCAAACGACTTCATATCCTTGGGATTGGATCATTTCAGTGATTTCCACTGTGCTGCGCTCGTCAGATATTTCAAACTGTTCCAAAGATTCAGGGGCAACCGCATAGCCACCTGGATTGGTTTTTGATTCCGCACTAATGGATGTAATACCCAGGTTAATAATATTATCCCTAAACACTTTACTCTCCCTAGTGGACATAGATAATTCCACATCTTCGTCCAACAGACGATAGGCACAAATTAACTGGACCAAATCCGCATCTGTCATTGCTACCTTGGGCTCCACATCTCCTTGGTGCGGACGTAGCCGTGGAAAGGAGATGGAATACTTGGTTTTCCAATATGTTCTTTGCAAATATTTTAAATGTAACGCCGTATAAAAACTATCTACCCGCCAATCTTCCAAGCCGAACAAAGCACCTAACCCAATTTTATGAATGCCCGCCCTACCCAAACGGTCCGGTGTTAACAATCTATAATCAAAATTTGATTTTTTACCTTTTGGATGGTGGGTCCTATATGTTGCCTTATGATAGGTTTCCTGATATACCAAAACTGCATATAGTCCTTCCGCGATCAAGGTTTCATATTCTTCTTGGTCCAATGGCTGTACCTCTATACTAATATTAGAAAAATGTTTACGAATTAAGGCTATGGCATTTTTTAAATATGCTACACCTACCGTTCTGTTGGCTTCTCCCGTTACCAATAGAATATGATCGTAACCCAATTTTTTTATATAGGCCACCTCATCCAAAATCTCCTTATCCGTTAGGGTTTTTCGTTTAATGTTATTGATCATACTGAACCCACAGTAGGTACATATATTTTGGCACTCATTGGAAAGATACAAGGGTATATACATTTGCATGGTTTTCCCAAAACGTTTTTTGGTCAATGCGCTACTTCGCTGTGCCATTTGTTCCAAATATGGTTTGGCCGCAGGGGAAATCAAAGTTTTAAAATCCGATAACGTAATCTTTTCCTTTGCCAACACACGTTCCACATCTAATGAGGTACAGCCATAAATTTCCTTTTCCAGCGTATGCCAATCATACCTTTCAAAAGTTTCCTTAAAACTATTCATGCAAAAAAGAAGTTAGCGGGCTGCTTGCAGCAGCATGTTCCTGAATAGGTGCCAATTTTGCCAAGTAAGCCATTCTCCCCGCCTCTACGGCCTTTGCGAATGCCATTCCCATAGCTACTGGATCGTCAGAAACGGCAATTGCCGTATTAACCAGAACAGCATCTGCACCCAGCTCCATGGCAAAGGCCGCATGGGACGGAGCGCCAATACCTGCATCAACGATAACCGGTACATTGCTTTGCTCAATGATGATCTCCAAAAAATCTTTGGTCATAATTCCCTTATTACTGCCAATAGGTGCTCCCAATGGCATTACGCACTGTACACCAACTTCTTCCAGGCGTTTGCACAACACGGGGTCTGCGTGTATATAGGGCATAACCACAAAGCCCAACGCTACAAGTTCTTCAGCGGCCCTTAAGGTTTCTACAGGATCTGGCAATAGGTATTTTGGATCCGGATGAATTTCTAACTTTACCCAATTTGTTTCCAAAGCTTCCCGTGCCAATTGAGCTGCAAAAACAGCCTCTTTGGCCGATCTTACTCCAGATGTATTTGGTAAAAGATTAATGTGATTATCCCTTAAATGTACCAATATATCATCTGAAGAATTATGGACCTCTACCCGCTTTAACGCAACGGTTACCAGTTCACTTTTAGAAGCAATAATGGCCTGCCGCATATTTTCCGAGCTTTTAAATTTTCCCGTACCGGTAAACAATCTTGACATAAACGATTTACCGGCAATTGTTAACTTATCTTTCATTTATTTTCATGTTTAAAGGCAGTCCAAACCTGTTCCTGTACATTACCATCCAGTAATTTTTTAAAGTGTGCTATGTTATTAAAATCCTTGGTTATTCCTCCCGATGCCGCTATGCCGTACACCCCGGTCTTTAAGATATCCGGAACGTCCTCCAACGTTATGCCGCCAATGGCAATAATTGGTGTTTCCGTGTTCAGCTTTTTTATGATTGTAGCATAACCATCAACACCCAATACGGGACTCAAATTTGCTTTGGTCAATGTGAATCTAAACGGCCCCATACCAATATAATCTACTTTTTTAGCAATTAATTCTTGTGCCTGTTCCAATGTATTGGCCGTACCACCGATTATTTGCCAAGAATATAAATGTTTACGGGCCGCTTTTGGACAGGTATCGTTCTGTCCTAAATGAACTCCATCAGCTTTTACCTCTTTGGCTACTTTATAATAATCGTTAATAATCAACCGGGTTTGGAAACGACCAGTAATTTCCCGTGCTTGTTCTGCTGCTTTTAAAACGGCAGGTTCTTTAAATTTCTTTAATCGCAACTGCACCAATTCAATGCCACTACTACAGGCATTTTGAATGTTCGATAAATGCTCGTCTACTGTTCTACCTTGCGATATATAATGCAATTTCGGTATCATTCTGTAATTATTTTTTTGTGTAACCCCAACAAAGAGGGGTGGGAATTTAAATATTCCTCCGTATATTTTTTAGCGTTCCTAGCGGCATCCTCCAAACCAATATCAAGCGCCAAATTACTGGCAAGTGCAGATGACAACACGCATCCACTACCATGTTTTTCCAATACCTCACTTAAAAAGGGAGGTATGTTCACCATAACAATTTGACTATAATACAACTCGTCATACCCCTTTTTATCCGCTCGGTGTCCACCTTTTAAATAGATGTTGGTATAATTGGCCATATGCTCAAGTGTCTCTTCAATAGTCATTTGCGGATACAAACACTTAATCTCATCATAATTAGGGGTAACGATGTAACATTTACTCCATATTTCATCCAATACATTTTGTCCTTCGCCATTGTGAAAATCAAACCCTGAGCTTGCTTTTAATATTGGGTCCAAGACAATTTTGACCTTGGGATGTATTGCGTGTAATGTATTTACAATACGGAGCATTGCAGGCCAAGATTCTACAAGCCCTATTTTGACGATGTCGATGGTATATTGTTCAAATAAAACTTCTATCTGAGCCAAAACAGATGTGACGGGCACCCAACTACATTCCTTAAAATCATTCTCATTTTGCACCGTTATGGCCGTACAAACCGAAAGGCCATATAATCCGTGCGCATCAAATGTTTTTATATCTGACGTAATACCGGCACCACCACTAGGGTCGTGACCTGCAATAGAAAGTATGTATTTTAAATTATTCAAAATATTGTTTCATTTTTTTAAAAGCTTCAACAGGTTCATTGCTGTTCCAGATACCACCTAACACTCCAACTCCTTTAAAACCTAAAGTTTTGAACTCTTCTATATTTTCAATTGAAACACCACCCATACCAATGATTGTTTTATTAATATGGTTTACATCAAACCCACGACCTTTATACCCCGGTTTTGAGATAGACGAAAAAACAGGACTCAATAAATGATAATCGAATTCAAAATAACAATTGCCCAATACTTCCGGTTCATGAAATGAGCTACTAATGGACTTGCCATACATCTCAAGGTTTTTAAAATAGCGCCCAGGATTGTCAATATGGTTTATTCTGTGTTGTTCTTGAAAATGAATTCCCTTTAAGTCAAATTCATTTACCAGTTCGTGGTACAAGTGTACCACTACCCTATTATGATATTTGACATCCAATTCATTTAAATAAGCTCGGTGGTCCTTTAAACTTTTATGGGGCTTACGCAAATGAAAATAGTGCAACCCTTCATCAAACAATTGGTGAAGAATGTTCAATTCATGTTCCATATCATGCTCCGGGGCTATAACTACTATCATTTATTATGGTTTATATAAAATTCTGTTTTAGGCACTAGTATCATTTAAGTTAGGGATTGAAGCGGCATCCTTTTTTTATTTCAAAAAAAGATACAGCTGAAAGCCCGACCGCACTTTTACAAGTGCGGGAACTACCTACACATTTTACAAATACACTTCTGATCCGTTTTGCTTGAATTCTTCTGATTTTTCCTTCATGCCCTTTTGCATGATTTCATTGTCCACAATATCATTTTCCGCGGCAAAATCCCTCACTTCCTGGGAAATCTTCATGGAGCAGAATTTTGGTCCGCACATAGAGCAGAAATGGGCAATTTTGGCACCGTCTGCCGGCAAGGTCTCATCATGATATTCCAATGCGCGTTCCGGATCTAAACCTAAATTGAACTGATCGCGCCAACGAAATTCAAAACGAGCCATACTCAAGGCATTGTCACGATGCTGCGCCCCAGGATGCCCTTTAGCCAAATCTGCCGCATGGGCCGCAAGTTTATAGGTCACCACGCCAACGCGAACATCTTCCTTATTTGGCAATCCTAAATGTTCTTTTGGCGTTACATAGCACAACATGGCGCAGCCGTACCAACCGATCATGGCGGCACCGATACCCGATGTAATATGATCGTAACCTGGTGCAATATCTGTTGTCAATGGTCCTAAGGTATAAAATGGTGCTTCATCACAGACTTCTATCTGCTTTTCCATATTCTCTTTGATCATATGCATGGGTACATGCCCAGGTCCTTCTATAAAACACTGTACCTCATGTTTACGGGCAATCTGTGTGAGCTCTCCCAAGGTCTCCAATTCGGCAAATTGTGCTTCATCATTTGCATCTGCAATAGAACCGGGCCGTAGTCCGTCACCTAATGAAAAAGCTACGTCATACTGCTTTAATATCTCGCAAATATCTTCAAAATGTGTGTATAAAAAACTCTCTTTATGATGTGCCAAACACCATTTAGCCATGATCGACCCGCCACGGGAGACAATGCCCGTTACACGATTTGCGGTCATGGGCACATAGCGCAACAATACCCCGGCATGTATGGTGAAATAATCCACGCCCTGCTCTGCCTGCTCTATTAGGGTATCCCTAAAAATTTCCCATGTTAAATCTTCTGCAACACCATTTACTTTTTCCAATGCTTGGTAAATGGGCACCGTGCCAACGGGCACCGGTGAGTTTCTTATAATCCACTCCCGGGTTTCGTGGATATTTTGCCCCGTGGAGAGGTCCATAATATTATCTGCCCCCCAACGGCAGGCCCAGACCGCTTTTTCCACTTCTTCCTCTATTGATGATGTTGTGGCGGAATTTCCAATATTGGCATTGATCTTGACCAAAAAATTTCTACCCAAAATCATAGGTTCCGCCTCTGGATGATTAATGTTGGACGGTATTACCGCACGACCCCTGGCTACTTCTTCCCTTACAAACTCCGGTGTGATCTTAGCTGGAATAGAGGCTCCAAAATGCTCCCCTGGATGTTGCTTTCTAATTTGGGTCATTTCATCTATACGCTGATTTTCACGAATAGC
Source organism: Maribacter sedimenticola (assembly GCF_900188415.1). GTDB lineage: Bacteria > Bacteroidota > Bacteroidia > Flavobacteriales > Flavobacteriaceae > Maribacter > Maribacter sedimenticola. The sequence continues at coordinate 83,600 of NZ_FZNV01000002.1, read as the reverse complement.
AATATATTCCATTTCTGGAGTAATGATACCCATTTTGGCATAATGCAGTTGCGTTACGTTCTTACCTTTTTTGGCACGTAGCGGTTTTTTTAATAATGAAAAACGCATATGATCCAAACTGCTATCATTTAAGCGCTCATTACAATATTTAGAGGTAAAACCGGGCAAGCGCTCTACATCTCCACGATCTAGAATCCATGGTTCCTTAATACGCTCTATACCTTCATGGACATTGATGACCTTATTGGGGTCTGTATATGGCCCAGAAGTATCATAAACGGTTACAGGTTCATTGGTCGTAACCTTTCCCGTAACAGAATGCTTGGTATCACTAAGCGCTATTTCTCGCATAGCCACTTTTATCTGTGGATGTATACGACCCTTTACATAAATCTTTTTTGAGTTAGGAAAGGGTTGCCTGGTAATTTTACCTTCTTTTGGTGCGGTGTCTTTATTTTTCATTTGAAATGTGTTTTTTAGTTCAGGATAGGTCATCCTCCTTGCGTGGCCTGAATTATCAGTATATTGTCGTCATTGGACAATATTGTGGATTCCCATAAATTTTTAGGTACAATGGCGTTCTGTATTGCTACAGCAATACCGGTCTTTGGAGAGTCTAAATGCTGAAGTAAATGAAGAATAGAAGTGCCTTCCTCAAATTCTAATCGTTCCTCGTTGACCCAAATCGTTATCATATACAGTATATTTTAAATATGCTGTAACCAATAAGGATGTTGAGAAGCTTTTGAATTGACATTTTGTGGCGCAGAGATCCACCACTATCATAAAAAGATGCGTAAACACATATTGCAATGCGTTTTTCAACTTTTCCCTTCGTTGGTACTAACCAAATCAGGTTCAAAGGGTTTTTCTCAGTCCTAAATCAATAGAACACCCCTAAAGTTTACGGTATAAAGTTATATAAAAATTTTAATGATTATGAAGATAAAATGTTTTAAAATTTCTATTAAGATCAATAATTGTTTTTACTATTGATGTAAATAACTTAAAACTTTTTAAATAAAAAGTCCAGTTTTTCTTCATTGTACAATAACTGAAATTGCAGAAATCAACTAATATATTCTCTTAAACAAAAAAGGATATAATTTTAAAAACCTTTTTAAAAAGCGAATTTGAAAAATTTTCACCTTAAAAAATGAATAATCTTAATTTTAAATACCAAATTTCTACAGATTTCCTACAGATTTCCCCTTTAGGTTTGAGGTATATCCTAAATAATAAACCAAGAACCAATCAAAATGAAAAAACATCAATTGGTCATTAGGCCATACAATACGGTCTTGTTTACGCTATTGAGCCTGTTTACCATCCTTTGTGCCAGTGCCCAAGAAAAAGCTATCGTTAAAGGTACTATTAGAGATGCTGAACTAAAAAGTCCGTTACCGGGAGCCAATGTAATAATCTCCGGTACAACCAATGGAACTACGGCAAACTTTGATGGTCAATATACCCTTTTCGTATCTGAAGGAACTTTTGAAATAGAGATAAGTTACTTGGGCAATGAAACAAAAAAAATCAATGTGCAGGTAAATGCAGGTGAAGTAAAAATTATTAATGTGGAATTGGTTCCCCAAGCAACACAATTAGATGATGTTGTCGTAACCGGTTCTCTTGAAGGTCAACAAAGGGCGCTGAACCAGCAAAAGGCAGCGGACAATCTAAAGAGTATTGTCTCTGCGGATCAAATGGGTAAATTTCCCGATCAAAATTCCGCAGAATCCTTACAACGGGTCTCTGGCGTAAATTTACAACGCGATGAGGGTGACGGCCGTTTTGTACTGGTTCGCGGACTGGCTCCGCAATTTACGAACATTAGCATCAATGGTGAACAGATTCCTTCCCCTGAGGGTGAATCTAGATTTGTTGCATTGGACGCCATACCCTCTAACCAATTGTCCTCATTGGAAGTGAGCAAATCCATTACACCGGATATGGATGGCGACGCCATTGGTGGTTCCGTCAACCTCAATACACCAACCGCCACCAAAAGAGAACTTTCCATAAACGGTTCTGCCGCAATGGAATATAATAACGCATCCGATAAAACTGTAGGACAAGGCAGTGTCAATATTAGTAAGCGCTCTGAGGATGGTAAATTCGGTTTTATTCTAAGCGGTAGTTATGCAGGTAGTAAGAAAGAAAATGATCGCTATGAATTTGATGGCTGGGGAGACGTAGGCTCCAATGATATAGAACTACTGGAAATTGCAGATTACACTATAGACCGTAACAGATACGGGGCAAGCTCCACATTGGACTTTAAAGGACAAAATACCAATTTATACCTAAGAGGCCTATTCAGTGAGTTGAGGGAATATGAAGTGCGTAGAAGGGCTACGTTCCAGGCAGAGGAGGAAGATGGTGAAATAGAATATGCATACACCAAAGAATTAAAGGACAGACCAGAAAACCAAGGTGTTCTTAGCCTTAATTTAGGTGGCAGCACGGTTACCCCGGGTTTAATTTTTGACTATGAAGTTTCCTATTCCAAAGCCTGGCAAGATACCCCCCGTAACGACCAAGTGGTGTTTGAAAACGAAGGCTCCCCTTTTGCGTTCAACGTAACGGACAGATTAAACCCTAAATTGGTGAGTTTAAACGGCATTGGTGCCGAAGCCGACCCCCTGACCAATTTAAGCCTGCTCGAGTTTAAGGAATATGAAAAGGAAAGCACACTTGCAGAAGATGAGAATATAACCTTAAAATCTAACATCATTATGCCCTTTACCATTTCTGAAAATACAGGAGAATTTAAATTTGGAGGTAAAATTAGGCTAAAGGAAAAACAATATACCGTAAGGAACTTTGAACTACTTGAATATGACGGAGACCAAGACCTTACGTTGGACAGTAATAGCTTTTCAGATAATTTCAATGCCATAGGATTTATGGACGGTAGCTTCAACACCCCTTTGGGCAACTTTATATCGTTAAATGCGATAGATACCTTTGTAAATGCCAATTTAGGTGATTTTGAATCTGATACGGAAAAAGCCATTGAAGAAACCGTATCCCAAGAATATATTGCTTCCGAAAATGTTTATGCCGCCTATGCCATGGGTAAAATCAATTTTAAAAAGCTAATGGTTCTTGGTGGGCTACGATATGAAGCTACACGTTTTACCTATGATTCCGGCATATTTGATGAGGAAGCCGGTGAGGCTATTGCTGTAAATGGAGAAAACGACTATAATTTTTTACTACCCATGCTTCACCTCAAGTATAATGTTAACGAAAATACCATATTAAGGGCATCTGCAACACAGAGTTATTCAAGACCAAATTTTCAAGCCTTAGCCCAAGGCGCCGTATTTAATTCCGCAGATTTGGAAGCAGAAATATTTAATCCGGATTTGGTACCTGTAGAAGCAGTAAATCTTGATATTTTTGCGGAGCACTATTTTGGTACCGTAGGTCTGGTAAGTGCCGGTGTGTTTTATAAAAAGTTGGATAACTTTATCTACCAACAGACTACGGATAGGGAGTATAGGGGAATACCAAATGTAGAAGTAACGCAATCGGTTAACGGTAATACGGCCAATCTAATTGGTTTTGAACTGGCCTATCAACAGAAATTAAGTTTCTTACCTGGCTTTTTAAGTGGGTTTGTTATTTATGCAAATTACTCGTACACCAATTCTAAAGCTGAAGTCGAAAATTTCTCCGAGGATGACGAGATTACCGAAATAGATTTACCTGGTCAAGCTAAACATGTTGGTAATGCTGCATTGGGCTATAATAATAAAGGATTTGATGCGCGACTTTCCTTCAACTATAATGGTGCTTTTACTAGTGAATTTGATGGTAGCGATTTAGTAAGGATAGATGACCGTATGCAAATTGATTTTACCATGAGCCAGTCTTTTGCCAAAAAAAGAATGACGGCATATATAGAGTTGGTAAATATTAATGATGAAAACCAAATTGAACTATACAATACCATTGCCACGCCCCGTGAACGTCAGCGTTATGGTAGTTGGGGCAGATTAGGGTTACGCTTTAATTTTTGATTAAAATAGAATTCTTGACGATTCTATAAGCCTTTAAATTACGAATACAGGGTTATAACAAGCTATTTTATAAAAAGACATCATACTATGGACATAAGGTCTTAATATTTTTTTCAACAACTAGTTTAATCACTTTAAGTATCTTGGAATATCCATAGGCTACAAATAATATATATGGCCTTAAAATGTGAGTTATGAAACTGCTGATCATAGAGGACGAGAGCGAACTATTGGAAGATTTAATGGATTTTTTCAAGAAAGACCATTTTCTATGCGAAAGTGCTACAACGGTTGCCGAAGCCCAAGAAAAAATATATATGTATAATTATGATGCCATTATATTGGATATAGGCTTACCGGACGGATCAGGTCTGGAGGTTTTAAAATCGTTAAGAACAGTAGACAATAATGCCGGTGTTTTAATTTTAAGCGCATATGATGCCATTGAGGATAAAGTGAGCGGATTAAATCTTGGTGCAGACGATTATTTGGCCAAACCCTTTGACTACAACGAACTCAATGCACGTATAAAATCCATTATTAGGAGAAAACATTTTAAAGGTAGCAACATGGTAGTTTTTGATACCATAAGCATTAATACGGATTCTCAAGAAGTACACATAAACCAAAAATTGATAGACCTTACCCAAAAAGAATATCAGCTACTCATCTTTTTTATCAGTAACGAAAACAGGGTCATCACCAAAGAATCTATTGTAGAACACCTTTGGGGAGACAATACGGATAGTTTTGATTCTTTTGATTTTATTTACACCCACATAAAAAATCTCAGAAAAAAAATCATTAAATCTGGTGATAAGGATTATTTAAAGACCGTCTATGGTATAGGCTATAAATTTCAAAAGGAGTGAAACTATTAATCAAGACCACCCTTTATTATGTAATTGCCTCGCTTCTATTTTTCATAGCTGCGGGATTTATTATCGTTTATGATTTTAATAATATTCTTGATCAAGAAATCAACAATCTCCTCATAAATAGTGAAGAAATAGTAACAACTCAAATAGTAAATGACATTCCGTTGGAATCTCTCAACAACTATGAACAGGTCATTGAAAAAACAAATTCAAAGGCTTTTTTGGACAAGCCCTGTTTTAAGGATACCACTAGATATGATATCATTGATGACAATTTTCACAAATACAGAATGTTGCGGGTTACCAGAAGAATTGGAAACAATTATTATGACATCTCCATTTTTAGGTCGCTAATACAACCCAACACCCTGGTCAAGCAAGTATTACTTTCTCTATTTTCTGTTTTCTTGGGTCTGTTGGCCTTTTTAATCGTTAGTAATCTGTTGATTTCACGAAAAGTTTGGCTTCCATTCAAGGAAACCTTACGTACATTAAACAATTATGAACTGGGAAGTACCAGTCCTATCTTGCTCAATAAAACCAGTACGCAAGAGTTTAATCAACTTAACGACATTATTTTGGCAATGACCGCCAAAATTAAGTATGATTATATAAACCTAAAGGAATTTACTGAAAATGTAGCGCACGAAATACAAACACCTTTGGCCATAATTCGTAGAAGATGCGAAAAACTATTGCAGCAGAACGATCTTAATAATGATCAGACCAAATCTATTATGGCAATATATAATAACTGTCTTCGCCTATCCAAAGTAAACAAGGGTCTAACGCTATTGACCAAAATTGAATCAGGGGCATATCAAGTAGAAAAAAATGTAAACCTAACTCAAATCCTGATATCCCAAATAGCGCATTTTCAAGAAATGATTTCCTTAAAAAATTTGACTCTAAACCAAGAGGTTAAGCATGAAATCTTACACGATATCAATCCAGAACTGGTGGTGGTCCTATTTTCCAACTTTATTAAAAATGCCATAAACCACAATAATGCCGGCGGTCATATAGAAATTAGTACAAAAGCCGGAGAAATAGGTTTTTACAATACCGCCAAAAATGGCCCAATAAACCCTGAACTGTTTCAACGTTTTAAGAAATCGGAAAGTAATTCTTTAGGTCTTGGCCTTTCCATCATTACAAAAATTTGTCGTCTTCATAACATTAAGTTATCCTATGAATACGTGAACGACACCCATAAATTCCGACTTTTATTCTAAAACAGATTCTCTACAGAATTAACATATAGTTTTACGACCAAGAAAATGAAAAAATCAATTTTTATCATCATCGTATGCATTCTTGTTATTACATGCAAACAGGTAACCATACCCAAACATGTGCAAAAATCATTTATGGATAAGGTTCCTGAAGCAGAGGATGTACTTTGGACTGTAGAAAATAATATTTACCAGGTCGACTATTTTTTATCGGCCAAACATACAAGCTCCTATTTTGATGAACAAGGTCAATGGTTAGAGACAGAAACAGAAATAGCAGTAGATGAACTACCCCACAAAGTTTTACAAACGCTACGAACCAAGATGGGAGAATATGAAATTCTGGATATAGAATTGGTAGCGACCAGAGCGGGTAAAATACTCTATGAAGTTGATTTGGAAAAAGATGGTAAAACCTATGATATCCTTTTTGATCAGGAAGGAAAAATTTTAAGAAAGAAAATTTAAAGCAACTGCAAAAACCATATGATGAATCTTAGACCCCTTTTTATATTAACCATTATCCTTTTTCAAAGTTGTAAGCAAGCTGTTCAACATAGTGAAAATGCGCTACGACCTAAAATTATTACAGAACAAACACCACATGATACAGATGATCCGGCCATATGGATCAATGAGGACAACCCTGAAGAAAGTTTGATTATAGGAACAGATAAAAATGAAGATGGCGGTCTATATGTATATGATTTAAACGGAAAAATAATTGAAAGCAAAACCGTAAAAGGCCTTAAACGCCCTAATAATGTTGATATTGAAGAGTTTGAAATGGGTGAAGAAGAATTCTCCATTGCCGTCACCACAGAAAGGTTAACCAATAAAATACGAATCTTTAGAGTGCCAGAAATGACACCTATTGATAATGGCGGAATACCTGTTTTTGAAGGCGAAGAATTAAGAGCCCCTATGGGTGTAGGGCTATACAAAGATGCTGATGACCAAGTGTTTGCTTTTGTTGGACGAAAATCCGGACCTACCGATGGTTACATTTGGCAATATAAATTGGAAGGTGATTTACAAGGAAATATTACCGGTAAAAAGATTCGAGAATTCGGAAAATATAGTGGTAAAAATGAAATAGAGGCTATTGTTGTTGATGATGAATTAGGTTATGTTTACTATTCTGACGAAGGTATTGGCGTAAGAAAATATTATGCGGATGCCGATAAAGGAAATGAGGAACTAGCCTTATTCGCAACTCAAAATTTCACCGAAGACCATGAAGGCTTAAGCATTTATCAGACCGATTTAGGTACAGGGTATATCATTGTATCTGACCAACAAGCAAATAAATTTCATCTTTTTTCTCGTGAAGGCACTAATGACAACCCACATGACCATCAAGTTGTAAAAGTGATTGACTTGATGACCAATGAAAGTGATGGTTCTGAAGTTACCAATGCGTCATTGGGAACACTTTTTCCAAAAGGACTTTTTGTGGCCATGTCTGATGATAAAACTTTCCATTTCTATAGCTGGGAAGACATTGCAGGTGAAGACCTATTAATTGCTCCCGATGGTTTACCTCAGCACACAAAGAATGCCATCCATCCAAAATACATTACGGAAAAAGTAGTATTCGATACCGATGATCCTGCTATATGGATTGACAAAAAAGACCCATCCAACAGTTTCATTATTGGCACGGATAAAGAAGATGGTGGCGGATTATATGCCTTTGATTTACAGGGGAAAATTATTAAAGAAAAATGCGTACTAGATTTACAACGCCCCAACAACGTTGATATCGCATATGACTTTAAGTTACACGGAAATTTTGTAGACATTGCCGTTACCACCGAGAGAAGTAATAATCAATTGAGAATATTTTCACTACCAGACATGAAACCTATTGATGGAGGAGGACTTCCTGTATTCACGGATAGGGAAATTAGTGACCCAATGGGGATAGCGCTCTACACCGACCAAAAGACCAAAGAAATTTATGCTATTGTTGGTCCAAAAACAGGGCCTGCCACTGGGTATTTATCGCAGTATAAAATTCATAGTTCACCAAAAGGTACAGCCATGATTACCAAGGTTAGAGATTTCGGAAACTATAGCGGTGTTAAAGAAATTGAAGCCATCGCCGTCGATAATGAATTGGGATATATTTATTATTCTGATGAAGCTTATGGGGTTAGAAAATATTATGCCGACCCGAAAAAGGGAGACGAAGAATTAGCCTTGTTCGGTACTAAAGATTTTGGCCGTGATATAGAGGGTATCAGTATTTATAAAAATGATGATGGAACTGGATATATTCTTATTTCCGACCAACAACGAAATACGTTTAACATCTACCCTAGAGAAGGCGCTAAAGACGCTCCTAACAAACACGTATTACTAAAATCCGTAGAACTTTTAACCCTAGAAAGTGATGGGTCTGATGTTACTTCCGTTGCTATAAACGAAGAGTTTCCAAAAGGTATGTTCGTTGGTATGTCTACGGATAAAACATTTCATATTTACGACTGGCGCGACATTATGCCCGAATAGAGTATATGAATATATAACTTGAAACACTACCTAAATGAAACTTCAATTAAAACCTTTTTTACTTCTAGCAATACTGGCAATATCCTTTAATGGGTACATGCAAGATGGAAAAGCGGAAAAGCCAAAGCTAGTTGTTGGCATTATTGTGGATCAAATGAGGGCAGAATACCTCACCAGATTTCAAGACAAATTTGGCGACAAAGGTTTTAAAAGAATTATGAATGATGGTTATGTTTTTAAGAACGCCCATTATAATTATATCCCTACCAAAACGGCTCCTGGTCATGCTTCGGTATATACCGGAACAACTCCTAAATTTCATGGAATCATTAGTAATAGTTGGTACCACAAGGATATAAAAAAAGATGAAAACTGTGTTTTTGATGGTAACGTAAGAACAATAGGAAGTACTTCAGATAACGGGGAACGATCCCCGCATAAAATGTTGGCCACCACAATTACTGACGAGTTGCAACTTTCAAGTCAGGGTCGTTCTAAAGTCATTGGTATATCCCTTAAAGATAGAGGTGCTATCCTGCCAGCAGGCCATATGGCAGATGCTGCCTATTGGTATGATGACAGTAATGGTAATTTTATTAGCAGTACTTATTACATGGAAACCCTACCCGATTGGATGCAAAAATTCAATAAAGAAAATAAGGTAAATAAGCACCTAAAAACAGATTGGAATACGCTTTTACCTATTGAACAATACAAAGAAAGCACAAAAGACCAACAGGTGTATGAAACGGTATTTGCACACAAAAAGGATTCAAAATTTCCTTACGCGTATAAATCCTTATCGAATAAGGAACGTTACGAGATACTTCCAGAAACTCCTTACGGAAATACAATTGTTGCCGAACTAGCTATTGAAGCCATTGAACATGAAAATTTAGGACAGGGTGATGAAACGGATTTTTTAGCCGTAAGCTTTTCAAGTACCGATAAGATTGGCCATGCTTTTGGTCCCTACTCCATTGAAGTGCAAGACACCTATTTACGTTTAGACCAAGACTTGGCGCTTATATTAGAACAACTAGATAGCAAAGTTGGCAAAGGCAATTACACGCTGTTTTTAACGGCAGATCATGCGGCTTCAGATGTGAGCGTATACCTTGAAGAACAGAAAATACCTACCGGAACGTATCATCCTGAAGCGGTTATGGCTCAAGTTCAAAACAAGCTTAAATCCCTTTATAATCTTGATGGAATGATTGAGGCTATATCAGGTGATCAATTGTTTTTAAATAGAGAACTTATAGATTCAAAAAAGCTGGATTTTAATGCGGTATTAAATGTATGTAAAAATGAGTTGATGAAAGTACCGGGTGTTTTTGAAGTTATGCTAAGACCGGATTTAGAAAGATTTGAATATACTACAGATGAAAAAGGAATGGTACAGAGAGGATACCATATACAGCGCTCAGGGGACGTTGTAATATTATTTAACGCAGCTTGGAGTTCTTTTAGGGAATACGGAACCGGACACGGTAGCGGATACACCTATGACACCCATGTGCCTATGCTTTGGTATGGCAGTAATATTCCAAAAGGGTCGAGTACAAAACGTAAAAGTATTACCGACATCTCACCCACCTTAACACTTATGTTGGGCTTGAAATTCCCAAATGCCACTACAGGAGAAGTTATTCAAGAGCTTTTTAAAGAATAAGCCTTTTTGAAATTTAAACTACAAGTCTAAAACCTTAAAAATAGGATATAAAAAAAGCCACTGAAAAATCAGTGGCTTTTTTAGTCGGGGTGGCAAGTTAAAACTATACCACTCAATATATTGCATATCAATAAGTTAAGGATTTAAAAACCTAACTGTTAAACGATTTGTTGACGATACTATAAATGAACTTAAAGTAAAATGCTTTACTTTCTGATGCTGTAAATATATCATTTGTCTGATTAAAAATAATATTAAAGGCGAACAAATTTTATCTACATCGATATTTACCAATAAATATCAGTTATAGAAAACCTTCTTTTAATGGGACACTTATCTTTTTAAGTAATCCCTAAATCAGTCCCCCAATAAATTGTGCTGATCAATTAGCTTAAGAAATTCGTCTCGTTTGTTTTTACTCACTATGGCCGTATGATTTTTTAATCTAACCATATAACCATCAATACTGTCTATATGATTGATATTGACAATGTGAGAACGATGTATCCTGTGAAAATTGGCAGGAAGCATTTCTTCTAATTTACTCATTGACTGCAACGTCATAATTTTACGATCATGAACGGTAATTAACTGTACATAGGGACCTTGGCCATTAATGACAATGATGTCCTGAAATGCGACGCTGATGATTTTACTGTCTGCTTTAATAAATAGTTTGTCCGTAGGCGGAGAGATTGAGGGTGATGCAGTTACGGGATAATCAGCTTTTGAATCTTTAAGTGAAATAGCTTTGGTGACCGCTTTATAAAATCGGTCGAAATCTATCGGTTTTAACAAATAGTCTACAACATCGAGTTCATAACTCTGAACTGCAAACTCGGAATAGGCCGTGGTAAGTATGGTAGCTGGCCTGTTCGGTAAGATTTTCAGAAAGTCCAGCCCCGTAAGATCGGGCATTTGTATATCGAGAAACAAAACATCTATACGATCATTTTTAATATGGTTGAGCGCTTGCAGTGCAGAACTGCAGGAAGCCACCAGTTCCAACTCAGGGACTTTGCCAACATAATCCGAAAGAATCTTTCGGGCAATATGTTCATCATCGACAATTAGACATTTCATTTTCATAACGTAATCTTTAGGTCTAGTTGATAGACGTTATTTTCCTTGGTGATATCAACTTCGTGCTTCTCTGGGTAATTGGCCTCTAAAAGTTTTAATGAATTTCTAAGCCCTATTCCCATTTGATCCCTTTCAACTTCCTTAACTTTATCCTTGAAGGTATTTTCTGTCTTAAAACTAAGTTCGTTTTTTTCCACTTCCAAACCAATCTTGATCCAACCTCGGGGATTGGTTTCCAAATCGGAGTGTTTAAAACAGTTTTCAATAAAATTGATAAGGATCATAGGCGCAATTTTATTGTTATCCGTAATTCCTGCATGATAGAAATCAACATTGCGGGAATCTTCATGCTTAAGCAACTGTATACTCAAATAGTGTTCTATCAGTTCCTTTTCTTTGGCCAAAGGTACCTTGGGCCGATCGCAGTCATACAGTAAATAACGCAACAGCTTGGATAGTTTTGAAATCATTTCAGCAGCTCTTTCATCTCTCAAGTAGGCAAGCCCGTAGATGTTATTCAACGTATTGAATAGAAAATGAGGGCTTATTTGACTTTTTAACAATCTCAGTTCGGCCTCGGCTCTTTCCACTTTATGTTCAACTTTTTGAACTGCATTAAGGTAATAAACATGTGCTACTCGAATACTGGCCACAAAAATTATCCCTAATAAAACCATTAAAAGCCACAAAGCGATACGAACCGATTTAGGGGCGTATTGGTCACTGATCTGGTTTAACCCCAATATTTCCGCCATAATGGTATGCGCATAGATTCCGATAACAAAAAGAATGATATTCGTGGTAATCAACAGTCCCAATCTTCGATTGATGTTCCCTTCCCTTGCCAAGTATTCGGGAAAGAGTTTATATCCAAAAAGCCAAATAATCAAGGACCCTAAAAATATATAGGTTACCAAATAGTAAATAGTATCTGCGAGACTTCTTTGATATGCAAGTACCAAACTGATGGAGATATGTATCCCAAACCATAGGATGTAGGGGCCGACTTTAAAAAATCGCTCCGTTTTAGACAATGCGCTGCTCATAGGAACAATATTAGCGTCATCTTCTAATTTTTCATAATCAAATGAATTAAATGATGATTTCATGGTACGAATTGTTCGTTTTGATAATTAAAAGGCTTAGTTGCCCTCAACATCCATTTGGTTCATTTATACAGCAATTTCGTAAATTTTTTTTGCCACTGGCCCGCTATCAAAATAGTTTCGCCCCGTAATCAAAAAATATAATCATGAGAAATATGAATCACTTAATCACAATTTCCTTTTTTGTCCTATCGATTAACTTCTTTGCACAAGATAAGCAAGATGAACAAAATGAGATAGTTGCTGTTTGGATTACCCCAGATGAAATAAAAGTAGAAATCTATAAAGAAGGTACTAGATACATAGGCAGCCCGATAAATTCTGAGGGAGAGCGAAACACGGAAATCGAAGTACTCAACTTAGAGTATAAAGAAGGTAAATGGTCGGGAAAGATATTTTCCAAAAAAAGAGAAAGGCTGTTGGATGTAGAATGTCAGGTGGAAGGGGATAAACTGCATCTTGAGGTAACTGCACGCTTCATATCCGCTGATCTACAGTGGAGCCGAGCGAGATAATAAAGCTTGTTCCGAATCTGAGTTTTTCTTTATCAAGTTTTCAAAACTAATTTAAAATGAAAAAATATATTTTTATAATCGTTTTTCACATAACCACAACCGCTGTTTTTGCTCAAGAAAGCAACTATTATCTTGGAATTTCTTATGGAAAAAGTTTTCCATTAGTAGATTTTAAGGATGACGCTAGCAACAATTCCAATGCAGGTTTCGCAGAAAGCGGATACAAGTTGGATTTATATGCAGGAAGTGCTTTAAGCGAAAAGCTGAATTTAACATTAACTTTTCGTTATCAGAATTTTGATACCGATGTCACCACATTGGTAAAAGAATTGGAAACAACAAATAAAGCAGCAAATTTTGTTAGTAGTTCCGATGTTTGGAAAACCTATTCCTTTCTTACAGGAATTGAATACAAAATAAATTTGGGCAGAAAATTCAGTCTCTATCCCCGTATCGGATTGGGCCCTATGCTTGTTTCTAACCCACAGATGTCAATAACGGCTACGAATGAAAACACCAATACTGAAGTAAATCGCTCTAGTGAGACCGGTTTGGGTTTAGGCTACGAATTTGGTATTGGGCTTAAACGTGACTTAGGAAACTACTTTTGTCTAATGCCCACTTTTACTTTCAGCGGTGGTTTTGTAACAATTTCCGATGTTGACACAACAATTGACAATGGGCACATCACTTCAAATTACAAGCCCAAAATCATCACATTCAATTTAGGACTTTCACTAGCCTATAAATTTTAAACTAACAATAAAATGAAGTCAATGATTTCAATTAAAATGCCCATCTTTCTTGTGGTATTCTCTTTTACATTAGGCATCGCCAATGCCCAAGATATAGCATCCCTTTACAAACAAGTAAATACATCCGTTGTTACTATTCTGACCGAATCAAGATTATTTGAAGAAAGCCATCAAATGATTGTCGATGAAGGTATCGGTTCAGGTGTTCTTATTTCAGAGGATGGAGAAATCTTAACGGCAGCCCATGTCGTCAATGATGCTGAAAAAGTCGTCGTCAAATTTTTAAATGGGGAAGAAATTCCCGCTAAAGTGATTAGGTCGGCCCCAGTTGCGGACATAGGGTTATTGAAATTATCGTGGATGCCCAAGGTATATAAAGTGGCAAAAATGGGAGATTCGGATAAGGTCTCGGTAGGAGAGCAGATTATTATTTTAGGAGCTCCGTATGGTTTGGAACATTCACTTTCTTCCGGCTACATTAGTGGCAGACAAAAGCAAAAAACCAGGACCTCTGGCTTTGTAATCAATGAGTACTTTCAAACGGATGCATCGATAAATCAGGGAAATTCCGGTGGTCCAATGTTTAACTTGCAAGGAGAGGTCATCGGAATTTCAAGCTACATCATTTCAGAATCTGGAGGTTTTCAGGGGTTGGGTTTTGCAGCTACTTCCAATTTAGCCAAGAAATTGGTTGTGAACGGCAATAGAAGATGGAACGGTATTAATGGTTTTATTCTGGATAAAGAATTGGCATGGATGTTAAATGTCCCCATTAATGGCGGCTTGCTGGTTGAATCCGTAGTTCGGTTTTCACCTGCATATTTCGCCGGAATCAAAGGCGGATTTGAAACTATTACCATTGAAGATGAGCATTTGATTTTAGGAGGGGATATTATACTATCGGTAAACGGATTTCCATTGACCAAAGAAGCTTTTGAAAAAGTGGATAATGCAATGGCTAATAGATCGGATTTCTACAAAATGAAAGAATTCGTGCTAAAAGTATTGAGAGGTGGTAAGGTAGAAGAGCTTACAATTAGCTTTAAAGGCTAGGAGCTTTGATTTAGGATACATCTTCATTAATTAGACAACAGCTACATATAATCTAAAACTAAAACATTCATTAATTTAAATTGTACATACAATGGAATTAAATACAAATCAATTGAAATTTTTAAAAATTTACCGATCTAGTGAATCATACAGTGTTTCTTTAGTAGACAAAGAAGAATTTGAAATAACAAAAGGGTATGGTAGTACGATAATTGAAGCTTTGAATGATATGCATGAAAATTTAATTTAGGAGATGCCGATTAAATTTTTCATGAAAAAAAATCCCAAGAAAACTCAAGATGATGTTTCCAATGAAACACGTGTACTTTATACTTGAATCCGTACTTTATTGGACACTGGCTTTTCTGTTTTATGTATTTCTGAAATTCTATGGTATCGACAACCTTGGGTTGCGCCCAACCCAACATATTATCTTTAAAGACCTTCTTTTGCCCGCAGTTTATACAGGTGCTTTGCTAGGTGTCTTTTTTACTTTAATTGAATTTGTTTTTCAAAAAACATTCCTAAAAAAGTTGGTGCTTTGGTTACAGCTCCTGATTAAGTCCTTGGCATATTTTGTTATCCTTGTTGCGCTACTCACCGCGGCCAGAACGCTTATTTTAGATGATGGTAATGAATTTTTTTCCAGTGAACGATGGTGGTGGATCCAAAATAAATTCTTTAGAACTTCTTTAGTATACTTTCTAGTCGCACTCTTTGTGTTTTCATTTTTACAGATGGCAAAAGATAATTTCGGCAAAGGTATTTTTGCTAAAATGCTCTTGGGCGTCTACAAAAAACCACAAAAACTAGCCCGTATATTTATGTTTTTAGACCTAAAATCATCGACTGCTATTGCTGAAAAATTAGGTGATTACAGATACAGCCAGTTTATTCAAGAGACATTCGTTGAGCTAAACGAAGTTGTATCAAAACACGATGCTACCATATACCAATATGTAGGTGACGAAGCAATACTTGTATGGACCTATAAAGGCGGGTTACAGTTTAATAATTGTGTGGAAGTTTTTTTCAAGTTCAAAGAACAATTAAAAAGTAAGAAAGACTATTACCACAACAAGTATGGGTTTTATCCCGAATTTAAGGCTAGTGTCCACGGTGGAACTATTGTATTTACCGAAATCGGAACAATAAAAAAAGAGCTGGCGTACCATGGAGATGTTATCAATACTTCATCAAGAATTCAATCACTTTGCTACAAATACCAACAGGAACTGTTGGTTTCTGAAACGATATGGAATGTAATCAATAGTAAGAAACAATATGATAGTCAGCTATACGTGGATACTTTCTTAAAAGGAAAAGATGAAACACTTACGCTATTCGGAGTTCAAAAAGTTGGAGATTTAGTTTCGTAAACTACTTTTTTTTTTAATGACCAACTATTAAACGACCGTTTTATAGGAATACCTCGTAAAATCACGACCTATTCTCATCATGTCCCTTCGTGGTTTCTTTTCATTCTATTTTTAATAAAGAATTTCTATATAATAAGACTTGGACCCAATCCCAGATTTTGGCTATCCTCTTCCCTACCTCATCATATTGTGTAGGGAATGAATGCTTCATTCTCTGGTCAAAATCATTAATCAAGTCCGCTTTTAATCGAAAAGTCAAAACCTCGATTTAAGATATATTCCAATTCTCAACATTAAATATACGAATAGCAAAAATCAAGTGATGGAGATCAAAATATATAGGTTCTAATCCCATTTCCCCGATGAACCTTTTCAAAGTCTCCTTATTTTCGATACGTTTGGCGTACTGAAGTAATTTGTTATCCGATTTGCTGACCTTTTTCTTGGGTTTTAATACAAAAATAGCGGTTTTCGACAAATTCCTAAAACGCAAAAACCTGATAATCAATTGATTATCAGGTTCTAAATGTTAACAAAATGTTAAAGTCGGGGTGGCAGGATTCGAACCTGCGACCTCCGCGTCCCAAACGCGGCGCGATAACCGGGCTACGCTACACCCCGAAATGGTTATCAAAAAATATGTCTCTCAACATATCGTTGCGGAGAGACAGGGATTCGAACCCTGGGTAAGTGTTTCCACCTACGACGATTTAGCAAACCGCTCCTTTCGGCCACTCAGGCACCTCTCCAGTAATTCTTCAATGAACTGTTGCTCTAAATAGCGGATGCAAATGTATAAGTATAACTGGTTTTACACAACTATTTTTACTATTTTTTTTGAATATAAAATTAGCCGCCTGTTACTCAGGATATTCCACACGTAAATGATAAATATTGGTCAGCTTTTGTTTGAATATTTTTTTGATGGTTTCTATCTCCTTAAAAGTAATATCCGCATTTAAAAATTGGTTGGCCTTCATCTGGCCCGAAATTATCTTGTCCACAAATTCATCGATAATTAAAAATGTTGGATCCTTTAAACTTTTAGATGCGGCCTCTACAGAGTCCGCCATCATCAATATTGCCGTTTCCCTTGAAAAAGGTAAGGGACCGGGATACCTGAAATCTTCCTCGTTGACGTCATCACCTTTTAAATCCTTCTGTTTCTTATAGAAATAATACACCATTGTTGTTCCATGGTGAGAACGTATAAAATCAATAATACGATCGGGAATTTTATTTTTCCTTGCTAACTCTATCCCTTTTATTACATGGTCTATAATTATTTTGGCACTATGCTTTGGGCTTAATTCATCGTGTGGGTTTACATTGGTAATCTGATTTTCCGTAAAAAATGTTGGGTCGTTCATTTTACCTATATCATGGTACAGTGCCCCTACCCTTACCAACATGGCATTTGCACCAATCTCGTTAGCTGCGGCCTCCGCCAAATTGGCAACTTGCAAGGAATGATGAAAGGTACCAGGAGCTTTATTGGATAGTTCTTTTAATAATTTAGAATTTGTATCGGATAGTTCAAGTAAGGATACATCGGATACAAGGCCAAATAATTTTTCATAGATGTAAATAAGTGGCTGTACAAATAAGGTTATCATACCATTTAAGAGAAAAAGGCCAAATGTAAACCATTGTATATCGCTTAAATCTCCTTCATGAATGGTATGAAAGGCCAAATAACCAATAATATAGATTAGGGTAATCTGTCCTACACTAACAAAAAGATTTGCTCTTTTATATAGTTCCGAAACAGTTAGAATCGTTACAATACCGGTAATTATCTGAAGAAATATATACTCAAAACTATTGGGCACCACAAACCCCAATATCAATACGGCCAAGACATGGACAAAGAGCCCTAAACGGGCATCAAAAAATGTTTTTAAAATTAATGGCAATATGCACAAAGGCACTACAAACACCAGTTCATCATTATATTTTACTACCATGGTAGTAATGAATACCATGAGCAACATATTAAAGAAAATAAAAGTGACCTTGGTATTATTGTCATATACTTCTTTTCTATATTTTTTGAGAAAAAGAAATAGCATAATCAACACTAGGGCCACCAGAACGGTATAACCTATTAAAATGTAGTAATAATTATTTGCCGTCCATAATTCCGACTCATATTCCCCTTTTAATGATTCTAGTATTTTTAGATTTTCCGCCTCAACAACTTCACCCTTTGCTATTATTAAACGCCCTTGGTCAACAGTACCTCTCGTATAGGATAGTTTGGTAAGGGCCTCATCCCTTGCTTTCTTCGTTAAACTATTATCAAAACTTACATTTGGCGTAATTAAATCAAAAAATAAGGCTTGGGTTTCATTTTCAAATAATGAGAGGTTGTTCTGGGCCAGAACGCTGCTTACCAATTCATTGATTTCATTTATTTTAAAAAAATCCGTTACCCTAACCTTTCTTGCCTCATTTTCCTTAACTAAATAAATAAAATTACGCTGTACCTGCTTTCCACTATTCTGTAAAATACCTTTGGTATAAATAGAATCCAATATGGCCTCCGAAACATTTTTTAGTCTATTTCTTTGACTGTTCCTTAATCCTATATCCTGCCAAGTTTCATTAAAGGCTACTTGAAATTCTGCCCGTAGATCATCAACAATATTTTGATCATACCTATAATATGGTAACTGATTACGCTCAATAGCCTGTGTTTCTTCCGCTATTTCCGCATCGGTTTTTTGTATGGAAAAGTCAAAGGGCGCATAAAGATTATCGTACTGCCATGGTTTTCCTTTCTGAAATTCATATTTGAACTTTCCTCCCTTGGGCAAGAAGAAAACAATAAACGCTATCGCTACTATATATAATATATATTTAAATATGAGCGATTGCTTTTTATATAGATTGTCCAAAAGAAAATATTATTATGTTCATCAAAAATAGAAAATATTAATCTGATAACTAGTAATTGAAAGGATATCCCGCGGATTGCTATAGAATTTAGTAATTTCGTAAAATCAACAAAAATAGAATAATGAAAGAGGTTGTTATTGTTTCAGCAGTTAGAACGCCAATTGGAAGTTTCATGGGTGGTTTATCTACCATTACCGCTCCCAGATTGGGAGCTTTAGCAATTGAAGGCGCATTACAGAAAATAAGCTTGGATGCCAATTTGGTCAATGAGGTCATTATGGGCAACGTTGTGCAGGCCGGTACAGGTCAAGCTCCCGCCAGACAAGCGGCAATTTATGCTGGAATCCCTAACACCGTACCATGCACCACCATCAACAAAGTTTGTGCATCCGGTATGAAAGCGGTTATGCAAGGCGCACAGGCTATAGCTTTGGGAGATGCTGATATTGTCGTTGCCGGTGGCATGGAAAATATGAGCTTGATACCACACTATGTACACATGAGAACAGGTACAAAATTTGGGCCCGGCACCTTAATTGACGGTATGCAAAAAGATGGACTGGTAGATGCCTATGATGAAAATGCAATGGGTGTATGTGCAGATGCTTGTGCCGTAAAATATGAGTTCTCAAGAGAGGAACAGGACGCCTATGCCATACAATCCTATAAACGCTCTGCCAGTGCCTGGGATAATGGAAAATTCTCCAATGAAGTAATACCCGTGCCTGTACCACAAAGAAGAGGTGAGCCCATACTAGTTGAAAAGGACGAAGAATTCAGCAATGTGTTTATTGATAAGATACCTAATCTAAGACCTGCTTTTTCCAAAGATGGTACGGTAACGGCCGCCAATGCCTCTACCATTAACGATGGTGCTGCAGCATTGGTATTAATGAGCAAGGAAAAGGCCAAGGAACTTAATTTAAAACCCTTGGCAAGTATTAAAGGATATGCGGATGCCGCCCATGAACCGGAATGGTTTACGACCGCTCCTGCCAAAGCGCTTCCAAAAGCCTTGACCAAGGCACAGGTGTCTATTGACGATATTGATTTTTTTGAATTCAACGAAGCCTTCTCCGTCGTAGGTTTGGCCAATATGAAATTATTGGGGTTAACGGACGACAAGGTAAATGTTAATGGTGGCGCTGTATCACTTGGCCATCCACTAGGATGTTCCGGAGCAAGGATATTGGTTACCTTAATCAATGTGTTGGAGCAAAATGAGGCAAAACTTGGTGCGGCCGCAATCTGCAACGGTGGCGGTGGAGCATCGGCAATGGTAATAGAAAGAGCATAAATAAGCTGCATGCAATACGGAATTTGTCATTTAAGTATTATTCCCGTACGGAGTACTCCAGATGAAGTAGCTGAAATGGTCACCCAACTTTTGTTCGGAGAGCATTTTAAAGTGTTGGAATCTAGAAAAAATTGGTCAAGAATCAAGACATTGTTCGATAAATGCGAAGGATGGATCATGAACAATCAACTGGTATTTATTCCCGAAGATGAATTCAACACTTTGAAAGAATGTAAAGAGGAAAAATTGGCGGCAGAATTGATTACCTATGTTGAAGATGAACATAAAATTCTTACCCCAATCTTAATAGGGTCCAGCATACCCAACACCCCCTCTTTACCCTTAAGTTTTGATGGAGTTATTACAAGCGAAAAACAATCAAAGGACAATATTGTTAGAACAGCGTTACTATATTTAAATTCCCCTGAGGTTAAAGGTGGAAGAACACCTTTTGGTATTGACGCGGCGGGATTTGCCCAAATGGTCTATAAAATTAATGGATATAAACTTTTACGAACAGCAGAAAGACAATCAACGCAGGGTGATGCACTAAGTTTCGTTGAAGAAAGTGAGGCGGGCGACCTAGCCTTTTTTGATAATTCCAGCGGGTCAATTGACCATGTAGGCATCATTATGGAAAACAATTATGTTATTCATGTACACGGTAAGGTACGTATAGACCGCTTGGACCATACGGGTATTTTTAATAACGACTTAAGAACGTATACCCATCAATTAAGGGTCATTAAAAAAGTGATATAAAAAAAGGCCCTTTTTAGGGCCTTTTACATTTTTAAGATTACAAAGGATTACTCTCCTAACATCTTTTTCATTTTCATGAAATTTTCATTGTCTCCCATTGCTCCATAAATATTCTTCAATTGGATCATGATATTTTCATTTTCAGGATTAGTCTTTAGTGCTTCTTCCAAAATATCTGCACCTTGCTTGAACAAACCATCTTTTTTCTTCTTTAATTCATCATACTTAGCAATGTCCGCTCTTGAATTACCTAATGAATTCATTTCATCGATCATACCGTTACCCTCGTTTACATACGTAGTAGATAAGTTAAGATACGCATTGGTGTAACCTGGATCTATTTCAATTGCTTTATTATAAGACTTTCTGGCATCTTCATAATTTTCTTGCTCCATACTAATAACACCAACGTTGTAATGCAAATCCGCATTGTCCGGTGCCAAGGAAATGGCCTCTGCCATTAACTCCTTAAATTTCTCCTTGTCTCCTTGGTTGAAATAAAGATTGGCTTCGTTCAATATTAAATTAACATCTTCCGGATCGTTCTTTCTAGCTGCCTTATAAGCCTCCAAAGCTTTCTCGTCTTGTCCTAATTGCGTATAAATCAATGCGGTATTCTTTACGATTTCAGCTTTTTTAGAAGGTGTTTTTTCATCTATGGGATCTGTATATGTCCCTGATTTAACCATAAGGTCACGTTGAACCTTATCCATTTCCTCCACTTCACCAGATGCAGTGTTGGTAGCTTTATAAACTATACCACCCCCATCGTAACCGATTTCCTGTAGTTTGTTGTAGTAATCCAAAGCCATTTCATAATGACCACCATTAACAGCACTACCGGCCGCATAATATAAATATGATGTATCCCTAGGACTAAGGGTATAGCTCATATATAATTTCTCTGCAGCTTCCTTAAATTTTTTGTTACCATTGTCACTTACCGCAGAATTTACCAAATCTGCCGTTAGCGCAGCCATATATTGCTCTGTTTCACCGGTATACTTTTGTTTACCGGAAGCCTCCTCAATTTCAATTACCTTTTTGAAAGCATCTGCTGATTGCTTAAATGCATCATTATTGCCTTTTTTGGCCAAATCACTGTAAATTTTACCTTTTGTAAAATAATATTGAGCCTGCACTTTTTCATCTGCGGAAGCTATGGTTCCCGAAGCCGCATCAATAGCAGTTTGAGCCGCCTGCGCATCGCCACCTTTCAAAGCCTTTTCCGCAGCTTTTATTTCATTCTTTTGTGCAAACCCGACCATAGTAAAGGCCAAAGCCGCAACAAGTAAAATCCTATTCTTCATTTTTAATATATTAATTATTAGTGTTTAAAATTTAGATGTTTATTCTTCAGAATCATCCGGTGTATTCGTATCAAGCTCCGTGCCATTATCCGTATTTACCTCAATATCAAGTATTTCGGATTCTTCCAAATCATCTTCATCTTTCATGACTTTGGCAACAGCGGCTATGGAATCGTTCCCCTTAATATTAATTAACCTAACACCCTGGGTTGCTCTACCCATGACCCTTAAGTCTTCTACGCTCATACGAATTGCGATTCCGGATTTATTGATAATCATAAGATCATCCGAATCCGTCACATTTTTAATGGCTA
The DNA here is from genome assembly GCF_900188415.1 of Maribacter sedimenticola. Lineage (GTDB taxonomy): Bacteria > Bacteroidota > Bacteroidia > Flavobacteriales > Flavobacteriaceae > Maribacter > Maribacter sedimenticola. The sequence goes on along the minus strand of NZ_FZNV01000002.1, from coordinate 60,789 downwards.
CCAATCCTCCGGTCTTTTCGGTAACGCTTATGGTTTTGACCCCTTTACCACCTCTGTTTGTAATTCTGTAATCCTCAATACTTGATCGTTTACCATACCCTTTTTCAGAAACCACCAAAATCTCATCCTCAAAATTATGTACGGAAACCATACCGATTACCTCGTCCTCTTCATTGGCCAAGGTAATACCCCTTACACCAGAGGCATTTCTACCCATTGGCCTGGTCTTACTTTCTTCAAAACGGATTGCTTTTCCAGATTTAAGTCCTAAGAATATCTGACTTGAACCTGTGGTCAATTTAGCCTCTAACAATTCATCCCCGTCACGCACGGTAATAGCATTGATACCATTTTGCCTAGGCCTTGAATATTGTTCCAAAGATGTCTTTTTGACCACACCTTTTTTAGTGGCCATTATGACATAATGTCCGTTTATATACTCCTCATCCTTTAAATCTTGCGTACAGATAAATGCCTTGACACTATCATCCTGCTCAATATTGATCAAGTTCTGAATTGCCCTTCCTTTGGATGTTCTACTACCTTCTGGTATTTCAAATACACGCATCCAGAAGCATTTTCCTTTTTGCGTAAAGAAGAGCATATATTGATGATTGGTACCTACGAACAGGTGTTCCAAGAAATCTTCATTTCTGGTAGAGGAGGCTTTTTGACCAACCCCGCCCCTGTTTTGCGTTTTATATTCTGACAAAGGTGTTCTTTTGATATAGCCCGCATGAGAAATGGTAATCACCACTTGCTCGTCCGGGATCATATCTTCCATACTAAGATCACCACCAGCCAAATTTATTTCAGATCGTCTTTCATCACCGTACTTATCCTTTATCTCTAGCAATTCATCTTTGATGATCTGCATCCTACGCTCCTTTTTCTCAAGAATATCTTTCAAATCAGCAATTAATAGCATGATTTCCTCATATTCAGACCTTAGCTTGTCCTGTTCCAGACCGGTAAGTTGGCGCAATCTCATTTCAACGATTGCCTTGGCTTGGATTTCACTAAGCTTAAAGCGCTCGATCAAGTTGGCCCTAGCTTCCTCTGCATTGCTGGATGCCCTGATGATGGCAATTACTTCATCAATATTATCCGATGCAATGATCAACCCTTCCAGGATGTGTGCACGATCCTCAGCCTTTTTCAATTCAAACTGCGTTCGCCTAACTACCACTTCATGGCGGTGCTCAACGAAATAATGAATCATGTCCTTAATGTTCAATAATTCTGGCCTACCATTGACCAAAGCAATATTATTGACACTAAAAGAAGTCTGCAGCGCCGTATACTTATACAGCATGTTCAATACAATATTAGGTATTGCGTCTCTCTTTAAAATATAGACGATACGCATACCGTTACGATCAGACTCGTCACGTATATTGGATATCCCTTCAATTTTCTTTTCATTGACAAGATCGGCAGTCTTTTTGATCATGTCTGCCTTATTGACTTGATACGGAATTTCATGCACTACAATACATTCCCTTCCCTGTACTTCCTCAAAAGTAGCTTTGGCACGCATCATGACACGTCCCCTACCTGTATGAAAGGCCTCCTTTACCCCATCATAACCATAGATAATACCACCGGTAGGAAAATCCGGTGCCTTGATATGGGTGATCAGCTCATCTATTTCAATATCATTATTGTCAATATAAGCTACCGTACCGTCAACAACTTCAGATAAATTATGTGGTGGCATATTGGTAGCCATACCTACCGCAATACCAGATGCACCGTTCACCAAAAGACTGGGAACCCTGGTTGGCAATACAGTAGGCTCCTTTAATGAATCATCAAAGTTTAATTGATAATCTACCGTCTCTTTTTCGATATCAATAAGCATGTCATCCGCAATCTTGCGCATACGGGCTTCCGTATAACGCATTGCAGCAGGGCTATCACCATCTATAGAACCAAAGTTTCCTTGCCCGTCCACAAGCATGTAACGCAAACTCCACTCTTGGGCCATACGCACCATTGCATCATAAACCGAGGTATCTCCATGGGGATGATACTTACCAAGAACCTCCCCGACAATACGGGCAGATTTTTTATGGGAGCTATTACTTCTAACCCCTAATTCATGCATTCCAAACAAAACCCTTCTGTGTACTGGCTTTAATCCGTCTCTAACATCTGGAAGAGCCCGTGACACAATGACCGACATTGAATAATCAATGTAGGCAGATTTCATTTCATCCTCAATATTAATAGGTATTAATTTTTCACCGTCTGCCATTTAAAATCTTCTGTTTTTTAATTAGTAAAAAAGCATGCCAATATACTTAAATCCTAGGCGTTATAAGAATAACTAAGTTTAATAATATTATAATTTATTAACAGTTATGGCACAAATGTTAATTTTTAATTTATACGCATAATTTTTAACCGATAGACGCACATTTCAAGGGTTTTACAATAACTTTAACGATTATAGGTACGGTATTTGCCATTGATTGAAGGAGATTTAGTAATTTTATAGTTGATAATATAGTATATGGATGATAATTTTTCCCCAAGAGTTAAGGATGTAATTGCTTACAGCAAGGAAGAAGCATTGCGACTTGGTCACGATTTTATCGGAACCGAGCACCTTATGTTAGGGCTTCTTAGAGATGGAAACGGGAAGGCCATAAGCATTTTAGATGCATTGGAAGTTGATTTGGACCACTTACGAAGAAAAGTGGAAATTCTTAGTCCGTCCAACCCAAATGCTAGCGGCGTACAAAAAGATAAGAAAAACCTGCACTTAACGAGACAAGCGGAACGTGCCCTAAAAACAACTTTTTTAGAGGCAAAATTATTTCAGAGTTCCTCGATCAATACTGCACACCTCTTACTTTGTATCCTGAGAAATGAAAACGACCCTACAACTAAGCTTTTACATAAGTTAAAAGTCGATTATGACGGCGTAAAGGAACAGTTCAAGTTTATGATTACCAGTGATGACGATATGGTAGACGGCCCAACGGCCGAATCTTTCCCAAGTGATTCCGAAGAGACCAATGAAGGAAAGGAAAGTACATTTGGATCTACTGCAGGTCAAAAAGGAACCAAAAAATCCAAAACTCCGGTATTGGACAATTTTGGTAGGGACCTTACACATATGGCCGAAGAAAACAAGTTGGATCCTGTCGTTGGTCGCGAAAAGGAAATTGAACGTGTTTCACAGATATTAAGCCGTAGAAAGAAAAACAATCCTTTACTTATTGGCGAGCCCGGTGTTGGTAAAAGTGCCATTGCCGAAGGTTTGGCTTTGCGTATCGTCAACAAAAAGGTTTCAAGGATACTTTATAATAAAAGGGTGGTGACCCTAGATTTGGCTTCCCTTGTTGCGGGTACCAAGTACCGTGGTCAGTTTGAGGAGCGAATGAAGGCGGTCATGAACGAACTTGAGAAGAACGATGATGTAATTTTGTTCATTGACGAAATTCATACCATTGTAGGTGCCGGTGGAGCAACCGGTAGCCTAGATGCTTCCAACATGTTTAAACCTGCCTTGGCAAGAGGTGAGATACAATGTATTGGTGCTACGACATTGGATGAATATAGACAGTATATTGAAAAGGACGGCGCTTTGGAAAGAAGGTTCCAAAAAGTAATCGTTGAACCTACTTCTATTGACGAAACCATAGAAATACTTCATAATATTAAAGGTAAGTATGAAGATCACCATAACGTGACCTATACCGATGAGGCCATTGTCGCCTGTGTTAAACTTACCAATAGATATATGACAGACCGTTTTCTTCCAGACAAGGCCATTGATGCCCTGGATGAGGCCGGCTCACGCGTGCACATTGTAAATATGGACGTTCCCAAACAAATTCTTGAACTGGAAAAGAAACTGGAAGATGTTCGTGAGCTAAAAAATAGCGTTGTCAAAAAACAAAAGTATGAAGAGGCCGCTAAATTGCGAGATGACGAAAAAAGTTTGGAAAAAGAACTTGCCATAGCACAAGAACGCTGGGAGGACGAAAGTAAACTCAATAAAGAAACCGTAAGTGAGGACAATGTTGCAGATGTGGTTTCCATGATGAGCGGTATACCCGTAAATAGGATTGCACAAACAGAAAGCAATAAATTGGCAGAATTGCCACAGCTTATCAAATCTAATGTTATTGGCCAAGACGAGGCAGTTGCCAAAGTATCCAAAGCCATTCAAAGAAATAGGGCTGGACTTAAAGATCCCAATAAACCAATTGGCTCTTTTATCTTTTTAGGGCAGACCGGTGTAGGTAAGACACAATTGGCCAAGGTTCTGGCTAAGGAACTTTTTGACTCGGAAGATGCTCTTATCCGTATAGATATGAGTGAGTATATGGAGAAATTCGCCATTTCTAGATTGGTGGGTGCACCTCCAGGATATGTGGGCTACGAAGAAGGAGGACAGTTAACTGAAAAAGTTAGAAGAAAACCTTATTCTGTCATTCTATTGGACGAAGTAGAAAAGGCGCATCCAGATGTGTTCAATATGCTTTTACAAGTGCTTGATGATGGATTTTTAACCGATAGTCTGGGACGTAAGATTGACTTTAGAAATACGATCATTATTATGACCTCCAATATTGGAGCCAGACAATTAAAGGATTTTGGGCAAGGTGTTGGTTTTGGAACATCGGCAAAAAAATCTCAGGAAGACGCCCATCAAAAAGGAGTTATTGAAAATGCGTTGAAAAAAGCATTTGCTCCTGAGTTCTTGAACAGAATAGATGATGTTATCGTTTTCAATGCATTGGAACGAGTTCATATACATCAAATCATTGATATTGAACTTGCAAAACTGTATAAGAGAATTAAGGATATAGGATATCATTTAAATCTTACAGACAACGCAAAAGATTATATAGCGGAAAAAGGTTTTGACAAACAATACGGTGCCAGACCACTAAAGAGGGCAATCCAAAAATATATAGAGGATGCATTGGCTGAAGAGATCGTAAATTCCAAACTTAAAGAAGGGGACAGTATTTATATTGACCTTGACAAAAAGACCGAGGAATTGACCATAGATATAAAGAAGGCTGAAGAGGAATCTCCCAAGACCTGATACAAGTATTAAATTATCTAAAAGAAAAGGAGTCCAAAGTAGGACTCCTTTTTTTGTGCAAAATTTATATGATTATGTAAGAATTGAAATACACCGATATCAGCTGTACGCAGTACGTACGATATTTATGTGTTTTAACTAATAATTTGCCCCAAGAATACGCTTCAATTTACATTTGCTATAGACACACTATATTAATACAAGCCGAATGAAAGTTGGATCAACCAAAAAAAAGAAGGTAGTAGTACGCGAGTACGAATTGGAAATAGGAAAAATTCAAGTATTTGATAATTATATGGTATCCATCTTTGATGAAGGTGCAACCCTTACACTTGAACGAGCATATCAAATTATAGGCATCTCGGAAATCCATTTTAGGAATAAAAATTTTGGATTCATTAGTTTGCGCAAAAACTCATTTGCCATTGACCCTACCATTTATAACTATTTAAAGCAACTGGAAAACCTTAAGGCTTTTGCCATCGTTTCTGTAAAAGAAATAGATATGCATAACTTTAAGATTGAAAAATTGTTCTACAAAAAACCTATGAAGTTTTTTATAGAATACGACAACGCCTTAAAATGGGTAAAAAGAAGGGTTAACTCATAAAACTATTGCTGAGCTTCCGGTTCCGCTTCACTAGGTTGGGGCTGTTCCGGAATCTGAAACAAATCAAGATACGCATTTCCTAAATTGGATATTAGGTCTGTTGCTACCATAGATTGATATCCTGTTTTTTCAACCGCTATATCCCCTGCTTTGCCATGCAGGTACACACCAAATACTGCGGCATTCAAAGCTGAATAACCTTGCGCCCGCAAGCCGGATATAATTCCCGTTAGTACATCTCCACTTCCCGCAGTGGCCATTCCGGGATTACCCGTAGTATTCACATACCCTTTCCCGTTTTGTACAACAATGGTATTTGCGCCCTTTATAACCACTACACATTGGTGTTGGTCAGAGAATTTTTTGACCTTGTTCAATTTATCAAAATCGTTTTTCCATTTACCAATCAACCGTTCCAACTCTTTAGGATGTGGCGTCAATATAGTATCTTTTGGCAAGTGCTTAAGCAAGTCCTTATGTTTTGAGAGAATATTGATCGCATCAGCATCCAACACCAATGGCTTTTCATTGCTTTTCAAAAATGAGCCGAATGCCATAATGGTTTTATCATCTGTACCCATACCCATACCTACACCTATAATTGTAGGGTCAATCTCAAATGTAATGTCGGTAATTATTTTTTCATCCTTATCCGTCAATACCATTATCTCTGGTAGGGAAGTCTGCAAAATAGAGTAGCCAACTGCTGGCAAATAGGCCGTAACCAACCCACAACCGGCATGCAAGGCCGCCTTTGACGATAAACATACCGCGCCGATCTTACCATAACTTCCCCCAAGAATTAACACATGACCATAAGTACCCTTATGGGCATATTTCTCTCGTGGTCTATAAACGGTCAACACTTCATTTTTACCAATTAATTCATATGCGGTTTCGGTAGAGCTTAAATAATCTACATCTAGCCCTATATCCAAGGCTTCCCATTGTTCTACGTAAGGACCGGATTCCGGTAAGAAAAAAGTAAGTTTAGGTGCCTGGAAGCTTAACACATAATTTGATTTTATGATAGCATCAAAATCTTTTGGACTTTGATCACTGAACAACCCCGAAGGAATGTCTATAGATAAAATAAAGGCTTGTGAATTATTAAGATGCTGAATTAATTTTATCACCCAAGCGTCAGGAGTTCTATTGATACCTATGCCAAAAATACCGTCAACAATAATATCATCCTTACCTATAACAGGCAATTCATCATCGGAATTCATAAAATTTGGCCAACATTTACGTTCCTTTAATCGTGCTAAATTGATTAGAAAATCTTCTGAACGTTTTTCGCTGTAGTTGACCACATAAACGGCAATATTGTAACCATGCTCCAACAAATGCCTAGCCAAGGCAATGCCATCTCCCCCATTATTGCCAATACCACAGAACAAATGTATTTTTACCGGGGCGCCTTGCATTCTTAAATGCATCCAATTAAATAATTGTAACGATGCGCGCTCCATTAACTCTTCACCGGCAATACCTTGTTTTTTCGTGGTAATCTGATCTGCCTTATATATTTGTTTTGCACTAAATAACTTCATTCTTTATGCTATTTTGAACTAAAAAGTAACGATTCCGTAAAAAATTGTGGAATCATTTGATTAAGATACCAAATGTACTACTTTTGATTTTCAACCAATAGTATTATGGACTGCGAAAAAACAGACATAACAATTAACATTACTTCTGTAACCAATTGCTATGGTTCTACAACCGCATGGTTCACCCTTAGGGGTTAAAAACTATATATCTCCGTTTCTGTGTTTAACTACACCATATCTTTTTAAAAAGTCAATATTTCAATAGCATGAAAGTTTTAAAATTTGGAGGTTCATCTGTAGCCAATCCTGAAAATATTATTAAAATAAAGAATATCATTTCCAAATATGAAGACCAAATTATTTTGGTCGTTTCTGCATTTGGGGGTGTAACGGACCATTTATTAGAAGCCGGTACGTTGGCATCTACACAAAATGAATCCTACAAAAAAGTACTAGCCACTTTAGAGGAAAGACATTTAACGGCCACAAAACAATTACTGCCCGTAAATGCACAAAGCCGCGTTTTGAGTAAGGTAAAAAGTGAATTCAATGAATTGGAAACCTTATTGGAGGGTGCTTTCTATATTGGTGAGATTACCCCAAGACTTTCTGACAGAATCGTAAGTTTTGGAGAATTACTTTCCTCTTACATTATTAGTGAATACCTAAAAAGCGAGCAATTGGATGCGGAGTTCAAGGATAGTAGGGAAATTATCATTACCCAAAAACTGAACGGCAAGAATATGGTGAACTTTGCCAAGACGAATGCCAATTGTATAGCATATTTCAAAGCCAGCAATGCAAAAATAACAGTATGTCCCGGATTTATTTCCACCTCTGAAGAAGGAAATTCTACAACATTGGGAAGGGGAGGTTCTGATTATACCGCAGCAATATATGCCGCAGCACTTGATGCTGAAATTCTGGAAATATGGACAGATGTTAGCGGTATGTATACCGCCAATCCTAAAATGGTAAAACAAGCCAAAGCAATTCCCCATATTTCTTACGAAGAAGCCATGGAACTATCGCACTTTGGTGCCAAGGTACTATACCCACCCACTATACAACCTGTGCTATCCAAAGGTATATCCATTGTCATCAAAAACACCTTTGACCCAGAGGCCAATGGCACCCTGATTACCAAATCAAAAAATGAAAAAGGAAAGACGGTCAGAGGCATTAGCCATATAGGAAATATTGCATTAATTTCTCTGGAAGGTCCAGGTATGGTAGGTATACCAGGTATATCCAAACGTTTTTTTGAAGTACTTTCTCAAGCAGACATTAGCGTTGTCCTTATTACGCAGGCTTCATCCGAACATTCTATTTGTGTAGGTATTTCAGCCGATGATGTTGAAAAAGCGGTTCACATAGTAAATGAAGCTTTTGAATATGAAATAGAAAGGGGACGAATTAAAACGGTCATTCCCGAGAAAGATTTAGCTATTGTAGCATTGGTAGGTGACAACATGAAAAGCCACCAAGGATTAAGTGGTAAAATGTTCAGCACACTTGGAAAGAACAATGTCAACATCCGCGTAATTGCACAAGGTGCCTCTGAAAGAAATATTTCATGTATCATAGATCAAAAGGATGTTAAGAAAGCTTTAAATGCCCTACATGAAGAATTCTTTGAAGAAAATATTAAACAACTGAACCTATTTGTAATGGGCGTTGGTAATGTAGGTGCAAAATTTCTTGAACAGATAAGGTCTCAACGTAAATTTTTGAAAGAGAACTTAAAATTGAACATTCGTGTTATTGGCATGTCCAACTCTAGAACCATGTTTTTTGATGAAAAGGGTATAGACCTAAATACATGGCAAGAAAAATTGGCAAATGGTCAAAAAGCAGACAAGTCCAAATTTCTTGAATTGGTGAATACGCTAAACTTCAGAAACAGCATATTTGTGGACAATACCGCAAGTGAAGATGTTTCTACTTCTTATAGCGAATATTTAGGCAATAGTATTTCCGTTGTTACCTGTAACAAAATTGCATGTTCTTCGGCCTATGAAAATTATGCCCATTTAAAATCTTTAGCAAGAAGTTATAATGCCCCATTTTTGTTTGAAACCAATGTTGGTGCAGGTTTACCTATTATTGACACGCTAAAGCACCTTATTGCTTCGGGCGATAAAATTTTAAAGATTCAAGCTGTCCTATCCGGTAGCCTAAACTTTGTGTTCAACAATTTTAACGATACCACAACTTTTCATGATGTGGTAAAACAAGCCCAGGAAGAAGGGTACACGGAACCCGACCCTAAAATAGATTTAAGCGGTGTAGACGTTATGCGCAAAATATTAATCTTGGCAAGGGAGAGTGGTAACGTACTGGAAATATCCGATATAAAAAATAATCCTTTTCTACCTGAAGAAAGCTTAAAGACCACTAATAACGAGGATTTCTTTGCTTCATTGATAAAGCACGAACCTCATTTCCAAAATCTCTATGCCAGCGCTAAAAATGCTGATAGTAAATTAAAATATGTTGCACAATATGATAATGGAGTGGCCAGTGTAGGTCTGCAAGAAATTCCAAAAGGCCATGATTTTTATAATTTGGAAGGTAGTGATAACATCGTTTTGTTTTATACGGAACGTTACCCTAACCAACCCATGATTATAAAAGGTGCCGGTGCAGGTGCCGATGTTACGGCTTCTGGTATATTTGCCGATATTATAAGAATAGGTAATTTTTAATTGACGTATAAATCGTTTTGACCATGAATGAGAACGAAGTTAAAGTCTTTTGCCCTGCTACAGTTGCGAACATATCATGTGGATTTGATGTTTTGGGCGTTGCCCTGGATGCGGTAGGTGACGAAATGACCGTAAGAAAAGTTACTGAAAAGGGAATAAAAATTACCAAACTTAGCGGACAAGACCTTCCCAAGGAGACCTTAAACAATGTTGCCGGGGTTGCCGGTAATGCATTTTTGCTGGCTGCGGATTACGAAGGTGGTTTTGAAATAGAGATTAATAAAAAAATAAAACCCGGCAGTGGAATTGGCAGTAGTGCAGCAAGTTCTGCCGGTGCAGTCTGGGCCATGAACCATCTATTGGACTACCCCTTCAATAATACCGACCTGGTTAAATTTGCCATGGAAGGTGAACGGTTGGCAAGTGACGTTGCCCATGCGGATAATGTAGCCCCTGCCCTATTTGGTGGCTTTACCCTAGTGCGCAGCTACAGCCCGTTGGACATTATTACCATTCCGGCACCATCAGAACTATATATTACCATAATACATCCACAAATAGAAATTAAGACATCTGATTCCAGAAAAATCTTGAAAACAACGATTTCAATGGAAACAGGAATAAAACAATGGGGAAATGTTGGAGGTCTAATTGCAGGACTTTTTAAGGAGGACTACGCCCTTATCGGCAGATCTTTGGAAGATCATATTGTTGAACCCATACGTTCCATACTCATCCCCGGATTTGACGAGGTCAAAAAAACAGCTTTATCTGCCGGTGCCCTTGGTTCTGGAATTTCTGGGTCGGGACCATCCATATTTGCCTTTAGTAAAGGAAAAGAAACCGCCATCAAAGTCGGTGATGCCATGAAGTTGGTATATGATAAAATTGACATTGCCTATGAAATCCATGTATCCAAAATTAATACGGACGGCGTACGTCCCCTTTAAAAAACTCACATTTTCATAACCTAAAAAATAGTCATCTTGAAATTCTATAGTTTAAATGGCAAAGCGCCAGTTATATCATTTGATGTTGCCGTAGTCAACGGTATTGCCCCGGACAAAGGATTATATTTCCCAGAACAGATAAATTCCTTACCTAAGTCGTTTTTTGAGACTATTGAAAATTTATCCAATGAAGACATCGCCTTTACCGCCATTCGTCAATTCGTGGAAGAAACCATACCTGATGATATTCTTAGAGGTATTTTAAAAGAAGTGTTGGACTTTGATTTCCCCGTAGTCGATATAACTCCTAATATTGGCACCTTAGAACTTTTTCATGGCCCCACCATGGCCTTTAAAGATGTTGGCGCAAGATTTATGGCGCAATGCCTTGGCTATTTTTCACGGTCCCATAAACAAGAGGTTACCGTATTGGTCGCTACTTCCGGTGATACGGGAGGTGCAGTTGCCAATGGCTTTTTAGGCGTAGATGGAGTAAACGTGGTCATACTTTACCCAAGTGGAAAAGTCAGTGATATTCAAGAACGACAATTGACCACCTTAGGACAAAATATTACTGCCTTAGAGGTAGACGGCACTTTTGATGATTGCCAAGCAATGGTAAAAAATGCATTCTTGGATAAGGATTTGCTACAACATCTAAAATTAACATCGGCAAACTCTATCAATGTTGCCAGATGGCTTCCCCAGCTATTTTATTTTTTATTTGCGTACAAGCAAGCGAAATCCAAAGGAAAGGACATTGTATTTTCCGTACCTTCTGGAAATTTTGGTAATATTTGTGCTGGTTTCGTGGCTCAACGTTTAGGAATGCCGGTTAACCATTTTATAGCTGCCACCAATGTAAACGATACCGTACCCCAATATATGATGACAAAGGAATATAGTCCAAAACCATCTACCGCTACCATATCAAATGCAATGGATGTTGGCGACCCAAGTAATTTCATCCGTATTCGCCATTTATTCAGAGATAATTTTGAAACATTAAAGGAGAACTTATCCTCCTACTCCTTTAATGATGTGCAAACCAAGCAAGCTTTGAAAGAAATATACGCTATTAACGGATATATTGCCGACCCTCATGGTGCCGTAGGTTATTTGGGCTTAAGGAAATACCAAGAGCAACACCCAAATGTATATGGTATATTCCTGGAAACCGCGCACCCTGTAAAGTTTCTGGATGTCGTTGAGGATACCCTAACGGAAAAACTGGAAATTCCTAGCCAGATATTACGGGTTATGGGCAAGAACAAAGCATCTATTAAAATTTCCACTTATCAAGATTTAAAGCAGTATTTGAAAAGATCATAAGCTAAAATTGTAGTTGACAATATTTTCCTAAATAGCTGATTTGTCAGAATTGCTTCTATTTATTTTCGATAAATTTGTAAGGTCGATAAATATAGAAGATGAAAAATACAGCACTTACTACAACACATGAATTGCTAGGGGCAAAAATGGTTCCTTTTGCCGGATACAATATGCCAGTTTCGTACGAAGGCGTAAATGCCGAACACGAAACGGTACGGAACGGTGTTGGGGTTTTTGATGTTTCGCACATGGGTGAATTTTTAATATCCGGTCCCAATGCATTGGACCTTATACAGCGTGTAACTTCCAACGATGCTTCCAAATTAACCATAGGAAGGGCACAATATAGCTGCCTGCCCAATGAAACGGGTGGTATTGTGGATGATCTTATTGTTTATCGCATAAAGGATGATCAATATCTATTGGTCGTTAACGCTTCCAATATTGATAAGGATTGGGCACATATTGCTGCTTATAACAAGGAATTCAATGCAGATATACGCAATATTTCTGAAGGTTACTCCCTTCTTGCCATACAAGGGCCAAAAGCAGTTGAAGCTATGCAATCACTTACTTCCATTGACTTATCTACTATAAAATTTTATCATTTTGAGGTGGCTGACTTTGCCGGTATAGACCATGTTATTATTTCTGCAACGGGCTATACAGGCTCCGGTGGATTTGAAATTTATTGTAAGAACGAGGAGGTAAAACAAATTTGGGACAAGGTTTTTGAAGCAGGAGCCGAATTTGGAATAAAGCCGATCGGATTGGCCGCTAGGGACACCTTACGTTTGGAAATGGGGTATTGCCTATATGGAAATGATATTGATGATACAACTTCCCCATTTGAAGCAGGCCTGGGCTGGATCACTAAATTCACTAAGGATTTCGTGAATTCAGAGGCTCTGGAAAAAGAAAAGAAACATGGCCCGGAACGAAAATTGGTCGCTTTTGAATTGAATGAACGAGGTATACCAAGACATGGGTACGATATTGTAGATGGAAATGGAAAAACTATTGGTACCGTAACTTCCGGTACAATGTCCCCTTCTATGGGAACTGGTATAGGTTTAGGTTACGTACTTACGGTATTTTCAGAATACGGTAGCAAAATCCAAATCCAAATCCGTAAGAAGGCCATTCCTGCAACAGTGGTCAAATTGCCATTTTACAAAGCCAAATGATCGATTTTCAACACGTACTTGATACTATACATCAAACAGCACAAAAAACGGACGACCGGGGTAAAATAGCAGATTATATCCCAGAATTGGCAAAAGTGGATAAGAACAAGTTTGGTATTCATCTAGTGAACATGAACCAAGAGAATTTTAGTGCAGGTGATTCTAATGAGAGGTTTTCCATACAAAGTATTTCTAAAGTTTTTACCTTAACCATGGCACTTGGTTTAATTGGCGAAAAACTCTGGACGCGGGTAGATGTAGAACCTTCCGGTGACCCTTTTAACCATTTATCCTTGTTGGAGTTTGAAAAAGGAATTCCTAGAAATCCCTTTATAAATCCGGGTGCCATTGTTGTTGCCGACGTCTTGATATCCCATTTAAAAAATCCTAAGGATGAGTTTTTAGCTTTTGTTAGAAATATTGCGGATGATGAGACCATAGATTATGATAGTACAGTAGCGGCATCGGAAAAACAGACCGGGTTTCATAATTATGCAGCTGCCAATCTGCTTAAATCGTTCAAGAATTTGGAAAACGATGTAGAGACCGTGCTCGATTTTTATTTTCATCAATGTTCACTTACAATGAGCTGCGCCCAATTAGCGAATACATTTTATTTATATATCAATAATGGACGGTGTAGAAGAAAGAACACCCATTTAACGAGCGGTCAGGTAAAACGTATCAATGCCTTAATGCTTACGTGTGGTTTTTATGATGAAGCCGGTGAATTTGCCTTTGAAGTAGGACTACCCGGTAAGAGTGGTGTAGGCGGTGGTATAGTAGCACTGCACCCCAATAAATTTTGTGTCGCCACGTGGTCTCCGGGTTTAAATGAAAAAGGAAATTCCAAACTAGGTATGCTAGCTTTGGAAAAATTAACAACTGAAACAGAACTCTCCATTTTTTGAAATTAGATAATAAGAAAATATTAATCCTTGGTGGTAGTGGATTTATTGGTAATGCTATATATAAAGAGCTTTGCAATTATTTTGACACTTATGCCACCTATTGCCATGCCGCTAGTACATATGCGGACAACAAACAATTTATACACTACAATTTAGAAGAAGATGATATCGTAGAGCTATTGGAGGAACTACGGCCACAGATAATCATATCTTCATTACGGGGTAATTTTGCGGCGCAGGTCATTGCACATGAGCATATATTGGAATATGTCACTAGAATGAATTGTAGAATATATTTTATATCATCTGCCAACGTTTTTGATGCCTACAGCAAGTATCCATCCTACGAAATGGACAAGACATTAAGCGAAAGTATTTTTGGCCGACTTAAAATAAGGATCGAGAATATGATGTTACGCTTACCTAAAGAGAAGATGGTAATACTAAGGGTACCCATGGTATTTGGCAATAGCTCTCCTAGAGTTCGTGAAATGAAAAAGGCCATTATAAACAATGAGCCTGTTGAGGTCTTCCCTAATTTAATTTTAAATGTAACCAATGACGATAAGGTAACCCAACAAATTCATTATCTTATCAATAGAAACAAAACTGGTATTTATCATCTGGGCAGTAATGACCTAACACACCATGAGGATTTTATAAAAGAAATTCTGGAACGTGTAGGAAATTTTAACCCAATCTTAAAAAGGGTATATACGACCAATGAAGACAGATATTTGGCCGTACTGCCCAAAACCAATAAATTACCTAAAAATTTACAGTTTACGTATCAGGATATAATTGATCATCACGTACTTAATTAAAAAATCATATGAAAGAAATAGAAAAATTCACAGATGAACAAATTGCCGACTATCTAGGTCAATTAGATGGTTGGGAATATATAGACGGGGCCATAGAAACTACGTTTGAATTCAAGGATTTCAAAGAAGCGTTTTCCGTTATGACCCACATTGCTTTTGAATGTGAAGCACAAAATCATCACCCAGATTGGAGCAATGTATACAAAACATTGAATATTAGGCTAAGTACCCATGACGCCAATGGGGTCACTGAAAAAGATTTTGTTCTTGCACGGACAATTGAGGATATTATTGAAAGCGAATAATCACAAATTAACATGTAAACCCTATTTGTACGGACAATGGTCTTCAAATTTTTGAACATCGACTGTTTTTGTACATTTGTCTTAAAATAATTTACCATGGGAAGAGCTTTTGAGTTTAGAAAAGCACGTAAAATGAAAAGATGGTCTGCCATGTCCAAAGCCTTTACTCGTATAGGTAAGGATATTGTTATGGCCGTAAAGGAAGGCGGACCCGATCCAGACTCCAATGCACGTCTTAGAGCGGTCATACAGAATGCCAAGTCCGTAAATATGCCAAAAGACAATGTTGAACGCGCCATTAAAAGGGCAAGTGACAAAAGTCTTGGGGATTATAAAGAAGTATTGTTTGAGGGCTATGCACCACATGGTATTGCCGTATTGGTAGAAACCGCTACCGACAATAATACAAGGACAGTGGCCAATGTAAGAAGTTATTTTAATAAATGTAACGGTAATTTGGGCACCTCGGGATCTGTAGAATTTATGTTTGACCATACGTGTAACTTTAGGATCCCTGCCGAAGGTATTGACCCAGAAGAACTAGAATTGGAACTGATAGATTTTGGTGCAGAAGAAGTGTTCGTTGATGATGACGGAATTTTGATTTATGGCCCGTTTGAAAGCTTTGGAGCATTGCAAAAAGAGTTGGAAAACCGAGAAATAGAAATATTATCATCTGGTTTTGAAAGGATACCACAGGTAACCAAAGCTTTATCTGAAGAAGAGGCTGCTGATGTGGAGAAACTTTTAGAAAAGTTAGAAGAGGATGATGACGTACAAAACGTATACCATTCTATGGAGGAATAAATCTTTATAGAATGTAAGCAATAAAAAAGGAGACCAATTTGGTCTCCTTTTTTTATTATATCCTAAAATGTTCGACTTAGGAAGTAAAACAAAACATTATTGAATAAAACTTAGTTTTCACATGTTTTTAATGCCTAAGAACTTTTAAAACTTCGTTTCCATAATCTGATTTCACATGAATGAAATACATACCTACAGGTAATTCAACTACTTGTAGCTTTATTTCATTTTCTCCTTTTTTAAGATTATGCATTCCAAAATCTTCAACTTTTTGACCTATTGCATCATATATGTACAGCTCCCCACTCATTTTTCTTGGTGTTGTTATTTTAAGATTTATTTCTTTCTTAAACGGAATTGGATATGCTGTTAGCATAACACTAGATGGAGCTGATTTCATACCATCTGTTTCGTTCGGACAAACCTTGGCATGAAAAATCACATAGAAATTATCCATATCGCCAGGATTCAAATTTTCAAACGTATAAGCGTAAAAATCACCGTTTACATCATCATGATATGGATATTGACCAGGCGCAACAGTTTGGCTACCATTATTCCTTAAAGGAATTGGACTGCCTCCTACATATAACTGAGCCTCTGTCATCTTATACCCGTTTAAAACAGATACCGTAACATCAACCAAACCATTTTCATAAACCACTATTACGTTACCCACCAATGCGCCTTTAGTTATATCACATTGACCGGCAGCTGCATACAATTCGAGTTCATAGCTACCATTTACAGAAGGTATACTATTGGTCCAGCCCCATCGATTGGCGGTAATACCAGAAATATCCAAGAAGCATGTTCTTACATTTTCGTTCGTAGATCTAGCAAATGCCGTTTCACATTGATCGATTGTTCCTGAACCACAATCATTATTATTTTGAAAAATGTCCCAGTTACACGTTTGCGCGTTCCATTCAGCTGTTTCATTACATTCAGTTTCTGGCATCTCCGGTTGTTCGCCAGTAACTTCCCAACTACAGGTTTGTGTATTCCATTCTGCTGTTTGATAGCACTCTGTCATTGGCATCTCCGGTTGTTCACCAGTAACTTCCCAACTGCAGGTTTGTGCATTCCATGCCACTGTTTGATAGCACTCGGTCATTGGCATCTCCGGTTGTTCGCCAGTAGCTTCCCAACTACAGGTCTGCGTGTTCCATACTGCAGTTTGATAACAT
>NZ_FZNV01000002.1:0-42933 GCF_900188415.1 Maribacter sedimenticola | reverse complement strand
AAAATGTCCCATGTACAAGTGGCATTGTTCCATACTGCAGTTTGATAACATTCTGTCATTGGCATCTCCGGTTGTTCACCAGTAATATCCCAACTACATGTTTGTATGTTCCATACCGCAGTCTGGTAACATTCTGTCTTTGGTTTTTCTCCTTTAACACAGATATTATCATCACAAGCATCTGGAATTCCATCATAATCCATGTCCACATGATCATCGCCTTGACTACAGATATCAAAACAGTCAGCAATTCCATCACCATCTTGGTCAAATCCTTCATCTATTTTACCATCGCCATCGTTATCTATACCATCACAGATTTCTTGATTAGGCCCTTCAATAATTACACTACATCTCGACGTTGCTCCAGTAGCATCGGTTATTGTTACATAATGTGTTCCTGCACCGAGACTACTATTTAATTCTTCGCTAGAACCATCGTCCCATTTAAAAGTATAAGGCCTGTAACCACCATTTCCACGCACTTGTGCAGCACCATCATTTGATCCATAGCTACTTTCATTCTTAATTAAATTGGTCCAACAATACAATTCTTTTGCGATATCTATTTGACTACTTGCTTCACATCCATTAGCATCTGTTACCGTTACACTATGCACACCATATGTTAACTTAGAAGCGGTTTGAGTTCTTTCTCCATTATCCCATAAATAAGTGTATTGAGCCGCGCCTCCTTTTGGATGTACGGTAGCTACCCCATCGGCAGTTAAATGATCCGTTGAAAGTTTGTCTTGTTCAACGTTTAGTATAAACGTATCGCAATCTCCACCTGTTGGTTCTGTAATAATTACGCTGCATTGTGAAGTAGCTCCTGATGCATCTGTAATTGTTACATAATGTGTGCCGGGTGTCAGTGTTGAATTTACCTCATTAGTAGAGCCATCTTCCCATTTATATGTATAAGGTCTATACCCTCCGTTACCTTTTACTCGGGCAGCACCATCATTGCCTCCGCGAATACTTACATTTTGTACCAGATTTGTCCAACAGTACAGTTCTTTAGCGATATCTATTTGGCAGGTGGTCTCGCATCCATTAGAATCGGTGACCGTTACACTGTGCATGCCATAGGTTAATGTGGTTGCTGTCTGTGTTGTTTCTCCATTATCCCATAGATACATATAATGGCCCGTGCCCCCTGTTATATTTACAGTTGCAACCCCATCATTAGTCAAATGGTCGGTGGCCAGCACATCTTGAAGAATGTTACAGTCCAACGGTTGGTTATTGGTTACCATGAAGGCTTCCGAGGTTTTGATACAGCCAAATTCGTAGGTTACTTCTACGGTATAACTGCCTTCTAAAGCGGTAATAGTCTGGGTGGTCTCGCCGCCCGGTGACCATAGGTAACTGGAATGTCCCGCCCCGGCATCAAGAACGACACCGTTGCCGTTATTACAATAACTGTCCTTACCGGTAATCTCGACCACAGGTAAAGGGTTTACGGTCAATGTAGCCGTTTCACTGGTTGTTGTACAATCGTCCGTAGCATCGTTCGGCGTACCGTTGTCCGAGGTCACTCTGACACGAAATAGCCAACCATCGGCATGAATGACCGCCCCTTGTGCAGGGATATCAAGAACATTTTCGGTAGCATTAGGATAAGTATCCCATGATGCGTCAACAGCAAATAAATATTCCCATTGATAGGAGAGCATACCATTACCGGTGGCCTCTACCCTAAAACTATAAGGTTCTTTTTCACAAACTACAACATCCATTGGTTGTGCTTCGATTACAACCTCGCATGCAGATTTTACAGTGACCGTTGAAGTACAGATGGCCGTATTGCCTGCAGCATCCACAACAATCAATTCTACTAGATTAGTTCCAATATCTGCATTGGTAAAGTCGATGCTCTGTGGCAACAATCCAGGTGCGCCTCCATTACCTACAATTACGGTAATCTTGGTTTCGCCAACCTTGGCACCGCTGCCATCGAATGCTTTTAAATATACCTCATAGGTACCATCAACCGTTGGGTCGAAGGTCTTACCCGCCAATTCATTGAAGAAATCAAGGTTCCATGAGTTTTGCGCTACATTGTTCGCTGCCAATAATCCTGCATAGGATGCTGGATCCGTAGCCTCCACACCGCCACCATTGGCCGTCATATTAGTACCGATGGCATGGTCCGCAAAGGGCTGATTAATAGGGTCGAATACATAATAATCGGTGCCTGTACTGGCATCGAAATCAATACCCATTTCATAGGTAAGACCGCTAAGTTTATCGCCTGCCGTGCCCGAAGGGTCGGTGTTTACGCTCCACTCAAAATTCCAACCTGCCCTGCTCGCAGGTGATCCCGCGATGGCTAAATGTTGGTACGTTCCGTCACCATTGCTGTTAAAGGTGTTCATTGGAGTCGGGTAGCGAACCTTTGCCCGAAGGCCTAGCTCTACACTACCTGTTTGGTTATTGGTGAAACTTCCGTTTGCGTTCCCAGATCCAAAAATGGCATCGGGTGTTGCGTTCTGGTCGAACATTCTTGCAACACTCCGCCGCACACCGTACGAAACGATAGCTCCATTGTCGGTTGAACCGTTATCGATATCTGTGACGCTGACCGTAGTGTTGCCGTTAGGGTCCAATTGAACCATAACGTCTTGGCAAACGGCTACTGGGGGGTCGTTATCAATGGGAGTTACCGTTTCGGCATCGCCATCGTCTTCATCTTCTGGATCATCTATTACGTTACCATCTCCATCAGTATCCACGCCGTTACCTGGGGTAGAATCTATATCAGTTTCATTTTGGGCAATTACTTCCGCGAGTGTCATATAATCACCGTTTCCGTTTACATTTCCAGATATAACCAAAGTCCTAGTGATTCCTGCAGCCAAAGATGGTATTGACCAAATTTTTGTTGTAAAATTAAAAAAAGTGCCACCTGGAAAACCACTACTGATAAAATTTATTCCAGTCGGAAATATTACTTCAACCTCTATTCCTGTAGCTGTAGAGGATCCTTTATTAGTTAAGGTATAAAGATAATTCACTATCGCGCCTGACACTACCGGTGTAGGATTTAAAGTTGTAACGTCTAGTTCTAGATCTACAATTAAAGGCGCTGGACACATAAACTGACTTTTGTCCACTAGAATATAAGTTTCACAAAAGTCGCTGTTTCCATTTTTATCTTCTGCCCATACCCTAATCAAAGTAGTTTCTTCATCATCACAGTTTAGGATCAGACTAGATGATCTAACATCAGAATTCGGATCCACAGTTGCACGAGATATGGTGTATGTTACTGGACCACATGCATCAGTAATAGGTGAAGCAATAAAATCCGTTGCAGCAATTGTTTGAAGACCGGTTGTAGCATCCAAAGTTACTGTAAGACCGTTAATACATATCGGCGTAGGAGCCTTCGCATCATTTACTGTTACCATGAATTTACATTCCGCTTGGTTACCTGCAGCGTCCGTTGCCGTATAAACAACCTCTGTTGTACCAATAGGAAACAGATCACCTGAATTAAAATTCGAAGTAACTGTTACCCCAGGAAAATTATCCGTAACAATGGGCGCGTCCCAATTTACAATATCACCACATTCTACACTAGAAAAGGAATCGAATACAATATCTCCTGGGCACGTTATAACTGGTGGGGTATTGTCAACTGGCACAGCCGTCGTGAATACCCAGCCGGTAGTGGGATCAATACCTCGAAAATCATTACCGGCCAAATCTTTTAACCCACCATCAGGGATACCAACCGAAATACTGGCATTGGATGGCAAATCTGCTATTGGAATTATGGTCAAAGTGCTTCCACCGATGGTCACCTGAGAATCATCAATAGGGATAGTGACCACAGGTACTAGATTCGCTAAAATTATAATATTATTCCCCGAGACCGCCTGTACTTCCTCATTGAATTCTACCACCAAATTGGCATCAACGGCAACATCGGTTGCTCCGCTAAAAGGTGTAAGGGATGAAATCGTTGGTGAGGTATCATCAACATTCGTTACAGTAATGCTGATATCTTGCATTGAGGCTAATCCCCCGCTATCGGTTACGGTTACCTGAAATTCATATATATTATTACCACCTTCATCTTCTGGGTTTTCAAAATCTGGTGCGTTCATAAACGATACTTCACCTGTTACCTCATTGATATTGAAAAGTAGTTGGTCTACACCATCTCCGGTAAGACTGTACGTTAAACCTGGTCCTTCAATATCTATATCATCAGAAGCCTCTACATGTATAGCTATTGTTTGATTTTCTTCTACATTTGCTGTACTTGAACTTGTAATTGTTGGTGGTGTATTTACAGGACCTACAGTTATAGTACCGAGGTTTACATTTACAGTACCCGGAAAAACATTGGTATTATCATTTATCCAATTCGCCGGATTATGAAGTATGGCACGAATTTCTTCTGCAGTACCTGATAACGGACATAAGCCTGTTGAGCAACTAAACTGCCAATTATCTTGCTCTATTGGAAAGCGTATTGCGGTATCGCCGGTAGTAAGCGCATCTGGTAATGCTGAAGTTGTATTGCTGGTTGCAGCGCCGTCCCAATTGGCATCATCGCTTCCTACACCTATATTTAGTTGCATACCGGCTATAAAAATTGGGCTCGAAATGGTACCTTGAATGGCAAACAATTGATCACCTAAAACCGTGAAAACCGCAGCTCCAGGACTTAAATTTGCAAAGTTAAGTATTACTACTTCACCTACACTTAGTGCCGTTGTAGATGTCCATATCAACTCACCGTCACCAATTGCCAAAGGCTCGACAAAACCAGTACCATCATTCCAACCTCTATCTGTAAAGGTTATAGTTGTGTTTGCTTCAACATCCTTTAATAATACAAATGCGAAAGAATCGTCTGCATCTGTGACACCATCGGTATTGACACCTAGAAATGCGATATCACCCGCAGTTAAAGAGGTCTGTGCAAATGCAAGAAATGTAGTAAGGAAAAATACCAATAATAAAGTAAAGTTTTTCATATTGTCCGGTTTTGGTTGGTGAGTTTTTATACTATTAATTAACTTCTAGATGGGAATATTCCAACAAGAGCTATGACGTGATAAATTCCTAATGAAGGCTGCATGTTAGTAACCGGTACATTACCCCCAGTATTACTTACAGGCAGTGTTGCCATAGTTGTATCACTGGTTGTACCAAAACCATCAAAACCTGCACCCGCTATAAAATTTCCAGTAGGAACTTCAGCATTAGCTTCTTCCTTTGCCGGTAAATTAACTGTATGTGTATGAGAAGGTAAATTAGCTTCAGTTAAAGAATTATTTTCAACTCCGAATCTCTGACCCCATGCTCTATTTTGCAAACCTGGGCCTTGACCTACATGTACTGCCAATCTACCGCGTAAATCGGGTAGACCAAAGGTGGTTCTTCCATCGCCACCGTATGTGGTTCCGAGTAATGAAAATAATGCAGAATTTGATGCAATAGATAAAAGTTGACCATTACATAATGCCCATCCTCGCGGTGCAAAATTAAAGCCTACCATCATTATTTGTCCTATAAATGGTTCCATAATTATTTACGTTTAGTTGTTAATTGAAATATTGAAATCGATTGTTGATTTATTTAGAAAAGTAGAGAAAGAAGGAAAAAGTATATTTTCAGCTAATTGCTGATTTTGTTCCCAATGTTTATCTGTAATATGTGCTCCTAAATCACTGAACAATAGTTCTGTAAAAATGGTTTTACCTTCATTTGAAACTTTAAAATAAATACGGTGTTGTTTACCAGGCTCACGGTTTGGCCAGTCTGTTATAAACTGATATGCACCATCATCATTGGTGAACATTTTACCGCGATGCTTGTAAACATTTTTTTCTGGAGATAAATGCCATACCTCAACTAAGGCATTTGGTATTGTAGTTTTACCTGTAGCATTATATATTTTACCGGATACTGACACTTCTTTACCTAAAAAAGAAGTTCGTAAATCGGTTTTAACATCTGTGTAAGAAGTATATCCTTTAAATGGTGAATTGTTAGCACCTATATCTTTTGCAATTGCTCCGGTAGGAACACAAATAAGACCTGCTGCTCCCAACAAGGACTTACCAAGAAAAAGGCGTCTTGGGTAATTTTTTTCCATTCTAGTTATTTTAGGTTAATAGATAACTAGACCAATTTCAAGGTTGATATGGGTTGAAATAAACTATTTTCAAACAAGTCCATCGAATTATGGAAGGGGGGGGAAAACCAGTTGGGTATAATCCAATTCAATTGTAATCTAAGATTTTATGAATATAGTTTACATCATGTAGGTTACTTTTTTCGATAAACTGTACAATAAGCACGACATAAAACTATTTTCCTCCACAATAAAAAACTAAACAGCTTATTATCAATGGGTTTAAAAGTAGACCTTATTACTTTTAAAATTATTTATTTTTAAAGATTGCTTTATTACAATTTCGAATAATGTAAAAAATCAATATCTATTCTTAATCACTAGCGTCATAATTATAAAACATAAAAAGGCCCGCCTCCCAAAAGCGGACCTTCTCCCAATTAAAATAACCTAAAACCTATTTTAAAATCTTGATGTTCTAATATTACGGCGCTCTTCCCAGTCATTAGCTGAACGCTTTATACCTTACCTACGAGAAGATTTTCTATAGGTTTTATTACAATTGTTAAAAAAATATTCCTTTTGTCGAACTTAATACACTGTGAAGTTTTAAAAGGAGTGCTTATTTAATGAGCCTAAAATTAGTTTTTGTGCTTACCCTCTACCCCATCAAAAAAAGCATGGTATTTTTTAAAATCCAAAACCTGATCATCTGTTGGGTATTCCGGTTTTGATAACCTGATTTCTTTCTTGCCATAATCAAACGCCACCAAAACTATAGGCACATTTGCTGTTTTGGCTATAAAATAGAACCCTGTCTTCCATTTCTCCACTTTTTTTCTAGTACCCTCTGGAGATAACGATAATCTAAACTTTTCGCGTTCGTTAAAAATTTGAGCCGTGGCCTTTACCGTGTCATTCGTTTTAGAACGATCTATGGGGGCGCCTCCTGTCCACCTAAAAAACCACCCAAAAGGTGAATCAAAAAGACTTTTCTTACCTATATAATTTATTTCCTCATCCCAGACTTTGCGTACCAATAGCCCCAAAAGAAAATCCCACCAACTGGTATGTGGCACTACGATAAGAACAAATTTCTTCAGTTCAGATGGAAATCTTCCCTTTATTTTCCATCCTAAAAGTCTAAAGTATATGAATTTGGCGAATTGCTGCATCGAGCTGGTTTATAAACAAAGTAAGTTTTCTCGACTTAGCTTGAACGGAGTACGTTTTTAAGATTATATTTTTTTATAAATAGATGCCAATTTTTTGGGCGTAACGATAGTTTTCCAGTTTTCCCCCAAGGCATTTTCCCATAGTGGCGCCATGCCCATAGCCACGGTAATCATGGTGTTCATTTCTGCATCCGATAAATTTGCACAAATTCCCACAGGAAGTTCAATGGCATGTTTTTGCAACATTTTCTTGAACATTGATACACCCTCTGGATAAAACTCCTCCAAATATTGAAACACCAGACAATTGCCAATTCCGTGCTTTACACCCAAAACATAGCCAAGACCGTAACTCATGGCGTGGGCTACACCTACTTGGGAGTATGCAATGCTCATACCTCCATGCCAAGAGGCCATCATTAATTTTTCCCTACTATCCGTAGCTGAATTTGTACCCAAAAAAACTTCCTTACAGAGGTCCAAGGATTTTTCCCCATAGCTTTTGCTAAAAGCATTTAAAAACGTACCATTGAGCGACTCAATACAGTGAATAAAACAATCCATACCGGTATAAAACCATTGATCTTTGGGTACACCTTCTGTTAAATCGGGATCCAGTACTACTTGATCAAATGTTGTATAATCAGAATTAATGCCCAGCTTTTTATCCGGACCCATTAAAACCGTTGTTCTGGAAACCTCTGCACCTGTTCCGCTAATGGTAGGAACACCTACATGATAAACCGCAGGGGTATTTACAAGGTCCCACCCTTGATAATCCGATGCGGAACCTTTATTAGTCAACAACAATGCCACGGCCTTGGCCAAATCTAACAATGTACCACCGCCTATTCCTATTATGCCTGAAGGTAAATCACCAAAATCAGCCAAAATCTTTTTCACGAGCGCATCTACCTGCTCTGTTTTTGGTTCCTCATTGGAGGATATCAAAATAATTTGATCACAAAAAATTGTTGGTATCCTTTCTAAGAGTGGCTTATTCTCAAAAACATCATCGACCAAAAAAATCATAGGTGCTTCCGAATGCCTTCGCTTAGGCATTAAAATGTCTCCTAACTGATCAAAACTTCCCTTACCATATACCACCCGAGGTACCATTGGGAAATTCCTATATTGTTCTGAAGCTCTTGTAGGTATGTTCTTCAATGCAATTTCTTTTTTCTCCTCCATTATTATACGTATTCCAGAATATCGGTCAAGGTAGAAATGGTTATATATCCATTATTCTCCACTGGTTCCAAAACTTCTTCATGCTGCCAAGTAGTATGAAAGGGTACATGCACGGCTCTGGCACCAATACCTACCAAGGGCAATACATCTGACTTTAAGGAATTTCCTATCATTAAAAATTCACTTGGCGATATTTGTAGATGATCCAAAAGATCTCTATAATTCTTTTCCTTTTTATCGCTCAAAACCTCTACATGATGAAAATATTGCGATAATCCAGACCGTTCAATTTTTCGCTCTTGATCCAACAAATCGCCTTTGGTCAAAACTATTAACCTATACTTGTCCTTTAATTGCTCTAAAACCTCAGTTACGCCATTTAGTAATTCTACCGGCCTGGATATCATCTCCTTACCTAGGTTCAAGCATTCCAAAATTGTTTTTTGGGATACTTGATTGTTTGAAAGTTCCAAGGCGCATTCTATCATGGACAGCACAAACCCTTTTATACCATAGCCGTATAAATCTAGGTTTCGTATTTCCGTGCTAAATAGTTCTTGGTCTATCTTATTTTTGGTCTCATACTTTTCCAATAGTGATGTGAATTTTTCTTCCGCATCCCTAAAATAGGTTTCGTTGACCCATAAGGTATCATCGGCATCAAAACCAATAACGCGTACTCCTTCAAAATTTATTTCCATGCTGCTTGCGCTTTCTTTAAATCGTCTGGCGTATCTATCTCTATACCTTGTACATTGGTCTCCACCATTTTAATTTTCTTGCCGTATTCCAAATACCTGATTGCCTCTATTTTTTCCGTGGCTTCTAAAGGTAACATGGGTAATCGCTGAAAATCCATCAATGCACTTTTTCTAAATGCATAGATGCCTTTGTGTTTATAATATACCGTATGATCATTTTTAGCCCTTGGATAAGGAATGGGCGACCTGGAAAAGTAGAGTGCAAAATTTCTGTTGTCCACAATGACCTTAACCGTATTTGGATTATTGATTTCCTCTTCATCGGTTATCCTTACCATTAACGAAGCCAAATCTATTTCCTTATGGATATCCGCTTGAAAAACTTTCATTACCCCTTCTAAGCTTTCCCTATCGGTAAAGGGTTCATCTCCTTGCACGTTGACAATAATATCCACGTCCATCTGCATTACCGCTTCGGCAATGCGGTCACTACCACAATCATGTTCTTTCTTGCTCATTATGGCCAGCCCACCTTCCTTGATAATGGTATCATAAATAAGATCATTATCTGTAACTACATACACATCATCAAACAACTTGGTCTTTACTGCCGCTTCATATGTTCTTACGATAACGGGCTTACCGGCCAAATCCTGCATTAATTTTGCCGGAAACCTAGATGCCGCATACCGGGCAGGAATCATTGCTATTATCTTCAATTCTTATGATTTTATGATTTTGTCCTTGGTCTAATACTTCTATAGATCCTAAATATGATGACCAAGATTATAATGACCAAAACTGCGGCCAAAATAGGTGCAAATATAGATGCTGCGGAAACTACTACGGCCGTACCGGTCTCAACCGTTGCCAATACCGGGTTTGCAACACCACCCGTGGTGACCGAAGATGCCAACCGGCCCGTTGCCCCGGCAGATTTAATTGCCGTTGCTGTACCGCCGCCTGCTATTATTGCCAAGGACCACGTAATGACAGGGTCCAAGTCCGCCACTGTTGAAACCATGACCGCAGTACCTGCTATGGCGGCCAAGGGTACCGCTATACTGTCCAATAAATTATCGAACCACGGTATGAAATATGCGAAAATCTCCAATAAAGTAGCACTCCCTAACGTCATAACGGCTACTAAACTTCCAATCCATTCCCAATTATCGTTCAATTCCCAAACACCAAAAAAAGAAGCCAAACTTAAAGCGAACAAAGGTAAAAAGACCCTAAAACCAACCGATGCCGCCAGGCCAACCCCTAAAAATATACTTAAAATAGTTTCCGATGTCATTTTCCTTTTTTAATTGTGGGCAACAGTAAACTTACCATAATCACTAAAATAAACTTTTATTAATCAACAAAAAAATCATCTTTAAAACCTATAAGATATAATTTATGCTTTGCCCTTGTTACCGCGGTATACAACCACCTTAAATATTCTTTGTCCATACCATTTGGCAAATAGGGCTGTTCTACAAAAACAGTGTTCCATTGGCCGCCTTGAGATTTATGACAAGTTATTGCATAGGAAAACTTTACCTGTAGTCCATTAAAATATTTATTGTTCTTTACCCCTAAAAATTTTTTATACTTGGAGGATTCGTGCGCATAGTCCTTCATTACCTCTTGGTATAGCCTATTTCCGTCCTCATAACTTAAAGAGGGAGATTCTGCCGTAATGGTATCTAAAAGCAGTACCGTTTCAAAAGGTGCCATGTTGGGATAATCCACCATTTTTACCTTGACCTCGGCAAATTTAAAAGTATAAATCTCCTTTATAGTATAAATTTCCAATACTTCAATTATATCGCCATTGGCAATAAAACCGGCCTCTGAATTTGGCTTTAACCAATAGTAATTATTTTTGACCACCATCATAAAATCTCCCACTGCCAAATCATTTTCCAAGAACAGAATACGTTCACGTATGTTCTGGTTGTATAAATTGGCGCGCTTATTGGAACGCACAATGAACGCAGTCTCTTCCTTACCGTTTTCAGAATAAGAACTATCTATAGCTTCTTGGATTTCATTGCCATCTATTAACCTTACAATATCCGTAAAGGGGTGTACATCAAATTTAAAGTCATCAAAAAAATCTCCCTGCAATTGTTCCCTTAATAAAGTTGCGTTGGCCAAAATACCGGAATCCCCAGCCTGTCTTACCACTTCATTCAACTCCAATCTAACGACCTCTTTGTTATAGGCCATGGAAATCTTATCGGCATCCAAAGCGGGACTCAGCACCAAATGCACCGGTGGTAATTGTGCCGTATCTCCTATAAGCAACAGCTTGCACTTATGACCGGAATAAACGTACATCATAAGATCATCTAAAAGGGAACCGTTCTCAAAAAGCTTGGAATCTGCCGCAACATCAGGTATCATTGATGCCTCATCAACGATAAACAATGTGTCCCTATGTTTATTTGGGGCCAATACAAATTGCACTCCGCCCCCACCTTGCTTTTTAGGAAAATAAATTTTTCTATGAATTGTATAGGACTGTGTCTGTGAATAATTGGACATCACTTTTGCGGCCCTACCCGTGGGTGCCATTAGCACCGCTTTCTTCTGTACTTTCCATAAACTATTTACTAAAGTACCGATCAAAGTGGTTTTACCAGTACCTGCATACCCCTTTAACAAAAAAACTTCATTCTTTTCGTCGGAGAGCGTAAATGCTGCCAATTTTTGCAAAGCCACTGATTGTGTGGCAGTTGGTGTATGCGGAAATTTAGATTCCAGGATACTATAGAAAGATGCGGGAGTTATTGGTTTCATGAGCCATCAAAGATAAAGATGATTTTTAGGCCAAAAACTTTTACCATTAAAAAAAAATTGTAGATTTGTGAAGACCACTAAATTAAATTAACATATACGAAATGAAGACCATTATACAGATTGTACTTTGGGTTGGGTGTATCGCTTTAGGATACCTAATTTATAACTCCATTACTGGACCAATTAAGTTTAAGGAGGTAAAACAAGAACGTTATGCCCAGGTAGTAGCTAAATTAAAAGATATTAGAAATTCTCAAGAAGCGTACAAAACCGTTAATGGTAAATATGCGAATGACTTTAATAGTCTTATCCGTTTTATCGATACCGGTAAATATATAATTACACAGCAGAGAGATTCTTCCTTTATGGAATTTGATAAAACTTATCAAATTGACTTACTTAAAGAAGTAAAAATAATCGACACCTTAGGTTTTGTATCCGTTAAAGATTCTCTTTTTAAGACCGATAATAGATATAAGAGCTTAATGGATGTACCAACGGCACCAAACGGTGAAAAGTTTGAAATGAAAGCTGGCTACGTTGAAAAGAGTGGATACAAAGCTCCTGTATTTGAAGCTAAGGTTGACAAAGACGTAATTCTTTATGATCAACCAAAAGATCTTTTGACTCGTGAAAAAGCCGCAATTAGTGTTGAAGAGGTAAACGGACCATCTATTAAAGTTGGATCAATGGAAGAAGTAAGTACGAGCGGAAACTGGCCTCCTGTTTATGACAAGAAAAACGATCAATAACCGTACAGACATCGCGGATAAACATTTTAAGAAATTGTCCATTCAGGTTAGCTTGAATGGACTTTCTTTTTGTGTGGCAGACACTGTTACGCAGCATTTAATAATTTCCGATGCCGTCGTGTTTTCTGAAGAGATGAACCCTATGACCCTACAGGCAGAATTGGTGAAGCTTTTTAAAAAACACAATTTAGAGCAAATGGCGTTCGATGAAGTGATAACAGTACATAGAAATACGCTGTTTGGCTTGGTACCCAAATCACTGTTCAACGAAGATAACCTATTGGAATATTTAAAATTTAACACCAAGGTATTGGCCAATGACGTTCTTGCATATGATGAAGTTGAAAACCAAGACCTTATCATTGTTTACGTTCCTTACATGAATGTCAATAACTACATTTATGATCTATTTGGCGAATTTACCTATATGCACAACAGTACCGTTCTTTTACAATCCTTAATGAACAATCTTAACCAAGACCAAGAGCCCGTTTGCTATATTCATGTCAAAGAAGTACAGATGGATGTTACCATACTGAACCAACGTAAGCTGATTCTTTATAACAGCTTTACCTATTCCACAAAAGAAGATTTTATTTATTATGTGCTTTTTGTACTGGAACAATTAAATCTAGACCCCAAAACTACCAATGTCAAGGTTTTTGGAACAATTGACCAAGATGACCCAATTTTTCAACTTTGCCATACCTATATTAAACATTTAAGCATCTTTACGCCAACTATACCATCATCTATAAATATGGAGAGCCCATTTACATCTACAATGGACTTCACTCTTATCAATACCTTATAATGCGCATCATCTCAGGAAAACATAAAGGGCGAAATTTGATCGCCCCAAAAAAGTTACCGGTAAGACCTACAAAGGATATGGCCAAAGAAAGCCTGTTCAACATTTTACATAATTCCTATTATTTTCCAGACCTTAAGGTGTTGGACCTATTTGCAGGGACAGGTAATATAAGCTATGAGTTTTCATCAAGGGGCGTTGAAGATATCCTCGCTATAGATGCACATGCAGGTTGCATAGACTTTATAGAAAAAACCGTTGACATGTTGGAGATGAACATTAGGACATTTAAAAGCGATGTTTTTGCTTTTCTTCAACGTAATACCGAGCAGTTCGATATAATTTTCTGTGACCCCTTTTACGATATGGATTTGGCCGATTTTGAAAAAATTCCGCAATTGGTATTTGAAAATAACCTTTTATTGGAGGGTGGCGTTTTAATCATTGAACATTCCAAACGTACCAGTTTGGACCATTTGCCCCATTATAGTAATTCTCGAAAATATGGTGGTAGTGTTTTTAGCTTTTTTAAAGAACAATAGATACGCTCATTGCGACAACCCTATTCACAAGTTATTTCCTTTTTCAATAGGGCCAGCTGAAAAACTGAAACTTTGTTGATTCCATAAAAAAAGCAGGCCATAAGCCGGATTCTGTTCGTTCTGAAACCAAATTCAGAATTGCCTTATCATTTATCTAGACCTTGGGTTGCCCCAAGGTTCTAACCGCCTACCCTTCGACTTGGGCGTGCAGCCCTCAAGCATCGATTTACATGACGTTTCACCGTATAGAGTTTACCTGGTTTCACTACAGCCTAACTGTACTTGCTTTCTGTTGCACTTGTCCTCACTTTTCAGTGGGCGGGCGTTACCCGCTATACTGCACTATGGTGTCCGGACTTTCCTCGTTTTATCCCAAATTAATGGGGATAATCCGCGATAAGGTGGCCTGCGTTGCGCAAATGTACTGCAATTGTTGATAACTAAGGATGATCTCCAGCCTTAATTCACTTTAGAATTAAGCACTATATTTATATTTGTAATAGCATAAATCATCGTATACTTTTGGAACCATTTATTGTATCGGCACGCAAATACAGACCTCAAACCTTTAAGGACGTTGTAGGGCAACAGGCCATTACCAATACATTGCAAAACGCCATTGATAAGAATCATTTGGCACAAGCTTTATTGTTCTGTGGGCCCAGAGGTGTTGGTAAGACCACTTGCGCACGAATATTGGCCAAACAAATTAACAGTGATGGTACCGAAGGTGAAGACGAAGATTTTGCCTTTAATATTTTTGAGTTGGATGCGGCCTCCAATAACTCGGTAGATGATATTAGAAACCTTATAGACCAAGTACGTATACCCCCACAGGTAGGTAAGTATAAAGTATATATTATAGATGAGGTACATATGTTGTCTCAATCTGCTTTCAACGCCTTCTTGAAAACCCTGGAAGAACCGCCAAAGCACGCCATATTTATTTTGGCCACCACTGAAAAACACAAGATTATACCAACGATACTTTCCAGATGTCAAATATTTGATTTCAAGAGAATTACCGTTAAAGATGCCGCTGAATATTTAAAATATATTGCGGAAAGCCAAGGCATTAATGCTGAGGAAGATGCCTTACATATCATTGCCCAAAAAGCAGATGGCGCCATGCGCGACGCGCTTTCAATTTTTGATAGGGTTGTCAGTTTTTCCGGTAGCGAACTAACACGTAAAGCGGTTACGGAGAATCTAAATGTTTTGGATTACGACACGTACTTTGAAGCTACCGATTTAATTTTAGAACATGACATCCCAAATCTATTGCTGCTGTTTAATAAAACTTTGTCCCTAGGATTTGACGGACATCACTTTATTGCCGGTTTAGCATCACATTTTAGAGATTTGATGGTTTGCCAGCATCCAGATACCATTACCCTTTTAGAGGTTGGCGAAGCTGCACAACAATTGTACAGGGAACAAAGTAAAAAAACCGCTCCCGCTTTTTTATTGCATGCCTTGACCATTGCAAATGATTGCGATTTAAAATACAAGACCAGTAAAAATCAGCGCCTTTTGGTGGAACTTACCCTAATGAAACTTGCCTCTATCGATTTTGATGGAGAAAAAAAAAATCCTGAATCGGTAGCTCTTGATAATACTACCATAGATTTTATTGCTCCATCCTCTTTTTACCAGCAATTTCCAAGGCCAAAAAAACATAAAGCAATAAAAGTCACGTCAAGTAGCGATAAGGAGGTCAACTATGAAACGCAACAGCAATCTCCTAACAACCCAAAACAGGAGCCGCAACAACTAGCTGGCGCAGAACATAAGACTGAACCCAATTTGCCAAAAGTACAGGAAGGTAAGGAAGAGGTTGTCTTACAACCCGAAACAAGCGTAAAGGAACCTGTACTTTTTAAAAGTACGCAAAGTGCTCAGGAGGAGACAAAAATTGACAAAAGCACTACGGAGTCCAATGAATTGGTTCCCAAGAAAATCAATATCAATATTCCTAAAAAACGGGTATCCGGTTTATCTATTTCTAGCTTAAATGCCAAGAAATTACATGAACAGAACAAGGTTGAAGTGGTAATTGATGAAAACAACTTACCAAAAAATGCCTTTACCGAGGAAGAATTACGCAAACATTGGGCAGATTTTGTAGAGATTATTGATCGTAAAGGACAGAAAATTTTAGCTTCTAACCTCCATACCGATGTTCCTAAGCTTAAGGAGAATTTCATTATTCATATAGAACTTCCTAACGGAACCATGAAGAAGGAAATAGAGCGAGAACAATTTGAGTTAATGGAATATTTACGCACCAAGCTAAACAATCATTTTATAACTTTAGAAATCGGGGTCAATGAGGCATCCGCTAAAAAATTCGCCTTTACCCCAGAGGAAAAATATCAAAAATTACGTGAAAAAAATCCTGTCATTGATTTGCTAAGACAAGAATTTGACCTTGATCTATAATTTACTCTTTACGCGAAATCCAAAAATTAAAAAGACTACACCAATAATTAAAAGACCAAAGGCTTCCCTACCCAACTCAACGGTTTTTATATCACCAT
Source organism: Maribacter sedimenticola (assembly GCF_900188415.1). Lineage (GTDB taxonomy): Bacteria > Bacteroidota > Bacteroidia > Flavobacteriales > Flavobacteriaceae > Maribacter > Maribacter sedimenticola. The sequence goes on along the minus strand of NZ_FZNV01000002.1, from coordinate 26,328 downwards.
CATTCAAATCAAATCCTTGAAAATTAGATGGATACAAATACAAAAACCCTACACAACAAAAAATTCCCATAAGAATAAGTGGCTTAAACCCAATTTTTTGTACGGCAAATGCCAAGGAAATTGCGGCGGCAATTACATAGATCGCTACCCAAAGCATAGCATCTGGGTCGTTATATTGCAAAATGGCACCAACAGCGAACAAAATAGCGAATACATAACCCAAAATCTTAAATAATACCTTCATACCATGTTAGTTTAAGAGGTGATCTTCAATAAGATCACGCACTTCTATTGCTGTAATACTTTCTTTCTTTACAGCCGTTTTATAATTGCTTATAAAAATTGGAAAATCCTCTTGATCTTCGGTTATTCTACCATGAGACCCTTTTATAAGTGTAGCATCTATAGGTATAATATCCATTACCGTTCTAAAGCCCAATTTCTTCTTTAACAGCTTACCTACAACTTTTGCCATAACCAATTTATCCTTGGGATCCGTTAACATTTCCACAGGATCATAACCAGGTTTTTTATGGATATCTACCATTCTGGCATAATCCGGAGCTTTAGCATCATCTAGCCAAAAATAATACGTGAACCAAGAATCATTATCGGCTACCACTACAATATCTCCGCATCTATCGTGTGCAATATGATATTCATCTAACGCTGCTCCATATAGCACTTTCTCCACACCTTCTAAAGGTGTAATCAAATCTACTATTTTTTGAATACTCTCTAAATGCTTGCAATAAATATGCGCAATTTGATGGTCTGCAACTGCAAATGCATTACTTGCACCAGCATCCAAAAGTTCCAATCCACGCTCCTCTCTTATGGCCAAATATCCGGCTTTGCGAAGTACCCTGTTAAGATGTATTGGCCTGTTTACATTTGTAATTCCATATTCCGACAATATGATTACATTGGCACCAAGTGCTTCATAATGCAGCACCACATCTTTAACGACGGTATCTATTTCCAACAAATCCTTTGCAATTATGGAAAAATCGAGCCCGTAACGTTGTAAATTATAATCTAAATGTGGTAAATAAATAAAGGTTAGGTCCGGATTATGCTCTTTATCCGTCAATAAGGCCGCATTGGCAATCCATTTAGAAGAATTGATCGTAGTTTTAGGTCCCCAAAACTCAAACAATGGAAATGTGCCAAGTGCAGCCTGCATTTTGTCCCTTAATGCAGCAGGATGCGAATAAATATCTGGAATCTTTCTGCCATCTGCCAAATAATTAGGTCTTGGGGTTATACTAAAGTCAACATTAGAATACATATTGTACCACCAAAAATGATTGGCACACGTAAAATCTGGGTGTTTTGCCTTTAAATCGTCCCAAATTTTATTTTGCTGTACCAATTTATTGGATTGCCGCCAAAACTTTACTTCACACTCATCTTTAAAATACCACCCATTTCCCACAACTCCATGTTCTGAAGGCCATTTCCCGGTTACATACGTAGATTGCACCGAGCAAGTAACCGCTGGTAAAATTGGCTGTATATACGATGCGCTCCCTCTTTCTAGAAACGACTTAATAAATGGTGTGTGTTCCCCTATTAATCTTTTTGTTAACCCAACTACATTTATAACTACCGTTTTGTTCATTTTATAGGCGTGATTTTAACCATTCTATTTCTCTAATAATGGATACCGATAAATCTTGTTTTAAATCCTGAGGAAGTACGTCCCAAGTATATGTTTCTATTTCTAAATGTTCTGTAACAGGATTATCACTTATATAATCTAACGCTTTTAGTATATGGTCTTGAGTGGAATATAACGCCCCGTACGTTTCTAAAAATAAAGGTACATGGTAATGCGCTCGTAATTCTTGATGTTCCTCTCTTTTGTCCAAAACTTCAGGGAGATCACTATAGGTTTTTACCCTATCATCTATTTTTTCCGTTACTTGATGCAGGTATGTAGGCTCGTTAAACTTTGAAAGTTCGCTCCAAATTGCTTCATTATTTTGACCATCAAATAGTATTTTCAATGCGGCACTTACTTGTATTTTACCAATTCTAATCTGCTGGTTCCTAAACTTGGAAAAAGTATCTTTTGGTTCCTCATATGCCAATGAAAAATGGCAAATATCGTAACAAACAGTTATATATCTTTTGATAAGCAAAGCGGCCTCAGCATCACTCAAGCCTAATTTTGCCTTAAAGAAGGGAATTCCTATTGGAAGCAAATACGTGGAAAAGAAATGTAAAACTTCATCGCTATTTTCCAAAAGTCCGTCCGGTTCCGGTTCAATATCCAGATGCATATATTTACCTGTGGTCTTTTCCAGTTCCAGCAAATAATCTGCCACTTGAATCATATGCTTGGCACCAATTTCAAATGCCTTTACAGTTTCTTTTGTTGTTTTGTGCCAGTATTTATAGGTAATTGGCGATGTTGATATACCCCCATTTAATCCGTTAGGCAACAACACCGACAATTGTTTGAACATGCGTTTGGTATATATCACCCGTTCATTGGTAGTCCAGTCAGGAGCATGGACTAAGTCCTTTACCCGTTCATCATGAAAATTGCCATACGGAAAACCGTTCATGGTAAATACATACACTTCATTTTGGGCCAACCATTCTTGAAAAGTGGCCATATTTGAACCAATTTCAAGCTCCTCACTTGCTTTATTGGATAACCTGAGCCCTAATCCAAATGGAGCAGTAGCTGAAACCCTATTTTTAATTTTCGGTACATGTTCCTGAATACTGTCAAAAGTGCTTTTCCAATCTTGACCCGGGTGTATATTAGTACAATATGTTACGTGAAGATCCTTATTTACCAGCATGTCCTTAGTTTAATGCAAATTGATGGTTTAGTCTTTCAACGGCTTGCTTCATAAGTGGTAAATCTATAGTATGTACATCATGCTTTACTCCCAACCCTGCAATTAGTGTTATGGTCAGTTCACCCCCCAAATGTTCCCGAAATTCCTCTAAACCATTGAGCAGCGTATCAATTTCACCTGATGACTTAACGGGAAGCGAAAGGTCAAAACCTATATGTATCATTACATCCAAAACATGTTGTAGGTCGGCATCTGATATTAAACCGATCAAATGTGCATAGGTAACATCTAAAGCAATTCCCTTTGCAACTGCCTCTCCATGGCGTAGTTCATAGTTGGTCATGAACTCCATCTTATGTGCAGCCCAGTGTCCAAAATCCAAAGGTCTTGAAGAGCCCGACTCAAATGGGTCGCCCCCTTGCGCAATATGGTGCATGTGCATTTCCGCACATTTGTAAATTACATATTGCATGGGTTCCATTTCCCTGTTTTTTAAGGCAATTGCGTTTTCCGCAATGTATTTAAAAAAATTGTTATCCTTTATCAATGCTACTTTGATTGCCTCGGCAATTCCAGAAATCCAATCTCGTTGTTCCAGGGTTCGTAAAAAACCACTATCATTGATAATTGCATATGGAGGTGCAAAAGTCCCTAAAAAATTTTTTTTCTTGAATGCATTTACACTATTCTTTACTCCTACGGCAGAATCGTTCTGGGAAAGCACCGTTGTAGGTATACGTATTAATTTTACTCCCCTATGGGCAATTGCCGCAGCATAACCGACCATGTCTATAACGGCTCCCCCACCAATAGCAATTACAAAAGAATGACGACAGATCTTATGGGTATTTATTCCCTTTAAAACGGAATCTATGGAATCGTTACCATTCTTGACCTGTTCCCCCCCAGGAACCACAATACTACCCGTAAACTTCATTACCGCTTCATTGGCCTTGCAATATGCACTTATTTGGGAAACTAGGTCTGGGTGATGGTTTTGAACACCATCATCCACAATAAACAATAATTTAACCGGCTCAAAAGTCTTGTAATCCGCTATTAACGTTGTGAACAATGAATTTTGAATATTGAAAAGTCCTGTTGTGAAATAGAGTTGATATTCATACTCCACTTTAAAAGACTGTTTTATAGATGGTAACTGCATATAAATTTTAGGTTACTGCAAACAATTTAGATAATAATATGGATAAAGGTAAAAGTAACAAAACGGCTAACGCTAGCTGCCAATTGGCAAAACCGGCAACCCAACAAGCATTCATTATAATTAACGACAAAACCCCTGCTATTACCGCCTTTTTAATGTTTTTTGGCGAATTGTCCTTGTAGGCTTTAATCAGTGGTTTAATGGTAAAAAATGCAAAAGCCAATAAAAACGGTACCAACACCAACATATTATCCGTTTTCACTACTGTTATTAACGCTATGGATAGGATGACTATTGTATACAAAATACCTGCCCAAACTATATGCTTTTTATTATCACCATGAACCTCACCTCTACTGATTAAGGTAATGGCAAAAATATATACGACCGGGACCAAGGAAATATACCAATGCGTAAGACTTCCTAAAATAGACAATCCCATTAATAGGTTTAAACCGCGGCAAATACCCATATTTAATGGACCAGCAAAACCAAACTGCTTAAAATAACCATCATACGTTAAAATAGCCGTCGTTAAGACCACAGATATAATTCCTGATAATACGGTACATTTAAATGCCAAGGCAATTCCTATCAACATTAAAATGGCACCAAAATAAATGGCATTTTGTTTAGGTACGCGTCCGCTTGGTATGGCTCTTTCAGGTCTTTCCAGAGCATCTAATTCAGCATCAAAAACATCGTTAAATACAACTCCGCCCGCATATAATGCAATTGATGAAAATACCAATAAAAATACATCACCCCCATTCTCGCTTAAAAATGAAAGAACTTCAATATTCCGTAGGTATAAAATAATAGCAATACCCGCAAATATATCAGCTGCCGCAGTTGGTAGGTTTGCAGGCCTCATTAGCTCTAAATAGCCCTTTAAAGCCCTCCTCATTAGTGAATTTTATCGGTTTTTTCAATTTTAGGATTTTGCCCCCTTAAAACGCTATTATTGTTATATAATTCAGTTTGATCGATTCCTTTGGCATTCATCCAATCAGATTCCTTCATTTTTCCATTTTTACCAAAGGCGTCTAAAGCATTTTGATAACAAGTTTTTTTAACATGTTCCTCTGCAATACCGTTTTTTAACATTAAGGATGCGGTTTTTGGTACTGCAAGCGGATCACTAACGCCCCAATCCGCAGAACTATCAACTATAATATCTGTACTACCATATTTCTTTACCACTTCAACCATTCTCTCATTTCCCATTTTGGTATTTGGATAAATGGTAAATGCAGCAATAAATCCTCTGTTCAATACTTCTTCTACCGTTTCCTCATTATTATGGTCTATTATAACCCTTTTAGGGTCTAAACCATGCTCTAAACACACCTCCATACTTCTGATCGTGCCCGCTTTTTTATCCCTATGCGGAGTATGTACTTGCACCACCATATCCAATTCCTTTGCCAATTCTAATTGTATTCTAAAGTATTTGTCTTCAGCGGCAGTTTGGTCGTCATATCCAATTTCCCCAATAGCAACAACATTCTCCTTATGAACATATAATGGCAAAAGTTCAATTACCTGTTCCGCTAAGGCCTCATTATTGGCCTCCTTAGAATTCAATCCTATTGTACAGTAATGTTGTATTCCAAATTGGCTGGCCCTAAATGGCTCCCATCCCACTAAACTACTGTAGTAATCTTGAAAAGACCCTACTTTAGTCCGTGGTTGGCCTAACCAAAACGAAGGTTCAATAAGCGCTACAATACCTGCTTTGGCCATTGCCTCATAATCATCTGTAGTTCTTGACGTCATATGAACATGAGGGTCAATAAACATCATTTTATCTTTCATCCTATTTTATTGTTTTAGGGTATTCCAACTAATATTATTTGTTTCCACTTCTTCTTTGGCCTCTGGATAATTGTTCAATAATTCCAAAGCCTTATGATTCCCAGAATGTATGCAACATAAAACCGCTGCCCTATTTTCCCAAACATCATCACTTTCAAAGAGGCGTTGTATATCATTTAATAAAGTTTCATTTAAAAATGTGGCAACCGGTCTCCAAAATAACGGGTCAACTTTTCGTTTAGCTGCCCAGCGTTCATGGGCATAATCCGATATAATTCTTGCCAAATCCTCATTTGCGCGTTGATCGATCGATTCTATTTTTCCCAGGTCACGCTCCATAAAGGCAGCCTTTAAATACATTTGATTCCACTGTTGCTCATCAAAATAGGTCGCAGGATATGGATTATTCAATGCAATGGCATCAAACACAGTTGCAATATTAGTACGTAAAGCCTCTACTGCAGTATTTTTATAGGCCTCTGGATTAGGCAATAATACCAGGTATTTTAAAAAGGTCTCTAATTCACCAGTATCCGCCACTTCTATAATAGTGGCCACCTTGGGGGTATAAAAATCCAGGTCCTGCTCTAGGACCGCAGAGAGCAAATATATACGGGCAATCTGCAATAAACTTGCGTAATGTGTCCTAAAATAATTGACAGTATCATTTTTTTCCCCTTCAAAATTTACAGGTTCAGAACCATCAAATTTTACGTTTGAAATGCTATAAGCCATAAACAAATCTTTAGAAGATCTGTCAGCTAATATCTTTAAGATTTTATCGTTTAGCCACGTAATACTTTCCGGCTCCCCATATTTCAACAAAATATCCTGGATCTCTTTTTGATCATGCATTTTCTTACTGAATTCTCTTTACCTCAAAAATAATTATTATTAACTAGTAAGTTGTTAAAGCTATTTGAATATAATTGGTGAAGTCGATAAAATCTTTCTAATTTTGAATAAAATGAAGGTATGTTAGGCTTAAAATTACCCACGGACCCAAGATGGGTGAATATTGTAGAAAAAAATATTGACGAAATCCTTACCGATCACGCCTATTGTGAACAGAAAGCTGCCAGTACGGCTATATCACTAATCGTCAGTTTTCCTGAATATACAGAACTTGTTGAGGAAATGATAGCGTTATCCAGGGAAGAAATGGGTCATTTTAAAATGGTACACGACCTTATCTTGCAACGAGGCAAAACCTTGGGCAGGGACCGTAAGGATGAATATGTCATTGAATTGCTAAAATTTTTTCCCAAAGGAGGAAGCAGGACCACACAATTGGTGCATAGACTATTATACGCCGCCCTTATCGAAGCACGCAGCTGTGAACGTTTTAGGTTACTTTCTGAAGAACTGGAGGATAAAAAACTAGCCGACTTTTACTATAAATTAATGGTTAGCGAAGCCGGTCATTATACCATGTTCCTAAAATTTGCCCGTAAATACGGCCAATTGGAAGAGGTCAATACCAAATGGAACAATCTTTTGGAATATGAGGCCCAAATCATGAAAGACCTAGGCACCAAAGAATCTATCCACGGATAATATTATCCTTTATCTTTTTTCAGGTTTTTTGCATAATATTCATAAGTAGCAAACTGTGACCTAACTTTAGGCGGTTTGGTCTTACGATAGGCATTATCCTGCTTTTCAGAAAAAATACGTGCCTTCATATTATCTTTCCAACAGATTTCAAAGGTATCCATCAACTCTTTTTTAATATCCTCATCATATATAGGACAACCAACCTCAACCCTATAATCCAGGTTTCTTGTCATCCAATCTGCAGAAGAGATGTAAACTTTTGGATTTCCTCCATTGGCAAATGCAAATAGTCTGGTATGCTCCAAAAATTTATCGACTACACTAATGGCTTCTATGTTTTCGCTCATACCCTTAATTCCTGGTACTAAGCAACATATACCTCTTATGATCAACTGGATCTTTACCCCTGCCCTACTTGCTTCATAAAGTTTGTCGACCATTTTATAAGAAGTAAAACTGTTCATTTTTATCTTTATATAGGCCTCTTTGCCCAAGATAGCATTGGCAATTTCCACATCTATAAGTTTCATAAACGCATTTTTTGTATAGTGGGGCGAAACTATTAAATGCTTGTACTTATTGATTTTATAGGTAGTTTCAAAAAAGTCGAACACTTTGTTCAATTCCTTTAATATGGGATCATGGGCGGTAAACAAGGTATAATCCGTGTAGATTCTGGCTGTGGACTCATTAAAGTTTCCGGTGCTTATAAAACCGTACCTTTTAATGATATCACCTTCCTCACGCTCTATAAGACAAATTTTACTATGAACCTTTAAACCTGGCACACCAAAAATAAGCTTAACACCTTCTGCTTGAAGCTGTTCTGCATATTCTATATTTGCTTGTTCATCAAATCTGGCCTGTAACTCTATCTGTACGGTTACCTGCTTTCCATTTTTAACGGCATTGATCAAAGAGGCTGCAACTTGTGAATTGCTTGCCAATCTATACACCGTTATTTTTATGGATCTAACCTTAGGGTCCAAGGCAGCTTCACGCAAAAATTTCAATATATAGGTAAACGTATGGTAGGGAGTATACTGTAGGTAATCCTTTTTAGCAATACTTTCCAAAATACTACCTTCTACACTTAAGCCTTTTACCGGCAACGGAGTAATCTTATCATACAACAGATCCTTTCTGCCTAAACTAGGAAAGCCCATATAATCCCTTCGGTTATGATATCTACCACCGGGTATTACACTGTCGGTATCCTCAATATTCATTTTCTCCTTTAAGAATGTCAACGTATCCTTTTCTATACTTTTATCATATACAAAACGAACAGGATCACCTATTTTCCTATGCTCTACACTGGAAGATATTTTTTCGATAAAACTTTTACTCAGGTCATTGTCCATATCCAACTCGGCATCCCTGGTTATTTTGATCATATGTGCGGTGATGGAATCATACTCAAACATGGTAAAGATATTATCCAAACAATATCTGATCATATCATCCAGAATAATGATATAGCTTTTGCCGTTTTCTTCCGGAAGAGCCACAAAACGGTCTATACCTTTTGGTATTTCTATTAAAGCATAGCGCTTTTCCTTTTTTCGCTGATCACCTTTTATCACCATTTTTACGGCCAAATATGCCGCAGTATCCTTTAATGTAGGAAACTGGGTAAGATCATTTAAAATAATGGTCATGAGCTGCGGACTTACTTCCTTTAAGAAATAGGCCTTAACGAATTCCTTTTGGCGTTCGTTCAACTCAGTTTCCTTTAAAATAAATATATTTTTTGCCTCTAGTTCATGCTCTATCTGTTTAAGAATCTCCAAACTTTTGGTCTGCTGATCAATTACAATTTTGGTGATTTCTTCCAAAAGATCTTTAGCCTTCTCTCCCCCCAAAACACTTTTACCATTTCTGCCCGCCTCTACTATACGTTTAACGGTAGCATACCTTACCTTAAAAAATTCATCCAAATTATTGGAGAAGATTCCTAAAAATCGGAGTCGTTCAATCAACGGTACATTTTTATCGGCACTTTCCTGTAAAACCCTTTCGTTAAACCACAGCCAGCTAATCTCTCTATTTACATATTGGTTATTGTTTCTTACCATGCCTTTAATTGCTTTGGAAAAATAGTTTGTATTGTAACGCCTTGGGTAATTGCCGCCCAAGAACTTTCTTTAAATTGTATATGTACAAATCCACTAGTGGGCACATTTTCAAGATGTTTGTCCCCAAATAGATTTGCCAAGTAAGTAAATGCGTGGTTATGGCCAAAAATTAAAACCGTCTCCAAAGCGTTATCCAAATGCCTGATTACATTGATAACCCTTTCTCCGGAAAAATCATAAAGATCATTAACTATGCTAAAATCCTTTAGGGAATGGCCCATTTCACCAATACATATCATGCACGTATGTAAGGCCCTATTGGCGGGGCTAGAGTAAACATGATCTATGCTATAATTATGTTTTGCCAATTCTTTACCTACCAGATGTGCATCTGTTATTCCCCTTTGGCCAAGTGGCCTGTCCTGATCGCCAACGTTCAGTTCCCATGATGACTTCCCATGACGCATTAATAATAAATTTTTCATGATCGCTACTTCCGTTTTATGGTGCCAACCGTTCCATTTTCCAATCTACACCATTGATAAGCGAATATCTAATACGATCGTGCAACCTATTGGGCCTACCTTGCCAAAATTCAATGGATACCGGTCTTACCAAATAACCACCCCAATGCTCTGGCCTAGAAATTTCCTTACCGGCATATTCCTTTTCCAGTTCCTGTAATTTACTTTCCAATACTTCTCTTGAAGTTATCACCGAACTTTGATCCGAAACCAAAGCCCCCAACTTACTACCATCCGGTCTAGATTCAAAATAGCCATCAGATAAGTTTTTGGCCAATTTTTCAGCATTTCCCTTAATGATAACCTGGCGTTCTAAATTTGGCCAAAAAAAGGAAATACACACCTTGGAATTTTCTTGTATGGCCTTCCCCTTTTCACTATTGTAATTAGTATAAAAAACAAACCCTTCATGTGTATATTTTTTGAGAAGCACTACCCTACTTTTTGGAAAACCGTCCAAACCAACCGTAGATACGGTCATGGCATTTGGTTCATCTATTCCGTTAGATTCTTCAACCTCATAAAACCAAGTTTGAAACAATTGCATTGGATTATCGGAAATATAATCTTCCAATAGGGCACTTTTTTCATATGTTTTTCTATATCCGCTTAAGTCTTTCTGCATTATTTTCTTCTTAAAAACAAGATAAACAAAGTTCTAAAAAGAAAAGGAATATTAGCGGTATAAAATGCGCATAAAATTTAAAAATTGAATACGCGCCCGTCATCTGCCAAGTGCACGTTCGCAAATATGGTCTCTGCTTCTTGCTTAAACAATTCTATACTTTTATAACGAGTAGAATAATGCCCCAATATCAAATCCTTAACATTGGCCTGCTTTGCAATCTTTGCAGCCTGCATGGCGGTCGCATGTTTAGTTTTAGTGGCCAATTGCGCCTCTGATTCCAAAAAAGTAGATTCATGGTACAGGACATCCACACCCTCAACATATTTGGCGGTTTCTTTAGTATAAACCGTATCACTACAGAATGCAAACGATTTTGGAGGCGCAGGGTCATAGGTCAACACGTTATTGGATATTAAGGTTCCGTCATCCAATATTACATCCTTACCGTTTTGAATATTACGATAATAGGCTATATCTATACCATACGCTTCTACCGCCTCTATATTCAATTTACGTTTGGCCAATTTCTCCTTAATCAAAAATCCGTTGGTATATATTCTATGGGACAATGGTATGGTCGTTACCGAAATTTTGGCATCCTCAAAAATAAGCTCAGGCCCAATACCGGTAAGTTCATGAAATATTAGCGGGTAGTTGGTCCAAGAATCTCCCAATTTCATTAGTAAGGTAATTGCTTCCTTAATACCTTTTGGTCCATAGATATGTAATTCTTTTTCTCTACCCAAAAGCCTCATTGTAGAAATAAAACCTGGCAGGCCAAAAAAATGATCTCCGTGTAAATGGGAAATAAAAATATGATTGATTCTAGAAAACTTGACCTTATGCTTACGTAATTGTACTTGCGTACCCTCGCCACAATCCAACAACAAAATATGCCCATTGATTTCCAAAACTTGTGCCGTAGGATTTGTTAATGTTCGAGGAGTTGCAGCATAACAACCCAAAATGGTAAGACGCATAGACAATTACAATAAAAATTTGCACTACCAACAAAATTGTTGCAGCTTCATTAAAGACCTTATACAAACAGACTTAAAACAACTGAAATTTGGACTTAGATACCCAAATCCCTCTCTATCTCCTCCATTTCCACAATATCACGTGCTTCTTGTAGGGTAGGTACCAAATTGATTTCTTCGGGTACATCATCATAGGAAACCTTGCCGGAAACCAACACAAACGATTTACCGTTTTTCTTATGCTTCTTGGAAATTTCCAAAAAAGACAAGACGTTGTACGGGGTTAACTTTGAAAAACCCAAAAGGTCCACCACTAAATTATCGTTCTTTAGCTTGGAATATTCCTTCTCTAAATTTTGTAAAAAGATGTCTATGGAAATGTTTTCCTGGGATATGATTATCAGTGATTCCTCATTATTAAAAACCATATTACTTTATTTTAGATGCCAATAAATAAATTACGGCCATACGTATGGCCACCCCGTTTTCTACCTGATTTAAAATGATGGATTGTTTAGAGTCCGCAACATCGCTTGTAATTTCCACGCCCCTGTTAATTGGACCCGGGTGCATGATGACGATTTCTTTGTCCAAACTGTCCAATAACTTTTTATTTACACCAAATTGTTGGGTGTACTCCCTAGTAGTGGGGAAGTAACTGATGTCCAAACGTTCATTTTGTATTCGTAACATATTGGCAACATCGCACCAATCCAAAGCTTTTCTTAAATTGGTTTCCACACCCACACCAAGCGATTCAATATATTTTGGCAATAAGGTCTTTGGTCCGCAAACCTTAACGTTTGCCCCTTGCAATTTTAAGGCGAATATATTTGACAATGCCACCCTAGAATGCAGAATATCACCCACTATGACTACATTTTTACCGGCTACGTCCCCTAATTTTTCCCTAATGGAATAGGAATCCAATAAGGCCTGTGTAGGATGTTCATGTGCACCGTCACCAGCATTGACTATTGACGCCTTTACGTGCTTGGAAAGAAATATGCCCGCACCAGGGTTAGGATGCCGCATTACAACCATATCCACTTTCATGGACAAAATGTTGTTTACGGTATCTATAAGTGTTTCACCTTTTTTTACGGATGATTGGCTAGCTGAAAAATTAAGCACATCTGCAGATAGCCTTTTTTCTGCCAATTCAAAAGACAATTTAGTACGGGTACTATTTTCAAAAAAGATATTGGCAATGGTAATATCACGTAGAGAAGGAACCTTTTTAATAGATCTATTGATTACCTCCTTAAAATGATCGGCAGTTTCAAAAATAAGCTGAATATCAGATTCATTAAGATATTTGATTCCCAATAAGTGTTTTACACTCAGTTCGCTCATTTCGTTATCTATTTACTAAATATATGATATCCTCACCGTCATTCTCCTTCCACATTACCTTTACCTTTTCGTCATTAATAGCATCTACTTGTCTGCCCCTATAATTGGGCTGAATAGGTAAATGTCTACTAAACCTACGGTCTATTAAACATAACAATTCCACATCCTTTGGTCTTCCAAATGACTGCAATGCCGTCAATGCCGCATTAATACTTCTACCTGTATACAGTACGTCATCAATAAGGACTACATTTTTATCCTCAACCAAAAAATCTATATTGGTTTTAGTAGCTTCTAAAGTTTTGTCCCCTCGTCTAAAATCATCCCTATAAAACGTAATATCCAGAAAGCCCAAATCTATGTGCTTTACTTTATATTCATCTTTTAAAATTCTGGTCAACCGTTGTGCCACGAACTTACCACGCGGCTGTATACCAATAAGTACCGTATTTTCAAATGTTAGATGATTTTCTAACAACTGGCAAGCCAAACGATGAAGGATAATGTTGATTTCTTTGGAAGAGAGTAAGACTTTTTGACCCATAATAAACCAGCCGTGCGTTTAGCTCAACAAAAATAGATAATTCTAGCTAAACTTTAATACTTAAAATTGGGAAGTAAAATCTAAAATTTCAACACCGTATTTTTAAGGCTTAAAAATCATAATCCCAAAATAGAAAAGAAAGCTTCTTTATGACTTTCCCCAATTGGTATTCTTACATCATTGATTACAATTCTATTTCTTTGTACGGTCTTGATAAAATTGACATTTACAATGAACGATTTATGCACCCTTAAGAATTGATTTGGAGGTAATTTACCCATAATCTCCTTAAAGCTCATTAAGGTAAGTATGGTCTTGTTCGTATTACATATATGGATTTTTAGATAATCCTTTAGACCTTGTATATATTCTATTTGGTCCAAGTCTATCTTAATACTTTCATATTCCGCCTTTACGAATATGAATTTCTTTTCTGCCATTGTATCCCCTATAGATGGGAAAACATTGGCCACGAATGCGGGATTCTCCTTTTTGGAAATTAAATCCTGTACCCTTGACACCGATTTTATAAAGCGATGATATGGAATAGGTTTTACTAGGTAATCTACCGCATTCAACTCAAACCCATCTACTGCATATTGTGAGTAGGCCGTTGTAAAGATGAACAAAGGCCTGTTGTCCAAAGTTCCCATAAAATCAATGCCGTTAATCTGAGGCATTTCTATATCACAAAAAATTAAATCTATTTTCTTGTCCTTTATATCTGTAATAGCGTCTAAAGGGTTGGTATAGGTGTTTATCAATTCAAGAAAATCCAACTTTTCACAGTAACCTGACAAAATCTCTATGGCCAATGGCTCATCATCTATTATAATACATTTCATAAGCCCTGTTTTAATTGATAAATGGTTAATGATACCTCGTAATTATTACCGTCATTATCTACCTTTAATTCATGTAGTGCCGGATAAATTAATTCCAGCTGATTTCTAATATTTTCAAGCCCTATCCCAGAATTTTTAGAAGGCTCCCTAAATATTCCTATTTTGTTCTTTACATTAAGGTATATAGATTCATCGGTTATGGTCAAGGTGATTTTAACATAGGTCTTTCCTTTATAATCCGTTCCGTATTTAAAGGCGTTTTCAATAAACGATATGAACAACAATGGAGGCACGGCCCTTCCCCTATCTTCACCGGTAATCTTTAATGAAACATTTTCACTATCAGACAACCGTAAACGCTGTAATTGAATATAGCTTTTGATATAGTCCAGCTCTTTGTTGAGCGGCACCAAATCCTTATCTGCCTCATACAACATATACCGCATTAATTCAGAAAGATCCACAATTGCTTGGGAAGTATCTGGCGATTTTTTAACCGATAAAGCATATATTGTATTCAGTGTATTGAACAAAAAATGAGGATTTAACTGTGCTTTCAATAATTGCAGTTCAGATTTTATGCTTTCCTTTTCTACGGACAATCTTAAATTCTCATTACGTTTCCACTCCACATATAAACGCAAAATTGCACTTATGACATAAGGTATTCCAAAACTTATAAAGGATCTATAAATTGGTGTATATCCAAAATTTCTTCTTGGCCCTGGACCAAAAAATGCATTGTCCGGAATAATTGGTTCATACATATGGTGCAATACCATAACGGAACACAGCAATAACACTAGTGATACCATGATATAAAAAAGAACATTCTTCTTAAGTAAAAGTGCCGGAACCAAATAAAAATAATTGATATAGAACAAGGCAATAATTGCCACCAACTTTGGCAATAGGTCTGATGGTATTCTTTGGGCATTGTTCAACACCGGATAGAATGCAAACCCGTAGAGCAACATCCAAATGCTAATATGCACCAGAATCTGAACCCGATTTTTAATCAACAATTTTACCATTTGCACAATAGGCTCAATGAATCAATATTTTAAACTTCTCGAGCTCAGAAGGTAAAACTATAGGGCTCTTTCCTGTATTTAATTTGGATACTACAAGATGTGCCACTGCTATTGCCTGTTCCTTGGTGGCAAAAGGCTGTTTTCCTGCTATACCCGGTATGTACTCTTGAACTATCAATACTCTTTTGCCCCTCATAATTTTATAGCCAAACCCCCCATTCAACTCTACCACCTCTCCATACATGGCGTGTTTATCTACAATTTGCCGGTATTGATATATTCCAAAAAATGCAATCATCAAAAATAAGAGGATACCTATGTTAAATTTTGCCTTAGAACTCATAAATAAATGTTTAAAAATGGGCCAACCCTTATCGATTGACCCAAAAAATTAACAACTCAAATCCTTAAATACCCTTTAATCTTCTTCCTCGTACTCATCCAAAGGAAAAAACTCATCTAGATTGTCCAAATAAAGACTACCTGTTCTGCCCATTCCAATAAAAGCTCGGTTTCCATTGGAAAACGCAATTGCATCTTGCCTGGTAGCACCTTCAAATGAAGTTTTTTGCTCCCATTCATCAGTTACCGGGTCATATTCCCAAACGGTATTTGTGGCACCGTTCAATTCTCCACAGGCAATATACCCATAACCATTAAGGGTAAAACCTACTGCATTGCTACGCGCAATGGCATAGTCATCCTCTTCGTCCAAATCCAATTTTTTGGTCCAATTTTCCGTTGCCGGGTCAAACACCCAAAAATCGTCCAAATAAACCCCATTGGAAACGCCCGTACCCAAGTATACCAGCCCATTTATGGTAAAACTAGTGGCAGAACGACGTTTATTACCGCCATAACCTACCAACTCTACCCAATTATCAGCAACGGGATCGTACTTATAAAAATCCTTTTTATCATTCTCACCATCATATCCGGTACCTACATAACCATAACCATTTACGCCGAACGCTACAGCATTTCTTCTTGCGGCAGGTAACGGTGCAATAACTGTCCACGTATTTGTCGTAGGGTCATAGGAATAAAAATCACTTAGTTCGTCCACACCATCATAACCGGTACCTATGTACCCCTTGCCATCAATCTCAAAACCAACGGCCGCATTTCTGGCAACGCCGGGAAAATCGGCTTTTTGAGACCAATAATCCCCTTCCATGTCATAAGCCCAAAAAGAGGCCAAATAATCATCACCGTCATAACCTACCCCCATATATCCTATGTCATTGATCGTAAACCCAGAAACACTGCTACGCGCACTTCCGTCAAAAACGGATTTCTCGATCCAGTTACCTAGATCTTCATCATCGTCATCACTATTACAACTTATAAATAGTAAGGCTACGGCCGCCATACTTGTTATCCTTAAAAAATACGTATTGCTTCTATTCATCGTTTTTATTTTAATTGCCATTTTGTTTGCTCCAAATCTAGTAGAGCAGTCATCCTCCCTAAAAATGCAATAGATAAATTATGGTTTTTAACATACCAAACCCGCAATTTAATCTACCAATACTTACTTGCCTTTAGTAGTACTATTCACTATGTTCATCTTATAACTTTCCCAGTTGGTCTATTGCGGTTTTACGAACCATAGTTGGTTTCTAGTTTTGAGAAAAACATAAGTTCAATGCACATTGTAAAACACCCAAAACCCAAGATATTTGGGATTATAACCTTTCTAGCCCTTTACATTATGGTAATGTCCTGTTCACAGGAAAATTATAATGACTCTGATTTTGTAGCAGGCGAAACATTCACCAATAGTAACATTCAACTTTATCATATAGATACTTTGAGCGTTGAGACCTCCACCATGAAATTTGACAGTATTATAACTTCTGAGTCTACTAGAATTTTAGTGGGCAGGTACCATGATTCGATTTTTGGTACGGTAAACGCGTCAGGCTTTATGCAATTTCTACCCTCAACTTACAGTATTGACACGGAAGCCCAGTTTGATAGTATTGTTTTTATTGCCGGATATGACAATTATTATTACAACGATACACTACAAAAAAATACAATTGAAATTAAACGGATCAGCGAACAATTGAAACCTGCAGATGGGGATAATTTTTACAACACAAGTACAATTACCCATGACGAAGACAACCTAGGTTCAATAGAATATTACCCAAGACCTATTTCCGGTGATTCCATACGAATTAAACTTATGGACCATTACGGTACGGATATATTCAATCAACTTCAAGAAAAGAATATTGTAAATACCGATGAATATATAGATAGATATAAAGGTATTGCCATGGTTCCAAGGGGTAGTGACAACGGATCGATAATTGGATTTTCAAAAAGCGCCGACCGCACCTTCGTTAGGTTATATTATAGCATTCCTACTTCTGAAGAGTCGGTTCAAGGATATTTGGATATACGATTAAATACTACAAGTACGCCTATACCTTTTTTTAACCAGATTACCGCTGATGCCCCAATTCCTCCACTACAAACATTGATCAACAGTGAAATAAACTTGGCTAGTGCGGCCTCTAATAATCAAAGCTACATACAATCCGGTATTGGTATAGCCATGCGTCTGCAGTTTCCAAATATGTCCACATTATTTGATATTCCCGGTAACGGAACTATTCTTGACGGTGTACTCAAGATTAAACCTGCGCCCCTATCCTATAGTGACGAATTAATACTGAGCGATTCCCTTGCCGTTTATGTCGTTGACCACAATAATGTACTAACGGAACAATTAAGCATTTCCGGTAGCGCTGTTTATGCCATCCTAAACAAGGAAAATCAAGAGTTTAACGATATATATTACCAATTACCCTTAGCTTTTTATCTAGAGGAACTACAATTAAAAAGTAGGGATAAGGATGACGCCCTGATCTTACTTCCCATAAATTATAATTCTACCGTTGATCGCTTTGTGCTAAATGCAAACGGTAATGGAACCAACGAAACCATATTAGAACTAACCTATGCAATATATGATGAGGAAGAATAAGCAGCAGTGCCTAATTTTGATTATTTTTTTAATTACGTTATACCATGGAAGGGCTCAATCCGAAGCACTTACAAGCTCCCCATATTCCCTCTACGGTCTAGGAGTAATCAACCAAACCAGCATTGGCAAGTTCAATGGCCTGGGATATAGCGGTATAGGTACTAAATCAATGTATGAGTTAAATAACTTAAACCCTTCTACCTATGCGCTCATTCCCCAAAATTCTTTTCTATATGATATTGGGATTACAGGAGAATTTAACAACTACAGCAATAAAAGTACTTCCGAAAACAAAACTATCATAAACTTCTCCAATTTAGCTTTTGGGTTTAGAATTGCGGAAAATCTTGGCGCAGGTATTTCCCTAATACCCTATAGCGATGTTGGCTATTCAATTTTGGGCGTAAGCACCAATATAGAAGGTTCCACACAAACCTTTGAAAGTAATATTACCGGCGTTGGGGGATTAAGCGATTTACGCCTAAATATTGGTTACGCCCTAACGGACCGCTTTAGGATAGGGTTAAGTACTTCTTTCTTATTTGGCAACATTGAAGAAAATGAAGCCTTTATCTATAATTCTACCACATTTGAATCTACTGAAAAAACCAATTATAATGGTGCTAGGATTGGATTTGGAATGCAGTGGGATATAATGGACCAAATAACCATAGGTGCTACCGCGCAACTACCTACCAGTTTAAACGGACAATTAAAGCGGTCGGTAACAAAGAATCTATATGGTACGGAAATTAGTGTAGAAGACGAGAAAACCGATAACGTGGCCGACTTTAATTTACCCTTGGAACTTGGTGTAGGACTTAGCTTAAAGCCCATTGATCAAATTACACTTAATGCAGATTACAAGAAAAACTTCTGGAGCAACACCAACCAGTCGGAAAATATTGGCACATATACTGATCAAGATATCTTTGCCCTTGGCCTGGAATATGTTAAGAACCCCAAAGGTTATAAGTATAGCCAAAGAATTAGATATCGATTAGGCTATAATTACGATAACGGATATTTAAATATTGCGAATAAAAAAGTTGAAGGTTATAACATTACCGCAGGTATAGGCATACCTACAAGTAGAGGTACACATTCCATGATCAACCTATCTTATAGCTATGGTTCAAAAGGCATTTTACAAAACGTATTGGTCAAGGAAAATTACCATCTATTAAGTTTAAACTTAAGCTTAGAAGACCTATGGTTCGTTAAAAGAAAAGTCAACTAAAACTCACAAAAACGTAATCCTTAAGAATCTCCACTAGTAATTCATTTTATAGGAACCCTAATAGGAACCGGTAAGGTGATAACTAAAAAAGCCCGGACAACAAATCCGGGCTTTTACTTATAATCCTTTTAAAGGATCTATATCAATGAAATTACTTCTTCTTAGAATCAGCTTCCATTTTGTCTTTCAACGCTTGTAACGCATCGTTAGCATCACCTAAAGTTGGCTTAGCTTCATCTGCACTAGCTGCTTGTCTTTTGACAGCCGCTTTTACGTTACGTTGCTCTTCTTCACGGAAAATAGCAGTATGACTAGCTACTACACGTTTGAAGTCTTTGTTGAACTCAATAATCTTGAATTCAGCTTCATCGCCTTTACCTAGTTTTTTACCATCTTCTTTTTCCAAGTGACGTTGTGGAATAAATGCAGTAATATCCTCGTTAAATTCAATTGTTGCACCCTTATCGACTACATCAGAAATGGTTGCTGTATGAACTGTACCCAATGCGAATTCAGTTTCATATTTATCCCATGGGTTTTCAGTAGTCTGCTTATGACCTAAGCTCAACTTACGACCTTCAACATCAAGTTCCAATACTTCAACTTCTAAAGTATCACCTACGTTAGTAAACTCAGATGGATGCTTGATTTTCTTAGTCCAAGAAAGATCGGAGATGTAAATTAAACCGTCTATACCTTCTTCTAGCTCAACAAAAACACCAAAGTTTGTAAAGTTTCTTACAATACCTTTATGTTTAGAACCTACAGGGTATTTAGTAGTAATATCAGTCCAAGGGTCTGGAGTCAATTGCTTGATACCAAGAGACATTTTACGATCTTCACGATCCAATGTTAATACGACCGCTTCTACCTCATCACCAACATTTACGAAATCCTGTGCAGAACGCAAGTGCGTAGACCAAGACATTTCAGAAACGTGGATAAGACCTTCAACACCTTCAACAACTTCGATGAATGCGCCGTAATCAGCGATAACAACTACTTTACCTTTTACTTTATCACCAATCTTAATTTCATCGGATAAAGCTTCCCAAGGATGCTTCTCCAATTGCTTAAGACCTAATTGAATTCTAGATTTGTTTTCATCAAAATCAAGAATTACAACATTTAATTTCTGATCTAATTCAACAACCTCGTTCGGGTGGTTGATTCTGCTCCAAGAAAGGTCAGTAATGTGAACTAAACCATCAACACCACCAAGATCAATAAAGACACCATAAGAAGTAATGTTTTTAACAACACCTTCCAATACCTGTCCTTTTTCAAGTTGGCTAATGATTTCTTTCTTCTGTTCTTCAATATCAGCTTCAATAAGAGCTTTATGAGAAACAACAACGTTCTTAAATTCGTGGTTGATCTTTACAACCTTGAATTCCATTGTCTTGTTAACATACTGGTCGTAGTCACGAATTGGCTCAACATCAATTTGAGAACCTGGTAAGAAAGCTTCAATACCAAATACGTCAACGATCATACCACCTTTAGTTCTGCACTTCACAAAACCACTAACGATTTCTTCTTTGTCATGAGCCGCATTTACACGGTCCCAAGCCATAATAGTTCTCGCCTTTCTGTGAGATAGTACCAATTGACCACTCTTATCCTCACGAATATCGATCAATACCTCTACCTTGTCACCTACTTTTAAACCTGGGTTGTAACGAAATTCGTTTAACGAAATTACACCTTCAGATTTTGCATTGATATCAATGATAGCTTCCCTATCAGTAATATACACCACTTTTCCTTCAACAACTTCAGCATCTGCAGTGTCAACGAAATTTTCGGCTACCAATTTTTCAAATTCCTGCAATTTAGAATCATCAACACGCTCAATTCCTTGTTCGTATTTCTCCCAATTAAAGTTTTCTAAAAATTCTTGAGGATCTTGCTGTGGAGTCTCTACAGCCGTTTGTTGTGTTGCTTCGGTAGTTTCAGCTACCTCTGCGTTTGTTTTTTCTTCAGCCATTTGCTGATCAATAATTTGTATTCCATAACCTTATCAAGACTTAGGCAACGACTATGAAAGTTGTTACGTTTATTTTTTTAACTATCCTTTTTCTCTTGATATACTTGCAAAAAAGGTGTGCAAAACTAATCATTTTATTTCAAATAGGCAACCTACTTTATTAAGTATCAAGGCAATTAAATTTTATACGGCCGTTTTTAAGAAAAATAATATTAATATGCCTATCTTACAAGCATTATATTAACCATTAAATAAAAGATTATTATGAGTGTTAAAGCAAAATACCAAGGTGTTCTAGACCTAGGTGAGCAATTGGGAATAAAAGATGGAAACGTTACCGTTGAAGGCGATATTCTTAAAGTAAAGGGACAAGCAAAAACTCCTTATGAAAAAGATTTGATTTGGGACAAAATCAAAGCCATTGGCGGAGAGAGCCCATCTGATATAAAAGCAAATATTACTGTAGAAGATGATTCTGTATATCACAGACATGTTGTCAAAAGTGGCGAATCATTGAGCAAAATAGCAAAACATTATTATGGTGATGCTATGAAGTATAAGTCCATTTTTGAGGCCAATACCGGTATTTTGAAAAATCCTGATGTAATTCATCCTGATCAAGTATTGGTTATTCCTAACAAATAAGTTGCAAAGCAATTATTATAAATAAAAAGAGGTTAGCGCTGCTAACCTCTTTTTTTATGTCTATTTATTGATGATCCTTAGCGCATGCTCATAAATTCTTTGGAACTGATCTTCCAAACCTACGTCGCTATTGTCAAAATCTATGGCGTCCTTGGCTTTTACCAGTGGTGAAATTTCCCTATTGGAATCTATATAATCTCGCTTCTGAACATTCTCCAAGATATCCTCATATTGAACGTCCTCTCCCCTATCCAGCAATTCCTTATACCTTCTTACCGCTCTTTTTTCTGGTGATGCAGTCATAAAAATCTTAAGTTCGGCATCTGGAAAAACTACGGAGCCTATATCCCTTCCATCCATAACAATACCTTTATCAACACCCATTGCCTTTTGCAAAGCAACCAGTTTTGAACGTACCTCTGCCAGTTCTGAAACCTGACTAACGTTCTTGGAAACGGGCATTGTCCTAATCTCCTTTTCTACATTTAAATTGTTCAAGTACATTTCCGCAAATCCAAGATCCTCGTTGAACACGAAATTTAATTCTATCCGATCTAACGCATTTACCAAAGCATGCCTATCAATTTTACCATCCTCTATAAATCCGTTTTGCATTGCAAACAGGGTTACGGCACGGTACATTGCACCAGTATCCACATAAATGTATTGGAGCTTTTTTGCCAACTGTTTGGCCAAAGTACTTTTACCTGTAGAGGAAAAACCATCTATTGCTATGGTAATTTTTTTCATATTCTAAAAATAGGAATAAAAGGACGTTTATAGGTCCTTTGCATTTTTTACATTTTGGTCCGTTAAGGCAATATCGATCACTTCAGACATTTCCTTAACATAGTGAAAAGTTAGCCCTTTTAAATAAGATTCCTTAATTTCCTTAATATCACGTTCATTATCCGCACATAATATAATCTCCTTAATACGTGCTCTTTTGGCTGCAAGGATCTTTTCCTTGATACCCCCAACCGGAAGTACCTTTCCCCTTAACGTGATTTCTCCCGTCATCGCCAAACTCTTTTTTATACGCTTTTGAGTAAACAAGGACACCAAAGACGTCAACATGGTGATACCTGCACTTGGACCATCTTTTGGTGTTGCACCTTCCGGTACATGAATATGAACATTATATTTTTCAAAAATTTCCGAATCTATACCAAAACGTTCTGCATTGGACTTGATATACTCCATTGCAATTGTAGCAGATTCCTTCATTACCTTACCAAGGTTACCCGTTATGCTCAGCGCTCCTTTACCCTTGGAAAGTATGGATTCTATGAACAGAATATCTCCACCTACACTGGTCCATGCAAGTCCGGTAACTACACCCGCTACCTCATTATTCTCATATTTATCCCTTTCCATTTTAGGGGCACCCAAAACCTCAATGATCACATCATTGCTTACCTTAACATCATATTCCTCTTCTGTGGCAATGGATTTTGCCGCGTAACGTACCATTTTCGCTATTTGCTTCTCCAATGAACGTACACCCGACTCTCGCGTATATCCTTCAACGATTTTTTCCAATTGGGGTTTTCCAATCTTTAAATGACTTGGATTTAGGCCGTGTTCCGTAAGTTGTTTGGGCAATAAATGTTTTTTGGCAATCTCTACCTTTTCCTCTATGGTATACCCACTAACATGGATAATCTCCATACGGTCCCTTAACGCCGGTTGAATATTGCTCAAATTATTGGCCGTGGCCACGAACATGACTTTAGAAAGGTCATAGCCCAACTCCAAGAAATTATCATGGAAATCACTATTTTGTTCAGGATCCAAAACCTCTAACATTGCAGAGGACGGATCACCTTGGTTACTATTTGACAACTTATCTATCTCGTCCAAAATAAAGACAGGATTGGACGTACCGGCCTTTTTTAAACTTTGGATTATTCTACCGGGCATTGCGCCTATATATGTTTTACGGTGACCTCGTATTTCTGCTTCATCACGCAATCCACCAAGAGACATTCTAACATATTCCCTACCTAAAGCTTCCGCTATGGATTTACCCAAAGATGTCTTACCTACACCTGGAGGTCCATATAAGCACAGAATTGGCGACTTCATATCATTCCTTAATTTAAGGACTGCCAAATACTCAACTATCCTGCGCTTTACATCCTCCAGACCATAGTGATCACGGTCCAATATACGCTGTGCACGTTTGAGGTCAAATTTATCCTTGCTATATTCTTTCCATGGCAACTCAAGTAATAAATCCAAATAATTTCTTTGGATGGAATATTCCGCCACCTGAGGGTTCATACGTTGCATTTTGGACAATTCCTTTGCAAAATGCTCCTTAACCTTTTTACCCCATTTTTTCTTCTTGGCCTTTTCCTTCATTTCCTCCAATTCCTCATCATAGGAAACACCACCCAATTCTTCTTGAATGGTCTTCATTTGTTGGTGGAGGAAATATTCTCGTTGCTGCTGATCCAAATCATTTCTAACTTTGGATTGAATGTCGTTCTTAAGTTCTAACTTTTGCAGTTCAACATTCATATATTTCAACGTAGCCAATGCCCGCTCCTGTAAACTACCTATCTCCAATAGTTCCTGCTTGGCCTTAACATCCAAATTAAGATTAGAAGAAACAAAGTTGATGAGAAACGAATCGCTTTGAATATTTTTAATTGCAAAAGAAGCTTCGCTAGGAATATTAGGATTATCCCTAATAATCTTTAGTGCCAATTCCTTTATGGATTCTATAATGGCAAAAAATTCCTTGTCGTTCTTCTCCGGCCTTATTTCACTTGTTTCCCTTACGGTAGCCGTGATGTAAGGTTTCTTGGTCAAGACCTCGGCAATTTCAAAGCGTTTTTTTCCTTGAATGATAACCGTAGTATTTCCATCAGGCATCTGTAGCACCCTCAAAATTCTGGCCACGGTCCCCAATGTGTTAATATCCTTTACTTCCGGATTTTCCGTTTCCTCATCTTTCTGGGATACTACACCAATGACCTTTGACCCATTATTGGCATCCTTGAT
The DNA here is from genome assembly GCF_900188415.1 of Maribacter sedimenticola. Lineage (GTDB taxonomy): Bacteria > Bacteroidota > Bacteroidia > Flavobacteriales > Flavobacteriaceae > Maribacter > Maribacter sedimenticola. The sequence continues at coordinate 1,092 of NZ_FZNV01000002.1, read as the reverse complement.
CAGACGAATACTCTTGTCCCTGCCCGCAGTAATAGGAATGACCACCCCAGGAAAAAGTACCGTATTCCTAAGTGGTAATATAGGCAAGGTCTCTGGCAGGGTCTCACTGTTCATCTGTTCTTCATCTTCAGGGGTCAATAATGGTATTAACTCAGAATCCTGATCGATTCCCTGTAAGGACATATTGTCAAAATTTGAAAATTTAGAATCTTTCATACTCATATATCGGTCATTCTGTCATTATAAAAACAGAATTTTATTTTAAGAAATTATACATTACAACTATATTATCGCCCCTAAGAGCGCAAATACAGTGCCTAACGCTTTTTTTACATCAACACTATTTCAATTCCTGTGCCATAATAAAAAATCCCTTTCCCGTAGGAAAAGGACTTTAACATATCACTTCTTAATAAAATTATTCCTTTATTAACACAACCGTACTTTCCAAACGATTGCCCTCATTCACAATATTTATATAATAGATACCAATAACGAAATTTTTCATATTAATAGATTCAACATTTTCATGATTAGATTCTATCTCTTTTTCATACACTAATTGTCCAATTGAATTAAACACATTTAACTTTAATTTGCGATTTATAAGAGAAGATAAATCAAGATTTAACTCGCCATCAGTGGGGTTTGGAAATACAATTAAGTCCTTAACATTATCTAAACTGTCGTTAGTTATATTATTTAAAAGTGCTTTACTAGTCATACTACTATCTCTTATGACAATATTCCTGTAATAACTTTCTTGGGATGACCCGTTCGAATCCTTGTCCCCGGCAAATAACATATAGGTAAAACTACCCGTAAAATATTCTCCGACCGGTATACTGTAGGAAACCCAGTCATTCCCGCTATATGTGCGGTACGCCTGTAGACCGAAATCGGTCTGGGTTCCCGCAACCTGAACAAAATTTTCCCCGTAAGGCGCCGTAAGAGAATTATCGTTATCGAAACCTATGCCCTGTATCTCCCCAAGACCAGATATACGCACATCGAATTCCAACACCGTTCCAGCTGTTATGATACGGTCTACCTGGACTTTTTTCCAAGCATTGCCCGTTAGCCGAAGCGTTG
>NZ_FZNV01000001.1:337500-1196437 GCF_900188415.1 Maribacter sedimenticola | reverse complement strand
ACCTTGCGCAGTGGCAAAGTTCCTCCCTACGTTTTCAGATACCTTAACCGCGTTGAATTCCTCAGAAAGCGCAGATGATCTTTGAGCAAAATTATCATGGCTTATCTCTTCCTTTGAAATCATGTATAGATTGTGTTCCGTAGTATAGGCTTGGGCACGGGTGTCATAGGATAAGGAAGAAAGTCCCAATTCTATCCTGTAATCGTTAACTAGTTCAAATATCTCCAATTCCATTTCGCTATTGGAAACGATCAACGCCGTGGAATTGATCTGCTCATCAACAAGCTCTTCTTTACTACATGAGCTTGTCATCATTAATATCAACATTAAGAACAGTATTGGAAATTTCATTTTAACTTGCTTTATCATTAATTACACCGCAAAGTTAGGTTCGGTATAAAGTAGGTTTAGTGAAACTTCGTGCAACGGACAATAAGTGTCGATAAGAAGTAAATTCTTAAAGAATGTGTAGTATTAAACGTTCATACTTAAAATTGGTAATCGGATTTATTGGTAGTTAATCGGGTTTCAAAGTAAGAAGTAGGTATTATAAATGCACAGATTAAAATGAACGTCAAAAATGACTTTTGTTTCTTTAAAAGTTGAATAACTTACTATGGTAATTTAAGAGTACATAAATTTATAATACCTTGCACAGCTAAATCTTCAAAGTATGACCAACAATGATATTTTTAAAAAATTAAGAGTTGCATTAAAATTTAGGGACGATGATATTGTAGAAATTCTTCAATTAGTAGATTTCAAGATTTCAAAAAGTGAACTTGGGGCTTTTTTCAGAAAAGAAGATCATCCTAACTATATGGAATGTGGAGACCAAGTGCTGCGCAATTTTTTGAATGGCCTGGTAATCCACTTAAGGGGCACTAAAGAAAATCCAAAGATACCGGGAGAGGTTTTATTGGCAATGTCCTCATCAACCAACAAGCCCGTAAAGAAATTCAATACAAGGGAAGATTTTAAAACAAAGCAACTTAAAAAGGTGGACAAAAGCATTGACCAAGTAAAGTATAAAAACAAAAAAAAATCCTGAAACGTTGTCTTGTTTCAGGATTTTAGCTTCTTAAATAGGTGGTTTACGCCTTTATACGAACTGGTATAGTGTAAATTTTACCTTCTTCAACTTTGCTCAAATCTACTTTTTTGTAATTCAAGCTATTTTTCACGAATCGCTCCATTCTTTCATATTGACTATCTACGGACAATACGACGATTTCGCCTTCGCTGTTTAATGTAAAACGAACTTGGGCAGTTAGGTCAGAATCAATTTCTGAAAAATTGTTGTTGGCCAACATCACTGAAATCTGTGAAGAAAGACTTTTGGCAGGACCGATATCCGTGTTATCGTTTGCCATTACATTACCTGTTGCGAATAAAACTGCTGCTACTACTACTAAACTTAATTTTCTCATGACTTTTTGTTTTTTTCCCTGGAATATCCAAAGAATGATTAATAATTGATTGATGATGTTATATTATAAAGACGATAATACATTTAGTTTGTTACGGCAAAAAATCATTTTAACAATTATTTAAAATTTCAAATCTGTTTCAACTTTTTACTTAAACTCAAATTATATCCGTAAATATTGGGGAAATACGAATTTTAACCCTCTTAATTCATGAATTCCTAATATTTAAATAAAATTGAATTTAACGTCAATTTCACATTTGCTATATATAATAGTATTGTATAAAAGGAACTGAATAAGGATATTCAAAAATTTTGGACATAAAAAAAGACCATCTAATTGATGGCCTTTTTCAATATAAACTAAAATCAGGTAATTTTATTCAGCTAATACTTCCTTAACCTTATCCGCAGCTTCTTGGAATTGTACCGCAGAATGAACAGCTAAGCCAGAATTATCAATAATCTCTTTGGCCAATTCTGCATTGGTTCCCTGTAATCTTACAATAATTGGTACTTTCATGGCATCTCCCATATTCTTGTAAGCATCTACTACACCTTGGGCTACACGGTCGCAACGTACTATACCTCCAAATATATTGATCAATATTGCTTTTACGTTTGGATCTTTTAAGATAATCCTGAAAGCCTCCTCTACTCTTTTGGCATCTGCGGTACCGCCTACGTCCAAGAAGTTTGCAGGCTCACCACCGGCCATTTTAATTAAATCCATTGTTGCCATTGCAAGACCGGCACCGTTCACCATACAACCCACGTTACCATCAAGGTCTACATAATTAAGACCTACTTCCCTTGCTTCTACTTCAATAGAGTTCTCTTCCCTTAAATCGCGCATTTCAGCATATTGCTTCCTGCGGTAAAGTGCATTATCGTCAATAGAAACCTTAGCATCTACCGCCATAATCAAATCATCAGATGTTTTAAGAACAGGATTGATCTCAAACATATTTGAATCACTTTCTACATATGCTTTATACAATGCAGCTACAAACTTAGTCATCTCTTTAAAAGCAGTACCGGAAAGTCCAAGGTTAAAAGCTATCTTTCTTGCCTGGAATCCTAGTAACCCCGTTGCAGGGTCTATCTCTTCTGTAAAAATCAAATGCGGTGTATTCTCCGCAACCTCTTCTATATCCATACCACCTTCGGTAGAATACATGATCATATTCTTACCGGTAGCCCTGTTAAGTAGCACCGACATATAAAATTCGTTGGTCTCACTATCTCCTGGATAATACACATCCTCGGCTATCAATACCTGATGAACTTTTTTACCCTCGGCAGAAGTTTGCGGGGTTACCAAATTCATACCAATGATCTGATTTGAAATTTCTTCTACTTCCTTAAGGTTTTTGGCCAATTTAACACCACCCCCTTTTCCACGACCACCTGCGTGAACTTGAGCTTTAATAACATGCCATCCTGTTCCGGTTTCTGCGGTCAATTGCTTGGCGGCATCAACGGCCTCTTTTGCATTATGGGCAACTATTCCTCTTTGGATGCGCACCCCAAAACTTGCTAATATCTCTTTTCCTTGATATTCGTGAAGGTTCATATATATGGTGATTTTAATTGTTTGACAAAAATAGGAAACAGGAGGTTATAATCTAAAAATACGGGTGATTAATTGGATATTCTGTAAAAAAATAATGGTTCATGTCCTATATGCATAGCCAATTACCACAAATTACACCTAAAATCAGCCCTACATATCTATATTTTTAAAATCCAATGGGTCAAAATTTTTAAAATGACCATTGAGCTCTATAATTTTTTTGGTACGTTCCACTTGTCCTAGTACTGTTATCATAGAGGTCAAATGTAGACTGATAAAATTTAAACGGTCATTTTCATTCGGTATTTGCAACAATTGATATTCCTGTTCAAAGGATAGACCTATTTTATGTGCCAAGGTAAAACTATTGAATTCATTGACCTTGATTTCCTTAAAAGGAACTTCCATCATAGCATATAACTGTTGAATACCTTCTAAAACAGTTTTTTTCTTTTCCACACTGGCTTCATAATCATAATCGATCAACTTAACGATTCCCCCAGCATATAATTTACCGGACATTATAGGGTCAAAGTCCAACAACTTAAAAACTTGCCTTGCCACGCACACTACATCCATCTCTCCGTTATCATAAGTGGTAACCACTTCCACAAGCTGTACCTCAACACCGTATTCCATTTTATTATTGATATATACAGGAATGCCAAATGTTATTGCCTCATCACGGCAGTCATTGATCAATTGTTTATATCGCTCTTCAAAAATATGTAATGGCACGGTCTCCCCCGGATAGAATATAGACTGTAAAGGAAATAAGGGTAATTTCATTATATAAAAATACAAAGGTATTTGCCTTGTGGCAAAACAAAAGAAATGTCAAATTGTTTCATATAACACAATTTGTTATTTTAATCATTTTTCTGTTATTTTTTTTGCCACATTCCATTTAGAAAACTAAATTCGTAAAAAAAATGATCGTATGAATAATGAGGATTTATTGCAAATAGCAAAAACCTACGGTGATCCGGTATATGTTTATGACTCGGGTAAAATAGTATCTCAATTTAATAGATTGACAAAAGCTTTTGGATCGGTAAAGAAATTAAAACTGAATTATGCGGCCAAGGCGTTGTCCAATATTACTATATTAAAATTAATGAACAGTCTGGGCAGTGGTCTGGATACGGTTTCCATACAAGAGGTACAATTAGGGTTAATGGCCGGATTTAAACCCGAATCGATCATTTTTACACCTAACGGGGTTTCTTTGGAAGAAATAGAAGAGGCATCAAAACTTGGTGTTCGCATCAATATAGATAACCTTTCCATATTGGAGCAGTTTGGTAGCAAACATCCAAATGTACCTGTTTGTATAAGGATCAACCCACATGTAATGGCAGGTGGAAATTCAAATATATCAGTAGGCCATATAGACTCTAAATTTGGAATTAGCATTCACCAAATTCCTCATTTATTGCGTATTGTTGAATTGACCAAAATGAATATTAATGGTATACACATGCATACCGGAAGCGATATTTTGGATATCGATGTGTTTTTATATGCATCTGAAATATTATTTGATACGGCCCGTAATTTCAAGAATCTTGAGTTTATAGATTTTGGTAGTGGTTTTAAGGTTCCTTACAAAGAAGGTGATATTGAAACCAATGTTGAGGAATTAGGCAAAAAATTAGGAAGTAGATTTAATGAATTCTGCAAGGAATACGGAAAGGATCTTACATTGGCGTTTGAGCCTGGTAAATTTTTGGTTAGTGAGGCCGGTCTGTTCTTGGCGAAAGTAAATGTTGTAAAGCAAACGACATCTACCGTTTTTGCCAGTATAGATTCTGGATTTAATCATTTAATTCGTCCTATGTTGTACGGTGCAACGCACACCATCAAAAACATCTCCAATCCAAAAGGTAGGGAGCGGTATTATTCCGTTGTAGGATATATCTGTGAGACGGATACTTTTGCAAGCAATAAAAGAATAAACGAAATTACCGAAGGAGATATTCTTTGCTTTAAAAATGCCGGGGCCTATTGTTTTACAATGGCAAGTAACTACAACTCAAGGTTTAGACCACCAGAGGTACTTTGGCATAAGGGCAAAGCTATTCTTATTAGGGAAAGGGAAACTTTTGATGATTTAATACGCAACCAAGTGGACATTAAGGACTTATTTGCCGTAAAAGAAGTTGAAAAAGTAAAATAAAGGAAAGGAAAAAACGTTAGTTTTGGTATAGTTATTGGACTAACCATTAAAAAATTATGAAACGATCTTTCTTTTCCTCTACTAATATAATTTTAGGCCTTGCGTTCTTATTAGGTACATTACAAGGTTTTGCCCAAGAAGTCAAATGGCTAACTTGGGATGAGGCCGCAAACTTGAGCGCAACCGCTGAAAATCCTAAAAAAGTATTCATTGATGTGTATACGGATTGGTGCGGATGGTGTAAGAAGATGGACAAGGATACCTTTCAAAATCCTGAAGTTGCCGCATATATGTCTGAAAACTACTATATGGTAAAACTTGACGGAGAAGGAAAAGAGCCCATAGTCTATAAAGGAAAGACCTATAAATTTGTACCGTCCGGCAGAAAGGGATATCACGAATTTGCAGCCACTTTGATGCAAGGTAGATTAAGTTACCCAACCACTATATTTTTAGACGAGGAACTGAATATGCTTTCACCGGTACCAGGGTATCAAAAACCAAAACCGTTTTTGAACATTGCCCGTTATTTTGGTGATGACATTTATTTGGAAAAGGATTGGAACACTTATGCGGGAAAACCCGGGAAATAATAAATAATTGATATAAAAAAAGAGGTCCATAACGGACCTCTTTTTTTTATACACAATAGAAATTACCTACTATAGTTAGGGCTTTCCTTGGTAATGGTTACATCATGAGGATGACTTTCATTGATTCCACTAGCAGTAATTTTCACAAATCGCCCAGTTTCCTTCAATGTGGCTATATCCTTGGCCCCACAATATCCCATTCCTGCTTTTAGTCCGCCAACGAACTGATGGATACTTTCGAACAAATCTCCTTTATACGGTACACGCCCAACAATACCTTCTGGCACCAACTTTTTAATATCATCCTCTACATCTTGAAAGTAACGATCCTTACTACCTTGCTTCATGGCTTCCACGGAACCCATACCTCTATAAGACTTAAACTTTCTACCTTCGTAAATGATGGTTTCTCCAGGAGATTCTTTTGTACCTGCCAAGAGAGAACCAAGCATTACGGTATCCGCCCCTGCTGCAATTGCCTTAGGGATATCTCCCGTATAACGGATACCGCCATCTGCAATTACGGGTACGCCAGAACCTTTTATGGCCGCAGATACTTCTAGAACTGCAGAAAATTGAGGAAATCCTACACCGGCAACGACCCTAGTTGTACAAATTGAGCCTGGACCTATACCAACCTTTACGGCATCTGCACCGGCCTCTACCAAATATTTTGCGGCCTCGCCCGTAGCAATGTTCCCAACAATAACCTCCAGATCGGGAAATTTATTTTTTACCGCCTTCAAAACTGATACCACACCTTTTGTATGCCCGTGCGCAGTATCGATTACCACAGCATCTACCCCCGCATTGACCAAGGCCTCTGCCCTATCTACGGCATCTGCGGTAACCCCTAAGGCTGCCGCTACACGTAATCTACCATACTGATCTTTATTGGCACTTGGTTTTTGGGTCAATTTTGTAATATCCCTAAACGTAATGAGTCCAACAAGCGTATTATCCTTGGTTACAACAGGTAATTTTTCAATCTTATGCTGTTGTAAAATATCCTCTGCTTCGGAGAGCGAGGTACCTTCATCTGCCGTTACCAAATTTTTGGAGGTCATTACCTCTGAAATAGGCCTTTCAACATTCTTTTCAAAACGAAGATCTCTATTGGTGACGATACCTAACAGTTTACCTTGGGCATCCACTATAGGAATACCTCCAATACTATGTTCCTTCATGCTGGCCTTGGCATCCTTGACCTTAGAATTTAATGGAAGGGTCACGGGATCTAAAATCATACCGCTTTCCGCCCTTTTAACTTTCCTGACCTTCATAGCCTGCTGCTCTATGGTCATGTTCTTATGCAATACTCCAATACCACCTTCTTGCGCCATGGCAATTGCCATTCTGGACTCCGTAACGGTATCCATTGCAGCAGAAATAATCGGCACATTGATTGTAATATTTCTTGTAAATTTTGTTTGGATGCTTACTTCCCTCGGAAGCACATCTGAAAAGGCAGGTACCAACAATACGTCATCGTATGTTAGACCTTCTCCTAGTATTTTATTTTGGTGGGCTTGCATAGCAATTAAGGATTTAATTGCGTGCAAATATAGTGAATATTATTGATTTAACGCTTGTTCTTTATGAACCGGTTTACATAATTGCAGAAGAACGACCAATGCCGAAATTGTATACGTGGCCGTCATCAAAATTCCCGAAATCATAATGATGTATTTAAACCAAATGATACCTGTTTACAAAGTTTATTTGTACTAAATCTAAATTAAAGTAATAACTGTTATTAAGGTTTTGATCCAAACATTTCATGTTATCAATGATAGGCCGAAAATAATTCCGTTGCTTTATTATAAGCGGCTTCAAAAGCCATCCAGTTTACGCCCATTTCCGCTTTTTTTGTAGTAAAATAAGATAGCATTTTTTCCGTAGGCATATTGCCCGTTAAATCGTCCTTTGCCATTGGACAGCCGCCAAAACCTTGAATAGCGCCATCAAATCTACGACAACCAGCAAGGTAGGCCGCATGTATTTTTTCGTGCCATTTACTCGGTATAGTATGTAAGTGGGCTCCAAATTCAATGTCTGGATACGAAGGAATCAAATTGGAAAACAAATATGAAATGGTTTCAGGATCCGAAGATCCTACCGTATCGGAAAGCGATAAAATCCGTGCTCCCATTTTGGCCAATTTCTCTGTCCACTCACCCACAATATCAACATTCCATGGATCGCCATAAGGATTTCCAAATCCCATGGAAATATAAGTGACCACTTCTTTATTGGCTGCATCTGCAAGATTAAACATTTCCTGTAATGTCTCTACGGACTCCGCTATGGTCTTATGTGTATTGCGCATTTGAAAATTTTCCGAAATGGAAAACGGAAATCCCAAATAATCAATTTCAGGATGGGAAACGGCATCTTGCGCTCCCCTAACATTCGCCACAATGGACAACAATTTTGTAGAGGTTCCCGACAGGTCCAACTCACCCAATACCTTGGCCGTATCTACCATTTGTGGAATAGCCTTGGGAGAAACAAAGCTGCCAAAGTCCAAGGTATCAAAACCGCAACCCAATAATGATTGAATATACCTTACCTTTTGTGGGGTAGGTATAAAATCCTTGATACCTTGCATGGCATCACGTGGACATTCAATGATCTTAACCTTGGTATTTGACATGATGTAAAAATACGAACTCTAAATAAGTAAGTTGGGTAATTTCTTCTAATTACCAACTAAAAAGTAAATAAATGGCGATACCAACAAATACTACGATCTGCAACCATTTTAATAGGTAGCCAGTACGCTCATTTGCGGTCAAAAAGGTTGACACTTGACCCGATAATAATGCAATACCGCCAAAAACTATTGAAGATATAAAAATGAACAAAAAACCTAGAATGTAGAATTGAAACGCTGTACTCAATGTTTCCGAAAAAAGAAATCCAGGAAAAAAGGCTAGAAAAAAAATAGTGACCTTGGGGTTTAAAACATTCATTATAAAACCTTGTTTATAGAGCGCCAAATAGCTTTTTGAATTAACCGAAGTTTTTGTTATCTGAATCCTATCGTCGCTTTTATAGACCATTAATGCCAAATAAATTAAATATGCGGAACCAAAGAACCGGATCATATTAAAAATTACAGGATTGTTCTTTATTAGAACCGAAACCCCTATAGCCAAAAGTGTTGTATGCACTAAACAACCCGTCATAAGTCCTGCAACAACGGCCAGTCCGTATTTTTTGCCATTACCCATACTTTGAATCAACACAAAAATATTATCAGGGCCCGGGGACAGGGACAGTAAAAACGTGGCCATTGAAAATGCCAGTAAAACCTCGTAATTCAATTGTATAGCATTTAGTTAATGTTGAAAATTACGAATATGGTTTAATTCGTCCTATTTTTAATATCTTGTTTAAAATTAATGACACCATGAAAATTAAAATAGTAGTATTTCTGGCAGGGTTGGCATTTATAGCTAATGCCCATGCCACAACACCTCAAAAATTAAATGAAGAAATTATGACCAAGACCGATAGTCTTTTAAGACATGTAGTTCTTTTTAAATTTAAGCAAGGGACTACCACGGAACAAATAGATAAGGTTGAAGCGGCTTTTAGTGCCCTACCATCTAAAATTGAACAAATACAAGGTTATGAATGGGGAACAAACAATAGCCCAGAAGGTCTGGACAAAGGATTTACCCATGCATTTTTCCTAACCTTTAAAAGTGAGGAAGATCGCGCCATTTATTTACCCCATCCAGACCACAAAGCATTTGGGGCGGTTTTGACCCCACACTTAGAAGATGTACTTGTCATTGATTATTGGACCAAATAAATACATTAAAAATCACGACAGCCTTTAGGTTTTATATATCTAAAGGCTGTTTTATTTTAAGAATCAAAGTTAATTTCTCTAGTTAAGACTTTTCCAGAAGTTTCTGGTTTATTTCTTTGACAAGTGCAGGACCCTCATACACAAAACCTGTCCATAATTGAATTAAATCTGCACCAGCCTCTAGTTTTTCTATGGCATCCTGTGCAGAATGAATACCCCCTACACCAATAATTGGAAATGCCTTGTTACTTTTTTCCGCAAGGAAACGAATAACTTCTGTACTTCTATCCTTTAAAGGAGCACCACTCAATCCACCTTTTTCCTCTACCAATAAGGCATGGGACTTTAGGTTATCCCTTGAAATAGTGGTATTGGTAGCAATTACCCCATCTATACTTGTAAGGCTTACAATATCAATAATATCATATAATTGGCTATCCGTAAGATCTGGCGCAATTTTCAGCAAAATAGGTTTACGCTCCGTATTCTTTCTTTTACTAAGCTTTGCATTCTCTAATTGAAGTTCGTTCAATAAAGCGGTAAGCGGTTCCTTATCCTGCAACTCCCTTAACCCAGGGGTATTAGGTGAACTGACATTGACCACAAAATAATCCACATAATCAAAAAGGGCATCAAAACAAATAAGGTAATCTTTAATGGCCTCATTGTTAGGGGTAACTTTATTTTTACCGATATTACCGCCTATAAGTACATTATGTTCCTTTTTTAAATTCTCCACTGCTTCAAAAACCCCTTGATTATTAAAGCCCATACGGTTAATAATTGCTTTATCGGCCTTTAGTCGAAACAGTCTTTTTTTAGGATTGCCTGCTTGCGGCTTAGGGGTAAGCGTACCTATTTCTATAAAACCGAATCCAAAATTTGAAAGCTCGTTATAGAGAACCGCATTTTTATCGAAACCTGCAGCTAGACCAACAGGATTCTGGAATTTTAATCCAAAAAGTTCACGTTCCAAACGCTTGTCCTGAACCAAGAACATTGACCTTATTAGTCCTGACAATCCTATTCTGGACAGAAACTTTATGCTTGAAAAACTTAAATAATGAACTTTTTCCGGGTCTAACAGAAACAGAATAGGTCTAATGAGAAGCCTGTACATTGAATTATTTTAGGTGCTGCAAAAATACAAAAGTGTAATTGAAATTCTATTGCAATTCAGCATCAGTTTTTATGGTAAAGACTATCTGAATATACCGTTGGCTCCACTAAAAAAGGAGAGCGCGATGCTTCTTTGCAAAGCAATTGGTATAACTGATATTGCTTAGGGTTGAACAGGGCCAACATTCTTTTGTCCAACATGGTTTGCACCCTTGCCATACTGTCCATGACCTCCTTATACTTTTCTGCCAAATTTCGCAATTCCGTTACCGTACTTTGTGGATGTCGCTCTTTAATGTTCCGTAATTCAGTATTAAGCAGCCCATTCCTATATTTTACCTCGGCACCAAAATTTAGCAGTTGTTGTTTTTGTGCTTCATTCAATTGAAAGACATTTGAAATTACCGTGTCATTGGTTACCCCCACGCCCAATACACAATCTGCTTGAGCACATATATAGGAAACATTGAGACATAACCATAGTAAACTAAAAAAACCTGTTCGCCGCATTGTATATAGTATAGAAACTTAGGTTTACTAAATTACAATTTATAACCCTATTTTTGATAAAACCATTTTACTATGCAACATATTATTGACCGCTTTATCAGTTATGTCACTATAGACACCCAGAGCGACCCTACATCAGAATCTACCCCAAGTACAGAAAAACAATGGATTTTAGCCCATAAGTTAGTGGATGAACTGCGTAGTATTGGTCTACATGATGTCACCATAGATGAGAACGCATATATAATGGCCACATTACCGGCTAACGTGGAGCACGAGGTACCTACAATAGGATTTATTGCCCATTTTGATACATCGCCAGATTTTTCAGGTACGAACGTGCGTCCTCAAATAATCGAAAATTACAATGGTCATGATATTATACTGAACGAAGAAAAAAACATTATACTTTCCTCTTCTTATTTTGATGATCTATTGCAATATATAGGCCAGACGATTATAACTACGGATGGCACTACCCTATTAGGCGCAGATGACAAAGCTGGTATCACGGAGATTGTAACCGCTATGGAACACTTAATACACAATCCGGAAATTAAACATGGTACCATTAAAATAGCTTTTACGCCAGATGAAGAAATTGGAAGAGGCGCCCATAAATTTGATGTGGAAAAATTTGGTGCCCAATGGGCCTATACCATGGACGGTAGCCAAATAGGGGAATTGGAATATGAAAATTTCAATGCGGCAAGTGCAACTATTTCCATTTCGGGTAAAAGTGTTCATCCGGGCTATGCCAAGGGTAAAATGGTCAATGCGGTGATCATTGCCAATAAAATTATTGAAGATCTTCCCAGACACGAAATCCCAGAGGAAACTACCGGAAGGGAAGGATTTTTTCATGTTCATACCCTAAATGGTGAAATTGAAAATGCCACTATTGAAATGATTATTAGAGATCATGATATGGACCATTTTCTTCGGAGAAAAGAACTTATACAGGCAATTGTAAAAAAGTATAATCAAGCATATGACGATTGTATAACCTTAGAGATCAAAGACCAATATTTTAATATGAAAGAAAAAGTGGAACCTGTGTTCCATATTGTAGAAATTGCCCAGAGAGCTATGGAAGACATTGGTATTAAGCCCATCATAAAATCTATACGCGGAGGCACGGACGGTTCCCAACTTAGTTTTATGGGCCTGCCCTGTCCCAATATTTTTGCCGGAGGACATAATTTTCATGGTAAATATGAATACGTACCTGTAGAAAGTATGCAAAAGGCCGTAGAAGTAATCGTTAGAATCTGTGAACTGACCGCAAATAGATAATAATGGACAAGCAGGAACTACTACATAAATTTTACACCGAAGATCATCAATTTAGTATAGGGGTCAATGAGTTAAGGGCATTGATATTAGAAACTGGCCTACAAGAAACGTATAAATGGAATTTCCCCACTTATACGTTAGGCAACAAAAATATTGTAGCCATATGCAAGTTCAAGGCCCACTTTGGAGTCTGGTTTTTTAACGGGGTTTATCTTAGCGACCCCAATAAGGTATTGGAAAATGCCCAAGAAGGAAAAACCAAGGCCATGAGGCACTGGAAATTCCACTCCGTTGAAGACATAGATTTCCAGACCGTAACATCCTATGTATTGGAAGCAATAGAAAATCAAAAAAAAGGACTGCATTTGGTTCCTGAAAAAAAAACACCTGCCCCACTTATAATACCTTCCCATTTATTAGCCGCCTTGGGTAAGAACAACGATTTAAAAAAAGCATATTATACCTTAAGCCCATATAAGCAAAAGGAATATGCCGAATATATTGCCACTGCCAAACAGGAAAAAACCAAATTGTCCAGACTTGAAAAATCTATACCGCTAATTTTAGAAGGTAAAGGACTAAATGACAAATACCGATAAGACGTTGAATAACCCTACGAAAAGGGAACTTTATAACCATTTTTATAATTGGCTTTGAGATATTCATTGGCCGCGGCATCAGAAAATTGCCTTTGTTCCTTATCCCAATAGATTCTATTGCCAGTCTTGTAAGCTACGTTACCCATGTGAGAAACTACCGCCGCATCATAACCGACCTGCAATGGCGCTGTTAATATGGAACTGTCCCTTTTTTTCACCGCTTCAATAAAATTTTTAGTATGTAGGTCCAATCCGCTAACCCCATTATTATCATAGGAAACAGCTTCCATTTTAGGAATACCTTCCTTACCCCATCCTTGAAATTCTTTTTCTGGAATAACTTCCCAACCCCCTCTATCCAATACCAAGGTGCCGTTGTTACCTATAAATGCAATACCGTGATTTCTACCATAATTTCCACCGTCAATACCGGTGGCATGTTCCCATAGAATGGAAAAACCCTCATATTCATAAACAGTCTGTAAGGTATCCGGAGTTTCTGAAGCGTCATTGGGATAGGCAAATTTACCTCCTAACGCCATTACCGATTTTGGATAGCCAGCTTTCATGCCATATAAGGCATAATCCATTAGGTGCACTCCCCAATCGGTCATTAATCCGCCTGCATAATCCCAAAACCATCTAAAATTAAAATGGAATCTATTGGCATTGAACGGCTTAATAGGTGCTGGCCCCAACCACATGTTATAATCCACTCCATCAGGAGCCGAAGAATCCGCAACTACGGGTACGGGCTTCATCCAACCTTGATAGGCCCACGCCTTGGCCAACCTGATTTCTCCCAAAGCTCCGGAATGTACAAATTTAATAGCATCTACAAAATGTGGCTGGCTTCGCTGCCATTGCCCAATTTGCACCATACGGTCACTGCTTTTGACACCGTGCAACATACTATCTGCCTCTTGTATGGAATTGGCTATAGGTTTTTCGCAATATACATCCTTGCCTGCCTGTAGGGAATCTATTAATTGTAGGCAGTGCCAGTGATCAGGTGTACCTATAATAACCACATCAATATCCTTATTATCCAATAAGGCCCTGTAATCCTTATACCATTTTGGCTTTTTTATCCCTGCTTTTTGCAAATCTGCCGTTCTGGATTTTAATACATTTTCATCAACATCGCAAAGTGCCATTACATTTATTTCGCTCATTTTCAAAAAAGAAGAAAGGTCTGAAAAGCCCATACCTTTACAACCTATTAATCCTACATTTATAGTATCGTTTGGCCCTACTTTTTTTCTGATCATTGACAACAACTCCATTGGAAACATGAATGATGCCCCCGTTGCCATTAATCCTACAGTACTTTTTCGTATAAAACTTCTTCTATTTTGTAACATGTCGTTGATTTTAATGCCATTAAATATAGGATTTTAGGAGCAAAAAAAAACACTAATGTTACCATTAGTGTTTTTAATACATTTAAAAATGTTTTTATTTTTCAGGAGCATTCAGTTTTTTGCTCATCTCCATAGATATTGCAGACCTATCAAATTTTAATTTTCCTGCCATGGTTTCCAATACACAAGAAAAATCTTTATCATTTAAATCTACCACTTTCCCGTGCAGTCCACTTTTGGTGATTACACGATCACCACGTTTTAATTCTGCCGAAAATTTCTTTTCATCCTTCTGTCTTTTCATTTGAGGTCTGATCATAAAAAAATATGCGACCACAAAGATTAAGATCATTGGAAGAAACTGTCCTAATTCACCCATTATTTGGTATGTATAAAATTATAATTATTTAACAGGTCCTAATGGAGCTGCCCCTTTTGGATTTACAAAAGCTTTGATTCTTAAAAGTTCCGATCCTTTTTCCGTATTGGCCGTAACCGTAATTGTTTTTGTTACCTGGTTTTGTCCCGATCCGTTAAAATTTACCTTTAACTCCCCAGACTCACCTGGTGCAATTGGATCTTTTGGAGGATTGGGTACGGTACATCCACAGCTACTTTTTGCATCAGTGATGATCAAAGGAGCATTGCCCGTATTCGTAAACTTAAAAACCGTTTCTTGTGGTGTTCCTTGCTCAATGGTACCGAAATCATGCTCTGCCTTTTCAAATGACATAACCGGCACGGCTTTGGCAGCTTCATCCCTTTCTGCCGCCTCTGCTACATTATCACTTTTAATCTTACTTGAAGCATTTTCCTTACAAGAAGTAAAAGCTACCATTGATACAAGACCAACAATTAAAACTATTTTTTTCATACTTTTTAGATTTATCGATTTAGTGTAAAATTATAAAATATTTTTATAACAGCCCTCTGCCCATTTTATTGAGTTTTCCTGCTGTTTTATACTCTTTGGTAAGCTTGTCCAGAATACCGTTAATGAATATACTGCTCTTAGGCGTAGAATATTCTTTAGCAATTTCCAGATATTCGTTTATAGTAACCCGCTCCGGTATGGAAGGAAAATGCAACAGTTCACAAATTGCCATTCTTAACAATATACTATCAACCTCAGCTATCCTATCCTTGTCCCAGTTTGGGGTCTTGCCCTCTATCTCCTTTTCAAGCTCGGCATTCTTTAAAAGCGTTCTGGAAAGGAGTTGTAAGGCAAACTGCATATCCTCATCATCCTTCAACAAACTTGGTAGAAAAAAAGATTCTGAATGAGATTCTTTGGTTTTCTTTAAGTGCTTTAAGACAAAAGTGTTTACTATAGGAATATCGTCTACCCATGTTAATTTATCGTCCTCGAAATAATCATATATTTTTTCGTTGGGAGCAATAATGGTCTTGAACAATGTCATAATAAACTCTTTGTCCGATGCATAGTCACTACTAGGTATGGACATATATTCCTGATATACCTCACTATCCAGTATAGCTTTATAAATCAACTTTACATATTCCTCGTTCAAATACCAATTATCTAACTTTCTATGGGCAATTTCCTCTTCCAACATCTTATTGTCGGCAATTTGCAGTAACAATTTGTTCTGCATAAATTTTTTAGGATTGGGATATACATTTTTTTCGCTGATGTATTTATTAGCGGAAAGGGAAATCTGATCGGCAGCTCTCTTCTGTAATTCTACAAAAAGACCTAACCATAGTAAATAGAGCGTATAGGTATTCTCTATGCTTACTTTTAAAAACTTCTCTTGTTTTTGCAAGGAATCATCCTTGGATTGAATTAGGGCGTAAATGCTCTGCATTACCTTGACCCTAATGTGCCTTCTTGTAAGCATTTTAAAGAACTTATTTAATTAGGTTATTCATTAACGCTGCAAAGGTAAGTATCTATTTAAAGGGTCACAATAGCAATTGCATTTATCTTAGGTAATTTATAACATTAGGTTTTAGGGCAAAAAACTATCTTTGACCAAATATTTATATTTTTCTTTTTTACAAATCCTATGAAAGAACTTAAGCATCTTAATAAATACTTTAAAAAATATTGGCTTAAACTCTTTCTAGGAATCATAATTACCATTGTAGCCCGGCTTTTCCAACTGATCATGCCTTCCTACGTAAATAAGAGTATATCTGTTGTAGAGCGTTTTTTAAACGCGGAGATCGCAAAAACAGAAGCCCAAGATCTGCTCTTACAATTTATCCTTATTATTGTGGGCGCCGCGTTGCTATCAGGCTTCTTTACTTTCTTAATGCGGCAAACGATCATCAATATTTCCAGGTATATTGAATACGACCTAAAAAATGAAATCTTTGATCACTACCAAAAACTTAGTCTTAATTTTTATAAGAAGAACAGAACGGGCGATTTAATGAACAGGATCAGTGAAGATGTCAATGAAGTACGTATGTATGCGGGTCCGGCTATCATGTACGGCATACAGACCTTAACGCTCTTTGCCTTTTTAATACCATTAATGTTCATTAAGGCCCCCACTTTGGCGGCATATACACTTTTGCCATTACCCATTTTATCCGTTTTAATCTACCAGATCAGTAAGGTCATCCATAAACGAAGTACCATTGTACAACAATACCTATCTACTTTATCGACTTTTACGCAAGAAGTATTTTCAGGAGTTTCCGTCATTAAGGCATATGCCCTGGAGCCACAGACCAATGAAGATTTGACCTGCCTTGCCAATGAAGGCAAGAACAAGAGCATTAGCTTGGCAAAAGTAAATGCTTGGTTTTTTCCCCTTATGATCTTGTTGATCGGTATAAGTAATATCCTTGTCATCTATATTGGTGGCAAGCAATATTTGGCGGGCGAAATAAGTGTTGGTTTGATCGCAGAATTTATTTTATACGTAAATATGCTGACATGGCCCGTTGCCATTGTTGGCTGGCTGACATCCATTGTGCAAAGAGCTGCGGCAAGTCAAGAAAGAATCAATGAATTTTTAAGGGAAGCTTCTGAATTGGACAATACCCCTACCCATAAACATGATATAAAAGGTAAAATAGAGTTTAAAAATGTAGGCTTTACCTATGAGGACACCAACATAACGGCTTTAACAGACCTTTCCTTCACCATCAATACAGGAGAGACCACCGCAATTATTGGTAAAACAGGTTCCGGAAAATCTACCATATTGGATTTAGTTGCACGGTTGTACGATACCACTTCCGGAGAAATATTAATTGATGATGAACCTATAAAACATATTGACCTAACGGACTTAAGGGAATCTATAGGAGCGGTACCCCAAGATGCATTTTTATTTTCGGACAGCATAAGGAACAACATTAAATTTGGGAAGGAAAATGCCACTGAAGAAGAAATTATAGCTATTGCCAAGGATGCCGTAGTCCATGAAAACATCATGGGCTTTTCCAAAAAATATGATACGGTTCTAGGAGAAAGGGGAATTACATTAAGCGGTGGACAAAAACAACGGGTATCCATTGCAAGGGCACTTATTAAAAAACCGCAAATTTATTTGTTCGATGATTGCCTTTCCGCGGTAGATACGGAGACCGAGGAAGAAATTTTAAGCAATTTAAAAAAGGCCTCTAAGAATAAGACTACCTTGATTGTAAGTCATAGGGTTTCATCTGCCAAAAATGCCGACAAAATATTGGTATTGGAAGACGGCAGGCTTATTCAGCAGGGCACGCATGATGAATTGAACATAACGGATGGCTATTATAAGGAACTATACACCAAACAGCTGTCCGAGAAAGAAAATTAGAAAATTGTTGTCGGATAGCGTTTTTTTTTCCATTTTTGATAGTATAATGACACTAAACATAAGAAATGAGCGAAAGAGATTTATCAGACCAGGAAGAAATTCACTCCAAAGTATTACGCGCAGGCAGACGGACTTATTTTTTTGATGTAAGAAGTACCAAGGCGGGCGATTACTACCTTACGATAACGGAAAGCAAGAAGTTTACACATGATGATGGTTCATTCCATTATAAAAAACATAAAATCTACCTTTACAAAGAAGATTTTGAAGCTTTCAGGGAAAATGTGGAAGAAATGATGGATTTCATTATTAATGAAAAAGGTTCTGAAGTTATTTCGGAAAGACATCAGAAAGATTTCAAGAAGGAAGATACTGAGGCAGAGCCAGAAGTTGAAAAGTCACAAAGCAGCACCTCTAGTTTTACCGATGTTAGTTTTGAAGACATTTAATACAATTTAATAATCTATATTGTTCAACGACCCTTTTCAGGGTCGTTTTCATTTTGGTATATTTTTAAAACTACCTGAGCACATATTTTATTAAACATAAGGAAACAACAACCTGTATGGCCAGAATGAATATAGCCATTTTGACACTTACCATATTTACCAATATCAAAAACAGAAGGCACAGATAAACAGGGTACGCCAAAAGTCCAAATGCAAATTTGAACGTTCCCATAAATTCCGCTTCCGGTACTTTTGGTTTCATCCAATATTTCCAAAGTAAATAAACAGGTAGATTCAACAAATACAAGAAAAACCTAAACGAGCCTTTACCCCTATTTTCCCAAGAAGAATTACTACTACGATTAGAAATGCCTGATGAACTATACGTTTTCACCCAATTATTTGTAGCAATGGGATCCGTAAAATCTATTCCTTCATATTCCAATCTATCAACAAGACTTTCATAATTGTCATCGTCTTCAATATGGGTAGTCAGTTTTTGGAGGGCAGTAGTAACTTGTTCCTTTATTGCCTTACTTGTTTGAGTATAATCATTGGGGTCAAAAAAAAGTTTTGCCGAAATTGGTTTGCCATAATGGACCGATACCCGATCTGGAAAATGGGTAGCATTTTTATAGTTTAGTCCCACCGGTACCAATTGAATATCCAAATTTGGATACAGTTCCAGGCTCCTAATGATTATTCTTGTAAATCCTTTACTTAAAGGTCTAACCCTTCTACGAAGATTATGATTTGCCTCTGGAAAAATAACCAACGCATTTCCGTTACCCAAAACTTTTGCACAGGCATTAAATATTTTATTGTTATTGGATAAGGAATTTCTGCCATCTCGTATCCGGTATATGGGCATCATTTGAAAATAAGTAAAAATTCGTTTTAGAAATCTACCCTTAAACACATCTGCACGGGTCAAAAAATAAGGTTTACGATTACAATCCGTAGCAATGAGAAGAACATCCATCAGAGCACTTTGATGATTGGGCAAAAACATTACCGGTTTGTTTGTAGGCACATGCTCCAAGCCCTTAATTTCAATCCGTTTATAAAATCCATATAAACCTGTCTTAATAATAAATTTAACAACAGAATACATAAATTCGTTCAAGCTATAGTATTTTTTACGATTACTTTATTATACCAGATTGCGGCCAAGATCAAACCAGATACAATATGCCAAATTCCCCAAAATGCTGCTAATAATGCCATACCCCCAAGTCCATCAAAAAATGTAAAAATCAAAAGTAAGCCTAAGCCAGAATTCTGAATACCTGTTTCAATGGTAACGGACCTTCTACTCTCCGCGGGCAACCGAAATAGTTTTGCTATTCCGTATCCTGTTGAGAAAGCAATTAAATTATGAAGTACCACAATCCAAAATACATAGTAGATATAATCCAAAAAAATTATACGGTTTTTATATAATGCTATGAAAACCAAGCTCACAAAAAAAACCAAGGATACTATTTTAAGTTTTTTTGCTATAGCAAGGGCAAGTGACGGTTTTTTGTAATTAATAAACATACCAAGTACCAACGGAAGACCCAATAAAAGAGATACCAGTTTGATCATTTCATATGGTGATATAGAAATTTCTTTAATAAGGCTTGCTCCGGGACCGTAAAAAGATGACCAAAAATGAAAATTTATAGGCGTCATGGCAATTGCCAATAAGGTAGCAATTGCAGTAAGGCTAACGGACAAGGCAGTATTTGCTTTTGAGAGATAGGAAATAAAATTAGAGATATTACCCCCAGGGCAGGCGGCCACCATAAACATGCCCAATGCAATACTAGGTAACGGTTCTATAATAATTATAAAAAGAAAAGTCAAGGCTGGCAACAGAATAAATTGACTGCACAGACCTACCAAAATTGCTTTAGGTCTTGTCCACAAAGGTTTAAAATCCTTAATTGAAATTTCTAGCGCCACACCGAACATGACTAGACCCAAAACCATATTCATGACCCACAATGATTCAGAATCAAAATTGATATGAACGTTATCTAAAAGGTTATTTGTCAAATATTAGGAAATTTTCAATCCGTTGGGCACCTTCATTTGCGGTTGCAACAATATTACGGATGAATTGTCTACAGCTCCTAATATAAGACATTCACTCATAAAATTGGCAATTTGTTTTTTAGGAAAATTAATAACGGCAATGACCTGCATACCAATAAGCTCTTCTTTATTATACTTTAAGGTAATCTGGGCAGAAGATTTCCTAATACCTATTTCATCGCCAAACTCAATGGTGATTTTATAAGAAGGATTTCTAGCTTCAGGAAATTCATCTACGGAGAGAATGGTACCTACTCTCATATCAATTTTACTAAAATCGTTCCAGGTAATGGTTTCTTGCATTATGTAAGCCTAAGTTTTTCAATAAGATCTTTAGGAACATTACCGGAATATGCACCATAGGCATCAACCAATAATCCTTTTTCCCCTTTACTGGTCTCTATAACATAAAGAATAGTATTGTCATCTGGATTGGTCATTCCCTCAAAACGATAGAATTTAACAACTTCCAAATCTGTGGCGGCATGCACACTTTTTTTACTTTTATTCTCTACACCGGCATCACAAAGATTAAAATCTTCTGTATAACCCTCTTCTTGCAATGCTTTAATAGCGACGGACAGTGAAATATATGATTTTTCCATAATATATGTGTTTTAGAATGTATGAATACCGTAAAGTAAAAGCAAGCCTCAATAATTTCTTAACTTAGTACGATTAAATTTTAGTTTGTATGGCAAGAACAGAGAGTAACATGTTGGCTTTGGGAACCATAGCACCAGAATTTAGCTTATTGGATACCGTAAGCCAAAAAACCATGAACCTTCATACATTGACCGGTCCAGAGGGTACGGTAATTATGTTTATATGCAATCATTGCCCTTTTGTAATTCATGTGAACCCGGAAATAACTAAAATGGCAAAGGACTATCAAGAAAAGGGTATTGCATTTATTGCCATTTCTAGCAATGATATAGAGAAATATCCTGAAGACGCCCCTAATTATATGAGAATAAAGGCAAAAGCCGAAAACTATACGTTCCCCTATTTATATGACGAAGATCAGTCCGTTGCCAAAGAATATGATGCCGCCTGTACTCCAGATTTTTATCTTTTTGACAAAGGATTAAAGTTGGTATACCGTGGTCAACTAGATGGTTCCAGACCGGGTAATGATATACCGTTAACCGGAATGGACCTAAGGAGTGCAATGGACAATTTATTATCCGGTAAAGAGATTGATCCTAATCAAAAACCGAGTATAGGTTGCGGCATTAAATGGAAATCTGAAATCTAGTTTACGAGTAGACTATGGGCAACCTACATTTTCAGCCACTTACACCGTCCCTATATGATGATTATATTAAAGTAGGTACATTGGCCTACAATCAACATTATAAACATCTTTGGCCCAACGGAGATACCTACACGTATATTAAAAACAGCTTTACCGCAGAAGTATTATATAATGAGGAAAAAGACAAGAACACCAAATTGTTTTTAATAGTGAAACATACCCTGCCAATTGGTATTTTAAAACTTACAAATAATAAAAACTTTGCTCACTATAAGACTACCGAGACCCTTTTTTTGGATAAAATATATATTACCCAAGAATATACCTGTCAAGGCATAGGAAAGGCGGCTTTACAATTTGTAGAAGCAATGGCCAAAACCAAATCAAAAAAAATCATCTTTTTGGAAGCCATGCAAAAAGGTAAGGCATTAAATTTCTATTTAGCTCAGGATTTTATGATCGTAGGAACTACCAAAGTACCTTTTGATATTGTTATAGAAGAAGAAAAACCAATGTATGTATTATCAAAGGAAATTTAATCTATCCACTTTTTCCTATCTATTAGGTTTTTGATATGTGCATAGTGGTGATTGCTATGCCAAGCATATTTTCCTAAATTCTCAGCGACGGAAACATTCATGTTCCCATCTGGATGAATATAACTTTTCTGATAATCCAAAGAAGAAATATGGGTCAACATATACACCAGTTTAGCGTGCATAGCGGTTAAATAGTTCAATGAAAGGGCTATAGGCGCACTTTTGGCATCAGTTAAATTACTCCAATCCTTTTCTTCATAGGCCTTGATCAGTGGTCTGTTTTCTGTTAATGCCCACTTAAACCGGGTGTAACTATGATGATGGCTATCCGCAAGATGATGAATTACCTGTCTAACCGTCCAGCCGCCGTCTCGGTAAGGAGTATCCAATTGTTGCTCGTTTAAATCCTTGACCAGTTCATGCAATTTTTTTGGTAAATTATCCAACACGGAAATCCACCTATCAATATCTTCCTTGGATATTTCTTTTGGACACTCAAAATGCCCTATAGGATACTTTAATTTTTCTAACTCTTCCATTAGCTAAATGTAAAAAATTTTAATAGACTTTTAACCAAAAATCTAAAGTGCCCCCTTAATAATCTAGTAACTTTATAGGATAAAACATTATTTAAAAAAAAGTACAATGGCAACAATACGATTAGGGGACAAAGCACCCGATTTTACAGCAGATAGTTCAATGGGAACCATTAATCTTTATGACTATTTAGGAGATAGTTGGGGGATATTATTTTCTCACCCGGCAGATTTTACCCCGGTTTGCACCACTGAATTGGGAACGGCATCTAAATTCAAGGATGAGTTTGACAAGCGTAATGTTAAAATGTTGGCGCTTAGTGTAGATGGTGCGGCTTCCCATGCAGAATGGATAAAGGATATTAATGAAGTACAAAATACGGTCGTTAATTTTCCGATCATAGCAGATGAAGACAAAAAGGTTTCTGACCTGTATGATATGATCCACCCAAATGCGGACAATAATTTGACCGTACGCTCAGTATTTATTATGGCTCCTGACAAAACGGTAAAACTTACCTTGACCTATCCTGCTTCTACAGGAAGAAATTTTTATGAGCTTTTAAGAGTGATTGATTCCTTGCAACTTACTGCATATCATAAAGTTGCAACACCGGCCAATTGGGAAAACGGTAAAGATGTTGTAGTGAGTCCTGCAATTTCAACTGCAGATGCAAAGGAATTATTTTCCAAAGGACTAACGGAAGTTAAACCATATCTAAGGATGACTCCAGATCCTACCGCTTAAGCTCAAAAAACGGTTCATAGTCAATTAGTTAAGCACATTTGTTTAACCTTAAGATAACGTGTAAGAATATTACTTATTAAATAATTAAATACTATATTTGCCCTTTAATTAATATTTAATTTTTCTATTATGAGTAAAGGAACAGTAAAATTCTTCAATGATTCCAAAGGTTACGGATTTATCACTGAAGATGGTTCAAACGAAGATCATTTTGTACACATTTCTGGCTTAATCGATGAAGTTCGAGAAGGTGATGTTGTGGAATTTGAACTACAACAAGGTAAAAAAGGATTAAACGCCGTTAATGTGAAGGTAATTGACTAGGTAACGATTTAACTTTTTTATAGTATGAAACCCGATTCTATGGAATCGGGTTTTTTTATTAAAAAAAAATACTTTTTTACGCAACCATTACTTGCCTTACGCATCTACCAATAAACAACCGTAGTTCCCCAACCTTAAATAATTAACTATGAATATATTTTTAACCGTACTATTGGTATTATTGATTGTCAACGTAGCATTGATCTTAGGAAGTTTTGCTACTAGAAAAAAGTAAAGCCTATTCCTTTTTTATTGCGCATTCTTTACTAGAAAACTACACATAAAAAAACACCTATATCATAAGACATAGGTGTTGATTATATTAGATGTATTTAAGCTTATCCTACTTTCATCAATTCAACGTCAAAAATCAAAGTAGCATTCGGTGGAATTACCCCACCTGCACCAGCAGCACCATAAGCCAGATCAGATGGTATAACAAAACGTGCTTTATCACCAACTTGCAATAAGGCAATACCTTCATCCCATCCCGGTATAACTTGACCAATTCCCAACTGAAAATCAATGGGAGAATTACGTTTGTACGAAGAGTCAAAAACCTGTCCGTTCAATAGGGAACCTTCATAATGTACGGAAACCTGTTTCCCTTTTTCCGCTTTTGCCCCATCTCCTTTTTGAATCATTTTATAACGTAATCCAGAAGCTGTAGAATCAAAACCGGCAGAAACTTTATCAAGTTCAGCTTTTTGCTTTGCCTTTTCCGCTGCCAAACGTGCCTCACCTTCAGCATTGAAGTCTTTGAACGCTTTTAACGCATCCCATCTTTCGGCTTCTTCCCCAATCCTTACAATTTCCAAAGAATCTATCTTATCATCTTGAGCAATGGCATCCACTACTTCCTGACCGCTGGCTACAGCTCCAAATACGGTATGTTTATTATCTAACCAAGGGGTTGGCCCATGTGTAATAAAAAACTGGCTTCCATTTGTGCCGGGGCCAGAATTTGCCATGGACAATACACCTGGGGCGTCATGTTTAAGGTCCGGGTGAAATTCATCATCGAACTTATAACCGGCATCTCCCGTACCACGACCTAAAGGACATCCACCCTGTATCATAAAATCTGGGATTACCCTATGAAATTTTAAACCATTATAAAATGGTTCGCCTTCGCTTTTTGCGCTATTTTCCATTTTACCTTCAGCCAAAGCCACAAAATTACCCACTGTTCCAGGAGTCTTTTCATGTGTTAATTTTACTAATATCTCGCCTTTGCTCGTATTGAACTTGGCATAAATTCCATCTTCCATTATACTGATTTTTAATATCGGGCAAAGGTAAAGAAATTTTACCGTTCGTGAATTTGAGCTGAACAAAACCCAATTATAATATCCTATTAAAAAGAAGATGAACCAATTTATTTAAACTTCTGTCGAGAAGAATAAATTATTGTTCAAAATATAGCGTTGTTTGTTTTCTTATACAAAACGCATCATTTTAGTATGGCTGTAAAACAACGTATTTACCAAATTGATTTATTACGATTTGTTGCCGCAGTTGGCATAATGTTAGTGCATTATTTATATAGGGGATTTAAAGCGGACAACCTAACGAATTTGAGCTTTCTGGAACTTGCAGGGGAATGGGTAAAGTATTGTGCCGTGTTCATTGACCTATTTTTCATAATAAGTGGTTTTGTTATTGCATTATCGGTCGCCAACAAATCGGTTACCTATTTTTTTAAATCTCGCGTAGTACGCCTGTTTTCTGTATACTGGCTTTGTGCCTTAATTACTTATCTGGTCACCGTATTTTATGGAGCCCCAAGGTTTACGGCAACATTTGGACAATTTCTTTTCAATTTAACCCTTTTACAGGATTTCTTCGATATAGAACGCCTAGACGGGGCGTATTGGACCATGTCCGTAGAATTAAGGTTCTATGCACTGGCACTTGGATATCTAATTCTTTACAGGTATAAACAAGTGAAAATTGCAACAATTGCCTATATATGGTTAGGGTTAACCGTTATTTATCCACTAGTACAGAACTTATTGGTTTTTAAGGTACTTAACCTCTTTCTTATGTTTCAATGGTCGCCTGCATTCATTGCCGGTATGTTGATGGCGGATATCTACAAAACCAAGAAAGTAAATCTCAAGAATGGCATTGCCCTTGCCGTATGTTTTGTGTTATCCTGTTTTCACCGATTGATATATGCCAAAATGGCTATGGTCATTTATAACGAAACGTTCTCTGAAGCTTTAATAGTTGCTGTAATGTTCGGTGCTTATGGTATTATGTTATTAGTCATCCTAGGAGGTTTAAAATGGATGAACAAACCTTACTTTTTATATTTGGGCATAATGACCTATCCGTTATACTTATTGCACCAACGTATAGGGTATATCATCTTTAATAACCTTATGGATTACATGAACAAGTATGTGATATTGGTAGGCACCATAACCTTAATGATTACCGTATCTTTTTTGATCGTAAGATATATAGCTGGGCCTTTGTCCAATTTCATGGAAAAGTATCTTGGAAAGGTAATTGATTATGTATTGGGCATTAAATGGAAATCTGACTCTTTACCAAAATCGGAAATTGAAAATATTCCGGGTAAACTTTCCGATAAATAAGTTGGATTTCTTATACAACTTAAGGTACTGACAACTTTGCTCTAAATTTTAGTCTATACCATATTTATCTACCAAATATATTAAACTTGTCATGGTAGCGGCACCCAATTGTAGTTCTCGTTTGTTCACTTGTTCAAAGGTGTCATTTTCTGCATGGTGATAATCAAAGTAACGCTGTGAATCTGGCCGTAGACCTGCCAAGACTATCTTCTCGTTCGTTATTTTTTTTAGCGGTCCAATATCGGCACCTCCGAAACCTTTTTCAAAATAGTGAACAAGGTAAGGTTTAAACAAGGTCTTCCAAGCCTCTATGTGTTGAACCGCATTGTCCGATCCATCAATTGTAAATCCTCTAGGTGTAAAACCACCAGAATCACTTTCAAGTGCAAAAATATGATGCTCCTTGCCTGTACTTGCCCATTCCGCATATTTGTTACCACCCCGTAATCCGTTTTCTTCGTTCATAAAAAGAACGACCCTGATTGTTCGTTTTGGCTTATATCCGGTTTTCTTAAAAAGATTAAGTACTTCCATACTTTGAACGCACCCAGCACCATCATCATGGGAACCGTCTCCCAGATCCCAAGAATCTAAATGTCCGCCTACTACAATAACTTCATTAGGTAATGTACTGCCGGTTATTTCCCCTATAACGTTATACGACTCAACGTCTTGAAACTGTTTACAATTTTGTTTGAAATAAAAATTAATGTCCGGATTTAATTTTAACGATGTACTTAATAGCTCCGCACCATTGGTACTGATGGCCGCTGCTGGAATTCTTTCATTTACCGGTTGGTCACCATACCCCATTGAACCGGTATGGGGAAAATCATCTAAACGCAAATTCATAGAACGGACAATTACCCCTACTGCCCCATACTTGGAAGCTTCCATGGCCCCTGCGTAACGTTGATCCACACAATTGGAATAAGCATCAAAAGTATTAACGGAGGTAGGATCCATAGGTTTATTGAAAAACACGATTTTGCCCTCTATACCTTTTTTACCAAGCTGTTCCAAACCTTCAATACCGGTTACTTCAACTATTTTGGCCTTTAATCCTTTTGGTGGTGTGGCCACAGACCCTCCAAGAGCACATATGGCAACATTGGTGGTCATACCGGGAGTGGTTTCGTAATATGCGAATTCAGGGGTACCCCTAACCCATTTTGGGACCATTACAGGCTGCAGCCATACATTGTCCAGCCCAAGGGAATCTAATTGCGACTTGGTATAATCAACTGCCTGTTGGGCCTGCACAGACCCGGATAACCTGCCACCTATTTGATTGGAAATGTAATTCAACCAGTTGTAACCGGTTCCATTGATCAAAGCCGTATCATAAAAAGCCTTAATTTGTTCCTGATCGCTTTGCTGTGCATTGGAACTACCTGCATAAATAAAAACCAATAAACAGAAAAGCTTAACCCTCACGTTGTAGTTGTTCTTCATAGGAATCTAAATTAGCCATAATTTTGTCGCTTAACATAGGCTCCTTGATATCTTTATATTTTTTTAACGATTTTAATAG
This sequence comes from Maribacter sedimenticola, assembly GCF_900188415.1. Classification (GTDB taxonomy): domain Bacteria; phylum Bacteroidota; class Bacteroidia; order Flavobacteriales; family Flavobacteriaceae; genus Maribacter; species Maribacter sedimenticola. The sequence goes on along the minus strand of NZ_FZNV01000001.1, from coordinate 1,168,091 downwards.
GATAGACGCTACAATTACCCTTGCCGCCTTTTTATTATCTGCGGGTATGGAAAACCAGGGAGCATGCTCTTTTGTAGTTCTTGAAATAGCCTCCTCGTAACATTTTTGATAAACGGACCACAACTTTCTTTCCTTTAGGTCTCCCGGAGAAAATTTCCAATGCTTATCCTTAACGGCAAGCCTGCGCAATAATCGTTGACGTTGTTCTTCTTTGGATAGATTTAAAAAGAACTTATAGATCAATGTTCCGTTCTCCGCCAAGTGCCGTTCAAAATCATTGATTTGTTCAAATCTTTTGTCCCAGAATTTCTGGTCAATGTCCTCCACGGAGTGAATGCCCGGTATATGTTCGTTTAAGATATATTCCGGATGAACCCTAGTCACCAAAACATTTTCATAATGCGTTCTATTAAAGACCCCAAATTTACCCTTAGCGGGCAAGGCTATATAATGTCTCCAAAGATAATTATGGCTCAATTCCAATTCCGTAGGCACTTTAAAACTATGCACCTCTACTCCACTGACATTAAAGTCCTTAAAAACTTCACGGATCAAACTATCCTTTCCGGCAGTATCCATGCCTTGTAGACATACCAAAATGCTATACTTGTCATGGGCGTAAATGGTGTCCTGAAATTCACCTAACTCCCTTCGTATAACAGCCAGTTCTTTTTTTAGTTCTTTATCCGTTTTACCAAAATCTTCAAAAGTTGGGGCCTTCGCCAACTTAAAATCGGCATTGGCCCTATATGTATCTATTGTTATTTTATCCATACCGAAATATAAAGTTTAAATCTCATAGATACCAAATCTTATTGCACATGACTTTGTACAGAGGATCCGTTAATCGTATTACATGGGTATTGTATCGAAAATAATAGAAATTAGCCACCACAATTTTTAAATTTAAAGTTGTAAAGTCCCAAATTTTACAATCCTAAAACCTACCAATGAAGAAATATGCCTATATATTCTGCACCTCCTGCATACTATTACTGTCTTCCTTTAGCTCAAATTTAGATTGCGAGTATGCAAATTCCAACATGGCTTTTGCCAAAGCACGTATTGTTGAAGCCTTACAAACCGAGGATATAAACAAAGCTAGATTCTATTCCTATAAGGCCCTTAATGTACTTGAGAAATCTAAAATGCAATTGGATCAATGTGGATGCACCCTTGCAAGGGAAAAAATGGAAGAAAATCTAGAGAATTTAATAGCCGCCACAAAATCTACCACATTAATCGGTACACAAAATTTCTTAAAAAAATCTTTATCAATTACGGAAGACACCATGGTCGTACTTGCTGAACATAATACCCATAACAGCATTTATACAAATGATCTTTTGGCCATGAATACTAATGTAAAACCAACGGAACACAAAATTCCTACGGTAGTAAAGGAGCCCTCAAGCCTAACCGAAAAGATTGATCAGTCTCTGGAAAAATATAGAACATCGTTGAATAAAGTTGTGGAAACCGTTGATTGTAAGGAAGCTTATGTTTTTGCCAAAAGAATATTTGACGAGTGCGAACAACAGCTTTTAAAAACAGATTTGTCCTATGGTAGTAAATACTATAATTTAAGGACAAAAGAAATTACCCAACAAGCATTGAACAAATTGGGTAATTGTGCTAAAATTGTAGAGAGTAAATAATCTTACTTACTGGCAAATAGTTTTACATCATCCTCTGACACATTTTGTCCACCAAGGATAATTAAGCGTTCCACTACATTTCTAAGTTCTCTTATATTTCCAGTCCAATCATAGGCTTTTAAAAGTTTGACCGCCCCGTCTGAAAATGTTTTGGTTGCCATACCCTGTTCTTCACAGATTTTCTTTGAAAAGTGTTCGATCAGCAAAGGAATATCGTCCCTTCTATCATTTAAACTTGGAACTTGTATCAAGATAACCGCTAATCTATGGTAAAGATCCTCCCTAAAATTACCTTCTTCTATTTCCTTTTTTAAGTCTTTGTTGGTAGCTGCAATGACCCGAACATCCACTTTAATATCCTTATCCGTACCAACCCTAGAGATTTTACTTTCCTGTAAGGCCCTTAAAACTTTTGCTTGGGCAGAAAGGCTCATATCCCCTATTTCGTCCAAAAATATTGTTCCCTTGTTAGCGGCTTCAAACTTACCCGCACGATCCTTTACAGCAGAGGTGAACGCCCCTTTAACATGACCAAAAAGCTCACTTTCAATAAGTTCTGACGGAATGGCCGCACAATTTACCTCTATAAACGCCGCGCTACTTCTTCCACTTTTTTCATGGATCCAATGGGCCACCAGCTCTTTACCCGTTCCGTTAGACCCGGTAATCAATACCCGGGCATCTGTAGGGGCAACTTTCTCTATCATACCCTTGATCGTACTGATTTCATTACTCTCCCCGATCATTTCATAATTCTTGCTGACCTTTTTCTTTAATTTTTTATTTTCTACCACCAATACCTTTCTATCCAAAGCATTTCTTACCGTAGTCAACAACCTATTTAGATCTGGCGGTTTGGATATGTAATCAAACGCTCCTAAACGCATGGTATTTACAGCAGTGTCAAGATCACCATGACCAGAAATCATAATAAACGGAATCTCAGGTTTTATCTTTCTGGCTGCTTCAAGTACCTCAACACCATCCATCTTGGGCATTTTTATATCACATAGCACCAAATCATAATCATTGCTCTTAATCGTTTCTATTCCTTTGAGGCCATCCTCCGCTTCTTCAACGGAATAGGCATCGTTTTCTTCACTAAGGATTTTTACCAATACCCTTCTAATTGCCGCTTCATCTTCAATTACCAAAATTTTTGACATACTGTTATTTTTTTAAATTCCAATTCTAAAGCCAGTTCTAAAATAAAGTCCCGCTTCATCATTTAATGTAAATATATCATTCCTTTCCTGATCACGTAATACCCCGTTCTGAAATAAGGAATGACCTCCTATAAGGTAAACGGACATATCTTTCGTTATCTTATATTGATATCCTAGGGTCAATAATAATGCCGTAGATGATACATCTGTTGACAAATTATTTCCTGGAAGCAAAATATTGTTCTGAATGTTTACATAATACCCGTCCAAAAAAAGCTCGGTCTGAAAAAAGTGTCCCTTTTTAGTAAAATACTTCATCCCGGATTTTGGTGCTCCCAATACATAGGACCAATTTTTATGAAATCGTTTTTCAAAGTATAAAAAGGGTAAGGGTACATCTATAGGCGAAGTTCCATTATAGGAAAGGCCCATTACCAGTATATAAGGCTTCTCTACATCCTTGATGTTTTTATACGCCCCGGCCGTTACGTTGACATTAAAATCCTCTTGTTGTAATTCTTCCACAAAATTAGAGGACCATCTTGGTGTAACCACACCCACCAAACGCCAATTTTCACTAAGCTTATACATATAGGCCAAATTGACATCCACAACATGAAATTTATTGATATCATCCGCATTAGGGAATAAATTGTCCGGAACTTCAAAATTGTACCGATTATATTCCGCCCCCAGAACGACATAATCTTTCTTGTCACGAACTGCCAAAGGTACGTTCAGCACCAGTTTAATACGTGAAGTTTCTACATTGGCACTATTGTCCGGCATCAACATATACTCTATTCTAAAAACATCTGGTGTTTGGCCAAACGTATAGAATGTAAAAAACATGGTAATGGAAAAAAATAATCTTGCCAAGAGCTTGTTACAAGCATTTATCCTGCTACTCATTCCGTAAAGTGCCTTGTTGATAAATATGGACATCCCTTTGGGGAAAAGGTATCGTTACCTTATGCTTTCTAAATTCGGCATCAATTTTATACCTTAATTCACTTTTAATACGCGGTACCGAAAAACTATCGGTGATATAAAAATTAAGAACAAAGATCAATGCAGAATCACCAAAATCTTCAAAAATCACAAAAGGCTTGGGACTCTTTAACACATTTCGATGCGATTTTATGACCTCTAGCAATAGCCGTGTTACCAACTCTACATCACTTCCGTATGCGACACCTATTTGTATAGATTCTCTGGTAGTTTTATGATTTTGGGTATAGTTGTAGACAATATCACTTATAAACTTATGGTTAGGAATAATAATGACCTTGTCATCCCTGGTTACTGCCCTTGTAGTCCTTAATTTTATTTCAAAAACCTTACCTACCTTATTATCTATTTCTATAATATCACCCACTCTGAGCGATTTATCAACGATAATGAAAATTCCTCCGATAATATCCTGAAAAATTTCCTGTAAAGCCAAACCTAGACCTACGAACAATGCAGCGGATGCAGTAATCAATATGGTAATATTAATACCTGCGGCGCTCATGGTGAATAAGATGACCACAACATATACCAAGTACTTAATGAACTTAAAAATACTGATGAACTTAAGCTTGTCATCAGTTTCCATATTCCTGGTAAAAAATCTTCTTATACCCTGCAATACGGTACTTGTAAGTAAAAAGGCAATGGTTAACAAAAGTAGAAGTCCGACCGTAATATGTATGGATTTTTCCCCTTCGCCAAATTGATAACCAAGGTCAAGAAATTTCTTTATGGTACCCCAGACATCATCTTCAATGATATCCTTTATTTTTTCGGTACCTTCTTGTATCATTAAGAATATTTGAGCCATTTGAACAAATCTTTATAACTAGGCTTTTTGCCGTACATAAGGATACCAACCCTATATATTTTAGCTGCAACCCACACTATACCAATAAATGTAGCTATTAATATTAAGATAGAACTAATCAATTGCCAAACAGGCACGCCGCCTTCACCAATACCCCATGGCAAACGCATGAGCATTACAATTGGGGAGGTCAACGGAAAAAGGGAAAAGGCTACCGCAATTGGACCGTTAGGATTGCTAAATACGGAAAAGAAACCTACGTAAATAGCCAGCATTAACGGCAAAATTACCGGGAATATAAATTGTTGGGTATCCGTTTCATTATCTACTGCTGCCCCTATAGCCGCATAAATAGAACTGTATATTAAATATCCCAGTACAAAATAGATGATAAAGAAAATCAACATGGCCAAGATAGGAATCTCAAAAATTTCCTGGGCATATAGTTGAATATTTTGGGTAACGCTATCTACATCCATACCGGTACCATTGCCCATGGTCTGTGGCATACCCCCTTTTGTCAAGGCAGAAGGATCAATGTCAAAAATAGCCAAACCAATGAACAACAAAATTACACCGGAAACGATCCAAATACCAAATTGGGTAATACCCGCCAACGAGGTTCCAATAATTTTACCCATCATTAGATGAAAAGGCTTTACGGATGATATAATGACTTCAATAATACGGCTGGTCTTTTCTTCTATGACACTACGCATTACAAATCCTCCATAGATAATGATGAACATCATTATTAAATAACCGAATGCGCCACCTATTACCGCTTTAATCTCATTGATTCCCTTAATATTCTGCAGCCCATCAAACGTCTCTATGTTAAGGTTATAGCTACGATCCATTTCTGCATATTCTTTTGGGGAGAGACCCAGTTCTCTTAAACGCTCCTGTCGTAATCTACTGGTGATCACATTTTCCAATTTTTCTAGTACCGATGCGCTTGGCGCATCCTTGCTATAAAAAAATGCACGTTGCGCCACACGCTCCAAATTGGGTTCTTCCGGTAAATATACCAATCCATAATATCCCAAACTTAGCGTAGAATCTTTTGCCTGAGCCAAAGAAATATCCCTAAAATTAACGTAGGAAGTAGCTTCAGTGGCTACAAATTCATTAGCAAAATACCCACTTTCGTTCAAGACCGCAATTATTCTTTTCTCATTGTCGTTCAACTGGGTTAAATAAGTAATCAACAAAATCATGCCCACCATTAAAATTGGGCTTAAAAATGTCATGATTACGAAAGACTTGTTCCTAACCTTTGCCAAATACTCTCTTTTAATTATCAGCGGCAATTTATTCATGGGATAAATTTCTTTTTTGGATGGTCTGAATAAATATATCATTAGCCGATGGAATGGTTTCTACAAAACCATTTACATTGGCCTTTTGACCTAAATAATTTAAAATTTCCCTAGAATCATTAGAGGGTAATTGAACGGAAATATTCAATTGGCTCTCTTTACTGTCATATTCATGGGTCAAGACTTTATATTTTTGTTGTAGGTCCTCTAACAAACCATTGGCACCCGTGCTCTCCAATCCTATCCTAAAAATATTGTTCTTATAGGCTTTTTTGATTTCTGACAATTTACCATCCAGAATTTTTTCTGATTTATGAATCAATGCTATATACTCGCACAACTCTTCCACAGATTCCATACGGTGTGTAGAAAATATTATGGAGGTCCCATTTTCCTTTAATGCCAAAATTTGTTCTTTGATTATATTGGCATTGATAGGGTCAAATCCGCTAAATGGTTCATCAAATATTAATAATTTAGGTTCATGGAGAACAGTTACAACAAATTGTATTTTTTGGGCCATACCTTTGGATAGCTCCTGTATCTTTTTATTCCACCAATCACCAATTTCCAATTTTTCAAACCAGAATTTCAATCGTTTTTTTGCTTCAGCCTTGGACAAACCTTTTAACTGTGCAAGATATAGGGCTTGCTCCCCAACTTTCATGCTCTTATATAGACCTCTTTCCTCTGGCAAATATCCTATTTGTGCAATATGTTCCGGTTTTAAAGGTTCCCCATCAAAAAATACCGACCCTTGATCAGGATAGGTTATTTGATTAATGATACGTATTAGGGTAGTCTTACCGGCACCGTTAGGGCCAAGCAATCCATAAATACTGTTTTTTGGAATATCTAGGGAAACGTCTTTTAAAGCTAAATGGTCACCATAGCGTTTTGTGACATTAGTAGCTACCAAAATGTTGTTCATGTAAGCAATTTGTTCAAAGATATTGAATTGTTTTGACTAGCTATATTCTTTATGAATCCTTTATAGCCAAATATTTTATGCTAAATAATTGATAAACAGCAACCTTATAAAAAGCAAAACCCACCCTCAATAAATCAAGGATGGGAAAAAAATTGCTATGAAAAAGAAAATTAATATTGGTTGCCCAATATTATCTCAAATATACGTTTTTTATTTAAAAACAATCTAAAATACCTAAGAGAACATATCTTTAACTTTTTCAAAAAAAGATTTGTCAGATTTCTCCGGTCTAGGCTCAAAATTATCGTTGCCGTTCATTTTTTCAAAAAACTCACGTTGTTCCTTATTCAATTCTTTTGGCGTCCATACATTTACGTGTACCAACAAATCTCCAGAACCATAACCGTTCAGGCTAGTAATCCCCTTACCTCGTAATCTCAAGATTTTTCCGGACTGAATACCAGGTTCTAACTTAATGCGTACTTTACCGCCAACGGCATCTATTTCCTTTGAAGTTCCCAATACTGCCTCTGAAATACTCACATAAAGATCATAATGAAGATTGTCTCCTTCACGCTTTAAGGTACTATGCTCCTGGGTCTCAATAGCCACCAATAAATCTCCAGGCACACCATTGCCCGGTGCATCATTACCTTTATTGGGTACTTTAAGCTGCATACCATCCTCAACACCGGCAGGTATGTTTATAGAAACTGTCTCTTCCGTAACCTTAAGTCCTTGGGCATCCGCATCATTAGGTTTGCTGTCCAAAATTTGACCACTACCGCCACATGCACTACAAACCGCTGCGGTCTGCATTCTCCCCAAGATGGTATTCTGTATTTTGGTCACTTGTCCCCTACCACCACATGTACTACATGTTTTATAGGTTACACCTTCTGCCTGAACCTTTCTTCTAACCTTTACCTTTTTCTCTACACCATTAGCAACTTCTTCCAAACTAAGGGTTACCCTAATGCGCAGATTACTACCCTTGGTCCTTCGTTGACCTCCACCGCCGCCAAAACCGCTAAAGCCACCGCCACCAAAGCCTCCGAAGATATCCCCAAACTGACTGAAGATATCATCCATATTCATACCGCCGCCGCCAAAACCGCCGCCACCTTCAAAGGCGCGATGTCCAAACTGGTCGTAACGTGCTTTTTTGTCCGGGTCGCTCAAAACCTCATAAGCCTCGGCAGACTTTTTGAACATTTCCTCTGCCTCACTATCACCTGGGTTTTTATCCGGGTGGTATTGCAGCGCTTTTTTACGATATGCTTTTTTTATTTCAGCGGCAGAAGCACTCTTACTAATGCCCAATACCTCATAATAATCTTCCTTCATGCCAATTTTTTAATTTCCTACTACAACTTTTGGATGTCTAATAATACGGTCACCCAATGAAAAACCTTTTTCGATGACATCAATGATCTTACCTTTCATTTTTTCATCCGGTGCAGGTATCTGTGTAATTGCCTCATGTATTTCAGCATCAAAAACATCACCCGTATTTACCTCAAGCATTTGTAATCCTTTGGATTTTAATGTTTCCCTAAGTTTTACATTGATCAGCTCAATACCTTTGAACATCTCTTCATCATCAGATTTAGCCAATTCTTTCATTGCCCTGTCAAAATCGTCCAATACAGGTAATAACGACACAATTACTTCTTGACCGGCAGTCTTGAACAAATCCATTCGCTCTTTTGAAGTACGTTTTTTATAGTTTTCAAATTCCGCGAACAACCTTAAAAATTTATCCTTTTCTTTAGCCAAATCTTCCCTTAGTACCTCTTCTTCTGTACGCTCCTCAACATTTTCCACATCTTCAAGTGTTGCTTCTTGCTCATTTATATCATCTTCTTGAATCTCATTTTCCAAGAATTCATCATCCAAAGTGTTTTCTTTATCACTCATATTTTTCCTAATATTTAAATAGCCGTTTAAAAGCAGGCAAAAGTACTGCCAATTCTTTAAAAATGTCAAAATGTCACAAAAGTTTAAAAAAAAATCCGCCAAAAAGCGGATTCATACTATTGAAATTAATCACATTAGGTAATCAGGACACAAACTCTTTTGTCATATTAGTTTTTGAATCGACACATTCCGAATCGTTTTTAAAAATATCCGCAAGTGCATGACAGATATTGGCATATTGAAAAACATAGCCTTCTTCTTCTATTTTCTTACTACTAACACGCTGACTGGCAAAAAGTAAATAGGCCATCTCTCCCAACACCGTATACATTATAAATTTAGGTATATTGGGCAACACCAAAGGTCTTTCCAAATTTTTGGCGATTTCCTTTACCAGCTTTGTATTGGTAACAGGGTTTGGTGCCACACCGTTAAAAACGCCCTCTAATTCATATTGTGCAACATGTACAAAAATTCTGGCCAAATCAGCGATATGTATCCATGACTGCCATTGCTCTCCACTTCCAAAGGCGGCACCTACAAAATACTTGACAGGTTTTGCCATTTGCGGCAATGCACCTCCTTTATTGGACATAACCAAACCAATCCTTACCTTGGCAACAGTAAGTCCCAATAGTTTGAATTCATCAGCCTTTTCCTCCCAAACCTCTACTACACGGCCCAGAAAACTATCATCTACTTTTTGTTCATCCTCACTATAGTAATTACTTAATGAATTTGGATACACCCCTATTGCGGAGGCCGATACAAGCGAAGTAACCTTGTGGTCAAAAGTATTTTTCAGCGTCTTTTTTAACAGCTCCAATGAATTTACGCGACTGTCCAAAATCATCTTTTTGTATTTGGAAGTCCATCGTTTAGAAATGCTTGCACCTGCCAAATTAATGATAACGGATACGCCCTGTAAGCAATCTTTATCTATTTCATCCTTTTCAGGATTCCAGTAAAAACCTTGGTAGTTAGATTTAGATATGATTTTATTCCTATTCGTAGTAAGGTAGTTTACATTATATCCTTTTTCATGGCATTGAGACACCAACTCGCTACCGACCAAACCCGTTGCACCTGTTATCAATACTTTCATATCATAAAGGTATTCCTTTTGATGCTTCTTTATATGCTATTTAATTTGGATTTAACATTGTTGTTCAATGCATTGGCCTTTTCAAAAGATTGAAAATAAAGTAGATTGGTTTATACTTAAAATTTATGGTTTTTTAGCCCTCAACATTTCTCTTTTACCGGGTGGACCAGGTAATCTTTCAACTAAAAAACCAACTTCTAACATAGCTCTTCTTACGCTACCCTTTGCTGCATAAGTAACCAGATAGCCCCCTTGCTTAATAGCCTTGAACATAATTTCAAAAATATCAACGGTCCATAATTCAGGTTGAACACGAGCGCCAAAAGCATCAAAATACACAAGGTCATATTGCGCAATGTCCTTTATGTCCTTAAAATCCTTTTGCTGCTTTTTAAGATTGAATTTTGGGGAAATGGGTATAAGCTCTTCCCACGGGGAAGCATGCATCTCATTAAACATTTTGGTAAAGGACATTGCGTTCAGTTCCTTTAGATAATTCAATTGTCCTATCTCTTCCTTGGAGACCGGATAAGCCTCAACACCGGTATAGTCAATACTAAGGTTTTGGTGTTCTGCCTCTATGAGGGTAATCAAGGCATTTAAACCTGTGCCAAAACCTATTTCCAAAATATTAAGATTACAATTTTTAAAGAGGTGCAATCCGGAGTGGATAAATACATGATAGGCTTCTTGAATAGCTCCGTGTTTAGAATGGTACTGTTCGTTCCATTCTTTTATCTGTATGGTTTTTGAACCATCTGCCGTAGTAATAATTTCCCTTTTCAAATTAATTGGGAATAACTACTCCAGAGGCTTCAAAACTATATGTTCTTTTAGGAGCTACGATTGCGGCAATTTCAGCTTCACCCTTACCTGCATCTTTTGCATAATGTCTTTGATCATCAACGCTCATTTCCTCAACAAAGGCTAAACCGTTCATCACTACGGACTTATCTACTATATCATTTGGCATAAAAAATCCATAATCCTTAAAGCGAACCATAGCCTGCTCTCCCTGCGGAAGCTCAATGACCATCCAACAACCCTTTACCTTACAAACCTCATTGACTTTAGATTTAATGGTTATGTTCAACGTATCCGTAACAGCCATACCTTTATATAATGACATCATCTCCTCAGAAGACTTAATATCCTTAAGTTCAAAGGAATCCCCTAGAAATGTAACTTTTTGATTGTCACTAGACAAACGGAGCTGCTTTTGTTGCTGGGCTTGACAAGAAAATATCCCAAATAATAATACAAGTAAAATGTTAAATCCTTTCATAAATCTTAAAAATGATGAATTCCCTGCAAATCTGGTCAATTTTAATCTAAAAAAGAAGGACCAATAGCGATATTTGTTTAATTTTATTCAACTAAAGTTACGTATTTTATGAGCATTGAAACTAAAAACATCATTGTAGAAAAGGTAAAAAATTCAAAAATTGACCAAGTTGATTTTGATAATCTGGCTTTTGGTTCCGTATTCACGGACCACATGCTGGTCTGCACCTACAAAAATGGTGTCTGGGAAACTCCCACCATTGTTCCATATCAACCAATTACTTTAGACCCATCCTCTAAAATCTTTCATTATGGACAATCCATATTTGAGGGAATGAAAGCTTATAAGGACGATAACGGGGATGTATTTTTGTTCAGGCCACTGGATAATTTTAAACGCCTGAACATTTCCGCGGAAAGAATGTGTATTCCTGCAATTCCCCAAGAATATTTTATGGAGGGTTTAATTACCTTATTAAATTTGGACAAGGCCTTTATACCCACACAAGAAGGTAGCTCATTATATATAAGGCCATTTATGTTCGCTTCCGGAAACGGATTTCATGCCTCACCGGCCAATGAATATAAGTTTATAATTGCCTGTGCACCTTCCGGCTCCTATTTTTCAGGGAAGGTAAAGGTATTGATTGAGGAAAAATATTCCAGGTCCGCCAATGGTGGTGTTGGCTATGCAAAAGCAGGAGGTAATTATGCCGGTCAGTTTTATCCTACCCAACTTGCCATAGACAAAGGTTACAATCAAGTAATTTGGACAGATGACACCAATCACGAATTTATAGAAGAAGCTGGTGCAATGAATATTTTTATTAGAATAAATGACACACTAATGACCGCCCCTACAAGTGATCGAATTCTAGATGGAATTACACGTAAGAGTATTTTGGAAATAGCAAAGGATCAAGGTATAAAGACAGAGGTTAGGAAAATATCTGTAAAGGAAGTTGTAGAAGCAGCAAAAGATGGCTCCTTAAAAGAAATGTTCGGTGCAGGTACGGCTGCGGTAATTTCTCCAATATCCGGTTTTGGCTACAGGGATACGGATTATGAATTACCAGAACTACAACAAAGTTATGGTGCTCGATTAAAGAAAATAATAACCGACATTCAATATAATAAAAGTGAAGACAAATTTGGATGGCGCTATAAAGTAGGAAATTAAAAAAGGGGCCAAATGGCCCCTTTTTATTTTTTAAGTATTGCAGCAATATCCGGACTAAAATAATTAGGACCTTTTAGAACTTTACCATCTTCCCTGTAAATAGGATTGCCGTCCTCACCCAATTTACTCATATTACTTCGTTGTATTTCATTGAAAACTTCTTCAATTTTATATTGCATACCGTGTTCCAAGATGGTACCGCATAGTATATACAACATATCACCAAGTGCATCTGCAACTTCAACAAGATCATTGTTCTGGGCGGCTTCCAGATACTCTTTATTCTCCTCATCCATTAAATTGTAACGTAACATGTTTTTAGCATCACCTAAATTTGCACGCATTTTCTCAGAAACACCCAAGCCAAACGAGTTATGGAATTCTTTGACCGCTTTAAGTTTATTTTTCATTTATATTCAGTGGTTTTCTATTAGCTTTGTGTAAAAATAGGGAATATGTTCAGCACGGGACAAATTGTTTTTGCAATCGCTTTCGCAGTAGTTTTTGCTATTATTATCATCTTATCATATAAAAAAGACCGCAAACATCATCAAAAAAATTTCAAGGGCGTAAAATGGATTGGCATTTTCTTTGCACTATTCATAATATCACTGCTTTGTACTAAATATTTACTTAACGATTAGTTAATATTTTACTTACACCACAAAAATTAGCCTTCTTACAACAGAAAAACGCTTTTTACACCGTTAGTATAACAAATAATGTAATTTTGCGTTATTCATACATAAGGGCAATTAATTATGATGACATTTCTTACAATCTTTCTAATTTTAATAGGTATTAATTTGGCAATGGTAGTAGTTAGTCTATTGAGTGTTTCTCAAAAATCCAAGACATCTACCAAAAAATTATCCAACGAACCTGTTTCTGTAATCTATCCTTTAGATTTATTGACAACTAGCTACAAGAAAGCAGTATAGTTTTTTACCTTTATAAGGTATGAAACAATTCTTGTTAGTTTTTTTGGGAGGAGGATTTGGTAGTATTCTACGCTACTATATTTCCAAAACACTAAACCCTTATTACTCCAATTTTTATTTAGGTACTTTTTTGGTCAATATTATTGGCTGTCTTCTAATTGGTCTATTGATCGGCCTTTCCTTAAAACAGAATTATCTTACCCAAAACCAAACTTTATTATTAGCTACAGGATTTTGCGGTGGATTTACAACTTTTTCCACGTTTGCCCTTGAAGGCAATTTATTATTTAAGGAATCTTCTTTTTTATACGCCTCACTTTATATGGGGTTAAGTGTAGCAATTGGCATTTTGGCCATTTCTTTAGGAATCTACATAAGCAAGATGTTATAAAAATAACATTAGCACCAACTATTTTTATTTTTTTGATTTTTTTTTAGCAAAATCGTGTTTTAATGCACAATCGTCAGGTTATTTGCTAAAATTCTGACAAATAATTTAAAAAAGTCATTTTTAAGAATTACTCCATAACCACTATCCGTAAAATAAATCACTTCAAATAGACATACCCTAAAAATATAGGGGTATAAATTGCGATACTGATAAAAATAACCAAACACCCCCATAAAAAATTAGGGTATACTTCAATTTAACATATATTTGGCAATATTAAAAACTTAGTCAAATGAAAAAAATCGAGGCAATTATCAGAAAATCAAAATTTGACGATGTCAAGGAGGCATTACATCAAATAGAGGTTAACTTCTTCAGTTACTGGGACGTAACAGGAGTCGGAAATGAAAAGCAAGGTCATGTATACCGTGGTATTTCGTATAGCACTACAGATATACAGCGTAGGTACTTATCTATTGTAGTATCGGATGACTTTTTAGAAAAAACGGTGAATTCCATTTTAGAATCTGCTTACTCCGGTAATGTGGGTGATGGTAAAATATTTGTATCCGAAGTACTAGAAGCTTACCGAATTAGAACTAAGGAAAAAGGATTGGCAGGAATCAACTAAAACGAAAACACTAACTAAAAATAAAAAAAAGATGGACGCAGGATTATTTACAGCAAACAACGTATGGATGATGTTGGCTACCGCATTGGTATTCTTCATGCACACCGGGTTTGCCTTTTTAGAAATTGGATTGACAAGACAAAAGAACACAATTAATATTTTGTTTAAGAACATTTTCATCATAACGGGTGGTTTGCTTCTTTACTACGCATTTGGATTTAACTTAATGTACCCTGGTTTTGAAGATGGGGACATGGGAATTTTAAAGTTCGCAGGATTTGGAATTGCTGCACCAGAAGGAGGCATGACTCCAGATTATGCCGATGGTGGTTACACGTGGTGGACAGATTTCCTTTTTCAAGGAATGTTCGCAGCTACGGCGGCAACAATTGTTTCCGGTGCTGTTGCAGAACGTATTAAAATAGGTTCTTTCATGATTTTCACGGTAATCTATGTAGGTCTAGTATATCCTATAGTAGGTGCTTGGAAATGGGGTGGCGGATTCTTGGATTCTTGGGGATTCTATGATTTTGCCGGTTCTACATTGGTACACTCTGTTGGTGGATGGGCCGCATTGGTAGCCATATTCCTATTAGGTTCCAGAATTGGAAAATTTGGCAAGGATGGCAAGCCTAATGCAATCCCTGGACATAATATTCCATTGGCCACTGCCGGTGTACTAATATTATGGTTAGGATGGTTTGGATTTAACGGTGGTTCCGTATTGTCCGCAGACCCAGAATTAACTTCATTGGTTCTGGTTACAACAAGTTTGGCTGCAGCTGCAGGTGGATTTGGCGCAATGATCACTTCTACCATATTATATAAGAATTTAGATTTGACCATGTTCTTGAACGGTATCCTTGGTGGTTTGGTAGGTATTACTGCCGGAGCAGATCTAATGTCTCCTAACGAAGCTGTGATTATTGGTCTTTTAGCCGGTATAATCATTGTACTTGGTGTGGCATTGGTAGATAAACTTAAATTGGATGACCCTGTAGGTGCTGTTGCCGTACACTTAATCTGTGGTATATGGGGTACATTGGCCGTTGGTATTTTTGGTAGCATGGCCAGTGGTGCACAGTTCATGACCCAATTATATGGAGTATTGATCGTAGGTGGTTTCTGCATAGTTACCTCCGGAATAATACTAGGTGTCCTAAAAGCGACAATAGGTCTAAGAGTTGCTAAAGAAGAAGAAGTTGAAGGGCTTGATATTCATGAGCACGGTATGGATGCTTATGCAGACTTTAGAATGAACCAACACTAAAAAAAAATACGGAGCGTTTTGCAGAACGCTCCGTTACATAACCTTTTCAATAAAAAATTTCTCAAAATTAATTCATCCTCAATAGAGGTTTAAATCAAAAACTTATGAAAACGATTATCAATACAAAATACGTAAAAAATATTTTTGCAACAGGTCTTATGCTTTTTGCAACTGCAGGAGTAGTTGCCCAAGAGGAGGAGGAAGAGAAAAAATTCTCCTTAAGTGGATCGATAGATGCTTATTACAGAGCAAACCTAAATGCCGGTAACGGTATTGATGCACAGGCACCTGGTAGTTCTTTTGCCAATTTGCCAGGATTTGCCTTAGGTATGGCCAACGTTGTTGCCGGTTACGAAGGAGAAAAAGTAGGTTTTGTAGCTGATTTGGTTTTTGGCCCTAGAGGAACGGATGCCATTTTTGCCTCGCCAATGTATTCTGCTACCGGAGATATTGTTAACCAATTGTATGCGTACTGGAATGTAAGTGATGCCGTAACGTTAACCTTTGGTAACTTCAATACATTCTTAGGATATGAAGTTATTTCACCTGTAGCCAACTTTAACTACAGTACTTCATATTTATTTTCATATGGTCCATTCTCGCATACCGGTTTAAAGGCTGATTTTGCTTTATCCGATGACTTTAGCTTAATGTTGGCTGTAATGAACCCAACAGATTTGACTGAATTTAACCCTACAGGACAATATGCCTACGGAGTTCAATTGGGTTACAGTGGACAATATGCCAACTTATTGATGGACAATGGTTCCTTTGAAATTGACTACACAGGTGGTTTTGATTTATCTGATGATTTTTTCCTTGGTTTAAATGCTGCTTATTTTAGTGGTGACGAGGAAGATGGAATTGGTAGTTTTGCTGGTGTTGCCGTATACCCTCAACTTGCTACTTCTGAAAACTTCACCATAGGTTTAAGAGGTGAGTATTTTGCTGAAACCGATTTCTTTGGAGCTATAGGGGCTACTGATGCAGATGGCGATGCAAGCGTACTTGCATTGACGTTAACAGGAAGTGCTACAATTGGCGACTTGATTATCAAGCCAGAATTAAGATTAGACAGTGCTTCTGAAGACGCCACTTTTGTTAATGGTGATGGTGAACCAATTAGCAGCCTTTCTTCTTTTGTACTAGCAGCTATCTACTCGTTCTAAAAGCAAGATTAAGTAATTGATTGATTTTATAGTTTAAGTTGTAAAACCCGACATTAAAATGTCGGGTTTTTTATTTGATATCATTAATGTTCAAAGGCCTTTACCCCTACCGTTATAGCCACATCCAAATGGTTAACAGATGGCACCAAAGGACAGGAATATTTTTTGTTATAGGCACAATACGGATTATACGCTTTGTTAAAATCCAGAACAATTTTATTTCCTTTAGGAATTCTTAGGTCTAGATATCTACCGCCACCATATGTTTCCATACCATTTGTAGCATCGGTAAAGGGAAGAAATAAGTAATCTTTATATTTTTCTTGGGCAATTAACTCAGGGGTCTGGTACACTTCCAATTCATACACTTTTCCTTTTAGATTAAATTTGGCAATACCATATAATACTTCCGTAGAAATACGATCAGTGGTAGTGGGCATTGAAAATGGTAATGCTTCTGGCGTTCTAATAAAATCGGCCTCTATTACAAAGGCGGTATCAGCTTCAAAAAAATCCAATGTTTCAAAATCTGCCCTAAATCTATCCGGTAAAGGAGACGTTTCCGGATCTTTGAATTCTGCATTCAATTTTTGTTGAAATTTTAATATGTCCATCAACTTGTCTGACTGTATAGATTCCACTGCCACCTTTTGTTCATCGTGGTATTTTTTTTCTTGTCTACATGAACATAAAACTGCAATTAACAGAAAAGTAAAAAAATGCTTCATTGGTATTAATTTAATCTTCAAAAATACAATTAATTCATTTTAAGATTTTGATTATAGTTGTACTTTACCCCAAAATGCTAGAAACAATGAGAATTGCACACTTTACTTATTTGACCATTTTACTGGCTACTATGCTAAGCTGTTCAGAAAAAAAAGTTACAGCAAGTACCGCCTTGGAACAGACCAAAGGACCCACTATGGACCCAGATGGGTACAATGTTGCCTTTCTTATTATGAATGGCACATATAATACAGAATTCACTGCCCCTTTTGATATTTTTCAACATACCAAATTCAGAAAAAATATTAAGGTTATGAATACTTTTACCGTTGCTAACACCTTAGACCCCATCACAACTTTTGAAGGGGTTAGGATCCTGCCAGACTTTGATTATACAAAGGACACTTTACCTAAAATAGATATTTTGGTAGTCCCTAGTGCAGAACACCATATGGATTCTGATTTAAATGACACCACACTTCTTAACTTTATAAAAAAAATAGATGAGAACGCACTTTTTGTCACCAGTCATTGTGATGGTGCCTTTCCGTTGGCCAAAACAGGAATCTTAGATGAAGTAACCTCTACAACATTTCCTAGCGATATTGAATCTTACAGAAAAATGTTTCCCCATTTAAAAGTTCAGGATAGTGTTTTATTTGTTCATGACGGCAAATATATTACGTCTGCCGGAGGGGCCAAAAGCTTTGAAGCCGCATTGTACCTCTGCCAATATTTATATGGAGAAGAAATTGCAAAATCCTTAGCCAAAGGACTGGTCATAGAATGGGACCTAGGTCAAGTTCCACACCTTATTGTGGAATAATATCATAACGGGCATTCGTTAAATATTTCTCTATTAGCTCATTAAACTCTGGGGTAATTCGTAATAAGGCAGAATTTTCCAAGGTATATAGTTTAGCCTTATCGGAATATCCATTTTTTAAAAGTTCCTCTAAATAGAAAAGGGCCGTTCCAAAATCTTCCATACCGGCACTTATAGTTATGACCTTTAAATAGGATTCATATTCTTTAGGAGCCGTTATGGTCTTGATCATATATAATAAATTCAAGGCATCCATATCAACTTTTTCCGCAGATGCTACGTAATCTACATTGTCAGCAATTAAGGCATTTATAAATCCTCTTAATCTACTTGAGGACTGTCTTTCAAAAAGTTGGCTGCTCTTATCCAATTTGTCCAACTCTTTCATTTGATAGTTCCACCATCCCAAATTAGCGTAATTATAGGTTATAATATCTTCCTCTAAATAGTAGCTATAATCCCCCTTAGCAAAATCTTCTTTTAAAATTATATTGTTCTGTGTTCTAATTGCCTTTTTATAAGAAGTACTTCGACGCAGGGATTTTTTGGTTGTCTTTAACGAATCCATTGTTATTAATGGGGCTAAAACCCTTTCAATATCAGAAATTAGGTAACTGGCCAAAATAGGTTGATCATTCGTAAAAAAGGTGTTAGCCTTCACCAAAAGTTCATTATAAGTATCAGCAATCAGCGTACTGTCTTTAACAATATGTTCTTTTGCCATGCTGCTCAGCGTCAACATTCTCATTGCCATAGCCAAGGTATTACCGTCCGGTAAATGTTTCTCCCCGTCAAATACAAATAGTTGATTTGGAAACTTCAACTTATCTAAAACTTTACGCTCTTCAAGCATATCCGGAAAGTTATAATCAGATCTATTTACCACACCAATAAACTGAAATTTCTGTCTTACGTTCAATATATCAATACTGCCCAATGTGGCCCCAACAGAAATAACTCCGTTAATATCTGGAATAAAGGTGGGTAAAATAGAGGCGAATTTTGCTCCACTTTCAAAACCTGCCGTATACATTCTATTATTGGTAATAGGCAAGGAGGTGACAATGGCATTCAACATTCTATTTGCAATCAAAACATTTTCGCTCAATGAAAGACTATCGTTTAGACTATAGGAACTGGCCAACACATACCCTTCCTTTTCAGCCGAATTTACCAGCATAGAAATTGATGATTTGGCATTGCCCCTCATATCCGTCACAAAAATTACGGGCCAAGATTTATCTAGACTAAAATTAGATGGAGTATAAATAGCCATAGTTTCTCCTATGGAATCATTAACCAACAAATTTTCTGTAATTGCTCCTTTAACCAATTTAAAATCTTGTGAAAAGACAAGGGTTGCAGATAGTAATAAAGTGTAGAGTAGTATTTTTTTCATCTTTAATTCATCATCAAAAATCTAGCCAAATTTTTAATTTTGGTTATCGTTTATTAAAGATATCATTTTTGATTCCATTTTAAAATGTCGATTAACAGGTATACCATTATTTAATTTTATGCATGGGAGCGTTGGATATTACTTGAGACAAAACTATGTGCGTTCTTGTTTCACCGTATTGTATGAGCTGGTCAATAAATTTCTCTAAATGAAATTGATCCTTTAAAACAACTTCCATAACAATATTTTCATTGCCGGTAATCCTATAACAATTTATTACTTCTTCAAGATTGCCTACAATGGCCAAAAACGGTTTCAATTTACCCATAAATGCCCGTAGAGTAATGATTGCTTTAAGTTGATGTCCTGTCAAGGCATGTGAAACGGTCGCTTTATAACCCATTATTATTCCCAGGTCCTCCATTTTCTTAACACGCTCCGCAACTGCAGGCGCGGTAAGACCAATGGCCCTACCTATATTGGCAAAAGATTCCCTGGCATTTCGCTGTAACTGTTTCAGGATTTTCCAGTTTAACTCATCTATCTTTGGATTCAAAAGTTTTATCGTTTAAAAATTATGTATCTAAAGCAAATTTACAAAAAGCGTTTGCTTTCCATAGAAAATTATGAGATAACTGATGTAATTTTATATATACTAATATTACCCCACAGCATGGCATATCGTAGTCTTAAAAACTTACCGATTTACAGAAAGGCATTGGAGCTTTGCACAATGAGCAGGGAAATAGCGTCTTACGTTACTTTCAACAAAGATCTTGTAAGATTATATGAATCTAAAAGCCTAAGGGACATCATAGCCAATTCCATATTAACCGATGCAATATTGATACCTCAAAAAATTGCACAGGTAGAACATTCTAACTGTACCAATGAACGTTTGGAGCATATCTCCTTTATAAATATTATAATAAGGAATATAAATTCTTACTGTTTAGGTCTGGAAAAGCATGGGGTCAAGGAAACGGAATACATAAACCTATTACGTGCGGAGATTAAAAGTTTTAGAAAATCCTATAAAAAATGGAGAATTGAGCATTTGTAAATGCTGAACTCATCCTGGTAAATTCTCCTTTTTCCCAACAATTTTAAGAATTATGGACTATTTTTGGAAGCTAATATAGATTTCCATTGAAAACTACCATTTTAGTACATTGCCCTGATCAATCTGGCATCATTAGTACCGTTACAGGATTTATCCATAAAAATCGAGGTAACATTGTTTATCTGGACCAACATGTAGACAAAAATGCCGATGTATTTTTTATGCGAACAGTCATTGAATTTGACACCCATTTTTTAGATCTTGAGAAATTTAAAACTTTATTTCAAGAGGAACTTGCCTCTAAATATAAAATGAAATGGAGTTTGCACACAGACGAAAAATTGCCCAATATGGCAATATTCGTTTCAAAATACAATCATTGTTTATATGATTTATTAAGCAGATATCGTTCTGGGGAACTGGCGGTGGAAATACCTTTTATTTTAAGCAATCACAATGATTTAAGATATATTGCCGATCAATTTGAGATTCCGTTTTATCATATACCGTTCAATAAGGAAATTAGGGTACAAGCAGAACTGCAACAATTAGAACTTCTTCAAAAATATAATATAGATTTTATTGTTCTGGCCAGATACATGCAGATTGTTAGCGAAAAGCTGATCAGCAAATTTCCAAATAAGATCATAAATATCCATCACTCTTTTTTACCTGCCTTTGCCGGTGCCAAACCTTACCATGCAGCATTTAAAAGGGGAGTTAAAATTATTGGTGCCACAAGTCATTACGTCACCGAAGAATTAGATGCCGGCCCGATCATTGAGCAAGATGTTACTACGGTAACACACTCCCACTCCATAGAAGATTTTATTACAAAGGGTAGAGATTTGGAAAAAATTGTTCTCTCCAGAGGAGTAAAATTACATATTGCACGAAAAACAATGGTGTATAACAATAAAACCGTCATTTTCTCGTAAGCTATTTAGAACCTTTAACTTTCAGTTATGATTAAAAAGATAAGCATACTTATTTTGGTAATGTTCATGGCTTCTTGTAATGAGTTGCAACAAGTAGTCAACCAAATGCCAGGATCAACAAATACCGTTTTAAGCAATGAAGTAATTGCAAACGGATTAAAGGAAGCATTGGACCAAGGTATTGAACAACAGGTGAGTAAATTAACGGCACAAGACGGCTTTTACAAAAATGAACTCGTTAAGATATTATTGCCGGAAGAACTACAAAAAGTAGATAAAACATTGCGTGATATAGGGTTGGGAAATCTTGCGGATGAAGGTTTAAAGGTTCTTAACAGAGCTGCTGAAGATGCCGTTTCCGAAGCAACACCGATTTTTGTAAATGCCGTTAAGGAAATGACCTTTACCGATGCCAAAAATATTTTGTTGGGAGCGGACAATGCCGCCACTACGTATTTGGAAAACAGAACTAATACAGCACTCTATGATAAATTTAAACCTGTTATTGATGCTTCGTTTAAAAAAGTAAATGCGGATAAGGTATGGAATTCTCTCATTTCTAAATACAATGCTATTCCACTTACTAATAATGTAAATCCAGATTTAACAGATTACGTTACCCAAGAAGCATTAAATGGTGTATATAAAATGATAGAAGTGGAAGAAAAAGAAATTAGAACCAATTTATCATCACGAACCACGGATATTTTAAGGAAAGTATTTGCTTTACAGGACTAATTTTAAATATTTAACATTCAGAACAATAACATTAAAAGTTATACGTTAAAAAGTTATAAGAGCAATATTTGATTAGATACAAAATTTCTATTTGAGTTAGTTATTTTTTGAGTTAGTTAGTTAAAAAACCGGTGGGAGCACCGGTTTTTTGTTTTTTATCTATTTAAAAGTTCTAATTTTGATTTTTATTCAACTTTTGCGAAAGTTGAAATACTTCCTTATCAATTCATTTTATAATTAATAATTATTAAGAAATAGTATCTACAGTGCTAAAATTCATTTTTGCCTTTTTTATTTACGTATTCTCTTTATTACCATTGCTTGTTTTTTCACAAGGGCATAATGGCAATACTAATGAGGACTGTAACTTAATGTTATCCTCTTTGGAAAAAAAAGAAATAAAAAATAGTACGGCAAATGACTATTTTGAATTAGCCATTTGCATGTATGAAAATGAACGTTTTAACGCTGCATATGATTTTTTCATAAAAGCAAGATCTTTAAATTTTACGGACAAAGAAGAGCTAGAAAAATATTTAATCCTATGCAGTATTGCCATGGACGATAATGAAAATAGTTTAGATCTAAACCCACAGGTCCAAGCACCTGATAAGACCTTACTTGCAAACAACTATAAACACACCATACAGGTACACTTGCTCAACCTTATATTTATCATAGTTGCATTTACGGGCATTATAACCGCCCTAATTTTGTTTAAAAAGTACAAGAACAATAAAAGCAATATATTTCTGGGCATTTTCGTGATGACAATTTCCTTTGCGCTTTTAGAACTGGTATTATTTTGGCAAGATTTTTTTGAATATTCACCTACAGTAGCTATTTACAGGGTATTGTTTTTTCTATGGGCACCTTCCTTATATTTTTATGTAAAAAGCAAATTTATTGATCTTAGGGTTACCAATACAACGGTCATTTTACATTACATTCCATTCATAATTGTGCTTATTAGCCTTGTAATCTTGGGAAATTTTAATGTACGCACACATGCGCCTGAAAATGCTTTTTTGGATAGTATTAGTTTTATAATCAACGATAATTGGATTAAGACCGTGCATTTACTCATCTATCTAATTTTAATATTTAACATTTTCAAATACCATAAAACCATAATGCAGAAAAATTCCAAAAATTGGATTAAAACATTAATGGTATTTATATTGATCTTGATTTTGTTTTTAGTTACAAGAGCAGGATTTGAGCATATTTATGCCTTTGATTACATCTCAAAATACTTTATAGCGGTCTATTTTATACTCTTTATTTCCATTCTTGCCATATTACTGTTGATCCAGCCAGAAGTAATCACAGAATTAATAACCGCAACCTATACCGACCAACCTACAAAGGATAAATACAAGAATTCCGGATTAACGACCACAATGAGCCATCAACTAAAATCTCAACTTGAAGATTTGCTTGAGAAGGATAAAATTTACTTGGATAATACATTGACCCTTGCCAAACTTGCGAAAAACATGAATGTTGATCGTTACAGTCTTTCACAAGTTATAAACCAAGAATTGAATAAAAATTTTTACGAACTTATCAATGATTACAGGATTAAGGAAGCAGTAAGTATCATTGAATCCAAACAAGAAATACAGGTGGTAGATCTCATTTACGAGAGCGGTTTTAACAATAAAGTCTCCTTCTACAAAGCGTTTAAAAAAAGGCTGGATATGACCCCAAAAGATTACATGGCCAAAACGTGGAACAGCTAGTACATTCTTAAGATTTCCTCAAAAACTTTAAAATTTTCACAATTGCGCTTCGCAATATACTTACTACTGAAAATCAATTTATTACGCAATAGGTAAACGTTAATTTAAATCGGTTTACTATTAACCTAGGTCGGCTTCAACCCTTCTACCCTCCTTCCCTTCATATTTTTGCCGTTGGTTTATAGAGTCGGTCAATATCAAAAAAATTATAGTTTTTGATTTTCATTTTATTGAGTTAGCTATCATATAGAATAATGGGCCGGCTCTTTATACAACTATTTATAAAGCTTACTTATTTACTAACACTCAAATTAATTTTATGAGAACTAAAACAAGATGTTTTTTAATGCTTGTATTCGCTTTGGTAGCGCACATTGGTTTTGCGCAGGAAAAGACGATAACAGGTACGGTAACAGATCAAGGCGGACTCCCATTACCTGGAGTTTCGGTATTAATTATTGGTACAACTAATGGTGTACAAACAGATTTTGATGGTAATTATAGCATCAATGCATCTACTGGTCAAAGTTTAAGGTATAGTTACTTAGGTCAAAAGACCGTAACTAAGGAAGTAGGTTCGGCCTCCGTAATCAATGTAGTTTTAGAAGAAGATGCCCAAGCGCTAGATGAAGTAGTTGTAACGGCATTGGGTATTTCAAGGGAAAAGAAATCATTAGGTTATGCCACCCAGGAAATTCAAGGAGACCAGGTAAATACCGCAAAGGACCAAAACTTCGTAAACTCCTTATCCGGTAAAATTGCCGGTTTGGATATTAAGAAAAGTTCAACCCTTGGTGGATCTGCAAACGTTGTAATAAGGGGTTATTCTTCTATTACCGGAAACAACCAAGCACTATTTGTAGTAGATGGTGTTCCGTTGAACAACGATACGAACAACTCTACATCCCAAGCAGAGGGTGGTGACGGCTATGATTATGGTAATGCCGCAAGTGATATCAACCCAGATGATATAGAAAGTATTAACGTACTTAAAGGTTCTGCGGCAACGGCACTATATGGTTCTAGGGCTGCAAACGGTGTTATTATCATCAATACCAAAAAAGGAAAAAGAGGAAGTGGACTTGGGGTATCTATAACCAGTTCCGTAAATATTGGAAAATATGACAAGGATACATTTCCAATTTTCCAACAAGAGTATGGTCAAGGTTACGGTCCGTTTTACGGTGCTGGTTACATCGACTCTATCGATGTTGATGGTGACGGTATAGAGGACATTACGCCACCAACCGGTGAAGATGGCTCTTTTGGATTACGTTTTGATCCCAATCTAATGTTATATCAATGGGATTCTTACTATCCACAATTAGATACTTATTTACAAAAAAGCCCGTGGATCGCGGCGGAAAACGGTCCTGAGTATATCTTTCAGAACAGTGTAACAAGCTCACAGAACATAGCAGTAAGCCAAGGTTTTGAAACTGGTAGCTTAAGAATGAGCTATACCCGTTTGGACCAAACAGGAATTTTACCAAATAGTGAAATAGGAAGACATAATGTTGATTTGGTCGGGACAATGGACCTTAATGAAAAGGTTACCGTAACCGGTAAGGCAACATACACCAAAAGTTCTGGACTTGGAAGGTACGGTACAGGATATGATGCCGAAAACATCATGACCAATTTTAGACAGTGGTGGGCCAATAGTACAGATTTAAAAGATCAACGAGATGCATACTTTGCCACTGGACAAAATATAACATGGAACCCATCCGGCCCATCTAGCTTAGGCCCAAAGTATTGGGACAACCCATATTTTACCCGTTATGAAAATTATAATACCGATGAGCGTAACAGGCTATTTGGTTACGGTAGTATATCATATGATGTTTTGCCATGGTTAGAAATCTTTGGTAGAGCTACTGTAGATACATATGCGGAATTAAGGGAAGAAAGAAACAATATAGGAAGTATAGATACGCCTGAGTATTCTAGAAAGAATATCAATTTCTCTGAATACAATTATGATTTCTTTTTAAATTTCAATGGAGATATCTCTGATAAATTTGGTATATCAGGAGTTGTGGGTACCAACTACAGACAGACCAAGAACAATTATGTAACGGCAACTACAAATGGTGGTTTAAATCTGGAAGGAATTTATGCTCTTTCAAACTCGATTAACCCAATAGTTTTTGATGCCAGTTCAGAATATGACGCAGATGTTAGGGTATTTGGTGTATTTGCAAATGCAAGTATAGATTACGACAACATGTTGTTTTTAGAAGGTTCTTTGAGAAACGATACTTTCTCAACTTTACCAGAAGGACAAAACTCTTTTTATTATCCTGCGGTTTCCGCAAGTTTTGTATTCTCAAATCTTTTTGACAGCAACGCAATCTCATTTGGTAAGCTAAGAGCCGGTTATGCAGAAGTAGGTAACGGTGCAACTTCATACCAACTTCTAAATACGTTTAATCCTATTGCAGGATTTGGCGGTGCTACTTTATATTCTAACCCGGGCACATCTAACAACCCTAATCTTAAAGAAGAACGTACGTCTAGTAAGGAATTGGGTCTGGAGATGAATTTCTGGAACAGAAGAATAGGTTTTGACCTATCACTTTACGAGCAGATTACCAGTGATGCCATTATACCTGTAGAGATTACACCTTCAACAGGTTTCACGAATACAGTAGTAAACTCGGCCGAAGTATCGAACAAAGGTATAGAGACCCAATTGTATTTTACGGCAATTGAGTTACCAAATTTTTCTTGGAGAACGGATATCAACTTTTCTACCTATAAGAGTGAGGTGTTGAACTTGTTCCAAGATTCACAGAACATCTTGGTCAATAGCTTTTTTGGGGTAAGTTTAAACGCAGCTAAAGGTGAAGCCTACGGAACACTTAAGGGAACCGATTATGTTTATCTAAATGGCGAAAAAGTAATTACCGAAGATGGCCAGTACGCCAAAACAGAGTCTAACCAAGAAATTTTGGGAGATATCAACCCAGACTGGAAAGCAGGTCTTACGAACACATTTAAATACAAGGATGTAAGTTTAAGTTTCTTGATCGATATTCAGGAAGGTGGCAGCGTATTTAGTGGTGATACCTATTTTGGTATGGCTACAGGTATCTATGATGTTACAGCTGGCTTAAATGATTTGGGCAATCCGTTAAGAGACCCTGTAACCAATGACAATACTTCTGGTGGTGTAATATTACCAGGTGTACAGGCAGACGGTTCTCCAAATACGGTAAGGGCAGATTTTACAACTTATGAAAACCCTTATGGACGATATGGTAACGCACCGGATGCACAATTTGTTTATGATGCCTCATATGTAAAATTAAGGGAGGTTACTTTAGGCTATACATTACCTAAGAAATTTGTTGACGCCCTTCCATTTACGGCCGTTTCTTTCACAGCGGTAGGTAGAAACCTTTGGATCATTAGTAAGGACCTTCCATATGCAGATCCAGAACAAAGCTTTGGAGCAGGTAATTTACAAGGATTCCAGATTGGGGCTTATCCTTCGGTTAAGGAATATGGTTTTAACATTAAATTGGAATTTTAAACAAGAGAACGATGAAGAATATATATTTAATTTTAGCAACCGCAGGCATATTGTTGTCTAGTTGCACAGAAGATATTACAGATTATAATAACGACCCCAAATTACCAACTGCAGTCCCACCACAAACATTAGTGGCCAATGCAGAAAAGAATTTGGCAGATAGAATCACAACGATAAGCGGTTCCAACGTATTTAGACTTTGGGCGCAACATTGGGCACAGGCCACCTATATTGATGAGTCTAACTACTTAATTATTGGTAGAGATCCTTCACAGGCCTATTGGACTACATACTACAACAATGTGATCAATGATCTTAATTCCGCTCAGGCATTGATAGAGGAAGATGAGATTTTAGATGCCGTTACAAGAGGCAATCAATTGGCCATTATCGAAACTATTAAAGTCTATACGTTTCAACACCTTGTAGATTTGAACGGTGATGTACCTTATAGCGAAGCTGCGGACATTAACAACCTATTTCCAAAATATGATGATGCAGCCACCATCTATACGGATTTAATCTCTAGAATATCCGCTGCACAAGCCGCATTGGCCAACGGTGGGGAATCTTTTGGCTCTAATGACATTTTTTATTCCGGTGATGTAACCGCCTGGAGAAAATTGGCCAATTCCGTAAAATTGAGATTGGGTATGCGTATAGCCGATGTAAATCCTACATTGGCAAGTACAACCGTCAAAGAAGCTGTAGATGCCGGCGTATTCACTTCTAACGATGACAATACTGTCATTAGGTATGAATCATCGCCTACAGCGAACAACAACCCTATTTACAATCTTTTTGAAACTGAAAACAGAAGAGAGGATTACATTGCAGGTAAAACATCTTTAGATATGTTGGTTGCTCTAAACGACCCTCGTTTAGATGATTATTTCGCGGATAACAAGGATCCGTACATTGGTGGACCAATTGGTGGAAATAATTCATACGCCAACTTTACCCATTTAAATTTTGATATCGTTGGTGATCCAACATATCCAGGATCTATTATGGATTATGCTGAAGTTGCCTTTTTTCAGGCAGAAGCCGTTGAAAGAGGTTTCATTTCTGGAGATGCGGAAGCATATTACAATGCCGGTATTGCTGCATCTATTGCCTATTATGGTGGTACACAAGATGAAATAGATACATATTTGGCACAGCCAGAAGTTGCCTATGCTACAGCTACAGGTGATTATAAACAAAAAATAGGAACGCAAAAGTGGATTGCGTTGTTCAATAGAGGTTTTGAAGCCTGGACAGAGTACCGTAGGCTAGATTGGCCAGAATTGGTTTTATCTAACCAAACTCAACAAGAAGTTCCTTTAAGGATGATATATCCAGTGAAGGAATCTGCGGTAAACGGTGAAAATTATGACGCCGCTTCAAGTGCAATTGGTGGTGACCAATTGACAACTCCATTATTCTGGGACGTTAATTAGTAGTTCATTTATAATTAAGTTGATTGTTAAGACCGGTGCAAACCGGTCTTTTCTCTTTTAGAAATAAGCTTGAAAAATATGCGGGTCAACTACCCCTTTAAATAACGGACCACTTGTTCATTAAAAAAATGTGGTTGCTCCACATTCACCACATGACCGCAATTTTCAACTACCAAAAGCTCTGATTTTTGATGGCTACGGGCTATTTTTTTAACACTGGGCAGAAACAAATAATCTTCTTCACCCATAACATATAAGGTAGGTATTTGTATATCTACAGTCCTAAAAAAACGCAATAGTGGATTAATTTCCGAAGTAAGCCTAAACCAGCGTATAAATTCTTTTTGATATAATTTTTTGGCCTCCCTAACAAACAATAAACGTGATTCCTTATGATTCTTATTGGGCATTATTACAAAGGCAAAAAACTTATATAACCATAGATAAGGAACAACGGATTTAAAAATGACCCCCAATTTCATTAAAATCTGCGACCTTAGGTTCAATTTCATAATTGCCCCGCCCAAAACCATACTGGCAACGCGTTCAGGATATTTTTCCGCAAGGTTCCTGATTAAAATAGTTCCAAGGGAAATCCCCACAAAATGCGATTTTTGAATATTTTGAAAATTAATGACCTCAACGATATCATTGGTAATGACATCAAAGGTGTATTTATCATCAAAAACACTTTTTAAGTCGGGTTTGGAATTGCCATGCCCTCTTAAATCCAATAATAAAATATTAAAATGCTTTTTAAATTCACGAATCTGTTTATACCAAATTGATGAACTGCCTCCGGCACCATGGACAAACGTTACCCAAACAGGAGAAGATGAATGAACATACGTTATATGGTGAAGCAAAATTTAGACGGATTAAGATATCGTTAAGGCAATATATAATTAACTTTTTAAAATGTACCCAGCATCATAAATAATTAGCTGTTTTACTGTCATTTTTAAATTTTTGAACGTGTTCATGTTAAAAAAAAGACAAATAACCTGATAATTAGTTGTATGACCCCTAGAGTCGACATCCAAAAGGCCATTCTGATCGTATATTTGCAAAGAACTAACGTATAGCATTATGGAAAAGCAATATTGTAAAGTAGGAACCGTAAAACCTATTGCAGCCGAAGCGGACATCATAACCTTATTGGAGTATCAATATCAAAACTTTTTGGAAAAGGCTTCCAATATGCCAACCAATACCCAATTGGGAGAATTTTTTGAGCAAAAGGCACAAAAGATAAAAAGGACGTTAGAAAACTTGGTGTAAGCCATCAAGTTCCTTCTTCATGGCAATTTGCAATTCGCTTGCTTTTTGCTGGGCCGCTTCTGCAAAATTTTGTTCTCCAGAAGCGTAAATTATTCCGCGCGAAGAATTAATCAAAAGTCCAACATCCTTTGTCATACCATGTGCGCATACATCATGCAAGTTGCCCCCTTGTGCACCAACCCCTGGCACCAGTAAAAAACTATTGGGAACAATTTTTCTAATTTCCTTAAAATATGCTGCCTTGGTAGCACCAACGACATACATTAAATTTTCAGATCCTTTATACGTTGTTGAGATAGACAGCACTTCCTTATACAGTTCCGTATTTCCTATTTTTTTGGTTTGGAAATCAAATGCCCCCTCATTGGATGTCAGAGCCAATAAGATAGTATGCTTATTCT
Organism: Maribacter sedimenticola; assembly: GCF_900188415.1. GTDB lineage: Bacteria > Bacteroidota > Bacteroidia > Flavobacteriales > Flavobacteriaceae > Maribacter > Maribacter sedimenticola. Next base: position 1,137,195 of record NZ_FZNV01000001.1, on the reverse strand, counting down.
CAAAAGCAAGAAATGGTTCTACAGAATCCTTACCCATGTATGGAGCTATGGTAATACTATCAAAATTAAGATCTTCAAAAAAGGCCTTTGCATATCTGGTAGACGTATTGCCTATATCACCACGCTTGGCATCGGCAATGGTAAAAATCTCCGGATAGTTCTCATTAAGATATTCTATTGTTTTTCTAAGTGAGGACCACCCCTCTACACCGTACGCCTCATAGAAAGCAATATTTGGTTTATATGCTACACAAAGATGGTGCGTAGCATCTATAATTGCTTTATTGAACGTAAAAATGGGATCTTCCTCCTTTAATAGATATTTTGGAATCTTGTCCAAATCCGTATCCAGGCCAATGCATAAAAAAGATTGCTTCTTATGAATTTGGGCAATAAGTTCTTGGGTAGTCATACTTTAAAAAATCTCAGAGGCCTCTCTCAATTTCTCTGTATTCTCAACTAAACTCAATTCGTCTATTATTTTTTGAATGTCCCCATCTATTATATTGGACAAATCATACAATGTAAGACCAATACGGTGGTCCGTAACCCTACCCTGGGGATAATTATAGGTTCTGATCTTTGCACTACGGTCACCACTACTTACTTGGCTATTACGTTTTGCAGCGTCCTCTTCCTGTTTCTTGGCCAATTCCATATCATACAACCTGGAGCGCAGTACCTTAAAGGCCTTGTCCTTGTTCTTATGCTGCGATTTTTGATCTTGGCACTGTGCCACCAATCCGGTAGGAATGTGCGTTAGCCTCACCGCGGAATAAGTAGTGTTTACAGATTGCCCACCAGGACCTGATGAACAGAAAAAATCTATACGAACGTCCTTGGGGTCTATTTGAACGTCAAAGTCCTCTGCCTCGGGCAAGACCATGACCGTTGCGGCACTTGTATGTACCCTACCTTGGGTTTCTGTCTGTGGCACGCGTTGTACACGGTGTACACCGGCTTCAAATTTTAACGTACCATATACATCCGTCCCATTTACCTCAAACTGTATTTCCTTAAAACCTCCACTGGTACCTTCACTCAGGTCAATAACATTGGTTTTCCAGCCTTTGGACTCACAATATTTGGTGTACATGCGAAATAAATCTCCTGCAAAAATACTAGCCTCGTCACCACCGGTTCCGGCCCGGATCTCTACGACCACATCTTTGGCGTCCTCTGGATCTTTTGGAATCAACATTAATTTTATATCCTCCTCTAATTTTGGCAAGGCGCCCTTGGCCTCTTCCATCTGCATTTTGGCCATTTCCAGCATCTCTTGATCGCTGCCATCGGCAATAATCTCCTCTGCTTCTGAAATATTATTGGTAAGCTCAAGATATTCCTTTCGCTTTTCCATTAGATCTTTAAGATCTTTATATTCCTTGGTAAGCTTTACATAACGCTCTTGGTCCGTAATGATATCGGGCTGTATGATAAGGTCGGAAACCTCATCAAAACGTTGCTTAACAATATTTAATTTTTCTATCATAATCTTACTTCACTTGTGCTGCGAATTTACGATAATTTTGCAGATGCCCTAAAGGGTTGTGCATGCTAAGCATTAAAATAAATTAAAAAAAGAGATAGGTTAAAGTGGGTCAATTTAAAATGATGCCATTGCTCTTGTACATTTTATCATGTTCATCTACAATGATCACTTCCGTATCTCCCAACTGATTGATCAATGCCAATCCTGCATTGACACCCATAACAAAGATAGAGGTTGCCAAAGCATCTGATAGCTCTGCGCTTTTGGCAAATACGGAAACGCTTTGAATGCCTGCGGAAGGGTATCCGGTCCTTGGGTCCAGGACATGGGCATATTTTTTGCCGTTCACTACCATAAAATCTGCATTTCCGCCAGAAGTTGCAACGGAAGATTCCAAAATAGGTAGCCAAGAAAACAGTCCTTCCTGCCCTTCTGGATTTAAAATTCCTATCAACCATTTTTCTCCGGTAGCCTTTGTTCCCCATGTAGTAATATCCCCACCAACATTTATAATACCGCCTTGCACCTGTTTGGAAACCAAAAGAGCCTTGGCCTTATCCGCAGCATATCCCTTACCAATGCCTCCAAAAGAAATTCGCATACCCTTTTTTGCAAGGTAAACGGTTTGATCTTTACTGTTAAGTCGAATATTTTTATAGCCGGTCTTTAGTGCCGCCTCTTTAATAGCCAGTTTTGATGGCATTTGCGTCATGGAACCATCATACTTCCATAAATTTTCAAGTGCGGTATATGAAATATCAAAAGCCCCATTGGTAAGTTCGGAAATTTGGATAGCACGCTCTATTAATTTAAAGAGCTCCCAACTTACGGCAACTGGCCTAATCCCGGCATTGGCATTGATCTTTGAAGTTTCGGAATTGGGGTCCCATGAGGAAATCAACTTTTCTATTCTTTGAATTTCAGCAAAGGCTTCTTGAATATAAATATAGCCCAGCTCCTCTTCCAATGAGACAACAGTAATATCAAAATCACTGCCCATTGCAGTAAAAGATTTTTTTACGGTGATGAACTGCTCCCCTTGACCAAATGCCAAGAAAGTCATTAAAAAGAAGATAATGGGGGGAAGATTCTTCACTAGCAAGCTCTATTACGGACTATGATTTAATTGTAAATATAGATTTAAGTTGAATTATTTTATTGATTTTTTTACGATATAACCTTACTCGAACACGCGTAACAATGAGCCTTCTAATGAGGTATTGTATATTTTCAATGCTTTGGAAGTACTGTTGGGTATGGTATTCAACGGTGTACCGTTTTGACTAAATTCAGAACCATGAACGTCGCAATAAAAAATGCCTCCGTCCTTATTTACAAAACGCACTTGGTCATATTGTTCATGACTACAAATTTGTGTTGCCGCTACAAAATTACCTTCTAAATTTTTAACTACGACCACAAGATCTTTGAGAATAAAATCACCGTTATTGGCCAATTTTTGGCCTTCCGAAGAATTTAGGTCAATAGTAAAATCTATATTGGTAGGTGGGGTTACGATGTTTCCTTCCGTTTCGCTGTCTTTGGAACAACTGCCCAAACAAGGAAAAGTTATGGCAAAGGCTGCCCCTGCCCCTAAGGTTCTTAAAAATTGTTTTCGTTCCATAGCAAAATAGGTTTATACTATAGAACGATATTTTTGGCCTAATCGTATGTACTAATACACAAAGGTTCCATTACTACCGGAAATGGTCAATTTTTTGGAATCTGATGGCTCTACCCTACCAATAATCTGCGCGTCTACCCCAAAATCATTAGAAATCCGTATAAGATCGTCTGCAATATTTTCAGGTACATAAAACTCCAATCTATGCCCACAATTGAATACTTTGTACATTTCTTTCCAATCTGTACCGGATTGCTCCTGAATAAGTTTGAACAGGGGCGGCACCTCAAATAAATTGTCCTTTATTATATGCAGCTCATCTATGAAATGAAGTATTTTGGTTTGTGCTCCACCACTACAATGAACCATACCATGAATATCCTTAGCATCATAGTTGGAGAGTATTTTCTTGACTATTGGTGCATAGGTTCGTGTTGGGGAAAGTACCAGTTTACCTGCATCTAACGGGGAATCCTTTACCTCATCCGTTAGTTTTACCGTACCACTATAGACTAGATCACTAGGTACTTCGGCATCAAAACTTTCCGGAAATTTCTCCGCCAAATAATTGGCGAACACATCATGCCGGGCAGATGTTAGTCCGTTACTCCCCATACCTCCGTTATATTCCTTTTCATAATTGGCCTTGCCAAAAGAGGCCAGACCAACGATAACATCGCCTGCCTTAATATTTGCATTGTCTATGACATCACTTCTCTTTATTCTGGCCGTAACGGTAGAGTCCACGATAATGGTTCGTACCAAGTCACCAACATCCGCAGTTTCACCACCGGTTGAATGAACGGTAATACCAAATTCACCTAAATCCTTGATCAGTTCTTCGGTACCATTAATAATAGCGGATAATACCTCTCCAGGTATCTTGTTCTTGTTTCTTCCTATAGTGGATGACAACATAATATTGTCCGTAGCACCTACACAAATTAGGTCATCTATATTCATGATAAGCGCATCTTGGGCTATACCTTTCCACACTGAAATATCACCGGTCTCTTTCCAATACATATAGGCTAAGGATGATTTGGTACCCGCACCATCTGCATGCATGACCAAGCAATAATCATCATCTCCCGTAAGGTAATCCGGTACTATTTTGCAAAAAGCTTTTGGAAAAAGACCCTTGTCTATATTTTTGATTGCGTTGTGTACATCTTCCTTGGAGGCAGAAACACCCCGTTGCTGATATCTTTCACTGCTTGATGTGGACATATTCTTATTTTGTGGCAAAAATAAGGGAAACATTAAAAATGTTGCCTCTCATCTCATTTAATATTATACAATATGTTGGTTAGGCCAATTTATTTAAGATTCAACAACTCCCTATATTTTGTCAAGGGCCATAATTGATTATCCATTAATTTTTCCAACTTATCGCTATGCAACCTTATATCTAAAAAATAGGGCTTAACATTGTTGCAGTAAGCCTGTGCCTTTTTCTTGGTATCCTTTAATGCGTTTGCCTTTTTACGTGCATCTGCCATGGCATCTACCATTTTCTTTAAACTGACCACATGTTCCGCAATTTCCTCTATCATGGTCAATTGTCCCTCTGAAAATTTTTTATGTGCCGCACCATAGATTTCCTTTAGGCCGGACACATTTTTAATTAAGGTATTCTGGTAAGCTATTGCCGCAGGAATTATAAACCCGTATACCAGTTCATTATAGACCCTACCTTCTATCTGGGTATGCATAATATAATTTTCCAAATCTACCTCTTGCCTTGCACGAACTTCAACCTCGCTCATAACTTTCATAGACTCAAACAGACTTAGACTTTCCTTAGAAGTTAGAATCTCAAGTGCTTCCGGTGTATTACGGTTATTACTAAGTTTTCTTCTTTTGGCCTCGTTTTCCCAGTCTTGGCTATATCCATCACCGTCAAAACGAATTCTCTTTGATGTTTTAATGTATTCCCTTAAAATATTGAAAACGGCCTCATCTTTCTTTAATGATTTTTTATCGATAAGCGCATCGACCTCTTTTTTAAAGTCCTTTAATTGTTTGGCCACAATGGTATTCAAAATTGTCATTGGTTTGGCACAATTGGTTTTGGAGCCCACGCCGCGCATTTCAAACTTATTGCCCGTAAAAGCAAATGGAGAAGTACGGTTGCGATCTGTATTGTCCATTAAAATTTCTGGAATCTTACCTACTACATTAAGCTTTAATTCCGTTTTTTCTTCTGGTGACAATTTACCTTTGGACACGCCCTCCAATTCATCTAGTACACTACTTAACTGTTTGCCTACAAAAATTGAAAATATGGCCGGCGGTGCTTCATTGGCCCCCAAACGATAATCATTACTGGCAGATGCAATTGAGGAACGCAAAAGCTCTTCATAGGTATCTACCGCTTTTATCGTGTTGATGAAAAAGGTTAAAAATTGTAGGTTCTTCATTGGTGTAGACCCCGGACTCAATAAATTTACACCCGTATCCGTTGCCAAGGACCAGTTGTTATGTTTTCCTGAACCATTGATTCCTGCAAATGGTTTTTCGTGGAACAGAACGGTAAATTGATGCTTATCCGCAATTTTATCCATAACGTCCATCAATAAAAGATTGTGGTCTATGGCAAGATTGGCCTCCTCAAAAACAGGTGCCAATTCAAACTGATTTGGTGCAACTTCATTATGCCTGGTCTTAACGGGGATACCCAATTTGGTGCACTCTTTTTCAAGATCACTCATAAAGCTGAGCACCCGCCCGGGAATAACACCAAAATAATGGTCATCTAGCTGTTGGCCCTTGGCAGGAGTTTCACCAACCAACGTTCTGCCCGTCATAATAATGTCCGGCCTAGAATGCGCAAGCGCCTTGTCAATTAAAAAATATTCCTGTTCCCAGCCTAGGGTGGCATTCACCTTGGTCACGTTCTTATCAAAATATTTGGCTACAGCGGTGGCAGCTTCATCAACGGCACTCAAAGCCCGCAATAGCGGAGCTTTATTATCCAAGGCCTCTCCCGTATATGAAACGAAAATAGTAGGTATACAAAGTGTTGTGCCATAGATGAAAGCTGGTGACGACGGGTCCCATGCCGTATATCCCCTAGCTTCAAAAGTATTTCTTATTCCGCCACTTGGAAAACTGGACGCATCCGGTTCTTGCTGTACCAACTGTCCGCCACCAAATTTTTCCAATGCGGTGCCATCTGGCATTAAATCAAAAAAAGCATCATGTTTTTCTGCCGTAGAACCAGTTAAAGGTTGAAACCAATGGGTATAATGCGTAGCACCCATAGATATTGCCCAACCCTTAATAGCCTCTGCCACTTGATCGGCTATTTTACGGTCGATCTTAGAACCGGAAACCATGGCATCCTTTAAACTTTCCAGCGCATCCTTAGTCAAATATTGGAGCATTTTATGTTCATTGAACACATTGACCCCAAACAATTCCGATCGTCTACCTTTCTCTTCAATTGCTATACTATTTCTCTGCTGGCTATTGGCTATTGCGGCAAATCTTGATGATTTCATACGTAAATACATTATTAATATGGCAAAATTACGTTCTTAAAATATAAATATGACAAAATACCCGATAAATTATGGGGGTATAAAACAGTTTATTTAATTTTTAAAGATTAACCCCCTTAAAAATGTGTGGGAAATGATAAAAAACATATTTTTGTTTGTCTTTTATTTTAAAAAATTATAACGATCACAATTATGAGCAAAACAAAATTAGAATACATCTGGTTAGATGGATATTTTCCAACCCAAAACATGAGAAGCAAGACCAAAGTGGTTAATGACTTTGGTGGTAAATTAGAAGACTGTCCAATGTGGTCTTTTGACGGAAGTTCAACTCGTCAAGCTGAAGGTGGTTCTTCTGACTGTTTGCTTAAGCCTGTTGCAATTTTCCCGGACCCAGCTAGAAAAGATGGGTATTTGGTGATGACAGAAGTTCTTAATGCCGATGGTACTCCGCACGAATCTAACGGAAGAGCTACTATTGAAGATGAGGACAACGATTTCTGGTTCGGTTTTGAACAGGAATATTTTATCATGGACACTTCAACAGAATTGCCTTTAGGTTTCCCAAGAGGCGGATATCCTGCTCCACAGGGTATGTACTACTGCTCTGTTGGTGGAAAGAACACACACGGAAGACACATTGTAGAGGAGCACGCCGATCTTTGTATAGCTGCCGGACTTAACTTTGAAGGTATTAACCAAGAGGTTGCTTGTGGTCAGTGGGAATTTCAATTATTTGCCAAAGGCGCTAAATTGGCAGGTGATGAATTATGGGTAGCCCGTTACTTATTAGATAGGTTAACCGAATCTTACGGATACTATATAGAGTACCATCCAAAACCATTAGGTAAGGATATGGACTGGAACGGTTCAGGTATGCACGCAAACTTCTCTAACTCTACATTGAGAACATGTGGAGACAAAGCAACTTATGAGAAAATATGTGAGGCGTTTAGACCTGTAGTAAAAGAACACATATCCGTTTATGGTGAATTTAACGACCAACGTTTGACCGGACTTCATGAAACTGCAGCAATTACCGATTTCAGCTACGGTATATCTGACAGGGGAGCATCTATCCGTATTCCAATTGCAACCGTTGAAAGCGGATGGAAAGGATGGTTGGAAGACAGAAGACCAGCTTCTAACGGTGACCCATACAAAATTGCGGGTAGAATCGTTAAAACGGTTAAATCTGCCAAAATTTAATCCTACATTAATTATTTTTTATACTAAAAATGCCTTGGACTATTCCAAGGCATTTTTTTAATTACTAATTTTTTTCAATGGTGTGTTCATCCAATAGTTATCCGTTTTGCAAGACGTACATATAGGCTGTAGCTTGCTATCCAATGGTGCATCTTTTAGCATTAAACTATCTTTTGGAATACTATCTGAGAGATTAGGAAATGTTTCTTGGGTAAAAAACTCTCTATATTGATGTAAATATTCATACTTTTTTTCATCCAATTTATTACCTAGACTATCCCTTATATTACCATAACTATAAGTTAAGTCCGAAACTTCAAGTCTATCGTTTTCTGTAAACAAATAATTTAAAATTGGGCCAGTTTCCTTTTTTATGAAATGAGGAGTTAATTTAAATGTTCTTATATCCTCAAAAAAACGAATTCTAATAATAGGCAATAATTTACCTTTATATTCTATTTTAAAATCACTCTTCTTGATCTTTTCTACATTTTCGGGCATTCTATTCAAGTGAACCATAAATCTTCTTGAATCTAAATCTAAAACGAATTTTGAGTTGAACTCTGCAGGCTTTTGCACTAGAATTTTATTATAGAAAGAAATATAGTTCAAATACATTTTATCTTTTTCTCCCTTAGAGTATTCAGTTATTATATGGTAGATCAATTCTCTTTTCGTTTTATTGAATCCGTCAGAGTATCTTTCTTCTGCATTGATTGCGGTATCTAATTCACCTGGTTTTTTACGCTTAAAAAGTGCATAATCCAATTTATGTATTGCAAAATCAGTAGCACCTATGAAGATTTTTCCTTCTGAGTAATAATCAGTATTGCGATAAAAGCATTCTATTTCATAAATAGTTTCATTCTTAAAATTGGTTTTCCCTTTTAACACAAATCGATGATTTTCCACAAAATCAACTGACATATCATTAATAAAAGAATAGGTTTTTATTTTATTATTTCTAATTGCATCATGAATATTAAGTGTAATGAATTCATTACCACCTGAATTTTCCATTTTTGCACTGGGTATTATCTTACTATGTTTTTCATAATCATAAGGCTGCTTGGTAAATGAATCTATTTTGAACTCAAGATTTTTTTTATAGGTAATTAGTTGGCACTCATTATCAAAGTTATCTTTTGAAGCAAAGCCGGCATCAAATATTTTGATAATGGCCTCATTCATGTTTGTATAGTTTTCATTTTCAATTTGATAATCCCTATAATAACCTACAAGACCAAATTGTTCCAATGAATAGTTTTGCGGAATATTATCTATAGCATATCTCACAATATCTCTTGCATTTATTTTTTTAACTTTTGCGGAAACTACCGCTTCCGAAAGTTCAAAGGAGCTTGGAGTAAGAATGATAATGTTGGCTTGACCTTCAAGAAAAACATCAATTAAAATTTCCTTTGTCTCAAAACCCATACAAGAAATCTCAATAACTTCTCCTAAGGTTTTATAGGCAATAGGTATTCTAAATCCGCCATCAATATTAGAAATAACGCCCACCTCCCTATTTTTTAAATGAATGTTTGCAAAAACAACTGGCTCGCCATTTTCCGCATCCACAACACTACCATATACATATTCCAAATCTTGCCCATTTATCCATTGAGTGGCTACGAAAAGAAATAGAATTAAATTTAGAACTGCAGTATTTGGTCTTACTTTCATTTTGAGATGGTTACGTAGATAAAAGCTACGTAAATTCCCACAAGAATTATACCATCTCTCCAACCTAGTCTTAAACCTTTTGGAATAAAGACCAATGGAAGGATAAGAAAAGAAATACCGAGCATCCAAAAGATATCATTTGTTAAAAGACCCTCGTCCATAACGGTTATTGGTGTAATGATAGAAGTAATACCTAATACGGCCAATAGATTAAAAATGTTGGAGCCAATTAAATTCCCCAAGGAAATTGCTTTTTCTTTTTTTATTATTGCGATTATAGATGCTGCCAATTCAGGAATACTAGTACCTACCGAAACTATTGTTATTGCTATAATACGCTCACTAACGCCAAATATAGTGGCCATACCCACTGCTCCATTGATCAACAGTTCAGAACCGCCCCAAAGGGCACTACCCCCCAAACCAAGAAACAATACTGTTTTATAGGTCGGCATCATGACGTCCGGTTCGTCCTCTTCATCAATCACGGCAGGCTTTTGAAAGCGTAGCAGATATACCAAGAATAAAAATAGAAATACCACCATTACTATACCCTCATACTGCACTAACACCCCATCAAAATAAATAAAGAAGAAAAAGAGGATAGAAGCAAGCATCATCACCGGCCAATCTGTTGTATAAAAACTTTTACTGACATCTATTGGGCTCAATAAAATGGTAATTGCCAATACAAGGCCTAAATTTGCAATATTAGACCCTACCACATTCCCCAAGGCTAAATCTGGAAATCCGTCCAGGGCGGCATTGATACTAACAATAAGCTCAGGAGCCGATGTTGCAAACGAAACCACCGTCATTCCTATGACAATTTTTGGGATATTTAATTTTAAAGAAAGATCAACCGCCGCTTTTAACAACCAATTACCGCCTGCAATTAGCAAGGTTAGTCCCGCTAGGATAAAAAATAGATTTAACATATATCCGCTTTTTGACAAATATAACAGAACAAAATTGTTGCTGATGGCATAAACCCGGATATTAAAAAACTAAAATTTTAGTTAAATAACTATAAAAATAGTTTTATAACTATAAAAACAGTTTATATTAGCACTCCTAAGAATAGGATTATGGAAAAATTGACCAATAAGGAAGAAGAGATCATGAAAATTCTTTGGCGCCTAAAAAAAGGGTTTGTCAAGGAAATAATGGCAGAAATTACGGATAATAAACCCCATTACAATACGCTTTCTACCATTGTAAGAAATTTAGAGGAAAAAGGCTTTGTGGATTTTATCGCTTATGGTAAAACCCACCAATACTATCCTATTATTTCTAAAGAGAACTATTACAAAGCCCATGTAAACGAAGATATGGTAGGCTATTTCGATAATTCATATAAAAATCTAGTTTCCTTTTTTGCCAAGGAAGAAAAAATTTCGGTCAAAGAACTGAAGGAAATCATAAACTTAATTGAAAAGGAAAATTAAATGGAAGCAATTTGTTTTTATATTCTAAAATCCGGTGTATTATTATTCCTTTTCTATGGTAGTTATTATATACTATTGAAAAATGAAACTTTATTTCGTTTTAATAGGCATTTTTTGTTGTCCGGCCTGATTATCTCTGTAGTATTGCCATCGTTTTATATCACAAAAAACGTAACGGTTCCTTTATACACAATACAACAAGAAACCACTGGTATTACAGCACTGATTACATCCCCACTAGAAGGGTTTTGGAATACCTCGTTGATATTAATGATTCTTTACACTACAGGAGCACTATTCTTCCTAGCCAGGCTATTTGCACAACTAATACAATTGCGAAAGATTTTAAAAGACGGGCAAATAGTATACGCTCAAAACACCATACACCTAAGGACAAACAAAAATGTACTTCCTTTTTCCTTTTTTAGAACCATTGTTTACAATCCGTCTAAACATAACCCAAAGGAATTAGCTGCAATCGTGGCCCATGAAGAAGTACATGCCAAGCAATATCACTCCATAGATATCCTGATAATGGAACTTATAATGGCATTACAATGGTTTAATCCCTTTGTATGGTTGTACAGAATGGCCTTAAAACAGAATCTGGAATATTTGGCAGATACGGAAAACTCTCAAATAAAGTTTAATAAAAAAGCCTATCAATATATATTGTTGCAACAGGCATGTAGCAATTATAGATTATCAATTGTAAATCCATTTTTTAATTCATTAATCAAAAAACGAATAGTTATGATCAATCAAAAACAATCACATCAATTAAACGCATTAAAAAGTTTAATCATGGTACCGCTTATAGCATTTTTTCTGATAAGTTTTAATACGAAAGAGGTATATGCAATTTCCGATTCCAAAGTCTTGACCAAACCATTAAATACTATTGAAGTCTTAATCGATAAGCATACGACAGATGATGAGCTTTTGAAAATTAAAAAAGAACTTCAGAAAGAAAAGTTTGATTTTTCATATACCGTTGTCCGTAACGAAGAAGGTTTTATTAAAAGTATTTCTTTACAAGTTACCGGAGGAAATAAAAAAAATGGTGAAGCAAGCAGTTCATTTAATTCTGTAGCGGACAATGACACTATAGATCCAACATATATAAGTATAGACCTTAGTACAAACCGTATAACCATTAGAAATGGGAAAGCCGAACATAAAATGATCCAGGTACGGACCAGCCCCAGCAAAAAATTAAAAATTACGTCAAAGTCAGATAGCGATCATGATATTGAAATCATGGAAGAAGAGGGCAATACATTTCTCTATATAGAAAATGACAAACAGCCACTAATTTATATTGATGGTAAGAAAAGTGACCATGATATATTGAAATCAATAAACCCTTCAAATATTGCTACAATGAATGTTATTAAAGGTGAAGCGGCCATTACAAAATATGGAAAAAGCGCACAGAACGGAGTTATTGAAATAACCACCAAGAATTAATTACATAACCAATATATTATATAAACAGTCCGGTGGATAATCTCCTCCGGATTTTTCATTTAAAAGATGAAAACGGCACTTATTAGCATATTACGAGAATAATTTGCCTACATTTTGCTATTGACTACAAAATAACCACTACAATTATTACAAAAGATAAGTATATCTAACTATTCATTTAACAAATGAAATAAATTTATAGAGCACTTGTTTTTATTTGTAATCCTTATTGCGTTTATACTTACAACTTAGTAGCCAAATGTATTATTTTAACAAGTTTAACTTGGTACAAAACCAACACTATAATACCTTAGAAGAACTATAACAGAACTATTAAATTTTATTCTCTATACGTATGATAGCAATCATAAAATTCTTGATTATTTTGTTACTAAGCATCGTATCAACATTTGGATTTTGGTAGTACTACACCAAGCATAAAATACATAAATACAGGACCATAAAAACAACCTTTATTTTATGTATTTTTGAAAAAATCCGTTAAGTTGAAAAAAGCAATATTCAAGGTATTGGCAAAATTGAACAAAATACTATTGCCATCTTATACCAGTAAGCGTTTAGATCTTTCCAAGGCCACAAAAATACAGTTGGCAATAATTGGCTGGCGATATTTTGTTACCACCAACGCTCTGGATTAATACGTTATTAAGGATTGTACGGAATACTCGTTAATTTTTTCCTTCCCGTTTAAAAAAGCAAGTTCAATCAAGAAATTGCATTGTACAATTTCACCACCTAATTTTTCTACTAATTTACACGCAGCTTTGGCAGTTCCTCCAGTAGCAAGAACGTCATCATGGATCAAAACACGATCACCTTTCTGTATGGCGTCTAAATGAATTTCAAGCGTATCCGTTCCGTATTCAAGTTCATAGGTCTCGCTAATTGTCTCCGCAGGTAACTTACCTGGCTTACGAATAGGTACAAAACCTGCATTAAGTTTATCTGCAAGCAATGGACCAAAGATAAACCCCCTACTTTCCATACCAACTACCTTGTCAATATCATTACCTTCTAATAAATTCAACAATGCCACGGTCGTTTTTTTTAGCGCATCTGGGTTCTGCAACAACAAGGTTATATCTTTAAATACTACCCCTTCTTTAGGAAAATTGTGAATATCTCTAATTAAGCTTCTTAATTCCATTTAATAACCTGTTCTTAATTTTGTGGTAAATGTAAAAAGAAATATATTTGCACCCCGTTAAGGGAAATAAAAAATGGCCTCGTGGCGCAACTGAATAGCGCATCTGATTACGGCTCAGAAGGTTACAGGTTTGAATCCTGTCGAGGTCACTACTACACAAAAAAGCAAGCTAATTCATTTAGCTTGCTTTTTTTGATTATGGCTCTACAATAGCCTTGATCAATATCCTGTTACATTGAAAATTTTTGTCTATACCTTAAGCATTAATACCACCTTGGTATTCAAGTAGGTATTACATTACTCTTATATAACGATGTGTAATGGTTCATAAAGTTTCCTTTAAAAGCAAAAGAAGGGTAATACGAATCGTTAATAACTATTTTTAAATGTACTATAAATGTGATGATTAAGTATAAAATTAGCGGTATTTAAAGGCTTTATTTATAATTTTTAAAGATACTTAAAGAACTAAAATCGTTAATAAGTTTGTTTCCTAAGGAGAATCATTAATAATATCTTTACAATGGGAAAGGCCTCAATAAATTAAGGCCTTTTGAAACTGGAAAGGGAACAACAGCCTAAAACTATCTTAGTAGAGAGATGTTGAATAATCTACTAATTGAAAGGTTTATATGGAACTTGGGTTCTCTTTCCTTTTTTATAATAATCAAATATAGAAATTGGTTTTATTCTAACCCAATTATCATGTGACCACTTATGAACACCTTTCCAATTTTCAAATAAAATCTAGTCTAATTTTTCAAAATCAAAATGTTAACATAATTCTTACCCTCCTTCAATTGTTTCATTACTGTAACAATCAATACTATTAAAAGCAAAACAAATGAGCTTGGATATTAATAGGAAATCTTTAAATAACCTTTAGTTACTTCAAAACACCATACTTTTGCAACTTATAATTATTGCTTAAACTCTATATTGACAAGTTTCCGCTTAGATTTATCATTTAGACCTCCTTTCGAAATTACTACTACACAAAAAAGCAAGCTAATTCATTTAGCTTGCTTTTTTTGATTATGGCTCTACAATAGCCTTGATCAATATCCTGTTACATTGAAAATTTTTGTCTATTCATCCAAGGCTTTCAATTCCTCTTCCGTAAACTCCATTCCCGTCTTGGATTTTATTTCCCTTAATTCACCTATTCGTTTTCGTCGTAGACTTTTAGGTTCATCAGAAAATGCGTTGGATACATAGGATATAATATCTGCGATATCCTTATCCGTAATGTTTTCATTTCTAATAAGACCGGGCATTGCCAAGTTTAGGTTATATTCTTCTCCCTTTACATGAACCGGACCTTCTAGCCCATGAAGGATGATCAACGCCAATCGCTCTACATTTTCAACATGTTCCGATCCCATTAACGGTGGTGCTAAACCCTCAATACCTTGACCGTTGGCACCATGGCACGATGCACATATTTGATAGAACATTTTTGCCCCGCTGGTCCTATTATCCTCATTAATTGTTTTCCGGGTATAGATAGCGTTCAGTTTACCGTTTCTTTTATTTTCCAAACTCTTACCAAGTTTATGAGCAAATTCCGATTCCCTCAACTCCCCAATAGCCATTATATTGGCATACATCAAAGAATCTATATTGGTAAGTCCACTTAACAAAGCCTCGGTAACCGTAGCATTATCCTGTCTCCTTTTCAATACCTCTAAAAATATGGGTTTAAATTTATCCTCTTCTAACCCCATCCATGGGCCCAAGGCATTGCCCAAATAAACATCCAAGGTTATATTCTTTCGAGAACCAATTGTTTTAAAAATGGCTACGGCACTATCAATATATTCTGCTGAAACATATTTTTTGGAAAGAACTAAGGCATGCGCAGCTACATCTGTATGCGCATTCTCCATTACATTGGTCAATATATCAAAGGAAAGTGCACTCCACCCTTCTAATACATACAAGGCATGAAGTTGACCTAACCGATCCTTAGAATTGATTGCCAAATCCTTGACCTCATTGGTCACTTGGGTAAGCTCCTTGTATATTAGGTAATGTTGTGCCCGATCTCTGATATACCCATTTTTATGGGTTAAAAGTGAGACCAATTCATTAGCGCTCAACGTATTAAAATCTGTAATTAAGGTTGTTTTATCGTTTTGATGTTTTATTTTCAAGATGCGTCCAAAATCAACTATAGTATCTATACGTGTTGTTTTGGTCTTCTCCTTTAAATATGGACTTAAATATGCATGGTGCCCAATCATACCCCTATGCATATCTACGACATACATACTACCATCTGGACCATTTTTTAGGCTTACCGGACGGAAGCCTTCATCCGTAGATGTCAAAAATTCCCTGTTCTCCCATGCATGTTTTGCAATTACGGAATCGCCTTTAAAATTAAGTAGCGTACGTTTGATCAGATTACCTTCAGGAATACAAACAAAAACGTTTTCCGCATAATCTTTGGGAAAGGACCCTCCCCTATAAACCAGAGGACTACAGGCCGCCGTGGCATTTACCAAAATACTATCCGCGTTTAAAACGCCCTTGGCGTAACCCCGGTTAACCGATGTAGCATGCACAGGATATACCCGTTGATCAGTGGTCAACAGTTTATCCACACTGGCTTTTGGTGTAAAATATGCATTGTTTATCAAGGTATTGGGCAACACATAGTCCCCCAATAAAATTCTTGAATTATCATTATAATACAGTCTTCCAAAATTATCATGGGTCATACCCCATTGTCCCCTAAAAGTGGTAGGTTCCTTAAGCCATTTTCCTTTATGCCTGCGGTATCTAAAGTTAGATTTGGCATTATAGATCCAATTATCAATATTCAATTCCAAAGCGTTGGGTTGATGTTCTGGGTTACCCTCTACCGCATAGATAGAATCTACCAATACTTTATTTACCGGTTTGTCATCTTCAATTTCCACAAACCATAAATTAGGCGGAACCGCATACAATAAGCCACCATATACATGGGCCAAAGCCCTTGGCATTACAATACTATCCATAAATATTTTGGAATGGTCCGCAATACCGTCCTCATCCAAATCTTCTAGAATACGAATGCTCCCTATAGGCTCATCTTCCTCGGAGCCCTGCATATCGCTCATATAGCCTGGCATCTGCGCTACCCATATTCTACCTTTGGCATCAAAATCCATTGCTACGGGAGCCTTAAGTAAAGGTTCTGCGGCCACTACTTCAAGCTCAAAACCCGCTTCAAGTTTGTAATGGTCCAAAGGAACTTCGGTTTCAGAGAAATTATCTTTACAAGAAAGTATCACCAAACAAAAAATGGTTAGGGGGAAAAAAGAAATGCGCATGTACTATTAAATATTTATGATAAAATTAAAGTGAAAGGTTTATTAATCAATAAGATCAAAGGCCCTTGGCAGCCAAAGGGAAATTGAAGGAAAATATGTGATCAGCATCAAAACTACCACCATTGCTATCAATAGCGGGATAAGTGGTTTAATTACTTTTGCTACCGGTACTTTGGCCACACCACTACCCACAAAGAGCAAAGTCCCTACAGGCGGCGTACATACCCCTATACAAAGATTAAGAACAATGACCATACCAAATTGTACAGGATGCATGCCCAAGGCCATAGCCACGGGTAAAAAAATTGGGGTGAAAATAAGAACCGCAGGTGTCATATCCATAAACGTGCCTACTATTAATAAAATTAGGTTGATCAGTAAGAATACCGCGATAGGATTACTTACGGAATCTACCAGTAAGCTGGTCAACATTTGCGGTATACCCTCAAAAGAGAATAACCAGGACATAGCCATAGAAGTGGCGATAAGAAACATTACAATGGCAGTTGTCCGTGCACTTTTCAGCAATATGGATTTAAAATCGCCAACATTTAATTCCTTATTCCAAAAACCTAGCAACGCCGCATATACCACCGCTATGGCCGCAGCCTCCGTTGCGGTAAAAATACCGGCTACTATACCCCCTACCACAATAAACAATAAGGTTAGGCTAAGGAATGCGTTCTTAAAATCTACAAACAATTGTTTAAAACCAACCCTATTCGCTTTTGGCAAGCCTTTTCGTTTTGCGTAAATATAGACCATGAGCATAATGGCCAATCCTACTAATATTCCGGGAATATAGCCCGCTATGAACAATGCAGCAACAGAAGCAGTACCACCACTGGCCAAGGCAAATATTATGAGGACATTACTTGGGGGTATCAACAATCCCGTAGTGGATGAACTGATATTTACAGCTGCGCTGAATTCCCTAGGGTAACCTTCACTCTCCATTTTATCGGTAAGGGTACTTCCTATGGCAGAGGCGGCCGCAATTGCCGATCCGGATATGGCACCGAACAGCATGGCAGAAATGATATTTACATAGGCCAAACCGCCGGGTAGGCTCCCAATTAATGATTTTGCAAAATCAATAAGTCTTTTGGCCACGCCGCCCCTGTTCATCAGTTCACCGGCCAAAATAAAAAACGGTATGGCAAGAAGCGCAAAATTATCTATTCCCGTGGTCATACGTTGGCTTGCTGTAGTAACAGATGGCAAAAATGAAATATTGATCAATAATACCAGCATGGTAGATATACCTATGGAATATGCTACGGGAACACCATAGGCCAATAATGCCGCAAAGCTTATGAACAATACCAATACACTTATAAGTTCAATGCTCATCTATAAAAAATTTTGTTTTTTAATATTGTAGATAGAAAAGAAAATTATGATTATACCACACACGGGTACGATGGCATAGACATAACCTAAAGGTACATGTAGGGCAGATGATGTTTGCCCTAAGCTCAAGGTTGTGTACACAAGATTACCCCCACCAATTACCATAATAACGAGCGCAAAAATCGCCATACAGATTTGGATAACTTTTTGTCTTCTCTTTCTTTTTTCGCCGGATAATTTGGATAGTAAAAAATCCATGGACAAATGCCCTTCTTTTTGTCCGTTAATATAGGCAGCTCCCAAAACCGTAAGCCAGATTAAGGAAAATCTTGCAAATTCTTCCGTAAATGAACTTGATTGTCCTATAACGTAACGCGATACTACTTGCCAAACAACATCAATGACCAAAAGGCCAAATATGGTTACCAGCAAATATTCAATACAGGAATTAAGGATAGTATATATTTTTTGCATTATTGGGCCAAGATTTTTTCAATTACCGTTTTCATCTTTTCATCCTGCATCATTTTTTCCATAACACCAGATGCCTTTGCAGAAAATTTAGTCTTATCAGGATATAGGAATTCTACATTGGCTTTCTTTAACACCTCCATATTCTCTGCAACCGTCTCTTGCCAATATTGCTTTTGTTTTATTACACTTTCATTGGCCGCATCTTGTAACCATTGTTGTTCTTGAGTACTTAGTGTATTCCAAAATTTGGTACCTATAACCACCACGTCCGGGACCATCGTATGCTCATCGAACGTATAATATTTACATACTTCATAATGGTTTGAGGTTACAAATGAAGGTATATTGTTCTCCGCACCGTCCACTACATTTTGTTGCAAGGCCGTGTACAGTTCTCCGTAAGCCATTGGCGTTGCCGATCCTCCTAAGGTATTGACCATATTGACCGACATTTCGTCGTTCATGGTCCTTATCTTCATACCGTCCAAATCCTGAGGGGTTTTTACCGGTTTCTTTTTAGCATAAAAACTTCTGGCACCAGCATCATAAAAACAAAGTCCCCTTAAAAGATATGCAGAACTACTTTCCAATAATTCCTTGCCAACCTCGCCTTCCAACACCTTAAATAGATGTTCCCTGTCCCTAAACAAGTAGGGTATACTGGTAACTTGGTACGCTGGTGCAAAATTAGACATGGATGCCGCACTAACCTTGGTCATTGCTATACTTCCGATCTGCAATAATTCCAACACCTCTCGCTCCGTACCCAATTGTCCATCCGGAAAGATTTTCACCACCAATTTGCCGTTAGATTTTTTCTCAACGGATTCCTTCATGGCAACAATTCCCTTATGTACCGGATGTGTTGTAGGTAAAGAATGGGCAAAAAAAAGAATTTTCTTATCGGAATCAATAACACAGGAATTAAAAAGGAACACACAACATAAAAGTGCTCCTATACCATGTTTACCCTTCAATAACCAACTACATATATTCCTTCCTGCTATCATGCACTATTTTTAAATGTTAAGGCCTAACCTTACACCCTTTTCCAATCCCGATAATTGTGCCAAGCCCATTGCCCTTCCTATTAAGGAATACCCGGAATAAAATTCGTTTTGTCTTTTCTTATCATCTAGCAATACATGGCCATGATCTGGTCTCATAGGTATCCTTACCACACCATTACCACTATTCTCCCTTTTTCGCTGTTGTTCAACTATGGCTTTCATTACCTTATCTATTGGTACGGATCCCCCCAAATGTTCAGCTTCATAAAAACTGCCATCTTCTGACCTGGCCACATTTCTTAAATGTATAAAATGAATCTTGTCTCCAAAATCCTCTACGATTTTTACCAGATCATTATCTGCAGATGCTCCTAAGGAACCAGAACAAAAAGTTAATCCGTTACTTGGCGAAGGACAACATTCCAACAAAAATTTAATTTCGTCGTAATTGGATACAATCCTTGGCACACCAAAAACGGAAAACGGAGGGTCATCTGGATGTACCGCCATACGAACACCAATTTTTTCCGCTTCTGGAATGATGGCATTTAAAAAATAAGATAGATTCTCCTGAAGTTGGGTCTTACTAATTTTCAAGACTGTGGCATGGTTGGCCTTGAATTCATCTAACGCGATCAGTTTTCTAGAACCTGGCATTCCCGCCAATATAGATTCTTCCAGTTTCTTTTTACCATCAGCGGAAAGTCCCTCAAAATATGATTTTGCCTCTTGATAAGCTTTCTCAGGGTAGGATTCCTTCGCATTTTCACGCTTAAGGATAAATAGGTCGAACGCTGCTGCCGAAATTGGACTGTACCGTAATGCAGATGCTCCTGTAGGCAAAATATAGTCCAGGTCTGTGCGTGTCCAATCTATTAACTGCATAAAGTTATAGCACACATCATAAATACCATTTTCGGCCAGGTTTTTCAATGTTTGAATATAATTGGCGATATACCGATCTCTTTCTGGCAAACCGTATTTAATAGCAGTGTGGATATTGACACTCTCAACTACAGTCCATTCCATATTATGGGCTTCAATTTCATTTTTAAGTGCGGCAATGGTCTCCACGGACCACACCTCCCCAACAGGTACATTTTGGCATGCCGCCACAATACCTTCTACACCTAATTGACGTATATCTGCCAGTTCTACACCAAATTCAGGTCCAAACCAACGAAATGTTTTTTTTAAGTATTCCATAATTTATATGAGCAACACAATTGTGTATAATTAAAATGCTTTAACAAGATTTAAATATAGTAAACTAGTTATTAAATGTAATGGATTACACACCAGAGAAAGAACTAAATCCACCATCTACATCGAATATGCTACCAGTAACAAAACTAGAGGCATCACTCAGTAGATAATGCACCATACCGTTGAGTTCGGAAGCATCACCAAAACGACCCATAGGTGTATTTTTAATAATACTGTTGCCACGTTCCGTATAAGACCCGTCCTCATTGGTCAACAACCTTCTATTTTGGTTGCCTATAAAGAAACCGGGAGCTATGGCATTTACCCTTAACTTATCCCCATGTTTTGAAGCCAGCTCGTTAGCCATCCATTTGGTAAAGATATCTATAGCTCCTTTAGCCATAGAATAACCTAAAACTCTGGAAATGCTTTGTTTAGCTGCCATTGAAGATATATTTACGATAGAACCATAACCTTGTTCCACCATTAATTCACTTAATATTACGGTTGGGATTACGGTACCAAAAAGGTTAATGTCTACCACCTTACGGGTATCGCCCATGGTAATATCCCTAATGGTCTGTTCCGGTTTTAATGTAGCCCCGGGAATATTGCCCCCTGCTAAATTTACAAGTCCGTCCAAATGTTTAAACTCCTTTTTAATGCCGTCCTTTAATTGTAAAAGCTCTTTTTCATCCATGACATCAACCTTAAAAATAGATGTGCTTTTGGCAACAATATCATTTAGTTCGGATTGTTTGGCCTGCAATTTTTCAAGGGACCTACCAAGTAACAATACATGGGCACCATTTCTGATTAAATATTCTGCAATAGAGCCCCCTAAGGTACCCGTACCTCCGGATAAGGCGTAATTTTTGTTTTTTAAAGACAGTAAATCGTTCATTTAATTTTCTTTTGCTTTCTTATATGCGGCTATGGTGGTATAATATTTGGTCAACATATTGGGAACCTCCCACTTGGGCAGCTCACCAAGTTCCAAATACTTTAAATAATTTGATGTTACTTGCGCAAAATGGGCTTCATGACCAATCTTAAATTGATCGGGAATACCAATTTTCCATTTACCTTCCTCTATTTTTTCCAAAGTAGTACCCGGAAATTGTTCTCCTATCTCATTTTCAATTGCCAAGTTAAGGGATTTCTCAAAATTATCTCCCAATTTAGATTCCACATAAAGCACGGGCTTGAAACCTTCTTCCTTTCCTTGTTTGATAATCAGGTTTGATTTTGTGCCCCGCATAATACTGTAATGCGTATCTCCGGTACCTTCTGGAGCCTTATAATTCCAAATTACGGAAACCTTTGCGTACTTGCCATTAATCTTGTAGGTCATTTCACCGTTGCTAAAAACATTTAAGCCATCTTTTGCTATATCTTTTTCAAGATATTCCGGATAGGTATCCATACCCGTAACATCTTGAAATTCCTGTAATGAAAGAACTGTAGGCCATCTACGTGCATGGACCATTTCTATTTGAGATGAATCTATAATCTGATCCGGAAAAGCTTCCCATTGCACCAAATCTACCAAATGTGTGGTAACGTCCACAATACCCTCGCCCTCTTCATTAACATCAAAAAACCATGCCGGTCTCACTAACGGTTTACCTGATACAAATTTATAAAAGTGATGAACACTCTCTTTGCTTATGGCCGGTTCTTCTGCACTACCATTGACCAGTTCACCAAATATATGCGGCAGCATAGATATTTTCTTTTGCATCATAGTCGTAGACTCAAAACGTTCCGTCATGATATCATAGATCAAAACACCTTTTTCCTCCGCAATCCTAAACGCTTCTTTAAGCTTAGCAAAACCATCAGGATTAATGACCAATGGCTTATCTGCATATACGTTTAAGCCCGCTTTAACCGCTGCAAGGATATAATCTATTTTTTTTGAATTTTTACCCGCAACCACCATAACGTTGCCAGGCTTATCCGTAACCATTTTATGCAAATAATCATCTTGCAAATACGTATTGACCTTCCAAGCCGTTGGGTCATCTGCCCTTGTATTATATTGCGCTATCTTATTTAAAAAATCATCTACCTCTGGTCCTTTGGGTGCAAATACATGAATGGTAGAATCTACTTGGGGATACATGGTCTTTTGAACAAGTGCCGCATGAAAATGTCCTGGGTCTAATGTCATCAACTTAACCAACTGTTCTTTCCCATTGGTAGTTTCCACTTGTTTTTTTTCCCGTGCACATGAAAGGCAAAGAAAAAGTGCAGGCGCCACGATCATTTTAAATTTTAACGTTGTTTTCATTAGTTACATTTTACTAAAAAATATGACCACTACCGGTGGTCATATCCTTATTATTTTCTAGAAGATTCATTTCTAATACACTATGCATTAAAAATAACACCTTCATCATTTATAAACGAAGGAGCTTTCACTTTTTTTAAGCTTTTACATAATTGGTCCCGTAGGGTTTGCGCTGTACCCTTTCTAACATGGCGTTAGCCTCAGGGTCATTAATGAACCACTCATTTTCCGGGTCCCAATTCAACTTACGCGAAAACTGCATGGCAATATCGCTAATAAGACAAACCGTACAAGCTTTATGTCCTTTATCTATAGGAGATATGGGTGCTTTACGTGTTTTGATACATTCTAACCAATTACCATGTTGGTCATCTATTTTTTCTAAATGAATTTCATTTTCCCCAATTACGGAATCCAATATTTTAGGGTCCGATGCATTCAGGGCCTTGGCACTTTTCTCTTTGTCTACCGGATCGGTGGCAGAAGCCGTATAATTTCCTCTGGATACAAAAATCCATCCGTCATCTCCAATATACTGAATTCCGTTAGTATAACCGCCACTGGTATATACGGTAATACCATTATCATATTCATGTTTTACAAAGAAATCTCCATGTACGTTCCATAGGCCGGACTTTGGAAACTCTGCCAAAGCCTCTACGGATATAGGTCCTGACAATTCAGTATTCATACCCCATGCGGCAGAATCGTAATGATGTTGACCCCAACCGGTTATCATACCTGCTCCGTAATTACGGTGCCTTAACCATCCCGGTCTACTATAGCCATCTTGCGGATGCACCCCAATCTCGGTATAGGGAACTTCTGGAGTAGACCCCAACCACATATCATAATTTAAATTACTGGGCACGGGCATTTCTGGTGCTTCCGGACCAGCGGGATCACCGGGTAAACCAATTTTTACGGTATGTATTTTTCCGATCCTACCATTTCTTACCAATTCTGCCGCTACCCTAAATTGTGGCATGGCACGTTGTTGGGTACCCACCTGTAAGATTACATTGTTATCCTGCACTGCTTTACGTAACTGTTGTCCTTCTTTTACTGTTAAAGAAGTTGGTTTCTGAAGATAGATATCCTTACCGGCAATAGCGGCTTCCATAGCGGGTTGCGAATGCCAATGATCGGGGGTACTGATGACTACGGCATCAATATCCTTATTCAATAACATTTCACGGTAATCCCCGTACATCTTGGTATCCATATACTTGTCCTTACCGGTCTTTTGCTTATAGTAACCATCTACCAAGACCTTGGCGTCGTTCATACGTTTACTATCCAGATCGCAAACGGCCACATAACGTGCATTGTCAAACCTTATGGTATCATGAATATCATGGTCACGTGCAATTCTCCCGCATCCTATTTGGCCAATATTTATTTTGTTACTTGGAGCATTTTTACCAAAAACCGAAGATGGTACTATGTTAGGAAATGCTACTGCAGCCGCAGTTCCCAATGATGATTTTTTTATAAAATTTCTTCTTTGCATCTGTGTGTATCTTTTTAGTTTGCGATTGGTTTTAGTTCTAATGGATTTGCAAATGATTGCCAATAGGCCTCTGCTTCCTCTTTGTAGAGTTCACCATCGAACACAATCATTCTGTATTTTAATTCATATTCCTTGTTAGGTTCAATTTGCCATTCTACGTGACGGATCGGACAGAATTCAAAAAACATATCTCCCCTACCTCCATTACCATCAATGGGCCATACACGCATAGGTTCTGGATGCATTCTATTATTTGGGTTACTTAAAAACAATATACCATTGGTACCCTTACCATCACTGGATTCCCCGGTAACTATGGCCCATTTGGCATTAGTACCATCGGCAGTTAGACGGTCTTCACCTTCTGAAGTCAACACTTTACAATTGTCCTTATGCCACCTTTCCGTAAAACGCATACCTAGTCCACCTCCATATCTATACGCTTCAAAAAGAATTCCTTCTGCCAAGGGGGTGGTAAATGAAGAGGTATAGTCCAACATATAACGATCCTCCCTACCAAGGTCCCATAATCTTATTTGAAGATTTTCATTTAATGCAACCTGTGGTTCTGTTTGTGTTTTGTAATCTATATGTTCCTGTACCGCATTAAAACCAGTTGAAACTGCACCATTGGAAATTTCATTAAACTCTTTGAACAGTACCGTACCTTGGCCATCCCCTAGGTTCCAAAAATCTACTCGCATGGTATCTATGCGGGTATGTGTCCATGGTCCCCAAACCCCATAATGATGCCAGTGATCTGGAGGGTTTATCCTGGTCAATGTATCTCCCTTTGGTGTAATGATAGGATGAATAAATCCTGATTTTTTAAAAATGGTATCCACTCCCTTTGGTGGGTAGTGCATACCGTAACGGTAACCTACCAGTGCATTACTGCTATTTTGCAACATTAAATCGCCCTCATTTTTTACCGCTGAAAATTTTTGAGCGGTATGTACAGGTTTGTTATTTACCAGTATTTGATACTCATCTGTACGGTTTTTTTGATGTATGAACCAAATCTTATTTGCAACAGTATCCAAATCAAAGGGAATGATATCATCCCCATTCAATAGGCTAACGTTTTCATCTTTAAGCTCTTCCAGCTCCAAGGATACCGGTGTGTTGATCAATAAGCCGCTACCCTCTTGCAAATAAAAATTATAATCTTTTTTATTTTCCTGACAAGAAATCAGAAATACAACAAATACAATTAAAAATATATTCTTCATTATTTACAAGTTTGGGTAACGGTTATTAAAAAAACTAACTCAACATTATTCACTTAAAAGTATTATAAAAAGATACAACAAACTACATATACTCTTTGTAATTCATTAATATATAGCAACATAACCTATTCCTGTCCTCACTAATTACAGGAATAAGCTACATCTTAAACTATCCTAGTTGTACCCTGGGTTTTGAACCAGTTCAGCACCACGGTTTCCTTCTATCTCATCCGCCGGTATTGGCCAAAGATTAAAATGAGGCTGCATACCGTTTTCAACATAAAACGGATTATAATCCATAACACGCTCATAGATTGTATTGGTTCTCATAAGGGTCAGTCTTCGTTTTTCTTCCAAACCTAACTCACGAACACGCTCATCTAGAATATAATCCAAGGTTACATCACCAGCTTCAACTAAAGAAGCATTTGCCCTATTACGTACCACATTAATATCATCTGCCGCCAATTGTGGCTGACTATTGGCCAAATAAGCCTCTGCCCTAAGAAGATACGTTTCTGCCAATCTTAACATATACTGATCGGTGTACGTACCTCCTGCAGAAGATGTCAACGCATACGGCACGTCACTATTTCTCAATAAGCCATCTGGGTGATTATAAGGTGTAGTCACTTTAGTTGGGAATGCATAGAATTCCCTGATACGTGGCTGTGTTTCCGTAGACCATACCGTATCCCTGCCAATTTCTTCGGCCAATATTGCCAATGCAGATGAATTGTCCTTATTAAACACCCTTACGAAATTATGATTGGCGTTTCTTATATCGTTTACAAAATCTGGATCGCTATCATCCCCGCCCCAAACAGTGTTGGTGTAATATTCCGTTGTAATTCCCCAACCAATTCCACGACCACCGGTATAATCACCTACGGGCCAAGAATTAAAAGGAGCAAACCTTAATAATGGACCAAAATGTCTTTCAAAAGGATACGAGCCACCACGGCTACCGGATTGAAGTCCACCACCCTGCACATCGGTCTCAAATTGAATTACCCATAGCGCCTCGGTATTTCCACTAGACCTATTTTGGTTGCCCCTTCTGAACAAATCCCAAAATACATCACCTGGCTCCTCGTTAGATCGTGTTCCAAATCGCTCTGTCATTAACCCTGTATCACCACTGTTGATTACCGTAGATAGCGCAGTAATAGCTTCTGTAGTATTCCCTAATGCCAATTGCGCTTCACCTAAATAGTGTAGGGCTACCAAATTATTGACACGGCCATCTTGCGCCTCACCTATACTTGGCAAGTTAGCGGCTGCAAACGTTAAGTCATCTATTACTTGGTTTAAGACCTCTTCCCTGGTATTACGAACAAAATCTATTTTAGGTTCAGTTATAGCATCTGTTACAATAGGTACACCTCCATATAACGTAACTAACACATTATAGGCAAAACCTCTAAAAAATCTTGCTTGGGAAATGATATCCTTAATTTCCTCCTCAGTCATTTCTGACTGTGGCGCCAACTCTATTACGGTATTGGCCTCGGAAATATTTTTATATAATAAATTCCAATGAGTGGTTGCTATGGCACCCGCAGGATCATAAGCCTGTACCATATTACCGTGTCTTTGGGTACCACCCGGTTCTCCGTCAAATACTAGATCTGTACCATACAGAAAATCAAAAGGTCTGTTCTCGTCCCTGTTATAAAATTGTCTTCTTACCAAAAAGTACATATTATTTACCGAAGCGGTAAAATCTGCATAGGTACTAAAGGCATTTGCAGAACTTAGAAAATCTTCTGGTTTCTCTTCTAAAAAGTCCTCGTCGCAGGACCAGAAAAAAGAAATAAGCGCTAAAAATATAATTGATTTTTTCATGTTTATTTTTTTTTAAAATGATAAGTTAACACCAAGTGAATATCCTTTTAATACCGGTCTTCCACCCGTTGTTAGACCAACACCGTAAATATTACGATCCGAGTCTTGATATTCCGGATCAAAACCGTTCCAATCTGTCCAAGTGGCCAAGTTCTTACCACTGATAAAGACACTTAGTGCATCTAGGCCTAAACTTTCCAACACATTGTTATCAAAGCTGTACCTTAGGTTTACATCCTGTAATCGTATAAAACTTCTATCCTCATATCTTGTTCCAGCAATACCCGGTCTATTAGGTGCCATGGCATTTAAGCCATCTGGGTTTTGAGGAGACCAGTAGTCTATACCGGATACCACATTCTGGTACAATGTATTTGCATTTCTATACAAAGCATTATCATTACGTGATATGTAGTTGCCATCATTACCCTGTATGGAATTCAAAAAGAAACTGAAAGAAAGGTTTTTATATTTAAAGGTATTTAAAAGGGATATTGCATAAGAAGGATCCCTTGTACCAATGATTTTGCGATCATCTGCCTGTGTGATCAAGCCATCATTGTTTTGATCCACTATCCTATAATTTCCAATACCATAACCATCTGGAATATCATCACCAATTTGATAGATACCATCTGTTTCATAGTCGTAGATTGCATTAATGGATTCCCCAATGAACAACCCACTTTGAATTAAGTCATCCTCTACACCATCACCATCCGCATCTTCGCCGGTGAGCTCCAAAATCTCATTTTTATTTCTTGAATAATTTAAGCCTGCGGTCCATGTAAAATTATCATTTCTAACAATGTCCCCCGTCAATGAAACCTCTAGTCCAGTATTTTGGATTTTACCAACGTTGGTCTGTATATTACTAAAACCGGTTAAGTATGGTATACGTACGGAGAACAAAAGATCATCCGTAATATTTTTGTAGGTATCTATACTTCCGTTCAATCTGCTGGAAAATAGTGAGAAATCTACCCCCACGTTAAGACCGGCCGTTTTTTCCCAACGTAAATTAGGATTTGCCAGAGTAGTCAACTCTTGACCAAAGGCAGGAGAACCTCCATCACCAAAAACATAGGCAGCCTTTGTTCCTAATCTTGCCAAAGAAGTATAGCGACCAGTTTGGTTACCGGCAATACCATAACTTGCACGAACCTTTAGGTTGTTCACCCAATCCGAATTTTGTAAAAAGGATTCATTTGAAGCGACCCACCCTAACGCACCAGATGGAAAGTAAGCGGATTTTTCATTGGCCGCAAAGCCAGAGAAACCATCTCGCCTAATAGTACCCGTAATAATATAGCGGTTATCAAATTTATAATTAGCCCTCAACATTTGATAGTTCAAGGTCTCCTTGAAAGAACTAGATCCAATGATAGGAATAGCTCCTACCGACAAATCATTATACCCCAACGACAACCTGTCAAAACCAGATGCATACGCATTTGTACGCTCGTCCTTACGTTCTATTGCACCGTATAATAATGTTGCGGAAATATCATGTTTACCGAACAACCGGTTGTAATTAAGAAGGTTGTCCAACGTGTAATCCCTATAAAAACGAATATCCTTACCGGCATCACCCGTAAGTCCTGCCCCATAAATACTGGAACCATATCTCTTTTCAATTCTATAATTGTTACCAAAATTAATACGGTAAGAAAGTCCTTCTATAAAAGGTAGGTCCACCTCTGAATACACATTGGCAAAGAAATAATCCTTACGCTCATAATCTTGTGTATTTTGACCTAAAAACGGATTAGGTTCTATGGTACCTGCCGGATTAGGTATTAAATTACCATCTTCATCAAAAGGTACCAATAATGGTGAAAAATTTCTAAGCTGTGAAATATGGGGCTCATCACCATCTAGTTTCTCGAATGATCCAAAAGCCTGCACTCCTATTTTCCATCCTTCGGAAACATTGGTATCTAAATTGACACGTAAACTCCTACGCGAAAAGTTATCATTATTGATAATACCCTCTTGTTCCGTTAAACCCATTGAAACCAAATAACTTGTCGTTTCCGAAGCTCCGGAAATACTGACCTCGTTTTCTTGAACAAAACCGGTTTGGGTACCATTGCCCCACCAGTCATAATCATTATCACTAAATTCACCAGGGTTGGTATCCGACTCCAATTCAAAATTTGCGTTGATTCCCTGACCAGGTTCAAAATAACCTACATAATCAGGATTTGGCGTTGTATAATCCGGACCAAGAAAACGTAAATCATAAAGTTGCATATTAATATGATCAATATAATCCGATCTACGAAGTGGCCTATGGTCTGTAGTAGATTGTAAAGTTGCATAAGAAGAGGATACCGATATTTTGGCTTTTTGATTTCTTCTACCACCTTTGGTAGTAATCAAAATAACACCATTTGCGGCCTGTGCCCCATATACAGCGGTAGAACTAACGTCCTTTAGAACATCAATAGATTCTATATCGTTGGGATTCAACGAAGATAAGGACCCATTGAATTGTATACCGTCCAGGACAATTAAAACACTTTGACTACCATTTAAGGATACCTGCCCCCTAATGGAAATTTCCGGTGTTGAACCGGCAGAATTGACCTGTCCAATATTTAGTCCCGCAACGGTTCCTTGCAGACTCTGTGCAATATTGGTATTAGGGGAATTCTCAAATGCCTCAATATTTGCACTAGCTACGGCACCCGTTACATCTGACCTTTTTTGGCTACCATAACCAATAACCACAACCTCATCTAGATTAGCTACATCTTCCTGAAGAACAACATCTATACTAGCATTGCCGGCCACAGGTTTTGTTTGCGATTTAAAACCTATCAACGAAAAGACAAGTTCCGAGGTGTCGACATCACTAACTTCAATGGAGTAAACGCCATCAAAATCTGATACCGCCCCATTAGTGGTTCCCTTTTCCAAGATATTAGCGTACGGTATAGGAACATTGTTCGCGTCCGTAATAGTACCGGTCACTACGGTACCGTTTTGGGCAAAGGCCGTAAACGAGATAAACAATAACAACAAGGTCATTGTTACACCCGCCCTTTCCCGAATTTTAAGTTTGTTAATTTTTTTCATGAATGTGTAATTAGGTTGATTTTAAGTTCCTCATTTTAAAGTGTAAGTATCACATTTAAAGACAAATCTATATAATCGATTTTAATAATGCAACCGATTGCACAAAAATTTTGTTAAAAAATATAAATTATTAACATTTTTAAGGTGTTAATATCGGATATACCCTAATTTTAAGCATTCAATTTTATTAAAATCTTAAATTTTACGCAATAATTAAGAAAAGTTGCGTAATATTGTTGCGTTAAATACCACCAAATGTCCAAAAAGATTACTATTTACGATTTGGCACAAATGCTAAATGTGTCGCCCGCAACAGTAAGTAGAAGTTTAAACAACCATCATTCCATCAGTGATGCTACCAAAAAGCGCATACTGGAAAAAGCGGAAGAAGTGGGTTATAGAACCAATAAGTTCGCTGCCAATCTTAGCAATCAAAAATCCAATACCATTGGGGTCATTGTACCACGATTAAATTCCTATTTCATGTCTACCGTGCTAGCCGGTATAGAGCAGGTTGCCAATGAGGTAGGTTATAATTTGATTATTAGCCAGTCCTTGGAGTCTGAAGAAAAAGAAAAGATTAATGCAAAGACCTTACTTGATAGCGGTGTAGATGCCCTATTGGTATCTCTGGCCAATGATTCTAAGGATTACAAACATTTTGAGCATTTTACAACACGTAAAATTCCGTTATTATTTTTTGATCGGGTTATTG
Organism: Maribacter sedimenticola; assembly: GCF_900188415.1. Taxonomy (GTDB): domain Bacteria; phylum Bacteroidota; class Bacteroidia; order Flavobacteriales; family Flavobacteriaceae; genus Maribacter; species Maribacter sedimenticola. Next base: position 1,105,538 of record NZ_FZNV01000001.1, on the reverse strand, counting down.
ACCTCCCCCATTGTCCTACAATTTTAATAGACAACCTTTCTGCAGGCTATGAAGCCGGAAAACATCTTATTGAACAAGGTTGTACCAATTTGATGCATATAAGCGGGAATCTTAAAAGAAAACTATATGAGGATCGGTATAAAGGTTTTAAAAATGCATTGTTGGAACATCAATTGGAAATAAACGATTATACTCTAATAGAAACCGACCTGGACCCTAAAAACATACAATCTGTAATTGAAACCATTACAGGTTCTCCAAAAAAAATAGATGGTATTTTTGTAGCTAGTGACAACTATGCCGCCAATTGCATAAAAGAATTAAAAAAAGCGGGGATACGAGTACCACAGGATATAAAAGTAGTAGGGTTCAATAATGATCCAGTTTCTGAAATAATAAGTCCAAATCTCACCACAATTAATTATCCGGGACACAAAATGGGAGTTTTGGCAGGTGAAAGTATTATTGCCCACTTAAAAGGTTCCATAAATTTACAGTCTACCAATACCATTCTATTACGTCATCAACTTATAACAAGAGAATCATCATCCAATTAATAAAAACCAATGAAAACAACACGTATACTTGCTCTCCTATTTTGTTTGTTAATAGGACATTCCTTTGTGTTTGCACAAAGTCTAGAACCTATAAAAATTACCGATGATTGGTTGGCACAATTAGAAGAGCATATTCCCTCGCCTACCGTTAAACCCACCAATAAAAAGAAGGTACTGGTCTTTTCCAAAGCCACGGGATTTGATCATTGGACCATTCCGCATAATATAGAGATGCTTAAACTATTTGGCAAAAAAACGGATGCTTTTGAAATACATGTAGGTTTTGATATTGATAATTTTGATAAAAAAAAATTAAAGAAATATGATGCCGTTGTACTCAACAATTCCAATCCTACCGGTCCTAAAAGAGATTTGTTCTACGACTTGTTAAAAAACTACACTTCTCTCCCTGAAGAGGATATAGTATACAAAGCCAAAACCTATGAGCAGAATTTAATGGACTATGTAAAAAAAGGGGGCGGTCTCATGATATTGCATGGTGCAATAGTGGTACAAAACAATTCCAAGGAATTTAGTGACATGACAGGCGGAAGTTTTGATTATCATCCAAAACAACAACAAATGCATATTAAGGAAGTAGACAGCAAGCACCCTTTGGTAAAAGCCTTTACGGGAAATGGTTTTATACATGTGGATGAACCCTATTTTTTTAAAAATTCCTATTTCAACTATAATTTCAGACCTTTATTATATTTTGAGGTGGATACAATAGAAGACGTTAAACACGAGCCATCAAATAATATAAACTATGTGGCTTGGATTAAACGATATGGAAAGGGAAGGGTCTTTTATTCTTCACCATCACACAACGCACAAAGTTTGGAGCATCCGGAACTGTTACAGTTCTTAATGGATGGATTACAATATGTCACCGGAGATTTAAAGGCGGACGATAGTCCCATGCAACGGCCAAACTAAAATATTAGCAATCCTTTAAAACAGGATTTATATAATAATTCCAAACTAATTAATTGAAAGACCATGAGCAATTTCTTAAACAGTAATTTTTTACTTGAAAATAAATTTTCTCAAGAATTATATCACGATTATGCGTGTAAAATGCCCATTATAGATTACCATAACCACTTACCGCCAGAGTTAATTGCCAATAATAATCAGTTTGATAACCTCACCAATGTTTGGATAGATGGTGACCATTATAAATGGCGTGCAATGAGAACGTTGGGTATTAAGGAAGATTATATTACCGGTAATGCTTCTGACGAAGAAAAATTCTTGAAATGGGCACAAACGGTACCCTATACCATGAGAAATCCACTATACCATTGGACCCATTTGGAACTACAGCGATACTTTGGAATAGATGAATTACTTACCTCAAAGAGTGCACATAGTATTTACAAAAGCGCCAATGAACAATTAAAAGAAGCCAATTATAGCACCCAAGGGCTTCTAAATACCATGAATGTGGAATTTTTGTGTACAACAGAAGATCCAACGGATAGTCTGGACTACCATAAGATCATTGCAAAAAGTACATTTAAAACCAAGGTCAGCACAGCCTTTAGACCAGATAATGCCATACATATAGATGCTCCATCATTTACTGAGTACATTGTAAAACTATCAGATGTTTCAGGTGTAGTTATTAACTCCTTAGATACCCTGAAGGAGGCCTTACGTAAAAGAATACTCTATTTTCATGAACATGGATGTAGGATTGCCGATCATGGACTGTCTCATATGTATGCATCGGAATTTAGTGAAAACCAGGTCAATTCCGTTTTAAAAAAGAAACTGGACGGTAAATCTATTACCGAAGATGAGATACATATCTTTAAAAGCGCTGTGCTTATGTTCCTCTCCAAAACCTATCATGAATTGGGCTGGGTACAACAATTTCATTTAGGGGCATTACGTAATAATAATACCCGTATGCTCAACCAATTGGGACCAAATACGGGGTGGGACTCCATAGGTGATTGGTTACAGGCGGAACATTTGTCCAACTACTTAAACCAATTGGATGGGCAGGACCAATTATGCAAAACTATTATCTACAACCTCAACCCAAGGGATAATGAAGTGTTTGCCAGTATGATCGGTAATTTCAATGATGGCTCCTTAAGGGGTAAGGTACAATTTGGTTCCGGATGGTGGTTTTTGGACCAAAAAGATGGCATGACAAAGCAGATAAATGCCCTATCAAATATTGGGCTTATTAGTTGTTTCATTGGTATGCTGACGGACTCCAGAAGCTTTCTTTCATTTCCCCGTCACGAATACTTTAGAAGAATTCTTTGTAATCTATTCGGCACAGAAATAGAAAATGGGGAACTCCCTAATGATATGGAATGGATAGGGAGCATGGTTCAAGATATTTGCTACAATAATGCAAAAGAATATTTTGAACTTTAATAAAGTATATTTTTAAAAGCTGAACGTTTAAGGAATAGCCATAAAAGGAAATTGCGTACAATATATCTTAATTGTATTGTCGTGTTTTAATCCAAAAATCACCCAGCAAAGACATATTTGACAAACACTCCATATACATAATTGTAGGTTTTTACCTACAATTATATGCTGTTCAACAACAATAATTAAGCATATCCCTTCAATTTTTTTACTTTGGACCAAGTTTAAAACCGAATCATCACAAGATGTTCTATACTATAATTTGGTATCGCCCCCCTTTATTTGTCCTATTGTTGCTGTTTTGTATTATCCCTATCGGCAACTTACCGGCGCAAACCTCAGAAAAGGATAGTTTATATCAGCAAATACAGGCATATCAAAAAATTAAGAATTACCAAAAAGATACCGCGTATATTAATCTGTTATATACGTATGGTAGAAAATTAAGTTATTATAATTTGGATAGCCTTTTAATTATATCCAATTCATCAATTAAGTTAAGTAAATCTATAGGCTATAAATCTGGGGAAATACAAGGTTTAATAAATCTAGGTAGCTATTATTCTGAAATAGGCGAACAGGATAATGCCATTGCCAAATTCCATACCGCTAAGGAAATGGCAGAGCAATCCCAAGATTTAGAACTGGCATTTAGGTCAAAAAACTTATTGGCCATAGAATACGAATACAAAGATGAATATGCCAAAGCCCTTAATGAATACCTAGAAGGAATTGAACTTGCAAAAACCTCAAAAAACAATACCTGGCTCACCACATTTTATGTAAACACATCACATTTATACAGTGTACAGGAAGATTATGAACAATCTATCTTCTTTTTAATAAAAGCCACAGAAATCAATAAACAGGGTAATGACGACAAAATTACTGCTATGACCCTTGCAAATTTGACTGCATCATATATAGAGATAAATGATTTAAACAATGCTACTAAAAGTGTAGATGAAAGCATTACCATACTTGAAAAATTAAACTATACGGAATGGCTCACTTTTGCCTATGAATTAAAAGCGGACATATACTTAAAACAACAAAAACATGATGAGGCTCTTCAATGGTTTATGAAGAGTGAAAAAATTCATGTTGACATTGAACAGCCAAGATATAAGATTCCTTTATACACAGGTATTTCAAAAGCTTATATAGGACTCAAAAATTATTCGCTGGCGAAAACATATGCAGAAAATTCCTTGGCAATTGCAGAGCAATTAAATATTCTTGATAACCAACAACAAAATTTACAATTACTCTATGATATTAATAAAACAACCAACAATACAACAGGTGCCCTGCACTATTTAGAGCAACTTAAAAAAGTATCGGATACCATAAATGAAAACAAAAACGAAAAGGAATTAAGAATATTAAAGTCCACTCTTAAATTTGACCAGGAAAAAGAACGCTATCTTGCTGAAAACGAACAAAAAGTAACCCGTCAAAAATATTACTTTTATGGTGCTCTATTGGCGGTAATGGCAGCCCTGATCATAATTTTTATTCTAAAAAGAAATAATAAAGTTCAAAACCGGTTAAACATAGAGCTCAAGAAAAAGGAAAAACATCTTAACCATGCCAACAATACAAAAAGTAGGTTGTTTTCCATTATAGCCCATGATCTTAGAGGCCCCATTAGTTCATTCAAATCCATGTTCAATCTCGTAGGATCAGGTGAAATCAGCACGGAGGATTTTATGAGTTTTACACCTCAAATGAGTAAGGATATAGACAGTATTTCATTTACGCTGAACAACTTACTTTCATGGGGACAGACCCAAATGGATGGTATGGTCACCAATATGGAGATAACCAATATAAAAGAAATTGTTGATGAAAATATATCTCTTCTTTCCAAAACCGCAATTCAAAAGTCCATTGTCATACATTCCAAGGTAGAGGACAGTGTCCTTACTTGGTCAGATAAAAACCAAATTAGTATCGTTATTAGAAACTTGACCAGCAATGCCCTTAAATTTACACCGGAGAACGGTGATATAATTATTGGAGCAACTGAAAAAGAAAAGCACTGGGAAATTTATGTTAAGGATACCGGTATAGGGTTATCCAAAGAAGCCCTAAATAAATTATTCAAAAAGGATGAAACCTTTACCACATATGGCACCAACAATGAAAAAGGCACAGGACTTGGTCTAGTGCTATGTAAAGAAATGATTGAGAACAATAAGGGCAAAATCTGGGTAGAGAGTACACTTAACGAAAGTACCTGCTTCTATTTTACGGTACCAAAGGCAAATTCCCAAATTGCGAATAGCTAAATATTCTATATGGTCTATGACGTTTAATATCGTGATTACCCGTACATAAATTCCCGTAAGTTGCAAACAACACAAAAAAACAACCGTTTTGTAAGCTTTTAAATATAGTTTTGCCCTCAAGCAGAAATTCTATCGTATTAAATACAAGGTTTGAGGAAAGCAATATTTTACATGATCATTAGTACCTTTTCATTTAGTTTAATGAATTCGTTCGTAAAGTATCTTAGTGATTTCCCAACTTTTGAAATTGTTTTTTTTAGAGCGGTAGGCTCATTGGTATTAGGCACTTCCTACATTTTGGTAATGGGAATCCCCATCTTGGGAAATAAACGAAAATTAATGGTTATGAGAGCTTTAGCCGGTCTTACCGCTATGAGCCTCTTTTTCATGTCATTACAATATCTACCTGCTGGTACTGCGGTTTCTTTACGGTATATGGCCCCAATATATGCAGCTATAATCGCTGTTTTTCTTTTAGGGGAGAAATTAAAAAATGTGCAATGGTTCTTGTTTTTACTTGCCTTTAGCGGTGTTTTGGTTTTGAAAGGTTTTGATAAGGAATTAAATTCTACCGGCCTAGTATTGGTCTTATCGGCCTCGGTATTTAGTGGTTTGGTGTATGTTTTGATACGTAAAATTGGAAATAGTGACCATCCATTGGTAATTGTAAACTACTTCATGTTCATTGCAACCGTAGTAGGGGGATTACTTTCTATAAAAGATTGGATTTTACCAATAGGGTTAAATTGGATACGCTTGTTGAGCTTAGGACTATTTGGGTTTTTTGGACAAGTATTCATGACCAAAGCTTTCCAAATTGCAAAGACCAATATGGTAGCCCCATTAAAATATATTGAAGTCATTTTTACCATTTTGATCGGTGTAACTTGGTTTGGCGATGTCTATACCTTATGGAGTTGTGTAGGTATACTTATGATCGTTACGGCCTTGGTGGCCAATGTTATTGTCGGCAGAAAAACCTGAGAACAAAAAAACTACCGATAATAAATCATCGGTAGTTAAGGGTAAATGGTCAGTATTTATTCTATTATTTCCTATATCCCTGTTCGGCTAAGCTATTATTGCCGTCATTTAAGGAAGAGAAAATTACTTCAGTAACTTCTTGTTCAATTTCCGCAGCATTATTATAATAAAATAATGCGGATAGTATAATTGCCATTAATACTATGCCATTGGCTATCATTTTGGAATCAATACATCTCTCCTTATTGCACATAATACTTTCTTATTAGAGTAAGTAATTTAGAAATTTTAATTTTAATTAACAAATTTTTAAGAAAATTGAGGCTTACCAGTTTTAATTATTTGAGCATACGTTTTAAAATAATGTTAAGTGAAATGTTAATATTATAAGAGATTTAACAGTTAAAAAAACTTCTAATGAATACCATTAAATATCGTTGGAAAAACGTCAATAAATGAGTGAAACAGGCTATACTTTTGAATTTGTAAAATGAATGTATAATTATAAAAGATAGAACACATGAAAACATTAAAAACAATAACAAGTAGTCTATTATTATTTTTGGCTATTGGTTTACATGCTCAAAATGATAAGGACCAAAAAATCATCGCAGACGCCAATGATGCCAAGGACAAGCTAATGACCATGGAAGTAGGCCTAGATCAATTTTTTACCAGTTCCGCAGGGTATGTCATTTTTCCTAATGTAGGTAAAGGAGGCCTTATTATTGGTGGAGCCTCTGGAAATGGTGTGGTTTATGAGAATGGAGACATTATAGGAATGGCAGATTTGAAAAAATTAAGTGTTGGCTTACAAGCAGGTGGACAAGCTATTACAGAAGTCATCTTTTTTGAAACTGCTGAGGACTTGGCAGAATTTAAGGAAGGGGATTTTGAATTTTCTGCAGAAGCGTCTGCCGTTGCCCTAAAGTCCGGAGTAGCCTTAAATGCAAAGTATAAAGATGGTGTTGCCGTTTTTGCCCTACCTAAAGCTGGTTTAATGGCCGATGCTTCAGTTGGTGGACAAAAGTTTGATTTTACTCCTATAATGAAGTAATTTCGATTTTTATCATTTGAAGTAAAGCCGCCCAATTGGGCGGCTTTTTTTATTATCCGTTTGCGGTAAAGCCTGGGTAACAGGTCATACCACCATCTACGAAAATGGTAGTCCCATTGATATATTCAGATTCATCAGAGGCCAACCAGCTGGCAACACTTCCAATATCGTCCGGTACACCAATTTGTTTGTAGGGTATTAATTTTAGCATGCCCTCCCTACCTTCCTTGGTACTCCAAACATCTTTATTGATATCCGTTTTAATTGCTCCCGGTGCTATAGAATTGCATCTGATTTTATCCGGTCCGTATTCCTGGCAGATAGTTTGCATCAACATGACCAAACCTCCCTTAGAAGCTGCATAGTTAGCATGACCGGCCCAAGGTATAACCTCATGTACCGAACTCATATGAATAATTTTACCTAGGGATTTCGAAATTTCCGGACGCATTCCCCTTCTTTTAAATTCAATAATGGCTTCCTTGGCACAGAGAAACTGACCCGTTAGGTTTACGTCAATAACGCGTTGCCAATCCTTTAAAGGCATTTCATGCAGCGGATGGTCTAACTGCAGACCGGCATTTGCCACACAGACATCAACCGTTCCATATTCGGCTATGGTTTTCTTGAACATTGATTGCACCTCTTCTTCTTTACTGACATCGCATTTTATCACTATAGCGTTGCCGGACAAGCTATTTTGGGTAATCCAGTGAGCGACTTCTTCCGCTTCTTCCCTACTGCTATGGTAATTGATTACGATATTTGCTCCTTCTTGGGCCATAGCCTTGGCTACCGCTTCTCCAATACCATCACTAGATCCGGTGACGATACAGGTTTGCCCCTCTAATCTTTTATTTGGTTTTTGCATGAGTCTACATTTTATCTATTAAAAGTATACCCTATTAAATTGATTACTTGTCCCAAATACAAAAATTTGTAGCACACGTTGTAGGTTAACAAAAAAATGACAGTAACCACCTTTTATGGGTTACTGTCAATCTAGAAATTGATAGGAAAAAAGTTATTTCCCGTTAAAGAATATCATAATACCTATTACGATAAGGACAATGATAATGGAAACGGTAATGTCTACCCAATTATAACTGCTTTTGTTCTTATTTTTTTCCTCCTCGGTTATCGTGCCAAATGTGAGGTTAACAATTTGTTCCTTATCAGGAACTTCGGTCAAAAGACTAACCACAACCATAAATATTAAACAGAACAAAAAGAACCATGCCCCAAAGCTTAGGAAATTCATATCCCCTAGATAGAACAAGATTCCATCTGGATCCAAATTGCCTTTGACCAACTCAAGCGCAATTCTACAAAAGGCGACCACAATACCCATTACCAGTGTAGAAAAAGCACCTGTAGCATTGATTCTCTTATAGAATATCCCTAATAAAAATACTGCAGTAATAGGAGGCGCAATATAGGATTGTACACTTTGTAAATATTCATAAAGTACGCCAGATATATTGGCCATGATAGGTATCCAGATAATTCCAATGATCACTACAAATACCGTTGCGATCTGGCCTGTTCTTACCAACTTTTTTTCCGGTGCATTGGGCCGTAACTTTTTGTATACGTCTACCGTAAACAAGGTAGAACATGAATTAAAAACAGAAGCCAGGGAACTCATTAAAGCTGCCAAAAGTCCGGCTGCTACCAGCCCACGTAATCCAGATGGCAACAAATTACTCATTAATACAGGAAAGGCTTCATCTGCACTTTCCCAATGCAATTCCCCACGCATTTTTAAAGTTAAGGCGATCACTCCAGGAATCAAGAACAGGAACACGGGCAAAAGTTTTAACAATGCGCCAAAAATGGTTCCCCTACGGCCTTCTTTAATGTTTTTTGCCGTTAATGTCCTTTGCACGATATATTGGTCCGTACACCAATACCAAATACCTACAATTGTACTGGTAATGAACAATGATGGCCAAGGAAAATCTGGATCGGTTGCAGGTCTCCACATATTAAAATATTCCGGCCCCAAGGTGTCTACCATACTACCCCATCCACCAACTTTATCCAAGCCTATGAATGTCAATACTGCGGCACCCACGACCAATAAAATGGCCTGTAATGTCTCTGTATAGACCACGGCTCTCATACCTCCTAAAACGGTGTAGACACCGGTAAGGACCACTGTGGCAATAGCACCGGTCCAAAAATCTATTCCCAACAAAGCGGAAACTACTACCCCACCAGCATAAATGGTTACGGATATTTTGGTCAGCACATAGGCAACAATGGAAAATATGGACAAAACCCATCTTGATCGGGCGTCAAAACGTTTTTCCAAAAATTCAGGCATGGTAAATACGCCGCTTCGTGCATAGAAAGGGAGAAATATCCAGCCCAACATTAAAACTACCCACGCGTGAATCTCATAAATCAATAAGGGTAACTTGTTACTTGCTCCGGTACCGGCCAGGCCTACAACATGTTCAGATCCAATATTGGATGCAAAGATTGAGGCACCGACCACAAACCAGCCCACATTTCTACCGGCCAGAAAATAATCTTCGGTATTGTTTTCCTTTTTTCTGATGACCCATACCGCTACCCCAACGAGTAACAGAAAGTATAGGGATATACTGATCCAGTCAAAATTGTCTAATTGTTGCATGGTAATGGTTATTTAGTATAAAATTTAAATGTGGTCTTGGTTTTATATTTATCGTCCGGTGTTAAAGTTACGGCAGGAAAGTTAGGTTGATTGGGCGAATCCGGATAGTGCTGTGTCTCTAAACAGAAACCGCTTCTTTTAGCATAGGTACCCCCATCTGGGCTTGGCAATGTTCCGTCCAGAAAGTTACCCGAGTAAAACTGCATTCCCGGTTGGTCGGTTAACACTTCTATGGTTCTCCCGGTTTCCGGATGGTGCGCAGTTGCTACGGAACGATACCCTTTATCCACATTATTCAATGCCCAACAATGGTCATAACCACCACCCAGGGCAATTTGTTCGTTTTCTGCATTGATACCCTCACTAACCAATTTGGCCGTTCTAAAATCAAAAGGCGTTCCATCTACAGATGCCAATTTCCCTGTTGGGATCAGCGACCCATCCACAGGTACAAATTGATCGGCATCTATCTCTACTTCATGATCAAGAATAAGCTGTGAAAAATCGCCCGAAAGATTAAAATAAGAATGCTGTGTAAGGTTTACTATGGTCGTCTTGTCCGTGGTGGCTTCATACAACACATCCAAACTATTGTCAGCATTTAACGTATAGGTAACCGTTGTATTTACATTCCCCGGAAAGCCTTCTTCCATATCCTTGCTCAAATAACTAAGTTTCAAGGAAGCTGAAGACTCATTGACCTGGGTACCTTCCACTGTCCACACCACTTTGTCAAAACCTACCAGTCCTCCATGCAAATTATTCTCGCCATTATTTTTGGCCAAAGTATATTCGGTATCATTGAGACTAAACTTGCCTTTTGCAATACGGTTGCCATAACGCCCGATCAAGGCACCAAAAAAGGGGTTGTTCTCTTCATATTGCGCCAAATTGTCGAAACCCAAGACCACATTCTCCTTACGGCCTTCCTTATCCGCAGCTTTTATGGAAGTAATACGGCCACCATAGGTAATGATAGCAACCTCAATACCCTCTTTATTGGAGAGCGTAAATTCCTCTACTTCATCACCAATTTTTGTAACACCGTAATCTGCCTTAGAAATGGTAATAGGATTCGAAGTTGTTTCATCGTCATTTTTATGATCGGTCTTCATTGTTTTTTCTTTACAGTTAACGTTACACACAATTATGCTAATCAGCACAAATAAATAACTTATTTTAATAATTGGTCTCATAATATATGGTTTGTCATAGGTTGTTTTTAAATAAATGATAATATGCCTCATTGGCATTAAGTTGATTTTTAAATTCCCTAATTGTTGTGTTTTTATCTATCACCACTAATTCTATCCCTGCCATATCTGCAAAATCCTCCATAAATTCCGTGGTCAAAGCCTGGCTATAAACTGTATGATGGGCCCCACCAGCAAGTATCCATGCCGTTGCTGCAATTTCCAGATTTGGATTTGCATCCCATAATACCCTTGCCACAGGCAAATTAGGCAATTTCCCCATGGGTTCCACAGCATCAACTTCATTGACCACAAGACGGAACCTGTTACCTAAATCTACCAAGGAAACATTAATGGCCGGACCGGCAGGGGAATTAAACACCAAACGAACGGGGTCTTCCTTACCTCCTATTCCCAACGGATGTATTTCGCAAGAGGGTCTGGCATCTGCGATAGAAGGACAAATTTCCAACATATGGGAACCCATGACATATGCCTTTTGTGGAGTAAAATGATACGTATAGTCTTCCATAAAAGAAGTACCGCCCACCAAACCGCTGGCCATTACTTTCAAGGCCCTTAGCAATGCCGATGTTTTCCAATCCCCTTCTCCACCAAAACCATAACCATCTGCCATGAGACGTTGCGTAGCAATACCTGGTAATTGTTTTAGCTCCCCAAGATTTTCAAAGGTATCTGTAAACGCTTTAAAGCCACCTTCATCCAAAAATTTACGAAGGCCCAATTCTATTTTGGCGGCATCGATTAATGATTGTCTTTGAGTTCCTCCCGCTTTTAATTTATCACTTAACTCATAACTCTCTTCATATACTTTCACTAAAGCATCTACCTCATCTTGGGTAAGTGTATTCATATGTTTAACTACATCAGAAGAATCATAGCCATTGACAGAAAAACCAAAACGTAACTGTGCTTCGACCTTGTCACCATCGGTCACGGAAACCTCTCTCATATTATCACCAATACGCGCAACGTTCAGGTTTTGAAACTCATCCCATCCCATGGCTACACGTGCCCAATTGCCCAATTTCTTTTGTATTCTATCTTCTTGCCAATGACCAACAATAATTTTTCTATTCTTGCGCATACGGGTCATCATATGGCCAAACTCACGGTCACCATGAGCGGATTGGTTCAGGTTCATAAAGTCCATATCTATGGTTTCCCATGGTACTTCAGCATTGAACTGTGTATGCAAATGACATAAGGGTTTATTCAATACGCTTAAACCTTTGATCCACATTTTCGCCGGGGAAAATGTATGCATCCAAGTAATGATACCGATACAATTTTTAGTGGAACTTGCCTTAAGACAGATATCCGTTATCTCCATTGGAGATTTTACCGTTGGTTTATAAATAATTTTTACCGGTATTTTGCCCGAAGCATTAAAGCCTTCCACAATTTTTTGGGAATCTTCAGCTACTTGTCTAAGCGTATCTTCCCCATATAAATCTTGGCTGCCCGTAACAAACCATATTTCCTTGTTAAGCATAATAATTTTTATAAAGTGTTATAGTTATTGACCGTAATAGGCATTTTTACCATGTTTACGTTCGTAGTGTTTCTTGATCAATGCCTCTTTAAGGCGAGGTGCGTTAGGATTGATTTGAAGGGTCAGGTAGGCCATTTGCGCAACAGTTTCCAATACCTTGCTATTATATACCGCTTTGGCCGCGGATGTTCCCCATGCAAACGGACCATGGTTTCCAATAAGAATCATTTCTACCTCGTTGGGCGATAGATTTCTTTCCTTAAAACAATCTATAATCTGTATACCTGTATTATGTTCATAATTGCCTGCTATAAGCTGGTCGTTCATAGGTTTTGCACAAGGTATATCAACGGTTAAATGATCCGCATGTGTGGTACCAAATATGGGAATATCTTGTTGTGCCTGTGCCCAAGCAACCGAATATGTGGCATGCGTATGGGCTATACCACCAATATGGTTCCAATTTTTATATAAATAAGCATGGGTCTTGGTATCCGATGAAGGTCTCATACTCCCCTCTACAATAGTATTCTCATAATCTAGGATTACAATATCTTCCGGTCTTAATTTTTCGTAGGGTACTCCGCTCGGCTTAATTGCAAAAACACCATTATTTCTATCAACAGCACTAACATTACCAAAAGTGTAAATAACCAAGCCTAAATCATTAAGCTCAATATTTGCTTCAAAACATTCCTCTTTTAACGCTTTGTATTTTGAACTCATAATGCTACTTTTTTTTTATGGATGATTCAATGAATTCTCCCAGTTCAGTATACGAATCCATCAAATTGCCAAAGGCATCAATGGTATCCTCTTGTGGATAATATTCCGCTTCAAAAGCACTCCCCATATGAGCACTTGCTTCTACCACATTTGAATAGATTCCTGATGCAACCGCTGCATAAATAGCGGCACCCAAAGCAGGTGCTTGATCGGAGGCAGCTACTTTTATAGGCATATTCATGACATTTGCTAGGGTTTGCATAATATAGGGTGATTTTCTGGCAACCCCACCAATTCCGATGACCGAATCTATTTGAACTCCTTCTTCTTTAAATCGGTCGGCAATTTTTTTGGAACCAAAACAAATAGCGTTTACCAATGCCTTAAATATATGTGGCGCCTTACTCCCTAACGATAAATTTGAAATTGCACTTTTAAGATTTTGGTCTGCATCTGGCGTTCTTCTACCATTTATCCAATCTAATGCTGTTGGTATACTTTCAGATAATGGAATAGCTTCGGCCGCGTCGGATAATTTTCTAATGAAGTCATTTTCAATTTCATTTTTCAAATCAGCTTTCTGCTGTTCCGATAAAATATTAGATGTCATTACCAGATTATCAATTGGCCAATCCAATACATCTTTAAACCAAGCCAGTAAATCGCCAAAAGCGGACTGGCCGGCTTCTAACCCTACTAATCCCGGTATCACCGAACCATTGACCTGACCACAAATACCTTTTATAGTTTTACCGTCTATATCCTTGTCCGTAGCCACCATGATATCACAGGTGGATGTACCCATAACGCGTACAAGGGCGTGTTCATTGATTTTAGCACCAACGGCTCCGGAATGTGCATCGAACGTGCCCACTGCGATAATCGTATCTGTTGTTAAACCAAGTTTATCTGCCCATTCTTTACTTAATTGGCCTGCAACCTGATCAGAGGTAAACGTTTCATTATATAGGCGGTCTCTCAAATCTGCCAAATATGGGTCTAATTGTTCCAAAAATTCTTTAGGGGGAAGTCCGCCCCAGCTTTCATGCCACATGGCTTTATGTCCTGCGGCACACCTACTGCGTTTGAACGTGGCCAAATTCTTGTCCTCAATTAGCAAATAGGTCATGAGATCACAGTGTTCCATCCAGGTATAGGCATGGTTTTTAACCCCCTTATCTTCCTTGACCACATGCGCAATTTTAGCCCAAAACCATTCTGATGAATAAATACCACCAACGTATTTTGTAAAGTCCTCGCCGCCCCATGTAGCACTAAGTTCATTTATGCGTTCTGCTTCTGTAATAGCAGTATGATCTTTCCAAAGTACCATCATCGCATTAGGGTTTTCAGTGAAACCATCTACCAAGGCCAATGGCTTACCATCTTTGGTTACCGGTACCGGTGAAGAGCCCGTAGTATCTATACAAATACCCTTTACATCACTTGGATTCACCTTACTTTGGGAAACAACGGCTTTTATAGTGATTTCCAATCCTTCTATATGATCTAAAGGATGCTGCCTAAATTGATTGATAGATGGGTTGCAATATTGCTGTTCTGCCCATCTTTTGTACCAATGGACCTTAGAGGCAATCTCCTCTCCGTTACTTGAATTAATAAGTACGGCCCTAACGGAATCTGAACCATAATCCAAGCCTATTACATAACCTTTCATTCTCACTTTTAAATTTTAGGCTATAAATATACTATTTAATTTGATAAGTGTAATTGATACACTTTAAAAAAATAGAATTATATATGATAGCACCATTGCATTCCTATCTAATTAATCTTGTAAAGCTTTTAAAACCACCACTGAAAACGGAGGTAGACTTACAGTTAAAATACCTCGCTTCAAGGTATAATCCTCAAAATTTTTAGGGGTTATTTTTGATGGGTTATTAAATGAATTATAGTCTTGTAAACTTGTTGAAGTTAAAATAGAACCAGAAATAGTTTTGATATCCAATTCATTTAAATCGATTGTAATCTCATGGTTACTTTTAGCGTCAATATTGGTAAAAGATATATGCGTTAAGTTCTCTGAGTTTTGAGAAGCTGAAACCGTTAATGCAGGTAATGATTCTCCGCCATAAGAATATTTAGGGGAATTAAACTTAAGTGGTAATAATGTAGCGTCTTGATGTACCTTATACATGTTCATAACATGATACGTAGGTGTTAATATCATCTTCTCATCATCCGTTAAAATTACCGCCTGAAGCACATTAACGGTTTGTGCTAAATTTGCCATTTTTACCCGGTCTGCATGATTATTAAAAATATTCAAGTTCATACCAGCAATCATAGCATCACGCATTGTATTTTGTTGGTATAAAACACCACGGCTTTTTTCTTTATCAACATCGTACCAACCGCCCCATTCATCAACAATTAAATCAACCTCCTTTTCAGCATCATACTTATCCATTATAGCAGTATGCTTGGTAATCAATTCCTCCATTAACCATGATTGTTTCATGGATTTAAAATAAGTTTCCTCATTAAAATCAATGTCCGGTCCTTTGTCTGCCCAATCAATTACAGTATAATGGTGTAAAGCCACCCCTTGCAACATACTCTTGGGAATGTTTTTCATAAGGACTTCTGTCCAATTGTAATCATCATCATTTGCGCCAGAAGCAATTTTATAGAGTCCCCCATCTACATCTGCATTAGACATAAAAGTTGCGTATTTTCTATAAATGTCTACATAATATTCTGCACGCATATTTCCGCCACAGCCCCAGGCTTCGTTACCTATTCCCCAATACTTAACACCCCAAGGTTCTTCTCTACCGTTCTCACGTCTTAAATCGGACATTGGACTTTTACCTTTAAAGTTGGTGTATTGAACCCAATCTGCCAATTCTTGCACCCCACCACTACCTACATTGCCAGACAGGTATGGTTCGGCTCCCAACTCCTTGCACAAGTTTAGAAAATTGTGTGTTCCAAAGCTGTTATCCTCAGTGGTTCCTCCCCACCACGTATTTACAATGGTTGGTCTTTTATCTAAATCTCCAATACCGTCCATCCAATGATAGGTATCTGCAAAACAACCTCCTGGCCAACGTAAATTTGGTATTTGTAATTCTTTTAAAGCTTCGATAATATCTTTTCTAACACCCGCAGAATTTGGAATGGTACTATTCTCACCAACATAAAATCCTTCATAAATACATTTACCCAAATGTTCTGCAAAATGACCGTAGATATGTTTGCTGATTATGGGCGCATTTTCTTGATGGGTTAATTCAATTTTTGTTTGAGCAGAACTATTCCATGCCACTAAAAGACTAAAGAGTAAACTAAATACGGTAAGCTTTTTCATATCATTAATGTTCTATAAATAATGGAGCAATTCCTTCTAAAGTAGGTATCACTTCATTTATAAATCCGTCCTTATCAAAAGTTAATTCATCGATAGAAACCTCACGATGAAAACCAGCTTCTCTACCCATACTTTTCCCTTTTGGATGTGTAAATCTGTGGTATACCAAATACCATTCATCTTTTCCTGGCACTTGAATTACAGAATTGTGACCTGTGGCAAGAATCTCTAATGTCTTATCAGCCTGTATGATTATATTGTTCTCAGGAATCTCTAAAGGTCCTGTTGGGCTCTTTGCAATGGCGTATCGCACTTTATAATTGGGACTTCTGGTATCATCTTCACTCCACATAAAATAATAAGTGCCGTCACGGTAAAATACCTCTGTTCCTTCTCTATATGTCTGATCAGGTGTAATCACTTTTAAGGTATTGTTTTTAAGGGATACCATGTCATCGTTCAATTCTGCAACCGCCATATACATGTTACCCCAGTATAAATAGGTTTTCCCACTTTTTGGATCTTTAAAAACATCCGGGTCAATTTCCTGTCCGTTCGTAATCCCTTCGGGCTTTGCATCAATAAGTGGTTTTCCATTATCAATAAAGGGACCTGTAGGATCATCTGATACGGCGACACCAATTTTTTGGGCAGCAGTAAAGTAATAATAATATTTATATTCATCCCCTTCTTTTCGTTCTATAATACACGGCGCCCATGCATTGCGATCTGCCCATGACACATCTTTCTTTAGATCTATAATAATGCCCTCATCAGTCCAGTCCACCAAATTTGTAGAGGAAAAAGTTTTAAAGTAAGTACCCGACCAATTATTAAAACCATCTGATGTAGGATATATATAATATTTTTTGGTTTTGTTGGAATAGAGCACTTCTGGATCCGCATAATACCCCTTAATTGCAGGATTGTGATCCTTGGATACCATTACTTGGTAGGAGTGTTCACCCTTACCTTCTACCTTCATAATATATTCTACTGGACCATTACTGAAATCCTGTGGACCGGATGGGGTAATAGTTGACCCCGTAAACGTTGAAAATTGTGGGTCAAAAGAGTTAAGGTCGGTCGTTTCCGTAACGGGTAACCTGATTTCCTTACCTTGCTGGTATACCGCTACATTTTGAGAGATTATATCATTTGACCCTAAGTGGAATAACGGTTTCTCAAATGAAGAGAATGCCGCAACCAAGGTTTTAAGTTCATTGACCGTAATAGGAAGAACGGAACCATGCCGAGGATGAAAATCCATACGGATTTCCTCATCAATAACTTCAAAATTTTTAAGGTCCTTACTCTTGGTAAATTGGTACCCCCCTTTGGTATAAAGATCATACATTAATATATACTCTCCAGTATCGTTCAATTTAAAAATACCACTGCCTTCCACTGGATCTTTCTCTAGGTCTACACGGTCATTGCTGACCAATTCATAACCTTCTGTCAATTTATCAGAAATGGCCAATTTTATACCGGGATTACCATCCTCTGCCTTATGGAACAGGTGGTATTTGCCATTATGATAAATAATATCTCCATCTATACATGCCTTGTTATTACTATTGGCAGGTGGAAAATACAGTTGTTTTGGCTCAGATTCAAAACCCGTAAAATCTTCATTTGCATAAGCGTAATAGATCTTATCTGGTTCATTGCCTTGTTTCATTGAAAAATAGACCATGTATTTTTGTTCCTTTTCATCATATATGGTCTGTGGTGCCCAAACTCTATATACTTCTCCAAACGTGTCCGGAAAAGTTTCGGGAATATTGACATTTGATGAGGTCCAATGAATTAAATCCGTTGATTTCATTAAAGTCATGGCATAATTTTTCCATCCCATTTCCGGCACATATAAGTCTGTGACGACCATATAGAACATTTTACCGTCATGGGATCTGATAACATGTGGATCGCGTACACCGCCTGTGGCACTGATTTGGGCATTATCCACAATGGGTTCGTTATTGTTCAATGCCCTATAATTGTAACCATCCTCACTAATGGCATATCTTATGGATTCTTCGCCGGGCCCATTACCTACAAAATAAGCGAACAAATATGCGGTTGTATCCTCTGTATCTGTATTCTTGCAAGAATTCATTATTCCTACAAAAATCACAAGCGCAATGCCCAATATCATATATGTGTACTTTTGATTTTTCATTTGCATTTAGTTTATATTCTTTGTGTTTGGTTCATTAAAATTTTTATTATTTAAGAATTGAATGGCTTGGACACTATCATTATTCTTGGTAAATATGATTTTGTTGTAATCGTTGTGTCTAATTAATTTAGCATCCCTAATATCCCCACCAATAAAATCTCCTATATATTCCCGTTCCAAAACGTTAAAATGACCTTTTCCATTACCCAATAACAATACCCCCTTACCGGCATCATTTGGTCCATAGTCTACACGAAAAGGAAAGTAATTGCCTGCTAGTAATACATCAAGGTTTTTGTCGCCGTTAAAATCGTTTACCACAATACCTTGAATGGCAGAAAATTGTGCTTCTACAGGCAATATGTGCATTTTAAAACCATTCCCTGTATTCTCTAGGTAGATAGATGACAATTCATTGACTAAAATATGTTTAGCTTTCAATAATTGATTTTTATCAAAAATGCTATCAAGAACCGAAGAGGCGTAATTTTCATGCTTTAAAAATTTCTTGCGCAAATGAGGAAAGGCACCTTGCATCTCATCTAACGATGCAATTGGATATCTTTTTCCTTGAATGTAACTACTAATTACCGGAGTATTAACCTCATCGCCTCTAAAATCTCCAATAAATGCTTCTAAAGGTTGGTCTTTGGATGGGTTAAAAGGAAGATTGAGTCCCAAATTGCCAACCAAAAGGTCTAAGTCTCCATCATTATCCATATCTGCAGTTGCAATGGTCTGCCAAAGTCCATTACTATTTGCAAGACCGTATGCTGCAGTTTCATCAATTAATTTTCCTTTGTTATTTATGAATATTCGAATAGGCATCCATTCTCCAACAATGACCAAATCTACCCAAGAATCATTATTTACATCTAGCCATAAAGCATCTGTGATTAGACCTGGTTGTCGTAATTTAGGGTTTACTTCATTCGTAGCTAGGCTGAACTTGACAATTCCTTCCGAAGCATTAGAGTCATTTCTCAAAATTCCGCCTATGGCGCAATCAGGATAACTGCCCGGTAATGGTCCGCTACCTACGAATAAATCCATATCGCCGTCACCATCATAATCACCCGCAGCAACTGCACTACCATTTGAGTAGCCCTGTGGTAACGTGTTTTCTGAAGCCAATTCAAAATGACCTTCTCCATCATTTAGATATAATCTATCTTTTAGGGACGGAGAACCTAAGGCTATTTGGCTACCTCCACTTACTGCGTACAAATCAAGATCACCATCGTTATCCGCATCAAAAAATAAAGAACCTTCTGTTTCTAAAGTTTTAGTAGTATTAAAGCATTCATCTTTAGAAATTAGGTATTTTCCATTTGGCTGAGAAATATACAAGTGGTCTGCTGAACCCATTGCTCCTGCAATGAATATATCATCGATACCATCTGCATTTAAATCCGCAACGGACATTTTAGGTCCTGACCTTGAGCTTTGTTTTAATGCTAAACGATTTACATTAAAATCTACAAAACCATTTTCCTTATGACGGTAAGCTATAAAATCCTTATTCGCGACCCTTTGAAAATAAGGAGTGTTTTTTTTGCTTTTATTTTCAATTACACCATTTGAATCTTCTTTGATTTCCAATAGGGTATTGACATTAACATCAGTAAATTTAGAATAAGTACCTGATGGCCATTGCACATCAATAGTGACTTTTTCTTGTTTTCCCAATCCAAAATACAATATAGGGTCAATGGATGATTGATAACCTCTTATGGGATAATTCTCAATAAACTGCTTTGAGGAATCTGTACTAACCCAAACTTTAGTACCAATAGCCGCGGTATTTTTTCCTTTACCTTTTAATTTTATTCTTAAATAATTATGCAATAACCGTTCAGAATTATTTCTGTAAATTCCTAAAGGTTCATTAGTATTGTTTATTACCAAATCCAAATCCCCATCATTATCTAAATCTGCATAAGCCGCGCCTGTAGAAACCGTGGGATCGGAAAGCCCCCAATCTGTCGTGGTATTTTTAAACTTGTAGTTCCCTTTGTTCTTAAAAATATAATTTGGGATTTTAGTAGAAGGCATTTTCTTTACCAATTCATAAATAAGACTTGAAAATTCCTTTTTTCCAGATTCATCAAACAATTCTTTTCCTTTGGCACGAACATCTGCCATTGCTTCGTTAACCTCAAATTTCATAAAATCCTTGTTGGTATAGTCACGTAGATATCCATTGGAAACGAACAAATCTTTTTTGCCATCACTGTCAAAATCGGCAAGTAATGCAGACCAGCTCCAATCTGTTGTGGCAATACCTGCCAATTGACCAATTTCACTGAATATTGGTAGTCCACTCTGATTATTACCTTGATTTAATTGCAACATATTGCGCATATGTTGCTTATGGTAACTACTGTCTACAGCTAGTTGATAACGGTCATATTCATCTGCTCCTTTTAATATTTTTTGTCTATAATTATCTTCCGGAAGCATATCCAAGGTTATTAAATCTACCCAACCATCATTGTTAATATCGGCTGCGTCATTACCCATAGAATATTTTGAAATATGGCCAAAAGATGTTTTGGTAGCATCTAAAAAAGTGCCGTCACCTTGATTTAAATATAAAAAGTCCTGTTCGTCATAATCATTGGATACGTAAATATCGGGCAAGCCATCATGGTTAAAATCAGATATGGACAGGCCTAAACCAAAATTGAGTCCGCTACCATAAATTCCCGCTGCCTCACTTACATCGGTAAATTTATTATTATCGTTTCTGAACAAGGAGTTGCCAAATTGTGGGTGTCTTGTGTTTCTTAGCTTGGTACTGTTATAAAATGGAGAAAAAAAGGTTTTTGAATGGTTTAAAAGAAACATATCCAGATCACCATCAAGATCATAATCAAAAAATGCGGCCTGGGTACTAAAACTACCTATTGCGTCCAAACCGTATTCTGAGGCCTTATCTTGAAATTGAGGAATTGAATCTTGGTTCACTCCCATATTGATAAACAATTGATTGGCACGATCTTCATTACTACCCAATCCGGAATAACAAACATAGATATCCAAAAGTCCATCACCGTTTACATCAGCGATACTAGTTCCGGTTTTCCAATTTTCCCTACCGCCAACATTAGAAATATTAGTTCTATCTACAAATTTTAAATTGCCCTCATTTAAAAACAATCTGTTCTTAACGGTATTACCTGTTACGTAAATATCTGCCAAACCGTCATTATTAAAATCTCCTATGCCAACACCTGCACCATTATACATGTACTCATATTGCATAACGTTCAACTCTTCTGTTTCAACTAATTCATTTACGAATGAAATACCTGTGGTTTCGGAATTCAATGATGTAAACAATGGAGATTCCTTATCTGAGCAACTAAGAAGAAAAAAACCTATAACAGTACTAATAATAAATACATGAGGATGATAATTTTTAATACTATAGAAAATCTTCATCATACAAGATATTATTAATGTTGATAAAATAGTCATTCTACGGGTTGTTGTATGTAAAATAAAGACCAATACTAACACGCAAAGGGTCTAACTAAAAATTTTTTCAACGGAGTGGATAGAAATTACATAACCAATAAAATAAGGGGCACTAAAACTAACATAATGCCCCAAATTTAAACTAACTCAACAAACTATCTTTATACGGCATTACCAACCTAATATTTGTTTTGCCGCAGGGTTTTTATCTATTTCATTTTGTGGAATAGGCAATACATATAGTTTGGAAGGGAAACTCCTAGTCTCAAATTCAAACTTGGTATATGTATAATTATCACCCTCCTTTTCAATTTTCATACCATATAAAGGGCCATTCAATAAGTTTTCAGCAATACCCCATCTTCTAATATCAAAAAATCTATGTTCTTCAAATGCCAACTCTATTCTCCGTTCATTTCTGATTCTTTCACGCATTTGATCTTGAGTTAATCCACTTTCCAAATTGGGCATACCAGCACGATTGCGTATTAAATTAATAGCATTGTATACAGAACCATCTGGGCCGGATGCCTCATTTTGGGCTTCTGCATAATTTAAGAGTACTTCTGCATAGCGCATGAAAATCCAGTCTTGATCACTACTTTGGGAATAGACATCTATATCTTCATTATGAAATTTTCTTAAAAAATATCCTGTATGCATAAATACGCCGGGATCCCCTTCCAGACCACCTTCATATAATTCTATCTCACGTCCCCTAAAAGTAGCACCGTCATGAACGACAGTAGCCTTAAATCGTGGATCAAGATTTTCAAAAGGTTCATTTGGATCATATGCCGTTGATAAGTTTTGAGGCTCCCCATCTATGGCATCATAAGCATCGACGAAATTCTGGGTCGGTAAATTTCCACCCCAACCTGCATCACTAGTACCTTTAAAAGTATTTGGTGAATTGTATACATCCCAACCAGCTCCTGCGGTACCTCCCGCATTGGTTTGGTGATGCTTGTCCGGAAATTGAAATTTTTTCGCAAAAATGATTTCCTCATTATTTTTTGTCAGGAACAACGTTCTATAATCCGGAAACAAAGCATACTCGGAACCAATAACCTCATTAGCAGCTACTGCTGCTGCAGCCCACCGTTCCGCATATAATAAAACCCTACTTTTTAATGCATTGGCCGCACCAAGTGTTGCCCTACCCGCAACAGTTTCATTCTTACCGGGAAGTAGTTCGGATGCCATTTCTAAATCATTGACTATAAAATCTACAACCTCATCATAAGTTGACCGTGGAATCTCGAAATTATCCTCCAAAGTCAAACTTTTATCAATAAGAGGCACTCCTGTGGGCTCCCCTCCTTCAGACTTAATGCCATACAACCTTAACAGTTCATGATACATAAATGCACGTAAAAAATATGATTCTCCCATTAATCTGTTCCTTAAGGTAACATCCTCCAATCTTTCCAAGTTCTCCAAAGCAGAATTTGCTTTCCTGATCAAATTATAATAATCTGCCCAAGTTTCCCCCCAAGGCACATTGCTTGGCAGAAAATCCCCACTCTGCAATTGATTGGAATGGGTCCATCCCATACTTACGTCACCATCATCTGTTGTACCGTCCAAGATATAAAGACCTTTGGCCCAGCCCCCATAATTACGGTCAAAACCAGATGGCATATTGCCGTACATGGCATTAACAAATTGTGTGGCTCCTTGGGCGTCCGTCCAAACAGTTTCTTCTGTAAGCGAATCTTTTGGGACTTGATTCAATAAATCTTTTTCGCAACCAAGGAACAGAATAGTGCACCAAATTGTGCAAACGATCTTGGTTATATATATTATTCTTCTCATGATATTTTTTTAAAAGTTAACATTTAAGCCAAAATTCCAGATTCTTAATTGTGGATAACCCCATCCTCTACCTTGATCGTTTTCTGGGTCATAGTTATCTATCTTGGACCAAGTGGCCACATTGTTAGCATTTACATATAAACGTATACCTTTAATAAAATTTTGATTTAGCTTTTCCATTGGTATGTTATATGCGAATTCCACATTCTTTAACCTTAAGTATGAAGCGTCCTTAAGCCAAAAAGAAGAACCTCTTTGATTGTTTGTTGCGTTGATTAAAACACGTGGTTCACTAGCATCTGTATTGGTAGGTGTCCAACGATCCAAGTTCTGTTTAAACGCTCCAGAGGTTCCAAGAAAAAATGGCCATGCCCCTTCCCCACTGTAATATTGATTTACATTGGTAGCACCTTGTAACAGGAACGAAAGTTCAAAATCTTTATATTGAAGGTTACCCCTATATCCGAAAATGATTTCCGGTGTATTTGATGTTCCAATAGCGGTCCTATCAAAATCATCAATTTTTCCGTCTGGCACTCCATCTGGTCCATTAATATCGGCAAAACGTATATCACCTGGTGCAGTATCAGCAAAATGTTCCGGTGCATTATCTACTTCTTCCTGTGTTTGGAATATTCCTAAAGCCTGCAAACCGAACTGCGTGCCTAGAGGCAGTCCAGTCCTTCTAATGTTGGCATTGTCTGTTTCAGGTTCGTCTATGAAAACAATTTTGTTCTTTGCATATGTTAAGTTAGCGTTCATAGAATAACGCCAATCTTCATTGATTCTATTAATATGGCCTAATTCTATTTCAAATCCACTATTATTAACTTTTGCTAGATTCTCAACAGGTAATCCAACTCCTAAAAGTCCAGGAACAGTTAGGTTTCTTGACCCTAGTATATCACTTCTTTTATCTGAGAAGTAATCTACTGCCATCGTTAATCCACCATTCCAAAGTGTAGCGTCTAAACCAATATTGAGTTTTTTTACGGTTTCCCATGTTACATTGGTATTTGCCAAATTTCCTTCGATAATGGCCTGCTGTACATCACCATCTCCAAATACGGCTGTACCGTTAACGTTGTATGATTGTAAATACAAAAATCTTTGCCCACCTATTCTATCATTACCCAGCACCCCATACGAAGCTCGAAATTTCAATAAATCTATAGTTTCTGAATTCTCTAAAAAGGATTCTTTTGAAATTACATAGGCAAGTGATCCAGAAGGAAAAAAGCCCCACCTCTTTCCAGGAGCAAACTGCTCTGATCCATCTGCCCTAAAACTACCTTCCAATATGTACTTTTCATTAAAGGCCCAATTTAACCTACCCACAACACCTTGTCTACCACTAGTTCCTGAATATCCCCGGTTATTACGATTGGCCGTACCACCAAAATCAAGCTCATCTATAGCCAGCGTATAACCATCTCTATTTGCGCTCATAAAGTTCCAAGTTTCTTTGGTCTGTGTGTACAATACCAAGGCAGATAAATTGCTATTTCCTATTTGGGTGTTATAATTTAAATGCCCTTGGAAAGTAACGGATTGATAATCGTTATGATCTTGATATAAAGAAGATGCCGCATCTGCTCCACTGGGTTGCTCCACAAAACTTCCGTCACCGGCCAATGTATAAAATGGTGTTTTAAGAAATTTCCAATTCTTTTTATCGGTGATGGTTTTATCATATGACCCTATTGCTTTGAATGAAAGTCCGTCTACGGGTAATTGTTGTTCAATTTGTATACGCCCTTTAAATACCTGATTATCTTCCTTTCTATAACCGTTTTCAGGTAGTGCCAGATATGCCGGGCCACTGGAATACCCTCCATTGGAAAACTTTATTGGCGTTTTATTTGGTGGTGCAGAAGACAACCATCTAAAAACCTCTGGATCAGCTATGGAATTTATTTTTTCATCCCTTCCAGAAATATCAAATGATAACTTTGTAGTATTTGTAACGGCCGCATCTATATTGGACCTAAAATTATAGCGCTTAAAATTATCTTCCGGAATTACACCATCTTGGTCCAAAGCTCCAAAAGAAGCTGCGTACTGCACTTTTTCGGATCCACCACTAGCAGAAATATTATGAGTCTTTACCAATGGAGTTTTATTCAACACTGAAAACCAGTCTGCATCTGGATGGGTATCCGGACTACTCCCGTTTTGATATTTCTGTAGGTCTTCTTCAGAATAGATCGGTTCATCTCCTTGATTGATAAGAGCTTCATTATACAATTGAGCATATTCGTAAGAATTTAAATACTCCGGATCCCTGGTTCTTTCTTGTATACCCAAGGTAGTAGAAAAATCAATTTGCATTCTACCTGCCCTACCTCTTTTTGTAGTAACCAAAATAACACCATTACCCGCTCGCATACCAAAAACGGCAGCACTTGCGGCATCTTTTAATACTGAAAAAGATTCTATTTCATTGGCATTTAGCTGGGAAAAATCCCTTGCTGAACGTACGATACCGTCTATTACATAAATGGGGGAAGCATCTCCAGTGGTACCTATACCCCTTATATAAATATTGGAACCGTCCCTACCCGGTTCACCAGATCTTTGGGTAGCTACGATACCCGTAGCTTGTCCTACCAAGGCATTACTTAAATTGGGTGTTGGATTACGCGCTATTTCTTTTTGTTCTACTTGGGATACCGATCCAGAGATATCGCTCCGCTTTTGAGAACCGTAACCAATAACAACCACCTCATCCAATTTAGCAGAGTCTTCGGTTAGTTGTATATCAATTGTAGTTCTTCCATTAATGGGTATTTCCTGAGTTTGAAATCCTAAATAAGAAATAATTAATGTGGCATTATCTTTTGCCTCAATAGCATAATTACCATCAAAATCACTAACCGTACCAACGGTAGATCCTTTGACAAGGATGTTGACCCCAAATAAGGGCATGCCGTCAGATGCTGCGGATATTGTACCCTCAATTGTTTTTGCTTCTTGGGCAAAGACTGTGGAAACAGTTACGAAATACGCAATCGTAAAGGTCCAAAGTGAACTGGAGAGCCAAGAAACCCTCCGTTTAAATTGTTGTTTTTTGATCATAATGTTGTAGTTTGAATTGATTAAGTGTTGTTGATACACGTGTAAAATAAACGAAGAATTTTAACTTGTGCAAGAAATTGCACAAAATATGTGTAATTTTAACACTAATAGATTATGAAATTGTCAATTTATTAGTAAGATTATTACCAGTATCATGAAAAGAGTAATTTTCGTTTTATTCTTTTTTTTCGGAT
The DNA here is from genome assembly GCF_900188415.1 of Maribacter sedimenticola. GTDB lineage: Bacteria > Bacteroidota > Bacteroidia > Flavobacteriales > Flavobacteriaceae > Maribacter > Maribacter sedimenticola. The sequence goes on along the minus strand of NZ_FZNV01000001.1, from coordinate 1,078,072 downwards.
GAATCTTAGTAAATTGCCCTCGCAAAATATTTTAAATGGTTTTAAGTAATTATAGTACAGAGGATAAGGTTCTACTTGCGGTAGATTGTATCATCTTCGGATTTGATAAAGAAGAATTAAAAATATTACTAGTTCAACGAGATTTTGAACCGGAAAAAGGAAAATGGTCCTTAATAGGTGGCTTTCTTACCAAGGAAGAAAATCTTGACCAATCTGCAATAAGAATATTACATCATCTTACAGGATTGAACAATATATACATGGAACAAGTTTATTCTTTTTCCAAAGTAGATAGAGATCCGGCGGAAAGAACCATATCCGTAGCCTATTACGCCTTAATAGATATTGCCACACATGATGAGGAGCTTATAAAACAAAACCCAATTCAATGGTTTAGTTTAAAAGAGGCCCCTAAACTTATTTTTGACCATGACATGATGGTTGAAAAGGCCATAGCCAGATTACGTAGAAGAGCATTAAGCAAACCAATAGGGTTTGAACTTTTACCGGAAAAATTCACCATGCGCCAATTGCAAAAATTATATGAAGCCATACTGGATACCAAATTGGACAAACGTAACTTCATTAATAAATTCAACTCTTTTGATATTTTGATAAAGTTGGACGAGAAGGACATGAGCTCGTCTAAAAAAGGCGCATACCTTTTCCAGTTCGACCAAGAAAAATATAACAGAAAGGTTGAGGACGGCTTTAATTTTAAAATCTAAAATATCGTTTTAAGAAAATTATCTATTCCCTTTACAGTAGGTTCAAACCAAGGGCTGTAAAGCACAAAGGAATGGGGTGCCGTCTCAAAAGATATAACTTCAGAATAAATACTGTTATTCCGTAATATATTGATATAGTCCTCTCTTCCCGCATGCATGCGCGCTACAGCGCTATTTATGAAAAGTGTTGGCGGGGTTTTTTCGTTCACGTATGTCAAAGGTGAAGCTTGTTTCCACAAAATAGGGTTCTCCGCCTTACTGTATCCAAACCAATGTGTTGCCGCAGATGTACGCTTACTGTCGTCACCTTCACCACTCTCCGGATGCACAAATGACAAGGTTCCGTCCAAATCTATAATGGCATTCACATGAGAGGAAATTCCGGTATTACAGGCATCGTTTTCAAATAATAGTTTATTGGCAGTTGTTCCAATAAAAGCTGCCAATTCCCCTCCTGCCGAAAAACCGCTTATTACTATTTTCTCAGGATCAATTTGATAGGTATTTGCATTTTTACGGACCCATCGCACTACTGCCTTAAGGTCATATACCGCAGATGGAAAAAGAGCTTCAGTAGATAATCTATACTCTGGAGTTATACTAACATATCCTTTATTTGCCAATTGCTCAGCTAACGGATAATGTTGCAACCTGTTACCAGAACGCCACCCGCCACCATGTATTATAATTACGGCCGGTCTAAGCATACCAGTGCTGTTCTTAGGTTCAAAAACATCTAGCTTTAACGCCCTGTTCCCTAACGTACAATAGGTAATATCTTCTTTTCTAATTACCGTTTCAAAATTAAATTCCTTTATAATCTTTATGTGCGGATATTTTTTTACATCTTTTGCAAAGGCAGATGCCGTAGTGTAGGATGTATCACGTACACCGGTTACCCCTTCAAGGTTTTGCGCAATTAAGCCATTAAAAAAAAATGCAAAAACAGATAAAAGAAAAAGGGTTTTTTTATATAATCTCATGTATAATAGAACTTTTTCAAAATTGGTTGTTGGGTTGGCAGTGTATAAAATCTTATCAAAAGTAGGGTTTTTAAACGCTCATTTTGTAAACGCACCTAACTTGTTCAATGCTTAATAAACTTACTTAAGGGCAAACCCAAGGATTTTATTTCTGCAATGGCCAAGCCGGCAACCTCCATTGCTCCTTTTTTAGATAAATGTGTATCATCTATTTTACCATTGGGATAAAAAGGATGTTCCCCTTTTTGAAAATGTAAATGCAATGATTTTGAACCTTCAACCCCATAACTTGTTTCCAAACGTTCTGTTAGATATTGCAGATCCACAAAAGGAACGTTCATCTCCCGCGCCAGCAACCGTACCTCCATAGGGTACAGACCATGGGTATCTACCAAAGTCCCAAATTCATTGAAATTTCTTCTGACAATGGATGAAAACAATATAGGATATGCCCCCTTTTTCCTTGTCTCCAGCACAAAGCGTTTTAAATTGGCCCTATACGTAGTATGCGGATTGGTATATCTTGTTGAATCCTTGAATTTTTGATCATTATGACCAAACTGAATAAAGACATAATCCCCTGGCAATAGGTCTTTTGAGACGGCATCCCATCTACCCTCAGAAATAAAACTCTTGCTACTACGCCCATTTACGGCCCTGTTAACCACTTTAATATCTTCATTGAAAAATTCTGGCAGTACTTGGGCCCAACCATGTTCAGGATTTTCTGACGGGTTAACCTTATCCGCCATAGTAGAATCGCCAATACAATATATGGTCGTTACCTGTGCTTTACTAGTAAAGGACAGAAGTATAAAAAAAACAAGGATTGGTATACGCATGATGCAATCTATTCTTTACTATTAATTCCATTTAAAGGCAAAATAAGCACAGGGACTCTCGGTGGCATTTCTTATACCGTGTTGTTGTTGAGAATTAGCCAAATAAAAATCGCCTTCCCCTGCAGTATACTCTTTACCATCTATGGTCATTTCCGTTTTTCCGGATAGGATAAGGATAATTTCGGTTTCCTCATGCGCATGTGGCTTATGGCTGGGTCCTTTCTGGTCCAATTGGGTAATGTGCATTTCAAAACGTTCGCACATAGCCGTGGCCCTATCAAAATAAGGAATACCACCACCACGTTCACTTTTGTTGAAAACCAACGAATCTTTGTTAAGCATTAACGACCCACCATTAGCAATACCCCTTTCAATATTCATATTTTTTTTAGATTGATATTGCATTACATAATAGGTAAGATTGGTATCCCCAATATTCTCAATACTGTGCATTTGCTGTGGCATCAATAAAATAACACCACCAGGGCCTAGAATTTGTGACTGCCCCTCAATAGTCACCTTCATGGTACCTTCCTTAACAATAATACATTCTTCCTTTGCTTCGTTTGCATGGGGAGGATTTGGTTTTGCACCGGGATATTGGGTAGTGGCATGTATTCTAAAATATTGTAGATGCGACCCAGTACCTTCCAATATTTTTCTGGACTCCCTCATTTCACCCTTTTTGACCGGATGGTCCTTCCATTTATATACTCCAGATTTAACAGGTTGTAAACCATCCATAACATTAGGTTTTAAATTCACGGTGAACGATAGCATTCCCAATACCAACGCAAACAATAATACAAGTTTAGTTTTCATATGTTAAGTGCTTTATATTTTTATTTGTTGAATTCTACCATTACTTGAACACCATATTAATCTATCTGAAACCACAAGGAATTACCTAGAATGGTTTTTCTTTCATATTCCTTAATCATATTTGTCCCTAATTGATATGACCATTCTACCCGTTGCTTAGGTATATATCCTGGCCCTGTATTATTATATTCCGCATAAAAGGATTGTTTTTCCGCTTCTTTATTGGACCAATTGTCCCATCCTTTAGGAACAATATGGCTCCCCATTTCACAATTTATAAACACGGTTTTTGCATGGGTTCGCCAAGGGCGCCCTAAATATACCTGGGTTACCTTCTTAGGGGCGGTCAATTTACAGTTCTTAAATACAAAGCCGTAAGCAATACCTTTGGGTGTTGATGCCGCCGTAATATAGGAGTTTGATTTACTATGAATTATACAGTCCTCAAAAAATGCGGTTGCCTGTCCAAAAATAAAATCCGTAGTTCCTTCAATATAGCAATTTTTAAAATACTGTACATAGCCCTCACCTGTAACATAGACCGTGTCCTGATTACCCATGATTCTACAATTTTCAATTTTTACCCTGTTGGCATGTACAGCGAGGGCAATGGCTTGGCCTACTTCGCCTGCGGTATTTTTTATGGTAACGTTCTTGAGGTAAAAATCGTTTCCTTCTATTGAAAACGTTGGGGTGTGGAACGTACTGTTCCTTCCTAGATTTATTTTATTGAAATGGTCATCAAAGGTAATAATGGTATTTTCCGTGCTTTCACCGATTATACGCATATTGGTATTCCATTCATATACCTTAACCTTTTCATTATATATGCCATTCTTGAGCAGTATTGTAACCGATTTATCAGGAAAACCTTTAGCGGCATTAATGGCGGATTGCAAATCAAAAAAATCGCCCGAACCATCTTTTGCAACGGTCATATTATAAATATCAATCTTGTTTTCCTTAGTCCCTTTGACAGCGACATTTTTCTGCCATTGAGAAAATTCATCCAACACTTCCTGAGGTTCATCCGTGTACCAACGGTACCCATTTCTTCGTTCATCGCCTATTTCTGACAACGAATATTTTTTAATTCCGTCCCGATCACAAAAGAATGCCCTATTATCATCTAAATTCATAAATCGGCCCCAAATAGGTTTGGCATTGTGATCTGCAATAACTTTCTTATCGATCAATTTACCATCACTATTATATATCCTTTCTACACGTGTACCGGTAATCTGAGCTTTTTTAAACCAATTACTGGCAGCCTTAACGGAATGGATAATTTCATCAGAAGGATTTTTAATGGACATTAATAACAACACAATTTTTGCAGATTCCTTACCGCTTAACGAGGGTAGTTCATATGCCCTAGCTTTAGCGGGTGCATAAGTCTCCACATCATGTTGTGCACACCAGGCCGTCAAAACCCCATTTTGTTTGTACTGGGTTTTTAAAATGCACTGTACGCCCTTGTCAAACGCATTTTTTGCCGCATTTTTAAGTTTAGCCGATATATTTAAGTAATCATATTTTTGGGTCTCATATATATCCTTTAGCAAGTTCATAACATTGACCATGGCATCGTCATTATATGTTATATGGGTATAATACCCTTTTCTAAGCGGATAAAATTGTGGCCAACCACCATTCTCGTACTGGGCCTGTATCAAGTATTCCAATCCTTTAATAAAAGCTATTCTATATTTTTCATGGTTATGATGCGCATATACTTTGGCCAGAAATATCATTTCCAAAGTAGTAGCGCCGTTATCAATAGTAGCGCCAACATTGTCATTTTTATCAATGTGCAGTTGTACCTTTTCCTTTGCCGTAATATTTTGGGGCTGTTTATTTTTTGGCCAACCGCCAATCTCTTTCTGAAGCAACAATACATTATCCGCCACATCTAATATCTCCGGAGATGCGTATAGATTTGGTTCGTTTGAATTTACCAGTTCGCCCCACGAATGATCTAAAACCTGACCATGAACAGTTGTATCTGCAATTAATAGGAGCATAAAGAGTACTATATTCCTGACCATAATTATTAAATAAATGAAAATCTGATGTTCCTTTTTAATGTTTGAACATTGATAGTTAAAGGGCAATCACCCTTTTTTCCTTATTGCTTGCAAGGCAGGCCTCTATCACTTCAATTACAAGGGCCGCTTCTTCACCGGTTACCGGCAAGGTTTTATCATTTCGTATTGCATCCACTACTCCATCAAAATACTGCATATAGTTACCTGCCAAAGTGGGCACCTTAATTCGGTTTTCATTACCATCAATTTCAGCATGTAAGAGTCCCATTTCATTCTCCGGTTCTATGCCATACCCTTCACCCCCTGGTATTTCACCACGCTGCAGTGCCGCTTCCTGTACGTCTGCCCTAGATTTTACAAAGGAACCTTTTGTACCGTGAAGAGTAAAGCCCGTAGTGACCTCCTTAACGAATAGGCTTGATTTTAGGGTTACCCTAAATGTGTCATAAAACAACCTAACATCAAAATAATCCACCACTTTGGCCCCTGGCCTAAATACCTCCAGATCTGCAAAAACCGCATTTGGCTTGCCAAATAAATGAAGAGCCTGGTCTATTAAATGCGACCCCAAATCATATAGCCCGCCAACGGCTGGCGTATCTACCTCTTTGTGAGCTTTAGGGCTTAAACCAGGGTGGTAGCGATCATAATGAATGTGTGCCTCTACCAGTTGCCCAAGGGAATTGTTTTCCAAAACCTTTTGTACGGTTTTAAAGTCACTGTCATATCTTCTATTATGAAAAACAGATAGTTTTAGATCGTTTTTTTTCGCCAATGCAATTAGTTCATTTGCCTGCTCCGTACTTGCTACAAATGGTTTTTCTACAATGACATGCTTTAATGCCTCCAAGGCTTTTTTGGCATATTCATAATGTGTAACACTTGGCGTATTCACGATCACCAACTCTACCTTATTGTCCGCCAAAAGCTCATCCAACGTTCTAAAGGTAATAATATCAGGATATTTTTTGACTGCCTCATTTTTGGTTCGTTCCCAAACCGCATAAAGGTTAAGGTTAGGGTTTTTAGCGGCAAAAGGGGCATGAAAAACATAACCGCTCATACCAAATGAACATAGCGCTACATTAATTGGTTTCATTGTTGGTTTTTTGGTTACTTCTTAATAAATGTACAATAAATCCTATCTCCATGAGATGAATTTTACGATCAGGAATGTGTTGGTCATCCTCATCGTTACCAACAAAATGCAGTATTTAATTCATTTTCAAATACCAATGATCATTTTGTTGGCTATTCTCTTTTCATAATGTTTGAACACGAATATTTTACCTATCCAATTCCAATGCCGCAAACATAAAAGGTCCTGTACCTTTGGGATCGTTTGAACGAATAATCTCGTTGACATAATAATCAAACGAACCATCCCGATACGGATCTCCACCTAAACCTGCTACTCCACAACATTTGTTCAAATTAATGACCCCGTTATCCTCTACCGTGACAAATTGCTCTAAAATACCATCAAACCCTTTTTTTGCATTGACCAGGTAATCAGATGAGATATATCCCTTATTGGCTCCTTTGGCCAAAACATAGGTGAACATACAAGACCCCGTTGCCTCCAGGTAATTACCTTCGCGGTCAGGAAGATCAAGTACTTGCCACCACGTACCCCCTTGATCCTGATATTGAACAATTGCTTCCGCGTATTGTTTTAAATAATTGATGATACGTTCTCGCCCTGGGTGTTCTTCTGGCAAGTAATCTAATATATCTACCATTGCCATACCGTACCAGCCCATTCCGCGCGACCAAAAATGCTGTGACAACCCAGTTTCCTTATTGGCCCATCGCTGTTCTTTGCTTTCGTCCCATCCATGAAAATATAATCCGGTTTTGGGATCTCTACTGTGTTTTTCAATAAGGTCAAACTGTAAAACAATATGGTCAATTACCTTATTGACCTCAACTTCCTCTAAATATTTTAATGCATATTTTGCATGGAATGGTTCTGCCATGAACAGACCGTCCAACCACATCTGGTATGGATATCTTTTTTTATGCCAATATCCGCCTTCAGAAGTAGTAGGTTGTCCTTCTAACTGTTTATGAAGGGTATCCATGGCCATTTTAAATCTTGGTTCCGGATTTTTTTCCTGTAACCAGAAAATGGCATCACCGGATTTAATCATATCCAAATTATAGGAAGTAAGGTCATAAGTTACAATGGTACCATCTTCCTTGATCATTCTATTGGCGTAATCATACACATAATCATATAGTTTTTGATCACCCGTTTGTTCATAGACACGTTCTATGGCCTGTAATACCAATCCGTTAGTATAGCTCCATCTAGATTCCTTTTGAAAATCCAGTAATGTTGGATCCGGAAACCTGTGAATTTCCGAAAGTGCCATTTTTTCTGACCATTTGGAATTTTCCGGAACTACCATTTCTTCCGTGGCTTCCTTGTCATTGGTATTTTCTTTCTTTTCTGTCTTACAGTTTAGTAACAACATGGCACACAACAAAAGTGAAGTGACCCTAAAATTGAAATGATTTTTTTTCATAATTGCTGTAGAAATAAATTACTATCTATTTAATGCTAATGCCGCCAGAATAAAAGGACCGGTGCCATGCAGATTATCCGTAACTATTGGCTCACTTATATAATACTCAAAGCTTCCGTCCCTATATGGATTTCCACCTAAGCCGGCACTTTTACAAATGTTATTGATATGAACCTCACCATCTGCCTCTACCTCTACCACTTCTGATAATAGTCCATCAAACGTTTTATGGGCGATTGATTTAAATTTTTCAGGCAGATATCCCTTTTCATGACCTTTGGCAAAAGCATAACAGAACATTTCCGAGCCAGAAGCTTCTAGGTAATTCCCTTCCATTTCTCCCTTATCGGTTACTTGATACCATAATCCGGTTGTGTGTTGAAAGGCGAGTAAACTCTCAGAAAGTTGATTTAAGTAATTTATCAAAACACTTCTTTTGGGATGGTTTTCAGGATAGAAATCCAAGACATCTACCAAAGCCATTAAGTACCACCCCATTGATCTAGACCAAAAATTAGGACTTTTACCATCCTTTTTGTTGGCCCAGCCCATTTGTTTACTTTCATCCCAAGCATGGAATAATAGTCCGGTTTCCTCATCCAAGGTTTGTTTCCATATCAACTCAAATTGATGGGCAATATCGTCCAATCTGTCTCCATCCTCAAAAGTAGTATTATACTGTGCATAAAAAGGTGCCCCCATATATAGACCGTCTAACCACATTTGATTGGGGTAGATTTTTTTATGCCATAAACCATTGGACGGTGTTCTAGGGTGATCCTCCAATTGGCTGCGCAATGTTTTCATAGCCTGCAAATACCTTTGATCATTTGTTGTTTTATATAACTTAAACAATATTTTACCAGCATTGATATTATCAATATTGTAGGAGTCTTTGGTATATCCATATATAGTGCCAGAGGAATCTATTAACGTTTCACCAAATTCCTGTATATAGTCAAAATATTTGTCTTCCCCGGTTTGTTCAAAAAGACGCTCAAAAGAAGTTAGGAGCAATCCTATTTTATAGTTCCATTTTGGCAAACTATCATTTTCTGTCTGCCATGCCTTTGGATGCCTTTTCATTATTGAGTTTGCAAGGCGTTGTGACCATGGCAAGCTATCGGAAAATTGCTCGTTAGTAGCAATAGCGTTACTATTGTCCAACTTTTTTTCATTTTTACAACTACTTATCATTAGACACAGCATAATTGCCAAAAAGATTTGGTTAACCCTTCTAAACCTTACATTCATTTTCTGTTCATTTTTATTATTGATTTCTATATATAATGATAATCCTAAATAAAAGAGTATAGTGTTTATTCTATTAAAGAGGATAAAAAGGTTTTCTCAGTACATTATGTTATCCTAATATTTAAAATAGCGTTTTGCAATATAGACCAACACCTTATAGCACATCATTAAAAGATTCTTTATATAGTTAGTATTTACAATGCTGCCAATTCCTTATCTATATAAGCTATAAACTCTTCCTTAGACTGTATACCATTCATTTCCTTTTCCCAAGCACCCCCAAAATAATATGTAATTGTTGATGCGGTAGGTTTAAAGACCAGTAGGTGATCAAATTCAGATTCCGTAATTTTTTCCACTTCATCCGTGCGATAAAAAATGACCATTCCCAAATTATCTGGAACCAAGGTCTGCTCACCGTAGGTGGCAATATAGCCCCAACCGTTAGGCCCTTCTTTTTGTATTAATTCTATTCCATTGAACTTAACAATTCCCGTACTAAGTCCCTCTCCTGCTACGGAAGGGGTTAAACTGGCTTTTGTTAAGCGTGAATCTGCCTTGATCATTAATTGCGATGCTAAATTGATCTTTTGCCCAAGGGCGGTCCATCCATAATAATTTATGGTAACACCAGATTCATTATCCCCATTATGTATTTGGGCCGTTGTAGAATCCACTTCTTTAAAATGTACAACAGTCTTCTTGCCATCAAAACGGCCATATGAACCAATACCTAATGATTGGCCTGCCTTTAAAATATCTAGTCCCCATGGGCTATCTTCATGATAGGAGTCATAATTATCCAATCCTACTTTAGACAAAACCATTGTATCTACCTTCTTACCGAAAATGTCAATTGCGTTTCTCCAATCCAGATATAACCTATATCCAACTTTATTACTTTCCCACCCCGGGCCTTCATAGCGTATATAATATGAATGATCGGTCAAACTATCCGGCGCTCTTAGAAACTCCACGTTCTTGAAAGTGAAATTTTCACCTTCATATTTTTTACCCTTCCATTCTCCGCCTTCCTTGATTGAAATTTCTGCGTAGGTCTTCCGTACAGCTTCCTCAGCAACAATTTCTGCTTCTGGCGTTTTCTTTTTTTCTTCTTGCTTACAAGAACTGAATACTAGTAGAGCTGTAAAAAACACAACACTTAAACTTTTAACTGTTTTCATATGGTACACTATTTTGTTCTGTTAAATTTAAACAACTTTAAATGAGTATAAACAAAAAGGGACTTAATGAAATTACTTTCATTAAATCCCAATTCAACTAACTCAAAAAACTAACTCTAATATGCTTTTTCCTCACTAGTAAATAGATTAATTATATGCCGGGTTTTGTGGAAAATCATTATTTTGATTTAAATCCAATGCTTGCTGTGGAATTGGCCTCAAAATTTTCAGCGCACCAGCACCATTAAAATCACTCTCATTAACTTGATTATTGTATAAAGAGGTTCGTTCAACTAATTTTCCTGTTCGCTTTAGATCGAACCACCTATGATATTCGCCAAAAAGTTCTCGAGCGCGTTCATCCAATATATAATCGATATCAAATTCACCAATGGTAGCATCTGCTACACCCGCCCTATTTCTTACTGCATTAAGCCTTAATAAACCGGTACTAGCCTGACCGGCTTGAAGGTATGCTTCTGCAGCTACCAAATACGTTTCGGCTAATCTTGATAATATAATATCCCTTGTGCTTGATCTACCACCAAACGCAGTTGTTGGTGAGGGGTCATCAAATTTCTTGACACAAATTACCTCATAATCCAAGGATACCGTATCTGTCCACTCTGAAGAATACTCACCATAGTTATGATATTTAAAACTTGGTGCTAGATTTTTGGTGGCCAAATAATTTGCTTTATCCTCTGGTGTAAACCATTGCGGTTCGTAAAATTCTATCACAGTCAAAGAGTTATGCTCTTCTTCTGGAACTCTATAATACGTAAAGTAAGAAGGCCCTGTATAATCATCAGTATCTATATAAAAAATTTCTGTCATAAACGTGCCTTCCCATCTTGCATCATCCTCCGTAAATAAGCTAATTGCAAAATCTGTAGGTGAAGATGAGTAATCACGAGCCGGAGCTTGTCCTTGCACTTCCGAACCACCTAAATATGATCCAAAATATGCGTATTGTCTACTTCCCAATCCATCGGGATCCGCACTTATAGAAGCAGCATCAAACTGCACGGAAAAAATAACCTCTTCATTTAAATCATTACCTGGTCTAAAAACTTCACTAAAGGGTAAATTAAGTGCTTCGCCACCAATAACTTCATCGGCCAAGGCAGCTGCAGTTGTAAAATCATTTTGCGATCCAAAAGGTTCGTAACCTCTTGTCAAGTAAACTTTGGCCAATAAGTTTTTTGCCGCTCTTTTGTTTACCCTACCAAAATATGCACCATCACTGGCACCTGCAATAGCATCCTCTAAATCTGATATTATCTGTATATAAACTTCTTCTGCAGTATTCCTATCAAATTCTAAAACCGGACTATCTATATAATCCGTAATAGCAACCCCACCATAAGTTTGTACCAATAGGAAGTAAGAAAGCGCTCTTAAAAATTTAACCTCACTAACCAATACTGGAAGTTCTGCAGTTTGCTCGGTAAGTTCAGCATAGTAAATAGCCCTATTTGCTAATTGAATAGCAGCATAACATTCGTTATATAAATCTGCCACACCGTCAGAGGTAGAGTTTAGATCCCTATACTCGGTCAAACCTAATGGGCCTTGTCCCCTACCCTTAGAAATTAAATCTGTTCCGCCTTCAAATAAGAAAGGAGAATCACCATAAATATCCCTTAATTTTTCATAATTGGCATTTATTAAAGAATTAAATCCGTCTGGAGTTACATAGAAGGAGTCTGCGGATTCACCGGAAAGGTTTTCCTCTTCTATAAAGTCGCTGCAAGAAACAAATGCAGCCATTATTATTCCTAAAATATATATTTTTTTCATCTTCTTTTATTTTATAGCTTTAAACTTAAACCTAATTGATATGTAATGGAGCTTGGTCTAGCTACATTCTGATCAGCATCTGCCCATTCTGGGTCCCATCCTTCAAAATCCTTATTGGCAAAGACAAATGGGTTTAATACGTTAGCGTAGATTCTAAATCCTTTGATGTTTAGATCGTCAAGAACTTTTTGCCCAAACGAATAGCCTAAAGAAATATTCTTGATTTTCACGAAAGAAGCATCTCTGTAAAATCCGAAATCCGTTCCCCAAAATTGACCTTGACCACGTGGTCTAGGAATTTCATTTGATACCTGTACTGGAAGTCCGGCACCGTTTTCCGGTACATAATAACTATCCCAGTCCAAGTGATTACGACCCCTATCATTAGGATCTCCAAAGCTATCATTAAGAAAATCACTTCTGACCAAAACACCTTGAAGCGCTATAGCAGAGACGGTAAAATCAAAATTACCTACCGTTAAATTTGAAGTAATACCACCGATCCAGTCTGGTTGGTTTGATCCAAGAACCACCCTATCGTCATCTGGATCAAAAACGCCATCATTATTAATGTCCTTAGGTCTAGCCTCACCTTCTTTCATACCGTAAGAAGCAGCCTCTGCAGCCTCACTGGCCTGCCAAACACCGTCAAACACATAATTATAGTGAGGCCTTAAAGCTTCACCTATAAAGAACCCATTTCCTGGATCATCTTGTTCACTTTGGCCATATACGGACTCAAGTGCATTCGTGTTCTTACTGAAGGTAAAATTAGTTTCCCAAGTTACTTTTTCCGTTTGTATATTTCTTGTAACCAAAGAAACCTCTACCCCTTTATTACTTAGAGATCCAACATTGTTGTTTATACTTCCTGCCCCAGTTTCAATTGGTAAATTTTGCTCTACAATTAAACCATCCGATAGCCTATCATACACATCTACACTACCAAACACCCTGTTTCTGAAAAAGCCGAAATCAAGTCCAAAGTTTAATTCTCTTGTTCGTTCCCATGTCAAGAACCTATTGGCCAATTCATCGGCAACAAAACCATTAGCTGCGGACCCGTTAAAATCATAATATGTCTGACTATCTACGGAGTTTAAGGTAGAGTATGGACTTACGTTATCATTACCCGTATACCCAATACTAGCCCTAAGCTTTAAATTATTTATAAAACTATCGTCGTTAAAAAAGTCTTCTTCTGTAATCTTCCAAGCCAAAGCTACCGAAGGGAAATTCTCCCATTTATTACCCTCAGATAATACGGAAGACCCATCCCATCTAATTGAGGCCGTTAATAAATACTTGTTCTTAAATGCATAATTTAAACGTCCGGCGTAGGACATTAAGGTGTTTTTTCTGTAAGCTGAACTCAAATTAAAAGTTGCCTGAGGTCCAGAACCTAAATTATACCATAAAGTTTCAAAGGGTTGTCCACTCGAGAATGCATAAGATTCTTCCGTTCTATTGCTGTAAAAACTTTGCAATCCTAAAAAGCCTATGGTGTGGTCCTCGTTAAAGGTCTTGTTTATGTTGAACTGATTATCCCATGTATAATTAAAATTTTCCAACTTGTCCAAGCTTGCCGTATTGGTACCGCCATTAGATTGACCAACATAGGATTCCGCTCCATACGCCTCGCCAATGCGTCTATTCAATAAACCTGCGGAGAATGTAGTTTTAAAGGATAACCAATCCAATGCTTTGTATTCCGCAAATAAATTGGCTAAGGTTCTCCATCTTCTTACCTGTTGTTTGGAATTGGCAATTTCAACCAATGGATTCAAGGTACTAGTTTTGTTGAATGCCCAATCACCATTTGGATATGTTAATTTACCAGGCTGAAAGAACAACTCACCTACCAATTGATTTCCATCTGCATCAATAGCCCAAGGAGAAGCCAACGGACTTAACCTTACAGCATCTCTAGCCGCTTGATCACTACCTAAATCGTTTACTTCATGTGATAGGGTCAAATTTGCTCCAATAGAGAATTTATCATTAATATTATGTGTTGCACCTGCCTTAAACGTGTATTTGTCCAATGCCTCATTTTGCAACAAACCTTCATCTGATTGTAGACCTATAGCTAGATTATACGCTAAACCATTATTTGCGCGTCCATTAACGGCAACATAATTATTTTGAATACTCCCATCTCGGTAAACGGCATCTGCCCAATCGAAATTAAATCCGGCATTAGCACGTTTAATTAATTCAGGACTATTATTACCAGCTAAGGCAAAATTATTTTCTGGTGTATCTCCTAAAGGATCGTTTTGGTTCAAGTAAGCTGTTTGATGATACGCCCACCATTCTTGACCATTCATAAAGTCTGGAAATCTAGCTCTGCGAACTACCCCATAGGAACTTTCAAAAGAAACCGAAACCCCACCTTTTGCGGTTGCACCACCTTTTGTAGTCACGATTACCACACCATTAGCACCTCTAGACCCATAAATAGCCGCTGAAGAAGCATCTTTTAATACATCTATACGTTCTATATCCTGTGGATTTAAAAAATCAATACCATCTGTGGGCACCCCATCTACAACAAACAAGGGTTGTGCATCCCCACTAAAGGAGTTGTTACCCCTTATATTGATATCAAAACCATCTCCAATACGACCCGTACTGTTGGTAATTACAACACCGGGTAAATTACCTTGAATTCCTTCCAAAGGGTTATTAACGTTTCTTTGTGTGATTTGCTCATTGGACACACTAGTGACAGATCCGGTCAAATCAGCTTTTTTTACAGATCCGTAACCAACAACGACCACTTCATCCAAAGCTTGCGCATCTTCTTCTAAAGTAACATTTAGCCGTGTACGGTTGTTAACGGCAACCTCTTTTGCAGCAAAACCAATATAACTAACAACCAATACTGCATTATCTGTTGTTAATGTGATGGAAAAATTTCCATCAAAGCCTGTGACCGTACCATTTGAGGTACCTTTTTCAACCACATTTACCCCCGGCAAAGGTTCGTCGGTTGCCGTATCGGTAACTATACCACTTACGGTAGTTCCTTGTTGGGAAAATGCATTATTACCCATTAAAAGGGTAAATAGCAATACTCCCGTAAAAAGCCGAAAATTGACTTTTACTTTTGTAATTTGTTGTTTCATAATAGTAATTAAGTGAGTGAATGATTAAGTTAATTTGTAATTGAGTTCATTTTTATTTCCTTTATATACATAGTTTAAAGTAAAAGCTCCCTAATTCAATGCGCTCCTTTAGGTGATGTCACCCGTCAATATTAAAAGCAAAATCAAGTAGGTAGCAAAAGTCCTCTTACCGGATAAAAATTTATTTCTCTCCAAAAACTGTTGTTAATTTTTACAGCATTCTTACAAGAAACCATTATCAAAGACATAGCATTTAATTTATGCTGGGATATACCTAGTTCATTGAAAAAGTTCATTCTCATAATGTCATAAAAAATTACATAAATAGTGTAATCGATTACGCAATTATAGCAAATAAAAAATACTTTAACAAAAATTTTATATAAAAAATTCAACTTTTAACAATAAAGCATCCATTAAATTATTTAGTTATCGATTTTAGTCACTTAATTTGATATATTCACAATTACATATAATAGCTTCTGTTAAAAGGGATTAAAACAAATTAGGAATAAGTATAATGACCATTTTTAATCAATTTTTAATTACAAAGTCCTGTAATACAATATATTCTTGGATATAAGAAGAAGTAAAACCAATATTAAAAATACAAACATAAAGTACTTCCATGCCTTTAAGTATTACTGCATTTTTTTATTAATATTTTCGTTTTAGTGTATATAAAATTTATTTCACCTTTAAATAAGCTAAAAATCGCTTAAAATATTTAAAATTAGTGCTATTTTTTAAACATTTACTTTATAAAATGTAATCGATTATATAGTCAGACTTAAAATAGATGTCTACTTAAATGAGTCAATAAAATTGATACCAATAAGAAACCGCAAGTAAGTGACCCTATCAAAATATCTTTTATGATAAAATCATTTTATTCATAATTAATTGCACTAAACATAAAAATAGAAGTATAATATTATACATACATTTACAAAATAGGATTATACTAAATTTAATGTAATCCCTAACAAATGTTCTTTATGCTACAGAACTAGTTTTATGTTAAATGTAAAGACCATTAACAAATCAATAAGTGTATTTATTACTTTTATTAAAAATTTATTAATTTTTATGAAAATTTTCTTTTTATTTGTAAAAGTAATGGGTGAATAATATTATTCTCTTTTAAGAATTTTATAAAATTCTTAAATCACATTAATTCTGTCATAGAGCATGGATTAAAACAATTTTATTGATTTAACAATCGGCAAGTAGTTATAATCATTAAGAAAAGTCAACCTCAATAAATTAATTAAACAACTATTTAAAAATCAATCTTAAGAACATTAAAAAGCGTAATCGATTACATTAACTATTAATCAAAAAGTACATTGTATGAAACACATTTTTAAAAATTCGCTGCTTTTACTTACCAGCATCTTTATGGGTATTACTTTATATGCTCAAGACAAGGTGGTTACAGGTACGGTTGCGGACGAATATGGCGTTCCTCTTGCAGGAGTATCGGTTGTAAAAAAGAATACTACGGCTGGAACATCAACAGATTTTGATGGTAATTATTCTATCTCAGCCCAAGTAGGTGAAACATTGGTATTCAGTTATCTTGGTTACAAGATGAAAGAAGTTAAAATAGGCCAGAGCTCCACCATTGACATAAATATGGAAGAAGATGCCGGTCTGCTGGATGAGGTAGTGGTAATAGGTTATGGCACCTCTGCCAGACGTGATCTTACGGGATCGGTGGCTTCCGTTTCAGGTGGTGAGGTTGCTGCGGTTCCGGTTCCTGATGTGGGTCAAGCACTACAGGGTAAACTTGCCGGTGTTAACATAACCACACAGGACGGTAGGCCCGGTGCGGACGTTAAAATCCGTGTACGTGGAGGGGGTTCCGTATCACAGAGCAACGATCCACTTTATATTGTGGACGGGTTTCAGGTAAACAACATTAGTAATATTCCTGGTAGCCAAATACAGAGTATTGATGTTCTAAAGGATGCTGCATCTACTGCCATTTATGGAGCAAGGGGTGCCAATGGGGTCATTATCGTAACCACCAAAAGCGGTAAAGCCGGACAAACAAAGGTTTCCTATGACGGTTACACGCAGTTCAGTAATATCCCTGAGTACATACCTGTAATGAACGGCTATGATTACATTGCCTATAACTGGGCTTATGCAGATGCTATAGGTTCCCAATATAGGGATGCATGGGAAAGGCTTTGGTCCATTGGAGATTTTGAGGGTAGTAATACGGCCGGTATTGACAATTATAGGAGTGTTCCCAGTAGGGATTTCACTAAAGAGCTTTATAATGGTGCATTCACACAAAACCACAGTGTAAATATTACTAGCGGTAATGAAAACACTAGATATTTATTATCCGCAAACCATATTGATCAAGAAGGAAACAAAGTACGCTCATTTTATAAGCGAACCAACTTACAGTTTAAGCTAGATCAAAAGTTAGGTGAAAAATTAAACCTCAACCTCAATACCAGGTTTGCACAGATAAACCAAGGTAATAATGAGGGTAACTCCACCGCATATTATTTTCGCCCATTGGATTCCGAATATATTTTAGGTGATTCGGATGTTACGAGTAACACGCAATTAGGGGATTATGATTATGTATTATCCGATACTTTTAATCCGGTATCGCAACTTTATGATACGGATAATAGCAATATAAACCGTGAATTGGTTGCCAACACTGCATTAACATGGAATGTGGTTAACGGACTTACCGCCAAATCAAGTTTAAGTGTTACTGCTACCTGGAACAAGAATAAAGAATGGACCGGGGCAATTGTCAATAATTATTTGGATGGCAATGACGAACCTATTTATGGAGGTGATGCCGAGGTAACGACTTCAGAAGCATGGAGGGTGATTTTCACCAATACCTTGAACTATGAATTTCAAGGTTTGGGAGATGACCATAGATTAAGCATATTGGGCGGTACTGAAATTATTGATGGGGGAGCAGAAAGTGTCACCATAAACGGTGAACGATATCCTTCTTCCTTTGATGCTGAACGTGCATGGGCAAATATGGATAGTTATCTTGTGGCAGAACAGCAATTTTATCGTCTACAATCCAATATAGCGGCGGCATCTAGATGGGAATCCTATTTTGGTCGGCTTAATTATGCCTTTAAGGACAAATACTTATTATCAGGTACTTTTAGGGCAGATGGGTCGTCCAAGTTTGCACCTAGCCAACGTTGGGGTTACTTTCCAGCAGGTGCCTTTGGATGGAGGTTATCGGAAGAATCGTTCTTGAACCAGACCAGCTGGATAGACGATTTAAAACTTCGTGTCTCTTACGGTACGGTAGGTAATGACAGAATTCCTAATAGTGCTTTTACCAATTTATATGAACTTAGCGGCAATAGCACCTACTCCATAAACGAAGTTTTACAACCGGCGTATGTACCGGCATCGGAAAGTCTTGGTAATCCTGAAATAACTTGGGAAACTACAATAACCAGAAACATTGGTCTTGATTTCACCGTTTTGGACAGCAAATTAAGTGGTACCATTGAGGTTTATCATAATTCAGTAAAGGATTTACTTTTATTGGATACATCTCTATCGGAGATCACAGGGTTTTCCAGTCAATATAGAAATGTAGGACAAACAAGCAATAAAGGTGTTGAAGTTTCCATGAACGCAGATTTGGTCACTACGGATAACTTTAATCTACAAGGTAATTTCAATATTAATTTCAATAGAAACAATGTAGATGAACTAGCGGATGGTATTAATCCATTCTACAGTTCTGAATGGGGAGGTGTAAGACTTTCGCCCAACGGAGACTATGTGCTAGAAGTTGATAGACCTGTGGGATTAATACGAGGATGGCAATATGACGGTTGGTATACAACCGATGATTTTAACTATGACCCCGCAACCGAAATTTACACATTGAAGGATGGGGTTGCGGACTATGCCAGTGGAATATTACCAAACATTTATGGTACGTTCAGTAATAAGCCGGGAGACCAAACTGCTTATCCTGGTGTACAAAAAGTAAAGGATATTAATGGGGATGGTCTCATAGATGATTTGGACCTAGGCGTAATAGGAAATACCAATCCTAAACATACGGGTGGTTTTGGATTGACAGGAAACTACAAAGCATTTGATTTTGGACTTAATTTCACATGGAGTTACGGTAATGATATTTACAATGCCACCCATGTTGAGGCCTACTTGGGTAATAAGGAAACCGGACTATTTAGAAATAGGTTTCAAGAATTGGCCGGTCATTATAAGATTTACGATATTATAGATGGCCAATTGACCAAAGTTGTGGATCCGGCCGCGCTAGATGCTTTAAATGCTAATGCTTCAACATTCTTACCTTACCCAGAAAGTGCCATCAATACATCCTTTGGTGTGGAAGATGGTTCCTACCTACGTTTGAATACGGCAACTTTAGGCTATTCAATACCAGAAAATACGTTAAGCAAAATAGGCCTAAAAAGATTGCGCTTATATGGCTCTATCTTTAATGTATTTACACTTACAGGCTACAGTGGATTTGACCCGGAAATTAACGCCAATGAATATGATGGCGGTAATAGGACCTATCCTACACCAGGACTGGATTTTAGATCATATCCAAGAGCACGTACTTATACATTTGGTATCAATGTTGAATTTTAATTATAAACAATGAAGTTTTATATTATGAAAAAATTATATTATTCAATGCTTGCCTTATTTGTACTGATCAATACGGCTTGCGAAAAGGATTTTTTGGAGACTCAATCTCCATCAGAATTGAACGAAGAATTTTTGTTCACAGCGCCCAATGAGGTTCAAAAGGCCATTGCCGGTCTGTATGACAAACAATATGACCTGGACAGACTTTTGCATTATGAAACGGAAGTCGTAGGGTCGGACTCTGAGCGTCATCCAGAAAATTATGCTTCCCAGGGCAGACATATTCCAGAAGGGTTGTTTGCTACGGAATTCAATATTAATGATGGTAATTCTGCTACTACATGGAAAGAATGTTACCAAGTAATTTCTCGTGCAAACATCATATTGGAAGGCATAGAAGGTAATGAACAATATCAGATAGATAGTAAAGGCGGTGAACCTACGGAATGGACCCAATTGTATGGTGAAGCTTTGGCTGCCAGGGCAACGGCCTTTAAGTTACTGGTACGCTATTATGGTGATGTTCCTTATTTTAATTATGCCATCCGTACCGCCGGACAGGCAGATTCTATCGGGCTTACCTCTAGGGATATCATTTATGATAACGAAATCGCTGCTTTGAAAAAAGCGGTTCCGCTTATGTATCGTTTAGGCGAAGCCGGTGTAGGCGCCGAACGCTATTCCGGGACATATGGAGATTATTTAATAGGAAGGTTAGCTTTTGATGCTGCAGGTTTTCAGACTAGAAGAACGGATTTTGACTATGGGAACGTAAACTTTGAACAGAAAGGAAAGGAAAATGCAACCTGGCAAGCAAAATATGTTCGTAGAAGCGATTGGCAAACCTATATGAACATTGCCAAAGAACATTACCTCAAAGTAGTGAACAACCCTGGTTCCGCACGATTAATAGAATCCGACGAAAGAGGTGAAGGTTTTGACAACCCATTTCAACGTAACTTTCAATATCTAATGGATCTGGAAGTAAGTCCAGAGTCTATATTTGAAGGCGGATATACAAGAGGTAAGAACTCAGATTTTCCTTATTCTTTTGGTCGTCCTTCGGGAGGTGGTGGTTCCAATGCCTATCCTCCTAAAAATTATGGGCAGGCACGTATTTATGCTAGTTTCTATTATGGTGATTTCATGCCCAATGATAAACGTAGGGATGTTACCGCTTGTGTAACCGCAAATTCTGGTGCTGCATCTGAACGTTTAATGAATTTTGAGCCGGGTAGTCGTGAAAAAGGCGGTTTGGCCATGAACAAATTGGACGAAGCACGCTTTAAAGATCCCTATACCTTGAGTCAAAGACAGTCGGGTTGTAATTGGCAAGTAGTAAGAATGGCAGACGTAATGCTAGATTTAGCATATGCGGCTGCAGCTACAGGAGATGAAGCAACGGCAAAAACTTACTTAACTAGGGTAAGAAGTAGGGCTTTTTCAAGTGAAGACCAAGCAAGCATGGTAACCAGTTATATTGCGGCCATGTCCGGTGATGACCTATTGGAAGGAATTGCGTTTGAACGTAAGTTAGAGTTGGCCGGTGAAGGAAAAACCCGCTGGGACATGACACTATACGGTACTATGCCAGATAGAATCAAGCAATTGCGTGACCGTCAAATTGCGATGGTAGAAGGACTAAAGAGCAACGGATACTATACCTTCCCAGAAACAGGAATGACCATATCAAATTACGTATGGACCAAATTCGTAAATATCAAGGAAGATATTGATCCGTCATTAAATTTATTGACCGCACAAACACCAGATGGTATAACGACCGCTGACCCAAGGTACCCCGTATTGGTACCGGGATGGAGAGGTACAAGTGACCTTTGGACAGATTATATTAGTACCTTAAGCAGTGATAAGGTTAACCTTGCCATAAGGGGTCTTTATGAATATATTGATCCAGACGGTCCAATAGCCGCTGCACTTGAAGCAGATGGTTACGAAAAATCTCCATGGGGCATTAATATGATTGAAAATGAAAGTCAATATACTTCTGATATTTTTAAGGGGTATCCAGATTCTTATTATGCGGCCGGTGAGCCACCACGTTATAATAGAGCTATACCATTTACTACGTTAGCTGCTTCTAAAGGGCTTATAACACAAGGATATGGTCATGCATCAGAATAAGCAATATATAACCAATACTATTGGTAACAAGTTAGTTGTTTGAGTTAGTTGTTGAATAAAAGGGCTTCTAAAATTACAGTCTAAAATTTTATGAACCTGGTCTATCTAGTCTTAAAATATAAATTGGAGATTTAGTTGCCCTTTTTATTGATTTAGAAATATGTGTATAAAATATGATTATTCAAAAATTGGTCAATATTATGCATGCCCAATTATTTTGGTCATATTTTTTATATGCACAGGTTTTAAATACCCAACCCGCAAACTAGCATCTGCAACAATAGCTATGAACCAAGTTTATGCTCAAACTTGTAACTATGATATTCTAGTCGATCAAAATGGCAATGGGGATTTTACCACAATACAAGAGGCAATAGACCACATACCACATTTCAGAAAAAATGAAACAGCCGTTTATATTAATAAAGGTATCTATAAGGAGAAATTAGTGTTACCAGTATCAAAGACCAACGTTACCTTCATTGGTGACAAAGATGGGGAAGTTAGAATTACATATAATGACCATGCCAAGACCCTTAACCGTTATGGAGAAGAAGTAGGTACAACGGGGTCAACTTCATTTTTTATTTTCGCAAACAATTTCAAGGCAAGAAACATCACTTTTGAAAATAATGCAGAAGCTATTGCTCAAGCAGTCGCTGTTAGAATTGATGGCGATAAAGTAATTTTTGAGAATTGTAGATTTATTGGTAACCAAGATACATTGTATCTCCATGGTAAAAATAGTAGGCAATATTTCAAGGACTGCTATATAGAAGGCACCGTAGATTTTATTTTCGGATGGTCCACGGCCTACTTTGAAAATTGCATAATTTTTTGCAAAAGCAAAGGGTATATTACCGCTGCATCCACAGAAAAAGACCAACCATATGGTTTTGTTTTTCAGAATTGCAAAATAACCGGCCATGCTGAGCAAAATACGGTTTACCTAGGTAGACCTTGGAGACCATTTGCAAAAACGGTATGGTTAAATTGTGAAATGGATGACCTAATAAAAACAGAAGGATGGCATAATTGGAACAAGCCAAAGGCAGAGGCCACTACTTTTTATGCTGAATTTAATACCACTGGTCCTGGAGCTTCTAAAACAAGGGCTAGTTGGGCAAAAGAACTACTGAAAAGCGATATCATAACATATTCAAAACAACATGTACTTAAAGGCCATGATAATTGGCTAATCAATTAAATGAACCCCTATGAAAAAAATGCGGATACTTTCAACAATTACAATTGCATTAATATGTAGTCTACTTTCTTTCTCATGTAAAGAACAACCCAAAACAACTGAAAAAGCAGACGTTTTTGCACAAGCAGATTCAATTATTAAAAATATTCAAATTCCACAATTTCCGGATAAAGAATTCAACATAATGGATTTTGGGGCACTTGCGGATGGTAAAACCGATAACACCCAAGCGTTTATAAAAGCTATAGCTGAATGCTCCAATTCTGGAGGCGGCAAGGTCATAGTACCGGCCGGTGCATTTCTTACTGGACCCATTCACTTAAAAAGTAATGTAAACCTTCATTTAAATGAAGGGGCTACCGTATTGTTCAGTACGGACCAAAAAGCATATTTACCCATGGTCCATACTTCTTATGAAGGTGTAGAACTAATGAATTATTCCCCATTGATATATGCCTATAAACAAAAGAATATTGCTATAACCGGTAAAGGTACATTTGACGGACAGGCAGACAATGAAAATTGGTGGCCATGGTGCGGCAATAGTAAATATGGCCATGTAGAAGGTACCCCTCAGCAACGTGATGACCATAACTTACCCGCATTACGTAAAATGAACGAAGAAGGTACGCCGGTAGCAGAAAGAATATTTGGTGAGGGCCATCAGTTACGCCCCACTTTTTTAGAACCTTTTGAATGTGAAAATGTTTTGATACAAGGAGTTACATTTACAAACGCACCTTTTTGGGTTATACACGCTATAAAATCTAATTCAGTAACTGTAAATGGTGTCACTGTTCGTAGCCACGGACCAAATAATGATGGTTGCGACCCGGAATATTCTAAAAATGTACATATCGTCAATTGCACCTTTGACACCGGTGACGATTGCATTGCCATTAAATCCGGAAGAAATAATGATGGGAGGCGCGTAAATATCCCCAGTGAAAATATTGTGGTTGAAAATTGTATTATGAAAGATGGCCATGGTGGTGTGGTAATGGGT
Organism: Maribacter sedimenticola; assembly: GCF_900188415.1. Classification (GTDB taxonomy): domain Bacteria; phylum Bacteroidota; class Bacteroidia; order Flavobacteriales; family Flavobacteriaceae; genus Maribacter; species Maribacter sedimenticola. The sequence goes on along the minus strand of NZ_FZNV01000001.1, from coordinate 1,053,738 downwards.
AGCGAAATTTCTGCAGGCGTTAGAAATGTTTTCGTAAGAAATTGTAGCATGGACAGTCCTAATTTAGATAGGGCCATCCGTATAAAAACGAATACCCTACGCGGGGGTTTTGTAGAAAATGTCTTTGTAAGAAATATTAAGGTTGGGCAAGTAAAGGAAGCCGTGTTGCGCATTAATACCTATTACGGTATTTATGCCAATCAAGAAGGTGATTTTATTCCATCGATAAAAAATATTCATTTAGAAGATATTGAAGTTGAAAATGGTGGTGAATATGGGGTATTAATAAAAGGTAGGACAGAAAATCCTGTAAAGAACGTCACCTTTACCAATGTGCATATTAAAAATGCCAAGACACCACTTTCTGTTGAAAATTCAGAACCGGTACAGTTTACCAATAGTTCCATTAACGGTACGGCATACTAGTAAATATTTAGACCAACTTTTTGTAATTAGAATTAAATGAAATTTTTTAGCGCACTTATTATCACTGTTCTCACAACCTTTTGCTGTGCACAAAGCAATGAGCCTAAAATATCAAGTACTTGGGTAGCGGATAATGGAGATGGCACGTTTAAAAATCCTATACTGTATGCAGATTATTCAGACCCGGACATAATCCGCGTAGGAAACGATTATTTTATGACCGCATCAAGTTTTAATGCAGCTCCCGGCCTACCTATTCTGCATTCAAAAGACATGATTAATTGGGTGCTCGTCAATCATGCATTGCCAATGCAAGTACCCGTTGAAACCTTTAAGATACCCCAACATGGAAAAGGGGTCTGGGCTCCAAGTATTCGTTACCATAATGAAGAAATTTATATCTATTGGGGCGACCCGGATTTTGGTATTTACATGGTTAAAACTAAAGATCCTTTTGGAGAATGGGATAAGCCAGTGCTGGTAATGGAAGGTAAAGGTCTTATTGATCCCTCTCCCCTATGGGACGATGATGGTAATGCATATTTGGTACATGCTTATGCAGGAAGTAGAACCGGAGTAAAAAGTTTACTCTCCGTGAACAAAATGAATGTAGAAGGTACCAAAGTCCTGGACCAAGGAATTCATGTTTTTGATGGTCATGAAAACCATAAAACTGTTGAAGGCTCAAAATTCTATAAACGAAATGGCTATTACTATATATTCGCTCCTGCTGGTGGGGTCTCCACAGGGTGGCAGCTCATACTCCGTTCCAAGAATATTTATGGACCTTATGAAGAAAAAGTTGTATTGGAACAAGGTTCTACCACTATAAATGGCCCTCATCAAGGTGCGTGGGTAGAAACACAAACTGGAGAATCATGGTTCTATCACTTTCAAGATGTAGATGCCTATGGACGTATAGTTCACCTACAGCCAATGCAATGGAAAAATGATTGGCCTGTAATGGGTAAGGATTTGGATAAGAATGGTATAGGCGAACCAATCGCTACCTATAAAAAACCGGATGTTGGTAGTGTACATCCTATCATTACACCGCAAGAAACCGATATGTTCACAAATTTTGGAATAGGATTGCAATGGCAATGGAATGCAAATCCAGAAGTGGTATGGCATGCAAAATTACCCGGTAATGATTTTTTAAGGTTGTTTGCTATAAAACCTCCCGATGCTCCTAATCTTTGGATGGTTCCCAATTTATTATTACAAAAATTCCCTGCGCCTACGTTTGAAGCCAGTACTAAAATTACATTGGTTCCGGAAGAAGCCGAACAAGGAAAATCTGCCGGATTGATTATCATGGGTATGGACTATGCTACGTTGAGTATTGAACATGATAGTAACGGGTATTTTCTAACACAAAACGTGGCCTTGAAGGCAGAAGAAGGAACACCGGAACAATTGCAAGAAAAAGTAAGTCTTAAATCCAATTCAGTTTATCTAAAAGTGAATATTGAAGGGCCAGATGCAATGTGTCAATTTAGTTTTTCTGAAAATGGAAAAAAATATACCAAGATTGGCAAACCTTTTAAGGCGCAACCCGGCAAATGGATGGGTGCCAAAATAGGGTTGTTCTGTATAAGTACCCAAGAAGCTAAACGTGGCGGCTATGCTGATATTGATTGGTTTAAAATATCAAACTAAATGCACATAAATTTCTAACTATAATAAAACTTAAAATATGCAACAAAAGTCCAACATGTTATACCATTTAAAAATTTGGATGGCTACCCTGTTCGTTGCATCATTTTACAATTGTACATCGGCAACAGAACAAGAGGTAAAGCCTAGGATCATTATCAGTTCTGATATTGGTGGTACAGATCCAGATGATTTTCAATCTGCCATTCATTTATTCATGTATGCAGACCGTTTTAATATTGAAGGACTTATTTCTTCTCCTTACGGAAATGGAAGGACAAGTGATTTTTTGGATATGATTGCCCTTTATGAAAAGGATTATGATAAGTTAAAAGTCAAGTCTGACGGCTTTCCTTTACCGGATGAATTAAGGAACGTTGTAAAACAAGGAGCTATAGATGCGGCACCATATAAAGGCTATTCCAATCCTACCGAAGGCTCTAATTGGCTTATAAAAAGTGCTAAAAAGAAAAGTGAACAACCATTATGGGTGCTGATTTGGGGAGGTCTAGAGGATTTGGCACAGGCCCTTCATGACGCCCCTGAAATTAAAGAAAAAATAAAAGTATACTGGATCGGCGGACCCAATAAAAAATGGAGTGTAAATGCGTATGCCTATATAGCGGAACATCACCCAGACTTATGGATGATTGAAGCCAATGCTACATACAGAGGCTGGTTTATGGACGAAGATTCGTCAGAAGAATTGAAAGGTGATGTCTATTATGATAATTTTATAAAAGGTAATGGCGCTATGGGTAACGCCTTTAAAAATTATTACAATGGTGAAATAAAAATGGGAGATACCCCTTCCCTAGCCTATCTAATGCACGGAGATCCCAATGATCCAACCAGTGAAAGTTGGGGCGGCAGATTTTCTCCTATTGAACATAGCTCAAGAACTATTTTTGAAGGTAATAGTACAATCAATGATACCGTAACAGCCTATGCCGTTTTAGAATATCGATTTAAAGGCCCGTTATCCGTAGTATCAAAAAACGCTACTGCCTTCGAATTTACGGCAAACAACCAAACGTGGCCAGGTTATTATATAGATGACTATACGTATGGCGTACGATATTCTCCAAAAAAACCGGAAAAAGGCAATTATTCATCACGAAGCGATACCCCAGAATTAAATGACCAAAAAGGTGCCTATATAAGCACGACTCCTTGGCCTGGGAAATTAGCTAAAGACGACTACAAACTTGGCTCAAATTGGTACAGCGATATTAAAGACACTAACTATTTTATTAAGGACCAACAGGGTGCTAAAACAGTTTCAAAACATAGAAAGGAATTTTTGGAAGATTGGGCGGAAAGATGGTCATGGCTAAAATAAATTCAATTAATTATGAATAAAAAAATAATCATAACCGGTATACTCTTTTTAGGGATATTTACGATTAGTAGGGCACAATCAGAAGAGGTAAAACCTAGAATTATTGTTACCTCAGATGGTGAGATAGATGATGAATGCTCAATGGTTCGTTTTTTATTATATGCCAATGAATGGGATATTGAAGGAATAATAACTTCTAGTTCACAGTATCATTGGCATGGACATAGATGGGCAGGTGATGATTGGATAGACCCTTTTTTAGATGCCTATGAGAAAATTCACCCTAATTTAATACTACATGATAAAGCGTACCCTACTGCGGATTATTTAAAATCTATCAATTTTTTAGGAAATGTAGAAGACGAGGGCGAAATGGAAAGCATTACCCCTGGCTCACAACATATCGTAAAAGTATTATTAGATGAAACGGATAATAATCCCATCTGGCTACAAGCATGGGGCGGCACAAATACTATTGCAAGGGCTTTAAAAAGCATTGAGGAAGAACATCCAGATAAAATGGAGCAAGTTGCTAAAAAAATAAGATTCTATTTTATTTGGGAACAAGACAATACGTATCAAAAATATATTCTACCACATTGGGGAAAATATAACATTCCAACAATTATTTCTGACCAATTTATGGCAGTTGCATACTTCTGGGATAAGATTATGCCAAAGGTTAAATTAAAATTTTTCAACTCAGAATGGATGACTACCAATATACTAGAAAATCATGGCCCACTTTGTTCATTATACGAAGCAGTAAAAAGTACCGATGATAAAGAAGGGTTTAGTGCTGGAGACCCAAAGACTAAAGGTTCTTTTAGGTCTGAAGGCGATTCGCCTGCTTTTTTTCATATGATTCCTACAGGCTTAAGGTCATTAGAATCTCCTGGGTATGGGGGTTGGGGCGGTAGGTATGTAAACGTTCGGAATAATACGTGGCTAGATCCGGTTCCAGAACCCAACTATAGCTATCCTGAAGGAAGATGGTTTACCCAAACGGCCTGGGGTCGCAGTTATATGCGGAATACCTATCCAGAAAACCAAACCTTAATGGAACAATATTTTAAGCCCATTACCCGCTGGGCAGATGCATTACAAAATGATTTTGCGGCCCGTGCAGATTGGTGTATTGAATCCTATGAAAATGCAAATCATCCGCCAGTAGTTAAACTTAACAGTAAATTGGATATTACCTCAACACCTGGGGCTACTATCGAATTTGACGCTAAGGATAGTTATGACCCAGATGGTAATGCACTTACATTTTCGTGGTGGAATTATAGTGAAGCTGGCACCTACACCGGCACAATAAATTTTTCACCTACCAACACAAGTAAATTGAGTTTACAAGTTCCAGCAGATGCCAAATCAGGGGACACTATTCATATTATCTGTGAAGTAAATGATAACGGGAGCCCAAAACTAACAAGATATCAGCGTGTAATAATTACTGTTCAATGATGAAGTAAAATGAATCATCAACTAAAAAGGCACACTTATGAAACAGTTAACATTTAAACTTGTGGCAATGGTTTTCCTTGTAGGGTTACCATTAGCAAACAAGGCTCAAACCCCTTGGCAAGACCATGGTAAATTGAACGTATCAGAAAACAAACATTTTATAACACACGATGATGGTACGCCTTTTTTATGGTTGGGAGATACCGGTTGGGGTATGATTCAACAATTGACCCGTGAAGAAATAGACACTTATTTGGATAATCGAAAAGCGCTAGGTTTTACAGTAATACAAACCGTAGCATTTTGGTTTCCACATGGTGGAGGAATGAAAATGGGACCACATAATGCAGCCAATACCTATGGCTTTAGACCTTTTGCAGGTGCGGCAGATGATCCAAACACCTCAGAGCCCTTGATAGTAAAAGGCGGAAGCAGTACCGCACCCAATGATTATTGGGACCATATGGATTATGCCGTTGAGGCTGTTAAAAAAAGAGGAATGTATTTGGCACTATTACCTTGTTGGGGCAGAGCATATATTACACCACAAATGGGAGGAAATCAGCAAGAGTTCAATGAAGAGGAAGCAAGAATTTATGGTGCTTTTTTAGGAAAACGCTATAAAGATAAACCCAACATCATTTGGGTATTGGGCGGTGATGCAAAGGCACAGCTAAATGGTTATGATAAGAATGTAAAGCAACAATCATGGGATAAGCGTGCTATTTTTAGGGCTATGGCAGAAGGGCTTGCCCAGGGTAAAACAGGACAAAAGCCAAAATGGAATGAAAAGCATGACGTGTGGAACGATATATTTATAACCTTTCACCCAGATGGGGATGCCCCTGATAATTCATCGAACTGGTTTCATAAAGATGAATGGCTCACGGCAAATGGTGTAGAGGTATGGAAAGAAATTGACCAAGTATTCCCTACCATGTTACGAGACTATGAACTAAAAGAACCCACAAAACCCAGTCTTTTTTTGGAAGGTTCCTATGAATATGGTTCCTATAGAAATGAATGTGGCTGGTCTACCCCTCTTCGTGTACGCAGACAATTTTATTATACCTTTTTTGCTGGCGGTGCAGGCCACACTTACGGTGCAGGCCCCATATGGTCTATGCGCGGAAATGAAGGAGATTACAATTGTGGGTATACTTGGCAACAGGCATTAGATTTTCCTGCAGCTAAACAACTTACCGCTATCAATAAACAATTTCTTATAGAGCATAACTGGCAAAATTGGGTACCTAATGGCAACATAATTTCTGGAGTTGGCCAAGGGGAAAGTTTAAAAACAGCCGTAACCACCACTACGAACAATATGGCCTTGGTTTACTTTTCCAATAACTCGGGTTGTGAGATCAGTAATATATTACCCAAAAATGCAACGGCCTATTGGTTTTATCCAAGAAATGGGGAAAGGGAACCTGTAAAGAATTTTAATGCGTCTGAATCCAGAAATATGCTGCCACCGAGTGGATGGGAAGATGCCATTTTAGTGCTTAGAACAGACAATTGATTTAAAACAAAATAATGGATCCACTAGTATGTAGAAAAGAAATGAGAACGAGGATATTTTTGAGGTCAAAATTAAAGGTGATTCTTTATACTGTAATGTATTTAATAACTGCATGCTGTTCATATGCCCAAGAAAAAACCAGAATTGTAGTTCTCACGGATATTGGTGGCGATCCAGATGATCAAATGTCTTTAGTCCGTTTTTTAACATACGCCAATCATTTTGATGTAGAAGGTATTATAGCTACCCCTTTCGGAGGAAATAATTCCATTGAAAAAAAATATATAGATAATATTGTACGTGCTTATGGCAAGGTCAGAGATAATTTAGAGTTACATGAACCAGGATTTCCTACAGAAAATAAACTCATATCATCTATTTCTGAAGGTATTGCATTAAAGGGCATGGATGGTGTAGGAAAAGGAAAAGATTCCCAAGGTTCTGAATTGCTCATAAATGCAGTTGACAAAGAAGATGATCGGCCATTGTGGGTTACGGTTTGGGGTGGACCAAATGTATTGGCACAAGCTCTTTGGAAAGTACGTGATACCAGGTCAAAACAAGAATTACTAAAATTTGTCTCCAAACTTCGTGTATATGCAATTTCAGATCAAGATAATAGTGGTCCATGGATAAGAAAAGAATTTCCAGAGCTGTTCTATATTGTTACTCCCGGTATTAATGCTGGAGGCGGTTTCCACCACGCTACTTGGATAGCAATTGGGGGGGATAAATTTCATGGAAGATTTGATGGAGCCGATTTTTCACTAATTACCAATGAGTGGTTAGAAAAAAATATAAGAGAAAAAGGACCATTAGGGGCTATGTACCCTAATTGGAAGTACATGATGGAAGGTGATTCACCATCTTTCCTTCATTTAATAAATAATGGGCTGAATACTCCAGAGCGTCCAGATTGGGGTGGCTGGGGTGGTCGGTATGAACTATATGTACCTAAAACTGAAAAATGGTTCATAGAACCGGAAACAAGAGCTATTTGGACAAATGTTCAAGATGAAGTCTTTGGTTTTGATGGAGAATGGCATACCACAAACCACGCAACCATATGGCGATGGCGAAATGCCTATCAGAATGACTTCTCTGCCCGGATGGACTGGACTATAAAATCATACGACGAAGCAAATCACCCACCGATTATAACATTAGATCATCCGGAATATATTAATGCTAAGCCAGGAGAAATAGTAAAATTAAGCGCTACTAGTTCTATTGATCCAGATGGTGATTCCCTTTCTTATGAATGGTTTTGTTATGAAGAAGCTGGAACGCGTGCCATGTCAAATTCAAGCACTGGTATCAAGCATGATATTAATGACCATGATCAACCAAAAGCATGGCTGAAAATAAAAAAAAGTCGGGTAATGCCACCAGGAACTGGAACTATGCATATCATCCTTGCCGTTACGGACCATGGCACTCCAAGACTTACAAGGTATAAGCGGGTAATTATTAATGTAGAAAAGTAAACAACCATTATTATGAGAATAAAGAGATATTTAATTCTTTCAGGAATCTTGTTTTTTGTAACATACTCTTGGGGGCAACAATTGGCTTTCCCTTCTGCGGAAGGTTATGGAAAATATACTGTTGGTGGTCGTGGTGGGGCTGTACTGGAAGTAACCAATTTAAAAGATTCCGGTGAAGGTAGTTTACGCGCGGCCATTGAAACGGAAGGACCCAGAACGGTAGTATTCAAGATTTCAGGAACCATTAAATTAGAGAGCAACCTCCGTATTAAAAACCCGTTTATAACCATAGCTGGGCAAACTGCGCCAGGTGATGGTATAACCCTGCGCGGATATCCATTACTTATTGATGCAGATGAGGTCATTATTAGATATTTAAGGGTAAGGTTAGGTGATGAATCTGGTGACGATACCGATGCCATAACCAGTAGATACACCAAAAATTTAATCTTAGATCATGTTTCCGCAAGTTGGAGTGTTGATGAAACCATGTCTATTTATCATGGTGAAAATGTTACGGTACAATGGTGTATCGTTTCTGAAAGTTTATATATGTCCAACCATAAAAAGGGTAGCGATCATGGTTATGGTGGCATTTGGGGTTCAAACTACAGTACCTATCACCATAATTTAATTGCAAGTCATTCCAGTAGAAATCCACGGTTTGCTTCTGGTGCAAAAAATGTGGATTACCGAAACAATGTGGTCTACAATTGGGGCTATAAAGGCACATATGGCGGTGAAGTCGTTCAATTAAAAAATGAAGAACGATTTGGATTTACCAACATAAATATGGTCGCCAATTATTACAAACCAGGACCCGCTACGGTGGCAGGCTATGTTAGGAAACAACTAGCAAACCCTTGGTCCCGTAACGGAGAAGATGATTATGGCAATTGGTACATTGCCAATAATGTTATGGTAGGTAGTAAAGAAGTTACTGCGGACAATTGGAAAGGTGTATTTCCATCCCTTACGGCAATTAAGAATGTGCAAGCATATAAAGAAATCAATTTAAATGCTATACCAAGTTTAAAACTAGATGAACCGTGGCCGGCAATGCCGATTAAGGAAGAAACTGCAGAAATGGCCTATGAGAATGTTTTAAAAAATGCGGGAGCTATTCTACCTAAACGGGACATAATAGACCTACGTATAATCAATGAAACAAAAAGTGGTACGGCTACATTTGAAGGAACCAGCTATAAAAAACAACATAAGGTAATGGACCCCTCAAAAAAAACGGGAATTATAGATAGCCAAACCGAAGTTGGCGGTTGGCCTTTATTAAAAAGTTTACCTGCACCAAAGGATAATGATCATGATGGTATAGCAGATTCATGGGAACTGGACAATGGATTAGATCCTGCAAATGCCTTAGATAGAAATTTGGTCAATACAGAAGGTTATACCATGTTAGAAGTCTATTTAAACAGTATAACGAACTAAAAACGAGGACTAGACGAGCCTTAAAAATTTAATTTCTTATTTTAACCTATGTATTTTCAATTTATAAATAATGCAATAACAATGGCTTATTATTTAAGGAAATGAATACACGTTATTGTTTTATAGATATAATACAAAACTTTTGCAAACAATATAAGTAACCACCATAAACCTGATTCAATACTTGATATTTAAATATCTTAGCGAAATAAAATGCCCTTTCAATAGTATCCATAAATACATGGCTATACTTTTGAACCATAATTTTTATATCAAATTTGGATTATTTATCCATCCCTGAAAAGAATGACCAAGAAAACCACTATTTACGATATTGCCAAGAAGCTAAATATCACTGCTGCCACTGTATCCAGGGCCTTAAACAATAACCCTAGAATCAGTAAGAACACAAGGGAGTTAGTGCTTGCAACGGCGGCCAAAATGAACTATAAGCAAAATCGTCTGGCATTGGCACTTAAAAGTGGAAAGAGTAAAAATGTGGGTGTGGTTGTCCCTTACATTAACAGAAACTTCTTTTCATCGGTCATAAGGGGAATTGAAGATGAGCTCTACCCAAAAGGTTACCATGTCATTATTTCACAGACACATGAAGACCAGGGACGTGAACTTAAAATACTCCAGAACCTATTGAATGCACAGGTAGACGGTATATTGCTTTCTACATCATACACCAGTCAAGAAAAGGAAAAATTGGACACGGTTTTAAAGAAATCAACACCATTTATTTTCTTTGACCGTAAACCAGATATACCGGATATTAGTTCGGTAACCATTGACGATTATCAAGGTGGTTATGATGCCACCAAACATCTTATAGACCAAGGATGTACCAAAATCGCCCATCTTCATGTAAGCAATGGCTTGGAATTATATAAAAATCGTTTACAAGGATATAAGAATGCCATTTTGGATAGTGGCCTGGAATTTAAACCAGAATATGTAATACCCTTGAAAAGTGATATTGAAGCGGGAATGGAAGCGGCCAAGGCCTTAATGAAATTGCCTGAACCTCCAGACGCTATCTTCTCATCCACGGATAACGGATTATTGGGTGCGGTTAAATATTTACAGGATCTATCAATTAAAATTCCTGAAGATTTCTGCGTGGTTGGTTTTAGTAATGAACCTTTTACTCAATTCATGAACCCATCCATTAGTTCCGTCGATCAGTCTCCGGTTGAAATGGGTAGAATGGCAGCAAAAGTATTTTTGGAACAAATGGATAACGATCAGTCCATCAAAATCCACAAAAAAGTGGTGCTTCCCATAAAATTGGTGGTTAGAAAATCTTCTAGTAGAAAAAGTTGAAGCTATGATATAGGCTTATAATGAAACGCCTCTTTTCCAAGGTATAAAATCATCTTGCCCCAATTGGTCCGCCTTTGCCTCTATGGTACCACTTGCCACATTGATTACATATTCCAAAATTTCCTCGCCCATTTCTTGAATGGATTTTTCACCTCGGATGACAGCGCCCGTATCTATATCGATAATATCCGGCATACGCTCTGCTAGTATGGTATTTGAGGAAACTTTAAGCACCGGTGCAATAGGATTTCCCGTAGGCGTACCCAGACCTGTAGTAAACACGACAATATTTGCTCCTGAACCAACCATACCGGTTGTACTTTCCACATCGTTACCTGGCGTGCATAACAAATTTAGCCCAGGTTTGGTAACATATTCCCCATAATCCAATATGGACACAATGGGCGATGTACCCCCCTTTTTGGCGGCGCCCGCGGATTTCATGGCATCGGTTATTAAGCCGTCCTTAATATTCCCTGGTGATGGGTTCATATCAAAACCAGAACCGGCCGCTTCTGCAGAGGCTTCATAAGCTTTCATGAGTTGCATAAAACGTTTTGCATCATCATCGTTTACGCATCTATTCACCAACTCCTGCTCCACTCCACATAGTTCAGGAAATTCAGAAAGTATAGGTGAACCTCCAACAGCTGCAAGAATATCTGAAGCATATCCTAATGCCGGATTTGCAGAAATTCCAGAAAAACCATCAGACCCACCACATTCCAATCCCAATTTTAATTTGGAAATAGAGGCTGGTTTTCGTTGAATGGCATTAGCTGCTTTTATACCCGCAAAAGAATCTTTAATAATGGTATTAAGCATCTCATCAACCGTACCCATTTGTTGCTGCTCATAAATTAGAACAGGTTTATCTAAATTGGGGTCGATATCTTTTAATGCATTCTTTAATAAATCGATTTGCAAATTTTGACAACCAAGGCTCAATACGGTTGCACCGGCCACATTGGGATTTTTTACGTAACCCGCTAAAAGTTTGGCCAATGTTTGTGAATCTTGGCGTATGCCCCCACAGCCCCCTTGATGGGTAATAAACTTAACATCAACATTATCAAAGGTTTCGGTACCGGTTTCCGTTTTTCCATCGTTAAAATCAGCATCTTTTCCGTTGATGAGGTTACGCAGTAATTGTCTTTGTTTACGTTCCCTGCCCATAGTAAGTTCCTTTTCAAAAACCTCTTTGAGCACCTCAATATTTCTATTTTCACAGAAAACCAATGGAAAAAATAACCACACATTTTGTGTACCTACTTGCCCGTCTGGTCTATGATAGCCCATAAAGGTTCTATCTTTCCATTTTGATATATCTGGCGCTTTCCATGTAACCCTCTTGGTCCTTTGGGTTACAACATCACTCTGGTGAACTATATTTTCAGTGGTAAGAACATCGCCCTTTTTTATAGGATATAATGCTTTTCCTACCAGCACCCCATACATAATAATTTGACTGTTCTTCTCTAGATCGGTTAAAGCAATTTTATGTTTAGCTTTAGTATTGGACAATAGTATGATTTCCTCCCCATTAAACTGTACACGGTCACCTTGTACCAAGTCTACCAGGGCTACTGCCACATTATCTTCCTCTTGAACTTTAATCAATTTTTTCTGCATGGAAATTTTTTTAGACTAACCTATTTTTGAAAAACCTTCTTTAATTCCATATTTCTCGATCATTTCCAATGATTTGGCAACCGAATCCGTTAATCCTTGTACCGTATTCAAATCCTTGCCCCAATATGATTGTTTTGCCAAAACTTGTTTAGCCACGTTCCTAACGTTATCAAACTGCCAAATACTTAACATTTCCGCAACAATTTCCCGATCATCATTGATCGGCAGTTGTTTACCATTGTAAGCTCCTTTATAAAAGCGGATCAAGCAAGCAAAAGCAAAAACTGTACGCATTGGTAGTTTACCTTTACGCTGTACGTACTCCAACAAGCTTGGCAATACCCTCACCTTAAACTTGGAAACGGAATTTAGGGCTATACTGGACAATTGGTGTACCACGAACGGATTCCTGAAACGATCAAACACAGCGTTGGCAAATGTTTCCAACTCTTCTTGTTCCATGTCCAAGGTAGGAATGATTTCCTCAAAGACCAATGATCTTATAAACGGTCCCGTGAAATCTTCATCTACGGTCTCTTTTACGGTTTCATTACCATACAGCAGTGAAAAAGGAACCATAGCAGTATGTGCGCCATTTAAGATACGAACTTTTCGTGTTCTAAACGGTTGCATATCCTCTACGATTTTAACATCCAAATCTGTTTTATGAAAGGGAAGTTTTTGTCTTAATAACTCATCCCCTTCAATAACCCATAAGAAAAAAGTCTCGGCACTAACAATCAAATTATCCAAATAGTCCAATTGCTTATTATAATCTTCAATTTGATCGCGAGGATACCCGGGTACTATCCGATCTACCAAAGTATTGTGGAACGAACAACTTTTCAGCAACCAATATTTAAAATCATCGGATAAATTCCATAATGAAATGTAGTCCAGAATAATCTGTTTTAGGGTATCTGAATTATGATTGATCAGTTCACACGGTATGATCGTTAATCCTTTTTCTTCCGCACCATCAAAATATGTGAAACGTTCATATAATAATCTGGTCAATTTTGCCGGAAATGAATTTGGAGGGGTCATATGCATCGTATCCGTTTCTACATACGCTATACCGGCTTCTGTGGTATTGGAAACCATGAATTGCAATTCTTCTTCCTTGGCCAAATCTAAATATGAGGCAAAATCCTTATATGGATCTATACCTTTAACAATATTGGTGATCAATTCTTTTTCCTCTATTTCCTTACCGTCCTTAATTCCTTTTGTAAATAAGGTATACAGTCCATCTTGATCATTCAACATTTGCACCATTCCCTTATCAATAGGCTGTACTACGGCAATACCTGCATTAAATCCGGTTTTCTTGTTCAACGTTTGGAACGCGTATTCTACAAAAGCCCTAAGGAAGTTACCCTCTCCAAATTGGACGATCTTTATAGGTAAAGTAGAAGGTTCCCCTGCATTTTTTCTATTTAGTTTCTGCATGATTTTATTTCAGATAGATGATTCTTATAGATCGAATAGGCTAGGCAACCACAAACTCAATTGAGGTATATAGGTTACCAAGAATAATGCAACGATCATAGCTATAAATAGCGGCAACAATGGTTTAAATACTTTTTCTATGGTGGTTTTGGCCACCCCGACCCCAACAAAGAGCACCGATCCCACGGGGGGAGTACAAAGACCTATACAAAGATTTAGGACCATAATGATTCCAAAATGTACAGGATCAAGTCCTAATTTGGTTACCACAGGTAAAAAGATGGGGGTAAAAATGAGGACAGCCGGTGTCATATCCATGAAAATGCCCACAAATAATAACAATAGATTGATAATCAATAGAATTACGATTTTGTTATCACTTAAACTTAATAGTCCACTACTAATGTCCTGGGGTATGTTCTCATAGGACAAGGCCCAGGACATACACATAGAAGATCCTATCAATAACATTACAATTGCTGTGGTTGCGGAGGAATCCAGTAGAATTTGCGGAAGGTTCTTAAAATCGATTTCCTTATATACAAATCCAAGTATCAAGCTGTACAACACTGCAATTGCCGAAGCTTCCGTAGCCGTAAAAATGCCGGTAACTATACCGCCAATAACCACTACGAGCATAAATAAACTTGGCATTGCATCGATAAAGGTTTTGCTTACTTCCTTTAACGAACTTCGTTTCCCGATTTTATACTTTTTCTTTTTTGCCCAAAACGCCGCAACGATCATCAAAAATAATCCGGTCATGATACCGGGAATATATCCTGCCAAGAACAAGGCTGCAATAGATGCCCCTCCACTGGCCAGGGAATATACAATAAGGACATTACTGGGTGGAATAATCAATCCCGTTGTGGCCGATGTAATATTTACCGCGGCGCCAAATTCTTTGGAATAACCTTCCTTTTCCATTTCAGGGCCTAGGATACTTCCCATTGCGGAAGCGGAAGCCATTGCCGATCCAGCTATGGCGCCCATTAACATGGCCGCAATGACATTGATAAGTGCCAGTCCGCCCGGCAATGATCCTACCAACGTTTTGGCAAATGCTATAAGCCGGTTTGCAATACCCCCCTTGTTCATAAGCTCTCCCGATAATATAAAGAATGGAATGGCCAAAAGCGCAAAACTATCCAGACCTGTGGCCATACGCTGAGATACAGTGGTAAAAGCAGGCATTGCCGGTATACTTACCAACATAGTCAATAATGAAGATATGGCAATGCTCCATGCAACCGGTGTACCAATAGCCAGCAGGCAAACAAAACTTATGACCAATACGAGTATAGGAATTTGCTCCATCATAATTCTTTAGTATTTAAATCCGAAATTTTGTAATACATGATCAACAATCCACTTATAGGAATAATAATATAAACCAAAGCCAAGGGTACCTGTAATGCTGGGGATTGTTGTCCTAAAACATAGGATATATATACCAATCTAGACCCCCCTATCACAAATGCAAAAAAGACAAATAGAATAACCAGAATGGTTACAATGGTCTTTAGTTTTTTTTGTGTTTTTTTATTTTGGCGCATGGGCAATATGTCTATGGCCACATGTAAATTTCTGCCGGAAACATATGCGGCTCCTAAAACACCGATCCATATCATTAAATATCTGGCTAATTCATCGGTAAAGGAACTGGGGTTACCGGTTACGTACCTTGTAAACACCTGCCATAATACGTTAATGACCATTACGGCCATAATTACGATCAATGTTCTGCTTAAAACAGCATCTATTTTACGTCTCATTACTTTATTGGGTTTCTTGAATTTTTTTGATCAAAGGGTATATTTCTGCGTCATCCTTATAACTTTCATAGATGCCCTGTACTTTTTCGGCAAACAAGGTTTTATCCGGTCTACTGACTACAACGCCTGCCTTTTGCACCTCGCGCAATGCCTCTGCCTCTGCCTCTGCCCAAAGAATACGTTGATACTTTACGGACTCTTTCACCGCTTGACTTAACCACATTTGTTCTTGTTGTGACAACTTGTTCCAAACATAGGTGCCTATGAGTAACACATCTGGCAGCACCGTATGCTCATCCAAGGAATAATATTTACAGACTTCATAATGACGGGAGAGATAAAAACTTGGCGGATTATTCTCGGCACCGTCCACAACCCCCTGTTGTAAGGAAGTATATAACTCTCCCCAAGAAATTGGTGTAGGCGATCCACCTAGGGCCTTAACCATATTTACGGCAGTAACACTTTCCATAACCCTTATTTTCTCCCCCTCAAGGTCTGCAGGTTTTTCTATAGGTTTGTTCATCGTATAGAAACTACGACTACCGGCATCATAATAACCCAAGCCCTTTAGCCAGTATTTTTCCCCTTCGTTCAATAACATTTGACCAATAGGTCCGTCAAGGACATTAAAAGAATGTTGTCTATCTCTAAACAAAAACGGTAGACCTAGAACCCTGGTTTTAGGTGCAAAATTTTCAAGTACACCTACGGATACTTTTGTCATGTCAAGACTACCAATTTGTAATAGTTCCAAACATTCCCGTTCCGTACCTAGCTGTTGGCTGGGATAGATCTCCAATTTAAGTCTACCACCCGAACGCTCCAGTAAATCTTCCCCCATTTTCACCATGGCCTTATGGACAGAATGACTTACGTCTAATCCATGCCCTAGACGGATTGTTTTTGTTTCATTGTCCACACCACATCCAAAAAAGGTTATGGTACATATTAATAGGGTTAAAAAACTTTTGCGTGTCATCATTTTAATTTGATCTGATCTTTTTAATAAGTGCCATGGCATCTGCCACTTTTTTCTCTAGACCTGCATAATCCTTATTGGCAAGCACATCCTTACTGATCAATTGGGAACCCATACCAACACAGGTTACACCGGCATCAAACCAACCTTTAAGGTTACTTTCCTCCGTGCTTACGCCACCTGTTGGCATAACACTGGTCCAAGGTTGTGGTCCTTTAATGGCCTTTACAAATCCCGGTCCATAGGTAGAGCCCGGAAACAGTTTAATGATTTCGCAACCTAATTCTTCCGCTCTATTGATCTCTGCCAAAGAGCCACATCCTGGTGACCATAATACCTTTCTTCTATTGCATGCAATGGCAATATCTTCACGTAAGGAAGGGGTTACTATGAAATTTGCGCCCATCTGCATATAAAAACTTGCGGCGGCGGCATCGGTAATAGAACCAACCCCCATGATCATGCCCGGTAATTCCTTTACCGCAAATTTGTTCAATTCCAAAAATACTTCAAAGGCAAAATCGCCCCTTGCCGTAAACTCCATCAATCTAGCCCCGCCATCATAGCAGGCTTTCATAACTTTTTTTCCTAGCTCTATGTCCGGATGGTAAAATAAGGGTACCATACCGGTTTCCTTCATTACCGCCGCAACTTCCAATCTTGAATATTGTGCCATTTTATTTTCTGTACTTTAAAATTGGCCGCTACCTGTACATCAAGTACCGACCAATATTTGTTATTTCTTCTTAACGAGCTACCCTACCAGAGGCATCTCCTCCCATTAATTTTTCTACTTCCTCTATGGTAGATAAATTTGCATCTCCTTTGATGGTATGTTTTAAACATGATGCCGCAACCGCAAAATCCAAAGCGTTTTGATCGTCTTCTGGGTACTTAAGCAAGCCATAGATCAATCCGCCCATAAATGAATCTCCGCCTCCTACTCTATCTACAATATCAGTAATTTGGTACTGACGCGTTTCGTACATTTTTTCACCATCCCAAAGTACTCCTGCCCATGTATTATGAGAAGCAGATATTGAGCCTCTAAGTGTGGTAATTACTTTCTTTGCTTTTGGAAATTTTTTCATCATTTGCTTACATACCGATAAAAAAGCTTCTGCCTTTACATCTGCACCATCCTTATGAACGTCCAGTCCTTCTGGGTGGATACCAAAATGTTTTTCGGCATCTTCCTCATTTCCTAAAATGATATCACAATAGGAAGTAAGTTCTGTCATTATTTTTTCGCGATCGCCACCATACTTCCATAATTTGGCCCGGTAGTTCAAGTCTGTTGATATTGTAATTCCTTTTTTTGCTGCCGCCTTGACCGCTTCTAGGCAAACATCTGCCGCCCCTTGGGAAATTGCCGGTGTAATCCCTGTCCAGTGAAACCATTCCACACCGTCAAAAACATCATCCCAATCAATCATACCGGATTCTATTTCCGCAATTGCGGAATGTGCACGGTCATAGACCACTTTACTACCACGGCTTACTGCACCTGTTTCCAAGAAGTATATCCCCAAACGGTCTCCGCCAAAGACAATTTTACTAGTGCCCACTCCTCTTTTGCGCATTTCCATTAAAGCACATTCACCAATATCATTTTTAGGCAAACGGGTCACAAAATCTACGGGAACCCCATAATTTGCCAATGATACGGCAACATTGGATTCACCTCCGCCATATACTACATCGAACTCATTGGCTTGAGAAAATCTTAAAAATCCAGGAGGTGATAATCTAAGCATGATTTCACCAAAAGTGACTACTTTTTTCATTATTTATTGAATTGTAATTTGATTTAAAAATTGAAATATTCTTTTGCGTTGTTATAACATATATCCTGCACGATGCCCCCAACCAGGTCAAAATCCTTTGGCAGTTCGCCGTTTTGCATTTCCTGACCAAAAAGGTTGCATAATACCCTTCTAAAATATTCATGCCTAGGATAGGACAAAAAGCTTCTGGAATCTGTGAGCATACCAATGAAACAGCTAATCAGTCCCATGTTTGAAAGGGCGTTGATCTGCTTGGTCATTCCATCCTTTTGATCCAAAAACCACCAACCTGATCCAAATTGCATTTTTCCTTTTACCTTACCGTCATTGAAATTACCGATCATTGTGGCCAACATTTCATTATCGGCTGGGTTTAAATTGTATAAAATTGTCTTTGCAAGGTGATCACTGGCATCTAATCTATTTAAAAACTTGGACAAGGTGGCTGCCTGCGCATAATCCCCAATGGAATCCCAACCCGTATCAGGACCTAGAATACGGTTCATTCTATCATTGTTGTTCCTTAAGGCTCCTAAATGAAACTGTTGAATCCAATTGCGCTGATGGTATTGCTTGCACAAGAACAGTAAAATAGCGGTTTGGAACTTTTCATCATCCTCTAGGCTCAACTCCTTTTTATTTCTTCTCTTTTGAAATATTGATTCAATTTCCGTTTCCGTAAATTCACGGTAGGGAACATAGCTTAAGCCATGATCGGACAATTTGCAGCCATGCTGATCAAAATAATCCAAACGTAAGCTCAATGCATCACAAAGTGACTTATAGGAATCTATGGAAACGCCGCTCACACCCGATAATTTATCTAGATATTCCAAATAAGTACCTGTGGTTATCAAAATGGCCTTATCCGGCCTAAAGGCCGTACTTACTTTAACATCAAAATTGCTGTTGGCAATCTGTACATGATGGTCCAAACTATCAATGGGGTCTTCTGTAGTACAAATGACCTCAACATTCATTTTATTGATCAGGTTTTGGCAAGTAAATGCCTTAGTTTGAAGTTTGGAAGTAGCCTCATCATAAATAGCGTTTGCCGTATTTGGATTTAGGAGCGTGTTGATATCAAAATACCTTTGCAATTCCAAATGAGTCCAGTGATACAAAGGGTTCCTTAAGGTATAGGGAACCGTTTTGGCCCACTGTATAAATTTTTCCTTATCGGGTGCATTTCCGGTAATATATTTTTCATCTATACCGAAGGTCCTCATAGCACGCCATTTGTAATGATCACCATTGATCCAAATTTTGGTAAGGTTTTCAAAACTTCTGTTGGATGCTATTTCATTGGGGGGTAAATGGCAATGATAATCTATGATTGGCATAGGAGCCGCAAACTCATGATAAAGTCTTTGAGAAAATTTATTTTCCAAAAGAAAATCATCATTGATAAACGTAGTGTTGATTGAAGCCGAAGTACTCATTAATTTTCATTTGATGGTTTACCAATGGTGGCCAAAATACCACCGTCAACGTATATAATCTGTCCGTTCACAAAATCACTTGACTTTGAAGCCAGAAAAACTGCCGTTCCTGCTAAATCCTGTGGGTCTCCCCATCTTGCGGCAGGAGTTCTATTAATAATAAATTCATTGAAAGGATGCCCATCAACCCGAATAGGGGCTGTTTGCGATGTTGCAAAATAACCCGGACCAATACCGTTTACCTGAACATTATGTTTGGCCCATTCCGTGGCAAGATTGC
The DNA here is from genome assembly GCF_900188415.1 of Maribacter sedimenticola. Taxonomy (GTDB): domain Bacteria; phylum Bacteroidota; class Bacteroidia; order Flavobacteriales; family Flavobacteriaceae; genus Maribacter; species Maribacter sedimenticola. The sequence goes on along the minus strand of NZ_FZNV01000001.1, from coordinate 1,033,698 downwards.
GGGTCAGCATTTTTAATCCTCCTTTGGCGGCAGCATATGCGGACACACTATTTCTCCCCAACTCGCTCATCATGGAACAGATATTGATGATTTTTCCCCCTCCTTTATTGATCATCCTGTTCCCGATCAATTGCGACATTATAAATGCCCCTACGAGGTCAACCTCAATTACCCGTCTAAAATCGTCAACGGGCATAGTAGTGGCAAGTTCACGTTTTATAATACCCGCATTGTTTACCAAAATATCGATTTCACCACCTTCGGCAACTATTTCCTCTACCTTTTTAGCTGCCAATTTATCATCTGTAATATCAAATATATAGCCAGAGGCCTTATATCCCTTTTCTTTATATGCCAACAGTGCATCATTCATTTTGGCGGGCGTGGTCCCCGTAATGACCAGTTCCGCACCGGCATTGGCAAGTCCTTCCGCCATTGCCATGCCCAAACCATGGGTACCTCCTGTAATCAACGCACGTTTTCCCGTTAGATCAAACATATTCATTATTATCTTAATTCGTTAGGCGCACAAACATCCATATCCCCGTAATCCAAATTTTCTCCGGCCATACCCCATACAAAGGAATATGCACAGGTACCAGAGCCAGAGTGAATGGACCATTCCGGAGAAAGCACCGCTTGGTTACTTTCCATAAATATATGCCTAGTGTGCTGTGGTTCTCCCATGAAATGACAAACGGTCTGGCCTTCTTCCACATCAAAATAAAAATATGCTTCCATTCTCCTATTGTGCGTATGCGCAGGCATCGTGTTCCAAACATTGCCCGGCAAAAGTTCGGTAAGTCCCATCTGTAATTGACAAGTTTGCACAATACTATTTACGATCAATTTGTTCAATATTCGCTTATTTGCATATTTCTCATCTCCCAACTGGATAACTTCTGCCTCATTTGCCCCAACTTTTTTAGTAGGAAAACTTTTATGTGCAGGAGCGGAATTGATATAAAATAGAGGTTGTTCTCCATCTACAGCTTCGAAGATGACATCCTTGGCACCTTGACCCACATATAACGCTTCTTTTTTGGAAAGTTCGTAAGATGTGCCATCGACCGTAATTTTGCCTTTTCCACCCACATTGACCACTCCAAGTTCCCTACGATCTAAAAAATTCTCAGATTTTAAATAAGGTATCGTTTCTAACTTCACAGATGTATTTACCGGCATAACGCCACCTACAATATATCTATCATACATGGAATACGTAAGTTGTACACTATCCTTTACAAATAGTTTTGGTATTAGAAATTCCTTTCTTAGTTCATCTGTACCATATGCTCTACTATCAACAGGATGAGCAGCATATCTAAATTCATAATTAGTCATATTATTATTTTATGCAATCGATTACACGAATATAATGGATTTTAAAGAATCGACAACTATTTAATCTTAAAAATATATTTAATCTTAAAAATTATGCTTGATTCTAACTATAATTTAATTTATAGTTACATATTACTAAAAATACTGGTCTACGTACAAAAAACAATAAAAATGAAACAAAAAAAGCTTGGAAGAAATTTAAAAAATCTTGGAATTAGGTCATTTGTAATTTATTTAGCCTCATTTTAGTTAAATTGTTCACAAATACTATTATCTAATTGCCCTATAAGTATATACAATTGACAAAGAATTGCGTAATTTGAATATTATGTTAACTTTGAAAAAAAAGCAGCAAATGGAGTTACTTGAAAAAGCTCAAGAGTTTATAGGTCGGAAAATGAGTAATATGTCTACTAGTGACCGAGTAGAAGCGTCAAGAGAGGCAAAATCACTTATTTTAAGTATTAATGAAATATATAAGGAAACTAAGGACCCTAATTTAATGGAGGTCATGAAAGAAGTTACCGTTAAAAAGAAAAAGATTGAGAAGAGATTGAATGGTGTGCCTTTGGTATAATTTAAATTCATTATCTATTTTAATTTAAAAGACCCCTTCATCTAAAGGGGTCTTTTAAATTATATAGTATTTGCAAACCTATTTTGGGAATATGTAAAAAGCTTTTTACATATACGATCTAAACAATTTCCGCACTTAGTCCCGCTTGTAACAATCTTGAACATTGTGGCTTTAATTCTTCAAACTCACCAGTTTTTACGGTACATTTTCCTTTATAATGAACTATTAATGAACATTGCTCCGCTTGTTCCGGTGAATGCTCACACACAGAGATCAGGGTATTGATTACATGATCAAAAGTATTGACCTCATCATTAAAAAGAACGATTTCATTTTGCTGAACCGTTTCTTCTTCTAAAAGTAGTTCTTCGGAAATTTCTTCTTTTATGCTCATCTCAATAAAATTAATACAGTCTAATTTACATATTTTGCTGCAACCCAATTATTCCGTTCAATATTTTTTACAAATTTTAACGAATTAATTTTACATTTTTCCGTAATCATATCCAAATCTTCGGTATAAAATCCACTTAAGAGTAAAATACCATCCTTATTCAAAGCCTTGGAATATGCCGGTATGTCTGCCAACAAAATATTTCTATTAATATTTGCGATTATTAAGTCGTAAGATTTTCCGGAAACTAACGAGACATCACCTTCGTACACCTGGACGATATCTATTTGATTACGCGCTACGTTTTCCTTTGCATTTACATAACACCAATTATCAATATCTATGGCATCAACATGAGCAGCGCCCCTTAAGGCCGCTAAAATTGCCAGAACACCTGTTCCACTTCCCATATCCAAAACAACTTTACCTTCCAAATTCAATTGAAGTATATGCTGTAACATCATGTGGGTAGTTTCATGATGCCCAGTACCAAAACTCATTTTTGGTTCTATTACGATATCATATTCTACCCCGCTCATAGTTTCATGAAAAGGAGCCCTTATCATACATCTATCATCAACTACAATTGGCTGAAAATTCTGTTCCCAGGTGGCGTTCCAATTTTCCTGCTCTATTTCCTTGAACGCATAATCGATTTCAAAATTTGGATTGGAAAGAATGTCGATATCGTTCAAAATATCCATAGACCAATCTTCCTTTTGGATATAGGCCAAAATTGCGTCTTCCTCTTCTACAAAACTCTCAAAACCAGCTTCACCCAATTGGGCAATAAGAATATCTGAAGCTGGTTCTGGAGGTTGCACCGTAAAACGGTACTCTATATATATCATATTGTTGCTCATGCCTACATGTAGCGAATTTTCCAGTTAAATTGCGTTGATGATGGCCACAAAATCATCGGCCACCAATGAAGCGCCACCAATTAGACCACCGTCCACATCTGGCTTAGAGAATATTTCCTCGGCATTACCCGGTTTAACACTACCTCCGTACAAAATAGTGACATTTGTAGCTATGGTGCTATCAAAGGCCTCTGCTATGGTCTTACGGATAAAAGCATGCATTTCCTGCGCCTGTTCCGGAGAAGCGGTTTCTCCTGTGCCTATGGCCCAAACTGGCTCGTAGGCCAAGATAATATTTGTCCAAGCAGAAGGCTCTAAATTAAATAGAACGTTTTTTAACTGGCTTTCTACCAATTTAAAATGATTGCCCGATTTACGATCCTCCAATTCTTCACCAAAACAGAACATAACCCGCATTCCCTTTTGCAGTGCGGTTATTACTTTCTTTCTCAATATTTCATCGCTCTCCATAAAATATGCCCTTCTTTCAGAATGGCCTATAATTACAGTATCTACACCTATATTCAATAACATATCTGCTGAAATTTCCCCAGTAAACGCACCGCTTTCCGCATAATGCATATTCTGTGCAATAGCTTCTATCTTAGAACCGTCAAGAGCACGCACGGCACTTGAAAGGTTTACATAAGTAGGAGCTACCATAACTTCTGCATTGGTATCAGGTAATTTAGCGGACAATTCTGCCAATAGGGCTTCCGTTTCCGCTAAATTTTTATTCATTTTCCAGTTTCCAGCTACTATTTTTGCTCTCATTTTTATTATTTCTAATTATATTAATTCGCTTTATATCGTTAATTGAACTTTAACTGTTCCAAATCGTTGTAATGAACCTTTTGCATAATGGTTCCTTTTTCCAATACCAATACACCCGGGTTAGACCTCACAATTGTTTTTAGAGTAGTCTCGTCCGTAAAATAAAAGTCGAAGCCCAAATTATATTCCTTAACCAAAATATTGGTTTGATCAGGTCCCGAAGCAGACATCCCTATAACTTTATATCCGGACTTTATAGCTTTGTCCATAACCTTTTTTACATCGTTAAAAACCGTTAGGTTGGATTTTCTTAGATCATAGGCTATTACCATAACCAATTTAGGTTCTTGAAGTAAGGTACCCGCAAAATCCTCCCCATCTTGCTCAATTGTAAAATCATGTACGGGAGGTTCGTAACCTGCTTGAATTTCCTCTGTTTCAACACTTATAAACTCACCATCAACGGTAGGGTAATCTCCATTGGAAATATGAATTTCTTCCTTTCCGTTAACATTAAATTTCCATCTATACTCAAACAATGCCTTGGGTGCATCTTCCGGAACGGACATTCCTTCTTCTATGTTCTTACCAATTTCATAAGGTCTAAAATCAATTACAGGTAAATGATTCAACACATAATATACATATCCTACACAAGCTATAAGAGCCGCAACCATTACCGTTGATGTAGTTTTTGGATTTACCAATGGGGTGATGTATTTTCTTCCGGCGTAAATGATCAGTATTAAAACCAGTAACACCACATCTTTTGTAAACGACTCCCATGGCGTCAGTTTTATAGCATCGCCAAAGCAACCACAATCCGTCACCTTATTAAAATAGGCCGAATAAAAAGTAAGGAACGTAAAGAAAACGATCATGGCCAATAATGTCCATATTGTAAACTTGCGTTTAAAACCAAGAATTAACATTACACCCACCATGACCTCTATTACGACCACGGCTATGGATATAGCCAGTGCAAAAGGCATTAGAAAAGGCAGGTCAAGAACGCCTTGGCTAAAATATTCTTCCAATTTAAATGAAAAACCAACGGGATCGTTCAATTTAATAAATCCACTGATGATAAATAAAATACCAACAAATATGCGTACAACTCCTACCAAATATTTCATTGTCCTTGTTTTATTTTTCCAATCCTAAGTGAATAAGTGCAAATACAGCATAGTTGATCATATCCTGATAGTTGGCATCAATGCCCTCACTTACCAGGGTTTCTCCCTTATTGTCCTCAATCTGTTTTACGCGTAACAGTTTTTGCAGAATGAGGTCCGTTAATGAACTCACCCGCATGTCTCTCCAAGCCTCTCCGTAATCATGATTTTTGTTCAGCATGAGTTCCTTAGTAATCTGAATATGTTTAGAATATAAAGCAACCGCTTTTTCCGTATCCAAATCTGGCTGGTCCGCAACCCCTAGTTCTAACTGAATGAGTGCCATTACCGCATAATTGATAATCCCGATAAATTCTGATCGCTTACCTTCATCTACCTTACGGACGTCATTTTCTTGAAGGCTTCGTATACGTTGTGCTTTTATGAAGATTTGATCAGTTAAGGACGGCAATCTTAAAATTCGCCATGCACTACCATAATCTGACATCTTTTTCTGGTACAGATTCATACAAACCTGAATTACCTCATCGTATTCCTTTGCCGTGTCTAGCATGTATTTCTATCTAATTTGTGTAAATTTCGCTTAAATATTTGTAACCATCAAGATTGATGGTTTAAACTTGGAAAATGCCACAAATTCCTATTAAATATTGATATGACGATAAATTGCAAGGGTAATATAATTTCGCTGGAACAACCTAGGATAATGGGTATATTGAACGTAACCCCAGATTCTTTTTTTGATGGCGGAAAATACCAAGATCAGCATAGTATTTTAAACCAAGTTGAAAAAATGCTCACCGACGGAGCAACCTTTATAGATGTTGGCGCCTACAGCACAAGACCTGGAGCCGCAGAAGTAGATGAAGTAACAGAAATGCAACGTATAATCCCGATCATAGATTTGATCTTGCATAAATTTCCAGATACCTTGATATCCGTAGATACGTTTAGAAGTACTATAGCAAAAACTTGTATTGACCATGGGGCGGCTATGATCAATGATATCTCCGCAGGAATGCAGGATAACAATATGATGAAAACGGTGGCTCGCTTAAATATACCCTACATTATGATGCATATGCGGGGAACTCCTCAAAATATGCAACAACAGACAGACTATAGGGACCTGTTAAAAGAGATGCTTGTTTTCTTTTCCGAACGTCTAGGTGTAGCAAAATCATTAGGTATTAAAGATGTCATCATTGATCCAGGTTTTGGTTTCGCCAAAAATAGGTTACAAAATTTTGATCTTTTAAAGCAAATGGAACTATTACAGATGACTGACAGACCCATTTTAGCAGGTATAAGCAGAAAATCAATGATCTACAAAACATTACAGACCCAGCCAGATAATGCATTGAACGGTACTACTGCACTACATATGGTATGTCTGCAAAAGGGTGCCAATATCTTACGGGTACATGATGTTAGGGAAGCTTGGGAATGTATAAAGTTATATGAACAATTAAATGCCTAAGTTTATATTAAATTCTTGCAATCTATTTTCTTAATTTTACTAAAACGGTACGGATTGGATTTTTTAAATTTTATTGACTTTAAGATTACCGATGTCCTGGACATCATTTTTGTTGCCGTGCTACTCTATTATATCTACAAGCTGGTTAGAGGCTCCGTGGCCATCAACATTTTTATAGGAATTGTAATTGTCTGGGCTTTCTGGAAACTGACGGAATTATTGGATATGCAGATGATCAGCAGTATGGTTGGCGCCTTCATGCAGGTAGGGTTAATTGCCTTGATTATAGTATTTCAACAAGAAATAAGAAAATTTTTATTGATGATCGGTTCCACCAATTTTGCCAATAAAAGAAATTTTGTAAAACATTTTAAGTTTCTAAAACAAGAAGGTATATCTACCGATACCGATGTAGACTCCATACTTAAAGCTTGCGAAAAAATGGCAAGTTCCAAAACCGGCGCAATAATAGTTATTGAACGTAGCAATTCCCTTGAATTTATAAAATCTACGGGAGATCGTATGAATATAGAAATCAATCAGCCCATTTTGGAAAGTATTTTTTACAAGAACAGTACGTTACATGATGGTGCTGCTGTAATTTCCGGTAATTTTGTTGTGGCCACTAGAGTTATATTACCTGTTTCCAATGAACGCAATATTCCCCTACGCTTTGGATTACGACATAGGGCCGCCGTGGGTATTAGTGAAAAAACCGATGCCCTGTGCTTGGTAGTCAGTGAGGAGACCGGATTGATTTCCTATATAAAAAATGGTGAATTTGTAACCTATGATTCCATCACCCAGTTGGGTACCATGCTTAAACAGGATTTAATTTAAGGAACTAGCCTGTTCTATAATTAATATCCTATAATTCTACGCCACTTCCTCCGCTAAAAATTGTGCTTCATATAGATTACTGTAATACCCCTTCTTTTTAAGGAGTTCCTTATGGGTTCCCGTTTCTACGATATTACCTGCATCCATAACAATGATCTTGTCCGCTTTTTTAATGGTGGCCAAACGGTGTGCTATTACAATGGAAGTTCTACCTTCTGTAATTTTATCGGTAGCCAATTGAATCAACTGCTCGCTGTAGGTATCTACGGAAGATGTGGCTTCATCCAAAATCAAGATACTGGGATTACTTACATAAGCACGTAAAAAAGCGATCAACTGACGCTGTCCACTTGAAAGCATTGTTCCCCTTTCTTTTACATTATATTGATATCCGCCCGGTAAACTGGAAATAAACTCATCTACACCAATAGCTTTGGCGGCCATTTCAATATCCGACACACTTATGGCAGGGTTTTTCAAGGAAATATTATTGGCAATGGTATCCGCAAACAAAAAGACATCTTGCAATACAATTGCAATGTGGGAACGTAATGATGCAAGGTTGTAATCCTTAATATCAATACCATCAATAGCAATGGTACCGGAATTAATTTCATAAAAACGGTTCAATAAATTGATGATCGTACTCTTACCGGCTCCAGTAGCCCCTACAATGGCAATGGTTTCCCCGGCCTTTACCTCAAATGAAATTCCGTGCAGTACTTCTTCATCCTCCAAATACCCAAAACTAACGTTATCAAATTTAATGTCACCTTTTACCTGTTCCCTTTCAATTGTACCCAAATCCTGTATATGGCTATCCGTATCCAAAATTTTAAACACCCTATTTGCGGCCACCATACCCATTTGTAAGGTGTTAAATTTATCCGCTATTTGTCGTAATGGCCTAAACAACAAATCTATGAGCATAATAAATGCAAATACCGTACCTGCAATATCCGTAGATATATTCGCCACATTTTGCAAACCGCCATACCAAACGATCAAGCCAACGGTAATGGAAGAGACAATTTCAGCAATGGGAAAGAAAATAGAATTGTACCATACCGTCTTTAACCACGCCTTTTTATGTTTTTCATTGATTTGCCTAAACTTATCACTTTCTATTTTTTCCCTAGTAAACAACTGCACTATCTTCATGCCCGTTATACGTTCCTGAACAAAAGAGTTCAAGTTGGATACTTCTGCCCTAACTTCGGTAAAGGCAACCTTCATTGCTTTTTGGAACAATCTGGTTGCATATAGAATAATGGGCAGTAATGAAAATACAATGAGAGACAGTTTCCAATTAATGATAATCATTACCACCGCCGCCACCGCCATTTTTAATAGATCGGCCACAATAACAAAAAAACCTTGACTGAAAATTTCACCAATACGTTGCATATCTGCCACCGCCCTGGTCACCAAAACGCCCAATGAAGAATTGTCAAAATACTTCATTTTAAAACCAAGCATTTTTTTAAAAAGGTCTATACGCACATCTTTAATAACAGATTCCCCCAACCAATTGGCATAATAATTAAAGGCTAACTGACTAATGACCTGTCCTATCAATACGGCCAACATGGCAATGATTAAATAGAGTAACATTTGCTCGTTGCCCTGTTTAATGGCATCATCAATAATTTTCTTGACGATCAAAGGGGTAAGTACCGCAAATCCAGATAATAAAATGGCCGCAAGGGCAACCCCATAAAACGTAATCTTGTACGGTTGGGTATAGGCCATTAAGCGTTTAAAAAGACGAGTGTCAAATGCTTTGCCAGAATCCTTATCCATTCTTTAAAATAGTATTGGGGTATACAATAGAGGTCAAATATAATCCTTTTGCGGGTACAGAAACCCCGGCCATGGACCTATCCTTACTTTTTAATATGGTATTAACATAGTCCGGATCATATTTACCAATACCCACATTGATCAATGTTCCTACAATTGCGCGTACCATATTACGTAAAAATCGGTCTGCCGTTATGGTAAAGATAAGATGGTCTTGATCCTGCTTCCAATTGGCGAGTGTAAGGTCGCAAATATTCGTAAATACATCAGTATTGGATTTAGAAAAGCATTCAAAATCCTTTTTACCGATCAATAACGAGGCTGCCTTGTTCATTTTACTTACATCTAAATCCTTTCTTACAAAATGGGCCGTATCGCTGAAAAATGGATTCTTAGTTTTTGTGATTTGATATTCGTAGGTTCTGGACCGGGCGTTGAACCGCGCATGGGCATCATCATTAACTCGTAATATTTGTTTTACGGCAATATCTTCCGGTAGCAGAGAATTTAATCTAAAAATAAAATCAGGTATGTGCTTTAATTCTTCAATATCAAAATGGGCATACATTTCCTTGGCATGGACACCGGCATCTGTCCTACCCGCTCCCGTAAGAGCAATTGGCTGATTTAATATGGTTGCCATGGACTTTTCAAGAACTTCTTGCACCGTTATGGCATTGGGTTGATTTTGCCAGCCGTGATATGCTTTTCCAAAGTATGAAAATTGAATGAAAAATCTCAAAAGGATGTGGTAATTTTGTATTTCGCAAAGGTATTAAAAAGGATACGTTTTATAACACCCTTGAACAACTCCTTTATATTTGGCCGTGTGTATAAAATACCATGAACCTCTCAATAATAATTGTAATGACCAAAATTTTATTGCTTTCGGACACCCATTCCTATATGGACCAAGCCATTCTTAAACATGCTCAATGGGCGGACGAGGTTTGGCATGCAGGCGATATTGGGTCACTAAAGGTTACGGACGCCATTAGAAATATAAAGCCTTTAAGGGCAGTTCACGGAAATATTGATGATCATATCATCCAAAAAGAATTTCCTGAGAACAATAGATTTTTTTGTGAGAATGTTGATGTATGGATTACCCATATTGGAGGTTACCCGCCTAAATACAATATGAGGACCCGTGATATCATAAAAGAAAATCCGCCAAAACTATTTATAAGCGGCCATTCTCATATACTCAAGGTCATGTGGGATAAAAAATTAGGTACATTACATATGAATCCTGGCGCATGTGGCAAACACGGATTTCATCAGGTACGTACCATGCTACGTTTTATTATAGACAAGGAAGAAATTAAGGATTTAGAAATTATAGAATTAGGCAAACGCTAATCTTAAATGCACAAAATCAACAAAATGTTTTGTGACCAATGATTAGTTCAATAAAATAAAAAACCCGGAAACTACCCCGGGTTTTACGCACTAATACTACTAAGATGTTAGGTTTAACGCAAACGATCAACAGATTTTACAAGATCTTCATCCTTCTTTATGGCCCTATTTGCAAGAGCTAAAAAAACGATAGAAAATACTGGAATCAGCATCCCAATACCCTTCTCAGAAACCGAAGCTTCTCCGGATAAGTTTAGTGATCGGTAAACAAAAAATCCTAATAAAATAACGTTCAATATCATGTTCAGCCTGTTAACAACAAACTGATTTTTTCTATTTTTAAAACTTACTAAAGACCATATCGCCAAAACGGCACCGGCATAGAAAGCTATGGAAATAATCATATCATTATTGGCGAAAACCTCTGTGCCATCTATATCTACCCAAAGATTTAGAAAAAAAGGCAATACACCTGTAAGAATGGCGACAATTAATAAAAAAACACTCTGTATTCTCTGAATCATAAATTTATTACCACATTACAGTGCAAAAATACAGGTCTTTTCAAAATTTATGACTCTTTTATTCAAAATAATTTGTAATATTGCTTCGTTATCATGTTATAACGCCTACCAAGAAGGAAAACATTCCTTGAGATTACCCTTAATATAATATACTTCTTACAATACAAATTACTTATAATTTATTCGACTATTTAATGTTTGAGATTTCAGATTTAAAATCAAAAAAGCTACCTGAGCTTCAGGAAATAGCTAAAGGACTTAAAGTTCCAAAATTCAAAACTTTAAAAAAATTAGATTTAGTCTACCAGATTTTGGACTTACAAGCTGCCAACCCCAAAGTCGCCGCGGCAATAGCTCCCGCTAAGACAGAAACAAAAGAAGACAGCCCATCATCTGAAGAAAAACCTAAGTCCAAGCCAAAACCAAGGCCAAGACCACGTGTTTCAAAAGATGCAACCAAAGAATCTAATACCAACACAAGAGAAGAATCCACCAAGAGCGAGGATATTGCGGAAAAGAGTTCCAAGGAAAGTACGGAAACTCCAAAGCCTAGGCCCAGACCACGACCTAAAGCTTCCAATTCAAGCAATAACAAAAAGGATTATCAAAAAAATTCTTCTCAAAACAACCAGAACAAAAAACCAAATCCTAGGGTTCAACACGACAAAAGCAATTTTGACAAAGACCTTAAGAATAGATATAAAGAGCCAGAATACGAATTTGATTCTATAATAGCTAGTGAAGGTGTTTTGGATATTATGCAGGACGGCTACGGATTTTTACGTTCCTCTGATTACAATTACCTTTCTTCACCCGATGATATTTATGTTTCCCAGTCACAGATAAGACTTTTTGGATTAAAAACAGGGGATACGGTATTGGGCAATGTAAGGCCTCCAAAAGAAGGTGAAAAATATTTTCCATTGATAAAGGTCAACAAAATCAATGGTATTGATCCCCAAATAGTTCGTGACCGTGTGTCCTTTGAGCATTTGACCCCTTTATTTCCACAAGAGAAATTTAATTTAGCAGAGCGCCAAAGTACCATATCCACAAGGATTATAGATTTGTTCTCTCCAATTGGAAAAGGGCAGAGAGGTATGATCGTGTCGCAACCAAAATCTGGTAAGACCATGCTATTAAAGGATATAGCCAATGGTATCGCCGCCAATCACCCAGAAGTTTACCAGATAATATTATTGATCGATGAACGTCCTGAAGAGGTTACGGACATGCAACGTAATGTTCGTGGGGAAGTAGTCGCCTCTACGTTTGACAAGGAACCTACAGAACATGTACGCGTTGCCAATATTGTATTGGAAAAAGCCAAGCGATTGGTAGAGTGCGGTCATGATGTAGTTATCCTTCTTGATTCCATAACACGTTTGGCCAGAGCTTATAACACGGTGCAGCCAGCGTCAGGTAAGGTATTAAGTGGTGGTGTGGATGCCAATGCGTTGCACAAACCTAAACGATTCTTTGGTGCAGCACGTAATATTGAAGGAGGCGGATCACTTTCGATCATTGCAACGGCATTAACAGAGACCGGTTCAAAAATGGACGAGGTAATCTTTGAGGAGTTTAAAGGTACCGGCAACATGGAACTTCAATTGGATCGTAAAATTGCCAATAGAAGAATATTCCCTGCTATTGACCTTACCTCATCAAGTACACGAAGAGATGATATGTTACTGGATGAAAATACATTGCAACGTATGTGGATAATGCGTAAATACCTTGCAGATATGAATCCGGTAGAGGCAATGGAGTTTATTGAACAGCGTTTTAAACAAACCAAGAACAATGAAGAGTTCCTAATGACCATGAATCAGTAATTGATAAAAATTAACAAAAAGCCCGATTTCAAATGAAATCGGGCTTTTTTTATTCTTTAAATAACACATTCTTGACCCTTGGCAAATCGTTATCACTACTATTTTTTTATATCTTTAACATAATAATAAAAGATCCCTCCCCCAGTCTTTTAACAATTTTCTCATTAATAACCTTAATTCCCGGAAAATGAAAAGACCAAATTCCATTGCTACACTAATGTTATGTTCATTATTAATGTTAAGTATAGTAAGTTGCAACCAAGAACCAAAAAAAGAAAAACCAGTTCCTCCAGTAGTAGAGGCTCCCGCCAATATCATTTCTTTGGATGAGGCAAATGTCATTTATGACAATTATACCAAACACAGAGTAACACTTATTGAACCATACGAGCAACAAAGAGAACAAGATGAAGACTTTACAGCCGGAAGATTTGTGGATTTCGATTATGACACTATTAAGCAATACATAGCATACATAGATCAAGAAGCAAAAGATGCGGGAGTTAATAAAGTAACTAAATTAAGATTATATTTTGCCAACTACCCCAACTCCGATAAATTTCCTAATGGCAAAAAAGTAATCCACAAAAGACAGAACTCAATTTTTATGGTTCCAACCTTGGATAAGGGCGGGATTAATTATGGATTTTTTATTGGAAGTAACGGCAAGGCAGAATTGATAAAGGATTGGAAAGATTCTAGCACAGACGGAATTGGTGTACATATAGGCCAAACACAAAAAGCCCATGCAGGTATAATGCCCACCTTTACCTTAAACTCAAATTTACAGGACAGTAAAAGTTTAGCTTTAAATTTTGGCCAAGGTGGTCCGCCGCCAAAAACAGATTTCTAATTTAGCTTATGCATATCACATATGTCTTTCATTAAGGATAATTATTATATGCTGGTATATGCGATAACATTATTTGTGTCGCTAGCTTCATATAGAAAATATTACGATACTGTTTTAAAATACTTTCCAATTATTATTGCCTATACTTTCTTTAATGAAGTATTAGGCTATTTGGTACGTACCTATGATGAAATTTCCTTCTTTCAAAATGTGCAATACAGTAATTTCAACGATGTAATTTATAATATATACGCCTTAATTTTCTTTGCATTTTTTTATCGAGTCTATTGGCAGCTCATACATAACAAGCGTTATAAAAAGTATATATTTTCATTCTTCTTTATTTTTTTGATTGCATACATTGTCAGCACCTTTTTTCAAAATCCGCTAGAGACCAATTTATATTATGCATTGGCCATTAGTTCATGGTTATTGGTCATTTGCATTGTCTTATATTTTAAGGACAAAAAGGAATTGGATGAAGATATTTACCAAGCACATAACCTTATGTTCTGGGTTAGCTTGGCCCTATTCATATTTTATTCCATTTTTCCAGTCATATACGTCATAGGCTACACTCAATATGAAATTTGGGTTAAATATGATTTGCGCTCCTTACTAAATGTATTAATAGTTATAATGTACACTTTATTCATTTTCGGTTTTTTAAAAAGCAGAAAATTGGCATTTAGATAATCATTAATAAATAATCATAGTTACCCTAGCGCTAAAACATATTGGAATACCTTATAAATAATTACTTTATCCTTTTTTATGCACTGGCCTTAGTATTGTCCATTGGCACATATAAACACTATTACAATTCCATACTAAAGTATTTACCTATACTTTTCACCTACACTATGTTAACAGAATTATTTGGTATGATTATTCGTGATATTGATGATATTCAAATTATATACAAAGAAGAATACTATAACTATAATACGCCAATTTTCAACATATTTGATATCATCTTCTACCTCTATTTTCTTTACATCTACTACAAACTATCCACAAATACTCTACATAAAGAAATTATCAAATATGGAGGTATGGCATTTTTGCTTACCTGTATTATTAATTTATGGATACAAGATTTTTATACAGAACCACAAGTTTTGGCAATTATTATTGGGTCGTTACTACTTATATTTGGGGCACTAACTTATTTGAGGGAATTAAATTCCAAGATTCCAAGAACACAACGTTATACTACACTACTCTTTTGGGTAAGTACAGGATTACTAATCTTCTACAGCTGCTATCCTATAACCATGTATCTACTTTCGTTTAAATATGACATATATATTCAACTTGGTCTAACCAATTTGCATTACGCTTCTATTGCGGCAATGTATACTTGCTTCATCATAGGTTTTATATCCATGAAAAGAGTCACACCCAGGTACGGTTGGTAGAATTAACTTTATATAGGTTACCAACGCTAACCGCACATTATTATAATGGTTGTAAATAAAAAAAGCCTTCCTAAAAAAGGAAGGCTTTTTATACTATTAAAATATGGTATTATAAAGCAGCTACATGCTTAGCTAGTTTACTTTTTAAGTTGGCCGCTTTATTATCATGGATAATATTACGCTTAGCCAAACGATCGATCATACCAACAACAGTAGGAAACAAGGTTTCAGCAGCCTTTTTATCCTCCTCTGCACGTAATTTTCTCAATGCGTTACGCATTGTCTTGTGCTGATATTTGTTACGTAAACGTACTGCTTCGTTTCTTCTGATTCTCTTTAACGCTGACTTGTGATTTGCCATTTTATCTCTTAATTTGTTTATAGGATTTATTAAAATCCTGAAAATGTTTTTTTAGTAGTCCGTAGGGGAATCGAACCCCTGTTACCAGGATGAAAACCTGGCGTCCTAACCCCTAGACGAACGGACCATAATCTTAAACTTGAACTTAAAAATAGCAATTAAAGAACTAAATCCAAAAATGCTTAGTAGTCCGTAGGGGAATCGAACCCCTGTTACCAGGATGAAAACCTGGCGTCCTAACCCCTAGACGAACGGACCATACTTTGTGCAATTGCGGATGCAAAAATACAAATATTTTTTACTATCACAACACCTGAATATTATTTTTTAAAAAAATTAATATGCTTTAGCAAATAACACCCTTTTATTAGATGGTTTGCCGCTTACCATACATACCCCATCCTCAGCAACGGCATCAATTGGAATACACCTAATAGTGGCTTTTGTTTCATTTTTGACACGTTCCTCGGTTTCCTTGGTACCGTCCCAATGGGCAGAAATGAAACCACCTTTTTCTTTTAAAACTTTTTTAAACTCATCGTAAGAATCAACTTTTGTAATGTGCCCTGTGCGAAAATCCAGTGCTTTTTGATAAAGGTTTTTCTGTATATCATCAAGCAAGAACACTATTTTATCCACAACATCTACCGCCATTACCGTTTCTTTCTCCAAGGTATCTCTACGTGCCACCTCAAATGTACCATTTTCAAGATCCCTTGGTCCTACCGCTAATCTTACCGGTACACCTCTTAATTCATATTCGTTGAATTTAAACCCAGGTTTATGGGTATCCCTATTATCAAATTTAACCGAAATTCCTTTTGCCCTCAACTCCTTAACCAAAGGCATAACTTTTTCGGAAATGAGGTCAAGTTGGTCAAGACCTTTATAAATTGGAACGATCACAACTTGTATCGGGGCCAATTTTGGAGGAATTACCAAGCCGTTATCATCGCTATGCGTCATGATCAAAGCCCCCATCAATCTAGTGGACACCCCCCAAGAGGTAGCCCAAACATATTCTTTACCACCTTCTTTGGTAGCAAACTTAACGTCAAAGGCCTTTGCAAAATTTTGACCTAAAAAATGTGATGTTCCCGCCTGTAAAGCCTTGCCGTCTTGCATTAAAGCCTCTATGCAATATGTTTCCAAGGCTCCTGCAAAACGTTCACTTTCTGTCTTTGTCCCCTTAATAACGGGAACGGCCATATGGTTCTCGGCAAAATCCGCATATACGTTCATCATTTGTTCGGCTTCGGCAATAGCCTCTTGCTCCGTTGCATGTGCAGTATGCCCCTCTTGCCATAAAAACTCTGATGTTCTAAGAAACAACCTGGTTCGCATTTCCCAACGCACAACATTTGCCCACTGATTTATCAACAACGGCAAATCCCTATAGCTTTGAATCCATTTTCTATAGGTATCCCAAATAATGGTTTCAGATGTTGGTCTTACGATCAACTCCTCCTCTAATTTTGCTTCAGGATCTACGACAACACCACTTCCATCATCCGCATTTTTAAGCCTATAATGGGTAACTACCGCACATTCTTTAGCAAAACCTTCCACATGGCTAGCTTCCCTACTAAAATAGGATTTAGGAATGAACAAAGGAAAATAAGCATTTTCATGACCTGTTTCCTTAAACATTTTATCCAAGCCTGCTTGCATTTTTTCCCAAATACCATAACCGTATGGTTTTATTACCATACACCCCCTAACGCCGGAGTTTTCGGCAAGGTCTGCCTTAACTACTAATTCGTTATACCATTTGGAATAATCCTCACTTCTCTTAGTCAAATTTTTACTCATTATTTGGAGTTTGGCACAAATTTTGTGAATATTATAATATAATAATTGGGTAAAACTAGTTATTTTTAATATGTTCAACAATATAATTTTGATCCGATGATATATTCAATACCCCACAACAAAATTCGCAACTTAACAATGCTGCTAACCATGGCCATAGTAGCAGCTTCATGCGGATCGTATGAACAGGCCTCTTATTATGACAATGATGGCATTTATTCTGATAATGCTCCTAGAATGGTAGAAAAAAGACCTGCTCAGACTCAAAATCAGGAAGAAAACACCTATAGTGCTTATTTTGGGGAAAAAGCATCCCAATATGATGAAATATTGGATAATGAGATTTTTACAGATATTGATTCCTATTCATCCAATACCGATACCCTAAATATAGAAGATGGGCAATTAACGGATTATTATTCAACTGAAAATGACTATCAAGGTTATGGAGGTTGGGGAGATAACGCCACTAGTGTTAGCATAAATTTTTATGATAACGGATGGAACAATTGGGGTGTGGCCGGCTTTGGTTGGGCAAGTCCGCTTTGGGGATGGAATTACGGTTATGGACCTTATTATGGCTATGGATGGTATAGTCCATGGGGATGGAACCGTTGGAATAATTGGAATTATGGCGGTTTCGGTTATCGCGGTTTTGGTGTTGGCTATGCCGGTTTTGGTTTTGGCTGGAACTATCCTTATTACAATTACGGATATGGATATGGAAATAGGTATTATAGCCGCAATAACAGATTTGTAAACAGAAGTTATGCCTATAATAATACAAGGAGGGGTAATTATACTAGATTGAACAATACTACTAGCGCAACTGCCTTAAGAGGTAGGTCTAACGTGAATACCAGAGGGGATTCCCCCAGATATAGGACTACAACTTCAAGGACCGCTACCGCCCGTAGTTCTGCCAATACACGTAGTTCAAGAACGTATTCTGGAACTACCACTACTAGAAGAACCGTAGGTGTGGACCAAAATAGGGCATATAGGACCAGTAGAAGTACAAGGGCCGTACCAAGGTATAGTTCCTCAAGAAATGCAAATACAAGTAGCAGATACTATAATGGAACAACTAGGTCCAGTAGTAGAATAGCTACTCCAAGAACATCGTCCTACAGAAGTAGCGGAAACAATTACTCTACAGGCAGGTCTACTAATAGTACGTTTCGTAGCTCAGGAAATAGCAGTTCCAGAAGTTCTGGTACAATGAGAAGTTCAAGTGGCAGCAGTTCTAGAAGTTCCGGATCCATGAGAAGTTCAAGTGGTAGTAGCTCTCGTTCTTCAGGTTCTTCATCTTCCAGCAGAAGTGGCGGAAGAAGAAATTAATTACACGTATCCTTAAATTTAAAAAGATTATATGAAAAGATATATCACTTTCATAACCATATTGTTATGCGCAGTTGGTAATGCACAAAATATTAATGAAGCCTTGCGCTATAGCAATGAAAATCTTCAGGGCACAGCTAGATTTCAAGCTATGGGTGGAGCCTTTGGAGCACTTGGCGGCGATTTATCCGCATTGAATATCAACCCTGCCGGTTCCGCCGTTTTCAATAATAGTTTGTTTACCATTTCAGGTTCTTCCTATAATGTCGATAATGAAACCAACTATTTTGGTACAACTATTGGTACGAAAACCAATAATTTGGAATTAAATCAAATTGGGGGAACGTTCGTATTTAGAAGTACCGATCAAAATTCTGACTGGCAAAAATTTTCATTGGCCTTTAATTATGATGTGGTCAATAATTTTGATAATGAATTTAGGGCATCAGGCAATACGACCCAGGGTATTGATAATTACTTTTTAAGTTATGCACAGGGCACCCCTTTTGGTTCAATTCTTTTGCAGGATGGTGAATTTTTGGAAGAGGCCTATCTCGATATAGGTGCCAGACAAGGATTTAGGGACCAACAAGCTTTTTTAGGTTATTATGGAGGTATTTTGGACCCATTGGTAGACGATGACGCCAATACAGATTACGTTAGCAATGCATCATATAGCTCAGTTAATCAAGATTTTATTAGAAGAACTACAGGATACAACAGTAAATTTACGTTGAACATGGGGTCTCAGTTTAAAGAAAATATTTACATGGGAGCTTCTTTGAACTTTCACAATATTCTATATACTAAATATGATCAGTTTACAGAAAGTGGTTATGATGGCAATTCGGAAATTCAAAATACAACTTTTGACAATTATTTAAATACCGAAGGAAACGGTTTTTCATTTAGCCTAGGTGCCATAGCCAAACTAAATGATTACTTACGAATGGGAGCAAGTTATCAATCTCCTACTTGGTATCGTTTAAACGAAGATTTTTCGCAACGAATAAATTCCGATCTAGCAGATTCTGATATCAATTTTATCAATTTCAATATAATTAATGTGTTTGAAACATATACCGTTAAAACCCCTAGCAAGTTAACCGGTAGTTTGGCCATGGTTTTTGCCAAAAATGGATTATTGAGTTTTGATTATGGTTTTCAGGATTTTTCCAATACTGAGCTTCGTCCTGCGAATGACCCAAGTTTTCAGACCGTAAACGACCAAATTTCTAATGAATTGGGTACAGTTTCCACATTTAGGTTAGGTGGTGAGTATCGTATAGAACAGGTTAGCTTACGTGCTGGATATAGATTTGAACAAAGTCCGTACACCAATGGCAATACCGTAGGTGATTTAAATGCAATTTCTGGTGGTATAGGTTATAATTTTGGAGGTAGTAGGTTGGACTTTGCCTTAAGTCGTTCTCAGCAAGATGTAGACGAGCGCTTATTCGATGCCGGATTAACCACCCCCGCAAACATAGACAGGATTAACACCAATGCAACATTAAGTTATACCATTAATTTTTAATTTTCCTTAAGAGTATACTAAATATTAAAGGGTCGTCATAATTGACGACCCTTTAATATTTATCTTTTTAACGTAAAATGGGTTTTCCTGGTTTTGGCGACGAGAAGGCCATCATCTGTTTCTCCAAATTCAAACCTAAACCAATAATCCGTAGCAGGCATGGGCCTACCATTAAAAGTTCCATCCCAACCCCCGTCAGCACCTAGTTGCTTTAACAACTTTCCATACCGGTCAAAAACAAATACTACCGGGTTTGTCAAGGTTTCAATTCCTTTAATATTCCAATCATCATTGACACCATCCCCATTGGGAGTGAAAAATTTAGGATAGCCTACAATTAAAAATTCCAAAGGTTCCGTAATGCCACAGCCATTTTTATCATTGATAATAACGGTGTTAAGGCCTGGTGGCACGTTCAAAAATATGGCCTCATCCTGAAATTCCCCATTATTTATAGCAAATTCATAATCCCCGTTTCCAGTAACTATAAATTCTATATTGTTTTGATCCGGTTCTATGGATAAATTGGTATCCAAGATTTCTACCCTATCTAATATGGGTGTGCCAAAAAACGTTATAAGCACACCACTGTCATCACTATATGAGGATGGTCCGCCTGAGGAAGGGTCTGCATATACCGTGGCGAAATAACGACCTGAATTTGGACTCACCACCACCAGCTCCGCCTGAAATTCACCGGAACCCATGAGAACATCATCCACTATACCGTCATCTTCATAATCTACGGACCATTCCACATTTTGGATAGCTGCACCAGCAGGGGAATTTAATGCGCTAAGGGTAATGTCATCATCCCCTTCACATGCTACAATGTCCAATCCTAAAAATTCATCGCGTAACGTACAATCCAATGCAGTATCTTGGTTAGCATTAACGGAGCTTCCGGTAAACGTTAGCATAAAAGGTTCCGGATCACCGGTAAAATTATCAGCAAAATTATTGATCAATATGTAGTAGATCTCTCCCGGCTGTACATCTAGATACTCATCATATGTATTTTGACTACCTGTCAATGAAGGTTCTCCCTCCTGGCCATTTTCAGGATTTACCCCTAAACCGGTAAAACGTGTATCATTGACCTCATAATTACAACGGATAGGTTCTGCAGTACCACTGCTTATATCCCCACAATCTACATCCGGACCAAATACGGCAAAATCCCATTCTGCAGTAGGGGTACCACTTCCATTGGTAGGCAAGGCTTCTATATCAAAGCCTACTTGCCCTCCCGTTCCTGCCCTAAACACAAACCAAGAAGTATTATGTTCAATATTGGCAGAAGTAAGACTACCTTTTTCCAAACAACCTGTTTGACGTATAATTTCCGGGTCAAAATCATCAACATCACCCGTGCCTTCCGCTATACCCATTATGGGTTGATCTGCACACACAGGAATGGCAGTTCTACAATCTGCAGAATTTTGGGCAGCTACATGTGTTACAAAAAAAAGTAAACAAAATATAGAACCTATGAATGTTCTCATAAATGGTGTGGCTATTAATCTACGTAACGTATATAATAACTACACATGCCAATATTTAGTATTCTACATCGAATAATATGACCTTTAATCGATAAAATACACCTTTAGTAGTAAATTTAGAGGGTTAGCGCTTTAATGTAAAATGGTTGTTGATATAAGCCGCATGGGTAGTTTGGCCAAGCGAATCTGTGTAGGATAATTTAAACCAGTAATCGGATTCAGGCAATAGTACACCATTAAAAGAGCCGTCCCAACCATTTGAATTTTTATGTAGTTGATGCAGTAATTTTCCATATCGATCATAGATGCTGATAATAGGATTGTCCAAAATATCCAGTCCGGCTACATGCCATGTATCATTTATTCCATCCGCATTAGGGGTAAAGAACTTTGGAAATCCCAGGACCACTATTTTTTTGGAATCGCTACCGCATCCGTTCAAATCAATTACCGTTATGGTATGCTCTCCTGGAAAAAGGTCATGAAAAGTGGCATTTTCCTGTGGTTCCTCACCATCCAATTGATAGGCAAGATTTCCGTCGGTCTCTACATATACCCTTACCGTATTTGCCAGATCGTCCTCATATTCAATACTAATATCAGTAATAACTGGAGGTTTGGAGAAAACAACCTCTATAGATTTAACGGTTACACATTGTAATGCGTTCGCCGCATTGGTAACGGATAAGGTATAAACCCCACTCTGATCCACCGTTATCATAGGTGTAGTCTCACCCGTACTCCATTCATACGTATAATTTGGATCTGGCGTTTCTTCCCCAATTGTAGCAACAGGAGCCTCACCGCATTCGTATATTCTTGTAGGAAAATCAAGTTCCGGCAATGCCACACTATTAATTTCAAAAGATTCCGAAACATCAAAACAATTACCATTTTCCAAAGATGTGGTTCTTACATGTATGGTTTCCGTTAATGCAGAAGGTACATAGCTTTTAGGCAATGGATCAATACCATCAATGGCATCCTCAACAGAAGAATGGTAAGTAACACGAAATTCAAAAGTACTTTGGTCCCCCAACGCTTCCTCGTCCTTTAATGTTAAATCTATGGCCGTACCATCAAAACAGGCCGTACTATCCGCAACCTCATATGTAACGGGCGAAGGCGCGTAAGCTACTTGAGTCTCGCTAATCAAATTATTGCCCAGAGGCCTTATTACAAGTACTCTGTACATTGCAGAAACCGCCACGGAAAGTTGTGCCCCATTTTCATTTGGTATACGCTGATAACCTGTTCCCAAATCTATATACCACTCATAACCCAATGCATTATCAGTAGTTGCATCAAGTACTACGTTCTCGTTATCGCACGCTATGATCGGTGGCCCCAATAAATTATCAATGATATCACAATCTAATGCACTATTAGGAAATTCCACAAAAATGCTTCCCGAAAATTGAATGGAAAATCCAGAATTATTATTGCTATAATTATTGATCAATAAATAATAATCTTGTCCGGGTTCAACCTCTAGCCAATCTTCATATTGTATATTATCCGCCCCTGTGGGGTCTACCCCCACTCCAATAAAATCGCTATTGTCCGAATTGTCGAAATAATTACATCTTACAGGCTCACCTAAATCATTACAATCTGTAGTATTATACAAAGCAAAATCCCAATCTTCGTTGGAGTCATGTCCAATATTAAAGCCTAATTGACCAGATTCTCCTGTTCTAAAGCGGTACCATGCAGAATTGGTTTCTATTGTCCCTGATGCTTGTGTAAAACAACCTGAAACGGAGGCCCCATTGAAATCATCTATACCATAACCATTGGTCCCGGCATTGATCGGGGTATTGTAACAAATAGGTATGGCATTGATACAATCTGGAGCAACTTGAGAGAAACAAGTTAACATACCAAATAAACTGAGGAAAAGAATGGCTAAACCACGCTGGGTCATAAGGCAAAATAGATTTGGTTTTTAAAAGTAACCCCTAGCTTGCTTTGTCACCAATTATTGTTGTGTAATCCCCCTATTTAGTTATAAAGTGACACTTATTGTATATCTTTACGGCTTGAATTGAGCGGGAACAAAAAGTACGAATAGTCAAGTTGCCCAAATCAATTGTCAACATTAAAAAACAGGGTTTTAACCTATTGGTAATAAATGCCGCAAACTTTATGAACGTACAAAAAGGTGTCTTATATCGTTAATTCATTTCGCTTTACCATGGCATATTTTACAAATGACAGCAATGCGTTCAAAACTATCGGCGATAATCTGGTATGGACATATTTTACAAAAACCCTAAACACTCATTTTAAACGCACATAATTTCATGCAGTTGTACGAAAATCAAGAAATTAAGGTTCACAATTCACTTACTGGAAAAAAAGAAATTTTCACGCCGATCAATAAAGGACATATAGGCATGTATGTATGCGGCCCTACAGTTTACAGCAATGTGCATTTGGGAAATTGCAGAACCTTTATGTCATTTGATATGATTTTTAGGTACTTTAAACATCTTGGGTATAAAGTACGGTATGTCCGTAATATAACGGATGCCGGTCACCTTGTAGATGATGCTGAGGATGGTGAAGACAAAATAGCTAAAAAGGCCAGGTTGGAGAAGCTTGAACCTATGGAAGTAGTACAGCGCTATACGGTAGATTTTCATAATATTTTGGAAAAGTTTAATTTTTTACCCCCTAGTATTGAACCTACCGCTACCGGCCATATCATAGAACAAATAGAGA
This sequence comes from Maribacter sedimenticola, assembly GCF_900188415.1. Lineage (GTDB taxonomy): Bacteria > Bacteroidota > Bacteroidia > Flavobacteriales > Flavobacteriaceae > Maribacter > Maribacter sedimenticola. The sequence goes on along the minus strand of NZ_FZNV01000001.1, from coordinate 1,009,209 downwards.
TTATAAAGGATATCCTTAACAAAGGATATGCCTATGAGACGAATGGGTCCGTTTATTTTGATGTCGCCAAGTTTAACACTGATCATGAATATGGCAAGCTAAGCGGTAGAAAGTTAGAGGATATGATCGCCAATACGCGTGACCTTACCGCTCAGGACGATAAACGCAATCCGCAGGATTTTGCCCTATGGAAAAAAGCGGAACCGCAACATATAATGAGATGGCCATCACCTTGGGGAGATGGTTTCCCCGGATGGCATCTGGAATGTACGGCAATGAGCACTAAATATTTGGGGGAGACCTTTGACATTCATGGCGGAGGAATGGATTTGAAATTTCCGCACCATGAATGTGAAATAGCCCAAGCAGAGGCAAGTAATGGTAAATCTCCAGTAAATTATTGGCTACATACCAACATGCTTACCTTAAATGGTAGGAAAATGGCCAAATCTACAGGAAACAGTATTCTTCCTGGTGAAATATTTTCTGGTGAAAATGACATTCTAAGTAAGGCTTTTTCTCCTTCTATGGTACGCTTTTTTATGATGCAAGCTCATTATACCAGTATTTTGGACATTAGTAATGATGCACTTTTAGCTTCTGAAAAAGGGTTCAATAAATTAATGGAGGCCATCAATTCCTTAAAATCCCTTCCAGTAGCAAGCAGCAGTAATTTTAATGTGGCCGAATGGAAATCTTCCTGTTATACGGCCATGAACGATGATTTTAATACGCCTATATTAATTGCCAAATTGTTCGACGCCGTAAAACATATTAACTTGATCAAAGAAGGTAATGAAACCATTACAAAAGAAGACAAGGAAGAATTGGAACAAACCTTATACGCATTTATATTTGATGTTTTAGGATTGGAAAATAAAAGTAGTTCAGATGCGGATTCAGAAAAACTGGGCGGAGTCGTAGAATTACTCATACAATTACGTAAAGAAGCGCGTGAGAACAAGGATTTTGCAACTTCTGATAAAATTCGTGACCAATTGTCCGCTTTGGGCATTCAGCTTAAGGATGGAAAAGACGGTACTACGTACAGTTTATAACTAATCCAAAAATTTGGCTTTTTGAATTTTATCTTGGTATTCCTTGGGAGCAATATGTTGTCTATTTTTAAATACCCTATTAAAATAAGATCTGCTTTCAAATCCACAATCCAAGTAAACTCCTTTAATGCTTCTGTTGGGATCCTGTAATAAACCTACGGCCAATTTTATCCTTTCGTTATTAATAAATTCCACAGGGGACACACCCAGCTCCGTTTTAAACAAACGATAAAAATGAGAAGGGCTCATACAGGCCATTTTACTGAGTTCATCTATAGAGAGGGGTTTATGCACATTGTTTCTGATATAACGTATGACCTCCGTTAGCCTGCTTTCCTTTTTTAGCGACAATGTTGCATTGCTATAAATTTTGCGTTCATTGGTCTGTAAAATTCTAATAATCAGTTCACGAAGCATATTATCCACAAAATAATCCTTGGAAGGGTGATCTTCGGAAAAAAGAAACAGCAACCGTTGAATGATCTGAAAGATTCCTCGATCGTTCACAAAATGAAAATTGTAATCCATAAGGCCCCACTCCTCCTTGTTATCCTTGGGCATGTTCTCGTTCATGAATTGCAATACCTTATTGATTTTACCCTCGGAAATTGCCATGGCAAGACAACGCGTAGGATTTTTGGACATAGCCTCAGGGAAATCTATACACATACGTTCATTGGCCGGTAGGACCAAGGATTCTCCTGGCAAAAAATCAAAACGTTCGTAATCGCGTAAATGCATTATTTTTTTACCCTGTATCATACTGGCCAGAACCGGCTGTTCAAATTGCAATAGCACACTACTTGCTTGTTCATGGGTTTCAAAAACATGCATGGCAGCATTGTTCATTGTAAAAGAGGTTTGGTTTTCGACCAAGGTCTCTAGACGTCTTTGTTTTAAAAATTCATCAGATAACTGTATCATACCCTTGTATTTACATTAAGAAATTTACAAAATATTATAGGTAAAAAAGAGATATTAACAATAAATGATAGAATAGTTCACATTATTCATAGAATGCGTCAGATTAATGGAGAATATGAAGAGTACATTTAAGCTGTAACAGGATGACATTATACTTATTTCAACAAATATTAACTTAAAACATGTATTATGAGCACAACAGCAACCGTAGCAAAAGACGTACTACAAAAACCTAAATTCAAGAATCAGTATGAAAACTATATTGGTGGAAAGTGGACAGCCCCTACCAAAGGTGAATATTTTGATAACACTTCACCAGTAGACGGTAAGTCCTTTACCAAAATACCACGTTCCACGGCAGAGGACATTGAAAAAGCTATAGATGCGGCTTGGCAGGCAGCTCCTTCTTGGAATACCTCTTCTGCAACTGAACGAAGTAATATGCTATTAAAGATTGCGGACAAAATGGAGCAGAACTTAGAGGTTTTGGCCAGGGCAGAAACTTGGGACAATGGCAAGGCTATACGTGAAACAAGAGCGGCCGATCTTCCTTTGGCCATTGACCATTTTAGATATTTTGCCGGTGTCATCAGAGCAGAAGAAGGTTCCGTTAGCGAACTGGATGCCAATACCGTTGCATTGAACGTAACCGAGCCTCTTGGCGTAGTAGGACAAATAATTCCTTGGAATTTTCCATTATTAATGGCCACTTGGAAACTGGCACCTGCATTGGCAGCCGGAAACTGCGTGGTCTTAAAACCTGCCGAACAGACCCCTGTAGGTATTTTAATTCTAATGGAATTGATAGAAGGTATTTTACCGGACGGGGTTTTGAACATTGTTAATGGCTTTGGTGCAGAAGCGGGCAAGCCTTTGGCTTCTAGTCCAAGAATAGATAAAATTGCCTTTACCGGAGAAACTACCACAGGGCAATTGATCATGCAGTACGCCTCTAAAAATATTACGCCAGTTACCTTGGAACTCGGTGGCAAATCCCCAAATATTTTCTTTGAAAGCATTATGGATGCGGATGATGCCTTTTTTGACAAGTGTTTGGAAGGTGCCAACATGTTTGCCTTGAACCAAGGCGAAGTTTGCACATGCCCATCAAGAATGTTGGTACAGGAAAGCATTTATGACAAATTCATTGAACGTGTTTTGGAACGTACCAAGGCCATAAAAATGGGCCATCCTTTAGATCCTTCCACCATGATGGGAGCTCAGGCATCCAACGATCAATTTGAAAAGATTTTAAGTTACATCAATATTGGTAAAGAAGAAGGTTGCGAAGTGCTTACCGGTGGTGGCCAAGCCTATAACGAAGGACTGGAGGGCGGTTTCTATATACAACCTACTATTTTAAAGGGCAATAACAAAATGCGTGTTTTTCAGGAAGAGATTTTTGGTCCGGTACTTTGTGTAACCACTTTTAAAGACGAAGCGGAAGCCATAGCCATTGCCAATGATACCTTATATGGATTAGGTGCCGGTGTTTGGACACGGGACACCCACCAGGCCTATCAAATTTCAAGAGCCATAAAAGCCGGTAGGGTTTGGGTAAATTGTTATCATCTTTATCCTGCACATGCTCCGTTTGGGGGATATAAAAAATCGGGAATTGGCCGGGAAAACCATAAAATGATGTTGGCACATTACCGTCAGACCAAAAATATGCTCATTTCCTATGACAAAAAGCCTATGGGATTCTTTTAACCGGAATAAACATGAAAACTAAACGTGTATTGGTAACGGAAAAAGCCGCACACATAATCCAACAATTAAAGGAGCGCCATGGTGAACTTATGTTTCATCAAAGCGGGGGCTGTTGTGATGGTTCTTCGCCAATGTGCTTTACCAAAGGCGACTTAATGCTGGATGATAATGATGTTTGGTTGGGGAATATTGAAAATTGCGATTTTCATATGTCAAAAGATCAGTTTGAATATTGGAAACATACCCAATTGACCATTGATGTTACCCCAGGAAGAGGCGCTAGTTTTTCATTGGAAATACCGTTAGGTGTCAGGTTTTTAATCAAATCCAGATTGTTTACCGAAGAAGAATCCAAAAATTTAGAGGATATACGACTAGGGGTTTAATTGCGGTTTTTATAGTTAACAAGTCCGGATGGTGAGTATCCGGACTTGTTCATTTTTAATTGTTTCTTTTGTGGTAGCTTTGCTACTATAACACATAGTCTTGAAAATTACGTTTAAAAAAATAGTGATAGCCCCATTTGTATGGTTGATCCGCTTTTATCAAATAGCCATATCGCCCTACACACCTGCCACATGTAGGTACTCGCCAACGTGTTCTCAATATACTTTGGAAGCCTTAAAGAAACATGGCCTTTTTAAAGGTGGATGGTTGGCAACAAAACGAATTTTTAGCTGTAACCCTTGGGGTGGTAAAGGATATGATCCAGTTCCTTAAAAAGGAAATTTTAATTACCCATATCTCTAATCCAAAACTTAATTTGTCTGTTGGCTATTTATTATCTTAGCCAAACAAAATACAACACATGCATTTCTTAGGAATTACCTGGAATCCAAATGAAACCCTTTTCAACATAGGATTTATACAGATCAAGTATTATAATTTATTATGGATAACGGCATTTGCTTTGGGCTGGTTCATAATGAAAAAGATATTTACCAATGAAAAAAAATCGGTAGAACAGTTAGATTCACTCTTTATCTATACCGTTCTTGGTACTATGTTGGGTGCTCGACTGGGTCATGTGTTTTTTTACGATTGGCCATATTATTCCAACCATTTACTTGAAATTCTACTACCTATACGGGAGAGTGAAAACGGCAGTCTGTTGTTTGGCTTGATCAATGGTTATGAATTTACAGGATTTACAGGATTGGCCAGTCATGGGGCCACCCTTGGTATTATTATAGGTACTTATCTATATACAAGAAAGCATAAAGAATTTAGTATGCTTTGGATATTTGATAGAATGGTAATACCTGTTGCTATTGGTTGTTTTTGTGTGCGACTTGGAAATTTTTTCAATTCTGAAATAAATGGTAAGGTTGTAGATGAAAATTTTATTTTCGCTACAAAATTTATAAGGGATTCAGATGACCTACATCCATCAAAAGCATTGGGCATTACCCAAGAAAAATCAGTAAATGCCGCCTATGCGGCCATTGAGAACAACCCTCAATTTTCTCAATATCTAGCGGAAATACCATATCGCCATCCTGCGCAATTGTATGAAGCGGTTTGTTACTTACTGATTTTTATTCTACTCTATTTTTTATATTGGAAAACGGATAAAAAGAACAAGCCAGGTTATCTTTTTGGATTATTCTTTGTTTTATTATGGACGGTGCGCTTTTTTGTGGAGTTCGTAAAGAAAAGCCAGGGTGGCTTTGAAGAAAGTCTTGGGGTACTCTCTACAGGACAATGGCTTAGCATTCCTTTTATTTTAATAGGTCTGTTCTTTATGTTCAAGAAAACAAAAACCGCATAGATGTACGGTTCTAAATTTATACGGCTTCTGATGATATTTGCCATGTTATTGGCAGTATGCTCCTGTAAGAAAGAAGTAAAAAAAAGTATCTCCACTCCATCAGTCAGTTTTACGCATGAAGGTGATCTTTTTATTTATCATGGTACCACAGATTCAATTAAGGCGTCGTTCAACATAGAATTCGCCGAAAGTTCATATGAAACACAAACAGGATTAATGTATAGAAAGGGCATGGAGAACGATCAGGCCATGCTATTTATTTTTCCCACGGAAGCTATGCACTCATTTTACATGAAGAATACGGAGTTTCCTTTGGACATATTGTATATAGATGAAGATTTGAACCTTGCCAGTATGCAGGAAAATGCACAACCGTTAAATGAAGATGGACTTTCCTCAATAGTTCCCGTAAAATATGTACTTGAAATTAACGGAGGATTAGCTGAAGTATTGAATATTTCAATTGGGGATAGTATTAGTTATAGTCGTAAATAATTATAATTTGCCTCTACAACAGCACAATATAAAGCCTAATTATCTACTTACGAATGAGGAAACCGATCGGTTATTGATCAAAAAAGTCACTCAGTCCCATTTTCAAGAATGGCTTCCTTTTCATAAAGAGCCATTAAGTAGTCAATTTTGGAGCGGCTTACCCAAAGATCCAATTCAAGCTTGTCAAGAGCAATTTAATAGAATTTTTGAACGGTATGACAGTGGTGCAGGTGGTATGAACGCCCTTATACACAAAGAATCAAATATGTTAATTGGCCTAGCCGGTCTACTGATCCAAAATATAAATCACCAAGAAGAATTGGAAATAGGATATTCAATTTTGCCCAAATATTGGCGTCAAGGATATGCTTTTGAAGCCGCAAGCGCTTGTAAGAACGTAGCCTTCCAAAACAACTGGGCAGAAAGCTTAATTTCAATTATACAGGTCAATAACCTACCTTCCCAGCGAACGGCCCTTAAAATAGGCATGTCCATAGACGGCAGTACAACTTATAAAAAAAATCCGGTCAATATTTTTAGAATTCGTAAATAAAATGAATCATTGGGTTATATACATCAATAATAATTCTAATAAAAAAGATTTTTTCAAGCTTTTCAATAAGGGTTCCCTACCCAAGGAACTAAGAGAATTTCAAGGCAAAACAGGATGCATATATTCATCATTTACACTAGAAAAATTAATTGATGAAGAAGATAGGCATGACCGGAAAATTATTAGTACTCAAAGTCAAAGCTTGGAAACCATGTCCAGTGGTGAACAAAAAAAAGCGTTGTTGCATTACTTGTTACAGCAAAAACCTGATTACATAATTTTGGACAATCCTTTTGATAATTTGGATATAGGTTTTCAAAAAGAATTACAACATATACTTCTTAAAAACTCCATTTCCATTGCTTTCGTACAAATTGCGAGCCGTACAGCGGATACCTTATCATTCATGAACAAATTTGGTAAATTAGAAGGGTCATTGTTCTCTGAAATAACATCTCCTGAAGCCTTACGTACCAGCACAAGAAATACATTTAGTACTGACCGCATTCCAAAACCACTAAAGATTCCCGTACCATGTAACAATGCATTGGTAAAATTTAAGGATGTAACGATCAATTACGGAAATAGGCCAATCTTAAAGAATATCAATTGGACTATTAATCCAGGGGATTTTTGGCAATTGACGGGACCAAATGGCAGTGGTAAAAGTACCCTACTTTCCATGATAACAGGAGACAACCCTAAAGCTTATGGACAAGACATCTATTTATTTGGCACTAAAAAGGGAAGCGGTGAAAGTGTTTGGGACATTAAAGAAAAAATTGGATACTACTCCCCCGCTATGACCAATAAATTTAGTGGAAGGCATACTATTGAATATATGCTCATATCCGGATTAACAGATTCTGTAGGCCTATATACTATTCCTACAGAGTCCCAGAAACGGGTTGTAAGGGAATGGTTGTACTTATTAGATCTTTTTGAAGAAAAAGATATTCATTTCAATAAACTATCCACGGGAAAACAACGATTGGTCATGACTGCACGCGCAATGGTAAAACACCCACCTTTGTTAATATTGGACGAACCTACCGCTGGTATGGACGATGTTTCTGCCACACTGCTGGTTGAACTTGTCAATAAAATTGCAGAAGAGACTACAACTGCGATTATTTTTGTTTCCCACAGGAAAGAGCCATTTTTAGAGCCAAAAGATATATTTAGCCTATCCTACTCCAATGACGGTTCAAAAGGACTTATAAGCAAGACATAAAAAAAATCGCTATCCCAAAAGGATAGCGATTTTTTCTTAAAATTCTAAAATTCTATTTTTCCTTTCCTGATGTAATTTTTTTGCTCAAAGCATCGAACATTACAGGAGTTGCAATAAATACGGAAGAATATGTACCTACTATAACACCTACGATCATTGCGAACATAAACCCTCTTAACGATTCACCACCGAAAATAAAAATGGCCAATAACACCACTAAGGTGGTCAAAGACGTATTCAATGTTCTACTTAATGTAGTATTGATCGCAAAATTAATATTGGAACCACCTTTCCAACCACGTTCCGCCAACGTTTCACGAATTCGGTCAAACACAACCACGGTATCATTCAAGGAGTAACCAATTACCGTTAGAATCGCCGCGATAAAAGCTTGGTCAATTTCCATATTAAAAGGCATCAATTTACCAAATATAGAGAACACACCTAACACGATCAATACATCATGGAAAACGGCTACTACCGCTCCTAAAGAGAATTGCCACCTTCTAAACCTTAATAAGATATAAAGGAACACTACGGCAAGAGAACCTAAAATGGCTAAAAATGCATTGTTCTTAATATCATCTGCAATTGTTGGCCCAACCTTTACAGATTGTAAAATACCTATTGCATCCTCATCTACACCTCCAAGGACAAAAGCATCCTTGTCAAAGCCATCTGGCAGGTATTTTTGAAGTGAAGTATATAATTTATCCTGAATTTCAGTATCTACTTCAATACCTTCCACATCTACTTTATAAGGAGTAGTAATCTTTACTTGGTTAGATTCACCATAAGTCTTTACATTGGTTCCGCTACCAAAAACGGTATTAAGTTCCGATGCAATTTCAGAAGGGTTCACCGGTTGCTCAAAACGAACGGTATACGAACGCCCGCCCACAAAGTCAACACCTTGCTGTAATCCCGGGCCAAAGAATAGTGAAAACAATCCTACGGCAACAAGAATAGCGGAAATTACATAAGCAATCTTTCTTTTGATCAAGAAATCTATATTGATATTCTTAAACAGGTTCTTGGTTAGACTTGTGGAAAAATCAAGGCTTCTACCTTTACCTTCCAAATACCAATCTACCAATAAACGTGTTATAAATATGGCCGTAAATAAAGATGTAATGATACCTATCAATAATGTAGTTGCAAAACCTTTAATTGGTCCAGAACCAAATATGAACAGTATAATTGCGGTAAGGCCTGTTGTTATGTTGGCATCCAGAATAGAAGAAAGCGCATTTCCAAATCCGTCAGCAACTGCCTGACTCTTCCCTTTTCCTTTTGCCAATTCTTCCTTGATACGTTCAAAAATAAGAACGTTGGCATCCACGGACATACCTATGGTCAATACGATACCTGCAATACCAGGTAATGTCAATACGGCGTTCAAGCTGGTCAACACCCCAAAGATCAATAAGATGTTCAATAACAATGCTATATCCGCAAATGCACCTGCTTTACCATAGTAAGCGATCATCCATAATAAAACGATAGCCATAGCAATTAGGAAAGACATAAATCCACTGTCTATTGCCTCTTGCCCCAATGATGGACCAACAATTTCCGATTGAATGATTTCTGCACGTGCAGGAAGCTTACCGGCCCTAAGTACATTGGCAATATCCTTGGTCTCGTTAATGGTGAAATTTCCAGAAATTTCCGTTCTACCACCTGTAATACCACCAACAACCGAACAGCCAGGAGCGGTATACACCTTGTTATCCAACACTACGGCAATACCCGTTTGGTTAATATTGGCATCACTCGTTAATTTCTGCCATAATTTTGAACCAGCAGAGTTCATGTTCATGGTAACGACAGGATCATTGAATTGATCAAACTCGGCCCTAGCATCGCTTACAACATCTCCACTCATTCTAGGAGTACCTTCCCTATTGCTTTTTAAAGCATACAAATCAATAACCTCAGCATCTTTTGTTGCAGGTCGTTGCCATAAGAACTTTGTAAATTGAATATCAGCAGGTAACAATCTTCTAATTTCCGGCATTCTTAAATACGAACCTATTGTGGCCGTATCCTTAATTGCCGCACGAAACATGGCGTTGCTTCCTGGATTGGCAGGAATCAACAACTCGTACAAAGGATTAACCTGTGTGGCCAAATCCAATGAATCCGCAGAAACGTCCGATAATAAAGAGTCAAGCTCCGTTTCTTCCTTTACCGGCTCCGGACGCTCTACATCCACAATTTCCTTTAGCTTCTCATTTGCCTGAATCAAAAAGGTACTAAAGCTTGGATTGCTTTGTTTGTGAGTTTCCCAGAACTCTAATTGGGCTGTACTTGACAATAATTCCTGTGCACGGGCAATATCCCTAGCTCCAGGTAATTCTACCAGAATACGACCAGAATTTCCTTCTCTCTGAATATTAGGTTGTGTTACCCCAAAACCATCAATACGCTCTCTTAATACCTCAAATGCAGATACTATGGATTCATCTATCTTAGTTCTGATGATCGGCTTCACCTCATCATCTGACATTTGGGTGTTCACCTCGTTGGCATCTACCAAACTTTTGGTCGCAAAAATATCGGGCGATGCCAATTTGGTATCTCCCTTAATATTATCGAATGCTTCAAAGAACAAATCCAAATAAGTATCATCACTATTTTTGGCCGCTAAATCAGCATCTGCCAAAGCTTTGTTGAATACAGGGTTCTTTGTATTATTGGCCAAGCCTTTCAAGATATCCTTTACGGAAATTTGTAAGGTTACGTTAATTCCACCTTTAAGGTCAAGACCTTTATTTAGTTCTTTCTTTTTGGCTTCATTATAGGAGGTATATCCTAAAACGGAATTATCACCAATTGAATCCAAATAACGCATAGCCACTTGTTCTCTTTTGGTTATATAATCTTCCTCTGATTCAGGAACTTGACTAGCAGCAAACACCGTAGATTCTTTTTCTACCTTGCTGGTCACAAATGTGTAGGATAGCTGGTAAATACTCACTAACCCGAATAATAAAGCAAATAGCTTTATAAGTCCTTTATTTTGCATTTTAATTATTTATTTAAGTGTATTGATTAAGGTTCTGAAATTTTTTAAAATTGGCCCATCATACTTTATCGAAAAGTAGATACGCTCCGTGTAAGTACACGTACTATTACTAACTGTTGGCATTATTGTAAGGTCCTGCCCTTACCTCTGGAATATTTTGGAAAGTTTGATCAATTGCAATAGCAATATCTTTATTGATTTTATACGCTGTATGTTCAACGATCCCTTGCTCTAAAACAATTTGTGCACTGAAATTTAATACTACAGGATTAAAAAGGTCAGTAATCTCCTGCTTTTGTACAGGTACTAGATTACCGTTTAAAACTACTACGGTATCACCTTGTTGATGAAGGTCAGATACTACAAGTTTATACTCCTCAGGAATTTTTTCCTTTGGAAAGTCTATTGGCAACCTATCGCCACTAGAAGAATCCCCTAAGTTTTCTTGCGTAAGAAACGCTTTAACGCTTGGGGCATCCATATCACTATAATAACGGATACTTACTTGTGTTCCGTCATTTTCTATAATTTCAATAGCTTCAACACCCAGAACGTTCAACTTTCTGGTGATAGCTGCCACAACTTCGTCATGAGCAGTATCCGAAGCTAGTTCTACATCTGTAAATTGTAATGAAATTTGCTGATTAGAAGCTTTGGTATGCCCTTGACTTAGCCCTAAAACGGCCAGTATAATGATTAAAGTACTTACGCACCATTTTGCATTCATGCGGCAAATATAAAAAGAAAGATTATACTAGGTAGTTTATTTCATACAATAAATACCTGGTGGCTATTCACTTATAATAGAAAACCCCCATAGTTCTAATATGGGGGTTTTCCGTATAGTAAGGTTATTAAGGTTATAACTCTAAAAGCCCATTGGTTTTTGTTACACCTGCGGCACTCTCCTGCATTTTAGCTTTCTCGGCATCGCTTAAAGGAATATCAACTATTTTTTCAATACCGTCCTTACCTAAGATCACCGGTACACCAATACAGATATCGTTTAGGCCATACTCACCTTCCAACAAAGAGGAACATGGGAACATTTTTTTCTGGTCACATGCAATGGCCTGTACCATAGATGATACTGCAGCTCCTGGCGCGTACCATGCACTTGTACCTAACAATTTGGTCAAGGTTGCACCACCAACTTTGGTGTCTTCCGCAACCTGCTGTAATCTTTCCTCCGATAAAAATTCAGAGACCCTGATACTATTTCTTGTGGCGTGTGAGGTCAACGGTACCATACCGGTATCACTATGGCCACCTATGACCATACCATCAATATCAGATATTGGAGCTTCCATTGCCTCTGCCAATCTATACTTAAATCTAGCACTGTCCAAGGCACCGCCCATACCAATTATCCTGTTTTTTGGAAGACCGGTGGTTTTATGTACCAAATAGGTCATAGTATCCATTGGGTTACTGACTACTATAATAATTACATTTGGTGAATGCTGTAACAAGTTACTGGATACCGTTTTTACGATACCTGCGTTTATCCCTATCAACTCTTCCCTTGTCATACCCGGTTTTCTTGGAATACCGGAAGTAATTACTGCGATATGACTATCTGCAGTTTTTGCATAATCATTTGTACTGCCCGTAATTTTGGTGTCAAAACCCATTAACGATGCAGTTTGCATCAAATCCATCGCTTTTCCTTCAGCATATCCTTCCTTAATGTCCAAAATAACCACTTCAGAGGCAAAATCCTTGATAGCAATGTATTCCGCACAACTAGCACCTACTGCGCCTGCACCAACTACTGTAACTTTCATGTATGTCTATTTTTATGAATTAGTATTTATTAAATGGAAACGATCCATCTTAATATATTGATTATATCAGCTCAAAAATAGGTATTTATTGACGAATTTCGGTCGGGAACGCCTTATTAAATTCTAGAATAGGGGTTGTAAAAACATCGATTAAATGCACATGTTGTTAAAAAAAAAGACGCTTTAACGAAGAAATCGGAAAATTGATGCAGTACATCGAATTTTAGTAATAACGCAAAAAGCATTGCGTTAATAATTGTGGATCCCAAATCCAACATAAATTAACCTACTTATGACTAAAAAGTTCCTCTCTTTGGTGGCTATTTGTGCCGTCATATTTTTGGCCAACTGTTCTAGGATAGAACAGAACAACGATCCCATTATTGGAATATGGTCGCAATCCAAAATTGTACCTGCAGAAAATTCATCTAAACAAACGATCCGTAAAGAATGGATATTCAATGATGTCTATTTAGGTAGATACCATGAAATCAACGGTACTACCATTTCCTTAAAAACCGATTTTAACTGGTCCAGACAAGGAGATACCTATACTATAGAATATAGGGGCCTTGACGGTAAACCAACCCATATCATTACCATAGTACAAGCCGATGATGGCACTACTTACCTTGAAAGTAACGAGGGAAGTACGTTGGCCGTTAGGGAATAAACGATTTTAACAGGGCCATGGGAAAAAGTCTGTCTGGAGCAATCTAGGCAGGCTTTTTTATTTTACCCCAATTTTGGCAGCATGATAACAAACAGTATCAGATTCTCTGTAAAACTCCATAAAAAATCCTTAAAGACTGCTCTTTAAGGATTTTTTATCACTGTAAAACAAAACCTTATTTTGGTCTTTTGGCATTCATTATCTAAAACCAAAATTTATACCCAAGGTAGCAGTATTGAATTCTCCTAAATTATATTCCGCATTAAGCCTAAAAAAGCCCAGTTTAAGTTTTGTACCTACGGTACCGGTTACACCACTTACTTTTTTGGTTATGGAGAATGGGTCAATAAATTCCTCTGAAGTCAAGGGGCCTTCCGTAACCCTATAAGTACCCAAAACGTCTGTAACAGACTTTCCTGAAACGTATCCTAAACCACCATAAAAATTTATTATAGGGAGTTTTGTGGATACTACCGCACTAAAATTCCAACTATTGATGTTGGATTCAATACGCTGGTTTTCACCTTCCGCAATATTAATGTTTTCCAAATTATAATCCCCGGAAATATTGGTATACCCAATTACCGCAGAAATTGCTACGGGCAATATCTTATCCGCAGGTAACAATTTGGTAAAATCATGCTGTAAACCAATACCTACTAAACCTACAGAGGCATCTTCATATTCCATTTTGGGCAGAAAACGCGCCTTTATTTCCATTCCTTTGATTAAGCCTACACTTGCTTGAATATAGCCAGATGGCACAAAATCCACCCCTTCACCGGAAAGTCCGGATGGTAGTGTAAACTCTTTTCTTGTGGTAAAGCCAGCTACTTCACCTTCTACATATACCCTTGTACCGGTTATATCTCCCAAAACCGTAGAAACCGCTCTAGCCGTACCAGGGTTCTCTACAAAATCCAGATTCTGATAATCGTTGGGATCAAGGATAAAGGTTTTCTTATCGGTCTTATTTTTAAATCCGGTTATATTACCAATAATTGAAATTTCAAACCCACCCAAAGGCTTTGCATCTGCAGTATTGTACCAACCTGTGGCCAAACTATAGACCACACTTTCGGAAAGGGGTTCCATATAGTCCGTGGTAAACTGCTCCGCATCTTCAACACCTGCAGCAAATACATCGTTAAAATTTGTTTGCGCCATGAGGCCCAATGATGTGCATAAACATAAAACTGTTAGTAACTTCTTCATTTTTATAATTTTAGCTAAAAATAAAAAACCTGCGTTTTAGGCGCAGGTTTTTGTTGTGTAACTGGTATTTTCTATGTGTCAATGTTTGCATATACTGCATTCTTCTCAATAAATTCTCTCCTTGGAGGAACTTCATCGCCCATAAGCATTGAAAAGACACGATCGGTTTCTGTAGCATTATCAATTTGAATTTGACGTAAGGTCCTGAATTCAGGATTCATGGTCGTATCCCATAATTGCTCCGCGTTCATTTCCCCAAGACCTTTGTATCGCTGTATGCTTACACCACCACTGTAACTATCCGCTATGGCATCACGTTCCTTATCACTCCATGCATATTGCTTCTTCTGACCTTTCTTTACCAAATATAAAGGCGGTGTTGCAATATATACATGTCCACTTTCTATGAGTTCTCTCATATATCTAAAGAAGAACGTTAAAATCAAGGTTTCAATATGGCTACCATCCACATCGGCATCACACATGATAACTACTTTATGATACCTTAACTTATCCAAGTTTAAAGCCTTGCTGTCATCTTCCGTACCAATAGTTACACCCAGAGCGGTATACATATTTTTAATTTCCTCATTTTCAAATACCTTATGTTGCATGGCTTTTTCAACATTCAATATTTTACCTCGTAAAGGAAGAATGGCCTGGAAATTACGGTCACGGCCCATTTTGGCGGTACCCCCCGCAGAATCTCCCTCAACTAGGAATATCTCACATTTTTCAGGATCTTGCTCAGAACAATCCGACAGTTTACCAGGCAGTCCACCACCGCTCATAACATTCTTGCGCTGAACCATTTCACGCGCTTTGGAAGCCGCATGCCTAGCTTGTGCCGCAAGGATCACTTTCTGTACAATGGTTTTTGCATCATCTGGATGCTCCTCCAAATAATCCGTTAACATCTCTGACACTGCTTGGCTTACCGCTGCAGATACTTCACGGTTACCTAATTTTGTTTTGGTCTGACCTTCAAATTGGGGCTCAGAAACCTTTACGGAAACAATGGCCGTTAATCCTTCGCGAAAATCATCCCCTTGGATCTCAAATTTCAATTTATCCAACATACCTGAAGCATCGGCATATTTTTTAAGGGTAGACGTCAGCCCCCTTCTAAAACCGGATAAATGCGTTCCGCCTTCATGGGTATTTATATTGTTTACGTAGGAATGAAGGTTTTCCGTATAACTGGTATTATAGATCATAGCTACTTCAACGGGAATATCGTTTTTTTCCCCTTCCATGGCTATTACCCCTTGTATCAATGATTCTCTATTACCGTCCAAAAATTTGACAAATTCCTTAAGCCCTTCATTAGAAAAGAACGTTTCATTTACATACTCGCCCTTTTCATCTTTTTGACGCTTATCGGTAATACTGATGGTTACCCCTTTGTTCAAGAACGAAAGCTCACGCATTCTGTTCGCCAAAGTTTCATAACTATATTCTATGGTCTGTGTAAAAATGGTATCGTCTGGATGAAAGGTTACCTCCGTACCCCTTTCCGTAGTCTCTCCAATTCGTTTTACGGGATATAAGGCTTTACCCCTTGAATATTCCTGCTGCCAGATTACGCCGTCCCTATATACCGTTGCAGATAAATGATCAGACAGTGCGTTTACACAAGATACCCCAACCCCGTGAAGTCCACCGGAAACTTTATATGAATCTTTATCGAACTTACCTCCGGCACCAATTTTGGTCATTACGACCTGTAATGCGGAAACACCCTCTTTTTTGTGCAAATCCACAGGTATACCCCTACCGTTATCCTTGGTGGTGATAGAATTGTCCTCGTTGATGATAACGCTGATCGTATCACAATGACCGCCCATTGCCTCATCAATGGAGTTATCCACTACTTCATAGACCAAATGGTGCAATCCCCGTACCCCAACATCACCAATATACATGGATGGACGCATACGTACATGCTCCATACCTTCCAAGGCTTGAATACTATCCGCCGAATAATTTTTCTTATTTGCTTCTTCGCTCATAAAATTAAGGTTGTTTTACTTCAAATTTTGCAATCTTACAAATATACGCAATACCCCATAGAATATAGTGTTTCTGACCATTGGGCATTGGTAAGTTATCAACAATAATTGTGGAAAATTAACAATTACAACGTATTACCCGCCCATATGTATCTGAACACTCCCATATACACCATTAATGGCAATACTGGACCTCTGGCTCACCTTATATAGAAATAGAAAGAATACCTAAAAGAAATATATTCTAGTGTAGCAATATGTTAAGCAAATGCTTAAAAATTAACATTCAATCCTAAGAAATGACTGTATTGATTACAATTTAAACGGTATCCGTTTCTATTGTGTTTTTTTAAGATTTACTTTACATATAGCCTGTAACTTAGTATTATAATCATAAAACAAGTTATCATGAATGAAGAACAATTTAAAGGAAAATGGAACATTGCAAAAGGTAAGCTAAAACAAAAGTATGGCAACCTTACAGATGATGATCTTACCTATGCCGAAGGAAAATCAGATGAGTTACTTGGTAGAATACAGGAAAAAACAGGGGAATCTAAAGAAAAATTAAAGAATTTTATAGATGCCCTATAATGTGGTAGGATTAAATTAAAAGCCCGTCCAAATATATTGGCCGGGCTTTTTTTATCAGCTAATCATTAATTTATTAGTACGCATCTGTATGTACATTGGCGACCGCCCTTCCAGATGGATCGTTCATATTTTTAAATGCCTCATCCCATTCTAAAGCAATTTGGGTACTACAAGCCACGGAAGCTTCCTGAGGAACACAAAGTGCCGCTGCATCCGACGGAAAATGCTCTTCAAAAATTGAACGGTAGTAAAACTCCTCTTTTGATGTAGGCGTTTGTAATGGAAACCTGAATTTGGCATTGGCCAATTGCTCATCGCTCACCTCTTGGTTTACCACTTCTTTCAGCGTATCAATCCAACTATACCCTACTCCGTCAGAGAATTGTTCCTTTTGTCTCCATGCCACACTTTCCGGCAGCATATCTTCAAAGGCTTTACGTACCACCCATTTCTCCATACGTTCCCCATTGATCATTTTATCCTGTGGATTAATGCTCATGGCCACATCCATAAATTCTTTGTCCAAGAACGGCACCCTACCTTCAATACCCCAAGACGCCAAGGATTTGTTGGCCCTTAAACAGTCATACATATGCAATTTGCTTAACTTACGTACAGTCTCTTCATGAAACTCCTGTGCGTTGGGTGCTTTATGAAAGTATAGGTAACCCCCAAACAATTCATCTGCACCTTCACCGGACAATACCATTTTTATACCCATAGATTTAATGACACGCGCCATTAAGTACATTGGTGTAGAAGCACGTATGGTGGTAATATCATATGTTTCCAAGTTGTATACCACATCTTTAATGGCATCCAACCCTTCTTGTATGGTAAACTTTATCTCATGGTGTACGGTACCAATATGGTCCGCAACCTTTTGGGCAGCAGCCAAATCTGGAGAACCTTCCAAACCTACGGAAAATGAGTGCAATTGTGGATACCAAGCATCTGTTGTATCTCCACTTTCCACACGCTTTTGAGCATATTTCTTGGCAATGGCGGAAGTAACGGAAGAATCAAGACCTCCTGACAACAATACGCCATAGGGAACATCTGACATTAATTGCCTGTGCACCGCAGCTTCAAGGGCTTCTTTTATTTTTTGAATGCTGGTTTCGTTTTCCTTAACCGCATCATACTCCATCCAATCCCTTTTATACCATCTTTTTAATTCCCCGTCAGAACTATGTAAATAATGTCCCGGAGGAAAAAGTTCTATTTTTGTACATGTACCTTCTAGGGCTTTTAACTCAGAGGCAACATAAAACGTACCGTTCTTGTCCCAACCCATGTACAAAGGAATAATCCCCATATGATCACGGGCAACGAAATATTCATCTTTTTCGGCATCATAAATGGTAAATCCAAAAATACCGTTCATTTCATCAATAAAATCGACACCCTTTTCCTGATACAGAGCCAAAATAACCTCACAATCAGACTCGGTCTTAAAATCATAGGTACCTTCAAATTGCTTACGTAATTCCCTATGGTTATAAATTTCGCCATTTGCGGCCAGTATCAATTTACCGTTTGGACTCAATAATGGTTGCTTACCCGAAGCCGGATCTACAATGGCTAAACGCTCATGCGCCAATATTGCCTTATCATCTGCATAGATTCCACTCCAATCCGGACCTCTATGTCTTATTTTCTTTGACATTTCCAATAGTTGAGGCCTAAGTACTTCAGTACTTTCCTTAACATCAAATGCACATACTATTCCACACATAATCTGATTATTATAACATTTCGAATACAAATATCTATTTATACTTTCACATAACAAACAGATAAGACATATATACTTACAATTTAAAACAATAAATTCTATTTTTACTTATGATTAAAATAAAAGCTTACAAAAAACTTGCCACTTCATTCAATATTGTAATAATAAAAATTTAACCTCCTTATACTATTCAAACTAGTGGAATCTCCTTAATTTTAGGCCACTTAAAACAAATAGAATTATGAAAAAACTAACTTTACTAGCAACTTCAATGTTTGCGCTTCTACTAACAACGGTAGCTACGGCGCAAGATTTTTCAGGAATGGACAAAAGTCCTATGGACATGGCCGCTTTTCCTACTGATTACAAAGTAGCGGATAAAGCTGTACGTATTATTTACAGTAGACCACAATTAAAAGGCCGTTCTATGGCAGAACTTGCTCCTGCCAATAAAGTATGGAGAACCGGTGCCAATGAAGCCCCTGAAATTACATTCTATAAGGATGTAAACTTTGGCGGAAAGGACATTAAAGCCGGGACTTACGCCTTGTTCACCATGCCAGGTGAAAAGGAATGGACCGTAATTTTGAACAAAAAATTAAATCAATGGGGTTCTTATTTTTATGATGAAAGTGCAGATGTTGCCCGTATTAAAGTTCCAAATGGTAGCGACACCTCTTCAATAGAGGAATTTTCAATTGCCTTTAAAGAGGTTGAAGGTGGTGCCCATATGGTAATGGGTTGGGATAAAACCAGGGTAGCCGTACCTATTATGCTTTAAAGTAAATTATCCATACTATTTAGAAACCCCGGTTAAAGTTTTAACCGGGGTTTTTATTTCTTTAACGGACTATACCGTTTACGAAAGTCTGCTCCGCACGAATATTGGGTATATTTTCTAATGGGGCCGTCATTAAATCTTCACTATAAATGACAAAGTCCGCAAATTTACCGGGCTCAATACTTCCCTTTTCGTTCTCTTCAAAATTGGAGTATGCCGCCCAGATGGTCATGCCCTTTAAAGCTTCTTCCCTGGTCAACGCTTCTTCCATATGAAAACCATCTTCTGGGTAACCACTGGTATCCCTTCTACCTACTGCTGCGTAAAAGGTCAAAAACGGACTCACATCCTCGACAGGGAAATCAGTCCCTAAGGCAACCATGCCCGCCTTATTCAAAAGGGTCTTATAGGCATAGGCACCTTTAACACGATCGCCCAATCTGTCTTCTACCCAATACATATCGCTCGTAGCATGTGTTGGCTGTACCGAAGGAATTATACCTTCTTTAAAAAGGTCAAAATCCGTTGTTTCCAACACTTGGGCATGTTCTATTTTCCATCTTCTGTCGGTAGTTCCTTCCAATACTTTTTTATAGGCCCGTAAAACCGCAATATTTGCTGAATCACCAATAGCATGGGTATTCATTTGGTATTCTGAAATTGCCAATTTATTGGCCAAACGATTTAATTCCTCTACAGAGGTTACCATAGCACCATAGTGTGCGGGCAAATCGCTATATGGTTGTTTTAATGCCGCACCCCTAGAACCCAAAGCTCCATCTCCGTAGACTTTTACGGAACGGACGTTCAACAGATCGGTCTTTACAGGTCCTTTATTGATAAAATAATCAACATCTTCCTTGTTATTGCTAACCATGGCATATATTCTGATGGACAAATCACCGGCCTGTTGTAAACTATCGATCAATTCTATTGTTTCCCTATCTATACCGGCATCGTTTACCGTAGTGAGTCCATGATTCAAACAAATTCGTTCGGCATCCTTTAATGCTTTTATTTTTTCCTGTTTGGTCGGCAAAGGCATAATACTATCTATAAGCAACATAGGATTATCAATAAGAACTCCGGTAATACCGGAAAAGCCATCTTTCCATTTTTTTTGAATTTCCCCGCCATCTACCTTTGTACTCCAGTCTATACCGGCCATGTCCAACGCTTTTTGGTTTACCAAATAGGCATGACCATCTACCCGTTCCAAAACAACAGGTATATCGGGAAAAATGGTATCCAATTCCGCTTTGGTAGGAAATTTCTTTTCCTCCCAATCATTTTGGTCCCATCCCCTGCCCCTTAAAAATGATTTAGGATTTGCGTTATGGAATGCCCTGACTTTTTGTAATACTTCATCAAAACTTGTGGTCCCCACTAGATTCACCACCTGCTGATTTAGCCCTAAACCATAAAAATGGCAATGTGCATCAATAAGTCCCGGTGTAATTGTTCTGCCATCCGCATCGATCAGTTGATCAGAGGTATATATATCCCTAATTTCATCATTAGTGCCCACAGCCAAAAATTTACCATCATGAACCGCAAAGGCTTGGGCTTTACCAAAATTTTCATCAACCAAATACACATTGGCATTTACGATGATAAGGTCTACCTTCTCTTTAAAATGTTCACATCCGGATATCACAACGAATAGAAGAAGAAGAATAAGTTTTTTCAAAATTGGGAAGTTTAGTTGAACAACAATATAGTTAACATCATTTAAAGATGTCAAAATAATATTGAAAACTAAGGAAATTTTAAAAAAGATTTAAATCTTTAACGCACAGGTACTTGGCGTTTACCATAAATCTTGCTAGCGCCTTTTGCGGAATAACTTTCCCCAACTATACGATTGCCATCCAAAAGAAGTACAAATGAAACTCGTTCAAGCCCATCAATATTGACATTAAATTTGATGGCGTTCTCATTGATTTCAACATCTTGACCAGTTAAAACCCCATTTTTAAATTTCATGGCAACATCATAGTTACCATTTTGTTTGGTTACGAACAATACGCCGTCCTTATATACTTCACTGATATTTTCGTTACCAAATGAAAAGCGCCAAACTCCCAAAGCACTGTCCGGTGAATGCTTGCCGGCAGCTACAATTTTATCTTCGTTTTTTAAATTTAAACTATCATTCATTACAGATGGAGCAAGAAGTATAACTTGAAGAAAAATGATAATTTTAATTACAGTGTGCGATATAAGCATTGGATTCAACATTCAATTATGTTCTTAAAACGTATGTTTTAACATAATATTTTATGTACCAATTGCTTTATAAGACGCTATACGGATGCTAGGAGCGGTTATTTTTTAGACTTAGGGGCTTTTTTTTCCTTAATCTTTACGTAAATAAGTTTTTTACGTCCTTTAGAATCTTCCCTGCGTTCAATTTCAAAATGAGGAATGGAGTTGATCAATGGGGTCAACTTTTGAAAACCATAGTTTCTAGAGTCAAAATTGGGTTGCTTTTTTTGCAGCAAACTACCTACATCACCTAAAAAGGCCCACCCATCATCGTCAGCGACATCATCTATGGTGGTTGCTATAAAACGTAGTGCTTTTGGCGTAATCTTATCTACCGTATTTTTAGTAGCCGGGGTTTCGTTTTTGGTATCTATAGACTCTTCCTCTGTTCTACTCTTCAATATTTCTATATAAATAAACTTGTCACAAGCAACAATAAACGGATTAGGCGTTTTACGCTCGCCAATACCAAATACCTGCATACCGGCCTCTCTTAACCTTGTTGCCAAACGGGTAAAATCACTATCACTACTAACAATACAAAAACCATTGACCTTACCTGAATACAAAATATCCATGGCATCTATAATCATGGCCGAATCCGTTGCGTTCTTACCTTGGGTATATCCATATTGCTGGATCGGGGTAATAGCATTTTCAAGTAGCACGTTTTTCCATTTTCCCAAACGCGGATTGGTCCAATCCCCATAAATCCTTTTTATGGTTGGATTACCATATTTGGCAATTTCCTCCATCATTTCCTTTACATATGCAGATGGTATATTATCACCATCTATCAATACTGCCAAATTTAAATCCATAAGATTGTTTTATGTAAAGATAAGCGGTTTACCCTGTATTAAATAACGTTATAAAATTGATTCTTAATTTAACATGCCGCCATTGGCTAATATGCGGTGTTGGGACATACGCACTCCATGATTTTAAACTTTAGCCTAATTTATTTATGATCGGCAAAGTATTCATCTATAATATCCTGAAGAATTTGATAGGTCAACGGTTTATTTTTAAATCCGTCAATCGTTGAAATGGAATCTGATTTATTTTTATCATCTGGGTTTAAGGATGTGGTCAGCATTACCAATACTATCTTACTTCTATGCTCAGGGCTTAACTTCTCATAACCTTCCAAAAACTCCCATCCATCCATGCCGGGCATGTTAATGTCAAGAAATATAATATCTGGTCTTGGATATGCGTCAAAATCCGTTTGCTCCAAATACTTTAAGGCATCATATCCACTTTCCAAATCAACAATTTTCTCGGTAATCTTTGCCTTGTCGATTACGCGTTTATGGATATAGTTGGTAGCATGGTCATCATCTATCAGCAAAATGCAGCTTAGTTTCTTTTTTAAAGGTATCATAATGGTTATGTTTTAAGTGTAAAGAAAAATTTACTTCCTTGTCCCAAGGAAGATTCTACCCAAATTTTGCCTCCATGCAAGTCAATAATCTTTTGGCAATGGGCCAGGCCAATACCCGTACCATCGTATTCATTTCGTGAGTGCAATCTTTTGAATATTTTAAAAATTTTATGTTGGTGGTCCTTGGAAATACCAATACCGTTATCCGCTATACAAAACTGTATTTCATTTTCTTTTTTAAAGGAGCTTATCTTTATAATAGGACTCACTTCTTTTTTACCAAACTTTATGGCATTCAAAATAAGATTTAAAAAAAGTTGGCGTACCTCATCTTTATATCCCATTACCGCAACATCCACAACATCATATTCAATGAGTGTATTGGTTTCCGTTATTTTTAAACTTAAGTCTTTTTTTAGATCTTCTATTATTTCTATAAAATTAACTTGTTGCATTTCTGCATCTTTTCCAATTCTGCTATAATCCAACAATGCCTTGACCAAATTCTGCATTCTTCCGGTAGCTTCCAAAATAAAATTTAAGCTATCCTTTCCTGTCTCGTCAAATTGAGTCCTATATTCATTTGATAGTAGCTCAGAAAAACTGGTAACCGTACGTAAGGGTTCCTGTAGGTCATGTGAAGCTATGAATGCAAACTGTTCCAGTTCCTTGTTTTTAGCCTCAAGCTTTTCCGCATAGGCAATCCGTTCATTTTCAATTCTCTTGAGTTCAGTAATATCGGTCCAACTAAATCGCTTAAAGGCTATGGCACCATCATTCTCCTTTGATGAAGAGACATTTAAAATTACATCTATGGGCTTACCTAAATTTGTTTTTAACCTAAGCTCCGCATTTTTAATACTTTTTCCTTTACTAAAACCCTCAAGGATATTCTTTAAGTTGGCCAAACTATCTTTATGGTGCAAAAACTCTATGGACCTTCCTAAAATTTCATCTTTGGAGTACCCTAATTTATTTGCAAGGGTTTCGTTACAACGAATTACTTCATTATTGTTTTTAATACTAGCCAGCATCTCATTAGAGTTTTCATATAAGGAGCTATAGATACGTTCACTGACCTCTAGTTCCTTCTGGCTCTTTAACAATGCCCTGGTCCTCTCAAATACCTTCTTCTCCAATAGCAACAATACTTTTTCCAAACCTGCATAACCACTTTTTGCCGCAGATACCAAGGTAACACATACCCAAACTACGATTATGGCTATAAATGTATTGACCCCTTCTAGACTTCCTTGAGGCAAAGATGTTGATTTTTCCGTCATACCCAGAATTATCAATATAGTACATAATATTCCTATATAAATAGATATGTTTTTTGTGGGAAGTATCCAACTGTATAATATAACCAAACTATAAATGGCCCCAATAGCAATGCTGGAAGGCACATTAATATCTATAATGTAAATTATTGCCGCAATTAAGAACGCAATTGAAAACAATATGACATTCTTAACATATAAAGGCGTTGCTTTTTGATCGGCCATAAACGAAACCTATATTTTCAGTTGTTTTTTCAACTGAGATATTTCAGCATCCTTTTCTTCCAATTCCAATCTTAATCTTGAATTTTCAAAATCATCTACCGAATTTGGTGCTTTCGCATCCAACAATTTGGGCAAATCACGGATCAAAGCAAATACGGTCGCAAAACTTATTATTGCCGTTAAGAACCGTACCAAAGCACTTAACCTATATGCTGGCCACCAGAAGATTATTGCATCTAGAATATGAGTGGCGCCACATAAAATTATAAAAGCGGCAAAAAGCCAAAAAACAGGTAAAAAAGGCACTTTGGGTCTTTTTTGGACAAACCAAATTATTACGACAGGAATAATAAAGTAAGCCAACCAAATGGCTACATCACTACCTACGTACAGCCATCCATGAAAATCGCTCCATTTACCACACACCCATCTTGGCGGCCAATCAGATGTGTCAAAAAGTTGCTGTAAAAAAGCTATTATTTCATTCATATTTAACCTTTTAAAATTTTAACTGAAAATTGGTTCAATTCTATCGCGCTCACCTTTTCCTACAACAAAATACTAATATAGTACAAAAGATGTTGTAATACCCTAACTGTTCAATGCCTATATTCATTGAAGAAATACCTATTATGCCTATAGGTTCAATTATTTGAAGAATGCTTTAAACAAAAAGTTATTGAGGATTATTAGCCTTAATTGAGCCAATGGCCAAAAAAAGCAAAAAGGCCAATCCTAAAAAGCCGACCATTTTGTAAGAGCCAAAAGTAGAAAGACAAAA
Organism: Maribacter sedimenticola; assembly: GCF_900188415.1. Lineage (GTDB taxonomy): Bacteria > Bacteroidota > Bacteroidia > Flavobacteriales > Flavobacteriaceae > Maribacter > Maribacter sedimenticola. Next base: position 983,689 of record NZ_FZNV01000001.1, on the reverse strand, counting down.
ACTGAACACGCTTGGTGCCAATGCACTTGCCAATATCAAAAAACTCATAATTTTACCTGTTATACTCCCTAAATGTGTCCTACCAAAGAAACGAGGCCAAGCTACTGCATTCAATACCGCAAAAAAACCACCAAGTGTGCCAAAGCCAGCAATTAGCATAGGTACACCAACCGGAGTAGATAACAATAAAAACCCCAATGAGGCCAAAATACCGCCCAATAACATTAAATAGAGGTATAATTTTAAGGGTAAATAATCACTTAAAAAGTTAAACAAAGTAGAAACGGTTACCGCTACAACAGAGCCGGGCAAGAAAATTGCAATGGCATCTTCCTTTACAAATCCTTGTAAGTTAAAAATGGAAACAATATGAAAAGTAAGGCCCGTGATAAAAAAACTATTAAAGGCCAAGGTAAGTCCGTACATCCAAAAGGCACGCTCTTTTTTGGCTTCCTCTAACGTAAATTGTTTGGGTACGGTAGTTTTCCGTTGCTCTTGCGTATTTAAATGATTGACACCATCGGGCAGCAAACCATGTTTTTCTGGTGATATTTTATAAAAAAGGAATATCAATATGCTAAAGAACAATAATCCTATGGCCAAAAACTGCCAAGTTTGCGACCATCCATAACCTTCGATCAAACCATTGATCCATAAGGGTGAAGACGAAAAACCAAAAGAAAGGGCAACGCTACTAAAAGAATTGACTTTACCCCTATTTTTATCGAACCAGATCATTATTACATTCCTGGATGCCATTGTCAATACACCTTGACCGGCAAAGCGTAACATAAAAAATAATATAGTCATCAATACAAACGGCACAACCCAGGTATCAACGGATAACAACTCCTTAATATACGTACTCATGGACGCTGACCATGAGCATAAAAATAGGGTCAACCCTAATGTAAGAGCCGCAAAAAAAGCTACATAGCGCGCGCCATAAACATCAAACCATACTCCTGCCCTACCAATGACCAAAGAGCTAACAATGGTACCTATCATATAGGCATTACTAAACTGATTTCTAGATAGGCCCAAGGCATCTTTAACCGGATCGGTAAAAACAGAAACACCAATAGTCTGCCCGGGTATACTGCAATAAATACCAATGGTCCCTATTACAAGAATAACATACCCATAAAAAACGGGACTTTTAGCGGGATCTATTAGTTGCTTTTGAAACAGGTGGTTAAACATATGCTGGTTACTGACAGTAAAAATACACCATAGCCACTAGCCCATAAAATTAACGGCCTAAGGAAACTTGAGAAAATCGTTATAAAAAGTTTAAACAAGGTAGATTTAAGGTCTAAGATTTTATACCTAACTTTCTAAACCTAACAACACAAATTTCAACTATGAATACTTGGAAATCATTCTTACTATTAACAACAATCATTATTATGGCGTGTTCCAATCAAGGGTACGCACAGGCAAGGGAGTTCTACGAACTTAAAACCTATACCATAAAAAACGAGGATCAAGAACAACGTATGGACCACTATTTGGAAAACGCGTACCTACCTGCTTTAAAAAGAATGGGTATACCCCACATAGGTGTATTTAAAATGCATAACGACAAGTTTATACCTAGCAATAAAATATACATTTTAATACCTTATAAATCACTTGCCGAATTTGAAAGCACCGAGAAATTATTGGCATTGGACAAAGCCCATTTAACCCAAGGTGCAGATTATATTAATGCTAGTTTTGACAATCCACCTTACGAACGCATTAATTCCGTGTTAATGCGTGCTTTCCCTGATATGCCCCAAATGAGACCTACTACCGTTGAAGGCCCAAGGAAGGACAGAGTCTATGAACTAAGAAGTTACGAATCTCCTACTGAAGCCCTGTACAAAAACAAGGTACATATGTTCAATGAAGGTGGAGAGGTTGAACTTTTTGAAAGTTTGGGCTTTAATGCCGTTTTTTATGCAGAAGTGATTTCTGGTGACCGCATGCCCAATCTTATGTATATGACTACATTTTCGGATATGAGCAAACGAAATGCCTTGTGGAAAAATTTTAGCGATTCACCCAAGTGGAAAGAAATTTCATCCATGAAAAAATACCAGAACAATATGAACAAATTAGATAAAGATTTGTTGTACCCAACCCCGTATTCTGATTATTAATTAATTTTCCAAAATAAATTCTACACGCCGGTTGAGCAATCTACCGGCTTTTGTTTTATTAGAAGCTATAGGTTTAGCACTACCATGACCAAGAATATGAATTCTATCTCCTTGAATTCCATTTACGGTTAAGAAGCGACCTACCTCCTTTGCCCTCATTAGGGACAATTCCTTATTGAATATCTCTGTTCCAATGGAATCTGTATGGCCGGTGATGGTGATTTTTAAATTAGGATTGTTTTTTAAATACTGCACAATACCATTCAATTCTTGCTGATACTCGGTTTTAAAGGTGCTTTTATTAAAATTGAAATGAACATCCTTGAAAACATGAACACTATCCAATTCATAATTGGGAGTGGACTGGTCCAAGCTATCGTTAGGTGTAACCGAAACCATATCAAGATAATAATAAGACCCCTTGGTCAATTTTCTTTTGGTCTGATATTTTTGTGTTCTCCGATCGTTGTAAAAATTACCGATGATGATAAAGTTTTCTGTTCCATTAGCAACGAATTCCTTTGAAAGTTTTACCCATTCAACCTCATCCGCAAAAAATTTGGAATACTTAATTTCCAGTTTATTGGAAGTATCCCCTTCTACTTTTGAAAAATGCATATTTGATAGCACTTTTGAGGTCTCTATGGACACCGGAAATTCAGAAAAACGTATACCAAATTGCTTCACAGCAAAATCTGACCGTTCTGCCAGACTAATGTAAAACGTAACCGTATAACGTCTGCCCTTATCCAAGGTAGAAAACAGCTTGCCCTGAATATATTCCCTATAATTATCCGGGGCAAACATATAAAACCCTACATAGCCCTTCCCAAAATCTGCGGACTGTTGACCGTTAAAATTTTTGGGTGTCCCCATTGCGGTACTACAGCCATTAAAATAATCAGTAGAACCAAGGGTAGGCATATTCCAATCGCTAACATCCTGAGCTAGGTTTCCAAGCTTGACCGGGCATTGAACAAATTTTTCAAAACTTGGATTTACCACTACGTTCTGGCCAAGAACAGTAGTACTGCCAAATAACAAGAGTAGAACTATTATCTTATTTAGTGTGTTCAACAACATTGGGTCGGTATTGCACCCTAAAGTAGTAAAAAGTGTCCATAGGAAAGTTTTCTATACCTAAAACAAAAAAATGCCCTTCCCAAATATGGAAAAGGCATTTTCAACAATCCAAAACCTAACCAAAAACCTTTTAGTTATTGTACAGATATAACGATGCAGCAGAAGCAAGGTCGTTACTGACCGCTGGCGCAATATTACCATTTGCATTCAAGGCATCTGAAAATCCGAGAACCTTACCATTACCAATTTCGGCAATGAACACCGTTTTTGTATTATGATCATAGGCCACATCTATAGGATTACCCATCTGTGTCAATGAACCTGCTACCCTTGTCTGCTCAGAAAGTGCCAGTGCACCTCCATTTTCAATAGCACCCAATTTAGTTGAAAAATCTTGGGTTACCTGAAAACCACCGTCGGTATTGGCATCAGCAGCATCCCCTATATCCGTCATTACCAATACATCATCAGCTTCACTATAATCGACACCATGTGTTCTAACTATACCATCAACAGTAATTCGTTTAGTAGGTGTAATGGCCCCGTCTGTAATATTCGTAGCCAAAAAGTCTTCATAGACCGCCAGATCACTCGTAGAATCCACTACAGCCAATAAAGTGTTCCCCATAAAGGTTATGCCCCAAGTATTGAAACCTGCATCGAACGTATTCAACAAATTAATGCTTGAACCATTATACTCGTATACATAAAACTTGTTTTCAGTATTACTGGAAACAACTACCTTATTACCAAAAACGGCAATCTCCCTTGGGCTCTCTAAATCTGAACCACCGGTAAAATCAGCAACTAAATTTGCTAAATCTGTAACCGCAGCAAAACTTCCATAATACTCCAAAGCCATGCCTGACCTTGACGCTTGTATAATAGCATCGTTCATGGCGTTGTAATAAATACCTTCAGAAGAATCTGAACCTGTAATTACTGTTTTAGTCAACATTCCGTTGGCATTATAGACACTAACATTACCATTTGCAGTACTTGTTACATATAAGCTAGTTGACTTAGCAGTAGTAGAATCGCCAGTATTACCATCAGTTTCATCACTACTGAAATAGATAGAGGATGCGGACGGTAAATCCTTATTAAAAGAAGGGGTTAGATTACCACCGGAGCCTATATCTGTATAACCTAAAACTTTTCCATTACCAATTTCTGAAATATACACTGCATCAGTTTCTGAATCATAAGCAACGTCAATTGGGTTACCCATTAAAGTAGATGGACCGGCAACACGTACCTGCATTCCTACCGGTAGCAATTCCCCATCTGAAAGTGCATCAAATTTGGAAGAAAAATCGGTAATAACATGAAATCCGCCATCATCTAAAGTATTTGCAGCATCACCAATATCGGTCAAGACCATAACATCATCAGACCCATCGTACACAATACCGTGCGTTCTTACAATACCTTCAATTGTAACTCTTTTTGATGGTCTAACTATACCATCCGTAGCATTTGAAAGAAAGTTATAGAATACGGCCAAATCTCCTGTTGTATCCACTACGGCATATAGGTCATCTCCTTTAAAGGCAACACCCCATACCGGAAATGGTACCTCAACAGTGTTCGTTAAGGAAAATCCCGTACCGTTCATTTCATAAACAAAAAATCTATTGGAACCATTATCTGCCACTACGTAGGTAGAACCATTAACTGCCAGTTCCCTTGGGCTTTCCAGATCTGCACTACCCGTACCACTTGGTGTTACGACTGTACCGTCCATAAGCGTAGATACTTCTGAAAAAGCTTCCAATAACAAAGCGGACCTTGATGCCTGTACAACAATATCCGAAGATGCGTCATAATAGATACCTTCTGCCGCTGTAGTGGTAGTGACCAAGGTAACCAACGAATCTCCTGTAATACTAAATTTTGAAATGTTACCATTATCGTTATTGGTAACAAAAAGGTCTGTTCTACGACCTAAAACGGTCATACCGTCCTCACAAGGTTCACATAAAGAACCTCCACAATCCACACCGGTCTCGTCACCGTTCATAACGCCGTCGTCACAAGTTTCCGCGGTTGGAATTTCCATATTATCATCATCACTGCATGATGCAACAAATAACAATGTAATTAACATTGCACATAAATAAACTGATCTTTTCATACTTAATTGGATTATATTAATTAATAGTTGGGCACCCCTACCTACGAGAATACGCAAGCAAGGTTTTAATCCAATTGTTAAATATTTATTAAAAGAAAAAACCGCTAAACTTAGATGGAGACCATACGGTTTAGCGGTTTTGAAATGTTTGGAACTTGTCCTAAAAATCGAACTTATAAGTAGCTCCTCCAAGCACTTGAATACCTTGGACCTGAAAATTGGCCCAACGCTGATACTGATTGTTTGATAGGTTAGCCCCTTTTACAAAAAAAGAAAGCTGGTCGTTAAATCTATAACCTACATGTGCATTGGCATCAAAATACCCTTCTAATGTAATTGGGGTATCTATACCTGGTTGTGGAATGGCCGCACCAGAATTTGTATCGCTTGCAAAATCTTCTCTTTCACCAACATAAAAGAGATTGGCCCCCATAAACCATTGTTCGCCAATTTGATAATCCATGAATAATGAGGCTTTTAAATTAGGTAAGTTCCAAGCGGGGTTACCCGTTTCCGTGGTATAGTCATACACTTCAGCATTGACACCTAAGGTAAAATTACGGTTCACATCTACATTTAGTTCCCCAAAGATTCCAAGGGTTTTTATATCGTCATAAAACACCCTGAAGGAATTCCCTAAAAAATATCCGTTATCATCACTTCTAGAATCTTCTTGTGGGTTTAATATAAATAACGGTTTTCTATTTTCTGCCGCATACGATCCTTTAATGTTATAACTTAAATTAGGTAACAGCTGCCCTTTAAATCCAACATAGGCATTATATTGACTATCGGTAGGTGCTACAAGCAATGTTGGTGACACAAACGGGTTGGCTTCCACAAAATCATAATACGAGTTTTGCTTTAATTCTCCGGTTACACCACCATAAGTAATAACAGATTCATCTAATAATCTGTATGATGCCGTTACCGCTGGATAGATATAAAAGTTGCTTTCGCTGTTTTCCAAATCCATTCCGTAAACCACATTTATACCAAGATTTAAAGACAAATCATCACGGAGCATTTTTAATGACGGATTGATACCTGCCTGTAAATTACTATAGTCAATTGGTGAAGAATTAACGGCAGGGCCATAGCCATCGTTAGCAAAAGAACCCCCAACATAATCAACTTTTAGCTTAACGCCAAAAGCCTCTTCATTCATGGGGAATTCAAAACCAGTCGTCAAAATCGCCCTATTTTCTCCTGAACTTAACGCATCAAAAAACCTACGGTACTTTATATCCGCTCTCTTGAAATAAGCGTCCTCTACATTTATATGGGCACCTGCTTCACCCATAAAATAGTTTTGTGTTTCATCTATACCGCTCAGCTCACTATCGCTAAATTCTCCTTCAGGTATTCCGTACCAATTGTATAATTGATGTTGCAGACCAATAGCCGCTCCCCAATCCAAATCACGGTCACGTTTTGCATATGATGCATCCAATCTTGTATCGTAGAAGGTATCTTTCAATTCTACATTTTTAATTCCACCGCGAGATGATAGGTGATTAAAACCTATATCAAAATTCTCATCCCTATTAATGGTCCTACTTGTGTAAAACTCACCTAACACATTGCCATAGTTACCTGCTCCAAAAGAGGCATAAGAATTATATAACTGTGGTGGTGGTAGTTTTTCTACGGTAGATGCCGTTCCTTTTGAAGGTGTAAAGGTAGATGCTACAGGTACCGAAAAAATACTATAGGTAATGGGTTTCTTTTGCAAAACGATAGAATCGTTCAAATTGGGAACCGATTTAATTTTAAATGCGTCTGACACGGTTGGTGTATATGCTTTTGTAACCGTTACTGTCTCCGTGCCCAAATCATTGTCCTTATCATCTTGGGCAAAACCAATTTGCATGCCAAGGGACAGAAAAATTAAGGCAATAATATATTTATTGTACATAGGTGTTCTTTTACTGGTGTACATGATGTTTAATTAGGATTAACCGATGAATTACTTTGGGACTCTTTAGATTTAATGATTGCCAACTCCGCTTTGGCGTCTTCCACGATTTCCGGATACTGTCCAAAATTGTTTATGACACTTTCCAAAATATAGGTAGCCTGGTAGGCATCTTTAAGGGCATAGTAGTTTTTGGCCATTAAAACCAAACCTTTACCGCCCCATTCCTTATAGGTAGCGTAGTCCTTTGCCAATTTTTGTACGGCAATGTTAGAGTTTTCATACGATCCTTCCTTATGCTCAAAATAGGCATCATAATACAATGCCTCTGCAGCAGTGGCTCCAGATGCAATCTTTAATACTTCTGCATATGCAGCTTTGGCCTTTGTCTCGTCATTGGTAGCTATGGCGGAACGTGCGATCATAATTTGCGCATCACTCTTAATACGGTTATCAATATTTGAAGTGGCCAAAACCTTATCCGCATATTCCAACGTTTTTTCATAGTTGCGCTGTCCATAATAGCCTTTCATTAAATTGGAACGAGCAAAAGTCCTGTTCTGTTGAATGTTGGCCTGGTTTTCCAATTTTAACAAATACGGCATTGCGGTTGCATAATCATCCTTACCAATATATACCTCACAGACCCTTGTCAAGGCTTGTTCGGCATACTCACTAGTACTACGGTCCGCCACATATTTATAGTAAGGAAGTGCCTTATCTTTTTCTCCTTTACCAAAGTAGAGTTGGGCCAAACTAAAGTTGGCATCAAGCGCATGTAGACCGTTTGGAAATTGTTGAATATAATTGGTATACCCACGTATGGCCGCATCTATATTTCTGTCCAGATTTTGTTTTTGTGCGGCATCAAAGGTTGCATTGTCCAGCTCGGCATCGGTCACTTCTACAAAATCAAGACCGCGAACCCATTCTGCATACTCATCTACCCTGCCCAGATCTACATAGACCAATTTTGCGGTAGCCACTGCCTGTATAGCCTCTTGCGTTTTTGGAAAATCACGAACAACCGTTTTAAACTTTACCAATGCGGCATCGTTGCGGTTGGCATTGTAATTCACCAAACCTTGCCTCATCAAGGCTTGTGGCACTAATGAACTACCCCTATATTCCTTGATCAATCTATCGTAAGCTTCCAATCCGTCACTTTCCTTACCTTGGGCAACATAGGTGTTTCCAAGTTCAAAAAGCGCATCGTCCTTAAAACTGGAACGTGGATATTGTGCCACGAACATTTCTAAGCTTTCAATTTTACTGGCACTACGGTCAACATAACCATAGCTCATGGCTTTTTGGTAAGCAGCGTAATCTTTCTCCGGTCCGGTCAGTTCCAGGGCCTTGTTATAAGTTTCTATTGCCGGCCAATATTTACTGGTAGCATAGTAGCTATCTCCCAACCTTAAAAACCCGTCGTGCAATTTTTCTACCTCTACATCCCTGTTTTTTACAAATGACCCAAAATAGGTAATAGCATTGGTATACTCCTTTTGCTTAAAAAAGGCATAGGCCAAATTATAGTCTATATCCTTGTACATTTCGGTGTTTTTTGCGGATGGATTGTTTTTGAAGGCCATAAAACCCTTTGCCGCTTCATCAAATTTATTGCTGTTATAATCGGCTTCGGCCTTCCAATAATTTGCCCTTGCCTTGAACAGCATATCTTCCGCACTTGCAAGTGATTTGCCAAAACTATCCGAAGCTGCCATATAATCGCCCTCCATATACAGTTCAATACCCCTGTAATATGCCACTTTTTGGTAAACGGTCTTACTGGCATAATTTCTGTTATCCTCCAATAACTGCATTGCGCCCGCAAAGTTTTTGGATGTGATGTAAGAATCTACAAGCAAAGTTTGCATTTCTTGTTGATGCTCATCATTAGGATAGGTTTTCAAATAATTTGTTATTACCGCAGGTACCGCCTCGTAAGCATTACCCACTTCATAACTTAAACGTGCATAATTCAAAAATGCATCTTTCTGAATCTCTACACTATAGTCCATTTGCGAAGCATTCCTAAAGGCATTCAATGCTTCCTGTTTTTTATCCAGTTTCAAATAACATTCCGCCAAATGGTAGTATGCATTTTGAGCCACGCTGTTGGTACCGCCTATAATTTTATTGAATTGGGCAATGGCATTTGCATAGTCCCCACCTTTGTAATAGGCATATCCAAGATAGTAATAGTCCGTATTGCTCCATTTACCCCCTTTGCCGTTATATTCCTTTAAATAGGGAATGGCGTTTTCATACTGATCAAGGTTAAAATAACTTTCACCAATGATCTTGTTGAGTTCAGAAACTTCCTTTCTGTCAGATTTTGGCAATTGTTTTTTGGCCAAGGCAATGGCTTCCTCAAATTTACCGAGCTTAAAATTCATATCTGCCTGATAGTAGCTCAGTTTTTCCTCTAATAGGTTTTGATCGGTAATTTGGTCAAAACGTTCATTGGCCGTTTCATAATCATCTTCCTGATATGAGATATAGCCTAGGTAATATTTGGCCTGCGAACCATAAACAGGTGATGTGGTGACTTTTTCAAGGTATTTTTCGGCCTGTTTTGTTTTGCGTGATGAAAACAGGGAATACCCGTAGTTGAAATTGAACTTGTCCATTTCTCCACGTGATAATGAACCTTGGTCCACCTTATCGTACCATTTTAAGGCATACGGATACTTTCCCGTTTGAAAATAGTATTCGGCCACATCGGCAAAAGCGGAATTCCGTTTAGTAGAGGTAGGATATTTTTCAACAAAATCCTCCATTAATCTATCTGCACCAATTTGATTTAACCGCACTGCCGCATTGGCTGCATAGTAGGCACTATTGGCAGCGGTCTCCTCATCTTTTGTGGACACTTTGACCTTATTGAAAATGGTCTGTGCCGCTTGGTACTGTTCGTTGTTGTAAAGCGCTAAGGCGTCTTGAAAAGCTTTCTGTTCGTGCGTGTAAATTTTAGTCTCTTGGGCAGTGGCCAAAGCAACCAAACCCAACACCATTGGAAAGAAAGCGGTGATTTTTTTAAACATAGTGTTCTGTTACTATTTAAATATACCGGTTATCACATGTGATAACGGCAAAAATTGTTCCTAAGTATGTGCAATACCACTGCAAAAGAAAAGAATTTGAAAAAGGGTTCATTATAATCAATAGATACTTATTACTTTTATATCAACATTAGCACTATGGGAGAGATTGTTTTAGAACTTAAGGATGCCTCTATATTTCAAAAGGAGAGTTTGGTATTGAGCGAAGTAAGTTTAAAAATAGAAAAAGGAGAGTTTGTATACCTGATCGGTAAAACCGGAAGTGGCAAAAGTAGCTTTATGAAAACCTTGTACGGCGATCTACCGTTGCAAAAAGGGGAAGGCCATATTGTGGAGTTCGATCTAAAGACCTTAAAGGAAAAGGATATTCCGTTTTTACGAAGAAAATTGGGAATTGTTTTTCAAGATTTTAAACTTTTACCAGACCGGAACATTAATCAAAATATGTTGTTTGTCCTAAAAGCAACCGGATGGACGGACAAGGCCAAAATGGACACCCAGGTATTGAACGTGCTTGAAAAAGTGGGCATGAAGACAAAGGGCTTTAAATTTCCGCATGAACTTTCTGGTGGTGAGCAACAACGAATTGCCATAGCACGTGCTTTATTAAATGACCCGGAATTGATCATTGCCGATGAACCTACCGGAAACTTGGATCCACAAACCAGTGTAGAGGTCATGAAAGTTTTACAGGAAATCAATAAATCTGGCAGGACCATTCTTATGGCAACGCATGATTATGCCCTAATTCTTAAATACCCGGCAAAGACGATTAAATGTGATGCCAATAAGGTGTTTGAGGTGGTACAGAGAGCGGTATAAATTTTAACGGGTATAAAACTACCAGTTTCAACCATTATAAATTAGCTTCCGAAAAACCCAATCCATATTGCTCGGTAGGATATAAAATTCCTTTTTCCAACTTAAAAATAGCGTGGAAAGGGTCATCTATAATATCTAAATGACCGTCTAAATCTGCATATACTATGTTTGGCCTTGATAGGGCAAAATGCAAACCTGCAGCTATACCTAATCCGCACTCGTCTATACAACCAACCATGGCATCTAGCTTGGCCGCCTTTGCCACGGAATTAATATGCATTCCTACCCAGATACCCCCAACTTTTTGAAGTTTGATATTGACCATATCCACACGTTCGTTCTGTGCCAAACGAAAGGCATCTGTCAATGTTTTTAGGCTTTCATCTGCCATAACAGGAATACTAACTTGATCGGTAACTTCACCCAATCGTTCCTCTGATTCCACTTTGGTGGGTTGTTCAAAAATTTCAATCCCGATCGCTGCGGTCGCTTTGACAAAATCAACCGATTCCTTAACGGAATATCCTTGGTTACCATCAAATCGTAAAGCTATAGCCGGGTATTTTTCATGCAGCATCCGCATTTTAGCAATATCCTCTTCAAGATCGGTACCGCCTTTAATTTTCAAAATCGTAAAACCCTGCTCAATAAATGTACCCGCATAGGCCAAGGTTTCATTTACCCCCATTATACCAATGGTAATGCTTGTGGCAATGTGGTTACGGTATCCTCCCAAAAATTTATACAAAGGTACTTCTGCCTTTTTGGACATTATATCAAACAATGCCAAGTCTACCATGGCCAAGGCAGAAGAACGTTTGCCCAATAACTGTTTTAACTCCAACAACAATAAGGCATAAGTAAACGGGTCTTTCCCTATCAAATAAGGAATAATGATGTTTTTAATGGCATGGGTAACCTCTGCCGGAGATTCATTGGTAACCACAGGATCGGGAGCGGCACAACCATACCCAACAATTTTACCATCGGTTTCAATTTTCAGGATAAAATTACTGGTGCGATCAATAGTCTCATACGCAATGGTATAAGGATCGGAAAGTTTAAGATCTAAACGCTCATATGAAATATGGGTTATTCTCATTTAAGTTTGGTCATTAAAAGTGCAATCAGGTCTTCTGCCCCATACTCCAACACATCATAGGCCGGCAATTTGGTCTCTAGGGTAATTGCCTTGCAAACGTCCAAGATTTCACTTTTTTCCATTCCTTCATGATTCACGGTAATGGCAATGACTTCCTTACCTGAAATTACCTGTATTGCATTGATCTGTTCTTCTAGCGAATGCATTTTATATCCGGGAAAACCGTCATATTCCATACGTTTGGGCGCATGTTGCAGAATGACATAATCCGGTCTTCCTGCGGCCAGAATTTCAAAACCACCTGGATACGCCGGGTTCATAAGACTACCTTGGCCTTCTATTACAATAACATCCGGATCCTCATTCTTGTAGGCACTCACCACGGCATGTTCTATCTCGCCAGAAACAAAATCATTGATACAGCTATCCATGACCATACTGTATTTTGCACCTTGCATCCAGCCGGTTTGTCCCGTTCCGATCATTTCGGCCTTTTTGCCCGCCTTACGGAATGCATGTACCAAAATCCAAGCTGTGGTCCGTTTGCCTAAAGCAGAATCGGTACCCAATACCGCTAATTTTAAACATTCCACTTTTTCGATATCCCCGGTAAAAAAATGGAGTTTATCGCGATCCGGCGTTTTTCTGATATCCCTGATCGTTACTTTTTTCTCGTTGGCCAAAGCCACCAATTCCGGGTCATTGGTCAAAAAATCATGTAGTCCGCTATCCACGTTCCAACCCTGTTGCAATGCTGCCTTGATCGTAAATTTGGCCACTAGAGGCAATCGGCCTCCATCTGGCGCAAGGCCAATGACCAAATAACTAGGCAACTGATTGGTTGCGCCAAGTGTTGAAATGGCCGTTTCAATGTCTTTAAAAACGGGTATTCCGTTAGGTCTACCGTCCAATACATCACCGGCATCCCTACCCGCATATTTTTCGTCTAGGACTCCAACTATCTCGTAGCGCTCCGTAAAACGGACCAAACCATGGGCGGTTTTTCCATTGGGCGTATTAAAGGCACCTTCACAGTACACCAGAGCCTTACCATCTATCACTTTTTTCATCTCTTGTATTAATTTTTTGCGGTGAGCACGGCCACAAAACGGTCAGGCTCAAAATTCATTTTTTCATCCAGTTCCAGAAGACCGATCAACCCCGCAGTGGATGCCGGTAAAATTCTGAACCCTTCCTTTTTATATAATAGGGAAGTCATTTCCCTTAATTTTTTGTCACTGATATTGAATGCCTCTCCTTCAGATTCCCATAATGCATAAAGCGCCTCCTCCCCGTCAAAACTATGCCAATTGATCAAAGGTTCATTGTATTTGGTCTCCTTGATAACCGTGGGATTTAAATCTTTACAATGGCACAATCCCTGCAGATAGGATTCAACAATAGGATTTTTATGGGACGAAGATGCAGCGATCATTTTTGGTATTCGTGATGTCTTGCCTCGTTTATACAAATTTACAAAGCCCCTATAAACCCCGGCGAACAAGGTTCCGTTGGATACCGGTATGGCGCAGTACTTAGGTGCATCGCCCAAATCCTCAAAAATCTCTTGGGCAATCTGCGCATAGGCCGATATTTGTAATGGGGTATTGGCTCCTCCGGGATTGGCATCATACCAACCATTCTCAATCGCCAACCTAGAACTTTCCGTTACCACATCCTCATAACTTCCCGGTATACGAATTATTTCCGCACCCAAGGCCTCCATTTCCATTACACGGTCCGTATGGTAACTCTCCGGTATGTATATTTTACAAGCAATGCCCGCCAAATCAGAAGCAAGGGCCATAGCTACGCCATAATTGCCACAAGTAGCCAAACTTACAATAGCAAACTCCCTTCTCAACGCATCGTATAACTGAGCAAAGGCTATGCGGTCTTTTTGCGTTCCGGTAGGATTATCTCCTTCATACTTTAGGTACAATTGACGTACATCAAACTCCCGCTCTAAGGTTTTTGCACGGTGAAGCCCTGTATCACCTACCTCTAAACTTATGATATCCTCAAAACATTCCAAACGGTCTACCAAGGATTTACGGGTATCCTTGACCATATCACTGAGCCTACGTGCCTCTGCGGACACTTTATTTTCAGCAGTTTTTACACCGTCTTTAAGATTCATACCTATATAACAATTCTTTTTTTAAGATACGGTAATTAATTTGATTATCCCTTTAGAATAATAGTATTAAAATACCATAATTTAAGCTTGCATAGGTACTCCAATAATCGAAATAAATTGAAAAATTAACATCAATATTTATGGTGGCACTTGCCAATAGGCGATTTTATTAAGTGAAACCTGTTCTCAATTAATTCAAATTTTAACAGTAGCACAATAAGCGCTTTAGCTAATTTTGACTACTTTTTTAAAATAGGCAACAAATCAATGAAATCAACCTCGTTAATTTTTCTTTTTACCCTTTTGTCCAACGCGTTATTGTATGCCCAAGATGAGTTACCTCTTCGTATAGACAATTCCAAGATCAGGCCCTTGCAAAAATTATTGGATAGCTCATTGCAGACCAATTTAAGGGATGAACTTACCTCGCATCCAGAATGGAACGACCTTATTGTACAAAAGAAAATGGCGGTTGGTTTGGTTGATCTAAGTAATCCGGAAAAAGTTCGTTTTGCCCGCGTTAACGGCAACCATATGATGTATGCGGCAAGCCTTCCCAAGATTGCCATACTATTGGCCTCTATGGATGCTATTGAAAAAGGGGAATTAAAGGAAACTACGGAAATTAAAAAGGATATGCGCTTAATGATCAGTAAATCTGACAATGCGGCTTCTACCCGTATGATCGATCGCGTAGGTTATGAAAAATTGGAAGCGGTGATGACAGATCCTAAATATGCCTTTTATGATGAGCAAAAAGGTGGCGGACTATGGGTTGGAAAACGTTATGGAAGTGGCGGGGACACCAATCGTGAACCCCTAAAAAATTTAAGCCATGCGGCATCGGTTACCCAGGTATGCAGGTACTATTATCTTTTAGCCAATGGTAAATTGGTAAACCGTAAAAGGTCCAAACAAATGTTGGATATTATGGAAGATCCGGAACTGCACCATAAATTTGTCAATACCCTGGACCAGATCGCACCCAATGCCCGTTTGTTCAGAAAATCAGGTTCATGGAGAACCTACCATTCAGATTCCATATTGGTTTGGGGAGAAGACAATAACAGAAGATACATATTGGTAGCGTTGATAGATGACGCCAATGGGGAACAAATTATAAGGGATTTGGTAAAACCTATTGAAAAGGTGTTGAAAAAGCCTGTACTTTAGGACTTGGAACAAAGAACCCCTTTTCTGCATGGTAGAAAGACTGATCAAAAAAATATTCGATGTACGTGAAGGCGAGTTCAAGGTTTCACTTTGGATGCTCGCCTACATTTTTTTGGTCATTGCCGTATTACTGATCATTAAACCCACCGTTAATGCCCTGTTCCTGTCTGAATTGGGTATTGAACAATTACCGTTCGCCTTTCTTTTAGTGGCCGTTACGGCCGTGGCAACGTCCTATTTCTATTCTAGGGCAGTATCCAAATTTCCCTTAAAAAAGGTCATTGAGACCACCCTGATCAGTTCCATAATCATCTTGATAGGGTTGGGAATACTACTGTCATTAAATGTGGTTAGCGGTATATTACTCTATTTTTTCTATATCTGGGTGGCCATATATGCCGTTCTGTCCGCTTCCCAATTTTGGGTGTTGGCCAACTTGGTCTTCAATATCAGGGAAGCTAAAAGGTTGTTTGGTTTTATAGGTTCAGGTGCCATCATCGGTGGTATTTTTGGGGGTTACCTTACCTCTATTCTAGCTCCGCTCATTGGCAATGAAAACCTCATGTTCGTAGCGTCCCTACTCCTTTTTTTCTGTATTCCCCTATTACGTAAAATCTGGCATATACGGGTAAAAAAGAACGGTAGCGTCAAAAAACACAAAACTGCCTCTAATATTAGTGAGGCACCCTTACGGCTTATTCTTAAATCAAAACACCTTACCTATATAGCTTGCATTGTAGCGGTAAGTGTAGTGGTGGCCAAATTAGTAGATTACCTCTTTAGTGAATTTGCCTCCACAGCCTTTACGGACGCAGACGAATTGACCGCATTTTTTGCATTTTGGTTTTCTACCTTCAACCTGCTGTCCTTGGTCATTCAACTTTTTTTTACACATAGGATCGTAGGTATTTGGGGCGTTGGCTTTTCCTTACTATTATTACCATTGGGCATTTTTGGCGGAAGCATGTTGTTTTTAATGCTTCCTGAACTTTCTGCCGTTGTGGTCATCAAGGCGATGGATGGAGTCCTAAAACAGTCCATTCATAAAAGCGCATCAGAATTACTGACACTACCCCTGCCTTTCTATTTAAAAAATAGGACCAAGTCGTTCATAGATGTTGTCGTTGATAGTTTGGCCACCGGTATTGCCGGATGCCTTTTGATATTTGTTGTCCGTGGGCTGGACCTACCTTCAATCTATATCGGGGCACTCATCATTGCACTGGTATGCCTTTGGCTGTACTTTATTTACAAGGTACGTATAGAGTATTACAAGACCTTCAGGTCCAATTTGGAAATGCTTACGGACTCCTCAAAAAAGACCAAAAAGATTTCAACCACCAAAGTTTCCGTTGTCTCGGGAATGCGAACGGTATTTGCGAACGGTACAGAAGCTCAAATTCTGTTCATGTTGGACAAACTCATGGAAATCAATGACAAGCGTTTTGGCGCAGATGTGGAACAGTTGTTAGGACACCCAAGCAATAAGGTTAAATTATCCGCTATTCAAAACCTATACTTTTTAAATTCCAAAACAATGACCGCCAAGGTTTCCGAACTGTTGCTTATTGATGATCGTGAACTCACTATTGCAACCTTGGCCTATATCCTTAGCTTTGCCCACAAGGACAAATCGTTTGTGTTCGATGCCTATTTGGAACATTCCAATGAACGAATAGCCATGGCGGCGCTTTATTGTCTAGCAAGGGCGGCCAAAAATAATTATTCCCTTAAACAGCGTTATGGTTTGGTTGACCGCATTTCCAAGGCTATCGACAAAATAAATGATAGGGATGACAGCTATAAAGAGGCGGTAATTGAAATTTTAGGCATTGCCAATTTACCCCTATTTTACAACACATTGGGTACGTACCTGTACGATGACAATGAGCATGTGGTACGGACGACCATAAAGGCTATTGGCACGGCAACAGATTCGTTTTTGGTGCAACTTATCATACCTTTTCTGGTCCAAAAAAAGTATAGGTCAACGGTCATGGAAGCGTTTAAACTTTTTGGTCCTACTATTATTCCCCTTCTGGGCAAACAGGTTCAAGATCGCAAACAGCCCTTGGAGGTTCTGCGTTTTATACCAGCGGCAATACAATCGTTCCATTCCAAGGAATCCGTCCATCAATTGCTGGGTATATTGACGGATAATGACCTAACGGTACGCGTAGAAGTGGTACGGGCCTTGAGTGCCATACGGGCCAGTCATCCGTATTTAAAATTTAATAGGTATAAAGTGGTTTCCGTAATATTTGATGAATGCAAATTGCACCATCAAACCTTATCTGCCATGCATACCCAAATAATTATTTCCTATCGCAATAGAACAAAATCCAAAAAGGAAATCACTGATGCGGAGAGAGATGCCCGTACCAGTCTTTTGGAACTTTTGGAACGCCGTTTGGATACAGGACTGGAACGCATTTTTAAACTCTTGGGCCTAAGGTACCAACAAAAGGATGTCGCCATTGCCTATGAAGGGCTACTGAGCCAAAAGCAAGAAGCCCAACAAAACGCCATAGAATTCTTGGACAATTTGCTGACCGGAGAGCTAAAGCGCAAATTGCTTCCCATAATAGAGGAAAGTGCCATGGATATATCGTCCGAAGAGGAGTTGCAAAAAATAAAGCATAAGATTCCAACGGAATTGGAATGCTTTAAATTATTGTTACAGGGCAATGACCTAAAGATTAAGTTGGCCGTTCTGTACCTCATAGCCCAACAGAAAGAACCTAAATTCCTGCCCATGGTTGAAGGTCATCTTAATGACCCGGACCCAAAGATCAGAAGTTTTGCCTTAAATGCATTTACCTCGTTATCTCCACAAAAACCGTAAGTATTTTTTACAGGATTACACGAAGCGTATACCCTGTTTGGCACAAATTTCGGCCACTTTTTCAAAATTTGGAGGTCCTGGCGGTAATGCTGCTAATTCTTGAAACATAAGTTCTATTCCTGCGGGCAGTGCGGAAGTTATCATTTTTGCTTTTTCCGTACCTACTACCTTCCATGTATGGGGTATATTTTTTGGTGCATAAGCAATATCACCGGCCTTAAGCACTTCGCTCTTGCCACCTACGGTAATTTCAACCTCACCCTTTACCACCCTAAAAATTTCATCTTCCTTGGTATGTATATGCGGAGGTATACCTACCCCGGGTTCCACATTGTCCACCCATTCAAATATTTGATTCCCGGTTTCTGCGCCCAATAACTTATGGGTCTGTATATCCCCGATCACATTGAACACATCGCCATCCGCATCCCTAATTACTTTGGGATCATTCATCTTGGGCAAGTTGACCGCCATACCTTTTTTTTGACCGAACATAACCCCTGACAATAAAGTGAAAACCACCCCATTACCTGACTGTTGTATAAATTTTTTTCTGTCCATGAATATAATTTTCAACCAAATTACCCATAAAACGTTATGGGAGAAATGTGAAAATCACGGTATAACCCTAGAATTTAGGAAGTAACGCTCTTTCTTAGTTCAGATGGACTAACTCCTGTTTGGGATTTAAAGAAATAACTAAAATAATCCGGGGTAGAAAAACCCAGTTCATATCCAATTTCCTTAATGGTTTTATTCGTGAATTTTAACGCATGTCTGGAACGGATCAATAATTGTTCAATTATGATATTCTTGGAACTTACGTTCAGAACTTCCTGAACGCACTCATTTAAGTATCTGGTGGAAATATTCAATAAGGAAGCATAAAAAGATACTTCGTGCGATTTTGCCAAATGTTGATCCACCATTTGTTTAAAAGCATATACAATATTGGCCTTGGTATGGTTTTTATCTACAATCGTCTTTATATTACATTGCCCATCACAATAAACGAAAAAGGTATTTAAAAGCGATATCAATGCATCTTCCTTATTATTTAGATGTGAACCCAAGAGCTCATCTATCATTTCCAAGATAGCCTGTGTTCGTTTTTCAATTCCCGGACTTAATTTAAGTAATGGTACCGTACCGGTATTGAACATCCTTATCTGACTAATATGCAGTTTACTCAGTAATGGGTGGGATAGCACCTCATCCGCAAGATTAAGGATATAGCCAGAATTAGAATTGTCATCTTTGATATACAGTTTCCAATTCACTTTTTTGTCCAAAAAGAATATGGAATTGGACATGTTTGGATAAAGGACGCCATCAATTTCCAGTCCCTTGATCTCATCTTTGACCCAGCATACGGTATAATAGCCTTCGTTATATTTTTGGGAAACATTTTTGACTATTTTCGATATGGTTATGGTATCGTTTTTCATCAATAAAATGTTGGTTAATTGTACCGGTCATTAATTGCCCGATGAACCTAAGATACAACATTTTAAATTTTATAAAAACTTAGGAATTCTCCTCCAATTCCATGATCAAATTAGCAATTAAAGCTGTCCACCCCGTTTGGTGCGATGCTCCCAAACCTTTACCGGAATCCCCGTCAAAAAACTCATAGAAAAAATGCTGGTTTTTAAAATGTTCATCTTTTGTGAATAGATGCTGGCGGTCATCAGAATGGTATTGGAACTTTCCATCCGCATTGCGCTGAAATAACTTGATCAATCTTTTGGAGATTTCGTTCGCTATTTCATTCAAGTTCATCTTTACACCGGAACCTGTTGGAAATTCGTAAACATATTGCTCACCATAGAACGAATAATACTTTCTTAATGATTGTACGATCATATAATTTAAAGGTAACCAAATAGGACCGCGCCAATTGGAATTACCTCCAAACATGTTGGAACGGCTTTCCCCTGACTCATATTGAATCTGATGATGTCCATTATGTTGAAAAACATACGGATGCTTTTCATGGTACTTGGACAACGAGCGAATACCAAATTCAGATAAAAATTCATTTTCATCCAACATTCTATACAAAAGCTTTTCCAGCCTAAAACCACGCATAATGGAGAACAGGTAATTTCCGTCCTGGTTATATTCTTCAATATTGGATACCAGGGAAGCCAAATCTGGTCTAGTCCTTACGATTTCTGCCGCCCTAATTTTAAAATGCTTGAGCTCTTCAAACAAATCTTTATGGATGATTTCTACAGCAAACAGTGGTATAATCCCTACCAAGGATCTCACCTTTAACCGATCTGTTGTACCGTTGGACATTTCTACGACATCGTAATAAAAGTTATCCTCATCATCCCATAATGAAATATCTTTCTTGCCTATATGGTGCATTGCCCATGCTATATTCAAGAAATGTTTGAAGAATTTGGCCACACTATCTTCATAGATAGGATTGGTCTTGGCCAGCTCCAACGTCATTCTCAACATGTTAAGGGTGAACATGGCCATCCAGCTAGTAGCGTCTGCCTGTTGCATACGGGTTATACCGTCTGGCATATGGTTGCGGTCAAACACTCCAATATTGTCCAGTCCAAGAAATCCGCCTTCAAAAAGATTGGTGCCACTTTTATCCTTTTGGTTTACCCACCAGGTAAAGTTGACCAATAGTTTTTGATAGGCTTTTTCCAAGAATAACGTATCTCCTTTACCGGTACGTTTTTTATCCTTATCATAAACCGTCCATACCGCCCAAGAATGAACAGGAGGGTTTACATCACTAAAATTCCACTCATAAGCAGGAATCTGTCCGTTGGGATGCATGTAGTTCTCACGCAATACCAACAGCAATTGTTCTTTGGCAAAATATGGGTCCATCTCTACAAAAGAGGCCATATGAAAGGCAAGGTCCCATGCCGCATACCAAGGATACTCCCACTTATCGGGCATTGAAATTACATGTCTGTTCGTAAGATGTTCCCAACTGGTGTTTCGCGTATCCGTACGGTAAGGTTTAGCCTCACCGGCACCGCCAAATAACCACTTGAATACATCATAATAATAGAATTGCTTGGTCCATAATAATCCGGAAAACGCCTTCTTGGCAATTTCTTGCTGATCTGCCGGCAGTTCTTTTTTAAGAATATCGGCATAAAATTCTTCGCACTCGGTTATTCTCTTTGTAAATATCGCATCAAAATCACCAAATGGATCGTCATTTTTCTTTTTGCTCAAACGAACCTTAATTGATTTTTCTTCCCCAGATTTTAATTTGAACTCGTGCCATACCGCAAATTTAGACCCTTTATTATTGGGGTTAACGGTAGCCTTACCCTTTACCACATGGTTATTAATACCGTCCTTTACATAATCCACCTCATTGGGAACACTATAAATGCGCTCATTATTGGTCTCATTCTCACAGAACAGTTGCTTACCGTTCTCATGATAAAAATAATACCTGCCATTTCTGGTACTTCTGGATTGTACGGCCGTACCAGAAATTGATTTCATCTCCGGACGTTCAAAACGGTTATTATGTTTCCAAAAATTCCTAAACCAAAGATGGGGCAAAACATGAATACTTGCCGCTCTTGGCCCCCTGTTTACGACGGTTACCTTCATTAAAATATCCCCAACATCTGCTTTGGCATATTCTATATAACAATCAAAATAGGCGTTATTGGCAAACGCCTTGGTATCCAAAATTTCATATTCTGCATCTTCCCTACCACGTTCCCTGTTTTTCTTCAACAGTTCTACATATGGAAATTTTTTGTGCGGGTATTTATATAAATACTTGGAATAGGAATGTGTAGGAGTAGATACCTGATGAAAATAAAGCTCTTTTACATCCTCCCCATGATTACCCTCATTATTGGTCAAACCAAATAAGCGTTCTTTTAATATTGGGTCCTTACCGTTCCAGAACGCAGGTGCCAAACATAGAATTTCCCTAGAATCACAATAACCGCCAATTCCTTCTTCTCCCCACCTATATGCATTGCTACGTGCCTTGTCATGTGTTACAAAATCCCACGCATTTCCATTAGCGCTATAATCTTCCCTTACGGTACCCCATTGCCTTTCAGCAAGGTAAGGCCCCCATCTTTTCCAGTTCTTGTAATTATCTTCTACGGCTAGCCGTTCCTCTTCTGCATTTTTATAGGCCATATGATCTATATGTATTACTACTATTAAAAATTCCAATTTAGATTCCGTAATCACTTACGATATAGAACCTTAAAAAGTTGGACAATTTATGATAATCTTAAAAAATAGAAACAAAAATACTACATGTAGCTCCAATTGAATGTCAAACTACACCCGCATTTGAACAGTATTGCCTAATCGGCAAAAAATGTGCTAAAAATCATCAACTTTAAAAATAAAATCAATAAATCTTATGAACTTGAAGTACAGCATTAATTCTTGCCTATATCATCATTTATAGCCCATTACTAAGAAAATAGCAGGGCTCTTACAGTCCTAATCCATTAACAGTTCCATGCTTTAAAAAATCATATATTTAAGGATGAAAATTACCAACCAGCTCTTAACCCTGTTTTTTATTATAGGTTTCAACGTATTAAACGCACAGGGCGATAGATTAAATGATTATGTTCAACCCTTGGACGGCTCTCAATTACAATTGGAAATGGCCGCTATACCTGCAGGGAAATTTTTAATGGGAAGTCCGGCATTAGAACACAATAGAAATAAGGATGAAGGTCCTGTACATGAAGTAAGCTTATCCGCATTCTACATATCAAAGTACGAAATAACCTGGGAAATCTATAATCTGTTCGTTAACAGAAACATTGATTCTGTCGTCCAAAATAATAAGGCTAAGGACTTGGAATTGGGTATGGACGCCATTGCCGGGGCCACCGTTCCTTATGTAGATATGAGTTTAGGTATGGGGACGGGAAAAGGTTTACCCGTGGGTAACATAACGCATTATTCCGCTTCACAATTCTGTAAATGGCTATCTGCCAAAACCGGTCATTTTTATAGATTACCTACTGAAGCGGAGTGGGAATATAGTGCCCGTGCCGGAACCAGTACGGCCTATTATTTTGGTGACGACCCCAATTTATTAAAAGATTACGCCTGGTATTATGAAAATAGCAACGACACCTATCATCCTGTAGGACAAAAATTACCCAATGCTTGGGGATTGTACGATATGCACGGAAATGTTGCAGAGTGGACCTTGGACCATTATGTACCAGAGGCATATTCAACAAGGGTGGCACATACCCAATCTCCTTGGGAACAGTTGGCTACTTCATATCCTCATACGGTACGTGGTGGTTCATATTATGATGATGCCGAATATGTACGAAGTGCCGCACGGTTAGGGTCTACGGAAAATTGGAAAATGAGGGACCCACAATTTCCAAAAAGTAAATGGTGGAATACCGATGCACCCTTTGTGGGCTTTAGGGTCGTAAGAGACCCTAACATACCCAATGAAAACGAGATACATAAATATTGGGGCGAATAGCCCCTACCAAACCTAAAACCAAAAAATTATGATCAACTCAAAAAATGACAACACAAAACGTACCGAAAATTCAAGACGAGGGTTTTGCAAAAACACCGCACTTGCAGGCGCCGGATTATTATTGCCAGGGCTAGATATCCCTGTAATGGCAAATGTATTTAATGATAAAAAATTAAAATTGGCCGTAATAGGTTGTGGAGGGCGCGGTACTGGAGCCGCCAACCAAGCATTAAAGGCAGATGACAATATAGAATTAGTGGCCATGGTCGATGCTTTTCAAGACCAATTGGATAAAAGTTTGGGTAACCTACAGAAAGAATTTGAGGGCACAAATAAAGTGAATGTAAAGGATGCCCATAAATATGTTGGTTTTGATGCCTATAAAAAGGCCATAGACCAAGCCGATGTCATAATTCTTGCTACTCCTCCAGGTTTTAGGCCCTATCATTTTGAATATGCCATAAACGCTGGAAAGCATGTATTCATGGAAAAACCTTGCGCAGTAGATGCTCCCGGCATTCGTAAAGTATTGGAAGTAGCCAAGATTGCCAAGGAGAAAAAATTAAACGTTGTTGTTGGCCTACAGCGCCATTACCAAAATAATTATCTGGCCATAGCCGAAAAGATCAAGCAAGGTGAAGTGGGCAAAATAGTTTCTGGGCAAGTGTATTGGAACAGTGCCGGGGTCTGGGTAAGACCCCGGCAAGAAGGCCAATCGGAACTGGAATATCAAATGCGGAACTGGTATTATTTTAATTGGTTGTGCGGTGACCATATTTTAGAACAACACATACATAATATAGATGTGGCAAACTGGTTTATTGGTGAATACCCAATTTCTGCCCAAGGAATGGGCGGTAGATTGGTACGGACAGGAAAGGACCATGGTGAAATATTTGATCATCATTTCGTTGAATTCACCTACCCCAGCGGAGCTGTAATAGCCAGTCAATGTCGTCACCAACCAGGTACATGGTCCAAAGTGGGCGAGAATTTTCAAGGCACAAAAGGCAGTATTGAAATGAGAGATGCCGGTGCCGCAACCATTGTAGGTTTAGATGGAGAAAAAATATTCGACTACCGCAATAGAAACGACCCAAATCCGTATCAAGTAGAGCACGACCGATTATTTGCTTCTATCCGAAACAAGGAAGTCATCAGCGATACGGAAAATGGAGCAAAAAGTACTTTGACCGCTATCATGGGCCGTATGGCAACCTATTCTGGAAAAGTAATTACATGGGAAGATGCCATGGCATCACAAAAACAAATTATGCCCAATGAACTTACTTGGGACGCTACGCCACCAAGTGTACCAAATGCAGATGGCAATTACCCCATACCTACTCCGGGAGTTACGGATGTATTGAGTTAGAAAAGAAAACGTTATGTATTAAAAGTCTTATAGTGAAACATCGATAAAATAATGTTCCACTATAAGACTTAATTAAAGGATTATATTCCATAAAAACGCCTTTTTTAAAGATAGAACTTTTACCCTTTTTGAATAATCTTATCAATATTTCCGGCCAAATACATATGGTCACTAGCAGAATTTTTACGCAAAACATTGGTCATTAGCACCACCATATACCTGCAATTATTAGGATGCTCCACTATAATAACGGAATTCATATAATTGGTAACGTTACCCATGTACTTTCCACATGCCTCTCCTTTGCTACGATCACATTTGTAAAGTGAACCTGATTTAAAGTACACCGCAGCTTCCTTTAAGGCAGGTGCTTGTGCATAGCGTATTCTTCTATCGGTCATGTACATTAACCGTTTCATTTCCAAACTAGACGCTTCATCCACAACCTTTCCTTGCTCCAACTGTACCAAAAATTTCATTAACCCTTGTGGTGAGCCTATACTGCCCCCTTTATCACCGACATAGGTATTTGCCCCACGTGTAAAAAAGCTCCCTAAACGCCATTCATCGGCAGTAATGCCTAAATCTCGTAAGGGTAAATTGACCACATCGTTTCCTAAATCCGTCAGTTCCTTCTTAGGGGTTTCCTTAAAATAAGTATCAGCTTCTTCTTGCGTTAGATCAGGATATTGTTCACCAAAAGCGGCCATCAACAATACTTCTCTCCAGACAATGCTTGCTGCACCGTTATTACTAACGGACAACATATGATCCGCCCATTCATATAGCGTAAAAACATCACTGGCTATAACTTGGCGTTTAACCAATGTGTTTTTTTCAATATTATAGATAGGAATGGTGTGTTCATCCGTTAATCCCCATACACCCGCTTTAACCGATTTATTTTTTAAAAGTTCGGTTCTCAATTCAAATGAATCCGGATATATTTTGGCCAATTGAGTAAAAAGTCCGTTAAGAACGGCCAATTTACCTACGCTACCTGGTTGATATCCTGCAGTTTCGTTGCGTTCCGCATAGCGGATTTGCTGAGAATCGGATATATCCAAAACGGTCAACGAATAACTCTTGTCCAAACCACGGAACAGTGCACTGATTTCTTTCTGAAAATCTGCATCAATCTGCATCAATGCCATAGCGCTATCTTCCTTTCTATCCAGAAGATTCAATTGAATCTCGCTGTATGATTTTAAGGCTCCGTTAGGAAATGTGGTGGCGTCCTTAATTTCACCACTCTTAATCAGCTCTAAGCGTTTTAAGCGTTTGATACCTGTGCGTTCGTAACCGTCTATTGGATAATATGCATAAGGTGCAAATGCAGAAGCCGTTAAGACGACTACCAATACTATTAATACTTTTTTCATTATAATTTTGTGCTTAAGGGAATTTCTTTACCTGTATTTATTTTGGGGGTAATGGATTCCAGATACCCTGAACTTAATGCTTTTTTATTTTCAACAAACGGACGTATTTGAAACAACCATAACTTATCATCCTTAAATCCGAGTTCAACATCATACGCCCCATCATAATCGGAATTGGTCTCATCCGCTAAGGTCATACGGATCGTTTTTGCCAAATTTTTTATTTCCCTTATATTTTTTTCATTGACGACCCTTGTCTGAAAGGTAGCCACCTTTTTCGCAGTACCCCCTGTTATGGGCAACGTATTGTACAAGGGTTCCCGTGCCGGTGCCAGCAACCTATAACCTTCATTGGCATAAACGGTATACGTTTCCGCAGATTGACCATCTACGGCACCGCCCGCGCCCCTACTAAAAGCTATGGTAAGGTCCTCTTCATTTCCGGAATTAATTCCTTTGGTTATCAAAACTCCGGAATAATCCACATCCACACTGGGTATGACCAATATAGAAGGAAAAACGTTCTCTGGGTTCAACAGATATTTTTGACGCCATTTAAAGCTACGCTCCGTATAGGGTGATGCCCACACCTCTTTAATGCCATTTAAGATTTTTTCCTTGTCCAATACATTGAACAACGTAAGATTTAAGCCGGCACCCGTAAATTCCTTTAAATCCTCCATGTTCGTATCACTGCGCAAAAACACGGGGATGTCTCCAAAATCGGCACCCAAAACCTGTTTAAATGATTTGTCCAATTGGACCATAAAATCCTCCTTTAACGGCATTTGCTTAATAGCATTGCGCAAAGTCTCCAATTGGAGCAATTGGTAATTCTCCACCTCTGGCTCTGTTACTGCTGTGTTTCTCATGCGTTCAGCTTCGGCGAACATTGCATTTAAAAACTCCCAATAGGAAACACTCTGTCCAGGCATCCGTTGGTCCATATGGTCCCTGAAAATTCCAAACGGAATTACCAATCCTTCTACCACTTGATCGGGAAACATTTTCTTTAACTGCCCTAAATTGGCCGCTTTAGGCCCACACAATGCGCCAGAGTCATTGGCATCTACATTACGCATATTCAAGACTTCTGTATTTTTTAATTGTATTTTTTCTATAGGTACTTCTATTTTATCGGTATTACGTTCTTTTTTCACAAAAAGCGCGCGCTCTTCCGCGGTCATTTCACTTTCGGGCTTAAGGATAACATTTCCTTTATTGGATACGGCATAGAATACCCTATCCCCATCATATTTTTTTAAGCTTTGAAGATTGCCATCAGAAAGGGCGGCATTAGGTATTCCAAGATTTCTGGCCAATAATTGTACGTGAGAAACCATATTCCCCTCAGCTACGGTGGCAATACCCGCCACTGGTTTTAAGTCTGATGGGGAACGCTGGAAAATATATATTTTATCGGAAGAAACTTCAATGTCCTCAGATGAACCGTCCACTACCACCAGTTCACCAAATGCATAGCCAGGGTTTAGTCCCCTAAACGTACTTTGGTTGACAATATCCAATACTTTATTGGTCAGTGCAGACTCTTTGGCGATGAAATTTCCCAATTCTCCCACACTTTCACCCAAATGTAGCGCTATGGAACCCCTTATACGATCATCTATAAAGGCATAAGCCTTAGGTTCAAATGTGGTATATACATCAATGACTTCCTGGTAGTTAGCCTTAACCATAGCGGCACTCCATTCCACAGCCGCCCTAGCCGTTTCCAAGATGGTAGTCAATTCTGCCAAACTCAATTTTTCCTGGCCATATTGACTCAAGACGCCTGCAATCTGTTCCCATTCCCAAAGTTCAAGATAGCCAGCTCCAACGGAGGCCGTGGTCAGGGCACATATTTTTTCAAGTTGCCCGGCAACGGTAGTTGGTTCCCACAAAGATGCATTTTTGAACAAAAGCTCTTCTAGCTTTAAGGAAATATCCAGCAATTGCAATCTTGCCAAAGGCCGTTTTTCCAACAAGAGCCCTTCCCTTATCTCAAAAAGCAGTTGTCCTGTTTCGTTTACCAAATAAGACGGCGTTTTATTGACATCAAGTCCTTTTGAAAATGCAAGTACCTTATCACCAAGCGCGGTGCCCTGTACCAAGTTGGAACTATTTAGCAAGGCCTGTATATCTAACGGTTTAAAAAAAGTCTGCATGGTTACTACCAGCGCATTTATTTTCTTGGTAAGGTCTACGGTCAATACCTGTTGATGCTTATTTTTAAAATCAATTACTTTTTGGATATCCGATACTTCTGGCTGGCTATGAATTTTGGTGCGTAAATCCATAAATGGCGTGTATTGGTCTGAAACAACTTTGGATTCACTTCTCATTTGTTGCGCTATGTTATCATCGCCATTATGCGGTACATCCTTTAAGGTTTGCCGTATAAAATAAAATTCCCGTTCAAGAAGTTCATCCTTGGCCAATAGCCATTTGTAAAAAGAAATTCCGCGTGCTTCCTCATCCTCTACTTGCAGCGCCCCTCTATAATACTGACCTTTTTGATTTATCCAACCGTTATCTACCAACCGCAGGTATTTATCTAACTGGTATTGTTTTAGTCGCGAATGGTTATGGGTCACATCCCACAGTTCCTCATTAGTGGTATAGGCCAAGATCTGCCCTAAAAAAATATGGTTGCTTTGCGCTAAAGAAACCACCTCATCCTTATAACGGGCATGTTGTTGGCCGGGGCCAATACGTTCAGGACAGGGATCTTTGGGCTGCCTTACGCTGCCGTCCGTACAAAACCAACGTATATCCTTATATGGACCGCGTACATCATTTTTAAACCTTGCCACCATCTCATTTATCCTATTAGGGCCCATTGCAGATTGAGCATAGATTGAATGGACATTCACCAAGCAGATGGCAAACAGTAGCTGATAAAAGGAGCGTAAAAAAATCTTTTTCAATTGTTGGGTTTTGGTTTCAGCACCAAAGGTAGTATCAAAATATGCTATTAGGGGTCGTATTCATAAAATAATTTGCACCAATAACAATAATAGCGCACTGGCATACAGTTCCTTATGCCTTAAAAAAAACATTCATAATAAAATGATAAAAAAAATCGTTATTCAAATATTTAGATTTCATTTGTATCGACATTTCAACCTTTTAAAAAGGGTGTGAAAATCAACAAAAAAAATCAATAACTAAACGTATAAAAAAATGAAATCACTTTTAACGGTACTGTTTTTAACCTTAACTTCCTTAACCAGTGCATATAGCCAAGATGCCGAAAAAATGGACGCAACTTTTGTAGGCTATGAGGATGACATGTACGTATTCACGGATAATGAAGGGTATAGGGTTGAGTTCAGCAACATTTCAAAAGAAGCAAGCCAAAAATATGATCTTACCGATCCTATGTATGTTGGCAAACAGTTTATCCTAACATTTACGGTAGATACCGAAATGGACGAAGATGACGAGGAGATTCAGGTAAGTACGATCGTGACGCTGATGATGCCTCAATAATTCAATGAAAAGGACCTAAGGTCCTTTTTTTATGCCCATGTGTTAACGGGTGCCATACTATAAACGCATTAAAAAAGCAACTTCAAAGAGCCGAATCTTTTTCGTTTCTTTGTATTTCAATAACAAATTTTAAGATGACTTTACTAGGTATTGATGTAGGAGGATCAGGAATTAAAGGCGCATTGGTAGATGCAAAAACAGGAAAAATGATTTCTGAACGCTATCGAATTCCTACGCCAAAACCCAGAACCCCCGAAGCAATGACCGATGTTATTGCGGAAATTGTTACGCACTTTGACCATAAAGGAAAAGTTGGTTGCGGCTTCCCTACCATCATCAAAAACGGGGTCTGCAAGGCAACAGGCAATCTAGATCCTAGCTGGTTGGGCGTAAACGTGGAAAAAGTTTTGGAAAAGAAAACCGGATTGGATTTTACCGTACTCAACGATGCCGATGCCGCAGGTTATGCCACCATGAACTATGGTACCGGAAAGAACAAAAAAGGCTTGGTTATCATGATCACTATAGGTACAGGACTGGGAAGCGGTGCTTTTCTGGACGGTAGATTAATCCCTAATTTTGAATTGGGACAGATTCCCTATAAAAAATATGAGAAAATAGAAAAATGGGCAGCTGGTTCCGCCAAGGACAAAGAAGGACTTTCCTATAAAAAATGGGGCAAGAGATTCAACACTTTTTTAGAGTATGTTGAATTGATTGTTTCTCCGGACCTTATTATTTTGGGAGGTGGGGCGTCCAAGGATTTTGACCAATTTAAATCGCAGATCAAAATAGAGACCAAGGTAATTCCCGCCAAATTACAAAACCATGCAGGAATCATTGGCGCTGCCGTTGCCGCCTTGCATAAAGTATAATGTATCATAAACCCATAAAAAAATCCCAAAGCTATCTTTGGGATTTTTTTTATGGGACGCTCTTTTAATTTAAGATCTTGGCATCTACAGGCGCATCAAAAAAATTGATGGGTAAATCAGACTCAAAGGAAACATCAGAGAAATCAATTTTTGTGATGTACGTACCTGGTTTGCCTTCTTCCGTGGTCCAATAGGTCTTAAACCCACCCGGTAAAATTATTCCGTCCACTTTTTGTTCGCCAATAAATTCCGTAAATTTTTCAGGGGCGTGACCACCGTCCTTAAAATATTCAGGATAAGAAACAATGTACCTCATAACGGCCACCTTATTGGAATCCTTACCTATATATAAGATATAATAATCATCTGGCGCATCACCGGTTCCCGCATCAAAAGTTACCTTGACCACATGATATTCCACGCCTTTAAAAGTCTCTGGTTTCAATAGTTCAAGATTTACCCCTTCCCCATTCAGAATAAAAGGATGACCTATAAAGTACAATGGCGTCAAAGCCCAGAATTTGGTGTCATAGGCAAAGGCGGTGCTATCCTTGGCCTTTACCCAAGCCTTTTCACCTGTCCACCCAAAACGTGCCGTAGAATCCGTTGTGCTGGTATGTACCGCACGGTTACTCCATGTATCCACAGTTTGGTAACTATCCCTAACGGTCTTACCGTCCTGGGGTTGATAATTAAAACGAAATGAAATGGGTCCGTTGGCATACCAAGTATCCAAACCGCCATGTGCTTCCATAGCGTTCCAAATTACCTTACCGGCTTCTGTTGTAGCCAATTGCTGCTTTGCTTTGGCCACCCTAGTGGATACCCATGCCTTAGGAATTGAAATAGTTTTTTCTTTCTGGACTTCAGCTTTGGGTTCTTCTGTATTTGGCTTCGTTGTTTCCTTACAAGAAACAAAAAAGGAACATACTGCAAATAGCATTATTGAGTAACTTATTTTCATAGTTGGGTGCCGGTAGATTAGTTACCAATTAAGATTACACGGCTTTATGATCTAAACTGGCTGTTTTTCTTTGCTCGTAATTCTGTGCCACGACCTCGTCAAGCGCAGCCGGGTCCTCAAAATTCAAGCGATTTTCTTTCAGTCGCTCCTCTCCCCCAAAAATTACTTGGATCTCTTTATTTAACATTCCTTCCAGGGAACGCTTGGCCACAAGCTCCGGAGAATCCATCTCACGATCCTTGAACTTTTGCATCATATCTGTATTCGTAGCCGTAGGAAAAGAACAGGTAACACTAATATTGAATGGCGCAAGTTCCCGCCTCATAGCGTCTGAAAATTGACGCACTGCGGCCTTGGTGCTTGCATAAACCGAATAAAAGGGCATTCCAATCAACCCCAATCCGGAAGAAATATTCAAAATAGCGGCTTCCTCCGCAGATTTTAATAAGGGAATACAATATTTGGTGAGTAAAAGTATGGATGTATAGTTTATAGCCACCTGATCATAAATGTCCTCGTCAGGTATGTCTTCCAATGGTCCTGCAGAAACAATGCCCGCATTATTGATCAGGATATCCAAATGGCCCCATTTATCTTCAATACGCGCGGCAGTTTCCCGCAATACCTCTATATTGGCCACATCACCGGCAATCCTCAAAAACTTTACGTCTTCAAATTCTTGGGACAACTGCTTAAGATTATCCCTGTCACGGGCAATTACCGCAATTTTACTTACCCCTCCGTTTACGAGTTCACGTACCATACTTTTACCGATACCCCGTGTACCACCGGTAATAAGTACATTTTTACCTTCTAGTTGCATAATTACTTAGTTTGAGTTGAGTTTAATTTTCACTTTAAATTAGATAAATTTCCGTGTAGAAACGAAGAAATTTGAAGGATGCACGGATTATTAGGAAAGTAAGAAAATCTATCTTAATTTTTTGCGTTTTTCTTGATCAAACAGTTATTATGGCCTATACCTTAGCCGTTGTAAATGTGGATATTCAAGATAAATGCTGATGTTTATAGTGCATAAAAAAGCCACCCGTTCAGGTGGCTTCAATTTATTTGTAAAATATCCTTTATTTTAAAAGAGACGCGTTACGCAATCTTGTTACGTTTACGCTCATTCTCCGTTAAATAAATTTTACGTAGACGTAAGAACTTTGGCGTTACTTCTACATACTCATCTTTTTGAATGTATTCCAATGCTTCTTCCAATGAGAATTTAATTGCAGGAACAATCTTGGCCTTATCATCTGCCCCAGAAGAACGCACGTTGGATAACTTTTTGGTCTTGGTAATGTTCACGGTCATATCATCTCCACGAGAGTTTTCACCAATTACCTGGCCTTCATAAATATCCTCACCCGGATCTACGAAGAACTTACCACGGTCTTGCAATTTATCTATGGAGTAAGGAATAGCTTTCCCTTTTTCCATGGAAACCAAAGAACCGTTCTGGCGTTGTGGAATGTCTCCTTTCATAGGTTGATACTCCAAGAAACGGTGTGCCATAATGGCTTCACCAGCCGTTGCGGTCAATAATTGGTTACGTAGGCCGATGATACCACGAGATGGAATTTCAAATTCACACAACATACGGTCACCTTTTGCCTCCATTTTGGTCATTTCACCTTTACGGATAGATACCATCTCTACTGCTCTACCGGAAACTTCTTCTGGTAAGTCAATGGTCAAATGCTCTATAGGCTCACATTTAACACCATCTATTTCCTTGATAATTACCTGTGGTTGTCCAATCTGCAGTTCATAACCTTCACGACGCATTGTTTCTATTAACACGGAAAGGTGCAAAACCCCACGGCCAAAAACCAGGAATTTATCCGCACTATCGGTTTCGTTGACACGTAATGCCAAGTTTTTCTCCAATTCCTTGGCCAAACGATCTTTAATATGTCTAGAAGTCACAAATTTACCATCCTGTCCAAAGAACGGACTATCGTTAATGGTAAAAAGCATACTCATTGTTGGCTCATCTATTGCGATAGTTTTCAATGCTTCCGGATTTTCCAAATCGGCAACGGTGTCACCAATTTCAAAACCTTCAACCCCAACCAAGGCACAGATATCACCAGTTTCCACTTCTTGTACTTTTTTACGTCCTAAACCTTCAAATACGTATAACTCCTTAATTTTTGATTTAACGATACTACCGTCTCTTTTCACTAAGGAAATAGGTTGACCTTCTTTCAATGTTCCTCTTTGTAACCTACCAATAGCGATTCTACCGGTAAACGAAGAGAAATCCAACGAGGTAATCAACATTTGTGTATTACCTTCCTTAGGCTCAAAAGTTGGGATATGCTCAATGACCATATCCAATAAAGGTTCTATGTTTTCAGTTTGGTTTTTCCAATCCTCGCTCATCCAATTGTTCTTTGCAGAACCGTATACTGTAGGGAAATCTAACTGCCATTCTTCCGCACCAAGCTCGAACATCAAATCGAAAACTTTTTCATGTACCTCTTCTGGAGTACAGTTTTCCTTATCTACCTTATTGATCACCAAACAAGGCTTTAAACCTAGGTCAATTGCTTTTTGCAGTACAAAACGCGTTTGTGGCATGGGTCCCTCAAAAGCATCTACCAATAACAATACCCCATCTGCCATATTCAATACACGCTCAACCTCACCACCAAAATCGGCGTGACCGGGAGTATCTATTATATTTATTTTAGTATCCTTATAAATAACGGAAACGTTCTTGGAAGTAATGGTAATACCACGTTCTCTTTCCAAATCGTTATTATCCAAAATTAAATCACCTGTGTTCTCGTTTTCACGAAACAAGCTACAGTGGTACATTATTTTGTCTACCAAGGTGGTCTTACCGTGGTCAACGTGCGCAATGATCGCAATATTCTTTGTAGTGGACATAAGGTCTATTTTAAGCGTGCAAAGATACTTCAAATTTTAATAGCTACACTTAATCTTATGTTATTTTTATCTTATTGATTTTGAGCAGGTTCTATCAATAGATTGTAGTTATTTTCTACCACCTATGACCCAGCCCAATCGGGCGTCTACCAAAATACCCGTAACCTTGTCAAATTCATTGATAAAAATACCCGGGCCAAAGGCCAAACTAAAATAGAACCCTTTTTTATACGTACGCTGTAAACCATATACCAATGCGGCATTGTAATAGTAATCAGAAGCATATTCCAAATTACCGATCAATGGGGTTCCAAACTGGAATTGGTTCAAAAAAGATATGTAATTACCAGAATTACCGGATATATTCTTTCTTTTTCGCAAACGTCTTTCAAAATTGATATAGTTTCTAAAATCTGCCGCAAAACCCGGATAAATTCCAAATTGGGTCTCCGTATTGGTTGCACCCCTTAGGGCAAACCCTATGATTGCTTCCATGTTTATGGTAGATTTATTGCCTACCCCTACTTCATAGGATACTCCTGGCAGTAAGGCATTTACCTTGAAAATGCCTTCTTCTACCAATCTATTGGTTTGGGCGTTGGCATAAAAAATTGACAATAACAGTACAGGTAAGAAGAAAAGTTGTTTCATTGGTCGGATTGGTTAATTTATGTGGACCTACAACAATAATTGGACCACTTTAATCAAAAACCGGTTTTCTTGATGTTCTTTTTGTAGGTACCCAGCCAAATGTAAAACCGATCAAAGGACCGTAGCCACTTGGCACCCCATCACCTCTATAATAACCTGCCCCAAGTTCCGCATTAAAATTAAAACCTTTTGGATACGTACGTTGAATGCCGTACACCATGCCATAAAACCCAAGATTAAAATCATCTGGTCCGGTAATATTGGTTGTCAGCCTGGCCTGCGAAAAGAAAATTGCCTGTGCCGCTGCAATATAGTTTCCAGAATTACCGCTTACATTTTTGTTTTTATTTACCCTTCTATTAAAATTATGATAATAACGGTATCTATTGTTCAAGGCAAGTCCTATTACGTACCCAGGTTCATAAGTGGCCATACCAAGACCAAGTGCCGTAGACACACTTTGATTTCTAAAGAGTCCCAGTTCATAGCTCAACCCAGGACTGAACAGATCCAATTTAAATTGATGCCGTTCCAGATGAACGATTCCCGTTCCTTTTTCCGTAACCCCGTTTACTTGGGAATGTACCCCTACACTCCATAATATAAGGATTACCATACCTAATTTTTTCATGTCCCAGGATTTAAGTTGTCTTTAAATCTAAAAACTATGATATGGATTAGTACTATCTTTATATAAAATTTATGATATGGACTTGAACAAGATTCCCCAAATAAAGTATACGGATAGTCAAAATTTCTTTCTTCTTGCCGGCCCTTGTGCCATTGAGGGCGAAGAAATGGCAATGCGTATTGCGGAACATATGGTAACCCTAACCAATACCCTCCAGATTCCTTATATCTTTAAGGGCAGTTTTAAAAAAGCCAACCGTAGTAGATTGGATTCGTTTACGGGAATAGGTGATGAAAAAGCTTTAAAAATTTTACGTAAGGTATCCGAAACCTTTGAGGTACCTACGGTGACCGATATACATACGGAACAGGATGCCGCCATGGCTGCGGAATATGTAGATGTTCTACAAATACCGGCATTTTTGGCACGCCAAACCGACCTTGTAGTTGCTGCAGCTGAAACAGGAAAAACGGTGAACATTAAAAAAGGGCAATTTATGAGTCCGGAAAGTATGAAACATGCCGTAAACAAGGTTACGGAGACCGGTAACGAACAAGCGATCATTACCGATCGGGGCACCATGTTCGGCTATCAAGATATGATCGTGGATTTTAGGGGCGTACCCACCATGAAGCAATTTGCTCCTGTAGTATTGGATGTAACGCATTCCTTACAACAGCCCAATCAATCTTCCGGGGTTACGGGCGGCAGGCCTGCGTTAATAGGTACTATGGCCAGAGCCGGTATTGCAGCAGGTGTAGACGGACTTTTTATAGAAACACATTTTGATTGTGCCAATGCCAAAAGTGATGGTGCCAATATGTTGGATCTAGCCTTAATGAAAAAACTATTGACAGATTTAGTGGCTTTGAAAGGGGTAGTCAACCAATTTTAATCCAAATCAGCACGTTTATAAAAACCGTTTTTACGTACGGAATACGCGTCTTGGAGTACATCGGTCAAGATATTGTCATCAATCTCCTCCAAAGAGCTATAACGCAATGAACGTACTACTTTTCGCTTTTCGGAAACTAGT
This sequence comes from Maribacter sedimenticola, assembly GCF_900188415.1. Lineage (GTDB taxonomy): Bacteria > Bacteroidota > Bacteroidia > Flavobacteriales > Flavobacteriaceae > Maribacter > Maribacter sedimenticola. Next base: position 946,456 of record NZ_FZNV01000001.1, on the reverse strand, counting down.
ACGTTCAAATGTTTGGTAAGGTGTGCAGAATTCCAAAAAGCAATATCCACAAATTTATGTTTATGGGACGCGTTCAAATAACAGATAGGCGATTTCCCGATATAAAAACAGGGAATATTCCATTTATACTTTAATTCAACATTGGGCAAGGTCTGCTCGATCTTCATTTGCAAATGCATTAATATACCCCTGTATGGTTCTGGTTGGTTAAAAATATAAAGCTCTGCCGGATTCATAGATTACGTTAAGAAGTTCATAATAACATCTTTACATAGATGATTTAAGTCTCAAATATATAATTTTACCGTTTTTAAACTTTAAGAATGTCAAATAAAGTACCCTTTATTATAATTATAATCCTCACATTTATAACCCCTTACCGTTCTTTTTCCCAAGACAATGATGATATAAAATGGTATTTCAACAACAGTAAAAGTTTAAGCGAACTTTGGGAATTGGACGATGAGCACCACCGTGGCACATTCATCATTACGTCTTACAAACCAATTTATTTAACTGCCGTAAAATATTCTACGGACACCAATAGGTATCCGGTAGCGGAAAACTCCACCAAAACGTTAGACGCCCCTGTAAGCCTAAACACATCGGAATCTAAGTTTCAGGTAAGTTTAAAAACCAAGATTTTTCATAAAATGTTTGATGGTCGTATGGACCTATGGATGGGCTATTCGCAGACCGCCTATTGGCAAATATATAATACGGAACGCTCAAGGCCGTTCAGGGAGTTGAACTATCAGCCGGAATTGATCGCCAATTTTCCGGTATCCTTTAAATTTCTTGGGTTTGACGCTAAAATGATCGGTGCATCCATCATCCACGAATCCAATGGACAGTCAGACCCTATCTCCAGAAGCTGGAACCGCATCGCTTTTCATGCCGCCTTTGAACACCATAATTGGCAAGTAATGTTAAAACCTTGGATACGGTTAGGGAGCAAGATCGATGATAACGAGAATATTTCCGATTTTATGGGCCGTGGTGAGGCCAATATTGTTTATGACCTGGGTAGACAGCGTTTTAGGGCAATTGCCAGACATTCCTTGAATATTGGCAATAAAAGTAGGGGCAGTTTACAATTCACCTGGTCGTTCCCCATATTCGAAAATTTTAACGGACATCTTCAGGTTTTTGATGGGTACGGGGAAACGTTGATCGACTACAATCATAGACAGACCACTTTTGGGATAGGGGTTTCATTGATTAATTAACCATTATTTAAACTTCTGCACCCATTTTTAAAAGATTGAAATTCTTGATTTTCATACATTTGACAAAACAACCAACGTATGAAAACGTACCAGACCTTACTCTTTATCCTTTGTTCCTCACTGTTCATTTCTGCACAAGAACATACCCACCAAAGCTTGCGCCCCCTTTCCTTTCCGGATATACCGGGTTATAAAAGCTTAAAAACCGATTTACACATCCATACCGTATTTTCCGATGGTTATGTCTGGCCCAATATTAGGGTTATGGAAGCACTTAGGGATAATCTAGATGCAATTTCTTTAACGGAACACTTGGAATACCAACCACATTCAACAGATATTCCGCATCCTGATAGAAACAGGTCTTACAATATTGCGATAGAAGAAGCCAAGGAACATGATCTTATTATCGTTCACGGCTCGGAAATAACCCGCAGCGCACCCATGGGGCATAACAATGCCGTGTTCATTACCGATGCAAATCCAATTTTAAAGGAGAAAGCCGAAGATGCCTTCAAGGAAGCCAAAAAACAGGATGCCTTTGTGTTTTGGAACCACCCTGCTTGGCACAACCAATCCCCACAGGGAAATCCGATTTTGAGCGATTTTCAAAAAGAACGCATTAAAAAAGGTGAACTTCATGGTATAGAGGTTATTAATGCCGTGGACTACGCCCAAGAATCATTGGCACTTGCACTTGAACATAATTTAACCATTATGGGTACCAGTGACATACACGGACTTATAGATTGGGACTATACCGAAAAAGGCAACCATAGGCCCATTACCTTGGTTTTTGCAAAGGAGAAAAGTTTGTCCAGTATGCAAGAAGCCCTATTTGCAGGAAGAACCGTTGCTGTATATAACGGACTAATGGTGGGTAAGGAAGAATTTTTGGCTCCGCTTTTAAAAGCAAGTATCAAGGTGAAAGAGGCCATCTATCATGAAGACACGGAAATCGTACAGATTGTATTGAAAAATACCACCAGTAGTTCCCTTTTATTTGAAAATGCAATGGACTTTACTTTCTATAGCAGTTCTCCGGTATTTGAAATTCCCGCTTTTGGCACGTTCACCTTACAGGTAAAAACGTTACAAAGACTACCTAGACTAACCTTGTCCTTAAAAGCAATAGGCACTTTTGTAGCTCCCAGAACATCACCAATTATCTCTTGGGAGATCATCCCGGAATAGCCAGAATTCTATTCCTTACCGTCCACGTAGTCCTGTAAATAGGCATAACGCTCCGTAAGTTTACCGTTCTGCGTCATGCGTGCCCGTTGCAATACCCCATCTTTGTCACCATTAAAGAAAGCCGGGATGACATTTTTAATAAAGGCCTCACCAAACCCTTTGCTGGCATCTCGCGGAAGTTCACAGGGTAAATTATCAACTGCCATCACTGCAATGGCCTCTTGATTTTTAAAATCCACCTCGGATTCAGATATCGGGTCATACCCATAAATGGGTTCTGCAATCGTAGAAGGTCTAATAGTGGTTGCCACGGGGCCATCAATATCACAACTTACATCTGCCACGACCTTGATTTTAAAATCAGGGTGTTTGGCATCTTCCCTAGTAAATAAATAAGGGGCTCCCTGTCCGTAGAAATGACCGGCAATATAAAAATCGGTCACCTTGGCAAAACGAAAAAAATTGGATTTATATTCTTCTGGATGGGCAAAGAAGTTGGCCTTATTGCCCCGTACGCCATCCTTTCGTTTATTATATTCCCCCGCATCTATTTGGCAATATACGGGTTCATTAAAATCATTGTCCAAATATTCCGTAACATTCACCCTGCGCATACCCATACCGTCCAACATTTCACGGGCACCATTACCTACTCTTCCCCTACCCGTCAACAATACCTTGATATTGGGCAGCTGTATTTTTTTGAGCTCCGCTATTAATGCGGCTTGGTCTTCCAGGTCATTGGCCTTCGGTAATTTAAACGCCCCATATTTTAGTCCGTAGGCCCTAAATCCGTTATACGCCCCTACGATACCGGCATATCTGCCAAATGCAACCACCCGTTGCTCCTGTGTATTGGTAATGACCTCATGGTCATACATTTCTATATTTTTCTCCAAAAGGGCCCGTAACAGTTTTCTGTTATAGGGCTGCTTTTTAATGGTATGGGAAAAGAAGAAATACTTTTTTTCAGGAATTAGGGCGGCCATAGGCACTTCCTTTACACCCAAGAGTACATCACATTCCTGCATGTTATCCGTTACGGCTAAACCTACTTTCTTGTATGCTTCATCTGGATAGGCACGTATGGGAGAAGGTTCTACCAAAATTTGGGCCTGTGGAAATTTATTCAGGACTTTTTGACATGCTTCTGGGGACAGTACCACGCGTTTATCCGGCGGATTTTTACGTTCTCTTATGATTCCGAACTTCATATGGGGTTTGGTATAAATATTGCACTAAATTATGCAATTAGATACATATGTTCTTATGTGGCTATAAAAATTATAGGGGTTCGTAAACTTTTGTTAGCTTTGCTGCCCGCAGGAAATCCTTCATCAGCTTTTTGTTGTAGAGGGATGAAATGTCAAGGACTATGGATCTAGGACGGTGTGCGTTAGGGATAGAGGCAAGTACCGTGTACTGTCGAAAGCCCGACCCTTTTGAAAAAAGGGAAACGCCCCGGCACTGGTGCAAAAAAGTTCATTAACATATTGGGGCCGACCGGTTTTGACAGCGAGACTAGTTGGAATGTAAGCATACCGAGCGCTGGGAAACAGCTCGTTAATCTCATTTTTCACACTTTTAATTGGCGAAAATAATTACGCTCTTGCCGCTTAATCTGAATTATAGTAAGATTGGCCTCGTCCCTACAAGGTAGGGAAGCGAGATGTTCCTGAACAGCCCTTGTTGACGGCGGTTCTTATAGGAGCACCAGAAAAGTCAACACAAGGATACCTGCTCGCTTTGGCGGTATCACCAAAATCTTAAGAAGATAAGCATGTATTAGGCGGTTTCTGGTCAGGTACATGTCGAAAATCAATCAGAAACTAAGTATGTAGAAAGCATTGCGATTACTTGTTTGGACGAGGGTTCGACTCCCTCCGGCTCCACAAAGAAAACCACCTTCAGGGTGGTTTTTTTCGTTATGCCTACGGGAGTCTCACGCCAGCGCTACTACGCGCACCTACGCTAAAAAGGTCTACAAGACCTTTTCTAGACGCTGCGGTCGTCTCCGGCTCCACAAAGAAAACCACCTTCAGGGTGGTTTTTTTCGTTATGCCTACGGGAGTCTCACGCCAGCGCTACTACGCGCACCTACGCCTAATATAACTGCTAACTGGCAATTGAGGAATTGGTACTTAAACTATTATAAATTTTAATCAATGTATCGGCCAGTAAAGGTTTTGAAATAAAGTCCCGTACGGTACTATATTTTTTACTTCGTAAAATTTCATCGGCGCCTATATAGGAACTGACAATGAAAATTTGAGGTTTAACTTCCAAGGATAACTTTTCAAATTCATCCAAAAAATTCCAGCCGTTCATAATCGGCATATTTAAATCCAAAAAAATGACATCCGGCATGCTTTCCCCTTTTTCTGCGAGAGACGTAAGGTTTATTAAAGCTTCATAACCGTCCTCAAATACCATAATATCCGAACCAAAATAGTTATTATGGTTCAATAAAATTTTAGTTCCATACACGCAAATAGGATCATCATCAATAATACAAACCGTTTTAATTTTCATAGCACACTCATTTTTCTTATTACATAGAATTTATTTGTTAAAAATTTAACAATATAAAACTTACAAGTACCTGACAATATATACTATAAATGTGTATTAAAAAATGAATTTTTCAATAAAATTCACTATAACGTTGTAGATTTTACCAAAATTCGACAAACGGTAACTAATTCACACTTAAATCATTGTAAAATAATAGCTGCAAGTTTTAACGTATAATTTCAATACGGAAAATATAATTGTAGCAAATGAATAACTTAAGCATATAGTAAATGGTCAACAGGAAATTATTTTCATTTGTTAAAATTTCATTTCCATCTAATTAATTGTATAATTCACACTTACAATTAATTAAAAATTCTTAATATTAAGATTGCGTATTTAATTCGCAGTCAAAAGTAATTTTACGTCCATATTTTAAATAATTTTCCCAATAGCAATGCGCTCAAGACAAAAGCTATTTAAATACCTCTTTACGGCCCTGGCTCCTCTCCTATTTTCCTGCAATAGCAATTCAAAGAAAATAGATTTTAGTAGCCAGATAAAACCCATTTTAAACAATAAGTGCATTACCTGCCATGGTGGCGTAAAAAGGAGCGGTGATTTTAGCCTACTTTTTAAGGAAGATGCTTTTGCGGCCACAGCCTCTGGAAAACCTGCCATTATACCGGGAGATGCCAGTGGCAGTGAATTCATAAAACGATTAAAGTCCAACGACCCGGAATTGCGCATGCCTTACGAAAAACCTCCGTTGACCAAGGAGGAAATTGAACTACTGACCCAATGGGTGGAACAAGGTGCGGAATGGGGTGAACATTGGGCATATACCTTACCGGAAAAAGTGGAAGTCCCTGCCTTGACGGAAAAGGCTGCAATGGTCAAATTTAGTGAAAACTATTTTCTACAAAATGATATTGATCGGTTTATTCTGGCCAAAATGAGCTATGACACCCTAGTGCCCAACCCACCTGCCGAACCCCATGTATTGATTAGGCGATTGGCCCTTGACCTTACGGGCCTACCTCCTTCAGATGCATTGTTCAATGCATTTGTATCTGGAAAGACTACGTATGAAGAAGCGGTGGACCTACTATTGGCGCAACAAAGTTTTGGGGAGAAATGGGCCAGTTGGTGGCTAGATTTGGCGCGTTATGCGGATACTAAGGGATATGAAAAAGATAAGGGAAGGAGCATGTGGCGCTACAGGGATTGGGTCATCAAGGCCTTAAACGATGACATGCCCTTTGATCAGTTTACGACGGAACAATTGGCCGGCGATCTATTACCGGAACCCTCCGTTGATCAGTTGATAGCAACCGCGTTTCACAGAAATACCATGAATAATGATGAAGGCGGTACCGAGGATGAAGAGTTCAGGGTAGCTTCCGTTCTGGACCGGGTCAATACCACATTTTCTGTTTGGCAGAGCACGACCATGGAATGTGTTCAGTGCCATAGTCATACCTATGACCCCTTTAAACATGAGGAGTACTACAAGGCCATGGCGTTTTTCAATAATACCAGGGATGAGGACACACCAGATGAGAGTCCCACAATACGTTTCTATTCTGATGCGCAAAAGCGCCAAAAAGAGGAAGTCGTACAATGGGTACAAACGTATGGCTCTCAAGAAGAAGCCCGAAACTATGCCGATTTCCTGACCTTTATGGAACCCAAATACCTGGCCCATAACGCCACTGATTTCGTGAACGGCGAACTCGCCGACACCAAATATTTGGCCCTTTGGGACGATGGTTCCTGTGTTATGAAAAATATAGATACACAAGGAGCCTCTTCGGTATACCTGTACTATAGGGGATTTATGGAAGGCACCACCATTACCATTAGGGAACAGGATGCCAACGGTGCGATCCTATCCCGCTTTAAAGTGGGCAATACCAAGGGCAATACCATTGAAAAAATACCATTTAAACCCATACACCACATGGTGGACCTATATTTTGAGGCGGACAACAACTCCATTGCTCCACAGGTATCTACCAGTCATATTACGTGGTTTGCCTTTATTAAGGACCTTCCCGGAAAGAACAAGCCGGGTTATGAAAAAATAAGCAATGCGTTTTTAAATGTATTGAATTTGAAAACGCCAACGTTGCCAATTATGATCGAGAATAAGGAACAGATGGCCAGGACCACCCAAGTTTTTGAACGTGGCAATTGGTTAATGTTGACCGATACCGTAGAACCGGGCACTCCACACATACTCAATCCTTTTGACGATGCATGGCCAAGGAACAGGCTGGGTCTTTCCAGATGGTTGGTAAGCACCGAAAATCCGCTAACGGCACGTACCACGGTGAACAGGGTTTGGCATCAGCTTTTTGGAAGGGGTATCGTATCGTCCCTAGAGGACATGGGTACCCAGAGCGACCCACCAAGTCACCCAGCGTTATTAGACTGGCTGGCGCTTCGGTTTATGCATGAACATGATTGGGGCATGAAGGCCATGATCAAGGAAATGGTATTGTCCGGCACCTACAGGCAAAGTTCTATCGCCACCCCGGCCTTATATCAAAAGGATCCGCACAATACCCTTTATGCCCGGGGACCCAGGGTACGGCTTACGGCGGAACAGATCAGGGACCAGGCATTGGCGGTATCCGGATTATTGAGCGATAAAATGTACGGCCCCGGGGTTATGCCACCCCAGCCCGATGGCGTATGGCAATCCGTTTACAGTAACGAATCATGGGTAGAAAGCAAGGGCGAGGACAAATATAGGCGTGCCGTATATACCTATCTAAAACGTACCAGCCCCTATCCGTCCTTTATCACCTTTGATGCCGGTAGTAGGGAGGTGTGTACCATTAGGAGAACCGTAACCAATACCCCTTTACAGGCATTGGTAACCCTAAACGACCCCGTTTTTGTAGAGGCGGCTTATGCTTTTGCCCAAGCTATGCAGCATGAAAACGTGGAAACCGGTATTTCCAAAGCATATGAGAAAGCCACACGTGCACCTATAGAAGAGGAACGCCTACGGGTATTGAAAGCACTTTATGACCAGGCATTGGAGGAATTTACCTTAACCGCTGGTGAAAACACGGTTTTTATGGGCCTTGAGGAACAACCGGACCCAAAACTTGCCGCATTGACCGTGGTGGCAAATGCCATTATGAATTTAGATGAATTTTTAACCAAGGCCTAAGCCCTACATCAAAATGTACGCGCATGAAAAGTAATGTAGAACGACTTATAGCAGAAAAACTACAACGGGAGGTAGCCGCAAAGACCCGTAGACATTTTATAAAACAATGTGCCACGGGTATGGGCGGATTGGCCTTAGGCTCCATTTTTATGGGATGCGACCCGCTACGGCCCCAACAAGCAGGGACAGGCACACAGAACGGGTTTACCGAGCGTGACCTCAACCCTTTGGCTACCCTTCCCCCACCATTTTCCCCAAGGGTGAAAAATGTCATTTACCTGCATATGGCCGGGGCACCCTCCCAATTGGAAATGTTCGATTATAAACCGGAACTGGCCAAATTGAACGATCAAGCCTGTCCGCAATCCTTTCTTGAAGGCAAAAAATTCGCTTTTATTCGCGGTACGCCCAAACTTTTGGGACCGCAAGCCACGTTCAAACAGGAAGGGGAATCGGGGAATTGGGTATCGGACAACCTGCCCCATTTTAAAAAGGTAGTAGATGAAGTGGCCTTTTTAAAAGCGGTACATACCGATCAGTTCAACCACGGTCCCGCACAATTGTTCATGCATACCGGCAGTCCGCGTTTGGGCAGGCCCAGCATAGGCTCGTGGGTAACGTACGGTCTTGGTTCCGAAAACCAGAACCTACCCGGTTTTGTAGTCCTCACCTCGGGCGGTAAGGCCCCCAGTGCCGGAAAAAGTGTTTGGGGCAGCGGCTTTTTGCCTTCGGTTTACCAAGGGGTACAATGTCGCTCCAAAGGAGACCCTGTACTCTACATAGAAGACCCTGAGGGTATTTCAAGGGACCTAAAAAAGAATACCATCAAGGCCATCAACGAAATCAATAAAAAGGAATATGCCAAATATGCCGACCCGGAAATATTGGCCCGCATCAATCAATATGAAATGGCCTACCGCATGCAGATCGCGGTTCCGGAAGTCATGAATATCAATAACGAGCCGGACCATATTAAAGAAATGTACGGCGTAGAACCGGGCAAGGAATCCTTTGCCAATAACTGTCTGTTGGCGCGTAAATTGGTAGAGGACGGCGTTCGCTTCGTACAATTGTTCGATTGGGGGTGGGATGCCCATGGCACGGACCCAAGCACCGCCGTGGATTTGGGGCTAAAGAATAAATGCCGCGAAATAGACCGACCCATGACCGCCCTTTTGCTAGATTTAAAGCAGCGCGGCCTCCTGGAGGATACCCTAGTGGTCTGGGGAGGAGAGTTTGGCAGAACCCCAATGCAAGAGAACAGGGAAGGAAAGACCATGGGCTTTAAAGGACGTGACCACCATGGTGATGCATTTACCATGTGGATGGCCGGTGGGGGCATTAAAAAAGGTGCCTCTCACGGAACAACGGACAGTATTGGGTTTGCCGGGGTAGATGGCAGGGTGTCCGTACATGATGTGCATGCCACCATTTTACATTTACTGGGCTTTAATCACGAACAGTTTACGTACGATTTTCAAGGTAGACCGTTTAGGTTGACCGATGTGGAAGGGGAAATCATTAGAGAAATATTGGCCTAAAGAAAACTAACCCTATGGTAGCATTACGAACGTTTTTACTGGTGACAATCTTATTGTCCGTCAACGCCCTTTGGGGACAGTCAACAAAATCGATACAATTTTTTCAAACGGATTGGGGGCGCACGGTTTCATGGGATGCGTTTTGCGAAAAAACAAAATCCGCCGGATATGACGGTATTGAAATTTGGCTTCCAAGCAACAAGGAAGATGAGGAACAATTAATAGCCGCCTTGCAGCGTCATGACCTACAGGTTGCCTTTTTAAACGGCACCAACAAGAACGTCCCGTTTGAGGAAAGTTTGCGTGCCTATGGCGAACATTTAAAAAAATTGTTGACCTGGTCCCCTGCATATATCAACTGCCATACGGGAAGCGACTTTTTTACCTTTGAACAGAACAAGGCCTTTATAGCGGTTGCCAACGCCATTGCCAAGGAACATAACATTCCCATTTATCATGAAACGCATAGGGGTCGCTTTAGTTTTAACCTACCCGACACCCAAACCTATTTGGACCGAATTCCCGATTTACGCTTAAATTTGGATATCAGCCATTGGATGGTGGTACACGAATCGCTATTGGAACGGCAGGAGCAAGCCCTTTCCCAAATTATTCCGCGTACCGGGCACTTGCATGCACGGGTGGGACATGCCGAAGGACCGCAGGTCAACGACCCCGAAGCACCGGAATGGAAAAAGACCGTGGACAGACATCTGGATATTTGGGAAAAAGTTATTCGCCACCATTGGAAAACTCACGATACCTTTACCCTAACCACAGAATTTGGCCCTGCCGGCTATATGCCTACTTTGCCCTATACCCAAGTACCCGTAGCGGACCAGTGGAAAGCCAATCTGTATATGGTGAAGGTGATCAAAGAACGGTTAACCATTGAATAGCCCTATATACGCATGGATATTTTAAAACAACTTTTAGGAAGACTGCACCCCCTTGTCGTGCATTTGCCCATTGGTTTTATCATTGCGGGATTGCTCTTGCAGTTTGTAGATCGCAAAAAGAAAGAATTTACCAAGGTCATATCCCTCATTTACCTTTGGGGAGCGTATGTGGCCGTATTGGCCTGTATTACCGGATATCTACAATATCTGGGCGAAGGCTATTCGTTCAATTCCGTTAAAATCCATTTATGGTCCGGGATTGCTACCGCCCTGTGCTGTTTTATACTGTGGGCCAGATTAGCTACAGTTTCATTTGCCGCTATGCTTCAAAAAATTCCCGTTTTGGTTATCTCGGGATTACTTTTTGTGCTGATATCCTTTACCGGTCACCAAGGCGGCAACATTACCCACGGGGAGGACTATTTGGTAGAGCCATTGCCCAATACCCTTAAAGCGGCCTTGGGATATCCGGTCTTTGAGGAAAAGGAAATTGTACTTTCGGAAACGGATTGGGAATCAGCGGTGTTCTATACCGATGTTATTGCCCCTATTCTCAACAATAACTGTGTAAGCTGCCACAACCCTAAAAAGGCAAAGGGGGAGTTGTTATTGCATTCTGAGGAAAGCATCCTTACCAGTGGGGAAAACGGACCGGTACTGACGGCACATCATCCAGAGAAGAGCGACCTTTTTCTACGGATGGAACTGCCCAAATCCAATGACCGGCACATGCCGCCCGATGGCAAACGTCAACCGAGCAAGGAAGCCATTAAATTGGTAGAAACGTGGATTGCGAAAGGACATCCGTTCACTACGACCATAGGGGAGCTGAAATTACCCAAATCGCTTTTTGCACCTTATTTCCCGAAATCCGAGGTAATGGACTATCCCCCAACCGAAATAGCCGCTGCCGCTACGGACAGTATCCACTATGTAAAGAATTTTGGATTGCACGTGGCCCCGATCAGTGAGCGAACGAATTACCTAAAAGTATCGGCACTTAACTTGCCCACGTTTACCAATGCCGATGCCCCTTATTTAAATGCCATCGCTCCTCAAATTGCCCTATTGGACCTTGGCGGCACCCAAATAACCGATGACATATGTACAGCGCTTGCCAAGTTGCCCAATCTTACACGGGTACAATTAGATCATACCCAACTAACCGGGAGCCAGCTGGAACAATTGAAATCACTTCAATATTTAAAAAGCATCAACCTTTCCTACACCAATTTTAAGGAGGAATATCTTTCCGTCCTCACTGAATTTAAGGCTTTGGAAAAAGTAGTTTTGTTCAATCCTGAGCATCATAAAACAGGTACTGAATATATGAACCATGGAAAAACAGCCGTGGAGTATGGCAATTATACGCTCCCGGTCATCTCATCGGATAGTATTGTGTATTAAGGCTGAAAAGTTTATGTGGGTTTAAGACCTACACGTTCCAGACTCGGAAATTCGTACTGTTTATTGTAAACTCTTTTTTATTCCAGAAGTAGCGGCTTTGCGGTAATCCTTTTTGTGTCCCATTTTAAATGTAATAGTTTACTAATGGTGGGTACAATTTGGTCAGTGAACAGCTGTACATTATCGGTTTCCCCCACTGGTTTTACCTTAGGTCCCAATATGGCCAACCATGTATGTTCCGCTCCTTGTACTTCTTTGCCATGGTCGGTCCATTTTGCATGTTCACGTACACCTTCTCCCCTGCCGTGGTCCGTGGTAATTATAAAATAGGTATTGTCCTTATAAAAGTCGTCTTGCTGTACGTATTGCCATAAATCCGCGATTAGGGCATCGGTGTTATGTAGGGCCTTCATGTACATATCAAATAATCCGCCGTGTGCAAAATCATCGGTTTCCCCATATGCTATATACACCAGTTTGGGATGGTTCTTTTTTACATACTCCTTGGCAAAATGGTGGGTAAATACATCTAACCGCACACTTTCCCAAATAACCGGGGCTTGGCGTTGCATTTCATTTAAGAATTGCTCCCTTTCGCTTAAAGCTCCCTTAGCGTTCATGTACCCAGCATTTACGGGCACCCCACTTCTTTTGTCATTAATGATAAACGGAAAGACGTCCCAACTGGCAAAGGCAGCGACCTTTCCTGTATACTTCTCTTGGCTATTTGCCAACTCCAATACCGTTATGTTCGTATTATAGTTTTTATCGTTACTATCAATATGGGCGTCATCTGCCCTACCCGTTAAAATCTCATTATACCCCGGATAGGAAAACAGCATTGTATTGGTCAGGTCTACCTTGCTCCCTTTATTTCTATTGCCATACAGCTGACCGTGTTGGGCAATGGTATTCCAAAAAAAAGGCATGATTTTTTCCCGACTTTCTTCATTTGTACTCCCCACAAACTGTTGTGCAAGTTCTTCCTTGTGCTCGGTGTAACTACTATTAAACAAGGCAGTATCCATACCCGTAAACACATCTTGCCAGCGTACCCCGTCTAAAGTTATTAAAAATACATTGGGATGCTGTGCTTCCTGCGCCGATCCTAGTATAGAGAAAAGAAAGAGCGCAACCGATATTGTTTTTACACCGTTCATTTGGGTTTATGTCGTATTAGTGAATAGGGAACCGATTACAATTTAACACACCCAGTTTATGCCTTTTCCTTGTAGGCGTAGGAATACGTTTTCTTAGCATCGATTTTGGCATCGTTCAATACAAAGGCCATGTTCTTCAACTTATCACGACGGTTAAGTTCATTTGCCTCTTCCAAGACCGATTTTTCCGTAACCCCAGCTCTAGCCACGAATAAGGTAACATCGGCATTATCTAAGGTCAACAATAATCCATTTACAAGAAATTAATATTTTTTTGTATTAATTATAATTTTATATCACTTTTTTAAACATTTAACAAATCCTGCATCAATCTATATAAACTACTCCACCCTAAAATCTACCGCAGGTTCCCCATGTAATTGCTTATCAAAAATTTGCATGAACCGTTGCAGTTCCATCAACGATGAATTAGAGGTATTTTCATGGAGTACTTGCCGCAACAATGCATAGGCTTTTAGTCGGGGTGCGGGAATATCCGTTAGCGCCAATTGGTCCGCATTCTTTATCCGGTAGAAATCGGTGATAAGGTCCAGCCCTGTCCATTGGGTCAGTTGCGCCGTGGTAAGTTCGTGGTGTGCCATGAGTTCCTGTAGCTTGGTCATGGCTATTTTTTTCTCCGTGGTCACCATTTCCGTATCCGATATCCCCGCCGCACGTTGCAGGATTTGCCAAAGGTTATGATCCAAAATTTGTTCTTTTAGGGAGGTAGGCCAATCTTCCTGCAAGAAGCGCATGGAGACCAGACCCGCTAAATGGGCCTTTGTAAACTCAGCATATGAGGTAGCGGATAAGATGTCCTTGTTCCATTCTTTTTCGGGAAAATGGGTTCGTAAAAATTCATGTTCCTTTTGGTACAGCTCAAAAAATGTATTGAACCCCGGAACCTCATCCATACGAATGGTCTCTAACCGCATCTCTTGGTTACCGGTTACCGTAATAAGTTTATACCCGGGGGCATAGGCCGCCAGGGAGGGTGTTTGTATATTGGTCAAGGTATTGCCTTGAGGGGTGGTAATGATCCCCGTATCGTTAACATGCATATGACCGCCCACATGCACCTTGAGCCCAATATTGGCAAAGGTGTTCCCCACCTGCTCCGACGGAATTCTATGCGCCTGAAAGGAAGATTCCCCGAACAATGCCTTTATTTCCGCAGAGGCCCCGTCATTAAAATCGACCATGGGATAATGGCTAAAGGCAATGACCGTTTTCCCCAAGCGCTGGGCATCCTGCATTACTTTTTCCGTCCAGTCGATCAGGTGCCTTTTGTATTTAATAACCTCATTATAGCCAATACCGGCGCCATGAAATCCTTGTCCATCTTTTTTGGGAAGGTACACACTGGCATCCAGGGCCAAAAGCCAAAGTCCGTTTACCGGTTCTACCACATAACTGACATCTGGCATGGGCATGGCCGCTTCCTTACATACATAGGTGCGATTTTTTAGTTCCGAAGCCGTTTGTGCCAAAGAATACCGATAGTCCCCATAGGAATATTCCGCAAAGGGGGTGGACCAAAACAGGTATTCCTTTTTGGGAAAAAAGCCAAAGTCGCGCAGCTCCGTCACAATACCTTCATAGCCCCACTCCTTGATATCTGCCAACACCATTCCCTGAAATTCCTTTACGGATGGTTTCCTATTTTCCAAGGTACTGATCAAAGGCCGTGATGTGCCGTCCTTCCCCAAAAAATCCGATTCCCCACCTTCCTTTCCAAAAGGTCGGGTTGGGTCATGGTTGCCATTGATAACAAAAAAGGAAACCCCATGTTCCCGTGCGTACCGGTCCATAATGGTTTTAAGCCCCTTAATATGCAATGGCTGACCGTCATCACTAAAATCCCCGGGTAGGGCAATGAGTTTTACGCCCCTGGATACGGCATCGTCCAGCGCCGCTATAAAGGCAAAATAATTTTCATTGAACAATCGTGTGGAATGCAATTGGGCCTCCATGGTCCTGATCAATGTTTTTTGTCCGTTCATGGTCGTGGTGGCCATTTCCTCGGTAAGTGCATCGGTAACCGGATATACATCTGAAAAATGCACATCGGCCATAAAGGCTATCTTAATTGCCGTGCCATCTGGCTTAGAAGTACATCCCAAGAACAAGGACAATACCATGAGGGACAATAATGTTCGTATCAGCATTTCGTTTTTCTATGTTTGAGCAGTCCTGCCCGTTTTCCAGGACTTCGTTTTTAAAAGTAACGCTTACTCGCCCTGCAGGACTTTCATAATATGATGGTAAATCTCGCTATTTTCATAGATTCCCTGAAAATTTTCCGCCCCTTTACCTTTGGCAAAAACCGGGATGAGCTCTCCCGAATGTTGGTCGGTATTAAAGTACACGCCTACTTTTTGAGGCACCTCTACCTTTTTGCCCGTTTCCTCATCCGTTTCATAAAATTTACCCACGCTTACGCCGCCAGTTTCATGGTCAGCAGTAACGACCAATAGCGTATTTGGATGCTTCTCCACATAGTCCAATACTACCCCTAAGGTCATATCAAAATCATTGACCTCCTCGATCACCATCCGATCATTTTCCGCATGACCGCCCCAATCAATATAGGAGCCTTCTATCATCATAAAGAAAGGTTCATTCCCCGCTGTAAAATAGTCCAGTGCCCGATCGGTAGCCTCCTTTAAAAAATGCCCCCTACCTTCTATCTTGGAAGGCAAACCGTCATCCGCAATAATAAATGCATTTCTTTTTGAGCGTTGCATGTTGGAAAAGGACAAGGTATCCAAATGGTAATCACGGTCCAAGAACGCCTTGAACAGATCTTCCCCGTCTTGACGTTTATTGAAGAATTTTTTACCTCCGCCAGCAATAAAATCGATATTCCCGGATACCAATTGTTTGGCAATATCCTCATGAAGGTCACGGTCCTTTACATGGGCATAAAAACTGGCCGGTGTAGCGTGCGTGATAGATGTTAGACTGATGAGTCCCGTTTTATAGCCCTCTTTTTGAAGTCGTTCCAAAATGGTTTCTTTGGGAAGGGAATCCCTGTCTACCCCTATGGCCCGTTTGTACGTTTTTTCACCAATTGAAAAAGCGGTTGCCCCGGCAGCGGAATCCGTGATCCAATGACTGGTAGACGATGATTTATGAAAACCGATATGTTTAAAACGCTCAAAATTGGACTGTTGATCGTTAAAATAAAAGGCAGTGGATATCTGTGGAACCCCCATACCGTCACCGATCATTAAAATAACGTTCACCGGCTGATTTTCTTTAACTTCTTGTTGAAGCTTTTGTTGGTCTACGACCTTGGATGGTGACGTACATGACCAAAGCAGTTGTACCACACTACCCAATAAAATAAATTTACGCATTGCTATTTTTCATTAGAACAAAATACGACAAGCATTGACTGCTTGCCGTATTCATTATTTATACTCTACTTTTTAGTACCCTGGATTCTGTACCAGGAAGCCTTCTATACCAGAAGCCCCATCAACAGCACTCTGTGGAATTGGGAACAATCTGTGGTTAGGATCGGCATCCGTTTTGTCCGTCCAGGTATCCTCATAGGTTCCAAAACGAATTTGGTCCGTCCTTCTAAAACCTTCCCAATACAGTTCAAACCCACGTTCACGGTATAACACCTCCAAATCCATGGCCGTTAAAGCCGCAGGCGTCTGTGCAGGGCGGGCGGTCCTTGATGTCCTTACCGTATTTACATCTGCCAAAGCACCGGCATTATCACCGTTTCTTAACTTGGCCTCAGCGCGCATTAAATAAATTTCCGCCAATCGCATTAAAACGATATCCACACTACTGTTACTGTTACCGTTTGGCGAAGTACGGCTAAATTGATATTTGGACGGTCTGTAACCCGTATTGTGCAGGGAACCTTCGTTGCTAAAGTCAATTTCCAAGGTATGGTCCACATAGCCCACATCCCTGGCCGGACTATTGCCCTTGGTCTGCCTTACCGGTAAAATCTTTATGGTACCGTCATCACAGGTAAGGAACTGCCCTTCCTCATCCTTTCTAGGACCCCATTGAATGCCTCTTAAAATTCCCCTGTCCATTTCAAAGGCCACATCCTCTACGCAGAAGTAGCTGTTCTCGGTTTCCGTTTCCAATAGCGGTTCACGCCCGGCCAAATCTGCCAACTGTGCTTCCGGAACTATGGTGTTTCGTTGATAGAAACGGGCATCGGCCTCTGCAGGATCTACATCGCCATAGGCATCGACCCAAGTCTGATAAAAATCCGACGTAATTGCCGGTCCGTCCGTACCATCTGCCCTAGGGTGTTCCGGTCTTGGGAACATGGCCCCCGCAATTGGCCAGTACGCCCATCGCATATGCTCCCTTTCCAAAACGCCACGCTGGTCAAGGGCAAAAATCAACTCAGGATTGGTGTGGTTGTCATCATTGAATAGTTCAAAATATTCTTCGGACAAGGAGAAATTACCCGAATTGATGATATTATCGGTATAGGTAATTACCCGATCCATATCTTCCTGTGTAAAATTAGGGGTGCCTGCCGGATCACGGTATACCGCTGCATTCAGGTTCAATCGTGCCAAAAGGCCCCATACGGCCGCTTGGGTCATTCTGCCCGGACCTTTATCGGTATTGATCACATCCACGACCGAAAGCAATTCGCCCTCAATATAGTCAATGGCCTCCTGTGAACGTAACACGACGGATAACTCCTCTGCAGATTCCTTTTGAAGCACAAGGCCCCAACCATCTAACAACAACATATTCAGGTACGCCCTTAAGGCCTTCATTTCATACAAGGCATCAGTGGCCACGGTATCCCCTTCCTCCGCAAGCGGGGTCAATACCTCAATGGCTGACAAGGTCCTTGATATATTCTTGGTAAGCTCGTTCCACCCACTGGCCACCAAGTCATTGGTAGGGGTCAAATTATGGCTGTGCGCCGCTAGGAACTTTCCACCATCAAACCAATCCGAACCACCACGGTAGGGCAATATGGCCTCATCTGATGGAATAAGGGTCAATCCATAATAATTGGTATGCCTCCAGGTCCAGGATACTTGGCCGTAAGCAGGGGCTATTACTCCACTTATGACCTCTGCCTGGGCACCGGTAAGGGTTTCGTCCAACAATTCTTCTTCTAGATCCGTACAGTTCCAATTCAATAATGAAGTAAGGAACAAGGATGTTATAATAAGTTTATTTTTCATTTTATAGCTTTTTAAAAGGATACATTAACACCGAACAATAGGGTTCTGGAGGATGGATAGGTATATCTGTCGATACCGAAGGTCTGCACACCATCTATCTGTGCGCCCGTGTTCACTTCCGGATTATACCCGGAGTAGTCCGTGATCAAGAATAAATTTTGACCGGTCAGCGTAAAACGTATGGTATTGACATAATCATCCAAGCCTATACGCTCCCCTTTTAGGTTATAGCCCAAAGTAGCATTGTTCAGTCGCAAGAAACTACCGTCTTCCAAGTATCGTGTAGAGACCTCATTGGAATTGCTGTTGTCCTCGTTGGGATACTGCACGGCGAAATCCGTTGTGTTCAGGTTCCTGCTCAATTGCCCCCTAGAGAACGAGGACATGGCGGTATGGTTATAGATCTTGTTTCCGGATACCCCGTTGAAATTAAGGCCCAGATCTAAATTTTTATAGTCAAATTTTATATAGAAGGCATAAAGCATGTCCGGTAAGGCACTGCCCGCGGCAATACGGTCATCATCCAGTATCTCCCCGTCACCATTGGTATCCCTATATTGGTTAAGGCCGTCATCGCCAATACCCAGGAACTCCTTCATATAAAACGTACCTACGGCTTCCCCGTTCAAGTACCCGTTTATGGTTGCACCCGTTTGGCCTGCACCTTGTGCGGCACCCGTGGTGATAATGGCAAAAGGAGAATCCGTTACCTCATTTTTTATAAAGGAAATATTACCGCCAATATTCATAGAGAAATCCTCGCTGAACACACTTCTATAATCCAAAGCGACTTCCAACCCGTTATTATGGATTTCCAAATTGTCCAAGTTGGTCCATATTTTCTCGGTAGGTTGAATAGGGTCTACCCTATTGGCGAACATAACCACATCCGTAGTTACTTTATTAAAATAATCTACGGTACCCGTTAACCTATTGTTGAACAGTCCAAAATCTACCCCAATATTGGTCTGTGTGGCCACTTCCCATTTAAGATTAGGGTTGGCGGTACGTGCGGGTACGGTTCCAAAAGGATAACCATCCAAGGTTACGGCACCATCATCCAAGGGGTACGTGTCGTTGTCCGCCTTGCTGTCCACGTAGCTGGCCAAGGAAACTTTGTTATCTATACCTTCCTGGTTTCCGGTCTGTCCCCAACTGGCACGCAGCTTAAGATTATTGACCACAGTGCTTTCCGACAAAAAGCTTTCCTTGCTTATATTCCAACCCAAGGCAACGGAAGGAAAATATCCGTATTTATTGTTGGCGCCAAATTTTGATGACCCGTCCGCCCTCATGGTAGCGGTCAATAAATATTTGTCCTTATACCCATAGTTTAACCTACCAAAGAAGGATTGCAGCTCATTCTTTTCCCCTAAGGAAAACAAGTTGGTAGGATACTCCTGACTACTTATTTGATCCTGGTATCTAGGGTCGATATCATTGTCCGCAAAACTTTCCAGTTCAAATCTTTTTTGCTGAACGAATACCTCTTGGTACGAGTGGCCCGCCAACAAGGTAGCACTATGGTCGCCCTTTTCAAAAGTATAGGTAAGGGTATTGTCCACAATGGTATTCTGGTTGGTGGTGATCCAGGTATTTAAATACCCTTGGTTTAAATCTTCCAATAATGCATAGGGCGCCATTTGCTGATCACGGTTGGTAGATGAATAATCTACCCCAAGGTTAAGTTTATAGGTAAGCCCTTCCACAATTTCAAAGGATGGGGAAATATTGGCCAAAATCCTATTGCTGTTGGTTTCATCTTCATACAACTGGCTACGGATGATCGGGTTTAGACGGTTGTCGTCCAGTACTACGGTAGGCTCACCGTTGGTATATACCGGCAAGGTGGGGTTCAGTTCCAACATATCGGTAACGATCGCACCAGCATCCGGTCTATTGTTCAAGGTTCTTGACGCCGTAAGGTTAAAGGCAACGTTAAGCCTGCCGTCCAATGCCTTTTGGTTCATGTTCAAGCGCCCGGAATACCTTTTTAGCGAGCTGTTCTCAAAAATACCTTGTTGGTCATCTACCCCTACCGAAGCAAAATAGGTAGCATTGGCATTGCCCCCGCTCATGGAAAAGTTGACATTTTTTGTGATGCCGGTCTTGGTCAATTCATCTTGCCAATCCGTATTGGCACCACCGTCCAGTAATGTACCGCCAACGGCCGGTACCTGTCTCCTGAATTCATCTGCGGAAAATACATCTATTTCATTGGCCAAGGTAGAGAACGCCGTAGAAACGGAAGCATTCATTTCCGTTTTGCCACTGGCCCCTTTCTTTGTAGTGATCACGATTACACCATTGGCGGCACGTGCCCCATAAATTGCAGCTGCAGAGGCATCCTTTAAGACATCCATGGAAGCAATATCCTGTGGATTGATAAAGTTTAGCGGATTGGATGCGGTACCGGTGGATGTATTATCGATCACGAAACCATCAATGACGAACAAGGGCGATGTGCCTGACCTAAAACTACCAATACCACGAATTACTATATTCTGTGATGATCCCGGCTCACCGCTGACCGATGTAACGTTGACACCGGCAATCTTACCTTGCAAGAGCTGTCCAGGGTTGGCCACTACCCCTTTATTGAAATTTTCACTCTTTACGGATGATATGGAACCCGTTACGTCCGAACGTTTTTGGGTACCATAACCTACTACCACTACATCATCCAATTGGGTAGCATCTTCCTTTAAGGAAACATTGATGACGTTACGGCCATCTACGGCAACCTCTTGTGTGGAATACCCTAAATAGGAAAACAAGAGTACATCATTGGCGCCGGCGCCAATGGTATAATTGCCATCAAAATCTGTTGTAGTACCCGTACCGGTACCTTTAACCTGAACGGTGGAACCTGGCAAGGGTTGCCCGAACTCATCTGTTACCACACCTGTAATATTGTCTTGCGCCCATACCATGGTCGCAAAGCCCAATACCCACAAATGCATTAAAAACTTTAATTTTTTCATACAGTTTGGTTTAAGAAAAATTGTTTAAATGTTAAATTAAAATATGTGTTGGTTTACGACATCCCCTATTTTAGGGTGACATTTTCAAGCAGCAAAAATAGGCTTGGTGCCATGATATGTTATTAACTTAAAATGACCCTTACTTTAGGAAATTGTATAACAAGATAGCCAATATTATTAAAATGTTAAATATACACTTACAATAATGTAGATGATATAAATAAACCTTTATAAAGGCCAAATTGAATTTACTATGAAACGTGAAGTTTTAAAGCGGAACCCGTAATGCCATGCACTATAGACCCAGTACTTTTAATATCTTGTGAAACACCTCATTGTTGGCATAAACGCCCTGAAATTCGTGCGACATGGGGCCATAGGCAAAAATAGGAACCATTGTTGCGGTATGGTCATGGGTAGTAAAATCAGCTTCCACCTCATGCCTGTCCATATTTCCCTGAGGAATGGTCAATCCGCCTGTTTCATGGTCGGCAGTAATGATGACCAAGGTGTTCTTGTCCTTATCCGCAAACTTTATGGCCTCGGTAATTGCCTTATCAAACGAAATACTCTCGGCAATAACTCCGCCAATATCGTTAACATGCCCATAACTATCAATCTTAGCCCCCTCTGCCATTAAAAAGAAAGGGGTGTTCTTGCGCTGTAGAAAGGCAATGCCATTCTTTGTAGCCGTTGCCAATTTTTCCACATGTTGGGGCAAAGGGGTATTCGCTGAATAATCCATCCACGCACCCACCCTATCATAAGTGCTACCACCAAGTGCCTCAATGGTATTTATCATTTGAAAACCCGACGTTTCGATAGCCTTCACCTCATCTGATCTTTGCGCGATAAACAGGTGCAACTTACTCGCCATTAAATCTTGCGCCAAACCTTCCTCCATATCACGATCGGTGCGGTGGCCATAAAATGAGGAGGGAGTGGCACCGGTAATACCATCGGTAGAAATTACTCCGGTAGCAAAGCCCTTATCAACAAGAATTTCGGTGAGGTTAGGTATAGGGTTTCCATCCTTGTCCGTTCCTATGGCCCTATTGTTCGTTTTTTGGCCCGTGGCGATAGCCGTTCCCGCGGCGGCAGAATCCGTAGTAAAATCATCTGCGGAGCGGGTCGTCAAAAAACCTATTTGCTTTAGCTGGGTCAAGGTCAAAGCTCCCCCATTGGCCAAAGTAGCCGAAGATATTTGGGTAAGTCCGTTACCATCACCTATTAAAAGAATGACATTTTTTGGCGCCTTATCAATAGCATCGGTAGAATACGACGGTGTGTATACCTCGGAAAATACCGTATTACGCACTACCCTATTGTTCAGAGTACGTACATAGGACACACATTCATAGGGCATATCCGTATTAATGACATCTACCCCTAGGTCCGTAAAGGCTTTCCAAGCGGTCTTTGAATCTGGGGTTGCCCAAAACCTGAACGGTTTGTTCATTGCGTGCGCCTTGGCGATGACCCCGCTCACCTTGTTCAGGTCCGCAGCCGTTAAACGCCCCTTACCGTTCCATTCCGAAAACTGCCTGAAACTTAAACTGACCATAGCTATTTTTTCCATAACCGCAGCATTGGTAACAGGAACCGTACTCTGGTGGTCGAACAAAATAAATTCAGGATAGTCCACATACGTTGCCAAAGGAGGCCTATTTCCGGAAACGACCAAGGTAATATGTTCATGATCCGTAATCATAGGATAGTTCCGTAAGCTGTTCACCAAAGCATTTAAGGTAGGTACGGCATCGGTCTTTATATCGATCAAAACCTGTAAAGTCCGATCAGCGAGCATACCCCTTTCTACCATTTCCTTAAGCGGTTGCAGATACAACCGTTCCAATGTGGCGGTCTTGGTCACTTCACCCGACTCATGGGCTACCATAAGGACACCTTCAACTAAAAACACATCTACTTCCAAGGATTGTACATCTGCCGCAAAAGCTCCGTAAAAAGGTAACGGTTGTTTATAATCATTATGTGAATGTACCTTGGGGCCTTGGGCAAAACCGACCATACAGGCCGAAATAAAAAAACCAATAGACCGTAAAAAATTCAATTTCATAACATCTAATTTCTGTGCACTCCCTTTACTAAGCAGAATGGTAAACCTAAGCGTTAAATATAAAATGACCAATTTATAAATGTAAAATTTACATCATTTAAAGTGGACCATTATGTGCATTTCTATTTTAGTATATCCACCCAACAGAAAATTTATCAACAACAGAAATCGTTAATATCTATTGTTAAAATTTCAACTGATGAATGTCTTTTTTATTTACTTTTGACCACGACCAATACCGACCATGACCGAAAATATAAAATTAATGTTCAGTAAAATGAACGATGAAACAAGACAGGAAGCATTAGAATGCCTCATGACGGAGTTTCATCAGGAAAGCACCAAGAAAATCCAAAAAAATTGGATTATTGGCGGTCGTATTCCAGAAGAACATCAGCCAAGGATCGTTCAAATTTTTCAAAACCTGTTACGCGTTCAAATTTTTAAAACGAACGAAATCAAGGTACATCTCTAGCACCCTTTATTTATTAGTTACATTCCATATGATGTAGCCTATGTTTCAGAACATGGTGTCTATCAAAAAAAATAACCGACACAATAAGAACAATGCATCGGTTACTCAACTTACTCAAACTAATTCAAACTCATTGCAAATATGCACTCATTTATTAGTTTGTAGTTTAAGTGAATGTGAAGGAAACTTTAAGTTCCATGTTTTGGATTAATTTCCTTACTTCCCCCCAAAAATATACCCATTTGATCTTGCCAAAGGATTAATCCGGTAATGCCTTTATCAGGAAATTAGCGATATTACGTTGGTTACTTTTATAAAGCTCCAGGTAATTGTCCCAATTTTCTTTCTTGGCATTGATCTCCCTAATATGAATACGGACATTTTTAAGCACCTTCATTTTAGGAATTACTTGATAATTAATAGGGGAAATGGTAGCACTGCTGGGAATACTGGCTTCATTCAATACAATAGGATTCAAATAAAATTCCTGGGGACGGTCCTGACCATCAAAATAAAAAAAAGCAATTTCCAATACAAAATTGATCCTATTCTTATCATACTTGCTCCATTACACTTTAAATATACCCATAACTGGGTATTGTTCAATACGTTGCCACTACATAGTTTTGATCCTATATAAATTACGTTGAGTTAGTTGGCTGTTAGTTAAATGCAATCCGCCCTTCCCACAAAAGGGCGGTTCATTAAATTGAGAACATGAACACAAAACAGAAAGAATTACAGTTTTTGGCAGCACTGGGAGAGCGAAAGATAAAATCCATTAAGACCGCCTATGAGTTGACCGAGGCCGAACTATTGGTAATAATACGTTTGCACCAACGCCATAATTCAATGACCACTAAAAATCTTACCCATCTATTAAGTAAATTTTAGACCAAGCCCTTCATGGACATTGCAATTCGTATTCGGGGGAAATTGAACTGCAGCGAAAATGAAGGGCTTGGTTTATTTGGTGTAAAATGGATGGAATAAAATAAATAAATACGTTCATCGAGAGGGTGTATTTTTTATTAACAATTAGCGTTAATAACTTTTATTATGCATTTCATCGAATAAATTGAACTTTTCATCGTTAATGGATATAGTTTAAATATTTTCGGAATGCGTTAAAAAAGCAACGAAATAATTTTATCACCGTTACATGAAGTCTATTTTTTCCAAAACCTTTTTCGTCCCCCTAGTCATCTTACTATCCATGTTATGTTTAACCTCTTGTGGTAAAGACTACGATCTTGTTTCTGAATACGTTGTGCGCAATGCCACTAGCAATGACCTTATACACGGGTCAGTAGAAAACGCCTCCTTTAACGTGCATGTGGTCAACGATCCATTGGAAGGCACCGTAAAAAAAAAATAGCCCGGCTTACCGCTACCCATGAGGTAGAAGAGCAACACTCCGTACCGGATACAACGTCACCTACACGTGTAAACGGTCTACCAACCGCCAAACTACTTTTCAGTTCCGGTTTTGAAGGTGTTCAACTTTCAGAAAATAAATACGACTACCAATATATAACGGGTACCGATACCGAGACCGGTTTTTCCTGGCCACCTACAATTTTGGGCTCTTCTGAAAAAGATAAGGAACCCAGTGGTATACATACGGTCAATGATGGTGGCGGTCCTGCAATAGACAATTATCTGGAAAAGGTAAAAGGACCGCACGGCAACGAAACCACCACGCTTTTTCAACGGGTAAACTATGATGTACAAGTTACACAGACCCCATATCAAATCAACAATATAAAAGAGAACCCCAAAGAGCTTTATATCTGCTATTGGATGAAAACAGATGATATTTCCTTAGAAGGAAAAGATATTTGGCGTGCCATTTGGGAATACAAAACAAAAAACTATGCCTCTTATAAAGATGGTTTTAGAATGATCGCCTTTATGGCCACAGATATTAGAGGTACACCCTATTGGCAATTTCAAGGAGATATAGGACCACGCCAACCGGTATGGCGTATAGAAAATTATGATATTCCATTAATTACCGGAGAGTGGTTCAAGGCAGAATATTATTTAAAATGGAGCGATGGTAATGACGGTTATGCCTCTATGAAAATCAACGGCCAGTTAATTGGTGAACATCATGGCCCAACAACCTCAAAATCCGATAATTTAGATTTTATTATGGTTACGCAGGTCTATGGAAATAATTACCCCATGTACCAATGGGTAGATGATATTGAAATCTGGGACGGGCAACCCTAAACAAAGAGAACTAAAATGGTTATAATCCCCGGTAAAAATGACCGGTACAAACTTTTTATGACAATGTTACGTATATGATATAGAAGTAATTAAGTGATACCCCAATGAAATCATTACAAAAATTAACCTACCTACCACTTATGATCCCCGTAATCCTATTGCTATTATGTGCATGTGGAAAGGACGATATTGGTTCAACATCCATTGTAGAGACCGAAACAGAAGCCGAAACAGAGACCGAAGTAGAAATTGACGTGGACCAAAACGGTACGCCACCACCAACCGCTCCTGGACGTGAAGCAAATCTGCTCTTTAAATCCGGATTTGAAGGCGTAAGTTTGACCGAGACCATGTATGATTATCAATATATCGTAGGTAAGGACACCGAGACCGGCTATTATTGGCCACCAACAATTTTAGGATCTGCCAACGCCAGCGAGCCCAGTGGAATACACAACATCAATGATGACAATGGTGCCGCCATAGACAATGCCCTAGAAGTGGTTACCGGGCCAAACGGTAATGAGACGACCACTTTGTTCCAACGGGTGAATTATGATGTACAGGTAACCCAGGCGCCCTATCAAATAAACGATATTCAGGAAAACCCAGATGAATTATATATTGCCTATTGGATGAAGACCGATGCAAGTTCCGTACAAGGGATCGATAAATGGCGCGCCATTTGGGAATATAAGACAGCCAATTATGCCAGTTACTCCAATGGTTTTAGGATGATCGCATTCATGGCTACCGATATACGCGGCAACCCCTATTGGATGTTACAAGGTGATGTAAGTCCGCAAAACCCCATATGGCAAGTAAGAAACACGCAAATACCCTTGATCTTAGGCGAATGGTTTAAAGTAGAATACCATATAAAATGGAGCAATGGGGATGATGGTTATGCGTCAATGAAAGTGAACGGCCAACTTATTGGCGAACACCATGGAGTTACCACCTATAACAATGACAATTTGGATTTTATTATGTTGACCCAAGTGTATGGAAGCAATTACCCCATGTACCAATGGGTAGATGATGTAGAGATCTGGGACGGTGTACCTGAGTAATCGCCTACGGATTACCTTTCAAAATCTTATTGATGAATATCCCTATTTGTAACGGTAGGCAGCATCAAAAACAAATTTACCGTTACATTCATGCAAATGGTGTAGCCCCATTAAATTATGCTCAAAATCAGGCTCAATAACCTGTACCGTAGTTTCCTTATATTCCTCCAGCGTTAATTTTTCAATTTTATTGATATTCAACGCCCTACCATACACTCCATCCGTATTTCGTTGTGAAGGCCTATAGTACTCCCCTTCATGCATAAATATCGCCCCTCCATTTCTTGCTACACTAGCATCTATAAGAACCGGATTTTGTTGATGGGGAATTAGGGTATTGAGCTTAACGCCATCAACTTTATAGATAAACAGTTCACTATTCATGGGAGATGTTCGCGCAGCCTGTTTGTTTAAAAATAACCACTGCTGTTGATCCTGATCGGTATGGAAAAAAGCATCGCCCACTGCTTCCCCTTCAAAAGCTGTCGTATAGGGTTCCCATTGTAACGGAAAATCCACGGCCTTATATATTTCCAAAGTTTTGTTCTCGCTACCCTCGGGCATTAAGAAAATCTCCCCATCTTGCTCGAATATAAAGGGAAAGGACAAATGGTATCCCGTATCCAGTATATCCACAATCTGGGTCAATTGATTATCTTTTAAAACACCACAGCTAATTTTTCCCTTTTTGGTGCTATAGGAATAATTTTCAAAAAATAGATAATCGGTTCCCTTGTGGTGAAAAAGAAAGGGGTCTGCCCAAAATTCATTATCGGGCATGGGCAACGCCATTGCAGAGGACGTAATATCCTGAAAAAAACCCTCGTTACCTGTAAAGACCGTCCAACATTCATACCGCCTGCTTACAAGTTTTGCCATTGATTTTTCATACAGCTTGTTCACAAAACCGCCATAAAATTTCCCCATATACTTTAAGGTAGAAAATAACGTGGGGTAACTAGTGTTGGTCTTCACCGGCATGGAAAACTCCGTAAGTTGAAGGGTATTGTTCTTTAACCTATCTAGGCATTTAAACAGTAAGGACACGCTACCTTCAGAAACAATGGTAGCCGTTTCTGTCATTGACCAATGCCTATTAAAATGTGCTTGATCTACAATGGCATACGCTTGAAGGTTCGCTTTAAAATTGACCAATGTTGCCGTAACGACCGGTTTTTTCTTTACCACTTCCCAAAAACCAACGGGGCCATCATCCTCCAACGAACTTTCCTTGAACAATAGTTCCCAGAGCCCATATGTTGAATTTTTTAGCAATGCATCTGAAACAGGAACGCTATCCAAATTCAATAGAAGATCCATTGGTCCGGGTTCATCCGATCCAAGTACACCAACTTTTAAATCGTTCAAAAACGGAAAAGAATTTGAAGTATAATTTGCTTGGGGAGGGTTGAACAACAATCTATTTTCAATAGCGTACTGCGTTCTTAGCAATAAACCGGACACTCCACCAATCTTCTGAGCATGAGCATTGACGCTACCGGTATGGCCCAATCTCCAATTGAAGAATGGGCCATTGGCCAATAGTATTTCCGGTTGCATATCCGGGTCGTTGCAAATTCCTTCAATGACCCTATACTGCCAATTGCTAAGCTGATTTAAGCTATTGACAAGAATTGCTATTTTCATTGCATCGATTATAAGATGAGTAGCCTGTAAAGTACCACAAATTTAGGTTTATGCTTTTTTAAACCATTTTTTGGATTTCTCCGGCTGTTCCATCTCATATCCATATCCATACCCATAATTCAATTTACCGGCATGCACTTGTCCTACGGCATTCATTACGTAGACCATATTTTTGACTTTCTTGCTCTTGTTGAGCTCCTTTGAAAACTTCATTACATTTTTATCCGTTACCCCGGCACGTACGGCAAACAAGGTAATATCGGCATGTTTTGCAATCAATAGGGTGTCCGTCACCAACATGGTAGGGGCCGTATCCATAATGACATAATCATATTCTTTTCTGGCCTCTTCCAAGAACTGTTCAAAATTCTTACCGGACAACAGTACCGGAACGTTAGAAGGTACCGCCCCGCTCAAAAATATTTTATGATCGGGATTTGCCTTAAAGCCCTCAAACGTATGGGGCTCAAAGTCCTTTATTTTACCGGCCAGGTAATCGGCAAGGCCTTGGCTATTCTTATCCAGACCCAAGTAGGTATGCAAGGTTGGGTTTCTTAAATCCCCACCCACCAATAAAACACGTTTACCAATACTGGCATAGGCAAGGGACAGATTAAGTGCCAATAAGGTTTTACCTTCTCCCTTAACTGCGGAAGTCACAAAAATAACCTTACCGGTTTCATCTGTTTCTTCCGGCGATAACAAATGGGTAACATTGGCACCAAGTATCCTGAACGACTCCGCAAGAACGGACCGATCATTGACATCGATGAACTTTTTATCCTTTTCAAAAAATGGAATCTCCGCAACCACGGGAATTTCAGGATTTAACTGCTCAATCTCTGAACGGTCGTGAATATTGTTATCCGTAGAAAAACGGATATAGAAGACCAGGAACGGCAATAAAAGCCCCAATAGTATACTTACCGGGAATACCACGGTAGGTTTAGGCCATAATGGATCCATATTCGTTAGACCGTATTCAATAACCTTAATGGTAGGTGCGGTAGACGCATAATCAATTGTGGCCTCTTCACGTTTTTGCAATAACAATAGGTATAAGTTCTCTTTGATGCTCTGCTGTCTTTCAATAGACCTTAGCATTCTTTCCGTTTCCGGTAATCGTGAAAATCGATACCCGGCAGAGTTCTTTTCCTGATTCGTTTTACGCAATGACAGCGCCAATTGGGCCTCATAATTGTTTACACTACTTAATATATTAAGTTTGCTCAACTCTAACTGCTTGGACAATTTAACCAAGGTAGGGTGGTTAGAACCAACCGATGTAATTAACTTTTGACGTTCCCTGGCCATATTGTTATAATTGGACACCATAGCGTTCAATCCGCTATTGGCAAGTCCAATATCTGCGGGAAGTAGATTATATTCCGCTTCATTGGCTACCGTTTTTTTCAATAAATTGGACAATGAAACCTGAGTTTCTAGTTTAAGCGCCTCACTTTCCGCTTCTGTCTTACGCTGAAGATTTGCTCCGGCATCTGATTGAATGAACGATATATTCTGCTCTTGCTTTAAATTTTGCTTACCCGCTTCAATAGAATCAAGTTCTTGGGACAGGTAAACAAATCGTTTTTCAATTACTTCCAACGTCCTTCTGGATACCAATTGCCTATCCAAAATTCCGTCTTGGTTGAAATTGTTGATTATAGAGTTTAATACCTGTTCTGAACGTTGTTTACTCTCGCCCAGCAAAGAAAGATTAAGGACCTCACTATTGGCTTCTGTAGTAATGGTCAGTTTTTTGGCCAATTTAAGGGTCGTTTTTCTCTTAGAGTCTATTATTACCTTGAACGAATCATTTCTGTAATTCTTTACATTGGTGATACTTTCTGCCAATTCAATTTTAAAGGGCAGATAATAAACAGAGGTATTGGCTTCGTTATAAGGAACATTGTATTGCGTACCTTCTTCATCCACAATATCAAAACCGGTTTCGGTCAACTTTACCTCATATTTTAAAGGTTCGTTGATCTTGTCCTCTGAGATGTTCTTTCTGACCGTAAATGGCGGCTCCCATATTTGCTTGTAGAGCAGATTGTTCAACTGCTGGTATTCAATATCCAAATGAAGCTCATCTACCACATTATGCAACAGACGGTACGACTGAATTACCTTAATCTGATTTTGTATATCCAATAACCTATTATTGGGGTTTGCACTAGCAATGGAAATGACATCCTTGACAACACTTGTTTTCATGGCGTCTTCCAAAATCTTGATTTTTGCCTCTGTCTTATAGATTACAGGAGCATATTTCATATACGCAAAGGCAATGGCACAAAACAATAGTACCATCCCCAAGAACCAAGGCCAAAAACGTACATATTTGGCAATTGCCTCTTTTATGTCATATGATTCCTTGTCCTCTTCAAAATCTAAGACGTATGTTTTTTCGTTCATAATTAAAGTCAATATTATTCAACAATACCTAACCCGTACACAACCAAACTAATATTTGGTATGGTTTAGTATTTTTTTATCAAGTTTTAACCTAAAAAGCGGTACAATATTACAAATCGCTAAGGTTTAAGAAATTATAATTCTTTGAAATCCAATATTATATCGACGATACGACCTGCTGTTTTACCGTCCCATAATTTTGGGATACCACCCGTTTTCCATTCCCCTTTAAAAAGTTTCTCCATGGCAGGTTGAATGGACTTTGGATCGGTTCCTAAAAGTTCATTGGTGCCCTCTGTAATGGTTTCCGGTCTTTCGGTATTGTCACGAAGTGTCATACACGGAATACCCATTACCGTAGTTTCTTCCGTTATACCGCCAGAATCCGTGATTACGGCCTTACTTCTTTCTACCAGGTAATTAAATTCCAGATAGCCCAAAGGTTCCACCATATGCAATCTTGGATGTGAAATTTTCAGGTTGTTCAATATTTTGGCCGTACGCGGATGAACGGGAAAAACCAATGGTACCTCTTTGCTATGTGCAATTATTTCATCCATCAACGATTTTATCTGTGCTTCTTGATCTACGTTTGCAGGTCTGTGCAAAGTCATGACCATATATTCCTTTTCCTTTAAACCTAATTGATCCCAAATATCTGGCTTGGCAAACCTTGACCGTTGCTTTAGCAATGTATCTATCATAGTATTGCCTACATAAAATATTTGCTCCTCCTTTACCCCGCTATTACGTAAATTTTCATTTGCAATTTCAGAAGTGGTAAAGAAATAATTGGTAATGGCATCTGTAACCAACCTATTGATTTCCTCTGGCATTGTCCAATCATTAGATCGAATACCCCCCTCAACATGAGCTACCTTTATATGAAGCTTTTGCGCCACAATGGCACAGGCCATCGTAGAGGTAACATCGCCTACAACGATTACAAGATCAGCCGGGTTAGCGATCAACTCTTTTTCAAAACCGATCATGATACTAGCCGTCTGTTCGGATTGGGAACCACCACCAGCCCCTAGGTTTACATCTGGATCGGGAATATTAAGCTGTTCAAAAAAATCACCGGACATTTTTTTGTCGTAATGCTGGCCAGTATGTACTAGCCTATAGGAAATATCATTACCGTTGTCCTGAGCATTTTGAATGGCATGGATAATTGGTGCAATTTTCATAAAATTTGGTCGTGCACCTGCAATAAGTGTAATTTTTCTCATAATTTTTTAATCTAAAACAGCAACTTTTTTTTGGTTCCAATCTATTTGATCATTGGCTGTGGAAATATCCATAAACTGAAAATCGTTTAGCCATTTTTCAAGTTTAGGCTTACATGATTTTAAACCTACATAAGACTTAAACCGTCTTATTGAAGATAAATCCTTGATCAAGGGTTGCTTATAATCAAAGTCCCTTGGATGAAAATAACTCATTATATAATCTGACTTGAGCGTCGCTTTTTTAATAAAACTGTATGGTAACAACCTAAAGTACCCACCACCTGAAAAAACCATGGACTTACCTACAATAGATTGAATATTTATTGGAAATTCCTTTAAGGTTACACCATTATACTCTATAACGGATGGTTTGGCACTAGGGAAGCACTTAAGTCCGCCATGCGCATGCTCTATAGGGAAAACGGATGAATCTGTGGTAATACCCAATTCATGCAATACCTCAAAAGCCCATTTATTATTATGTGATATGGAAAACCCTGGCGCACGGAACAGCTCTACCTTTTTCCCAATACAATCCTCTATAGTTTTGATCGATCGTTCAACATCATTATAAAAGGTTGGGCGGTCTTGTTCATATGCCAATTGATGCATATGGGTGTGACTACCAATTTCATACCCCCTATCAGAAATCATCCTTACTACCTCTGGATATTTTTCCGCTATCCACCCTACAACGAAAAATGAAGCGGAAGCCTTGCTTACGTCCAAAATTTCAAAAATGGTTTCCATATTCTTGTGGATGCGAGACTCATAATTTACCCACTCCTTTTCTGATTTGGTAGATGGGTTATCCAAAATATGGAACCACTCCTCTATGTCAAAAGTTAGAATTTTCATTACTTCTGCGGATTTTAGTACACATATTTAGAGACATAATGCCCTAATATCTGTGAAGTTCGTAGTGGTTGGTATTTCCAGATTTTAGTCAAGAACTCAAAATCTCTCAATGATGTCTTTGGCTCCTCTGATAGATTGTAATAGATAGGAAGCTCAATAGGGTTCCAAAGCTTTTTATATTCATGTTGGGAACTATCTATTGTAGACCTTCCAAAAGAGAAATAGCGGTGCTCCTTTGCAATGGAGGTTTTGATCATTTCCCAAAACATGAGTGCATTTACATTTTGCTTATTATATGTTTCATCTGTTCCTGACCAACATAGTTCGTTAAAGCCTAAATAAGAAAGGGAAAAACCCGCCGAGATTGCTTTAACCCCGTCATAGATAACGGTAATTTGCACATCACCATACGTGTATTGCTGTAGTAAATTCCTAAAAAATTGCTTCCCCAAAGGAGGTGAACCAAATTTGAGCATGCGTTGGGAAAATATGGTGTAAAAATCATTTAACAACTCTATTCCCCCAGATTTTACATCAAAATTCATTTTAAGGGTCTTCCTGATTTTCTGTCTTAATTTCGCATTAATGGTCATGAACATTTCATCTTCCGTATCCTGCAATTTTAGAATACAGCTGATTTTTTTATCGATATAATGCTCAGAAAGTTTTTCAAAACTTCGTATTTCAAAACTAGGGGCGTTTATTAGAGAGGATATATTTACATTGTTTGCATATGAAGTTTGTACTAGTGGGCCTCCATATGAAAAATGGGGCATGGATACCATCTTTTCACCAACATTGACTATAGGCATTACACCAATGGTTTGTTCCCCGTCCTTTATGAAATAGTTGGTAGAGGAATATCCAAAAGTATTGGACAATATTTTTCCCAAACTTGGATTATGGGCAATGGTAACCATCTGATGGTTATTTTCCTTTTCAAGAAAATCATTCCATAATTTGATATTGTTACATTCTTGTAATGACAACATAGTCCTAATAGATATATTTAGATATATAATGCCCTAATATCTGGGAAGTTTTCAGGGGCTGATATTTCCATATTTTAGTTAAAAATTCATACTCTTTAATAGATATACCAGGTGACTCAGATAAATTAAAATACAAAGGCACTTCTTTAGGTTTAAATTGCAATTTGTATGTATGGTTATGACTATTCTTAGTTGATCTCCCTAATGAAAAATAGTAATAACCTGCATTAATTGAGTTTTCAATCATATTCCATAAAAGAAAAGCGTTCACGTTATATCTGTTATAATTTTTATCTGTACTACCCCAACAAAATTCTTTGAAATTCAGATATGATAAACAAAAACCTGCCGCTACTGGTTTATCATTATGATAAACT
The DNA here is from genome assembly GCF_900188415.1 of Maribacter sedimenticola. Lineage (GTDB taxonomy): Bacteria > Bacteroidota > Bacteroidia > Flavobacteriales > Flavobacteriaceae > Maribacter > Maribacter sedimenticola. The sequence goes on along the minus strand of NZ_FZNV01000001.1, from coordinate 911,759 downwards.
ACCGTTATACCAACTTCACCATTTTTATATGTATTAAATAAATTATAAAAAAAAGATTTCCCTAAAGGGGGTGAACCTTTCTGTAGCATACGCTTAGAATACAATTGATAAAAGTGCTTTAAAGCGTCGGGGCCATTTTCAGTAACGGTGAAGCCTAATTTCTGTGGCTTCCTTATTTTGTTTCTAAATCTAGAACTAAAGCCATTAAAAATTTCATTTGCATCGTTATTCAAAGGAATAATGAAAGTGGATTTATTTTGTTTTGTAAAGGCCGATAGTTTTTCGAAGCTTCTTATTTCAAAATTATTCTCTTCTAACAGTAAAGAATAATCAACTTTACTAGAATAATTCTTTTTAAATATTGGACCACCATAAGAAAAATGTGGCATGGAAACTACTTTTTTTCCTATGGACACAGTTGGTAAAACACCAATTGTATTTTCTCCTTCTTTAATAAAATAGTTCTTATAGGTATATCCAAAGGTTTTTGATAGAATAGCGCCTAAGCAAGGGTTGTGAGCTATTGTAACCATTTGTTGATTACTCTCTTTAACAAGAAAATCATTCCACATAGCATTGTCTCTACACTCTGTAATTGACAATATTTTATCGTTATTCTTGTATTTCATTAGCTAAAAGTATTGCAGTACCATGTTACACCTATCCACTTTATTTTTTATAATTTATTAAAAAGCAAATTATAGAAATAGGGCAGCAATCTAATATCACGCATTAAACGTTTTCTTGGTTCCATTAATGTTCTGTATATACCCTCTAAGTTATTATCTATCCACCATTTTGGTGCTCTATCTAACAAACCTGTATAAACATCAAAACTACCCCCCAAACCTTGGTACACTGCTGCATGTTGCCCATACATTTTTTCCATCAATAATTCTTGTTTTGGTGAACCCATTGCCACAAAAACAACATCCGGTTTTTTAATGCTTATATCCTGGATTAAATTTGCCTCTTCCTCTTGAGCCGTTAAATATCCATTTCTATACCCAACGATATTGATAGCAGGAAATTCAACTCGTAATTGAGTTACCGCTTTCTGGATAACTTCTTCCTTGCCACCGACAAGGTAAAACGTTTTTTCCGACTGGTAAGCCTTTATAATATCTAACCAAAGTTCACAACCTGGGATTTTAATAGCCTCTTTGTATCCTTTTTTATGCAATGCCCAAACCGCAGCAATACCATCAGAATATCCTACATTTCTGTTGATAATAGCTCTGGTCTGCTCATTTGCATAGTGAATTTTTTCCCCATTTACCGCAACAAGTATTTTCTTGTAGGCAAATGCAAACTCCATTAATTTGGCCCTTGACTCCGGTATATAAATTTGTACACCGCTTACTTTTTCCGATTTCATTTACAACACTTCTTTTAAATAGTTGGACATCGCATTAAACATAAATGCGTTACTCCACCTCATATAAGAAATCTTGGAGCTGATACCTTGTCTTAACTGATAGTAATAAAAGCCTTTAGAATCCTGCATATTTACAATTGTCCAGTTCATTACTTTATCGGCCAAATCCCTGTTTTTTGTAAAAGTCTTTGTTTTGGATAGTGTTACGAACAATTGACCAGGACAGTGAATATCTATAGGATACACTGCATTGTGATAGTATTTTGGGGTGCCATCTGGCATAAAAAAAACTTTCAAATAGTACTTTAAACCCAGCTCTAAATATTTGGAAAAAGATTCATCTCCTGTTATATCTTGATAGGTCTGTATTGCGTCTAAGTTGTATCCAGTATGAAAACTATCTTTCCAACTTTGAGTCTCCAATAGACCATATATCCATGATCCATCTTCAGATTGAAGTTCACAACAAGCTTTTATGGTAGCACCAGCTAGTTTTTTTAGTTCTTCTTCTTTACTATATTGGTACACTTGACTTAAAATCTTTGCACCTAATAAACTTGCATTTATAACCGTATCATTACCTCTTAAGACAGAATATGAAAAAAGAAAGCCTTCATTAAGGATTGTTCTTTTTAAATCACTAATCACAAATTTTGCTGCAGATTTAGAAGAATCCAAATAACGCACTTCTTTGGTGATTTCATAAGCCTTTAACAGCCCTTCAACACAAAATGAAGTAGCTACAACTGTGGGTGTTTCTTTAGGGAACAAAAAACTTAATCTTGCCTGCCAATCAAAATTATACCCCCAACATGCTCCACTATAATAAGTATTGCTTCGTTCTAATAATAAATCAGCTATTAATTTAATGCTATGTTCAATCTCCTCAACAGAACCATAAGTCAAATCACCTTTTTTTGCAATAGTATATATGTTACAGTATCCTGATAAAAAAAGAGCTAACCCTTTTGAATTATACTGCTTAGGCACCATTAACAATTTTCTAAAATTGATGGGAGACCTTTTAAATCCCTGAATCCACACTAATCTCGCAACATTCCATTTCTTCAATGGCAATGCATTGAATATTTTGGAATTGAGTCCGTCATAAGGATCCCACCCTTTGTATTGCTCAGATTCGCAATACTCCTTTAGCTTTAAAAAAGAATGTATAATCTCTATCATTTACTTCATTATAATTATACCTAGATTTTAGTATATTTTAACAACCAAGTAGTCATCTTCTCGCTAAATTATGACGACCTTAATTAGGTTCTATAGAAAGCCGATTAACTACATTAAGATTCGAAGACTTACATAATAAGTAGCAAAAACCCCATAAAATAAGGGAACTAAATAAAATTGAATTCTGTTAACATTGCATAAAACACGATGAAAACCATCATCGTGAACAAAATACTATAGCAGTATCCTTATAAATTTACCAAGAACATGTTAGGGATAAATAAGAATGCTTAAAAAGTGAGTGGGTTAAAGTAAAGATTCTAGTTCCCCCAGTAATTTTTGAGCTACCCTATTACTTAAAAGGTGTTCAAGTGCGAAATTATAATTGAAGTCACCCATTTCCTTCCTTAAGTTGGGTGCAACTAATAATAATTCAAGTTTTTCCTGTAAGTCTTCAGCATCCTTAGTACGTACAAAATAACCCATGGTGCCATCCTTAAAAAAACCTTTTAATCCACCAACAGCCGTAGTGATCACCGGCTTTCCAAAAGCCATTGCTTCCAAAACCGATATAGGAAGACCTTCACTATAGCTTGGCAAGCAGTATACGTCACAATTATTGTAGCATTTAATTTTCTCAGCTCCCTCTATATGTCCTGTTAGCACTATGTTATCATTACCGGCTACAAGACCACGAATAGCATCGATCTCATTGCCACTACCGGCAATAATTAATTGAAGGTGTTGATATTTTACCTGTAATTTTTTAAATGCGCTAATGGTCTCATAAATTCCTTTTGCCTTGATAAGCCTTGAGAGAAAGAGTATTTTGAAATTATCATCGTTTTCACTCTTTTGGTTTAACACAGGGTTATTGACAAATAAACTTCTATTCACCATGGTAGTAGACACTATTACTTCCCCTTTATATCCCCAGGCTAACAATTTACTCTTAAAGTCATAAGATAACACAAAAATTTTCTTTGCCCTACCTAAGCTTTTTTGAAAAAACGAAATATATTTCTTATCGATTTTTTGTTCAAAATCTAAATTCCAACCATGAAAAATGAGTACAAAAGGTATGTTTTTTCTAAAAAGATATTTAGCAAAAAATGCATCCCTAAAAAAACTACGACTTCCTAAGGATGGGTTTAGAATTAACAAATCAGTAGGCTTGTCGGTAGCTTTCTTTAAATGCCATAAATCAATTAAAGGTCCAAAAATATTCTTACCATGCCCTCCTATTTCCAAGGGTGTGAACGTAACGTGTTCATGAGCCTTGAATTCTGGAAACAAAGCGTTCCAAAACGCACTTACGCCTCCTGGCAATGTTAATTTGGGTACGGTTACCGTAATATTCTTAAGCATTCCTAAACATTCTTTTTCTTAATACATTTTCAAACTCCAGCTTTACAAAAACCAATACCATAAAAATGTCCAACTCAAACCACATGCCCCCCTGGGTCATCATTAACGAGCCATAAAGGAAAAAAATGGCCATTGCCAGCCTATATGACGGCAAGGTCTTTCTTTTTAGGATGAACTTGAACAAGGAAATTAAATATCCGATAAAAAAGATTATACCTAAAAGCCCATTCTGGCCCAATTGTGTAAAAAACTCATTATGCGCATATACAGGTAGTCCCGTTTCTTGGTACATATGCATGATCAGGTCAAAAAAACCATGTCCAAAAATCATTTCGAAAATATTACCATTGTACCAAAGCTCAACAGAAGCCATCCAAAAGAGCAACCTACCAGACCCGGCAGCTGTTTGCTTACCGTTTCTAATGTCGAAAATTCTATTGTAAAAGGCCTCATTACTCTCAAGAAGGATATAGAACCCTACCCCAACCAGTATAAGGATACCTAAACCGGACAGTACTTGCTTTAAAGTCAATTTTTTAGGAAGGAACAAGAAAATGAGTCCAATTACGAACATGAGGTAGCCGGTACGGATATAAGTAAGATATATTAAATAAATACCATAGGCCAATAGGGCATAATTCAATTTTGGAAAACGGATTAAGGTTGATTTGGATTTGATATATGCCAATAATATCAAAACTGCCGTTGTGGTGGTTATTGCCGCACCGTGCGAATTTTGAAACATACCGGAGTAGCTGTCAAAATCCTTAAAACTTAAAACATCCTTAGCCTTACTCTCCAATAGTCCAAATGTAAAAGGTATGCCCGATATAATAACAAATTGCGCAAAACCCAGTAAAAGTTTATCCAACTTTCTAATATTCTTAATATGCCTGTAGGCATACTCGAACATTAAGGGAAACATCATATACCTTATGAAATCAACAATACCGTAAAAATAACTGATGGAAAAATTGGCGGTAACGATATTCTTGGTAGCCCGTGCGTAAGACCATTTAATAAAGCCAAGCTTTTTATCATTACGTTTTATCAGTACTTGCCAAAAAAGAAAGACAAATAAAGGAATTTTCCATACTTGGGAAAATGTAATAGGGCCCACTTTAACCGGTCCCATGAAAATCAAAAAGAACAGAATAAGGTATGGATATAGTATTTTGATTTTTTTCATCAAAACGTTTATTTGCTGCTAAAAATTAAATTTTTACAATCGTTAAAAACACTTACCATATTCATTTTTTAAAATATTTCCCCAATAGATCTTTAAGATTTAATCTTTTGTCTAGTTCCTTAAACGAATAATACATGGAAATAAGTATAAATAGAATACCAATTACATAATTATATGGAGAAGAACATAGTTTGGCCGTCAACAAACATCCTATAGCCAATGAAAATTGAATGGCGAAAATTTTAATGATCGAGGTAGAAAATCTAAAGCCATAAATTTTTCCGGTCATTGCATATATCTGTATCAAATAAATAAAATAGGAAGCCATATAAGAGAGACCTAACCCTGTTAAGCCCCAGTAATAATAGCCAATAAGATTTAAGGCCAATGTATAGGAATTGGTTATCAACTCATTCCAGAAAAATAATTTACTGGCTCCTTTTGCGATAAAGAAAAATGCCACTACCCATGCGGCTACCTTAAAGAACATACCAAGTGCTGCCCAATATATCATTTCCTTGACCGGGATAAACTCTGAAGAATATAAAATGGTAATAATAAGTTCAACGAATACCAAAAATACAATCAGAACCGGGGCTAGAATCAACATTGCAATTTCTGCCTGTTGGTTAATTAATGTAATGGCCTTTTCATTATCATGAACCACTGCAGACAATCTGGGAAAATAATCCGTTTCCATAGCGGTAAACAGTAAACCTACATATGTAGATATAATTGCAATACCGGCATTGAACAAACCAACATCTTCAACCCCACCGTTATTATTGATAAATATCCTTATTATGTACGAAACGCCGAGAACCATGATTCCGCTGATACTTAGCGTAAAGCCCATAACAAGCATATTCTTCCCTTTTTCCTTAGTTTCCTTTACGGAAACAGGAACTTTTTGGGTTTTAATTTTTTTGGTAAAATAAAATGCGACCGCAAAACCTAGGATAGAGGTACATATCATGGCGGGTACAATACCCTTAACCCCTAAATAATAATAAATGGGCACAGAAACCAAAAGTCCCAAAGCTGCTCCTATAACATTGGCCTTCGCCAAATATTTGAGTTTGCGCAATCCTTGAAGGAACACAAAACTTCCACTAGTTAATTGATTTAATAACAATGTAACTGAAAGCCAAACAAAGGCGATGGTATAATCTTTGTTCCCAAAAGATAGTTCACTTAACCAAGGGGATAATACTAAGGTCAAGATTCCGCCAAAAAGACCGGTAAACCAAATCCATCTCTTAACGATGGTTAACGTTTTGGAAAGCTGTTTTTCATCTCCGAGTTCAAAAGCAATGGCTATTTCCTTTACGGCACTAATACCCAAACCAAAATTGGTCAAGGAACTTATTAGTTTAGTGGTAGACATGATCAATCCGAGAATACCTATACCTGCAGGACCCAATAATATAGCCAGTATCTTAGATCGTCCAATAGAGATAAGAATATTAATGACCTGTACCCCACCAAAGATGGAGGTAGCTTTCATTATCTGTCTATAGCTATTTTTACTACCGCTCTGGCTCACTTGTAAGGTATTGAACTAATTTCTTGACTAGATTTATTAATTAGAAGCACAATCCCCAATACCGGAATTGATAGTATAATGTCACTTAATGTAAAATGATTTAGTATAGAAACTTATTCAGTTTTTAAATTGTTTTGATCGATATGTGTTGTTTTATCTAAAGGGTTCAACAGTACCTTTTCTTCATTTGCATAGTACTTGAACTTTTCACTGTTCTTTTGGGGGAAAGTGTTTTTAGCAACACGTTCTGGTTCTGTATTTAGACTGCCGTAATTACGATGCTGACCAATAGTTTCTTTCTGTAAGATTCTTTCATTAATAGGTATAATTATAGCACCATCTTCTTTTACCTCTACAACCCTACCGCTTACCCCCGGGGTTATTTCCTCTGGTTCCTCTCCCTTAAATTCCTCAAAGACACTTAAAAAAGGTAACAGATATAATAAACAACCAAAACAAACTACGACTATTAAACTCATATTAATTGGCAAGTTAATAGTAAAATACGTGATTAAGATCAAGGTTAGGTTACTGACCACTAAAAACATTGTTGCCTGCTTATGATTTAGCCCCAAACGTAAAAGTCTATGGTGAATATGATTACTATCCGCATCGAACGGACTTTTCTTTTGGGCAATCCTTACAATAAACACACGCAATAAATCAAACAAAGGGTATGATAAAATGGCCAAAAGTAAAATGGATGAGTTTTCAGAATTATACTCAAAAACCAGTTCTGGATTAATATTTAGAAATCCAATACCTTGGTAGGCCAATAAGAAACCAACAATAAGCGATCCGCAATCACCCATAAAAATTTTCCTATCCGAAGATAGATTATATTTCAAAAAGCCCATTAAGGAACCTATCAATACTGCAGCCATTATCGTCATTAAATAATTTTCTGCCATATAAAATGCAATACCAAAACTTAAACTGGCCAAAATTCCTATGGAAGAAGCCAAGCCATCGATACCATCAATGAGATTTATAGCATTGATTACCAAGACAAAGACAAATATGGTAAAGCCTACAGAAATAATATAGGGCAATTCCCCTATGCCCAATAAACCATGAAAATTAGATATCCTTACATTTTGAAGAATACATACCATGGATACCGCTATAAGTTGAATGACCAATTTCTTTTTAGCGGTCATAAATACTAAATCATCCTTAATACCCAAAAACAATAATATAATTGTAGCGGCCAATAATGAAAGTATATTACTTAAATCCTCAACAGTATTGTTCAGGAACGGTACAAACAAAAGTAAGGTCAAGGAAAATGTAATGAACAAGCCCATGCCACCAAGATTGGGCACCTGTGAAGTATGCACCCGTCTTTCTTCGGGAACATCCATTAGTCCCTTGGTCTTAGATACATAAATGATAACTGGATATAAGTTAAACCTAGTAGCCATTACATACGCAATTAAAGCTGATATGACCATTAAAACAGGTAAACTCAAAAATAGTTCTTGGATCGAATCCATTTAAATTAAATTTTTCTTGACACAGATCTTAATTAATAAAGATCTGATACAAATACGTTCATGTTGTTTGCAACACGAACAATTAATACTCAAAAAAAAATCGTGTCCAAATAAATCTTACAACTTATTTAAGGCTAAAATAGCAAGGTAATTTTCACAACTTAGATTTACATCGGTAGGATGCAAGCAAAATCGTTGTTTAACACATTCCCCATTCTCATTTGGCTAATCGTTGAACAACACCGCTTATAAACTAACCAACCGTGGGTTCAAAAGAAAATGTCCTTGTTTTGTAAAACGGTTTTTCATCTATAAATACACAATACAGTAAGAAATTTAAAGGCATTGCAATGCCTTGAACATGGAGTTTATCTATCCTAGATTAATTTTTACTATAACTTAAATAAGGTCTTGATTTTTTGGACCGAGATTGTAATTTTCTATAAAATGATTCACGTTTTTGACCGCAACATAGTTTCATGTAAGTTTTGTACCTATAAATCAACTAACTTTATCTACCCAAAATTTTAGTACATCTTTTGTATACCATAATAGACATAGAGACCACCGGAAATGGTGTAAAAGGAAATAAAATAACCGAGATTTCCATTTTTAAGTATGATGGTCATGAAGTTGTTGACGAATTTACCTCTTTGGTAAATCCGCAATGTGAAATACCCCAATTCATTACAGGATTAACCGGTATTGATGATAATATGGTGAGAAATGCACCTTTATTGGAAGAAATTGTACCACAAATTGAGGCCATTACAAAAGACACCATTTTTGTTGCTCACAGCGTTAATTTCGACTACAATGTCATTAAAAACGAATTTAAACAATTGGGGTTGGATTATTCCAGAAAGAAACTATGTACAGTTCGTCTTTCCCGAAAATTATTGCCAGGTTATCATTCCTATAGTTTAGGAAAACTCACGGCTTCATTGGGTATTCCGTTAACCGATAGGCACAGGGCCAGAGGAGATGCCCATGCCACCGTACTGTTATTTCATAAATTGTTAAGGACGCAAGGTGCGGAAACGGTGTTTAAACAATTTTTAAATTCAAAATCACAAGAGGCCACTTTACCACCGGGTTTACCAAAAGCGGAATATGATAAATTACCAATGACCCCCGGAGTCTATTACTTTAAGGATATGAAGGGGAAAATTATCTACGTGGGTAAGGCCATCAATATCAAAAAAAGGGTACTTGGGCATTTTTATGATAAAAAAACCAAGGAAATAAGACTCTGTGCAGAAACAACATCATTAGATTTTGAGGAAACGGGCAATGAGCTCATTGCTTTATTGAAGGAATCCGCAGAAATAAAAAAGCATTATCCAAAATACAACAGGGCCCAAAAAAGAACCGTACAGCAATATGGAATATTTAGTTATGAGGACCGTAACGGAATTATCCACTTGGCATTTAATAAGATAAAAATGACACCCAATGCTTTGGCGGTTTGTTATAGCCCTACAGAGGCCAGACAGTATTTAGAGGCTTTATGCGGTATGTTCGACCTATGCCCTAAATATTGTCATTTACAGGAAAATATTGCTATATGCTCCCATTACAAATTAAAACAGTGCATAGGTATTTGTTCTGATGTCTCATTGGTAAAACAATACAATGAAAGGGTTCTTGAAGCTTTAAAAAGTCTTAAGGACATACAATCTACATTACTAATAAAAACCAACGGAAGGCATATGGATGAAAATGCCTTTGTATTGATCCGTGAGAATAATTATGCCGGTTACGGGTATGTATCAAAGGATATTCAGATACAGGATGTGGCGGATATTGAGTTCTATATAACCCCGCAAAAAAATACTTTGGAAACCCAGCGTATTGTGGAAAGTTACCTAAGAAAAAACCCGAACAGTGTTTATGCTCTACCTTAATATTTGTGGTAAAGTTGGCGGCACTACTCGTTCATTTTATTATACATTTTTATTACGAATACCAACCATACCATAAAGATTACAGCTACAAAAATTGAGTAAGCTAAAACGAACTCCACTACTTTTTAAACTTTAGGTAATTCATAAATCCAAGGATGGTAGGTGCCCAAAACGCAACAAAAATTGCATCAAGTTTTTTACCGGACATAAAAAGATATTCAGAAACCACAATTATTGATAATACGACCAATAGCATGATAGTGTTCATTATACCTATTCGTGAAATAAATTTTTTTAGCATCTCTTTTATACGTTTGCTTTTTAAATTTACATATAAAAGCTATACAATTACCGCTTATATGAAGCAAAATACTATAGCTATATAGAAATCATTTATAATGTTGAAGGGCATACATAGTCCGTAGTTGCAACACCTTCCTTCTTCAATGCCCCAAATCCGCCCTTGACATCTATAAGATTATGAATACCTCTACTTTTTAATATGGAAGAGGCTATTACCGACCTATACCCGCCTGCGCAATGCACCAAAAAGTCATCGTTTTCTGGAAATTTAGCTAAATATTTGTTGAGTTCGCTTAGCGGGGTATGCTCCGCATTTAAAATATGTTCGCTCTTAAATTCACCAATTTTTCTAACATCGAAAACTGCTATCCGTTCTTCAATTTTTTGTTTTGCCTCATGTGCGGATATAGATACTATAGAATCCGTTTCCTTACCCGAAGCTATCCACGCTGCCATTCCCCCTTTTAGATAACCAATGGCAGCATCAAAACCTACCCTGGACAACCTGGTAATAGCCTCTTCTTCCAAACCTTCAGGGATTACCAATAATAGAGGTTGTTTGGTATCTGCGATCAAACCACCTACCCAAGGAGCAAAGTCACCGTTTAACCCAATAAATATGGAACGTGGAATATGGTTCTTTACATATTCATCTTGATGTCTAACATCTAACACCAAAGCTTCTGTCTCATTGGCCAGACGCTCAAATTTTTCAGGAGTGAGTGCACGGGTTCCTCGGTCCAACACCGTTTCTATGTCCTCATACCCCTCCTTGTTCATTTTTACATTAATCGGAAAATATTTGGGAGGCGGTAAGAGTCCGTCAGTAACCTCTTTAATAAACTCTTCCTTGGTCATATCTGCCCTAAGCGCATAGTTCATCTTTTTTTGGTTGCCCAAGGTATCTACGGTTTCCTTCATCATATTCTTGCCACAGGCCGATCCGGCACCATGGGCAGGATACACGATAACATCGTCTGCCAAAGGCATAATTTTAGTACGTAAACTTTCAAACAAGGTACCTGCTAATTGTTCCTGCGTCATATCGGCAGATTTTTGGGCCAGGTCCGGTCTACCCACATCCCCTAAAAATAAGGTATCCCCAGAAAAGATAGCATGGTCCCTTCCATGCTCGTCTTTTAATAAATAAGTAGTACTTTCCATAGTATGTCCGGGCGTATGCAATACTTTAATGGTCAATTTTCCTAAAGTAAATTCTTGTCCATCCTTGGCTATAATTGCATCAAATGAAGTTTGTGCGGTAGGACCGTAAATTATAGGGGCCCCTGTTTCTTTGGAAAGGGTAACATGGCCACTTACAAAATCTGCATGAAAATGGGTTTCAAAAATATACTTGATCGTGGCATTGTCGTTTTTTGCACGTTCAATATAGGGAGCAACCTCACGTAATGGATCAATTATGGCAACTTCCCCATTGCTTTCTATGTAATATGCTCCTTGAGCCAAACATCCCGTATAAATTTGTTCAATATTCATTTGCACTTAAAATTTCAATTACTAATCTATCTATCTTAAAATTAAAGCTAACTTCAATTCTTTTTTAATTTAGTCATTTTACTGTTCTCATAGGCAACTTTGGCCGCCAATAATGATATTTCATTGGGATTATCGAAAAAATCTACTGCTTCTTTGGTCTTTACGAACAAAAATTCCCGTTGTAATTCCTTAATAATACCCGTATTAAAGATAATATCCCTTGTGGGGCCAATTGCACCAGCTATATAAAATTGTTTACCGCTTTCCCGTATATCATGAATAAGCCTGGTCAACATATCTGCTGCGGTGGCATCTATATAATTAATGGATTCGGCGTTTAATATGATTCCTTTAAGTCCGGGACCTTTGGCCCTTATATGCTTTAATAACTGTTTCTTAAAATAAGCCGAATTACCAAAATATAATTGGGAATCGAACCTAACAATTAGAAGGTCATTGCGCACTACCACCTCATCGGCAAATCTTATAACGTTCTTATAATAATCCGAGTTGCCAATATTACCAATTTCCACAAAATGCGGTTTAGAAGTTCTATAAACCATTAACAGCAAGGAACATAATACTCCTATTAAAATACCTTCTGCAATGCCCATGAACAAAGTGAGAAAAAAGGTTACCAATAACACCACAAATTCATCTTTTCTATTGACCCATAAATATTTACAGTATTTAAAATCTATTAATTTTACGACCGATACCATTATAATACTTGCCAATACCGCATTGGGCAGATATTGAAATAAAGGTGTTAAAAACAACAAGGTCAGTACAACTAGGATTACACTGAACAAACCGGCCAAATTTGTTTTGGCACCGGCATCAAAGTTTATGGCCGAACGGGAAAAACTGGCCGTTACAGGATATCCCTGAAATAGGGATCCTACAACATTTGCCGTCCCCAATGCTATTAATTCCTGATTAGCCTTTATAGTCTCTATACCACTTTTATCCTCCAAGGCCTTACCAATTGAAATTGCTTCCAAATAGCCCACCAAGGCAAGCGCAACGGCAATAGGCCACAACCTTTTAAAATCCTCTAAATTCAATGATGGTAATTGTAATGCAGGAAGTCCGTCAGGCACGTCACCCACCAATTGAATACCAAAATTATCCAACTTAAAAAGAAATACTCCAACCATACCCAATACAACTATGATAAGAATACCAGGAATATTCCTGTTCCACTTTTTAAATGCGACCAATAGTACGATCCCGATTAGCCCAATACCGAGGTCCACATAATTTATTTCAACTAAATGAAAAAGTAAGTTAATGGCAGATTGATAAACTTTGTTACCGCCGGGCATAACAATACCGAGTAGATGTTTGAGTTGGCTTAAAATAATAATGATAGCCGCTGCGGATGTAAATCCGCTTATTACCGGTTTGGATAAAAAATTGACCAAAAAGCCCATTCTCAAAATGCCTAAAAGAAACTGGATAACACCCACCATAAAAGCCAATATTACCACCATTTTAATATAGTCCTCCACTCCCGTTATGGTCAATGCCCCCAGACCAACGGCCACCAATAAGGAATCCATTGCTACGGGACCAACCGCTATTCTTCTAGAAGTACCCAAAAAGACATAAACCAATACCGGAAACAATGATGCATATAAACCATGTACGGGGGGTAAGCCCGCAATCATAGCATAGGCCATACCCTGTGGCACCAAAACAATGCCCACGGTGAGTCCGGCCAACAGATCGCGTAGTAGAAAAGATTTTTTATAGGTGGACACCCATTCCAAAAAAGGCAATATTTTGCTCACGCGGTAAATTTAATCATTTCATTGGGCTTGTAACAATGCTTAGCTACTGTTCGCTTAAAAGCGCATTGAATTCCAACGCCATTATCACCCAATAATCCAAGTGGGATTCCATATCAAAACCATTGGGTGTAATGAACAGGAAACCACGCAAGGGTTTTCCGGTAAAATCCATCGGCATACTATCCGATCGTTGTAACAGTTCCTCATAATTTAATTTACCTACCCTAACCATCAAACGATCTTCATTGAATTTTTTGTCTATTAGAACACCCAAACACATTTTTCCGTTGCACATAAAAGTTAACCCGCCCATCATTTTTTTCTCCTCTACCACGGCTTTGCCCTTTAAGCGTTGCCTTACGCGCTCCGCCAGATGTTCGTTATAAGCCATTTTTAAAGATTTAGTTTTAACGGTTCCAGTTCCAGATAGGTTTTTTCCTCCACTACTTCCGGCACATTTCCCAAATAACTTTTACCGCGTAGCTTACCCACGGTATAAGCTTTTAACGGAACAGTATTGATTTGTTCAACTATAGTCTTTATATCATGTTCCACAGTATGGTTATCTGACAACCATAACGTTTCCGCTTCTTCTGTTAACAGCAATGGCATGCGGGGTTCTTCCAATTTTGGATTATTATGGATTTTTGCCAAAAGTTCATTACCTGAGGTCGTGACAATGGAAAATGAGGTAATGGTTCCTCCCGTGGTTGGATTTTTCCATACCGACCATAGCGTGGCAAGTGCCAAAGGTTCTCCGTTTTTTTGTTGAATAAAGTAAGGATAGGTTTGTTTTCCAAAATGATGATGTTCATAAAACCCGTCTATATAAAGTATTCCTCTTTTCTCAACTGCAGCATCCCTAAAGGCAGGTTTTTCAAAAATAGTTTCTACCCTAGCGTTCAGGGTACTGTTCCAAAGCTTTTGCTTTTGTTCCTCACTTGATACCCAATGCGGAATAAGCCCCCAAGTTGCTATAATTGGATAAAATGGGTCTTCATTGGTATATATCAATACTTCTGGATGGGAAAAACCAGATGCATGGTAAACGGGAAGATCCGTTAAGGGAGCCAACTTCTCCACGATTTCCTCAATGGCCTTTAGATCACTATTTCGCATTGCGCGTTTTAACTGCGCTTCTAAACTTGTTTTAATGTCATAGCACATAACTGGTCAATTAATTTCCTAAAGCAATCTATAAGGGCTTTAACAATACCTTAAATTGAGCCATATCTTGATTAAGCACCATAAAACCTTCATCTAGATTTTGTTGTGCCACGGCATAGGGGTAAAAAGTTATGGGTTCAATACAAACCATGTTGGGCACCTCTGTCCATAACATAAAATGGCTAAAACCCTCTGTAAGCACTTGCAAACTACGGTCATCATGTAAGGTAATACTATTAACGTTGGGTACATGTAAGGCCCTACTGCCCACCTGCAATACTTCCTCTATGGAATATTCATTGTTCTCCGTGGTGATAAGGGCGGTTTGGGTATGCAACATAAATGCAGGATGATACCCTAACATAAAAGGCATGCCTTCTTCCCCAGAGATGGTGAACACAATTTCCAAACCATTTTCAGTTAGCTCAAAAGATTTTTTAAATTCAAAATCATAAGGCCAGCTCAAGATTTCCTCCGTCGATTTTTTTGGATATTTAGAATTGACCACTTGAGTGTTTGCCCTATATGTTTTATGATAAACGGCCTGGGTAATGTTATGTTCCAACAACGTATATGTCATTTCGCGCAACAGGCCATGTTGGTCCTGTACCGCAGTACTTTTTGGGGTATGAACCCTAAAATCCGCCTCGGCAGTAGGTCCAATGATCGGAAACATTTCCGTATCTACGTTACGCCAACCGGGGTTACCTTTTTGGTGCATAAATTCATGTCCGGAAACCTGGAACCCTACCAACTCCCCTTCTTCTATTCTTACGCTTTGCCCTGCGGACTTAAGTGTGATCTTATTGCTCATGTACCAATCTATAAATTAAAAGTGCGGTTCTTTTTGTAAGTGCTTCGATCGTGTTTAGGTTTACGGTTTCCTGTGGGGTATGTGCACCATTTCCCATGGTACCCAAACCATCCAGGCAATCTACATATTCTGCCACAAAAGATGTATCTGCCGCACCACGTTTTCCTGGATCATAGGCCAGAACTTCACCTTGTCCCAAATCCAAACTAACGGCATTCAACTTTTTCAACAAATCAGTATTGCCCTCAGTAGGCTGCATGGCCGGATAGCTGTCCTTAAAGGAGATTTTTGCAGTGGTATGGGGTAAATTGTTGGCAACCACTGCTTTCATCTTATCACGTGCACGTTGTTTTTGCTCTTCGGAAATAAAACGAAGTCCACCCCTAACCTCTGCTCTTTGTGCTACCACGTTGGTCTTTCCAAAAACCGTTCCCTTACTGGTCATTTCATCGAACTCAACAAAAGTACCTCCTAGCAAGGTTCCCGGATTAAAAGTCAATAAATCTTCGCCCTTTACTTCAGTATAAAAACCGTTCAATATGCGAGACATTTCAAAAATAGCGCCCGCACCGGTATCCTCGCTGAAAATACCTGAAGAATGTGCTCTTTTACCTTCTACCTCAACTTTCCAACCTGAGGAACCTCTACGCGCTACGGTAGCATAGTTAAACCCAGTAGATGTCTCAAACCCTAACGCAATATCACTTCTTTTTGCCGCTTCAATTATATCGTGCCTGCTTTTTTCCAATGGGCTACCTGTACTCTCTTCATCACCAGTGAATGCAACAATAATCTGAGCATTGTCCAACAATCCGTTTTCCTGCAATGCCTTTAAGGCATATAATACAATTACATTACCACCTTTCATATCATTACCTCCCGGTGCATGGGCAATGGAATCGTTTACCATCTTAAACCGTTGAAATGGACTATCTTCTTCAAACACCGTATCCAAATGACCTATCAACAGTAATTTTTTACCTTTTGTTCCCTTTATTTCAGTAAATAAATGCCCTGCCCTGTTCATCTCTTCCGGCATGGGAATCCAAGTACTTTCAAATCCTATTTCAGTAAAGGCAGTGGCAAACTCTTTACCTACCGTTTCAACACCTTTAAGGTTTAAAGTGCCGCTATTGATATTTACGACCTTCTCTAGAAATGAAATTGCCTCGACATTATGGCGCTCAACGGATTTTACAATCCTTTTTTCATTCTTTGTTAATTTTTGGGCTTGTAGTCCCAATAGGAAAAATGAAGAAACAAGGCTAAGGAAAATCTTTTTGCACATATGGTCCGTTTTATTTCAAATGTACCAAAAAGAGGTAGAATATGCATACAATTATCTTGTGTTATAAAGCAAAAACTATTCGAACCTAATAGCTTTAACGGGGGTAATCTTCGTAATGATATAAGAAGGTATGAGCAACATTAATAAACATAACAACAACACACCTATATTCAATAACACTATAATAGGCAGATCTATACTTACAGGAATATATTCCACATAATACTCTTTAGGGTTTGGAAACTTGAATACCTTAAATTGTTCCTGGATAAAAATTACCCCAAGGCCAATAAGGTTTCCGTAGAATAACCCTATTCCTATTAAATAGGCGGCATTGTACAAAAAGACTTTTCGTATATCCCAATTGGGCATGCCCAAAGCCTTTAAGACACCTATCATTGGTGTTCTTTCCAGAATAAGCACCAACAGGGCAGTAATCATGTTAATGCCCCCTACTATTATCATTATTCCTATGATAAGTGCAATATTAAAATCGAACAGTCCGATCCATTCAAAAATCTTATGGTATTTGTCCTTGATTGTCCTGGTATCTAGATTAGAAAGTGTTTGTCCGTAAATATCATTGCTTTTCTGGTCAATATCGTCAAAACTGTTCAGAAAGACTTCAAAGTTACCTACTTCCGTATCGGTCCATTTGTTCATGCGTTGAATATGCCGTATATCCGTAAAGATGTAGAGTCCGTCTATTTCCTCAAAACCACTATCATAAATTCCCGTTATGGTAAACTTGCGCTGGTTAGGAATTTTATCCGTAGTATCATCCCTTAAAAAAAAAGTAAAAAAAGAATCGCCTACTTTTAAATTAAGGCGATTGGCCATTATTTTGGATATTAAAACATCAGCATTTAATTCCCCGGAATAATCTGGAAGCGTTCCCTCAATTAAAAATTCATTGAACGGAGCCCAATTATAATCGTTGCCAACACCTTTGGCAATTATACCCTCAAAAGTTTCTTCGGTCCTGATTATCCCGGCTTTGGTAGCCACCGCCTGTATGTGCACAATACCGTCTACCGTTTTAAACTCGGGATAAAAATCCTGTTCTATGCTAACGGGAACTACGGAAACCTCAGAGTTATTATTATCGTAATTATAGATCTGTACATGGCCGTTGAACGCCGTTACCTTTTCCCTGATCTTTTCTTTAAGCCCCAACCCTGTAGCTATGGCGATCAACATCATGATAACGCCAATAGCAATTGCGGCAATAGCTATTTTTATTATCGGCGCAGATATACTAATTTTATGCTCCTTACCCTTTATAAGCCGTTTGGCAATAAAATATTCTAGATTCAAATGATGTTATTTTTATCCAATTTCAAAAGTACAGTTTTATTATGGTTTTTGGTATTGGGCACATGCGGAAACAATGCCCATACAGTAACCGAAAACACACAACGCGCATCTAAGCCACAAATAAAACAGGAAGAAAAAGAAATAGTCGTAGCCGCTAACCGTACGGAAGCCTATGTACCACTTTTAAAGGGAAAGAAAATTGCCGTTGTCGCTAACCTGACCAGTGTTATTTTTAAGCCAGGTGGGTATACCCATTTGGTAGACAGTCTACTTTCGTTAGATGTAGCGATCAAGCACGTTTTTTCTCCTGAACATGGTTTTAGAGGCAATTTTGATGCAGGGGAACATGTAAACAATAGCAAGGACACCAAAACTGGACTAGAATTAATATCCTTGCATGGAAAAAATAGAAAGCCAAGCCAAGAGCAATTAGATGGTTTAGATCTAGTATTGTTCGATATACAAGATGTAGGTGTGCGTTTTTACACCTATATAGCTACCCTGCAACTGGTTATGGAAGCCTGCGCTGAAAAAGGAATTCCCGTATTGGTATTGGACCGCCCAAACCCTAACGGACATTATGTAGACGGACCAACCATGGAAGCGGAACACACCTCTTTTCTGGGCATGACCCAAATACCCTTAGTGTACGGAATGACCATTGGGGAATACGCCAATATGATCAATGAGGAAATGTGGCTAGAGGGAGACAAAAAGGTAGACCTTACCGTAATCCCATTAGAAAATTGGACACATGACCGTTTTTACAGTTTGCCCATTAGACCTTCTCCAAATTTACCAAATGACACATCTATTACCCTATACCCAAGTTTAGGAATGTTAGAAGGCACAAATATAAATGCCGGTCGTGGTACCGAATTTCAATTTCAACGATACGGCGCATCTTTTCTGGATAAGAACGTGTATGATTTCACCTATACCCCAAAACCAAATTTTGGATCTAAGTATCCAAAAGAAGAGGGCAAACTATGTTATGGCAAGGACCTATCCAAAACCGAACGCATGAATGAGGTGACTATGGAATATATTATAGATGCCTATACCAATACCGTGGACAAAAGTAAATTCTTCCTTACCGACGGATTCACTAAACACGCCGGCAATGATAGACTGCAAAAGCAGATTGAAGCAGGGGCTACCAATGCCGAAATAAAAGCGACATGGAAAGCGGATATTGAAAAGTTTAAAAAAATTAGGGCGAAATACTTACTTTATTAAAGGCTGTTCATTTGCTATTTCCTCTAGGCTACTACCATTAGTTGTTGGTTTTCTATAGCCAACAAAAGGATATTTCAACAACGAACTTATTTCACCGTTAGCAACCTCATCTGGGAAAGTATCTACACCGTAAATAATTTTTTCGCGATCTAAATGCATGTATGTACCGAACAGTCGGTCCCACCAAGAAAATATATTACCGTAGTTACTATCCGTGTAAGGTAGTACATAATGGTGATGTACTTTATGCATATCCGGTGAGATCAATACCCAACTAATTGCTTTGTCAACACCTTTTGGTAATTTAATATTGGCATGATTAAATTGTGACAATACTACAGATAGACTTTGGTATAACATGATGATACCAATGGGCGCACCCACAATAAAAACTCCGATCAAGGTAAACATATACCGTATTAAGCTTTCTAAAGGATGATGCCTATTGGCCGTAGTCGTATCTACATTGTGATCGGTATGATGTACCAAATGAACCATCCACAGCGGTTTAACCCTGTGCTCCACCAAATGTGCCGTGTAGGCACCTATCAAGTCTAACAGAGCAACCCCAAAAAAAACATAGGCCCATAAAGGCATATCTGGCAACCAGTTAATGATACCAAAGTCATTGGCTACCGCCCAATCCGATGTTTTTAAAAGTAAAAATGCCAATGGAAAATTCACCACTATAGTCGTCAAGGTAAAGAAGAAATTGGGCAGGGAATGTTTCCATTTATTATAACTGCCGTTGAATAACGGCACAATACCTTCTAGGATCCAAAAGAACGTAATACCACCAACTAAAATCAATGACCTATGAACGGCAGGTATGGTTTCAAAATAAGAAATGAGTTGTTCCATGTCCTAAATATAATAAAAAGTTGGGTGGGATGTTCTTTCATCAATGGTTGATGGTTTTAGGATTAACCTAGAAACTTTTTAATTGAAGCCACCTTAAAATTTATCGTTAATAGTACATTAACCCACTTGATTTATCATTGATTGCTGTAAATTGATGCATATTACTTAATCCGTTTTTTCATCTCCTCTACTATATTGAACGCGGCAGGGCAAATAGCCACATTCTTTAGGGTAAGATGGCTTATTTGCTGAAATTTCTTGCGGTCCGTATGCGGAAACTCACGACATGCCTTTGGCCGCACATCATATATGGAACATAGATTATCTTGGCCTAAAAACGTACAGGGTACTTGTTGCAAAACATAATCGTTTTCCTCATCGATCCGTAAATAGGCATCTATGAATTTTTGGGGTTTCATCCTAAACGATTTGGAAATGCGCTCCACATCTGCGTTGGTAAAAAGTGGACCTGTAGTTTTGCAACAATTGGCGCAGGTTAAACAATCTGTTCGCTCAAACTCTTTTTCATGAAGTTCTTGCATGGTATAGTCCAAATCCTTTGGTGCTTTTTTCCGCAGTTTGGCAAAGAACTTTTTATTCTCATTTTGTTTTTCCTTGGCCTTTTTTGGTAATTGTCGTAAAACCTCCTCCATGTCTAAAATTAATTCTTCAAAACTAGGAAAGTAGCGCCAAAAAGCGAGACTTTTGCATCTAGAAATACTATAATTTTGAACAAGGATATTTTAGGTACGGCGCTCTTAGATTACCAACACGGCAATTACATTGAAGATATTATTACATATTCCTCCCTTGAAGAAGAAGATGTTCTGCCTCTACCTTATATGTTCAGAAGTTTTAAAGAAATGCCTAACATTGAGCAAAAGGCTTTAAACTTATGCAAAGGCAAGGTTTTGGATGTTGGTTGCGGTGCGGGTAGCCATAGTTTGCATCTACAAGAAAAAAAACTAAACGTTATAGGCCTGGACGCTTCAGAAGGCGCTATAAAAGTCTGTGCATCCAGAGGGCTTAAAAATACGGTTCATACTGATTTACTATCCTATGAAGGACACAAGTTTGATACTATTTTAATTTTAATGAACGGTGTAGGTATCGCAGGAACATTAAAAGGCTTATCGCCATTTTTTCATAAACTGACTACCCTCTTAAATGATGGCGGACAAATTCTATTGGATTCCAGCGATATCATCTATATGTTCGAGAATGATGAAGATGGTGGCTATTGGATTCCGGATACTACGGATTATTATGGCGAGGTAAATTTTATCATGCGCTACAAAAAGGAAAAAAGTGAACCTTTTCCGTGGTTATACGTAGATTATAACACCCTGCAACGTGCGGCAAATTTCAATAATTTACATTGTGAACTCGTAATGGAGGGCGAACATTACGACTATTTGGCAAGATTGACACCAATGCAATAATAGGCGCCTTATTTTTTCGTTATGCTACTAGATATTCATATTATGAGCACATTCAAGAATTTAATCCTGCTTTTTGTTTTAGCCATTGCGGTATCATGCTCAAAAAGTAGTACGACAACAGAGGAGGAAACACCGACCCCTTCAGTGAACAAAGAGGCCAATCTTTTGGCTACGGGAGACTCTGCCAACGACATACTCTCTAACAGCACTTATGATAAATTATTAATAGAAATTGGCTATGTAGAAGGTTTTAGACCAACTGCTACGGCTATGACCCAGTTCACAGATTATTTGCGCCAATATACCTTTAAGGAAGATATTGAGATTATTTATAACGAATTACCAAGTCCTGTTGAAGATGAGCTGACCTTGCAGGAAATAGTAGAGTTGGAAACCAAGAACAGAACCGCTTTTAATACGGGCAGTACCTTGGCAATTTATATTTATTTTGCCGATTCCCCTGCGGAAGGTGATGACTTGGAGGGCGGACTTGTAACGTTGGGAGCGGTGTACCGGAACACTTCCATGATCATTCATGAAATTACGGTAAGAAAATTAGCTGCCAGAAGCTCTTCCATAAATAATGAGGATGTAGAGACCGCTACGTTGAACCATGAATTTGGGCATCTTTTCGGTTTGGTAAATTTAGGTACGGATATGGTCAATGATCATGAGTCCGAATCCGAGAATGAGGATGGAGAATTAGTGGGCGATAAACATTGCAATCAAGATGGATGTTTAATGCGAGCAGAATTACAATTTGGCAGTAATTCGGTTTTAGGGAAATCCCAAAAAATGTCGGCTAAAACAGCTTATGAGGATGGTGTAACATCTGGCTGCATATTGTCTGGCGAAAGCGTTCTGCGCATGTTGGAAAAACAAACTGCAAAAGGTGTTGCAAGTGTAGCCCTTGATCCTGAATGTATTTTGGATATTAGGGCCAATGGTGGTCGTTGATACCACCAATTACATTCAAAAAATTAGATTAAACCGGAGTATGTTATGGAATATTTAAATATTTGTGGGTTTGTAGGGATACCTTCCATTTTGGGTTCTTCATGACATAATCCACGATCATTGGCACAACTTTATCCCTTACGCTCCATTCTGGTTGCAGGTATAGAATACAATCCGCATTGGTTTTGGCGGCTTGCTCCTCTGCAAAGATTAAGTCATGTTTGTTATAGACAATGACTTTTAGTTCATGGGCCTTGTCATATATAACACCTTCCGGAAGTTTGTTCTTTTTAGGTGAAAGACAGATCCAGTCCCAATTACCGGTCAAGGTATAGGCTCCAGATGTTTCAATATGGGTTTTAAGTCCTTTATTTTTGAGCGCCGTGGTCAACGGTTCCATATTCCACATCAACGGTTCACCACCGGTAACCACAATAGTATCTGAATATGTGGCTGCATTGGCAACAATATGCTCAATATCCGTAGGTGGATGCGTTTCTGCGTTCCAACTTTCCTTTACATCGCACCAATGGCATCCAACATCACATCCTCCGACCCTAATGAAATAGGCGGCCGTTCCCTTGTAAAAACCTTCTCCCTGTATGGTATAAAATTCTTCCATTAAGGGTAAATACACGCCTTTGTTCACTTTCTCAAGTACCTCCACATTTTTCATCTGGCAAAGATACGGTATAGTTACTAAAATTCTCAACGGTTTATACCGTACAAATGCATTGCATTCTAACTAGAAACCAACCGCTTTCTGTTGAAAACTAAGTAGTATTAAGGCAGTCCTTATCTTTTGGATTGCTTAAAAATCCACTATTTTTATCGAAAATTAAATAAAATGGCCGGTACCGAAGATTTTTTTGAACATATTAAAAAAGGTTATACCACCAAAGGCGATTATATTGTAATGGGAGCCGCTATGCAGAATGGAGAGGCCGTTACGGATGCTTTGGTGAAAATTCCGTTAAAAACATTGAACAGACATGGCCTTATAGCAGGTGCCACCGGTACTGGAAAAACCAAAACGTTACAAGTACTTGCAGAAAACCTTTCACAAAAAGGAATTCCGGTCATGTTAATGGATTTAAAAGGAGATTTAAGTGGATTGGCACAACCTAGTCCGGGACATCCCAAAATAGATGAGCGCCATGCCAAAATAGGCATTCCTTTTAAAGCAAATAGTTTCCCGGTAGAAATCCTATCATTATCAGAGCAGGATGGTGTAAAACTTAGGGCTACCGTTTCAGAGTTTGGACCAGTACTATTATCGCGTATCCTTGACCTTTCAGAAACGCAAGAAGGTATTGTGGCAGTAGTATTTAAATACTGCGACGATCAAAAAATGCCCTTGCTAGACCTTAAGGATTTTAAAAAAGTCCTACAATATGCAACAGGGGCCGGTAAGGCAGAATTTACCAAGGAATATGGAAGAATCTCGACCAGCTCTACCGGGGCCATTTTAAGAAAGATCATAGAATTGGAACAACAGGGAGCAGAACTGTTTTTTGGGGAGAAATCCTTTGATGTAATGGATTTGACCCGTGTAGATGCAAAAGGCCAAGGCTATATAAACATCTTACGCCTAACGGATATACAGGATAGGCCTAAATTGTTCTCTACGTTTATGCTAAGCTTATTGGCGGAAATCTATTCCACCTTTCCAGAGCAGGGCGATAGTGACCAACCGGAACTGATTTTGTTCATAGATGAGGCACATCTTATATTCAAGGAAGCCTCAAAAGCGTTATTGGACCAAATAGAAAGTATAGTAAAGCTCATACGTTCAAAAGGAATAGGACTATATTTTGTTACCCAAAACCCAACGGATGTTCCTAATGATGTATTGGCACAGCTAGGCCTTAAGGTTCAGCATGCGCTAAGGGCATTTACGGCCAGGGATAGGAAGGCCATAAAAATGACGGCGGAAAATTATCCGGAATCCGAATATTACGACACCAAAGAAGTGCTTACTTCCTTAGGAATTGGCGAGGCCTTGATTTCGGCACTGGACGAAAAAGGGAGACCAACCCCACTTGCCGCTACCCTATTGCGCGCACCCATGAGCCGCATGGATGTGTTGACGGATAAGGAATTGGCCAATGTTATCGATAAATCGTCCTTGGTCAACAAATACAATGAAATAATTGACCGTGAGAGCGCCTATGAAATCCTGAACGAAAAAATAGACGAGGCGGAAAAATTGGCCGAAAAAGAAAAAAACAAACCTAAACCAAGAAGAACATCCACAAGACAAAGTACCAGACAAAATCCTATCATAAAAGTATTGACAAGTGCAACTTTTATTAGGGGCGTACTTGGGGTGTTAAAAAAAGTGATGCGTTAGCAATTATGAGATCATTACATATTTTATTCTTTTTAGCAGGCAGTTTTTTGCTCTTTAACTGTCAGGATGAACAATCTAAAGATTTTCAAATTTCAGGAGATCAGGTAGGCCTGCTCTCCAAACAAAGTTTAGCAAGGGATATAGAATTGATTTTTGAAAAGGACTCTGTAGTTAAGGATACCGTAAAGCTAAATTTTGGCAACGGGGCCAGTAAAATAAAAATTTATGAAAGAGGGGGCCCGCTGTTACTCACCCTTACCCCAAATACCGATAGTATTGCGACCATACAAAATGTTCAAATTAATGATGAAAGGTACGTAACCGAGAAAGGGATTTCCAAATTAAGCACCTTTAAGGATATAAAGGAGGAATACGCTATTAAGAAAATTATCACCTCACTTAATAATGTGGTGGTATTATTAAAGGACAGTGATCTTTATTTTACGATAGATAAAAAAGAACTACCGGAAAGTTTACGGTATAATGCCAATAGCAATATAGAAGAAGTACAAATACCGGATAACGCAAAAATAAAATACATGATGATCGGTTGGGACTAATTTACCTTTTCAGCATGTCCTAAAACCCATTTCCCCAATTTCCATCAATTTATAAAATAACAACAGGTGCCCGTTCTATTTAAAAAACTTATTCCAAAACTCTACGGTCTCTACTTTAATCTCTTGGTATGGTTTGTTCCAAAAAAAGTGGCCCAACAGGCATTTACCGTATTTGCAACAGTAAGAAAAGGCCGTGTACTTCCCAAACAGCAAGCTTTTTTGGATAAAGCTAAATTAGATGTGCTATCCATCAATGAACACAACATACAGGTATATCATTGGTCTGGCAAAAATGAAACCGTTCTTTTGGTACATGGTTGGGAAAGCAATAGTTGGCGATGGCATAAATTGATTGAAAAACTACAGGCAGAAAATTATAACATTATTGCATTTGACGCCCCTGCGCACGGGTATTCATCAGGCACCATTTTACATGTACCCCTTTATGCAGCCACTTTAAAGGAGATGTTGTCCGTTTATACCCCTAAAGTGCTCATAGGCCATTCTATGGGTGGCATGACCATATTATATAATGAGGCCAACAACCCAAATGACCATGTTGAAAAAATGGTTACCATTGGTTCGCCATCAGAACTCCATGAAATTCTCGATCACTATAAAAAACTATTAGGGCTAAGCACAAAGGTCACCAAAACCTTGGAAGTGTATATCAATGACCATTTTGGATTTACCCCAGAAGATTTTTCTAGTCCAAAATTTGTAAAACGAAATACCAAAAAAGGATTGGTCTTTCATGATAGACTAGATGAAATAGCGCCCTACCATGCTTCTGTTGCCGTTCATAAACATTGGAACGGCAGCGAACTGTATAGTACGGAAGGCTTTGGACATTCTATGCATCAAGATGAGGTCAACGATAAAATTATATCCTTTTTAGCAGAGTAATTTCTAATTGTATACAGCACGTTCACAGACCATTAATTATTTATTTTTAAAATAAAAAATGGCAAAATCAAATAATATTCCCCAAATTAAAAATGAAGAGCAATACGAGGCATTAGTAGAAAAAGGCTATAGCAAACAAAAAGCAGCTAGAATAGCCAATACTGAAAATGCGGGCAAAAAGGGTGGTAGTGCATCTACTTATGAAGACAGAACAAAAGACGAGCTTTACGAACAAGCCAAAAAAATTGGTATTGAAGGACGTTCAAAAATGAACAAAAAAGAATTAATTTCAGCATTAAGAAATAACTAACTATGCAAAACATTACACCATTTCATATTGCGATACCCGTACACAACCTAGCGGAATGCAGAATTTTTTACCGAGAAATATTGAATTGCGAAGAAGGCCGTAGTAGCGACCATTGGGTAGATTTCAATTTATTCGGACATCAATTGGTGATACACTACAAGCCTAAATCTGAAACCGAAACCGTACACCACAACCCCGTTGACGGTCATGATGTACCCGTACCGCATTACGGAGTAGTTTTACCTTGGGATACTTTTCAGCGCTTTTCGGAAGAGCTAAAATCCAAAGGTGTACAATTCGTCATTGAGCCTTATGTGCGTTTTGCAGGTAAAGTAGGCGAACAGGCTACCATGTTTTTTTATGACCCTGCCGGAAATGCTTTAGAGTTCAAAGCTTTTAAAGATATGGGGCAATTATTTGCCAAATAACAAGAGTCAAGAATAAGAAACACCCCTATTGATTAAAATTAATGGGGGTGTTTTTAATTGCCATGTATTATTTATGGTCTCTACTGAGACCAAGAAGTAGGTACTCTGTCCCAACGATGCTTTTTCAATTCTTGATATAGTTCTTTTGGCAAACCTTTTCCATCACTTGTCGCAGTATTCGCTAAGACATTACGTTGTTTACGCATACCGGGTATGGTAGTACCCACATTATCATTCATCAATATAAAACGAAGCGCCATTTCAGCCATGGTCATTCCCTCAGGAATTAATGGTCGTAAAGCATCGGCATGCTCTACTGAAGAAATTAAATTCTCTGGTACAAAATAGGTACCGCGCCAGTCACCTTCCGGAAAAGTTGTTTCTTTTGTAATGTTCCCTGTCAATGTTCCTTCATCAAAAGGCACACGGGCTATTGTTGCGATATCCAATTCCTTACAAAGCGGAAAAAGAACATCTACTGGTGCTTGGTCAAATATATTATAGATAACCTGAACGGCATCCAACAATCCTGTTTTTAAAGCTTTAATTCCATTTTCCGGCTCCCAACGGTTCATACTTACACCCATTGCCGCTACTTTACCAGAAGTTTTTAAATCTTCTATAGCGCGTTGCCATTCTTCCCTATCGCTCCAAACATCGTCCCAAGTATGAAACTGCATTAAGTCTATTTGCTCCAAGTTCAAATTCCTCAACGTTTTATGGGTGTATTCCATAATATGCTCGGTAGGATAAGAATCGTCAAAATCATATTCAGGTTTTGCTGGCCATTGAAAGTTCTTAGGTGGAATTTTACTGGCCGTATAGATTTTTTTTGAGGGATGTCTCTTAACCAATTCCCCCAGTAATTCTTCACTATGTCCTTCACCATAGCCCCATGCCGTATCAAAAAAATTGACCCCTTTTTCAACTGCCAAATCCAATGATTTAGCCGATTGTTCATCATCACTGGCCGTCCAACCTGCCATGCCCCACATTCCATATCCTACTTCACTTACTTGCCAATCTGTTCTTCCGAATCTTCTATATTTCATTGTGCACTTTTATTACTGTTAAAATTTAAATAAACTATATTATTCATACCTCCAACTCGTTAAATCGGCATCTTTAGGAGCACTTTTTTCAATACGCTCCATGATCTTTGGTACGTACATACTATTGTAACGAAGTCTGGAAATGGCATTGGGCTGTTCCGGGTCTCCGTTCCAACAATGTTCCGCTCGGTCGCCATATAGCACTTCTCCTTCATAATATGGATCCGTGGTACTTTCCAGAAAGTCTTCCATAAGATATACGGCATTGTTCAAATAATAATTATCCATATCCCCACAGTAGATATGAATCTTACCTTTTAAATTATCCCCTAGTTTACCCCAATCTCGTTGCAAGATATGCCTAAGATCATAATTCTCCTTCCAGTATTCCGCTACTTCATGGTCTATATCTCCGGTCATCTTATCCCAAATCCTTACCGGGTATCCATCATCTCCTTGGGGAGAATATGTAGCTTCCCATATATCCCATTGTTGTCCCGACCTAGATTTGTCCCCCAATACCAGTTCCAAATGATTTCCTTGGCGCAGGGTAGATTGTATTTGCCCTAAATAGTTACGATGGGCAGGCACTTCCAGTTGTTTGTGCCTACTTGGATAATAATAGGCATTTTTATCCTCATAGATATTGGTTAACGTATAGGCCCTAAAATCTATGGGGTCAGGACAAGCCGCAAAACATCCGTTATATTCTTCCGGGTATTTTACCTGTACCGCCAATGCTTCCCAACCACCGGTAGAACCGCCATATAAAAAACGAGACCACCCCTCGCCTATTCCCCTAAACTGTTTTTCAATTTCAGGAATTAGCTCATAGGTAATAGCGTCCCCGTAAGGACCTTGACTGGCAGAATTTACGGCATAAGAATCGTCATAATACGGTGTTGGATGTTGAATTTCTATAATTATGAAACGAGGGAAATCGGGCGCGTTCCATCGCTTGTAAAAATCATAAGCCTCTTGTTGTTGAATTATATTATATCCTTCCAAATTAAACCGTTCTGAATATTCAGGTGTAAGGTTGGGGTCTGGAGGGGTGGTCCTGAAACCTCCAAAATCCGAGGGAAAGTGACCATGGAAGACCATTAACGGATACTTGGCTTCAGGATGCTCATCAAAACCTTTGGGAAGCAAAACATGTGCACCAAGATAAATATCACGGCCCCAAAAGGCGGACAGTTTTTCTGATTTAACCTTTATATGTTTTATCCACTTAGTATCTGTTGGCTCCTCTATGGGCGGAATAACTTGATCCAAGGTAACCGATACGTTTTCAAAACCATTGGTTGCCACCCTTACCTTAAACGGTTTACTATATAAATTGCCCGGAGACCTTTGCCATTGTTGGCCTTCGCCATTATCCATTGGAAGTTTCACGGTATGTCCACTAGAAAGGTTAAAAGTTTCATAGACATGTAATAGTGCTTGTACATTATATTCCCCTGGTGGTACATCCTTTAAACTTTCATAGGGATAGCCAAAAACACTGGCATCAAATGAAATGGGTGTGCCCGGTTCCCAATCATTGACATTAACACCAAATATGAGTTGCGTATTTAATCCGTCATTAATCTGAAAACGAGGCTCATCACTATCGTCTGTAGATAACATAAGTAGTAACCTACCGTCTTTTTTTGATGCACTTACCGTTTCATCTAAGGTTACATTGATATTATAAATGGGCTTTACCACCTTTTCACAACTAGTGAAAACAATATTTAGCAGTATTATAGCAATTACAAATTTTTTCATGACGGCTCTCTGGATTGGTTTATTAAAGATAATACCTAGACCCCAATCATGTTCATATCAAAAAGATTTTTTGTGCTACTTAAACTTAACCGGTAAAACATATTAAAAAAGTGTTTTAGTTTCATAATAATTTACCGTCCAAAGGTTTATTTAAAAATGCTCTCTTACTCTCAACTTAGAAATTTCTTAAATAACGGTTTACCATATACCGAATTACCATACCATATCCATAAATTAAACGTTATGTATTTATGTGCGATTATACCGCTATAACCATAAAAACCCCTACTATGAAAAAAATTTTATTTGCCATTATGGTCATAAGTATCATTTCCTTAATTGGCAGTTGTGACTATGACGACAGCAATGATATTGATTATATCATTCCCAATGACAGTACGGCAACCAACAGCATACAAAAAAATAGCGCTATATAATATCTTTCTATTATTCTAATAACCTAAGAATAAATGGGGTATAAAAAAACCCAACTTAAAGTGTTGGGTTTTCACAGGATCAGTATGATCAGTCTCTACTTCTATGCCTTTCCCTTGCCAATAATGTATTCTTTAACAACATTGCAATGGTCATTGGGCCTACCCCACCCGGAACCGGAGTTATAAACGATGCCTTTTTACTTACATTTTCAAAATCCACATCGCCTGTTATGTAATATCCTTTTTCCTTGGTTTCATCAGGCACACGGGTAATACCTACGTCAATGACCACGGCATCATCCTTTACCATCTCAGCTTTTAAAAATTTAGGAACACCCAATGCAGAAATTACGATATCTGCCTGTGATATAATTTGGGTGATGTTTTTTGTATGGCTATGGGTTAGCGTTACGGTTGAGTTGCCCGGCCAGCCCTTTCTACCCATTAAAATACTCATTGGCCTACCTACAATATGGCTACGTCCAATGACCACGGTATGTTTACCTTTGGTATCTACCTTATAACGCTCCAATAATTCCAAAATTCCAAATGGGGTAGCCGGTATGAAGGTACTCATATCCAGCGCCATTTTACCAAAGTTGGTGGGGTGAAAACCATCTACATCCTTATCTGGGTGTACGGCCAATATCACCTTTTGGGTATCTATTTGTTCCGGTAATGGCAACTGTACGATAAATCCGTCAATATTATCATCTTCGTTCAGCTCCTTGATTTTTCTCAACAACTCCTGTTCAGAGGTTGTACTGGGCATTTGAATTAGGGTAGATTCAAAACCTACACGCTCGCAAGAACGCACCTTACTGCCTACATAGGTTAAACTGGCACCATCACTACCCACAATTATTGCTGCCAAATGAGGGACTTTTTCTCCTCTTTCCTTCATTTTAGCAACCTCTGCCTTTATTTCCTCCTTAATTTGATTGGATACTTTTTTACCATCCAATAATTCCATATCCACTTATTTTAGTTGTCCTATTCGTTTTTTATCTCATTCCTTTCATGGCACCCATCATCTGCATCATCTTTTTACCGCCGCCACCTTGCATCATTTTCATCATCTTGCTCATTTGATCAAATTGCTTTAGCAGCTGGTTGATTTCCTGAACTTCTCTACCGGCACCTTTGGCAATTCGCTTTTTTC
Organism: Maribacter sedimenticola; assembly: GCF_900188415.1. Classification (GTDB taxonomy): domain Bacteria; phylum Bacteroidota; class Bacteroidia; order Flavobacteriales; family Flavobacteriaceae; genus Maribacter; species Maribacter sedimenticola. The sequence goes on along the minus strand of NZ_FZNV01000001.1, from coordinate 880,031 downwards.
TGCTTGCATTCAGTTTTGATGGATTTGAGCGTTCGTCCGGCGTCATGGAGTAGATAATGGCCTCTATATGCTTAAAGGCATCATCATCGATATCCAAACCTTTTAAGGCTTTGCCAGCTCCGGGAATCATTCCCATAAGATCCTTCATGTTACCCATTTTCTTGATTTGCTGAATCTGGCTCAGGAAATCGTCAAAACCGAATTTATTTTTTGCAATTTTCTTTTGAATCTTTCTGGCCTCTTCCTCATCAAATTGCTCCTGTGCCCTTTCAACAAGTGATATTACATCACCCATTCCCAAGATACGGTCTGCCATACGCGATGGGTAGAATATATCTATGGCTTCCATTTTCTCTCCCGTACCAATAAATTTGATCGGCTTATCCACTACGGATTTAATGGAAATTGCGGCACCGCCACGGGTATCACCATCTAGTTTTGTTAGGATAACACCATCAAAATTAAGGATATCGTTAAAAGCTTTTGCTGTATTTACCGCATCTTGCCCTGTCATGGAATCTACGACGAACAAGGTTTCCTGGGGCTGTATGGCTTTATGGATATTGGATATTTCCTCCATCATCTTATCATCTACCGCCAGACGACCTGCGGTATCTATGATGACTACATTGTGGCCATCTTGCTTCGCCTTGGCAATACCTGCCTGCGCAATAGCGACCGGATCGGTATTGTCTCGATCGGAATAAACGGGCACACCTATTTGTTCCCCTACAACATGTAATTGGTCTATTGCCGCAGGACGATAAACATCACAGGCTACCAATAACGGGTTCTTGGATTTTTTTGTCTTTAAAAAATTGGCCAGTTTACCAGAAAATGTGGTCTTACCCGACCCTTGTAGACCGGACATTAAGATGACCGATGGCTTGCCTGATAAATTTATTCCCTCAGATTCGCCCCCCATTAATTGGGTAAGCTCATCCTTAACGATCTTAACCATTAACTGCCCAGGCTGCAAGGTGGTAAGTACATCCTGCCCTAAAGCCTTTTCCTTTACCCTGTTGGTAAATTCTTTGGCAATCTTAAAGTTGACATCTGCATCCAATAAGGCACGGCGTACTTCCTTGGTGGTCTCCGCAACATTGATTTCCGTAATCTGACCATGTCCTTTTAGTACATGTAAGGCTTTATCTAGCTTATCGCTTAAATTATCGAACATTCTTTTCTATTTAAAGGGGCTACAAATTTAACAAAGTCCCTGCTAATTTCGCAGCAAGTGTACCAAAATCTACAAAACAAAAGAGCATCTATATAAAATAGATGCTCTAACATTGCTTGTGGGGCAAAAAAGGGATTACATTTTCATATATTCCCTAACAAAAAACCTCCATCAATACCGTCAACGAGGCCCAACTCTTTACTGTTGACGGTATATTTTTGGATGCTTTACTTTTATTCTCTTTCCAAGACCAAATGGTCGTAACCTTCAATTTCGTTTTCGTGCTTGAGTTCAATTCTTGTCTCGGTTACCTCCATGATCTGATAATCATTGGCCAAAGCCAAGTAATTACTACCGGGAACAAAGGAAATAATCATTTCCAATTTACCGCTAAAGGCGTTTCTATAGGCAAACCATCTACCTGTACTAAGTACCACTTCATTAGGGTTACGTACTTCTAAACTACCATCTGCGTTAAAATATAGGGTATCGTTCATATAAAGTTCCGTTGACTCGTCCTCATTTTCCGAGAACAATGCAATATCCCATTGGGTATCACTGAAAACATCCTTTATATAGGTAATATCCTCTTCCTCTTCTTCATCTACCTCACAGCTTTTAACAATGACCAATTCATAGAAAGTCTCTTCAACATTAAACTTTATAATCCTATCCTTGAGATCGGTCAACAACCATTCAAAACTAACGGCTCCTTCTTGACCCATATTAATGGCTACGACAAATCTACCCTGTGCATTAGTAGTAATTTCCCATGTTCCTTCTGATACCGTGGTTTCATTAGATAAGGTAATGACACCGTTTGCCTGAAATTCAAATTCACTACCAAGAAGCCTGTTTACATGTTCCCCATTGTTCTTGACCCTTTTAATGGCCCAGGTACAATCCCGCAGTGTTTCACGAATACTATCAATGGTAATTACCGGTAAATCCTCTGCACAAAATTGTTTCATAACAATACGATTACCTTCCCCATTGTACAATTTGATCTTGTCATCACCCATATCATACACATTCCATTCCAAATTAAAATCCGTACTGGCATCAAAGTCCATGGTAAGTTGAGCTCCATCTTCACCTACAGCGGTACTCCAAGTTCCTTGTACCGTAGTAGCTCCCCTGAATCCGGTAACTACAGTTCCGTCTTCCTTAAAGTTTAAAATGTAATTGACAAATTGCGGTGTTTGATCCATATTGTCCCTTTTAAATTCAGTAATGAACCATACACACTCAACCAATGTTTCCTTAAATTCGTCATCATTAAAATCATCATCATTGTAATCATCATCATCATCTTCGTCACAATCATCCTTGGCATTTTCAATGGCACTTGCCAATTCTCTATGGTTAGCAACCTCTATTGTGGTATCATCATATAATTTTAGCGTTATTGGAAAGTCAAAACTTACTAAAGAGTCGCTCCCCAAGTCTTTAAAGAACAATCTAAGTTCACGATCGCTTTCTACCTGAACCGTGCTCGTCTGCTCCAAATTAACATTAAAGGTGTATAAGGTCATAGGGTATACAAAGTCAATACACTCAATATCGTCATCTTCCCCACCTTCTTTACATTCTGCCGCCAATTCCCGTAAATCCTGTAGGCCATTAACCGTAATTTCCGTAAAATCCCCAGCAGTTACCGTAATAGGAAAGATGATATCCAAAATATTTTCGTCATCATCTATACTATCAAAAATTTCCTCAATAGTTTCTAGATCATCCTTAGATTCTATGGTAAGCGTTAATCCGTTCACCTCTACCGTATATGGGAATTTTATTTGAAAGCAACTGGTCCCATCCACTATATTGTCTGAAGATCCATCATTGGAACTTGTGCGTTGTATTAAATCTGCAGTAGAAGAATTGGCCTCTATAGCCTGTGGCTCTTCACCGTTATTGATCTCCTCAAATTCATCTTGACATGACGTTAGGTTCAATGCCATGGCCAAAAGACCAATATACATGGTATAACTAAAAAACTTTTTCATAATGATTTGGTATTATTGTTATTACAACCCTAAAACAATTAACTTGATAAAAACCCTACCTACTTTTTTATTTTTTTTAAAATATCTTTGACAAAAAGAAACCCTGTTGAAAACAGAACAACCACAAAATGTATGTGAAGAGGCGGTTTACCGAAGCGTTTTTAATGAAACGTCAAAAACCGTATTCAATTATATTTATTATAAATTCGGGAACGAGGAAAAAGCCAATGATGCCGTACAGGAAGCTTTTGTTAAACTATGGGAGAATTGTGCAAAGGTAGCACCGGACAAAGCAAAATCGTATGTATATACCATTGCCAATAACCTTTACCTTAATGTTATTAAAGCAGAAAAGGTACGTTTAAAGTATGCCCCACCTTCCTTAGGAACAACCAATGAATCTCCGGAATTTATCATGGAGGAAACAGAGTTCAAGCAAAAATTGGACAATGCCCTAAACGCATTACCGGAAAACCAACGTACCACATTTTTACTTAACAGGATAGACGGAAAAAAATATGCGGAGATTGCGGCAATTGAAAACGTAAGTGTAAAAGCGATTGAAAAAAGAATGCATTTGGCACTGAAAAGTTTAAGGGAGCAGATAGATGGAATATAATTAGAAATTAGAGGTTAGAGGTTAGAGGTTAGATACATTACATACCATTAAGCAACATTATTGGTTGATACCTTTTACCAAATACTAAAAACAAAAAGTAGGGTTTTTAAAAACTTGGTTGTTATACTAAAACAAAGCTACAAACATGCAAGAAAATTACTTGGCTAAATGGCTCAACAATGAATTGACCGAAGCGGAAATGGCAGAATTCAAAAAGTCTGAAGCCTATGCCACATACAAAAAAATAAAGGATGTCGCCTCTAATTTAGAAGCACCGGCCTTTGATATGGATACGGCCTATAATTCTCTTGAACAAAATAAGGTTAAGGAGTCACCCAAAGTATTTACCCTTGCCCCTTATAAACCCTTCCTGCGCATAGCCGCGGCCATTACCGTATTGTTAGTAGCTTCTTTTTTCTACTTGAATACGTTAAACAAAACGATTACTACATCATATGCCGAAAATAAGACCATAACCCTACCGGATACATCTGAAGTTATTCTTAATGCGGACTCAGAACTGGCCTATAATGAAAAGAAATGGGACGACAAGAGAAATATTGAACTTGAGGGAGAGGCATATTTTAAAGTAGCAAAAGGCAAAAAATTTACCGTAGCAACCACACACGGAACTGTCTCCGTTCTTGGAACCCAGTTTAATGTTGAAAACAGAAAAGATTATTTTGAAGTGGCCTGTTATGAAGGAATGGTAAGTGTAACCATTAACGGAAAAGAAACAAAATTACCCGCGGGCAATTCATTGTTGGCAATAAATGGCAAAAGTTCTACTTACAAAGTAGCCGTAAACGGCAAACCGTCTTGGTTATCCAACGAAAGTTCATTCAGAAGCATACCTTTGCATTATGTAATGGATGAGTTACAGCGACAATATAACATTAAGGTTACCTATAGCGGTATTGATAAAGAACAACTATTTACCGGTTCCTTCAATAACGACGATCTTGAGCTCGCCCTTAAAAGCATTAGTGTTCCATTACAGATAAAATTTAAATTAGATGGAAACCAAGTGCTGTTCTATGAAGAAAAAGCACCATAAACATATTCTTATTTGCCTTGTACTACTGTGCTTTAGCGTAATTGCTTTGGGGCAGCAAGTAGCAAAAGACTCTATACTCCTTTCGGATTATCTCACGACTTTGGAGCAGGAACATGACATAAAGTTTTCCTTTGCGGACAATGCTTTGGAAAATGTCTATGTTAAGCCGTTAGATTTACAATCATTAACATCCAAGTTAGACCATATTCAGCAAAATACGGATATCGTTATTACAAAGTTAAGTGACAGATATTATAGCTTGACAAAGGTTTCCACGGTATCTATTTGTGGCTTTGTACTAGATAATTTTGAGCAAAATACCATACCAGGTGCAACCGTTGAAGTTTTGGGTACATCACTAACCGGTATTACCGATACTACAGGAAGGTTTTATATGAATAATGTTCCAAGAACTGCGCTCGTACTCGTAAAGCATTTAGGTTTTAAGCCACAATTCATAGAAGTGGAAAAACTTATAAATACTGCTATGTGTCATAAAATAGCCATGGCACTTAGCTATCAAGAATTGGAAGAGGTCATAGTTTCCCAATTTTTGACCACCGGTCTGAACAAACTTAGCGATGCAAGTTTTGAACTTAATCTATCCAAATTTGGAATTTTGCCTGGTATAAGCGAACCTGATATATTACAGACAGTACAAGCCCTTCCAGGCATAAAGAGTGTAGATGAAACCGTTTCGGATATTAACATTAGGGGAGGTACAAATGATCAAAATCTTGTTCTTTGGGACCATATTAAAATGTACCAGACCGGACATTTTTTTGGATTGATCTCAGCATTTAACCCTTATGTTACGGATAAGGTCAGCATTATAAAGAACGGCACGTCCTCCATTTATGGAGATGGTCTAAGCGGCACTATGGACTTACGTACCTCTGACCAATTGCCCATCTATACCAATGGTGGGACAGGCTTCAATTTAATATCCGGGGATGTCTTTGGCAATATCCCAATTAATGAACGTTTAGGAATACAAATTTCCGCACGCAGGTCCTATACGGATTTTTTGAGCACCCCCACCTATACCGTATTTTCAGAAAAAGCATTTCAAGATAGCCAAGTGGATAATGAAAGTGATTTCTATTTTTATGACTTTACGGCAAAAGTATTATATGAGATAGACCAGGACCACAAAGTTCAGCTCAGCATGATCAATATGAGCAACAACCTTAGTTATTTTGAAACCAGTGACAGTAACGCTGTTAATGGTAGTAACTTAAATCAGGATAACATTTCATTAGGCACAAGATTACAAAGCAATTGGTTAAGTAATTTTACTACGGACCTTCAATTCTATTATACTCAATATGGTCTGGATGCTCTGACAATTTCAAATAATGAAAGTCAAAGATTACAACAGAATAATTTGGTCAAGGAATCCAGTGTAAAATTGATTACCAAATACGCAGTGCGCAAAAATTTGGATTGGATCAATGGGTACGAACTTACGGAAACAGGTATAGAGAATAGAACAAATATTAACCAGCCACCCTTTGCCAGTAATATAAAAGGGGTAATACGTAAGCATGCTTTGTTCAGCGAGCTTCAATTTACATCTGAAGATTCCAAATTTTATGGGCGCATAGGAGGGCGACTCAATTATTTTGAAAACCTGAACACCTTTAAGGAATATATTCTGGAGCCCAGGTTAAATATTACCTATGAACTACTCCCCAATTTCAAGACCGAAGCAATGGGCGAATTTAAAAGCCAGGTAACCAATCAGATTATAGATTTAGAACAGAATTTTTTGGGGATTGAAAAAAGACGATGGATACTTTCTGATGGTAATACCTTACCCATTACCAAAAGCAAACAAGGTTCTATAGGCGTTAATTATGACACGGATAAATTATACATAGGTATTGACGGATTTTACAAAGAGGTCAACGGTATAAATGTTTTTACCCAAGGTTTTCAAAATCAAAATCAGTTTAATGGTGAAATTGGCTCTTATGCGGTCAAAGGTGCTGAATTTTTAATCAACAAGAAAAATAACGACTATAGTCTATGGCTTAGTTATACGTTCAATAAAAATGATTATCTATTCAATAGCCTTACACCATCTAAATTCCCTAACAACCTAGATGTAAGACACGCAATAACCCTTGCCGGAAATTATACCATAGGCCACTTAAAACTAGGTTTGGGTTTAAATTATAAATCCGGAAAACCATTTACCCGACCAGATGCCGATGACCCTATCGACAACACAGTTTTCCCTAGTGAAATCAATTACGAAGAACCCAACAGCAGTAGATTACCGGAATATATTAGGGCAGATGCATCTGCAAATTATACGTTTGTTTTAGGCAAAACCATTAAAGGAACGTTTGGTGCCTCTATATTGAATATCACCAATAGAAAAAATACATTGAATACGTTTTATAGATTAGGTGAAGATAATTCTATAGAAACAATAGAACGATTATCCTTGGGCCTTACTCCCAATGCCAGTTTTAGATTACGGTTTTAGGCCTACATGCGCTCCGGGACCTCAACCCCCAATAATTTAAATGCATCTTGAATAACCTCTGCAACCTTTTTGGACAGTTGTATGCGCAATATCTTCTTAGCTTCATTTTCTTCGCCAAGAATAGAAACCTGCTGATAAAATGAATTAAATTCCTTTACCAAATCATAGGTATAATTGGCAATCAATGCCGGACTGTAATTTTCAGCTGCCAATTGTATAGTTTCTGGAAATAACTGTAGCTGTTTTATAAGCTCTTTTTCCTTACTATGCAATTCAGTGACCGTCGCATGAACATTACTCTGTATTTCCATACTTGCGGCCTTCCTTAAAATGGATTGGATCCTGGCATATGTATATTGAATAAAAGGACCCGTATTCCCTTGAAAATCCACAGACTCTTCTGGATCAAACAAAATTCGTTTTTTAGGATCTACCTTTAAAATGTAATATTTTAAAGCTCCCAATCCGATCATTTTATAAAGTGCCTGTTTTTCTTCTTTGCTATAATCTTCCAACTTACCTAGTTCTTCGGAAATAGTGGCCGCGGTTTGGGTCATATCTGCCATAAGATCATCCGCATCTACGACCGTACCCTCCCTACTTTTCATTTTACCGCTAGGTAAATCTACCATTCCATAACTGAGATGATGTAATTTATTGGACCATGAAAAACCAAGCTTCTGTAATATTAGGAACAATACCTTAAAATGATAGTCTTGCTCATTACCAACGGTATATACCATACCGTTTACATCTGGGTGGTCTTTTACCCGTTGTATGGCGGTACCAATATCTTGGGTCATATACACCGCAGTACCATCTGAACGTAAAACAATTTTCTCATCCAAACCGTCTTCGGTCAAATCGATCCAAACACTACCATCTTCCTTTTTAAAGAAAACCCCTTTTTTAAGTCCGTCTGCAACCACATCCTTCCCTAAAAGGTAGGTATCGCTTTCATAGTAAAGGGTATCAAAATCAACCCCAAGATTCTTGTAGGTTACCTCAAAACCTTTATATACCCAACCGTTCATGGTTTTCCATAATTGAACGGTATCCGGGTCCCCAGCTTCCCATTTCAACAGCATCTCTTGCGCTTCCAACATAATAGGAGCATCTTTTTCAGCCACTTTTTGGTCAGTACCATTTGCTACCAATTGCGCTATTTGATCTTTATAAGCCTTGTCAAAAGCCACATAATAATTACCTACCAGTTTATCACCCTTTAATCCGGTAGATTCTGGTGTTTCACCATTTCCAAATCTTTTCCAGGCCACCATACTTTTACAAATATGAATACCACGATCATTGATTATTTGGGTTTTGTAAACTTTTTTACCGGAAGCTTTCAATATTTCAGAAACGGAGTACCCTAATAAATTGTTACGTATATGCCCCAAATGCAAAGGTTTATTTGTATTGGGAGATGAGTATTCTACCATTACGGCATCATTGGATTTTTTTACATACCCGTATTGTTCAATGTTTTTTATGGAATTAAAAAAATCCAAGTAAAAACTATCGTTGATAACAATATTTAAAAACCCTTTGATCACGTTAAAATTAGCCACTTCATTGACCTGATCCTTTAAATAAGTTCCAATCTGTTCCCCTATCTGTACAGGATTGCCCTTTACCACACGTAGCATTGGAAAAACCACAACAGTGATATCCCCTTCAAAATCTTTTCGCGTAGGTTGAAATTCCACATTTGGCAATTCCTTATCAAAAATAGATTGTACGGCTTCTTTAACTTTCTGTGACAGTACCTCTTGAATATTCATCAAAACGTTTAATTAAGGCTGCAAAACTAATCATTTTTTGGGCTTTTAGGGTAAACAGTTATGGCATTCATTAGTCATTTGATTAACTTTAATAAAAACAGTGCAATATATACCCTATGCTTCTTAACGTATCTTACAACAATAAAGCGGTAACCAAAAAAATTGAGTCGGAACTTGGAAAGCCATTTACTTTAAAAGAACGTTGGGCAATGGGCGGTATTGGCTCTCCAAAACTTTATATTACGGAGACAAGCTTAGAAATTAGAAATTTATTGATTTTAGACAATAATAGGGATACTTGCAATATAGAAATGAGGCCCAAGGGCATTATAGTTGGTTTTAGGTCCTTACTGGAAACGTATGCCCTAATTATTCCTTATTACAAATTAACTATTTACAAAGGTGATGCATCTGTCTATTCCATATACAGGGATCAATACTTTATAAAAGTAGAATCAGATACAAAAGCCGTTCAGAAATTCTTTAAAAAATTATTAGGCTATAAAGCCGATAATGCCCCAACTTCAATAGAAGATTTGTAAAATGTGCTCAACGCCCCCTAAAATAAACATACCCCTTACTAAACAGCAACAAAAGCTTATTGTCTTGGGATGGATTATTGTAGTGTTGAATTTTTTATTAGTTGCCGCATTTTATAATAATTTAAATGATATAGTTCCTATCCATTTTACCTATAAAGGTGAAGCAGATGGTTATGGGAATAAACAAACAATATGGGCGCTACCTATATTGACCTTGATCGTCCATACCATACTATACTTGGTCTTAAAAAAGACTAAACCTTGGAACATGAACTACCCAATACAGGTAACTGCAAAAAATGCACCGCAATTGTATAGATTGTCCATACACATGTTGGTGCAATTAAACTTGCTCATAGCGATAATGTTAATACCTATAATTTTAGAAACCATCATATTGGACCATAACCTAAACTTAGGTTTTAAGTTATCTAGCCTTACCATGTTTATAGTAGCATGTATTACCGTTTTGCCATTTTACTATGTATTTAAAATGTATAAAATATCAAAAGAATGAAAATACTGCTCACCGGTGCCAATGGTTATATAGGAATGCGATTATTGCCCCAACTTCTGGAGATGGGGCACCAAATTGTTTGTGCCGTACGTGATGAGGCCAGGTTATCCGTAGATAAGGAAATCAAGGATCAAATTGAAATCGTAGAAATAGATTTTTTAGAAGAACCCAAAGAAAATAGCATACCAAAGGATATAGATGCAGCATACTTCTTAATACACTCCATGAGTTCTTCTACCCAAGATTTTGACAATATGGAGGCCAAGACCGCCAATAATTTCAACAAACTTGTATCCCAAACAAATATTAACCAAGTAGTGTATTTAAGCGGAATTGTCAATGATAAAAACCTATCCAAGCATTTACAATCCAGAAAAAATGTAGAGGATATTCTTTATCAGGGCAATTATAATTTAACTGTATTAAGAGCAGGAATCATAGTTGGATCCGGAAGTTCATCTTTTGAAATTATTAGGGACTTATGTGAGAAATTACCTGTAATGATTACGCCTAAATGGGTATTGACCAAAACCCAACCAATAGCCATACGAGATGTCATTACCTTTCTTACCGAAGTTTTAGGCAATGAAAAAACCTATAACGATTCATTTGATATTGCAGGACCCAATGTGTTGACTTATAAAGAAATGCTGCATAAATACGCAGAGGTAAGAGGCTTTAAAAACTGGATTTGGACCGTACCGGTAATGACTCCAAAACTTTCATCTTATTGGCTGTATTTTGTGACTTCCACGTCATATAAATTAGCGCTCAACCTGGTAGATAGTATGAAAATAGAAGTTGTGGCCAAAGATACTAGGCTTCAAGATTTACTGAACATACAGCCCCACACCTATAAAGAGGCAATTGATCTGGCCTTTAAAAAAATAGAGCAAAATTTAGTGGTAAGCAGTTGGAAAGATAGTATGATCAGTGGCCGTTTTTTAGAAAATTTAGAGAAACATATTCAAGTACCAAAGTACGGTGTACTAAAAGACCATAAGAAGATTAAGGTAAAAAATCCTGATATTGTATTGGAACGTATTTGGAGCATTGGTGGGGAAACCGGATGGTATTATGGAAATTGGCTCTGGAAAATAAGAGGCTTTATGGACAAATTGTTTGGTGGTGTAGGGTTACGGCGGGGACGTACACATCCAAATAAAATTTTTGCAGGAGACTCCCTTGATTTTTGGCGTGTATTGCTCGCTGAAAAAAAATCGAAAAGATTATTACTGTTCGCAGAAATGAAACTGCCTGGGGAAGCGTGGCTAGAATTTAAAATTGATGAAGATAATGTTTTGCACCAAACCGCAACATTTAGGCCTAGAGGTTTAAGAGGCAGGCTGTATTGGTACAGTATTGTGCCATTTCATTATTTTATATTTGGCGGTATGATCAAAAATATTGCCAAACAATAATACCTATGAAAGGTAAAACCTAAATATACTTAGGTAATTTTAAGGGCAACTGCGTTAACCGTTCTCCCGTTAATCTTCTTACAGCATTTGCAATTGCCGCACCAATAGGGCCCAATGGGGGTTCCCCTACGGCTCCCGGAGTATCTTTTCCCTGTAGCAGCACAACATCTATTTCCTTTGGCGCATTTTTCATCAATGCCATTTTATATGGTCCATATATCGTAGGGGCAAGTTCCCCATTTTCAACAAACATTTGTTCATAGAGCACTGCGCTTATACCCATGATAACGCAGCCTTCGCACTGCGCACGAATTTGATCTGGGTTTACTGCCAAACCGGGATCCATGGCTACCGTAACTTTATGAACAACAATTTCATGATTCACAATACTAACCTCAGCTATTTGGGCGCATGGCGTATTGGCATCAATGGAAGCTGCTAGGCCCATAGCACGGCCTTCAACAATATTTTCCGAATATTTTGCTTTATCCGTTACCGCATTAATTACATTTTTAAGACGAATACCTATGGGATCATCGGCGATTTGACGAAGCCTGAATTCAACGGCATTCATTTGCGCCCTTATCGCCATTTCGTCCATAAAACTTTCCATGGCAAAAGTATTGGCCAATAATCCCAAACTTCGCCACCAACTTGTAGCAAATGGTAAATCTACATGCCAATAAACGGACCTAAAATTGGGAATACCCGTATACTGGATAAAACCACCACGTATAGCACCAATGTCGGCTCCAATGATAGGAGGAAGAAATCCTGGTATTAAAGCCGAATCGTTACCAACGTCCCCACTTACAAATTCATGTTCCAGGACATTCAATAATCCTTCTTCATTAAGATTGCCAGAAATAACATGATGCGTAGGTGGGCGAAACATATCATGTTGAAATTCTTCCTTTCTACTAAAGAAATATTTAACGGGTCTACCAACTGCTTTTGACATTAAGGCCGCCTGTACCGCATGAGGTGTATGCAACCTACGACCAAAACCTCCGCCCAAAAAAGTTGGCTCCACAATTACTTGTTCCACATCTAAATCTAACCGTTGGGCCACTTCCTTTCTTGTGAGTCCGACAACCTGTGTTGATATTTTTATTATTGCTTTTCCATCTTTAACAAATGCTACAACCCCATTAGGTTCTATCTGTGCATGTGCCCCTATTGGGGTTCTAAATTCCATTGTTAAAGAATTATCTTTCTCTTTTAATGCTTTGCCTTTCTTTTGGATGATGGTAGAGGACCCATTACCTACGGTCATGATCTCTACTATATCTTTTGTATTTAAATTGTCATAACTTTCCCAAATTACCTCTATGGCATTTTTTGCATTCTCGGCTTCTATCATGGAATTTGCCACGACTGCTACAAAATCCGCTTCATGTATAATTTTTACCACGCCAGGCATTTTTTCTGCCGTTGTGGAATCTGCACTTACAAATACCGACCCAATTTTTGAAGATCTCACTACTGCCCCATACAACATGTTAGGCATTTGCGCATCCATCCCAAAAATAGGGTCACCAAATACCTTGTCTTCCAAATCTATCCTGGGTACGGGCTTACCCACATATTTATAATCCTTAATATCTTTTAGAACAGGTGAATCTGGCACAACCCATTCATCAACCCCATCTGCCACCTGCGCAAAGGTTAGCTGTTTACCTTTCCCTATAATCGTCCCATCCTCTACAATCAATTGGTCTATATCCAAGTTCAGCTTATGGGAAGCCTCTTTTAAAAGCATAGTACGTAACATGGCAGAAAGTTCCCTGAGTGGTTGCCACAAACCGGAAATGGAAGTACTGCCACCTGTAGCAAAACTATCTACATTTCCTGTCGAAGATGCCGCATGTACCACCTTTATCCTGTGCATTGCAATAGAAAGTTCATCTGCAGCCATTTGGGCTATTCCCGTAAATGTTCCCTGTCCCATTTCCATTTTTGGGGAATGCAAGCGTATAAAATTATCCGATGTGATTTCAAACCATATCATAGGTTTATCGGTATTATCCGTATAAGGCATTTCCAATGAATTTACCTTACCTAAAATTCCTCTGCGAATAGGATTCCTGAATATATAGGTACCTACAGCAAGGACTCCTAAAGTTCCCAACCCACCCTTAACCAAGAATTTACGTCTGGACACCCCTTTATTCGAATTTTTATTGGTTGCCATCAATCTGTAATTTTAAATGAGGTGGAGCTGCTTTCCGCTGAAAGTTCTGCTGCCCTATGTATAGCCTTGCGCATACGGTAATAGGTTCCACATCTACAAATATTGATGATATTGTTATCAATATCTTTATCCGTAGGTCTTGGCACTTTATTTAACAATGCGGCAGTAGCCATAATGAATCCAGGTTGGCAATAGCCGCACTGTGGTACGATTTCTTCTATCCAAGCCTGTTGAACCGGGTGCGGCTTAGCCCTATTGCCTAACCCTTCTATAGTTATGATTTCTTTTCCTTCTGCAAATTTGACGGGATAGGAACAAGACCGTACGGCCTCATTGTTTACATGTAAGGTACACGCTCCGCAAGCTGCTTTACCGCAACCAAACTTAGTACCTTTTAGATCCAGTACATCCCTAATAATATATAAAAGAGGAGTATTCTCATCTTCAACATCTATTATCTTGGACATGCCGTTAATAATAAAGGATATTTTCATAGCATAAACTATTTAGTAGGAATCACCGCTCCGTTTGCAAACCAATCTACAACGGCTTTTTTAAAATCTTCTTTGGAAACTGGTGGCAATGTTCGTTGCACACCATTTGCATTCACCCCTGGATCCCAGGCCCATAATACCAGTTCATCTTTCGTCATATGTTCAATAAGCTCTTCATGACTTTTATTACCGTTGGTTTCCCTATTCAATAATCGCCCAGCTATTTCGGTCCTAGTAAGTCCCTCCCAACCCATAGAAGCTGGAGCCAATGCCCAGTGCGGCGCTCCAGGTACACCAGAATTTTTATTATTTACAGATTGATGGCATGTATGGCAGTTTGTAGCTTGAAAACCTTTATCATTAATTCCTCTTGCCATACCAAAATAATGAGGGTGCCGGTCATCTCCTTGTTTGGGAATATCATCATTGGGATGGCAGTTCATACAGCGTTGGTGGGTAAGTACGTCCATCATTACAGTGAATGAGGAAGATTCCATCTGGGCAATATCATGTTGTGAAACAGGCAGTGTATGAGTAACCATATTTGGAGTATTGGCCAAAGAGAACAATATACCTAACAAGGCCAACACAACGACTGGATACAAAAACCTTACATTCATAACATGCAGTTACGTTCAATTTTAGGAACGATATCTTATGAAGATAGTAAAAGCAAAAGACATTAAATAATAAACTGACTCAACAAAATTATGATCTACACCGTACCCTTAGGCAAGAACACTTCTGCCATCATACAACGGGCACTGCCACCACCACAAGTTTCTATTGTAGACAATGAACTATGTAAAATACTACAATGCTTTTCTATCATGGTAATCTGCTCCTTAGTTAAACTAGTATAAGCGGCGGAACTCATTACCATATACCGTTTATCATCAGCTCCCAATACCTGTAACATATTCCCTGCAAAATGGTGCATCTGTTGTTCTGTAATAGTTATGATCTCCCTACCGTCTTTCTTCAGGTGGTCAAGAACATTTTTACGTTCCTTTTTATCATCGATCGTATCCGAGCATATAATAGCGAAATCTTCTGCCAATGCCATCATAACGTTGGTATGGTAAATAGGTAAACGCTTACCGTCTACAGATTGGTTGGCTGTAAAAATTACAGGAAAACAATCAAAATCCTCGCAAAACTCTATAAAAAGCTCCTCATCTGCCCGCTCCGAAAGGGCACAGTATGCTTTTTTATTGACCCTGTCCAACAATATACTTCCGGTACCCTCCAAAAATATACCTTCTTCCTCTGCTGAGGTATAATCGATGACCTCTGTGATTATAAATCCTTTTTCCTCCAGAATTTCCAAAATATCCTCTCTGCGCTCATTTCTCCTATTCTCTGCATACATTGGGTATACCCCTACTGTACCGTTGGCATGAAATGAAATCCAGTTATTGGGAAAGATGCTGTCCGGAGTATCAGGTTCATAGGTATCGTTCACAACGATTACATTGACTCCTTTACCCTTCAATGTGGAAACAAAAACATCAAATTCTTCTTGAGCTTTTATATTAATAGCCTGATTCTTCATGTCAATATCTTCCATAAAATAATTATTGACAGCGGTTTGTTCGTTCATTCTGAACGATACTGGACGAATCATGAGTATATTATTGGTAATCTGCATAATGGGGAAAAATATAATTATTCGTTTAAATATTAAAACTATTCTCTTATGAGCGGCAGCGTACTACAGCGCAATAAACCTTCCTGTTTGGAAATTTCAGCATAGGGAATTTCCTCTACGGTAAATCCTTGTTGACGTAACCAAGTATTAAGCCTGGTAAAACTTTTTTCAGAAACAATTACATCTGGGGATATTGAAAATACATTACTGAACATACGGTACATTTCATGAGCATTGATCTCAAATATATTCTCCTTACCAAAAAAGGCAACCAACCATTGGTATTCCTCCTCTACCAAGAACCCGTTTCTATGTAAAATAGCCTTACCCTTGCCTAAAGGCTGAAAACAGCAGTCTAGATGCAATGCGTTTTCTTGAGCATTGGTGTTAGACTTTCTCAGTTCAAAAGATTTGACGGTTTTCTTAGGAAACTGGGCTTTTAAATAATCTACCGCTGCCTTATTTGTTCTAGCCGTAATATAATCCGGGTAATCGGGAGCTGTATAGGTACCTACAAAAATATATTCGTTCCAGGGCATTACATCACCACCTTCTACATGCACTTCTTCAGGGGGATGCAAAATATTACTATCCTCTATTTTATCGAGTACATGTAAAATGGCCTCTACCTCTTTCTCCCTATCAGGTAAGATATTTGCTATAATCAATTTATCTTCAATAACAAATGCAATATCACGGGTAAATATTTGATTGCAGTCCTCCAAAACCTCTGGGCGGAATACTTGTACGCCATATTTTTCAAATACGGCTTTAAATGCCTCCATTTCAAAGATCATATCATCCTCTTTGGGATAAGTGCCCGCCAATATATGCTCCAAGGATTTAGGGTCATATGCATCTTCTGGTCTGGGCACGGGCCCTGAACTTTTTGCGGTTCCCAAAACAACGGCCTTTAACTTTGAAATTTCATCTTTTACCTGTAATTGTAACATGCTTTCAATTTTAGATACTGATTAAAAATTAGCACAAAAAAAAGCTCCTTTATACTTTAAAAGAGCTTTTTGTTTTTTTATTAACGGTAGCAATCTACCTTTTATCCAGTTCGACAAAAGACCTTAGATTTTCACCAATATACACTTGTCTTGGTCTACCAATAGGTTCTCCTTTTAAGCGCATTTCCCTCCATTGGGAAATCCAACCTGGCAATCTACCCAAGGCAAACATTACCGTAAACATCTCTGTTGGTATTCCTAAAGCCCTATATATAATACCTGAATAGAAATCTACATTAGGGTACAATTTTCTATCCACAAAATATTTATCCTCCAATGCTTCTTTTTCCAAGCCCTTTGCAATATCCAATATAGGATCGTCAATACCCAAATCTGCCAACACTTCATCTGCGGCTTTTTTAATTATTTTTGCGCGGGGATCAAAATTCTTGTAAACCCTATGCCCAAAGCCCATTAACCTAAATGGATCGGACTTGTCCTTAGCCTTGGCCATATACTTTTTAGTATCGCCACCATCTGCCTCAATTGCTTCAAGCATTTCCAAAACCGCTTGGTTTGCACCACCGTGCAATGGTCCCCAAAGTGCAGATATACCTGCTGATAAGGATGCGAACAGTCCTGCATGGGAAGAACCTACAATACGCACGGTACTGGTAGAACAGTTTTGTTCGTGATCGGCATGTAAGATCAACAACTTATCCAAAGCTTCTATAACGACCTTGTTCTTTTTATATTCTTGATTAGGACGTTTGAACATCATCTTATGTATGTTTTCTACATAGCCTAAACTGTCATCACCATAATCTAGAGGAAGTCCTTTTTTCTTGCGTAATGTCCAAGCGACAAGAACTGGAAATTTAGCCAAAATACGTACAATGGCATGGTACATATCTTGATCCGAACTTACATCAACAGTGGATGGGTTAAATGCAATCAAAGCACTTGTCAAAGAAGACAACACTCCCATTGGGTGTGCAGACTTTGGAAAACCGTCCAAAATCTTTTTCATTTCTTCATCTACATGAGACTCATCCTTTATATCCTTATGAAATTTAGCCAGCTCTTCTTTGTTTGGTAAATTTCCAAAAATCAATAAATACGCTACCTCTAAAAAATCGGCTTTTTCTGCCAATTCTTCTATAGAATACCCTCTATATCTTAAAATTCCTTTTTCACCGTCCAAAAAAGTAATGGCACTCTCACAAGATCCTGTATTTTTATAACCTGGATCTATAGTTATAATTCCTTTGGTAACTGAACGCAAAGATTTAATATCAATCGCAAGTTCATTTTCGGTTCCCTTAATTACTGGAAACTCATATTTTTCACCATTATATTCTAAAGTAGCTTTATCTGACATTTTTAAATTTTACGTTTTATATACTCCCTGTAAAGTTAACAAAACAGGATTGTTTTAACAATTTCAATATTCTGTTTGGGGTAAAATTAACAATAAGATCTTTTAACTACATTACTCACAACATATATAATGATTTGTAATATTCGTCCAAAGACTTTTCCCAAGTAAAACGAGCCTTTTTGGCATTGGCCTGTATCTTTTTCCATTTGGGTTTATCGTGTTGCCATAAGGAGATAGCCTCATCAAAACGCAACACCATATTTTCAATTTGCTGTTCATACGTAGCACCATCAAAAGCAAAGCCGGTCTTCATATGCTCCACAGTGTCCTTTAACCCTCCTGTATGGTGAACCAAGCAAGGATTTCCATTGCGCATGGCCAACATTTGACTAATTCCACAAGGCTCAAATAGACTTGGCATAAAGTAAAGATCAGTTTCCAGATACATAGAGTCAATCAAATCTTCTGATTGACCATTGGTGAATATAAAATTCTGATGTTTATAACTCATGTCGCGAAAAAACTCTTCATAATCCGGATCTCCGGTACCTAACAGCATAAAGATACCGTCAACTTCCCCTAAGCGTGCCAGCATTTTTTCAAAGGCTTCTGGAGAGCGCATAAGAAAATAAAACTTTTGTTCCGTTAACCGAGCAACACTTGAAACTATGAATTTAGGCCTATTGCCAACATATTGCATTATTTTCTCACCTGTATGCGCTAAAAAATCCGCTTTATATTTCTTGGACGTATCCTGCAACCATCTAAAAAGAGCTTTCACCGTATTTCTATAAAGAAACCCTTTTTCCGCCTTCCTAATATTATTATAGTTACTAGCGTTTAATATCCCGAACAATCTTCCTTCATTGTCCGCTTTCTGCAAGTCGTTCTCCAAACTTTCACCACCAATAAATTCCGGTCTTCTGCTTGGCAAGAGCACATCTTCTTTATATGATGGGGATACGGTATGCACTGCATCTGCCAGCCTAATGCCTACCGCCATAAGGTTTATACAATCCTGATAACGTAAATCCATCAGCTCCTTATGATTTAATTGCACTTCTGGAAACCAGTTATGAACCGATGCATAATTATCATAAAATGGTCTTATACCCTGTATGGCCAAATTATGTATGGTATATACATAGCGCATCTTCTTTAAATCTTGATATTGGGGATGGTATTTTTTAATGAACAACAGAGCGGCCGAATGCCAATCATGCATATGTACAATATCCAACTCTCCAAAGGCCCCTACTTTTATAGCTTCTGCAGTAGCCGTACAGAATATAATGAACTTTATAAAATCGTTATAAAAAGGTTCTGTTGGGTCATCATGGTAAATATGAGCAATACCCCCTTCTATAATCTCTGGATGGTGTATTACATAATGTGTAATGTTTTTATCAACCTTCTTTGGTATCACCTCATATAGCTCCGCTGTATAAGGTACGCCCCTAAGTTGAAAATGAAGATTGGTTTTAAAGATTCCGTTCTTATGCAATCTGGAATAGGAAGGTACAACGACATGGACTCTATCATCCCGTTTCGAAATTTCCCTTGGCACATCTCTAACTACATCACCCATACCGCCGGCTTTGCAATCTGGAATGGCATCATTTTCTGCTGAAACGAAAAGAAAGTTGTTCATACGTTACTTACAAGGTTTTAAATGTATTTTTTACAAAAGGTAGTTAAAGTTTAGGAGTAAGACAAAAAAAAGCCTTTCCAAAATAGGAGAGGCTTTTTATATAAATTATGGCACAAAATCTAGTTGATTTTGAATGCTTTTTCTTGTGGATAATAAGCTGTACTACCCAATTCCTCTTCGATACGAAGCAATTGATTGTACTTGGCCATACGGTCTGATCTAGATGCCGATCCGGTTTTAATCTGGCCTGTATTCAAAGCAACAGCTAGGTCAGCAATTGTGTTATCTTCCGTCTCTCCCGATCTATGGGACATTACTGAAGTATACCCTGCATTTTTAGCCATATTCACGGCTGCTATTGTTTCGGTAAGCGTTCCAATTTGGTTAACCTTGATCAAAATTGAATTGGCAATTCCTTTTTCAATACCTGTTGACAAACGTTCCACATTGGTCACAAATAAATCATCACCTACCAATTGAACTTTGTCCCCAATTTTATCGGTCAATGATTTCCATCCATCCCAATCATTTTCATCCATACCATCCTCAATAGAGATAATAGGGTATTGAGCACTTAAATCTGCCAAGTATTGTGCTTGTTCCTCAGAAGTTCTAACAACACCTTTATCACCCTCAAATTTGGTGTAATCATATTTACCATCTACATAAAACTCTGCAGCGGCACAATCTAGAGCGATCATTACATCATCCCCTAAAGTATAGCCAGCATTCTTTACAGCTTTGGCAATGGTATCCAATGCATCCTCAGTACCTCCGGCTAGGTTCGGCGCAAAACCACCTTCATCACCTACTGCTGTACTAAGTCCGCGATCGTGCAATACTTTTTTCAAATGATGGAAAATCTCCGTACCCATTTGCATTGCATGCGAAAAGCTTTTTGCCTTTACGGGCATTACCATGAATTCTTGAAAGGCAATAGGAGCATCCGAATGAGAACCACCATTGATAATATTCATCATAGGAACAGGTAATGTGTTGGCACTAACGCCACCCACGTACCTATATAAAGATAGACCAAGTTCATTTGCAGCCGCCTTAGCTGCCGCTAAAGAAACACCTAAAATGGCATTGGCCCCTAGTTTGGATTTATTTGGTGTACCGTCAAGATCGATCATAGTTTGATCTAAGAGATTTTGATCAAATACAGACATACCCAAAATCTCTTCGGCAATAACATTATTTACATTATCAACTGCCTTTAAAACTCCTTTACCCATGAAATCCTTGCCTCCATCACGAAGTTCAACAGCCTCATGCTCACCGGTAGATGCACCAGAAGGAACAGCGGCCCTACCCATTACACCGTTTTCAGTAATTACATCTACTTCAACGGTTGGGTTACCCCTAGAATCTAAAATTTGTCTTGCGTGAACACTTAATATGATACTCATTTAATTTATTTTTTATTAGTTGATCATTTAAAGGACAAAGATACAAAACCAAGGTACTCCCGAGTTTATTTGCACTCTACATTTGTCCATTAAATAACAATTATTTAAACAATTTCGTTATGTTTTATACTTTTCCCAATTAAACCGAAAAAATCATCAAAAAGATAGTCCGCATCATGTGGACCTGGACTCGCCTCTGGGTGATATTGAACAGAAAAAACATCTTTATTCTTCATTCTTATACCTGCAACCGTCTTGTCGTTAAGGTGTACATGTGTAATTTCCAAACTGTCATTTGCTTCAGTTTCCTCACGGTTAATTGCAAAACCGTGGTTCTGCGAAGTAATTTCACCCTTGCCGTTTAATAGGTTTAAAACCGGATGATTTATTCCCCTGTGGCCATTGTGCATCTTGTAGGTTGATACTCCATTTGCCAATGCCAAAATTTGGTGCCCCAAACAGATTCCAAAAACAGGTTTATCCGTTTGTATCATTTTTTTGGCAGCCGCAATGGCATCGGTCAAAGGTTCTGGATCACCAGGACCGTTAGATATAAAATAAGCATCTGGGTTCCAGGCCTCCATTTCTTCAAAGGTGGCATTGTACGGAAACACCTTTACGTAAGCGTCACGCTTAACCAAATTTCTAAGAATATTCTTTTTAATTCCAATATCCAAAGCGGCAATCTTTATGGAAGCATTATCATTACCTACAAAATATGGTTCTTTGGTAGATACTTTAGAAGCCAGCTCCAATCCTTCCATACTAGGTACTTCTGCCAAACGTTTTTTAAGGTCCTCTATATTATCCACTTCGGTGGATATTACAGCATTCATGGCGCCATTGTCTCGTATATAGCTCACTAAAGCCCTGGTATCCACATCAGAAATTGCAAATAATCCGTTGGCGTCCAAAAATCCTTGCAAACTATCATCTGCTAGAGCCCTAGAATAATCATAGCTGAAATTCCTACATACTAAACCCGCTATTTTGATGGAGTCTGATTCTATTTCATCTTTATTAACCCCATAATTACCAATATGGGCATTTGTGGTCACCATGATCTGACCAAAATAGGACGGGTCCGTAAAAATTTCCTGGTACCCGGTCATACCAGTATTAAAACAAACTTCACCAAAAGCTGTACCCTCTTTATCCCCTACAGACTTTCCATGGAATATGGTACCATCCGAAAGTAATATTAAAGCTTTTCTTTTTGCTTGATATTTCATTTTGTGCTATTATTTATTCATTTACAAAAAAACATAAAAAAAAGGATAAGCTAGAAAGCTTATCCTTTTCATTATAAATATTTATTGACAATTTATTCCTTAGAATCATCTGCCTTTACCTCGTTATCCGTTTGAGATTCTGTTTCCGGTTGTGCTTCTTCCACTACTTTCGTTTCTTTCACTTCGGTAGCGGCCTCTGCATTGTTACCACCAGACCTTCTACTTCTTCTTGTAGATTTTTTCTTAGGCTTACCGGCATTATACAATTCGTTGAAATCAACCAATTCTATCATAGCCATATCAGCGTTATCACCTAAACGGTTACCCAATTTAATAATTCTAGTATAACCACCTGGTCTGTCAGCTACTTTTTCAGAAACTACACTGAACAATTCCGTAACAGCATTTTTATCACGTAAGTTTTTAAAGACGATACGTCTGTTGTGAGTACCCTTCTCAGCACTTACATTGTTCTCGGCCTTAGACTTCGTAATCAAAGGTTCTACAAATTGTTTTAAGGCTTTTGCCTTGGCAACCGTAGTATTGATTCTTTTGTGCTCAATTAAAGAACAAGCCATATTGGCCAACATTGCCTTTCTGTGTGCAGTTTTTCTGCCTAAGTGATTAACTTTTTTACCGTGTCTCATGTTATTGTTTTATCATCTTGCTACCAAACTCGATAGAACGAGGAGCAAAATATGATTAATTAATCTTTATCTAATTTATATTTTGAAAGATCCATTCCAAAACTAAGTCCCTTGTTGATTACAAGCTCCTCAAGTTCCGTAAGGGATTTTTTACCGAAGTTCCTAAACTTCATCAGGTCGTTCTTATTAAATGATACTAAATCACCTAAAGTATCTACTTCTGCCGCCTTTAAACAATTTAGGGCACGTACGGAAAGGTCCATATCTACCAATTTTGTTTTAAGCAACTGACGCATATGCAATGATTCTTCATCATATGTCTCAGTTTGGGCAATTTCATCTGCCTCAAGCGTAATACGCTCATCAGAGAACAACATGAAATGATGAATAAGAACTTTTGCAGCTTCGGTCAAAGCATCCTTTGGGTGAATAGAACCATCAGAAGAGATTTCAAAAACTAATTTTTCGTAATCTGTTTTTTGCTCTACACGAAAGTTTTCAATACTATACTTTACATTCTTGATCGGTGTAAAAATAGAATCTACAGCTATTGTCCCTAATGGTGCGCCAGATTTCTTATTCTCTTCTGCAGGTACATATCCCCTACCTTTTTCAATAGTAATTTCCATATTGATGCTAACTTTGGCATCCATATTACATATTACTAAATCTGGATTTAAAACTTGATATCCTGAAATAAACTTCTGGAAATCCCCTGCAGTCAATTGATTTTTTCCACTAACGGAAATAGAAACCACTTCTGCTTCAGAATCCTCTATTTGTTTCTTGAAACGCACTTGTTTCAAGTTCAATATAATTTCAGTAACATCTTCTACAACGCCAGAGATAACCGAGAACTCATGCTCTACCTTATCTATCCTTACAGACGTAATGGCGTAACCTTCCAAAGAAGAAAGCAACACACGTCTTAACGCATTCCCAACAGTTAATCCATAACCAGGTTCCAAAGGGCGAAATTCGAACTTCCCTTCGAAATCTGAGGAATCGATCATTATTACTTTATCGGGTTTCTGAAAATTAAATAATGCCATAATTGGATCGGTATTGTTTATTTAGAGTATAACTCCACGATTAATTGTTCTTTGATGTTTTCCGGAATCTGCATTCTTTCAGGTATAGATACATAAGTACCTTCCTTCTTTTCGCTGTTCCAAGAAATCCACTCATAAACAGCGCTATTCGCAGTCAATGAATCCTGTATGCTTTGTAATGATTTTGATTTCTCCCTTACCCCAACAACATCTCCGGCTTTAAGGGAATATGAAGGAATATTCACTACTTCTCCGTTTACCGTGATATGTCTGTGCGATACTAACTGTCTAGCTCCACTTCTTGTAGGTGATATTCCCATTCTATAAACCACATTATCTAAACGTGATTCACACAATTGTAATAATATTTCACCGGCAACACCTTCTTTTCTCTTTGCAGTTTGAAACAGGTTTCTAAATTGCTTTTCTAAAATACCATAGGTATATTTAGCTTTTTGCTTTTCCATTAACTGAATAGAGTACTCAGATTTTTTTCCTCTACGTCTGTTATTCCCGTGTTGTCCCGGAGGGTAATTTTTCTTTTCGAAAGACTTATCGTCTCCAAAAATTGCTTCGCCGAATTTACGTGCGATCTTTGACTTTGGTCCTGTATATCTTGCCATTTTCCTTTAATTTGAAAGTGAGATTATGAATTAAGGCTTATCCTTCGATAATCGTAACTACACTTTCGGTGAAATATATAATTGATTAAACTCTTCTTCTTTTTGGAGGTCTACAACCATTGTGCGGCATTGGAGTAACATCGATAATCTCGGTTACTTCAATTCCAGCATTGTGCAATGATCTAATGGCAGACTCCCTACCATTACCAGGTCCTTTTACATAAACCTTAACTTTTCTCAAACCTGCTTCATGAGCAACTTTTGAACAGTCTTCAGCTGCAACCTGAGCAGCATAAGGTGTATTCTTCTTAGAACCTCTAAACCCTAATTTACCAGCAGATGACCAAGAAATTACATCTCCTTTTTTATTTGTTAAAGAAATGATGATGTTGTTAAAAGATGCACTTATATGCGCTTCCCCTACAGAATCAACTATTACTTTACGTTTCTTGGTAACTTTAGTATTTGCCTTTGCCATACCTACTTATTATTTAGTTGCTTTTTTCTTGTTAGCAACTGTTTTACGCTTTCCTTTTCTAGTCCTAGAATTATTCTTGGTACGTTGACCTCTTAAAGGTAAACCAGACCTGTGACGAATTCCTCTATAACAACCAATATCCATTAATCTCTTAATGTTCAATTGGGTTTCGGAACGCAACTCTCCTTCGATTACGTAACCAGATACAGCTTCCCTAATACGTCCTATTTCATCATCGTTCCAATCAGAAACCTTTGTATCTTCACTAACCTGGGCTTTACTCAAAATTTCTTGAGCTCTACTTCTTCCAATTCCAAAAATGTAGGTTAAGGCGATAACGCCTCTCTTCTGTTTTGGTATATCAATACCTGCGATTCTTGCCATAATTACCCTTGTCTTTGTTTAAATCTAGGATTCTTTTTGTTGATTACGTACAACCTGCCTTTTCTGCGAACAATCTTGCAGTCGGCACTTCTCTTTTTAACTGATGCTCTTACTTTCATCTTGTATCTTAGTATCTATATGTAATTCTTGCTTTAGTAAGATCGTATGGACTCATTTCCAATTTAACCTTATCGCCAGGTAATAATTTTATATAATGCATACGCATCTTACCTGAAATATGCGCTGTTACTACATGTCCATTCTCCAACTCTACCCTAAACATTGCATTTGACAATGCTTCAATGATAGATCCATCTTGTTCTATTGCTGCCTGTTTAGCCATAAATTATGCTACTTTTCTATTTTTACCGGTTTTCATTAGGCCATCATAATGTCTATTCAACAGATATGAATTCACCTGTTGCACAGTATCAATAGCCACACCAACCATAATCAATAAAGATGTACCTCCATAAAATAAGGCCCATCCAGCCTGAACATCCATCAACTTTACGACAACGGCCGGCAAAATTGCGAGCAAAGCTAAGAAAATTGATCCAGGTAACGTTATTAATGACATAATCTTATCTAAAAAATCTCCTGTTTCTTTCCCAGGACGTATTCCTGGTATAAAACCACCACTTCTTTTAAGGTCATCTGCCATTTTATTGGTAGGAACCGTAATTGCCGTGTAGAAATATGTAAAGATGATGATCAACAAGGCAAATAAAATATTATATGCCAAACCAAATATATCACTAAACTGAACTTGCATCCACTGCCCAAATGAAGTATCATCAAATGCGCCACCTATCATTCCGGGAACAAACATAATAGCCTGTGCAAAGATTATAGGCATTACTCCAGATGCATTTAATTTTAATGGAATATACTGTCTTGATCCCATGATGTTTTTCTCATAACCACCGGAAGCCGTTCTCCTGGCATACTGAACCGGTATTTGACGAGTAGCCATTACCAATAATATACATGCCAAAATAACAAGGAACCAAATAATAACTTCAATCAGAATAAACATTAGACCGCCATTATTATCAACGGTCCTTGAAATAAATTCCTGTACAAAGGATTGTGGCATGGTTGCAATAATACCGATCATGATCAACAATGAAATACCATTACCAATACCTTTATCTGTAATTTTTTCT
Organism: Maribacter sedimenticola; assembly: GCF_900188415.1. Taxonomy (GTDB): domain Bacteria; phylum Bacteroidota; class Bacteroidia; order Flavobacteriales; family Flavobacteriaceae; genus Maribacter; species Maribacter sedimenticola. The sequence goes on along the minus strand of NZ_FZNV01000001.1, from coordinate 853,087 downwards.
CCTAACCACATAGCAAAAACGGTACCTGTAACCAAAATGATTACTGCAGGTATCATAAAATCCAGCCCTTTTCCTAAAATAAAAGCACTGTCCCTAACACCAAAGGCTTCCAAACCGTAGAGATAGGCAGGAGCTTGAACTATACAAATACCAATGGTCAACCATCTAGTAATTTGGTTAATAGTTTTACGACCGCTTTCACCCTCTTTTTGAAGTTTTTGAAGATATGGTATAGCAATACCCATTAATTGCACCACAATTGAAGCAGAGATGTAAGGCATAATACCTAATGCAAAAACAGAAGCATTGGCAAAAGCCCCTCCTGTAAATGCGTTTAATAGACCAAAGATACCTTGATCGGTTCCATCGGTCAAACCACCCAACTGCGTAGAATCTATACCTGGAAGAACAATTTGGCAACCAAAACGGTACACCAATAAAAGACCCAAGGTAATAAGTATTCTATTTCTTAGCTCTTCTATCTTCCAAATATTGGATATTGTATCAATAAAATTCTTCATGCTCTCGTTTATGCTTACAAACTTATTGCTTCACCACCAGCTGCTTCAATAGCTGCCTTAGCAGAAGCGGTAAATTTATGTACCGTAATTTTTAGGGGGGATTTAAGTTCACCGTTACCTAAAATTTTAACTAAGTCGTTTTTACCTACTACTCCGTTTTCAACCAAAATATCCAAAGAAACCTCTTTTGAAATTACTTTATTATCAACAAGTTCCTGTAACTTCTCAATATTGATACCTTTATAGTTCTTACGGTTGATATTTGTAAATCCAAATTTAGGAACACGACGTTGCAATGGCATTTGACCACCTTCAAAACCAATTTTCTTAGAATAACCAGATCTTGATTTTGCTCCTTTATGTCCTCTTGCAGCAGTTCCACCTTTTCCTGACCCTTGTCCTCTTCCAAGACGTTTACCGTCCCTATTAACTGAACCTTCTGCAGGCTGTAGATTATGTAAACCCATTATATTCTATCTTTAAGCTCCCTCAACGGAAACTAAATGTTTAACTTTATTTATCATTCCAAGAATGTTGGCCGTATCATCATGTTCTACAACTTGACCAATTCTTTTTAAACCAAGAGCCTCAAGAGTTCTTTTCTGATTTTGAGGTTTCTTGATTCCACTTTTTACCTGTGTAACTTTAATCTTTGCCATAATTCTACTCTTAGCCTTTAAATACTTTTTCTAAAGAAACACCTCTTTGACTTGCAATGGTCTTTGCATCCCTAAGTTGCAATAAAGCGTCAAAAGTTGCTTTTACAACATTGTGTGGATTTGAAGAACCTTGTGATTTGGACAAAACATCATGTACACCAACAGCTTCTAAAACTGATCTCACTGCACCACCGGCAATAACACCCGTACCATGAGAAGCTGGCTGGATATAAACCCTTGCTCCACCAAATTTACCTTTTTGCTCATGTGGCAATGTACCATTGTTCAAAGGAATTCTAATCAAGTTCTTTTTACCGTCCTCAATTGCTTTTGCTATTGCAGTTGCAACTTCTTTAGACTTACCTAAACCGTGACCTACAACACCATTTTCGTCACCTACGACAACAATAGCAGAAAAACCAAATGCCCTACCACCTTTAGTTACCTTGGTAACACGTTGGATGCCAACTAATTTATCTTTTAAATCTAAACCGCCAGGTTTAACCGTTTCTACGTTTTTATATTTTTGGAACATACTAGTTTATTAGAATTTTAATCCTGCTTCTCTTGCACCTTCGGCCAAAGACTTAACTCTACCATGATACAAATTTCCACCTCTATCAAAGGCTACCTTATCAAGACCCGCCTTTACAGATTTCTCGGCAATTGTTTTACCAACTAGTGCGGCAATCTCTGTTTTGTTACCTTTTACTTTTGCAATATCCTTATCTCTTGAAGAAGCAGATACTAAAGTAACTCCTTTAACGTCGTCTATAACTTGTGCGTAAATCTCGCTATTACTACGGAAAACAGATAACCTAGGTCTAGCTGCAGTTCCGGTGGAAACCTTACGGATTCTACGGCGGATTCTATTTTTTCTTTGTGTTTTTGATAATCCCATAATACACTTATATTAAGCTGACTTACCAGCTTTTCTTCTTAATATTTCACCAACAAACTTAATACCTTTTCCTTTGTACGGTTCAGGTCTACGGAATGATCTTATCTTAGCTGCTATATGACCAACCAATTGTTTGTCATGAGAGGTCAATTTAACTATTGGGTTCTTTCCTTTTTCAGAAACAGTTTCAACCTTAACCTCTGGGGCCAAGTCAAATACTATATTATGGGAAAACCCTAGAGCCAAATCTAATTTTTGACCTTGGTTACTAGCCCTGTAACCTACACCTACTAACTCCAATTCTTTGGTCCAACCTTTTGAAACGCCCTCAACCATGTTGAGTATAAGTGACCTATATAAACCGTGTTTTGCTTTATGCTCCTTAGAATCTGAAGGTCTTGTTACCCAAGCCTGACCATCTTCCACTTTAACCGATACACCAGAGAACTCTTGAGTCAACTCTCCTAACTTTCCTTTTACGGAAATGATATTTTCATTGATTTCAATTGTAACTCCTTCTGGAATCGCGATTGGATTATTACCTATTCTAGACATTTTCTAATTCTTTTATCAATTAATAAACGTAGCATAAAACTTCACCACCAACTTTTTCCGCCTTTGCTTGCTTACTTGTCATTACACCATGGGATGTAGAAACAATAGCGATACCCAAACCGTTCAATACACGTGGCAAATCGTCACTACCCGCATATTTTCTAAGACCCGGCTTACTTATACGCTGTATTTTCTTGATAACAGGCTCTTTTGTAAACTTGTCATATTTCAAAGCAATTTTAATAGTGCCCTGAACCTTGTTCTCTTCAAACTTATAACTTAAAATATATCCTTGATCGAACAATATTTTTGTTATCTCCTTTTTTAAATTAGAAGCAGGAATTTCAACAATTCTATGACCTGCTCTACTTGCGTTTCTAACTCTCGTTAGGTAATCTGCTATAGTATCTGTTACCATGTATATATAATTCGGTGACGGTTTTTAACTTTTACGTTAAACCTGAAACCATTAATAATTCTTTTTTACCAGCTGGCTTTTTTAACACCTGGAATTAAACCGGCATTTGCCATTTCCCTGAACATTACCCTAGAAATTCCAAAAGTTCTCATATAACCCTTAGGTCTTCCGGTAAGCTTACATCTATTGTGCAAACGTACTGGAGAAGCATTTTTAGGAAGTCTTTGCAAACCTTCATAGTCTCCAGCTTCCTTTAGAGCCTTTCTTTTTTCAGCGTAAATTGCTACAGTTCTTTCCCTTTTTCTTTCACGGGCTTTCATTGATTCCTTAGCCATACTAATTCTTTTTAAAAGGTAAACCTAATTCTGTTAATAATGATTTTGCTTCCTTGTCAGTATTTGCAGAGGTCACAAAAGTAATATCCATTCCGTTAATTCTATTGATTTTATCAATATTGATTTCCGGGAAAATAATCTGTTCGGTTATACCCAAGTTATAATTTCCACGACCATCAAAACCAGTAGCCTTGATTCCTTGAAAATCACGTACCCTTGGTAATGCAGACGTTACTAAACGATCTAAGAATTCGTACATACGCTCACCTCTAAGGGTAACCTTTGCACCAATAGGCATACCTTTTCTTAATTTAAAGGCAGCAACATCTTTTTTAGATAATGTAGCAACAGCTTTTTGACCAGTGATCATCGTCATTTCATCAATTGCATGATCAATAAGCTTTTTATCAGCAACGGCAGCACCTATTCCTCTGCTCATTACTATTTTTTCCAACTTAGGAACCTGCATTACATTACTGTAACCAAATTCTTCGGTAAGGGCAGCTATAATTCGCTCCTTATACTCTTTCTTTAATCTTGTAACGTATGCCATAACTAAATTACTTCTTTGGATTTTTTGGAAACCCTAACTTTTTTACCATCCCTCATTTCATAACCTACCCTTGTAGTATCTCCAGATTTACCGTCGATCAAAGCAAGGTTTGAAATATGGATTAAAGCTTCTTTTTTTACAATACCACCCTGAGGGTTCTTTGCACTAGGTTTCTCATGTTTGGAAACCATATTTGCACCTTCTACGATGGCCTTATTTTTTTCAAGATTTACACGCATAACCTTACCTTCGGTACCTTTATGGTCACCAGCGATAATTCTTACGGTGTCTCCTGTTTTTATTTTCAACTTTTTCATCTTGTCCGTTATATTATAATACCTCTGGGGCCAATGATACAATCTTCATAAATTGCTTGTCCCTAAGCTCCCTTGCAACGGGTCCGAAAACACGGGTTCCCCTCATCTCTCCGGCAGGATTCAATAAAACACAAGCGTTATCGTCAAATCTGATATACGACCCATCTGGTCTTCTCACCTCTTTCTTGGTACGCACGACAACAGCAGTTGATACCGCTCCTTTCTTGATACCTCCATTTGGTGTGGCCTCCTTAACGGTAACAACAATTTTATCACCAATGGATGCATATCTTCTTTTGGTACCACCAAGAACACGAATAGTCAATACTTCCTTCGCTCCGGTGTTATCCGCTACCTTTAATCTAGATTCTTGCTGTAACATAACTTATTTAGCTCTTTCTAAGATTTCTACTAATCTCCAACATTTGGTTTTACTCATAGGACGAGTTTCCATGATCTTTACAGTATCACCAATATTGCAATCGTTCTTTTCGTCATGTGCAACATATTTCTTTGTCTTCAAAACGAATTTACCGTACATAGGATGCTTTACTCTTTTCACCTCTGAAATAACAATGGACTTTTCCATCTTATTACTAGTGACAACTCCTACTCTCTCTTTTCTTAAGTTTCTTTTTTCCATAAAGCCGAACCAATTATTGGTTTTCCCTATTAGTTAATTCAGTGGCTAATCTTGCTACCGTTCTCCTTACTTTTCTAATCTGTAATGGATTTTCCAACGGAGTTACAAAATGTGCCATTTTCAATTCTTCATGCTGCTTTCTATACTCGGCCAATTTCTCCGTAAGTCCTTCGACAGACAATTCTTTGATCTCTTGTTTTTTCATTGTTCCTTACGTTTAATTTCCGCCCTCGTAATCTCGAGCTACAATAAATTTTGTTTTAACAGGAAGCTTCTGTGCCGCTAATCTTAAAGCTTCTTTTGCTACTTCCATAGGAACTCCAGCTACTTCGAACATAATTCTACCCGGTTTTACTACGGCTACAAAATACTCAGGAGCACCTTTACCTTTACCCATACGTACCTCTAGAGGCTTCTTGGTTATAGGCTTGTCTGGAAATATTTTAATCCATAACTGACCTTCCCTTTTCATATATCTTGTTGCAGCAATACGGGCAGCCTCAATTTGGCGTGAAGTCAAGAATGCTGCATCATCAACATTCTTTATACCGAACATACCATTTGAAAGTTGGTGTCCTCTACCAGCTAAGCCTTTCATACGGCCTTTCTGCATTTTACGGAACTTCGTTCTTTTCGGTTGTAACATTACTTTAGTTCTTTAAAAAATTACTTTCTACGACGTTGTTTTCTACCACCTTCTTGTTTACCTCCTTTAGAGGAATCTCCTTTTTGCATTCCCACTAAAGGTGACAACTCTCTTTTACCGTAAACCTCGCCCTTCATGATCCAAACTTTAATTCCAAGTTTACCATATGTGGTCTGGGCTTCTTGTAAAGCATAATCAATATCTGCTCTAAATGTGGATAATGGAATTCTACCATCCTTATAAGATTCCGAACGTGCCATTTCCGCTCCGTTCAACCTACCTGAGATTTGAATTTTGATACCTTCGGCATTCATTCTCATTGCAGCTGCAATAGCCATCTTGATAGCTCTTCTAAAGGAAATTCTACTTTCTATTTGACGGGCAACACTTGCCGCAACCAAATTAGCATCCAATTCTGGTCTCTTAATTTCAAAGATGTTGATCTGAACCTCCTTATTGGTGATTTTTTTCAACTCTTCTTTCAGCTTATCAACTTCCTGACCTCCTTTACCGATGATTATTCCAGGACGTGCCGTGGTCACCGTTACAGTAATCAATTTAAGGGTACGCTCTATAATTACTCTAGAAACACTAGCTTTAGAAAGCCTGGCATGGATATACTTACGTATTTTATCATCTTCCGCCAATTTATCCCCATAATCGTTTCCACCATACCAGTTAGATTCCCAACCCCTGATGATTCCTAGACGATTTCCTATTGGATTTGTTTTCTGTCCCATTCTAGTTTTCTGTTATATTTTTAGACCCTAAAACCAAAGTAACATGGTTTGAACGTTTTCTAATTCTATGTGCCCTACCCTGTGGAGCTGGACGCAATCTCTTTAACATTGCACCGCTATCAACTCTTATCTCGGCAACGACCAAATCAGCATCCTCAAGATTAGCATCTTCATTTTTAGCCTGCCAGTTGGCCAAAGCGGACAACAACAATTTTTCTAGTTTTCTAGAAGCCTCTTTTGGGTTAAATCTTAATATAGCTAAGGCATTTTCAACTTTAGCACCTCTAATTAAATCAGCAACTAAACGCATCTTTCTAGGTGAAGTTGGACAATTGTTCAACTTCGCGAAAGCTACCTTCTTTTTTTCAGCCTTGATTCTTTCGGCCATTTGTTTTTTACGAACTCCCATAGCTTACTTTTTTCCTTTGTTTTTTGCACCAACGTGACCTCTAAAAGATCTAGTAGGTGAAAATTCCCCAAGTTTATGTCCAACCATGTTTTCAGTTACAAAAACAGGTACAAATTGTTTTCCGTTGTGCACAGCTATTGTCATTCCAACAAAATCTGGAGTGATCATAGATGCCCTTGACCAAGTTTTGATTACCGATTTTTTACCGGATGCTGCACTTTGTTGGATTTTTTTCTCCAAACTATAGTGAACGTATGGTCCTTTTTTTAGTGAACGTGCCATTTCTTTCTACTTTTTTATTTCTTTCTACGTTCTATTATATACTTATTGGTGCTCTTAGTCTTAGAACGGGTTCTAAATCCTTTTGCAGGAATACCGTTTCTAGATCTTGGATGTCCACCTGAAGCTCTACCTTCACCACCACCCATTGGATGATCTACAGGGTTCATAGCTACTGGTCTAGTCCTTGGTCTTCTACCCAACCATCTACTTCTACCGGCCTTACCGGAAACAAGCAATTGATGATCAGAGTTTGATACCGCCCCAATTGTCGCAAAACAACCAGAAAGAACCAATCTAGTTTCACCGGAAGGCATTTTAACCGTTACAAACTTACCGTCCTTCGCCATTAACTGAGCAAAGGTTCCAGCACTCCTAGCCATTACAGCTCCTTGTCCAGGTCTTAATTCAATACACGAAATAATCGTTCCTAAAGGAACTTCACTCAAAGGCATTGCATTTCCTATTTCTGGCGCCACAGAAGCACCCGAAGAAACTTTCTGATCAACCTGTAAACCGTTCTGCGCGATCACATATCGTTTTTCACCATCAGCATACTCTAAAAGAGCAATAAATGCCGTTCTGTTTGGATCGTACTCAATAGATTTTACGGTCGCAAGCACTTCTTGCTTATCCCTTTTAAAATCAATTACACGATACCTTCTCTTATGACCTCCACCTTTTTGGCGCATGGTCATCTTTCCTTGACTGTTTCTACCTCCGGACTTTTTTAACGGAGCAAGCAAGCTTTTCTCCGGCTTATCAGCAGTAATGGCGTCAAATCCGTTTACTACTCTAAAACGCTGTCCAGGAGTGATTGGTTTTAATTTTCTAACTGACATTTCTTGTCTTTATAGATTACTGTAAAAATCAATAATATCACCTTCTACAACATCAACTATTGCCTTCTTAACGGCATTTGTTTTACCATGCTGCACCCCAGTTTTTGTATATCTGGATTTTCTGGTGGGTCCGTAATTCATAGTACGCACCTTTTTAACCGAAACACCATAAGTAGCTTCAATTGCATCCTTTATCTGCAATTTATTTGCCTTAGGGTTAACTACGAAACCATAACGATTGTTCAACTCGCTATCAGCAGTCATTTTCTCCGTTATAATTGGTTTTATCAACACACTCATGATATTATTGTTTATTTAAATTCGATTCGATTCCTTCTAGAGAGCTCTCCAACAACACTACACTATTTGCATTAAGTATTTTGTAAGTGCTTAATTCTGAGTTAGTTATAACTTCAGACCCTTTGAAATTACGCGAAGACAAATATACACCTTTATTTGAATCACCCAACACAATCAAAGACTTTTTGTTTTCAATACCTAAAGTCTTTAAAACCTCGACAAAATCCTTAGTTCTAGGTGTATCAAAATCGAAATCCTCGACCACGATTATGGCATTGTCCTTTGACTTTAATGTCAAGGCAGATTTTCTTGCCAAACGCTTAAGGTTTTTGTTCAATTTTTGGGTATAATCCTTAGGTCTAGGGCCAAATATTCTACCACCACCTCTAAAGATAGGCGACTTAATACTACCGGCTCTTGCCGTACCTGTACCTTTTTGCTTCTTTATCTTTCTAGTACTACCTGCTATTTCAGCTCTTTCCTTTGCTTTATGCGTACCTTGTCTTTGATGTGCCAAATATTGTTTAACATCCAAATAGACCGCATGCTCATTAGGCTCTATAGCGAAAACATCATCAGAAAGGTTTGCCTTTCTGCCTGTGTCTTTTCCTTTAATATCTAAAACTGCTATTTTCATTACCTCTACCTTTGTATCGTTACATAAGCATTCTTATGGCCAGGAACACAACCTTTTACTACTAAAAGATTCTTTTCTGGAACTACTTTTAAAACCCTAAGGTTTTGAACCGTAACACGGTCAGACCCCATTCTACCGGCCATTTTCATACCCTTAAATACTCTTGCCGGATATGAAGCGGCACCAATTGAACCAGGAGCTCTAAGTCTATTATGCTGACCATGGGTTGCTTGACCCACACCACCAAAACCATGACGCTTAACTACACCTTGAAATCCTTTACCTTTAGAAGTACCTACAACATCGACAAATTCGCCTTCAACGAAAACATCCACACCAACAGTGTCCCCTAATTTAAACTCACCTTCAAAATCTCGGAATTCAACGACTTTTTTCTTAGGAGAAGCACCTGCCTTTTTAAAATGACCCGATTGAGCCTTATTAGCACGACTTTCTGCCTTGTCATCGAAACCAAGCTGAAGGGCACTATACCCGTCAACCTCTTCGGTTCTGACTTGGGTAACTACACATGGTCCAGCTTGTATAACGGTACATGGAATATTCTTTCCATTCTCGTCAAAAATACTGGTCATGCCTACTTTCTTTCCTATTAACCCAGACATACTTATTTATATTAATTATTACTATTAAATACTATTCAAAAAAATAGGGTCAAAATAATTTAACCCTAAATTATTTTTTTCCGTTTTTCCCTCGCCCGCAGCTTAGGACATGTCACCTATCTTAACAAGACAGGTTAATTACTTACACCTTGATCTCTACTTCTACACCACTAGGAAGCTCAAGCTTCATAAGTGCATCAATAGTTTTAGAAGAAGAGCTATAGATATCAAGTAATCTTTTATAAGAACTTAACTGAAACTGCTCTCTTGATTTTTTATTTACGTGCGGTGAACGCAATACCGTAAATATCTTTTTATGTGTTGGCAAAGGAATTGGCCCTGTAACAACAGCACCGGTTGTCTTTACCGTCTTTACAATCTTTTCAGCGGATTTATCCACTAAATTGTGATCGTAGGATTTTAGTTTTATTCTAATTTTTTGACTCATGTCCTAAATTTATGCTGTTATTCCTTTTGCTGCTTTTATCACTTCTTCCGATATATTGGAAGGAGTTTCTGCATAGTGTGAAAATTCCATAGTTGAAGTTGCACGACCTGAAGACAATGTTCTCAATGAAGTAACATAACCGAACATTTCAGATAAAGGAACAGTACCTTTAACAACTTTAGCACCTGCCCTATCGCTCATATCGCCAATAGTACCTCTTCTTCTATTCAAGTCACCCACGATATCACCCATATTTTCTTCCGGAGTAATAACTTCCAGTTTCATAATAGGCTCCATGATTACAGCACCAGCAGCTTTACCAGCGGCCTTGTAACCCATTTTTGCAGCAAGCTCGAAAGAAAGTGCATCCGAATCCACAGGGTGGAAAGAACCATCCTTAAGAACAACTTTCATGGTATCCATCTCATAACCTGCCAAAGGTCCGTTCTGCATAGCAGCAACAAATCCTTTTTCAACAGCAGGTATAAATTCCTTAGGAATACGTCCACCTTTAATCTCATCGACAAACTGAAGACCTTCTCCTTCAAAATCCTCATCCGCAGGACCCATTTCGAAAACAATATCACCAAACTTACCACGACCACCAGATTGTTTCTTGTAAACCTCTCTGTGAGACGCTGTTTTAGTCAACGCTTCCTTATATTCCACCTGAGGCTCACCTTGGCTAACCTCAACCTTAAATTCCCTTCTTAGACGGTCAACGATAATATCTAAGTGAAGCTCGCCCATCCCGGAAATAATAGTCTGTCCCGAAGCCTCATCTGTCTTAACTTGGAATGTAGGATCTTCTTCAGCCAATTTAGCCAAAGCCATACCCAACTTATCTACATCTGCCTTGGTCTTAGGCTCTACAGCAATACCAATAACCGGCTCTGGGAAGTTCATACTTTCCAAAACGATTGGGTGTTTCTCATCAGACATAGTATCCCCTGTCTTGATATCCTTAAAACCTACCGCTGCACCAATATCACCTGCTTCAATAAAATCGATCGCATTTTGCTTATTAGAGTGCATCTGATATATTCGAGAAATACGCTCTTTCTTACCTGAACGATTGTTCAAAATGTATGAACCAGCATCCAAACGACCAGAATATGTTCTAAAGAATGCCAATCTTCCAACAAATGGATCGGTGGCAATTTTAAACGCCAAGGCCGCAAATGGCTCCTTAACATTTGGTTTACGCTTCTCTACTTGACCAGTTTCAGGATTTGTTCCTTCAATTGCATCCTTATCTATAGGAGAAGGTAAATATCTACATACAGCATCCAATAAAAACTGAACACCTTTATTCTTAAAAGAAGAACCACAGATCATAGGAATGATCGCACGATCCATAACAGCAGCTCTTAATGCGGCATGTACTTCTTCTTCGGTAATGGAATCTTCGTCCTCAAAGAACTTCTCCATCAACTCCTCATCATATTCTGCAACAGCTTCAATCAAGGCAGCTCTATACTCCTTAACCTCAGCTTTCATATCTTCAGGTATATCGATGACATCGAAAGTAGAACCAAAGTTGTCATCATGCCAAACAATAGCTCTATTCTTGGCCAAATCAACTATACCTTTGAAATCAGCTTCATCACCAATAGGCAAAACAATAGGAACTGCATTAGAACCCAACATCTCCTTAACTTGCTTGCACACCATTAGGAAATTAGATCCCTGACGGTCCATTTTGTTTACAAAACCAATTCTTGGCACCTTGTAATTATCCGCCAATCTCCAGTTTGTTTCCGATTGAGGCTCAACACCATCAACCGCACTGAACAAAAACACCAAACCATCCAAAACACGCAAGGAACGGTTTACCTCAACGGTAAAATCAACGTGTCCCGGTGTATCGATAATATTAAAATGATAATCTTTTGTTTCTTCCAATTCCTTTGCATTCTCCAAAGGAAATTTCCATGTACAAGTTGTAGCCGCAGAAGTAATGGTAATACCTCTTTCCTGTTCTTGCTCCATCCAGTCCATAGTGGCAGCACCATCATGAACCTCTCCAATTTTATGACTTACCCCTGTATAAAAAAGTATACGTTCAGTAGTCGTAGTCTTACCGGCATCAATATGCGCGGCAATTCCAATATTTCTAGTGTATTTTAAATCTCTTGCCATTATATATTAGAATCTAAAGTGAGAGAATGCTTTGTTTGCCTCTGCCATTTTGTGCGTATCGACCCTTTTCTTAACGGCAGCACCTTCTTCTTTGGCCGCAGCTAAAATTTCACCTGCCAATTTTTGAGACATTCCTTTTTCATTACGCTTTCTTGCATAACTGATCAACCACTTCATAGCGGTAGATATTTTTCTATCCGGTCTAATCTGCATTGGAATCTGGAACGTTGCCCCACCAACTCTTCTACTACGAACCTCAACATGCGGCATAACATTGCTCAATGCATCTTTCCATAACTCCAAAGCTGTTTTCTCATCATCTGTCTTTTTAGCATCAACGATGTCTATTGCATCGTAAAAAACACTAAAAGCGACTGATTTCTTACCATCCCACATCATCATATTGACGAAACGCGTAACCAATTGGTCGTTAAACCTTGGATCCGGTAAAAGTGGTCTTTTCTTTGCCTGTCTTTTTCTCATTACTTCCTTTTAAACAAGTTTAATTACTTCTTAGGTCTCTTAGCGCCATATTTTGATCTACGTTGTGTTCTACCGGCCACACCTGCTGTGTCCAATGCACCACGTACAATATGATACCTTACCCCTGGTAAATCTTTAACTCTTCCGCCTCTTACTAATACTATCGAGTGCTCTTGTAGATTATGTCCTTCACCGGGAATGTAAGCGTTCACTTCTTTACCATTGGTTAACCTTACCCTTGCTACTTTACGCATAGCTGAATTTGGTTTCTTTGGTGTTGTAGTATAAACACGTGTACAAACACCTCTTCTCTGAGGACACGAATCCAAAGCAGCCGATTTACTCTTCTTAGTAATCGTCTCTCTTCCTATTCGTACTAATTGTGATATTGTTGGCATACTATAATATAATGTATAAAAATTACCCCTACTTTAAGGGTCGGCAAATGTAGTGATATTTCAGAATAATTCAAACCCTGATCAAATTATTTTTATATTTTTTTTACTATTTGATTTTCAACCCTTTATTAGTGTTAAAATTTATCTGCTCAGTTCGTTAAATTTTTAGATGAAAATTTCTTTATCGCGTAATCAAATTCCAACATATTTTAACGTCGCATTCTCTATGAAATTAGCATATTCTCAAAATTTAAGGGGTAAAATTATATAACTTAAAATATGCGCGGTGTTTTATCTGTAACTAATAATTTTATGAGTTTCCTTAAAGTTTTATTAAAATTCACTTGCATTATTAACAGTTTATTGTGAAGTTTGCCGCTAGCTAATTCAAATAATTTAAAAATGAGAACAAAACTAAAAGGATTGTTAACGCTACTTTTGGCGTTAGTTGTGCATCTTTCGTTCGCACAGCAAAAAACAGTTTCCGGTACGGTTACTGATCAAGAAGGGCTTCCTTTGCCTGGGGTAAACATTGTAGTCGAGGGCACCACTAACGGTACCCAGACCGATTTCGATGGAAATTATTCCATCAGTGCCTCACAAGGACAAACTTTACTATTTACCTACATTGGACAAAAAGCTGTTCGTCAAACTGTAGGGGCAGGAGACACGGTTAATGTTGCAATGCAGGAAGATGCTCAAGCTCTTGAAGAGGTTGTGGTAACTGCACAAGGTATTAAACGTGAAAAGAAGGCCTTAGGTTACGCAACAAGTTCAGTTGGTCAAGAAGCTTTGGAATCTAGAGCTGAAGGTGACGTTGCGCGTGTACTTGCTGGTAAAGCCGCTGGTGTTAACATTACTTCTGGTGGTGGTATGTCCGGTTCTGCAACGAGTGTGACAATTAGAGGTTTAAGTTCATTTAGTGGAAGTAACCAAGCTTTATTTATTGTAGATGGTGTTCCTTTCAGTAATGACACCAACAGTGGCGGAGATTTCCTTTCTGGAAATACCGGATCATCACGTTTCTTGGATATTGACCCTAATAATATTGCCAACATTGAAGTACTTAAAGGTTTGGCGGCAACTACTTTATATGGTACACTTGGTAAAAACGGTGTAATACTTGTTACGACCAAAGCAGCAGCTAATACGGGTGGTGTTAAAAAGAATGAGATTTCTGTAAACACATCTTACTTTACTAACGAATATGCATCCTTACCAGAATACCAAACTAAATATGGTGGTGGTTTTGATCAAGCATTTGGATGGTTCTTCAGTAACTGGGGACCAAGTTTCGATAGAGAAGGAACGGCTGGATGGGGAGCTCAAGCTGCCATTGATGAAAATGGAACTTTGGAGCATCCTTATTCAACTACGGCAATTGCAGGTACAAGAGAAGCATTCCCTGAATTACAAGGTGCACGTTATGACTGGAGACCTTATGATTCCGTAGAGGAATTTTTTGCTCCTGGCCATGTGACCAATACCTCTGTTAACTTTTCTGGCGGTTCACAAGATGGCAATACAACGTATAATGCCAACTTAGGACATTTAAACGATGTTGGTTTTACACCAGGCAACCAATTAAGACGTATAAACTTTTCTGTTGGTGGGCGTTCAAAATTAAGCAACAAATTCACCATTGCAGGAACTATGAACTATTCAAGAACAGATTATGATACTCCACCCGTATCTGCAAGTAGGGGTAACGGTGGTATTAGTTCCAACTCGGTTTATGGTGCAGTATTATTTACACCAAGAAACGTAGATTTAATGGGCCTGCCATATGAAAACCCTGTAACAGGTGGTAGTGTTTACTATAGAAACGGTAACGACATAATCAATCCACGTTGGGTAACTGAACACATTAAATTCAATCAGTTAACAAATAGATTCTATTTTAACACATCATTGTCTTATGAAATAAATGAGAATCTTGGGACTACATTTAGAACCGGTCTTGATTTCTACAACGAAAGAAACACTCAGTTTTCTGACAAAGGAGGTGTAGAATTTGATTTCGATATTTTTGGATTCTTAAATACATTTGACAACAATAATACTATTTGGGACCATACATTTAGCTTAAACGGTAATTATGATATATCCGATAAAATAGGATTAACATTTAACGTTGGTGCCAATGCTCGTTCAGATGAATACGACAGACAAGGTGTCGCAAGTTCAGGACAAATAGTATTTGGTGTTAGGAGACATTTCAATTATGAAAATCAATTACCGATACAATTTTCTAGAAAAAGAAATATTGTTGGTGTCTTTGGAGATGTTAGTATTGATTATGATAACATGTTGTTCCTTAACTTAAGTAGTCGTACGGATTGGGTTTCCAACCTAATTACGGAGAACAGAAGTCTTACCTATCCTGGTGCTAGTTTATCTTTCTTACCTACCGCTGCTTTTTCAGGATTAAGATCAGAAGGAGGATTGAATTATCTTAAATTAAGAGCTAGTTACGGAACATCTGCAAACTTCCCAGAAAATTACCCAACGGTAAGTGGTGTTGACCAAAACACTCAACAGTCTGGTGGAGCATTTGGACCCGTAACCTTGAACAGTATTAGTTCATTTAAAGCCAATCCTAATTTAAAGCCTGAATTGTTAAAAGAATTTGAAGTAGGTTTTGAAAGTAAATTCTTCAACAATCGTGTGTCATTGGACGCTACATATTATGATAGAAGAACAGATGACCTTATAGTTACGGAACCGTTATCACCTTCTACAGGATTCCAGTTTACTCAAAGTAACATTGGACAAATCAGTAACAAGGGTTATGAAGCAGATCTAGGAATTGATTTCTTCAGAAATCCTGATGGATTTAGCTGGAAATCTAGTGTGAATTTCTTTGCCAATAAAGAAATTGTTGAAGAGCAAGAACAGGATATCATCATTTATACTGGTAACTCAGCCTTATTCATTGGTGGTAATGCCGCAATTAAAGGTGAGTCTTTAGGTAGTATTGTTGGTACTGCGTTCGCTAGAAATGAAAATGGGGATTTGTTGACAAATGCAGCTGGTAACTATGTAATTACGGAATCTGATCTAGATGGTAATGTTCCAATTATTGGTGATGCCGTACCAGATTACACAATGAACTTTATAAATTCCTTATCCTATAAGAACTGGAGTCTTGGATTTCAAATAAACCATATTAAAGGTGGTGACATCATGTCCAGTACTATAGCAACATTGCTTGGTAGAGGTTTGATCGTTGAAACAGAAGATAGGTTAAACACTTATATCTTACCTGGAGTAAATCAAACTACAGGACAACCTAATGATGTTCAGATCAACAACTCCACGTATTACTTTAGTAATTTGTTGTTCGGTCCTGCTGAAGCTAAAATTTATGATGCATCCGTTATTCGTTTGCAAGAAGTTTCTTTAGGGTACTCCTTACCAAAAAGATTTTTGGAAAAAACACCTTTTGGAAGCTTAACATTTACCGTACAAGGATTTAACCTTTGGTATGATGCCTATAATACTCCTGACGGTGCAAATTTTGACCCTAACGTAGCAGGTGTTGGTGTAGGTAATGGTAGAGGATTTGACTTCTTGAATGGTCCAAGTACCAGAAGATATGGTATGAGCGTAAAGATGACCTTTTAAAAATTGCTAAAAACAAGATATATCATGAAAAAAATAATTAAATACATATTGGTGGTATTTATATCAGGTAGTTTTCTAAACTCCTGTGATACCACTGAATTGAATCTTACAGAAAACCCTAATATTCTTACACAGGGAGATCCTAATCTATTACTTAACACCATACAGTTAGGTTATAGAAACAACGTTAGTACATTTAACGCTATTGGCGGTGCATTAACCAGAATCCAATTCATGGGAGGTAGAGATTATTTCAATAACTACCAAGGTGCAACCATGAATGGCATTTGGTCTACAACCTACAGCAACATTTTTGCAAATCTTCAAGAAATTGAAAGAATAAATGCAGATTCGGACATCAATTATGATTTTCACGTTGCACTAGGAAAAATAGCACAAGCACATAGTTTGGTCATATTAGTTGATATGATTGGTAATGCAGCTTATACAGAAGCTTTGAATCCTGTTGAGTTTCCTGCTCCAAAATTAGATGATGGAGAAACAATTTATGCAGTAGCGCTAAGTTTGTTAGATGAAGCACAGGCATTATTGAACACAAATCCTGCTACGCAAGGTGCTACGGATTTTTACTATGATGGGGATTCTTCACAATGGATTAAAGTAATTAATACCATAAAACTAAAAGCTTACAAAACCACTGGTAATGTATCTGCTTTTAATAGTATTATAACTGGAAACAATTTTATCAGCAGTAATGAGGACGACTTGCAGTTTACCTATGGTACCAATCAGTTACAGCCAGACACACGTCATCCTGACTATGCCAGTGATTATACACCAAGTGGCGCAAATTTATATCGTTCAAATTGGACAATGGAAACCATGTTGATGAAAGATGATCCAAGGATTCGCTACTATTTTTACAGACAAGTTGACGGAACACCAGGTGCACTTGATATAAATGGCGACCCTGTTGATCCAAATGAAGAAACTTTGGCTTGTTCATTAGTGGTTCCTCCACAGCATTATATAGATGGTGGTTATACGTACTGTAGTGTTGACAATGGATATTGGGGACGTTCTCATGGTAATGATGAAGGTACTCCTCCAGATGGATTTACAAGAACTGCTTCTGGCGTATATCCAGCAGGAGGTCGCTTTGACGACAATAGCTTTGGTGAAGTTGGTTTAGGAGTTGGTGGCGGTGGTGCCGGTATCGAACCGATGCTATTAGCTTCATGGGTTGATTTTTGGAGAGCCGAGATGGCTGCTACAGATGCCGAAAGAGGAACATTTATGGAAGCTGGTATGACTAAATCCATTGCTAAAGTTCAAACATTCGGAGCATTGGACGGAACAGCTGACAAATCTTTTGAGCCTACAGCAGATGAAGTTTCTGATTATATTGAAGGTATTGTAGCTGAATACAACGCAGCTACAGGTGACGACAAAGAAAATGTTTTTGCTGAGCAATACTGGATTGCTTTATATGGTGGAGGCGGAGAATCTTGGAACTACTATAGAAAAACAGGATTCCCAACTACTGTTCTTCCTAACTGGGAGCCAGATCCGGGAGCATTCCCAAGAACATTATTACTTCCACAAAACGAGGTAGTTACCAATCCAAATTTAACACAAAGAACGTCGCTAACTACTCAGGTATTCTGGGATACAAATCCAGCTAGCCCTGCATTTCCACCAGCGAATTAATTAATTAAAAAACTTAAAATGATGAAAATAAATTATAAAGTTTTTGCAGCATGTATGCTCACTTCGCTGATGTTCACATCTTGCGATGAAGGAGATGCTGTAGTAGATGATGTTGTAGCCAACACCACTAGAGGAGCAATTTTGAGAACTATAGAAGTTAAATCCAACGAATTGCCTATTGGTGTAGATACTGGTGAATTTTCTGTTGATTTAGAAATTCAAAGTGAGGCAGACGGTACGTTGGTTGATGCTTTGGAAGTATATGTAAGCTTTTTGGACGCAGATCCAAGCAATGGTCCAGGCGATGTAGCAGAATCCTTGTTAACAACTATTCCTTCTTCTGAATTTGGAGTTGGCGATAGAGGATTACCTACATATAGCTTTTCCGCTACTTTAGGAGAACTTCTAGGAGTTACCGGTATTTCCGCTAGTGATATAGATGGAAGTGACCAATTTAGAATTAGGTTTGCTTTAATTTTAAATGATGGAAGATCCTTTTCATTCGCACAGAATTCCGGTACGTTGACAGGATCGTATTTTTCCTCTCCATTTTTATATTCTGCTACAGTTGTTTGTCCTCCAAAAGCACCAACACCTGGTGTATGGACCATTAACATGACAGATTCTTATGGTGATGGGTGGCAAACAAATACTGGAAATGGTGGTGATGGTATTACCGTAACCCTAGACGACGGAACAGTATTAGAGGTAGGACTTTGTTCTCCATATACAGGAGCGGCCGGAACGTTCCTTGGAGGAACTGATTGTGTTCCAAACGATGGATCAGCAGGTGTAGGAACAATTACAATACCTGAAGGTACTTTAACTGCAGATTGGTATTTCCCTGGAGATGAATATGGCGAAATAGGATTTGAAATCGTTACACCTAACGGAAACATAGTTGGTGGCTATCAAAGTGCTGATGCAGGTCCTATTACAATAGATTTTTGTAAGGATTAATATTGGTAAATTGACATTACCGTTATGATAAAAAGCCACCTCTATATTGGGGTGGCTTTATTTTTAAAATCTATTTTCAAAATAACTTTTCAATTAAAATAGATTGTCACCCACCTTAAAATTACAATGAAATTTGAAGTAATGAGTATACAAGAGCTTTAAATTATTTAAGTAGGAATATCCTATGTACAATTAATAAATCTTACCTTAAGTACTAAAATTCTTGATTTTGAGAAGAAAACAAATAAACTATTGTCTCCTAATTTGCTTAAGCTTAATATATGGAGTGTACTCCTGCACTAACGCAGATGAAATAGCTTTTGACATAAACAACCCTACATTACCAGAAGTTGAGGAGGATTTAAACATAGATGAAGATTTCACTCCAATCGGAACTGTTGAAATATTTAATGAAACTAAAATTGACTCTAACTACATATTAGTAAATGATGCAAGTGCCAACCGGGTTTATATTATGAATAAGAAAGCTAAACTTCTTCATGAATGGAATCTGACAAATAATATTGGAAATGATGTTTTTTTAATGACCAATGGAAAATTACTGGCTTCACTTGAATCAGACGAACCAAAAATACCATTAGGAGGTAAAGGAGGTAAAATTCAAATCATTGAACCAGATA
Organism: Maribacter sedimenticola; assembly: GCF_900188415.1. Classification (GTDB taxonomy): domain Bacteria; phylum Bacteroidota; class Bacteroidia; order Flavobacteriales; family Flavobacteriaceae; genus Maribacter; species Maribacter sedimenticola. The sequence continues at coordinate 833,339 of NZ_FZNV01000001.1, read as the reverse complement.
ATACTCCATCTTGGGAATATATCTATTCGACAGAAAATGGCGAAACACATCATGATGTAGAAATGCTGCCCAATGGCAATATCATAGCCATGGTTTGGTCAATTATGGATTCGTTACAGGCAAAAGAAGAAGGCTTTATGCTTTCAGAAAATATATATCCAGAATCAATTATAGAAATTAACCCTACCTCTAGCTCTATTGTTTGGGAGTGGCATTCAATGGATCACCTAGTACAAGAATTTGATGATACAAAGAATAATTACGGTATTATAAACCAAAATCCTCATTTAATAGATATTAATTATAGCACACAAGTATCATTATTGCCAGAAGTTAAAGGAGATATAATGCATGCTAATGCCATAGCATATGACGAAAATAAAGATGTTATTTATTTAAGTGTAAATTCATTTTCAGAAGTGTGGGTAATAGATCATAGTACTTCAACTGAGGAAGCTTCAGGTCATATAGGTGGAAATTACAATAAAGGTGGAGATTTAATTTATCGTTTTGGTAATCCAGAAGCATACGGTAATACAGAAGGCACTAGACTTTTTCAAAATAATCATTTTCCTAACTTGCTCAAAGGTGAACACTTGGGTAAACTTTTGATATTTTCTAATGGTAATGATATCAAACAATCAACAGTTTATGAACTACAATTACCGGAGAATTTCAATTTAGAAGCTAATACTGACAATGAGCCAACCATTACTTGGAGTTTTACTGACCCGGATTTATATTCAGGGAAAGTATCAGGTGCCGTATTACTTGAAAATGGCAATATTCTAATTACTGAAGGTGATTTTGGTTTTTGGGAAGTAACCAGGGAGCAAGAGGTTGTCTGGAAATATAGTGCACCAGGTTTTTATTGGAGAGGCTACCCCTACTTACAGCAAGCCCCCGAGATAAAACTATTAGGTTTATAGAACCCATAATTAATAGCACAAAATTACAGTTTACAATTATACGTAATATCTAATATTACCCATCAACGATAATTCATGAAAAAAATAATATACATATTCTTTATCTTAATTATCTCTTGTAATTCAGAAAAAGAATCTACCCCATCCACAAAAAACGTGGACAAAAAAACTATTAAACAAGAAAAATCACCAATTTTTGAAAAAATCCCTAGCAGCCAAAGTAAATTAAACTTCTCCAATTACATTACCGAAAACCTAGAAACACTAGAAAATCTTTTTAGTTTCGATTACTTTTATAACGGTGCCGGTGTAGGTGTAGAAGATTTAAACAATGATGGATTGCTTGATGTCTTTTTCTGCGGTAACCAAGTCCCCAACAAACTTTTTTTGAACAAAGGCAATCTTGAATTCAAGGATATTTCCGCTTCTTCCGGAATCAATGACACAAAACACTGGAGCAATGGTATCACATTCGTAGACATTAATAATGATGGCTATAAAGATATTTATATATCACAGGGAGGTCCAAATGAACGTGTAAACAGGAAAAATGTTTTACTCATCAACAATAAAGACTTGACATTTACAGATAAAGCAGAAGATTATGGTTTAGCTGATATGGGCATATCCACACAAACAGCATTTTTTGATTTTGACCAAGATGGTGATTTGGATTGTATTGTCATGAACGAAAATGAAATTTATGGTGTTGATCCCGTAAATTTTTATAAGCTCATAAATAAGAACGATGAAATAAAATATTTTAATAGTTCCCATTTATATGAAAATGACAATGGAAAATTTGTTGACATAACCCAAAGCGCAGGAATAGAAAATCCCATATTTGGATTAGGACTTTGCATAAGTGATATAAACAAAGACGGTTGGCTAGATATGTATTTGACCAGTGATTATTATATACCGGATGCCTTGTACATAAACCAACATGATGGTACGTTTAAAGAATCCATAAAAGAATATACTCAGCATATATCCTATTATGGTATGGGCATAGATATTGCAGATATCAACGCTGATTCCAAACAAGATATTTTTACGTTGGATATGTCATCCAGCGATCACATAAGGTCCAAAACGTTAATGGCCTCCATGAATCCACAAAGGTTCAATTATCTAGTGAATACAGCAGGTTTTCATTACCAATATATGTTTAACTCATTACAGCTAAACTTAGGCAATAACAAGTATAATAATATAGCACAGTTGACAGAGACCGCCAATACAGATTGGAGCTGGTCCGTATTAATGTCAGATTTTGACAATGATCAGGATAATGATATCTATATAAGTAACGGATATAGAAAATATGCACTGGATAATGATTTGCAAAACAAGGTATACGCTGCTAAAAGAAAATATGGCGGAAACGTACCATATGAAATAAAGGAGCAACTTTATGCCTCTATGCCTTCCGAAAAACTCCCCAATGTTCTTTATACAAATGAAGGCAATCTATCCTTTACAGAAGAGGCGGATCAATGGGGCCTAAATGACTATTCTTTCAGTAATGGAGTTGCTCAAGCCGATTTGGATAATGATGGTGATTTAGATTTGATTGTCAATAATATGGATGAAGAGGCATTTCTTTACAAAAACACTACTATAGAAAAGGGTAAAGGAAATTATTTAAAAATAAACCCCATAGGTGATACTTCGGAGCCATTTTGTAAGGTAGAGATCAGATATAATGGCAAGGCACAGTTTGCAGAATTAAAAAGGGTTAGAGGATACATGTCTTCACAGGAAAATGGCATACATTTTGGACTTGGAGACAATACTCAAATAGACACCTTATCTATCACTTGGTTGAATGGAAAAAGGGAAACACTTTATAATATTGATGCAAATAGTACAGTACAATTGGATATTAACAATGCAACAGAGGAATCCGTTAATGAATTAAGTACTCCACCCATTTTTAATGAGTTAAAATCAAAAACTATAGGTCTTGATTACACCCACATTGAAAATGAATATGATGATTTTGCATCAGAAATATTACTTCCCTATAAACAATCCACTTTTGGACCATTCGTATCTCTAGGAGATTTAAATGCGGATGGTTTAACCGATATATTTATTGGCGGTTCATCCAATCAACCGGCTTGTATTTACTATCAGACAAATAGAGGGTATAGAAAGAGTGTTCCTTCAATATTTCAGAAAGATAAATCATTTGAAGATATGGAGTCCATAATCTTTGATATGGATAATGATAATGATCTTGATATTTATGTAGTAAGTGGAGGTAATGAGTTCCAAGAAAATTCATCTTTATATCAAGATAGAATTTACTTGAACAATGGCAAAGGTGAGTTTACAAAATCTAAAGACCCTGCATTGGTAGCTTTTGCTAAAAACGGTAAGAGCGTAGAGATTATTGATTATGATAAAGATGGGGATATCGATATATTGGTTGGCAACAGGTCTATACCCAAAAAATACCCACAGCATTCCTCTTCCACATTATATGAAAACATAGATGGGGTATTAAAAGATGTCACCAAGGATATTGCTCCCCAGCTAGAGGATTTTGGAATTATAAACAGTATAATCAGTACCGACTATAACAATGATGGTTGGCAAGATTTTATAGCAGTTGGGGAATGGACGGGTATTGGTTTTTTTAAAAACGAAAACGGAACTTTTACTTTAGATAAAATAAGCCCATTATTAGAACAAGGTTGGTGGTTTTCCATTCAAGAAACCGATATTAATAACGATGGCTTAAAAGATTATGTAGTAGGCAATGTTGGACTTAACTTAAAATTTAAGGCAAATACTAAAAAACCATTTAAAATATTCTCCAACGATTTTGATAATAATGGCACCAATGATGTTGTTTTGAGCAAAGAATATAAAGGTAAATATGTCCCCGTGCGTGGTAGGGAATGTTCTTCTCAACAAATGCCATTTATCAAAAATAAATTCAAAAGCTATTCTTCTTTCGCGAATGCATCATTAGAGGATATTTATGGAGAAAATCTAGAAAAGTCCTATTCAAAAGAAGTTACAAATTTTCAATCACTTTTACTTATTAACCAAGGCGAAGGAAAATTCAAAACAACCGCATTACCAATAGAAGCACAACAATTTCCCATACTCAGCAGCGTATTCATAGATTTGAACAATGATGGCTTTGAAGATTGTATCGTAGCTGGTAATATTTTTGAAACCGAAGTAGAAACCCCTAGACTAGATGCTATATCTGGACTAGTGCTCATATCCAATCAAAAAGATGGATATGACCCCATGCCCTATGAAGAGGCAGGCCTGTATTTTACTGACAATTTAAAGGATATGATTATTACTGAATATGAAAATAAACCACTCATAATTTGCACAAATAACAATAATGAGATGTATACTTACAATTTCACACCAAATTAACTTTTAAAACCCTGACTATTAACATAATTTTATTATGTTTAGGCTAAAGATATTATTATGAGAAAATTATTTTGCCTGTTCTTATTCGTTGGAACGTTAACTTCAGGATTTGGTCAATATGCTGGTCAAGCTTCTACAAATATGTCCGCTGGTGGTGGCGAAGGTGCATCAGGAGCCATATATGATTTAATGGGGCCTATTAGCGAACGGAATAAAAAAAATGACAATATGTATTCTGATTATCAGGGTTCGCCGTATATCACCGATACTTTTTTGCCAACCACAATGTATTATGGTGATGAAAATATGGGTAATATTTTTTATAGATATAATGCCTTGAATGAAGAAATTGAAATTAAAAAAGCTAATATTGAGGAAGCAGCCATTCAAAGTCTTTCCAGGGATAAGAAAATTAGTATTATCACCGGTGGTAAAAAAATGAGCTTCAAAACCTTTACTACATCTAAGAAAAAAACCTTAAACGGTTACCTTACCACGATTATAGATGGTAAAACTTATGATTTGTACAAAAGAAATTACGTAAAATTCACAGAAGGGAAACCTGCTCCTAATTCTTTTGTGAAGGCGGTACCAAGTAGATTTACACAATTTACAGAGTATTATTTTCAAAAAGAGGGTGTAAATCGAATGGATGAAATCAAATTAAAAAACAGCCATTTAATAAAACTTATGGACGGCAATGAAAAGGCTGAATTGAAACAATACTTAAAAGAAAATGAATTGAATATTAAAAATGAAGCGGACTTAATCAAGGTTTTTGATTACTTGAACAGTTAAGCATATTTAATAGTAAGATTTACGACCGCCCAACAATAGTTGGGCGGTTTTTTATTTACTTTTGCCCCATGGTAAAGACTACGCAAATTTATGGCTTAAGAGCCATTATAGAGGCCGTTAATTCAAACGAGGAGATAGACAAGGTATTTCTCCAAAAAGGCTTAAAGGGTGAGCTTATGAAGGAATTGGAAAGCCTTTTGCGAAGAAATGAAATCAATATGGTCTACGTGCCGGTAGAAAAATTAAACCGGTTGACCAAAAATAACCATCAAGGTGCGGTGGCCAACATCTCCCCTATTTCGTTCTTTACTTTAGAGGAATTAGTGGAAAAGGCCGATCAAAAGGATGGTCCGTCCCTATTTTTATTATTGGACCAACTTTCTGATGTACGTAATTTTGGCGCTATAATACGAACTGCGGAATGTACAGGTGTAGACGGTATTATCGTACAGAAAAAAGGAGCTGCACCAGTAACGGCAGATACTATAAAAACATCTGCAGGCGCAGCGTATAAAGTACCTATTGCTAAAGTTGACCATTTAAAGGATGCCGTTTTCTATTTGCAGGCTTGTGGAATTAAAATTGTCTCCGCTACGGAAAAGACCAAGGAATCCGTCTACGACATTTCCTTTAAGGAGTCCATTGCCATTGTAATGGGTGCGGAAGACCGTGGTATTTCCCCTTCTATATTGAAAGCGTCAGATTATTGTGCAAAATTACCTTTACTGGGAGAAATTGAATCCTTAAACGTTTCGGTGGCCTGTGCAGTATTTCTATATGAAGCAGTACGGCAAAGGCTCTAACAACCCACCTAACTTATTGGGATCATTCGTCTTTTTTAGAGGGTTTAAAATGATATTGAACAATTGTATCATCGCTTAAGGATTCCTCCTTTTCCATATACTCAATGAAATTGCCGTTCTCATCAAAATGTTTTAAAAAAGGATCGTCATCTTCATTATAATCTTCACTTTCCCAATCATACTTATGTTGAACAGGAATTTTCACTTTAAAGATAACGGCCAATAACAGACCTGTTATGAATCCTGCTAAATGGCCTTCCCAAGAAATACCTTCTTTGACCGGAAAAATATACCATAACAAACTTCCATATATGAAAACAACGATTAAGGAGAGGGCTATTAATCTAAAATAAGCGCTAAAAACCCCTTTAAAAAAAATAAAACTGGCCAAAACATAAATAAGTCCGCTTGCGCCGATATGATAGGAGGTCCTACCGATACACCAAGTCAAAAAACCAGATAACAAAACTCCATAAAGTAGCATTCGCCAAGCTAAATCCCTGTAGAAATAGAATAAGGCCATCAACAATATTCCCAATGGAATGGTATTGTTATATAAATGTTCTAATGAACCATGAATAAAAGGGCTGAACAATACCCCTTTAAGTCCTAAAAACGTTCTTGGCATTATTCCGTATTCATTTAGATTAATGCCCATTTGAAGTTCCATCCAATACACAAGCCATATCAAAATCATACCCATTAAGGGTACGATTACATTGGTCTTAGAGAATTTAAAATGTCCTGAATCTGACATAGTCCGGAATTTTCTTGAAAAACGCAATTATGTATCCAATTTAAACAAACTGGTCAAATTGTCATTATTTTTTAAAATCAAGGATTGGTACATTAGAATTATCCAATCTTTTAAGTTTATCATACTTTTGTATTATGAACGAACCTTTAGCTGAACGCGTACGTCCAAAAACATTGGATGAATATATTAGCCAACATCATTTGGTAGGTGAAAAAGGCTCGCTTACCCATCAAATAAAAAAAGGCATTATTCCTTCACTTATTTTATGGGGACCACCAGGAACGGGCAAAACAACGCTCGCCAACATCATTGCACAAGAAAGTCAAAGACCGTTCTATATTCTAAGTGCTATTAATAGTGGCGTAAAGGACATTAGGGAAGTTATTGAAAAGGCAAAACAGGCGGGTGGCCTATTTACCGCTAAAAATCCCATTTTATTTATAGATGAGATACATAGGTTCAGCAAATCTCAACAAGATTCTTTATTGGGTGCCGTTGAGAAAGGTTGGGTCACCTTAATTGGAGCAACTACCGAAAATCCAAGTTTTGAGGTAATTCCCGCGCTATTGTCCCGTTGTCAAGTCTATATTTTAAATGCCTTTGGTAAGGATGATTTGGAAAACCTGATCAGAAGGGCCATGGACAAGGATAGTTTCTTAAAGTCTAAGCAAATAGAACTAAAGGAAACGGAGGCGTTACTAAGACTATCCGGAGGCGATGGCAGAAAATTACTTAATATTTTTGAACTTGTCGTAAATTCGGAAGATAGCGATGCCATTGTCATTACGGATGAACTAGTACTTTCAAAAGTCCAAAAAAATACTGTGCTCTATGACAAAACAGGAGAACAACATTATGACATAATCTCGGCATTTATAAAATCTATACGCGGTAGTGATCCAAATGGTGCCGTATATTGGTTGGCCAGAATGATAGAAGGCGGTGAGGACGTAAAGTTCATAGCCCGTAGAATGCTTATTTCAGCTTCTGAAGATATTGGATTGGCAAATCCTACAGCATTGGTAATAGCCAATACCACATTCCAGGCCGTTTCTGCCATTGGGTATCCTGAAGCACGAATTGTATTGAGCCAATGCGCAATCTATTTAGCCACCTCAGCGAAAAGCAACGCCAGTTATATGGCCATTGGCAAAGCACAACAAACGGTAAAGCAAACCGGTAATTTATCAGTACCGTTACCATTGCGCAATGCCCCTACTAAATTAATGAAAGATTTAGGTTACGGGCAGGAATACAAGTATGCCCATGACTATCAAAATAACTTTGTAGAAGCGGAGTTTTTACCTGATGAGCTAATGGGTACTACGTTTTACAAGCCAGGAAATAACCAAAGGGAAAAAGCTTTGAGTGATTTCCTAAAGAATAGATGGAAAGATAAATATGAGTTTTAAAACTTGATTTCCAGTTCTTCTTGAATTAAAGTATTGTTATCGTAATACTCAAAAATCCATTTACCGTCTTTTTGGTATACCATTCCGTTTTTATCATCGGTTTTGGCCATAAACACATTATCGGCAGAACTTTTTAACAATTGCATTCTAATCTTTGGTGTACTATCTACCAACTGATATCCATTCTCAGTAGTTTGGGCGTATAATATATCCTTAATTTTAGATAGGTTAGGCTGTAATTTTTTAAATGCCGGCTTTTCTTTTTCTACCTTGGTAATGGTAGAGGTCACCGGTTCATTGTTCTTATAAAGTTGGGTATCTTCCGTAGCCTCTTCCTTGACCGTTACGGATTTTACAGGTTCTTTAGCTTCAACAATCTCCTGCGTTTTTTTGGCTACCTCAACATCCTTGGTATTAGGTTCCTGAACTGTTTTAACATCGTTCTTAAAACTTACTGTTATACTTTCATTATTTACATCCTCACCGGCATAAGTGTAGTCCACACCATTGAAAGAACGCATAGCTTCCCGTATTGCTTCAGAGTAAGATGTTTTATATTCCTTTTCCTTACTCATGCCCTGCATCGTTTTATAGACTTCTACCCCATTACAATCTGTTAGTGATACCATTACTTTGGTAGTAAACATAGAACTATCGTCAAGCAAATCTGCCATCAGTCCTAAACATCTATTCGCTCTTAAATCCAAAGGCAAAGCATCGTCATAAACGACATTAAATCCTTTTCCGTTAAATAGATATTTAACCAATGTACTTGTTTGGTATTCGTTTACCTTCTTAAAGGCTTCAAATTTTTTGGGTACAACGACATATTTATAGTCGTTCAAGCTAGTTTGAGCGTAAGCAGATAAACCTAGACATGTAAAAAGTAGCGCAAAAATTGTTTTCAAAATGTATTGGATTTTTAATTCATGGTAAGATATGAAAAAAGCGTGCCAAAAAAATAATTTAAAGAAAGAAGACCTCTTACTTTTTAGCTCCCCATGATATAATATTCATACCAAATTGAAATGAGGCATAATGGCTTGCAGCTAAATTCCGATAGGAAAGTAAATTATCTGCCATAGCATATAAATTGACCGGGCCTGCCTGAATGTTCAACCCCAAACCAACATTGGTATAGGTGAATTTATCTGCTGTATAAGTTGCCTTTAAAGCTATAATATTACCAATTCTACGCGTATAGAACCCGGTTAATGCAACTTGTGGGCCTCGTGGTCTATTGATCATATAAATTTGCGCCCCTATAGAATTTCGGTATGCCATACGCAACTCACCTCCACCTGAGGAGCCTACGGTACAATTACAATCTAACCGCCCACCGGTATTACCAACTGGTTCACCGAAATCATTACGTATTGATCCGTACAATTTTGTGGGCCTAAAACTAATGTAACTTTTGGTATCTGTATTAAATGGTATTGCGGCTTCTACCTCATCTACCAAATTCTGCCAGAAATCCGTATTCAGGTTGGCAAAATCTTCCAGAATATCTATCTGTATACCTTCTACGGTGGCCCTACCTTCCAAACTGTATGTTTTAGCGCTGTTGGAATGGTGCATAAAACCTAAATCCAAAATACTACCTGTTAGTGTGGTCCTTTCGGATAGGTGATAGGTAAACCCTACATCCAGTCCTAGACCTAAATCACCTCCTAGAAATGCCCTTTTAATAAACTCACTACTTACGGCATCATCATCGGCAGCTTGATCAAAAGCTTCTATTCCAGATGTGCGCAACATTAAATCCGCACTTAATGTTGTTGCAATTCTATTATTCTGCCCAATGGTGTTCCTAAAATATCCCTTGTTTGTAGAAGTACTATAATCTACAATACCAGAATATAACTTTGCCCTGACCCCTAAAGTCAAATTCCTATCCATTCGTTTATTGATGCCAAAATGCATGACATTGACCATTGATCCTCTAGATTTTAAATCGCTTAAATCATATTCTCTATCCAATTGGTCCGCATTACCGTCAAAAATTAAGCTGGCATAATCCTGTGGCCAATATGTAATATTGTCAAGCTCCAAGTAGCCCCCAAAAGAATAAAAGATTGTAGGGTCAGCAGATCTAAATCCGCCATTAATATATTCCAGTTGAATCGTTGAACTAAATTCATCTTTAGGAGTCAGCACATTTAAGGCCCTTTCCCTTATTTTTAGATTTATATCCAAACCATCATCGGCAAAAATATCGTTTACCGAGATATTGTTGGAGCCTGCATATCCTGATATACCAGACAAAAATGGAATTCCCGCAAACCATTTAAAATCAGTTTCCATACCCGGGTTCAGATTCAACGACTGCGGTATTTCATTGAAATCATAAAGAATCTGTTTGTTCTGGGCACGTGCTCCCAAGGTAAACATGATGAAGATTATGGACAATAAACGGGATAAACTCATCTTACCTCTAAAGTAAATTTTGCGCTGGAACGTAGAATTATTGCCGGATCCGGCAAGCTTGATGCACTAGTGTTATCGCCAAGATTAGTAGCGTTCAATCTTATTTTTGAAGTATTTCTTATAATTTCAAGGTTTTTACCGGTTGGTCCATAGGCTACATCCCTGGTTAAAGTGGATGTAGGTGCTGCATCGGTTCTGAAAATTTCGGTATCAAGTATATTTTCGTTCTCGTCCAAAAACTCTAGAATAATTTCAATAGGTTTACTAGTAGTATTTTCAAGCTCATAGGTCAAAACCCCAGATAGCACCCTATTTGCAAAAAATGGTTCTGCAAAGGCATCAAAATTAAAATCCTGTGAAAAAAAACTAACTCCGTTAATACGGTTAATGATACTTTCTTGGGCCTTTACATAAAAAACACTGGTCTCATATGTTGGTGTAATCTCCAGATCGTCTATTTGGTTAAAATCCTGCTTGTCCGTACATGAGAACATCAGTGCAAGAGCAAAGAATACCATTATTAAGTTACAAACCCCTTTCATTATCTTTAGAATTATTGGCAAAGAGGCTGACACCTCTTATATTAGTAACTCTATAAAATGGATTTTATTTCTTGTAGATCGTAAATTATAGGGGCTTCATCATGTCTATCTTCGCGGTGCGCATTAAAATGCACCGCATGTAGTCCAACCGCTTTTGCCCCTAGGATATCGGCTTCTAGATTATCTCCTATCATTAAGGATTTATCCGGTGCTACCCCTGCCCTATGCAAGGCCAGGTTAAAAATTATTGGATTAGGTTTTTTTACCCCTGCCATCTCTGAATCTATAATGTGCTCAAAATAACCATGTATACCGGCGCCCATTAATTTTTTTTCCTGTATTTCCTGAAAACCATTGGTAATGATATGCAACCTATATTTAGGTTTTAGGTAATCCAAAATTTCTATAGTATTAGGGAACAGATGGTTAAAAGATGATAAATGGGCAATATATTCTTGGGACAATAGATGTATGACCTCATCAGATATGCTATAGGAAAGAGTATCAAAAACCGTTTTTAGACGTTGATATCGCAATTCTGATTTGGTAATCCTTTCTTCCCTGTACATTTTCCAAAACCTTAAATTGGAAGGCACATAAACTTCCAAAAATTGGGACAGATCAACATTGATGTGTTGTTCAGTAAAAATTTTTTGAAACGTATAGGCGGAATTCCTATCAAAATCCCAAAGGGTATGATCCAGGTCAAAAAAAATATCGGTCACCTTATTCTTGAACATGTTGTTGTTTTATGATTTCTTCGTAGAGCCTTAACCAGTTTCTTTCATCATTGTTACCCAATAATTCATTGGTAAACATGGCGATTAACGTACCTTGTACATCCTTTACATCTTTCTGTATTCTTTGAATTTGCTGTAATACTACATTGTCTTTTTTTATTTTTGACAAGGCATAATCATGAATAGCAAAGGGGTGCACTTTTATAGGTTGTTTTACCTCTAATGGAATATCATAAAATTGAAAGGGTGAACATGTACCTGCACGGAAACCCAGCTCAAAAGTATAGCCCATGGTATAGTCATCCGTAAATTCTGCCGCAATCAAGTTTCTATAGGTTTCGGGTACATCTACCCTATTATAGCGCATTTTAGAATTATTGACCGGCCTATTGATGACCTCCTCTAAATTAGATTTTTCCTTTTTCAATAGTTCTAGGTTAGAAAAAGAACTATAGGAGGCAGCCAGGGAGACAGGAACATAATCTGCAACATATTTGATGAGCGATTTGAATTTCATGCTATTGGTTGATACATTCTTGTCATATTTGGAATAATCCGCGAACTGAAAAAAGAAATTACATTTTACACCGTATTTTTTATGCATGGCGATCAAAGCCGCAAAATTATCATAGGGGTCCTTTAGTCTATTGAAACGAACGGCCACACGTTCATAGACCCGCTTTAATTTTAAGGTTCCCAAATCCATAATCAAGCCAGCCAAACCACGGGCAATCCCCCTATTGGCGTAGCAATGTGATGTGGCTACATCTATAATGGATATATAATCATAAGACCTGTTCCTATATTCAAGGTCATCAAAACGTTCCTTAAGAGCGTCCAATAGTTTATATGCCCATAAATCTACTACAGGTTTTTGTAAAAAGTCATTTTGGTAAGCAATACTATCCTTTGGTGAAAATCTACCATGAATATCCTTTACGTGGGGCAGATATTCCTCATATCTGGCCAGTAGAAAAAAGCTTGCCGCAAAAATATCAAAAGGAATGTTACTACGCTCCCCATTGGAAAAGAAGCACGGTATACCTTCCCAATCCCCCACACTTATCTCCACATCGTTTATGCCCTGTTCAAATAACAATTCATTACTACGAATAAAAAACTCATTTTGCAGAGGTTGTTTGGTATATGTAATCTTTGGGCCCGTATGCTTTATAAATTCTTCTACTTTGGTGGTAAAGTCAAGTTCTATACCCAACATATTCACAAAGATATGCCTCATGATATAGGTAAGTCGGGGTGTTATCTTATGGGTATAGATCAATAACATTTAAAGCAATTTTTCATCTGCAAAGCTAAAATAACTTTTTTGGGTAATGATCAAATGATCCAAGACCTTTACATCCAAAGTTTCACTTGCCAATTTTATTTTTTGGGTAATTTGCTTATCTGCCCCACTGGGTCGCAATGTACCTGATGGATGGTTATGGGCCAAAATAATTGCAACGGCACCCAGTTCCAAAGCTTGTTTCATTACTAGGCGTACATCTACCAAGGTCCCGGTTATACCACCTTTACTCATTTGGGCCTTATGTAAAACTTTATTGCTGTTATTTAGGAACAGTATCCAGAATTCCTCATGTTCCAACTCTCCCATTATGGGCTGTAATAAATTATATACGTCTTGGCTGCTTCCTATTTTATCGACTTTCAAAGAATCTTCTCCCCTACGCCTTCTTCCCATTTCCAATGCGGCAGCAATGGTTACGGCCTTTGCTTCTCCAATACCTTTAAATTCCATTAACTGCTTTATGGTGAGCCTACCGAGTTCATTGAGATTATTGCCTACCGATGCCAAGATACGTTTAGAAAGTTCAACAGCACTTTCTGACCTACTGCCAGAACCTATTAAAATAGCGATCAACTCTGCATCGGACAATACGGAACGCCCCTTCTGCACCAGTTTTTCACGTGGTTTATCATCATCGGACCAATTTTTAATGGAAAAGGAAGTAGATTTATCCGGCATAGGCTAAAGATACAGAACTAATTATTTTATCCTAAATTTAAACATCAATTAAAGAAGCAACCATGAAATCACTTTTAAACGAAGATGGCTACAAAGACATTAAGTCCCGATTGAACAACCTAAAGGAAGATACTGATCGGCAATGGGGTAAAATGTCCGTTGCACAAATGTGCTGGCATTGTCAATATCCGTTAAAACTGGCCGTAGAAAACCGTCCCAACACCTCTAAAGGTAATTGGTTCGTAAAAACCTTTTTTAAAAAATCATTATACAATGACAAACCTTGGCGTAAAGGTCTGCCTACCGCACCACAGTTAAAAGCCAAAGAGGAGAAAAATTTTGATGAAGAATATAGATTACTACATCAATTAATAGATGATTTCCACGCAACCAAAAGTCGAGATAGATGGTATCCACATCCTGCATTCGGAGAATTTACAAAGGATCAATGGGGACAGTTGGAGTATAAGCACCTAGACCACCATTTAAAACAATTTGGTCTATAATAGTTCGTTGGGTCGTAATTGCTGAAAAACTAAAATAAGTTATCGGCAAGCTTAATAATTCCCGATTTTCATTAGTACTGAATTTAATATCTCAAACAAGTTTAGTCTTATGTTTTAAAATATTCAGCATAACCCTAAACCATTAAATTCTGTAATCTTGCTAAATCAAAACCACCATAATTTCCGGAGCTCATTAACAGTAAGGTTGAATTTTTATACGAACCGGTCTCCAAAAACTTATGGAATGATCTGGCATCGGTAAATATTCTTAAATCATTACGTTGAAAGGCTTCCATTATTTGTTCCGGGGTAACCGCTTTCAATTTTTTAATGGCCACGGATTCCGGTAAAAAGAAAATTACGGCTTCATCTGCGTCATCTAGGGCACCTTTGTATTCCTTTAAAAATTCCGGATTAAAGCTGCTATATGTATGTAGTTCCAAGCATGCAATCAATTTTCTATCAGGATATTGTTCTTTGACTGCTTTAGTGGTAGCCGCTACCTTACTGGGTGAATGTGCAAAATCCTTGTATGCAATACTGCACGAGCCTTCCGCTATTTTCTCCAATCGTTTGGACGCTCCTTTAAATGTTGCAATGGCTTCATAGAAATCATCCTCGTCCACACCCATGTTTTGGCATATCCATTTGGCACCTGCCAAATTGCTTAGATTATGTCTGCCAAATACTTCTATGGGCATAGGGCCTTCAGACGTTTCCAACAAGGTTTCTCCATGTTCTACAGAATATTCTGGCGTGCTATAGGGCAATTTACGAATTGCATTTTCAGAGGCCTCTACTACTGCTTTTACGTTAACATCCTCTTCATTGTAGGTTATTGAGCCTCCTTTAACGATACTGTCCACAAATATCCTGAACTGCTCCACATAATTTTCAAATGTGGGGAAGACATTGATATGGTCCCAGGCTATACCGCTTAAAAGCGCAATATTAGGTTGGTATAAATGAAACTTGGGCCTTCGGTCTATTGGCGAAGATAAATATTCATCCCCTTCCAAAACTATAAAATCATTATGCTCCGTTAAATGCACCATTCTTTCAAATCCGTCCAACTGTGCCCCAACCATATAATCCACTTCTATATCATGAAAATTAAGCACGTGCAATATCATGGAAGTAATAGTGGTCTTGCCATGGCTACCACCTATAACTACGCGTGTTTTATTTTTGGACTGTTCATATAAAAATTCCGGATAGGAGTAGATGGTAAGACCTAACTGCTGTGCCTTTAACAATTCTGGATTATCTTCCTTGGCATGCATACCCAATACAATAGCATCCAGGCCGGCATCTATCTTATTTGGAAACCATCCAAATTCCAATGGCAACAAACCCTTTGCCTGCAATCTGGACCTTGATGGTTCAAATATAACGTCATCACTACCTGTTACCTGGTATCCCTTATGAGACAAGGCAAGTGCTAAATTGTGCATTGCACTCCCCCCTATAGCTATAAAATGTATGCGCATTATTTAATTTTAGTTGTCAAAGATAGCCAATGTACCCAAAAACCGCATTGTTGGCAACACCTACATTTTCTTTATACCTATATAAAAATCAATAATTGATCGACCAAATACATGTGCCAAACAGATTTAACAATCATGTTTAGTAGTATTCACCCTACAAATTTGATAACTGACAACATATTTTTTATCACCCTATCTTTCCGAAATACCTTTAAAAATGGACAATTACATCCAACCAACCAATTCCCCTTAAATGAACATTTTAAAATTGAGGTTTTTAATTGTACCGCTATTAGTCCTAAGCTCCTATAATTTTGTTTATGGACAATGCGCCGGCACAAGCACAACCATTGATGTGTGTACCAAAGATGCCGATGTAGGCAATAGAAACTTTGACCTTTTTGCCCAATTGGGCGGAACCCCAGCAACTGGTGGTACATGGTCTACTACCAACCCCGCAAATTTTGTAGCACTAAACCAGACTACGGGCATAGTAGATTTATGGCGTATCAACAATTACGGTATTCATAGATTTACTTATACCAATACCGCCTGTAATCAATCTGCAGTGGTGACCATTAATCTTGGCGGCTATCCAGGGGAGGATAATATAGATGGCAGTGCCAATGCCTGTAGTGATGACTCCAACGTTAACCTGCATGGATTCTTAGGCAGTAATATTGATGGTAAAGTACAGGATTTTAATGGTCTTTGGGAAGAAGACCCCAGTACAGCAACCAATCAATTGGATAACAATATTTTCAATGCGCAGGCCGCTGGTCCGGGCATATATATATTTACTTATACGGTACTCGAGGTAAGTAGTTGTGCCAGTCGTACATCTACCGTTATTTTGGAAGTTCATCCAGCCGCCAACTCAGGATTACCCAATAGTCTTACCTTTTGTACCAATGAAGATCTGTCTGGCTATACCAATCTTGATTTGAACAGTAGATTAGTTGGTGAAGACCCCAACGGTACATGGTCGGAAAATGGCACGAACCAACTCAGTGATTTAAATGATTCTTTTATAAATATTCAGGAACTGAACGATAATTTTGGATATGGCACCTATTCATTTACATATACGGTTTTCCCCAGTCACCCGGTTTGTGAAGAACAGTCCTCTGTAGTCAACATTAATATATTACCTGTTTTGGACGGAGAGATTACTACAGAAAGTGTATGTTTTGGTTCGGACTATATTGTTGAATTAACCTATGACGACACAATCTTTCATAATGGTTCGTTTATATTAACGTATTCCGTAGATGGTAGGCTAGAAGAAGCCCCTACTACATTGACCAACGGTAGCGGTAGTTTTATGGTAGATCCGGATCTGGTACCTGTAAATAGAATTTTAACGCTTAGCGTTCTAGGAATTGAAAGCGTTTCGCCTTTGCGGGACATATGCCCTACTATTTTAGTGCCGCCTACCACGTTTTTGGCTGCGGATTCAAGTGTTTCCGTACAAGATATTTGTGTGAATAACGATGCAACGGTAACCTTTACGAATATTTTGGACGAGGATGGCAATTTTGCCAACGGTGCGTACAGTACGGATTACACCTTAAATTTACCTACGGGCGACCCTATAGTGATATCCAATGCGCCTTTAACGTTTACCAACGGTTCTGCATCTTTAACAATTCCGAATACAAATTTTGCTACCGAGGGCGATTATGATATAGACTTAACAATAACGGATAGTTATTCTACCAACTGTCCGCTAACTGCTAATTTTACTGTAATTCCCGTTCCTAGTCCAATACAGTTGGACTTACAAATAGATAATAATTGTGACGCAACACAAATAGATGTCATTATAGATGCGCCTGTTTTAAGTGATGGTTCCTATACCATAACTTATGATGTTATGGAAATGGATTCCAATACCATATTGACGACCAATACCATCAATTTTACGGGCGGTACGGCAGACTATCAAATTGATGTGGATGCATTGCCCATAGGAAATTATACGGCAAGTGTTCGAAGTACCCAAAATGATACGACCCCATGCCGTCTAGTGTATGATTTTGAAGAACAGGAAAACTTCTCAAGAGGCGGTATACCAGAAGCTCCTCAAGCAGCCGAAGAACAGATATTCTGTACGGTTGATTACCCCAATGAACCTACCTTAATGGATATAGAGGTCACTTCCAATGGAGCGCTTTTATTTTATGCCACCGCAACGGATACCGATATACTTCCTATAACGACCTTACTGGAAAACGGGGAGGATTATTATATATCCAACACCGATCCCGCAAGTAATTGTGAAGGTTCCGACCGTATACGGGTGTTGACAATTTTAAGCGATCCTTCAGGACCAACTACGAACAATTCCGCCCCCATCTTTTGTGCAGAGGATAATCCTACATTATCCTTGATTGCCATAGATAGCCCAGCAGGTAGTTCCATTATATGGTTTAATGCAGATGTAAGCGGCACTTTATTGGATTCAACCACAACCTTGGTAGATGGACAAACCTATTATGCCGCAATCCTAAATGAACAAAATTGTACTAGCAGCCAACGATTGGCAATAACGCCAACAATCATAACCGTGGCGCCATCCAATTTATCTGACACCGAACTAACGGCATGTGGATTGGACAATCCTACGGTGCAAGAACTTAGGGCCCTGGAAGATGAAATGGAAAATGACGTTTTTTGGTTTCTTACGGAAACAGGGGGTACTGCACTTGACAATGATACCCCATTACAAACGGACACTGTTTATTATGCCGAAAGTAGGGACCCGGCAACTGGTTGTTCTTCTGCATCCCGTGTTCCGGTAAATGTAGACTTAAGCGCATGTGATCCCGAAGATTATGATTTTTTCATTCCGGACGGGTTTTCTCCCAATGCGGATAATCGAAACGATACCTTTTTTGTTCCCAACATTGAAACCATTTTTCCCGACTATACCATTGAAATCCTTAACCGATATGGTACAACATTATTTAAGGGCGATAAAAACAATCCTGCATGGGATGGTAGTAATGGTTCTTCCATTGCTCCAAATGGTATTTATTTCTATATCATCAATTACAACAAGGATAACTTTGAACCCGTCCAAGGAAGATTATATTTAAACAGATAAGCAATGCAAAACACACTACAACACTTAAGGATTGTTTGCATAGCTATGCTAATTTTCCTTTGTAAAGTTCAGGCACAACAAGACCCACAGTACACCCAATACATGTATAATATGAATGTGGTCAACCCCGCATATACCACCAACGAGCAGGGCATGTTAAATTTTGGGACGTTGTATAGAACCCAATGGCAAAATGCCGTAGGTGGACCAAAGACCCTAACCTTCTTTGCCCATACCCCATTTTCAGAAAAAATTGAGATGGGCGCCTCAATAATATCCGACGATATTGGAGACGGCTCATTAAAAGAAAATAATATCTATATAGATTTTGCATACATACTAAAACTTAATGAACAAAGTAATATAAGCCTAGGCCTTAAAGGAGGAGTCACAACGTTTCAGACCAATTTTAATGGTTTTAGACTGCCAGAGGTACAAGATGACCCGGCATTTAATGAAAATCTAAACAATACGTTTCCAAATATTGGTATCGGCGCATTTTATACCAGGGACAAGTTCTATGCAGGTGTATCCATACCCAATCTATTGACCTCAAAACATTTGGAAAACAGGGATGGCATTACCCGTATTGGTGCAGAGGCCATTCATTTTTTCGGTATGGCAGGCTATGTGTTCAACATTCATTCAGACTTAAAAATAAAACCCTCTATAATGACCAAAATGGTACAGGGGGCACCAATTACGGCAGACCTTTCTATAAACGCATTGGTTAACAATAGGTTTGAGGGCGGGGTATCTTATCGATTGGATGATTCTGTCAGTGCCATGTTCAATATTGCAGTATTGCCCGCTTTTCGCATTGGTTACGCCTATGACTACACCCTTTCTAACCTTGGGTCGTTCAATAATGGATCCCATGAAATTTTCCTACTGTTCAACTTAGACCTTTGGGGACTTAAAAAGGGCTATGACAAATCTCCTAGATTCTACTAAAATGAAAAAGACTATAATACTCATTATCACAGTACTGGGAACCTATGGAACAATTTGGGGCCAACATGAGGTAGATCGGGCCAATGACCTTTTTGAAAAAGCATATTATACAGATGCCATACCCCTTTATGAAGCGGCGTTGCCAATGAATAAAAGCAGCGTATTGATCAAGAACTTGGCAGATTCCTATTACCACACGTTCAATTTAAATGCATCCGCCCGTTGGTACCGCAACCTTATTTCCAATTATGGGGATACCGTCAATGAAGAGTATTTCTTTAGATTGAACCAATCTTTAAAAGCTATAGGGGAATATAAAGAAGCAGAAAAAGTGCTAGGTGATTATTATTCAAAAGAAGGACAGACAGATAAATTGCTACAATTAAGGCAATCTTCTACATATCTTGATAATGTAAAAGCTATAGGTGAACGATATACAATTGAAAACAGTGCACTGAATACGGGCACATCAGAATTTGGGGCCATGTCAATTGGAAACGAAATGTGGTATACCGCCGCACATAAAAATTCGAAATCCAAAACTTACCGGTGGAACAATCAACAATACCTTGATATTTATACCCATCCATTGGAAAAACAAATGTGGGGAGATAGTTTAAGTAGTGAACTTCCCGGCCAAGTAAATACGCGATTACACGAGGGGACTTTTACACTTTCATCAGATAGAAAAACCCTTTACTTTACCCGTAACAATTTTAAAAACGGGAAACGCAAGACAGATGACCGTAAGATATCCAACCTTAAAATATACCGTGCCATGTTGGAAGACGGTGAATGGAAGCATATTACAGAACTGCCCTTTAATAGTGATGAATATTCCAATGAGCATCCAACCCTAAGCGCAGATGGCACGAAACTCTATTTTTCATCGGATAGACCGGGTGGTTTTGGTTCGTTCGATATTTATGAGGTCACTATACAATCAGACGATTCCTATGGTGCTCCCATAAATTTAGGTGCTTTGATCAACACCGATAAGAAAGAACAATTTCCTTTTATATCCTCTGATGGAGCATTGTATTTTTCTTCTAACGGACACCCAGGTTTTGGTCTATTGGATGTCTTTATTTCCAAAAGTGACAATGGAGTGTGGCAGCATCCTGATAATTTGGGCTTACCTGTTAACAGTGGTTATGATGATTTTTCCTATGTGCTGAACAACGATGGCAAAACAGGATATTTTGCTTCCAATAGGCCAACGGGTAAAGGAAGCGATGACATCTATAAATTTACCGTCACCAAAGAACTTACCATAGAAAATTGCAAGCAATATATCACCGGAACTATAACCGACCGCACCACCACCCTGCCCCTAGCAGGTGTCAATGTCCTATATCTGGACAACGCAAACAACCTTATCATGACCGTTACCACAAAAGAAGATGGAGCTTTTTCTTTTGATGCCGACTGCGAGACCGCATATACCCTAAAAGCTGAAAAAGCCGGATATGAATCAAATATGAGAAACATAATTACCGATAAAGTACGTAGCGCTACAAAAGACGCGTCCATGGATTTATATTCTATTACCGAACGTGAAAAAACCCAAACCATAGCAAAGCAAAAAAAGCTAGCGGAAGAAAAAGCACGGGCAGAAGCTTTGGCCATAAAAAAACTGGAAGAGGAAAAAAAGGCAAAACAATTACTGGCACAACGTACCATAGAAGAAAAAGAACGTAAAGAAAAAGAGCGCCTTCAAGAGAAAGTTAGGGCGGAACAAGCAGTTGCCAAAAAAATAGAGAATGCCTTAGCCAGTGAAACCGCCTTGGTCAAGGAAACCGACCGCACCATAATAAAAACCGAGGAAATCCATTTTGATTATAGCCTATGGTACTTAAGAAGGGAATCTAGGGAGCGCTTAAAAACAGTTATAGATGTAATGAAGAATAATCCGGGTATGATCATTGAAATAGGAACCCATACCGATATTAGGGGCAATGGTAAATACAATAAGGAACTTTCTCAAAAACGTGCAGATTCCGCAAAGGAATTCTTGGTAAAGAACGGGATTGAATCCGGTAGGATCGTATCAAAAGGATATGGGGAATCTAAGCCTATTGTGAAATGCGCCACTGAGCAAGATTGTTCCGAGGAAGATCATGAATGGAACCGTAGATGTGAGTTTGTGGTAATTGGTTGGGATTATGACAGCAAAAACCCATAAGGAACGCTCATTCAAAAAAGAAAAGCCTCTTTGGAATAACCAAAGAGGCTTTTCTTTTGCAATCGTTTGGTTTATCTTAGTCTGGTAAAAAACAACACATGAGCTTAAATCTTTCCAATATTCCTTCTAAAGAAATTATGCCCGGTTACCATGGCAAATTGGTACATTCCCAACATATGAGTATTGCATTTTGGGAAGTAAAAAAAGATGCGATAGTACCGGAACACGCCCATATGAACGAACAGATCATGCATGTAATGGAAGGTGATTTTGAATTTACGCTAAATGGTGACACCAAAACTTACGGTCCCGGGGATATCGTTATCATTGCACCTCAACAAAAGCATAGCGGCAAAGCATTGACAGACTGTAAACTATTGGATGTGTTTAGTCCCACACGTGAAGAATACAGATGATTTTTTAAGTTTTATATCCCTATTTTCTAAGGGAAAAAGGCAGTAATGTAATAGAAAAACATAACGTAGAACATGAACATTTCCTTACAAAATAAAAAAGCATTGGTAGGTGGCAGTAGTGGTGGTATAGGTAAGGCCATTGCCCAGCAATTGGCAGCAAGTGGTGCCAGTGTCACATTAATGTCACATAGTGAAGATAAGCTACGTGATATTGTTGAAGCCCTACCAAAGGAGACGGGCCAGACACATCAGTTTTTGGTGGTAGATTTCAATGATTTTAATGGTTTTCAAAACAGCATCAGCAACTATTTTGAACATAATTCCGTCGATATTCTGGTAAACAATACCCAAGGCCCTTCAGCAGGTTCTGCGCTTGAAAAAAATGTTTCGGATTACCAAGAGGCTTTTGATCTACTTTTTAAAACCGTAGTCTTCACCTCAGAATTGGCACTGCAGCAAATGATTGCAAAAAATTGGGGCCGTATCATTAATGTGGCATCCGTATCGGTTAAAGAACCTTTATCTTATTTGGCCCTGTCCAATACAATACGTGCCGCTGTAGTAACCTGGGCAAAATCATTGGCCACGGATGTGGGCAAATATCAAATAACGGTGAACAATGTGCTGACCGGTTATTTTGATACCGACCGTATAGCTCAGTTGAATGCAAAAAAAGCGGAACAATTAGGTATTGCACAAAGTCAGGTAAGGAAAGATATGGAATCCAAAGTACCGTTACAACGTATAGGTGACCCCATTGAATATGGATATTTGGCAGCTTTTTTAGCTTCTGATAATGCCGCTTATATTACTGGAACCAACATCCCCATAGATGGCGGACTTTTAAAATCCATGTAATTGCATTCAAGAAACTACTTTCATGTTTATTGGAAATCCATAGTAGCTTGTGCATCATTAAGACCCACACCTAAAACCAACCGAAAAAACTAAAATAATGTAACGGCAATTTTATAAGGGCAGGTATTATATTATTGAAGAATGGGAACGTGTATAATCGGGTAAAAATGAAAAGGGAATCTAGTATATTTATGCCTTTACGATCAAGTTTTATGTACCGGTAAAACACTAAACATTACATTAACCATTACCCTTATATGAAAACATTCATAACACTACTTACTTTATTCATCCATATTGGGCTTTATGCACAAACAAAGGCAATAGACCAACAATTTAAACTAACTCAATATATTGGCGAGTGGTATAGTGTCAATGACATTAATGATGACCAGTTATCTGAAAAGCCTAGTATTAAAATGCAGGTAGTCCCCAAAATGGACGGCAATTCCTTACAGGTTGAAGTGTTTGAAAATCGAAAAAATGAATGGGTACCCATACTAGTGGAATTGATCAGTTATGATAAAATAACAGACCAAATCGTAGCTTCTGGACAAAACCAGGCAAACGAAAGTTTTGTGGGCAAAGGGTATTTTGACATCAATAATATTTGGAGAATGCAAGATTATAACCACCAAGGAGAAACGGGGTTACAGGTTACTTTTGATTTTATTAGTAATACAGAAGTGGTCTTAAAAGGTATAATGCCCAATCCAGAACAGAATTGGCAAGTAAAATATATCAAAAAAAACTCCAAGGATAAAAATTTAGGCATTCAATTGGTTTCCGTTAACGCTGCTATGCAAAAAGACCCGGTTGCCACATTACAACAATTGGATAGGATTGGCTACAGTTATATAGAGACTTTTGTATATAAAGACCGAAAATTTTATGGTATGGAACCTATCACGTTCAAAAATTTGGTAGAGGCCAATGGTATGCAATTTAAAGGTTCAATGACTTTTAAAGGTTTGCCCCAAGATGTTGATTGGAATGCTACAATGGCTTGGTGGAAAACTTGTATAGAAGACCATTTAGCTGCAGGGGTAACATATATTACCACGTCCAATAATGATTTAAAAAATATAAAGTCATTGAAACAATTAAAGAAGTATACAGATTACTATAATGCGGTAGGTAAATTATGTAAGGAAAACGGAATTACCTTTGGCTTTCATAACCATGCAGATGAATTTCTTAAAGTTGAGGGAGTCACAATCTATGACTTTTTATTAAAGAATACCGATCCAAACTATGTATCTTTTCAAATGGACCTGTATTGGATGAGAATGGGAAATGCAGACCCCATTGCCTTCATTAACAATTATCCCGGACGCTTCTTTAGCTGGCATACCAAGGACGATATGGAAATTGGCGCCAGTGGCAAGGTCAATTTTAAAAACTTGTTTTCCTATGCCAAAAAAGCTGGCCTTAGATATAATGTGGCCGAAGTTGAAAAATACAATTTTGACCCCATGCTCAGTGTTGAAATGGGTTATGAATTCTTATATTATTCAGACATAACATGGTAGTATGTATTGATAATGAATAAACTACCGCTATAAAACCGTAACGGATTAGGGGAAATGCCTACAAATACAAAAACAGCAAATACCCCTTATGAAAGCTTACGTAAAACTAAAATATGGCGGCCCGGAAATTCTTGAATTAAAGGATATATCAACACCTGAACCTAATGCCACTGAACTACTTGTTAACATAAAGGCGAATTCCGTAAATCCTGCAGACTGGCATATATTAAGAGGAAAACCCTATTTAACACGTCTAGCATTTGGACTGATCAAACCCAAAAATAAAGTCCTTGGAGCGGATTTTGCCGGTGAAGTCACCAAAATTGGTTCCCAAGTAACAACGTTTCAAGTAGGCGATATGGTTTTTGGAGAACGTACCCTAGGTGGTGCTTTTGCTGAATATATTACAATTCCTGAAAATAAGTGTGCCCCTTTTCCCAATACAATGAACGTACTAAAAATGGCTTGCCTACCAATGGCAGGGACCACGGCATTACAGGCACTGCTTACCCATGGAAATTTGAAAAAATCTGAAACGGTGCTCATCAACGGAGCTTCAGGTGGTGTAGGCCATTTTGCTGTCCAGATCGCAAAAGCTTATGGTGCAAAGGTAACGGCAATCTGTTCGGATAAAAATAAAACTTTTGTAAAGAAACTTGGTGCAGATGACGTCATTGCCTATGACAAAGAAAATATACAATTTCACAACAAGGTCTATGATTTAGTAATCGATGCACATGGCAATTTTAGACATACGGACTATATGCGTTTAGGTAAAAGAGGTGTCATTGTAGGTTTTACCACCATGAACAAAATGATATCGCTACTTCTTAGAAAAGCGTTCAGCAAATATCCATTGGCCCAATTTACGACTATGCCAAATAAGAAAGATTTGGAAACCTTGGCACAACTTATAGCGGACAAAAAAATTGATGTGCATATAGCACAAGAATTTAGTTACCTGGAAATTCCTAAGGCCATACATATACTGGAAAAAAAACGAACCCGTGGTAAATTGGCCATTACTTGGGAGCACTAACGTGTGACGTTTACATCGCAGTCAGTTTTACCTATGTAATCAAAACATGGAACTGGCAAATATCACTTGGATCGTATCCAAAGTATTATCCCTTAATTAAAAAATCTAGGGGCGGTATAATTGACATTAGATATGTAAATTTATAAACCGTTCCAATTTACTGTTAAGGACAATAAAAATTAATCTGCCCATGAACCCATCTCACCTGAAAGAACTAATACAAGGTATTCCTAAAACAGAACTACATTTACATATTGAAGGGAGCTTGGAAGCGGATCTTATGTTCAAGATTGCAAGGAGAAACAATATTGAATTGGCATATAAATCTGTTGAAGATTTAAAAAAAGCATATAAGTTCAATAACCTACAGGAGTTTTTAGACTTGTATTATCTAGGTGCCCAAGTCTTGCTCCATGAGCAAGATTTTTTTGAATTAACCTATGAATATTTAAAAAAAGTACATCAACAAAACGTTGTTCATGTAGAAGTATTTTTTGACCCGCAAACGCATATAGAAAGAGGTGTTCCATTTTCAGTGGTAATTAATGGAATCTATAATGCCCTAAAAAAAGGTGAACAGGAATATGGCATTACATTTAAACTGATTATGTCCTACCTAAGACATTTAAGCGAAGAGGCCGCTTTTAAAACATTGGAAGAATCCTTGCCATTTAAGGAATGGATTGATGGTGTAGGCCTGGATTCTTCGGAGTTGGGCAATCCCCCAAGTAAGTTTATCAATGTTTTCAAAGCATCGGCAGCACAAGGGTACAAATTGGTGTCCCATGCTGGCGAGGAAGGACCAAAAGAGTATATCTATGAAGCGTTGGACCTCTTAAAGGTTATCCGTATTGATCATGGTAATCGTTGTGTGGATGATGAAATATTAGTAAAACGCTTGGTAAAGGAACAAATTCCATTAACGCTATGTCCTTTAAGCAATTTAGAACTAAAGGTCGTTCAAAAATTAGAAGACCATCCCGTAGCCAAAATGTTGGATAAGGGGATTTTGGCAACCATACATTCAGATGATCCCGCATATTTTGGAGGATATATGAATGAGAACTACTATGAGACCGCTAAGGCATTGAATTTATCCACAACCCAATTAAAACAGTTGGCGATCAACGGCTTTAAAGCAAGTTGGCTAGATCAAGAAGCCAAGGAAAAGCACATAGAACAGGTTAAGGAATATTTTGAAACCTATTCAACTACACAATTACGCTAAGTACTTTTAACGATTTATGAACTGCCAACAGCCCTAAAACAATAGTGGTCAGTTTTAAAGAACAGCTTACTAACCCAAAAATACCTTTTACTAATTTTAGGTTGATTGAATAATAAATTTGGCACAGTTTTGTATTGTAATTTTACATATATGAAAAGACTACATATCATTCTCGGTATTTTTTTGTTTGCCCAAATGGGCAATGCACAGCAAAATGATGACTATACAACCCTTTGGGAGCAAGTAGAAAAATTGCAGGATGACAATTTGACCAAATCCGCACTTGAACTTGTAGAGTCCATTTCCAAAAAAGCAAAACAGGAAGGCAATAAAACTCAAATTATAAAGGCCCTACTGCATAAATCCAGATATGGGCTAACCTTAAAGGAAGATGCCGAGTTAAGTATTGTCAATGATTTTAAAATGGAAATCGATGATTCTAATGGTGTCATCAAAAATATTCTCCATAGTTATCTGGCAAACATTTATTGGCAATACTTTCAAGCGAACAGGTATCGATTTTATAATCGTACTACTACAGCACAAAAAGTGGATACGGTAGATTTCAGAACGTGGGACTTGCACACACTATTTCAGGAAATAGATCAAAATTTTCAAGCTTCCCTGGCGAATCCGGCAGATTTACAGGCTACACCCATTGCAACGTTTAGCACGATATTGGAAGAGGAAAAAAATTCTAGCACGTTCAGGCCTACACTTTTTGATTTGTTGGCCCATACGGCATTATCCTTTTACACCACAAGTGAAAACAGCATTCAAAAACCGTTAGAAGTTTTTAAAATCAATACCGCTGAAATGTTATGTGATGCATATACATTTAGTACAATGGAAATTGATAAGGAACAATCGGTTTCACTGCAGTCTAAAGCGTTGGGAATTTACCGTCAGTTAACGGCCTTTCACTTTGGCAATCCTGATCTGGCGCCCCTGACCTTAGTAGATATTGAGCGTCTATTGTACACCCACAAACATGCTACTTTTTCCAACAAGGATGAAATTTTGATAGATGTTTTAAAAAATACGGCTGACGGAATACGTAATAGTCCTTTTGCAGGTTTGTACCTCTATGAAATTGCCGAACGATATAAGGAAATAGGAGGACTGTACAATCCACGGTCTGCCAATGAACACCAATGGAAATTAAAGGAAGCTGTAAAAATTTGTGATGAGATTATTGCCAAATTTCCAAATAGCAGGGCTGCAGAAAAATCTATCGCCCTTAAAAATGAAATTACCACGCCATTCGTACATGTTACGTATGAAAAATATATTCCAAACAACACGGTGGGTAGACTATTGGTAACCTATAAAAACGTTGAACATATCGAGTTAACGGCGCATTCTATTTCAAGAACAGCGTTGGAAAAATTGAATGAGCTATATAATGAGGACGAAAAATTAGCACTGATTTCAACGTTACCAATAGCGCAATCATGGAATGCCGCCTTAACCACGGAAAATGACCACCAGACCCATAGTACTGAAATTTCAATACCAGCATTGAACAATGGTCAATACATAGTTATTCTACAGCCTAAAGATTCAAAAGCATCTGCTTACAGTTATGAAGTAGTACAGGTAACGGATTTTGCGGTAAACGAAACACAAACCAATACACACCAAACCTATCATGTTCTGGACCGCAATAACGGCAGACCCATTGCCGGGGCAACCGTTACCTTTCATTACAGACAAAATTATAATGCACCCCAAAAAAGCGAAACCTTTACCACCAATGATTTAGGAAACATAACAATAAAAAAAGACAAGGATACATGGGGCAATATCAATATAACCGTAACAAAGAGTAATGAAACAGCCTACTTTGACAATTATTATTTAGGCAGAAGTTATAATGACACCAATGAGTCCGAAACCAACACATGCTTTTTATTTACCGATAGAAGTATATACAGGCCTGGGCAACCCATATATTTTAAAGGAATCGCGGTACAGCAAAGCAATGGAGATTCAAGTATTATTACGGACACTACCCTAGAAATAGCACTTTTTAACGCCAATGGCCAAATGATATCAAGCCAAATGAAGGTTACCAATGACTATGGCTCTTTTTCCGGTGAGTTTGTATTACCCAATGATGGACTTACCGGAAGGTATGCGCTACAAATTTATTCGGACGATATTGAGATTAATGGTTACCATCCACTTTCTGTTGAAGAGTACAAACGACCAAAATTTGAAACAGACTTTAAACCGATCAGCGACAGCTATAAAGTAAACGATAGTATAACCGTAACAGGTAAGGCCATGGCTTATGCGGGCAGCGCCATTACCAATGCAAAGGTCGTATACCGTGTCAAAAGAATTGTTGACCTACCCGTTTGGTATTATTGGCGTAGGCCTCAAATCCAAAATACTCCACAGGAAATAGTACAGGGCGAGACCATAACGGACGATAATGGTAATTATTCCATACATTTTAAGGCTTTGTCCGATGAAAGAATGAATAAGGTAGACCTCCCCATATTTAATTATGAAATCACTGCCGATGTAACGGATATTAACGGTGAAACCCGAAGCGCTACTACAACTGTCAAGGTAGGTTATCATGTATTAAATGTACAGCTCTTGCTTCCTAAGGTATTGGATAAGGAAACTAAAGATGCCCAGTTCAGTATTAAGAGCACCAATTTAAATGACATGCCAGTTTCGTCTACCGGTACCATTAAACTTTATAAATTACAAGCACCTACCAATGTATTACGTTCCAGACCATGGCCAGCCCCTGATTATAGTGGGTTTACGGAACAGGAGTTTAAGGAACTATACCCCTATGATGCTTACAAAAATGAAGACGACCCTGCTCAATGGGAAAAAGAAAAAATGGTATGGAAAACCAATTTCAATACTGCGAACACCACTACCATAACCCTGGATAAATTAAAGAAATGGCAGTCGGGCAATTATGTAATGGAACTGGAAACGAAGGATAAGTTTGGACAGCCCGTAAAAGATATAGCACAATTGACCCTTACCGATAATGACAACAAATTGGCGGATAACCAATTGTTTCAGATTAAAACTGATCGACCGAAATATGCCATTGGCGAAAAGGCGAAAATTACATTTTTAACGAATGCCAACGAACTTGATGTAATGGTTTATATTGAAAAAGATCATGAAATTGTGGACTCAATGCTGATCAACCTTAGTACATCAAAGACGATAACACTTCCCGTAACAAAAAAAGATTTGGGTGGTTTTGCAGTGCATTATAGATACGCCTATAAAAATTCATTTCATGCGGAAAGTTTAATTATACCAGTACCGTACCCAAACACAGATTTACAAATAGAAACCTTGACCTTTAGGGATAAACTTGCTCCCGGCACGGATGAAACGTGGTCGTTCAAAATAAAGGGAAACAAAGGTGATAAAGTTGCCGCAGAACTTTTGGCAAGCATGTACGACAGCTCTCTTGACCAGTTTACAACCCATAATTGGAGTTTTAATCCGTTTGATCGTCCCACATATTTTTCAAGGATTAGATTAAATGTCCAAAACAGTTTTGCAACGGGTAGTTTTAAAAACTATTTCAGTTACCCTAATATTAGCTACTCATCCTTAATTTTTGATGAACTCAATTGGTTTGGGTTTAATTTAAACAGAACCAATTATGGTTTCTATGAAAGCAGAAAAGGGTATGCTCAAAAGTCTGCCCCAATGGTTTCAAGCCTTGAGGATTCCAATGCTAAATTAGATGAGGTAATTATCACCGGAAGTGGTATTCCCGACAGTGTAAATACAATACAAGGAGAGAGTGAGGCGACAGCAGAGAATAATACGGAAACTACTCAGAATACGGTACAACCACAACAGGTTGCTATTCGCAAAAATTTACAGGAAACCGCATTCTTTTTCCCAGAACTTCGCACAGATAAGGACGGGCATGTAACCTTTAGCTTTAATTCCCCAGAAGCATTGACAAAATGGAATGTACAATTGCTTGCACATACAGCAGATTTACAAAGTAACATTGTCAAATTATCAACGGTTACCCAAAAAGAATTAATGGTCGTTCCCAATGCCCCACGGTTTTTAAGGGAGGGAGACGTAATTACCATCAGTACAAAGATTGCCAATCTAACTACGAAAAAGCTTTCTGGGAAAGCCACGTTGGCGTTAACGGATGCATTAACCAACAAGGACATTTCTATGGATGTGCTATCCGAATCCAATCAGGACATATCGTTTCGGGTAGATTCACTTAACAACACCCAAGTGTCATGGCAGTTAAAGATTCCAGAAGGGGTACAATCCGTTCAGTATAAAATAATTGCACAAACCGGTGAATTTTCAGATGGGGAACAAAATATGTTGCCCGTTCTTTCCAATAGAACTTTAGTGACTGAAACGTTACCAATGTGGATAAGAGGCAACCAATCTAAAACTTTTACCCTGAACAAATTAATGAACACAGACCAATCTACAACACTAAAACACCATAAACTGACTTTGGAGATGACCTCCAATCCTGCATGGTATGCCATACAGGCCCTACCCTATTTAATGGAATACCCTTATGATTGCAATGAACAGATTTTCTCCAGGTTTTATGCAAATACTTTGGCAAGCCATATTGCAAACAGTAACCCTAGAATTCGCGATGTATTCGATCAATGGGCAAATGAAGATATTTTGATGAGCAATCTTGAAAAAAATCAAGAGTTAAAATCATTACTTATTCAGGAAACCCCATGGTTGCGTGATGCACAATCAGAAAAGGAACAAAAAAAACGGATAGGCCTTTTGTTCAATTTAAATAAGATGAAAAACGAAGAAGGCATCGCATTAAGAAAACTAACCCAAAACCAAAATTCCAATGGTGCCTGGGCCTGGTTTAAAGTAGGTCCGGACAACCGTTATATTACACAGCATATTCTTACCGGTTTTGGACAATTAAGGCATTTGAACGTCAGTGCGCTTAACAAAACAAATAACAATAGGATAATCATAAATGCACTAGAATATCTAGATACGGAATTTGTAAAGGAACATGAGAGAATGCTAAGAAATTCCTCAAATATCAATGATGATCATTTAAGTATATATCAGGTTCATTACTTATACATGAGAAGCTTTTTCCCGGATGTGGCAACTTCTCAAAAAGTAGAAAAAATAAGAACCTATTATGTAACACAAGCACAACAATATTGGCAGAAAAAAGGGTTATATGCACAAGGCATGTTGGCATTGGCCCTGCACCGTATAGGCGATACCAAAACAGCAGTTAAAATATTGAGCGCTTTAAAAGAGAATAGTATTGTTAGTGATGATTTGGGAATGTACTGGAAAAACAATACCAGTTCTTGGTTTTGGTACCAAGCCCCTATTGAGACACAAGCATTACTGATCGAAGCTTTTTCTGAAGTAACGCCCACGGATGTGGAAGTTTTGGACAATCTTAAAATTTGGTTGCTCAAACACAAACAGACCAACCAATGGAGCACCACCAAGGCCACTACAGAAGCTGTATACGCCCTATTGCTTAAAGGTAATGATTGGTTATCCGTTTCCGAAGCGGTTGATGTTGAAATTGGCGGCAATCCCATTAATCTTTCAACATTGGAAGATGTTAAAATTGAAGCCGGTACCGGATATTTCAAAACATCATGGAACGGTAACGAAATTAGCCCAAAAATGGGTGAGGTCCAGATAAATAAAAAAGGTAAGGGAATAGCTTGGGGAGCTTTATACTGGCAATATTTTGAGGATTTGGACAACATTACCGGTGCAAACACTCCACTTGCTTTAAATAAAAAAATCTTCTTAAAGAAAAACACCCCTACGGGCGAGGTCATTTCAGAAGTAAAGGACGATACTTTGTTACAGGTTGGCGACTTGGTTCGCATAAGAATAGAATTGTCATCTGACAGGCCAATGGAATTTGTTCATATGAAAGATATGAGAGCTGCCGGTTTTGAACCGGTAAATGTACTCTCCAGTTATAAATGGCAAGACGGACTTGGTTATTATGAAAGTACCAAGGATGCCAGCACTAACTTTTTCTTTGATTACCTACCAAAAGGCAACTTTGTTTTTGAATATGATGTACGCGTAAACAACGCAGGTAACTTTAGTAATGGCATAACCACTATTGAAAGCATGTACGCCCCTGAGTTCAAAAGCCATAGTGAGGGTATTCGTGTACAAGTGGAATAATCACATAATTTTATAACAAAAAAAGGCAAAACAAATAGTGCCTTTTTTTTATGGGATAAAAGCTTCTTCGATCATCGGGTAATTCTGTAATCTCATCCAAATTCTATTTTCAATAGAATATAAATCAGATTTACGATTTTGGACAGTATCCATTTTTGCCGGTATATAACCTAGAGTTTTTTAAACTTCTTCAGTAGTTATGGTCTCCTCATTATAGCTGGAAAATACTATCAAACCTGCTGTAAAAAGATAAAATTTTCATTTTATGAATTAGATTTTAAAGTCGAAGTAAATAGTGTCTTTTTACGCATTGTTTTAAATAAACGATATAAAAACGTTTTAGAATACTATATTCTCAACTACCGGAATGTAACGAGCCATTTAATTTTAAGATATGACAAGTAATAGGCTTGCAAACTCACTCAAAGTGCAGCTTTACTCATTGTTAGTTTCGAGTGATTTGGTAATATGATAGATTAGGGGTACAATTATAAAACCACAAATTATGAAGCGTAATATGACCATTGGCCTGAGCACACCATGCAATGAAAAATTTACTAATTTTAGCAGTACCGAAATTGGAGGGTTCTGTACAAGTTGCCAAAAAGAAGTTATTGATTTTACCCAATTTACCGATAAGGAACTTGTGCGTTACCTATCCACTGCCACAAGTAAAACATGTGGCCGCTTTAAACCATCTCAATTGAGGACCTATAAATATAAAACGCTACCAATGAACAATACCTTAGTTTCTAAAAGTATAGGTATAATGGGCTTTTCCCTATTGGCGCTGTGCACGAATAAAATCAGTGCCCAAGAGCCTGCAATTACCAATCCGCAAACGGAAATTACCGCTAATGTTGTTAACAACACGGGCAAGGTTTCCACAGTACAGGAACAATATTTGGTTATTGGTACCATTATAGATGAATCTAACGAACCACTACCCGGTGTAAACGTAATCCTTAAGGGCACTACTGTTGGTACACAAACAGATTTTGACGGCAAGTTTGAATTCCCCGATCAATTGGAAGTAGACGATGTTCTAGTATTTAGTTTTCTTGGTTATGAAACACAAGAATATACCATTAAAAAAAGTAAGACCTCAACAATTGACATTCAATTAAAGTTTGATACCTATGATGTTGAACTTATGGGCGAAGTGGTTATTGACGGTACATATACCAGTAAGAAAAATATATTTCAAAAATTCATTGCCATTTTTAAATAATGAGGGTCACTTTCCTTATTATCGTTTTTATTGCTAATGTTTTGCACGCCCAGCGTGCTGATTTTATATTGGTAGATTTTAAAAAGGCCGATAGTATAGCCCATGTGTACAAGGACAGTAGTCTTAAAAATCTACCTGTCCTTGTACATCATTTGACGTCAACATTACAAACGGACGTAGAAAAATTTAGGGCAATATACACTTGGATCGGCACCGCAATAGAAAATGACTACGCATCCTACCTTAAAATAAGCAATAAGAGAAAGAGATTTGCAAAGGACAGGGACGCCTTTCTAAAGTGGAACCATACCATTACCCCTAAAGTCTTTCATAAATTACTAAACGAGCGCAAAACAGCCTGCACAGGGTACGCCTATTTGGTAAAGGAAATGGCCAACTTGGCGGGGTTTAGATGTACAATAATTGACGGCTATGGACGCACGCCTACATTACAGTTAACTGAAAATAGTATGCCCAATCATTCTTGGAACAGCATTGAAATAGGAGGCAAATGGTACGTGTGCGATGCCACTTGGTCTGCTGGGGAAACTATAATAGATAACGGAACGCCAAGATTTTCTTCACAATATTTTGATGGTTATTTTCTGGCCGAACCAACATTGTTCATTAAAAACCACTACCCCCTAATACCAAATAATTCCTATCCAAAACCGAATATATCCTTTACGGAATTTCTAGAAGGCCCTGTTATATATAAAGAAGCCTTTAGAGAATCATTAATACCTGTTCTACCTGAAAAAATGCATAGTTCTATAAAAAAAGGGGACAGTATTGCGTTTCACATTCAAGTTCCCAAAACCTTCACTGGGAAGCTACAAGTATTGATAAACAAATATGGCAATCAAATAGACATCAATTCAGAAGTACAACGAAAAGCAAACGTAATGGGCCTGGTGCAATATTTTGATAGGAAAGGCTTATATGATGTACACATTACTGCGAATAATGAACCTATTGCTACCTATGTTGTTCGGGTTAAATAATTTTATTCTGGTGGGTACTTGCTAAAAATTTTGTCCACAACTGCCTGTAATTTCTCAGACTTTTCTGCAGGTGTATCGCCTTCACGAAAAGGGCTTTCGCTAATAGCTTGCCAAATAAGCATGTCCTTATTGGCATCAACAAAGTCTATTTGAAGTTCTCTGGTCATTTTTGGACCGCCAACAGGTATACCTATAGAAACTCCGCCACCAACGCGACCTCCACCACCACCTAAACCAACCCCGACATTATTGCCTTGTTGAGTACTAAAAACGGTACTTTTAATATTAATAAGAACATCTGGCTCTTCGGCAAACATATATCCTTGTTCACCCAGTGTGGCATCCAAAGCATCCATTAATCTTTTTTCATCCAATTGACTAAGACCGGTCTCCATATCCCCAAAATAGTTATAGGTGGAATAGGAAGTAAAATCCGTTTGTCCATCATAATCATAGTTGACCTTTATAGACCCACAAGAGGCAAAAAGGAGTAATAATGTACTAAAAAGTAAAGTTCTCATACCGTTGCAATTTCTTAAAATTACAGAAAATATATGCGTGAAATTGATTTTTAAGTCGCTATTCGATTAAGGGACTATTAAAATTTTATCCCCAAATACTAAATAAGGGGCCGTAATTTTTATTCAGTTTCTTTTTTGTCAACAGACTTTGTAAGTGCAGATGAGATAATACCCGTTGGAATGGCAACAATACCCAAACCGATCATTAGGATAAAAAAGGTAAACACCTTGCCCCCTGCGGTTATAGGGTAAACATCCCCGTAACCAACGGTAGTAAGTGTTATTATTGCCCACCAAAGACTATCAAATATAGATGAGAAATTTTCTGGTTGCACTTCATGCTCAAAATAATAAATTCCAACGGCAGAAAAATAAATTAAGATCAAGGTAACGATCAAGAACAATAGTATTTCCTCCTTTGCCATGGAAATAGCTTTTGTAAAATGTCTAATGGCCCTATTGTACCTCATTAATTTAAGAATACGAAACAGCCTAAGGAAACGCAATGCCCTTAACGACCTAAGGTCAATACCGAGCGAAAGGTAAAACGGCAGTATTGCCAAAAAATCTATGATGCCATAAAAACTGAAAATAAACTTTCCCTTATGATCAGCCACATAAATCCGCAATAGATATTCAATGGAAAAAACGACTACGCAAAATATTTCTATGGCCCGCAGCACTTTTCTGGTAAAAGGTTTAAGGTCAGGAACCGTTTCAAAGGAAAACGACACTATTGAAATTAATATTAATGCTTGTATGCAATAAGCAAATACCCTACTTTTTTTGTTATCGTTAATTTCAACAATATTTTTTAAATACTGCTTCATTTTAAAGATTCTTAATCGTTAAGCATTGCCCAAAGTTTGTCTTTTAATTCAACAATTCCTATTTGGGCCACAGAAGAGATAAACATAAACGGAGTGTTACCAAACTCATTATCGAGTTCCGCCTTCATTTCCCCCATGAGTTCTTCATCAAGCATATCACATTTAGAAATACAGATTAATCGTTCCTTGTCCAACAATTCTGGATTGTAACGTCTTAATTCATCTAACAGGATTTCATATTCCTTACTTATATCATTGCTATCTGCCGGTATAAGGAAAAGCAAAGTTGCATTGCGTTCTATATGCCTTAAAAAGTAATGGCCCAGACCTTTACCTTCTGCAGCACCTTCTATAATTCCGGGAATATCGGCCATGACAAAACTCTTAAAATCCCTATATTCCACAATGCCCAGGTTAGGCTTTAAAGTCGTAAACTCGTAATCTGCAATCTTAGGTTTAGCCGAAGTTATAACCGACAACAATGTAGATTTCCCGGCATTGGGAAAACCTACCAAGCCTACATCCGCAAGTATTTTCAACTCCAATAAAAAATCTCCTTCTTGTCCATCCTCACCTGGCTGGGCATATCTAGGTGTTTGGTTGGTTGAACTTCTAAAATGCCAATTTCCTCGTCCGCCCATGCCACCTTTCAAGATAATTTTTTCCTCGCCGTGTTCCGTAATTTCAAAAAGGACTTCTTTGGTCTCAAAATCCTTGACCACCGTACCCAAAGGTACATCCAAATACACATCCTCACCGTCTGCGCCGGTGCTTCGGCTTTTACTACCATGCTCACCATGACCCGCCTTAAAATGCTTCTTGAACTTAAAATTAACTAGGGTCCACAAATTTTGGTTACCCCGTATGATCACATGGCCTCCACGTCCACCGTCACCTCCATCAGGTCCGCCTTTGGTAATAAATTTTTCACGGTGTAGATGTACTGATCCCTTGCCCCCTTTACCAGAGGCCAAACCTACTTTTACATAATCTACAAAATTACCTTCGGTCATTGATTTTAGTGCTGTTCACTCCTTTTGGTGCCTTGATGGGGCACCAATGGAATAATGTTATTTTATCTCTTCGATTACTTTGGTAAGACGCTCGGTAATCTCCGCAATAGTCCCTATGCCGTTTACACTGTAAAACTTGCCCTGTGCTTCATAAAATTCCTTTACCGGGGTTGTTTTGATATTGTATTCATCAAAACGGTTTCTAATCTTGGAAACATCCTGGTCATCGCTACGACCACTTACTTTACCGCGTTCCAACAAACGCTCTATCAATACTTCATCATTGGCTTCCAAGGCAATTGTGGCATTGATGGCCATATCCTTGGATTCCAAAAAATTGTCCAAAGCCTCTGCCTGCGCAGCAGTCCTTGGAAAACCGTCAAATATAAATCCGTCTGCCTGGGAATTTTTCTCTACTTCTTCCTGCAACATTTTAATGGTAACCTCATCCGGCACCAATTCTCCTTTATCAATATAGGACTTGGCCAAGGTGCCCAGTTCCGTTCCATTTTTAATATTATATCTAAAGACATCTCCCGTAGAAATATGTTTTAGATTGTACTTCTCTTTTAAGAATTCTGCCTGGGTACCTTTACCCGCACCTGGCTTTCCAAAGAGTACAAGATTGATCATATGTTTCTGGTTTAGTTGGTATACTTCTTTTAAATTTCTTCCAAGTTCATTGTAATCAAGTCCATAACCCACAATAAAATTGTCAGGTATGGCCAATCCAAAATAATCTATGGTATACTCGCCCTTATATACATCTGGTTTATAAAAAAGACTTGCTATCTTAAACTCTTTTACATTGGTTTTTGAAAAAAGATGAACCAATTGTTGAAGCGTACGTCCCGTATCTATAATATCCTCTAAAATAATAACGCTACGACCCTCAAGATTAGCAGGAAGGTCCAAAAGGGTTTCTACAATTCCGGTTGAGGTCAAGCCTTGGTAAGAGCTTAATTTTACAAAGGATACTTCACAAGGGTGCTGGTATGCCTTTAGAAAATCTGACACAAACATGAACGACCCGTTTAAGACCCCAACAAATATAGGAGTCTCATCCTTATAATCTGCCGCAATCTTTTCGGCAACAGACGCTACGGCCTGTTGTATTTCCGTTTCGTTCAGGTACGGCGTAAAAA
Source organism: Maribacter sedimenticola (assembly GCF_900188415.1). Lineage (GTDB taxonomy): Bacteria > Bacteroidota > Bacteroidia > Flavobacteriales > Flavobacteriaceae > Maribacter > Maribacter sedimenticola. The sequence continues at coordinate 794,265 of NZ_FZNV01000001.1, read as the reverse complement.
ACTTGTCGTGAAGCTGTATCAATTTTCTTAAATTATCAAGGTTGGCAAAGATAAGGTATTGGCCTGTGTTTTTAAATAGAAAGGAATTGGTTTCTAAGATTTAACCGTATTTTTGTGCCACTTAAGGCGTTTTTAAACTCCTAAAAGCAATATTTATATGGATTACTTCTCTTCAGATTTTAAACTTGGAATTTTAGGCGGAGGCCAATTAGGCAAGATGATGCTTTATGAGACCCGTAAATGGGATATCTACACCAAAGTTTTGGATGCCTCGGCAGATGCACCTTGCAGAATGTCCTGCAATGAATTTGTGCAAGGAAGCCTTTTGGATTATGATACGGTATACAATTTTGGAAAGGATGTAGATATACTAACCATAGAAATAGAGAACGTGAACCTTGATGCCTTAGAACAGTTAGAGGACGAGGGCAAAAAAGTGTATCCACAACCAAGGGCCTTGCGCATAATTCAAAATAAGGCAAAACAAAAACTGTTTTATGTTGATAACGGAATACCTACGGCAGATTTTCAACGGTTTGCCTATTTAAGCGAAATTGAGGACAGTATTGAAAATGGCGCCTTACAATTTCCTTTTGTATGGAAAGTTGCTCAGTTTGGATATGACGGACAAGGTGTAAAGGTCGTAAGAAGCCTTGAGGACTTAAAGGATTTACCCAAGGGAGAATGTATTGCAGAAACAATGGTGCCGTTCAAAAATGAGTTGGCGGTAATCGTTTCAAGAAATGCCTTAGGTGAAATAAAGACTTACCCAGTGGTGGAGATGGAGTTTCATCCAGAAGCCAATCAGGTAGAATATGTCATTTGCCCGGCACGTATAGATGATAAAGTAGCGGAAAAGGCACGGGCATTAGCATTGAAAGTAGCGGATAAAATAGGACTTACAGGACTACTGGCCGTTGAAATGTTCCAAACCAAGGAAGATAATGTCCTAGTTAACGAAGTAGCCCCTAGACCCCATAACAGCGGACACTACAGTATTGAGGCTAGCTATACCAACCAATTTGAACAACATATTCGTAGTATCTTAGGTTTACCGTTAGGGAATACGGACAGTAAGGTTGCAGGAGTAATGGTGAACTTGGTAGGTGCAGAAGGCCATACAGGAAACGTGGTATATAAAAATATGGAAACTATATTGCGGATGGAGGGAGTTACCCCACATATTTACGGAAAAGCACAAACAAGGCCCTTTAGAAAAATGGGCCACGTAACCATAGTGAACAGTGATCTCCAAAAGGCCAGGTCCATAGCGGAAAAAGTAAAGGAAACAATTCAAGTGATCTCAAAATAAACAACATGAGTAAAGTAGCCGTAGTAATGGGCAGCACCAGCGATATGCCCGTAATGCAGGAAGCCATAGACATATTAAAAGGTTTTGATATAGAAGTAGACGTAGATATCGTTTCCGCCCACAGAACACCGGAAAAATTATTTGACTTCAGTAAAAACGCACATATTAATGGTTACTCCGTTATTATTGCCGGTGCCGGTGGTGCCGCTCACTTGCCCGGTATGGTCGCATCAATGTCGCCCCTACCCGTAATTGGGGTTCCGGTAAAAAGTAGCAATTCTATTGATGGTTGGGACTCCGTATTATCCATTCTTCAAATGCCAGGCGGTGTACCGGTGGCTACCGTAGCACTAAATGGCGCTAAAAACGCAGGTATTTTAGCGGCACAGATTATTGGCAGTTCAGATAAATGTGTATTGGACAAGATTATATTGTACAAAGAAGGATTAAAGCAAAAAGTTATTGACGGTGCAAAAGCAGTAAACAATAAATAGATATGAAGCCTTACCTTATCTTGCTTCTAATACTCATTACTTCATGCCAATCCAACCAAGGTTTTGAAGAAATTCAGCTAAGCAAACCAACAATGGTTAGTATTTCTCCAGATAGCACAGTAACCAAACAATTACAGGAAAAAATGGGTGACGAGAACTATTTTGTCTTTATTGATGACGTAATGTGGTATGATAGTGAATTAATGATGTTGGTAGACAGTTTTGAAATTGAACAGCTTAGTACCGAAAAAAGAAAGATAAAATTAATTGGAGGAAGTAATAATTGGCAAATTGACATGGACACCACTGATATAAAATGGCGATACATTTATTTTGATGGTTCGGAATTTTTAGAAAGTGATGCCATCGCTATGAAAGAATTTTTAAGCAATTAAAATTACACGTAAAACAATGCAAAATCCACTTCTTACACCTTTTGATCAGGCACCATTTTCAAAAATAAAAAATGAGCATTTTAAGCCTGCCTTTCTACAATCTATTGAAGATGCAAGAGCGGAAATAGATGCTATTACCGAAAATACAGATACCCCTACATTTGAAAACACCATAGAGGCGCTAGAGTTCGCCGGTCAGCAATTAGACCGTATTTCTAGTGTTTTCTTTAATCTTAATTCTGCGGAAACCAATGAGGAAATCCAGAAAATAGCTCAAGAAATTTCCCCGTTATTATCAGAATTTGGCAATGACATTACTTTAAACGAAGCTTTGTTCAAAAGGGTTAAGGCGGTCTATGACCAAAAAGACAATTTGGACCTAACTGTAGAACAACATACACTTTTAGATAAAAAATATAAAAGTTTTAGCAGAAACGGAGCCAATTTATCTGAAGACAAAAAGAAACGTTTAAGAGAAATAGATGCAAAACTGGCAAAGTTAAAATTGACATTTGGTGAAAACGTTTTAGCGGAGACCAACAAATATCAGTTACATCTAACAAATGAAGCTGATGTAGACGGATTACCCGAAGGCGAAAAAGAAGCAGCTGCACAATTGGCAATTTCAAAAGGAAAAAAAGATGGTTGGATGATCACCTTGGATTACCCTAGCTATATACCGTTTATGAAATATGCCAAAAACAGGGAATTACGCAAAAAGCTTTCATTGGCTTTTGGCAGTAAAGGATTTCACAACGATGAATTGGACAATCAAGAAAATGTCCTTGAAATAGCAAAATTACGTTTTGAAAGAGCCAATCTGCTAGGGTATAAAACACACGCTCATTTTGTTTTGGAGGAGCGTATGGCGGAAACGCCTGAAAAGGTACATGAATTTTTAAACGAACTCTTGGACAAGGCGAAACCTGCGGCAGAGCGCGAATTCATGCAATTAGAAGAGTTTGCCAAAAAAATTGATGCTATTGACCGCCTGGAAAAATGGGATGGAAGCTATTATTCCGAAAAATTAAAGCAGGAGTTATTTAATTTGGACGATGAAAAATTAAAACCCTACTTTAAACTGGAAAATGTCATTAACGGTGTCTTCAAAGTTGCCGAAAAATTATTTGACCTGCAGTTTAAGGAAGTAGAAGATGTAGACAGATACCACAATGAAGTAAAAACGTATAAGGTCTTTGATGCAAACAATAACTTTATTTCCTTGTTCTATGCGGATTTTCATCCCAGGGCAGGCAAAAGAGGGGGTGCTTGGATGACCTCCTTTAAATCACAATGGAAACGCAATGGAGAAAATGTAAGGCCGCACATCTCCAATGTCTGTAACTTTACCCCTTCTACAAAGAGCAAACCATCATTACTAACCTTCAACGAGGTTACTACTTTATTCCATGAGTTTGGCCATGGGCTTCATGGTATGTTGGCGAACACTACCTACCCTAGCCTTTCCGGCACCTCGGTATTTTGGGATTTTGTAGAATTGCCTAGCCAAGTTTTAGAAAACTGGTGCTATGAAAAAGAAGCGTTGGAATTGTTCGCAAAGCACTATGAAACCGGGGAGACCATACCTATGGAACTGGTTGAAAAAATAAAGGAATCCGCCACGTTTCAAGAAGGAATGCAGACTCTACGTCAATTAAGTTTTGGTTTATTGGACATGTCTTGGCATGGTGGGGACCCTACCCAAATTTCCAATGTTAAAAAGCATGAGGATGAAGCGTTCAAAAATACCAACTTATACCCTGAAACTCCGGAAACATGTATGAGCACGGCGTTCTCACATATATTTCAAGGTGGTTATTCATCAGGGTACTATAGTTATAAATGGGCAGAAGTGTTAGATGCAGATGCTTTTGCATATTTTAAGGAAAAAGGTATTTTCAATAAAGAAGTAGCTACCAAATTCAAGGACCACGTCCTTTCTCAAGGAGGAACCGAAAACCCCATGGTACTTTACAAACGATTTAGGGGAGCAGAACCAAAGGTTGAGGCTTTGTTGGAAAGGGCCGGATTGCTATAACCTTTTCATTGATAACCCTTAACAACTTATTTTAAGGGCTAGACCTTACCGGAAGAGGAGATGACAACAATAAATTTACGTATTGATGCAGTAGAATTATTTTGAAGATTCAAAAGCAAATATTTATATAATGCGTAAATTATTTATACCGATGGCTGCAGTACTTTATTGGTCCTGCAGCACCGATGCCGAGCTTTTCTCAGAGAATCTACTAGAAGAATCCACTAACACATCTCCAATTTTAGCCACCCAGTCTTTAGCGGTAGATGAACATTCCGCCACGGGTACATCTATTGGCACAATTGTGGCAACGGATGCTGACAATGACGAGCTATCCTTTAAGATAGAAGACGGTAGCCTAATAAATATTGATGAAAAAAATGGTGAGGTTACCGTTGGTGAAGGTTTGGTATTAGATTTTGAGACTGCGACCAGTCTATCGTTCACGGTCTCTGTATTTGATGGTACGGATATTTCCCAGCAAACCTATAACGTAACAATTAACGACATTGATGAGTACATGCTTCTTGAACAGGAACAAAAAGATACCATAGATTATTTTATGTACCTAACCTTGTGGCAATCACCAACCCATACCCCACTTGAAAACAGTAGCCGTTGGCAAACACCTATGAACATTTATTTGGATGGTTCAATTTCCACATCGGCCAAAGCAGATATAGAAAATGTCTTGGAAGAATTCAATATCATATTTGAGGAAAGTAGTTTTAGTTTGTCCCTTGTATCAACAGAGGAAAGTGCCAATGCCCACCTTTATCTTGGAGAAACAGCAGAACTGGAAAACCTTTGGGCGGATATGTATGAGATTGTACATGGCAAAACGTATTCTGGGTATGCAATGACGGCCAATAACAGTTCGGTTTTGAGTAATAGTAGAATCTGGGTCTCAAGCACAAGCTCCATATTGCTTAAACATGAATTAGGACATGCCTTAGGGTTTGGACATTCTGATAAATGTGAATCGGAGAATAGCTTTATGTGTTCCAATATTAGTCAGGAACATGACTTTTTAGAATTGGAAAAGGAGATTTTAAAACTTGCCTATTCAAATGAAATGCCAGAAGGCCTTTCCGAAATAGAAATAAAAACATATTTGGCCAACAAAATGATTTTAGGGGACTAAGGCTCTTCATAATTATAGAAACTCTTATACTCCAATAATTACTTGTAAACCTTTTGTTTAATACAGAAGGTTTTTTTTATCCAATACGTTGCACCCTCCTATATGCGCCAAACCATTTTTTTATCAAAACTTATTTCAAATCAAGCATTTAATCTATATATTGTAACCTATTACGTACAATATGCCTCTCATTTTTCCTGCCCGCACATATCATCATCTATTTATTTCAAAAAGTATAAAATTTCAAAATTAGAATATGGTAGAGAAGCATATTGAAAATTCTAGCTTACTTGAGCTCCTAGAATATACCAACCAATTAGGTAAAATAGGTGTTTTTAAATTTGACGCCTTAACGGAAGATATTTATTGGAATGACATTATGCGGGAGATACATGAAGTTGATGATAACTTTACACCAACCATACAGAACATTTTTTGCTTTACCGAAGCCGGTGCTACCAATGACAAACTGAAAAGAGGGCATTTAGATACACTCAAACATGATACGCCACTAAAGATTGAACACGAAATCACTACCGCCAGAGGAAATAAACGCTTTGTTCAATGTACGACCCAACCAACTTTTAGCAACGGTAAATTGACAAACATTTTAGGAACTGTATTTGATATTACCGAACGTAAACTATCGGAACGTGAATTATTACAAAGAAACAAGCAATTAAACTTTGCCGAAGAGATTGCCCAAATTGGGTATTGGGAATGGGACCCCATCAATGATAAATTTATATGGTCAGATAATCTCTATAAAATTTTTGGCCTAGAAGTAGGCATTGAAATGAGTCTAGAACTATTGGTAAGCCGTGTTCATCCAGATGATAAGGAACATGTGCAGCAGGTTACCATGGATTTATTCGAGACAAAAAAATTCAAGAAGTTTACGTACAGAATCATACCACCCAAGGGTGCAATAAAAACTTTGGAGGTGTTGGGGCAAGTAGAATGTGATGATAGCGGCAATATTGTTAAGTTAATTGGGGTAACACAGGATATAACTCATCGTATAGCCACAGAACATGAACTAACTCAAAAAAATCAAAATTTATTATTAGCTGAAAATATAGCAAAAATCGGATTTTGGCAATGGATACCAGAAAAGGATGAATTTATATGGTCAGAAAATCTATATAGAATCTTTGAATACGAAATTGGCACTAAAATGAGTATGGAATTATTTTCTGCACGCTTTCACCCAGAAGATTTAGAGAAAATAAACCAGAACGTAAACAAGTTCATGGAAAAGGGGGTATTTGAAAAATATTCATACCGCATTTTGCTACCCAATGGAACAATAAAAGTTTTGGAGGTTCTTGGCCAATACATCACCCCAAATGAAAAAAATAAGCAACAAATCCTTAGCGGTGTTATACAAGATATAACTGATAGGGTTGATCGGGAACAAGAATTAAGAAACAAGAACAAACTTTTGAACATGGCCTCCCAAATTGCTAAAATGGGATATTGGACCTGGAAGATTGAAGAGGATAAACATATATGGTCAGACAACTTATATACTATTCTTGAACTTGACCCTAACACAAAATTAAATAGTGAAATTGTACTGTCACTTGTTCACCCTGATGATAAAAAAACTTGCGAAGACGCTATGAAATCGGGAATAGCTACCAAAAAATTTCCAAAATTTAGGCATAGAAGAATTTGCAAAAATGGAGCAATAAAGACCTTAGAGCTTTCAGCTGAAGTTATATTAAATAAAAATGGAGATATAGTTGAATTTATAGGCACAACACTAGATATAACAGATATCATTAAAAATGAAATTGAGTTATTGAAGGCGAATAACAACTTGAAGGAATCCAAAATGAAACTTACCGCCAGAAACAAGCAGTTGGCAGAATTCAATCATATTACATCACATAATCTAAGGTCACCGGTAAGTAACTTAAATGCCTTGTTAGGAATGTTCAAGGACCCCACATATGAGGATTTAAAAGAGGAACTTTTTCAGAAATTTGAAATTGTAATAGATCATCTTACCTTAACATTGGACACATTAGTAGAGTCGCTTAAGGTAAAGCATGAGGCCAACAAATCCATTCAAAAATTAAGCTTTGATGAAACCCTGAATAAAACCAAGGAAATTTTGGCTGCAGAGATCATACAGACCAACGCAATTATAAAATGTAATTTTACCGATGTTCCCAAAATAGTGTACAATAAGATATATTTAGAAAGTATTTTTCTTAACTTGATAGGGAATGCCATAAAATATAAATCTAAGGATCGTGTGCCGGAAATAGAAATAGAGTCCAAGGAAACTAATGGCAAGGTTCACCTATCGTTTAAGGACAACGGTATAGGCATAGACTTAAAGCAACATGGAGATAAGTTGTTCGGTTTGAACAAAGTATTCCACAGACATCCAGATGCCAAAGGAATTGGTCTGTTTTTGACAAAGGCACAGGTTGAAGCTATGGGTGGAACCATTTCTGCACAAAGTGAAGTAAATGTAGGTTCAACTTTTACCGTAACACTAAACTAACTCACAACTTATGAATAACAACATTAACATTTGTATAGTGGATGATGATGAAATTTATCAATTCACAATGGCAGCTACACTAAAGGCCTTTAACTCGATTAAAAAAATAATAGCTTTTAAAGATGGTTTGGAAGCTATGGATTTTATGTTGGACAATCTCAGCAACGAGAAAGAATTGCCAGATATCATCTTTCTTGATATAAATATGCCCGTGATGGACGGTTTCCAGTTTATGGAAGAATATGTAAAGATCCACCCTAAAGTAGGAAAAAAAATAATTATCTATATGGTTTCCTCCTCTGTAGATGAAGTTGATATTGAGCGTGCAAAGAAAATAAGTCAGATTTCAGATTATATCATAAAGCCTATTAGGGAGACCCAATTAAAGAATATCCTTGGGCAATTGGAGGAAGACGGTAAATTATAATCAATTAAACGACCATCTTTTTTAATTGAAATATTGCTCTGAGATGGCCATGGAATTTCCTTGGCCAATTTTAATGGTAAGGGCTGTAATTAAACAAAATTTTAATTTTCAACGTTGATCATTTTGCCAATCATCAAAGCCGCCTTCAAGGTTGATTACTTTTGTAAAACCTAAGGAAGCTAAACGTTCTTGAGACTTTAGGCTCCTACCCCCTTTTTTACAATAAACATAAATGATTTTATTCTTATCAATGTTTTTGACCTTTTCATTAAAATCATTTGAAAACCAATCAATATTGATTGCCCCATCAATATGTCCATCCTTATATTCCTGAGGGGTTCTTACGTCCAGCAAAAGTACATTTTCCGCATTGGAAAACGTAAAATCAGCTATTGGCTGGGAAGTTATTTGACCATAACTTACTTGACCTATGACCAATAACAATACAAATACAATTTTCTTCATAAGAGATAGGATTGAGTTCAAAAATAATCATAATCCCTAAAATTACTCTATTTTTGATAGGCAATAGAAAAAATGGAAACACATCAACTTCATCCGGACACTTGGGTAGATCTTTACGCGGATTATTTATACAATTACGCCGTTGCTAGGGTAAATGATGCTGAAATTGCCAAAGATTTGGTTCAGGAAACCTTTATAGCGGGTTTAAAGTCCGCTAAGAATTTTAAGGGTGATGCGGCAGAACGCACCTGGCTCATTGCCATTTTAAAACGTAAGGTCATAGACCATTACCGTAAGATAAATTCCAAAAAAGGTAAGGCCGAGGTGAGAATGAACTACAGCGCACAGACCGATGCCGAAGGAGATTGGCTTGAAGAGCGCATAGCCGACCCCAATAGCAATTTTGAAAACGATGCGCTGGAAAATGAAGAATTAGGACTGGCCATTCAAAAATGTATAGCCAAACTACCCAAAAAACAAGCACAAGTTTTTACCATGAAAACAATAGAAGGTATGGAAACTGAAGATATTTGTAATGCATTGGGCATAAATGCGTCTAACTTATGGGTAATGATACATAGGGCCAGAACTGGTTTGATGGGTTGTTTAAATCAAAATTGGTTTTAATTATGATGATTTCATGTGAAAAGGCAGCGTGCATTTGCAATAAGGCTCAATATAAAGAGGCTTCATTTTGGGAAACCATTTCGTTAAGGTTTCATATTTTAATGTGCAAGGCCTGTACTAAGCATAGTAAGCAAAACAAAAAGTTGACCACGCTTTGCAATAAAGCCAATTTAGTCGCTTTGTCCGAAGAGGATAAACGCAAAATGAAAGAATCGTTACCTACAAAGAATTAGTGGTCTTATTTAAAAGTACCACTATACTCCACCATATTATAGGCAAGGCCTCTACCCAAAATGATGCATAATATTTGGACTGATTTTTTTTGCTTCTATATAAAGCCAATAGCAACAATAGCCCAAAAACCGTATTGGAAATAATCAAAGTTGGCTCAACATTGGACTTAAGAAATGTAATTGTATAAAAAAGTAAAACCCATACATAGCCAATTCTTCTTGCACCTACTACACCTAAACGTTGTGGCAGCGTTTTCAAATCTGCATGATCATATTTTAAATCCCTAATCTCAAAGGGTACCAAAAGTACCAACACCAACAAAAAACGCTGTACGGTTTCAAGTTGAATATCATAATCTATTTGTGAAGTTTCGGAATAAACAGGCAATATGACGGTGGTACCGGCCCACACCAAAGCAACTATTAAGATCTTAAGTCCACTTAGACTTCTGAAGTTTCTATGCCTGGGCAAAACGGGTAAGGCATAAAGAGCCGTAATCCCGCCCAAAACAAGCAACCCCATAAAAACCTGTTTCGATAAAAAAAAGGAATGGTAAATTGCAATAAGCGTACAGATAATGCTAAAAAATTGGATGTTCTTGTGGTATCTGTTTGCTACAAGAATATATTTATGGGCCTCAACTCCATATTTCACAAAATTATAACAACCAATAGTCCCAAAAAATATAAAACAATATAGGCGAAAGTCAACGTTTATGTTTACCGTTAGGGCCGTTATATGCATAAGGCTCAATACCGCAAATGCCACATGAACACTAGCATCTAGATAAAAATCAAAAACTCTCTTGAACCAAGCCATTGAACAAAAGTAGCTAAAGTGTTTATAACCTTAAGTTTTGGTTAAAAACTTTACTTGTATAGCACTCCATAGCAGTCAAATTACCCATATTTATTTGGTAATTTTGTATCATATATAACAAAACTATCTATGAAGACTGACGTGTTTGCACTGCGCCATATCGGCATAAGGGAAGAAAATTTAAAACACATGCTTGACACCGTAGGTGTCGATAATTTGGAACAGCTAATTTATGAAACGATACCCGAGGATATCAGGCTTAAAAAACCCTTAATTTTAGATGAACCGTTAAGCGAGCATAGATATTTGGCGCATATAGAGGCCTTATCCAAAAAGAACAAGGTTTTTCGTACCTATATCGGTTTGGGCTACCATGAAAGTCTTACACCTTCCGTCATCAAAAGAAATATTCTTGAAAACCCAGGTTGGTATACCGCATATACCCCTTATCAGGCAGAGATTGCCCAAGGCAGATTAGAAGCGTTGTTAAATTTCCAAACCATTGTTACGGATTTAACGGGGATGGAACTTGCAAACGCATCACTTTTAGATGAAAGTACTGCTGCCGCGGAAGCAATGACCATGCTATATGATGTACGTAGTAGGGAACAAAAAAAGAACGAAGTCCTAAAATTCTTTGTTTCTGAAGAAATCTTGCCCCAGACCCTTTCTTTATTAAAAACGCGCTCTACACCTTTAGGAATTGAATTGGTGGTCGGTAATCATGAGGAGTTCAGTTTTGATAGCGACTATTACGGTGCCTTATTGCAATATCCCGGCAAATATGGTCAGGTCTATGATTATTCGGATTTTGTTTCCAAGGCCAAAGCCAATGATATTAAGGTGGCCGTGGCTGCAGATATTCTGAGCCTAGTGGCGCTTACTCCTCCGGGTGAATTTGGCGTAGATGTTGTTGTCGGCACTACCCAACGGTTTGGTATTCCATTAGGGTATGGAGGTCCACATGCAGCCTATTTTGCAACCAAGGAAGCCTATAAGAGAAGTATACCAGGACGTATCATTGGAGTTACCAAGGACACGGATGGCAAACCTGCACTGCGCATGGCCCTACAAACACGGGAACAGCATATTAAAAGAGATAAGGCTACATCCAATATATGTACCGCACAAGTACTTTTGGCCGTAATGGCGGGTATGTACGGGGTATATCATGGTCCTAAAGGATTAAAGTATATTGCGAATAAAGTACACGCCACAGCAGTAACCTTGACAGACGCCTTGGAAAAGTTGGGCCTCTATCAAATGAACACGGCGTTTTTTGATACCATAACCATAAAGACCAACTCCAATTTAGTGCGTACCATTGCTGAGAAATATGAGGTCAATTTCTTATATGTGGACAACGAAACCATTTCAATAGCTGTAAATGAGGCAACTTCCATAAAGGATATTAATCAAATTCTTTCCATTTTCTCGGAAGCATTGGGGAAAAATAAAATTGAGGTTACACAATTGAAAACGGAAACCAATATTCCCGATCATTTACAGCGTACCAGTAGTTTCATGGAAAATAAGGTTTTTAATTCGTACCATTCCGAAACGGAATTAATGCGCTACATAAAGAAACTGGAACGTAAGGACCTTGCTTTGAACCATAGTATGATTTCTTTGGGAAGCTGCACCATGAAGTTGAACGCAGCCACGGAAATGCTACCGTTAAGCATGACGCATTGGGGAAATATTCATCCGTTTGTACCTGTTGAACAAGCTGAAGGATACCAAATTGTATTGAAGGAATTAGCAAAGGACCTCTCTATAATAACAGGGTTTGCGGACACTTCCCTACAACCCAATTCCGGAGCTCAGGGAGAGTATGCAGGTTTAATGGCCATAAGGGCATATCATGAATCTAGAGGAGACTCCGATCGAAACATTTGTCTTATACCCTCCTCTGCCCATGGAACCAACCCTGCTTCTGCGGTCATGGCAGGAATGAAGGTAATTGTCACCAAAACCGATGAAAAAGGGAATATTGATGTGGCGGACCTAGAAGAAAAAGCCAAGCTACATTCAAACAAATTGGCCGCATTGATGGTAACTTATCCATCTACCCATGGTGTTTTTGAATCCTCCATAAAGCAAATTACCAAATTAATTCATGATCACGGAGGTCAAGTTTATATGGACGGTGCCAATATGAATGCACAGGTAGGATTGACCAATCCGGGTATGATCGGTGCAGATGTATGTCACTTAAATTTACACAAAACCTTTGCCATACCACACGGTGGAGGTGGTCCAGGAGTAGGTCCAATATGCGTTGCCCCACAATTGGTACCGTTCTTACCAGGAAATCCCGTAATAGCCACCGGTGGCAAAAATGCCATTACTGCCATATCCGCTGCACCTTGGGGCAGTTCTCTGGCTTGCCTAATATCATATGCCTATATTAAAATGCTGGGCGAAGAAGGGTTGACCCATTCTACAAAGATTGCCATCTTAAACGCAAACTATATCAAACAACGTCTAAGCGGAAAGTTCGATGTGCTATATACCGGGGAAAAAGGCAGGGCCGCCCATGAAATGATCATTGATTGCAGGCCTTTTAAACAAAACGGCATAGAAGTTACCGATATTGCCAAAAGACTAATGGATTATGGCTTCCACGCTCCAACAGTTTCTTTCCCCGTTGCCGGTACCGTAATGATAGAGCCTACCGAAAGTGAAAATCTTGAAGAACTGGATAGATTTTGCGATGCCATGATATCGATAAGGGCAGAGATTGATGAAAGTTCCCAAGAGCAACCTGACAATGTGCTAAAGAACGCCCCGCATACTTTAGATATGACCACTGGGGATGAATGGCCTTTTCCATACTCACGACAAAAAGCCGCTTTTCCTTTGCCATATATAAGGGAAAATAAATTTTGGCCAGCCGTTAGAAGAGTCGATGATGCCTATGGAGATCGTAATTTAATCTGTACTTGCGCCCCGATCGAGGCCTATGCAGATATAGAATAAGTAATGTTTTCAGTACTTTACAAAGCCTTTTCAAAAAATTGAAGAGGCTTTTTTCTTGTATGTATACTAGAAAATTGGCAAATGGACATCGTAATATTTATTATGCATGCATAAAATAATTAAATCCAGATGATTAAATTTCTTAATAAACCAATAGAGCACAATGAGCATAGCAATAACCGGTACAGGTAGTTATATACCATCCCAAACCATTAAAAATTCAGATTTCAGCGATCACCAATTTTTAAATTTGGACGGTACAACGTTTAATCATGAAAATACGGTCATTATTGAAAAATTTAAGGCCATAACAGGGATTGAGGAAAGAAAGTATGCGGATAAAAAATATACTGCTTCTAATCTTGCCTATTTTGCGGCAGAAAAGGCTATTGAAGACGCCCAAATTGATAAGGAAACCCTAGATTACATAATTGTGGCCCACAATTTTGGCGACATTGCATATGGTCAGAAACAAGGCGATACATTACCAAGTTTGGCTACACGGGTAAAGCATCAGTTGGAAATCAATAATCCAAAATGTGTTGCCTATGACCTTTTGTTTGGTTGCCCAGGCTGGTTAGAAGGGATGATTCAGGCAAATGCGTTTATTAAAAGTGGAATAGCCAATAAGTGTTTGGTAATCGGCGCAGAAACCTTATCAAGGGTAGTTGATGATTATGATCGTGATAGTATGATCTATTCAGATGGTGCAGGTGCGGCCATTATAGAAAGAAAAGAAAACAGTGGAGAAATATTGGCTCATGAATCTGCCACTTTTGCAATTGATGAGGCCAACTATTTATTTTTTGGCACTACATATAACAAAGAAATCAATGATTCTGCCAACTATATAAAAATGTACGGTAGAAAAATTTATGAATTTGCCGTGACCCATGTTCCTAAAGCCATGGCAGAATGCTTGGATAAAAGCAATATATCAATAGATGAGGTAAAAAAAGTATTCATTCATCAAGCAAACGAAAAAATGGACGAAGCCATCTTAAAACGTTTTTATAAAATATACGGTAAGCAAATGCCTGAAGATATTATGCCCATGAGCATATCAAAGCTCGGAAACAGTTCCGTAGCCACCATACCTACATTATTTGATATGGTTAAAAACGGTAAATTGGAAAATCACGGTATTACCAAAGGAGATGTTGTTATCTTTGCAAGTGTTGGCGCAGGCATGAACGTCAATGCAATGGTATACAGAATTTAAAATGTACGAAAAAAGCTTTCCCAATAAACGATTTAGACAAACGCTGCAGTTTTTACAAAAGCACATTGACACAAGTGAAACAATATTGGATTTAGGCGTTGAAAATCCGTTTTCACAAATTATGCAAGATAATGGCTATACCGTGAATAATACTAAAGGTGAGGATTTGGATGTTGACTACTCCGCTGTACTCAACCCTGAAGTTAAAGTAATTACCGCTTTTGAAATTTTTGAACACCTATTATCACCATTACCGGTATTATCTCACATAAAAGCAGATAAACTTGTTGCCAGTATTCCATTAAAGCTATGGTTTGCGCCAGCTTATAGAAGCAAAACGGATAAATGGGACAGGCACTACCATGAATTTGAGGATTGGCAGTTTAATTGGTTGTTAGAAAAAGCCGGATGGGAAATTCAAGATTGCCAAAAATGGACCAATCCGGTTAAAAAACTTGGAATAAGGCCATTACTGCGGTATTTTACCCCCAGGTATTATATTGTTTACGCTACCCGTAAACACTAGATTTTTTTCAAATGGACTACTATATCGTAATTCCCATTCACAATGAAGATGCCTATTTAGAGCAGACGCTGACCGCTGTCGCCCTCCAAACATTATCTCCTAAAAAAGTTATACTGGTCAATGACAATTCTACAGATAATACGGAAACTGTAATTGATTGTTTTGTACAAAAGCATTCATTTTTCTATAAATTGAATATAGTTTCTTCTTCGGAGCATATGCCCGGAAGCAAAGTAATCAATGCGTTTAACAAAGGTCTGGCCATTTTGGATGACGCTTATGAGTTCATCGTTAAATTGGATGCGGATATCATTTTACCCACAAATTATTTTGAAAACATCAGTAATCATTTTAAAAACGACCCCCAAATAGGAATATGCGGTGGCTTTATTTACGAAAAACAAGGTTCTGAAGAATGGGTACTTAACCATCCTATGAACAATGACCACGTTAGAGGTGCCATAAAAGCATATTCCAAAGAATGTTTCAAGGCAATAGGAGGGTTAAAAAATGCCATGGGCTGGGATACTGTAGACGAATTATTAGCGCGATATAACGGCTTTATATTGCATACCGATGATGAACTTAAGGTAAAGCATTTAAGACCCACAGGAAAGGCATATAACGCCAAAGCCAAAAGGTTACAAGGAAAAGCAATGTACAGCATGCGTTATGGATTTATAATCACAACTATTGCTTCTTTGAAAATGGCCATAAAAAACAATTCCATTAAATCATTCTGGAATAATATGGCCGGCTACATAAATGCCAGTAGAAACAACAATAATTATATGGTCACAGAAGAAGAAGGTAAGTTTATCAGAAACTTACGCTGGACAAATATCAAAAGAAAAATAGGAGTATAAAAAAAGCCATCTAATTTAGATGGCTTTTTCTTTATTATCATGGTTTCTATTTAGAAACCTAATTGTTTTTTAACATCTGGAAGAAGATCTTTCCCTTTAGCTACGATCAAACCACCACCGGCTTGCGCATCGATTACATAATCAAAACCTTGGGCAGCCG
Source organism: Maribacter sedimenticola (assembly GCF_900188415.1). Lineage (GTDB taxonomy): Bacteria > Bacteroidota > Bacteroidia > Flavobacteriales > Flavobacteriaceae > Maribacter > Maribacter sedimenticola. Next base: position 778,033 of record NZ_FZNV01000001.1, on the reverse strand, counting down.
CTACTTGCTCTATTGCCGCTTTTGCCTTTTCTGAAATAGGAGCGAACAATTCTGCTTGTTTCTTTTGAAATTCCTGTTGTGCAGCTTGTTGGGCTTCACCAATATTTTTTTCAAAACCTTGCAATTCTATAGCTCTCTTATCATTTTCCTCTTTTGACTTAGAGGCCGCTTCATTTTGGTATTGTGTAAATTTATTACGCAATTCTGTCATTGAGGCTTGAATATCTGCATTATAGGTTTCCTGTAATTTTTTTAATTCTGCTTCGGCAGCTTTCATTTCTGGCATTGCCGATAATAATTGAGTAACATCAATATGCGCAACTTTACTTTGTGCATTTACGAAACTTGTCGTTGCTACGAACAACAATAAGGCTACTACTATTTGTTTTACTTGTTTCATGAGTTCTAATTTAAATCTAATTTGAGTGTTAATTTTATGGTTAATAAACCTATTTAAATAGTACCGTTATCATCTTTTTCGGTATCTCTATTTCTTTCTTTTAATTTTTCCTGTTTTTTAGCTTCACGCTCTTCCAGTAATTTTTTTCTTCGCTCCTCATATGCTTTCTTACGCTCCTCACGTAATTTCAACTGCTCTGCCCTTGTATCTGCAGCAGTCTTTTCCCTTACCTCAGCAGCCTCGTTAGCTTTGTCCAAACGTTCTTGCAACGCTTCGCTAATTTCTTCTTCCTCTACCACATCCTCATCTTCAAAAGCGTCTAACCGATCGTTCGCTTTTTTGGCGGGAGCACTTACTTTTCTTGTCCGTGCTATTCCCCTCAAGACAATATCGCTAATATCATGTCTTTTTTCAGAATACAACATTACGACATCCGCAGATTTATCAAAAATAAAATCATACTTTTTATTTGCCCCAATTTTTTGTACCTCATTGAACACTTGGTCCTGTATTGGTTGTATTAACCTACGTTTTTGTAAAACCAAATCTCCTTGTGGCCCAAAACGATCTTGTTGGTACTCGATCATTTCCCTTTCCAAAATCTGAATCTCTTCCTCTCGTTCAGCGATCAACTCAGGAGTTAGCAATACCTTCTCCGCCATTAAATCTTTTTTCATTTGCTCAACAACGCTTTGCTTCTGTTCAACATCTACCTTCCAGCGTTGTACCTTAGTCTCTAACTGCTCCGTAGCATCACGGTATTCCTCTACGTTTTCAAGGATATATTCCATATCCACATAGGCTATCCTTACGCCACGTTGTGCCAATCCTACTGTGGTCATGAACATGACCGTTACCAGAAAAAAGATGTTTGTTCTTGTACTCATCATTGATATCGTTTAATCTTATAGAAAATATCGTGCCAAAACTACTAAATCTTTTAAAATGAAAGGATTAGCGTGTGCAAGATATTTAATATTGTCGTAAAAATTAAAACTGTTGACCAATTATGAAGTGAGTTTGCCAACCGCTAGGACCCTGTCCTGCCGATTGCGGTCTAAGATCTTCATCAAATCCGTAACCAAAATCAATACCCAGCAAACCAAATGCCGGCATAAAGATCCGCAGCCCCACGCCGGCCGATCGTTTTAATTGAAACGGATTAAACTCCTGAAAATTGTTGAAAGAGTTACCTCCCTCTAAAAATGCAAGTCCGTAGATAGACGCCGAAGGTTTTAAAGTTAATGGATAACGTAATTCCAATGAAAATTTATTGTAGATCAAACCTCCATCCTGCTCACCGGTAATTGGGTCTACCGGGGTTAGGGCTTGGTTATCATATCCTCTTAGTTGTACTACGTCCCTACCATCTAAAGTAAAGTTACCTAGACCATCACCACCAACAAAGAAACGCTCAAAAGGAACATCGCCAATATCGCTGTTGTAACTTCCTAAAAATCCGAACTCGGCATTTGATCTTAGAACCAACTTATCTACCAAGGTCGTGTACCAGTCTCCTTTAAACTTTATCTTATAATATTCCAAAAGCCTAAAACGTTCTTGATCGGAATTTTCCAATTCTTTGACTTCACTAGCAGTTAACGTCTGTCCCAGGCTTCTTCTTTCCGCCTGCAATTCGGTTAACTCTTCAGAGCGTTCCTTTAGCGCTTTAAAATCCTTGTCGCTGAACAATGAATAGGGAGGGGTAAATTTACCTGTTAGCTCAAAAGTAGATCCTGAGGTCGGAAAAATACGGCTAGGTCCTTGTGAATTTCTAGAAATTCCGAATGTATATGCCAAGGAATTTGCTTTACCGTTACCAAAATTGAAGAGGCCTATATTATAATTTCTAAAATCATAAAGCTGGTATCCTAAAGAATGGGAAATAGTAAAGAAATCATCTGGCCATTGAACACGTTTTGCCAAACCGGCTGTAACCCCTGTGATGGAGAATTGCTGATCTTTATTCACTGTAATACCATTGGTGCCACCATAGGATGCAGCAAATTGTTGCGTTCTGGATACACTTAAATTAAAACGTACTGGTTTTTTACCTCCCAACCAAGGCTCAGAAAAATTAAGACTATAGACCCTAAACGTTCTACTTGCCTGTAATCTTAGGGCAAACGTTTGCCCATCACCCATTGGTACAGGTTTATACTTTTCTCCCTTAAACAAATTCTGGATAGAGAAATTACTAAAGGATAGTCCCAATGTACCTATAAAGCCACCGCCGCCATAACCACCTTGCAGTTCTATCTGGCTAGATCCAGACTCTACCAAGCTCCAAGCAAGGTCAACGGTACCGTCATTAGGGTTGGCGTTCAACACATCTGGTGTAATTTGTTCTGCATCAAAAAATCCAAGTTGACCCAGCTCCCTGATACTTCTAATAATGTCCGACTTATTGTATTTTTGCCCCGGACGAGTACGCAATTCCCTATAAATAACATGGTCGTTGGTCTTATCGTTACCGCTTACCGTTACATGGTTAAGAAACGTCTCCTTACCTTCTATAATCCTAATTTCAAAATCAATGGTATCATTGGCTGCTGAAATCTCTACCGGATTGATAGTAGAAAAAAGATAACCGTTATTTTGATACAAACTGGTAACATCTGATGGATCTGGTTTGGAATTGTCCGCTATACGCTCTCTAAGTAATACCCCATTATAGGTATCACCCTTTTTAATTCCTAAAACTTGATTTAATTGGCGATCGGTATAAACGGTATTCCCAACAAAATCAATATCACCAAAATAGTACTTATCCCCTTCTTCAACCTTTATATGCAAGTCAATGTTATTTTCATCTACCTTGACCACACTATCCGATATTACCCTGGCATCACGAAAACCGTTTTCGGCAAACTTATCGACCAATAATCCCAAATCTTCCTTATAGTCTTCTTGAATGTATTTTGATTTTTTCCAAAACCGACCAAATTTTTTCTCTTTGGTATTTTTTAAAGCCTTTCGTAATTTTTTATCCTTTAGCTCTTCGTTACCTTCAAATACAATTTCCCGTATTTTAACCTTATCCCCCTTTTTTACGTTAACAACCATGCTCTGGGCGTTGGTCTCTGAAGTATCCTTGGCTGTCGCTATATTGACCTGCGCATTTAAATACCCTTGTTTTTTATATTTATTGGTGATATAGTTTTTGGAATTGGAAATAAGACTTTCCGTTATCTTTTTACCTTTCTTAAGATCGGTATCCTTGATCAACCCTTCTATCTTCCCTTTTTTGACCCCATAAAACGTAACATTGGTAAGTGTAGGGCGCTCAATGATATTAAGCTCCAAAAAAACATTGTTGTCCTCTATATTTGTAATATAAAACTCAATTTCACTGAACAGCTCCAGTCCCCATAATTTTTTAATGACCTCACTAATCTGTTCCCCGGGCAAGGTAATGGGTTGCCCTACCCTAAGTCCGGTATAAGTCTTTACCGTCTGCTCGTTATAACTTTCCAGTCCGGTAACTTCCAATCCCCCTAAAATATAACTTTTGCCGTCTTCATAGGAAGTCTCCTGGGCTACGGTAGTTAAGGAAATTAAAAATAAAAGGGTGGATAAAATGTGGTTCAAGGATATGAACCTGGTCATATCTTTAAGTGAGTTGTTCGCTAGTTTTTCCAAATCTTCGTTCTCTGTTCTGGTAATTTTTAATAGCCTCCACCAAATGGTGTTCTCTAAAATCTGGCCAAAATACATCAATAAAGTATAACTCGGCATATGCAATTTGCCATAATAAAAAATTGCTGATCCGATGTTCTCCACTAGTACGGATAAGCAAGTCTACGTCTGGCAAATTGTGCGTGTAAAGATGGTTATTTATAATGGTTTCGTCAATATTTTCAATTGAAATTATATTATTTTTAACTTTGGTACTGATGGCTTTAACCGCAGACTGCAGCTCTTCCCGAGCACCATAGCTAAGTGCCAAGGTAAGGGTCATGCCTGTATTTTGCTTAGTTTGATCCATTACTTCGATCAATTCCTTATAGGCTTTTACCGGCAGGGCCTCTATATTCCCAATTGTATTTAAACGGATATTATTTTTGTTAAAAGACTTAAGTTCTTTCTTTAAGGATGACACCAATAAGCGCATAAGTGTCTGCACTTCAACCTTTGGTCGATTCCAATTCTCTGTTGAAAAAGTATATAGGGTTAAAAAATCTATACCCAATTGAGCGCATTCCTCGACAACTATCCTTACGGTCTTTACGCCATGTTCATGACCAAAAACCCTGAGCTTTCCACGCTCCTTGGCCCACCTACCATTACCATCCATGATTATGGCCAAATGTTTAGGAACGTTTAATTTATCAATCTCGTTTATATTGCTCATGTTCATTTACTCAAAACAATCCATACAAGGCTTTCTGCCAAAAGTATAGGTCAATGTCAATCCAGAAAAAACATACCAGTCATCACTAAAAATGTTTCCAAATTGAAATTCCTCATAATTGGAACCCTGTGGATTACTGGCATCCAAGTTGTCCGTAAAGGTATACCTAGCACCTATTTCTGCCCCAAAAATAAGAAACTGATTGATACGATACTTAATACCCGCCGTAATTGGCACGGCAAAACTACCATCTTTTTGGTTAATTTCCTGTAAAACACCTCCATTAAAATACTCATAGTCATACCTGAAATAGGTTACCCCTGTGTATAGATAGGGAGTAAATGCCGGACCCAATTTATGAAGGTTGTAATCTACAAAATTGAATTCCAAACCAACGGAACCCTCCAAAATATGGTTGTCCACTACATAGCCACGTTGTTGTCTGGCCGTAGAACTAGATTTGTTATCGTCTGCGGTGAACTGGCCGTACATTAAACTGGCCCGCCATGCATAACGTTTACTTTTGTTCCATTTAAAAACCCCTCCAAGAGCAATATCGGATGGCAATATATAGTTGGTTCTTCCAACATCTCCAATAGTATTTGCGCCACCAGCAAAAACACCCACTTCATAAGTTTGGGAATGCAGGCCACTCATTGAAAATAGTAGCATTAATAACGCTATATAACGCATAAAATAATATTTGCAGTTGATGCCCGGAACCTGTTTTACCTAGATTCCTGAACAAAAAATTGTTCTCAATGGATAAACAGCGTTTGAGGTCATTTATTGTTTTAAACCAAGTTCAATTTCTTCTATCCTCACCCCAAAGCAACTTGTTCCTAAGTGTTTTCAAAAAACTTTCTGAAGTATATTCTATCATTTTAATTGTAAAGGAAGCCTTGGTAATAGTGATTTCCTCACCGTTCTCCAAAGAGGCAATTCTGGAATCCAAAGACACCAAATGGTTTTCCTCCCTGCCAGAAACCTTAAGTCGTATAACCGTATCATCTGAAATCACCAATGGTCTGGCATTTAGGTTATGCGGTGCAATTGGGGTGAGCACCAAGGATTTTGCAGTAGGCACTATGACCGGCCCGCCACAACTTAATGAGTACCCTGTTGAACCTGTTGGAGTCGAGATAATTAGTCCATCTGCCCAATAAGATGTTAGATATTCATTATTTAAAAAAGTCTCTACGGTAATCATAGAGGTAGTATCTTTTCTACTAACTGTAATTTCGTTGAGCGCAAAATTAAGGTTTCCAAATTCCTGATCCAATTTTTTGGTATTCAATTGCACCAAACTACGTTCTACAACGGTATAGGCACCTTGCTTAAACTCTTGGACCACTTTCCTGACATCTTCCTTCTTAAAGGTGGATAAAAATCCCAACCTCCCCGTATTTACACCTACTATAGGAATGCCTAAATCACGAACAAATGTCGTAGCCCTAAGGATGGTACCATCACCACCAAAACTTACGAACATATCAAAAGTTGCGTCTAGGCCATGATCTATGGTAAAAGTGGAATACCCTTTTGAGGCCCCACGATCTTTATATAATTCATAAAAGTCTTCTTCTATAGCGACAACGGCACCTACTTGCTCTAGTTCATCCAATAATTCAATTAGATATTCTATTGCATTATCTTGATAGGTTTGACCATAAATGGCTACTTTCATACTAGACATTTAAATATTTATCCAAATAGTCCGATCGATCTTTAAGATCTTCCAAAAACTGGTCGTCACTATTTCCAAATAATATATGGTAATTATATCTTCTAAATGTTTGTACTACCTTGTTGTAGTTATTGGTAGTAATCTTTAACGTTACCTGAATAACATCGTTCTGGGTATCGGTTATAAAACCGCCGATCAACTTGGCATTGTTACTTTCTACGATTTGCGCTATCTCACTAAACGAATAATCATTGATCCCTGTTGCCACCACTAATATACTACCCGGGTCTGTAAAAAATGGGGTATCAATAAAAACGGTAACTATATCGCTTAGATCATAATATCCCAACACTTCTTCCTTCTCGCTTAAAATAGGTAAAAGGTTAGCTTCATTTCTTGCAAAACTTTCCAACACGTCTAACCAATTGGTGTCCCTACGTACAAAAAACCCTTCCAATTCATACCTGAACTGTTCTATTTCTGTACTAGGGAGCAATGCCGCAGTATCGTTTTCAGAAAATACACCTAAAAACCTACCGTCTTCTACAATAGCAACATGTGAATAGGTAGTGTCCTGAAAAAACTCCAGCACCTTTTCAAAAGTGTCCTTTATCTCGAATACGGGAATGTTGGTAATAATATGTTCTTGAATATGCATAGGCTTATATATAACGCAAAATAACAATTAATAATATCAAAAGGCGTGCCTTATTCGTATTTTTGAGGCTCCTAAAAGTTAAATACGATATAATGACAAAACTTAGCGTTAATGTGAACAAGATAGCAACGCTCAGGAATGCACGGGGAGGCAATGTTCCTGATTTACTAAAGGTTGCAAGAGACTTGGAGGATTTTGGTGCCCAAGGCATTACCATACATCCAAGACCGGATGAACGCCACATCAAGTATCAGGACGCAAGGGACTTAAAACAATTGGTCACAACAGAATTCAATATAGAAGGCAACCCTATCACAAAATTTATTGACCTTGTGCTGGACATAAAGCCAGAACAGGTAACCTTGGTACCAGACTCTGTGGACGCAATAACCTCAAATGCAGGTTGGAACACTATAAAGTATAAAGATTTTTTAACGGACGTCATCAGTACTTTTAAAAAGGCAGGTATACGTACATCTATCTTTGTTGACCCGGACCCAAAAATGGTTGAAGGAGCTAAAATTACAGGTACGGACCGTATTGAGCTTTACACCGAAAGTTATGCTGATTTATTTGTAAAAAATAAGGAGAAAGCAATTGAACCCTTTATCATTGCCGCTAAACGAGCCAATGAATTGGGAGTTGAAATTAACGCGGGCCATGACCTAAGCCTTGACAATATTGAATATTTTGCCAAAAATATTCCAAACCTTAAAGAAGTTTCCATAGGGCATGCCCTTATTTGCGAAGCGTTATATCTTGGATTGGAAAATGTAGTTAACATGTATTTACATAGACTTAAATGACACAACTTTTAAACTCGGTGATTTTAGGTGAAGGCAGTCCGTTATGTATCCTTCATGGATTTTTAGGAATGCTTGACAATTGGAAAACACTGGGAAATTCTTTTGCGGAAAATGGATTCCATGTTCATTTAATAGACCAGCGGAACCATGGCAAAAGTTTTCATTCACCAGATTTTAACTACGATATCCTATCTAACGACCTACTAAATTACCTCAACCACCACAACATTGATAAAACCAATATAATTGGTCACTCCATGGGTGGTAAAACAGCTATGCAATTTGCATGCTCGCACCCAGAACGCATGGAAAAATTAATAGTGGCAGATATTGCGCCAAAATTTTACCCGCCACATCATCAAGATATTATTAATGCGTTAAATGCCATAGACACCACAAATTTAAAATCCAGAAGAGATGCAGATGACCAATTAAAAAAACATATTCCCAATCCAGGTATTAGGCAATTCCTACTAAAAAACTTGGATAGGGATGATACTAAAAAATTGTGCTTTAAATTTAATTTGGCCGTACTAAGTGAAAAAATGGAGGAAATTGGAGACAACATCAATAGCACCGATAGTTTCAACGGTCCAACTCTTTTCCTGAGAGGTGATCGGTCTGAGTACGTAACCAATACCGACACGGAAATAATTCAACAGCATTTTCCTATGGCTACAATAGACACTATAGAAAATGCAGGTCATTGGCTACATGCGGAAAACCCAACACAATTCCTAAACAAGTCATTGGTGTTTTTTAATAAAGAGTAACAGGTATTGACATTAGTTTTATTATATTACGGATAGAAGTTTTACCCATACAATCAAGAACATTATGAAATTAATATTAAGAATACTTTTAAGCGCTTTGGCAGTACTTATTTTAGCCCATGTTCTACCAAATGTATCCGTAGATACTTTTATGACTGCCGTTATAGTAGCGGTCGTCTTAAGTTTATTGAATATTTTGGTTAAACCTATACTAGTGGTTTTGACCTTGCCCGTAACCATACTTACCCTAGGGTTGTTCCTACTCATCATAAACGCAATTATTATTTTACTGGCAGATAAATTAATAGACGGTTTTGCCGTAGGTAATATATGGTGGGCTTTGATTTTTAGCCTTTTACTTTCCTTTTTACAATCTATCTTTTTTACACTGCTCAAAGAAGACAACGCATAGTTGCTTTTCTTTTGAAATTCAATACTTTAAAAAATTGGTTGAGTTTACAAAATGTAGTATTTTTGCATCCCATTTTACACATGCAAATAGATATTAAGGAATGAATATTACTAAAGAGCAGATAGACGATTTAAACGCAGTAGTTAAAGTTGCTATCACAAAAGATGATTACCAAGACAAGGTAGATACCATATTAAAGGACTATAAAAAGCAGGCCAATATACCAGGTTTTAGAAAAGGCCAAGTACCTATGGGCCTAATTAAAAAACAATATGGCAAAGCCGTTTTGGTTGATGAAGTGAATAAACTGTTGCAAGACAACCTTAATAAATACCTTACCGAGGAAAAATTGGATGTTCTTGGTAATCCGCTTCCAAAACAACAGGATAATTTTGATTGGGACCAAGAAGAATTGGCCTTTGAATTTGAACTAGGACTTGCACCCAGCTTTGAAGTTCCTTTAAAGACCAAAAAAGCGATAACCCAATATAAAATTGTTGCCGACAAAAAAATGATCGACGAACAAGTTGAGCGTATACAAAAGCAGTATGGCAAACTTGTAAGCAAAGATGTGGTCAGCAAAAAAGATGAGGTAAGCGGTTCTGTAACCAATGAAGAAGAAGAGATCAATACTACCGCTATGCTAGAGGTAGATCAGCTTAAAAGTAAAAAAGCAGTTGATGCTTTGGTTGGAAAAAAAGTTGGAGATGAGGTGACTTTAAAGACAAAAGGGTTGTTCAAGGAAGATCACACCTTAGCAAGTGTATTAGGCATTGATAAGCAAAGAGCTGAAAAGCTAGATATTGAAGTAACTTTCAAGATTACGGAAATCAACGAACGTGAAGCTGCAGAGTTGAACCAAGAATTGTTCGATAAACTTTTTGGTCCAGATAAGGTAAAATCAGAAAAAGAATTGAAGGAACGAATCAAAGAAGATTCAGAAAAACAATTTGAACAACAAGCTGATCAAAAATTATTGAACGACGTTACGGAATATTTCATTGAGAATACCAAATTTGAACTACCTACAGGTTTCTTGACCAAGTGGATACAAATGACCGGTGAAGAGCCGTTAACGGAAGAGCAAGCTACCGAGGAATATGAAAAATCTGAAAAAGGATTGCGTTACCAATTGATAGAAGGTAAAATTATCCGTGATAACGATTTGCAAGTCCAATTCGATGAATTAAAGGAGTTTTCTAAAGGATTCATACGTCAGCAAATGGCTCAGTTTGGTCAATTGGACCCTAAAGAGGAAGAATTGGACAGTATAGCTGCACGTGTTCTTGGAAATCAGGAAGAAGTCAAAAGACTCTCTGAACAATTAATGAGTCAAAAATTATTGAATTTATATAAGGAAAAAGCAAACCTTAAAGTTAAAGAGGTTACTTACGAAAACTTTGTGAAAGAAGTTTACGGATAAATTCAAACAATAAATTAAGTATCTTTACGGTGCCGGAAATGAAATTTTCGGCACCTTTTTTTACTCTAAAAAAACAGATATATCATTTATGGATTACGGAAAAGAATTCAAGAATTTCGCTATAAAGGACCAAGGGATAAGCAGTACTTATTATGATGCCATAATGAGTAGCATGTATCCTACGAACATGACGCCCAACATTATTGAGGAAAGATCAATGAACGTTATTGCAATGGACGTTTATTCACGTTTAATGATGGACCGCATCATATTCCTAGGAACCGGTATTAATGACCAGGTAGCAAATATTGTACAGGCCCAACTACTGTTTTTGGCCAGTGTTGACGCAAAAAAAGATATTCAGATTTACATCAACTCGCCTGGAGGAAGTGTATATGCAGGTTTGGGCATCTATGATACCATGCAATTCATTAGTCCAGACGTAGCCACTATCTGTACCGGTATGGCCGCATCTATGGGCGCCGTACTTTTATGTGCAGGCGAAAAGGGAAAACGTAGCGGTCTTAAACATTCTAGGGTCATGATACACCAGCCAATGGGTGGCGCGCAAGGCCAAGCCAGTGATATTGAAATTACCGCAAGGGAAATATTGAAGCTTAAGGATGAATTGTACCAAATTATTTCCGAGCATTCTGGCAAGGACATTGAAAAAGTCCGTGAGGATAGTGATCGTGATTATTGGATGAAGGCAGATGAAGCCTTAAAATATGGTATGATCGATGAAATTTTAGTAAGGGATAAGGAGTAAATACGACGAAAGTATTGAAATAAGTAATTGATTTTAAACCAAAAACGAGTTTGGTTCGTTTATAGGTATAGCAAAGAGAAGATAGATAATGGCAAAGGAAAATTTAGAATGTTCGTTTTGCGGCAGAAAAAAGCCAGAAACAAATTTATTGATCGCCGGTCTGGATGCACATATTTGTGACCGATGCATTGAGCAGGCACATGGTATAGTTGCCGAAGAATCAAAGCAGACAAAAAGCAATGATCTTTCTTCTGAACTGGTGTTGAAAAAACCACAAGAAATCAAAGAGTTTCTTGATACGTTCATTATAGGCCAAGAGCGCACAAAAAAAGTAATGTCCGTTGCCGTTTACAATCATTACAAGAGGTTGTTACAACCCCCATCCAAAAAGGATGATATTGAAATCCAGAAAAGTAATATTATCATGGTGGGGCAAACCGGAACAGGTAAGACTTTAATGGCCAAAACCATTTCCAAATTGCTCAATGTACCTTTAGCCATTGTAGATGCGACCGTATTAACGGAAGCTGGTTATGTAGGAGAAGATGTAGAGAGTATCCTAACAAGACTTCTGCAGGCTGCGGATTATAATCTTGAAAAAGCGGAAAGAGGCATTGTTTTTATTGACGAAATTGATAAGATAGCCCGTAAAGGCGATAACCCTTCCATCACCAGGGATGTTTCCGGAGAAGGCGTACAACAAGGTCTATTAAAATTATTGGAAGGAACAACAGTTAACGTTCCACCTAAAGGAGGTAGAAAGCATCCTGACCAAAAGTTCATTGAAGTAAATACGGAGAATATTCTATTTATAGCCGGTGGCGCATTTGATGGAATTGAGCGTGCCATAACCAAAAGGCTTAATATGCAAGCTGTAGGTTATAGTGCCTCAAAAGCAGATAACTTTTTGGACACCACCAATATGCTTCAATACATTATACCAAGGGACCTTAAAGAGTTTGGACTCATTCCTGAAATTATTGGCAGACTACCGGTACTTACCCATATGAATCCTTTGGATAAAAAAACATTGAGAGCAATTTTGACAGAACCAAAGAACGCTATCATAAAGCAATATGAAAAGCTTTTTGCAATGGACGATATAACGTTTACCATTACAGATCAAGCATTGGATTATATTGTGGACAAGGCTATTGAATATAAATTAGGCGCAAGGGGACTACGTTCTTTATGTGAAGCCATATTCACGGATGCCATGTTTGAAATGCCCAGTACAGAGGAGAAAAAATTTAAGGTTACCAAACCTTACGCAGAAGAGAAATTATCCTATGACACCGTTAAAAAATTAAAAGCGGTATCTTAAACCTAGATAAATTATATAAAAAAAGCGAGGACCATTGTCCTCGCTTTTTTTGTTGATTTACTTTAAATATTTCAAACCACTTTTTTTGCCTGTGGAGTAATTTGAGTAACTTCCTGTAAGAGGTCCAGACATACTTTTTGTATAATCTTTTCATCGGTATATAAGGTATGACCGTAGTTAGGCAGGATTTCCATATCAATACCCAGCCTTTTGGCCCAATCTTCATTAGGCTTAAATTCATCATTATTGCCATAGAGTAAATGAAACGGCACATCTGGTCGTTCATTCTTTAAGCGAATTCTTGTTGCAGAAACGTTGTATAGTGATTTAACCGGTAAACCTCTTTTTGCAGCTTCCCATACAATGGTTCCACCTGTACTGAATGCCAAATAATAACAAGGTTCTTTCTCCTTTTTTAATAAGTGGGAAACAGCGGTATCTATACCTCCGTTAACGAATGCATTATGTATATTTTCTTCTGACTGAACTACCAAATCTATATTAGCCAATTGCTGGCTGTCATAAAAAGTAATATCAAAATATTGTTGGAGATAGCCAAGGTATGAAGTAATCCACAGCCCTTTTTTAGAACCCCACATGTCTGAAACGATCACTAGTTTTTCTGCCATAATAATAGTATTTATTGTTTGGTTAAGTTTTCCTACAGCAAGTTGTGTAATTAACTTCACATTTGATCATTTAATTGTTTACCCGCTAAAATAATCGGTGTAGTTCCTGTTTAGGACGGGAAAAATGAAAAAGCTGTAGTTAAACTATTTGAACTCTTTTACATATCCAATACAAAGTTAATTCAACTTTATTTCCAATTTACAAGAATGTTGCAAATAGGTTAATAATTGGTATGTATAGAGCAAATTAGAGGTTTAATTGCAAAAGTTCCTCGATATAATCACGCTTATTCGATAAACGTGGAATCTTATGCTGACCACCTAATTTATCATTGGCCTTAAGCCAATCATAAAAGAGATTTTTTCGCGCCATGTGAACAATAGGCATGTTTAAAGTAATGTTGTTATATCTCTTTGCTTCATAATCAGAGTTCAATGACTTTAAGGACTCATCTAAAACTCTAATGAATGTATCCATATCATTGGGCATGGTTCTGAATTCAATGATCCATTCATGGGCACCTTTTTCCTTATTGACCATAAATACCGGTCCAGCGGTATAGTCCTTAATTTCAGCTCCTGTTTTTTGGCAAACAAGTTTAAGTGCTTCCTCTGCATTTTCAATGATAAGCTCTTCCCCAAAGACATTAATATGATGTTTGGTCCTACCGGTAACTTTTATACGGTATGGACTTTTAGAGGTAAACCTAACAGTATCCCCTATTTTATAACGCCATAGACCTGAATTAGTAGTAATGACAATAGCATAATTTACACCCAATTCAACTTCCCATAATGGAACCACATCTTCCTGTAATGAACCATAGGTCTGCATAGGAATGAACTCATAGAAGATACCATAATCCAACATCAACAAAAGATCATCCGCATTGTTTCTATCCTGAATGGCAAAAAATCCTTCAGAGGCATTATATATCTCATAATAATTAAAGTCACTTTTTGGCAGTATGTTTTTATACTGTTCCTTATAAGGACTAAAATTGACCCCTCCATGAAAATAAACTTCTAGATGTTCCCAAACCTGAAAAAGGTTTTCCTTACCGGTTTCCTGTAATACTTTATTCAACAAAACAAGCATCCAAGAAGGAACCCCTGCCAAACTAGTTACATTTTCCTGTACGCTTTCATGAATTATGGCCATAAGCTTACTTTCCCACTCACTCATTAAAGACACTTTATTGCTTGGCGTACTGCTGTATTCTGCCCATAAGGGCATATTGTCTATCAAAATAGCGGAAAGGTCACCAAAGAACGACCCATTGTCCTCGTACAACTCCTTACTTCCTCCAAGGCGCAAACTTTTACCGGTAAACAATTGGGAATTTTCATTGTTGTTCAGGTAAAGACATAACAAGTCCTTACTAGATTTGTAATGGCAATCCTCAAGCGCCTCGCCACTAACGGGTATAAATTTACTTTTAGCATTGGTAGTACCGCTACTTTTTGCAAATAGCTTTACTTTGGTAGGCCAAAATAGGTTTTGCTCCCCTTTTCTTGTACGTTCTATAATAGGCTCAATTTCTTCATAGGAAACAATGGGTACCCTTTCCTTGAACGTACCGTATGATGCAATAGATTCAAAATCATAAGTTCTCCCTATTTCAGTATCCTCGGCAAATTCAAGCAGTTGTAACAGAACTTCTTCCTGGACTTCTTCCGGATATTTTAAAAAAAGTTCTATTTGGTGATAGCGCTTCTTCAATAGCCAAGAGGCAATGGAATTAAATAAAGTTATTGGCATTTATAGGTATCTTTGTATTGCTAAAAGTAGCGTATAAAAGCATCATTTTCAAATTGACCATACATTAAGCAAATAAACATGCAATACGAAGGAGTACTAAAAAAAATGCAAACAGAAATTGGACATCCCATTCAATATTATATGGTGTTTGAAACCGATTTTCTAAATGTAAACCAAGTACTTGATAAACAGTTGACCATAACCTTCATAAAGCACCAATGCTTAAATTGCGGAAATGACAGGCCCATTTACAGACAAGGTTTTTGTAGGACTTGTTTTTTTGAGATACCCTCAGCAGGAGATTGGATAATGAGACCAGAACTTAGTACCGCTCACCTTGATAAGGAAGATCGGGACCTTGAATATGAAAAAAGAATTCAATTACAGCCGCACATTGTTTATTTGGCCAACAGCAGCAACGTTAAAGTAGGTGTTACAAGAAAAGGACAAATACCTACGAGATGGATAGATCAAGGAGCACACGAAGCCATTGAGATCGTAGAAGTGCCCAACAGATATTTAGCCGGTATTACCGAGGTGGCCTTAAAGGATTACGTTGGGGACAAGACTAATTGGCGCACCATGTTGACCAATACCGTTGTAGACGAGAACCTGGTGGAATGGCGCGAAAAATTAAGACCACACATTCCCCAAGAGGCTTTGCCCTATTATTTGTCTAGTCGTGAAGAAACCCAATTGGAGTTTCCGGTGTTACAATACCCTACTAAGGTTAAGAGCTTAAATTTAGCTAAAACACCATCTTATACCGGAACATTAAAAGGGATTAAGGGACAATACCTAATGTTCGAGGATAATACGGTATTCAATGTTAGGGGCAGCGAAGGGTTTTATGTAGGTATCACCGTTAATTAACGGTATCCTTCTTCTTTTTTCCAAACAAGCCGCCCAATACATCTTTTGCCTTTTCCTTTATAGCCTCATTACCACTTTTTGTAGATGTTGAATCATTCTTAACCGCAGTGGAATCTTTTGGCTTTTGCGAAGTCAATATGCCACCAATGATTTCCTTAGCCTTTTGCTTGCTAGAAACCGTATCCTTACTTACTGAATCTGTTTTTTGTTGATTCCCTTTTAATATACCACCTATTAAATCTTTAGCTTTATCCGTACCTTTAGTAATCAACTTTTGCTTTTCTATTTCAATTAATTTGGATGTTAATTGCTTCACCCCTGAAGTTAAGTCGGTAGAAACTTGTGGACTATTATACACCCCACCGATATTAGCGGTAACAGGAATAGTAACATCCTGTAGGGAAGGATCGTTTATTTTTGCGATCATCTTATTAACTTCCGTACCTAAATATTTGGCAGGCACCTGCAAAGTAGCCTTATAATTTAACTTCTTGTCAAATGTATGGTTACCGTCCACATTTATGGCAACATCCTTATAATTTACCGTAAAAGGTTTCACGTTTACAACACCATCCTTAAAACTTAAGGATGTCTTTAAGTCCTTTAAATTAAGTTGGTCCAAATCAATAAAATTCAACTTACCCACCAAAGCGGTGAGCAAAGGTGCAGATTCCGTATCAATTTCATCAGTAGCGATGTCTGCAAAAAGCTCTCCTGTCAAAGACAGTAAATTTGGCAATAGATCATCTGTTAAATTACCGGACAATGAAATATCCGAACTTAATTTTCCTTTTAAAATTTGTGCTATTGGTGCCAAGGATTTAAATAGGTCCAATGAACCAAACGCTTCTTGAATACCTAACTGCTCCAAGTCTAACTTCATGGCAAACGTTGGAACTTCCTGTTTTGTGGAGACCTCACCGTTAAAAGCCATTTTACCCCCAAAAAGACCAGAAGACATATTGTTCAGTTTTGCCGTTTCATCCTTTATGACCAGGACGCCGTTTACATTGTTCAAGACAATATCATCATAAAGTACCTGCTTGGCACTGGCATTGATCGTTGCATCCAAAAATGATGGAATCTTGATTTTGTCCGCTGTAGCATTTTGTCCTTCTGTGGAATTGTTTTGGGTCGTTGAACTTAACGATTCTTCATCAGAAACCATGAAATCATTCAAAGCAAAGGTGTTGGACTTTAAATTAAAATTCCCTTCCACATTTTCATCGTTGAACATAAAGCCCAGAAGATTATTTATGGTTCCCGTAATATCAAAATCAGTTTTGCCGGTGGTACCGTTTAAACTATTTAGCGTAACGGTTTTTGGGTTAAAAGTTAACCGTGCCGTACTGAACTTAACGGCATTTGCAAGTTCATCTGAGTTGTATTCAAAATTATCGACACTTAAGTTACCAATAGTATTGGTTTTATCATATTGTTTGTTCTCAACGGATGCCATATCAAAAGCCGTAGTAATATCGGCCTTTAAAAAACCTTTTAGATCATAGGTTGCAGGAACGGGATAAGCTTGAGAAATATTTGCCAAATTCATTGACCCGTCTACGTGCGCCTTGACCTTGGTATTCCCCATAAGTTCACTGATTGTGGAAGTTAGGTTAAACCTATCCTCATCTATCATAAAAGAGGCCTTATTGATTTCTACATACGTATCTTCCGCTATACCTGTTGTATTGTTCAATTTCACATCCAGAAATACATTACGAACGGCCTTGGGCAAATCTGGATATTTAAAAGAGGCATTATCCGATTTTATAACAATATTGAATTTTGGAATATGTTCCTCATCCACTATTCCATTAAAATTACCGTTCACCTCAAATTCACCTGTGGTGGTTACAGTCTCTATATCCTTGGAATAGGTTTCCGGTATGACTCCTAAAAAGTTTTTAAAATCTGACGAAGGCGTCTTAAAAGTCAAGTCTACTTCTTGATTGGTTTCATTAACCTTTATAAAACCATTGAACACCAAGGGAAGTTGATTGACCAAAGCTTCATTTTTCAAAAAAGTATAGGTATTCTCATTCAGGTCTATACCAATAAGGGCATCCAGCTGAACCTTATTTCTGTTCAAATAATTTACGCTATCCATTTCAAGGGAAACCAAAGCATTGGTATGCGTATCCAATTCTGAAGTAGCCAAGGACAAATCTCCAGTTCCATTATGCTGCACATCATCCATTTTAAAAGCTATACCAGCAGCTTGATCGGTATAATATATGCGTGAGTTTGTAATATCATAGGCCTTAAGATCAAAAGAAAAACCTTCAGTAGCGCCAGATTCCTCAACTGTCGTATTTTCAGATGGCATTGCAATATCATAATTGGCATTCTCATCCTTATCGACCACAATATTTAAATATGCGCCATCTACATTAAAATTATTAATGGCAATTGGCTCACCTGTACTTTTGAACAATTGCATAATGCCCATGGTCAAACCAAGATCTTTTGCCGTAAACAAGGTGTCTCCTTCAAAGGGTGCCTTATTGATCAATACCACATCCTTAAAGCTTACTTCTGCATTTGGAAAGCTACTGATCAAGCTTAAATCCGCATCGGCAAAGTTTAATGTGGCATTCACGTTCTTATTGACATTATTCTTGACAATATCCCCAATTTTAGCCTCCAAAAAAAACGGAGCGGCAATTAAAACCGCAATAATCAACACTATTATGACACCAACAATCTTTACTATTTTCTTACCCATAATTTGTATACTTCTTTTTATAATGACCAAAGGCCTTTTAAAAATCCAAGTCTAATTCCTCATTTGGTTTTAGATCAAAACGTTTCCTCATTATATATACGAAGAAATAAAGAAAAGGGGTGTCAATAAATGCTATAAAAATCTTAAAAATGAATCCACTGACCACCAAACCAAAGAATAAATCCCACGGTAACACCTTAAAGACACATAATAAACCAACAACGGTAAACGTATCCAGAAATTGCGATAAAAAGGTCGAGAAATTATTTCTTAACCATAAATATTTTCCTTGAGTAAGTTTCTTCCAAAAATGATATATCGCCACATCTACATATTGGGCCAATAAATAAGCGATCATAGATGCCAAGACAGCTATGGGCGACAGGGCAAATACCTTTGTAAACGTTTGGTCGTCAATTGGGGACGAAGGTATTGCAGGTGCAATATCGGCAACAATTATAATCCCCATTGAAAAAAAAGAAGCAAAGATACCGGCGGTCACAATTTGGTTTGCCATTTTACGGCCATAAATTTCGGATATGAGATCGGTTATCAAAAAAGTAATGGGGTATGGCAATATACCAACGGATACTTCAAATAAGGAAACTCCAAAAACCGTCAGGTTACCAAAAGGGTTCCAATAAAAAAACTTTTGAAATATGAGGTTGGAGACCACTAAAGAAGTGATGAACAATGCCCCAAGATACAAGTATATACGTTGTGCCAGTCTCTTATCCCTAATTGTCATCGTTTACTTGATATCTAATGCAAAAGGCATTCTTGCCTGTATTCCCTTTCGTTCTTTAAAAGATTGCAACTCCTTTAATATCATAAATGCCTCATCCCCTATTTCTTTTTTGATCAATGTCTCCTTAAATTGAACGCTAGCCCCTTCCAAGTCTTCCATAAAACGCTCAAAGCCACTTTTATACTTAGGGAATTTTCTAATACCATAAGTTTCCAATCCCGCAATTTCCGCAGCGGCTTTAATGGCATCGTCCAAATTACCCAGCTCATCTACCAAGCCTACTTCCACGGCTTCGGTTCCACTCCACACCCTACCCTGCGCCACGCTATCTACTTGTGCCATGGTCAGGTTTCTTCCTTGGGACACCCGTTCAAGAAATGTTTGGTACGTATCTTCAATACTCTCCTGAACCTGATTTTTAAAACTTTCCTTCATTGTCTCAAAAAGTGAGTAATCTATAGCATTGGCATTGGTACCTACCTGTTCTGCGTTTATACCGATATCCCCTGCTAATTCCGTCAAATTGGGAATGGTCCCAAAAACACCTATAGACCCGGTAATGGTGGTAGGCTCGGCAAAAATCTTGTCAGCTCCTGCAGCAATATAATAACCGCCAGAAGCCGCTACGTTACCCATGGAAACCACCACGGGCTTTACCTCTTTGGTAAGGGCAACTTCCCTCCAAATAATATCTGATGTCAAGGCACTGCCCCCCGGTGAATTTACCCTAAGGACGACTGCCTTTACCTTTTTGTCCTCACGCGCTTTTATGATTGCCTCGTTTATAATGCCTTGCCCAATGATATCCGGACCGCCTTCACCATAAAATATTTCTCCTTGAGCAAATACTATTGCAATCTTATCGTCACCTTTCTTTAGTATTTTTTTGTTCGAATATTTGACATATTCGTCCAAAGTGCTGTAATTAATATCCTTATTGGTAGTTACCCCCAGCGCATTTGATAATTTACCTTCATATTCATCATAGAAGAGAATATCATCTATCAAGCCAGACTTTATGGCATATTCCGGAGTTCTACCCCCCAAGGTATCCGCAATTATATTCAGGTCACTTTCCGTTATAGACCGATTTCTAGATATATCGGTTACCATAGAATTCCACAAGGAATGCAACAATTCTGACAATTGAGTCCTATTATCCTCACTCATGGAATTTTCCAAATAAGGTTCAACCGCACTTTTATATTTTCCGTGTCTTATAACCTCCATTTTTATCCCGGATTTTTCCTGCAAATCCTTATAATAAAGAACTTCCGTAGATAGTCCCTTAAAATCCAATACCCCAACCGGATTGATAAAAACCGAATCTGCAACACTAGCCAAATAATAATCTCGCTGCATATAAAAGTCGGCATAGGCATAAATAAATTTACCGGCAGATTTAAAATCTTCAAGTGATTTACGTATGGCCTGTGTCTGGGCCAGGCCAGCTATAATAAAATTGTTATTGATACTGATCCCCTTAATACGTTCATCGTTCTTAGCAACCTCTATAGCATGAATGATTTCATCCAAACCTTGGGACTGTTCAAAAATACCTGCAAATGGATCTACCTCATTAGTTCCTGTATAATCTGAAATTGGACGTTGTAACTGAAGTTCCAAAACAGAATTTTTCTTTACAGACGCCTCATCCTCACTAGCACCTACCAGACTAATGAAAATCAGGAACATTACGAACAAAATTCCAAAAGCAAACAATGAGCCTAGAATGGAAGCCAAAAAATTTCTCAAAAAATTCATGCAAATCTTAATTTTAAATCCACTTCAAAGATAACTAATGTGAATATGTTTTCTTTATTTTGTCCTGACATTATGGGAGTATATAAATCTGCATTTTTATCATTAGGAAGTAATTTAGGACAGCGAGATATCCTGATACAAAAGGCTATTTTTGAAATTGGAAGACAGGCTGGTGAAATTAGACAGGTTTCTTCCTTGTACGAGACTCCGGCATGGGGCTTTGAAGGAGAGGATTTTTTAAATGCATGCGTAGAGATACAAACCACCCTATCCCCAACGGATCTATTACAGGTTCTTTTAAATATTGAAAATTACTTTGGCCGTTTAAGAAAAGAAGGGGACGGCTACCAAAGTAGAACATTGGATATTGACATCATCTATTACGAAAAAGAGGTCATACAAACGGCCCAACTTACCGTACCACATCCTAAAATGCAGGAGCGAAGATTTATTCTAAAACCTTTGGCCGATATTACTCCACAGTTTTACCACCCATTGCTCAACAAGGATACCAGAAATCTTTTAATGGAATGCAAGGACAAAAACCCAATTGTTAAATTCCTTAAAAAACTATTTACCAACCGGCATACCTTCTTTTCCAGTTTGGAATATATTGCCATAGAAGGGAACATAGGCGCAGGAAAAACTACCCTGGCCACAAATATTTCAGAAGATTTCAATGCAAAGTTAATTTTAGAACGATTTGCTGAAAATCCGTTTTTGCCTAATTTTTATGAGGATCAAGCACGGTACGCCTTTCCGCTGGAAATGTCTTTTTTGGCCGATCGCTACCAACAATTTACGGAAGACACCAACCAGTTAGACCTTTTTAAAAGCTTTATGGTCAGTGACTATGACATATACAAATCCTTAATTTTTGCAAAAGTGACCCTACAGCAAAACGAATTTGAACTTTATAGAAAAGTATTCAACTTTATGTACAAAGAGGTAAAAAAACCCAGGATTTACGTTTATCTCTACCAGACCACCGCACGTTTAATGGAACAGATCAAACAGAGGGGTAGGGATTATGAGCAAAATATTGAGATGTCCTATCTGGAGCGCATCAATAGGGGGTATTTTGATTTTTTAAAGACCTATCCCAAAGAAAATCAACTAGTTATAGATGTTAGCGAATTGGATTTTGTAAGCAGAAAAGAAGATTACGAAAACATCTTGATGCAAATAGAAAACTTTGCCCTTTCTACGGTACGTTAAGATATTTATTGGTCAATTTCTTGCGTAAATGAAAAGGATTTGCTTTATTGCATGAGCATAAGAGCAACTAACTAACTCAAACTATACTCAAAAAACCTGGTCATTGACCAGGTTTTTTTATGCATTTAATTTACTCCAACAGTCCCACACGACAACACCTACACTTACAGCCACGTTTAAGGAATGTTTGGTGCCAAACTGAGGAATTTCCAATACCTCATCACTTAAGGATACCACTTCCTGAGCCACTCCTTTTACCTCATTACCAAAAATCAACACTTGTTTTTTATCAGTAGAAGGGAGAAAAGTTTGTAATAAGGTGCTGTTTTCAGCTTGTTCAACGGCAATTACATGACAGTTCTCCATTTTTAATTTTCTGACCAATTCCTTTGTATCCTCAACATACTCCCATGCAACACTATCTGTAGCCCCCAAGGCCGTTTTGTGAATATCCTTATGGGGAGGTTGAGCGGTAATTCCGCATAAATAAATCTTTTCAATAAGAAAGGCATCTGCTGTCCTAAATACGGAGCCTATATTGTTAAGGCTCCTAATATTATCCAGGACAATGATCATAGGTGTTTTGCCGGCAAGCTTAAAATCTTCCACATTTTTTCTTTCCAACTCGTCATTTCTAAGTTTTCGCATTTTCCTTGTACAAATTAAGTAATCTGTTGGGATAAACTTATCCTCAAATATCAACAATCATTTAAAATCCATTGATAAAATCATACTTTCGTGAAGGTGCAAAATTAAGAGATAAAGATAACGTGGCAGATAAAAAACAGACAAAAAAGGTAACCCCTTTAATGAAGCAGTATAACACCATCAAGACTAAATATCCTGATGCGCTTTTACTATTTCGGGTAGGTGATTTTTATGAGACTTTTGGCGAGGATGCCGTAAAGGCCTCACAAATACTGGGCATTATCCTTACCAATAGAAACAATGGCAGTGAACGTACAGAGCTAGCCGGGTTTCCGCACCACTCCCTTAACACCTATTTACCCAAATTGGTTAAAGCTGGCCAACGCGTAGCAATTTGTGACCAGCTGGAAGACCCAAAGCAGACCAAAACCATTGTAAAAAGAGGTGTAACGGAATTGGTAACACCGGGGGTGGCCATGAATGATGATATTCTACACGCTAAAACAAATAATTTTCTTTGTGCCGTACACTTTGGAAGAAAAAAAATTGGTATTTCTTTTTTAGATATCTCTACAGGTGAATTTTTAACGGCAGAAGGCGGTGAAGAACAAATAGATAAACTACTCCAAAATTTTTCACCGAACGAAATCCTGATTTCCAAGGCCCATAAAAAGGAATTTACAGAAGTCTTTGGCAAGAATCACCATTTGTTCTATTTGGAAGATTGGGTTTTTCAAGAAGATTATGCCCTTGAAAATCTGACTGCCCATTTTAAGACCAAGACGTTAAAAGGTTTTGGTGTAGACCATTTGGTATGTGGTACTATTGCCGCCGGGGTCATTCTGCACTATTTGGGAGAAACGCAACACCGTCAATTACAGCACATATCCAAATTACAACGTATAGCAGAGGACGATTATATTTGGATGGACAGGTTTACGATCAAAAATCTAGAATTGTACCATTCCTCCAACATCAATGCTGTTACGCTTTTGGATGTAATAGACAAAACAATTTCCCCAATGGGTGGGCGTATGATCAAAAGATGGTTGGCCCTACCCTTAAAAAATCTGGACAAAATTAAAAGAAGACAGCAAATTGTTTCTTATTTGCATAACGAAGAAACCACTTTAGAAAGGTTTCAACACCACATAAAACAGATGGGAGACCTTGAGCGTCTCATATCAAAAGTTGCTACGGGAAAGGTATGTCCAAAGGAGGTGGTACAATTAAAAAATTCCCTTGAGGCATTAATACCCATAAAACAGTTGGCCACGGCATCCAAAAACGAAGCATTGGCTCTTACCGGAGATAAAATTCAATCCTGTGATCTATTAAGGGCAAAGATTAAGGAAATGCTCAGCGAAGATGCTCCGGCCAATCTATTAAAAGGCAGCACCATAGCACCTGGGTTTTCCGAAGAATTGGATGAACTCAGGAATTTGGCTACCTCAGGCAAAAATTATTTAAAAAGTATGCTTGAACGGGAAACTGCCGCCACAGGTATTACATCTTTAAAAATCGCGTCTAATAATGTTTTTGGATATTACATTGAAGTAAGAAATACACACAAGGACAAAGTACCGGAGACTTGGACCCGTAAGCAGACCTTAGTCAATGCAGAACGTTATATTACAGAGGAATTAAAGGAATATGAAGCAAAAATCTTAGGTGCGGAAGACCGCATATTAAGCTTGGAACAACAGCTGTTTTCCCAATTGGTGGTCTGGATGCAAGAATACATTACACCCGTACAAAACAATGCCCAACTCATAGCACATTTAGATTGCCTTTGCGGCTTTGCCCAGTTAGCAAAGGAAAATGCCTATAATTGTCCTGAACTTAACGATTCAATGGATTTAAAAATTACCAATGGCCGCCATCCGGTAATTGAAAAACAACTTCCTTTAGGCGAACAATACATAGCAAACGATTTGTTTTTAGACCGTTCCAACCAGCAATTTATTATGATAACAGGCCCTAATATGAGTGGTAAATCCGCTTTATTAAGACAAACGGCGCTCATTGTACTTTTGGCACAGATGGGGAGCTTTGTACCTGCGGAAAATGCGCAAATTGGTGTGGTAGATAAAATATTCACACGTGTTGGGGCAAGTGACAATATTTCTATGGGAGAATCTACTTTTATGGTAGAAATGAACGAAACGGCATCTATCCTGAACAACCTCTCCGAACGAAGCTTGGTCCTACTGGATGAAATAGGTAGGGGAACAAGTACATATGACGGTATTTCCATAGCCTGGGCCATTTCTGAATACCTTCATGAACATCCTGCAAGGGCAAAGACCATGTTTGCTACACATTATCACGAACTCAATGAAATGACCAACACTTTTCCTCGTATTAAAAACTTTAATGTAGCCATTAAAGAATTAAAGGATACTGTATTGTTCCTTAGAAAATTGGTACCGGGAGGCAGTGAACACAGTTTTGGTATACATGTAGCAAAAATGGCCGGAATGCCACAACAAGTTATTCAAAAGGCCAATAAAATTTTAAAGAAGTTGGAAAGTTCACATGCAAATGGCGAAATGGGCGAGCAATTAAAAAATACTTCTGATGAAATGCAGCTCAGCTTTTTTAACCTTGATGACCCCTTGTTGGAAGAAATCAAAGAGGAAATCACTCATTTAGACATAGATACGCTCACACCTGTAGAGGCATTAATGAAATTGAACGAGATTAAACGATTGCTCACAAAGAACAAGAAAGCCACTTCGTAATATTTTTTATTTCTTTTGCTTAAAATTACTTTGGTTTTTGCAGAATTGTATTAAATTTGCACCCGCATCTTTTAGGAGATGTACGTTCATTAAAATTGCGAAAGTAGCTCAGGGGTAGAGCATCACCTTGCCAAGGTGGAGGTCGCGGGTTCGAATCCCGTTTTTCGCTCAAAAGATGCCGTTTCACGGCATTTTTTAATTACTACCAGATTGGCTCGAGTGGTGGAATTGGTAGACACGCCGGACTTAAAATCCTGTGCTCTTTGGGGCGTGCGGGTTCAAGTCCCGCCTCGAGTACAAAAACCCTTGTTAATCTTTTGATTTTCAAGGGTTTTTTATTTAGTATCATTTTATATTAAAGATTGAGCTCCAAAAGTTAATAGGTAATATTATCTTTAATCAAGAATAGGAGTAGATGCTAAAAACAATTTTAAAGATTTCCGGAGCATTGTTAATTGCGTTATTACTCGTGATAATTTGTTGCAATGCCATTATTACCAGCACTACCGAAGACAAAACATTCTTTGATGTCCAACAAATTCCTACCAATAGGGTTGGTTTAATTCTTGGTACATCCAGCAGATTAACGGATGGTTCTCCAAATCCCTATTACACACACAGAATAAATGCCACGGTTGCCCTATACCAAGCCAATAAAATTAAATTTGTACTGGTTAGCGGGGATAATGGAACTATTTATTATAATGAACCGGACACTATTAAAAAAGACTTGATCAAAGCAGGCATACCCGAAAAAGTAATTTTTCTGGATTATGCCGGATTCAGAACATTGGATTCCATGGTTCGCGCAAAATTTATTTTCGGATTGGAAAAGGTAACGGTAATATCCCAACAATTTCATAACGAACGCGCCATATATATTGCCCAACAAAAAGGTTTGGATGCAATTGGTTTTAATGCAAAAGACCTTTCTACATCACAAGGAATCAAAGTTCAGGTTAGGGAATATTTAGCTAGGGTAAAGGTGTTCATAGACGCACTTTTAAATACACAGCCCAAATTTTATGGCGAGCCCATAGAAATAAAATAGATCTTTACAGCTTCAATTAAAAAGTTTACATTTATGGACACCAACCAAAACTACATCTCGTGTCCAGAACAGGAAAACTGCTTAGAAATCTAGGTCCAGGGTTATTATTTGCCAGTATGGCCATTGGCACCTCACATCTGGTATTATCCACAAAGGCAGGTGCGCAATATGGTTGGTTGATGGCCATTCCTATTATCCTGGCCAATATTCTAAAATATCCTTTTTTTGAATTTGGTGTGCGTTATACCAGTGTTACCAATAAAACATTGATTGAGGGGTATTTAAACAGGGGTAAGGGGTATTTATGGTTTTATGCAGGGATAACATTGCTGACCACTTTTACAATCTTAGCAGCACTGTATACGGTTACCGCAGGATTGTTCATTAATCTCTTTGATATAGGTCAAAGCTCT
Source organism: Maribacter sedimenticola (assembly GCF_900188415.1). Lineage (GTDB taxonomy): Bacteria > Bacteroidota > Bacteroidia > Flavobacteriales > Flavobacteriaceae > Maribacter > Maribacter sedimenticola. Next base: position 750,849 of record NZ_FZNV01000001.1, on the reverse strand, counting down.
GTAGCTACAGTAGCACTTTGGCTTTTTATTATTATCAGTGCGTTGCTCATTTTCGGTAAATATAAATTTTTGGAAATTAGTTTAAAATTTGTGGTCAGTATTCTATTCGTAGCCCTGGTCATTACCACAATATTAGTGCTGTTGCAGGGGCCTGTGCCCCATGTACCCAATTTTAAGCCTACTCCTATATTCAATGAGGTAGGTGTTTTGTTTTTAATAGGATTAATGGGTTGGATGCCTACCACGGTAGAAGCTTCTAGTTGGGTAAGTCTTTGGAGTATTGAAAAATGGAAGAATCAACCAAAGCCAAGTTTAAAGGAATCATTACAGGAATTTAATGTTGGTTATGGAATTACGGCTATCCTAGCCCTATTCTTTATGATTATAGGTTGGTTTACCTTATATGGCACTAATACGCAATTGAGTGACAATGCTGTTAGTTTTGCTGATCAAATAGTACTTTTATTTACTGAACATATAGGTTCATGGGCCTATATATTCATTGCAATATCTGCATTTGCGACCATGTTCAGTACATGCATGACGGCACACGATGCCATTACTAGGGTAAGTTTGGACATTATTACCTTATTAAAAGAAAAAAGTACGGTCAAGAAGAAGAATAACAAGTTATATTTCTCTATTGGTGTCATCTTATTGGCAGTAATCAATTTTGTGGTCATTACTGCCTTTAGTGCCAACATGGGGAACCTTGTAGCCTTGGCTACTTTTGTTTCATTTGTAGTCGCCCCTATCATAGGCTATATGAATTTAAAGAACGTTACCAGTAGTGAGGTAGCCCCAAACTTAAGACCGAACAAAAATCTAAGGCTTTTGACCTATATGGGCATCGTCTTTTTGTCGTGTTTCTCCTTGTACTACTTTTACATTGTAATCTTTTAGGACAACATACCCTTATTTATCTACCACAACGATTAAAGTACGTTCATTTTGCTTGTGAAGAAAATCTAGACAATAGGCTCCATTGGTACAGTTGTTCTTTATTTTTTCCTCTCCAAAACCAACTACATCTACAATATTATTTGGACTTACACCTTTTTGAAGCAAATAATTTTTAATGGTATTAGCCCTATCCGTAGAGAGTTTTTTATTGTAAGCGCTACTTCCCCTACTGTCCGTGTGGTTTTCAATTACCATTCTTAAACTTGGAAAATGCATAACGGCATCCACCACTTTGTTAAGCTCGGTTTCTACTTGAGCGTTCATGATAGATTTACCTTTATCAAAATAGAATTTATCCAATTTTAATATGGTTTTATCCTCTTTATTGGTCAGTAAATCCTCTAGTTTTACTAGTCCCATATTAAAAGATTTGTTTTGAAGATCTTCCATACCATCTTCCGAGTAGGTCGTAGACAATTGAGAATAGCCATCCTTGGAAGTCTGTACCGTAATCTGACTTGACCATGGCACCTCAATTCTATAATCCCCATCTACCGTTGAAAACGTTTCCTTTAGAACTTCACCCTCACGGTCTAACAATTTTATACTCACCTTGTCCAATCCTACCTTGTTGGTAAGGTTCACTACCTTACCTTTAAGAGTGAATGTTTTAAGCCCAGGGGTATTTTTTAAACTAAATCTATAAAGATCATCACCACCTTTCCCCCCATTCCTATTTGATGAAAAATAACCAGTCAATGAATTATTATCGGCACCTTCTTTAATGATAAAACCAAAATCATCCGCTACCGTATTTATTCCGTTTCCTAGGTTGACCGGTATCGTAAATGCATCACCTTCCAACATATTGGATTTATAGATATCCATACCACCATAGCCATAAAAAATATCCGATGAAAAATAAAGGCTTCCGTTATGGATATAGGGCGATATCTCGTTACCCGGAGAATTGATACGGGGGCCAAGATTTTTAGGCGCAGAAAAAATTTGACCATTGTTAGTGTACACATAATACAAATCCGTACCACCGTAACTATCATCAAAATTGGCAGCAAAATAAAGACGACCAGTTGTATCGTCCATAAACGGATAATAAAAAGATGTACTAAGGTCTTTCAATAAAAAACTGGATTTACCACTATCCGTTAAAATACCTATGGCCAATGCATTTTTTCCGTTATCATCATAAGCAAGCTCATCGTTTTCAGTATTGGAAAGAATGTAATAGAACGATGCATATTTTTCCGAATAATATGGGGTTGATTTATGAAATTTTGAATCTGGGATTTTATCGAAAACCCTAACATCCACTAATTCCCCATCAGCACCTAACTTGCCATAATAGATATCTAAATAGGATTCTCCAGAGGGTTCATAAACACTCTTTGATTTTTGAAGCCTACTACTGGAGAACAACAACCCATCTTTATAGAATGTTGGTGAAAAATCTCCTTGGGCACTATTGGCACCTATGCCTTCAATTACCGTATTGCTATTGTCAGTGGCAATTTCCAAAAGGCTGTAATTAAATTCTGCATTTTCAAGAAGTTCCGGAGATAACTTATCCGCTTTTGACCTTAAAAAAGTTTTAACCCGTTCCCGTTCAGAATTTTTACTTAGGCTCTGCAATAATTTATTAAATTGATTGACAGTCATTATGGTGTCATTCTTATTGACATCCAGGTATAGTTTTGAAGCATCGTCAAACTTACCAGTTTGAAAATATGCATCTGCCAAGTTCAACAATTGCAGATTGCTTAGCGACCTTTTGGCCATTTCACTCTTATATTCCGCAATTGCTTTTTCATATTGATAGGCATAGAACAAATCATCCGCTTTGGATTTTTTTTGCTGTCCCAATAGCGAAAATGGAAGGAAAAATAAAATAGTAAGATATAGTTTATAGTTCATTTTCGTTCGCTTTAAAAGAATCGAGGTGAATCAATTTGTTTAGGTTTGCCCTTTGCATTTTTATCCTTGTCACCACTATTTTTGGTAGGACCGCTTCTACCAATGTAAAATTTCAGGATTACCTCATGAGAGCCATTATTGAATTCCCCTAATAAATTGGTATTATAATCATATGAATATCCTACGAACAATGAATTGGAAACCTGAAACCCTGCAAGGCCACTAAAGGCGTTATCCAGGCGGTAAGAAGCACCCGCCGTAACTACATCGGAAATTAAAAAATTAGTGGATAAATTTACGTTTACCGGAGATCCTTGAATAGAGTTTACCAAAAAGGCTGGTTTAAATTTTAGGTTATCCGAAATATTGAACACATATCCTCCTATAAAATTAAACTGAATCTTATCCTCAACAATTGCGGCAACATCATCATTATACACACCTTCCGTTAAAAAGTTGGGCACAGATGCGCCCAAGTACCAATCATCTGAATATAAAAATGCACCCGCACCTACTGTGGGGTAGAATTTGTTGAGCATTTCCTCGTTTAAATTCTCTCCAGGATTTTCAAAAGTACCTTTGGAAAAATCTACATTTAAGAAACTTCCACCCGCGTCTATACCAAAAGAAAGCTTGGTTTCATCACTGACCATAATCTGGTATGAGTATGAAATATCCGCATAGGTCTGGGACATTGGTCCCAATTGGTCACTTACTACGTTCAACCCCAATCCTACCTTCTCATTCTGAAAAGGCAAATTGGCCCCAAAACGAAACGTTCTGGGCGCACCGGGTATATCTATCCATTGTGCCCTATATAGTGCCGATAATTCCGGAGATTCAACAGTACCCACGTAAGCCGGGTTAAAACTGCCAATATTATACATATACTGCGTATACTGCGGTTCTTTTTGTGAATATGCATTAAAGCCTAAAAGACAAAATAGTACCAGTGCAATTGTATAACCCTGTGTATTTAAGTTATAATCCATAATTTATTTTATCTGATAAGCTGTATCCAACCCTTGTCAATAACTGCGGGTTCATTGTTAATGCTATAATTCATAATATAAAAATAGGTTCCTTTTGGCACTTCCTTACCCTTATAGGTACCGTCCCAAACATCCACATCATTTATTTTTTCAGTTTCAAATACCAAGTTTCCATAGCGGTCATAAATCTTGATTTTGTACTGCAGATTTACTTCTGTTTGCACACCTGTTTCCGGGTCTGTCAACGTACGATTTATACGTAATATCTCATTTTGATTATTACCATTGGGCGAGAACTGGTTAAATAGGAAGCCAGGCTCTGCTTCCGTCTTATTGATGACCTCTACCTCAACCGTAGCTTCATTGTTCAACGTATTGCCATCTCTTGGAAACGATGAGACAATATTGGCCGTATTGGTGAAAACACCTATTTGAGGAACTCTGGCGCTAATAATCAAGCGTGCGGTTTCTTCCCTGTTCAATGACGGAATACTCCAATTACCTGTTGTTTCATCATAGACACCATTAAAATCAGATTCCGCCGATACGAATTCAAATCCGTTTTCAGCCAAAATCAAATCGTTGACCACAATATTGGTAACCACATCCGATTCGGAAATATTGGTTACCCTGATAATAAACTCTACCACATCGCCTACCAGTGCCTTATCCGGGCGCGCTTCTTTCTCAATTTTTAAATCCACACCTTCAGGAGCCTCCGTATTCAAGATTACGGTTGCCTCATCATTGGCCGGATTATTGTCCGTTGGTATGGATTCCAACAAGGTAGCCGTATTTGTATAAGGTCCCTGCTCCGCAACAACAACGGTAATGGACAGCTCAACAGAGAGGCCTGCCTCTAACTCAGCAATATTCCAATTCCCCGATATTTCATCATAATCGGCAGAAGTGGAGGAAACAAAATCAAAACCAAGTTCTAATAGATCACCTACAACTATGGCCCTGGCGGTCCTATTGGATAAATTGGTCACCAAAATTGTAAAGGTTATGGTATCACCTACCAAGGCATCTGGATTGTCAACCGTCTTCAATACTTCTAAATCAATGGGGTCATCGCAGTCGGGTGATTCGACCGGATCACAAGGATCGTCCGGATCAGAACCGTTGGTCTGTTCGTCCAAATCGGAAATACCATCACCGTCCGTATCACAACTGCCATTAAATCTATTTGGAATACATGGGTTATTGTTTGCCGGATCCTGTTGATCGTTGACCCCGTCATTGTCGGTATCCAAAATATTGGAATCCAATGCATCGATTATACCATCATTATCTTCATCTAAGGGATTATTGATATCCGGCCCTACTTCTTCACCATCATTGATACCGTCCCCATCCGTATCCGGATTATTGGAATCCGTACCCAGACCAACCTCTTCACCGCCTAAAAGTCCGTCATTATCATTATCACTCTCACAATCACTAACGTTGATGGTCACATCTACGGAAGGATTTGTACATGGTGCCGTTGAATTTGTTGTCGTAAATCTAAAGATATAGTCTCCGGAAGTCAATCCTTCAAAATTGACCACATTGGTAGAGTTGATCACTACATTATCCTCAGGTCCCGAAAGGAAAACCCATACACCGGCATCTGCATCCGTTAATGTACTATCCAGATCTAACGATGTAAGACCGTTTGTGGCCAAACTACAGATAGAAGCATTTTGTGCCGTTCCCGTAGTAGCCTGTACCCCTACACGAGCAACTACTTCTTGCCGAGCCGTGGTACAACCATTTTCGGTTGCCTCTACATAATATGACCTTGTAGCGCTTAACCTTGGTGTGGTAAACGTTTGACCAAATGCAATAGGAGTATCGGCATCAATGGCATCATACCAATTTACGGATGCTCCCTCACTAGGTTCCGCACTTAATAAAAGCGTACCGGGACCACAACGCTCGTTACCTGCAACATTAACAAATTGTGGAATGGTATTTTCTACAATCTGTACCTCTATGGTACCACTTGCACAATTATTTGTCGCATCATAAAAGAAACCATAGTATGATGCTTGTGTATCTATGTTTTGCGCCTCTGTTGGCGATAAATGGGAATCTGTATTCAAGGGGTCCGATACCCTACTCCATGTTAATACGGTACCTGCAGGAGCCTCAGATTGTGTATAATCATATAAATTGGCAATAAAGCCATCGTCACTTCCATCTTCCACACAATAGATCATAGATACCGAAGGGTCCAAAATTGGTGCGGCCACACAATTATCATCATCATTGATCGTACCTATGGCCGTGCCACCATTGGTTCTTTGCACATTATTGGTTGGTACTCCTAATTGCACGGTAAACGTTTCCGTTTCTTCCAAAAGTTCGTCATTGATGATCGGGACTACAATTTGCAACGTTTCGTTTGCCGTACCGGTAAATGTCAAGCTTCCATTGACACCGTCATAATCGGTACCCCCTCCAATAGCCGCATCATCCTCAAAAGAATAGGTAACCGTAGTTCCGCCCACAACGGCAAGATTAAGTACTACATTGAACAATAATTCACCAGAAGCAACATCTTCATTTACCGTTGCATTGGATATGGACAAAGAAGCTTGGTCGTTATCCTCTATGACTACGGTAGCGGAACGAGTTGCGGCTGCCCCCAACACATAACCTGTGCCAGTGGCAAGGGTAATGACCACATTTTCAGAGCCTTCCTGCAACTGATCATTGATCGGGGTAATGGTAAGTACGGCGGACTGCTGTCCATTAGGAATCACCACCGCATTCGTATTTATTTCGGAATAATCCACACCATTTGTAGCAGTACCGCTTATGGTATAATTTACCGTTATGGCACTTCCTGTATTGTTGGGCGAGTTAAGGTTGATGGTAAATTCTCCCGTGGCCAGAGCACCGTTACTTTCCGCGGCCGTAGCATCGGAAGCCGTGATGCGAGCTATGTTGGCATCATCACTGATAATAATGACAGTAGCACTATTCTGGGCTGCAATAGTATATCCTGTACCTGCTGCCAATGTTAGAATTACCGTCTCGTTATTTTCAATAGCACTATCATTGATAGGTGTAATGGTTACCGTTGCCGTACGTTGATTATTGGCGATGGATACCGAACCACTTAAATTACTATAATCTAAACCTTGTGTAGCGGTACCGGTCATGGTATAATTAACCGTAATGGGGCTACCTGTTTGGTTAACCGCACCCAGGTCTATAGTAAAAACACCATTGGAAACCGGATTTTCATTGGCAGAAGCCGTTGTGGACTGTACACTGGCCTCAAAGGTATCATCATCATCGTTGATTACCGTAACATCGTCAACGTCATCACCATCCAACCCATTATAACTAACATCCGTTGATGTTACATTTCCCGTAACAATGGTATATTCCACATCACCATCTACGGCAGAATCGTCAACACCGGTAATGGTAACCGTTGCCCCGGTTTGCCAATTGGTAGCGTTCATTACAACATTGGCCTGAACCGTACCTTCTGTTTCATCACTACTGCTCAAAGCAATAGTAACCGGAGCCGTAGGTTGGGAATCCAAGGTGACCAAAAATGTAGCCGTTGCACCATCCTCAGAGGTGTTACCACTAATGGCACCTATATTAATCCCAATAGTATCATTATCATTGTTTACAACCGTAACATTGGCTACATCTGCACCTGTTAGACCATTATAGTTGGAATCCGTAGATGTAACATTCCCCGTGTTGATAGTATAGGTAATATCACCATCTGCCACATTATCATCTACTCCGGTCACCGTTACAGGAACCCCTGTATCCCAACTAGCTACAGGAACAATGACAGAAGCCGGAACCGTACCTTCCGTAGCATCCGAACTGGATAACGCTATGCTTACAGGTGCGCTAGGCTGGGTATTCAAGGTTACGGTAAAACTTGCCGTGTCCAAATCTTCACTGGTATCTCCACTGATCGGGCTAACGGTAACCCCAGGAATATCATCATCTATGATAGTTACAATACCAGAATCGACCGCACCAATTTCAAAAGCCGTAGTACTTGGGCCTGCATCGATACCCGTAATGGTCAATATTACGGTTTCGTTCCCTTCTACCAATACGTCGTCAATAGCTTCAACATCTATAACCCTAAAAGAACTTCCATCCTCAATTATAAGGGTACCACTTAGGGCCACGTAATCATCATCTGGGGTTGCATTACCTGAAATAGTGTAACTTACCGTAAGGTCATCTCCCGTATTGTTTTCTTCACTAAGATTTATCCTAAACCGACCATTTTGACCTTGATCTTCATTTACAGTAGGCCGTACAGGATCAACTGACACCTCTATAAAATCATCGTTTAAAATAGTACCTTCTGCGTTTGGTCCTAGGATGATATTACTATTGTCAACACTTGTCAATGTAATTTCAAAAGTTTCATCAGCTTCAATATTGCTATCGTTTAAAGTGGTTACTGCCAATTGTTTTGAAACTTGACCTACGGCAAATGTAACCGTTCGTTCACCGGCACTGTAATCTTCAGGGTCTTGAAGCGTTCCTGAACCGGGAGTAGCGGTTCCACCAGAAAAATTAACAGTTACTGTATAATCAACTTCGACCCTGGTATCGGCCACGAGATTAAACACTAAATTAGTACCTTCCTCAGCACTTGTATCACTAACAGTGACCGTGGCAAAGTCATTATCCTCTATAATCATGGTAGCGGAATTACTCGCCGAACTAGAGTTTATATCATAATCGTCACCTGGTAGCAAAACTATCCTTACCGTTTCCTCTCCTTCAACTAAAACATCATCATTAATACCATCAACAATAATATAACCTTCAAATACTCCTGCTGGTAGTACCAATTCCCCTGAAAGATCATTGATATCCACTCCACCCTGTGTAGCCGTGGTAGAGGACAAATCTACTTCGTATTTAATAGTACGTTCTATACTTGGTTGAAAAAAGCTAAACACTTCTACTAGAAAACGACCGGAACTGTTTGGCCCTAAAGTTTCACTTCCGTTTCTATCAACACTAACAGTAGTTATTTGACCATACATCAAAGATGACCCCAACAACATTCCAAAACAAAAAAGTTTAGTGATTATACTTTTATACCTATGCCAATTAAGCTTATTCATTTTCATAGCGTTTATTAATATCCCATAGATTCACGAAGATTGTTCTAGATCTTCGCCAAAAAATAAGGGCCTCAATATTACAAAAAAATCAAGGTAAAGCCCTCACAAACAGTTGAAAAAAGGATTTTTGGGTTGAACGGTATTATAGCCGCTTTTAAGCTTCCATATCCAGGGATGGGGACTGCGTTTGTGCACTGGGCTCAATTTTTCTGATCAGCCCCTGTAACACCTTGCCCGGACCTATTTCCGTAAACAAGCTAGCGCCATCCTTGACCATTTGCTGTACACTTTGCGTCCATTTTACCGGGGCCGTAAGCTGCAACATTAAATTTTTCTTGATTTCCCTGGCATCATTTACCGCTGTAGTAGGTACATTTTGATAAATAGGACAACTAGGCACTGCAAACTGAGTATTTTCAATGGCTGCTGCCAATTCTTCCCGTGCCGGCTCCATTAAGGGCGAGTGAAAAGCTCCGCCAACAGGTAACATCAAGGCGCGTCTTGCACCTGCTTCCTTTAATTTTTCGCAAGCCAGTTCAACGGCAGCTACCTCTCCTGAAATAACCAATTGTCCCGGGCAGTTATAATTTGCGGCTACCACTACCCCCGTGGTTTCCTCACAAATTTTTTCAACGACATTATCATCAAGACCCAAAACGGCCGCCATAGTAGAAGGTTTAAGCTCACAAGCCTTTTGCATGGCCAAAGCACGTTGCGATACCAGTTTTAATCCGTCTTCAAAACTTAACGTATTATTGGCCACCAATGCCGAAAATTCACCCAATGAATGGCCTGCGACCATATCTGGTTTAAACGCATTTCCCATAACCTTGCTCAATATTACCGAATGTAGAAATATGGCAGGTTGGGTAACCTTGGTTTCCTTTAAACCTTCTGCCGTACCATTGAACATTACATCTGTAATATCAAAGCCCAATATTTCATTTGCCTGTAAAAAGAGTTCTTTGGCAATTGGGTATTTTTCATAGAGATCCAATCCCATTCCAACAAATTGGGCACCTTGCCCAGGAAAAACATATGCGTTCATAACTTTTAGTTTAGGTGCGGCAAAAATACGGATTTTAGACAGACCCCAATATCGTAATTGAACGAGCTTATAACCCTATTCCTTAAACCATCCGGAATACATGATATAAGCCTCTGCAATTCTATTGATTTCACCCTGGCTCAATTCTGGACTGATATCCTTAATCTTTTTTGCCGGCATACCCGCAAAAATGGTTCCGGAAGGCACGTGGGTACCTTTGGTCAAAACGGCGCCTGCAGCAATTATACTATTACTTTCCACGACACAATCGTCCATAATAATGCTACCCATACCCACCAATACATTATCATGGATCGTACAACCGTGCACTATGGCATTATGGCCAATAGATACGTTGTTACCTATGGTAGTAGGTGATTTTTGATAGGTACAATGTATTACCGCACCATCCTGAACATTGACCTTGTTACCCATTTTAATAAAATGGACATCGCCCCTTAAAACGGCATTGAACCATACGCTGCATTGGTTGCCCATACTAACTTCACCTACAATGGTAGCATTTTCCGCTATAAAACAATCCGCTCCTATTGATAGACTTTTCCCTCTTACTTCCTTGATCATGTAAATTGAATCTATTTAATTAAAAAACGCTAGAAAATCCTTCTTTTTGGATGCCGAGACCAACAATTCCTTGCCATTGGACATAACCACACTACCGCCTTTTCCTTTTCTATATTTTACCACTTCATTTACATTGACCAAGTAAGATTTATGTACCCTGGCAAAAGGAAAATCCGCCAATGCATCTTCAAAATATTTTAATGTTTTGCTTACCAATATCTTGGTGTTCACCAAATAAATCTCGGTATAATTGTCGTCTGCCTTACAATATAGTATTTCCGGAATATTCAAGACCTGAAAACCATCTTGCTGGGGCAGCGTTAACTTACCGGTAACGCCTTTAGATTTGGAACTAAGGACCTCTCCTTCCAAGGCAAGTTCCTTGGCACGTACCGTTGCCACATAATCAACAGCATTGATCAACTCATCAATATTTATAGGTTTGGTCAAGTAATACGCCGCATGATGGTTCAAGGCATCTTTGGCATATTGATCATAGGCGGTGACAAATACGGTTTCAAATGTTCTATCGGGCAATTGGTCCAAGAGATCAAACGCATTGCCAAACGGCATTTCCACATCTAAAAACACCAAATCCAGCGTATGGTTCTCAATGAGCACCATAGCCTCTTTAATGGAGGCCGCTTCGCCGACCAACACAACATTTGTGCAATATTTGGAAATATAGTTTCTTATAATTTCCCTACTATTGGCTTCGTCCTCTACTATGATCGCTCTTAATTCCATTATTCTTTTTTTAATATGAACAACACCTTGGTTCCCGATCCATCGGTCTCTAAATCAGAAATATTGATAGACACCTTGTCCGAGTACATATCGTTCAAAATGGCAACACGTTTCTGTATAATCCCCATGCCCTTGGATTTTTGTTTCTTTTGATTTTGTGTTTTGATGGATGCCGATTTTTTACGGCCTATTCCATTATCGGTAATGCAAATGGCCACAGAATTATTGCTTTCTACCTTGACCGATACATAAAGTAGCCCTTTGGTTTCCCTGTACCTTAAACCGTGCCAAATGGCATTCTCAATATAGGGCTGCAATAACATAGGCGGTATTTGATAGTTATTTACAGGGACCTCATCGTCCACCACAATCTCATAATCAAATTTATCCTTAAACCGTGAATGTTCAAGCTTTATATACAATTCTAACTGTTCCAATTCCTTGGCCAAGGGTATAAAGTCCTCTTCAGAGTTTTCAAGGACGGAACGCATGAGTGTAGAAAACTCACTTAAGTATCTATTGGCACTGCGCTCATCGCTTTTGGAAATAAAATTATTGACTGAGTTGAGTGCATTGAAAATAAAATGTGGGTTCATTTGAGACCTTAGTGATTTTAAGGCCAATAAGTTGTTCGTTAATTTTTGTTGCTGATTGCTTCTATAAAAAAAGAACGCTGCCAGCACGGTCAACAACAAGCCAAAAATTAAGGAATAAATGACCCATTGCTGTCTTTTATAACTTTCTTCCACCAATTGCTGTTCGGTAAGCGCCAGGTCATACTTGCTCTGGGAAAGCTCCCTTTCGTTTTCAAGTCCTACCAACCTACTTTGGGCATTGGCAATATCCCTGTTAATACGGTTGGCCCTGGATATTTCCTGTTCCTTTCTGATATAAAGCGTATCTACCAATGCCACATAGGACTGGTAGGTATCCAAGGCCTTGGTGTAGTCCCCTTTTTCCTTATAAACTTCAGAAAGTTTTCTAGTCGCATCTTTCTGGACTACGAGATCATCTTCCGTATCTGCCTCAATAATACTTTTTTTCAGGAACGGAATGGCTTCGTTATACCTATCCTGTGCTATGTATGCATTGGCAATCTTGTAATTAATACGCTGTGAAGTAATGGTATCCGCTTGGTCCAATTTTGAAATACCCAATTTGGGCGTATTCAGTTTTTTAATATCCTGCAAGCTTCTCTTCCGCATATTTATTTCCTCGTTGAACCTGCTTTTTTCGTTATAAAAATCGGCCACCTTTTCATTCTCCTGCAGTGCCCTTAATGGCGCAGATGCTTCTGCCAACTGCAGCGAATTGTCAAAGTAGGCTTCTGCCTCTATAATTTTGTTTTCACGTGAATATGCCTCTGCTATCTTGGAGTTTAAGTCAATTAACTTTGGGGTAATCTGGTTCTTTTCCGCAATAAGCAAACCTTCCTTATAAAATTCAATGGCCTGCAGTACTTCACCGTTCCCTTTTTTGGCATCCCCCATTAATTCATATAAGGTTACCCGTTGATAGGGCACCATAGTTTTTAGTGCCATTAAAGGATCTAACAATATTATGGACTCATTGAATCTAGAGGACATATTATAAACCTTGGCCAATAAAAGCGAAGTCTTGATCGTTTTGTTGGCCTCCAGTGCATCTTCGTAATTATCAATGGCCAAATCTATTTGTTTATGGTACTGATAAATTTCGCCCAGTTTAGATAACGATCTAGCCAGTTCTTTCTTTTGACCCCGTTTGCCAAGGATAGAAATGGATTGGGCAACAAAATCGATACTTTTCTCAATATCCTTATCCTTGTAACGTTCTGCAGAATCCAATAAGGTTTCATGTCTTTGCGTTACACTTTTGGTATTGGCAGACCTTGACAAGGTATAGTCCTCTACTTGTATCAACACATCATCGTTACCCTTAATTCTATATCGCACCGTTTCCATATCTACGGCCTCTACCACAAGTTCATCCCCTATGCGCACCTTGATCTTAAATTCCCCTAAACCGTTGGTAAGTACGTAATCGCCCAAATTTGTGGAAACAGACACTCCCGGTATAGGCTTACCGGTTTCCTTTACCTCGACCTTACCGTTGAGTATAAAAGTTTTGGGCGTTTGTTGAGCTTGGCAGAATGCCGTACCTGATGCCACAATAATTAACAATATGAAAACAACAATTTTTTTCATGTCCAATGATTGCTGTAAACTTAGCTGATTTTTATGGTTCTAAAAAATAGCATAATGCACGCTCCACTTAGTAAACACTTCCTTTTTACCCGTTAAAAAACCAGACCGTACCGTTGACTAAGCCAAAGGTTACGTTGCCTCATTATGGTTATTTTAAAAAAAAGTTTCGCTTTAGTTTGGTCCAGAATTTATAATACATCGATCATGAAAAAATTTAATAAAATTTCAACTACGGCATTTTTATTTTTAACACTAACAACGGCGTTTGCCTGCAATGAAAAAAAACAAGACAACACAGTTACCTTATTGTCCCATAGCCTACAAGCTACAGAGCCATCTAGGGACAATACGGTACAGATTGCATTATTGTTGGATACCAGCAATAGTATGGACGGACTCATAAACCAGGCTAAATCACAATTATGGGATATTGTAAACGAGTTCAGCTCGGCTAAATGCGGAAATGGCACAAGACCCAATTTACAAATTGCGCTTTACCAATATGGCAATGACAACCTTTCCTCAAGTGAAGGTTACGTGCAACAAGTATTGGATTTTAGCAGTGACCTCGATGAAATTTCCGAAAAACTATTTTCATTGACCACCAACGGTGGAGAAGAATATTGCGGCAAAGTCATACAAACTTCATTGCAACAATTACCTTGGAAAAATAATCCAGACCATTTGCGCTTGATCTTTATTGCCGGTAACGAACCTTTTGACCAAGGAAGATATCACTATAGAACGGCTTTGGGCAATGCCAAGGAAAAAGATGTTGTCGTAAACACCATTTTTTGTGGAAACTATGAACAAGGTATTCATACCTTTTGGAAAAATGGAGCTACAATGACCGGCGGGGAATATATGGCCATTGACCATAATAAGGAAGTAGTACATATAGATACTCCGTATGACGAAATAATTATAGAACTAAATTCCAAGCTAAACACTACCTATATCTCGTATGGTGCTTTAGGGCAACAAAAAATGTCCTCACAAAAGGAACAGGACTACAATGCCTATGAAATGGAAGAAGCCGTAGCCGTGAAAAGGGCCGTGAGCAAAAGCTCCAGGCTTTACAATAATAAAAACTGGGATTTGGTAGATGCCTATGATGATGATGCATTTAATATAGAGGACTTAGAAACAAAAGACCTTCCAAAGGAACTGCAACAAAAAAGCAAGACGGAAATTAAAGCGTATGTAATGGCCAAAAAAGAGGAACGCGAAAAAATTCAACAACAAATTTTGGATTACAATACCAAACGCACAGCTTATATCGCTAAACATCAGACAGAGAACAATACGGGGGAATTGGAAAATGTAATGATCCAGGCACTTAAAAAACAAGCTGCATCAAAAAACTATAGTTGGGAATAAACATTATATCAAAGGGCCCATGTACCAACTAATGGGCTCTTTTAATTTGCAGCGGGACAATAACAGTCATATTTACGTTCGGTTTGCCCAAAGTCGTACCCTAAGGTAATCTGGTGAAAACCACCATTGTCAAAACGGATGCTACCCATTTGATAGGAGTAATTATAGGACACCATAAAATTCTTGATATTGGCTCCTACAATAGGCGTTACCAATTGCAATCGTTGTTCTCCAAAAGAACCGCTATCTTGAAATTGTGCACCATCAAAACTTCTTCTGTAGGATAGTCCTCCCCAGATACGGCCAAAATCTACATCCCTATATACCTTGGCATTAATATCAATATTTTTTTCCTTGGTAAATTCGGTCAATTGAAAAAGTATGGAAGGTTCTACTTGCCATTCATTTTTACCGAACACGTAGCCAGTTGAAATTAGATACCTTCTAATATTATCAATAACCAATTGATCGGGATTGTCCTGCCTATCCCTATAATACACATTTCTCTTACTACCCGTAAGGGCGTTGGTCACTGCAAAATGCGTATAAAATTCCTGAAAGTTGTATGAAATACCAATATCCACATTAGAATAAGAGGCACTTAATTTAATTCCTGCTACGGCTGGATCGGGCTGGGCAGACCTAAATTCCGTTTCATCTAAACTACTTTGTAAAATGGTAGCGCTTAAACCAAATGACAATTGGTTCAATACTCTCATATCACTACCGCCCATTCTTAAATGATGGGCATAGGTCAATTTTAATCCCGTTTGTGAATGATAGCCATTGGCATCGTTAAAAATAATAGCCCCTATTCCACTTGGTGAATCCCCCAGTCTAAAATGGCCATTTATAGTTTGTAAACTTGGGGCATCTTCTACATCAAACCATTGTTTTCTTGCGGTAGCCCTAATTTTACCACCTTGTGTAATTCCCGCCATGGACGGAAAAACCAAATAGTAATTATCAGATAAATAATCAAAATATACGGGTATACCTTCTTGAGCTTTGGATTGGGAACCTACTAAAAGCAACAATAAAAACAATACTAAGTTGTATCTCATCTTGGGGCGTTGAAACTAAAAATTAGTTCTAATATTATAAAGTGTATAACGGGTTAACCATAACATTATTATGTGTACTTAAACTAAGATTTCCTTCGTATTTTTGCATAAATTAAATCAGCAATGAAAGAGTATTCAATTACGGTTGTCAAAACAAATAACCCTAACATATTAAAATTCGAAACTAATCATTTATTAGTACACCGAAAAAACTACGAATATAAAAATATTGACGAAGCCAAAAATTCACCACTGGCACAGCAATTATTTTATCTGCCCTTTATAAAAACGGTATATATTTCCGGGGATTTTATTGGGTTGGAAAGGTTTGACATTGTTCAATGGGAAGATGTCAAGGATGAGGTTGCACAGCAATTGGTAGAATACCTAAACGCGGGTGAACCCATCGTTATAGAGGAAGATACGGACAAGCCTATTCCTGTTACGGTATATGCCGAGGTAACGCCAAATCCTTCCACTATGAAGTTTGTGGCCAGCAAAAAAATCGTAGGTGCCGCTTTTGAATTTAAGAATATAGATGAGGCAAGAGATTCTAAATTGGCAACGGCCTTGTTCCAATTTCCATTTGTCAAGCAAGTCTTCATTGACGAAAATTATGTATCTGTTTCCAAGTTTGAAGTTGCGGAATGGGATGATATTACCATAGAACTTAGAGAATTAATAAGAAACTTTATAGCCGATGGCAAGGAGATTGTGGCGGACACTGCAAAATCTAACAATCCTACCCAGGTTTCAGAAACGGTAACTACCCAACCAACCATGGACCTGGATGAAACATCACAGGAAATTGTAGATATTCTAGAAGAATATGTCAAGCCTGCTGTAGCTAGTGACGGTGGAAATATTATGTTCAAGTCCTATGACACGGAAACCAAAACGGTAAATGTTATTCTACAGGGCGCATGTAGCGGTTGTCCTTCATCTACATTTACTTTAAAAAATGGTATAGAGACCATGCTCAAGAATATGATGGGCGATAAGGTCAATGAGGTAGTTGCGCTAAACGGTTAAAGATTCAGCGCATAGAATTAATTAGTAACAAGCTTTTTTTGTAACTTGTAATGAACCTAAAAATAGAATAACATGGCAGTTTTAAAAGTAATTGAAATATTGGCAAATTCTGATAATGGCTGGGAAGATGCAGCAAAAAAAGCTGTAGAAGAAGCAGCAAAATCAGTAAAAAATATCAAATCCGTTTATATTAACGAGCAAAGCGCCACGGTAGAAGATGGTAAAATCAAAAACTACCGGGTAAATGTTAAAATAACTTTTGAAGTAAAGTAATATTAACAGATTGTATATAAAAGCGCCTTTTGGCGCTTTTTTTTGTTCAGAACTGTACCATAAACATAGTAATTATGCAAGCACCTTATACCAACGATCTCATTCATGAAAGCAGTCCATATTTATTGCAACATGCGCATAACCCAGTAAATTGGGTAGCCTGGAGCCAAAAAGCATTGCTCAAGGCCAAGAATGAAAATAAATTGATCTTGATCAGTATTGGTTATGCCGCATGTCATTGGTGCCATGTTATGGAACATGAATGTTTTGAAGATGAGGATGTGGCAATGACCATGAATAAAAATTTCATCAATATAAAGGTAGACAGGGAAGAAAGACCCGACATAGACCATATATACATGGATGCATTGCAAATGATGACCGGTAGTGGTGGTTGGCCTCTTAATATTTTGGCCTTGCCGGACGGAAGACCTTTTTGGGGAGCCACCTTCGTAAAGAAAGACCAATGGATCCAGGTATTGAACCAATTACAACAACTGTATGAAAATGAGCCAAATAAAATAATAGGGTATGCCACCAATATGCACCAGGGTCTAAAGGAAATCAATTCGATTTCTGCAGAAAGCTCCGTGCAAAATATTTCAGCTACAACCTTAGCAGAAGTTGTTACTACATGGTCCGCCTATTTTGATACTTATTTAGGAGGGTATAAACGTGCTCCAAAATTTATGATGCCCGTAAATATCAATTTCCTCTTGCACTATGGTCAAACCCAACAGGACCAGATGGTAAAGGAATATGTTGCGACCACATTGACCAGAATGGCCTGGGGCGGAATTTTTGACCATGTTGGAGGTGGTTTCTCCAGGTATGCAGTAGATACCAAGTGGCATGTACCCCATTTTGAAAAAATGCTCTATGACAATGGATTATTGATCAGTTTATATTCAAAAGCTTTTGCCGCGGATTCTAATGCGCTTTATAAAAATGTAGCCCTTCAATGTATTAATTTCCTCAAGGAAGAACTACTTGACGAAAACCATGGGTTTTATTCCTCTTTGGATGCTGACAGCCTTACCCCCAAAGGTACATTGGAAGAAGGAGCCTATTATGTTTGGACAGAGGCGGAATTAAAACAGTTGCTTCAGGAGGACTTCACTCTTTTTAGTGATTATTTCAATATCAATTCCTACGGCTATTGGGAAGATGACAATTATGTATTGATCCGGGATGATGAGGCAGCATCAATTGCAGAAAAACATAATCTTAATACAAATGTAGTAGTTGAAAATATATCAAAAAATCTAACGCAGTTAAAGATCCAACGCCAACTAAGGGCCAAACCCAGATTGGATGATAAAATATTGACCAGCTGGAACGGCTTGGCTTTAAAGGGTTTAACGGATGCCTATAACTATTTAGGAAATTCCGATATCTTGGACCTTGCCGTCAACAACGGTAATTTCATTGTAAACCAAATGCTCAAGGCCAACGGTATATTATATCGCAACCATAAAAATGGTAAAAGTACAATTTCTGGCTTCCTAGAAGATTATGCCGCCGTAATAGAAGGATTTTTAGGACTTTATGAAGCCACTTTTAATTTATTCTGGATGAATAAAAGTGTGGAGCTCACCAAAATTGTGATCGAAAATTTTACGGATCCAAAAACAGGATTATTTTATTTTACGGCAATAAATGGGGAATCGTTGATCAGAAATACCATTGAAGTTGCAGATAATGTTATTCCGTCCTCCAATTCCATTATGGCCCTAAATCTTTTAAAGTTGTCCAAGTACTACCCAGAAGAAAGTTACCAAGATCGGCTGGAACAAATGATGGGTACTATGCATGCGACTATATTGGAAAATCCACAAAATCACGCCAATTGGCTTCATGTTTCCTCATTGATGAACGAAAAATTCTATGAAGTGGTCGTTATAGGTGAAAATTATGAACGCATTTGCAAAAAAATGCAAAAGAGCTATTTACCATATACTATCTTTGCTGCTTCAGATGTAAAAACCAGTGAATTTCCACTGTTTAAAAATCGATATGTTGAAGATAAAACAATGATATATGTGTGCCACAACGGCACTTGTCATTTACCGGTAGAACGTGTAGAGGATGCATTGAATCTACTTACATAATTTCCCTGAAATTGGTCTACTTTCCATATAGATAAACTTGAATTCCCTGGTAAACTTTTATAAAAATTAAAATTTTAAATGTAGTTATGGACAAGATCATGAATCTTCAAGAGCATGCGGACAAAGCACTAGAATGGATGTGGGCCGTATTGCCTAATGTTATAATCGCCATTATTTTATTGGTTTTAGGAACGTATATTATTAGGTTCATCAATAAAATGGTACGCAAGTTTTTTCTTAGAAAGGATTATGACCTTGCCCTGGAAACTTTTTTACAGAGTTTTATCAGTATAGCCCTTAAAATAATTCTGTTTGTTTTGGTAATTACCCAACTAGGTGTACAGACCACGTCTTTGGTAGCCATTCTTGCCTCTGCCGGACTGGCAATTGGTTTGGCCCTACAGGGTTCTTTGGCCAACTTTGCCGGAGGTGTACTTATATTATTGTTTAAACCATTTAGAATAGGTGATTTTATTTCTGCTCAAGGTGTAGATGGAACAGTAAGGGAAATTTCAATTTTCACGACTAAAGTGAGCACCTTTGGGAACCAGATTGCGGTAATACCAAATGGTCAATTATCAAATAACACAATTATCAATTATAATGCATTAGACACCAGAAGAGATAAAATTGATGTAGGTATAGGTTATGGTTCAAATATAAAACAGGCAAAGGAAATTCTGCTGGCTATAGTTAATGAACGCGATACCATCCTTAAAGCACCAGCCCCAGAAGTTTACGTTGGTGAACTAGCTGATAGCTCGGTAAACCTAACCTTACGTTTCTGGGCAAACAACCCAGATTTTTGGGCTGCACATTTTTATGTGTTGGAAGAAATAAAATATAGATTTGATGCTGCAGGAATTGAAATTCCGTTCCCACAACGTGTGGTGACTCAACTAAAGAGTTAATTCTAAAAAACACTTAAGAACCTCCTTTTGGAGGTTTTTTTGTATACTATTGTAAATCAATGCTTTAATTTGTATATTTAATAAAATTAGACGCCATGTACAAATTATTTTCTTTCCTGTTTTTGATGACACAAATTGTTCTTTCGCAAAGTGTACAACCTATTGGAAATTCTAGTGGATTAATGACCACGGCACAAATGGGCATGTCCTATTATGAAGTGCCCATAGAAGGTACTCCCTATGTAAACGAGCTGTTCAAGAAGGGAACCACCATTATTAACGGAAACTATAAAAATGATGGGTTAATGAGGTACAACGCATACCAAGATGCCATAGAAATAAAAAACGAAAATGGTTCCGTACGTACATTGTTAAGAAGGGAAAATATAATAGCCAATATTGATGGTACCATGTATATGGTGAGGAATTACAAGAGCATGGGTCAAATAAAAGCTGGGTATTTTAATCCCCTAAATGAAGGTTATACGCGTCTATTATTAAAACCAAAGAAAATATTCTTACAAGCTGAAAACCCTGAGAATGGATATGATGTATATAAACCTGCAAAGTATATGGACGTCTCCTTATATTATATACAGCAAGGTGATCATCCAGCAATAGAAATAAAATTGAACAAAAAATCTGTTTTAAAATTGTTGGGCGGCAATAGCGATAATTTAAAAAAATACATTAAACAGAACGATCTAAACCTTAGGTTACAGGAAGATATCATCAGGTTATTGAACTATTATAACACTTTGGACAATGATAATACAATGCTTTAGTCCAAATAACTAGGTATTCGATACTTTTTTAGTCTGCAATACAAAATCCTTTAAATAATAAGGTTCAAAATAAGCTACATCCTCAAATTTCTGTTCTTTGAACTTATCAAAGGAAAGTAAGGCCATTTCTTTGGAAGAAGGAACTATATGTGTGTGGAAAATAACTGTACCTGTATTCAAAACACCTTTTATTTTTTCCGCTCCACTACCTACGAAATGAACTGTTGCGCCTCCTAAATATTCTTGAAAAGAATGTTCATCGATTATTTCAGCTTTTGTATCTCGTACTTGGTTCATTTGGTAATTAAAAACTGCGGAATATACTTCCATCCGCCTAGCATCCAATACCGGAACTACAACCGCATTATTTTCAATATCCACTATTTGTGATGCCATGCTTTTCAATGTAGAAATAGAAATCAAAGGTATACCTAGAGCATAACACAGCCCTTTTGCCGCCGAAACTCCTATTCGAAGTCCTGTATAAGAACCTGGGCCCTTACTGACCGCTATAGCTTCTATATCATCCATTTTAATAGTGGCTTCTTCAATTACTTCCTCAATAAACACATGCAATTTCTCCGCATGCGAATAGTTAGCTGAATTTAATTCTCTAATCGCAAGGATTATTCCGTCTTTAGCGACACAAACGGAACAATTGGTAGAAGATGTCTCTAAATTTAATATTAAGCCCATATTGCAAAGGTATTACATCCTATAAAATGAAAAAGCCTGTAACACGTAAATGTTACAGGCCTTTAAATTATGTGATTATATTAGTTTAAGGAAAGCGGTATCCCAAAATAGAACTCAAGAACTTTTATTCTAAAAATATAATCGTATTTGGTTCTTATTACATCTGCTTCTGCATTATCCACTCTAGATTGTGCTTGGCTAAAATCAAATGCGTTCATTAGTCCAACATCATACCTTTCCTTTGAGTAGTCATAGGCCAATCTCCTAGCCTCTAACGTTTTTTCAGCTGCTTCGTAAGCTTTGGCAAAACTTTTTACATCAACATAGGCTTGGTTGACATCGGTCTCCAATTGTAATTTATTCTCCTCTAATTGTAATTGAGAGCGTAAAATATTTATTTCTGCACGCTTAATATTGTTCTTATTTTCAAAACGATTAAAAATTGGAACATTCAGCTGTACGCCATAAGAAATACCATCATTCTGCCACAACTGGTTTGAGAAGCTTTCTCTCTCTAAAAGCCCAGTAATATTATTAAAACGTTCTTGATCGGAATACCTGGTGTTATAATTAAAGAAACCTACAAGTGTTGGCAATAAAGCGCCTTTGGATATTTTTAAATCTTGTTCAGCAAGAGCCACATTACTTTCTGAAAATTTTATATCATTTCTAAAAGATAAAGCTTTTGCAAAAATCTCCTTAGGGGTTTGAATAAGAATTTCTGATTGCGGAACATCTATATCGATTTCCGCTATATCAAAATTATCATAATCTGTAATTTGCAATAATTGGGCTAAACTTATTTTTGCGATAATTACTTGGTTCTCCGTAAGAACGATTTGCTGTTCTTGACCTGCTGCCGTTGCTTCAATTTCCAACAAATCTCCTTTGGGCAGAACACCTGCATCCACAAGTTCGGAAGTTCTTTTTAAATCTTGTTCAGTAACGGCATATTGTGCTTTTTGGGTAACCAAAGTTTCTTTTGCGGAAATAATATTTAAATACGCAAAAGCGACATTTAAACGTATATCGTCCTTGAGGTCATCCAAGCGATATTGATTGGCCAAGGAATTCATTTTTGCTCTTCTTAACCTATTGATATTTCTTAACCCATTAAATAAATTCACATTAGAACTTAAACCACCGTTGGCCGTTAATATTGTTGTAGTTACCGGTTCTTGGGTTGTAGGGTCAAAAGACAGACCGGTATTGGCAGAAGTTGTAACACTGGCATTTGCGTTGGGCAAAAAATTCCCAAAGGCATCAGACTCACCGATCTTTGCTTCTTCAAAATCAAGTTCAGATTGCGCAATACTTATATTATTCTCTTCTGCATACAAAATACATTCTTCCAAGGTCCATTTTTTCTGTTGGGCCGTAACTACCACAACAGAAAACAATAATAGTAGTCCTGTTATTTTTACTTTCATTTGTTTTCTTTTTTGAACCGAACCTAAGTTTGGCTACAGGTTTCGTTTTTTGATTTGATTGATTATTTACTTATTGGTTAGCACCATTGTCAACACTCTTGGCATCTAACTTGTTCCAAATTTTAATCTTGGCATTCTCATCAATACCGGAAATGATCTCTACATCGATACCATCACTGACCCCTAACACCAATTCTCTCTTTTCAAATTCATTTTCGCCGGTTTCAACTTCCACGTAAGGTTTATTGGTTTCCTTATCAAACTGCAGCAATGCTTCTTTAATAGAAAGCACATCTTTCTTTTCTTCCAGAACTATAGCTGCATTAGCGCTATAGCCCGCCCTAACATTGGTACTGTCCGTAACCACCAAATCTCCTTCTATCTTAAACTGTACGGCACCTTCTTCCTCTACCCCCTTAGGAGCAATAAACTTTAATTTTGCCTTGAACGTTTCATCCTGTAACGCCCCCATACTAATTTCCAACGGCATACCAACTTTTAACTTTCCTACTTCTGCCTCGTCTACTTCTCCTTCAAATATCATTTTGGACATATCCGCAATGGTGGCTATAGTAGTACCATCGTTAAAATTGTTACTTTCAATGACCTGATCACCTACCTCAACAGGAATTTCCAATAACGTACCCGTTACCGTAGCCCTAATATTCGTATTGGCGCTGGATGAGCCTCCTGCGGATCCCACCCGGATTATCTGGTAGTCTGCCTGTGCATTTTCCAGTTCCTGCACCGCTTGATCATAGCTTAATTTAAGCGCATTGAAATCTTGGCTGGAGATAACACCCTTATCAAACAAAGTTTTGTTTCTTTCATATTCAACCTTGGTATTCCCCAGTGCAATTTTGGCATTGTTTACACGTCCTTTTGCTTGGTTTAAGGATTGTTCATTGGGCACCACCTTAATGGTAGCGATCAAATCTCCCGCTTTTACCTGAGCTCCTTCTTCCAAGTATACTTTTTCAATAATTCCCGAAATTTGGGGCTTGATCTCTATTTCATCTTCTGGAATAACCTTACCGGTAACCACAACCTTGTTTACAATATCCCTTTTTGCAACTTGCTCCGTTTCATATGTCTTTAGAGGAGTACTATTTTTCTTTAAAAAATAGACCACTGCAGCCAATATCCCTATTACCGCCACTCCTAGTAATCCGTACTTTACATACTTGTTCATGCTCAACTATTTGATTGTTATTTATTTTCTATTCTCTGGTTTGTTATTCTTCCCGCAATGCATCTATCGGTTTTATTCTAATTGCCCTATTGGCCGGAATCAATCCTATTAAAACACTTAGGCCTACCATTAAGACGAATGATACTATAAACTGCGGTATACTGATCATAAGATTATAAAAGGGCATATCACTATTTTCCCCTATCATATTATTGGCTATCGCTAAAAACCCAACAGCTATGGCAAAGCCTACAAATCCTGCAAACACGGTTATTACTATAGATTCCAAAACAATCTGTCTTTTTACGACTCTAGGAGTCGCCCCCAAGGCGCGGCGTATGCCAATTTCCTTTGTGCGTTCCTTTACCGTAATCAAAAGAATATTACTGATCGCAATAACCCCGGCAAGAAGTGTTAGTATACCTACAAAAAATGACACTCCTTGCAATACCGTTGTAAACGATGTTACGTTATTAAACACCTCAGACAGGTCAAAGCTTCCAATAGCCCTTTCATCTATTGGATTGATATCATATTTGTTTTTTAACAATCGTTTGATCTGACTTTCTACTACAGGTACCTTTACATCTGGTTTTACCGAAATTGCCATCCAACCCATTCTATCTCCTGATCCAAATGCTTTTTGAAATGTGGAAAAAGGAATATATACCGAATTTTCACCATCAATATTGATATTCTGGTTGGGCTTGTAAATACCAACGATATTAAAGAACACCCCGTTTATCCTGACATCCTCACCAATAGCATTTTCCCCTTTATCAAAAAGAAGTTTATAGGTTTCCTCACCTATAACGCACACCTTTTTAAAATCTTCCATATCATTTTCGTTCAAAAACCTGCCTTCCACAAGTTTCTTCTTCATGATATCATCAATATTGGGATAATCACCATACACGGATGAACCACTGGTCAACCCATTTCTATATACGGTAACTATACCCCTGTGGCTTCCTAATTCAATTCTTGGAGCCAACACTTCTATTTCCTCTATCTGCTCCTTGAGTATGGTTGCATCCTCTAATTTAAATTGAATTCTACGACCTCTTTCAAAACCTTTATAAGGTTCAGAAGTACTTTGGCTCCATATAAAAAGACTGTTTGAAGCCGTACCGGCAAATATTTTCTGGAATCCGTTGCTCATACCATTTGCCCCTCCTAAAAGCAAAACCAAAATAATCATGGCGATAATTACACCCAGCATGGTTAAAAAAGTGCGAAAAAGATTCTTGCCCAAAGTGGCAAAAATTTCCGACCATAAATCTTTATCTAGAATCCACATATTATTTATCGCTTAACGCTACAATTGGTTTAACCTTTGCTGCTTTCATAGCCGGTATAAGTCCCGCCAAGACACCTGCTACCACTAATATTATTGTTGCCGTGACTACAATGGACATACTTACCGACGGGTTTGCAAATGCACCAGATTGAATATTGGGGCCCACTGCGGCCAGTAATGCGGTAGCAATGCCCAACCCAATAAAACCGGACAAAGCGGTTATAAAGACAGACTCAAACAACACTAATTTTATAATAGACCAAGGTTCTGCACCCAAGGCTTTCCTTACTCCAATTTCCTTGGTACGTTCCTTAATGATGAATACCATTATATTGCCTATACCCACAATACCCGAAAGCAAAATCAATAGACCTACAATAATTACGGCAATATCAAGACCTCCGGTAAAATTGCTGATATCCTCAAAAACTTCGGCATAATTAAAAATTCGCAATCCGGCCTGATCTTGAGGTGCAATCTTAAATCTGCGCTTAAATACACTTTCCAATCGTTCAGAAAATTCCAATGCTTTGGTTAGGTCATAAGTAGGGTTATAGGTTAAGGAAATCTGGTCTATATGATCTGTCTGCCCATACATTTTTTGAAAAGTACTTGTTGGTGCATATATTCCACGCTCCGCATTATCGTCGCCATCATCCGTAAAAGTACCTATGACCCTAAACGGCAAGCCATTAAACTCAACAAATTTACCTATAGCATCTTCTCCCTTAAATAGGTCTTCCTCTACCTTTCTTCCAATAACCGCTACTTTAGAGGCATTGAGCAAATCATTGGTATTGATGTACCTTCCCTTATTTACGATTGTTTTCTCAATAGCTTGATGATCTGGATAAACTGCCTGTATATTATAGCTACCAGTTTCACTTCTATAACGAGCAGAAGTACTTTGATATACCCTTGGGCTAATGTATTCAATGTCGTTTGGAAAGCTGCGCTTAATATATTCTATATCGTCATTGGTAAGCTGTATTCTTCTACCGGCCTCAAAACCACCATATGCCATAGATGTAGTACCGGTACGTACAAAAATTGAATTAGTGGCATCATCACTGAACTGCATGGTAAAACCGTTCTGCATTCCATTAACGCTAGCAAGCAGCATCACTAAAATAAAAATACCCCATCCAACGGAAAATCCCGTTAAAAATGTACGTAGCTTATTATTGCTGATACTATGATAAATTTCCTGCCAAATATCGCGATCAAACATATTGTTCTGCCCTTACCTGTTCAATTTTCTTATCCTCTATGATCACACCATCCTTTAAATGCACTATACGTTTACACATATCTGCAATATCCGGTTCATGCGTAACTATTAAAATAGTATTTCCCTGATCGTTAATTTTCTGGATAAGGTCCATTACCTCATAGGAGGTCTTACTATCCAAAGCTCCTGTAGGCTCATCTGCAAGCAATACCTTTGGTTCTGCTGCCAATGCCCTAGCAATGGCAACACGTTGTTTTTGTCCACCGGAAAGCTCACTGGGTAAATGAGAGGCCCATTCCTTTAGTCCAACTTGTTCCAAATATTTCAATGCTTTTTCTTGGCGTTCCTTTCTTGGTACCTTTTGGTAGTACAGGGGCAGCGCTACATTCTCTGCCGCACTTTTATAATTAATTAAATTAAAGGACTGAAAAACAAAACCTAAAAACTTGTTCCTATAGCGTGCTGCCTTGGTTTCATTCAAGTTTTTAATAGGTACATTATCCAAAATATATTCCCCGGTATCTGAACTATCCAACATACCTAGTATATTCAATAACGTAGATTTTCCGGAACCGGAGGAACCCATTATAGCTACCAATTCACCTTCCTCAACGTTAAAATTTATACCTTTTAAAACGTGAAGCGAGTTTTTGCCCATTTTATAGGACTTGTGAAGATCTTTAATTTGAATCATGTTGGTTATGGTTTTGAACAATCCTAAGCATTGTCTTTAGGTTAGACTATGGGAGATTAAGATTGTTACATCAATTCTTGGATTTTTTTTAATTTATTGATTTTGGGCAAATTCATCTGGCTTGACCTCGTTCCAAACCTTAATTTTGTCACCTTCTTTGATACCTGAATTTATTTGCACGTAAATACCGTCGCTTATGCCCAGTTCAATATCCTTACGCTCAAATTTCTGGTCACCGGTTGCAATTTCCACAAATGGTTTTTTGGTTTTGTCGTCAAATTGGACCAATGCCTCCTTTACGGCCAAAACACTGTCCGCTCGTGCAAGGATAATTGAGGCATTAGCGCTAAGTCCGGCCCTAATGAATACACTATCCTGCTTTTTAAGGGTGCCTTTAATTTCAAATTGTATGGCGCCGTTCTCTTCATTACCCTTTGGGGCAATATAATCAAGAACCGCATCAAAAACTTTGTCCTCAATGGCACCAACCGTAATTTCCAAAGGTAGATTTTCCTTTATCTTGCCTACTTCGGATTCATCGACCTTTCCTTCAAATATCATTTTGTCCACATCCGCAATAGCCGAAATAGTAGTGCCCTCGTTAAAATTGTTGCTTTCTATAACCTGGTTGCCCACTTCCACAGGTACTTCTAGTACCATACCACTTACCGTGGCCCTTATTTGCGTATTTGCGGCATTACCGTACCCGGCCGTTGTACCGGTCTTAACAATATCAAAGCGCTTATTTGCGGCAGCGAAAGATTGCTTTGCCTGATTATAGGTTACTTCTGCTCGCTCTAAATCCACCTTTGATATTACACCTTTCTCAAACAGGCTTTTTTGCCGTGCCAAATTTCTTGCTTGATCATCCAAATTTATCTTGGCTTCATCAATATTGTTTCTTGCATCGTTCAATGCACTTAAATTTGGCACTACCTTTATGGTACATAATAAATCACCGGACTGTACATAATCCCCGCCCTCTACAAATATTTCATCTATTACCCCAGAAATATTAGGTTTGATCAATACTTCCTCTAGAGGTAAAATACTACCGGTAGCCATCGTTTTTCTTATAATCGTCTGCTTGGACGGTTCTTCTGTCTGATAAACAACCGGGTCCTCAGCATTTTTTTGATACAAATAATACATAGACCCACCAAAGGCCAAAACAATAATTAAAAGAATGACAATAGTTGCTGATTTTTTCATTTTTTGATTGGTTATAATTTTATCATTGTAATTATTCTGTTCTTAATGCCTCTATAGGCCTAATTTTTATAGCGCTTTGGGCAGGTATAAAGCCTGCAAGCAATCCTGAAAAGACCAAGATGATCAATGCACTTATCACCACCCCAAGGCTTACACTCGGATTTATGAACATATCTACGGGACCGACCGAATCTAAAAGTGCATTCACGCCATATATAAATGATGCGCCAAATACAATACCTATCATACCGGAAATAATGGTCAAGAAAATAGATTCCATCAATATCTGTTTTTTAATAGACCAAGGTGCTTCTCCCAATGCCCTACGGATACCAATTTCCTTGGTGCGTTCTTTGATTACGATCAACATGATGTTGCTCACCCCTATAATTCCGGATAATAGGACTAGTACTCCAACAAAATAAGCCACCCACCGCAGTGCCCCAAAAAGGCTCTCAACCCTATTAAATTGTTCATAGAGATCAAAATAGCCTACAGCACGTTTATCATCTGGATGTACCCGCCTTTTTTCTTTGACTACACTCACAATTTTCTCCTTTAAATCACTAATAGAGCTACCATCTTGAGCTGTTATGGCCATCCAACCCACATTATTCCCCATATTAAAGGCTTGGGAAAAAGCCGTAAACGGTACAAAAATTTCCTTTTGCCCTTCTTCACCTCCACCCTCGCTCTTTTTTTGATAAGTACCTACGACCATAAAGTTGACCCCCTGAATTTTTATATAGGTTCCCAGAACCTGTTCACCTTTATCATAAAGCTCGTTTTGTACGCCGTCCCCTATTACCGCTATTTTTCTTTTGTCCTCAATATCGTTCTGGTTAATAAATCTGCCCGATGTGATGGTCATGGGTTCTTGGCGAATAATTTCCGGATAGTCCCCATAGATATTAAAGGCCCCTATTTTAAGTCCCCTTACCACATTATTTCCGCCACCAAAACCTCCTAACTGATTACGAGGGGAAATAAAACGTAAGTTTGGCACATTATCCCTAATAGCTTGAACATCTTCTATCTTAAACTGAAATTGTCTTCCTTTAGGTAACCCTTTATAGGGCATTGTGGTACTTCGTGACCACATAAACATCGTATTGGTGGCAATATCCCCAAAATCTGCCCGTATACCGTTCTCCAACCCTTTACCGGCCGCCAATAAAATAATTAGGATAAATACACCCCAACCCACACCAAAAGAGGTTGCCAGCGTTCTAAAGACGTTGCCTGACAAGACTTCCATAATTTCCTTCCAACGGTCTCGGTTAAACATGTTTACTTTATTTAATTCCAATACTAATCCAACTACAAACGGTGGTGCTTAACATACTACTCATCACGCAATGCTTCAATCACATGGATTCTGGCCGCTCGCCAAGCAGGAAAAAAACCTGCAATGGCACCTGCCACAACCAATACGATTACCGTAGTCAATGCAACATTAAAATCTACGGAAGGATTGAGTATATAGTCAACTTCTATATGGGGACCTACAAGTTCCAATAGCCCCATACTAAGAATAAGACCAGAGAAACCAGCTATTGCCGTTATAAAAATAGCCTCATGCAATATCATACCGACTATGGACCATGGTTTGGCCCCCAATGCCTTTCGTATGCCTATTTCCCTAGTTCTTTCCTTAACTACTATAAGCATAATATTGCTCACCCCCACAATACCCGCAATAATGGTACAGACACCTACAAACCAAAAGAAAAACTTAATGCCCCCCATAAGGGAATAAAAACGTTTTGCCTCTTCCATAGGATTATAGACCTGTATTGCACTGGTGTCATCCGGAGCAACGGTATGCGCCTGTTGTAGATAAGATTTTATTGCATTTTTAAATTGAATGGATTGTACCACGGCAGTCTCAAAATCCTTGGCTGGAGGTAATGTATAGGCCAAGTTATTAATATAGTCCGCCCCATTGAAAACTTGCTGTGCCGTGCTTATAGGAATATAGATGCGGTCCTCTTCCCGCTCTCCTCCAATATCTCCATAAACCCCAACAATCTTAAAAGAAATACCGGATATATCAAGGATTTCACCAATAGGGCTTTCAATGTCCTTAAAAACCTCCCGCTTTATTTTATTGCTGATAATGGCAACCTTTGATTTTAAGTCTACATCTTGCTGGTTAAGAAACCGACCTTGTGACATAAACTCATTCTCAATGAACTGAAATTGGGCACTTACCCCTTGTACATTGTACGCCAATGATTCCTTACCGTAGTTGACAAAGGAATTTCTAACAAATAGTCGAGGTGATTTATGTTCAATTTTGTCAGCCAGCAATACAGCCGCAAAATCATAGTTTTCATTGCGCAATTGTATTCGCCTACCAGGATTCATACCCTTATATTCCTTGGTAGTAACTCCCGGCCACACCCAAACACTGGTAGCCGCATCTTGTTCAAACTCCTTGGCGATACCATTTTGCATACCTTGCCCAAACCCCAATAAGATGACCAAAATAAAGATTCCGGAAGCTACGGAAAGACCCGTTAGGAAAGTGCGCAGTTTATTCTTGCGAATAGTATCGAAAATTTCCTGCCAACGTTCTAGATCGAACATATGATTGATTAGTTTGATTGATTGATGAGCGCAATATTGCTATTGCACAACTATAAGACTAATCAATTTAAAGTTTGTTACACTTAAATGGTAAAAAATATTCGCATATTAGGTTGTACGCATTTTTCGATAGATGAAATAGAACAGACCACCGACCAATACATAGGGTACCGCCATTAAATAAACAATGCCGTTATTGATACCTTCCGCAGCCTTACCAGTAGACTCGCTTTCCAAAACCGCCCTACACATTGCACATTGCGCATCCATATCTATAGGAAAACATACAAAGGCTATGATTATAAGTAGTATAATTTTTTTAGTAAGCATAATAAGGAGATATCATTAAATAAACTACGACCCCTGTTACCGCAACATACAACCAAACAGGAAACGTATATCTGGCCAAGGACCTATGTTCCTCAAATTTTTTAAGATAAGCTTTTGCATAAGTTCTCAACACTAAAGGAATCAATGCTATGGAAAGTATGATATGGGTTATGAGAATAAAGTAATATACATATGAAATTAAGCCATCACCACCAAATGGAGTGGAATCTGAAGTCATATGGTATGCAATATACATCACCAAAAAAAGTAACGATAACACAATGTTGGCGGTCATTAAATTTTGATGTAATTTTTGATTACCATTTTTTATGGCCCATACCGCAACCAATAATAAAACTGCCGTTAAACCATTTATAGCTGCATAAATAGGTGGCAAAAAAGATAATGGGGCCACATTAGGTATTTTAATTCCAAAAAGTAAGGCTACCACAACAGGGATTACAATGGAAACCACCGTAATCATCCTATTAAAATTCCGTTCATCTGAAACTTTCCCTTGCATACATTTTCGTTTATTCTTGTAACAATTTTTTAATATCGGTCCTTAAAATACCTATTTCCTCTGTCTCGCCATGATCATTGGTTTTTTCCTGTTCCAGGATTGCCCCTCTGTAATACACAATAGGATTACCAAATTCATCCTTCCTAGAACGAAGATATCCCTCTTTGTCAACTAATGCAAACAGACCGGAATGCTCAAATCCGCCAGGAACCTCAGGCATTTCCGCAGCAAAAATATTGAACCCACCATTGGCCAAATCATAAATGGCTTCTTTATCCCCAGTCAGCAAATTCCAGACTTCGGTATTAATGTTATATTTTTGGGCATATTGCCTCAAAACCGATGGGGTATCAAACTCTGGTGTAATGGAAAATGATGCAATACCAAACTCATTGTTTTCTTTGAAGTTGTTCTGTAAACTAACAAGGTTTGTGGTCATTACAGGACATATACTTGGACATCTTGTAAAGAAAAAATCCACAACGTACACCTTGCCCAAATAATCCTTATCCGTAACCACAACACTATCTTGGTTTACAAAAGAAAAGGAAGGCACCCTTCGTTTCTTTCCATTTAGCAAGATATAACCTAAATCATCCGTTTGTTTTGAAATAACACCGTTTAGCCTATCATTCTGAACAACCGTGCCGGCAGACATTCTATCTACAATACGAGGTATGACGATAATTCCAAAAATAAGAACAATCAATGACACCCATACATATGTATATTTCTTATTCATTACTTGGTTCTTTCTGCGTTATTCTTTTTCAGTGCCAGTCTATATTCTGCCAATACAATTTTGACATCATCTACCATTTTATTGTTCAGATCCGACACCAAGCTAGAATTAAAACCGTACTTGGTACCATCATCCTCATCATCCGTACGCCCACGAAGTGCCAAGTCCTTATCTATGACAAATACATAAGGTGAACCCAAATCTTCACCTAATGAAATATCCGTTTGTAGACTTTCAAAAACCGCTTTGATTTTTTCGGGACTGTCAAATACAAAATGCCATTTTTCTACATCTGCCAAAGTTGCAAGTTCTTCTTTAAGTTCTTTGGATTTTTCTTCCGCACCATATGGTAGCATCATTACAAATTGAAAATCCTTAAACTCGTGAAAGCGTTTATATATTTTCTGATTTAAGTTAAAGGCATTTCCTTTTCTATTATCTACACTAGAACCCAAAAAACCCAATATGGTGATATGGTCCTTAAATTTGACCTCACTGTCCACAACGTTCAATTCCCTGATATTTTCAGTAAGCACAGGCAATCTGCCAAAATTATTTACACCACTGGCAAAAAATAGGTATGCTACTATAGGAAGCACAAATAAAACAACAAGTATAAAGGTCTTCTTCATATTAAATAAATGCGTTTAGCATACAATCCATTGCCGTACCCGCCAAAATCAGCTTAAAAAAGAAACTATACAAAAATAAAAAAGACGGTATTAAGACCGTCTTTTAATTCTGTTAATAATACCTTAGAAATTCCAACTAACAAAGCCGTCTTTATAGACATTATAAATATAATCCGCTTCTACCAGCAATATAAAGACCAGGTAAATAATCAAGAAAATAGGAGTCCAGACAATTGCTCTTCTAAGCGATGCTTTTTCATCCCTTAGGTGCATAAAATCCCATGCAATATAGTAAGCCTTTACCAAGGTTAGAATAATAAATATCCAGTTAATTAACTTCATACCCAAAAAG
Source organism: Maribacter sedimenticola (assembly GCF_900188415.1). Lineage (GTDB taxonomy): Bacteria > Bacteroidota > Bacteroidia > Flavobacteriales > Flavobacteriaceae > Maribacter > Maribacter sedimenticola. The sequence continues at coordinate 716,854 of NZ_FZNV01000001.1, read as the reverse complement.
TAGGTATCTGTTAAGGATACTGGCTTTATAATACCTAAAACAACCTCTACTGCAGTTATTAGCGTTAGAAACGCTAAAACTCCCCAAATCTTTTGTGTATTGGACTTAAACTTAACAAGTCCCCTAAAAATTTCCAATTTATGCCCGTGTGCCATTTTAATACAATCTTTTAAATATATCTATCGTAGAACTATTGCCCTGTCTTAAATTAAACCAAGTAGAAAAAGGTAAATACAAATACCCACACCAAATCTACAAAGTGCCAGTATAGACCAATTTTTTCAACCATTTCATAGTGCCCCCTTCTCTCGTAGGTACCCAAAATAACATTAAAGAATATAATGATATTGATCACCACACCAGAAAATACGTGAAAACCGTGGAAACCTGTTATAAAGAAGAAGAAATCCGCAAAAAGTCTGCTACCATATTCATTTCTTATAAGGTTGGCTCCTTCTACGACCATAGTAGCATCTGCCAATTTGGCTAATGACGCCTTTCTGTCCAAAAGGGTTTTTTCCCCTTCCTCATTGATCAACTCAGTTCTTATCAAAATATTTGGATCAGCTTTAAAACCTTCTATCACCTCGTTTAAGGAGTAGGTTGGAAGTTCGCCTTCATCAAAAAACCAAATACCGTTCTTTCTTTCATGTGCCACCCTTTCACCAGGAATAGTCACTGCAAAATCCCTTAATGCAGCACGTTCGCCACTATCAGCCTTTACGAACTGTAAAATTCTACCACCTTTAGTCTCTAACGCTCCGTGATCACCCTTTATGAACGTTCCCCATTCCCATGCTTGGGAACCAACGAAAATAGCACCACCAATAATAGTAGCGAACATATACCAGATTACGGCATTCTTTTTCATTTTATGACCAGCATCCACAGCCAACACCATAGTAACGGACGACATAATCAAAATAAAGGTCATAAAGGCAACATATATCATAGGATAGTTACCATGAAAAAAAGGAACGTGGGTAAATACCTCGTCCGCAATGGGCCATGTTTCAATAAATTTAAATCTTGAAAAACCATAGGCCGCCAAAAAGCCTGAAAATGTTAAAGCATCCGATACCAGGAAAAACCACATCATTAATTTACCGTAGCTTGCTCCCAATGGCTGGTTACCACCACCCCAAACGTTTGTTTCCTCTGCCGTTGTCACCGTAGAATTCATATACTAATTATCGTTTTAATAAAACTTTAGCAAATTTACATTTTTTTGAACTATATAAAAGAGCAATTTGCCCAAAACTTAAATTGAAACACTTTTTATTTTACAAAGGTCATAAATAGCACTAAATAGAGCCATAGGAAATCTAGAAAATGCCAAAAAGTTGCGCCTAACGACAACCCTAAATAATTAGTTGAAGTATACCTGCCCTTACTATGATTGTATATAACTACCAATAAGGATATGATACCGGCAACTAAATGCAGGATATGAACCATGGCAATTAAAAAAACAAATGACATTTTTATACTACTAGTAGGACCTGTAAAATAATACCCATTAGCCACTAATTGCGAAAAGCCTTGAAATTGCAATACTATAAAAACTATACCTAGCCCTAATGTAATCCACAACCATAGTTTGGATCTATCTCCTTGACCCTCCTTTACAGATTTTTTTGCAAGAAAATAGGAGATACTACTTAAAATTATTACGATGGTACTATAGAAAAATGCTTGGGGTAAATCAACATCACTGGCCCAATCATCCCTAGACCTACTTACGATATAGGCACTTGTCCATCCAGCAAAACTCATGATCATACTTACGATTCCAAACCAAAGCATCATCTTTTTTGCCCTTGCATTCTTATCTTCCGGTGTACCCTGTGTTAAATCCATATTATGCTAAAAATTTATCGATTACATATACAATTTGCATTAACGTTATGTAACTAACGCTTGCCAACATTAATTTTCTTGCGGAGGCATTATCCCTTTGTCTATACAATTTAAATGCAAACCCTAGCATTACCGCACCCATGACAAATATTAAAACCGCCGCTGCGATAGACAGGCGCAATCTACCCGTAATACCAAAAACAGGAATAACAGATATGACCATCATCCATATGGTATACATAATAATCTGTAATACCGTTGCCGCATCCTTTTTTCCTGTTGGCAGCATTTTAAACCCTCCACTTTTATAATCCTCATCCAACATCCATCCTAAAGCCCAAAAGTGAGGAAACTGCCAAAAAAACTGTATCATGAAAAGTGTTCCCGGCTCTATACCAAATTCATTGGTTGCCGCCACCCACCCTAACATAAAGGGTATGGCCCCAGGTATGGCACCTACAAATACCGCAAGTGGGGTAATGGTCTTTAAAGGAGTATAAACACTAGTATATAGAAAGATTGAAATTGCCCCGAACATAGCGGTTTTGGGGTTTAATAAATAGAGGGCCACCACTCCTAACAATGTCAAGACTACTGCAATGGCCAATGCTGTATTCGCCGACATTCTACCTGCAGGAACAGGTCTGTTCCTAGTGCGTTTCATCAATACATCCAAATCTTTTTCAATAACCTGGTTATAGGCATTACTTGCCCCAACCATGCAATAGCCACCAAAGGCCAATAACAATAATTGAACCCATTGAATTTCGTACGCACCTAAAAAATATCCTGCAATAGAAGAGAAAACGACACTTATAGCTAACCTAGCTTTGGTAATTTCCTTAAAATCGGCAAACATTAATGCTAGCACATTATTTTTCGCCGAACCCACAGCCGTTTTCATAATTTGATTAATAGATCCACAAAGATAACCCCCAAGAGATATTTCTGCAACCATAACCCCTTTTTTAATACTATACGGCTTAAAACAAAGTATAGTTATTCACAGTTAAAACAATACGGATAGAAAATATAAAATCAAGCCAAGATGTATCAAATGACATTAAAGATAGGAGCAAAAAAAAACATTTATGCTTAGGACAAAAAAAATCCCGAGTGTATTACTCGGGATTTTTATATCATTAAGAATAGTAACTTGTACTATTGTAATTTAAAATTGATCGGAATACTAAAAGGTACACGTACAGCTCTACCTCTTTGCTTACCAGGTGTCATTCTTGGAAGCTTGTTGATAATTCTAGCAGCTTCCTTTTCCAAATTTTTGTCTGGTCCACGCATTCTAACGTTACCGATAGTTCCATCCTTTTGGATAACGAACATTACACTAACCCTACCTTGCACACCCATTTCTTGGGCAATTTCTGGATAACGGAAGTTTTTACCGATATGCTTTTGAATCATGGTATTGAAACAAGCTCTTTTGTCACTTTCATTTTCACAACCAGGAAATACAGGTACATCTTCAATTACCGCGAAAGGAACATCTACATCTTCTTCCACTTCCTCTACTACAACGTCCTCAACCTCTACAATTTCTTCCTCTTGACTAGTTTCAGTAGATTCAATTACCGTTTCCTCAACTTCTTCCTCATCTTCGACAACCTCAATAATTTCAGGCGCTGCCGGTGGTGGTGGTGGTGGTGGAGTTTTGATTTGTTCTGTCATTGGAACCTCTTCATCCAATAAATCATCTACGTTCATAGAAATATCATAGTCATTGACCTCATCATAGGTTTTCCACTCAAACGCAACATAAGTAAATAGCATTACCGCGAACAATCCAATAACAAAGTATAGGCTGCTGTTCTTCGTTAAATCCGCTTTAGGATTCTTTTTAGGTTCCATATATATTCAATTTAGTGATTGCTAATTTAACTAATTATTCCATAAAAATGCAACTAATATTTTCATTTTAACGATGGCTTTGTAAAAAACCGCGTCCTTATGAAGAACATTCCTACGATGGCCCCGCATGAATTAGCCAATGCATCCAATATATCGCCATGTCTATCCGTTGTTGCCATATGCTGTAATACCTCAATAACTATGCCGTACAATATTGCAAATAACATAATGTATATCACCCCTTTAAAGGAAGCTAACTTAACAACACCACCATTGGTTTTGGCAAAGAATGCAATGATGACCATTACCAAATAAAATGTAAAATGGACGGCTTTATCCAAATGTGGAATATTGAACGTTGAGGTATCTACATCCGAAAAAGAAAATAAGCTGAAAAATGTTACGAACATCATCCAGCTTATGAACAAAAGTTTATAAACAAGGGCTTTAGCCACCAATAATTTCTTTATAGGCTTCCGCACTTAATAAATCGTCAATCTCACTTGAATCGGAAAGTTTGATCTTCACCATCCATCCTGCACCATAAGGATCGGTATTTACCTGCTCCGGCTCGTCTTCCAAAGACTCGTTAAACTCTACGATTTCTCCAGATAATGGAGAAAAGAGATCAGATACGGTTTTGACGGCCTCTACGGTTCCAAAGATAGCTTCGCGATCTAAGGTCTCATCTAATGTATCTACTTCCACGTATACAATATCTCCTAATTCCCCTTGCGCAAAATCGGTAATGCCAACAGTAGCAATATCACCATCGATTTTTACCCACTCATGATCCTTTGTATATTTTAATTCAGCTGGTATGTTCATTATATGATTTAATTTTTTACTTCGGCAAATGTAAAGTTTTATGCCAAGGTTATCAAAAAATAAATTAAGCTAATATCTCTTAGAAAAATTAGCGTTACCCACCCCTACAATTTAGTCCTCAAATTACTAATTACCAAAATTGTAACGTATGGTAAACCCTGTATTTATGGTCGTTTGCGGGAATGCTGTTGAAACCGCAAACTGTGAAAATGAATGGTCGTAAAAGAACAAGGCATTCAATTGTTTGCTAAGGGCATAGTCTGCGGTAAACTTTAACGACATTAAATTTTGTCCTGAAGTAATCTGATTATTGTCGATATCCAAATTCCTTATGATGGTTATATTATCCCTAAGCGTAACATCTGCCTTTAGGTTTAGGTCTCCTTTTAACCTAGTTTTAGTGCCTCCAATATTGGTCACCAATTTTACATCCTTAAAGCGGTAACCTAAACCTACGGTATATTCCTTACCGTTTATCTCTGTCATTAAATTATTATCAAAACTTAGCGACATGGCCCTATCCGTTCTAACCTCAGCCAATACGCTAATAGAATTCTTCATTTCAAAATCTACACGTGCCAATGGGTTAAACTGATCCGTAAGGACAACATTGTTCAATATTAAATCTGGCAATATGTTTCCGGTCTCTGGATCCGTAAGTGTTATACTAGGATCGGCAATTCTATTCTTGCGAAGTTGTTCCTTCTCCAAATTGGTTTGAAAAGAATTAATGCTATATGCGGAGCGATACCCATGGCTCAATGAAAATCGTTTGAACTTCTTCTTAAACCATTTGTTCTTCATTAATCCGGTATACTTAATGCTCCAATTTGGAATTGGTATATCCCTAAACGTGTCTAAATTAACACGACCGGCATCTTGACCCGTGTAGGCCGCAAAAAATGCGGGCAACAGAACATTTTGCTGTGTTTTTCCATAGCCTTCCGGAAATTCGCCATTGGCATTTAAGGGTATATTATTCTCCAATGCCAACCTATTGGCTATGGTAAGTCTATTTTCCTTGAACTGCTCAAAATTAGCAGAATCAAATTCATCGCTCCTTCCAAAGGCCGTACCTATCATCATAGTAGAAATACTAAAACTGCCATAGGTATTGCCCAATTGAATCTTATACTCTTGATCTTCTACATTGAAATTCTCCTGATAGCTATTGGAATACTGTCTATCTGCCACAAGATCTATTGTGATATCCCTAGTGGGCTGGGCGGTAGCCGTAATATTCAATTGCTTGTTCGTTCGCTGTACAAATTGTTCGTTAAACTCAGGAAACGCAGTTAACCAGCCATTTCTAGCCGCTTCAAACCTAACATCTGCCTGACTACCAAAAATAAATCCTACACTAGGCCTTGCGGTACCTATGAACCCCACAGATTGGGTATAGCCAGGTAGCACTGTACCATTGTTTTCACTATAGTTCAAGTTTAATCTCTTTACCATGGTAACGACATCTACTACGGTATTGAAAAAATCACTGGTTTTACCTTTAATTTTTTCTTGATCTTCAGAAGGCACACCCGCTTTGTCCCTTCTAATTGGTCCGGCAGCAGCGGCTTTTGGCGCAGAACGTTTCTTTAACCCGATCATATCATAAAACTTCTGCAATGTTAGCGAAGAAGTTATGGTGTGTGTATTAGCATTTTGGACGGTGTTGATATCCGAACCAACTACCTGCCTGACCGCATCTCCGCCTCGTTGCCAATCAAAATTACTGGTATAGGTATATTGGGTATTTATGAAGTCCAAAGCCGGAATCTTGGCAAATGGCACCTCATAATTTAGTTGCATCTGCTGAGAATGCCTGTTGGGCTCCCCTACATCAAAGAAACCATCCCAAAGACCTAGGGTATTGTCTATTCTATTGAACGAATCTTCAGGTTCATCTTCATTAAAGTAATTTCTAATGATATTATTATTAGATCCCGTTAAATTCAATCGTAACGATTTGGTCAAATTATAATTTATGGCATATTGCCAATTAAATAAGTAATTACGTTGTTGTAATTCTGGAAGTTCCAACCTATCCACACCTTCTTCCCTAACATCCCTAAAACGTTGCGCATTAAACTGCCTGTTAATATTTGAGTTGACGCCGATAGTAGATGGCAATAAGTTAAGGTTCAAATCTTTTAACCATTGTAAGTACTTACCTGTAAACAATGAATCTTTTTTGGCAAAAGGCGCGACCTCTACAGGTTCAAAACTATGGTTATAAACAAAACCGGTATTGACGCTCTGGTCACGCAACTGCGCAATCTCAAAATCACGATGATCGGTTTCATTATAGCTATAGTTGAACGTAAAGTTTTCTATGTCGTAAAAATTGGCATCTGCCTCATCCCCCCGATCTTTTCTTAGACCTATAACATTAATACTTGTTCTTTTTGTATAATCCTCTGCTTGTTCCCGTATTTCATCTGCGGTTTCTTGATCTGGTGCCGCATCTATTAGATCATCAAGCTTTAAATCATCATAAACGGGATCAAACTCCGGTGTAATTACCTGTTCTGAAATGCCGTAATTGAATGGAATTTGTATACCCCATTTTTTTGGAAGCAATTGCCCTACATTAACATTGGTGACAACATCATACGATATAGCATCTTCCCGAGCACGTTCATTGGGCATTTGGTCTATACTACCAAAACCGGATGTACTGGTACTGCCCGTTGCACTGATATTGGCAAAATCCGCGATATTGGCATCTACGGAAGCCACAGCTGCCCAACCGCCATTATTGTCCAGTCCTGCAAGACGTAATTCATTGAACCAAACCTCACCCCTGGCCGGTAAAATATCCTGATTTTTAACCCCCACCATAATACTCCTTATACTACCTAGGGAAGGGTTACCTTTAATTCCAATACGTACCTTACCCGGTGTACGCACATCAAATTCATCAACGGGAACAACTTCCCCGTTTTCGATTTCAAAAAATCGCATTTCATTTAATTCTCCGCCTGTAATCCATAAAGATTTTACCTTGTTCAAATCACTAAGCGCAACGGTCAGTTCATTGATTTCCGGCCAAATTTCCGTATCGGCAACTGCACCAAAAGGAGTAAACTGTAACGGAAGCTCCATTTGGTAATAGTTCTGTGAGAAATCCGTACCAATGCGGAGAAACCCTACCAATGGTGTACTGGTATCCGCATAATCACTATCCACAATTTTTTCAGCATGCATGAACATTTTCAATTGCTCATACTGGCGTATATCTATATTTAGATTCTTAAATACACCCCGGGCATCCTGTGCCTCTAGATTTTCAACAAGTAAAGAGAGAGATTGCTCATTTTGACGAATGATCGTGTTATTATTATTCAATTGCTCCCTGACAACGCCCGGTGGCAGAACATAAGGAATAGGGCTTCTATTGCTATTTTCTTCTATGTTTACCGTATTTACATCTAATGAAGTTCCATCATCTGCAGGATTGTTGTCAATATCCGGATCTTGTAATGATTTGGTGTAAGTACGCCAGTCTCCCCTCACGAGGTCCAATGTCGCAAAACGTAATACGGTTGGAGAATTAAACCCGGTCATGTACATCCTCATAAAACTAATGGATCTAAAATCCGTAATTCCGCCAACGGCATCCGTAAAATCACTTAACGGAATTTTATATTGAATCCAACGATAACTTACCTCATCGCCATTAGGTATTCTATTTCCAGAAGCTGTTCCTTCCCTTATGTCGGTAACATATTTATCATTGATCGTGGTATTGGGCTTTATAGGAATACGGTATTCATAATAACTATTAACCGTATTCATGGTAAGGTCACGATCAATGTCCTCAACATCCGGTAAGGTGGTAGACCCCCTATTGGTATTGGTTACCTCTACAGGTGAGTTACCGTCCGGACTGTTGAAATCTACATAACGTTCCAAAATACTTCCTTCCCTGTTTAAATAATACCGATAATTGTCCAAAGCAGGGTCATCGCCTCCATTGTTGGTAAAGATGTCGGCTTCATTAATATCGTTCAATCCGTCATATCCAATATCCTGTAAATTTCGGTTTTGTTCACTGGCATCAAAGGCATAGACCAAGGATTGTGTTGCCGGTACTTCTCCCCATGCAGTAGGTGCAACAAAATCATTGCTATCAACACCGGGCAAACCGTTTTCGTATTGTTTTTTACCATCCCGTAATATATCCTCAGAAATATTACCAAGGTTGATGACCAATTCACCAGAACCGGTAGAGATACCATCAACATATGGGTCCATTACCCAGAATTGGACAAATTCCACATTACTTTGTTCAAAATCCGTACTGCTCAATGCACGCATCATACCCCCCCATTTATCGGTAGGCAATTCAGATTCAAAACTTGGGTTGTTGTTATAGGGCCCCTTGGTAGTTGGATAATAAACCATATCCAATGTTCCCTGTACCTGTGTTTGTCCTTGGGCTACATCGGTTTGTGGAAAAACCTCATCTATAAATACCCTACGTGTTGGGTTAATGGAAATATCGTCATCACTGATCCCAGATGGTCTTTGATTGGTATAGAAAATAGGATCAATAGTGTACCAAGCCAATTTGGCCCTGCCATATCCGTTCAGTAAATTATCCGGGTCTTCAGGAGAAGTGCCATAAAGCTGGCCGCCGTTGCCAAACTCCAACGGTGTACTGGAAATTGTCCAACCTAAGGAGGCACGTATATCTATTAAAGCCTGCGCCCCTTCAAAATCATCCAAATATGTGGTGGTCTCCCCTTCAAAATTTGCATTCTTTGGAGAATTAGGCTTCAACATGGCCATTTCTGCACGAATAGACACGTTAGAAGGCACATCAGTATCTATATTGGGAAGTTTATTCACCATACGGGTCAACCAGGGTACTTCGGTAGAAAAGTTTCCGTTTAGACCAAAGATCGTATTGTTTACAGGCTCAACACCAAAATTAGACTTTTGGGTCAAAGGTCTCTCGTTCAAGTTCAACAGCGTTGCCCCCAATACAAACTTGTCCGTAAATTGATGTTCCACATTTACCCCGGTAAAACGCCTAGTCTGTTGACCAAAAACAGCATTGTTTTCTACGGAAATATTAATTGGAACATTGGAAGCCTCTAAACTAGGATCTAATATTTGTACCGTACCCGCCTGATAGTTAACGGTATAATCAATACCTTCCTGCAATTGTCTACCACCTGCGGTAACACGAACAGAACCCCTAGGCACATTAAATGCCCCAATAGGAATACCGTTACTACCTTCTGATTTGTATTTACCTTTTAATAAAAATTTATTCTTTTCCGGATCCTGAAGTGCCGCCGCCTTGGTCAATTCATACATATCCTTGAATACGTATTTCTCTTGGTTGGCATTATAAGAAGTTTCGTCCCCATAACTAGCACTGTTTCCGTTTTCCAATTCTTGGAATAAAAATTCACCAAACGGCTCTACTTTGGTAAATATGATACGGCCACCTTGAATATCTATGGTCTGTCCCGGTACAAAATCAAAAAAACCGTCCCCTCCAGGCTGTATATCGTTATAGACATTTAACCTATCCAAATTAAAAACACTTAACAAAATACGTTCCTCAAGACCCTCTGGCCAACCTGACCCTGGCCCTTCTTCTACTGGAGTTATGTAATTCCTTGGTGTTGGGTCGGAATAAAGAATATTCAATTTAAAATCTTCCTCACTTAAACGAAAAGCGCCCGTAGCATAAATATTCTTCATCATTAAATCCCAAATAGGATCGCTGATATTGGTAATATTACTTTTTAGCAACTTTAAGATCAAGGTATTATTTTCGATAATAGGATTAGCACCTTGAGATATGGTAGTGGCTTCTAGTCCGCCATTGGCAAATTCCCCTACTTGGTAGACTTCTCCCTGATAGGTATATTGAAAGGCAACTCCTAAAACTTCATCGTTACTTAGACGTTGGTTCAATGAAATATATCCCAATTGTGAATTAAATTCAAAATCCCTACCCTGTTCCAACTTTCTGGCGTTCTCTAAAATGGCATAGTCAAAACCTTGGTTAACGGAATATCCGGGAATATCAAAACCACTCTCCACGGTTGCAATCTCCCTAATATTTTCATTCAATGCACCGCCACCACTACTGATCAGTGCCGGATCATAATCATTAGCACTGTTTCGCGGCCTAACATTTAAACTACCGTCAAAAAAACCGCCACCACCGCCATTCTGTGCAATTCTGGTATTCCCAGCTTCCGCCTCACCTAAATCCTGAATGGCAACGACATTACGTACATTAAGCGTTTGTTGACTTCTATTCGTGACCCAAACTTCTATACGTGTAATCTGTACTTGACTTTGTATGTACGGATATGTTTCCAGTGCACGATCGTAATTGTCCCTAAAATAATGAGCCAGGAAAAAGTGCCTGTTCTCATCATAGTCCAACGCCGTTAATGAAAACTCGTTCAATGTACCGCCCCCTTGGGCAACTACGGTATTGTTTTGTGAACGTTGCTCTGAAAACACGGCGGTTACCGAAGTTTTACCGAACTGTAATTTTGTTTTTACACCAAATAGACTTTGCGCTCCCTGTATTAACGAACTGTTTAAAGGCATATTTACATTACCGACCTCAATGGATTGGATAATATCATCTTCTGTTGGCGTATAATCCAATTTTACGATGTTCTGGAAATCAAACGTAGCTTCCGTATCATAGTTGGCATTAACCTGTAGCCGTTCACCAATTTTACCCAACATGCTAAGGCTAATACGCTGGTCAAAATCAAACGATAGGTTGGTTCTATTTCGTGGGGATAAAGAAGGATTGTCGTTTTTCTGCCATATGACCCCAAGATCCATTGCAACGGAACCCTGCGGAATAATTTCTATGGTATTACCTCCAAAGATGGACGTAAAGAAATTATTGTTTACATAAAAATTGGGCAATAAGTTTTTACGTGCCTCTTCACTTCCTGCTTTTTTACCGGAATAGGCATCTGACTTTTCCTTGAAGTAAGATTTAATACCTTCTTTTTCAATAAGGGCAAAATATTGTTCCGGTGTCAGAATAATAGGGTAGCCAATATTAAAATCGCCAACACTTTCATTATAAATATAACGATCAAGTTTAGGATCATAAATATATTTGGATACAATACTATCTGGATTCTCAATTAAGATCCGACCTAGATCAAATCCTGTTTTTACAGAATCTATCTCCTGCTCTTCCGTTTCTTGACCAAAAGCACTGGTTATGCTTCCAAAAAACGCAAAGAATAAAAAGATATACTTAAAAGAAGTTTTAAGATTTTTAATCGCCCCTTATTTTTAAACTAATTACAAATTTTTGAGCGCGAGCTTAATAATTTCCTCAACGCTTTTAGAAGCATCTTGACCAAGCACTTTATCGACAACCCTTTCTGCCTGTTTGCGTGCGAAGCCTAGAACTTCTAAAGCAGATAACGCTTCATCTTTATTTGTATTGTTTGCATTGAGCGAAACTTCGTCAATATCATAGACTTTTAATACCTTGTCCCTAAGATCCAAAATTACACGCTGTGCGGTTTTGGCACCGATTCCTTTTATGGATTGAATTGTGGCTACATCTCCATTGGCAATGGCATCCCTAATTTGCAGTGGTGAAAGCGATGACAACATAGTTCTTGCAATGCTTGATCCAATACCGGAAACCGAAATCAACAACCTAAATATTTCACGTTCGGATTTTTCTACAAAACCATAAAGGGTGTGGGAATCTTCCTTTACTTGAAGGTGGGTAAAAATTGAAATACTTTCATCTTCAGGTAATTTTGAAAAGGTATTCAATGAAATATTCACAAAATAACCAACGCCACCACACTCCACTATAACATGTGTTGGGTTCTTTTCAATTAACCTACCTTTTAAATGATGTATCATACAACTTAATATTAATTAGGGAAATGAAACCGTATTCATTTCCCTATAGCATGGTTTACTTATTTGGCTTCCTTTGCCTTTTTACGTTTTTCCCTTTCTTGGGCGTCTATTACGGCAACAGCGGCCATATTTACTATTTCATCTACACTTGCCCCAAGTTGCATGATATGGACCGCTTTGCGCAAGCCAACCATAATTGGACCAATGGAGTCTGCACCGTTAAGTTCCTTAAGTAACTTATACGTAATGTTAGCGGAGTCCAAATTCGGGAAAATTAACGTATTCACCTTTCTGCCGGCCAATTTTGAAAATGGGAATTTACTTTCATGTAGTTCCTTGTTCAATGCAAAGTCTGTTTGAATTTCACCGTCCACTACCAAATTAGGGCATGTTTCATGTAAAATATGCACAGCTTCCTTCACCTTTCTTGCATTAGGGTGAACAGATGAACCAAAATTAGCATAGCTTAACATGGCCAATACTGGGTCAAAACCAAAGGTTGTCGCTACATTAGCCGTCATTTGGGCAATATCCGCAAGTTCTTCAGCATTAGGCTCAATATTGATTGAGGTATCCGCCAAGAACAATGGACCCCTTTTCCGTAATCATAATATTTACGGTAGCCACTTTTTTGACCCCTGTTGCCCTACCTATAACTTCTAAAATTGGTTTTACTACCGTTGGATAAGCCCTTGAATAACCAGATATCATACCGTCCGCATCTCCTTCCAAGACCATCATTGCCCCAAAATAGTTGCGTTCACGCATTTTTATTTTGGCACTGTAAAAAGTTACACCACTACGTTTACGGCTTTCCCAATATTTGGTAGCATATCTAATATGGCGCTCATCAAACTCCTCTGACATTGGGTCAATGATATCTAGATCAGCATCGAACTCCAATTCTTTTTTCAATTCAAGGATAATTTCCTTTCTACCCAATAGAATAGGTGTTGCTATACCTTCTTCATGTACAATTTGGGCCGCCTTCAATACATCTAAGTGATCGGCTTCCGCAAAAACGATTTTCTTAGCGTTGGTTCGTGCCCTACCATGAAGTAACCGCACCACCTTATTGTCATTACCTGAACGCAACATTAACTCTTCACGGTACTTGTCCCAGTCCTGTATAGGTGCTTTGGCTACACCACTTTCCATAGCTGCCTTTGCAACGGCAGGAGGTATCTCATATATTAATCGTTGATCAAACGGTTTTGGAATTATATATTCCTTTCCAAACGCCAACCTGGTTTCCCCGTAGGCAATATTGACCTGTTCCGGTACCGGCTGTTTGGTAAGGTCTGCCAAGGCTTTAACGGCTGCCATTTTCATAGCTTCGTTGATAGCAGTTGCCCTTACATCTAACGCTCCCCTAAATATGAAAGGGAAACCTAATACATTGTTGACTTGGTTAGGATGATCTGACCTACCTGTGGCCATTATGATATCCTTGCGGGTATCAATGGCGAGATTATAGTCAATTTCCGGATCAGGGTTGGCCATTGCGAATACAATTGGATTATCCGCCATGCTATTTAACATTTCCGGGGATACGATATTTGCGATGGACAATCCTACGAACACATCTGCATTTACCATTGCTTCTTCTAGAGTATCTATTTTTCTATCCGTAGCAAATTCCTTTTTACTTTCAGCCAAGTTTTCTGCATCCTTACGAATGACCCCCTTACTATCTAGCATTACAATGTTCTCAGCCCTTGCACCAAAAGCCTTGTATAATTTTGTACACGATACCGCTGCGGCGCCGGCACCACTGATAACGATACGTACATCCGCCATTTTCTTATGGGCAAGCTCCAATGCATTCAACAACGCTGCTGCCGAAATAATTGCAGTACCATGTTGATCGTCATGCATAACGGGGATATCCAATTCCTCTTTTAAACGACGCTCGATCTCAAAAGCTTCTGGCGCCTTAATATCCTCTAAATTGATACCACCAAACGTTGGTGCGATCATTTTAACCGTTTCTATAAATTTATCTACATCCTCGGTATCCACTTCAATATCTATACCGTCTATATCGGCAAAGATTTTGAACAGCAATCCTTTACCTTCCATTACAGGTTTGGATGCCTCAGGACCAATATTACCCAATCCCAATACGGCAGTACCATTAGAAATAATGGCTACCAGATTTCCTTTAGAAGTATATTTATATACATTTTCCTTATCCTTTGCGATTTCCAAGCAAGGTTCAGCCACACCTGGCGAATAGGCCAAAGCAAGGTCTCTTTGAGTACTGTATGGTTTTGTTGGAACTATTTTGATTTTACCAGGCTGTGGCTTTGCATGATAAATAAGCGCTTCCCTTCTTTGCTTTTCCTTGCTCATGTTCTATAATTTTATTCGTCAAATTTAAAGGTATTCTTTAAAAGAGCGAGAAAAGAACGCAGTTTTATATTAAGAATAAAGCTACGTTATCAAAGGGAGTATAAAAGGGTGGAATATTTAAATATCCACGGCTTCTTTTTTGTTTTTCACATTTAACCGCATAGCAAAAATTGCAGCAAGAACAAAGAAAGCACCGGCAAACAACATGGCATTAATTGCATTGTTACCCAACAAATATTTATAAATGGGGCCAAAGGTCAAGGTTTCAATTCCCATAGGAATAACGATCATCATATTTAAAATACCCATATACACCCCACGCCTTTCTTGGGGCACCACTTTAGATACCATAGTATAAGGAATTCCCATCATGGCCGCCCAACCTATACCAAATAAAACCATGGGGACCAGCACCAAAGTTGGATCTTGAATAAACGGAATTGAAAATAATGCAATGGCCGTACCTACCAAACTGAGCGCATAGACTTTTTTACCACCATATTTTAAGGTTAAAGGTACCAAGGCCAAGGCTACGACCATAGTTACTATATTATAAGTTAAACTCATCTGTGCAGATTGCGATGCCGCTTCTCCAGTGCTGTACCCCATGGTCAATTTAAACAACGGAGTAGTATACTGCCAATAGATAAAAAGAGCATACCATTGAAAAAGGTAAACCGCACCCAATTTCCACATGAATTTTGGCATTTTCTTTATTGATTGGGAAATTTCCTTGAACGGCAAAGCAATTCTTTCCAAAATAGATTTGCCCTTGGCTTCATTTATTTCCGCAAGCTCTTCTGTGGTTGGTGGAATTTCTGGAGTTTTTAGTACCGACCAAAGGATAGTAGTGATGGATAAGATGGCTCCAATATAGAACGAGTAATACAACCATGTGGGGATGGTCCCTGCCGCTTCAACAGAATCCCCACCGAATAGGTATTGAAAAAGTACAATAGATCCATTTGCCAATAAAATACCCGCACCAACGAACAGGCTTTGCATTTGATACCCTAGACTTAATTGTTTTTCTGGCAATTTATCACCTACAAAAGCCCTATATGGTTCCATGGCCATATTATTACCTACATCCAAAATCCACAAGAGTCCTACGGCAAACCATAAAACCGGACTGGTAGGAAATGCAAATAGGCACAAACTACCTAAAATGGCCCCAATTAGAAAATATGGTTTACGGCGCCCCCAACGTTCAGACCAAGTTTTGTCTGACATAGCGCCAATTATTGGTTGAATTACCAAACCTGTAACCGGGCCGGCAATGTTCAAAATAGGTAGCATTTCCTCTGGAGCACCTAAGTATAAGAATATAGGGTTAATTGCCGTCTGCTGAAGACCAAAACTGTATTGGATTCCTAAAAACCCAACATTCATATTAAATATCTGCCAAAAACTTAAACTCGGTTTACTAAAATTCATAATACTTCAATATTATTCCTATCCACTAAGGTGAAACAATATAGCATTTTAAATAAACAGCAACGATATATGTACATAAGAATTTCAAAGATATTACAACGATAACGTTATAGTTTACACCCCTTGATTGCTTTTATAAAAGTTCCACCTCTTTTTGACCTTCCGTATAGGTAATCTTTAGATCTAGCGTTGTCAGGTCTATGTACAGTGCAACCCAATCATTATCCTTTTCCCACCTTATATTCAAAATAGTAGGCTCCGTTGGCAGTATATTAAAAGCACCGTTAAAAGCTACATGACTATTTCTTAAACGCATTAACTTTTCGAATTTTTTAAAGAAAGGAGTCTTTATATGGGCATCTATTTCTTGAATATCATAATAGTGCCTATTAATATCTCTACCTACATTAGTTTTGGTCAAGAGTTCCATATCATTTTCTCCAGAAAAAAGTCCTACATAATACACTTGAGGTATCCCAGGCACAAAAAACTGAATGGCTCTAGCCGCAAAATAAGCTCTTTGGTCTTTGCCCAACGCTTCAAAGTAAGTACAATTTACTTGATATAAGTCTAGATTGGAAGCCGCAGCGCCTGTAGCCTTTCTACTGGTATTTCCACTATTGGTGTGCATACGCTCTACAATATCGTCTAAGGTATTATCATCTATCAATCCTTTTTCCCCATTTTCCGATGCCACATCTATAATACCAATACCGTCATGTGTATCAAGTACCGTTATTGCGTTTCTTGGACTTATCTCCAACCAATTTTTTAAATTTTGGGCATTGGCATTAAACAGAGTATCCAAAACTAGGACCGGCAATGCAAAATCATATACAAAATCTACTTTTTTGGCTATTTCAATTTGGGTTTTGTAGAAAGAATGAATTTCAACAAGAACGGCTATTCCCAGGTTTTTGGCTTTTATGGTAAGCTCATCAATAAATGCAAAGGTCTCATCGATCATAAACGAACTAGTACCAGCTTTCTTTATGGCATAACCGGCAGCATCTAGCCTGATCATATTAACCCCAGCATTTTGAAACTCGTTTAAAATCCCATCCAAATAAGCCACCCCTTTTGAAGAATACACATCAATATCTATTTGATTGGTGGTAAATGTTGTCCAAATTATACGTTCCTCTCCATTGGCCATTTTCATTTTGGAAAATGGGTAACCCGGCCTAGGTCTATAAATTGCCAAAAGGTCTTGCTCTGTAGCTCCTTTAGGAAAAACCTTGTCGAAGGTTAAAAAAAGCTCGGCGTATTCAGAATCCTCCCCATGTTTTAAAAAATCTTGAAATTCAGATGACTTTGCGGACATATGGTTTACGATCAGGTCAGCCATTACATCTACCGATCCACTAAGTTCCTTTAGGTCGTTCCAATTCCCTAAACGCTCATCTATTTGCTTGTGGTCAATAGGGTCAAAACCCGCATCCTCCCCATCTATTGGATAAAAAAATGGAAGCAAATGTACACCTCCAAACAATCCTTTTAACTGATTTTGCAACAACAGATCTAAGCCATTAATATTCTCACATCCTAGCCTATCCACATAGGTAATTAATTGTACTTTATTATTCATTGGGAATGATTAAAATTGATATTGAATTAGTGCTTTTAAACAGGGTGTTTTTCACTAATCAAAACCCAATATAGTACTTAAAAACCTAAAAAATAAGCCGGTTTTACCAATACGGACCAGTAAACAAATTTCAAACGTTTGCGTTGGATAAAAAAATAAAAACTTTAGAATTCCACTATGCAGAAGATTAAATTTCACCCTTAAAACCTTAAGTGAAAAAAAAGACTATTCTGAACTTTTTAGAAAGTCAATATTACGCTGAAGTCCATTAAATTTAGTTCGCTTGACAGCCGATTTTTTAAACACTTTTTTGAAGACATCCTCGGTAATTTCTTCCCAGTCATTTTTTGTCATAGCCAATAGATCTGGATGAGGGTTGAACAATGGCTCATTATGGGGTTTGGAAAACCGATTCCACGGACAAACATCTTGGCATACATCACAACCAAAAGCCCAATCGTCAAAAGAACCCTTTACCTCTTTGGGCAGTTCATTTTTCAGTTCAATGGTGAAATAGGAAATACATTTGCTGCCGTCCACAACATAAGGGGCTACAATAGCCTGTGTAGGGCAAGCATCCAAACAAGCCGTGCAAGTACCACAGTGATCTGTAACGGCCTGGTCATACTCCAGCTCCAAGTCAACGATTAGTTCTGCTATGAAATAAAAGGAGCCAACCTGCTGTGTAAGTAGGTTACTGTTCTTTCCGATCCAGCCTAAACCGCTTTTAGCCGCCCAAGCTTTATCCAAAACCGGAGCAGAGTCTACAAAGGCCCTACCATGAACCTCGCCAATTTCATTGGTGATATATTGTTGCAACGCTCTTAGTTTTGTTTTGATTACATGATGATAATCTTGACCATATGCGTATTTGGATATTTTATAGGTGTCATTAGTTTGGGTTTCCTCTGGATAATAATTGAGCAATAAAGAGATGACACTTTTTGAACCTTCTACCAATAATGTGGGGTCCAACCGCTTGTCAAAATGGTTTTCCATGTATGACATTTGTCCGTGCATATTTTTTTTCAACCACTTCTCAAGTCTTGGCGCTTCTTCTTCCAAAAAACCTGCCTTGGATATACCACATGATAAAAAACCGAGGCGTTTGGCTTCGGTTTTAATACTTTTTGTCCATTTGCTTACTTTATCTATGCTCAAAATAAACCTGGTTGTATACCTCCTTTTATTCTTCCAAGGTGCCTATAGGCCAATTCGGTAACTTCACGTCCGCGTGGGGTACGCATAATAAATCCTTGTTGTATTAGAAAAGGCTCATACACCTCTTCTATGGTTTCCGCACTTTCAGAAACTGCCGTGGCCAATGTGGTTATCCCTACGGGCCCACCTTTAAACTTATCTATAATGGTAAGCAGTATCTTATTATCCATTTCGTCTAACCCATGTGCGTCTACGTTTAAAGCTTTAAGGCCAAATTTGGAAATCTCCATATCTATAGTACCATTGCCTTTTATCTCCGCAAAATCCCTTACCCTTCTTAACAACGCATTACATATTCTAGGCGTTCCCCTACTTCTACCCGCTATTTCAATAGCAGCTTCATGGGATATTGGTACGCGTAATATTTCCGCGCTACGTTCAACTATTGTTGAGAGCAGTTCCGTGGAATAATATTGTAACCTACTTTGTATACCGAACCTGGCACGCATTGGTGCGGTCAGCAGTCCTGATCGTGTGGTTGCACCGATCAAGGTAAAAGGATTTAAATTAATTTGTACCGAACGTGCATTTGGCCCGGTCTCTATCATGATATCAATCCTAAAATCCTCCATGGCGGAATACAAATATTCTTCTACGATAGGACTTAGACGATGAATTTCATCAATAAACAATACATCTCTCTCGTCTAAATTGGTCAAAAGTCCGGCCAAGTCCCCAGGTTTGTCCAAAACCGGCCCAGAGGTAATTTTAATCCCAACACCTAATTCATTGGCCAAAATATTGGCCAAGGTTGTCTTACCAAGACCAGGTGGACCGTGAAAGAGAGTATGGTCCAAGGCCTCTCCCCTTCTATTTGCCGCTTCCACAAAAACCTTTAAATTTTCAAGAACCTGTTCCTGACCTGTAAAGTCATCAAAATTTACGGGCCTTAACGCTCTTTCTATGTCCAACTCTTCATTGGAGAAATTTTCCGAAGACGGGTCTAAATGCTCATTCATAACCTAACAAAGATAGACAAACAGCCTTTAACTTGATAAGATAGTTGTCCCCATCATCAGCTTTTTAAGAATCCATAAAGGAAGCCGAAAAAACTATCAGAAAATGTACATAAAATTTGTAAATTCAACTTATGACTACAAAACAATACACTGCAGAAATTTTACAATACATCCCGGTTTTTTATATTATTTGGTCAGATGACCTTTTGTCCGCCTCAGAAATCAACGTGGTAGAAAAGGCAATAGCCAATGATGATTCTTTGAATTCAGCCGATAAAAAGCAATTATATAAATGGTTAGACGTAACCAACCCACCAAAAGATACCTTGTTTAAATCATGGAAACAACTTATAACCAAAAGCGGTATTAAATTAGTGGAACATGAAACATATCCGTTAACCGTATTAAGTCAAAAAATAACGGCGCATTATTTTAAGGATATTGATTTCAACGAACAAATTAAGCATATAGAAATCAACCTGGGAATACAGCCCAACCATTACAACCATCTATTTGAGGTACAGATCGATGTCAGTAAAAATCTTTCCCAATATGATGCTACCAAAATAGACCGGATATTAAAAGGAAAACATGCCGAAGTCATTGATCAGTTTAGATCGGTTTTAAAGGACCCTTTATTTGATTGGGAAATACATCGGGACAAAGAAACTTTTAGAGATCATGTATTGAACCAAGTACAGTTTTTAGCGGATAAAGGATATGGTGCAATGGCCTACCCCAAAGCTTATGGCGGCACGGATAATATGGAGGGCTACGCAACGATATTTGAAAACATGATGTATGTGGACGGAAGTTTAACCATTAAGTTCGGTGTACAATTTGGATTATTTGGGGGGAGCATACAAAAGTTGGGGACCAAAAAACACCATGACAAGTATTTAACCAAGACCGGAGAAGCGGAACTATTAGGCTGCTTTGCCATGACAGAAACAGGTCATGGATCAAATGTGCGGGGCATTAAAACTACAGCAACCTATGACAAAGCTACCGAAACCTTCATCATACATACCCCGGGAAAAAATGATAATAAGGAATATATTGGTAATGCACTCCACTCAAAAATGGCATCGGTTTTTGCCCAATTGATAGTAGATGGAAAAAATGAAGGCGTACATGCCATTTTGGTTCCATTAAGAAATGAAGAACATGAACTGTTACCAGGCATTCGTATAGAGGACAATGGTTATAAGTTAGGTCTAAACGGGGTTGACAATGGTAAGATTTGGTTTAACCAAGTCTCCGTACCAAAGGTTAACCTTTTAAATAAATATGGTACCATACTGGCCAATGGCAGCTATTACTCCGAAATTAAAAATCCCAACAAACGCTTTTTTACCATGTTGGGCACCTTGGTCGGTGGCCGAATTTGCGTTGCTAGAGCTGGCTTGGGCGGTGCAAAATTTGCGCTGACCGTGGCCATAAAACATGCGTTAAAACGTAGACAGTTTAACGATAGCGTCAAAGTACAGGAAGATCTATTAATGGATTACCCATCACATCAATTACGATTGACCCCTCTTGTGGCAAGTGCCTACGTATACCATGTAACCCTTGACCATATGATGGCGCTTTATTGTGACGATAGCCAAGAGGATAAAAGACAAGTTGAAACACAAGTGGCAGGGTTAAAATCCATTATAACATGGTATGCCAATGATACCATCCAGGAATGCAGGGAAGCTTGTGGAGGAAAGGGGTATCTTTTGGAAAATAGAATTGCCGACTTAAAAGGCGATGTGGACATATTTACCACTTTTGAAGGCGACAACAATGTATTGCTGCAATTAGCGGCCAAGGGCGTATTGTCCGATTTTAAAGCAGAATTCAACAGTGCGGGCTTTTCTTCCGTCCTTAAAATTTTAAGTAGTCAGTTAAGCGATAAACTTGCCACTATAAATCCGTTATACACCAATAAGGTAGACAAGGATCATTTATATAATCCTAAATTTCATGTCCATGCTTTTGAGCATAGGACACGGAGACTAACCTACACGTTGGCTATGAGAATTCGCAGTTATATAAAAAAAGGCATGCCTTCATATCAAGCCTTTCTAAAAGTACAGACCCATTTAATGAAGCTTGGAAAAGC
This sequence comes from Maribacter sedimenticola, assembly GCF_900188415.1. Taxonomy (GTDB): domain Bacteria; phylum Bacteroidota; class Bacteroidia; order Flavobacteriales; family Flavobacteriaceae; genus Maribacter; species Maribacter sedimenticola. The sequence goes on along the minus strand of NZ_FZNV01000001.1, from coordinate 694,740 downwards.
ATATAGTGTAGAATTGGCCTATAAATCATTTATAGCACATAATACCCATCTTGAGGATCCAGCTTATAAGGCCCTATTTGAAAAGTTAGGAACGTTGTATGCCTTAAACGAAATACGAAACGATGCCTCTTGGTATCTGGAACAGGGGTATTTAGGAAGCAACAAAAGTAAAGCCATTAGACAACGGGTAGAAAGGCTATGTACGGAATTGAGACCCCACTTAAATGAACTGGTAGATGGTTTTGGTATACCTGAGCATTGTTTAACGGCGCTTATAGCTAATTAGTTTCTCTCCTTTTCCAATTTAGAAGTATCTAAAAAATCTATAATATCAATTTTGGCATCACCGTAAAGTTTGGTTTTAGAGGAACCTTTTGCACTCAGTTTAAAAGTGTTCAATGCACGTATTTGAGCATCTGGAGAATCTTCGGTTGATAAGTGAACTTCACCTGCTTGTAAATCAGATGCCTTCAATGAACTATTTCCGTATAGTTTTGCATTTAACACGTCTGCAGTTCCCTCTATTCTGGCAGAAGCATTTTTATACATATATAGGGCATTATTTACACCTGTGGTGTATAATTTAACATCAATACGGTCTTTTAAGGTAAGGTTCAAGGAATCACTCGCAATATTAAAATCACCGGAACTAATTTCCTCCATTGTAATATCCACTACATCTGCCGTTGCATTTAATTCTAACCTAGATGTACCGGAAGTAAAGACATGAAGCTCATCTGTTGATATTACGTCTTTCATACTTATTTTTCCATTTAGCATTTTAACAGCGGATAACTCACTAAAAAATACCGTGATCTCCAATTTCTTTTTGGAGGTAATATTATAGAAAGAAGAGATTTTCAACACCCCATTATCAACATCAAACTTTAAAACGTCCACTAAATTATCATCAATTTCCAAGGAATATCCTTCCTGCGACGATTTTTGGAGTACAATATCCAAATCATCTACCAACTCTATTGCTGTGTAAGATGGCAAGTCCTCACGTAATTCTATGACGTTCTTATTTCCTTTTATTTTGGGTTTTCTTTGTGCAAAAATTTGTACCCCAACTAAGAGTACCAACAAAACCACTACCTTTTTCATAATCAATTGTGTTTATTTATTAGGGAAGATATTGAATTTTATGTAACCAAAAAATTACTTGGCAAAATCTTAAACAGAAAAAAGCCCAACTAAGATTAGTTGGGCTTTTTATTCAATCATGTTTTTTTAATGATTTAATTCTTCCTCATCTTGTTGAAGAGGTATATGCTGAGGAACGTAATCTTGCCCAGGCAAAATATATTCTCCATTTTCATCTACCTTACTATAATCATAGGCCCATCTGTGTACTTCAGGAATTGGTCCATCCCAGTTACCATGTACATGCTTCTGTTCGGTGGTCCACTCCAAGGTATTTGATTTCCATGGGTTCTTAGGTCCAATTTTACCATAGAACATACTGTAGATAAAATTACCTACGAAGACAAGTTGCGCTGCACCCGCCGTAATAGCAAATACGGTCATTAATACTTGTATATCGGCCAATTCATCAAACATTGGGAAAGCTGTATTCTCGTAGTACCTTCTTGGAACACCCGCCATACCTACAAAGTGCATTGGAAAAAATACACCGTACGCACAAATAGCGGTTACCCAAAAGTGAACATAACCCAAGTTTTTGTTCATTAACCTACCTTCAAACATTTTAGGGAACCAATGGTAAACACCCGCAAACAAACCGTATAGCGCAGAAATACCCATCACCAAATGGAAGTGAGCCACTACAAAGTATGTATCATGTACGTTGATATCCAATGTACTATCTCCAAGTATAATTCCTGTAAGACCTCCGGTAATAAAAGTTGACACCAAGCCAATGGAAAATAACATGGCAGGGTTCATTTGAAGGTTACCTTTCCATAACGTAGTGATATAATTAAACGACTTTACTGCAGATGGTATCGCAATCAACAATGTTGTAAAGGTAAATACAGAACCTAAAAACGGATTCATACCTGAAATAAACATGTGGTGACCCCATACGATGGTAGAAAGGAATGCAATAGCAAGTATAGAAGCGACCATGGCACGATACCCAAAAATAGGCTTACGCGCATTTGTGGACATTACTTCTGAGGTGATACCCAAGGCAGGTAATAAAACGATGTATACCTCTGGGTGACCCAAGAACCAAAACAAATGTTCAAATAAAACCGGTGATCCACCTTGATAATGTAATACTTCTCCTTGTATAAAGATATCCGAAAGGAAGAATGAAGTTCCAAAACCTCTATCCATAATCAGCAATAAAGCTGCGGACAATAACACTGGGAAAGAGATTACACCAATTATTGCTGTTACAAAAAATGCCCATATGGTCAATGGAAGTCTGGTCATTGACATTCCTTTAGTCCTCAAATTAATAACTGTAACGATATAATTTAATGACCCCAATAATGAAGATGCAATAAATATGGCCATTGAGGACAACCAAAGTGTCATACCTAACCCAGAACCGGCCTGTGCGGACGGCAAGGCACTTAAAGGCGGATAAATTGTCCACCCTGCAGCTGCAGGTCCTGCTTCAACGAATAAAGATATTACCATGATTACACATGAAACGAAGAACAGCCAGAACGATACCATGTTTAAGAACCCTGAAGCCATATCCCTAGCTCCAATCTGTAAGGGTATCAACAAATTACTGAACGTACCACTTAAACCAGCGGTAAGTACAAAGAATACCATTATGGTACCATGCATTGTCACCAAAGCCAAATAAACATCTGCATCCATAACTCCTTCTGGAGCCCACTTACCTAAAAGTGCCTCAAAAATTGGAAATGACTCACCAGGCCAAGCCAATTGCATTCTAAACATCAAGGACATGGCAATACCAATAAAGCCCATGATGAGGACCCCAGTAATAAGGTACTGTTTTGCGATCATCTTGTGATCCATACTAAAGATGTACTTTGTTACAAAAGTTTCTTTATGATGATGTCCGTGATCTTCGTGTACGTGACCATCTACATGTGCTGTTGCTGACATAATCGTAATCTTAGTTTTATTAATTTTCTAATTATAGCTTAATTGTTATAGACCAAGGGTTAACCTTTAATCTACCGATGCCGTTTCTACTACATTAAATGCAGGATTGGTATCGTCTTTCATTACCGTTTCGGCAAAAGTGGACTGACTCTCCATCCATGCATTATATTCCTCTTCCGTCTCTACAATAATCTTCATTTGCATATTGTAATGGGATTTACCACAAATCTTATTACAAAGCAATACATAATCAAATTGCCATGGGTCTAAAGTTTCCTCGCCACCGGCAGACTTTTCTGCCCTAATCTTGTTGGTTCTCTTCACCTTGGACATTACCTCAGGATTAACCCTCATTTCTTCCGTTGTATAGATAGGTGTAAATGAGAACTCGGTAATCATACCTGGCACACAGTTCATTTGAGCCCTAAAATGTGGCATATAAGCTGAATGCAATACATCTTGTGAACGCATTTTAAAGTTAACCTTTCTACCAACTGGTAAATGAAGTTCCTTAACGATAACATCGTCATGTGCGTAGGTATCACTTTCGTCCAATCCTAAAACGTTAGCCTTATCAATATCGATCATCCTTACGTTGGCACCACCAAGAACATTGTCGGCCCCACCATATCTAGCCGTCCAATTAAATTGTTGGGCGTAAAGCTCAACGATCAGAGGGTCATCCTCATCATTGACATCCATAATTGATGTCCAAGTATATAATCCCCAAAGAATTAAACCTGCCAAAACAATTACCGGAATAATAGTCCAGATAAACTCTAACCGATCGTTATCCGCATAAAACAAAGCCTTTTGACCTTCTCGTCCTCTGTACTTATAGCCAAAATAGTGTAGTAGGGCTTGGGTAATTGTCTGTACGATAAAAATAATAATGAAGGATACAAGCATTAAATAATCATACTCTTCACCATGAGCAGAAGCCGCCTCTGGCAATAAAAACTTACTATACTTCCAGAAGCTAAAAATTGTTATTCCATAAATGAAAATCAAAAAGCCGAATAACATGTAGCCATTATTCTTATTGTCGCTATCCGTAGCAATTTGAGTTTGTGCAGTTTTGAGCTGTGATAATTCAAATATCTTAGTCAACTGCCAAATGGCAATCGCTACAAGTACAAGAACAGCTAAAGTCAATAATGTCGTCATTGTGTATATAAATATTATACTTTACTTATCTATTAATAGTGAAAGTGCTTACTTTCCTCAATAAAAGGGTTTCGTTTTGGTTGTAAAGGCGCAGTGGCCAAAGCCCTGAACACCCAAAAAATGAACAATCCGGCAAAGAACAGAACAGATCCAATTTCTGGAATTCCAATAAACCATTGATCACCAACGGTTGAAGGCATAATGGCATTAAAAATATCCATATAATGTCCACCCAAAATTACAATACCAGTTAGAACTACGAACCAACTTATTCTTTTATAATCACTGTTCATCAATAATAGAACAGGAAACAAAAAGTTCATAGCGATCATACCAAAAAATGGCAATTTATAATCCGAAATACGGGTTACGTAGTAAGTTACCTCTTCTGGAATATTGGAATACCAAATCAACATAAATTGTGAAAACCATAAATACGTCCAAAATACACTGATACCGAACATAAATTTTGCCAAATCATGAATATGGCTGTCATTTACATCTGGCAAAAGACCTTTGGACTTTAAATAGATGGTAACCATGGCAATGACCGTAATACCAGATACGAACATACTTGCAAATATATACCACCCAAACAATGTACTGAACCAATGTGGTTCAACGCTCATTATCCAATCCCAGGACATAATTGATTCGGAAATCAAATAAAACACTAAGAAAGCGGCAGATATTCTAAAATTCAACTTGAAATTGGAATTGTCATCAGATTCATCTTGAGCTAACGATAATTTTCTAGAATATTCTCTATAACCTATCCAACCCGCTAAAAATATAGCTGCTCTAATCAAAAAGAAAGTAGGGTTTAAATATCCAGATTTACCCTGTAATAACGCATCGTGTGCAACTACATCAGCGTCCATCCATATGAATAGATGATTCATATCAAGAACAGATAACAATAAAATTACAAATACTATGATTCCACCAGGAACCAAGTATGCGGTAATACCTTCCATTACTCTAAATAACAATGGAGACCAACCTGCTTGAGCTGCACGCTGTATAGCATAAAATGCCAATACACCTAATGATATCATCATGAAAAAGAATGCAGCAACATATAACGCCGCCCAAGGTCTATTTTTTAATTGATCCAATAAATGCTGGTCATGCGAAGCATCATGTTCTTCACCATGTCCTTCTGCAACAGCATGTTCATTAGTTGTACCGCCATGGGAAGCTTCCACAGCATGGGAGGCCCCATGACCGTCATCATGACTTGCTACCATTTCTTTCGCCTCTTCGATACTTCCGGGAGCCATTACGAATCCCCCAACAATTCCTAACGCACCAACGATCATTAGAATAATGGAAGCTATTTTAAGTCTATTTGAAAACGTATACATAGTATTGTTTACCTATTATTTGGTTAAATCTTGTTTCAATTGCATTACATATTCAGATACTTGCCACATTTCCTCAGTATTCATTTGAGAAGCATATGACCCCATTGAGTTCAATCCATAATGAATTGTATAATAGGTAGTACCAACGGTAACGTTTCTTACTGGATCTGCATAACTAGGAACACCCAATATTTTCTCTCTTTTTACCAAAGTACCTTGTCCGTCACCCTTATCTCCATGACAGATAGCACAGTAAATGGTATATAATTGACCACCTTTAGCCAGGTTTTCATCCGTATTTAAGGAATCTAATGGGCTGGACTGTAATCTAGCCAACTCCTTACCCTCTGGTGAATTCTCAATCTCATATGGCAACCATCCACGGTTTACCGTGTTTGCAGGTGGCACCAAAGCTTCCGCTTGATTTGGTAAAAAATCTGCCTCTCCATAGGTTTCATATCCTACAGATTCATACATATTGGGCATATATTGGTAATTCCTAACACTTTTATCATGACAAGAAGTTGCCAATATGACCAACGCCAATACTAATATTACACTCTTAAAACTGTTCATATTTAATGACTGTTTTTTTCTGATATATTGATTTCAACAGCACCGGTCTGCATCAATAAATCTTTTAGTTCTTGCTCATTATCATGGATTTCAATTTCCATTAGAAAGTGATCATCCGTAGTTCTAACATCTGGGTTTTCCGCTTCCTTAAAAGGCCACAATCTACTTCTTAAATAAAACGTGATTACCATTAAGTGTGCTGCAAAAAACACCGTTAATTCAAACATAATAGGCACAAAAGCCGGCATGTTCTCTATATAGCTAAAACTAGGTTTACCTCCAATATCTTGAGGCCAGTCTTCTATCATGATATAATTCATCATAAGAACGGCAACCGTTAAACCCACACATCCGTATAAAAAGGAAGTGATAGCTATTCTTGTAGGCGCCAAGCCCATTGCTTTGTCCAGTCCGTGTACCGGAAAAGGACAATATACCTCTTCAATATGATGTTTGGCTGCCTTAACCTTCTTAACGGCATGCATTAAAACATCATCATCGTCGTAAAAAGCATGTATAACTTTAGATGCCATATTTATCTTTTGTTATTTAATAAAATTGCTGCTTGTCCTGCCCAATCATCACGTTGTGCCCTTCCTGGGAAAGACCCTGTAATAGAGTCCAATAGATCGTACTCACGTTCGGTCATTCTAGCTACTTGAGCAAACGTATATATTCCTATTTCGTTTAAAGTGGCTTCCATTTGCGGACCAATACCTTTCACTTTTTTAAGATCATCTGGCTGCTCCCTGGTTGCATCAAACGTACCTACCGCACTTAATAGATCAGAAACCCCGACCTTATCCCCAACAGCCGGTACAACCTCGCCCATAAGAACATTATCCGTAATTGGTTCTTCTATCTCTCTCTTCATAGGTGTAATCGTATATAACGGTTTCCCCGCATCCCTTAAGGTTTTATACTTTTCCCCAGACGACTTCAGGATAGACTTTACTTCTGCCTGTGCAATTACAGGGAAGGTTCTAGAATATAACAAGAACAATACAAAGAAGAATCCTATGGTACCAATGAATATACCGATATCCACAAACGTTGGAGAGAACATTGTCCATGAAGATGGCAAATAATCCCTATGTAATGATGTTACAATAATTACGAACCTTTCGAACCACATACCTATGTTAACCACAATAGATATGAAGAATGAGAACATAATACTGGTTCTTAATTTTTTAAACCACATGAACTGCGGAGAGAATACGTTACATGTCATCATTGACCAATACGCCCACCAATAAGGTCCTGTTGCCCTGTTCAAGAATGCATATTGCTCATATTCCACACCAGAATACCACGCCATGAACAACTCGGTAATATAGGCACAACCTACAATAGAACCGGTTAACATGATAACGATATTCATTAATTCTATATGCTGAATAGTAATGTAATTTTCCAAATGACATACTTTCCTCATTATGATCAACAAGGTATTTACCATTGCAAACCCAGAGAAGATCGCACCTGCAACAAAGTAAGGCGGAAAAATCGTGGTATGCCAACCAGGTATTACAGATGTAGCAAAGTCAAATGATACAATAGTATGTACGGATAGTACCAAAGGAGTTGCTAGACCGGCCAGGACCAATGAAACCTCTTCAAATCGTTGCCAATCTTTTGCACGACCGCTCCATCCAAAACTTAATAGACTATATATCTTCTTTTGAAAAGGCAAAACAGCCCTATCTCGTATCATTGCAAAATCTGGAAGTAAACCTGTCCACCAGAAAACCAATGAAACGGATAAATAAGTTGAGATTGCAAAAACGTCCCAAAGTAAAGGGGAGTTAAAGTTTACCCAAAGAGATCCAAATTGGTTTGGAATTGGAAGTACCCAGTAAGCCAACCAAGGGCGACCCATGTGAATAATAGGGAACAAACCTGCTTGTACTACCGAGAATATCGTCATTGCCTCTGCAGAACGGTTAATGGCCATTCTCCATTTTTGACGGAACAACAACAGTACCGCAGAAATTAGGGTTCCGGCATGACCAATACCAACCCACCATACGAAGTTGGTGATATCCCAAGCCCAGTTTACAGTTTTGTTAAGTCCCCATGTACCGATACCGGTAGAGACCGTATAAATTATACAACCTACTCCCCACAAAAATGCCACTAGGGCAATAGAGAAAACTATCCACCAATGCTTATTTGCCCTTCCCTCAACAGGAGCAGCAATATCCACTGTTACATCGTGGTAGCCTTTGTTTCCAATTACTAGGGGTTTTCGTATAGGAGCTTCGTAATGCGACGCCATAGACTTTTGTTATAATTACTTTCTAGTATTTTTTTTATGCTTCGTTGGTATTTCTAACCTTAACATGATAGAAAACGTTTGGCTGGGTACCTATATGCTCCAGTAAGTGGTACATACGGTCACTTTCTTTCAATTCCGCCACTTTACTTTCCTTGTCGTTAATGTCACCGAATACTATAGCACCATTACTACATGCGGAAGAACAGGCTGTTTGAAATTCTCCATCCTTGATTACACGACCATCTCTCTTGGCATCCAAGATTGTTTTTTGTGTTTTCTGAATACACATTGAACATTTCTCGATAACACCTCTAGATCGAACGTTTACATCTGGGTTCAATACCATTTTACCCAAATCATTGTTCATATGGAAGTCGAACTCATCATTGTTATTGTACAGGAACCAGTTGAACCTTCGTACTTTATAAGGACAGTTGTTTGCACAATATCTTGTACCCACACATCTGTTATACGCCATTTGATTCTGACCTTGTCTACCGTGTGATGTTGCCGCCACAGGACATACTGTCTCACATGGAGCATGGTTACAATGTTGGCACATTACAGGCTGAAAAGCAACCTGAGGATTAGCGGAAGGATCTTCCAATTCACCAAAACCACCCAACGAACCATTTTCACCACTTAAGCCATCAAATTCGTCCTTTTTGATATTATCCTGCTCAAATGTTTCTTCAGAGGAATAATACCTATCAATACGCAACCAGTGCATATCCCTTGACTTTCTTACTTCAGCTTTACCAACAACAGGTACATTATTCTCTGCATGACATGCAATAACACAAGACCCACAACCGGTACATGCATTCAAATCTATTGACATATTAAAATGGTGGCCAATAGTACGGTCAAAGCTATCCCAAAGATCTACTGACGTTGCAGGAACCTCTTGGTGGTCTAAAGAAACCACAGGAACTTCGTTCCATTCCGCATGATCTTTGGTATTGAATATTTCCAAGGTAGTTTCCTTTATAATATCCCCTCTACCCATAAGGGTTTTATGCAATTGAATACAGGCAAATTCATGGTTACCGGCTACTTTCTCCACACTAACGGTTTGATGTGCATTAAAGCCGTCATATAGTGCAAAGGCGTTGACACCGGTCTTCATTTCCTCTTTTAAACCTACAGTTTTACCATAACCAAAAGAAAGACCTACCGTACCCTTAGCCTGCCCTGGCTGAACGACCACAGGGACCTTATCCAAACTAACGCCGTTAACGGTAAGCTTAACATAGTTACCATCCATTCCGCCATTGGCAACATTTACATTTTCTACGCCCAACTCAACGGCATCAGCTTTTGAAATTGTAACATAATTATCCCAAGACACCCTTGTAATTGGATCAGGAAACTCTTGCAACCAAGGATTACTTGCCTGCTGGCCATCACCCATACCTACTTTTGAATACAATGTAAGCTCCATACCGTCACCGGTAGTATTTGCAAGACTACGTACGGCGGTAGAAATTGAAGATGTATTGGAAACAACGGCATCACCACCGATCAATGTATTAGATTGAGACTCATCATTGTCGGCAACCTCACCATTTCCAATGAAAACACCATCTTGTAACGCTTGGTTCCAATTAGCACCATTTAAAATAGACGAGGACCATGTTTCCTTAATATACTCATAATAGGTTTGCTCACTACCTAATAGTTCTAATAGAACCGATTGGAATTGCTTGGTATCAAACAATTCCTTAATAGTAGGTTGCATTAAACTATAATGACCCTTTTTAATTTCTATATCACCCCAAGACTCCAAGTAATGGTTAGATGCAGCAACATATTGTACGGCCTCCGCGGTTTCGTTCCAATTGGAAGTAAACGCAACTGAAAGATCAACTTTTTCTAGACCTTCTTTAAAATCTGCAGCGTTAGGCAGTGAGTACAATGGATTTACACCATCCATAATCAATGCTCCGACCCTACCGGATTTCATATCGGAAATCAAAGAATTCAAGGCCTTAACACTACCTTGTCTTATATATTTTGGAGCAGTAGCATCAAAAGCTTTACTACTCAACATTTCATTTATTGCCAGTACTACAGCCTGGGCATTCACATCATCCAAACCTGTAACTACAACAGCATTGGAACCGGCTTTTTTAATTTCCGCAGCCAGACTATCTACAGCAGCATCATATTCAGAAGTATTGCCTCCAACATTGGTACCGTTCAACTTACCATACAATTTGGCAAGAACAATTTTTTGAGCACTTGGTTTCAAAGGAATACGCTTATCCGCATTTGCACCTGTCAAGGACATATTGGCCTCTAATTGCACGTGACGTGACATTTTACCCTTTTTGGGTACACGCCCTCTAGAATAACCTGCATCATATCCCCCACCTTGCCAATCTGCAATGAAATCAGCACCAAAAGAAACAATCAATTCCGCTTTTTCAAAATCATAATCAGCCAAAGCACGTTCTCCGTATCTAGCCTCAAAAGCGGTCAATGCAGCATCTTCAGATATTGCATCATATACTATATGTTCAATATTTCCATTAGAAGCTTGTAGCTCAGCAATAAGTCGATCCGTCGAAGGACTAGCATATGTTTGCGTCAGCAAAGCAATCTTCTTTGAAGAACCATTTAAAGCACCCAATTTGGATTTCAATGTTGCCGTTAGCACATTCCATTCTACAGCTTCTCCATTTGCCATTGGTCCTTGCAATCTTGTACTGTCATATAAAGAAAGTACAGATGCCTGTATTCTTGCATTTGCAGCACCACCAACCTTGGCCAAGGTATTATTCTCTACCTTAATGGGTCTACCTTCACGGGTTTTTATCAAGATACTTGCAAAATCAAAACCATTGGCAATAGTGGTAGCATAATAATTTGCCACACCAGGAACAATGTTCTCCGGAAGAACAACGTAAGGTATTGATTTCGTAACCGGACCCTCACATGCAGCCAATGAAGCTGCAGCTGTACTAAAACCGACATATTTCAAGAAATCCCTACGGTTTGTATTCGTTGTAGCTAAAGTTTCCTTATCGCCCAAGAATTCATCAACCGGAATCTGCTCTACAAACTCGTTCTGTTTAAGCGCCTCAACAATGGAATCATCAGGATTTAACTCCGCTTCGTTTTTCCAATATTTTTTGTTTGATGCCATACGTATTATCTGTAATTAGCTTCTTTAATTTATTATTAATAATGACACTTTCCACATTCCAGACCGCCCAACTGCGCAGCCGTTAAATTATCAACCCCATATTTCTTGGAAAGTTCAGCATGGATTTTCTCATAGTATTCGTTTCCTTCGACCTTTACATTGGTCTCTCTATGACAATCAATACACCAACCCATTGTCAACGAAGAATATTGATACATAATTTCCATTTCCTCAACTGGTCCGTGACAAGTTTGACATTCTACCCCTGCAACAGAAACATGTTGAGAGTGGTTGAAGTATGCAAAATCTGGCAAGTTGTGTATGCGCACCCACTCTACAGGCTGGCTCTCACCAGTGTATTTTTGGTTTGTTTCATCCCAACCAACAGCTTTATACAATTTTTTTATTTCCCCGGTATAAAACTCGTTCGTGTACCCGTTTTCCAAATCTTCTTGTGAAGGTCCTTCTGGATTGCCCGTATATTCATAAATAGATTTATGACAATTCATACATACATTCAAGGAAGGAATACCGGAATGTTTTGACACCCTAGCGGAAGAGTGGCAATACTTACACTCTATTTTATTGTCACCTGCATGTATTTTATGCGAGTAATGTATAGGTTGAATTGGAGCATACCCTTGATCAACGCCAACTTGCATCATCCAACCATAAGCAAAATATGCACTCCCCAACAACAATAATATTGCGGTCACCAATACCAAAAATTGGTTTTTGGCAAAAGCCTTCCACAATGGCAAACCTTTCTCCGCTTTTTCCTTTTCAACGATTACCCCATTGGCTTGGGCAATTCTTTGCAAGGTCTTGTTCACCAACAATAACATCACAACCAATAACCCGAAAACCAGTACTAAGGCACCCAATATAATTTCATTGGACACTCCTCCAGCCTGAGCAGCTGTACCAGAAGCCCCATCACTTGCTCCAGCCGCGGCGGCAGGCGCTGCAGGAGGAGGTGCGGCAGTATAGGCCAGTATATTATCAATATCCTCATTGGTCAACGTAGGAAAAGCAGTCATTGCCGCTTGGTTATATTCCGCATAGACCTTATTGGCATAAGGGTCTCCGGATTTTATCATTCCCGGACTATTTTTTATCCAAGAGTACAACCACTCTTTATCCAGCCCTTCTTCTTCACTCAGCCTTGCCTCTACATTGGCCAAGGCAGGACCAGTCATTTTACGGTTTAATGCATGGCAAGCGGCACAATTCTGGTTGAACAACGCCTTGCCTTTTTTAGCATCTCCAGCATCCGCCGCGGCAACTTCGCCAGAAGCATCATCTTGCGCGGTAGCGGGAACAGTATAAAACAAAAAAGCTATTAGGGTAAGTCCTAAAATTTTAGAAAACTGATTTCGGTATGGAACCTTTTTCATATATCGAATATTTCTATCGGAATCTTGGCATGATTTTGGTCATAGATGAAACCTATTAATATCCATCAAATGCCTAAATCGGAGACAAAAATACGACATAGACTTTATTTGCAAAATGTTAATGTATTTATAATTTACAATTTAGAAATATTCTAAATAACCTTTGATTTATTTGTTTGATCCTTAATAAATTACTTTTGTGTCTATTCAAAATAAAATGATTTAATAGGTTATGAAAACACTTTATACCATAGTACTTTTGGCAGGTTTAGCTCAATTTGGCTATTCACAAGGTGCCAAGGTAAACATTCAACAAGATGAGAAAATTGACCAATTGTTGGAAATTTACAAATCTTCGTTGAGCCATAACGAATATTACAGAATTCAAGTAGGTTTTGGGGATTATGCAAAGGCCCAAAAAATAAAGGCAAATGTAGAGGAAGATTTTCCAGACTTGGTTTCTAAAATAGATTTTGACTCACCAACTTACAGAGTACGGGTAGGCCGATTTACATCTAAATTGGATGCGGAACGAAAATTCAATGAAGTACGGATAAAGTATCCGGACGCCATGCTTTTAAAACCAAAAAAATCGACCAAATAGGTCGATTTTTTTATATCCAAACTACACATTAACATGTAGTTTTACTTATTTTGATTTCAGTTTCTTTTTAACAGCTACCTCTTGGAACGCTTCTACTATATCTCCTTCTACTATATCATTGTAGTTCTTGATCTGAAGTCCACAGTCATAGCCTTTGGAAACTTCCCTAACATCATCCTTGAATCTTTTCAACGACGCTAATGTACCGGTATAAATTACCACGCCATCACGTATTAAACGAATATTGGAATTTCTAAATATCTTACCACTGGTTACCATACAACCTGCAATGGTTCCAATTTTGGAAATCTTGAATGTTTCCCTAATTTCTGCCGTACCGGTTATCTCTTCCTTCATTTCCGGGGACAACATGCCTTCCATTGCGTCCTTAAGGTCATTGATTGCCGCATAAATAATGGAATACATACGGATATCTATTTCCTCTTTTTCTGCAATGGCCTTGGCATTACCCATTGGCCTTACATTAAATCCTATTATGACCGCGTCTGATGCAGATGCAAGAAGTACATCAGATTCCGTAATTGGCCCTACCGCCTTATGAATGATATTTACTTGGATTTCATCCGTAGATAACTTTTGGAACGAATCTGTAAGCGCTTCAACCGAACCGTCCACATCACCTTTAAGGATAATATTAAGTTCCTTGAATTCACCTAATGCAATTCTTCTACCAATTTCATCTAGTGTTATATGACGTTGCGTTCTAACGGATTGCTCCCTTTGTAACTGTGATCTACGAGATGCAATTTGTTTTGCTTCACGTTCATCTTCCAATACATAGAACTTGTCACCGGCCTGCGATGCTCCATCAAGGCCTAGAATGGATATTGGCCTGGAAGGACCAACTTCCGTTACCGCATTACCACGCTCATCTTGCATGGCCTTAATTTTACCACTGGTGGTACCGGCTAGTACATAATCCCCAATTTTAAGGGTTCCTGCCTGTACCAAGACCGTTGATACATACCCCTTACCTTTATCCAAGTAAGCCTCAACAACTGTTCCACTGGCCAGTTTATCAGGATTTGCCTTCAGCTCCAATATTTCAGCCTCCAACAATACTTTTTCCAATAATTCCTTGACCCCTAGACCTGTCTTGGCAGAAATATCATGCGATTGAATTTTACCGCCCCAATCTTCTACCAATAAATTCATTTGTGCCAAGCCTTCCTTAATCTTATCAGGGTTCGCGGTTGGTCTATCGATTTTATTAATTGCAAAAACAATAGGTACGCCAGCTGCTTGCGCATGGCTTATGGCCTCCTTAGTCTGCGGCATAATATCATCATCAGCTGCAATTACGATTATAGCGATATCCGTTACTTGTGCTCCTCTTGCACGCATTGCGGTAAACGCCTCGTGACCAGGTGTATCCAAGAACGCAATACGCTCCCCATTTTCCAAGGTAACCCCGTAAGCACCAATGTGCTGCGTAATACCTCCACTTTCACCCGCAATTACGTTTTCCTTTCTAATATAATCCAGAAGAGAGGTTTTTCCGTGATCCACGTGCCCCATTACGGTCACGATCGGAGCCCTAGGCTTCAAATCCTCAGGAGCATCTGGCTCCTCAACAATACTTTCTTCTATATCTGCGGTTACAAAATCTACTTCATATCCAAATTCCTCTGCTACGATAGATAACGTTTCCGCATCTAAACGCTGGTTCATGGTCACCATGATACCTAAGGACATACAGGCAGAAATAATTTCTGTTGTAGAAACCCCCATCATTGTAGCAACTTCCGTAGCCGTAACAAACTCGGTAACCTTAAGTACCTTATTCTCTAATTCTTGTTTTTCAAGATCCTTTTCCGTTTGCTCACGGTGTTGATCTCTTTTACTTCTTCTATATTTAGCACCTTTACCTTTTTTGGACTTGCCTTGCAGCTTCTCCAAGGTTTCACGTACTTGCTTTTGAACATCTTCTTCCGTAGGCTCCACTTTGGCGGTAGGGGCAAATCTACCTCTACCTTTACGATCCCCTGTAGTATTGGATGGTCTTGATTGACCTCCACCCGGACCAGATGTATTTTTTGTAACGATTCTTCTACGCCTCTTCTTACGATCGGTAGATTTATCTGCAGGTTTCTTATCCGCTGGTTTCTTTTTGGGCTTTTCGAATTTACTTAAATCGATTTTAGCGCCAGCAATTTTAGGACCTGATAATTTTTGATATTGGGTCTCTATGGTAACGGGCGCTTCTGGCTCTGCCGTTCCCGCATCCTTAGCTTCACTTGCAGTTTCAGCTTTTTCTTCTTTCTTGGATTCACTTACCTTAGGCGTTTCTGCCTTCGGTTCGTCTTTTTTGACCTCTTCTTTTTTGGCTACGGGAGCTTCTTTTGGCTTTTCTACCTCAACCTTTTCAGTTTTTTGAACCTCTTCTTTTGCTTCAGGCTTAACTTCTGCCTTTGCTTCGGTTTTTGGAACATCCTTAGCAGGCTCCTCTTTCTTCTTTTTAGGATTCAGATCAATCTTACCGACCATCTTAGGCCCTGCAAGTTCAACTTTTCCTACCAAGGTCGACTCTTCTGATTCGGCATTTCTACGCTCACGGGCCAAGCGACGATCATCTTGTTCCTTTTCCAGTTGTACCCTAATTGCCTCTTTCTCTTTCCGCTTTTCCTCTCCTACTTCCTTAGATGCAACTTTTTTACTCTTGTCCGTCTGGAACTCGTCAAGCAAAACTTGATAAACATCATCAGAAATTTTAGTGGTAGGCCTAGCTTCCACATCATGTCCTTTTCCGTTTAGAAAGTCCACTGCCCTATCCAAGGAAATATTAAGTTCACGAAGAACTTTATTAAGCCTTATTTTCGCATTGTCTGCCATAAATACTGATTCCCGTTCTTTTATTTAAGTGCTAATATATAGCTAATCTTCTAATTCTTCTTTTAGGATGCGAACAACTTCAACAATTGTTTCCTCCTCAAGATCAGTACGCTTTACCAAATCACTAACATCTTGTTCTAAAACGCTACGTGCGGTATCCATACCTATCTTCTTGAATTCCTCAATGATCCAAGCATCTATTTCATCTGAAAACTCGGTCAATTCCACATCTTCCTCAACTCCTTCACGGAAAACATCTATCTCATAACCTGTCAACTGACCTGCCAATCTAATATTATGTCCTCCCCTACCAATAGCTTTGGAAACTTCTTCTGGTTTAAGGTAAACCTGAGCGGTCTTTTTTTCCTCGTTCAACTTTACAGAAGACACTCTAGCTGGGCTCAAAGCCCTGGTAACCAACAATTGTGGGTTTGCCGTCCAGTTGATTACATCTATATTTTCGTTCCCCAGCTCACGGACAATACCATGAATCCTAGATCCTTTCATTCCTACACAAGCACCAACAGGGTCAATACGGTCATCATAGGAATCTACTGCCACTTTAGCTTTTTCCCCTGGTATACGAACCGCCTTTTTAACCGTGATCAAACCGTCAAATACTTCCGGTATCTCTTGGAAAAACAACTGCTCCAAGAATTTGGGAGAACTTCTTGACATGATAATGGTCGGTTTTGCGCCTTTCAGTTCAACACTTTCAATAATACCCCTAACATTATCGCCTTTACGGAAAAAATCCGATGGTATCTGCCTATCTTTTGGAAGAACGATTTCATTGCCTTCGTCATCCAACAAAATTATAGCCTTATGGCGAATATGATGTACTTCTGCCGTATATATTTCACCTTCCAAATCTTTAAAGTGCTTATATATGGTAGTATTGTCATGCTCATGAATCTTAGAAATTAGGTTTTGCCTTAATGCCAAAATAGCCCTTCTTCCCAAGTCAATTAATTTAACCTCTTCTGAAACATCCTCACCAACTTCAAAATCCGGCTCTATCTTACGAGCTTCTGACAAGGAAATTTCCTCATTGGGCTCTTCAACCTCACCATCGTTTACCACAACACGGTTACGCCAAATTTCCAAATCTCCTTTATCTGGGTTAATAATGATATCAAAGTTATCATCTGAACCAAATTTCTTTTTTAGCGCATTTCTAAAAACATCTTCCAAAATGGCCATTAGTGTTACCCTGTCTATGAACTTATCGTCCTTAAACTCTGAGAAAGATTCAATTAACGCAATATTTTCCATTGGTAATTACAATTAAAATTTTAATACAACTTTTGCTTTAATAATATCTGAAAAATTTACTTCTTCTTTTTTTTGAACGGTAACCTTTCCTTTTCCTATTGGCTTAGGTTCTCTAGCCTTCCACTCTAAAACTATAGAATTTTCATTAACGGCAGTTAAATTACCCTCAAATTTATCATCATTGGTTCTTACTTCAAGTTTTCTTCCAATATTTTTTAAATATTGGCGGGGCATCACCAATGGCGAAGCCGCTCCTGCCGATGCCACCTCTAGGGAAAAATCATGCTCGTCACGATCTAGGTTATGCTCAATGGCGCGGCTGATCTTTATACAATCACTTACCGTAACACCATGATCTCCATCAATAACTACATGTATACTATTATCGGCCCCCATTGTAAAATCTATTAAAAACAATGAAGGGTCTTCCTTTAGACCTAGTTCCAATAACTCCTTTACTTTTTCCTTTAGCATAAATAATAAGTAATAAAAGAGGGGACTAATTGTCCCCTCATGAATACCTTTATATCCTTTCAGCACTGCAAATATAATATTTTTTAGGATTAATGTCCTAATTTTCAATCACAATCATTCAATAATTTCAATCGTTTTCTCTAACCGCAAAGGATTACCATTTTGATCTAATCCTTGCAGAACAATAGAATACCCCCCAATTGCCTCTTTTGTATCTATTTCGATTAAGGAATTATCCTTTACCGCTACATTGGGCGCCCAATACAACACCTCACCATTGTTATTAATATGGCCTTTAGAACGATAGTCCATAAATTCATTTGCCTTGGAAAAACCAGGAATTGTGGCATTGACCCAATTAACAGGCCCTACAGATGCGGAATTATTATAATTTCCCCTCTTGGTATAGAATGCAATAACACCATTACCTCCCCTACCTCCAAAAGCGGCTGCACTGGCACCTTTTATAACATCTACAAACATAATTTCCTCTGCAAGTAATTGTTTAGCGGCATCAGCAGAGGTTGGAGCACCATTGATTAGAAAAAGAGGGTCTATGGATTCACTGATCGTTCCAACGCCCCTAACCAAAACCCTTTGATTGGGATAAATACCGCTTACATTCACGCCCGGAGTCTGCATCAAGAGATCAAGAGCACTTACTGCCCCTAATTTGTATTTCAATGAATCTGCTACTATACGGTTATTATAAGAAAAATAAGGGGTTAACTTATTGTATTCCTTATCACGCGCAATTTGTTCTGACCAAGCATCTGACTCAACAACCACCTCTTCCAACACAGTTACTTCGTCATTGATGTCCATCAATTTATCTGACAAGTTTTGCCCAGCATTCCTTTGACCTTCGCCAATAATGCCGCCCTTGTTTGATGAACGCATTGTACTGACAGCAGGCCAGGTATCAAAAATATCTATTTCCAACGCATCTTTTGGTAATTTTCCCGCACCTACTTTATTTACATGTACCAATACGTTTAATGAATCATAAAAAACATAGGGTCCAAATTCAAAATCGCCCATAGCATTTGTCATACTACTTTCCTGAAAAAGCGACCCTCCGTTACCTGTTAAGGATACGGAGGATTTTGACGCATTTACAGCATTTTTCAACCCGACATTTCCTGACACCATTATACCAAGTTCCGGCCTATGCACCACCTCATCTATCTTAAATTCCTTTATTTTTTCCCAATCTACTTTATAATTATTATCCAATATCATCATGGCGTCCACGGCCTCTTTCAACTGTAACTCGCTTAAATCCCCAGACCCTTTCATTTGTGTTGCCGTTGCCAATGAATTACCCAAGGCGCTCATTTGCAAACCCGCTACTTCTTTATTTTCAATAATTCTATCTTTTGATACTACGGACAATGAAACATTACCCCTTAAATAGTCCGCACCTTCAATACCCAATCTAATGGGCTCACTACTACGATAAGTTTCCTTATCGAGCGTTAAACCAACAGCACCAAAATCACTCATTAAATTCAATGAGCGCTGACATTTGGCATTACCAAGCTGATCAAAAAGTGAAAAAGATACAATACCAGTACCCAAATCCTTTTTAGCTATTTTAAAAAGTTTTTCCGTGTTTCCGCTTTTTTCACCCAATTGATATACCGATAATGGAGTTTCCCCTTTATGCGCCAAGAGTACACTTTTTTCTAGCTCCTTTTCATTTGTGCCAGCTACGCGCACCACAATATAATCTGACCCTTCCTTTACATGTAAACCATACCCTTTACTTATAACCTCCGGCAGCTTTTTTTCGTAAACTTGATCTCCAGAATTTATTCTTAAGAAATAAGATTTATTACTAAGTGGAGTGAAGTAAGCTTTTCCATAACCGGGAGATACCAACTCAAAATTGGTTACTACATTATCTTGATCATCTATTATAACACCACTATCCGCAAGCTTTCCCCCAATACCATTTACAGCTTTAACCCCAACGGCAGCAACCAAACCACTCACAAAAGATCCACCTTCCGGCCGCACATCAATATTCACTTCATGATCAAGATTGCCATTTTTTTGCCCAAGGTTAATATTCGTTTCATTTTGTACAACAATAGGCTTTACATGAATTCTTGGATGTTCGTTATTAAGCATTAATTTGGTAAATGCCCTTATATAATACTTACCTGTATCCCAATTATTGGTAATGGACACATCTCCATAAGCCCCATTGTCCGATACCTTTAATTTTCTTTTATCCACAACATCCCCATGCTCATTAACCACTTCTACATAAGCCACCCCACTATACGGTTTTTCCATATTGCTTAGACCATTGGTCATAAAAACACGGAACCAAATTGTTTCCCCTTTAACATAATAATCCTTATCCGTATGCACAATGGTGCGCTCATTGGCCAAATGACCATAATATTTTAGATGCTCTATCAGCTCATTCATTTTTTGTGGAAGAGGAGTATTTGTACTGTATGGGACAAAACTTAAAAGAACAAAGCTTGCTATTAAAATAGGCAATAATATTTTTCTCATATCGGCAAGAATTTCAAAAATTAACACTGATTTTCCTTAAAATTACATCAAAAAATATACCGAACTTACATCAAGTCAAAATTTAACATTCCCGTTAAATCTTTACCTTTAACCTACATTATTACCTATGGAAACACTAACCACTTACGATTTCATTATTACAGCATCCATCATAGTCATTGCATCTTTTTGGTTTAATATAATCAGCAAGAAAACAAATATACCTTCTGTATTACTGCTAATTCTTCTTGGTATAATCTTAAACCTAACACTACAATTTTTGTTTGGCTCGGTCCCGGATTTTATTGGCAGTTTAAAGATATTGGGAACAATAGGATTGATCATGATCGTTCTGGAGGCGGCGTTGGAACTAGAACTCAAACGGGAGAAATTCTGGCCCATTCTCAAATCAATGGTCATTGCGGTATTAGGCCTTATAGCTTCTGCCTATGTTGCCGCTTTAATTTTACATCAATTTATCCCTAATATGACCATGCAATCTGCCTGGCTTTATGCAACTCCTTTATCTATTCTTTCCAGTGCAATCATAATCCCTAGTGTAGGCGGGCTTAATGAAAAGAAAAAAGAGTTTCATATCTACGAAAGTACTTTTTCCGATATTATAGGAATAATGATGTTTTACTTTTTGACCGGCAAACTGAATCCTACCGAAGATCAAGGAGCCGTTGGTTTTGCATGGAATTTGGCACTAACCATTGTTATTGCTTTAGTTGCCAGTTATGCTATTATCCTAATATTTCAGCGAATTCAAAGTCAGGCTAAACTTTTTTTACTTATAGCTGTTTTGCTTCTCTTGTATGCTATTGGCAAAAAAATGCATTTGTCCTCTTTAATCATCATTTTGGTCTTTGGACTTATCGTTAAAAACGTAAAATTATTTTTCCCTGGCAAAACCAAAATTTTTCTCGAATCTGAGCGAATGAAGCAGATATATCACGAACTACATATTATAACCTTAGAGACCGCTTTTGTGATCCGCACATTCTTTTTTGTCATCTTTGGAGTCACCATTGTACTTTCTTCCCTATTAAGTTTAAATGTTGCTTTTGTAAGTTTATTGATCATAATATCTATCTATGGAATTAGATATTTGTTGTTATTTGTGTTTATAAGAAAAGACATCCTACCTCAATTATTTATAGCACCCAGGGGATTAATTACCGTTCTATTGTTCTATGCCATACCCTCAGAAGCACAAGTAGATGGTTTTGAATCTGGCATACTACTCTTTGTGATTATTGCCACAAGTTTGATTATGACATGGGCCATGATAAAGGACAAACAAAAAATTGGGACTTTATTAGATGAAATTGATGAAGAAATAGTAGACCGGAATCTTACCGAGGATATTATCCGCGAAAATCAAATGGAAAATAAAAAGGAAATTTCCGAAAAAGGACCTGGTGAACAAATCATAGATTCCACTACAAGAAAAGATATGGGAAATAAAAGCGGGACGCTAGAATAATACCTTTCAAAAGTATTATTCAGACAAATAAGAAGCCTGAACTTCCTGTCTTTCATTAACAGCCTGAAGTTCTGCTTCCCCTAAACTATCCACTTCCTTTCTAAATCGTAAAATCATAAGGGTATCTAACTGTTGATCAATACTGTCCCTAAACACTTTCCAATTGGTAGCGTTCATTTTACTATTATACTCCATTATTTTGTTGAACCTATCCAAATTATACCTGTTGGCCTTCCACGCATGTGTGGTACTCTCTTCATGCTTTAGATCTTGAAGGTAAATTCCAATACCAAAACCAGCAATAATTACAACGATTATAATTTTTAAAACTTTTGGGGAAAGGTTCATAAGGTCAAGTAATTTAGGGTGCTAAGTTAACAAATACGGTGATTGAAATAGTTTCTTTTCCGATGAATTTGTAACCTTATCAGTTTAAATGTACAAAAATACTTACATATTTAAACAGCTTCCTAAATTTTATTATTTACCGCACCATAAAGAAAAACCCGTTATCCAAATTGGATAACGGGTTTAAACACTTCTTAGTTGGCCCACAAGGACTCGAACCTTGAATGACGGTACCAAAAACCGGAGTGTTACCATTACACCATGGGCCAATACCTTCTAAGAGGCTGCAAATTTAAAACAAAGTTTCGTTTCACCAAACATTTTTTATGGTAAAAATTAAAAACATCTGATTACACCCCTGTTAAAGGTTTATAAAAATTGTTTATAGTTGTCTATATTAATTAGTAAATTCGCCACTTAGGTTTAACCCAAGTTTCATGTTTTCAAAGAACTATCATAAGTGGGACATCATATTAGGATGGTCCGTGTTTTTCATTGCCCTAATTACATATTATATTACTGTTGAGCCCACCAATAGTTTTTGGGATGCCGGGGAATATATAGCCACAGCGGCAAAACTTCAAGTAGGACATCCACCAGGAGCACCTTTATTGCAAATGATCGGCGCATTTTTTGCAATGTTTGCCATTGAACCTAGCAAAGTGGCCATGATGGTAAATTTAGTTTCCGGTGTTTCCAGTGCCTTTACCATTTTGTTCATGTTCTGGACCATAACGAATATTACCAGAAAGTTGATCGATAAGGATGGCCCTTTTACCAACAGTAAGGCTATTGCCGTGTTTGGGAGTGCCATAGTAGGTTCTTTGGCCTTTACCTTTTCAGATAGTTTTTGGTTCAATGCCGTAGAGACGGAAGTATATGCCATGGCAAGTTTCATTATGGCCTTGTTATTATGGCTTGGTTTAAAATGGACGGATAATCTGGATGATCCTCGCGGCAATAGATGGATTGTTTTAATATCATTTGTTGTTGGCCTAACATTTGGAATTCAGTTTATGGGCTTTTTGGCCATTCCCTCCATTGGCTTGCTATATTACTTTAAAACATACAAAAAAACGACTGTCAAGAATTTTTTGATCGCCAATATTGTGGTCATTGCCATATTAATGCTTGTTTATAAGTTTTCGTTGACCTATGTCTTGAAACTATTTGGTTGGGGAGAAGTATTCTTTATCAACAGTATTGGATTGCCCTTTAATTCGGGATCGATTATAATAGGTATATTGTTCATTGCCGCCTTTTATTTTGGGTTGAATTATACCAGAAAGAACAATTATAGAACGGCTAATACAATTGTATTGTGCCTTATGTTCTTATTTCTTGGGTTTTCATCTTGGCTAATGTTGCCTATCCGTGCAAATGCCAACGTGGTGATCAACGAAAACAACCCAGAAGATGCCAGGGCATTATTAGCCTACTATAATAGGGAACAGTATCCTGGGGTAGATAGTCCCGTTTACGGATCATACTATTCAGATATGTTTGCCCCACCAGGGGAAGACCAAGATGGCAAACCCAAGTATGAAAAGGATTATGCGCTGGGCAAATATATTATAGTAAACAAATACAAAAACGCTGTTCAGGGCCCAAATCCTGACCACCAAGGGTTGTTGCCCAGAATGTGGAGCCCTCAGAATGCGGAGAACTATATGCGTTACTTTGGCGCTTTGGATTTTAGGGTAACCCAGTCCAGTCAAGAATTACGGCAAGCGGCAGAACAGGTTAAGACCGGATTTGCCAATGGGGAAATTGGAGCAGATCAATACATTAGTTTTCTTAAAAGATTTGACGAATACATTGAGGTACAGCCCCCAACACTATGGGAGAATATTGAATACATGATAGAATTTCAGTTCAATTACATGTATCTACGTTACTTTATGTGGAACTTTGTTGGTAAACAAAATGATGTTCAAGGTCGTTATAATGAAAACGGAAATTGGTTAAGCGGTATTAATTTTATAGACAGTCTAAGACTGGGAAGTCAAGATAATTTACCTAGTGATATTAAAAATAACCCTGGCAGAAACACCTATTTTTTTCTACCATTGCTTTTAGGAATCATTGGTATTGTCTTCCAAGTTTCCAAGGATAAAAAACAATTTTGGGTCCTTATGATTTTCTTTCTTTTTACCGGGTTGGCCATTCAGTTCTATACCAATCCAGGAATATTTCAACCTAGGGAAAGAGATTATTCATTGGTAGGTTCTTTTTATGTATTTGCGCTGTGGATCGGAATCGGGGTTTACGGTCTATATGATGGTTTCAAAGATTGGGTAACCCCAAAAATACTAGCACCTGCCGTAGTTATTGTAAGCCTACTTGCCGTACCAACGGTAATGGCCGTCCAAAATTGGGACGATCATGACCGATCCAATAGATTTACCGCCAACAGTACCGCTAAAGCCTATCTAGATTCGTGTCAGGAAGATGTTGGGGCCATTCTTTTCACCATAGGGGACAATGACACCTTTCCTATTTGGTACGCCCAGGAAATTGAAAATTATAGGACAGATGTACGTATAGTGTGTACCAGTCTATTTGAAACGGATTGGTATGTGGACCAAATGAAGAAAAAAGCCTATGAAAGTGACCCAATCCCTTCTCAGATTTCACACGAGAAATATAGAACGGGCTCAAGAGATGTCCTATATCATCAAGGTATTACGGAAAACAGGTGGCCGATCAAAGACTTTATTAATTGGATCGATAGTGATAAGCCACGTACAAAACTTAAGTATTTATTTGAACAAAATGGTGCTGATTTAAGTCAATATTCTGAGGATACCCAAAATATGGTTTACTATCCTACCAATAAAATAAGGGTTCCAGTGAACAAACAGAATGTGTTGAACTCAGGTCTTGTCAAGGAAAAAGATGCAGATTTAATCGTAGACTATATAGATATTGACCTTCCTGGTGCCATTACCAAAAAAAGCATGATGATGCTCGATATTCTTGCGAACAATGATTGGAAACGCCCGCTCTATTTTTCCGGGGGTAGTTTTGATGATGCAGAATACCTTTGGATGAAGGACTACCTACAACTAGATGGTCTTGCCTATAAATTAGTTCCAATCCGCACAGAACGTCCAAATGCTTTTGAACTGGGACGGATAGATACTGATCTTATGTACGACATTGTCAAGAAATGGGAATGGGGCAATGCCGGAGGAGATATTTATCATGATACACAAACCCGTATTCAGAGTGTTTCATTTAGAGGCAATTTAGCACGATTAATGGAAGCATTGATAAAGGAAAACAAAATGGACAAGGCTAAGGAAATCATTGAAATCTCCTTACAGAATATGCCTGTGGACAAGTTTGGCTACTATACATTAATAGAACCATTTATAGATGGTTATTATAAGGTGGGCGAAAGTAAAAAAGGGTATGAACTCTTTGAGGTCTTAAAGAAAAAATATCAAGAAAGGCTGGAATATTATGCCTCTACCAATGTAGATGAACAATATAGCAACATTGATGATATTATCGCGGATATGGAAGCCTACAGAAGAAACATAGATATTATCATACAGAACGATACGGAAGACTTAGCTGAAAAAGAAACCTTGATCTTTAACGAATACATTGATAAGTTTCAGCATTTCTACAAGGATGAGGATAGTATGGAACTTTTGGAGGAAAGTATTCAAGGAGATCCAGATATGACGGACACTCTTCCCATATCGGACACCATAGTTCCGGACAACACCAAAACAGATATGTTGGAGGACACGGTCAATCTAAGCATACAACAATAAAAGCTTTGGGCATGGCCCAAAGCTTTATCGTATAATTTTAACACTGGTAAGTAACTTCCTAAACGTATTCCTTAAGAATACCTATAAGGGTATTGGCATCTTGTTCACCGCTTTGGCGCCAGACCATTTCCCCTTTTTTATAGATCATTAATGTAGGCAATCCTTTAACGCGCAAGGCTTGGGAAAGTTCCTTATTTTTATCCACATCGATCTTGATCACCTTGCCTTTATCCCCTAAAGCTGCCGCTACATCTCTAAGCACAGGGTGCATAGATGTAGACTGCTCGTTCCACTCGGCATAAAAATCGAGTAGTACCGGTATTTTTAAATCTATAAGCTCTCCAAATTTGGACATATAAATTGCTTTTCTATGTTAGCCAAATGTAATAAAAATTGTTAAAAAATTATCCTTGACTTCTTATTTGTATGACTTTAAAAGGGTTAAAATCATGTTAATGCCTTTTTTCGTAAAGTTATAACGGTAATTTCTGGCCAAATACCAACTCTTCCTGGGTAGCCCAAGAATCCAAATCCCCTATTTACGTTTATGAACTGACCCAATTCCTTATAAATTCCTGCCCAATATGGGTAACGCCATTTTACTGGGCTCCATTTTACCCATCCTGGTATTTCTATACCAAATTGCATTCCATGGGTATGTCCGCTAAGGGTAAGATGATAATGATAAGGGTCATTAATGACTTCCATCTCCCAATGCGAAGGATCATGACTCATCAATATCTTAAAATCATCCTTATCTATTGCTGCAGAAGCCTTTTTAAGGTCCCCTGCTTTCTTAAAACCGCCCTTTCCCCAATTTTCCACACCTATCAACGCAATTTTATCTTCCCCTTTTTGCAAATAACGATGCTCGTTTAACAAAAGGTCAAAACCCATGTTTCGCTGCAATTCTTTAAGATCTTCCAAATTTTTGCTTTTAAGCTCCTCCGTTTCCCATGGAATGTAATCCCCGTAATCATGGTTGCCCAATACAGAAAACTTACCATCTTTTGCTTTTAATGTACCAAAGAGATCAGCCCAGGGCAACATTTCAGAAGTCATATTATTGACCATATCCCCCGTAAACAAAAGCACATCACTTTTCTGTTTATTAATGAGGTCAACACCATACTCGATCATCTTTCTATTATCAAAACTACCACTATGAATATCAGATATTTGGGTAATTTGATAACCATCAAAACTTTCCGGCAAATCATCAAACTCCAACGTGTACCGCAATACCTTAAAATTATATTTACCCTTATACATACCATATAATAATGCCCCAAAGGGAATAGAGGCTACGCCCAAGGCCAATAAGCTCAAGAAACGTCTGCGTGCCGGAAGTCCAAATTCCTTTCCTGCACCAAAAAATCGTTGATATATTCCGGTAGAGATTCTGAAAAGATCCTCAGAAAACAAAAATAATATGGTAATAATATTGAAGGTCAACACTGTCAATAACAAGCCAAATGCATAACTCTTGGAAATACTTAAGACACGTCCTGTTTCCTCACCAACCGTAAATTGATAAATAAAATTGGCCATGACCACCAAAGAAATGGCAATATACAGGTAGGACCACCATGGTTGCTTAGTTACTGTTTTTAAGGCCTGCAGTACATAAAAGCTAAGTGCTACATATAATATGGTAAAAATAACCCATCGTGCCATAAATTCTATTTTTTACAAAGATATCCGTATCACAGTGGTATACGTGCTCATTTCAATTTTATTTAACCTTGGTCACCACTTCATGAACATTTTTAAATTGGGTCACGGCCACATGGTCATCACTTAAAAAAGATTTGGAATTCATGGTTATAGGCGCAATTTTATCCAGTTTTTTTTCCATTGCGGTTCCGGATAAGTGTACGGCTTTAAAACCTTGGTCCTTGAACAAGCTTACATTACCTGCATTGACACCTGAACCGGGCATAATATCAATATATGAACTATGTTTTTGTAAATCGCATAACAACTGTAGACCTTTAGGTGCAGAATTTTGCTGCCCTGAAGTCAACACGTAATCCATTTCCAATTCTTCCAATTGCCTAATTGCCTCTATAGGGTTTTCTACCCAGTCAAAAGCTCTATGAAAGGTAAATTTCAAATGACCGGCAGCCTGTTTCAATATTTTTGTTCGTTCAACATCTACCTTAAAATTTTGATGCAATACCCCTGAGACAATTCCAGAAAACCCCAGTTCAACACACAAGTTAATATCGGTCACCATAATATTGAGTTCATCATCTGTATATGAAAAATTGCCACTTCTTGGACGTATCAACACATGAACGGGAATAGAAACCCGCTCCTTGACCATTTTCAACAATCCATAGGAAGGTGTCAATCCGCCTACAGCAAGCTCTGAACAAAGTTCAATTCGGTCTGCCCCAGCACGTTCCGCAATCAAGGCAGATTCCAAGGAATTTGCACAAACTTCTACTAGCATATTCTTATATTTAAGGCCTCTAAAAGTAAAGAACCCAAACCATGAAAAGAAGAAAGTTCATAAGAAATTCCAGCACAATAGCGGCAGGTATCATATCTGCACCAATTTTAGCCTCTTGCAAGGAGGAAACGGCCGTTAACCTACCAAGTAAGGCCCCAACTGTTCCTATTGCCATATGTACCTGGGATTTTGGAAATGCAACGGCCAAGGCTTGGGAGGTATTACAGGAAGGCGGCAGTTCGTTAGATGCTGTTCACCAAGGCGTTATGGTAGAGGAGAATGACCTCAACAACAATACCGTAGGTAATGGCGGTCGTCCCGATCGTGACGGAAGGGTTACTTTAGATGCATGTATTATGGACAAGGACGGGAATTGCGGTGCCGTATTGGCCATGCAAAATATTGCCAATCCCATTTCCGTGGCAAGAAAGGTAATGGAAGAAACCCCACATGTTATGTTGGCCGGCAAAGGAGCGGAACAATTTGCATACGAGCAAGGTTTTGAAAAGACCAATCTACTTACTGAGAAAGCAAGACAAGACTGGCTTGAATGGAAGAAAACTTCTGAATATAAACCAATTATCAACATTGAAAACCACGATACCATAGGTATGCTGGCAATTGATGCTAAAGGTGATATTGCTGGCGCATGTACTACGAGCGGCATGGCCTATAAAATGGCCGGTAGGGTTGGTGACTCCCCTATCATTGGAGCGGGACTGTTCATTGATAATGAAGTTGGCGGGGCAACTGCGACTGGGGTAGGTGAAGAAGTGGTCAGGACCGTAGGCAGCTTTCTTATCGTTGAACTCATGCGGCAGGGAAAAACCCCTCAAGAGGCTTGTGAGGAAGGTGTTAAACGCATCATTGCCAAAAACAAGGATAAGCAAGATTTTCAAATTGGGTTTATAGCCATAAACAAGCAAGGAGAAACAGGTGCATATTGTATTCACCCGGGGTTCACGTACAGAACATACACCAAAGATGGTCATGTCAACAATCCCTCACAGAGTTACCTTAACGGGTAAGACTTAAAATGAATTCCATTTCAATTTGTACTTTTAATCCCTACACAAACAATATACTCACATGGCCGATCAAAAAAGACTGTTTTTACTAGATGCATATGCATTGATATTTCGTGGTTACTACGCCCTTATAAAGAATCCAAGAATAAATTCTCAAGGTATGGACACCTCCGCAATCATGGGTTTTATGAATTCTTTGTTTGATGTGATCAGAAGGGAAAAGCCAGACCATTTGGCCGTATGCTTTGACAAAGGCGGTAGTGTGGAACGTACGGAAATGTTTGAAGCATATAAAGCAAATAGGGACGAAACACCGGACGCCATTCGTTTGGCCATACCTTATATTCAAGATATTTTAAAGGCAATGCACATACCTAGTGTAGTATTGGAAGGCTGGGAGGCAGATGATATCATTGGCACATTGTCAAAACAGGCGGAAAAAGAGGACTATAAGGTTTTTATGGTTACTCCTGATAAGGATTTTGGACAATTGGTCTCAGAAAACATTTTTATGTATCGCCCGGCACGTATGGGTAACGGTATTGAAATCTGGGGAATTCCTGAAGTTCAAAAACGTTTTGGTGTAGAGCGTCCGGAACAGGTTATAGATTATTTGGGCATGATGGGCGATGCCAGTGACAATATCCCGGGCTTGCCAGGTGTTGGCGATAAGACTGCAAAAAAATTCATTGCCCAATTTGGCAGTATGGAGAATCTTTTGGCCAATACCGATCAGCTAAAGGGAAAGATGAAAGAGAAGATTGAGGCCAATAAGGAATTAGGTATTTTATCCAAAAAACTGGCAACCATTTGTATAGATTGCGATGTTACTTTCAACGCATCTGACTATGAGCTTTCCGTGCCGGATTTTGAAAAGGTGCAGGAAATTTTTGAACAACTAGAATTTAGAAGACTTAAAGATCAGTTTTTGAAAATATTTGCAACGGACACCCAAGAGCAGGTTACACAGGTTTCTAGCACACCTACAGCCAAGAAAGAACTGCAAGATGCGGGTTCCGGTCAGTTTTCCTTGTTTGGCAATGCTGCAGATGCAGGAGCCACTGTCAAGGATTATTCCAGCAGAAAAACTATAGCGGATGTGGCCCATGCCTACCAAAGTGTACTACCGGGTATGGCGATGAAATTATTTTTACAAAATTTAATGAAACAACCCTCGGTATGCTTTGATACCGAAACTACGGGCCTTAACCCTATTACGGCAGAATTGGTAGGTATTGCTTTTTCGTGGGAGGCCACCAAAGGGTTTTATATCCCATTTCCCTATAATAAGGACGAAACCCAGAAACTGCTAGAGGAATTACGCCCGTTCTTTGAATCTGAAACTATTGAGAAAATTGGCCAAAACCTTAAATATGACATTAAGGTATTGGACAAATATAATATTGACGTGAAAGGACCGCTATTTGATACGATGCTGGCCCATTACCTCATTAATCCGGATATGCGTCATAATATGGATGTATTATCTGAAACTTATCTTAATTACACTCCCATCTCCATAACGGAACTAATTGGAAAAAAAGGTAAGAATCAGTTGAATATGCGAGATGTACCGTTAGAGAAACAAACGGAATATGCCGTAGAGGATGCGGACATCACCTATCAACTAGCACAACATTTTAGACCAGAATTAAAAGAGGCCAATACGGAAAAACTGTTCAATGATATAGAAATACCTTTATTACGCGTATTAGCGGATATGGAACTTGAAGGCATTAATTTGGACAAGGAGTTTTTAAACTCACTTTCCCAAGATTTAAACGACGATATTGCCACACTTGAGGCAAAAATATATGAAGTGGCCGGTGAAGAGTTCAATATTGGATCACCCAAACAATTGGGCGAAATTCTTTTTGACAAACTGAAATTGGTTGACAAACCTAAAAAAACCAAGACAGGTCAATATTCAACTGCAGAAGATGTATTGTCCTATTTGGCAAAAGACCATGAGATCATACAAAATGTATTGGACTATAGGGGGCTTGCAAAACTTAAAAGTACCTATGTAGATGCATTGCCCGAACAGGTAGAACCCTCTACGGGTCGTGTACATACAGATTACATGCAAACCGTGGCAGCTACAGGACGTTTAAGCAGTAACAATCCCAATTTACAGAACATTCCTATTAGAACGGAGCGGGGACGTCAAGTACGAAAAGCTTTTGTTCCAAGAGACGAGAACTATACATTATTAGCAGCAGATTACTCACAAATAGAACTACGGATCATTGCGGCACTTAGCGAAGAAACCACAATGATCGAAGCCTTTAAAAATGGCGAGGACATTCACGCCTCTACTGCTTCAAAGGTATTTGGGGTTCCCTTGGAAGAGGTGACCAGGGAACAAAGAAGCAATGCCAAAACGGTTAATTTTGGTATTATATATGGTGTATCGGCCTTTGGATTAAGTAACCAGACCAACTTATCCAGATCAGAGGCAAAAGAACTTATAGACACCTATTATAAAACATATCCAAAACTACGGAACTATATGAGCGAGCAAGTTGATTTTGCCCGTGAAAATGGCTACGTGCAAACCATTTTGGGCAGAAGGAGATACCTAAAGGATATAAATGGCAGCAATGCTATGGTAAGGGGCGCAGCGGAAAGAAACGCGGTAAATGCCCCTATTCAAGGTAGTGCTGCCGACATAATTAAAATTGCTATGATCAACATTCATAAAAAGCTAGAGGAAAAGAAGTTCAAGACTAAAATGCTTTTGCAAGTACATGATGAATTGGTATTTGATGTTTATAAAACCGAATTGGATGAATTAAAGCACCTGATCAAGGCTGAAATGGAAAATGCCTATAAAATTGCCGTTCCGCTGGATGTAGAAGTAGGTGTTGGTGATAACTGGCTGGTTGCGCACTAGTTAGCTTAAAAACTAAAATATCGACTTAAAATTTGCAAAAATAAAATGTTGTAGTATATCGATTATTAATACTATAATATAATTATGATAGTTATATTACGGTTAGATAACCTACAACAAAACCTATGTCTAAAAACTACACTAAACTGCTTTTTGCAGTATTTATCCTGTTTAGCTTTCAACTTTCATCCCAAGGCACAGCTGCTTCTGACCGAGAGGCGTTAATAGCCTTTTACAATTCAACAGATGGAGATAATTGGACTATCTCTTGGGATTTAAGTGCCCCTACCGATTCTTGGTATGGTGTCACAACAGACGCAAACGGAAGAGTCACGAACATTCTTATTCAGTCCAATGGTTTGGTAGGTACCTTACCGGATGAACTAGGGAATTTATCTGAATTACAGAGTTTAGAACTACACAGAAACTTTTATATTGGCTACATACCAAATATTCTTAACGGTTCAATCCCCAGTACATTTCAGAATCTTAAAAAACTTGAAATTTTAAACCTTTTTGCTACAGGTATCAGCGGGACTATTCCAAATGAGATTGGGCAAATGACCGCTCTTAAGGAACTATGGTTATCCAGTAATGAACTCACAGGAGAACTACCAACAACGCTTGGGGACCTTTCAGATCTAGAGTTGTTGTTAATAGGAAGTAACAAATTAACCGGTAACATTCCTGCACAATTAGGACAGTTAAGTAATTTAAAAAGATTAAGCCTAATAAACAATGAACTTACAGGTAACATCCCTTCTGATTTAGGTCTGTTAACCAACCTTACGGAGCTAAACCTAGGTTGGAACGATTTAACAGGAAATATACCCGATACTTTCGGTCAATTGGTAAATCTAAAAATTTTGTATTTATCCATTAATAAGCTGTCAGGTCCTATACCTTCAACTTTAGGCAATTTATCATTACTAGAAAACCTAGAAATGGGTCAAAATAGTCTTACCGGCACAATACCAAATAGTCTAGGGCAATTAAGTAACTTGACCAGACTTATTCTTAGAACCAACAACTTGGAAGGTGGCATACCTTCAGAAATAGGACAGTTGACAAACTTGGAAGAAATACTCTTAAGTGGTAATAATCTCACAGGAACAATTCCTGTACAATTAGGAAATTTAAGCAATTTGACCAAGCTACATTTACATGATAATCAATTATCAGGTAATATTCCAGAAGAATTAGGCAATCTTACCAACATGGCTGACCTAAACCTATACAAAAACCTTTTAGAGGGTAGTATTCCCGTAAGTCTGTCCCAGTTAAATAATTTGACTTCACTCAGCTTTAGCTCAAATAACCTTAATGGTAATATCCCTATTTTTTCTAAGGACAATATTCAAGTTTTATCATTTACGAACAACAATTTCATATTTGAAGATTTGTTCAATACGCTGGGCAATCAGGCCAATGCAATTTACTATCCTCAACTAAATATAGATGAACCTGCAACCATTGACACGGAAACAGGGGAGGTCTTTACCATTTCGGTTACCGCCACAACAGATTCCAATAATAATTACCAATGGCGTAAAGATGGAGAAGATATTGATGGTGCTACCAGTTCCACATTTACCATAACAAGCGTTTCCTCTGCAGACATAGGATCTTATGATTGTTTAATTTCAAATTCCGCTTTACCGGAATTAATATTAAATAAAAACCCTATTCTACTAACGGTAGACGGAGCCAGCATTATAGATACCGACAATGATGGTATTGCAGATAGCAACGACGAATGTCCTAATACGCCCCCTGGAGAATCAGTGAATTTTACAGGTTGTTCTTCCAGTCAGTTAGATGATGATAATGATGGCGTGACCAATAATCTTGATGTATGTAGAAATACTCCGGTAGGTGAACCAGTTGATGAAAAAGGATGTATAATTATTCCTCCTAACCAAACCAACTATCTGCAAAATTTTAGTTTTGAAAACTGGTCGGGAACTCCAAATGCTCCTGACAATTGGTCAATAGTGAATGCTACATCTTTTTCCCAAGCCAATTTCTATCATGCAACGGAAGGTCGTTTTGCATTACGACTAGATTTAAGCACAAGTATATCTGAAAGAACCGAGTTAAGCACTAGAAATGTAAGCAAGGTCTCATTACAGAAAAACAAGGCACATACGTTCGCTTTTGATTATAAAGTTTATGTAGGTACAGGTGAATCTATAACGGCCACACTTTGGATATTAAAGGATAACGGAAATTATGCAACACAATATATTGCAGAATCGCTCTCTTTAAATACAGATGGCGAATGGCACACCTATTCGTACGACTTTACTACGGATACCGAAGATGAGGACTATGTTTTTGAATTAGAATTCAGAGCCACATCTGCCCCACAAAGTATAATTGTAGTAGACTATATGCGCGTACTTGGTGAAACTCCACCAGACGAAGATAATGATGGGGTTACAGATGCCATTGACCAATGTCCAAACACATCTCCCAATGCATTGGCCGTAGATGATAATGGCTGCGAAGTTGCAATAGACAATTCCAGTATAATTGAAGACCCTAGTTTTGAAGATTGGTCAATTGGCGGAGGTAGTAATTTGGCTAAATGGGGAATTAATTTGATACCTGGAAGTTCATGGAACAAAAATGAAGATATAAGTGATAATTTAGAATATAGTCTAGAATTGACGACGGGAGATAACGGATCTAACGCTTCTTCAATTTTTCAAAATGATATTCAATTATACAAAGGTGTAGAATATGAAATATCAATTGACTATAAAGTAATTCAGGGCAGCTTCAACATATTACAATTTGAATTATCCCGAGGCATATTTGCCGAAAGTGTGCATAAAGTAACCACAGATCCTTTTGATGACGGATGGCGAACATTCAAAGTATATTATACCGCAGAATCAAATGAAATCGTAGATTTAAATATTAGGGCGGTATCCGATCAACCACAAGATCACATCTTATTGGATAATATGGTACTTAGAGCAAACATTGCCAGTACCGATGATGACAATGATGGCGTTGAGAATACAATTGACCAATGTCCAAATACACCAGCCGGAGAAACCGTTAATTCCAACGGGTGTTCACAAAGTCAATTGGATGATGACAACGATGGCGTATTTAACGATAATGATACTTGTCCAAACACCCCACAGGGTTCTTTTGTAGATAATAACGGTTGCCCAGTAACGCAAACAGATACAGATGAAGATGAAGACGGGGTATTTGATGCGGATGATATATGCCCAAATACACCTGCAGGACAAACGGTCAATAGTAACGGATGTGCACAGAGCCAATTGGACGATGATAACGATGGTGTAAACAACGCGGTTGATCAATGTCCAAATACGCCAATGAACGCCACTGTAAATTCAGTTGGGTGCACGTCAAGTGAAAGTTCATTACCCAATATTCCCAATAATGGTATACAAGTAAAGGTTACCAGTACAAGTTGTCCCAATACCGCTAATGGAGAAATAACGGTTAACTTTAGTCAGGACTATAATTATACCGTAAAGTTCATTGGAGGTTCGTTGAACACGACATACACTAACATTGACAGCAGTGAAGATTTAATACAGTCAGACCTAACGGCCGGCATATATTCAGTATGCGTAAGTATACCGGAATATCCAGCTTTTGAACAATGTTTTTCGGTAACCGTAGGTGTGCCAGAAGATTTTACTACAGGAAAAACCGTGATAGATTATCATACACAGAAAGCAAGGATTATTGTATCAGGGAGCAAAAATTATGAAGTTTTGGTCAATGATAAATTGTATACCTACCAATTTAATGACTTATCCAACCAAGAACTTTCATTTCCGTTGGATAAGGGAATTAACCACATTTCAATAGAAACCGATAAAATTTGCCAAGGTACGTTTAGTGAGCACCTCATCATAAACAAGGCAATACTATCCCCTAATCCTGTTGCAGAAACATTAAGAGTAGAAGGTCTTGACACGATGAACAACGCTCAAGTTTTAATTGCCAATCTAAACGGAGTAACCGCTTTGCATACAACTAGCGTTATAAGCAATGGAATATTTTCAATGGATATATCTAACCTTGACCCAGGTGTTTATATGTTGACCATTTTAGAGAATGAAAAAGAAATCAACTTAAAATTTGTAAAAAAATGAAAATAGCTATACAATTAATTCTAGCAATGACCATATTGGTTTCTTGTGGTGGCAAGGATTCTAACAGTCCTACCCCACCAAAAGAAGAAGCGGAAAAAGAATTAGGTGCTTTTGCATTAACCTTCCCAGACAATAATCTTATCTGTACGGAAGGCGAGGAAAATGCAGAAGGAGGCATAGATATTGAGTTCCTTTGGACCGCATCTGCCAACGCAACCTCTTATGACCTAGAATTAATAAACCAAGAAACGAATACTACGGATACTAGAACGGTAAACGGAACATCAGTAGTAATAAGTTTACCTAAAGGCACCCAATTTACTTGGCAGATAACTGCCAAATTAAATTCAAAAACCTTAAAAAGCGATTCTTGGAACTTTTATTCACAAGGTACGGTGACCGAAAACTACGCTCCATTTCCGGCAGTCATAGAGGTAGAGGACCAAGGAAATTCAACAGTGGCCATTTCTTGGATTGCCGAAGATCTAGATGATGACCTTACCAGTTATGACGTATCTATAGAAACAACGCAAAACCAAGAAGTCCTGCTAGAGGATACAACATTGACAACAACGAATTTCACCTATACAAACGGCGAAGTTTATATTGTAAAAGTTATCTCAAAAGATAGTAACGGTAATACGTCTACCAATGAATTGACATTTAGCTTTTAATAAGCAATGTTAAATATTTCTCAATACTAGACGAAACCAACTTTTAAAAACGTTAAAATATAGCGTACCCGTCAAATTGGGTGCGCTATTTTAATGAAACACTATATCATCTTCATATACTTAACCGTTCTATTCTGCCTTAATACGCAGGCACAAAATAGTAGGGATGATGTGAAGATTTTCCCGAATCCGGCTACCAATGTGGTCAATGTCATAGGGCTTGTAAATACCCCTACTGCACATATTAGTATAACAGATGTTTATGGAAATCAAGTTATTTCTCACCAATGGAGAGTTAAAAACAATGCATTGAACATACCCATATTCAATCTTGAAAATGGAATTTACCTAATCATTATCCGATCGGATCAACAAACCATTCAGCGTAAATTTTACAAACAATAATATAGCCTTACTGAAACACGAAATTATAGGTCAATGAAAATAATGGGCTATTTAAAATGGAAAGTTCATAGGAACCTAAAGGACTACCAAGAAACACATCAGTATCTACACCATCTTGTCGTTGCGCATAGTAGTTATTGAACGGATTTCTTCTGCTATACACGTTGTAAATGGTAAACGTCCAATCGCCAACCCATCTTTTGTTCAACTTTTTACTATATTTTACATTCCAAGAAAAATCCAATCTATGGTAAGGTCTTAGACGTGCATTGTTGCGTTCAATAAAAATGGGTACATCTAAATTTTCCAATTTAAAAACACTGTTGGCAACGGTATAGGGCCTTCCGGTCTGTCCGGTAAAATTAAAACTCCAAGTGTTGTATCTATCCCCCTCAAAGTTAACCGTTGAATTGATGACATGGGGCCTATCAAAATCCGAAACGAACCAATTATTATTGTTGATCCTATCTCCAAGTTTTTCATTATTGGACCTTAATAAACTTTTTGACCACGTATAATTAAACCAACCATTAACCTTTCCTGTAGATTTTTTAATACTGAACTCTACCCCATAGGCTTTTCCTTCTCCCTGTATAATATCACGTT
Source organism: Maribacter sedimenticola (assembly GCF_900188415.1). GTDB lineage: Bacteria > Bacteroidota > Bacteroidia > Flavobacteriales > Flavobacteriaceae > Maribacter > Maribacter sedimenticola. The sequence goes on along the minus strand of NZ_FZNV01000001.1, from coordinate 656,163 downwards.
CAAGAAATTCTTCTAAAAAGAAATCCGCTCCAGGTTTAAAGGTCAAATTATTTTCAGATGACCGGTAATAGCCTTCTAAACCAAGTTCTATTTCATTATTTGAGATGTTCTTATAAATACCAAGACCATATGTATCACTTAATTGCGGTAGAATATTAGGGTCGGATGTTTTCCATCTAGAGGTGGGTAAAGGCGTTGTACTATTGTACACATTTTGAAGATATTGCTTGGAGCGGGCATAACTAGCCTTGATAGATGTTGATTGGTTCAATTTTATATTGGCACCCAATCTTGGTTCCAAACCGTTGTACGTCTTTACGCCAGCACCTTTTTCAAACTCGTTGACCGCAAGCAACAATCCCGTATTATCATCCAGAACAGCCTGTCTGTAAGGACCTACCAACACATAATGACTAAAGCGCAACCCGGCAGAGATTGCTACGGCATCTGTAGGATTATAGTTCATATTGGCATAGGTTGCAAACTCATAACTGTTTTCCTTGGCCAATATAACCGGGTCTACACTATTACCGTTACCGGGACTTAGTTCCCCCGGACTAATTTCATATTTATTGGCTTGGATACCTAAATAGTACGAAGCATCTTGGTTGATTTCCTTTGAAAATTCAGAAGCCAAACTTTGATACACAATCTGAGAAGAGAACTCGATGTTGTTGGGATTATCAACTTCCGGAAAAATGGTTTTGGGCGCATAATTGCTCATGACCAAATAGGTTCTAAGATTACTTTTTTCATTAAAGGAATGCCTCCAGTTCAATGTGCCGTTCAATGTCCTAAAATCATATTGATTGTTCTTGGCGTTGATATTTTGAATTTTAGTGATCAAATCCAACTGATAATAATCTTTGCTATAAAAACCTGTAAATGTAATCTGGTCATTATTGGTTGGTAGATATAATAATTTTAAGGTACTGTCATAGAAATTTGCCTTGGTATTTTTTAAACGTTCAGAAAAGAGGGGCAGTAGAAAATCCGTAAGTCCGGCCCTACCCCCAATGGCAATCATGAGTTTATCCTTTATTATTGGAGTTTCTATATTTAACCTGCTTGAAACAATACCTATCCCCCCGCTTAATTTAAATTTATCCACATACGGATTCTTTACTTTTATATCCAATACAGATGTTATTCTACCACCATAGCGCGCAGGAATATTGGCCCTATATAAATCTACACTAGAAATTACATCTGGTGTAAACACAGAAAAAAGTCCAAATAAATGAGTTGGATTAAAAACAGGGGCATTATCATACAATAACAGATTTTGGTCCAAGGCTCCTCCCCTAACGGACAGTCCATTACTTATTTCCCCTGCGTTGTTTACCCCGGCCAAAAGGGTCATACTTCTGAGTACATCTGCCTCGCCCAGACCAGAAGGCATTTTTTTAAGCTCCTGTGTTTGCAATTGCAGGGCTCCCATTTGTGGAAGTTCCAAGTTATCATTGATTCTTTTTGCACGCACAATTACCTCGGACAGTTGTTCCTCTTCCTCTTCAAGATACAGCTTTATCGTATTATTGAAATTTAGGTCAACAATGGTACGTCTACTTTTAAAACCAATGTAGTTTACGGTAAGCTCATAGGTATTGGCTTTAAGCCGTATGGTAAAAAGACCATTATTATTGGTAATACCACCACAAGCGCAGGGTTGTATGGTTATCTCCGCACTTTCTAAAGGCTGGTTAGTGGACTTTTCATAAACCTCTACCCCTAATAAAAATTCTTGGGCGGAAAGTGTACCAGAAAAAAATACGGTCATAATAAATGCTAAAAACATAATGATATGGGTATGCTTAGCATATAACGTTTTATGAATTAATTTATCCATGCTGCAGGTTTTATTGCGGTTCTAAATCGTTCTTCGTTACAAGCAGCCTGTGTAGTCGCCGGTGGAGGATATGGAGATTGAAATGTGGGCTCAATACTCAAGGCTCTCTGAGGATCTAACTCCTTTTCAGGAATATCTTCACGTTCAATAAAAATATCTGCTGATGTCGTTGCCGCAGCGGTAAACCTTCCAAACACAAAATCATCCGTATCATTGGGGTTGTACATATTACCGATCAGAGCTGCCGGTGGAGGTGCATTAAAACCACTATTATTATCGACCAAATCTTTTAATACCTTATAATACTCATAGGCATCTGGGGTCAACGACAACTGCTGGATTTCTATTAAAATATTGTTTTTTGTATATAAGGGAATTTTTGCAACCTCCAAATCTGTGGTCGTTTTACCATTGGTGAATTTATCGTCAAAAATAGAAATGCTCTCCGGCAGACGTATAAGCCAACATTCTTGATCACACAAATAGTTAAAATAATCTGGGGTGGCAACATTGGTTTGCTGACAGGTTTCATTTCTGTAAATACCGTCAAAACAAGTTTGGCAAACCACCAGTTTTTCAAAAGATTTAAATGTCCAATAGTAATAATTCTCATTTTCAATTGGATCGTTGAACGTCAATGAAATTGTATGGCCGGGCTCAAAAGAATTTGTACCATCATTAAATTGTAGTTCAGGGTCATAAGTAGCCTTTATATTAGTAATGGGCACGGGTTGTAGTATACGCTCCGGTTGGGAATGGTATTGGGTACCGTCCAACAAAGTTACCTGTAATTGCCATTGCTCACCAATATTGGCCTTAAATTCTACAGATGGCACATAGGCCCCTTCCACTTCGGTCAAATTGACCACTTCGCCAGAAACGGAATTTATGAATGAAACGCTAGCACCTTTTTCAAACTTCGTCTTATTTATTCCAAATTCAGTGGTAGATTTATTGATTATTACAAAAGAGCCCCCTTTAACCGTGGTGGCAATACCTTCTATAAATACCAGTCCTTCTTTAAACTCAAATTCAGGTTCAACCGGGTCAATACAATTGAACAGTAATATTGACAAAACGAGTAGAAAGATTTTTTTGGCCATGACTTTATTCAAATTATCATAAGTGTAATGAATACGCTTAAAGATAAACCGAATAATAACAACTTGTTACAAAAAAGAAAGGCCTTCACAAATTAATGCAAAGACCTGTATTTTTTTACAAAAAAATAGTAATTACTGTCGTACAAAAATTAGCTCACCACTATCTGTAAAATTAGGGATATCAAGATCTGTAGCATCTACGGTCATGACATCACCACTAATTGAAACATCTATCATTAAAACTTCTCCATTACTATCCGTAGTAGTTACAACTCCGTTTTCAAAAGAATAGGTTGTAGATTCCTCATCATATTGCGTAGGACAGGGCACATCAAAACTGGATGATGTAAAGTCTAACTCCACATAACTGGCTGCGTTTCTTGCAGATGCCGTTAAATCTTCATTGAATTTTAATGTCACTACATAACATTCCTTATCCGTTAAAAGGTCCAAAATACCTTTTGCCAATTTAGCATCATCACTTGCGGTATTATTGTCTATCCTAAGTTCCGTTGCGTTCCAAGTTCCTACTAAAGTATTAAGCGATAATTCCTCTTCTACAGCTTTATCGTTTTTATCTGAGCTACATGACATGAACACCAAGGCACATCCTAGTAGCATTAAAAAATTCCTGTACATAATTATTAGGTTTGGTTAACAGTCTCTTAGAACGAAATTATAGACTTATTATTTCATCACAAAAATTAAGTGAACCTAATTAAAATTTAAAGGATGAAACGGTAAGTAGCTTTTATCAAAAAGGTGTTGTCCTTTTTTTCTCCAAAAATTTGACCATCCAAATTACTTCCTAAGGTATCATACGGGTTTGCCAAACCTGCAACACCTTGGGACCAGACCAGAAAAATTTCGCTACCAGGTACATATTCCCATCTAACCACCAGATTGGACCTAAATTGTACAAAAGAAAAATCTGGATTCACAATTTGATAATCTACCGTTCCGTCCAAGTTTTCATCTATACTATAAGAATTACCCGTTTCTGTACTAGTAAGTTGGTCTTGGTTAAATAAGGTGACCCGTTCATTGATATTTTTTGCCAATGAATTGGCTACATAATTGAAATCTGTATATATACCTCTGGATATAAAGGGTTGTCCGTAATACTGAATTGATAAGTTTGGGTTAATACTATAATTAAACCGGATGGAGGTACTAAATGTTCGCTGGTCAATATTTCCAGTAATATATCTGGGCAGACCATTGATACTGGTCTCCGTTACATATTGGGTCCTGTTTGGATTTTCCTCATACTCCGAAGATACGGAGAGGCTAAAGGCATCAAAAGGTTGATAGTAAAAACGAAGCACATACCGTTCTAGCGAAAAATTATTTTGTGCAGCTTGACTGTTGACATAACCCAACGTAAAATTGAACTTTTTTCTGTTATCCGAACCAAAGAACAAATAGGCAAAATTCTCTTCTGACCATCTCCACCTTGGGCCGCCCCTTAAAACGGTGTTGGAAAAAATTCTAGGTTTATGGGCCGCCCCTATTTCTGTCCACCAATTGTTCTTATAGTTGATGAACCCTTGCATCTCATATTGAATTCTATTGTAATTACCCTCAAAATCATAAGTGGTATATTGCTCAAAACCAATTTGCGCCCTTCTATAAAAATTGGTGGGCTTCAGGAACAACTTTCTAATTTGGGCCGTTTGTTTAATTTCATCTGCCTGTCTTAAAAAACCTATGTCATTCAGTTCCAATTCTGGCGATCGCCATACAAAACCACCATTATAACGCCAACTTCCTCCCCCGGTTTTGCCAATTTCCAGTTTACCCCCCGTCCCCGTTAAAGACGTCCTGTTTGGATCAACATTTACATGGCTTGCATCAACACGCTGAAATAAATGCGTAATGCTACGTTGAGTATTCACAATTGCGTTTTCACTGCCCACTACATGACTCCCAACAAAATTACCTTCCAAATAATAATTTCTATTTTTCCAGCTATGCCTAAAATCCAACCCACCAGTGTACGCAGCCTTGCGCAAAAATTCCAGTTCAGAGGTCAGATTTCTATTTGTAGCGGTAAATATACCTCCCACAAAAGAGTTTCTTTCATTAAAATCCTTTTGCACCCTAGCCACCAAATAGTTGGTCAATGGCTCTACTAGTTCTGAGCGTTTTTCCCCGTCAAAACTACCGACCTCCGCAAACATTTTACCGGTAACACTTTCCATTAATCCCAAGGACCAACCATCTTTTGTTTTACCGGAAAACTTGGCTGCGCCCAGGATAGTGGAATTAATGGGCAGGTCAACATACTCGCCGGCTACAGCGTTCACAGATTTCTGAGGACTTCTACCTATTCGTCTACTATAGAACACATTGTCATTACCGTCGGCAAATTCATAATCGAATATATTTTTATTCTCTATGAAAAAAGGACGCCGTTCTTCAAAGAATATCTGAAACCCATCCAATGCAATTGCACCTGGGTCGGCATCTACTTGGCCAAAATCCGGATTTACGGTTAAATCCAACGTAAGGTCATTGGTAATACCAATTTTGGCATCCAAACCTGCATTTAAAACATAATCACGCCCATCTTTAAACGGATTGCCCTCTTGTTTGGGATAGCTATCATATTGATTTACCAAAAAGGGCTGAATTTCTAGTTGTTTTTGTGGTTGTATGTTTTTTAACCCTTTTAGGATCCCAAATTCGCTGACCCATCCAGGAGACTCCAATGGTATGGATTGCCAAATTGAACGCTCCTCGTCCCGGAACAATCTTCTATGTAATTGTAATCCCCAAACCTGTTCTTCTGCAGTACCAAATTTTAATTGACTAAAGGGAATTTTCATTTCTGCGGTCCAGCCAATTTCACCAATCTGGGTCGCGGTATACCAAATAGGGTTCCAGCTAGCATCCCAATTATCTCCGTTCTGTGATATGAACTCATCGCCCTTTACACCAGCCGCAGAAACGTTGAACGAAAAGCCGGTTCGCTTATCATGGTAACTATCAATGTTTATCTCTATCCAATCTCCAGCGAAATTATCCCTTCTGGCAAGTCGCTTTTCAATACTTGATGGCACACTGTCCAAACATTTAACGGCTACATACAAATATTTTGCATCGTAGGTAATCTTAAATTGTGTAAGTTGACGTGGCCGTTGGCCGTTGTTGGGCTCATATACCGTAAAATTGCCGTCCCACGGAACATGTTCCCAACCTGTATCCGATAAAACACCGTCTATGGCAATATGTTCATTGATCGGTAATGGGGCCGTAGTATACTCCCTTATCACCCTAACACTATCCTTTTGACTAAATGCAATTGAAAAGATGCATAAAAATGCAAAATTTGCAAGAACTTTGAAATTCATTAATGGTTGGTCTTTGATTGATGTATATAAGTGACGATAAAATTGTAATACTGTTACAGTAGATCGCTAAATTTGACCAAGTTTAACAGTATGTATCCTGAAAGAAGTTGAAAATGAAATAAAAAAGAAAAAATATAGAAACAAGTATTTGCAATTCAAGTTAATAGTTGTAGATTTGCAGCCCGTTTGACGGGATTGATTATAATAATAGTTAAAAATAGCAGTAGTGGATACATTAAGTTATAAGACCGTTTCGGCCAACAGAACAACTGTAAACAAAGAGTGGTTATTGGTAGATGCCGAAGGAGAAACATTAGGGCGTGTTGCTTCTAAAGTTGCCTATTTGTTGAGAGGAAAGCATAAGCCAAGTTTTACTCCGCACGTAGATTGTGGTGATAATGTTGTAATTATCAATGCAGAGAAAATTGCTCTTTCAGGAAACAAGTGGTCCAGCAAGGTTTACTTAAGATATACAGGTTACCCAGGTGGTCAACGTACCACATCGGTTAAACAACTTTTGGAAAAAAATCCAGAAGGTATTCTTGAAAAAGCTATAAAAGGTATGTTGCCCAAGAACAGATTAGGTGCCGACCTTTTTAGAAACCTAAAGGTTTATGCAGGAACGGAGCATGGTCAAGAAGCTCAAAAGCCTACTGTTGTTAATTTAAAAGATATTAAATAAGATGGAAGTAATTCATAAAATTGGTCGTAGAAAGACCGCTGTAGCGAGAGTTTATCTTTCTGATGGAAATGGCGACATTACCATTAACAATAAAGATTTAAGTGTATACTTCCCAACTGCTACATTACAGTACAAGGTAAAGCAACCATTTACATTAACCGAAAGTTTGGATACTTACGATGTTAAGGTCAATGTTTACGGTGGTGGTATTACTGGTCAGGCAGAAGCTATTCGTCTTGCACTTTCAAGAGCAATGTGTGAAATAGATGCCGAAAACAGAAGCATTTTGAAGCCGGAAGGTTTGTTGACGAGAGACCCAAGAATGGTTGAACGTAAGAAATTCGGTCAGAAGAAAGCACGTAAGAAATTCCAATTCTCGAAACGTTAATTCGAGAGTCAAGAGTACAGGGCACCCTTTTTGGGTGCCTATTTTATATTTTATTTCATACTGGATATTCCAGAATATTAACAAGTTCATTGAAAGTCCATTTAGGACAATTAAAAATCCTCTAGCCCAATTTGTGGTTAAAGGTAAATTAGTTTAGCATCTAAATGGTGAAGGCTTTTGCAATTTGCGGATACCACTTTACCATTGCTAATTCATAAGAACGTAAACTAAATTTAAAAATGGCGAGAGTCGAAGTAAAACAATTATTAGAAGCAGGTGTGCATTTTGGCCACCTAACCAGAAAGTGGAATCCAAACATGGCTCCTTACATCTACATGGAGCGTAACGGTATTCACGTAATCAACCTTTACAAAACAGTTGCAAAATTAGATGAGACCAATGAGGCTCTTAGTAAAATTGCAGCATCTGGAAGAAAAATTCTTTTTGTAGCTACCAAAAAACAAGCAAAGGACATTGTTGCCGAAAAAGCGGCCAACGTAAACATGCCATACATTACTGAAAGATGGCCAGGTGGTATGCTGACCAATTTTGTTACTATTCGTAAAGCCGTTAAAAAAATGGCTTCTATCGATAGAATGAAAAAAGATGGTACGTTCCTTACACTTTCCAAAAAGGAAAGATTACAAGTAGATCGTTTACGCGCTAAATTGGAAAAGAACTTAGGTTCCATTTCAGAAATGACACGTTTACCTGGTGCACTTTTCATTGTTGATACCATGAGAGAGCATATTGCCGTTAAGGAAGCGCAAAAATTGAACATTCCTATCTTCGCCATGGTAGATACCAACTGTGACCCTAGAGATGTTGATTATTTGATTCCTTCCAATGACGATGCTTCAAAATCTATTGACATCATCATGACAGAGGTTACCAATGCTATTGCAGAAGGTCTTGCAGCACGTAAGTCCGAAAAAGCAGAAGCTGCCGAAGGAAAATCAGAAAGCAAAAAAGAGAAAGCTCCTAAGAAAAAAGAAGCAGTAGATACTCCCGAACCTACTCCTGCAAAAGTTGATACAAAACCAGCTCCTGTTGTAGCTAAGGTACCTAATGTTGAAGTAGACGTAGAAGCTACCCAAGAAGCAGTTGCCAAAGATGCAAAAACTGAAGCTGATGACTTAACCAAGGTTGAAGGCATTGGCCCTAAAGCCGCAGAAGCCCTAGTTGCTGCAGGTATAGCTACATTTGCCGACCTTTCTAAAGGTGATGCCGACAAGATTAAGGAAATCTTGACCGAGGCCAGCTCTAGAATGGCTCATTTAGATCCTACATCATGGCCAAAGCAAGCTAAAATGGCTGCCGAAGGAAAGTGGGACGAGCTTAAGGAGTGGCAGGACAACACCAAAGGTGGTGTAGAATAACATTTTCTTTTTTGATATAAATAAATTTAAGAATAGCCCATTAAAACGGGTACACTAAAAGTTAAAAAAATGGCAAAGATTACAGCTGCAGAAGTTAATAGATTAAGAAAAACTACTGGTGCAGGAATGATGGATTGCAAAAAGGCATTGGTTGAAGCCGATGGCGATTTTGAAAGTGCAATTGAAATTCTTCGTAAAAAAGGTCAAAAAGTAGCAGCTAAAAGAGCTGACAGGGATTCTTCTGAAGGTGCAGCGATCGCTAAAGTGAACGATGATAACACAAGTGGTGTTATTATTTCCCTTAACTGTGAGACCGATTTCGTTGCTAAAAACGAAACTTTTGTAACATTGGCTACTGAATTGGCAGAATTGGCAATCAACTTTGATTCCAAAGAAGCGTTCTTGGCCGCTGATTACAAAGGCATGACCGTTCAAGAAAAACTAACTGAGCAAACTGGTGTTATCGGTGAAAAAATAGAGATAGGTGGTTTTGAAACCTTAAGCGCTCCTTTTGTTGGTTCTTATATACATGCAGGAAATAAAATTGCAGTTTTAACAGGTCTATCTGCAGCAGTTGCAGGTGCTGAGGAAGTTGCAAAGGATGTTTCTATGCAAGCAGCAGCAATGAACCCTGTAGCACTAAACGAAAATGGTGTTGACCAAACGGTTATTGACAAGGAAATTGAAATTGCAAAAGATCAATTACGTCAAGAAGGAAAGCCAGAAGCAATGCTTGATAACATTGCAAAAGGAAAAATAAAAAGGTTCTTTAAGGACAATACCTTGGTAAACCAAGATTTTATTAAAGACAGCAAGCAAAGCGTTGCCCAATACGTTAAATCTGTTGACGCCAATTTAGAGGTGGTAGGATTTAAAAGAGTTGCATTGGGATAATTACAATTTAACTAACTCAATAAAAAACCGTCTTACTTTAAAAAGTAGACGGTTTTTTTATGCGCTATCATTAGAATGTTTACTACCTACGTATTATTCATTTATTCCCTTTAACCAAGCATTTCTCAGCGCAATTTTTTCTGGTCCGGCATTATCTTGAGAAACTACTTTCTTAACCATTTTATAGGGAGTACCTACCATACCTTCTACAGGGACTATCTCACCTTCCCTATCCACAACCATTCTTATAGGGCGTTCGGCAGACCAACTAAAGCTATCCTGTATAATTGGACGCAATCCATCTACGGATACTTCCTGGTCATCTATTGTCTTTAAAATATCGCCACCTTGTAATTTTAAGTCATTAAAAAAAGAATTAAGTTGAATGCCCTCCCTGATAAATACCACACTATCATTTTGTACATCCACATCTATATATGGGACCTGACCGTCAAAAAAATAACTTGTTTGCTGTTGCTCGTCCATAATGTCAAGACCTACTTTGTTTAAAAATTCAGTATAATCTATAGGGGTAGAACCAATGACATGGGTATTAAAAAACACACCAACCTCAGGATAGGTCATTGCAATAATTTCCCTGAACAAATCATCATCATTAAAAGGCTTGTCAACCCCATATTTTTTAGAAAGTTCCTTCATTAACCATAATACACCTTTTTCACCTTTACTTTTTTCTCGTAACAATAGGTCTAGGCACATATTGATCAAGGCACCTTTCTCATATACATTGGCATAGTTAGCCTCGTAGGGTTCGTTTAATATATTCTTACTCATGACCGTAAAGGACATTTCATCATCATAAAACTTGGAATTGTCTATTTTAGCTAACATTCTATCATAAAACTCATCTTCATTTATCAATCCTTGCTGAATTTGAAATAGATTGGCAAAATATTCGGTTGTTCCCTCATACATCCATAAATGCTGTGACATTTTAGGTGCATTAAAATCAAAGAATTGAATCTCTTTAGAATGTACGCTCAATGGAGTTACAATATGAAAAAATTCATGGGAGACTACATCTACCATAGCTTGCTCCAACCTATCTTTTGGCATAGCTTCAGGTAAGACCACAACTGTAGAAGTATGATGTTCCAATGCTCCAAAACCATGGGCATCCGGTACATTGATATCGGACAAATACAACAGAATATTATACTCCTTGGTTGCGTCCACATCACCTAAAAATTTCTTTTGTGCCCCCATCATGGTAACCATTCTATCCCTTAAATCTGCTGCTTTATATACTCCATTAGGCGAGTATAGGCTTAAAGTAACCTTAATACCATTTATTTCAAAACTTTCGGTGTTGGGCTTAGCGTACATAATTGGATTGTCTATCACCTCAAAATACCTGCTAGCTATAAATGTATCCAAAGACATATCAGATTTATTATCCAGAGCAATTGGCAATGATGTTGTAGCAGACAAACCGGTAGGCTTTTGGATTAATATATGATACGGTTGTTCTTTAAAACCATCAAAATAACCAACAAAACCATGTAGATTTAGAACATAATTTTTACCCACTGCTATATTGGTACCTGCAGGGGAAAATACAGCATCTTCCACATCATTTTCAGAATCATACGTGTCATTTACCCAATACTGTATTTTATCTAACTTAGTTCCATTGGCAATACGCCATGAATTGTCATCTAGTTGCTCTACAACTAATGTTTTCCCATCATAATCCAAGGCTTCCAAACCCGTAATATACTGACCATAATTATCTGTACTATATGTTCCGGGAACAGTTTTGGGCATTTTAAAAACAACATCCGGCAGCGTAAATTTATCCGGATCCAAAATCACTTTAACTCGGTCATCTACTACATTGACCAAGTCTATGGTCGTAATTATTGGATTAGGGTTGTTAGATACCGCTCCCTTACCGGCACCACATGCATTAAGCAACAGGGCCATAAGCCCAATTAAAATTATTTTTTTCATAGTAATCTATTGTTAGATAAGCTTTTATTTAAACGACGCTAAAGATAGAAATAATGGTGAACACCCAACATCACTAATTATTGACCTTGTTGTATGAATTATTGACCACACCCAACAAATATTTTCATTATTTTTGATGTCAAATAAAAATTTAAAATGCACTACAAAAGAATTCTTCTAAAGTTAAGCGGCGAAGCCTTAATGGGTGAAAAACAATATGGCATAGACTCTAACCGTCTTAACGAATATGCGGAAGAAATTAAACAAGTGGTAGACAAGGGTATTGAGGTAGCCATTGTGATTGGTGGCGGTAATATTTTTAGGGGCCTTACCGGGGCAGCTACCGGAATGGACCGTGTACAGGGAGACCATATGGGAATGCTGGCTACAGTTATTAACGGACTTGCCCTACAAAGTGCATTGGAAATGTGTGGCGTACAGACTAGGTTACAGTCTGCCATAAAAATTAATGAGGTTGCCGAGCCTTTTATTAGAAGAAGGGCAATGAGACATTTGGAAAAAGGCAGGGTTGTTATATTTGGTGGTGGAACCGGAAACCCGTACTTTACTACAGATTCCGCTGCGGTATTAAGGGCCATTGAAATAGAGGCCGATGTAATTCTTAAGGGAACTCGTGTAGATGGTATCTATACCGCAGATCCTGAAAAAGATAAGAATGCAACAAAATTCGATTCTATTTCCTTTCAAGATGTCTTGACCAAGGGGTTAAAGGTAATGGACACCACTGCCTTTACCTTAAGCCAAGAAAATGAACTGCCTATTGTAGTATTTGATATGAACAAAAAAGGAAACTTATTGAAAATAGTTGATGGACAGACCATTGGTACTACCGTAAACATTTAATTTTTGGTATAGTTTATGTTTAGCGAAAGTAATATTCTTATTTTATGAACGAAGAAGTACAATTTGTTTTAGACGCAACAAAAGAAAGTATGGCTGCCGCTATAGCGCATCTTGAACGTGAATTTTTAAAAATTCGTGCAGGTAAGGCCAGTCCGGCAATGTTATCCTCCGTTTTGGTGGATTACTATGGATCACAGACACCTTTGGCCCAGGTTGCCAATATCAATACACCAGATGGCCGTACAATATCCGTCCAACCATGGGAGAAGGGAATGCTACAAGAAATTGAAAAAGCAATCATGAATTCCAATTTAGGGTTTAACCCTATGAACAATGGCGATATGATCATAATTAATGTACCGCCATTAACGGAAGAACGCAGAATTCAATTAACAAAACAAGCCAAAGCAGAAGCGGAACATGCTAAAGTGGGCGTGCGTAGTGCAAGACAAGATGCCAATAAGGAGATAAAGGATTTGGATATTTCAGAAGATTTTCAGAAAAATGCAACGGCAGACGTTCAAGACCTAACCGATGCTTTTACAAAAAAGATAGATGATTTCTTACTTAAAAAAGAAGCAGAGATCATGAAAGTTTAAAATTCTTATCACAATAAGATTACCAGAGCTACCTTCTTAAGGTAGCTTTCTTGTTTTGTAATAATTTTAAACTTTTCTGTTTAGGAACAAATGTACCTATTGGTTACCTTTGGCACCTGCAAAAACAGTTATGGTAGCTAAACTTACTAAAGGATTTTGGCCAAAAACGGCAAACATTATTCTTCGTAATAGGATTTTAATCTTATTACTAATTACCGGATTTACAATTTTCATGGCCATGCAATGGCAACATATGCGATTCTCCAGTTCGCAGACCAATCTTTTACCAGATGACCATCCTGTAAATCAACAATACCAAGAATTTTTAAAGAAATTTGGGGAAGAAGGCAATGCGGTGGTTTTTGCCATACGTGATAGCGCCCTTTTTTCTGTGGAAAATTTCAATAGATGGAACAAACTGAGCAAACAATTGGGTGCGTTTCCGGAGGTTGAATTCGTGGTATCTACGGACAATCTCCAAGAACTCATTAAGGACAATGAGAAACAGGAGTTTAAAATGCGGCCATTAATTTCTGGCGAGTTGACTTCGCAAAAACAGATAGACAGTATTACCGATCATCTTTTTCAAAACCTACCATTTTACGAAAATCTAATTTTCAATAAGGAAAGTCGCACATTACGCACCATTGTATATCTAGACAAAGATATTGTCAATACCACGGTGAGGAAGGATTTCATTTTACAAGACTTGAATACGGTCGTCAAAAATTTTGAAAAAGAGACCGGCTTGGATGTTCATATATCGGGAATGCCGTATGTACGCACTATGAACTCACAAAACATCATTGATGAAATCGGAAAATTTATTTTAGCTGCCCTTGGGGTAACCTCACTGATATTTTTCTTCTTTTTTAGAAGTATTAGAGCTACGTTCATCTCTATGTGCGTGGTGATTATTGGGGTAATGTGGGCATTTGGACTTTTAGGCCTTTTACAGTATGAAATTACCGTTTTAACAGCACTTATTCCTCCATTAATTATTGTCATAGGAATTCCAAACTGTATATTTCTAATCAACAAATATCAACAAGAAGTAAAGAAGCACGGTAATCAGGCATTGTCATTACAAAGGGTTATATCCAAAATTGGCAATGCAACGTTAATGACGAACATTACCACTGCATCCGGTTTTGCAACATTTATTATTACGGATAGCAAGCTTCTAAAGGAATTTGGCATTGTAGCATCGATCAATATTATTGGAATTTTCATACTATCCTTATTGATTATTCCAATTGTATACAGTTTTATGTCCCTTCCGAAGACAAAACATCTTAAGCATTTGAACAAAAAGTGGATAGATGCATTTGTAAGCTGGATGGAGCGTATAGTAAGACATAGAAGAATAACCGTCTATATTGTTTCCATAGCCCTTTTAGTACTTAGCATTATTGGAATATATCAAATTAAAATTTCTGGAAGTCCTATTGAAGACATGCCAAAAAATGCCGAATTCTTTCATGATATCCGTTTTTTTGAAAAAGAGTTTAAAGGTATAATGCCGGTAGAAATAGTAGTGGATACAAAAAATCCAAAGGGCGTCTTAAAACCGGTAACACTTAAGCGCATGAATCAATTAAGTGAGGTCATCGATGAAATTCCAGAACTCTCCTCACCGGTTTCAGTCGTTAATTTGGTAAAATACTCCAAACAAGCATTTTATAACGGCATACCAAAATATTACCAACTTCCCACAAGTCAGGAAAATACCTTTATAATGGATGTAGCCCGAAAGTCAACGGACAATAGCGACCTTTTGGACACTTTTGTGGATAGTACCGGACAGACCGCAAGGATTACGACTTTTATGCGCGATGTTACTACCAGCAGAATGGAACAGATAGAAGAAAGACTGTTAGAGAACATTACCAAAATCTTTCCATCAGAGCGATATAATGTATACATGACCGGTAGCGCCCTATTGTTTTTAAAAGGAACCAAGTATTTGGTAAAAAATTTAATTATGTCCCTTGCGCTCGCTATTGGACTAATTGCACTTTTTATGGCCTATTTGTTTCGCTCATTTAGAATGATCATTATTTCATTAATTCCAAATTTATTGCCTTTGGTCATTACTGCAGGAATCATGGGGTTTGTAGGCGTTCCCATTAAACCCTCTACCATATTGGTTTTTAGCATAGCTTTTGGTATTTCTGTAGATGACACCATACATTTTCTGGCCAAGTACAGACAAGAACTGACCGCCAACAAGTGGCGAATTGAAAAATCTGTCTACAATGCCCTTAGGGAAACAGGTGTAAGTATGTTCTATACCTCAATTGTATTGTTCTTTGGCTTTTCGGTATTTGTGATTTCTAATTTTGGGGGTACGGTAGCATTGGGATCATTGGTCTCCGCAACCTTACTATTGGCAATGTTGGCCAATTTAATATTATTGCCTTCATTATTGTTATCCTTGGAAAAAAGTATTGCGAACAAACAAACCCTTAAAAAACCCCAAATAGACATTTTGCCCAAAGAGGAAAAATAATCTGCAAATAGATCAAGATAATACCTCCTTTTAAATGGTCTCATGACAATTTATTTTTTTACAAAATCATATCTTTGACGTTTTAATAACCAATTCATTCAGCATGCGTTCAGCAACAATTAAAGAACTTTTGTCCAGTAAGGATTTATTACAGGAAATCACCATAAAAGGATGGGTAAGAACCTTTAGAAGTAATAGGTTCATTGCTCTAAACGATGGGTCTACATTAAACACCATTCAATGTGTGGTAGATTTTGAAAAGTTCGATGAAGACGTATTGAAAAAAGTAAATACGGGAGCGGCTTTAAAAATTACCGGCACCTTGGTAGAAAGTCAAGGTAGGGGCCAGAGTGTTGAGATACAAGTAAGCAATTTAGAAGTGTTGGGTATAGCTGACCCAGAAGAGTATCCCATTCAACCAAAAAAGCACTCCTTGGAATTTTTAAGGGAAAAAGCCCACTTAAGGATAAGGACAAATACATTTGCAGCCATTATGAGGGTAAGGTCTACCCTATCTTTTGCTATACATAACTATTTTAGGGAAAACGGTTTCAACTACTTTCACGCGCCTATTATTACTGGTTCCGATGCAGAAGGTGCCGGCGAAATGTTCAGGGTGACCACATTAGATGAAAAAAATCCTCCTTTGAACGAGGATGGCTCCGTAAATTATAAGGAAGACTTTTTTGGAAAAGAGACCAACTTGACCGTTTCAGGACAATTGGAAGCAGAAGCTTATGCCATGGCCCTAGGCAAGGTATATACTTTTGGACCAACGTTCAGGGCGGAAAATTCCAATACTTCCAGACATTTGGCAGAATTTTGGATGATAGAACCGGAAATGGCCTTTTTTGATTTGGATGCCAATATGGATCTTGCGGAAGATTTTATTAAAAATGTAATTACCTACACCCTTACCCATTGCCAAGAGGATTTGGAGTTTCTTGAAAAACGATTGTTGGACGAGGAAAAATCCAAGCCCCAAGCGCAGCGTAGTGACATGCCACTTATTGAAAAATTGAAATTTGTAGTTGATAATAACTTTAAGCGCGTAAGTTATACAGAAGCAATTGAAATTTTAAAAAATTGCAAGCCCAATAAAAAGAAACAGTTTAAATACCCAATTGAGGAATGGGGTACCGATCTCCAAAGTGAACATGAAAGGTTTTTAGTGGAAAAGCATTTTAAATGCCCTGTAATCCTATTTGATTACCCTGCTAAAATAAAAGCCTTTTATATGCGCTTGAACGAAGATGGCAAGACTGTTAGGGCCATGGATATTCTTTTTCCGGGTATTGGGGAAATAGTAGGTGGATCGCAACGAGAAGAGCGGTTAGATGTCCTTAAACAAAAAATCAAGGATTTGGGTATTGATGAAAAAGAACTTTGGTGGTATTTGGACCTGAGAAAGTTTGGAACCGCGGAACATAGTGGTTTTGGTCTTGGTTTTGAGCGCTTGGTACTTTTTGCAACAGGTATGGGAAATATTAGAGATGTAATTCCGTTCCCAAGAACACCCCAGAATGCAGAATTCTAAGTTGATTTCGTTACTTTTACATGTCTAGAAAAAAGTAATGCTAAAACAACACCTACAGTTTAAATTATCACAAAAGCTATCGCCTCAGCAGATACAGCTGATGAAGCTTATTCAATTACCTACACAGGCATTTGAACAACGTTTGATGCAAGAAATTGAGGAAAACCCGGCGTTAGAAACAGGCAAAGAAGAATCAGATTCGCTTAACGATGAATTTGAGGATAATTACGACCAAGATTCCGATAGCGAAACCATTAACACGGAAGACATCAATATAGATGATTATCTGAGTGATGATGAAATACCGGATTATCGTACCAAGGCAAATAATTATAGTTCTGATGATGAAGAGAAAAGCGTTCCCTATGCCGCGGGTACATCCTTCAATCAACATTTATTGAACCAACTGAACACGGTTTATCTTAATGATGAAGAATGGACCATTGCAGAATTTCTTATTGGAAGTGTAGATGAAAGCGGTTATATAAGAAGACCTATTGCGGACATAATGGATGACCTGGCCTTTACACAAAACGTGTATACGGACGAGGAGACCATAACCAGGATTTTGGGCATAGTTCAAGAGTTAGATCCACCTGGTGTAGGAGCCCGTTCTTTAGAAGAATGTTTGATCATTCAATTAGAGCGTAAAGAGATTACACCCAGCATTGAACTTGCAACGGCAATTTTAAAAAGGTCTTTTGAACATTTTACAAAAAAACATTATCAAAAATTAATTCAAAAACACAATATTAGCGAAGATGAGCTCAAGGAAGCAATAAGTGAAATTGAACGCCTAAATCCAAAACCAGGTGGCTCCTATTCGGGCAACAATAGAATCATAGAACATGTAGTTCCAGATTTTGCCATTAGAATAGTAGATGGTGAGCTAGAACTGACCTTAAATGGACGCAATGCACCAGAATTGCATGTATCCAAAGAGTATAGTAATATGCTTAAAGGGTACAAGGAGGCAAAGGACAAATCCAAATCACAAAAAGATACGGTAATGTTCATTAAGCAAAAATTAGATGCTGCCAAGTGGTTTATAGATGCTATACGTCAACGCCAACAAACTTTGTTCATTACCATGAACGCAATTATGCACTACCAAAGCGAATATTTTTTGACCGGTGACGAACGCAATTTGCGCCCTATGATCTTAAAAGATATTGCAGATGAAATAGGAATGGATGTTTCAACGGTTTCCAGGGTTGCCAATAGTAAATATGTAGATACGCCTTATGGCACTAAATTGATCAAGGAATATTTTTCCGAATCAATGAAAAACGAACAAGGTGAAGATGTATCTACCAAGGAAATCAAAAAAATACTGGAAACGGTTATACAGAACGAGACTAAGAAAAAACCGTTGACAGATGATAAATTAGCGGCCATCCTAAAAGAGAAAGGATACCCTATAGCTAGAAGAACGGTAGCAAAATATAGGGAACAGCTTAATATACCAGTGGCGCGAATGAGAAAGGAAATTTAATGAAAGTTTTCTCCAACCTTATTTCCTATATTTTACATCCATTATTCATACCCATAGGCGGTACAATAGCCTATTTCTTAATTACACCAAAATACACCCCTGTTGAAGTACAAAGTGCCAGTATTTTACCCATTTTCATCTTAACGGTCATCATCCCCATTGTTACCTTTCTAATTTTGAAGAATCTTGGCGTGGTTAATACCTTGTTTTTAGAAAATATAGCAGAACGAAAATACCCCTTGTACATTCACATTTCCATACTCCTGCTAATATTATATAAGGTAATTCCAAATAATTATATTACGGAACTCTATTTTTACTTTACAGGGTTATTAGGTGCGGCAATGGCAAGCCTGTTAATGTTATTTTTTAAGATTAAAACAAGTCTTCATGTCATTGGGGTAAGTGGATTACTTATGTATCTAATTAATTTAAGTATCCATTTTGAGATTAATCTCATCATCGCCATAAGCATTTTTGTCCTGCTCACAGGAAGCGTGATTACCGCCCGCCTTTATTTACGAGCTCACACCAGAATAGAAGTCGTTACCGCACTTTTTATCGGAATTCTATCCCAATTACTAACAGTACGTTACTGGCTATAGAATATAAAATATGAGTCCAACCCTTAAAGGGGTATATTTGAGCACCTCACCATTTACTATAGTAGTACCATTAAAAAGGTCTGACAAGGCATAATAGGCATGGAAATTAAAGGTATTGTAACCAAAACTTAAGGTAAGACCATATTGAAATCTTTCAAGATCCGTATTGTAGAAACCTTCTTTGATATCGTCGTCAACAAATTTTGAACGGGCACCAATTAAATAGGCAGCTTTAATACCGGTATAAATTCTCCAAAACTTATAATCGTCTGCTGTAGAATTTCTCCATCTAAACTCTAAGGGGAATTCAACTAAATGGGTTTCTAGCTTACTCCTAGTAATATCATCATCGAGCCGATATACGATTTCATCTTGAATCTCCTCAGCTACCAAATTAGAATAATAACTATTAAGCGCGAGACCTACACCAATACCAATAGCCTTGGTTCCCGAGCCATTTAATGGCATATCTTTTATAATACCGCCCTGTAAGCCATAGGAAAGATTTCGTTGATTAGACCCTTCCGGATGGTTTACCAGAAAATTATAGGAAAGACCAAGATAGAACTGATCCTCAAAATAACGTGTTTTAGTTGCATTGTCCTCGGTCAGTTGTGCTTTGACAATACCCGTGGTCAGCAATATGGCCAATAGTACTATATATCGCATATGTAAAGTTAATCAAATAAAAAACGCTTCAAATTTATTTGAAGCGTTTTGACAATTTGTATATTACTAACTAACTATTGTAGATTATTAAAAGCATCGCCTTCGTAAGTTGTATAATTTACCTTCAAAGCATTTACTTTTCTTAATTCCTGTTTAATATCGGAAATGATTCCCATATTGGCGTTCTTATCAACCTTTAAAGCCGTTGTCAATACATTTTGAAGTTCTTGAGGCTTTTTAGCTCTTTCCATCAAAATATAATCTCCAACTTCAGAAGGACTTGAAAACTTGTCGTTCAATTGAATCTTTGGTTCCGTACCAAATGTTTTTTCGTATTCTTTAGTTGGTTTCCCTACATAAATATAAATAACACGATCTTTTTTCTCCAATTTCTTTACTTCACTTGCATTAGGAAGTACGTTTTCAACTTTCAAAGAACTATCCTTCATAACGGTTACCGTCATAAAGAAGAATAAAAGCATAAATACAATGTCAGGTAAGGAAGCTGTTGATACCGCAGGTACCTCTCCATCTTTTTTCTTTGCAAATTTTGACATAGTGTTACTTTTAAATATTAATTATTCTGTTGAAGTTTCGGCTTCTGACAATTTTTGAGGGAACAGCCCTTGAATACGGGTCACTTTTTCCTTTAACTCCTCTTTTTTGTCATCAGTAGTTTCCGGATTTAGATATTCTGCCTCCATGGCTACATAATCCGTACCGTACAACCTTTTGGCCTCCCTATTTCTAAGATCATTGTAAGCCCCAACCAATTCATTTTGAACGGTGATATAGGTACTGTACTTAGTTTCACGATCGTTCTTCAACGATATGATCGCCTTAGTTGGGTTATCCGAAGATTCAGGATTACGTTTACCCTTACAATAGCTACAATAATCTGGACTTCCCGAAGGTGCCCCACCATTATCTAAAAACTCTATTGCCTTCGCTCGCAAATCGTTAATGGAAAGAATTTCATCCTCAACCAACAACTGCCCGTTACGGTTAATGTTTACCGTAAAGATATTTTTTTGCTTAATAATTGGTGGTTCTTCTGTCGGCGGCTCCATTGGTGGAAGCATACGATCCAATCCTGCATCTGTCTCAATGGTCGTTGTAACCAAGAAGAAGATCAATAAAAGGAACGCTATATCCGCCATTGAACCTGCACTAACCTCTGGTGCTCCTGCTCTTCTAGCCATAGTTATTATTTTTATTTACTAAACATATTTTTGATCGCCGGTATAACCAAAGAAAGTATAGCGATTATAGTCAAGATGAAAAATACATTTAGACCCATTCCTATTTTCTTAACCGTACTTTCGTCAGACATTTCCAAATACTCCGGATCAACGTCAGTACCGCTTGCCAATACATAGGATACCCCTACTACTAATAGAAAGCCTCCTACTACGAACAATGTCTTTTTAAGACCTTGAGGATTGGAAAATAAATTTTTCAATGTAAATACCAAACTCACTACTACGGCAATACCAAGTAATAAATAAGTAATGATAAACATCGTGTTCATTGCACCGCTCTGAGCAGCTTCAGCTGCCGGCATATCCGAACTTGGTAGTAAATACCACAGCACAGCACTTAATACACCTATAGCAATTAATGCTATTTTAATAATTTTTTGCATAATTTTTAGGTATTAAAAGTGTTACTTATTTTTTGTGATCTACCAACATATCGATCAAAGTAATCGACGAGTCTTCCATATCATTTACGATGCTGTCTATTTTAGCGATAATATAGTTATAGAAAATCTGAAGTATAATAGCCGTAATAAGACCAAATACCGTTGTTAATAATGCCACTTGGATATCACCTGCAATAAGAGATGCACTTAAGTTACCTACAGCCGCAATCTTCTGGAAGGCCTGAATCATACCGATTACCGTACCCATGAAACCAAGCATTGGAGCAATAGCGATGAACAAGGACAACCAAGAAACGTTTTTCTCTAACTGACCCATTTGCACACCACCGTAAGCAACTACAGCTTTTTCAGCTGACTCTACGCTTTCACCAGCTCTGTCCAAACCTTGATAGTAGATAGAAGCAACTGGTCCTTTTGTATTTCTACAAACTTCCTTTGCAGCTTCAACACCACCTGATGCCAATGCATCCTCAACTTGTTGTTTTAGTTTTGTAGAATTGGTACTTGCCATGTTCAAATAAATGATTCTCTCGATTGCAACAGCCAAGCCAAGGATCAAACACAAAAGAACGATACCCATAAAACCGGCACCACCTGTTATGAACATTTCTTTCAAAACCTGAGTAAATCCTTTTTCAGCCTCTGCTCCTTCTTGAACTAGCAATGCTACCGCTGCTACTTTTGCACTTACAATATTTGTACCTGATACAAATGCCCCAGCAACTGCCAGGCTTGGAAATAATTTTTTCATTTTTTCAAACTTAAATTAGTTAGTTAATAGGGTTAAAGATAAAAAAAAACAATATAAAAAAAGTAAAACTTACTAGCAGAGAGGAAGGGATTCGAACCCTCGATACCCTTTTGGGGTATACACACTTTCCAGGCGTGCGCCTTCGACCACTCGGCCACCTCTCTATGATACCTTTTTTAAGGGTGGGCAAATAACAAAAAAATTATTAGTTTAAGAAATTAAAGCTATGTTAATTTTAAAGCATTTCTCCACGCAACGAAGTTTCAAAAACAGTTTTAAACAATTCATTGGATACCCCAGAACCTAAAAGATACATTGCTTTTGCAATAGCTGCTTCTGTTGTAATATCCTTACCATTAATAACTTGCATTTTCTTTAACTTTGAACTTGTCTCATAATGACCCATCAATACTGCACCCCCTGAACACTGTGTTACATTTATGATATGGATACCATTTTTTATTGCAAATTTTAACTTTTCAAGAAACCAATCTTCCATAGGGGCGTTCCCAGAACCATAAGTTTCCAATATCAGGGCCTTTAAATCTTTTGCTCCCAACACTGCCTCTACAATATTTTTGTTGATTCCCGGGAAAAGTTTTAAAATGGCGACGTTATCATCCATGGCATTATGCACTTTTAATACCGCATTTTTTTTCTTTGGCAATAAGTATTCATGAAAAATGGATAAATGCACACCACTTTCTATAAGATGCGGATAGTTTAACGATGCAAATGCCTGAAAATGTTCAGCGTTTATTTTTGTAGTTCTATTGCCCCTATATAATTTGTATTCAAAATATAGTCCTACTTCTTGTATTACGGATTTACCTTTTTCCTGTAAAGCTGCTATTTGAATGGCAGTAATCAAGTTCTCCTTGGCATCTGTCCTTAAGTCACCAATGGGCAACTGCGATCCGGTCAAAATCACCGGTTTCGCCAAATTTTCCAATAAAAAACTAAGTGCAGATGCCGTATAACTCATGGTATCGCTGCCATGCAGGACTACAAAACCATCATACTCCCCATAATTTGAACCAATAATTTCTGCAATTGCTACCCAGTGGTCCGGATTCATGTTAGATGAATCTATAGGATATTCAAAGGAAAGGCTGGCTATGGTACAATCCAATTGATTTAGTTCAGGTATATTTTTCAGCAATTGGGAAAAATCGAACGCCTTAAGTGCCCCAGAGACATAATCTTTCATCATACCAATGGTTCCACCGGTATAGATCAATAAAATTCTACTTTTTTTTGAACTCAAATCAATCTTCGTTTAGTTTTAAATACCAAATACCGCTTTGGAATTATTAGTTGTTATCATTGCCAGTTCTTCACCCGATATGTTATGCAGATCGGCCAACTTATCCAAAACGTTGACAATATAAGCACTTTCATTGCGCTTACCACGATAAGGCGTAGGTGCCAGATAAGGTGCATCGGTCTCCAAGACAAGATGTTTTAAATCAATTTTATCCAAAAATTGGTCTATTTTGCCATTCTTAAAAGTTACCACCCCGCCAATACCTAATTTCATATTATATGAAATTGCCTTTTCCGCCTGATCAAATGTACCGGTAAAACAATGAAAAATACCCCTTAGATCGTTTCCTTTTTCCTCTTCCAAAAGTTCAAACACTTCATCAAAAGCATCACGACAATGTATTACAATTGGTAATTGATGTTCTTTTGCCAATTGAATTTGATACTTAAAAGCCTCTTGCTGCTCTTTTAAAAATTTTTTTTCCCAATACAGATCAATTCCAATTTCACCAATGGCATAATATTGATGCCGGGACAATAGTTCTCTTACATGCAAAAGTTCGTCCATGTAATTCTCTTTAACATGTGTAGGATGCAAGCCTGTCATGAGATAAATATGGTCTGGAAACAACTCTTTCAAGGACAACATACGTTCAGTATAAGTAGAATCAATTGCCGGGATAAAAAAACGTTTCACCCCCTGATCAATAGCATTTCTTATAACCTCTTCTCTATCATCGTCAAAAGCCTCGCTATATAAATGGGTATGCGTATCTGTTATTATCATAGCGCAAAAATAGAATTATCTTTGACAAAAAATTATATATGAGCAGTCTCAAGGACTTTCTTAAGAAAAAAAAATACGTTTGCATACCGTTAACCCTTACGGCCACCAACCATTTTGAGTTAAATGCCAAAATCAATGATATTACGGGTAGATTTATTTTAGATACCGGGGCATCGAATACATGTATCGGCATAGATCAAATAGATAATTTTGGATTAATTTCAAAAGAATCAAAAATTAAGGCGGCCGGTGCGGGAGCCACCAATATGGACACCTTGGTTTCCAAAAAAAATACGGTCCACATAGGATCTTGGGAATATAAAAAACTTAAAATTGTCCTATTTGACCTTAAACATGTCAATGAAGCACTGACTGCTCATAATGCCGAACCTGTAAACGGAATTATAGGTGCGGACATCCTCAAAAAATCCAATGCAATTATTGATTATGGTAAAAAACGTTTGTACTTAAAGGCAAAAAAGCGTTGAGACCTGCCCAACGCTTTTTACATATGTATCTATAATTTTTGAAAATTTACATTTCCAAGGCTTTTTTTACATTATTGTCCATAAGCAGCTCCGTAGGATTTTCCAATGCCTCCTTAACCGCTACCAAGAATCCTACAGACTCCTTGCCGTCAATAATTCTATGGTCATAGGACAATGCTACGTACATAATTGGAGCTATGGCAATAGCCCCCTCCCTTGCTATAGGACGCTCCACAATATTGTGCATACCCAATATGGCACTTTGTGGAGGATTTATGATAGGCGTAGATAGCATAGAACCAAATACCCCACCATTGGTAATGGTAAAAGTTCCACCGGTCATTTCATCTACGGTTATCTCCCCTTCACGGGCTCTAATTGCCAAACGTTTAACCTCTGACTCTATTCCCCTGAACGTCAAATTTTCAGCATTCCTGATAACGGGAACCATAAGTCCTTTTGGACCGGATACCGCTATACTGATATCACAGAAATCATAAGAAATCATTTCTTTGCCATCTATCATGGAATTTACCGCAGGATACATTTCTAGTGCCCTTACAACTGCCTTGGTAAAGAATGACATAAATCCTAAACCAACCCCATGCTTGTTTTTAAAATCTACTTTATACTGATCACGAAGTTCAAAAATGGCGCTCATATCCACTTCATTGAATGTGGTCAACATAGCCGTTTCGTTCTTTGCGGATACCAGTCTTTCTGCTACCTTTCTTCGTAGCATAGATAACTTGGAACGAGTCTCTCCCCTATTTCCACCGGTTGGCGTACCCATTGAAGGAACGGCGTTTACCGCATCTTCCTTGGTGATCCTACCATCACGACCACTTCCTTTTACAGTTGTGCTATCCACTCCTTTTTCGTCCAATATTTTTTTGGCCGCGGGGGAAGCTACTCCAGAAGCATATGTTTCTTTAGCCTGTACTGGCTGCGGGGCTTTTTCAGCCTCTTTTTGAACTGGAGCTGTTTCTATTTCAGTGGCTTCATTGGACTTTTTATCCGAGCCTTCCGGTTTTTCCGCCCCTGTATCGATCAAACAAACAATAGCGCCTACTTCAACAGCATCGCCAACTTCTGCTTTTAATGTAATCACCCCACTGGCTTCCGCTGGTAATTCCAAAGTAGCTTTGTCCGAATCTACTTCAGCGATTGCCTGATCTTTTTCTACGTAATCCCCATCTTCAACTAACCATTCCGCTATTTCTACCTCTGTGATAGACTCTCCCGGGGAAGGGACCTTCATTTCTAGAATCATTCTTTCTATAATTTGATATGTTATATTTTATTTTTTTGGTTTGAACATATTATTTTTTGACTTGTCAAAAACATAATCTATTACTTGTTGATGGCGCATTTTAGACCTTACAGCACTACCTGCAGCAGGCGCCGCGTAAAAACGCCTAGATGCAACCCTAAATTTCTGCACATCACTAAAATGCATTAGTAAATGGCTCCAAGCGCCCATGTTCCTAGGTTCTTCCTGAGCCCAAACCAAATCATCCACATGCTTGTATTTGGCTATTATTTCTTTCATTTGTTCGTCTGGCAACGGAAACAATTGTTCAACCCTGACCAAAGCAACATCTGCACGCTCTAACTTCTCCCTTTCCGCAAGAAGATCGTAATAAAATTTACCAGTACAGAACACAAGACTTTTGACTTTCTTGACCTCAACAGCATCATCGTCTATAACTTCTTTGAATCCCCCATCGGTCAAATCTGAAATTTTAGAAACTGCCTTAGGATGCCTAAGCAAACTTTTTGGCGTAAAAATAATCAACGGTTTTCTAAAATTGGCCTTCATTTGTCTGCGGAGTATATGGAACATTTGTGCCGGTGTTGTCACATCTGCGATATACATATTATCCTTGGCACATAATTGCAGGTACCGTTCCATCCTTGCGGATGAATGTTCTGCTCCTTGACCTTCATAACCATGGGGCAACAACATTACCAATCCGTTTTGAAGTTTCCATTTATCTTCCGCAGCAGAAATATATTGATCGATCATGATTTGGGCACCATTACTAAAATCACCAAACTGGGCTTCCCAAATCGTTAGCGTATTAGGACTTGCCATAGCATAGCCATAATCAAAACCTACAACTCCATATTCCGATAATAGCGAATTGTAAATTTGGAACCTTGCTTGTTGTTCAGATAAATGGTTCAATAGAATAACCTCTTCTTCGCTTTCCTCTACCTTCATTACCGCATGACGATGGGAAAACGTACCACGCTCAACATCCTGTCCGGAAATACGTACCCCAAAACCTTCCTCTAATAAAGTGCCATAAGCTAAAAGCTCTCCCATGGCCCAATCAAGATTATCGTTTTTAAAATACATATTGTATCTATCCTTGACCAATTTCTCCACTTTGCGCAAGAACTTCTTGCCCTTGGGCAGTTCGGTAATTACTTTGGCAATCTTTGTAAGCTTTTCTTTATTGAAGGTTGTATCTACCGCATCCATCATTTCCCACTCACGTACGCTTTCAAATCCTTTCCACTCGTCTGCCATAAAAGGAGTGATCACAGTTTTATCCTCTTTTCTGGAGTCTTCAAGTTTTTCCTCCAAAGAATCCTTATACTGTTTCTCTAACTGCGCCACATAGGTATCATCAATAATACCTTCTTTGATCAAGCGTTCCGCATAGATATCCCTAGGATTCTTATGCTTTGCAATGGCCTTATATAATTTTGGCTGGGTAAATCTGGGTTCGTCCCCTTCATTATGTCCATATTTCCTATACCCTAACAAATCTATAAATACATCACTTGCAAAACGCATTCTATATTCCAATGCAAAAAGTGATGCATGTACCACAGCCTCTGCATCATCAGAATTTACATGAAGTACGGGACTTAGGGTAACTTTAGCTACATCCGTACAATAGGTAGATGTCCTTGCATCCAAATAGTTAGTGGTAAATCCGATCTGGTTGTTTACAACAATATGAATTGTACCACCGGTCTTATACCCATCCAGGCCTGCCATTTGCACCAATTCATAAATTAGACCTTGTCCAGCAATAGCTGCATCACCATGAACGACAATAGGCAATACTTTTGAAAAGTTGTCCTTATAGTCCGCATCTTGCTTTGCCCTTGCTATACCTTCAACGACCGCACCAACCGTTTCCAAATGGGATGGGTTTGGCGCAATATTCATTTTTATCTTATTTCCGTTATCAGATTTTCGGTCAGATGTCCACCCTAAATGGTATTTTACATCCCCATCAAAAATTTCTTGCTCATAATCCTTACCGTCAAATTCACTAAAGATATCCTTAGCGGATTTACCGAAAATATTGGTAAGTACATTTAACCTACCACGGTGTGCCATACCCATAACAAACTGTTCCACTCCCATTTCCGCAGCACGTTCCACAATTACGTCCAAGCCAGGAATCAATGATTCGTTCCCTTCTAGGGAAAATCGTTTTTGCCCTACATACTTGGTGTGTAAAAAGGTTTCAAATGATATGGCCTGGTTTAATTTCTTTAGGATGTGTTTTTTTCTTTCAGGACCAAAATCCGGATGGTTATCATTAACATTTATCCAATCCTGTATCCACTTGACCCTTTCAGGGTTTCTAATGAACATATACTCCACCCCAATGGCATCACAATAGATGCTTTGCAAATGCCTTATGATTTCCTTTAAAGGACTTGGCCCTATCCCGATAATGTCACCTGCATTAAATACAGTTTCCAAATCAGAGCTTTCCAGACCAAAATTCTTTATGTCCAAAGAAGGCTCGTAATGCCTTCTTTCCCTCACCGGATTTGTTTTGGTAAAGAGGTGTCCTCTACCCCTGTACCCATCGATCAAACGAATGACCTGGAATTCTTTCTGCAAGGATTGAGGCATTTCACTCTTGGCCCCATTGACCATTACAGTGGTTCGATTTTCATCAAAACTTAGTTCATCCAAAGAGGTTTCCATTCCAAAATCAAAACCTTGAAAAAAGGCTCTCCAACTTGGCTCAACACTATCTGGATTCACTAAATACTTATCATATAACTCTGAAAAAAAAGAGGTATGGGCGGTATTCAAAAAGGAATATTTATCCATGAATTACTTTCTGTATATTTAGAATAAATTTGAACAAAAATACAACATTTACGATATCTAACGGAAGAATGTTATGTATTATTGAAAAAAGTTGAACTTTAAAACAAAATCTGTTAATGAGGGTGTCAAAATTAATGTTTACGGGAATAATTCTTCTTTTTTACAATTTTTGTAACAGTCAAAATTCCGTTAAAAACTCCGATTTTTGGAACCATGTAAGGTTTGGAGGCGGAATAGGACTAGGTTTCACTAACAATGGCTTTAATGGATCAATTTCCCCAAGTGCAATTTACCAGTTTACCGACCAATTGGCCGCTGGTACAAGTTTAAATTTCAACTATTCCAAATTCAACGACAACAAGTTCTTGGCTTATGGGGGTAGCGTGCTATCTCTTTACAACCCAATTCCTCAATTACAATTGTCCACAGAATACGAACAATTGCGCATAAACCGTACCATTGCCACTTCTACAAACAGTATATCCGATAATTATTGGCTTCCCGCATTTTTCATAGGCGCCGGTTACAGTACACGTAATATTACTGTTGGCCTACGTTATGACCTTTTGTTCAACGAACAAAAAAGTATATATGCAAACGCATTGATGCCATTTGTTCGAGTATACTTTTAATTTTATTTACCTTTCAACACCAACCAAACCAACCAAAATGAACACATTAAAAAACAGGTATCTTTCCCTAGACGTATTTAGGGGTATGGATGTAGCCCTAATGATCATAGTAAACTCCCCCGGAAATGGGGATACCAGTTTTGGGATTTTAAAACATGCCGTATGGAACGGATTTACCCTTACCGACCTGGTTTTTCCAACCTTTTTATTCGTTGTGGGAAATGCTATGAGCTTTAGCATGAAAAAATACCAAACCTTGGGAAATGCGGCATTTCTAAAGAAAATTTTTAAACGCTTTGCTATTATATTTCTTTTAGGCTTTCTAATGTATTGGTTTCCTTTTTTTGAAGACGGACATTTAAAACCAATATCCGAAACCAGAATTTTTGGAGTGTTACAACGTATTGCTTTATGTTATTTAATTGCTGCCGTGCTAATACATTATTTCAAGACAAGAACGGTAGTTATCTTCAGCATCGCCTCGCTCATAATATATAATGTAATACTGGTGGTATTTGGCGATTTGACATTGACGGGCAATGCCGTATTAAAACTGGACAAATTGCTTATTGGCCCTAGCCATATGTATCACGGCAACGGAGGGGTGGCTTTTGACCCTGAAGGATTGTTAAGCACCTTGCCTGCCGTTGTAAACGTTATTGCAGGATACCTAACAGGGAAATTCATTCAAAATAAAGGACAGCATTTTGAAACGGTAGCCAAACTTCTTATGATAGCGGCACTGTTGATCGTAGCAGGATTTGCTTGGCACCAAATAATGCCATTCAACAAAAAACTTTGGTCAAGCTCCTTTGTATTGCTAACATGTGGTATAGACCTTGTCATTATCGCTATCCTAATGTATTTATTGGATATGTCAAAACCGGGAAAATGGACCTACTTTTTTGAAGTGTTTGGAAGAAATACGCTGTTCATCTATCTTTTGTCCGAACTCTTTATAATTTCTTTGGCAGAAATAAAAACTACTGGTACTACGGCCTATAATTGGATAGCCGATAATATCTTTATCTCAATTGCCGGCAATTATTTTGGCTCGTTATTATTTGCTTTATGGATTATGTTGACCTGCTGGTTGGTAGGATATATAATGGACAAAAAAGGAATTTACATTAAAGTTTAGGAAGCTTAAATACTATATATTAAGGTATAATCTATTGATAAGTATTCTTATACCAAACCTTTTGGTATTCCCGTTTTAGAATCAAAAAGGTGACTTGGGCGGCAACTTCAACCGTATCTGTAATTTTTATATGCTTAAAATCGCGTTCCGGAACGTCTATGACATACAACAAATTAAGATAATCTGGAAAACGTTCCATTAGCAAAACGTATACTTTTTCCATTATAATGGAAACATACGCCTTTAATTCAACATCAGTTGGAATTTGTAAAGGTACATTGGCCGAGATAAAATCCTTTTTAATTTGTTTTTGTAATTGCCCTAGCAATTTTTGCTCTTTGGTCAATTGCAATAATTCTGTGCTATTATTTACATTAATTCTCATTAAAAACAATCTATAGCTTGGCGGCTATTGTTTATAGATTACACCCTCCTTCATAACAAAGATTACATTGGTCAAGGTTTCCACATTTTCTATTGGATTAGCATTGACCGCTATAATATCCGCAATAAAACCTTCCTTTATCAAACCTAATTTACTTTCTCCTAACAGTTTGGCGTTGGTGATGGTTGCAGACCTTAACGATTCTATAATTGGCATACCTGCTTTGACCATATATATAAATTCCTTTGCGTTTTCTCCATGTGGCGACACCCCGGAATCCGTACCAAAAGCAATATTAACACCCTTCTTATAAGCTTTGGCAAATGTCGCTTCTAATTTAGGACCTATTTCCAAAGCTTTCTTAGCTACTACGGGCGGTAGATAGTTTGGAATTTCAGCCAATCTAGCAGCCTCCTTTCCAGCGGATAATGTTGGTACCATATATGCATCATATTCCACCATTAAGCCCATGGTCTCCTCAGACATTAAGGTGCCGTGCTCAATGGTTTTTATACCTCCTTTTATTGCCCTTTGCATACCTTCATCTCCATGGGCGTGAGCAGCGGTAAGCATACCATAGTCCTTTGCAGTTTCTGTAATCGCCTTAATTTCCTCAAGGGTAAATTGCGGATTCTGTCCATTTTTTGCCACACTTAATACTCCGCCAGTTGCAGTAATTTTAATAACATCCGCACCATCCTTATAGCGCTGTCTAACCGCTTTCCTTCCATCCTCGGGAGAATTAACGACCCCCTCGTTTGGCCCTGGATCACCCATTAAATCCTTACGCGTACCATTGGTAGGATCTGCATGTCCCCCTGTAGTTGCCAAGGACTTGCCTGCAGTAAATATTCTTGGTCCTACGACTATTCCTTTATTTATGGCATCCCTTAATGAGATATTTACCCCTGACCCACCTAAATCCCTAACGGTAGTAAATCCGGCCATTAAAGTTCTTTTTGCATAGACAGTAGATTGAAAAGCAACATCTGCCTCGTTCTTGGTAAATCTTTCCAAATAGCGCGAAGGGCTGGACTCGCTCTCAATATGTACATGCATATCAATAAAACCTGGTAATATGGTTTTATCCTTTAAGTCAATAAGTTCATCTGAGGATGACCCCGTAACAAATCCATTTTCTATTCCCTTAATTTTGTTTCCCGATACAATGATTGTCTTTTCCGAAAGTACCTTGCCAGATTCAATATCCACGATTTTTCCACATTGTAAATAGGTATCCTGGGCATTGACCAATGCAAATGTCAATAATGATAAAAATGTAAAAATAGTTTTCATATGCAGCGAGATATAAATTAAATAAGGGGAAATATAGCTATATTTCCCCTTATTTTTAGTGCAAAATCCATTAAATTCAGTCTCTTATCTTCTGTTCCCACACCCATGCGGATTTCATGGCCTCATCCAACGTATATTCAGATTTCCAACCTAAAATCTCATTTGCCTTTGTAGTATCCGCATATGCAGTGGTAATATCGCCAGGACGCCTATCAACTACTTTATAATTTAATTTTTTTCCGGATACACGCTCAAAACTTTGTATAGCCTCTAAGACAGAACTTCCTGTACCCGTGCCCACGTTGAACACTTCGTAATTATCAGCATTTTTTCCATCCAATAAACGCTCCAAGGCTACCACATGCGCTTTTGCCAGGTCGACCACATAAATATAATCTCTTATACATGTACCGTCCTCAGTAGGGTAATCATCACCAAAAACAGCGAGTTGGTCCCTTAGTCCAATACCCGTTTGCGTGATAAAGGGTACCAAATTTTGTGGAACACCTTTTGGCAATTCTCCAATTTCAGCACTAGGGTGTGCACCCATAGGATTAAAATATCTTAGGGCAATAGCATTTAGTCCAGGAGTTACCTTACAGGTGTCCGCTATAATTTCCTCGCCCATTTGCTTGGTATTGCCGTATGGGGATTCTGCCACCTTTACCGGTGCGTCTTCCGTAATTGGCATTTTATCGGCCTGTCCATAAACCGTGCAGGATGAACTAAAGATAAAGCTAGCCTTGTTCTTCTTGCACAGTTCCTTTAAAATATAGACCAACGTACCTATGTTGTTCTCATAATATAATAGCGGTTTTTCAACACTTTCACCAACCGCTTTGGACGCCGCAAAATGTATAACACCTGCTACATCTTGATGTCTTTTAAAGAAATCCTCTACTTTATCCTTCTCCTTTAGGTCAATCTTTTCAAATTCCGGCCTCTTACCTGTAATGGCCGTAATGCCGTTTAAAACTTGTTCATCAGAGTTGGAGCAATCATCGATAATGACCACCTCAAACCCTTTTTCCTGAAGCTCAACAACGGTATGAGAACCAATAAAACCTAATCCACCTGTAACTAATATTTTCATTTAATTCTATTTCTGCGTTGTTCAAAAGTAAGAAACCTGATTGCTATTCATTAATAAACCCGATAACCATATCCGTAATATGGTTAATCTGCTCGCTATCCAATTCTGTGTGCATTGGTAAGGAAATGACTTCCGTTACCAATTGATTGGTTACCGGAAAATCCTCTTCCTTATAGCGCTCATCTGCATAAGCCTTTTGTCTGTGTAGGGGAATAGGGTAATAGACCCCACAAGGTATATTGTTCTTGTTTAAATATTGAACCAGGTCATCTCGCTTACCATTCGTAATACGTAAGGTATATTGATGGAATACATGACATTCACAGACGTCACAAATACCGTCACAATGGGTAACCGTTTTTGGCGTAATAATATGTTTTTGACCTTCAAATGCCTTTGAATAGGCACGTGCCGCATTTCTTCTTGATTCGCAATAACCATTTAACCTGGGTAATTTTGCACGTAATACAGCAGCTTGGATAGCATCTAACCTAGAATTGACCCCTACCACATCATGATGATATCTTTCATACATACCATGATTTACAACACCCCTAATTATGTGTGCCAAATCATCATCATTAGTGAAAATAGCACCTCCATCCCCGTAACAACCCAAGTTTTTGGAAGGAAAAAAAGAGGTGGCGCCTACGTGCCCTATGCCACCAGCCATATATTTAGTGCCGTCACTGGCATAGTACTTTGCCCCTATTGCTTGTGCATTATCTTCAATTACATATAAATTATGTTTTTTGGCTAAAGCCATTATAGCATCCATATTGGCACATTGACCAAATAAATGAACAGGTACAATTGCCTTTGTTTTAGGAGTTATGGCCTTCTCAATAGCCTCAACATTAATATTAAAAGTATCTGGATAAACATCAACCAAAACAGGCGTTAACTGCAAAAGTGCAATGACCTCTACAGTGGCGGCAAATGTAAAATCTGCGGTAATGACCTCGTCACCGGGCTTTAATCCCAGACCCATCATAGCAATCTGAAGAGCATCCGTACCATTGGCACATGGAATGACATGTTTTACATTTAAATAGTCTTCAAGTTCTTTTTGAAACGCATGAACTTCTGGGCCGTTAATAAATGCAGAGGTTTCCAAAATTTCAGTAATGGCTGTATTTACTTGCTCCTTAATTTCTTGGTATTGCCCGTTAAGGTCTACCATTTGTATCTTTTTCATTCTATGGAATTACGTGAAGTCTTACAAAAATACGAAACGGCCGACACTAATTTTATCGAAAGAAACGTAATTTAGCGCAAAAGTAACAGTTTGTCCTTTCTCTACAATCTTATCGGCATTATCGCTACCGGTCTATTGACACTGGCAGCACCCTTTAGTGCCAAACTTGCTCTTTTTATAAACGGTCGTAAAAAAAGTATGGCGCTACTAAGAAATAACATCGCCAAGAACGATCGTACTATTTGGATACATGCGGCATCATTGGGAGAATTTGAACAAGGGTTACCAATCATGGAACAATTAAAAAAGGATTTTCCTTTACATAAATTGGTTCTTAGTTTTTTCTCCCCTTCTGGTTATGAAATAAAGAAAAACAGTAACGTTGCTGACGTCATTTGTTACTTACCATTAGACACCAAACATAACGCATCAGAATTTATTAAAGCGGTGAATCCGGAGTTGGCCATTTTTATCAAATATGAAATTTGGCCCAATTATCTAAGGATGTTGAACAAACAGAAAATACCTACCATTTTAGTTTCCGCACTGTTTAAAAAAGAGCAGATCTATTTTAAAAAGTACGGGTCGTTTATGCGAAAAGCACTTGCAAATTTTACGCATTTCTTTGTTCAGAACACAGATTCAAAAACCTTATTGAATTCAATTGGCCTTAGCAATGTCAGTATAACTGGAGACACAAGATTTGACAGGGTTATGGAAATACTAAAACGCAACAATAATTTGACTTTCATGGATATCTTTACAAAGGGCAAATTTTGTTTCGTAGGTGGCAGTACGTGGCCAGAAGATGAAGAACTCGTCACCGCCTATATCAACCAAAGTCAATTGCCCATAAAATTCATTATTGCCCCACATACCGTTAAAGCCTCCCATATAGATTCAATTAAAAAGGCCATACTGAAACCTACAATTTGTTATTCAGAACTTAAAGACACGCAAATACAAGACTATGATGTCCTTATTATAGATACCATAGGATTACTTACCAAAATATACAGTTATGCGGACATTGCATATGTGGGCGGAGGCTTCGCCACAGGATTACACAATACATTGGAACCCGCGGTTTTTGGCATACCGGTCCTCATTGGTCCTCATTATAAAGGATTTATTGAAGCTGAAAATTTAGTTGCGGCTAAAGGAGTTCTCCCCGTACACACTTTTAAAGATTTTAAATTCAACGTAGACCGTTTTTTTGAAGATATTGACTTACGCAAGAATACCGGATCCATTAATAAAAAATTCATTTATCAGGAAAGCGGAGCTACCGATAAAATTATGGCAACAATACATACCTTACTTCCAAATAATGTGTTTAAAACGGAAGGATAATCTTTAAAAATAGGTCGATGAAAATATATAGATCAACCTATGGAGGCTTTTTGCATAATACTACTTTACAAAGATAATTTTCAACTTTGGTCGATTTATCCACTTATTCCACAGCAACTTAGCCCATAATTCATATCTTGAGTACAGAACTATAGAATTATGATCATGGAAAAAGAAATTACAGCAGGAGTTAAAATGCTAAACGGATTTTTAAAATTGATGATTGCCTGCCTGATAGGTATTTTAATTGCAATACCCCTTGCAGGATTGGCAGACTGGTTTGGATGGATTTAAAAAATTTAGCCATTATTACGATAATCTACCCAGCTAAAATTTAAGAGCTTCGGTTAAAAGTTCGATATAATGCTACGTATCTCCGTTTATGTACCATATAGATTTCATCTCACCACAACAAAGTAAGGCTTTACATCTAATTTGTAGGACTTTACAACATTTGCACGATTAAATTTGGAAATATCGGCTAACTTTAAGATATATAACTTTAAAGTAGGTAATGTTATGAACGATTTATCATTTAAAACGGGGGTAGATACTTATCTATCCATTCTCATTATTGCAATGAACGCATTTTTGGCGGTAGTTGCGGTAGGATCTTTTTTAGCCCTTATAGGGATTGTTTAACTTTTAACACATAGCCCATATTGTTAAAAAAATTACATTAAAAAAGCCCCTTAACAGGGGCTTTTTCATTTTGTTATTTTATGGTCATTGACCTAATTCTTTACTTTTGTTTTCTTCTTGGTTTTTTTCTTCCAAATATCTAACATATCTAAGGAGAAAGGAATTGTTTGCCAAACCGTTGGATAAAATTTTATATTTTTCATGTTTTAAATTCTTAGCAATTATACATGACAAAGGTCTAAAACATATATTGTGTATAAATCAATATAATTATCCAGTTTATGTGCTATTTTACCCAAAAATACACCACTTAACATTGCGTTAAGAAAAAATTCCACTTTTAATAAGATTAAAAGCAGTTATTTGGATAAACTATGGTCACTTTCAAATAGCAAGATATGATCACTATTCTTTCTTGTTAATCAATAACCTTTGCCAAGTTTCATACGCAGACACCATGTCCTTGTTCAATATTTTAGGTTCGTATTTTTTAAAGTCTTCATATGAAGCTTTAGGCAGATCACTAATTTCTTTCCAGTATTCCGCACCTATACCGGCGATCAGGGCCGCTCCCCTTGCAGAAACATCGGTTATACCAATATTAGTAACCGGTGTTTGCAGTACATTGGCCAAAAATTGCATTAAAAAACCATTGGCCGTAATACCTCCATCTACCCGAAGTTCTCTTAGTGGTTGCCCCGTTTCCTGTTCAATTGCAAGAACCACATCTTTAATCTGATATGCTATGGATTCCAAAGCTGCTCGTACGAAATGAGCCTTGGTAGTACCAAAGGTAATACCATGTATTGAAGCCTTCCAGTCCTTTTGCCAATGTGGTGCACCAATACCGCTAAACGCCGGAATAAGATAAACGCCTTCATTACTTGAAACTGAAGTAGCCAAAGCTTCTATTTCTTCGTGACCGGCAAATAGTCCTAATTGGTTTTTTAACCATTCTAAGGTAGCACCACAACTTACGATAACACCTTCTAAAGCAAAATGTAGCTGATTTGGCAAACTCCAACCAACGGTTGTCAGTATACCGTTACCACTCTGCTCAGCCTTACCTCCCGTATTCCACAACATAGATGAACCGGTACCCATAGTGGCCTTGGCCATACCAATTTCAAAACATTCTTCACCAAAAAATGCGGCATGTGAATCCCCAATTATTCCTGTAATAGGAATTTTTTCATGAAAAATTCCATTAAAATCAGAAGTACAAAACTTATATGCCGAGTTTTGCACCTTAGGAAGGTTAAGGTTTATCAATCCAAATTTTGATAACAATTCATCATCCCATCTCAAATTATATGTATTATATAATAACGTTCTAGGAGCATTGGTGTGATCTGTAGCATAATGCTGATGACCGGAAAGTTTATAAAGGAGCCAAGTGTCTATTGTTCCAAAATAGGCATCTTTTCTTTGTAAAGCTAGGGATACGGCCGGTACGTGGTCAACCAACCACATCATTTTAGTAGCGGAAAAATAAGGGTCAATGGTCAGTCCCGTTTTTGAATTCACCATATCTTCCAAACCTTGCCCTTTTAATTCATCACAAATATCAACAGACCTTTTACATTGCCATACTACTGCATTGTACAAGGGTTTACCAGAACTGTCCCAGACCACAAAAGTTTCACGTTGGTTAGATATTCCACATGATAGTAAGGTATAATCCGCACCATTTAATTTCTCTAAAAATATAGAATAACAATTTTCAACTGCTGTAAGCACATTTTGATAAATCTCTTCTGGGTCTTGCTCCACAAAACCGGGTGACGGATAATAGGTACGTAAAGGCTCAGATGCCTTGACAATAATATTACCATCAACATCAAATATGATAGCTTTAGTACCACTGGTACCTTGATCTACGGATAAAATATAAGATGCGGTCATATGTATTAAAAATATAGGTGTTTACAACCCTTAAAAAAATTATTCTTCATTAGGATGGTTTATACGATCCAAAATAACCGCAAGTAAGATTACAAAACCTTTAATGATCTGTTGCCAAAAAGGCGATACGTTTAATAATACCAATCCGCTATTGAGTACCCCAATAATCAAAGCCCCTTGTACGGTTCCCAAAATTGAGCCTCTTCCGCCAGATAATGAAGTTCCTCCAATAACCACCGCAGCAATAGAATCCAGCTCATAACTAAAACCTGCATTAGGTTGCGCGGAATCTAAGCGCGAAGTAAGAATAATACCCCCAACCGCCGCTAAAATGCCTGCTATGGTATACACCCAAATCTTAATTTTATTGATGGGCAACCCAGATAAACGTGCCGCACTTTCATTACCTCCAATAGCATAAATATATCTGCCAAACTTTGTCTTGTTGGTTACGATAACGGCTATTACGACCAATATGGCGGTTATCCAAACAGGCATGGGAATACCTAAAAACCAACCTGTACCAATAAATGCAAAGTGTGCACCTAATCCGGTTATTGGAAATCCACCGGTCCATAACATGGTTGCCCCTCTTGCAATAGTGAGCATGGCCAATGTGGCAACAAATGGAGGAACTTTAAATTTTGTAATCATCCATCCATTGAATACACCTAAGCCACCACCAACGAATAAACCGCCCAAAATAGCTCCAAAAACGGTAAACCCAATAAATAAGTTCAAGGACGGAACATCTATACCATACTTTAACAACCCGGCAGCCACCGCACCACTTAAAGCTAAAATTGATCCAACGGACAGGTCAATGCCCCTTGTAAGAATGACAAGTGTCATTCCAATGGAAATACATACATTGACCGAAATTTGACGCATGATATTCCATCCATTTTCAGGGGTTAAAAATTTATCCGACATAAACGATAGCACTATACAAAGTACTAAGAGCGCAATGATGGACTGAAATCTTATCAGGGTTGTTTTTATATTCATTTGATCATAAAATTGCCGCGTTCATAATAATATCTTCCGTAGCCTCATTTTTAGTGAACTCACCCGTTATCCTTGATTTCCCCATAACAATGATCCGATCACATATAGCCATGATCTCGGGCAGTTCTGATGATACCACCAAGACCCCCAAGCCCCTTTTGGCTAAAGTATTGATCCAGTGGTAAATTTCGTTTTTGGCATTGACATCGATTCCCCTGGTTGGTTCATCAAGAAATAATATTTTGGGTGTAGTGGCCAACCATTTGGACAAGACTACCTTTTGCTGGTTACCCCCGCTTAAATTTTTGGAACGTTCGTTTTGTGATGGAGTTTTTATTTTAAGGTCCGCTATGTATTGTTTCGCCAATCCATTTTCTGCCCTGTTATTTAGAAAACCGTTATCAATGACCTGATCTAGACTGGCCATACTTACATTTTTATAAATAGGCATTGATAGTACCAGTCCATCTTTTTTCCTGTCCTCCGGCACTAGACCCATACCATTGGCTACTGCATCCTTAACGGAACGTATATCCACTTTTCTGCCGTCTATAAAAATAGAACCGCTCATGCGCTCGCTATGCAATCCAAAAAGTGTTTCGAGCAATTCTGTCCTACCGGCCCCCATAAGTCCAAATACCCCCAACACCTCGCCCTTGCGAAGTGAAAAACTGACATTGTTAACCAAAAACTGGGATGCATTGGAAGGCTTGGGAAGTGAAACATTTTCCACCTTAAAAATCTCATCGCCTAAAGGCAAAGTATCCTTTATATATAAATTTGTGATATCCCTACCTACCATGAGCCTGATCAAGTCATCTTTTGTGCCTTGTTCAGCATTCTCTATAGTACCTACCATTTTACCATCCCTTAAACCAACAAACCGATCCGCGATAAGAAACAGTTCATCTAATTTGTGGGATATATATACAATGGATACCTGTTGTTTTTTTAACGAAGCTATAATCCTAAACAATACTTCTACTTCCGCATCAGTAATAGCAGAAGTGGGTTCATCCATAATCACCACTTTGGCATCTTCCAAAAGGGCTTTTGCTATCTCTACCTGCTGTTGTTGCCCTACCCTTAAACTAGATACTAAAGTAGTGGCAGGAACATTACATTCAACGCGCTCCAATAAACGTTTGGTAATGGCGTTCATTTTTTTAAAATCGAGCAAGCCAAGGGGATCCACAATTTCCCTTCCTAGAAATATGTTGGCCGAAATGCTTAAATATGGAATCAAGTTCAGTTCTTGATGGATAATGGCAATGCCTTTGGACATGGCATCCTTAGGGTTGGAAAAATTAACCGGTTCGCCCTGCAGCAAAAGTGTGCCATCATATTCAGGATAAACACCAGATAAAATTTTCATTAAGGTAGATTTACCTGCACCGTTCTCACCAACTATTACATTGACCTTACCTTTATGTACATTGATAGAAACATTGTCAAGAGCGGTTACACCAGCAAATTTTTTGGTGATATTGACCGCTTGTAATATAATGTTGTCCTCTTCCATTATTTATTCAATGTTGAGGATTAAGGGAATAACCCTAAGATTTTTTAATGTTGGGTTCTTGGTATTTACCTTTACGCCTCCTTTGAAATAAACCGTATCCTTTATATTAACTTCTTTGGAGAAAGACGGTACAATAGTGGTTCTTACCTTATCGTTCAATGCCACGGATATTGCATTGAAATCCATAGTATTTTGAAAATCACCAATATTGGCAATGGCGGTAGCTTCCCTGATTGTATTGCCAAATATAAAATCCGTTGCAATCCTTATTTTATTTTTTGAATTACCTATTAATGACAGAATTACATCTTCATCCTCAATGGCCTGTACCTCCCCGGTGCCTTCCACCACAAAATAGTAGTCATTGCTAATTCCCATTTTGCGTCCGTTTTCGGCCGTAAAGCCCACTAGATCCAATTCTAGGGAACCTATGAGTTCGTTGGCATCTGTTGCCGGTAAATTGGGAAGTTTGGCCCCCATAAATTGATCAACAAACTCAACCGAATTAAAAACGCCGGCATTTTTGGCCGTATTCTTTACATCCAAAGATTCAAAGTAAACGGAATTATATCCCACCAAGACCAATGTCACGGTGATAATAAAAAATTTGATCGGTTTTTTCATATCAGTTTTCGCTGCCATAAGCCTCAAATTCACCTATGTTATCCTGGGTAATCACCTCAACCGCTATGGGCATTTTTCTATCCATATCACGCTCCCCTTGAAGATACTTGTCCGCCAACTCCGCAGCGGTCTGTGCAATGAATTTAGGGGATTGAAGGGCTGTCGCCTTAATTTTTTTTTGTTTAATGGCATCCATAACGTCTTGGGCTCCGTCAAATCCAAAAACCATTACACTATCTGCCTTACCTGCAGAGACCAAGGCTTGGTAAGCACCCATTGCCATGGCATCGTTACCGCAAAATACGGCATCGATATCCGGGTGCGACTGCATTACGGATTCAAGCACTTCCATTGCTTTGCTCCTATCAAAATCCGCACTCTGCTGTGCTACCATTTCCAAATCTGGAAAATGATCGACTACGCTATGAAAACCTTTGGAACGGTTCCAAGTATTGTTATCACCAACCAGTCCCAATAATTCTACATATTTTCCTTTTTTGTTCAATTGACGAACAAAATACTGTCCTAAATCTACACAGCCCGAAAAGCTGTCCGATATAATCTGTGTAACCGGACCGTCCAAGGAATTCACCTCCCTATCCATGCAAAAAGTTGGTATACCCGCTTTTTTGGCCCTATTTACATTACTAACCGAGCCTTCCGCATCGGTTGGATTGAACAATATTGCGCTATAGCCTGCAGCGATCAAATTCTCAAAATGCTCCGCTTCCTTTGCCGTATTGTTCTGCGAATCGAAAATAGTGGTTTCATAACCTAGTTCCCTAGCCCTCTCTGCCGCAGATTCACCCAAAACCACAAACCAAGGGTTATTTAAAGTAGACACCACTACGGCCATTTTTTTGGGCGCATTTTCATTATTTCTATTGCAACCGGCAATGCATATTACAATACATAGTACTGCAATGCTTTTAAGTCTAAAATATAAAGGTTGCCCAGTCATATCCCTATTGTGTTGGTAATAACATTTTCTTGCATTTGGCATATATACCCTCCCCTGAAATACCATAATGATTGAATATCTCCAGTTGAGAACCTGTAACCGTATATTCAT
Organism: Maribacter sedimenticola; assembly: GCF_900188415.1. Classification (GTDB taxonomy): domain Bacteria; phylum Bacteroidota; class Bacteroidia; order Flavobacteriales; family Flavobacteriaceae; genus Maribacter; species Maribacter sedimenticola. The sequence goes on along the minus strand of NZ_FZNV01000001.1, from coordinate 613,332 downwards.
CCGGTATGCCAATAAGCGAAAAAGGGTTATTGAATCCGTTTTGGAGCAGATAACTGGCACAAGCTTCGCCCAGTCCGCCATGTACCATATGTTCCTCTACGGTAAGTATTGGTTTACCTTCTTCTCCCAATTCATCCAATAATCTAATATCCAGAGGTTTAATGGTATGCATACTTACGACCTTGGCCCTTAAACCGTCTTGATCTTCAAGCTTCTGCGCAGCCAACCAAGCAGGATAAACGGTTTCACCCGTAGCGATGATCGTTAGGTCGTTTCCTTCCTTTACGATACGCCCTTTACCAATTTCAAAATTCTTGTTTTCCTCATTTAAGGAAGGCATATTCTTTTTACCCAATCGTATATAGAGCGGTGAGCCAAAATTTACCGCATTTAACACCACTTGTTCCGTTTCAAAATTATCTGCCGGTGCTATAATGGTTATGTTATTAATGGCCCTCAACGCCGCAAAATCATGTAGACTATGGTGTGTAGTACCTAATGCACCATAACTTACCCCGGCACTAATACCCACCAGAACAACAGGGTTGTTTGAATAGGCAACATCATTTTTGATCTGTTCCAAAGCCCTAGCGCTTAGAAAGCATGCCGGGGAAACCGCAAATGTTTTTTTGCCTGCAGATGCCAGACCTGCGGAAACGCCCACCAAGTTTTGCTCTGCAATACCGACCTCTACAATCTGTTGTGGATATTTTTCTCCAAAAGGAACCAGCTTTCCAGAACCTCTAGAGTCACTGGTGACCACGACAATGGCCTTATCATTTGCCGCTAAACGCTCCAAGGTTTCGGCAAAAACAATTTGGTTGGCTTTCCCTAATTTTAAACGATTATCCTCTATTTTATCCAGTTCCATACTACCCTAGATTAATGCTTCCGCTTCTCTTAATTCTTGTTGTGCCATGGCATATTGCTCTTCGCTAGGCACCCCATGATGCCATTTTAAGACACCTTCCATATAACTGACACCCTTACCTTTTACCGTATGGGCTATTATAAAATTTGGTTTGCCAGTTTCAAATGGCCCATTATCTAAGACATCTTGTAATTCCGCAACGTTATGTCCATCCACTTCTTTGACCGCCCATCCAAAGGACTCCAACTTTTCACGGATAGAATCTGTATTCATCACCTCATTGTTAGCTCCCGTAATTTGCTGTTTGTTGTTATCAAGAATGGCATACAGGTTGTCCAATTTATAATGAGATGCCGCTAAAAACGCTTCCCAATTTGAACCTTCCGGCAATTCACCGTCTCCTAAAAGGGTAAATATTCTATGCGATTTATTGTCCAATTTGGCCGCAATTGCCTCACCTACACAAATAGGCAGTCCGTGCCCCAGAGCACCTGTGTTCTGCTCTACCCCATGAACTTTTTTGGTAGGATGCCCTATATAATGGGAGCGGTATGCGCACAAGGTTTCCAAATCGGACTCAGGAAAGAAACCACGATCGGCCAAAGTTGCAAAAAGTGCTTCTACGCAATGGCCCTTACTTTGAATATACCGGTCTCTGTTAGGGTTGCCAAAATCCTTAGGATCTACATTTAAAACACTGTTATAAAGTACATTTAAAATATCTATACAAGATAGACTTCCGCCGGTATGACCCGCCTTAGCCTTATAAATATACTTTAGAAGATTTCTTCTAAGTATTACCGATTTTAATTTAAGCTCCTTATCCGTCATGATCATAGATGCATATTTTCTTCAACTACATATTGTTCCTACGATGAATGGTTATAAACCTCCCATCCCATATAATTGCCCAAAGCCTCTTCTAGAATAGCACCGGTTTTTGATGCATTCATTACCACGTGATGCTCAAAACCGTTTTTACAGACATATTTCATTAGATGCTGTAAATCCGGAATTTGGGCCACGGCCCTATTACCGAATGTATTAAGAGGGTCATCGGTCAATTCGCCCTCTCCAAGATAGACCTTGATTATCCCTTTGGGATCATCCGTACTAATTCTACCGTAGGTAAGGGGATTTGCAGGTGTTCTGCCATCTAGTGCACCATAGGTATTCTCAACACCTACCGTTGTTCCCAATATCGGTGCCGTATCCATTTTAATATCCGGTAAAAACGATTTTGCCCAATTTCCACAATGGAACAAAACACATTTATTGGGGTCATCTGCATAATTATTGTTCCAATCCACTAATGCACTGGGCGATCCGGAAGCCAATTGCATGGCATACATGGTCAACGTACCGGTAACATCTACCTCACAGGCAGAGGGCAACATATTCTCGGACATAATACTCATGCTTGTGCATACATTACAACCATAATTCTGTTGAAGGGACGTCCAACACTGAATTGCCGTAGCGTCCAACGCATATTCTTCCATGAATTCCTTTAGTACCACATCTAATTTTGCGATTTGGAGCATGGCCTCGTTGGGCGTTTTTCCTTGGGGTACATATGCATTGATCGACTCCAAATGACGTTTTACAGGAGCATCATTTACGGTAAGCTTATTTGCCTTCCCAAGAATTTCGGACAAATCTACCGTTGTTACCGTAATTCCATTTCGCTGCAGTATTTTTTCCGAATACCGCACCGTATTAAAAGCACCGGGTCTTGCACCCACGGCACCTATCCTAATATTCCGCAATCCTTTGACGACCCTACAAACTGCGGCAAAATCTTTTAAATCTTGTTGAAAGGTAGCATCGGTAGGAAATGATACATGTTGACTCGTCAATGAATACTTAATACCATATTGGTATAAATTATTACAAACCGATATTTTACCACACCATGAATCCCTCCGGTTAACAACATTCATTTTAGTAAGTTCATCTGGGTATGCCTGTATTAGAACAGGAACATTCAAATTTGATAGTTTAAGCGTATCTGCAACACCTTTTTCATCTCCAAAATTTGGGAGAAGCACTAATACCCCAACAATCTCATTGGCATGTTTTTTAAAAAGCTCAGCACATTTTTGAGCTTCCTTGAATGTTTCTACACCGCCAAGTTTGGTGTCGGTACTATCCAATAAAATGGGTTTTAAATTTAATTTTGAAAATACCTCTATGATTTCCACACGTGCTTTTTCCACTAAACTATCCGGGAAAAAATCACGATTACCGATAATTACGCCAATACTTAACATTGATGATTTACTATTCATTTATAATTTGTTTATAACCAAGGCAATTAGGCCAAAATCACTTCAATTTCATTATCCTTAAACACTTCCTTGTCCTTATCTTCCATTCCCGAGTCGGTAATAATAAAGTCTATCAAGGATAGTGCACCTAAACTAGCAAGGGCACTTTTACCTATTTTAGTACTATCTGCAACCAGATACGTTATATCCGCGGCATCTATCATGGCCTTTTTTACAATTAAATCGCTGATGCTCGGGTAGGTCAGCCCTGCTTTCAATGAAATTCCTGCCGTGGCCAAAAACAGCTTCTGCACATTTAATCCCTTGAAAAAATCTGCCGCTTTCTGGCCTGTTAAGGACAACGTTGGCGGCTTAAATTCCCCTCCGGTCATAATTACTTCAATATCCGGCTCCGTTCCCAACATCATTGCTATATTTAATGCATTTGTAATGACTGTTAGGTTTTTATAGCCTACTAGTTTTTTTGCTATTTCCGTTGTAGTACTACCGGAATCCAAAATAATGGTATCACCAGGCTCAATGAATTCCAAACACTTTTGCGCAATGATCTCTTTTAATTCCATGTTCTCTTGGTTGACCAAGGAGAAATTGCGAACCTGGTCCCCCATATTCTTTAAAAAAGCACCACCATGCTCTCTAATAATCAAACCCTGAGCCTCTAACTTTTCCAGATCTTGGCGGATGGTTACCTCGGTCACTTTAAACAATTTAGCGAGGTCCACTACTTTTGCGGAACCATCTTCATTTAAGAACTCAATAATCTTTTCCCTTCTTTTATTCGGTAAGTATGCCATATTTTTATAAATAGTAAATTTTCATAAATATAAACAAACTTACCTGCTTAGATTCCGCATTTTGCAATAGGATTATTTTTACTTTTTAACTTTGACGATTATGATTCTACATTAATAATTACACGCTCATATCTCGTAAGGGCAGGACTTCCTTGATCCGTAACTTCTAAAATGATATGCATTGTTCCCAACCGGGCACCTTTTGGAACGACCAAATAAGCTTTGGCGCTATGGGCATTTTCTATGGTAACCGGCATAGCCGTTCTTCCAGAAGATTTGGTAAAAGTGCCAGGCTCCCCATAATAGAACCACTTGAACGATAATATATCACCATCTGGATCAGTAGAGTTTTCCGCATTTAAATCTATACGGTCCCCAACCTTAGCGGTAATCATTTTTTTATTGCTCACTTTTACCACTGGGGGATGATTTGCCTGTTCATAAGGTTTTATGGTCCAATCCATTCTGGCAACAAAATCATTTTGATAAGCTTCTCTCCAACGCCAAATAGTTGCTTTATTATTGGTATGCCAACTACCGTCGTTACCTTCAACCTCATCCTGCGCATTGTTCCATAAAGGCCTGGTTTCCGGTTCCAAAAACCATTTTTCTGTTCTAGGGAGATACAACTCGTACCGACCACCCCAACTTCCCCAATTTGGGTGATCGGGATTTCCAAGACCATTGTTTATCAAATACATAAAACTGGGGGAATCGCCCTCCATTAGATAATCCATATGGGGATATTCCGCCCCTAGGGGACCTTTACTTCGTATATGCCGGTCCAGCCAAGGATTATCCACAATTTCAAAATCCGCACCGGCAAACCGCCCATGAAATTTATCTCCACTTATACCGGTCCATGTAGCATGGTGATACCCCCCATAAGCATGAAAACCAGGACTAGCGATATAGAATAAATCTGGAAATGTTTTTCGAAGCCATGGCCCACTATCATCTTGATCGGATATGGTGTAGACCCTGATTTTAGAAACAAATTTATTTAGTTCCGCTTCCGTACGTGTATGCTTTACCTTCCATAATGCCTGAGCCAAACAATTGGGCCCTCCCCATACCTGTATCCACACAGGGCGCTCATCATCCTTATCCACCACATTAATAATCCATTCGGAACCTTCAGAATCCATCCCTTCACCTACGGCATTCATTCCATAATCCGCACGACCTTCCTTTACGACCGACCTCAAATAATCTACTTCTGGATAGTCAGGTTCATGTAGCAATAGATTCTTCCTAACTTTTGCATACGCATCCAAGATTTCATAAATGCGCCATGTTGCAATTTCATTTTTTTGATGTACGGAGGTTGTTGCCACTAATCCCTCAACATCCCATTGATTGGCATACGTTAAAAACCTTACCAAAGACATGGCATCATCCGGTTCATTCTCAATATCGGTAAGCACCAACACCCTTTGCCTATCTGTACCGGACTGGGCTTTCATTACCGTTACAAACGGTAACAGCATGCTTAAACAAACAAAGAAACCAAAGCGAAGATGTCTCATAATAATTACGTTAAATCATCTTTGACAATCTAATTACTGTCTTAATAGTGATGACGGATAAACGAAAATATTAAAAAATACCAATATTGTTTACTATTTTTTTCGTTTTTTTTCTTTTTCTTTTTATTCCTTGATTTTATTAATCTATCCTACAATAGTATTTAATACCAATATTTAAATAAAATTGATAAGATGGCATTACACAGTTCAATCGATATCTAATACAAAAAAAGCCATTGAATTAAATTCAATGGCTTAATTATTAAAATTAGTTCTAACTATTGGTAGACCCTAACATAATCCACTTCCAAAGTATCTTCTGTAAAAGCAGGGTCTATTGCCCCACCAAGTGTGCCGCCCATAGCAATGTTCATAATTAAAAAGAAATCGCTATTAAACGGTGTAGTATCAGAATTCACCAGGCTATTATGAACCATTTCCCCGTCTACAACAAACTTTATACTATCTGGCGTCCATTCTACGGTATAATTATGAAATTCCGTAGTAGCAGTAGGAACAGAAGTAGCCCCCACTACGGCAGTACCTCCAAAGTTTCCAGGATAATGCAAAGCACTACTAATGGTATTGCTATTATTACCTACGTGTTCCATAATATCAATTTCACCACATGCTGGCCAACCTACTTCATCAAAATTAGCTCCTAGAGCCCATAAAGCTGGCCACGTACCGCCGGCAGAAGGCAGTTTTGCCCTAATTTCAACCCTACCATACGTAAACTCAAATAAGTTTTCAGATTTAATCCTTGCAGAGGTGTACGCGGCACCACCAGTTGGACTTTCACCAAAATCAAAAAACAATACCACCCTATCATATGTAAAGGCCGGAGCAGCACTTAGATCAAAAGACAGTGTCTCCCAACTTTCTACTACAGATGTTGTTGCATCTACCTCATAAAATTCTTGGGCATTGGCCTGGTTTTCCAGTTTTAATCTAACCACTACCCCAACTGCCGGAGACCAAGTCTTTATTTCCATACTTGTATATGTACTAAGATCTAAAGCAGCATCAACATCAAAAAACGAACCTGCCCATACTTCGGCTCCATTATTCTTTGTGGATTCAGCTACCGTTACAGATGTATTTTCGCCAGAGGCATCAGGGTTTTCTATGACAGCTGTTGCCGCCCCACCAAAATCCGTGAAGACGGGCGCTGCACCTTCAAAATCCTGCACAACTGAAGTAGACCCACCGGCCGCGACCAAGGTAACATCATCATAATAATATTGAACACCACCACCGCTACCGGTGCCACGTGCGGTAATCTTTAATACACCATCTTCGACAATTACATTTTCAGGACTATCCGTATATTCCTGTGCCTCGCCATTTCCCCAGCCACCTGCACCGAGGTCAAACGTCCAATTAGCCGGATCCGGAGCTCCATCCGTATCAAATTCGTCTGACCAGACCAAATTGGTATATATAGTCTCTAAGCTCTCTTCTTCCCCACCTGTTGAAGGAGCAGCCGTAAAACGAATATACCATGCAAGGTCAGGATTCATAGAATCATATGTTCTTACATAAAGCAAATCTTCGCTGAGCGATAAAATTTCATACGTTGAAGAACCTACATAATAACTCATAAAACCACCATCGGAAAATTCCATTTGCATTCCAGTTGTTTCGGCCTCTGGCACATTGCCCTCAACCGCAGAAAAAGTCACTTCTTTTTCCCCACTAGTATCAAAATCATAACAGTAATCCTCATCTGCGGTTCCACCAACAACAGCTTTATGCCCAACATTGAAGAATGTTTGACCTTTATTATCCAAAACATAAGTTACCTCACCACTACTATTAACGGTAAACGTCAATTCGTCATCACAAAAACAATCTGATATTTCACTTCCACACTTCTCAAATGCTTGGGCAGAATACCATTTAGGATACCACCAATCACCATCAATTCCTTCCCTAGCCGGACCCAAGCCCAAATGGCCAGGCTGCGCAGCAGCAAGAAACCAAGTTTTGGAGCTTCCGTCCGTTATTAAATTGACCAAATCTGAATTCATAGCAGGTACATCCACCGTAACCTGTAAGGTTTCCGTTAGAGTAGAACCATCAAATCCAATAACGGTAACAGTTACGGTATAGGTATTTTCACCCGTAGTAGAATATGTTTTAGAGATATATCCAGTTAAGGACTCTCCAGTGGTACCATCACCAAAATCATATGTATATGATTTAGCACCGGTTGCGGTTGGTTTAAAAGTGACAATTCCTGAGCCATCATCACTTACTTGGGATGTTACCGCAAGGTTAGAAAGCGGTCCAGGATCAAAGCTATCGTCGTCCTCACAACTGACGAACACCATAAGTAATGCCACAAACATGTACATTAAGTTTTTCATAATCTAATTTGTTTTTTGGAGTTAATAAGTACTATTTAAACCACCATTATACCAATAATGAAAACATTACCGGTATAGGTCATATTTATAATAGTTTCAACTGCAAATTAATAGTCGTATTTGCGAAATCCTAAAAATTTACCCCTACAAAAAACATACATCTTAAAATATAACGGTCAAATAAATAAAATCATCAATAATACTCACAAAACAAGGAATATTGCTATATAAATTATGAGGCGCTTTAAAACAGTTGTTGTGGTAATGTTGTGGTGAATTTTGCTTTTGATGTGGAATTATAAACTCATTATATAATCGGTGAGTCCTTCTTCATGTAACAAATTCATTTTTTTGCGAAGACGATATCTTTTTACCTCTACACTTCTAAGCGATATATTTAATAACGGAGCAATTTCCTTAGAAGATAAATTTAAACGCAAATAGGCACAAAGACGTAAGTCATTTGAGGACAGTTCAGGATGAAGGCTTTTAATTTTTTTTAGAAAATCCTTATCCGCATTATTAAATGCATTCTCAAAGAATTTCCAATCATCCTCATTGTTTATATTCCGGTCTATTGTTTTTATTACCGATTTAATCTGTGCATTTACCGGGCCATCCTTTAATTTATCCTTAATTGCATTTAGAAATTCATTTTTCTTGATAATACTCATAGTAGAAATAGCCAACTCCCTATTTTTGCTTTCTATCAAATCCTGCAGCTGTTCGTTTTTAATTTGAATAATTTTCTTTTGCGCCTTTAACTTTTTTCTCTTTAACCGTTTTCTGTTCGCTTTTAAAATTTGTTCTTGTTGTTTTTTGTAAAAGCTTTTATACAGCTTATGAACTACTATTAAAAGGAGTAGACCCAATAATACATATATAATTATGACATAAATTGAAAGATACCAAGGTCTTTCAATTTTAAAATTATACATAGCGACATTATCTACAAGTGCATTACCAACTTTAGCCCTTATCTGTAAGGTGTAGTTCCCAAATGGTAAATTTTTAAAAGACACTTCCGGTACCGTTGACCAGCTGCTCCAATCCGTATATAATCCATTTAATTTATATTGGTAATAAACCTCGGTAAATTTGTCGTATTCAGGAACATTGTATTGAAATTTCAGGTTGTTCTCGGTATAATCAAATAGCGTATTATCCTTTATAGGTATATGAATACTAGGCGCATCATAAAATTCCTTGGAAATCGAAGTTATTGAGACTGAATATGATTTTGGCAAAACTTTATCCAAATTAAGGGTAACATAACCATTTGAAGTACCTATTAAATAGGTTTGGTCACCTAGACCCACAATTGATTCAAAACCCACAACCCCCATACCGTTTCTGAAAAATTTTGGAATGGGTATTTTAACCTGTTCCGGGCTGCCGTTCATTATACCGGGAGATACATTAATGATATTATTATTGGAAAAACCCCATAACCTTTCGTTATTATCCGTTGGTTTAAGTACACCAATAATAGCGTCGTCATTTTCAAAAAATTTGCTGTTCAAAACTGTATCCCCAAGAAATTCATTGCCGTTCTTGTCGTACTTAAAAACCCCATTGACAGTAGTATAAATTAAATCATCGTGATAGGCTACCAAACTAGACCCCGTACCTTTAGAATCTTTTTGCTTTACGGATAAAACCTTAGTGTAATCTGAATTCAACCTAATATCAAAAATACCTTTGTAATCATGGTTTACCAATACTTGATGGTCATTTACGAATTCAAAAAACCTACTTGAACTTTCAAATCCATCAATTACATTTTCAAAAGTCCAATCATTGCCTACTTTTTTCAAAACACTTAAACCTTCATAATTTCCCTGCAACAATAAATTCTCAGTACCGGGCATAGGATGAATATCCCATGTACCAGGGTAATCGGAAATTTTCTCAACTGTATTCTCCCTCACAACGAACGTTCCGGTATGATGCCCACAAAACAAGGTGCCGTCAATATTCTTCAACAACCAAACTTGGCCCTGTGTACCTTCAATACGTTTAAATTTATCCGTATTCGTATTGGACCTGTAAAACAACCCCTGGTTAGTACCCAAGTAAAGAACATCCTTATATAAAATTGCCGTATAAACCACACCCAACTCGCCCACATGGTCTACATATTCCTTAAATGGCGTTTCAAGATTAATTACACTAAGTCCATTGTCCAGTCCTAACCATAAATTTTTGTCCATATCTTGGTACATGGACAAAACGGTATTGTTATGAATACCTTGTTCCTGGTCTATATGCGCGGTAACTATACCCCGCTCATCGATAATAAATAGTCCTTTTGAAATGGTACCCATAACAATAGAACCATCGTGCAATTTTAAAGTACTATAAACTTTTATGTTAGATAATAAAGGATCATTGGCCGTTGCCCATTTTTCCAACTTATTGCCCCTGAGTAAATAACACCCATGTTGCTCCGTAATCAATAAAATTGCTTGTTGAAACGAAAATGCACCAACTACAATATCATTTTTTAAAATATCATCATCGGACACCAAAACAGACCTACCATTTTCCACGGTAAATAGTCCTTTTCCAATGCTTTGAAAATAAATTCTTCTATCGACTTCAAATAATGTTGCCCTAGTCGTTTTTGCATTTATAATATCAATTGTACCATTTTTAATGTGATAACTATAAATGCGGTCCAAGGAACGGAACAGTACCCAATCATTAAATTGTGTAATGGTCCAGAAATGCTCATCCTCTTCTATTGGCTGGGTCAATTTTGAAGAAATGGAAACATACTCCAGTTGACCTAATGCATCTCTTGTCCAATATCCAAATTCCATATAACAACCCGTATAAATACGGTCACCAATAACCCTTACGGATTTTAAAGGGGTGCCGTTTGGGGATGGATATAATACCCATTTCGTTCCATTATACATTAACAGCCCGCTATTGTTCGCAATATAAATACTCTTGTCCTGCCCTTGTGATACGCCCCAATTTTGATTACCTGCTGCATAGGTTAGAGGTGCATAGTTTTGAATTGGCGGCAGGTCTTGCGACTTAACGCCCCATATTGCCATATATAGGAGAAACCAAAATTTAGGTTTTAATACCATTTGTAGGGGACTACATTGTTTAGTGAGACTTAAATATAAGATTTTTATAACCAGCCCAACCTTTAATGATTTTTAGTCAAAATAATGACGGGAATTACATACTTGATTTTAATTTGGAAACAATAAACTAACCGTATAAATAGAAACCAATGAGTTGTTATTATTTACGATTATTTTCATTTACTTTGTTTTACTATATTTGAGGATTACGGTAAAACACATTACCCATAATCAATAAAGGCGTCACCTTTAGAATTAACTTATGAAACAGATACTCCTATTTTTTGCCATTATTAATTTTACAAACTTTTGCATTGGTCAGTCGCTTCCAAAGGAACGTGTAATTATCCTTTCGGATATTGAGGCAGATCCAGATGACACACAGTCTTTTGTTCGTCTGTTCCTATATTCCAATGAAATTGATATTAAGGGTATGGTAGCGACTACATCTTGTTGGCTACAGCATAAAATAAATCCGGAATCTTTAAGGAAAATTATTAAAGCGTATGATGAAGTACACCCAAACCTACTAAAGCATGATAAAAATTATCCAACCGCATCCACCTTGAACGCTCTAGTAAAAAATGGCTTACCAAAATATGGTATGACCGGCGTAGGACCGGGTATGGACTCTGAAGGTTCTGATTGGATCATTAAAATTCTGGAGGAAAAAGATGACCGTTCATTATGGATTTCCGTTTGGGGAGGCGTTAACACCTTAGCCCAATCCTTACACAAAATCAAGAACACCAAAAGTGCCAAAGAGGCAAAACGGCTTATTTCAAAATTAAGGGTGTATACGATATCCGATCAAGATGACAGCGGTATTTGGATCCGGAACAATTTTCCGGATTTATTCTATATCGTTAGTCCCGGTGATGAATATAGCCAAGCAACCTGGACAGGAATTAATGCCTATATAAAAGGTATTGATAACACCACAATTAGCAACAAATGGCTTGCCGATAACATTCAACAAAACCATGGACCGTTGGGCGCCAGTTATCCTGATGTTGCCTGGGGCGTTGAAGGAGACACCCCGGCATTCCTTTCCTTGATACCCAATGGACTTAATATTGCCGAACATCCGGAACTTGGTGGCTGGGGAGGTCGCTATGAATTGTACAAGCCAGATTTTTCAAAGACCAAAGAAGGAGGATCAATTGTAACCATAGCGCCAGAAACCAGACCAATTTGGACCAATGCCATTGATAGCTACACGCCGCATGTCCCCAAGGATTACGGTAGATCGGTACGACCGGACACAATAACATTTACAGGTTATAAGGAAACTTTATGGCGCTGGAGGGATGATTTTCAAAATGACTTTGCAGCCCGTATGGATTGGTCCATAATGAGCTTTGAAGAGGCCAACCATCCACCGACCGTAATATTGACCCATCCTGACGAGCTAACCGTAAAATCCGGTGAGGGCTTTATGTTGGATGCTTTTGATTCTACCGATCCAGATGGTGATAATTTAAGCTTTTTATGGTTCCAGTATCCTGAGATAAGCTCCTATAAAAAGGTGATAAACATGGGGGCCAATAATGTACATTTAGTAAACTTGACCGCGCCAGAAGTGTCAAAAAAAGAAACCCTGCATTTTATCGTTAAGGTTTCTGACAAGGGTTCGCCATCTCTAAGCAGATATAAGCGTGTAAAGGTTACTGTACTGCCCAAATAGTCGAAATACAATTACTGCAGTACAAGTGCCATAAAAGCCTCCTTATACGCCCGCCCAAGAGGCAAATGAACGCCGCCCTTTAGAAAAACTTGGTTGCCATTTATCTTGTGAATTTTGGCCATATTGATGATATAGGATTTGTGGATACGTACAAATCTATTCGCGCCTAAAAACTCTTCCCAATACCGTAAGGGTTCTTGGGATAAATATTTCCGTGTTTTGGTAATTATTTCGGTATAATCGGCATCGGACTGAATATATTCAATGTCATACACATCAACCTTAATATGTTCATAACCGGATTTGATAAATATATGTTCCAAAGCGTGTTCTTCCTTATCTTTTAATGAATTTGCCATTTGGGTATTATCCTTTGTAGGCACTTTGGAAACTGCTTGCACAAATCGTTCAAAGGAAAATGGTTTTAAAAGATAATCTACTACATCATACTCATAACTTTCAAGGGCATAGTCCGCAAATGCGGTAGTCAAGATAATATTGGGTCTATGCTTAAGCACCTTGAGAAATTCAATTCCAGAAATTTTAGGCAAGTGTATGTCCAAAAAAATTAAATCAATAGCTGTACGCTTTAAAAATTCCAATGCCTGCAGCCCATCTGCAAATGTGCCTTTTAACTCCATGTTTCCAAAATCGGCAATGTACTTTTTTAGCACACGCTGTGCCGGTGGTTGATCTTCAATAATAATACAATTGATCATAATTTTGCCCTTGTTAGCTGTAACATCAAATGTACATAATAAACATCCTGCTCATTTTGGATATGCAGATCGTGCGCATTGGAATAAAGCAATTCTAACCGTTTTTTTACATTTTTCAATCCTATTCCGCTAGATAGATTTTCCGTATTCGCCAGTGACAAAAAGGAATTTCTACATTCAAAATTCAACATGCCATTTTCATTAATATCTATGTTAATGTCGATAAAAATATTGTCAGATTGACTAGCGGTACTATGTTTAAAGGCATTTTCTATAAAGACCGATAGTATCAAAGGCGCAATGACATACTCTGTTGTATTGCCGTTCATGCTAAAGGAAACCTTACCCCTTTCCTCTATCTGCATTTCATTAAGCTTTGTAAAATTTTTAAGGTGGGCTATTTCCTTTTGAAGACTTACGTAATTCTCTTTGCAATCATACAACATATAACGCAATACAGATGAAAGCTCCAAAATAATGGAAGGAGTTTTTGGGGACTGTTCAATGGCGTACGAATAAAGATTGTTTAAATTATTGAACAAAAAATGTGGGTTGATCTGGGACTTTAAAAACAGGAGTTCACTTTGAACAACGGATGTTCGCAGTTCTTCAACCTCCAATTGTTTTTTAGAGGCATCCCAGGCAAACTTAAAACCTGCCAGAATAAGGATAACGGGCATAACGTCTAGCAAACTATATACGATACCGGGGAAATGTTGTCCTCTTGAAATTGGATAAAAAATACGCTCCAATACCAACTCCTCCACCATTATTATAACAGCTATGACAAGCACGACCAATATAATGAACAAAAGATATTTTTTAGTATAAAAAAAACGGGGCAACAAGATATAATTGATAAGTAAAGCGCCCAATGCATAATTTAAAAAGGCAAAGATGTTAAATGCGGGTATTTCCGGTTGGTTCTTATCAAAAGAAAAAAATAAGAACAATACGATATGTAGTACCAATTGAAATATAACTTCCTTTGAAGTACTGTTCAAAAATGAAAATTTTGGCCCCATGTATTAAAAATACCCAATTAGGTAAAATAACCGTTAATAAAACCGCCATCGACAGTATTAGCAAGGTAAACACCAATAATTAATAATGTCGTTTGCACTATAACCTAGGTCGTTTGCAGAAAATTAATTTCATTAATGTAATCTTTACACCAACTTTGATTAAAATCAACTCAAATTATGCGCAAACAAGTTTTAATAATTATAATCCTAAGCTTCATTTTTGGAAGTCCGCTCACCTTTGCACAGGAAGTTACAACGACCATAACGGGTAAGGTCATTGAGGAAAATGGTGGTGGACCAATTGAATTCGCAACGGTGTTAGTAGGTAATCCCACAGATCAGAAACCAATAGTAGGAACCACCACTTTAGAGGATGGTAGCTTTATTCTGGAAACCGATGCCCAAAATTTTTACATTGAAGTAAGTTTTATTGGTTTTACCACAAAGCGATTTGACAACCCACAAATAAATAACGCGAAAATAGATTTGGGAACGGTGACCTTGGCAGAAGATTCACAACAATTAGATGAAGTCGTCGTAGAAGGAGAGGTATCACAGACCACATTTAAGTTAGACAAAAGAATTTTCAATGTAGGAGCAGATTTAAGCAGTACTGGCGCAAGCGCGTTAGAGGTATTGAACAATGTCCCCTCCGTTAATGTGAACATTGAAGGACAAATTAGTTTACGGGGCAGTCAAGGAGTACAAATGTTGATCAACGGCAAACCTTCCGTAATTGCCAATGAACAGGGCAACGCCTTGGGGACATTGACAGCAGATATGATAGAGCGCATAGAGGTGATTACGAATCCGTCCGCGAAATATGATGCGGAAGGTACTTCGGGCATTATAAACATTGTATTGAAAAAAGAGGAAAAAAAGGGTTTAAACGGCGCAGTTACTTTAAATACGGGGGTTCCCAATAATCACAGTATAGGTTTAAGTTTAAATAGGCGCACAGAAAAATTTAATCTATTTAGCCAAATGGGATTTGGCCGAAGAACCTTCCCAAGCGATAATGAAACAGAAAACCGCAATTTATCGGACAACACATATATTACCAGTAATGGGGAAAGCGATAAAAATGAAACCTTTTTCAATCTCATCCTAGGCACCGACTATCATATCAATGATTTGAACGTAATTACGTTATCCGGAAATTTCGCCTATGAATGGGAAAAAGAAACTTCAGATGCCTTGTTCAGTTCTTTTGACACTTCTAATGAGCGCACGGATGCATTTAACCGTAACGAACTTACAACGGCCACCAACCCAAAATACTCCTATGAGCTCCAATACAAAAAAGACTTTGAGGGCAATGAGGAGCAATCATTACTTTTGAGTGCCACAGGAAACCTTTTTGCCAAAGACCAGTCATCAGATTTCATCAATACCATTGTTTTTGGTGCCGGTGATGATATGCAACAACGATCCCGTACGGATTTTAGTCAAGCGGATTATACGTTTAAGGCAGACTACACACACCCTTGGGCAGAAAAATACACCCTTGAAACTGGGGCTCAGTACCAAATAAACGATGTTGAAAATGATTTTGCCATTAGTGATTTTGACGGCACAGGATTTATTGAAAATCCAGATTTGACCAATGTTTTTGAATGGACACAAAAAGTATTGGGCATATATGCCACTACGGCTTATGAAAGTGATGCTTGGGGTCTTAAATTAGGGCTTAGATTTGAGGATACCGACCTTGCTACCCTATTAAGGAATACCAACGAAAGCAATGACCAGAACTATAATAATATATTTCCCAGTGGCCATACCTCCTATAAATTCAGTGACAACCTATCATTACAGGCAGGGTATTCAAAGCGGATATTTAGACCTAGAATGTGGGATTTGAATCCGTTTTTCAATATTCGCAACAATTTTAGCATACGCACCGGAAATCCTAATTTACAGCCAGAATTTACCGATAGTTATGAGATTACAAGTATTTATAAAATTGGTAAGGTTTCCATGAACTTTGGTGTCTTTTATAGGCATACGGAAGGTGTTGTAGAACGTATTGTAGCGTTTGAGGACAATGTAAGTATTTCCAGGCCAGAGAATATTGGTATTAACAATACAACAGGAATTGAGTTCAATGCAAAATACATACCTACCAACTGGCTTTCCTTTACCAATGACTTTAATTACAGTAGTTTTAAAAGAGATGGTGACTTTGAAGGCAATTCGTTTGATTTTAAGGGTGACCAATGGTCTACCAGATTGACCAATAAAGTAAAGTTACCGTCAGACTTTGATTTGGAATTTATAGGCCAGTACCAATCTGGCTATAGAACGTTGCAACAGGAAATTGCGGACAATCTATTTATGGATTTTGGGGCCCGCAAAAAGATTTTTAAGGGAAAGGCCATTTTGAGCCTTAGTGTTAGGGATGTATTTGCTTCCCGTATAAGAGAAAGCATTACCAACCAACCTGGCTTTTATTTGAGGGATTTTAGCCAGCAAGGTCGTTTTATAACCTTTGGTGTTAGTTTTGGCTTTGGCAAAGGTGAGGCAATGGAATTTTCCGGTCAGAAACATTTTTAAAGAATGCTTATGATCATAGGTTGTACTTATATTCCTAGGTAAGTGGCCAATTTTGACTTAAAATTTTAATTCTATAGAAATATTTAGGAACTTCACTACTTCTATTAGGATTGAAATGGTAAGCACAGAAGCAAAACTTAAGGAGCGTATTAAGGAACTTACTTGCCTATACGAAGTAACTTCCATCATAGTAAATTCAGACTACAGTCAGTTGCACACTTCGTTAGAGGCGATTACATTTTGTTTGAAAAAGGCATGGCAGTTTGAAGATGATACCGAAGTGTTGTTGCAAAGTGGCGATTATGATATTAAGACAGATGGATACCATAATGAAATGGTATACCTTAAATCTAATATTAGGGTATTCAACGAAGTCTCCGGTTTTATTAAAGTGGGGTATCCAAAGAAAAAATATAAACAGACCGATTTTTTGGTGGAAGAGGAAAAACTGCTTGAGAATGTAGCTTTGGCCGTAGGCAATCTATTGGAACGAAAACAAGTACATGATAGTGAGGCCGCTATAAAAAGACAGGTTGAAAGGGCGGATAGACTACATATTTTAGGGGAGATCACCGCTGGTATAGCCCATGAGATAAATACGCCGTTGGCCAATATTCTAGGATTTACGGAACTTTTAAAGGAACGTATTACCGATACCGACGCATTGCGCGATCTTAATAAAATTGTGGACAATGCTATTTTTAGCCGTGAAGTGGTCAAAAAATTAATGTTTTTTGCTTGTGAAATGCCACAGCAAATGAACGTAATACAAGTTATTCCTTTAATAGAGGATGTATTGAACTTGTTGGGCCCCTCTATACGGACAAAAAACATACAATTGGTCAAATCCTTCAGTCATCAGGACATTGCATTACGTGCAGATAATGTACAGTTGACCCAAGTACTGTTTAATTTGATCATGAACGCAATTTATTTCTCGCCAAAAGGAGGTAAAATTGAAATTAACCTAAAAAAAGGAACAAAATATATTACCCTCCGTATTACCGATGAAGGTTCGGGAATTGCTTTGGAAAACGAGGACAAGGTTTTTGAACCATTTTTTACCACAAAGCCCCTTGGTGAGGGTTCAGGATTGGGACTAAGTGTCGTACATGGCATCATTAGTAGTCATAAGGGTACCATAACGCATGGCAAGAACCATCCCCAAGGCACTATATTTACCATATCTTTTCCTAAATTACCATAATGGCACTGCGCAAAGAAAATATATTGCTTGTAGATGATGACTTAGATATTCTAGAGTTGTTACAACGGCATTTACAGTCTATGGACTATCACATATTTAAGGCGGTATCCGTTAAACAAGCCCTCTATATCCTAAAAGATACGTTTATAGACCTTTTGATAACCGATATCCAGATGCCAGAAGTTGACGGTTTACAATTGGTACGGTTTGCAGACGAGCATTATCCAGATATTCCAAAATTGGTCATTACCGGCTACCCATCCGTAAACGGCGCCCTAGAAGTTTTTAAGTCCGGTGCTACGGATTATCTAACCAAGCCTTTTACCAAGGATGAACTAAAACAGGCCGTAGACAAATCGTTAAAGGGCAAAATTAGAAAAGATGCCCCTAAAGCATTGACCATTCCACATAAGGGCAAGGGGTATGCAGAAATGATCGGCTCTTCCCCCGCCTTTCAAAAAATAACGGATATCATTGACCGGGTAAAAGATAACAAGGCAACCGTTTTGATAAAAGGAGAAAGCGGCACCGGTAAAGAGCTGGTTGCTAGGGCCATTCATTATTCAGGAACATTTTCCAGGGCATCATTTATACCGGTCAATTGCGGGGCCATACCGGAAAATTTATTGGAAGCGGAGCTTTTTGGTTATATAAAAGGAGCTTTCACCGGAGCCAATGAAAACCGAAATGGATTTTTTCAGGCAGCAGAAGGGGGTACACTTTTTCTGGATGAAATTGGTACGGCACCACTCTCCGTACAGACCAAACTATTAAGGGCCATTCAAGAAAAAGAAATTACAAAAATAGGTTCTCGTAAAGTAGAAAAAGTAGATATACGAATCATAGCGGCAACCAACAGTAACCTTCAAGAGGCCATAGCCCAAAATGAATTTAGGGAAGACCTCTATTACCGGTTAACCGTTGTGGAAATAAATGTACCGCCCTTAAGGGACCGTAAGCAGGACATACCGTTATTGGTAGAAAAATTCGTCCAAAAATATGGAATTGAATACAAGGATAGATTAATGGGCATATCTCCTGATGCCTTACAGATATTACAACGATATCATTGGCCCGGAAATATAAGGGAGCTGGAAAACTTAATTCAGCGGGCCGTAATTATGAGCGATGGTATCATAAAGGTAAAAGACCTACCTGACCATTTAAAATTTCAAATAGATTTTCCCGATACCGAATTTCTTCCCCTTAAGGAAATGGAAAAAGAGTATGCCAAAAAAGTACTGGCCCACGTTGATGGCAATAAAACAAAAGCTGCCGAAATTTTACAGATAGATCGCAAGACCCTCCGTGAAAAATTAAAATAATAGTAATGGTGCATATTTCCCCGGCCGGGTAAATATTCCCCACTTCTCCAATTCACTTCATAATTAAAAAATTTTTAAACACCTGTTTTTTAGTAAGTTACAAACATTAACACATCTTTAATATTCCAAGGCATAGCTATTGCCTCTTTTAGGTAAATCAATAAAAGGGGTTATGAAATACGGAAGTTTAGTATTGGAAAAAAAAGATTTCGTGATGATACAACGGTATCAGCAACTGACCCCATATGTAGAAGATTACGCCCATAAAGATGCATTGGACAATTTAAAGGAACGTATGGCAACGGCATTGATATATGATTTAGAGGATATGCCGGAAGATATCATAAGAATGTATTCCTATGTCAATTTGAGTTATGAATCTGGCTGGAACCAAACATTTCAATTGGTTCCACCTCATGAAAATAATTTGGAAAATGACAAGATTTCCGTACAAAGCACTTTAGGGGCTTCTATCATTGGTTTATCGGAAGGGGATATTATAACATACGGACTTCCAAGTAATGTAAAAACTTTGACAATTAAGAAGATAACACAAAGTAACCAGCATTTTAAGGTAAATATAACGGAGAGAACAATCAACGAAGCATTAGCAAAACATAAAATCAATTTATTAACCCAAAATTCAGAGCTATGATTAAATATGTAATAACAGCGCTGTTTTCAGCAAGTATGTTAACGGCACAGACGAACAATGATAATGTTCAAAATTCAGTAAAGGTTGGTGATGTCTACGAAATTGGCACGCCCAAAGCCCATAAATATCAACATATAGATTTTCCAAGGGCAAATTTTATTATTAAAAAAGGCGGTATTGCCAATTACAAAACTGTGGAAGGAAATACAGTAGTGGTAACAGAAGTCAAAGAGACCAAAGATGGTAATACCCAAATAAAGATGAAGCGTACAGACGGTACACGTTTTTTCCGTACCCACCCAACGGTTACGGCAAATTATTCAGAAGCATTGGCCTCTGGAGAGCTTGTATCCAAATAATACATTTAGCTAGTTGACCTATCTGCCTGGCTTGCAAAAATTAGTTTTGTTCAAAAAATGTAAGTCGGGCAGATTTTTATTTCCAATATGTAAATCAGGTCATGAAAGAAATATTAAAGAGAAGCATTTGCCTTACATGCAGTCATGTAACGTTCTGCTGTTTAACCAAAAATAAAAACAACATTCACTGTTGTTGCGATTACCTACATCGTTTTGACAAATTGTTGAGCGATAAAAATATGGATGGTGATAAATACACCATGTAAAGTTTAACAAGTGAACAAGAGTTAATAGAGATACATGATTACAAAAACACATAAAAATAAAAAGGTATTGAAACAGGGCATGCTTGATAATGTCATGCGCCAGTTTGATAATGCTGCGGACATTATAGGTCTAAATCCCAATATTAGAAAAATATTGGAAGTAACCAATAATGAACTAGTTGTGCATTTTCCGGTTAGAATGGATAATGGGGAGGTAGAGGTGTTTACAGGATATAGGGTACAGCATAACAATTCATTGGGACCCTATAAAGGTGGACTACGTTACCACCCTACGGTAGATATTGATGCCGCAAGGGCGTTGGCCATGTGGATGACCTGGAAAACATCCTTGGCAGGCTTGCCATATGGTGGTGCCAAAGGAGGCATACAGTTAGATCCCAACAAATATTCCATAGCAGAATTGGAACGCATTACAAGAAGGTTTACATATGCACTTGGTGACAATATTGGGCCCGAATTGGACATACCCGCACCAGATGTCAATACAAGTTCACAGACCATGGCCTGGATCTTGGATACGTACATGTCTACCAAATCACCTAATGAGCGTTCAAAGAACATGCATGTGGTAACAGGCAAACCGGTTGGTGCCGGAGGTTCCGAAGGTAGGGACCGTGCAACAGGATTTGGCGTGTTCCTGACCATTAAATTCTGGGCGGAAAGTAAAAATATTGACTTAAAAAATAAAAAATACATTGTTCAAGGTTTTGGAAATGTAGGCTATTGGACAGCTCATTTCTTGGAAGAGGAAGGAGCAAAAATGATTGCGGTTCAGGATGCTTATGGTAGTATTATCAACGAAAACGGAATTTCAGTAGAATCGCTCTTAGCTTATTCCAAGGCCAACAAAGGCAGCATTTTAGGCTATAACGGTGGCGAAAAGATAGATAATACGGAATTCTTTGGACTAGATTGTGATATTATTATTCCCGCGGCACTAGGTAACCAAATCACGGCCAAAAATGCACCTTATATTAAGGCTAGCCTCATTGCGGAAGGTGCAAACGGTCCTACGGATGTAGAAGCCGAAAAAATACTATTGAAAAAGGGTATTGAAATCATACCGGACATTCTTTGCAATTCTGGCGGAGTCATAGGTAGTTATTTTGAGTGGTTACAAAATAGGAACGGAGAAATATGGCAGTTAGATGAAGTAATGCAAAAACTTGAAAAAAAATTAAAGGAATCGTTCACAAAAGTAATGCTGACATCTATAGAAAGAGATGTGGACATGCGTACGGCCGCTTTCATAATTGCCATAGAACGTCTTGAAGAAGCGTATACACAAAGGGGCATTTTTCCATAAAGGAGTGCTACACCAGATGAAGAAACTAAGATATAACTTTGGTGGTTATACCTTCCTCTGAGGAAGGGCTGAACGGGGGTGGTCATTCAAACATTTGGGTTGTACCGCCCCTTTTTAGTTCATACCGGCCATGCAAATAGTACTGATTAAAAATGTTAAGCAATGAAATACAATAACCTCATCATTGAAAAGAAAGAATACATGCTCTTAAAACGGTTCATGAACCTATCTGAGTTTTACAAGGACAGGACCCTTGCCTATTCCATGAAAAAATTAATGGGTGAGTTGGAACATGCGCAAATTGTAGATGATTTTAAAATGCCTACGGACGTAATTAGGTTCAACACCAAGATTACCATAGACTCCGAAAATGGCTGGCAAACCACATTTACATTGGTGACCCCAAATGAAAGTGATGTTAAGAACAATAAAATATCCTTTTTAACGCCTATGGGTTCCGCTGTCATCGGCTACGCAGAAGGTGATACCATTACATGGGAATTTCCTTCTGGAGAGCAAAAATTGACCATACAAAAGGTAGAGCAAAAACAAAGACATGTCAACATTGATAGTGTTTTATAACATTTAATGAAAAGGGTAATAACCGTAAATTTTGAAACCAATGGATAACAGTAAACCAATTGGCATTGTACAATTAACACCTTAATTCAGCACCATGGTAAAGAAGCTATTATTGCCTACAGATTTTTCTAAAAATTCATGGAATGCCATACAATATGCTATTCAATTGTATAAAAATCAAGAATGTGATTTTTATATTCTGAACACGTACGCAAAGGAGGCCCATGGACTTGATAATATCACTTTACTGGATCCGGATGAAGCTTTTAATAAATATTCAGAATTACGTTCCAACCAAGGGTTGGGCGATATTATGGCAAAATTGACCTTTGAGAACAATAATAGAAAGCATAGGTTTCATATGCTATCGCGTTCGGCGTTATTTCTAAATGCCATAAAGGATATCGTAGCACAAATGAAAATACATATGGTAGTCATGGGTGCAAAAGGGTGTAACAATGAAAATACACGGTCCTATGGTAAAAATACATTATCTGTCATTGAACATATTCGCCAATGTCCGGTTTTGGTAGTTCCCGAAAATGTACGTTTCAAAATGCCCAAGGAAATTGTCCTGACCACAAATTTTAAAACAAATTTTAAGTCCAAGGAAATAAAATATTTGGTGGAAATGGCTCAATTGCACAATGCCCATATCCAAATTCTTAGCCTTACTGATCAAAGTGATATGACATTGTGGCAAAGAAGAAACCAGAAACGACTTTATAAACATTTAAAAGGGGTCAATTACTGCGCCAATGTCGTTCACAATGTAGCCATGGCCACGGCATTAAGTTGTTTTGTAGAGATCAAGCACACCAACATGATCAGTTATATAGACAAAAAACCTTCCTTTTGGGAACGTTTAGGGTTTGGTAAGCGAACATTAACCAAATTAGGGTATTTTAATGATGTGCCGGTATTGGCATTGCACGGGGGTGTACTTAAAAAATAAGTGCGATTCTGCATTATTCTTATCACTATGAATAGGGCTTTCTTATCTATTATAAAGATTATTTTATTCCTCCTAGTACATCTTTAGCAATTAACGGTTATTTGTGCAACCTCAATTAACTGAAAAACATACATCTATGCACTAAAAAATAGTACGAATTAAAAAAAGCTGATAAATTTATAGGGACCTATAAATTTTCATAATGCTTAAATTCTTTCGAAAAATTAGACATTCCCTTATTGTCGAAAAAAAATTGGGTAATTACCTCTTATATGCCCTAGGTGAAATAATATTAGTGGTTATTGGAATTTTAATAGCCTTAAGTATTGATAATGCAAACCAAGAGCATATTTTAAGGGAAAAAGAACATGTATACCTTGTGGGCCTAAAAAATGAGTTCATGGCCAACAAAAATAAATTACAGACCCTTATTGAGGTTAATAAACGTAATTATGAAAGTGCCAAGGCTATTTTAAATATGTTGGACAATGAAAATGACCAACCAAATGAACAGGAACTTTCACAACTTTTGTTTGAAGCCTTTGCTTTTGAAATAGCTTACAATCCCAATAATTCATTGTTGAACGAAATGATGAATTCCGGTAGTTTAAAGGATATTTCCAGTACTGCACTCAGGTTATACCTCACCTCTTGGAATTCAATGATAGATAATATAAAGATACAGGAGGCTGACCTGCGCAAGCAAAGGGAAAACGTTCGTGATATGCTAAGAAGCGACCAGGCCAGTTTGCGTACCATTCTTGACCATACCAATATTACTGTTGAAACAATTGGCTTACCGCTGTCCAACAAAACATATAGTAATCTTGAGCTCCTAAAATCAAAAGAATTTGAAAATAATGCACTTTCATTTATTTTGACCGGTATAAGTACTGAAACATCCCATTATGTTCCCCTGGTAAACGAGATTGATGAAATTTTAAAAATTTTGGACCAAGAACTGCAATAGGGCCCTTGCCTTATGGTTGGTAGAGCTTGCCTATAATCGCGATTAAAACAAAATTTTGTTCTTGATTAAAACATTATAATCCTTATTTAAAAATGCATCCATGCCAATAGCCCCAAAAACCAAAAGGAATATTCACAGAATTATACCATTTGCAATTATATGGTTGATCTTAGGATGGATAAATCTTTTTACTCAAGAAGCGGTTACCCTAAATACAAATTTAAATCCTTCCAGTGCCATAAGCATTACCACAGAAGTATTCCTATTTGCAAATTTTGCACTTATTGTTGTTAGTCTTCTGGTGGGGGCAATAGAAGTGCTGTGGTTGGACAAGTTGTTCAATAAAAAGAACTTCTCAAAAAAAATCATTTATAAACTAGTGTTCTACACTTTGTTCTTACTGTTGGTCATTTTAATCACTTTTCCTATTGCTGCGGCAATAGAATCTGAAACCTCTCTTTTTAGCGCAGTAATTTGGACCAAATTTGTCAACTTTATTTCAAGCATTGAATTTGCCAGCACCATGGTGTCCATTTCCTTTAGTTTATTTGTCAGCCTGCTTTATTTTGAGATTAGTGAAAATATTGGCCATGGCGTCTTAATGAATTTCTTTACGGGAAAATATCACCGCCCAATTGAGGAAAAACGCATCTTTATGTTTACTGATATGAAATCCTCCACGACCATTGCGGAGCAGATGGGACACATCAAATATTTTGAACTTCTAAAGGCATATTACAATGACTTCTCAGATGCTATCGTACGTTTTTCGGGAGAAATCTATCAATACATAGGAGACGAAATTGTAATTTCCTGGAAATATGACAACGAGGAACAGCTCACCAATGCCATAGCTTGTTTTTTTGCCATGAAAAAAGACTTGCTGAAAAAAACAAAGTGGTACCAATCTAATTTTGGCATTGTACCTACATTCAAAGCTGGGCTACATGCAGGAACGGTAACCACCGGAGAAATAGGCGCCTTAAGGAAAGAAATCATTTTTACGGGAGATGTGCTCAATACCACTTCACGAATACAAGGCCTCTGTAACGAACTGAACGTGGACCTATTGGTATCCCAGGAAATTGTAACCCCAACATTATCAAAAAATAAGTATGTAATTGAACCTATGGGTACGGTCGTATTAAAGGGCAAGGAAGAAAGTAAACCACTATTTACGATCAAGCAATTAGAATATGAACGTGTGCAATAGATTTTATGGCATTTACACAATAAAAGTTTGGAAATTAATCTGTACTTGCATGTAACTATAACTTCTTTAATTCGCTTTTCACCTCGTTACTTCCATCAAAATTTACCATTACATCATGCCGTTAACACATAGCTGTTTCCATAAAGCCTAAGGATATTCCATAAAAAAAAGCCTTTCATTTCTGAAAGGCTTTCTCGTTGTACAGGCGGAGAGACTCGAACTCTCACACCTTGCGGCACTAGATCCTAAGTCTAGCGTGTCTACCAATTCCACCACGCCTGCATCATTATCCGATTATTATCGGGCTGCAAATATAAGCCAAAAATTCAATTCTCTAAATTTTACCATTTAAAAATTGCGCTTTTTGTACATTTATAAAAAGTCATATAAAACAGAACATGCAAAACGTAAAGAATTATCTATCGGAAAACAAGGACCGATTTTTAAATGAGCTTATAGAACTACTTAAAATACCGTCGGTTAGTGCGGATCCCGCCTTTTCCCAAGATGTCATCGATACTGCAGAATCCGTAAAATTAAGTTTACAGGAAGCGGGTTGTGATGTAGTGGAAATACATGAAACCGCCGGTTACCCTATTGTATACGGTGAAAAAATCATAAACCCAGATTTACCGACAGTCTTGGTATACGGGCATTACGATGTACAACCGGCAGACCCTATAGATTTATGGCATTCCCCACCGTTTGAGCCTGTAATCAAAAAAACCGATACCCACCCAGAAGGTGCCATTTATGCAAGGGGAGCCTGTGATGATAAAGGGCAAATGTACATGCACGTAAAAGCATTGGAACTAATGGTAAAGACCGGTCAATTGCCCTGCAATGTCAAATTTATGATCGAAGGCGAGGAAGAAGTGGGCAGTAACAACCTTGGTATTTATGTAGCTGAAAATAAAGAGAAATTGTCCAACGATGTCATCTTGATTTCTGATACGGGTATGATCGCTAACGACATTCCTTCCATAACTACCGGACTAAGGGGCTTAAGCTATGTTGAGGTAGAAGTTACCGGTCCAAACAGAGATTTACATTCCGGTCTTTATGGCGGTGCGGTGGCCAACCCCATCAATATACTTGCTAAAATGATAGCCAGTTTGCATGATGATAACAATCATATAACCATACCCGGTTTTTATGATAAGGTAGAAGAACTATCCACTGATGAAAGGGCCGCAATGGCCAAGGCTCCCTTTAATTTGGATTCCTATAAAAATGCGCTGGACATTGATAGTGTTTATGGCGAAAAAGGATATACTACAAACGAACGCAATGCTATACGACCCACATTGGATGTCAATGGTATCTGGGGAGGCTATATTGGTGAAGGAGCTAAAACTGTAATTGCAAGTAAGGCTTATGCCAAAATATCCATGCGCTTGGTTCCCAATCAAGATTGGAAAGAAATCACTGAGTTGTTCAAAACACATTTTGAGGCCATTGCACCAAAGGGAGTTACCGTAAAGGTTAAACCTCATCATGGCGGACAAGGATATGTAACCCCAATAGACACCATTGCATACCAAGCCGCATCAAAGGCGTATGAAACAACATTTGGAAAAACCCCTATACCCCAACGAAGTGGCGGCAGTATTCCTATAGTTTCCCTGTTCGAGAAAGAACTTGGCAGCAAAACAATCCTTATGGGCTTTGGCCTAGACAGTGATGCCATCCATTCCCCTAACGAACATTTTGGGGTATGGAACTATTTTAAGGGTATAGAGACCATACCATATTTCTATCAATACTTTACGGAGATGAGCAAGTAATAAAAACATCTTTGCAATACGGTTTTTAACAACAAAGCAATCTGTAAGCTTAGGGAATCTAATTTACAGATTGCTTTTTTTACGCACATAGGCGTTATATAATATCTGTACTAATTATAAGATAGGAGTCCTAACTTACCAGCTATTAAATTTTCTTTACATACTTGGTAATGATAACGGTCAATGTAGGCCCAACCTTACCTTCTATATATTCCGCATTTTCACGGTCCAACGAAATTCTTCGTACTGCGGTTCCTTGTTTGGCAACTTGGCTAGAACCTTTAATTTTAAGGTCTTTAATCAAAACAACACTATCGCCGTTTTGTAATACAACCCCGTTTACGTCCCTATGAATAATTTTATCGGCCTCTGCAATACCTTCTCCCGTGGCCTTTGCCCATTCCAAAACCTCAGGTTCCAAATACATCATATCCAAAAGGTCCTTTGGCCATCCTTCAGATTTTAATCTAGACAGCATACGCCATGCAACCACCTTTACAGAATCATATTGGCTCCACATACTATCATTTAGACAGCGCCAGTGGTTAGGGTCCATTTGCTCCGGATCTTCAATTTGGGTACGGCATGTCTCACATGCCAGGATACTGGAATCAACACCACTTATAGAAACCGGTTCCACTTCAAAAATTTCTAAATTTTGCGTACCCGTGCAAAGTTCACATGTTGTACCGCTACGCGCCTCTAGATCAGATAATACACTCATTATTGATTGTTTTATAGCAAACTTACATCTTTTTCATGGGGTGTTAGGACCTTTCCCCAAAGAATTGGGGCCGGGCTATACGTTGCAAGTACGCTTTGCCTAATGGCAAATACGGCCTTTCCACTGCTATCCCTAAGGCAAAAAAAATGACTCTACATTTGTAGAATTAAAATATTTATTCTATGTTTGTAGAACACATTCTAAACTTGTAGAAAATGCAGTTGTCAAAATCAGAAGAAGAATTGATGAATATCCTCTGGAAACAGAAAAAAGCATTTATGAAAGATTTGCTGGATGCATACCCAGAGCCCAAACCGGCAACAACGACCATAGCCACCCTTTTAAAAAGAATGGCGGATAAAAAATTTATTGATTATACCACGCATGGCAGAAGCAGGGAATATTTTCCTTTGGTAAAGAAGAAAGACTACTTTTCTAAGCATGTCAACGGCCTGATCAAAAATTTTTTTAACGATAGCGCAAGCCAGTTTGCGTCGTTTTTTACCCAAGAAACCAATTTAAGCAAAGAAGAATTGGAAGAATTGAAAAAATTAATAGATAGTGAAATCCTAAAAAAGTAGCCATGATAGCCTTCCTAATAAAATCCGCTGCCTGCATGGCCATATTTCTGGCCTTTTACAAATTATTTTTGGAAAAGGAAAGCATGCATTTCTTTAAACGCTATTTCCTATTGGCCGCAATAGCCTGTAGCTTTGTAATACCGGCCATTGTTTTTACTGAGGTAATCTACATAGAACCCATTTCCAATTCCTTTACACCAACAGAGGATTATAGTTTAGAAACTTACCACGCACCTAGTATAGCATCTATAGACTATACCTATTGGTCCCTACTTACTATATATGTTCTAGGCGTTCTATTCTTTAGCCTTAAATTTTTCAAGAATCTCTATCAGATTAAAAAAACAATACAGAACAATCCCAAGCAGCAGACAAATAGCATTATAAAAGTTTTATTATCGTTACAAATTGTACCCCATACCTTTTTCAATTATATCTTTTTGAACAAACAGAAATTTGAAGCAAATGAAATACCGCCCGCAGTTTTATTACATGAAGAAACACATGCAAAACAAAAACATAGCATAGATATTTTGGTATTGGAAATACTGCAAATAGTATGCTGGTTTAACCCACTTATCTATCTATTTAAAAAATCAATAAAATTAAACCACGAATTTTTAGCGGATAGTGCCGTATTGAACAACGGACTAGAAAAAAGCGATTATCAAAAAATATTATTGGCATTCTCATCAAATGCCGTAGAACCACAATTGGCAAATGCCATCAATTATTCATCAATCAAAAAACGATTTACAGTCATGAAAAAAGAAACATCAAGAAAAGGCATTGTCCTCAGAAGTACATTTCTATTACCTATACTGGCTATATTATTATTAAGCTTTAGTGAAACTAAAACTGAATTTAAAGAGCTTAAAAAGCTAGAGGGGTTTAAAACAAGTGCGAATTTAAAAGATTTCACAAGAACAGTAGAAGTCGCTGGATTAGTTATAGATTCTAAAACTTTATCCCCTATATCCCATGCAAAATTATATGATAAATTTGGAAATTTAATCTCAACTACTGATTCCAAAGGTTATTATAATATTGAGTTTGATAATTTGGAAAGTGGTGAAATAATGTTTGAATATTTGATATCAAAAAATGGTTATAAACAAGTTTATCAAAAAGAACATTGGGGAAATTTAAATGGTAAAATAGCATCCTGTATTATTATTGGGTTGAAGGAAAACAAATCAAATGCCCCTGAATTTTCTGACTTATATACAAACATTCAAGATCTTTCCTATGAATCTGTATATGCAAATTTCGTCAAGACAGAAAGACAATTTGAATTCAATAAAAAAATTGAAAGAGCTAAAAAAGACAACCAAGACATTGTTATTGAAATAGATGACAATTTGTTTTTAGTTAGTGACACCGGATGGATTAAAGTAAATTCAAAAAATGATGTCATTGCTATAGATAACAAAAAATTTATCCCGGTAAGTCTTGTAAATAAGGTTTTGAAAAGATCAGACATAAAAGGCATGACTCCTTTAAATTCATTAAATAATGCAAGTTTTGCACTATTCACGTCATTAGAAAATTTTTTAAATCATCAAAATGGTCAATTTTCTAATTCAGATTTTAAAAAATACAACACCTTAGCCAAAAAATATAATGCCATACCAATTGAAAAAAGGATTATTCCTTTAAAAGACTTGAAGATACTAGAAACCATTTACCGCAGTCTAAGTGCGGAGCAGAAAGCACAGGCCCTACCTTTTCCAGAATGTTTACCCAAGCATGGACAGCAAAAGTCTACTAAGGAAATTACGATAAATATCAATGACAAGGGGGCATTATTGGTTAACGGCTATAATGTTGAACTTAAGGATCTGTCTAACTTTCTAGCACGGTACAACACTAATATTGCTATGGAGGAAAGAAAAAAGACCATAAGCTCGTATATCGTAATTACCCCAAAATCACCAAAGGGTATTATAAAAAAAGTTGAAAAAATCCTATCGGATTATGGCGTTGCAACTATTGACATCTTAGGAAATAACGACCCCTCAAGCTCTAACCAGCAAAAAAATGCCTCTACCAAACAAGTATCCCAATACAATGCATTGGCCAAAAAATACAATAAAATGTTAGGAAAAAATGGCAACGTTAGAATTCTAAAATCAGATGTAGACCAAATGACCTATATCTATGGCATCATGTCCGACAAACAAAAAGAGTCAGCACAGCCTTTTCCAGATTTTCCTGAGCCACCACCAGCACCTGAGGCTCCAGAAGAACCTAAGGCTCCAAAAGTTTTAAAAGAGGAAAAAGGTAATATCCCGCTTCCACCGCCCCCACCAGCTCCTAAATCTCCTTTGGATTTTGTGGTTGAAATGGCTAAAAAGGGCGCCACGTTTATGTATGAAGGAGACAATATCTCCTCGGACAAAGCCATAGATCTTATGAAGAACAACAAAGAATTGAATATAGATTCGCGTACCAAAAATGGTGAGCAGGTTATTAAAATAACCAAAGACCCTATTCTAATTAGTATCGGTCAAGAAGCTTCAACTAATAAAAATGTCAACACTTATATTAAGGAAAGAAATAAATTATTGAACTACATTAAAGTAAATAACATAGATTACCCAGTAGGTTATTTAGCATTGTCCAAACTTGAACAAACAGAATTTAATAAAATTCAACAGGCCATGTTTCAAGCTTATATGTATTTATCTGAAAATGAAAAACAATCTGCTCCAAAAATATTACCTCCCCCACCTAGTGCCAAAATGTACAAACTGGAAGATGGGAAGGTTGTAAAAAAAGTTTAAAAAAGTTCAAGTCACCTTATTTCCTGTGTAAAAAAACAAGTTACCATAGGTTAAAACTAATTGAAACTTATAACAATAGAATAGTTATAACGTCAAACATATGTTAAAGCCCTCTTTACGAGGGCTTTTTGCGTACCAAAAACAAAATAGTTACGTTCACCCATTATAGACGTTCATCAATCAAAAACAAATCAATCATCATGATACAGCAATTTTTCATCCTTTGTTCCGGAGCAGATGCCGAACTTTTACAAACCTGTTCCAAAGGCGAACAAAATAAATACGCCGGTATTGGCGCAACCGTATTCTTTACGGCGGTAATGGCATTCATTGCCAGTAGCTACGCCCTTTATACGGTATTTGACAATGTGTACACCTCCATATTCTTTGGTCTTATTTGGGGGCTTCTAATTTTTAACCTAGACCGTTATATTGTTAGCACAATAAAGAAGAGAAATACGTTTAGCCAAGAATTTTTACAGGCCGTACCACGTATTATCCTCGCCATTATCATTGCCATAGTTATTTCAAAGCCATTGGAAATGAAAATTTTTGAAAAGGAAATCAATCAGGTGTTATTGGAACAAAAAAATGAAATGACCTTGGCCAACAAAGAACAATTGGCATTACAATACACCCCTAAAATTGAAGGACTAAATCAAGAAATCTCTGCATTAAAAACAGAAATAGCTACCAAAGAGGCCCAAACAAATGCACTTTACGACATTTACATCAACGAAGCAGAAGGTACGGCCGGTACCAAGCTTTTGGGCAAAGGACCTGTATATGCGGAAAAGCGCGAAAAACATGATGCCGCCTTGGCCGAATTAAATGCTCTTAAAGAAACAAACTCAGAGAAAATAACCGGTTTAGAAACACAGATTACCGCTTTGGACACGGAGTATGCAGAAGTCGTTAAAGAAAGCCAACCCATCATTGATGGTTTTGACGGATTAATGGCAAGGATTACAGCTTTGAACGAGCTACCCTGGTTGCCATCGTTCTTTATCTTCTTACTATTCCTGGCCATTGAAACTTCCCCGATCATTGCCAAACTATTGGCCCCTAAGGGCGAATATGATATAAAACTGGAGGAACAGGAAAGTATACTTGCTACCTGGGTGACCCAAAAATTAGAACAACGAAAATTAATTCTTGCTACAGATGGGGAAATCAATCAAAAAATTTATGAGGACTTAAAGGGAGAAGAGGAACTTTATGGCTACAAAAAGAAAAAGGCGGAAGAATTGCTCCGCTTACAGGCCAATAGTTTCCACGACACCCAAGTAAAAGGCCTAAAATGAAAAAAGACCAATATTGCTATTGGCCCTTTTAAGGATTTGGGGGAACTACCTTAATTAACTAATAATCGTTTCTAAAATTAATTCGGTGTTGGTCACCTGCATATTAGAAATTTCATATACATTTTCTTGAGTCGTTGTTTCAAAATATCCTAAACTTCTTTTCATATTCGTTGCTTTAATTACGTATCCTTTTATGTGTTAGTTTCTAATTACACTCCAAAAGTAATCTGCTTTCTCAGACCAAAATCTCATTGTAAGCCCAAACCAAAATTACTATAGATAAATTGTCAATAAGTGTCGACGAATTTGTGGACCATCTAGTACGATGGCAAAAAAACGGTTCAATTAGCCATGTAGACAATCTTAAATTCAAATAAGTTAAATTTATATGGCGTGTGTCTTAACTTTGTCAACCTTATGTCATCACTTAAAGAAGAGAAGAAAAAGAAGCGACGTTTTTACAACCTTATCATCATCATAATTCTGTTATTGATTATAACAACCGGTTTTATGGTACAGCTAGGATAACGGTCCATGAAGGCCAACAATAGAAGATTAGCGTTTAATCGTTTCCCATATGACCAAATCAAAAAATAAAATCCTTACCTATTTAAAACGCTTCGGGAAAATTTTACTCGGCCTATTGGTTTTATTTTTTATTCTGGTATTGGTCATAAGAACACCTTGGGCACAAAATCTAATCGTTTCAAAAATTACCGATTACGTATCTGGGAAAACGAACACTACGGTTAAAGTTGATAAGCTATACCTTACCTTTTCCGGAAATGTACAGGCAGAAGGCATTTACTTGGAAGACACCAAGGGAGATACTTTATTATATTCATCTTCCTTGGAGGCCAATGTACCTATTTCCCCAATCCTGTTCAACAACCAATTTTCTATAGATAATATACATTCCAGCGGAGTGGTTGCCCGTATAAAAAGAGAAAAGAATACAGAGGCATACAACTTTTCATTTCTAATAGATGCCTTTGCAACTCCTATAGATAGTACTAAAACCACAAACTCTACCCCTATGGAAATTTCCATAGGAGATGCAATCCTAACCAATTGGAACCTTACTAGTAACGACGCGTATTTAGGTACAGAAATTAAATTGGCATTGGGTAGGTTGCTTTTTGATATTTCCGAATTTAATTTAGAGGAAATGATTTTTTCGTTGGATGATTTTTCGTTGGATAACACCCAGGTCACCTATTTACAATCACAACCCTTTCCAGAAACGAACGATACAACAAGCACAACCCTACCCCATATTAAGGCCAATGATTTCAATGTAAAGAATGTAAACATAAAGTATTCGTCCATTCCCGATGGCCTTAAAGCCCAAATTGCTTTAGGAACACTTACCCTTACGGATATGTTGGCAAATGTTGCCAACAGCCAATATGAAAGCAACAATGTAGTACTTTATGAATCTCAAGTACAACTAGATATCACTACAGCACAAAATAATCAATCAATAGAAAGTATTGAGGAAGGTTTTCAATGGCCTGCCATTATTTTAGACGTGCAGAACATAGACCTTAAACAAAATACCTTCACCTATAATTTAAACAATACACCAAGTCGCACTAACAGTTTTGACCCAAATGCATTTGAAATCCAACGTCTAAATTTTAAGGGCTCGGATTTTAAATATCAAAAAGAGCAGTTTAATTTAGAGGTTGAACAATTCTCATTGTATGAACCAAGTGGTATACGTTTAGACCAGTTGGCATTTAAAGCCGGGTTGACGGACACAAATGCCGAGTTACGTAACATGAACCTACAATTGAACCAGAGTTCGGCAAATGCCACAATGAACGTTCAATTTGAGTCCTTGGCAAAAGTTTTTAAAAATCCGCGGAACAGTGTGCTATCCGCCACAATATCCGACCTTATTTTAGAACTGGATGATGTAAAACACTTTGCACCCGCACTTGCTCAAAATCCATACATAGATTCATTGTCCGTACAACCCATTATAGGTTCGTTCAATGCCCAAGGCAATTTAAAAAAGGTAGATTCTTTTATGACGGACCTACGCTGGGGACCACACACCAACCTTATGGCATCTGGTTCCGTGAGCAACCTGACAGTACCAGATTCATTACATTACAATTTGAACGATATTACCATAAAGAGTACTGACAAGGATTTAAATAAATTTATATCGTCCAAAGAAACAGGTATTTCAATTCCCAATACTTTACTTGTTACAGGAAGCTTGTCCGGTGGTATGGACTGGATAAATCCCAATTTGGACCTCACTATTCCTGAAGGGTCGGCACATGTAAGCGCTAAAATTAATTTTGGCAATATGCTACGTTTTAACGGTAATGTAGCAATAGATAGTTTACAACTCAATCAACTATTAAAGAACGAACAATTGGGCAAACTATCAGTGACCCTAAGTGCAAAAGGTTCGGGTTCGGAACTATCCAATATAAATGCCGAAGTTAAGGGTACGGTTTCCCAATTTCAATTTAGCGGCTATTCATATGAAAATATCGGAATAAATGGCGACATGAAAAATGGCAATGGTACCCTTTCCGCCAAAATAAAAGACCCAAACTTAAATATGGACATTACATCTGTTTTAAAGTTGGCAACGGAACGGCAACAAGTTTCATTTTCTTCAACAATTATTGGCGCGGACCTACAGGAATTGGGGCTTACTAGGAACAATATTAAAATTGCAGCCAATATTAATGGGGACTATAGCGGCATACCTGCTAACTTCAATTTCAATACGACCATAGATAACGGTATAGCCATTGCGGACAATGAACAATATCAAGTAGCGACCATTTACCTGCAGGGGCATATAGAGGATACTATTACCGATGTCTCCATTAAAAGTGGATTTATAAACGGAGTACTTTCCTCCAATGCATCTCCCAATCGTATTACAACAGCATTGAAAAAGCAGTTGGAACATTATTTCTCACAAGATTCAACGGCCTATACTCCAGAAGATTCTATCGAGGCAAAACTAAACTTGGCGGTAATACCCACCCCAATTTTGTCCAAAGTGTTTTTAAACGGAATTCAAGAATTGGACTCCTTGAACATAGATGCCGGTTTTAATTCCAGAAAACAACTTATTTCGGCACAGGCCAACATTCCGCACTTGTCCTATGCGGGTAGTTCCGTAGATAGTTTAAACGCCTATGTAAAAGGAGATTCCCTAGACCTTAAATTTTCTGCCGGCATTGCAGATTTGTTGTATGAACCCATACATTTAAAACAGACCTATGTTGAAGGACGCTTAAAAAACAAGGAACTGTTATTGGACTTTGTGTCCAAAAATGATTCGGTTCAGGTAATGCATATTGCTTCTGCCTTGATATTTAAAAAAGATACCTTAACGTTACGCATAGACCCTACCGACTTGGTCCTGAACAAAAAACCATGGGAGATTCCTGAAGACAATAGGATAATGCTTGCGGAGAACCAGACCCAATTTCAAAATATAATATTGAACAGAAATGGCCAAAAACTAGAGGTTACCAACGCTATTCCTAACGTAGAAAAGGAACATATTGGAATTTTGTTCCAAAATTTCCAGTTACAGACTTTTTTAAGTCTCTTTAATCCAGATGAAGCATTGGCAAAAGGCAAGATAGAGGGTGATTTTATGATCATAAACCCTTATGCCGCTTCTGGTCTTGTTGCGGATATCAATATTATGGATTTTCAGGTGCTGCAAAATCCGCTAGGTACTTTAACGCTGGATGCGTCTTCCAAATCCTTGTCGCAATATGACTTTAATATGGCCTTAACGGATGGTGGCGCAGAACTAAAATTATCGGGTGACTATACGGCAAGGGAACAAACGGCCGACCTAAATCTTAAATTGGATATTAAAAGATTGGAAGCCGCTGTTATACAAGGCTTTTCAAAGGAATTTCTTTCAAACCCCAAAGGATACCTTAGTGGTAACATGCTTGTTGGGGGTACGTTATCAGAACCAAAATATTCCGGTTCTTTAAATTTTCACGAATTTGGATTAAACTTGGCCGCATACAATACCGCATTACAGATTAACGACCAGTCCTTGAACCTAGATCAGGACAATATTAGCTTTAATAATTTTACTTTAACAGATGCCAATGAAGGCGCATTGTCCCTAAACGGTAAGGTACTCACCAAAAACCTGCTTAATCCCGGTTTTGACTTGAACCTCAAAACCGAAAGATTTAGGATACTTGACTCCAAAAAAGGAGATGACGAACTTGTATATGGCATTGCAAGCATTAAGGCCGATGTAAATGTTACCGGAAATCTAGAAATGCCGGTCATTAACGGCAAGGTACGTATAAGGGATATTACGGACCTTACCTACGTAGTTCCACAGAACCAATTGGATATTCAAGAACGTGACGGGGTGGTCATATTTGTAAACAGGGACAATCCCGATGCAATTTTAACCAGAAATGATGGTGAAGCGGCAAGTTCCTTTTTTGCCGGAATGGATATAAGCACCACATTGGAAATAGGCAATGAAGCTACCTTTACTATAGTATTGGATGAAAAAACCCAAGATAAACTACAGGCATCCGGTGATGCCACCCTTAAATTAAATATTGACCCAAACCAAGATATACGATTATCGGGCAGGTTAGAATTAAATTCCGGTTTCTACCGCACCAGCCTGTATAACTTGGTAAGCAGGGAATTTCAATTACAACAAGGCAGCAGCATCGTATGGAGTGGTGACCCATATGATGCCAAAATGGACGTTACGGCAATTTATGAAATTGAAACCTCCGCAGCACCGTTAATGTCAGCCATAAGTTATGGTCAGGATACAGGGGTATCAAGCAAATACCAACAATCTGCACCATTTCTGGTCTACTTGAATATTGATGGACAACTTATAGAACCCGAACTTTCGTTTGGTCTGGATATGCCAGAAAAGGCGCAAGGCAATTTTGGAGGTGCAGTGTATGGTCGTATTCAGCAATTGAACGAGCAAGAATCGGAACTGAACAAGCAAGTTTTTTCACTTTTGGCCCTAAATCGTTTTTACCCTACAACAGGTAGTGATGGCAGCAATGGCGGTGCAATAACCATTGCCAGAAACAATGTAAACAAAGTGCTTTCCAGTGAGCTTAATAGTATTTCCAATAAATTATTGGGCAATACAGGATTTGAACTTGGGTTTGATCTTGACAGTTTCCAAGATTATGAGACAGGTAGTGCACAAAACCGTACTCAACTCAATATCAATGCCAGTAAAAAATTATTTGATGATAGGTTAATTGTAACCGCCGGTAGTGCCGTGGATGTAGAAGGTAGCGCGGCTTCTTCTGATACGGCCACACCTATTATTGGTAACGTTACGTTGGAATATCTGTTAAGCGAAGAAGGAACCTATAGACTTAAGGGCTTTAGAAGGCAAGAATATCAAAATATTATTGACGGACAGCTCATTGTAACGGGGGTTGCGTTTATTTTTGACCGTGAGTTCAACAAGTTCAGTCAATTGTTCAGCCCTTTAAAAAAAGATGATAAGTCAAAAAAGGATACAACGAATAAAAATGTTAAAAACTAAGGTATCATATTGAAAAAATTACCCACATATAAATTACTATATGCTTTAGCAATATTGCTCTTAGCTTCCTGTGGCATAGAAAAATTTATTCCGGAAGGGGAACAATTATACACCGGCGCACAATTAGATCTGGAGACCGGCGGCAATATAAAAGACCTAAAGGAAGTAAGAACCGAACTGTACAATCTTATAGAACCCAATCCCAATACCACATTTTTAGGAATGAAACCGGCATTGTTCTTTCATTATAAGGCTCAACGTAAAAAGCCAGGGTTTATATATAGATTCCTGAACAAATCCTTTGGGGAAGAACCTGTTTATTTTTCAAGGGTAAATCCAGAACGTGTAGAAGAATTGATTCTAAACAGATTGGACAACAATGGCTTTTTTTATAGCCGTACCGATTCTGAAACCCAAATGGAGGGTAAATTTGCCTCGGTCGATTATTCCGCTGTATTGCCAGACCCTTATGTCTTGGAAAACTATACGTTAGAAACAGATTCATTACCCATTTATAAGGAAATAGAACAAATGTTGCCGGAAACGGTCCTATCTAAAGGAGACCGCTTTGACCTTAACTTGTTAAAAGCAGAAAGGGCACGTCTTAACAATGGCCTTAAACAAAAAGGATATTATAATAGCCAAGAAGATTTATTGATATTTGAAGCCGATACCAATCAATATCAGAACAGAAAATTTGACCTGTTTCTCAGGCTTAAAAAAGACGTACCCTCAAGGGCGGCCATTCCATATACCATTGATTCTATTACGGTATATCCCAATTATTCCATTGAAGGGGATACGTTACCATTATCCGCCCAAAATACCACTCAGGTAGACGGTATTGACTTTGTACAGAACGAGCTTTATTTTAAACCAAGCTTGTTGGAATCCTATATCCTGTTCAATGAAGGTGATTTATATGATGCCAATAGTTCCAAACTTACAAGTAACCGACTTTCCGCCCTGGGCAGCTACAAATTTGTAAATATTCAATACACGGAACTGGACACAACCGCAACCGATGGTGATGGGGGTTCCTTGGCCGCGGACATATACTTGGCACCGTTGACAAAACGGTCCGTACGGGCAGAGCTACAGACGGTATCAAAATCTAACGGATTTACAGGACCAGGGCTGGTATTGACCTATCATAACAGAAATCTTTTCAATGGTGGAGAAACCCTAAGCCTGTCCACAAATTTATCGTATGAGGCCCAATTGTCCAGCGGAGACAATTCCAATCTTAGCAGTATTGCTGCGGGCGTAAAGGCAGATCTGATCATTCCAAGATCCATTCCGTTCTCCCCAAAACGATTTAAATATGCCGTACCCAAAACTAAAATCTCATTGGGGCTGGACTTCCTACAACGTAGTCAATTATTTACGCTAAGCTCCGTTAATTCATCATTTGGTTATACCTGGAAAGAAAATCAATATGTCTTTCATCAATTGGACCCGATAAGCATAAATTACTCAAGACTCTCAAATGTCACTGATGAATTTCAGACCATTCTGGATGATAATCCGTTCTTAAGAAGAAGTTTTGACCAACGCTTTATTGCCGGACTCATGTACGGGTTTACCTATGATGAAGTTTCCGATATTGGAAAGGAATATCCCTTGTATTTTTCTACCAATATAGATTTGGCAGGAAATCTTTTTAGTTTGATCAGTAGTTCAAATACAATTTTTGGGGCGGAATTTGCGCAGTACGCTAAAGTAGTTACAGATCTACGTTTTTATATGCGATGGCAAAAAGAACGCACCCTGGTATCACGACTGTATGCCGGTTGGGGCGTTCCTTACGGCAATAGTGAAACCATGCCGTTTGTAAAACAGTTTTTTTCCGGTGGCCCCTATAGTGTGCGTGCATTCAATATACGCTCGTTAGGTCCAGGAAATTTCAATGCTGAAACAGAAAATTCCTCCACGGACTATTTTGATCGCTCCGGGAATTTAAAACTGGAAGCCAATGTGGAATATAGATTTCCCCTATTCTCCTATTTAAAAGGCGCATTTTTTATTGATGCGGGAAATGTTTGGTTAACGGGAGATTATTCTGAGCTTGAGGTTGACCAACAGAACAGTACATTCTCACAAACCCTGTTTACCGATGGAAAATTTGAAAAAGACTGGTTGACAGAAGTTGCCGTAGGGGTTGGTTTTGGCATGCGTTTGGACATTCAAAATTTTGTGATCAGGTTAGATTTGGCATCGCCCTTACGCGTTCCTTACTTGCCTAAGAACAACCGCTGGAATACACCATTTTTTAGCGATTTGGATAACAATATGACATTGAATTTTGCCATAGGTTACCCTTTTTAAACAATTAGTTTCCCATAATTCGTTGCCACAAAGAAGCCATTAAACGTTTAGCATCCTTCCTATTTTTTGGCATCTCCTTTACGGTAAGTCCATCTGTGGTCTCATTAAGTTGATAACTAAAGGCAAATTGATCTTCGGTAGTATCCATACTAATTAATCCAAACCGTAGATCGTTAATATATAATTTTCCTTCCTTTTCCGTTACTGTATACCATCCTTCAGTTATTGCAATTAACCGTTTAACCTTATCATCTGTAACCAAATTACCCAATAAATTATGATTTTTAGGATACGCTTTAAATGATATGGATTGCCTATCAAAAAAAGAATAATCCGCCATTAAATAGGCCTCTTCGGTATCAATATTTGCCATCCAAAGTATGGTATTAAAAGGTGCCGGTCTAGTATTCATTGCTGTATATGCTATACCATTTAAGGTTAAAGCCTCCTCAAATTTCTGATATGCCATTCCTTTTAAAAGTAAGGTAAGGGCCAAATATGAACTACTGATGATCAACCCTAGGCGAACCAATCTCTTACGTTTTACCGATGTTCTTTTTTTGAAAAGTATCAATACCAAACATATTAAAAACGGTATTGTATATAGAGGGTCAATTACAAAAATACTTTGAAAGGCAAGACGCGTAGAAAAGGGCCAGAACAATTGGGTACCCCATGTGGTAAAGGCGTCTAAAATAGGGTGGGTAAACAAACCCCAGAACATCAACCATGACCAGTCTTTCCATGTAGCCTCTTCCTTCCTATTCAACCTCCATACCAACCATCCAAATATAGGTGCAAACAGAACTGAAAAGAATATGGAGTGGGTAAACCCCCTGTGAATTTCCGTGGCAGTAACGGTATCAAAAATATAACGGGCCACAACATCCAAATCTGGAATAGTCCCTGCAATGGCCCCGTATAACAAGGCCTTATTCCCTACCTTTTTTCCTAACACAGCTTCGCCTACGGCCGCTCCTAGAACAATTTGCGTTAACGAATCCATAGTACCATTAAAAGTGTCATAATCTGTTCGTAAAGAAAATAAACCGTGTAATTATCATTCTACAATACCCATTTTCTTTAAAAGAAAGGAGGCGTTCATATTTTGGCAGATACCATCTTTAAAGGTATAATCAAAATGAAGTTCGTTATTGATGATTTCGGCATCAAAATAATGATTTTTCACGGTAGGATATGCTGTGGCCACTTCACAAAGGCTCAAATCATGTGTAGCAATTATACCCGTAGATTTACTCTTAACCAAACGCTCTACGAATTTTCTTGACCCCAAGGCTTTATCGGTACTATTGGTACCTTTTAATATCTCGTCCAAAACAATAAAATAACGGTCTGTTTGTATTTCATCAACAATATAGCGCAGGCGTTTTAATTCTGAAAAAAAATAGGATTCGTCATCGGTCAGGGAATCTGTGGTACGCATACTCGTTATTAATTTAATAGGGGAATAGTTCACTGCTTCGGCACAGACCGGAAGTCCCACATTTGCCATCATAATTTGAAGGGAAACCGTTCTTAAAAAGGTACTTTTCCCGGCCATGTTCGCCCCAGTGATGATAAAAAATTCTCCCCTATCAATGGAAATATCGTTCAACACACTTTTAGTTGGATCTAATAATGGATGTCCTGCCTGTTTGGAACGTAACACTTCCTTAGAATTTGTAATAGTAGGGTAGGTAAACGAAGTATGATTAAATGCATAGTTCCCTAAACTGCTATAAGCATCAAAAAAGGTTATGGTCTCAAACCAATTATGAACTTCCTGGCCATGCGCCGCAATCCATTTCTCAATAGCTAGGCAATCTACCAAGGAGCGCAGAAAAAATCCGTTTGCAATTAAAATATACAAGAGATTATTGTTACGATCCAAATTACCTAAGAGCGTCGCAAACTTTTTAAGCACTTTGGAGTTTTTTTCACCCTTACTAATAATTTTAGCTTGCCTATCCTTCAATAATGTTGATGTAAAAGTGGTGCGTTCAATCATGGCCAACAATTGATTGTACTGATCAAACGTAGACTTCAATTTAGTGGCATCTTGGCCCAATTTCATAACCTTTTTTGTAAACAACCCTACAATGATCATCCCCAAAGCCCACCACAAGATTAAAACCGATTCTGGTATAAAATCAAAAAAGTAGGCCAAGAAAACGGTAATGGACAACACGGAAAACACCAATGGTATATATTGCATTGCCTTAGGCACAAAAGGAACATAATTTGCCAGCCATTGGACTATGGTCTGTGTAGAAGTCTCTGTTTTGGTTAGTGATGCCATGGCCGAGAATTCTTGGCGCCAATCTATCATATGACCTATTTCTTTTATGGCCTCTTGCTTTTCTTCAATACCCTCAATAGCATTTTCCAAATAAATGTCCGCAAGCTTTTTGCTCCCTTCCAAAAGTTTGGTTCTATTGCTGATCTGGTAAAATGAACCTTCTCCAAAAAGGTCAATATCTTGGCTATAAAAATGTGCACTTTGTTTAAACTCTGCACCCGTAGAAAGTTTGGTATAATTACGTTCCAAGACCTGAAGTTCCAGAAGGTTAATGTCAACGAGCTCCTGGGCCTTTGCTTTCATGCTTTTAACATTGGCATGTTTGGTAACGAGGTACAAAAACAAGGGAATGCCAATCAATAATGTTCCAATGACATATTTAGCGTTTACACTGGCAAAATAAACTGCTACTGCGGTAAAAAGAAAAACCAACAACCGCAATGTACTTAAACCCTGTAGTTTTTGGTTGTATGCCGCCACCTGTTTTTCAAAATCCGCTACTCTCTGGGTATATAACTCCAATAAATTCTTCATTATGCCACTAACGTTTTATGTATGCAAAGATACTCTTAGAAATTGATAGCAGTAGCTCTTTTACAACTCATATAAAGCTATAATAGGAATTAGAAACAAATAAAATATTCAATGTAAAAATGTAGTGACAATTGGTTTATTGACTATGATCCAAATTATCAAATACATTTCCTTGATAAGTCGTATAATTTATTTTAAACAGATTTATAGACCTTAGTTTTTTCTTTATATCCTCTATAATACCCATTTTAACACCCACATCGGCCTTAAGGGAAACTGTTGCCACACCCCTTAAATGTTCTGGCATTTTCACCAATGCCTGTAGGGCATAATCCTCAACCTCATTTAAGGAAATAAATCTGTCCTCCATTTGAATCCTTGGTTCACTCCCTAAACTATTGTTCCCATCATTGGTAGGCTTACCTACATATATTTCTATGACACGATCCTTCTTATGTAACTTTTCAGATTCGGTAGCTTTTGGCAATGTATTGGCTACCAAAAGGTTTTGGTTTTTCATTACGGTTACCGTCATAAAGAAAAATAGCAGAATAAAAACAATATCAGGTAAGGATGCCGTGGACACGGGCGGAAGCGTTCTGTTTATGTTTTTTTTAAATTTGATCATAATCTTAATTATTTATGGATTCTGGTTCTAGAATTTTTTGGGGAAAGAGTTCCCTGATGATTTCAAGACGGTCCTTTAGTATTTCTTTCTTATCGTTTTTTATTTCCTCGCTGAAATATTCTCTATGTATTGCTTCGAAAGAAA
This sequence comes from Maribacter sedimenticola, assembly GCF_900188415.1. Classification (GTDB taxonomy): domain Bacteria; phylum Bacteroidota; class Bacteroidia; order Flavobacteriales; family Flavobacteriaceae; genus Maribacter; species Maribacter sedimenticola. The sequence goes on along the minus strand of NZ_FZNV01000001.1, from coordinate 568,847 downwards.
TGCCGAACATTCTTAAACTTTCCCTATTTCTTAAATGGTTGTATGCCGCAACAACCTCATTTTGGACGGCTACATAAACAGGATAACTAGTATTTCTTGATGACTTGATGGATATAATTGCCTTTGAAGGGTTTTCCGAAGAATCCTCCAAGCGGTCTCCTTTACAATACGTACAAAAATCATCATGATCTGCAGATAACCCTCCATTATCAATAAAAGAGATTACTTGGCCTTTAAGATTTTCAAGGTCAATTATATCGTCTTCTGCCAATATTTGATCATTGTCATTAATGACGATTTTAAAAATGTTCCGCTGCTTAATATCTATAATATCCTCATTTTCCGGAGGCATTAATCGATTTAAGCCTTCATCATTATCTATGGTAGTGGTGACCAAAAAAAATATCAACAATAAAAATGCGATATCCGCCATTGAGCCAGCGTTAACTTCTTGAGGTAATCTATGGTTTTTCATAAATAGTGCATTTTACTTGCACTATCAAGTACTAAAATTTAATTAACGTATAAAAACAACAATGAGCGAACACCCCATTTGAGTGAGTAAATGGGCTTTACAAATGAAATATTCAAGATTTTTTAAAGTGCATCTAAAGCAGCCTTTAACTTCTTGGTAAACTTGGAGACTACCAAGTGATAGGAATCATCAATAAGTTCCTTAATAAAATTTGGCGGCAAGCTTTCCAAATACACAGTGTTCCAATGCTTTTTACTCATGTGCCAAGCTTCAATAATACCGTCATGTGTCTCACGAAGTTCAATGGCCCTATCTGGGTCGCACTTGAGATTAACCTGTGAGGGTATGCGCTCAAGACCACATACTGCGAACATTTTGCCCATTACTTTAAATACCAAAGTTTTTTCATCAAACGGAAAGCCCTCAGTTACTCCTTTTTTAGCTAAGCAGTACTCCCTAAATTCTTCAATGTTCATTGCAATTTAGTATATAAAGGTTAGTATTTAGTACCCAGTAAAGAATGCTTATTGTGCTTAGTGAAAGATACATTGTACCATGTACGTTGTACTTCTTTCCTTAAACCTTTTATATAATCCTAACTTTTATTCCATTAAACAAAATGGATCAATACGTCTAGTTAGTCGTTGTTTTTGACCTTGCTAAATTCAAGAAATCCTGCATATTGCTCCAAACATATCTTGTCTTGTAAAAGATAGTATCTCCTATATCATCTGCCTTGACGGTATCCATTGCCTTACCTCCTAATCGTTCATAAAATGATATTGCCGGTTTGTTCGTGGTCAATACCCAAAGATAAAATCCATGACTATATTTTCCGATCAGGATTTCTTCTGCTAGTTTGCACATTAATTGTGTGCCAATGCCCTTGCCTTTTTCTTGACTGTTTACATGCAAATTATCCAAGTACGTGCCGTACACTGGGTGTTCATCAAAATAGGAACAAATAAACCCCAATAGACGGTCCTTTTCTACTGCCAAAAGAATATGCTGTGTATTTTTAGGATTTTGAAACCTTTTCTGCCAAACCCTTATTCGTTCGTCAAAAACCTCAACATCTAAAAAATGCGCACTAAAAGATTGCCTATAGTGTTTTTGCCAACTTAAGGCATGTAAATTTGCGATAGCCCTTGCATCTGTATCAACTGCATTTCTAAAAACCACCACAAATTAATTTTAAATACCCTTAGAATCGTAAACGATTACCTTGGACCACAGGTCGCTAGATTCCTCTATGAACAATTTATGAGGTGCTTCATCCTGGTAAGCTTGCTGAGCCTCATCAGATTCAAAAGTTACAATTAAGGAATAGGTAAAGGAACCATCTACAACATCTCTACTTGCTTTTGGAGGAGTACCAATAAATTTGGTCTTGGCATAACCGGAGTTGTCCAAAAATTTCTTTAAAGAAGTTTCAAATGCAGTGCGGTCAGCGGCATTGTCCGGATTTTTCAGCCAGAAAAATACCGTGTGCGTAAAGTTGGAATCAAAAGTTGTCATTTCATTTTCATTTTGACCAAAACTAAAATTGGTCATTAAGGTTATTGCAAGAATACAAATTATGTTTTTCATTTTTAAATAATAATAGGTTATGGTTACTGCTCTAACTTTTCTATTTGCCGTTGTGGAATCTTTAGTGCGGTATAATCTAATTTCCACCCTATGGTCTCTACAATTTTTTCCATGATCAGTACTGTTTGCAGTGCCTCTTTACGTGCACTCTCCATAAGTCCACTTTCTGGGATTTTCTCGCGGATATGGGTTTTGGCCTCAGCGTTCAACCTGGTCAAATCTTCCGGTACAAAAAAATTGAAAAACCCGCTTTTAATATCATAAAATTCCAGTTCAGGCTCAATGCTCAACACTTCTGGTTGCGGAAAATTATCCAAAACGATCAACTTTTTTTCTTCGTCTGCGTGCATCATTAATTTATTCAAATCATACCCTATATGTGCCTTAGCCTTAATGACGACCAAGGCCTTTTTCTTACTACTGACCAAGCTCATGAAATCCTTTACATTTTCATACTTATAGATTTCCGCAAAATCACCTTCAATGGAAATGAGCTTACATACACTTTTCATTTTTTCCAACAATACCGTAGATTGATGCGTTGTAATCTCCTTGGATTTCTTTCCCTTAAAAAAGGTAAAGACCCAATACGTACCAATGGCTCCTAATATTAAACCTAAAAATGTATCGAATATATTATCCATTTGTGTTTCCTATTTCACCCAAGTGGGTAAACTTAAATCCTTTTTCATATTTAAGTCCGTACCCAAAGATACGGTCCATGGCCGTATGGATGAAAAGAATTGTACCTATTAATTGCACAATGGGCAACATAAAATAGATACCTACAAAATATAAAAGTACCGCTACGCCCCTATGGTGCGCAATATTATAACATACCGCCCCTACTTTGGAACCAAAGAGATAACCAACCATAGAAACATCCGGAACCAAGATCAAGGCCGGCAGCCACCACCATGAATACCCTAACAGACCAAACATAAATATGCCCAGTACCATAAGTGTTACTTCTTCAAGTTTTAATAGGTTTTTCATAATTATAAAATTTTATACATTACCGGTCTACTGGGACTTGCGTCATTTTCAAAAGGGGCTATTTGAAGGTTTAAAAAGTAGGGACCATCCTTAATGGCATCTTCTACATAGACAAACTCCGTTATGGTTGCCCTCAATCGTGTTTTCCCGTTATAATTCCAAAAAGCTTTGTGTGCCAAAAGATTTCCATCATCTTTTTCCTTATCTACAGAAGGTAGGTCTATTAATAGATGTTCCACTCCTGAATCCCGTATATATTCCATGGCATCCTCTAAGATATAAGGTGGATTGGTATGTGAGTATTTTCGGTATAGCTTGTCACTACTATTGGGTAATGTACGTATGATCAACGCTTGGGGCCGGTTGGCATTCATGGACTCTACTACTTGTTGTCTAGTGATGACCAAATCCCCATTTTTTTCTTGCGGTGTAATCGTAATCAATTCTGCAAAATGAAAGAATTGATGTACCTGCTGATTTATAGACTGGTGTTCCTTGGAAATATGACCTATGCATTCCGTATGGGTACCATGGGCATGCGGATTAAAATTAATGTCAAAAAAATTAGTAGAAGACCCACTTGCTATGGCCCCTACAAAGTTGCCATCAACATGTGGTGCTATTTTTGGAGGTCCTACATACCAGGCATTTACGTTCTTATCATTGCCGGATATTGCAATGGAGATATCTAACGGTTCAGAAAGGTCAATTTGGTATTCCTTGTGGTTATGATGAATTATTGCTTTCATTTTCAAATGGACCGGTGATCGTTGATTATAGCTGGTTGATTCAATGCAGAAAATTACAACATTTTAACCTGTTTCCGATAACAAAGGCTGAAGATGGCCCTAATTTGAAAATCTTATATTCACCAAATGGTTTATGGGAAGATTTTCTAATCGGTTTTTATCTATATAATGGAATTTAGGGTAAGAACAACCTATTTTAAATTGACCATAAACAGGTGCGATGCAATACCGTCTGCCAAAAACATACCCTTTTTAGTAGTTTTTAAGACTTCTCCGTCAAAAAACAGCAAGTGCTCCGCTATATATTTCTCCGCTTGTAATAACGCATATTCTTTATATTTTTCTCCAAATTCAGTTGCAATTCTATGTAGCGATACCCCCCAAATGGTTCGTAGTCCGGTCATGATATACTCATTGTATTTATCAGTGGTAGAAAGGACTTCTATTTCTATAGGCAAAATACCGGTGTTGATCGCTTTAATATACTTAGGGTTATTATTAATGTTCCACCCCCTGCGTACACCATCAAATGAATGTGCGGACGGACCAATGCCAATATATTTTTTCTGCTGCCAATAGGCCGAATTATTCTTTGAGTAATACCCCGGTTTACCAAAATTGGAAATTTCATAGCAATCATAGCCAGCCTCTACAAGCGTTTCGTTCAAAAGATTAAAATGTTCTTGAGTTTCTTCATCACTTGCGGGTGTTACCAGGCCTTGGTCAACAAATTTGGCAAGTGCAGTTTTAGGTTCTACCGTCAACGCGTAACTAGATATATGCGGAATATCATAATGGAGTGCTTTATCTATATTTTTTTTCCAACGTACGACGTTCATATTGGGCATACCGTAAATTAAATCGATTGAAATATTATCGAAATACTCGGTTGCTAATTTTAGACATTTCTCCGCCTCATTGGCACTATGTGCCCTATTCATCAATTTTAAATCTTCCTCGAAAAACGATTGAATCCCTATACTTAACCGGTTTATTGAACTTGCTGCCAATTGTAAAATTTTTTCTTCGGATAAATCATCGGGATTGGCTTCTAAGGTAATTTCAGGATTATCTATAACATTATAATTCGTACGCACCGCATTCAATATATGCTCTATTTCATCGGTCTGTAGAACGGATGGGGTACCTCCTCCAAAATAAATAGTCTCTACCGTTTCAGCCAAGAACTCATTTTTTCGCATTTCCACTTCCTTAGCTAATGCTTTTACCATTGCCTCCTTTTTTCCCATTGAGGTAGAAAAATGAAAATCACAATAGTGGCACGCTTGCTTACAAAATGGAATGTGAATGTAGATTCCGCTCATATGATCAATTAACAATTAGCAATAAACAGTTAACAATTACTCTGGTTTTTTAATCCTTGTTGATTTAAGTATAGCAAACATTATTTTGGAAAGTTCATCTGCTCTTTCAAGTAATCTGTTCGCGATTGTTAATTCAATATATTCTGAATCTCTTAAAAGATTTAGCCAATATTTGGTTTCTAAACTTTCTTTATAGGCAATTGAAATTTTCGCAGAAAAATCTTTTTTTGAAATTGCTCCATTAGCCTCAGCAATATTTGCACCTATGGATGTTCCAGCTCTTAAAAGTTGTTTAGATAAAACATATTCCTTATTATTCACTAGCTTCTGATTTAGTTTAATAATTTGTAAAGCGAAATCATAAGATTTACTTAAAAGAGGGTTTTCATTATTCATTGCTAATTAATTAGTGTTTATTGCTAATTGTCAATTTCTTTTCACCCTTTTCTCATTCTGCTTTACAAAAGCATCCCAACCGGTATAACTTTTACCGATCTCAACCCGGCCTTCATTATAAAAATGGCATACTGCAGCGGCCAGTCCATCTGTACTATCCAGGTTTTTGGGAAGAGATTTCAGGTTTAACATGCTTTGTAACATTTTAGCGACCTGTTCCTTACTGGCGTTTCCGTTACCGGTTATGGCCATTTTAATCTTTTTAGGAAGATATTCCGTAATAGGTATTTGACGTGAAAGACCTGCAGCCATGGCTACACCTTGTGCACGGCCCAATTTCAGCATAGATTGTACGTTCTTGCCAAAGAAGGGCGCCTCTATAGCAATTTCATCTGGGTGATAGGTGTCTATTAGCTCAATGGTACGTTCAAAAATAAGCTTAAGTTTGGTATAGGGGTCATTGTACTTTTGAAGCAGCAGTTCGTTCATTTGAAGAAACTCCATTTTTTTATTTACAACTTTTATGAGTCCAAAACCCATTATCGTTGTTCCCGGGTCAATTCCCAATATTATTTTTTCGTTAGCCAAAATGCTTAATTTGTATTTAATTGTACCGGAATACGGTATTTGGAATTTACCGGTTTTGCTTGTTTTAAAGCGGGTGCAAGTTTAGGAAGATTCTTTAAGCTTTGCGTAATAATACCATCAAATTCTGGCATTTGATCCAGTACAGATGCATCTTTTTCAATATCAACAACTTTAATTTCACCCAAGGTATCTATTACGAAAATTACATTTACCGTTTCACTTTCCGCGTCGGTCAAGGTAAATTCAAAATCATTTAAGGTTTCCTGAAAATGGGAAATCAATGTTTCCTCAAAGCATATTTTTTGTTCTGCTTTGGAAGCAGATTCGTCACAGGTATAGAAAAAAGGATAGGAATCTACCGTGTTCCAGTCTATTTGTCCCAATTCTTCATTAATAAGCTCTTGGGTTCTCTTTTCTTTGGATTCAAAGAAGGTGCAAGAACTTAAAAAAGTAATTATCAAGAAGGGCAAATATCGTTTCATCACTCCTATTCTAAAGGGGAAATTACGATTTTTTAGGGAGTTTAATCTTTGGAAAAATGGATTTGTTCCTTTAGTTCCTTGATAAGTTTTTTTACAGTTTCATAATAAAAGGGGTGTTCGTTTGGAAACTCCTTTAAGAATTTTTCATAGTAGGCCAATTTCTTTTCAGGTTCTGTTCCAGAATTATCGTATGTAGTACATACGTTATAGAAAATACGGGCATCTTGAGAATTTTCTTTATAAGCCATTTCATAATAGAAAAAGGCTTCATTAATATCATCTTGTTGTCTTGCAATTTCAGCTAATGCACTATATCCTTGTGCAAAAATTGGTTTTTGAACATCCATTGCCCTATTAATGAACAACTTTGCACTGTCTAGTTTTTTCTCCTTTTCATAGACCTTTGCCAATCCAAAATAGGTTTGGGAATTTTTATCATCGCGACCTAATAAAATTTTATAGGTGTCTTTGGCCTTTGTAAATTCCCAATTATGATAATAACTATCGGCCAACTTTTCATACACGTAATCCTTGGTTTCCCCCAGCTCCAAAACGTTCTCAAACCAAGGTATAGCGTTTTTATACTGATAGTCATTATATAATACCAAAGCTTTAAGATTAATCAAAGACACATCGTTTGCATAAAGATCCAAACCCCTTTCAATGTAATCAAGCGCTTTGTCCCGCTCTTGCTTGACGGTATAATATTTGGCAAGTTGAAATAGACTTCTTAAATGAGTTTCATCTATAGCAATTGCTTTTTTATAATGCTTAATACTCGCAGCTACATTATCATCCTTTCTTTTAGCTTCACCTAGGTAATATTGATATTCTGGATTTACCGCATTAAGGCCAACAAGTTGCATAAAGACCTTTGTAGCTTTGGTATGCTCATTTGTTTTTAGAAGAAGCTTACCAAGTTCAAACAGGGCCAACTGGTTGGTTGAATTTGCTGAAGTAAGACTTTCATATTGAATAATAGCTTTTTCATAATTACCAATTGCATTGTAGCTTCTTGCAATTTGAAGCCCCGCAACACCGCCTTCTAATTTGGCATATTCGTTAATGGCTTTGGTGTAATCACCTAACATATACAGACTATCTGCAGTGGCATTTATCGGCGTTTGGGCACCGGCAACTACCATATGTATACCAACAATTAGCAATGCTACGACTTTCACCTACTTTAATTTAAAAGTAACAGGAATAGAAAAAGGAACATTTACCGCATTTCCTTGATGCTTACCGGGGGTCATATTAGGTAATCGTTTTATAATACGCTCTACCTCATCTTCCAATAATTTATCGGGACCCCTTAAACGAATATTTTCTATTGCCCCCTCTTTAGTAATCATGAACATAACACTTACCCTGCCCTGTAAACCTGCCTCTTGAGCTTCAATTGGATACCTGAAATTTTTACTGATATGAAGTTGAATTTTATCATTAAAACAGCTTCGCTTATCCGAAGCATTTTCACATCCTGGAAAAATTGGGACTTGGTCAGCAATTGCAAACGGAACTTCCTTGTTCTCAACAAGTTCAACATCCTCTACTAAAACATTAAAGTCAACCACATAAGTCTTTTTGAAAATTTGAAATATATAGGTATTATCTTGTAAAAATATACTGAGGTTTTTTTGCGAAGCCTCTTCCAGACTTTCTAACATGCCATTGATTTTCATTAATTCCACAGAAGTCAATTTAGAAACATTACGGACTGTAATAAATTCACCGGGACCTAGATTTTTATCTTCTTTTGAAATAAGTCGTATATTCTTTTTAAACGCCGATACCGAAGCTTTTAAATTAGGATCTAACAATTTAAAAGCTTTTATTTTAGCAACATAAACAAGATACTTTTCGGTTGTAGGATTTCCTAAACCCATATCAACAGCTGTAGAGGAATTTTCTTGAGTTTGTAAATTTGACTCTGTAAGCATTTTATTAATAAAAAGGTTTACTTTAAAAAATTCCTCTTTGGTTAATATTTCATCTTCTTCATAATATTTTTGCATTAATCCGGAAGAAAAAACATTAGAACTCTCTATAGATAGGTTTGTTAATTCTGAAGATACTTTATCGATTAATTCTTGATCATTTAATGTGATATCATTCTTTTCAGACAACGTAGCATCTAATTCACAAGATGTATAAAATAACATCCCCATGACCATAGGTACCAATAATAAATACTTCAACTGCCAGACTTTTTTTGATTTTGATTTTTGTAACATGACTATTCGTTTTTTGATTAATGATTTTGTAAAAAATTGATTGATGAATGATATATGTTCCGTTTCAAATACCTGAGCCAGCAACTGTTGGTAATGAGCGGGCTGTTGCTCTTTACTAACTTGGGCATCGGCAATAAATTCGTGAAGCTCTGCCGTTCTGTTTTGGTATACGTAAACCAAAGGATTAAACCATGCAATGATTCGCATGATTTCAAAAAATAAAAGATCCCACGTATGGCCTTGTCTTATATGGACCAATTCATGTGCAATAATGGTATCATGTTTTTTGGCCACTACCTTATCGCCCAAAAAAATGGATTTGAAAAATGAAAAAGCCATGGTACTATTACTAATGATAATTTGAGTGAACTCCGGATATTTTATCTTTTTACCATGTTTTTTCAAGAGATGCAGTTGCCCTAATTTCAGCAGAAACAACACAAAAGCTACCAACATTCCTCCATATAAAAGGCCCTCTTGCCAGGTAATATTAAAAAATGGCTCGTCTATAGCGGTAGCCGTTATTTCCGGTTTTTGAAAGTTCCACCATAGTTCTGGATACATAACAAGGTTTTGTGGCATCTGTTGCTTAAATGCCTCTATTTTCACCCACGGTAATACCAAGGAAAGTATAAATGTTGCCAAAAGGTATACCCGGTTCCATTGAAAAAAGGTCTCCCGCTTTAGAAAGAAGTCATAAATCACCAAAAACAGTAATTGAAAAGCAATACATTCTAGAACAAATTGTAACATATGATGGTTGTTTTAGTAATTATTTGGACTTTTCGTTAATGGCATCTTCCGTTTTTTTAATCTCCTTCATAACAGCTTCCAGTTCTGTTAGGCTCATATCATTCTTCTTCATGAAGAAAGACACCATACTCTTAAAGGAACCTTGAAAATAATTATCTACCAATTGGGTAATAGATTGGTTGCTATAGTCCGTTTTCTTGACCAAGGGAAAATAGATATGCCCCCTACCTGCTTGTTCATGGTCTACAAAACCCTTGCTTTCCAAAATACGCACAATGGTAGAAATTGTATTATAAGCGGGCTTGGGTTCCGGTAATTTTTCTATAATGGAAGCTACGTTACCTTTTCCCAATTGCCATAAGATTTGCATCACCTCTTCTTCTGCTTTTGTCAACTGTTTCATTCAACTAAAGTTTTAGTTTGTTTTTCAAATATAACTAAAGTTTTAGTTTAAACTAATGTTTTAGTTAAAAAAATTGAATATAGTAGAAACTCCATGTAACAATTGAGACTTATCTTAGTCTTATGGATAACAATGAATAGAATTTAAATGGATATAGTTTTATTAGTTCTGGGGTTTATCTTTATGCTTATAGGTATCCTTGGCAGTTTTTTACCCGTTTTACCGGGCCCACCAATTAGTTGGATTGGTTTGTTACTGCTTTATATGACCAAAGCAATTTCCATGAACTGGACATTTTTAGGTATAACCTTGGTCATTGCATTACTTGTTTTTGCGCTGGATTATATCATCCCTGCCATGGGTACCAAAAAATTTGGAGGTACTAAAGCGGGGGTAATCGGCACCACTATAGGCCTGGTGGTAGCCCTTATATTTCCAATACTGGGACCCTTTGGTATTATTATATGGCCATTTATTGGGGCACTAGTAGGCGAATTACTGAACAAGGCGGATAAAAAAACCGCTACGAAAGCGGCCTTTGGTTCATTTTTAGGTTTTTTGACCGGTACCTTTATAAAGTTTCTGGTTGCCATAGTCTACTTGGGCCTATTTATATCACGGGCTTGGGAGCATAAAGAGGCCTTGTTTCCGTATTTCAATTAATATCAATGATCGATCCATTTGGTTTTTAAGGTAATGGAATTACGTTTTCCTTCTGGTAATTCTCCATCAAAATTGCCCATATAGAAAAAGCCTAAACATTTTTCGCCTTCGTTCAAGGTAAAAAACTCATCCATGTATTTTATGAGTCCCGGTGAAGACCAATAAGAGCCAATACCCATTTCTGTACATAGTAACCACATATTCTGTACGGCCATGGCTACTGCAGCAACCTCCTCCCATTCTGGCAAGGACTCTTTTAGGTCCCTTTGCATACAAATGGCGATTATGGCACTGGCACTTTGTGGATTTTCCTGCAACTTTTTTATTTTCATTGCTTTTGGCTTGGGGTCCAATTCTTGGTATTTCTTTGACATAAATGTCCCCAAACGTGCTTTTGCCTCTCCCTGAATGACCTTAAATCGCCATGGTTCCGTGCACTTATGGTTAGGGGCCCAATTGGCGGACTCCAGCACCTTTTCAATATCTGCCTTTGCAATTGGTGTATTATTATATTGTACTGGAAAAATAGAACGTCTTTTTTTTATTAGATCAAATATCATTGTTATAATTTATAGGTAAAATTAAGGCATAGGCAATAAACCAACTGTTAGACAAATATTAAAATGAGCAGCCTTGACGCTCACAACGCCTATTTACCGATCAATAATTCCATACAGTTTTTTAAAACAGGATTTGTATGTTCCTTTTTCCAGATAACGGACAACTCTGCACGTTGGGGTATATTCTTTAACTCAATGAACTTTACCCGCATTTGAAAACCGTTTTGTAGCGCAGTAGGTACAATGGCAATTCCCATATGATTTTCCACCAACTTAAAAATGGTATGCGCATGAACGGATTTATGCGAAACTTTAGGTATAAAACCTGCATCTTGACAAATACTCATGATGGTGTCATAATATAAAGGGCTATACGCTTGACTAAAAAGTATAAACTCATCATTGCTAAATTGGTGCATACCTTCAAATTCCCTTGTAATCATTGGATAACGTTCAGGCAATACTAAAGAAAAAGTATCCTTGAACACCGTTTCCATCCTCAAGGTATTCGGTACACGAGATAGGCGCACAAAACCCATATCAAGCCGATCGTTGAGCACGGCATCTACTTGTGCCGTATTGGTCAGCTCTTCCAATGATGATTTTACATTTGGATAGACCTCTTTGATCTTTAGTAATAGTTTGGGTATGACCTCTTGCATGGCAGAACCTAAAAAACCTATTCGCAGCTCGCCACTATTGCCATCGCCAACTAATTTTAATTGACGTTCAACTTTTTCCAAGTGATTAAATATATAGGTAACCTCCTTCTTTAAGTAATGCCCGGCAGGGGTCAAGGAAACTTTTTTCTTGTTACGCTCAAAGAGTTGGGTCTCTAATATTTCCTCCATTTGCTTGATCTGCCTACTTAATCCCGGCTGGGAAATAAACAATTTTTCCGCCGCTTTTCTAAAATGTAACTCTTGTGCTACCGCCAGAAAATATGTGAGATGACGTAGCTCTATTTGATTACCCATAGTAATGAATTGATGATAAAATTGATATTACCGATTATTAAAAATAGGTATTAATTTTAAATTAAATCTTGAGACGTCAAAACTATGAGCGAACAGATATTTAAATTGGGAGAAGATTGGTTGACCGTAGGAAAGGCTTTATCCATTGCCAAAGGAAACACCTCATTGATCATTACGGATGAAGCTGTCAAAAAAATCAGCAAAAGCTGGAACATCGTTCAGCAAATTGTAGACAAAGGACATCCAGTCTATGGCATCAATACCGGTTTTGGACCATTGTGTACCACTAAAATATCCAAATCTGAAACCAGTGTATTACAATCCAACATTCTTCAAAGCCATAGTGTTGGGGTAGGCAAGCCTATTGATAAAGACATCGCAAAACTTATGCTCATCTTAAAAGCACAGTCGTTGGCCAAAGGATATTCCGGTATAGCATTGAACACCTTGGAGCGAATTATTTGGCATATAGAAAACAATGCCATACCGGTTGTACCGTCCCAAGGTTCTGTTGGGGCATCGGGAGATTTAGCGCCTTTGTCCCATTTGTTTCTACCTTTAATTGGGTTAGGTAAAGTTTCCTATAACAATGAAATCATTACCTCTGAAATCTTGTTCAAAAAAACCGGGTTAAAACCTATTGCCCTAGGTCCAAAAGAAGGATTGGCGTTAATTAACGGTACCCAATTTATAGCGGCGCACGCCGTTAAGGTTGTGGCAAAATTTCATGCCTTGCTCGCGCAGGCCGATATAATTGGAGCCATGATGATAGAAGGCCTCCAAGGTTCGGTTAAACCCTTTTACAACGAGCTTCATGCCCTTCGTCCGTTTAAAGGAAATATCCATGTTGCCAAAAGGGTAAAAAAATTATTGAAAGGTTCTGAAATCATGGAAGATCATATTGATTGTGAAAAAGTACAGGACCCCTACTCCATTAGGTGTATTCCCCAAGTACATGGTGCATCACGTAACACATGGCTGCACTTAAAGGAACTGGTAGAAGTTGAATTGAATTCCGTTACGGACAACCCGGTCATTATAAATAAGGAACTGACCATAAGCGGAGGTAATTTTCACGGCCAGCCCTTGGCAATGGCCTTGGACTATGCCTGCCTAGCTGTATCTGAAATTGGCAATATTTCAGATAGGCGCATTTATTTAGCTTTGGAAGGTAACAGCCCTGGAGTACCTAAATTACTAATGAAAGATACGGGTATAAATTCCGGTTACATGATTTTGCAGTATACCACAGCAGCACTAGCAAGTGAGAATAAAGGATTGTGCTTTCCATCCAGTGCAGACAGCATACCTACATCATTGGGCCAAGAAGATCATGTGAGCATGGGTTCCATTGGTGGTAGAAAGGCATTACAGGTACTTGGTAATGTAGAGAAAATTCTCGCCATTGAATTACTCACCGCGGCACAAGCCTTTGAATTTAGAAAACCTTTAAAATCTGGAATATTTCTTGACGAAGTGCACAATGCTGTACGTGATCAAGTCCCATTTGCCTGTAAGGACCGTGTTTTTGCCAATGACATTGAAAAAGGCATTCAAATGATCCGTAACAAAACCATATTAAAAGTAGTGGAACGTGTTCAAAAAGAACATGGCATTTCATTAACGACCAAATATTCAAATGAATTCGAAGTATATTGATGCTATGGAAAAAATAACACTGATAGGTCCCTTTAAACAAATTATACCAATGACGGGACTACCGTTGAAAGGTGCATTAAACGATAGTCAATTGTCCATCATTGCAGATGGTGGCATTGTTTTAAAAAACGAACATATTATAGCGATCGGAACTTTTGAATCGCTTAAGGCAATATATACCCATGCCCATATTCACCATTTAAAAGGTAACCATGTATGTGTACCAGGTTTTATAGATTGCCATACCCACATTTGTTTTGGGGGTTCGCGCGCCAATGACTATGCTATGCGCAATGCAGGCAGTTCATATCTAGAGATTGCAAAATCTGGCGGGGGTATTTGGGACACTGTAACCCAAACAAGAAAATCCACCCAAGAACAATTGGTAAAGAGTACCATAAAATTGGCCAACCGTCATTTAAAAAATGGTACGACTACCATTGAAGTTAAAAGTGGTTATGGTCTAACGGTCAATGAGGAATTAAAAATGTTAAGGGCTATTAAAATCGCTAATATTGAAGCATTGGCAGATTTGGTACCTACATGCTTAGCAGCACATATGTTACCCAAGGATTTTAAGGGTACGGAAGTAGAATATCTTAATGAGATGAGCAAGAAACTTTTTCCAATACTTCTAAAAGAACAACTCGCCAATCGTATTGATGCCTTTATTGAGCAAAGTGCCTTTAGCCCAGTACAGGTACAACCCTATTTTGAAACTGCAAAGCAGATGGGTTTTCATATTACCGTACATGCGGACCAGTTTACCACAAGCGGAAGCAAGGTCGCCATAGATTTCCATGCAATAAGTGCAGACCACTTAGAAGCAAGTACAGATAAAGAAGTACACCTTCTTGCTAACAGTACTACTATAGCTACCGCATTACCAGGAGCTTCAATAGGTTTAGGGTGCGCTTTTGCCCCTGCACGAAAAATTCTTGATGCCGGTGGTGCTTTGGCCATTGCAAGCGACCATAATCCTGGTTCTGCTCCCATGGGCGATTTACTTACCCAGGCCAGTATTTTAGGAACTTTTGAAAAACTGACCAATACAGAAGTTCTTGCCGGTATTACTTTTAGAGCCGCAGCAGCTTTAAACCTTACCGATAGAGGTATATTAAAAGAAGGTGGTTTGGCAGATTTAGCTGTATTCCATACAAGTAATTATCAAGATATTTTATATAACCAAGGCAATTTAAAACCCTGCATGGTTTGGAAAAACGGTTCGCTGGTTTATGACAAACATAATTAGCCTACAGCTATTATAAACTAGTACATATTAGCAATTTTATCATTTAATACTGCACGTTTTATTACATACGTGGAACAAAATATAAGGAATGGATTTTAGAGAACACATACAAATGGGCATACCTAATGATCTCCCTGCAAAAAAGGAGCGTTCATTGCATCTCAGCCATCCGCCCAAACGCAAGGATATTTTAACGGTTGAAGAAAAACGATTGGCGATCAGAAATGCACTCCGTTATTTTCCGTCCAAATGGCATCCTACTTTGGCGCCGGAATTTGCCAAAGAACTTAAAACATATGGCCGTATTTATATGTACCGTTTTCAACCTGACTATAAGATGTATGCGCGTTCTATAGAAGAATATCCCGCTAAAACAGCACAAGCAGCGGCCATAATGCTGATGATACAGAATAATCTGGACCCCGCCGTGGCACAACATCCCCAAGAACTGATTACCTACGGGGGCAATGGAGCCGTTTTTCAAAATTGGGCGCAATACCTACTGACCATGCAATACCTGTCAGAAATGACCAATGAACAAACCTTGCACATGTATTCCGGTCACCCAATGGGCCTATTTCCTTCATCCAAGGATGCACCAAGGGTAGTAGTTACAAATGGTATGATGGTTCCCAATTATTCCCAACCAGATGATTGGGAAAAGTTCAATGCATTGGGCGTAACACAATACGGACAAATGACAGCGGGTTCCTTTATGTATATTGGTCCGCAGGGAATTGTCCATGGCACGGCAATTACGGTCATGAATGCATTTAGAAAAGTATTAAAGGCCGATGAATCTCCAAAAGGAAAAATATTTCTTACCGCTGGATTAGGGGGTATGAGCGGTGCACAACCAAAAGCGGGCAACATAGCCGGATGCATTACCATTTGCGCAGAAGTGAATCCGGCAGCAGCCACTAAAAGATACGAGCAAGGTTGGGTAGATGAGCTAATTGATGATTTGGACATTCTTGTAAACCGCACTCATAAGGCGGTCCAGCAAAAGGAAGTGGTATCCTTGGCATATATTGGGAATGTAGTAGAGGTATGGGAACGCTTTTACTCGGAAAACATGTACGTTCATCTAGGATCTGATCAAACATCGCTACACAATCCTTGGGCAGGCGGGTATTACCCCGTTGGACTAACGTTTGCGGAAGCAAACGACATGATGGGCACAAACCCCCAAGTTTTCAAGGAAAAAGTACGGCAATCCTTGCGCAGACATGCGGACGCTATAAACCTTCATGCAGCAAAGGGCACATATTTCTTTGATTATGGCAATGCATTTCTATTGGAAGCATCACGCGCAGGTGCCAATGTAATGGCAGAAAACAAGATTGATTTCAAATATCCATCATACGTTCAGGATATTCTTGGCCCTATGTGCTTTGATTATGGTTTTGGTCCGTTCCGGTGGGTCTGTGCCTCTGGAAATTTGCACGATCTTCAAAAGACCGATGCCATTGCTTTAAATGTTATGCAAGAAATTAAGGAAACGGCTCCAAAGGAAATCCAACAACAACTACAGGACAATATTAAATGGATACAGGAAGCAGAACAAAATCAACTAGTAGTTGGTTCCCAAGCACGTATACTTTATGCTGATGCCGAAGGAAGGGCCAAAATTGCATTGGCATTTAATACTGCCATTGCAAATGGGGAGTTGTCCGCACCCGTAATTTTAGGAAGGGATCATCATGATGTAAGCGGTACTGATTCGCCATATAGGGAAACCAGTAATATTTATGATGGTAGTAGGTTTACCGCGGACATGTCTATCCACAACGTAATAGGAGATAGTTTTAGAGGTGCTACATGGGTCTCTATTCACAATGGAGGTGGCGTTGGCTGGGGAGAAGTTATGAACGGTGGTTTTGGATTGGTACTAGACGGCTCGGCCGATGCGGAACGTAAACTAAACAATATGTTGTTCTTTGATGTCAACAATGGAATATCAAGGCGCAGTTGGGCCAGAAACGATGAGGCTATTTTTGCCATACAACGAGAAATGGCACGAACCCCTACGCTTAAAATAACTTTGCCTAACTTGGTACATAAGGAACTCTTAGAAAATTTATTTTAAATTTTAGGTTTTTTAATGCTCTAAAAAACAAATAATTACAAATACATAAATCACAAACAATGATAAAAATGTAAGATTTTTACTACATTTACGTTATAGTAGTATATGATTAAAATCTTCTCGTTCCCCCCTGTGCCAAAAACTTTGGCACAGTCGAGATTTTATAGTTCGTAAAACTGATTTAAATTATTCAGGAAAATATGTCAAACTATAAACTTCCAAAAAAAGAAAACTGGATAGGCAGGTCGTCTGGCCATCAATTATACTTGAATGAAAAAGTGGAACTCTCCAACATTACATCCAAATTTCCATTCAACTCTCATAAGACCTTTGCGTTATTAGGCTATAGTAGTGATGAAGGCGTACGCAGAAACCAAGGTAGGGTTGGTGCCAAATTTGGTCCGGATTCTATTAGAAAACAATTGGGTAAAATGCCCAATCATCTAACTCAAGAAACCAAATTGTTGGATTTTGGCAACCTAGAATGTAATGGTCAGGAATTGGAGAACTTACAAAAACAGTTATCCAATACCGTAAAGATGTTCTTGGACAACAATACCATTCCGATTATATTAGGGGGTAGTCATGATCTTGCCTATGGCCACTATCATGGCTTGTTGCAGCATCTTCCAAAAAACAAGACCATTGGCATTATCAATTTTGATGCACATTTTGATTTAAGACCCAATACGGATGGTAACAATTCAGGCACTCCATTTTACCAACTGGCCATGGAGCATAGGGTACAGGGTACACCATTTAAATATCTGGCCCTAGGGGTAAGAAAAGATGCCAATACAAAAGATCTTTATGATTTTGCCGAAGCAAACCAGGCCTTTTACCTTCAGCGCAAATACTTTTGTATGACACATGCAGAACATGTGGAACTCCGTTTGATACAATTTATAGAAGATGTGGACTACCTGTATACTACCATTGATCTGGATGGTTTTTCGTCTGCTTATGCCCCTGGGGTAAGTGCAGCATCTCCCATGGGGTTTTCACCTGACATTGTCCTTAAAAGTTTAAAATTAATTATAGAGTCGGAAAAATTAATGGCCCTGGATGTGGTAGAGCTTAACCCTAAATATGATATAGATGATCAAACCGCTAAATTGGCCGCATCATTGATTCATTATGCTATTCATAAACTGGCCTAAACAAAAAAAGCCTCCCATTATGGAAAGCCTTTCATTGGGTATTACCGGTCAAAACCGATAAACACAATTGCCTCAATTGTTGTCTGAGGCACAACACAACGCTGTAAAGATAATAAAGGTTTTTCAATAATTGTACGCCCATTTAAATTCTTACCTCTTCATTTTATAAAAGGTAAACCCTACTTACTTTTTTCAGCATGGAACATCTCATAGATTTTTCGTTTTTCCTCTAACGTAAACTGTTTGGCAGCAAACCAATCAAAAATTTTAATTTTCTCATTTTCAATTTGTGCATTTCTAATGGCCTTTAAGGAAACAATATGCCAGTGCGTACCTTTTTTACGCGACACGGAGTAGCCCACATCTTCCATAATATAGGACTGTTTAGGTCTATTGATTAGGCGAACACCATTTTTTAAAACGGCCAGAGTCTCGGTTAGACTAACTACTTCTGAAAAGGAATATCTGGCAAAATCGTCAAAACCATTTTGCTCTACATTATAAAGTTTATCACCAATTTTCAGGATATCCATAGCATTTAAAAAGGGGCAAAAATAAAAGGGGAAATTGCCAAATGAAATGAAAACCGTCTTTAGTTATCCACAAATTAGATGGTTAAATCCTTAAAAAAAAATTACGCCATTCCTTTCATGGTCAACAAGGTAGTAACCCAAACAATTACAGAGGATAGAAAAATACCAATGGTATTGGCCAAAAAGGCCTTTTTCCGTTCTATTTTAAACAAGTAGCTTGCAATACTACCGGCATAGACACCGGTGCCGGGTATAGGCAACATTACAAAAAATATTAAACCATAAAAACCATATTTCTTAATTTGGTCACCAGAACCGGTTTTGGCCCTTCTAGCTACAAAAAGTGCGTTCTTTTTATAAAAATGCCATCTCAGTAATGATTTATTAATGGTATTTAGAAAATACATCATGATCGGAAACACCATTACGTTGGCCAAAAAACATACGACCAATACTAAATATATGTTCACTCCATTAAGCAGACCGTAAGGTATACCTACCTTGGCCTCCCCTAATGGTGAAATGCTCCAGAGTGCCGCTATGATTAAATCCTTAAACATTGTTCTATTTTAAGCGACTGCAAAATTACGTTGTTCTACACTAAGAATGTCTTATTTAAATCACAAATAATTAAACTAAGTGGTTCAAATTTTAAAAACATTGCTATACGTAAAAACAGTGCTTTACCGGTAAGGCTATCACCGCTAGCTACTGTTCCTATCCATAAAAACCCTATTTTTAATCAATGGCTTAATGAATATCAATTTCAACTATGACTAAAAAAAATTCTAGAAGATCCTTTATAAAACGTGCCACGATAACTTCAGCTGTATTGGGCACTTCCCCGTATATTTTAACTGCATCCAATGATGAAATAATTGCACTGAAAAGAAGCTATGACAATACGGTATATAGTGCAAACGACCATATAAACATTGCACTGATCGGGTCTGGAATACAAGGAATATACGACACCCAATCTGCACTAAAAGTTGATGGGGTTAAACTTGTTGCCGTATGTGACCTATATACCGGCAGATTGGAGCGAGCAAAGGAACTTTGGGGCGACCACCTTTTTGTTACTAGGGATTACAGGGAGCTTTTGGAATTAAAAGATATTGATGCCGTACTTATAGCAACACCGGACCATTGGCACCAAACCATTGCCGTAGCTGCCCTGAAAGCAGGTAAACATGTATATTGTGAAAAACCAATGGTTCAAAATTTTAATGAAGGCCAGGAAATAATAAAGGCACAAAAGCTATCTGGTAAAATATGCCAGATCGGTAGTCAGGGAATGTCATCATTAGGAAATGAAAAAGCAAAGGAACTTTATGAAGATGGTGCCATTGGGGATATCGTAATGTTGGACATGTACAATGATAGGTATTCTGCGGAAGGCGCATGGCAATACCCCATTCCTACCGATGCAGACCCAAACACTATAGACTTTGATACTTTTTTAGGCAAAGCCCCCAAAGTACCATTTGAACCTACTCGTTTTTTTAGGTGGAGAAATTACAAAGAATACGGTACGGGAGTTGCTGGAGATTTGTTCGTTCATGCATTTTCTACCCTTAATTACGTCATTAGCTCAAATGGACCCAGTAGGGCCTTGGCCACGGGCGGACTCAGATATTGGAAAGATGGCAGAAACGTACCAGATGTATCGATTACTTTATATGATTACCCCAAAACCAACACCCATTCTCCCTTTAATGCAGCATTTCGTATAAATTTTATTGCTGGTAGCGGCGGCGGCGGCGGATTCAAATTAATAGGGACCGAAGGTGAAATGGAAATAGGACAGAATTCCGTTACCGTAAATAGATCTAAACTAAATATGGTTCCCGGTGGGTATTCCATGATATCCTTTACGGAAGAAATGCAAAAAAACATACAAAAAGAATACGCTGCACAGGAAAACGACCGAAAGTCACAATTAACGACCGGAAAAACAACATGGCAAGCCCCTAAAGATTACAAAGGGGCGCACTACGACCATTTTAATAATTTTTTTACCAGTATAAGAACGGGCGGCAAAACAATACAAGACCCAAAATTTGGGCTTAGGGCCGCAGGTGCCGCATTATTGGCAAACGAAAGTTATTATAAAAGACAACCGGTAAACTGGGATCCGGAAAATATGAAGCTAATTTAAGAAGGTAGCTCAATGAACTGTATATGGCGTTCCACCTTTTCCTCTATGGAAATAAAGGATTCTATACCACGTATACCGGCTACACTTAAAATTTCATCTTGGTATACTTGTTTATAGTGGTTACTGTCTCGCGCGTGCATTTTAATAAAAATATCATATTTGCCGGTTACATGATGAATTTTAACGACCTCTTCAATATCGTTCAACTTTTTCATAACACTTTTAAATAGACTTATCTCACTTAAAAAGATTCCTAAAAAAATAGTCATTTTCCATCCCATTTTGGCATAGTCCAAAGTAAGGGTGGCACCGGTAATAAGTCCCATATCACGCATTTTCCTCATGCGCATGTGTACGGTTCCTGGAGAAATAGTTAATTGTTTGGCAACATCGGTATAAGCTGTCTGTGCATTATCCGCCAGTATATTTAAAATATTAAAATCTACCTGATCTAACTTATTTCTCATCTATTTCATTTAAAAAACAATTAAACTATTGTAAGCTTTTATCCTTTTTTAACAAATTTAATTTATAGTAATGGAAATTTATGTGATAATATGATAATAAAATGGTTGATTAATAGCGTTTTATTAATAATGAATTAATCAAATTATCGATCTCATAAAAAGCAGTCTTTTAAGCATTTATCCATATTCTTCTAAAACGACAGGTTAAAATGATTAAATGCTAAAAAATAAACAGATAATCATTAAAAAACTGAATTTTAATCAACCTTACATTCAGTAAATAACTAATAAACAACACCTTATAGAAGCAGTCCATTTTTATTATTCTTCAACAATCTATAATATTGTCTAAGTCAATCTGTCACTTAAACCAGGGCATATTGCAAAAAAAAAGTATCCGGAACTTTTCATTTTACGAATACCATATTCCCCCAAGGCATTCATATACTTATGATGACCGATTGGTGTTTATGGCAACTATTGAGAAACCACTAAACTCGTTCGATTATGAAGAAAATTCTAATACTTTCCTTTTTTATGCTACATGTAATGCATGTAGCACATGGGCAGGAATTATCAATATCTGGTAAAGTATCAGATGCGCAAGGACCCTTGCCCGGGGTAAACGTAATGGTAAAAGGCACAACCACCGGTGTCATTACTGATTTTGATGGGCAATACACCATTACGGCTGCAGCAAATGCAACCTTGCTATATTCCTTTATAGGCTATGCAAAACTTGAAGTGCCCGTTAATGGAAAAACAACAATGAACGTAACACTCAAAGAAGCTGCGGAGCAACTAACGGAAACAATAATACTGGGTACCAGGGGTGCCGCCAGGACCAAACTGAATACACCCGTTCCAGTAGACGTAATAAATATTAAAAAAGATGCCATAAATATGCCGCAACAGGATCTGTCACAAATGCTAGCTGCCTCGGCACCTTCCTTTACCGCATATACCAGTGGGGGAGGCGACCTCTCCTCGTTTGTTAGCCCTCCAAGTTTAAGAGGGTTGGCCCCAAACCAGATGTTGGTGTTGGTAAATGGTAAAAGAAGACATACCTCCGCAATTCTTGCTGCATCGCAAACGGGAACACCTTCTAATGCTGTGGATATGAAATTTATACCTTCTATAGGAATAGATAGAATAGAGATATTGCGCGATGGTGCATCTGCACAATATGGTTCTGATGCCATTGCAGGTGTGGTCAACGTGGTACTCAAAAAAGGGACCGGGGAATTTACGGGCACCCTTACAGGTGGCGCTTACCCTAATGCCACTCCAGACTTTGGGGATTCTGACCTGACCGATGCCGAAAAAGCATTGAACAGATCGTCTGGAGATTGGGACGGTTACAATTTTCAATTTGATGGCAACTATGGCGTTGGATTTGAAAATGGCGGATACTTCAACGCTTCGGTATTATTAAGTCAGTCCGAAAGAACGATCAGGCCTACGGTATTGGAAATTGACAGGGCACCCTTGTACAGTGATCTTTACCTGACCAATGGAACAACCGATGTAAACGGAAATCCTATCATCACCAACCCAGAATTGATCGCTGCACAAGGTAGTGGTGATGCAGGTTTAATAAGTTCCTTGACGACCGTAGAAGGCTTAATGGCCGCCAGGGGCATAGAACAGGTAGATGTATCCACTTACTCCGGGTTACCTGCAAAAACGTTGATGGGTTTTGGATTTAATTTGGAAACCCCATTGACGGATAGTACTGATTTTTATGCTTTTGGTGATTTCGGTTATCAATATTCAGATGCCTACAGTTGTTTTTACAGAAGGGCGGCACAAGCGGACAGGACCAGTTTTGCACTTTTTCCAAACGGATTTAGACCTCAAATCTATACCGATCAATATAATTTGTCATTGGCTACCGGTATTACAGGTGAGTTGGGAGATTATGAATTTGACCTAAGCAACACCTTTGGAACTAACTCCGCCAAATATGGCATGTTCAATACTTGGAACGCAAGTATTGGCGAAAGTTCCCCAACAGAAATGAATTTGGGAACACATAGTTTCCTTCAAAACTCCCTTAACTTGGATTTTACCAATTACTATGAAGATATTCTTTCTGGCTTGAACGTTGCCTTTGGGGGTGAATTGCGAGTTGAAAATTATTCCATTGAGGCCGGGCAGGAAGAAAGCTGGACAGCCGGCAGTGCAGGCGTTATAACCGCAACAGAGGACAATCAGGCATTGATCGGTCCAGATGGTTTTCCGTTGGAGGATTTAAACGGAGCGCCGATCGTAGATGGAACGGGAGCACCGGTGGTTCTTCCCTACGCAGGGGTAAGCCAGGAACTGGTAAAGAATTATGCGTTAAACTGTCAGTGTTTTAGAGGTTTTGCGCCAGAAAACGAAAGTAATAGCTTTAGGTCCGTAATGGCGGCATATGCAGATCTTGAATTGGATGTAACGGATGATTTCCTTATTTCTGGAGCATTACGGTTAGAAAATTATTCTGATTTTGGAAATGTAGTCACTAGCAAAATTGCCGGTAGATATTCCATTGGAGAAAATTTTGCAATAAGGGGATCATATAGTAGTGGTTTTAGGGCGCCATCGTTACAGGAATTAAACTATTCGCACAGTTATACGTTTTTCGTAAACCTGGTACCTTTTGACGGAACATTATATCAAAACAGCAGTTCTGCCGCAAATGCCTTGGGTATTGGACAATTACAGCAAGAACGTTCAAGAAACTTTAGCTTAGGGTTTACTACCAAAATTGGCAAACTTGATTTTACGCTGGACGCCTACAAAATAGATATTTTCGACAGGATATTTGAGACGGGGGAATTTAATTCCGGTACCACACCGGTTTTGGAACCCATTATTGGTAGCGGCTTGGCAAGTTTTAGAATTAATGGAGGTGATATTAGCACAAAAGGTGTTGAAGCCGTAGTTAATTACAATACCAGGATCGGGGATGGCCAATTAGGGGTTATACTTTCCGGAACATTTAGGGAGAATAAATTTGAAAAGATCAACCTTCCTGATTTGAATACGAATTTGACCGATGAGGAATTGGCGGATAACTATGTAAACAGAGGGCTTATTGGACAATTTGAAACCGGCACACCCAGTAGTAAATTAATTGGGACCTTAAATTATTCCATTGGTAAATTCTCCACCATGGTAAGGGGAACCCGTTACGGATCCGTACAGACCAGGGATAGTAGAACCAGAACCCTATTAGATGGCACTACAGGGTATGCAGACCAATTTTTTACTCCAGAATTTACTGTAGACCTAGGGGTGACGTATAAGATTTCGGATAAATTCAGTTTAACCGTTGGTGGTAATAACATCTTTAATGAATATCCTGAAATCATAAGATATGAACTAAGAACTTTCAACTTGTATTCCAACTATCAACAAGGCTCATCTGGCGCCTATTACTTTGGTAGATTAACGTTCACTTTATAATACATGGCTAACCCGTTTAAGAAGAAGACAATTATGAAAACATATATAAGACATATATTAATCCTGGTATGGGCAGTGAGCCTATGCTCTTGCGAACAAGAAAGATTAGACCCTATCCTAACCACTGCAGAAGGCGGAGGTAAACTAACGACCTACACGGCCTATACCATTGATGCAGCAGACCCTGCAGGCTCCAATGTTTACGGTAGAATCGTATTTTGGAAAAATACATTGGACCAAACCCTGGTGCAAGTATCCCTTTACAATACCGTTCCCGGATTATTACACCCTGCACTGATCATGAATGGTGCGGCCGGATCTGGCGCTGCTACAATGCTTGCCTTGGACAATGTGTCCGGTAATACGGGAGAGCTGGATACCAGTAAATTCTATGTGATTACGGATACCACATTTTACGATAACATAACAGCAATGGACAGTCATATCAATATTTATTTAAGTACAACTGACGATACTGTTGTCGCAAGCGGAAACTTAGGCATTAATGCTGACCCCGTAGAATCTAATTAAAGAATATTAAACTTAAATATAGCACACAATGAAAACAAACGTAGACAGACGAGAATGGCTTAAAAAAGGCATTCTAACTGCGGCCGGAGCAATGGCTGCACCCTATTTGACCTATGGGGCCTTCCCCGCTCAACCTATTGCTTTGGATGCAAAAGGTAACCTACCGTACACCCCGTTCTTTAAGGAGTATTTGCCTTATGCCCCTACACAACCCGTTGAATTGGCGGCAAAATTAAATGCGAATGAAAATCCTTACGGACCTTCCCCAATGGCTGTCAAAGCCATGCAGGAATATGCCCCAAAAGGTAACAGGTATGCATGGAAGGAACTATACCAATTAATGGATAAGATCGCTGCGGAAGAAGGCGTTAAGCAAGAAAATATTATGATGGGCCCTGGATCATCTGATCTTTTGGAAAAGACTGCCATGGTTTTCTTTCAGAATGGCGGCAATATTGTTTCCGCAGACCCGGCATATATGTCGCTCATAAAGGTTGCTCAAGCCACAGGCGCCACATGGAAACCCATTCCATTAAAAAAGGATTGGTCCCATGACTTAGCGGCCATGGAGGCGGCGGTAGATGATGAAACCAAATTGGTTTACATATGTAACCCCAACAACCCTACCGGCAGTATGACAGACCATGCGGAACTGGTTGACTTTTGCTCAAGAGTATCGGAGAAAACACCCATTTTCGTAGATGAGGCCTATTTGGGCTTTTTGGACGATAGTGCCAAAAAAAGTATGGTATCACTTATAAATGAAGGCAAAAACGTAATTATAGCGCGCACCTTTTCCAAAATTCAGGGAATGGCAGGACTAAGGGTTGGCTACGTGGTTGCCCAACCCGAAACATTAGGAATCATCCAAAAGATAACACGTGGTGGAATGGGAATATCCTTACCATCTGTCTACGCCGCTATGGCAAGTATGGATGATGTTGCCTTTAAGGACAAATCACGAAAATTAAACAAGGAATGCAGAGCATATGTATATGAAAATCTTGACCGTCTTGGGTTTGAATATGTTCCCTCCTCTACAAGCTTTATCATTTTTCCCATTGAAATGGACGGAAAGGCGTTCTTGGAAAAAATGACTGCAGAAGGTGTTGGCGTAAGAGCTTTTGAAATCTATGGTAAAAACTGGTGCAGGGTAAGCATGGGTACTATGGATGAAATGAAGTTGTTCACCGCTGCCCTTGAAAAGGTGCTAGTTTAAGTTTGAATTAGTCCAGGAGTTGGGTGAACGGATATTGCCTTGATACAACAATCTTTAATCCAACTCCTACGGACTATTCTAAACCATAGCCAACCAAAACACCATACAATATAACGTTATATCATCATGAATTTTGCATTACAAAAAACACTTGAGCTCCTTTTAATAATTTCCCTAGGTGTATTCTTGCAAAAGAAAGTGGCTAAGCAAGATTTAAAAGGAATAAAAGTACTTATCCTTAGTGTGGCATTACCGGCCACTATCTTTGTAGCACTTTTAAAAATAGAATTAAAGGGTACCTTATTGGTCTTTCCTTTAATGGCCCTAACATTTAACCTATTGATGTTACTGGCCTCTAAGTATTTTCTGACCGTTTCCTTACACAAGAAGGAGCATAGCAAAAAAAGAACCTTAATGATGCTTTTGCCGTCAACGGCACCTGGTTTATCCTGTTTTCCTTTTATAGTGGCCTATTTAGGGGATGATACATTGGCTTTAGCGGCACTTGCAGATGTAGGAAATAAAATATTTGTACTTATCCTTTTATATATGCTCGCCATGCATTGGTATAGAAAAAGGGCAATAAACAATAAACAGGAATCCTCCAAGAGTAAATTAAAGGGCCTAATGATTTCATTGATCAATGAACCTATAAACATGGTTATGGTCATTGGACTTATACTATTGGGGTTTGGACTAAATTTAACGGCGTTGCCCGGATTTCTACAGAACACCGTACTAAGCATTAAGGACTTGATGACCCCATTGGTCCTATTGTTTATTGGTATGGCGGTGAGGATCAATTCCGGTGAATTTAAACTTATACTCTCCATGTTATTGCGCAGGGCAGGACTGGCCTTCTTTTTAAGCGGTTTGTTTGCCTACGCCATCCCATCACTAACACCGGCCATGATATTGCTATTGGTGGTCTTCCCTCAAAGTTCATGTAGTTTTTGGCCTTTTGCCCACATGAACGCCATACAATCCTTAGAGGAAAAGGACAAGCAAACGGAACCTACCTTTGATGTCAATTTTGGTTTGAACATCCTTGCGTGCTCACTACCTTTTTCTACGTTATTGATCATTGGAATATTCTCCTTTAATGAATTCTTCATCAACCCTATGATATTGCTCGGTTTAGGTTCCGCCATTTTGGCTATCACGTATGCACCGGACATATTTAAATCTAAGAGTTTTATGATGGAGCGGGAACGTAAACTAACACCTAGACTTAAAAAAAAACGCACAACGCTGACCATAGCTAAAGAAGAACATACAATACCTAAGGAAGAAAGAATCAATGAGGCTGCCGCAAGCTAAAAGCCTTTAATAAGTTTCTTTCATCCATTCATACGGTTCCCTGTTCATCCATAGTCCCCTTGTAAAATCGGGAAAATCCTGTGGTTCGCCATTATTGGCTATGGAAACTTCAGATAATGGGGTAACCGCACTCCAGGCCGCGGCATCATACGCGTCTAAAGGAGGTGCTATTTGTTGTTTGGCGGATTCAATAAAAGCATTGATTACAAAGAAATCCATACCCCCATGGCCGGCATCTAGGGCATATTCCCCGTATTTCTTCCATAATGGATGGTCATATTTTTCAAGCCATGGCTTGGCATCGTCCCATGAATGGGGTTCGGATTTTCCATTAATATACATTCTGCTACCGTCTACCTCCCACAATCCGTTTGCACCCTGTACCCTAAACCCCAAGGAATATGGTCTGGGCAGGTTACAATCATGCGTAATGATGATGGTTTCGCCATTGGCGGTGTTAATAGTAGATGTAATTACGTCTCCTTGTTTAAATTTAATTTTTGCGTTTGGGTGTTGTACCCCACCATGCTCAACAATATAATTATGCAACCCTATGCCTTTGGTTGCGTGCGACGTCATGGATACAAACCTGTTACCCCTGTTTATATCTGCCATAACCGCAATTGGACCAAGACCATGGGTTGGGTATACATCTGCATTTCTCTTAACGGAATGTGCGGTACGCCATTTAGATTCTGAAATACCTTTATCTCCAAATTCCACACCTTTACCATAGGCCGTATTACCGTCATTGAATTTTACATGGCGTAGATCATGTTGGTATCCACATCTAAAATGGACCAATTCCCCAAAAACATTTTGCTTTACCATTTGTAGAACAGCAA
This sequence comes from Maribacter sedimenticola, assembly GCF_900188415.1. GTDB lineage: Bacteria > Bacteroidota > Bacteroidia > Flavobacteriales > Flavobacteriaceae > Maribacter > Maribacter sedimenticola. The sequence continues at coordinate 539,964 of NZ_FZNV01000001.1, read as the reverse complement.
GAATATCCCTTCTATAGTTAACATTTTCCAAGATCATCATATGCATGCCCGTACGTTCATGGGTATTGACCAAATCCCAACATTCCTCCAACGTATTGGAAGCGGACACCTCAACCCCGGCATATTTACCGGCTTCCATGGCATCTACGGTCATACGCGTATGCCACAACCAAGGTGTGGCAATGATTACGGCATCTACGTCATCAAGTGCCAAAAGATTTTTATAATCATTATCGTTGGCCCCAAATACCTTTGGTGTTTTACCGCCAGCTTCTGAAATAAGTTTTTTGGCTATAGAAATTCTAGCATCATCAACATCACAAATAGCTGTAACATTAACATCTTTGCGTAATAATAAATTTTCTAAATGATTGGTTCCCCGAAGTCCGACTCCTATTAAACCTACATTTAATTTATCTACAGCACTAAACCTTTGTCGTGCAAATCCGGGTACGGCCATTAACCCTATACTGACCATAGATGTATTCTTGATAAACGTTCTTCTTGATGCCATTATAAAATTCTATTTTGGAGCACTTAAATTAGGAAAACTTGCGGACCCACATTAACGAATCATCAAATTTAACGGTGATACATCTAAATTCATCCGTTCAATTTAAAGGCATTTCCTATTTTTGACCTATAAACACAGAAAATCATGACATTACTTTTAATGGCTGCCGGTAGCGGTAGTAGATATGGAAAACTTAAACAATTTGATGATTTAGGCCCAAATGGTGAATTTTTAATGGAGTTCGCCATATTTGATGCCATTCAAAATAACTTTGATCAAATTGTGGTCATCACCAAAAAAGAAAATGTATCCTTCTTGGAAGAGCACCTTTCTGCAAGGTTGCCAAAAAAAATACAACTTAACGTACTGGCACAGGAACTTACAGATTTACCGGACGGGGTTACCTTTACGGGAGAACGTAAAAAACCATGGGGAACTGCCCATGCAGTATGGACGGCAAGGAATGTCATAAATGGACCTTTTGTAGTCATCAATGCCGATGATTTTTATGGTCAGGCAGCCTATAGGAAAGCTGCGGAATTCATGAGTTCCAATACAGATGCCTATGCACTTTTAGGTTACACCCTTAAGGACACCTTATCAGAACATGGGTCCGTTTCAAGAGGTGTATGTGAAGTTGACGGCGATAATTTGAAATCGGTACAGGAACGATTGAAATTAGTGCAAAAAGAGGATAAAGTAATAGATGAGGACACCCAATTGGAATTTACCGGTGATGAACAGGCAAGTATGAACTTTTGGGTTTGCAGGCCTTCTATTTTTGATAAGATCGAGTCAGAATTTAGATTGTTCTTAAAAGATGAGGACCGTATAGCCAACAGCGAGCTGTACATACCGTTAATGATTCAAGAAATGCTTCAAGCCAATGAAATTGAGGTAAAATGTATTCCTTCTGGTGGAGATTGGTTTGGCGTAACCTATGCCAGTGACAAAGAAAAAGCAATGAACAGTTTAAAGGAAAAATCCGATTTGGGCAAATACCCTGCCCCTATCTGGAACTAAGGTTACCTATTAAATTAAAAATCCCCGGAGCTAATATAGATTAGTCCTGGGGATTTTTTTTGAAACAGGTGGTAACTAAAAAGAGTCCAACCTTAAAGGATTGGACTCTTTTACGAGAACACTATATGAAAATGAAAAAAATTTATTTCGTTTTTAATTACATAGTAAACTTACCGGATACCATAAGAATTAGAAACAAATTGATGTATGCCCCTTAGTATTTGTTGTCAGATGGCCTATTTTTGTTGTGAACTCAAATAGCAGCTATGAAGATTCGTATTAAAGGCAATTCCGTTAGGTTTAGGTTGACCCAATCTGAAGTCAGGACATTATCCGAACATGGTGAAATATACGATAGTACCAATTTTGGGGAAACAGAGTTTAAGTACGGAGTGGTGCTAGATAATAAGATACATAACCTACATACCAGTTTTAACAATAACTGCATTGTGCTAAAGATGCCAAGTTCCATAGGAAAAGAATGGTATAGCAATGATATTATAACTTTTGACCATACAGTAGAAACTACAAAAGGTCAATCCCTATATCTTTTACTGGAAAAGGACTTTACCTGCTTGGACAACACTATAGAGGACCAATCGGATAATTATCCAAACCCTAAACTTACATAGGACATTTTTGACGATGGCATTAAATGGATAAACGTACTATTTAACAGAAATGAGCCTATAGATTAGCCATACAATTGATAAGTTTATACCATGGAGTCAAAAGCACAAAGAAATGTATCTTTTAGAGGGTCAGAAGATTTTTTGGATATAGAATTAAAGGAACCTGTTGACCATGCCGCAGGCTATTTGGGGGTTCGTGAAGCACTAAAACATACGTTTAAGGAAATGGGAGTGTTACGTTCCATGAGATCTTTGTTACGTATGAACCAAAAAGATGGTTTTGATTGTCCAAGTTGTGCATGGCCTGATCCCGAGCATCCTTCACCGGTTGCCGAATATTGTGAAAATGGGGCTAAAGCACTTGGTGATGAAGCTACTACCAATCATGTAGACGCCAATTTTTTCAAAAAAAATTCCGTAGAAGAATTATCGTTGTTATCGGATTATGAGCTCAATAAATGTGGGCGCTTGGTAGAACCTTTGGTTTTAAGACCGGGCAGTGTACATTATGAGCCTATTACTTGGAACGACGCATTTCAGTTAATTGCCTCGGAGCTTAAAAAATTGGACCATCCTGACGAGGCCATATTTTACACCTCTGGGCGGTCAAGTAATGAGGCCGCTTTTCTTTATGGTATGTTTGCAAGGGCCTTAGGCACAAATAATTTACCGGATTGTTCCAATATGTGCCACGAGAGCAGCGGAGTAGCATTGGGGGAAACTTTGGGTATTGGTAAAGGTTCTACGACATTGGAAGATCTATATGAAGCGGAAGTAATTTTAATAGCCGGACAAAATCCAGGTACCAACCACCCCAGAATGCTTTCCGCCCTTGAAAAATGCAAACAGAATGGTGGAAAGGTAATCAGTATAAATCCGCTTGAGGAATCGGGTTTGGTGAATTTTAAGAACCCACAGAATATTAATGGTTGGATAGGCGGCGGTGAAGATATGGCAGATATTCATTTGCCCGTCAACATCAACCAGGACATCCCCTTGGTCAAGCTTATTTTAAAAAAATTAATTGCTTTGGACCAAATATCGGGCAATGTATTCGACCATGAATTTATAACAACCTATACCCAAGGGTATGATGCATTACTTAAAGATTTGGCACGATACAAAGATAAAGAGCTTCTTGAACAGACCGGTGTTTCTGAAGACAGTATAGATAAGACCGTAGCTTTATTGGCCAATAAATCCAAAATAATTGTCTGTTGGGCTATGGGTCTAACACAACATAAAAACGGTGTGGAAAATATACGGGAGTTCGTAAACTTATTGTTGCTCAAGGGCGCCATTGGAAAACCTAATACGGGTACCTGTCCAGTGCGCGGGCATAGCAATGTTCAAGGGGACCGTAGTGTGGGTATCCAACATTTTGTAGATAAAGGGCTTAACGAGCGTATTAAGAATTATTTGGGCTTTACTCCACCGGACCATGAGGGCGTAGATGTCGTTGGCTCAATGAAAGCCATGTATGAAGGTAAGGCCAAAATTTTTATGTGCCTGGGCGGTAATTTTCTGATGGCTGCATCGGATACGGAATACACGGCAAAAGGTATTCAAAACTGTGACCTTACCGTACAAATTAGCACCAAATTGAACAGGACCCATTTGGTAACGGGCAAAACCGCCTTGATCCTCCCCACCATTGGCCGGTCAGAAAAAGATATGAAAGATGGTAAACCTCGCCATTTTACTGTGGAAAACAGCATGGGAAGGGTTAAGCAGAGTAAGGGAATTTTAAAACCGGCCTCTGATAAAGTGATGAGCGAACCAGAGATTATAGCCAATATAGGTAGGGCGTATTTTGGGGATAATCACCCTATGGACTGGAAAGCCTTGGGTGCGGATTATGAATTGATACGTTCGCAGATCGATCAGGTTGCAAAGGGGTTTGAAAATACCGAGGAGCGCTCCCAGGGTGCAGGTTATTACTTACCCAATAATGTCCGAAATCTGGATTTTAGCATGTTGCCCAACGGCAAGGCACAAATAACGATCAACAGCTTACCGGAACATACTTTGCAGAAAGATGAATACATGCTTATGACCATACGTTCACATGACCAATTCAATACCACCATTTATGGGTTGAACGATCGTTACCGTGGTGTATACAATGCACGTAGGGTCATTTTCATGAATCCGGAAGACATGAAGGCGGTTGGCCTTAAAAAATTGGACGTAGTGGATATTACAAGTACCTATGACCAAACCGTGCGAACGGCACACAAGTTTAAAGTTATACCTTATACTATTCCTTCTGGCAATTTAGCTTCCTATTTTCCGGAGACCAACGTTTTGGTTCCATTTAATCATTTTGCTTTACGAAGCAAAACACCTATTAGTAAATCCATAAAAGTACGGTTGGTAAAGAAATAGTTAATCAATCTATCTTAAACAAGACTTTGTTTAACACTGCGGTAACTAAAATATAAGTTACGGGTAACGGCTGTATTGAATCAAATATTGAAACTTTACATTTATAAATTTCAGTATATGAAATCTATTAAACTAGTATTGTTTTCCATTGCCTTGCTAATTATGCACCTAGTGTTAAAAGGCTCTTCATTACACATAAAAAACAGGTTTTTCAAGAAAAGGGAAGCTGCATTACATCTATGAAAAAAAGACCTGTAGATATAGTGGTCCTATCGGATATTCATTTAGGAACCTATGGATGTCACGCCAAGGAACTATTAAAATATTTAAAATCCATTAAGCCCAAAGAAGTTATACTCAATGGCGATATCATAGATATCTGGCAATTTAGCAAACGCTATTGGCCAAAATCACATATGAAGGTAATTAAGGTAATTATGGAATGGATTGCCAAAGGAATACCGGTTCATTATGTAACCGGCAACCATGATGAACTATTACGCAAATTTGCCGGTAGCCATTTAGGTTCCTTAAGCATTAGCAATAAACTAGTACTACCCTTACACGATAAAAAGGCCTGGATCTTTCATGGAGATGTCTTTGACGTAACCATGCAACATAGCAAGTGGTTGGCAAAATTGGGCGCTAAAGGGTATGATTTTCTAATTCTGTTGAACAGGGCCATAAATTTTATTGGAAAAAAAATGGGTAAAGGCCCTATTTCCATGTCCAAAAAAATTAAGAACGGGGTAAAGTCTGCCGTGAAATTCATTAATGATTTTGAACGTATTGCAGCAGATATTGCCATTGAAAATGGATATGATTATGTGGTTTGCGGACATATACACCAACCGGAAATAAAAAATATTAAAACGGAAAAGGGTGAGGTTACTTATTTAAATTCTGGCGATTGGATAGAGAATTTAACCGCCCTTGAATATCACAAAGGAGTTTGGAGCCTATATTCCTATCTGGAGGATATAACTATGGACAATCAAAAAGATGAACCATTAGATGAAAACCATCTTTTGGAAAAAGGGGAGCTTTTTGAGCAATTACTAACAGAATTTAAGATAAATGGGTTGGCACAGTCCATAAAATGAAAGTATTATACGCAATACAAGGAACAGGAAACGGACATTTAAGCAGGGCCCGAGATGTCATACCCGCACTATTAAAACATGGGCTTACCCTAGATATATTGGTCAGTGGCATTCAAGCAGATGTTCCCTTACCTTATCCTATTTCTTATCAATTAAAGGGGCTAAGCTTTATTTTTGGCAAAAAAGGTGGTGTAGATATGTGGAAAACCTATTACAGGGCCAATTCACTACGATTACAAAAAGAAATAAAAAGTATACCGGTTGAAGACTATGATTTGGTCATAAACGATTTTGAACCGGTAACGGCATGGGCGTGCAAGATAAAACAATTACCGTGTTACAGCTTTAGCCATCAAGCAGCAGTACTATGTGCCAAGGCACCAAAACCAAAGAAAAAAGACCCATTTGGAAAATGGATTCTACAAAATTACGCCCCTACAACCCGCCAATATGGGTTACATTTTCAATCATACGAACCAAATATATACACCCCAATTATAAGACAAGATGTGAGACAGGCCACTATAAGCAAAAAAGAACACTATACCGTATATCTACCATCTTATAGCGATGAAAAGCTACTGCAGTTCCTATCAAAATTCAAAGGTGTAAAATGGCAGGTTTTTTCCAAGCATAACAAAAAAGAACATATCAACGACCATATACACATTAGACCCATTACCAATACTGATTTTGTAGCGAGCATGGCTTCCAGTAAAGGAATTGTATGTGGCGCAGGCTTTGAGACTCCCGCAGAAAGTTTGTTCATGCAAAAAAAATTATTGGTCATACCAATGAAAGGACAATATGAACAACAATGTAATGCCGCCGCCCTTGCAAAAATGGGAGTATCCGTCATAAAATCCTTAAAGAACAAGCATCTAATTAAGTTGCAAAATTGGTTGGATACCGATGATATCGTTTCCGTTGACTATCCTAATATTACCGACCAGATGATTACGCAAATATTGGAAGCATCCTACAGATCACATTAAATTCAGGTACAAGTTTATAGCACATGGCAAAGTCAACATTGAGCGCTTCCCATTTTGGTAAAGACTTTGTTTGGGGAGTGTCCACTGCCGCATTTCAAATAGAGGGAGAAAGTTTGGGCCATGGAAAAGGACCCTCTATTTGGGACATCTTTACCAAAAAAGAAAATACTATACGTAATGGTGACCAAGCAGATATTGCCTGTGATTTTTATCACCGGTATGAGGAAGATATCCTTTTGATGAAATCTATGAACATCAAAAATTTTAGGTTCTCAATTTCATGGACACGTATCTTACCTAATGGAATTGGCACGGTAAACGAACAAGGAATTGTATTCTATAAAAAGGTGATAGCATGTTGTTTAGAACATGGTATAGAACCTTGGGTAACCCTATATCATTGGGATTTGCCCCAAGCACTTGAGGATAAGGGCGGATGGACCAATAGGAAAATAATAGATTGGTTTACGGAATTTACGACAGTATGTGCAATGGCCTTTGGCGATCAGGTAAAACATTGGATGGTATTGAACGAACCAATGGTCTTTACCGGTGCTGGATATTTTTTAGGCGTACATGCTCCTGGAAAAAAAGGATTGAAAAATTTTCTTCCTGCAGTGCACCATGCCGTACTCTGCCAAGCAATGGGTGCTAAAATTTTAAAAAGGTTAGTGCCCAACGCCCTAATAGGCACCACTTTTTCCTGCTCACAAATATCAGCCTACAGAAATACTAAAAGAGACCGGCATGCCGCTGTCAAGGCCGATGCATTATTGAACAGATTATTCATAGAACCCGCATTGGGATTGGGCTATCCAATAAGTGATGCCCCCGTATTAAAACGTTTACGACCCTTCATACAACCTAACGACATGAACGATTGCAAGTTCAATTTTGACTTTATAGGATTACAGAACTATACTCGGGAAAAGGTAAAACATAGTTTTTTTGTTCCTTATCTACATGCCAAAATCGTAAAGGCCAGCAAACGTAACGTAAAAACTACATTAATGGATTGGGAGGTGTACCCGCCAAGTATTTTCCATATCATAGAAAAATTCAGTGCGTATTCCCAAATAAAAAAAATCTTTATTACAGAAAATGGCGCAGCGTTTAAGGATGTTGTAAAGAACGGAAATGTGGACGACCAACAACGACTGCAATTTTTACAGGACCATATCCTGCAAGTGCATAAAGCCCAACAAAATGGGTTAAACGTGCATGGTTATTTTATTTGGACCTTGACCGATAATTTTGAATGGGCAGAAGGGTATCATGCAAGATTTGGCTTGGTTCATATTGATTTTAAAAGTTTAAGAAGAACCATTAAAACATCCGGCAAGTGGTTTGCTCAATTTTTAGAAAAATAACATACTTGTAATCAAAAGGGCCAATGTTTCCATTGGCCCTGAACTATTTCATCAACATGAACACATCTTAACTTGTGTTCATGCAAGGTATAAATGCCATTAAAAAATTAAGTTATGACAATGAAACCATAAAGTTATATTATTTAAAAGCGGGCATACCCGTAATATCTGCACCCGTAATCAATAAATGAATATCATGGGTACCTTCATAGGTAATGACACTTTCCAAGTTCATCATGTGGCGCATAATACTATATTCCCCTGTAATACCCATGCCTCCAAGGACCTGTCTTGCCTCACGGGCAATTTTTATTGCCATTTCCACATTGTTCCTTTTGGCCATTGAAATTTGTGCGGTAGTTGCCCTACCCTCATTTTTAAGTTGTCCTAAACGGAACGCCAATAATTGTGCTTTCGTAATTTCAGTAATCATTTCGGCCAATTTCTTTTGTTGCAATTGGGTTGCCGCTATTGGTTTTCCAAATTGAATACGCTCTTTGGCATAACGCAAAGCGGTATCATAACAATCCATTGCAGCACCAATGGCTCCCCATGCAATACCGAATCTGGCGGAATCCAAACAACCTAAAGGTGCGCCTAACCCTGTTTTATTGGGCAATAAGTTTTCTTTGGGTACTTTAACGTTATCAAATATCAGCTCTCCGGTCGCCGATGCCCTTAATGACCATTTGTTATGTGTTTCCGGGGTGGTAAAACCTTCCATGCCACGTTCCACGATCAAGCCATGGATCCTACCCTCCTCATTTTTTGCCCAGACGACAGCTATATCACAAAAAGGAGAATTGGAAATCCACAGTTTGGCACCGTTAAGAAGGTAGTGGTCACCCATATCCTTGAACTTGGTTTCCATACCACTTGGATTGGAACCATGGTTTGGCTCAGTTAATCCAAAAGACCCCATCCATTCACCGGCGGCCAATTTAGGAAGGTATTTTTTGCGTTGCGCCTCTGTTCCATAAGTATAAATAGGGTACATGACCAAAGACGACTGCACGGAAGCCGTGGAGCGCACCCCACTATCTCCCCTTTCAATTTCCTGCATAATAAGTCCGTAACTGATCTGATCCAAACCGGCCCCACCATACTCTTCAGGAATATAAGGTCCAAATGCCCCAATTTCTGCCAAGCCACTAATTATCTGTTTAGGAAATTCCGCTTTTTGAGCATATTCTTCAATAATTGGAGAAACATCTCTTTTGACCCATTGGCGGGCGGCATCACGTACTAATAAATGTTCTTGGGAAAAAAGGTCGTCCAAATTGTAATAATCGGGCGCTTCAAACAAATCGGGTCTCATAACAAATCTTTTAATAAAGGTAAATCAAAAAATATAACATTACACAAGGATAAAGTTACATTTTTAAATAAAATGCTTGAGTGAGCGCTATGTAATCTTCCGTATATCGATGCCGCTCCGTCTCAATAATGAGTTCTTGAACGGTACATTGGTGTTTCTGTTTTACAAATGCCAACAAGCTACGTTTGATCGGTGCATTGGCATTTCCTTTTACATGTAGGCATTGTTTGGGATGTAATCCAAAAGTAGCCGCTAATCGCACAAACGCTTCTTCTTCCTTAAAGGGAATAATAGTGGTAAACGTACCATTATTGGCCAAAAGTGCCTGTACCCCTGCCAACAAAACATCAAAAGGAAGATATCCATTTTGCCTAGCTTGGTCTCTTTGAAGGTTTCCAGAGGTGACATTTTCAATATAAAAAGGAGGATTACAGACGATAATTTCATATTCATCATCAATTTCATCCATGAACTCGTCTAACCCCGCATGGTAACAATAAAGACGATCGCCCCAAGGTGACCGTTCAAAATTATCAACACATTGTTCATACGCTTCTGGATCTATTTCTATGGCATCTATAACCTCTGCATTGCTACGTTGGGCCAACATCAATGCTATAATTCCGGTACCTGCGCCAATATCAAGAATAGATTCAGGTTGATGTTCAACTTTGGTCCAAGCCCCAAGTAAGACCCCGTCGGTTCCTATTTTCATGGCACAACGGTCTTGATGTACCGTAAACTGTTTAAACTTAAATGGTTTGTTCATTTCACTTCTCCCGCTTTCCTTGTTTCGGTGCCTTCCATACCCAAAAGAGAATCTCCTAGCCTTGAACGCATATCATCTGCCAATTCCATTATTTTGGTCACTACTTTGGGATATTCCGAGGCTACATTTTTTAGTTCAGACGCATCGGACTCCAGATCATACAGTTCAATTTCCTTCAAATCTACCATTTTGTACTCACCGGGCAAACCATCCTTACCCGCTTTTTGACCATTCATTGTCCTATAGGTATGCGGAAAGTATAATTTCCATTTTCCATATCTGACACCGAACAATTCATTGACCCGATAATAAAAGAAATACGCTTTCTGCGGACTCTCATTGGTTATACCTGTTAGCAAAGGCCAAGCACTGCGACCATCAATAACGGTATTGGGTAAATCTGCTTGACAAATTTCCGCTAGTGTGGGCAATATATCAATGGCCATGACCGGAGCGTCAATAGTTGTACCGGCTTTAATGTGTCCAGGATATTTAATGATAAACGGTTCCCTTTGTCCACCTTCCCATGCGGTACCCTTACCTTCCCTAAAAGGAAATGCGCTTCCTGAATGATTTCCATAAGCCAACCAAGGACCGTTATCCGATGTAAAAATAATTAGGGTATTTTTAGTAAGTCCATTTTCTTCCACTGCCTTTAGAATTTCACCTACAGACCAGTCAATTTCCATTATTACATCACCATATAATCCCCTACCTGATTTTCCTTTAAACTTATCCGAGACAAAAAGTGGAACATGGGGCTGTGGGTGCGGCACGTAAAGGAAAAACGGATTGTCCGCATTACGGTGAATAAAATCTACACTGCGCTCCGTAATCTGGGTAGTTAGCTCGGTCTGATCCGTCAATGTTTTCAATACGGTGGTATTTTCATATAGCGGTAAGGGCCCAAAGTCAAAAATTGGTCCCTGTTGCGGGTGTAAAGGCCACATATCGTTAGAATAGGGTATACCAAAATATTCATCAAACCCGTGGTTATTGGGCATAAATTGTTCTTGGTCTCCCAAATGCCATTTTCCAAAAATAGCGGTTGCATATCCTTTGGCCTTGAACATTTCCGCCAAGGTAGTTTCCTGGGTATTCAGTCCCTTTTTACTATTGGGCATAAAGGCATTGTGAATTCCTATTCTATTAGGGTAACAACCCGTTAGTATTGCAGCTCTTGAAGCAGAACATACGGCCTGCGCTGCATAAAAACTGGTAAGCTTGGCACCATCCCTAGCCATTTGGTCCAAATGGGGAGTTGCAATGTCCGTAGCACCAAATATACCTACATCGTTATAACCTTGGTCATCCGTAAAAATTAGGATGACATTGGGTACGTTACGTTGCTGTGCAACTTTTTGCCCATAAATATTCTGTGCAATGCATAGCATTAATAACACTGTATATTTTAAAATTATCTTCATTTTATAGGTTTTAAAGACCAATACTAACGACTATCGACTAGTAATGGCAGACTTGTTCAAAAGCAACTATGGCAACAAGAATTAGTTCAAAACAATTTCATCTATAAAAATCCAGCTTTTGCCCCCTGGTTCCGTATGCCAACTAGGGTTTTTTAATGGGCTTTGAATTTCCAATTTAACGAATTTAGCCTCCACCGGTTCAAGTCCCAATTCAAAAAAAGTAAGTTTTACCTCTGCATTAGGGCTTTCCATACCCATATTTTTCTTTCCTACCTTTTTATAATTGACACCATCGTTAGATATGGAAATGGTGAATGCCGTTGGATAAAAAATCCAACTAGAAGGTGCGGACAATGCCCCGACCGAAACTTTTGAGATAGGTGATAATTCTTTCAATTCAATTATGGTTTTCAGGTGTTTGCCTTCAAACCCCAACCAATTACCATCTACAAAATTGATGGACCCCCGTTTTTGGTCCATTAAGGTAACACCTTTTTGTCCCGCATATTTCTCATTGGGTTGTGTGAGCAAGGAAACTTGTTCATACTCAATATTATTTTTAATGAACGTGCTTTCCGCTATTGAACTAGGTTTCCAATCTTCTTTGATTGCAATTGCCCTTATCTTGGCGGTATTGGACAACATTAAATAATCCTTGTATTTATGGGATTTTTCGGTGGGCAGGGAACCATCCAAAGTATAATAAATACTGGCATCGTCAAAAAGACTTTCTATTGTAATAGCCAAACTATCCTTAAAAAAGTTAGATTCACCCTTAATAACCGGTGGATCTAACACGGTTGCCCTGAACAACTCACCATCAAGCAACTGAACATTTGTTTTGGGGTGTTTTGCCTGAAATTGGGCAATTCCCTCATTGGATACACTGGTTTTCCATAAATACACGTTTTTAAGGCTCTTAATATCCGTAAGATGTTGAAATACTTTATCGGTAACACCGGTACCATAGAGATTTAGGGATTCTAGTAATTCAAATTCCTTAAGGTCATCCCCAATGGCATCGGTAATATGGGTGCCCTGCAACTTCAACTTTATTAAATTTTTGAACGGCTTAATCTGGGCCATTAACCCATCATTAAAATTGGTAAAACCTAGGTCTAATTCAATAACGTTGGCCGCATATTGCTTTAAGGATTTTAAATGGTTTTTGGTAATTGTATCCAAACCGGACATTGACACTTGCAATAACGGATTGTGCGCTGAAAGAGTCTGAACGGAAATACCCATTCCCCTAATTTCCGTCAACCATTCCTTTGGTACTTTTTCTGCCTTACTAGAAAGTATGGCAACTGCGGATGTATCCTGTTCCAATGTGTTAAGAATGGACGCAATTCTTTCTTTGGCAGGTAATTGTTTCACCTGGCAATCAAAGCAATTACCATGTGCTATCCACCAAACCAATATATCCTTTTCATTATCGGTCAACTGAACCTTGCCCTTGGGCGGCATATGTTCCTCGTTTTCCAGAGGCAAATGTATACGTTCAAAAAAAAGAGACGTGCCATTATTTGTATTCGTATCGAACAAAATACCATTATCTCCACCTTTCAATAAATCTGCGGGTGAATCCATGATCAAACCTCCTTTGGCTTTTTTGGAATTATGGCAACTTACACATTTACCGTCAAGAATTGGCTGTACAATATGTGCATAGACCTGGGCTTCTTGTATATTGGTAATTACAATTTCCTTATCCTCTTCCATAAATAAATAATCTTCCCCATGGGTCATATTACCGCCAAAATGCCCTGTTACTCCAATACATATCAACACGACAAAAAATAGGGGCAAATACAATTTTTGGAGCTTTAGGTTGGTACTTCTTTTAACCAAGTACAACAGTATGGTTGCAACGGTAAATGAAACGGCCATCCACCTATGAAGAAAAAGTGCTTGCTCTTCATAACCTCCTTCCTCTCCCAACAACCATCCTGTTGCCAAGGATAGAAGTGCGGAAACCACGGCAACAAATAAGGTAAATTCAATACTTTCCCTAAAGGATTTGTTAGGTTTGAACCTACTGTATATTTCCAATAAAAAGGCCAGTAAAATGATGCCGATGGGTAAATGCACCAAAAGTGGATGAAGATGGCCAATTTGTATTTCCAAGAGCATCATGTTATTGAATTATAATTTCGTCCATAAAGAACCACGGCGTGGTACCCTTTCCTTGATGCCACTCCGGTATTTGGGGCAACCCATAAATTACCAAACTTAATTCGCGGTATGTTTCCTTTTTAACAGGAACATTTAAAAATGTAGTCCCTTCATTGCCCGGCAAATTACTTTTAGGAAAAAACATATTGCCTACAAGTTTATTTTTATGGTATACGGCCAGCCTGGCCGGAGCAAATATCCAACTAGCCTGGTCGGTTAGGGTACTTAGTACCAATGCGGAAACCTCAATATTATCCTTAAATTTCATTGAAACCTTAATGCTATCTGTCTGAAAACCCATCCATTGCGGATCATTGGAAAAATGTCCGGAACCCTTTTTAAAATCTATCAACCCCTTAACACCAGACCCAGGATATTTTTCATTAGGCTTAGGATCTAGATCAATTTGCTCAATTTTATTGTTCCTGTTTACCTTGACCACTTGCAAATGCACCTGATCGCTTTCCTGATAATCCTTATGGTAAACTTTGGCATTAATAGTGGTATTGTTCTTGATTTGCAAAGGTTCATCATAAACTTTGGAATTCCTTTTCACCGGGTTACCGTCCAAGGAATATTTGATGATGGCGCCTGTAAAATCAAAATTTAAGCTGACCGTGGTAACCGAATCAAAAAGTACGTGGGTTGTTTGAATCTGTGGTGATGAAAGCACAAACTGATCGGTAGGGGCATGCGCATTATCCGGCGAAACACATGCATTATTAATTACTGCAAATAGTAATACCAATAGGGTTACGCGCATGCTATATTCTATTTAATTTAATGGGATAGGTTTTTCCTGAATTCCACTGTGCCACATAGATATTTTCATCGTCATCCACACATACATCATGGGGGTGGGTAAAGACCTTCACTGCTTGATACATAGGTCTTAACTGGCCATTTTCATAAACCGGAGCACATCCTCCCGGTGCAGAGATCAATTGATTGTCCCGGTTAAGAATTGAGATAAATCCTGTGCCATTAGAACCATCCCCAGACCATATTGTTGCCAAATAAATAGTATCCCCTTTAATGACCGGTCTGCAGATATATGCCCCTGGCAAAGGTATACTGGCTATAAACTCACCATCCATGGTAAACCGTTTTAACTTATTTTGCTTTCTGGCCGTAATCAAAAGTTCAGGTTCCTTTCCCTCTCTGGTATCGATACATAGACCATGTGCATTTTGAAAAAGATGGTCCTCATCCCCCTTACCACCGAACGTTTGCAGCAATTCTCCCTTGGCATTGTACCGCATAATAAATTGTGCTCCATATCCATCTGCTATATAGACATCCCCATTGTCAGCAATAGCCGTTTCCGTGGGTATGTATTGATCTTTGGATTCATATTTTCCGGATTCTTTAGGATAGGTAAAAACCTGTACCACTTTACCATCAATGGTCGTTTTTACCACTTCGTGTCGCGTATTGTCCGCTATATAAAGAAAATCTTCCCCATTCTCTACATGCAGTGTTAAACCATGCGCACCGGGGTAATCCGTCCCCCACGTTTCCAACAATTTACCATTTCGGTCATAAACAATGATGTTGTTTTTTATGTGATTGGTCAAAAGTAAAATGCGCCCCTTAGAATCTTGAACCATTTCATGGCAATCATTCACAGGATAGTAACTGGGGTTTAGTGCGCCCCAATTAAGGTCTATTTTATATTGATGCGTGCCATGACCTATTATGGCATCCTTATACGCCCACATATTAGCGGAAACATTACCGCAACCCAACAAACCTGCCGATGCTATAGCTGTATTTTTCACAAACGTTCTTCTTTTCATCAGGTTAAAATATCTTTTACCACAGTACCTTCCACATCTGTAAGTCTAAAACGACGTCCTTGGTATTTATAGGTGAATTTTTCATGATCAATGCCCAGCTGATGCAACATGGTTGCCTGAAAATCATGGACATGCACGGGGTTTTTAATAATGTTATACCCAAACTCATCGGTTTCACCATAGACCATACCTGGTTTTATACCGCCACCGGCCATCCACATAGTAAAACATCTAGGATGATGATCCCGTCCATATGTAGTATCGGTCAAAAGACCTTGGGAATAATTGGTACGGCCAAATTCTCCTCCCCAAATTACCAAAGTATCTTCCAATAACCCACGTTGTTTAAGATCGGCAACCAATGCCGCAGATGCTTGATCAACGTCCTTGGCCTGTTTCTGTATGGCTCCGGGCAAATTATCATGTTGATCCCACCCCATGTGGTATAATTGAATGAACCGTACATCTTTTTCCGCCAGTCTCCTTGCAAGAAGGCAATTTGCAGCATAGGTACCGGGAATTTTGGCATCCGACCCATACATTTTATAAATATAGTCCGGTTCCTTCCCTGTATCCATAACATCCGGTACCGAAGTCTGCATGCGGTAAGCCATTTCATACTGAGCTATTCTACTTTGAATTTCCGGATCGTTAGATTCTTGATAATGTTGATCATTAAGTTCGGCCAATTGATCCAACATGGCCCTTTTGACCTCTGCTGTAGTGCCTTTGGGGTCGTTCAGGTACAGAACTGGGTCTTTTGCCGCCCTAAACTGTACACCTTGGTGCAAGGAGTGTAAAAATCCGTTACCCCATAAGCGGGTATATAAAGGCTGCCCATTAGGTCTCCCCGACCCCCTTGACAACAATACTGTAAACGCAGGAAGGTTTTCGTTCTCACTGCCAAGACCATAACTTAACCATGAACCCATACTTGGTCTGCCCGGTTGCTGGGAACCCGTTTGAAAAAAGGTAACCGCGGGGTCATGATTGATCGCCTCTGTATACATGGACTTGATAATACAGATATCATCGACCATTTTTGCCGTGTAGGGAAGAAGATCGCTAACCCACGTTCCGTTCTTACCATGCCTTTGAAAACCAAAATTTGAACCCACCAACGGAAAACTATCCTGACCGGAGGTCATGCCCGTTAAACGCTGACCATTTCTAATGGATTCCGGTAGATCTTCTCCCCTTCGTTTATTTAATAGCGGTTTGTAATCAAATAATTCCAATTGGGAAGGACCGCCGCTTTGAAACAGATAGATGACCCGTTTAATCTTTGCCGGATGATGCAGGGAATCCAAAATACCTTGTACACCCCCGGGACCGTTATCTGCGGTATACAAACCGTTTGACCCTTTTCTAAAAAGGTCGGTACCCAATATGGATGCCAGTCCAAGTCCTCCTACACCCATTGCAGCTTTACCCAAAAATGAACGTCTATTTAAGATCAACGACCGTTCCTCAAGAATTTTCTTTTCGCTCATGCTTAACCTCTATTTATGGTTTCGTCCAAATTAAGAATAGTATGTGCCGTTAATGACATCGCTACCAGTGCATCTGCGTGCAGATCTTTTGGGTACTTACTTTTACCGATACCCAGATATTCCTGAGCATTGATTTCACCTTGCTCCACTTTTTGTAGCATCTGTTTGTAATATTCAAATAACGATGTCAATTCCGTTGCAGTAGGTATTCTGGATGTTGCCTTAAAGAACAAGGTCTTGATTTGTTCTTGTTCGTTATTGGGTTGAGCAATCATTTCTGTCACGGCAGCTGCCCTAGCCGCCTCTACCAATTGAGGATCGTTCAAAAGTACCAATGCCTGAAGGGGCGTATTGGTCTCCTGTCTTTTTACCGAGCAGTAATCCCTAGAGCTGCTATCAAAGGTCATCATACTTGGTGGTGGTACCGTTCGTTTCCAAAAGGTATATAAACTTTTTCTATAGACATCCGTACCCTCGCTAACCGTATAGGAAGCCGTGCTGCCTCCACCGCCACCGGTTGTCTCTTCCCAAATACCTTCTGGCTGATAAGGTTTTACACTGGGTCCCCCCACTTCCTTACTCAAAAGACCGCTAAAGGCCAATGCTTGATCGCGGATAGCTTCAGAAGAAAGCCTTAATCTAGAGGCACGAGCAAGAAATTTGTTTTCAGGGTCGCTTTCCAGTTTTTCCTTGTTGACCTTGGTATCCTGCCGGTAAGTTGCGGACATAGCCATATATTTCAACATTTTTTGGGTATCCCACCCTTCCGTTCGATATTTAATGGCCAAGAAATCCAATAATTCGGGATGGGTAGGCAAGGCACCCTGGTTACCAAAATCAAACGATGTGGATACAATTCCATTACCGAACATACGCTGCCATAATCTATTTACGGAAACCCTTGCCGTTAAGGGATGTTCCTTGTTGAACAACCATTGGGCCAGCCCCAGCCTGTTCTTTGGAAATTCATCAAAAGGAAGAATGGAGGAAGGAGTGTCAGGATATACTTGTGTCGTATGTTGATCATAGATACCCCTATCCAGTATATAGGAAGATCTAGGTTCATCCATTTCTTTCATGACCATAACCGGTACCTCTTTCATATCACTCTTTTCTAAATTGATAAATCCCAATACATCGTTGACCTCTTTTGGGGTGATAGTAATATAGGGTGTGGGGAGTTCATTGGCATTGGCCAACAGCCCTTGTTCAGGTATGGTATTGAAAAAACTATAAAACTGAAAATGTTCTTTTTGGCTTATAGGGTCATATTTATGGTCATGACATCGGGCACATTCAAGGGTAAGGCCTAAGAACGCCGTACCCAAGGTAGTTGTCCTATCCTCTACATATTCTACCCTATATTCTTCAGGAATTACCCCGCCTTCCGCGGTTATCTTATGATTCCTATTAAATCCCGTTGCCAAAATTTGCTCCAAATTTGCATTGGGCAATAAATCCCCTGCCAACTGGTAGGTAACAAATTGATCATAAGGCATATTTTCTTTAAAAGCATGGATGACCCAGTCTCTCCAAGGCCACATGGTTCTTTCAAAATCATCTTGATAACCATGTGTATCTGCATAACGGGCAATATCCATCCATTCAGCAGCCATGGTCTCCGCGTAATCTACCGTATTCAATAAAGAATCTACAATTTGTTCATAATGACTTTCACTGGGGTCACTAACAAATGCCTTGATCTGAGCTAAGGTTGGTGGTAGACCGGTAAGGTCAAACGTTACCCTACGCAATAATTTCTCATTACTGGCCCGTGGGTTGGGACTTAAACGGTGTTCATTTAATTTTTTTAGGATAAAGGCATCAATTTCATTTTCACCCCAATCCTTTGATGTTTCTTTTTTGGGTATTTCCGGAGTAACAGGTGGCATGAACGCCCAATGTGTTTTGTATTCGGCTCCTTGATCTATCCATTTTTTAAGAATTTTCTTTTCATATTCCTCCAGAACCAAATTGGATTCCGGGGGTGGCATGATCAAATTCTTGTCATCCGTAAAAATCCTGTGCACCAATTCACTCTTTGCGGCATCTTTGGGAACAATGGCAAAACGGTCGTTAAGTTTGCCTAAAGCTTTATAGGCCTCTTCTGCAGAATGCAAGGACAGATTACCTTCTACGGCATTTTTGTCCGGCCCATGGCATTTAAAACAACGATCGGAAAGGATAGGTTTAACATGAAAGGTGAAGTCAACATTATCTGGGATTTGCTTTTGACTACCACTTGCTTCCATGGCAATTTTAGGCCCACTATTGGTATTGCAACCCAAGATGAGCAGAGCACTTGCTAACATCAATAAAACAATACTAACAGGTTTCCTAAATTTTATACGCATTGGTGACCAATTTACAAAGCACCTTTGAACTTACTAAACTTAGGCAGTATTCACAATTAAAATTCGACCAATAACAATGGCTAGCGGTTAAATAATATTAAAATATAGCAAGTATAACCTCTAAAAATTATGATTTTCCTAAAGAACTGTATAAAACTCAATAAAAACCTAAGTGGGGTTAAAATTATAATTTAGGATAGGTACAGCTCTACCAAACCTTCCGGTGTAGTTACTTCTATGGTTTTTTGCTCACGGTCTACGTTGGTAATAATGTCATCGTTAACAGGAATCAATAATTGCTTATCATCCTTTAGCACTTCAAACAATGCCTGTGCCGTAGTATCGTTTACACTTTGGATAATGCCTATATCCCCATGAACCTTATCCATTACGGTAAACCCTATGACCTCATGGTAGTAAAATTTATTGCCGGTAAGCTTTGGTAATTGGGTCAACGGTAGATAAAGGCCGCATTTCATGATACGGTCCGCATCTGATTCTGATTTTACTTCTTCAAAATCAATACGGAGCAAGTTTGATTTATGAAGCCGACATCTTTTAATAAAAAATGGAACCAGATTGTTTCCTAAAGAAACGAATACTGATTCCATATTTTCGTAAATCTCGGGATCGTCAGTGTCCAGTTTTACCAGCACCTCCCCTTTGAAACTATATTTTGAAACGATATTACCTAGGTAGAAACAATCTTCCTTGCGCATCGTTTCTTAAAATTTATGCTTTATCCTCTTCCTCTGCAGGAGCTTCTGGAGTTTCAACAGCTTGCTCTGGCTCGCCGGCAGCTTCTACAGCTTCTACTTCTTCCTCTGCATTCTCACCTTCTGGTGTTTCTGGCAAAGCGGCAGCGGCAGCTTCTGCAGCACGCTTCTCGTTTACTTCCTTCTCAGCAGCCAATGCCTTAGCACGCTCTTCTTGCTTAGCTTTGTCCAAACCACCAACTTTATCGGCAATTGCTTGCTCCTTTTCAGTAACCCAAGCATTGAATTTTTCTTCTGCCTGCTCTTCGGTCAATGCCCCTTTACGAACACCGCCCAACAAATGGTTCTTTAAAAGTACACCTTTATAAGAAAGGATAGCCCTAGCCGTATCTGTAGGTTGTGCACCGTTTTGCAACCACTTAACAGAATTATCAACATTAAGCTCAATAGTTGCAGGATTAGTGTTAGGATTGTAGATTCCTAATTTTTCCAAAAATTTACCATCTCTTTTTGCTCTTGCATCTGCAGCAACTACCCAATAGAATGGTTTACCTTTTTTACCGTGTCTCTGTAATCTAATTTTTACTGGCATATCACATTAATTTGTAGGGTGCCCGACCCTTGATTATTAATTCTAGTTTTTTTAACTCGTTCGCCCTCAATGAGCAATGCCCATCTAAAAGCGGGTGCAAATATAATTGAATTTACGGAATTGGCAACAGTATATGCAGGTAATTTAATCATCTTGACACAAAACTTTTTAAATAATGCAGTACATAACCATCAATCTTAAAAAGCGTTGCCCTCCACATAAAATTGCAACCGTTAATAACTACTAGTAACTCAGCTTTTACCAACACCTCTTTTTTAGTAATTTTATGGGCTCTTTTTAGGTCTGCTGACCGACCTATTGAACACACAGAAAATTAGCTATGTACCTCATTTTTGACACTGAAACCACCGGTCTTCCCAAAAACTGGAATGCCCCTATTACCGATACTGACAATTGGCCGCGTTGTATACAGATAGCTTGGCAGTTGCATGACGAAATGGGCAATTGCATTGAACATCAAGATTATTTGGTACGCCCGGACGGTTTCAATATTCCCTATGATGCGGAGCAAATACACGGTATTTCTACCGAGCTGGCGGAACAGCAAGGTGTTTCCTTGGCAGAAGTGTTGGAGAAGTTCAATATTGCCATGTCCAAAACAAAGTTTATCGTTGGACAAAATGTTGGCTTTGATGTAAATATTATGGGAGCGGAGTTTCACCGCATGGGGGTTGAAAACCCATTACAGGAGCTTCCGGTTTTGGACACCTGTACGGAGCACACTGCACAGCTTTGTCAGATTCCCGGTGGCCGTGGTGGTAAATTCAAACTACCAACGCTTACGGAACTGCACCAATATTTGTTTGGCGAACCATTTGGCGAAGCGCATAATGCTACCGCCGATGTTGAAGCGACTACACGTTGCTTTTTGGAACTTATCCGAAAGCATCAATATACTGCCGAGCAACTAGATGTTCAGCCAGACTATTTCAAGAATTTCAACGAGGCCAATCCACAAGAAATACAACTTATAGGCCTTAAGCACATCAACCTAAAAAAAGCATCAAAAAAAATAGCCGATGCACTTTGGGAAAAGGATACAAGTGGGGTTTCCCAAGAAGAAATCAAGGAAAATCTGGCAACATTAGAGTCGGCCAATTTTGCACACTTGCATAACCACACCCAATTTTCAATATTACAATCTACCACCAGTATTCCAGATTTGATCGCAAATACGGCAAAAGCAAAAATGCCTGCAGTGGCCATGACCGATCATGCCAATATGATGGGGGCGTTCCATTTTGTGAACGGTGTGATCAACCATAATAAAGGGGTGGTAACGAGAAACGAGGCTAATTTAAAAAGGTATGAAGCTACCCAAAACGGAACACTGGAAGAAGGTCAGGAACCCTTGAACGAATTACCGGAACCGGAACTGGAAATTACCCCGATCATAGGTTGTGAGTTCCAGGTGTGCGAAGACCATACCAACAAATCGCAAAAAGACAATGGCTACCAGATCGTCATGCTTGCCAAAAGCAAGAAGGGATATCTTAATTTGGCAAAAATGTCTTCCATTGCCTTTGTGGACGGTAAATATTACGTGCCACGAATCGACAAAAAAATAGTAGAACAATATAAGGAAGATGTAATTGTATTGACCGGAAACCTATACGGTGAGGTTCCCAGTAAAATTTTGAACGTTGGTGAAAACCAAGCGGAAGAAGCTTTACTTTGGTGGAAAGAAACATTTGGCGATGACCTTTATATAGAGATCATGCGCCACGGTCAGGAAGATGAAGATCGGGTTAATCAAGTGTTGATCCAATTTTCCAAGAAGCACAATGTAAAATTGGTTGCTACGAACAACACCTACTATGCCGCAAAGGAAAATGCGCATGCACATGATATTCTATTATGTGTAAAGGATGGTGAAAAACAGGCTACCCCAATAGGCCGTGGACGTGGCTACAGGTATGGCTTGCCCAATCAAGAATATTACTTCAAGTCTTCGGATGAAATGAAAGAGCTGTTCAAGGATATACCTGAGGCTATCATCAATATCCAAGAAATTGTGGACAAGGTAGAGACCTTTACCCTGGCGCGGGATGTATTGTTGCCAGCTTTTGATATCCCAGAGGAATTTCAGTTCGAGGAGGATAAACTGGATGGCGGTAAACGTGGCGAAAACAAATACCTGCGCCACATTACTTATGAAGGGGCCAAAAAAAGGTATGGCGAAATTACTCCAGAGATTGACGAAAGACTTGATTTTGAGCTTAAGGTAATTGAAAAAACGGGGTACCCGGGTTACTTTTTGATCGTTGAGGATTTCATTAGGGCCGCACGTAGTATGGACGTATCTGTTGGTCCGGGTCGTGGATCGGCAGCAGGTTCCGCCGTTGCATATTGTTTATGGATTACGAATTTAGACCCCATTAAGTACGACCTACTTTTTGAGCGTTTCCTGAATCCGGATCGTGTAAGTATGCCCGATATTGATATAGACTTTGATGATGAGGGCCGTAGCCGCGTTATGGACTATGTTATTGACAAATATGGCTCCAACCAGGTGGCACAGATTATCACCTACGGTACCATGGCCGCCAAATCCTCTATCAGGGATACGGCCAGGGCATTGGATTTACCTTTGGGCGATGCGGACCGTATGGCAAAGTTGATTCCCAACATGTCTAAATTAAAAAAGATCATTGGGGTCGATGAAAAAGTGTTACGGAGCAAGTTCAACAGTGAAGAACTTGAAAAGATAAACGAACTTCTTAACATTTCCGAAGGGGACGGATTAGAATCCGAAACCCTAAACCAGGCCTATATTCTAGAAGGTTCCGTACGTAATACCGGTATTCATGCATGCGGGGTGATTATTACGCCAGATGACATTACCAAGTTCGTACCTGTGGCACTTGCCAAGGATTCTGATATGTACTGTACCCAGTTCGACAACTCCGTTGTTGAGAGCGCAGGATTATTAAAGATGGATTTCTTGGGATTAAAGACCTTGACCTTGATCAAGGATACCGTTAAAATCGTAAAGGCGAAACATGGTATTGAGCTAGACCCGGAGAATTTTCCGTTGGACGACGAAAAAACGTACGAGCTCTTTCAACGAGGGGAAACGGTTGGGGTTTTCCAATATGAATCCCCCGGAATGCAAAAGCACATGCGTTCGTTAAAGCCTACGGTCTTTGCCGATCTAATTGCCATGAACGCCCTGTACCGCCCGGGCCCAATGGAATATATACCCAGTTTCATTGCCCGTAAACACGGTACCGAAGAAATTGTGTACGATTTGGACGCCTGTGAGGAATATCTTGCGGAGACCTATGGAATTACGGTCTACCAAGAGCAAGTGATGCTCCTTTCGCAAAAATTGGCCGACTTTACCAAAGGTGAGGCCGATGTTCTGCGTAAGGCTATGGGTAAAAAGCAAAAGCACGTACTAGATAAGATGAAGCCCAAGTTCATTGAACAGGCTTCCGCTAAAGGACATGCGGTGGACAAACTGGAGAAAATTTGGAAAGACTGGGAAGCATTTGCCGCCTATGCCTTCAACAAATCGCACTCCACCTGTTATGCATGGATCGCCTACCAGACTGCCTATTGCAAGGCCCACTACCCTGCCGAATATATGGCCGCGGTATTGAGCAACAACATGAACGACATTAAGCAGGTAACGTTCTTTATGGAAGAATGTAAGCGTATGGGCTTGGACGTACTTGGGCCGGATGTCAATGAATCCTATTACAAATTTGCGGTGAACGACGCCGGTGCAGTTCGTTTTGGTATGGGTGCCGTAAAAGGAGTTGGGCGTGGTGCGGTAGAGACCATTGTCAAGAACCGTGAAAAGGATGGGCCGTACAAGTCCGTATTTGACCTTACCAAGCGTATAGACCTCCGCGCCGCAAACAAAAAAGCATTTGAAAATTTAGCGGTCGCAGGTGGGTTCGATTCTTTTGGAACCACCCATAGGGCGCAATATTTTCATGATGATGGTGACGGTATTACCTTCTTGGAAAAGGTCATTAAATACGGTGCAAAATTTCAGGAAAACGAAAATTCCGCACAAGTAAGTTTATTTGGCGATGCTAGTGAAGTACAAATACCAGAACCTACCGTGCCACCATGCGAGGAATGGGGCACTATGGAAAAATTACGGAGGGAAAAAGAGGTAGTGGGTATTTATATATCCGGTCACCCGCTAGATGATTTCAAGACTGAAATAAAGGCATTCTGCAATGCCAATATTGCATGTGCCAGTGACCTGCCCTCCTATGTGAACAGGGAACTTACTTTTGCAGGGGTAATTACGGATGTACAGCACAGGGTATCTAAAAACGGTAAAGGATGGGCGGCGTTTACAATGGAAGATTATATGGATTCTTTTGAATTCAGGATTTTTGGCGAAGAGTACCTTAAATTCAGGCATTTTCTAATGATCAATTCTTTTGCCTACGTCAAATTGTTTGTGAGAGAAGGATGGACCAACAAGGAAACCGGTAAAAAAGGTGATCCCAGAATGCAATTCAACAGTTTTATGATGTTACAGGAGGTCATGGAGACCTATGCCCGCAAACTTACCATTAAATTGAATATTGCAGAATTACAAGAGGAAAAGGTCCTGGAGCTTAAAGATACCTTGGTCAACCATAAAGGGGAGCATCCTATTAATTTTGTTGTGTATGAAATGGAAGAAAAAATCAAGGTCAATTTAATTAGCAGAAAACAAAAAGTGCAGATTTCAAGTGAGCTTCTGCATAACTTGGACAGTAGCGGGGTGCATTATAAATTAAATTAAAAACCATAAATAAAGGGTTCAATGCTCTTTAAATGTAAAAAACAAGAAAATCTAAAGGCCAAAATAACGTAAAAGCCAAATAAATTAGCTTGATACCTTAATAGGTAAAACGAATTGTCAATCCGTAAGGAATCAGTTAAATAATTGACTAAATTTGCATAATCAATAAAAGCATATAACATGGCATTAGAAATAACAGATGCTACTTTTGACGAGGTAGTTTTAAAAAGCGATAAACCGGTAGTAGTGGATTTTTGGGCAGCATGGTGTGGTCCTTGTAGAATGGTAGGTCCTATTATTGACGAAGTTAGTAGTGAATATGAAGGAAAAGCTGTTGTAGGTAAGGTAGATGTAGATGCCAACCAAGAGTTTGCCGCAAAGTACGGTGTACGTAACATACCAACGGTATTGGTATTTAAAGGCGGTGAGATCGTTAGTAGACAAGTAGGCGTATCTCCAAAAAAAGTATATACAGATGCAATTGATGCACTTTTGTAGTCTTTAAACCTTATAGATCAAAAAATAAAAAAGAGCCCACAATTGTAGGCTCTTTTTTATTTTATTCAATTTTCGGTATAAAGGAAAACGTGAAGTTGTACCGTCTTTAGTATCTTTATTCCTGTGAACGTACAATCAGAATTAAACAAGTCTTCCTTGTTCCCCAATCTGGAACTATTGGCCAACCAAGTGGTAGAAGGCTTTATAAGTGGTATACACAGAAGTCCGTTCCATGGGTTTTCGGCAGAGTTTGCCGAGCATAAAATCTATAATAATGGGGAGAGTACTAAACATATAGATTGGAAACTTTTTGCAAAAACAGATAAGCTTTATACCAAGCGCTATGAGGAGGAGACCAATCTTAGGTGTCATATGATCCTGGACAATTCTGCCTCAATGTACTATCCTAAAGTTGATCGTTTACAGCTTGGGTCGCTTAATAAGATTGGTTTTAGTGTTGTGGCCATTGCAGCGCTTATGAACGTATTAAAAAGACAGCGAGATGCCGTAGGCCTAAGTGTTTATGCGGACACCTATAGCTACTATGCTCCGGAAAAGGGTAGTGAGCGCCATTTTCAAATGTTGCTGGCCCAACTTAACACTATAGGCAATGCCACAGCAGCCCCAAAGGAAACGAAAACCTATACCTACCTGCATCAAATAGCAGAGAATATAAAACGAAGAAGCCTCATTTTTTTGTTTACGGATATGTTCCAAACGGAAAAAGATGATGATGCCCTGTTTGAAGCACTAAGGCATTTAAAGTACAACAAGCATGATGTGGTCCTTTTTCATCCTATGGATAAAAAACATGAAATATTTTTTGATTTTGAAAACACCCCAAAGCGCTTTATAGATGTTGAGACCGGAGAACATTTGGACCTCTATGCGGACAATATAAAGGATGCATACCATAAAAAAATCAACAGCTATATTGCTGATATTAAGACCAAATGCGCACAATACAAAATAAAATATGTGGATGTGGATGTACAAAGTGATTTCTCTACCGTACTGAACACCTTCTTGGTAGAGCGAAATAAATTTCTATAGCATGAAAAATATTTTCATAAAATGTTTGCGCAATACAATAAACAACATATATTTGCACTCGCTAAACGCCACGGTCTGGTAGTTCAGTTGGTTAGAATACCTGCCTGTCACGCAGGGGGTCGCGGGTTCGAGTCCCGTCCAGACCGCAAGAAGCTCTCAAGAAATTGAGAGCTTTTTTCGTTTATGGGTAGTTGCTTACCATCTGCACTTAAACTAAAGGACCAAACCTTTCTTTAAATACAGAAATACGTAATTTCAATTACATCACTTTACATAGCTTTGCACTCTACCAAAACCAATGATGTGCATAAAACGTTATTTTTAACTCTATTCTTATTTTTTACATTGTTTACCTTTTCTCAGCAAAAGGAAATTCACTTAATTTCATGGAACATTCAGGATTTTGGAAAAACAAAAAATAGTGAGGAATTGGAACAAATTGCTGAACTGGTTAGAGATGCCGATATCGTAGCCTTACAAGAAGTGGTTTCTGGTTATGGCGGTGCCCAAGCGGTAGCAAAGTTGGCGGACCTGTTGAACCGTAAAGGGGCGCAATGGGACTATGTCATTAGCAACCCCACAAAAATTCCTAAAAATACTACTGAGCGCTATGCCTTTATCTGGAAAACGAAACATATTAAAATCAAGAACCGGGGAAAGCTTATCAAGGAATTGGAAACGACGGTTGACAGGGAACCTTTTTTATTGGACTTTTATGTACTTGGCCAGAAACTAACCCTTTTAAACTTTCACTCCAGGCCCCATCATAAAAACCCTGAAGCCGAGATTATGGCAATGACCCAATATTTATCCATCAATACAGCTTCTAACATGATCATTGCTGGAGATTTCAACATAAACGAATCACACAAAATTTTCACCAATTTAAAATCCTTAGGTTTTAACCCTGCCGTAACCAATGAAAAGACAACTTTGAAAAGAGTTTGTAATGAGTTTGAATACCGCAATCATCCTATAGATAATATTTTCCATTCCACGAGTCTTGCTAAAACAGAAAGTGGGGTCATTGATTTTGTTCGTACATGTGAAAATTTGGAGCGCTCACGTAAACTTTCTGACCATTTGCCTGTATACTTGAAGTTTAAAATTGCTCAATAAAATATTCAAATATGATTTAATCGATA
This sequence comes from Maribacter sedimenticola, assembly GCF_900188415.1. Classification (GTDB taxonomy): domain Bacteria; phylum Bacteroidota; class Bacteroidia; order Flavobacteriales; family Flavobacteriaceae; genus Maribacter; species Maribacter sedimenticola. The sequence goes on along the minus strand of NZ_FZNV01000001.1, from coordinate 511,820 downwards.
TGCTACAGTTTCCCTTGCTTGATTAATTTTGCGATAAGATGGTGCGTGTTCTTGGCACCAAATTCATCAAAAAGTTTACTTACTTTTTTGTCTATCGTACTTTCGCTATTGGGCGATATTTGTTGCTGTTTCAATCTGGCTGAAATTTCCCTTTTGGTATAGCCATCTGCCAAATCCTTGAGTATAATAAGGTCATACCTATCCATCTCAAAAACACTGCTGGCCGTATTGAGGTTTAGTTGAGGAGAAACATAGGTTCTATTTTGATAAACTTCTTGTATGGCATAGACCAATTCATTTAAACTATTACGCCCTTTGCAGACATAACCATTTATTTTAAGGTCTTTGAACAACCTATTTATTTCCGCTGGATTATCTATCATGGAATTCACGATTACCTTTATACTTTCGTCCACGGCGCGTACCGCCGCAATTAATTCCATGCCAGATGTTAATCTACGTTCCACATGGCTTTCCTTAAAGGTCAAGTCGGTTATCAGCAATTTAAAGGGTATACCACTATCATAGGCCAATTTAAACCTGTTAAAAGCCTTATCGCAATATAATTCCTCTTGAATGTTTTCAATTTCCAATCTAGATTGCAGTGCATTGACAATCCCTTTATTGGTATCTTGAAAATCTTCGGCAATCAGTATTTTATTGAACATCATTACATTGTTTTTAATTCGGTAATACCAGTCGCGCTTCAAAGCCACGCCCTTCTTCAGAATCAAAAATAATAGTTCCATCAATGGCATGAATACGCTTTTCCGTATTCCATAGTCCATTTTTTACATGAAAGGCCTCTTTTGGGGCTCCTACGCCATTGTCCGCATAGTCTATTTGTATTTTTTTGCCCATTTTTTCAAATGAAACGGAAACCAATGTAGCCTTGCTATGCTTGTGCATATTGATCATAAGTTCCTGTAACACTTTATACAGCGTTTTCTTGGAAAGCGTTGAAATTTTGGACCAATCTACCTCATTGCTCCCTGTAATGATCAATTTAGTATTCTTACAGTAATTGCCCATCATTCCAAATAAAACTTCCTTAAAATGAATACCGGTATCCACATCGTTTATTTCCCTAGAAATATCCCTGCTCTGGCTATAAAGGGCATCTACAATATCCATGACTGCGTCATGATTATCGGTATCCTGTAATAACAGCATGGCATGATTAAGCTTTCCACCAAATTCATCATGCAGCTTTTTGGACAGCTCGGCCTCCGTTGCATAGGTAGCCTCCAATTTGGCAGTTTTGTTTTCCTGTACCAGTTTTCTGGAGCGCTGCCCATAATAATAGATACCAAAAAGGGCCAATAGTAAAATAATACCGCCAATGGAGAGTACTACTATTTTTTGTTTTTCCTGTTGTGCGGCACGCAGACGTTGTTCTGCATTCTCCTTTTCCAATCTTAGATTGCTTGCCTGGGTAACCCTATCATCATACTTAAATTTTGCAAATTGGGTTTTAACCTTAAGTTCCTGCTCATATAAACTATCCTGCAAAAACACATACCGGTTACGTACCTCCAAATTGTTTGGGGCCAAATCCATTATATTGGCCAATGCTTCTTTTTCCGCCCTTGGCGTCTTTAGTTTTTTGGATAATTGTATTACGGAATCAAACAAGGCCCTTGCCCTATTTTTATCAATGGCACTATAAAATTCTCCCAAATGGGTAAAGCTGGCCATTTTGCCCCTATCATCTTTAATTTGGGACCTAATACGCAATGGTTCTAAAAAATGTTGCTCGTTTACCATATTTCCCATACGCCACTTTGCATATGCCAAATTATCCAGTACCCGTGCGTACACTTCTTTATGCTGTGCAAGGATACTATCTTTAACCAAGGTGTTCAACAATGAAACCGCCTTTTCGTTCTGGTCAGCATCTGTGTATACTGCGGCCTTGTTATTTGTAAAAATTAGCTGGTCTATTTTCACATTACTTACTGTAATGGCCTTTTCATAATAATCAATAGCATCGTTATAATTGAGCAATTTTCTGTGGTTGGTGGCCAATAGGTTATAACAGCTGGCAAGTGTATTGCTATCCATTGTAGGGTTTATGTATTCAATGGCTTCCGTCAAGGTTTCCTTACTGCCAAAAAAATCATTTTTATTTTTTTGAATGATTCCCATATGCAATAGGTTCTTAGCCACCCAAGCACTATCATTTACCTTTTGATAGTAACTTTTAGAACGGTTATAATTGACAAAGGCACTATCTGTAAGATGGGCAATTTGGTCATAATAATAGGCCATTACATAGTATTGGGATCCCAGGATTACAAAATCTTCCTGCTGTAAGGCATGTGTCACCAGAAGTTGGTGGTAATACTTAAGGCTATCTATTTCCTGTGTCATTAGGTGCAGCCTATTCTTTTGATAGAGAATTTTGGAATAGGATTCAGCCTTATCAATATCAACCAAAGAAAACGCCTTATTGATCTGTTGCATTTGTTCGATCAACGAAAGTTCTTTGTTCAGGGAAGCATTGTAGAACCTATTTACCTCACTTTGCCGATTATTGGAAAAACCTTCTTCTACAGTAGGTGAACAGGACCACATACCTAGTAGTATCAAAAGTAAAATTCTTTTCAAATGCAGTGTATTTTAACTAAAAATTGGGCCATACCAATGTACGGCCCAATTTAATGAATTAATAACGATTACTCATCATTTGCACCTGGTGGTGGCGGTGGTGGCGGTGGCGGTGGATCACCATCATCCCCTTCCGTAGATTGGGTATTGTACAAACCGTCTATTTCCGCAACCGAATCTGTAGTACACGAGTAAAGCAAAAAACTACATACTATGGCCATTAAGGTTATGCTAATTTTTTTCATGATTTTTTACATTAAAATTTGACATAGGAATGGCCGTTTGGGGTTATCCCAAATTCATTGATACCAATCCTAGGGTATAGGAGTACTCCGTGTTTTTTGTGGAAAGTGGAAATCAAATACGATAAGAACCGGCTACTTTCCAATTTGACCGAATTATGACCGTATTACGGATTTCCGTAAGAATGACGTTCTAGAAATGCTATGTTAGCAATGCATAGCGGCTATCATTCTTGGGAACAAAGTAAGGGGATGAAGAACTTACGGCTACAGACAAGGCACCGACTTGTTTTCGACATATTATCGACACCATTAAAACCAAGGGTTTACAAGGTGTCTTTTTAAAAATTTCTATTTAAATTCTTTATTATTGGAGCAATGAATGAAAAAATTATTGGGGAAATTGTATACGAGGTGTTCAAAAAAGCCAAAAATGAGCATCCAAAACATTCAAAATTTGCTTTATCGAACCATATAAGCAATGAGACCGACTTAAGTTCCAGAACACTGGAAAGAGCATATGATAGGTACTTGAACAAAAAAACAAAGTATGGAAAACCAAATGCAGATAGCATTGATCTCTTTTGCAAATACCTAGGATATGAAAATTTTAAGGACTATGTACAAATTGCACCTCCACCGGCAAAGGAGCTTCCGGTTACCGTACGCAATAAAAGGCGATTGATCATTACCATTAGTATTGCATTTGGCATGGTTCTTTTAATGTTTGGATATCAAAATTGGATAGTGAACCAACGAGATATAAAATCTGTAAGTCCCTCATGCATGACATGGGCAGACTCGGTCTACGTAGCCGTAACCTGTGACCATGGTCAATTATCTAACTATGGTACACCTATTATCCCATTAGATAAGGTAAAGCTGACCAGCTTTAAAAAAGTAAAGGTTTCCCAATCTTACAATTTCTTTAATGAAAACGATATGCCCTTAATATGGTACTCTAAAAACAAAGATCAAGAAATAGAATATTTTACCTCACCAGGCCTGCACCCCGTAACGGGAGAAACGTTGCGTAAAATTACCCCCTATATCATACAGACCTATGTACCCCTTCACGTAGATAAGGCAAGCTCATTTGTTCCATAAACTTATGATGGGACAACCACTAGAATCGCCACAAAAGAAAATCCGCTAGACATACCCAACTATTTTTTTACAAATAAAGCCTTTACCCCATTAAAAATAAGAAGTGCCAAAAACCCTACTATTAAACCAACTCCGAACTCCACTATTATACCGGGTACATTGGGCAATAAATGATGGAAAAAATCTATATTGTGTACAAAAATACCTCCAGATACCAATAACAGGGCTATCGTACCAATTACGGACAAGGCCTTAATTACTTTGGGCAATGCATTGACGAAGAAACGACCGATCTTATCTGATATACTATTATCTTCCTCGTTTATATTGATCAATCGTGTTCCAAATTCATCCATTCTTACGATTAACGCCACTATTCCATAAACACCAACGGTAGCCAATAGGGCCACAAAAGAAACTACCGCTATTTGGGTAACCAGCGGTTCTTGGATAACGGCTCCCAATGCAATAATTACAATTTCTATGGACAGAATAAAATCCGTAACTATGGCAGATTTTATTTTTGTCTTTTCCATTTCCAAAATTTCCGCCTTGCTCATCGACTTTGTTTCCATAGAATTGGAGGCATGTTCATGGGGAACGAAAAACTCATATATTTTTTCCGCGCCTTCATAGGCCAAATACACGCCACCAAGAATTAAAATTACGGTAACGGCCCAGGGTAAAAATGCACTTAACAAAAACGCAATGGGCAGGATAATAATTTTATTTAATAGCGAACCTTTAGTAATGGCCCAAAGTACCGGGATTTCCCTACTGGACACGAAACCGGATGCCTTTTCAGCATTTACCGCCAGGTCATCCCCTAGGATACCTGCCGTTTTTTTGGTAGCGACCTTACTCATTGTCGCAACATCGTCTAGCAGTGCCGCTACATCATCTAAAATCGCAAAAAAACCTGAAGCCATTATTCTTAAATTTTGATCAAAAATAATTTAATGGGTCCAATTTTAAGAATCCTATTGGCACAAATAGTAACTCAAGGTTATTTTGTAGTTTTAAGAAAGTTATAATAAACTCATTATGAAATCTATTAATTGGGGAATAATTGGCTGTGGAGATGTTGCAGAAATAAAAAGTGGCCCGGCTTTTCAACGCATTGAACATTCAAACTTAGTTATGGTAATGCGGCGAGATGAAGCAAAAGCAAAAGACTTTGCCAAACGGCATAATGTTCCCAACTTTAGCAGTGATGCCGAGGATATCTTGAACAATGAGCAAATTGATGCCGTGTACATTGCAACACCACCCTCCACCCATTTGGAATATGCCCTAAAAGCTTTAGATGCCGGCAAACTAGTATACCTGGAAAAACCGATGGCTCTAGATGCTGTTGAGGCAAAACAAATTTGTGATGCTGTTACCAAAAGTAGCGGCAAACTTACCGTGGCGCACTATCGCAGAAAATTACCTGCATTTTTAAAGGTAAAGGAACTTTTAGACGAAAAAATCATTGGAAACATCACCCATGTAGACATCCAAATATTACAACCAAAAGTAGCTAACCTGGTTGCAGCTTCAGAAGAAAACTGGCGGTTAAATCCCGAGGTTTCCGGTGGTGGATATTTTTATGACCTGGCACCACATCAAATCGATTTAATGATTCATTATTTCGGGCCTATAGCCGCGGCTACCGGGTTTTCTAAACAGTCAAAAAACACTTCTAAAGTTGAAGAAGTTGTAAACGGAATACTATCTTTTAAAAGTGGAGTTCAATTTAGAGGAGTATGGAACTTTAATGTAGCCGATAAAAGCAAAAAGGACGAATGCATCATTTATGGTACAGAAGGAACTATCAAATTTTCCTTTTTTGGAGACAGCGTATTCCTTACTACTGAAAATGGAATTGAAACCTTCGCTTTTGATAACCCAAAACATGTGCAAGAACCCATGATTAAAGCTACTGTAGATTATTTCTTGAACAAGGCAGAGAATCCATGTCCGGTAGAAGATGGAGTTTTGGTCATGGAATTGCTTGAAAAATTGAGTGGGCGTACAGTTTAAATTTTTAAAAGAATTAAAAATTCAACCCTAATTATAATAACCTATTCGTTTACCTTAAAACTATACGTTCCAGAAACGAGCTCCAATACCACATTTTTGCCATTCTGACTTGTAAAAGAAACTCCTTTTGCTTTTTTAATTTTCTTACCGCCTACAGTTATATTGCCCAACTCTGTAGTGTTTATTTTTAACGTTGCCGTAGTATTTGCAGGTACGGTTACCGAATACGTCCAGCCATCTTCAACCCATTGCCATTCGCTTGCAATTCGACCGTACATACTATCATAATACCCTTTTGCAAACGTCATTTCCTTGGTAGGGTCCGGGATTGGCTGCAATACAAAATGTTTAAAACCAGGATTGTTGACGTCTCGTTGAATACCGAGGGAATAATTATACATCCAAGCGGCTACTGCCCCAAAAGAATAATGGTTAAAAGAGTTCATGCTATTATTGCCCCCAAAACCATCTTCCACGGTATAGGAGTTTAATCGCTCCCAAATGGTAGTAGCACCGTTCACTACAGGATACAACCAAGATGGGTAGGTCGTTTGCTGAAGAAGTTTATATGCCGTTTTATGCTCCCCATTCTCGGACAATGCATGGTTTATAGATGCCGTACCAATAAAACCGGTCATTAAGGAATATTTTGGTCTATGCACCCACAACTCGTCTTCGTTACTTCGTTCAATTGAAGCTACCAAATTGGCAGTCGCCTTTTGAATATGTTCATTGTATAATACATTAAAATTTAAGGGAATTGCATACGATGCCTGGGTGTCTATAAAATCACCTTTATGCTTCATTTTATCTTTTGGCAACGGAGGTCCAAAACTGAAACTCTGATTGCCTAGATGTACTGTTTTACCTGTTTCAATGTCAACATATGTGCGGTTCAAAAATTGTTTTCTTTCATCGTATTGCTTTTGATATGTTACCGCATCTGCAGATTTTCCTAATAAGGCAGCCGTTTTACTTAAAATTTCAATATCACGTAAATGATAAGTTGCCCACAGCAACGTATCGTCATTCTTATATCCTTCGGGACTAAGCCAATCTCCTAACGGGCCTTCGTGTAATATGCCAGTTTCAGGGTCAATTTTACTGTTTAAAAATTCCACATAAGCCTTCATGGCCTCATAATGCCTACCCAATAGACCCAAATCCCCGTATTGCTGGTAGGTTTCCCATGCTACAATTATACCGGCACTTCCCCAAAGGGTTCCACCAAATCCGCCGCCAAGAGGTGCTACATCCGTAAAGCGACCATCTTCCCGTTGCACATCGCGCATAGCCAATAGATGTCGGTCTAAGAACGGACCAATGTTCGCCAAATAGGTAGCCGCTTCAGAAAATACACTAATATCCCCGCTCCATCCCATACGTTCGTTACGTGCAGGTGTATCGGTAGGTATGGACAAGAAATTACCACGCAGCGACCATGTAATATTCTCCCATAATTTATTGACTAGTTTATTTGACGTCTCATAGTTTGATGTAATTTCTTTAATAGAACTCACCACCAAACCGTTTACAGCCTCTAATGGCAAGGCTTTGTCTATTCCGGTAATCTCAATATATCGATAGCCGTGAAATGTAAAGCGGGGCTGAATAGTCTCTAACCCTCCTTTTCTAATATAGGTATCATGGGTTAAAGCCGCCCGGATATTCTCCATCATTACCATGCCTACAGCATCTCCATGTTCTTCCAAATCCGGATAACGCATTTCTGCATAACGCATGGTAATGGTATCTCCAGCGCTTCCACTTGGTAGTTTTATATTTGGAAAACCCACCATATTCTGACCCATGTCATAAACAAATACCCCGGGACGAACCTCATCTACAGCTATCGCTTTTAAGGTGTCAATAACACTAGGGTTTTCACCCACTTGCGCCGTCAATTTAAAACCATCAAAATTTAATTCTTTACCCGTATAGATGGTCCCGGTCAATGAAACTTCTACTGCTTTTTTCCAGCCATTAGTATCATATGCAGCAGTTGACCAATTTTCAACCAAGTTTTCCTTGGTGGCATCATATACCTCGCCTTGAAAAAAGCTACCGTATTTTATTGGTCCATTCGTAAATAGCTCCCACTCCTCATCATTGGTTGTGATGGTTTGTTCGGAGCCATCATCATATGATATTATCAATTGCGCAAGTAACGACTGCCGGTCTCCAAAAAAGTTCCAAAAATCTCCTTGATAGGTAATATTGCCACTCCACCAACCTTCACTAAGCCAACCTCCAAGCGCGTTTGTACCAGAATTCACCATATCCGTTACATCATATGTTTGGTACATATGTGTTTTGTTATACTGCGTAAGTCCCGGATTAAAATAGTCCTCACCCACTCGTTTTCCGTTTAGGTACATTTCATAAATACCGCGTGCGGTAACATATAATCTTGCCTTTGCAATGTTCTTAGTAGCGGTATTGAACTCCGTTCGCAACATAGGGGCCGCATTTTGGCTTGGGTCCGTAATAACCTTATATCCGGTGGTGCCTCCATCAATTTCAATGGCATTTTCATTAATACTTATAGCGGCGTTCTGTTGAATTGCTTCTGAAAAAATACCGTTGTACGTAGAATTTGAATCTATATTTTCCGCAAATATTATATTGGAAGGCGCACGTAAATTCCTGACTACAATATTTGAAAATGATGCTTTTTGGGATGGATTAACGGAAAACCCAATATCTGCCAACATAGGGAAAGTGATATAATCATTGCCTGTTCCTATCGGATTTAAATTAAAGCCCTTTGGTGCAAAAGGGGATGCTGAAATAACATCATCGGTAGAAATTAAATCTTCATCATCCTCTCCATTTAAATACACTTTGAACAAACCAAAATTACAATGTGTGTAAAACGTATGTGCATCAAATTTGTTCCCTTCATTGATTTTATCTAACGGTATTTCATACGACCTAAAAGGAGTATATTCATCATCTTCATTGGTATATCCTTTGCGATATACTATAAGTTTTGCTTTTCCTTCTTCAGAACCGTCTACCGCACTAATATCCAGTTCAAAATTTACATAACTCTCGTTTTTCGTAGCTGCAACACCTTGAATATTTTTATTCTTATCCAACAAACGGGCATCATTGGCTCCAAAAATAAAGGACGCTTTATCGCTCTTGGATTTCTTATCCAATTGTACGGTATATTCAAATTTATAGACCGATAAATAGTGGGAATAAAAGACCATATCATTGTCCCCGCCACCGATCCACTGTGCACCGTTCCACTGTTCGGAATTTGGGTTATCGTCCATCAAGCCGGTTTCAAACCATGACGTAGCGGTGCTTTGTTTCCCTTCCTCATCCCAAACATGTACCACAAAAGTATAGCGTGTTCGTGGTGACAAAGCTTCTCCTTCATAAGCAATAGCCAAAGAAATATCGCTAGTTACCTTTCCGGAATCCCAAGTAGTGTCACCAGATTCATCAGAAACTATAATTTGATATGCCGATTGCGACTGACCTTTTTTACTAAGGTCGGTTTTCATTTTCCAACCAAATCGTGGTGTATCGATATCTATCCCTAAAGGAGTTTTTACATATTCTACCGTTACATCTGTAATGGGTGTTTGTGAGAAGCCCAAAGCACACGAGAATACCGTTGCCCAAATGATAAAACTACTTACCCTTACGCCTCTTTTGATTCCCATGATTAATTATTTATTGTTTTGGTAACCCGTAGTCTCTGCAAAGTCCTGCAGAATGTCCCAATGTTATAACAGACTACTTTAAATTCTTCAACATTGACCTTGGTACTTTTATTACAGTACCGTGGCGTAACCCTTCAGGAAAAGAAACCTGATCAGAAATATCTTCCCAGTTCTTTAAATCGCTAGAAGCAACTGCACCATAGGCATGATTCTTATACTTATCAAAATAGACGATCCATTTGCCTTCTATACGAATGGCCGTTGGCCCTTCTGCCCAATAATCTCCACTAATAGGGTTGCTTGCTTGCGAATAAGGTCCTTCCAGATTATCGCTAAACGCCATTTTAATATTTTTTTGCTCAGGCTCAACAGTTTCATCTTTCAAGAACATGATAAATTTATCTTCCCATGTATAAATAGATGAATCGATTACGTTAAAGCCAGGCTCATAAAGTAGTTTAGTATCCGTAAAAGTTTTAAAATCTTTGGTAGTGGTATAATACATGCGGTGGTTATACCCGTTTTCTTTTTTGCTTTTGGTTTCTGGAAACTTACCTTCTATAGTACTTGCCCAATAAATCATATATACGCCTGTAGCATCATCATAGGTAATCTCTGGTGCCCAAGTATTTCGGGTACCTTCCATTTTTCCCATTACAGGAATAAATTGCTGTGTTGACCATTTCACTAAATCATCTGATGATGCATAACCAATTCCTTTATCCGTCCAACTAACGGTCCAAACCATATGATATTTACCATCGCCACCTTTAATAATACAAGGGTCGCGCATGAGCTTATCCTTACCTACTTCTGGGGTTAAATAAGATGCTCCGTTGCGAAGACTTTCCCATTTATACCCATCTTCACTATAGGCAAAATGTAAACCATCTTCTCCATTACCTACGAAATAAGAAAAGAGGTATACCTCATCTTTCTTTACCAAATCATGTGCTAAAAACCACTGTTTTAAATCGTTTGGCCAGTTTGCATTTGTGCCCGAAACTCCTAGTCCAAAACCATGTCCGCCATTTTCATAAATATGTAACTCTGCCGGCACATCGTACTGCTTTAGCGTGTTATAATATTCCAAACTATTTTCAACAGGTACTACGGTATCATCGGTAGCATGCACTAAAAAAGTTGGTGGTGTGGTATTGTGAATTTGAAGTGCATTTGAATATTGATTGATACGTTCTTCGGATGGATTCTCACCCAATAAGTTTCGCTTAGAACCCGCATGTGTAACACCATCTTTCATAGAAATTACCGGATAAACCAATACCGAAAAATCTGGTCTTGCACTGATTGATGCATCGTGCTCATAAACTTTGTCATTAAAATGGGTGGATAGTGTACTTGCCAAATGTCCGCCAGCAGAAAAACCTAAAATTCCAATTTTACTGGCATCAATATTATAGCGTTTTGCGTTTTTACGGACCATGCGCATTGCTTCTTGTGCATCTTGTAGCGGACCTACTGTTTTGTCGGTCATAGTTTCATCCGTAGGCATTCTATATTTAAGTACAAAGGCAGAAATACCGAGCGTATTCAACCATTTTGCAACTTTACATCCTTCTTTATTAATGGCCAAATGCGTGTACCCACCACCCGGACAAATTATTACCGCGGTACCATTAGCAATAGAACTATCGGCCAAAAACGGTGTAAGGGTCGGTTGTGATACTTTAGATACGCCCCGCACAACTTCTAAAACATCATAGGTTACTGATTCTTCATAGGCATCATTTTGAATACTGCCAGGAACTCCGTCTGGCCATAAGGTAATTTCCTTTTGCTGTGAAAAGCCCAAAGTGGTAAAGCAAACTACTAGTAAAAAACTTTTAAAATTCATTTTTGGTCGGATTTGAATCTGAATTTACTTCATTTTGTAGACTTCACTGCCTGCTAGCAGAAAACATCCTAATCCGTAATCTTCAAAATCAGGTGTTTTGGTATAGGAAAGTGGTTGTCCGTCTTTTGGTTCTTTACCTGTAGATTGCACGAAACCTAAAAATCCGTTGTCATGCAGACCATCCTTTACCATAGCATTCCATCCCTTTTCAATTATAGGTCGATATTTTTCTTTACTTAATATGCCATTATTTACACCGTAGGCCATTGCGTAAACAAATAATGCCGTGCCGGATAATTCCTTACCACCGTAATGTTTTGGGTCGTGTAGACTAACGTTCCAAAAACCATCTTTACGTTGAATGGGAACCAGTGCTTCTGACATGGCTACAAGGTCATCTACATATTGCTGGCGGTGCGGAGCATCTTCTGGAATAATCGTTAACACTTTGGCCAATGCCCCAATTACCCAACCGTTACCACGACTCCAATAGCAATCTTCCCCATTAGGTTCCGTATATGGTGGGTCAAAATCAGCATCGCGCCACCAGAGTCCGTCTTTAGGATTATACAACCCATTATCACCATGACTATTTCTGGTAAACATGTACATCTCATACATTTTTTCAAAATATCGGTCATCGTTCTCCAACACGCCGAGTTTAGCAAAAACGGGCATACCCATTTGTATGGCATCTATCCATGACCAATCATCTACTTGAGGCGTGTTCAGCAACATATTTATCGTTGCCTTTGTATTCTTTAATTTCTTTGGATCAGGCTCTAAATTGTAAAGATCAATATAGGTTTGAGCAGCGCAGTAATCATCAGCGTTTCTGTTTGCGGTACCATATCTAAAACTCCACTTATGAAACTCTGCCCAGTCATAGGCATAGTTGTAATACTCCTCTTTAGGATAAATTTCATGCAAGGCCATTAACCCCTCGTAATACACCCCACGGGTCCAAATATTACTGGGCCGTTCCTTATTGGTGATTATGGTTTTGCCCACATCTTGCCATTTCTCCATAAAATAATTGTTGGCAAGTTGCATATTCTTTAAGACGGAATCCCTGTTTATTTCTTGGGCGTTCAGCATACCCTGAAAAAGACATACTCCCAAAATAAGTATCATTTTACTGCACTTCATATATTTTGTGTTAGTTTTTGATTAATGGTATTAAGGAAACCTCTCCTAGTAATCCTGATGGTGTAGGGCTCCAAATTGTGGCATCAAATTTTTGATAATCCTTATTCACCATATTAATTTCCTTGAAAATCTTCCATTCTTCTCCCCGTAGTTCTTTAGCTCTGATTCTGTTTGCGGGCAAGTTGGTAACTTCTACTCGTAATGTGTTTTTTCCCGATTTTAAATTCGATAACTCCAACTCAAAAGGATTTGCCCAAAGCGTACCTACATACACGTCATTGAGCCAAATTTTAGCACTTTCTCGAACTTCGTTAAAGCGTAACTTCCAATTTTCTATAGTAGCATCAGGATTTTCAAATGTAGTTTCATATCGTGCCGTTCCTGAAAAATAAGAAGCATCCCCCCCTAATTCCGTCCAAGAGTTCAACTCATTTAAAGTTGCTGATTCTGGTAATGAGGGACCGCCTTTTATAAAATCAATCTTCCATTCACCATTTAATACATGCGATGTTTCTGATTCTTTTAAATACACCCATGATTCCTTGCTAGATGATTGGGCGGTTTTTAAAAAGAGTGAACCGCCAGAAGGAATATGTAACTTCACTAAGGTTATACCATTCTGAATTTCGCTTTTTCCCACGCCTACTTTTTGAGACAATGGGTCATAAAGAATTACCTTTTCAGCTTCTGTTTGTATAGGAAATGTTCCGCTTATAGCATTTGCCGTATGGTTCACCAAATAGTAGATTTTTTCCCCATTGATGTCTCTGCGGATAAATTTGAGTCCGGTTTCAACAATCGTTTCTGGATACAGTCCATTATCACGTAAGGCCTTACCAATTGACTTTTCAGGATGCAACACTAATTTGTTCTCAGTCTTTAACTGTGACAAGGTGTGATTCTTTTCCTGGTAATCAGCAAAGCCAGGCACGGACTCCGGTAGCCCTTGAAAGATTATTTGAGCTCCCTGTTTTTTAAGTTCTACTAGCTTCTTGAATGTAGCCAATGGCATTTTATCGGCATCTGGCACCACCAAGCTTTTATAGGCAACACCTTGGGTTTGCAATGAACCATTTTCATAGGATAGGTCTTCAATAAATCGGTCAGATATAAAGTCGGTCGCATACCCTTGTTGTGCTAATTCGGTTGCAAGACCGTAAAACTTGGTGCCGTGCAGCCATTCATCCAACGAGTGGATTTTAAACTGAAAAAAGCGTTGACCCTTTAAATAATCGTCCCATACATCATGAATAGGCCAATAGAGTAATATTTCATTGTCCGGCTTACCTGATTGCAACAGTTTCTGGCAATTTTCAATATAGGAGAACAATGCCGGGGCATCTTCCCAAATGGTATTGTTTTCATTAAAATTTACCGACGCATAAAACTTCCAACCTGGCCAAACCGCCCTTTTTGGCGAGTAGGTAGAACCATGTAAAAATATGTGGTTAACACCGTTCAGCAACAAATCTTCAGCTTCTGGTTTAGTTTGCGATAACGAGGTTTTAAAATGGTCGCGTAACCATGTAAATGTCTCTGATGACACCAAAGGTTTACCTGCAATGTGCGCGGCAGAAGAAGAAAATTTCAGCATTACCGGATCGGCATCACCTTCCCTAATATCTTCTTTTTCCCTTCTAAACCCAGAAATATCATAGGGCATGGAACCAAATGTTTCACATTCAGGAATATCCGCTGCGGCATAAAAATCGATTAGATTACCTGGCGAACCATGCGCTTGTAATCTAGATGTATACCCATGTTGGTTTGCCCATTCCGTCCAAGGTTCATCAAATTCGGTCAATAACAAATCTGACAAGGTTTCACGATAGTCACTCTTAATTCTATTCGCCATTTCAGTATCAGAGGTAGCGAATAATTCTTGCAAATGCGGTTTTAAATCATATCCTCTAAGCCGCTCAAATTGTTCGAAAAAATCAGGGGTGAAATCTGTTCCGTAAACCTCATAACTATCATTAAAAATAGCCCGCAACCCTTTGCCATTGTTTTTAAGTGCCGCATTAAATCGGGTTACATATTGTTCAAATGCCTTGTTGGAATAATGGTCTACCGTATATCCTTCTCCGCCTGGCGCAGCACGTTTTACCTTTTGCCCTGTTTTACCGGTAAAGACGGTATACAACGTATAATCGGTTTTTTTGGCTTTCCATTTTAAACTATTGTTTTGTAGGTTAGATGTTAAATCAACCACACTACCATCTTTGCCAAAAGCCATAACGGCGGCTATTTTGGCACCAAGGGTATCCTTCACATTTTGCGGAGTTAGATTTCCCGTAAAGCGTTGCCCTTTCAATAGTTGAACACTATCTACAACCAATCGTGTTGCTGCATGCTCCAAATCTATTTGCGGTCCGCCATAGGGCCAACCCGTTCCCAGATTCATATCTACCTGCATGCCTAAACTATCGGCTGTTTTAATGGTAAAATCCAACAGCGCCAACCACTGTTCAGATAAAAAGGGAACGTTATTGGCATCTTCCCCTTCTACCCCATAAATTGGCGTAATTTCTACACCACCCAAACCTACTTTAGAAAACGAGATTAAAGAGGCCTTAATGTTTTGTTCATCAATTGCACTACCCATCCACCACCAGCGGGTCCATGGTTTTGTAGTGTTTGCAGGTATTTCACTGTCAATGTTTTCAGTAAACACAAGACTTTCCTGTGCATTAGGGCCGTTTTTATGCTGATTTTGTGCATGTAAAACTGCAGTTGCACACAACAACAAACAGCAACAATTACTAACACTTTTCTTAATTCTTTTAAGCGAAAATTCCATAGCCCCTAAAATAACATCATTCACAAACATGACCATCCTGTGCTATGCTGAAAATACAAAATCAAATTACTGACAGCATAGTACAGGATACAATCAATATTTTCTACCTGTAACTTACCCCCATCACACTGTAACTTTTGAATATGAAATTTTTACGTTTATCTCTTATTTTTTGCATTTTCACCTTTAGTTTTTGCGCCACTGCACAAACTTTTTTAGGCAACTTTGAAGAAATACAATCTGAAACCGGTAATGAAATAACACTAAGGACTAGTAATGGTCAAGTAAAAATTGAATTTATTTCAACCGATGCGGCGCGCATTAGAACTTCTTGGAACGGGGAATTTGCAGAGAACGAACCTTGGATGGTAGTCCGCTATGATTGGCCTCAAGTAAATTATAACAAGAAAGAAAACGATCAAGAACTCGAATTTTCAACGGATAAAATTAAATTAAAAATTGGCAAGAAACCTTTTGCGATTTCCATATTAGACCGGAACGGAAAAGTGCTTTTAGAAGAACATAAAAACAAACATAACAGTAGCTCATATACTTCTAGTGAACATACCGGAACAACTTTTAAACTACAACCAGACGAACACTTTTTTGGTTTTGGAGAACGCATGGATTTTCTTGACCGACGCGGTAAAAAACTACGTTTGAATGTAGGTAGAGGTCAAGGGCTACCGCACATTATTGGGGCATATAATCCGCTTGAAGCAAACTACTCACCAGTACCTTTTTTCATGAGTACTGCAGGCTATGGGTTATTCTTGCATAACGCTCACCCAACCAATTGGGATATGGGGCATAGCTCAAATGATACCTTTTCTTTCAATGCCGAAGGAGGTGAATTGGATTATTACGTAATGTATGGTCCTGATTTTTCAACCTTGCTTGACACCTATACCAACATTACCGGAAAATCTCCTCTGTTACCTAAATTCGCCCTGGGACTACATGTTGGCACCTATAGCGGAGGCACATGGGGACATGAAGCGGAAACCTCAACACAATATGTAATTGATCTTGCCAAAAAATTCAGGACATTAGGTATTCCTTTAGATGTGCTGCACTTAGATTCCACTTGGAGGTTCTTTGGCGAAAATGGTGGCAAGGGCGCTACTACTTTTGAATGGCGGGAAACCTTCAAAAATCCTAAGGCCATGTTCGATAGTTTATATGCGTTGAACTTAAATGCGGTAGGACTTCATTTACGCCCACGTTTTGACAATGGAAAAACCTATAGATTGCTGGATAAGGCACGAAAAGGTGGCTATGTATATCCCGAAGAAAATGGAGAAGGTGAGTTTGTCAATTTCTTTGATAAAAAATCAGTGGATTGGTGGTGGAAAGAAGGGGTGAAAAATGTGGCCGACCAAGGTGCCATGTTCTTAAAAACAGATGAAGGCAGTGCTTTTGGACATAAAGCGAATGAAAGTGATAAAGTTGGTCCGCAAGGAGAAGAGATAAAGTCGTTACATAACCTTTTTCCGTTGGCCTACGCTAAAGCACCATTTGAGAAATTTCAAGAGTATAATAAAATTCGTGGAATGAACCACACCCGAGAAGGGTATGCCGGTATACAACGCTACCCCTTTATTTTTGCGGGAGATTGGCCAAGCGAATGGCAATATTTTGAACCTGTAATCAAGGCCGGATTAAACATTGGGTTATCCGGTGTGGGTAATTGGGCGCACTGTATGGGAGGATTTGAACACGTTGCCGACCCCGAATTATACATTCGCTGGACCCAATTTGGATTATTGAGTCCGATCGCGCATTTATTTGGCATGGAGCATCCAAATTATAAAGAGCCTTGGAATTACGGCGAAGAAGCTACTCGAATATTCAAATTCTATGATGAATTTAGATACCAATTAATTCCGTACTTATACAGCACGGCATACCAAAACCACAATACAGGAAAACCATTAATGCGTGCCTTGGTATTGGACAATCAAGATGATGCCAATACATATGAAATTACAGACCAGTATCTATTGGGTGAAAGTATGATGGTATGCCCTGTAGTTGATAAAGGCGCAAAAACCAGAGTTGTTTATCTACCAGAAGGCGAATGGACAAATTATTGGACCAAAGAAGTGTTTCAAGGAAAACAACATATTAGTGTTCTTTGCCCATTGGACCAAATTCCGATTTTCATAAAGGGAGGAGCGATAATACCGATGCAAAAATCTCAAAACTATATAGGTGAAAATGAGATTACCAATATTGACCTACACCTATACCCTAAAGGAAAAAGTGCTTTTACATTATATGCAGATGATGGTAAATCATTAAATTATACAAGTGGCGAATTTGCGACTACAATTATAGAGACTGAAGAATCTGAAGAATACGTACATATTAAAATTCAACAACCAAAAGGTTCCTATGTTTCCAGTATTGCCACCTATACTTTAACAATACATCTATCCAAAAAACCATCAAGTATTGCCATTAACAATAATAGCATGAATATTTCTCAATTGAATTATACCAATGGTGTTTTACAGATAGAGGTTTCCGCCCATGAACTTCAAGATGTTAAAATTGTAAAATAGTACCCTGTTATTGAGCAGTAGTTTTTACAGTTTCCATTAATTCAAATACCTCAATTTATAAGCATAGGCATAAGATTATAAGGTTGCTTTTAACAGAATATTTTACAGCTATTTTACGAATATGATAAAACATATTTGTATAAATTTTCATTTTAACAATTTTCTCAGGTAAGTACAGGATAGTACATATTTCTTTAATATATAATTTCATGATTCCATATTGTACAATCGATTACACAAAATAACTTAACAATCTATGAAAAACTTAAATCGACTTAATTTCAAAAAAACATTGTTCTTATGTTTTTTCTTGATTTCGCTGGGTATTAGTGCCCAGGAAAAAACCATATCGGGCGTAATTACCGATAATTCCGGTATTCCTCTACCGGGTGTAAATATTGTTATAAAAGGTACCAATACAGGTACCAGTGCAAATTTTGACGGAGAATATTCCATTGACGCATCGGCAGGCCAAACATTGGTGTTCAGCTCTATTGGGTATAAGCCCTTGGAACTTTTAATAGGTGCAAATTCCACCTATGACATTTCTATGGAAGAAGATAGTGCCCTTTTGGACGAAGTTGTCGTCGTAGGGTATGGTACCACTAAAAAATCAGATGTTACGGGATCAATAGTTAGTGTATCCTCTGAAGATATCAACTCAAGGCCCGTAAACAATGCCATTGAGGCTATGCAAGGAAAGGCCGCAGGTGTTGATATTTCATCCAATGAACGACCAGGTAGTATAGGAAGTATTACCATTAGGGGACAACGATCGCTTTCTGCGTCTAACGCCCCTCTTTATGTATTGGACGGTATTCCGCTTATATCCGGTGGAATAGATAATATAAATCCTACGGATATTGAATCTATCGATATTTTAAAGGATGCATCCGCAACGGCCATTTATGGTTCACGTGGTGCAAACGGTGTTGTAATCGTAACTACCAAAAGAGGAAAATCAGGGCGGTTTACCTTAAGCTATAATACGGCAATAACGACCCAGACCCTGAACGAAGCAGCACCACAGTTTAACGCAGGTGAATTTGTGGAATATAGAAGATGGGCCAAATATTATGAAAACCCTGACACTTTCCCTAGAGGCGACCAACCCACTATTGCAAATGACGAGGCCATTTTTTCTGGTGATGATACGGCATTCAACAACATTCTAAGAGGTTGGGAAGGTGGCACCTGGGACGGTACCAAATTAATCACGACCGATTTTACCGATTTTGTAACCCAAACAGGGTTTACAAATCAACATACCCTAAGTGCCAGTGGTGGTTCTGAAAAAATGAAGGCGTACGGTTCGTTTGGGTATATCAATAACACCGGTAGTGTAGTGGGCCAAAGTTACGAGCGTTACAATGCCAACGTTAGCGTTGAGTTGACACCTACGGAGTGGTTTACATTTGGAGGAAATATCAATACCTCCTACAGTACTCAGGAATATGGACAATCCACTTCAGGTAACGTAGGTGTTTCGGCCCAAAGTGGACTTTACCAAAGTGCAAGGTCTATTTTTCAATATACGCTCCCTTATGATAGTGAAGGCAATAGAATTGAATTCCCAGGCGGGGACATTGCGGTAAAGACCATTATTAACGAGGTGGATTATTCACAGGACCAACGGGTAACCCTAAGGGCTTTTGCAAGCTTTTACGCCCAGTTAGATTTTGGGGCATTTGGTTCTGCCTGGGAAGGACTAAAATTCAGGACAAACTTTGGTCCGGATATAGAAACCTATAGAAATGGCAGCTATTTAGATGGTCAATCGGTCATAAGAACTGGTTCCAGTTATGCCGCTTTACGTAAGAGACAACGATTATCCTATACCTTGGACAACCTTTTGCTCTATAACAGGACATTTGGAAAACATGACCTTGGTGCAACACTTTTACAAAGTCAGACCCAATTCATTGAAGAGTCCAATTTTATGGCAGCGGACAATATCCCCTTTGCGAGTCAAAAATGGAACGCTCTTAGTGCCGATAACGTTGCACTCTCAAGTTATGATTCTGATTTAACCGAAAGGCAATTGCTTTCATATATGGCCCGTTTAAACTATGGTTTCGATAATAAATATTTACTGACCGTATCTGGAAGGTATGACGGTGCTTCTCAGTTGGCCGAAGGAAACAAAGGTGCTTTCTTCCCAAGTGCTGCCTTAGGTTGGAGTATAGATCAGGAAAATTTTCTTGCCGACTCTAACTGGATCGATCAGCTAAAACTTAGGGCAGGTGTAGGTGTTACGGGTAATGCCGCTATAGACGCATACTCCACAAAAGGAGGACTACTTCCCCTATTCTATCCTGTAGGATCAACAGCTGTTTCTGGCGTACAATTAGATGAAACACTTGCCAATCAAGAACTGGGCTGGGAAAAAACCACACAATACAATTATGGGTTGGATTTTTCCTTTTTTACAGGCAGAGTATCCGGAAGCATGGATTACTATACCTCCAATACTACGGACCTATTGCTTAGAAAATCAATTCCATCAATTACTGGGTATATCAATACATTTGCCAATGTTGGGGAAACAAAAAGCAACGGTATAGATTTGACCCTGAATACGGTAAACGTTAGAACAGAGGATTTTCAATGGTCTACGGATATCAGTGCATCTTGGCAAGAAAATGAAATTGTTGAGCTGGCCAATGGCAAGGAAGACGACATCAACAACAATTGGTTCATTGGGGAATCATTGGGCGTAATCTATGGTTATGCATCCAATGGTATATGGCAGGAATCAGATGCTGCGGAAATTGCATTGTTCAATGCTAACGGACATACCTTTTCACCTGGTAATGCCCGTCCGGTAGATCAAAATGGCGATTATGTAATTGATGCGAACAATGATAGGGTAATCATAGGCAATACTATTCCAAAATATATTTTAGGCCTTACAAATACCTTTAAATATAAGGACCTAGAGCTTTCGTTCTTCCTATTTGGACGTTTTGGTTATACCTATAACACTGGCGGTGAAGGTTTGGTAGGTAGATATAATTCTAGAAAAGTAGATTATTACACGCCTAACAATACAGATTCTGAATATCAGAAACCCATCTATTCTGCAGGTTTCGGGGACACTTATTTTGGCACGTTAGGTTATAGAAGCGGTTCTTTTATTAAGGTAAGAAACGTATCCTTAGGATATAATTTACCACAAAAAATTACGAGTGATATTGGACTATCCAAACTACGTTTTTATGTACAGGCCCAAAATCCCGGTTTTATTTTCTCAAAAGTTGATTGGATCGATCTAGATGTTACAAGACCGGCCAATAACTCTCAAGGATACTCCCTTGGTAACTCTGCATCCAATAGAGGTTTCACCGTAGGAATGAACGTAGAATTTTAAAAAATCAGCTTGACTAATAAAATAAACAACACATGAAAAATTATAAAAAACACATTGTTAACATATGTACCGCATTACTGCTAGTAGGGTACCTTAGTTCTTGTAGTGACGATTTTTTGGAAGAAGAACTGACCACACAGCGAAGCAACGAATTTTTTGAAACGGAAGAAGGTATTCTTTCCTTGGCGACAGGGGCAACTTATAAGGTTTTGGCATCGACATTTCCTTCAGAACAGCAATTTGCCACCACCAATTATGGAACCGACGAGTTTCATGTTGGCGGGGATGACACCAATAGTCCGTGGAACAATTATGACAGCAGGTTCAACTCTGTAGTCATCACCACACGTACACAAGCTGAGGAGCCATGGGATAACTTTTATGCTGGTATAGCCATGACCAACCAATTGATCGAGTCTATAAACGCCATAGACTCAGATAATCCAGCAGTCAAGAAAACGGCATTGGGCGAGGCACATTTCCTAAGAGCCTATAATTATTTAAAATTAGTAAGACAGTATGGCGGGGTACCATTAAAGTTAACCGTAAGTACCACAGTGGAACTTGAATTTACCAGGGCATCTGCAGAAGAAGTACTAGCACAGGTAATAGAGGATTTCACTAAGGCGTATGAACTACTGGACAATGCCGTCGTTTTTCCGGCACAGATCAGTAAGGATGCCGCAGCACATTATTTGGCAAAGGCTTATTTGACCAGAGCAAGCGAAATCAACGATTCTTGGAACGGAGAAACAAAAACGGCAGATCTACAGGCTGTTGTAAGATTGTCCGATGAAGTAATCGCCAACCATCCGTTAGCTGCCAATTATCAAGAATTATGGGACTATACGGAACCGGACGGTCCCAATGAGTTTTTACCTGAACTAATACTT
Source organism: Maribacter sedimenticola (assembly GCF_900188415.1). Classification (GTDB taxonomy): domain Bacteria; phylum Bacteroidota; class Bacteroidia; order Flavobacteriales; family Flavobacteriaceae; genus Maribacter; species Maribacter sedimenticola. The sequence continues at coordinate 489,522 of NZ_FZNV01000001.1, read as the reverse complement.
TCCGCACAGTTTAGTAGGGATAGGTCATTGGCAACTTCTAATTTTAGCACCGTTCCGTTTACCGCAAGGTATGATGATCTACCCATGATGAAAAGAGATTTAACAGGTATGAGGCCCTATAGTCGACTGGCCGCCACCTATTTTACGTATGATGTTTTTGATCATGTCAACGATTCGCGGTTCTGGAAAACCTTTAGAACCAAACACAGGGTAAACAGAGGTGGTGTTTTTGATGGCGTGGAGTATACCGCAGGGGAGGACTTGGGAATTATGTATATTATAAATACACCAGATGATGACCGTTTTGACCTTACGATAAACAACAATAATCCAGACATACTATACAATGGCAAGACCATACCCCATGTATATGTTGCCTATGCGGAAGATGGTGTTGGTTTATTGCCAAACCCTAGATTTCCTTCTTTATCCAAGCATTTTGATTCATCAAGAAGTTCCATAAATGATAACAGGGGCTTACGTGATGAGATTTTAGCCAGATCGGCAGAAACCTATCTAATGGCCGCAGAGGCAAAAATAAGAATGGGCGCTTATGGTGAAGGTCTGGATTATATCAATGCCGTAAGAAATAGGGGCGCTTATAAAAATGGTGAGGACAGGGCATTTTATACCGATGGTGCCGAGGCTTACCCAACATCCGAATTCAGCCAACCGGTAGAGGATAATTCATACATAAAGGAAAATTCATACTATGAATCCAACAATATTCCTGTAACTACGGATGCCACTGACCTTACCATTACGGACATCAATAATTTACCAGCGGAAGATGAAGCAATTTTCAACAAATTAGGTATTAGTGGTGAATATGACCGTATGTTGAACCTAGTATTAAATGAACGTACAAGGGAACTTTGTGGGGAATGGCACCGATGGGAAGATTTGAGCAGAACATTGACCTTGGTTGAAAGAACTATTGCGTTTAACCCTGAAGCTGCACCAAATATTAAGGACCATCATGTATTAAGACCTATACCCCAGACATTCTTGGACGGTATATATACCGAAGGTAGAACCTTGACAGCAGATGAAAAACAAGCCATGCAAAATCCGGGTTATTAGAAAAAATTTGAGTTGTTTGAGTTAGTTTTAGTAAGGAAGCACTGTTCTATGAACAGTGCTTTTTTTGTGGTTTTTTTTAAATATTTCCTAATAATTACTGGCAAGATGTATGATTTTCAGAATATAATTTAAATAAAATGGGCAAACTGGTAAATTCTCAGGCAAGTACAGGATGCCAACCCTAATTGTAATCAATAATTTAGAACACCAGAAATGCAATCGATTACAAAATCAACCTTTAATTATGAAACAAAAAGAGAACACTCAACTTTTTAAAAAACTATTACTATTCGCCTTTATGGTATTGACGGTAACGGTTTCTGCCCAAGAACAACTATTGAGCGGCACAGTTACCGATACCAACGGCCAAACAGTCCCAGGCGTAAATGTGGTGGAAAAAGGAACCTCAAATGGTACCAGTACAGATTTTGATGGGAAATATTCAATAACTACAACTACGGAGAATGCGGTTTTGGTATTTTCCTATATAGGATTTCAAACCTTGGAGGAACAGGTAGATGGCAGAAATAATATTGATGTAGTTATTAGCGAAGACACCCAACAATTAGATGAAATCGTAGTCATAGGATACGGTAGCCAAAAAAGAAAGGATGTTACCGGTGCCGTAGCTTCGTTAAAAGCAGAAAGCTTTGTTCAGGCCCTGCCAGTTGCACCAGAACAATTATTACAAGGAAAGATTGCAGGTGTTAACATTGTACAGAGCAGTGGACAGCCAGGCGCTTCGTCTACGGTAAGAATACGTGGTACAAGTTCAATATCCGCAGGTAATGAACCTTTATATGTTATTGATGGGGTACCGCTACAATTTGGAAGCGCCAATAATAGCGTTAGGACAGTAACCTCAGGATCTTCTCCGCTATCCGAAGAAGCTATAAATCCATTAAGCTTGATCAACCCGGCGGACATTGCCAGTATAGATGTATTAAAGGATGCCTCTGCAACAGCCATTTATGGATCGCGTGGTGCCAATGGTGTTATCGTTATTACTACTAAAAACAAGGGACAATACGGAGAATTTTTACAGTACGATTCTTATACGGGAATAGCCTATGTACCTGAATTATTGCCATTTTTAAATGCAGATGAGTATAGAGCATACGCAAATAGTAATGACCTACCCTTTTCAGATGAAGGCGTAAATACAAATTGGCAAAAAGAAGTATTTAGATCTGCAGTTACACAAAATCACAATTTATCCTTTGCCGGTGGGTCAAGGACTACCAATTTTACAGCTTCATTAGGATACAATAATCAAGAAGGAACACTACTTTCTTCCGGCCTTAAAAAATACACGGCACGTATTAACGGTAACCATACTACGTTAGATGACAGACTTAACATTGGGGTAAATTTAACCTATGCCAAATTAGACGAAACCAGGGCCGCAGTAAACTCAAATATAGCAGATGAAGGTGGCAACTTACTTAAAGATGCACTACGTTGGGCACCAACACTACCGGTATATAACGAAGATGGTAGTTTCTATCAAATAGGAGCGCTACGTATTAATCCTGTTTCATGGACACAAGTAAGTGATGAAAGTGACAGTTCATTGCTCTTGGGCAACATGAATGCAGCATTCACAATTCTTGAGGGACTCAAAATTTCAACCAATTTAGGATACTCAAATGAAGATGTTAGTAGGTTTACGAATATTCCTTCTACACATCCCGCAGGTGAAGGCCAAGGAGGTACGGCATCGATAAGCAAATACACCAATCGAAATATTTTGGCCGAGACCAATCTTACGTTTGACAAGCAAATATCCGATGACAGTTATTTAAGTTTATTGGCAGGGTATTCTTTTCAAAGGTTCGAAACACAGAACACATTTACATCAGCAAATAACTTTGTATCCGATGCTACTGAATGGAACTTAATACAATCAGGAACAATTCAATCGAATACGTCTTATAAAGATGCTAATCGTCTTTCTTCCTATTATGGTAGATTAAATTATAAATTAAAAGACCGTTACCTTTTAACCTTTACGTTAAGGCGTGATGGGTCTAGTAGATTTGGTGATAATAACAAATGGGGAACATTTCCTTCAGGTGCTCTTGCTTGGAATGTTACCGATGAAGATTTTATGCAAAACTCTAAGGTCAGTAATTTAAAACTTAGGGTAGGTTATGGTATAACGGGTAACCAAGAAATACCGAATAACCTTTATAGGGAACAATTATCAATAGCAGGGTCTGCCATATATGTTTTTGGCGGTCAGGCCATACCTAGTGTTTTGCCCACTAATTTTCAAAACCAGGATTTAAAATGGGAACAGACCAGCCAAATGAATTTTGGGGCGGACTTTGGTTTTTTTGACCAACGTCTATATGGTTCTGTTGATTATTACATCAAAAACACCGATGATTTACTATTGCAATTTTCAACTGCCGCACCTTCCGTGGTCAATACACAATGGGCCAACGTAGGTGAAGTTGAGAACAAAGGGTTGGAAATTAATGTTACCGGAGATATCATAACCAATGATAACTTTAGCTGGACATCCAACGTCAATTTTTCAACCAACAAGAATGAGGTTCTAAGTTTGTCCAATGATAATTTTCAAAGAGATGAAATAAGAACTTCAAGTGGATCCGGGGTGGTTGGTAACAATGCACTTACACAAATAATTAAACCCGGCCTACCGTTAAATACATTTTATGGAAGGCAATTTACAGGATATGATGCAGATGGTCTAGAAACCTATTTAGATGTAGATGGGGAAGATGGCGCAGACGAAGTCGTAATTGGGGATGCAAACCCAGATTGGACCTATGGATTCAATAATACGTTCAAATATAAAAACATTGATGTCTCCATTAATTTTAGGGGTGTTGTTGGAAATGATATTTATAACAATACGGCAGCTGAATTCTCTTATGTAAGTCAAACCCCAGGTGTAAACGTTCTTCGCTCAGCATTGGACACAGGTTCTAGCAGGGCACAGACCGCCCAATATTCATCTCAATGGATAGAAGATGGTAGTTATTTACGCTTAGATAATTTAACGGTAGGTTACAATTTTAATACAGATAACGTAGGCTTTATTAAAAAGGCAAAGATCTATTTATCCGGACGTAATTTATTTGTCATCACCGGTTATACAGGTTTTGACCCAGAAGTAAGAACAAGATCTATTGGTATAGATTATTTGGTATACCCAAGACCAAGAATATTTCAGATTGGAACGAGTATAACTTTTTAAGGATGGTCTATAAAAACATTAATAAAAAAATCATGAAAAAATCAACAAACTTTTATCGATTCATACAACTGACAGTTATGGGTATGCTTATCATAGGAACATCAGGTTGTAGTCTAGAAGAAGATGTATATTCCATTTATACGCCAGAAACATTTTATTCGAACGAATCTCAAGTTCTTTCATCGCTTTCGGGTGTATATAGAAACTTTGCCGCCACAACAGGTATGGGCGTAGAATATAGATGTCTGGAATTACCTGCTGATCAGGTAGTCGTACATGAAAAAATACAAGGCTGGTGGGGCGGTGCTAATTTTAGCGAATTAATGGAACATAAATGGCAAGAAGATCACGCATATGTAGCGGGTACTTGGGATTCCTATTTTAAGACCGTAGGCCAAACAAATGCCTTAATAGCATCCTTGGAAGGTTCTGCTTTGTCTCCTGAAGAAATTGCGGGTCCCATTGCTGAACTTAGAGCTTTAAGGGCCTATGCCTATTTCTTCTTGATGGATTTATTTGGTAATGTTCCCATCTTTACCTTACCAAAAGTTGATGCATTGAACTTGCCCGAGCAAAACACAAGGGCAGAAGTTTTTGATTTTGTAACCTCAGAGTTTATAGCGGCCGCTGAGGACCTACCTGCCAAAGCAGAAGCAGGTGATGCTTATTTTGGACGATTTACCAAAGAAGCTGCCCAAGCTATGCTGGCGACAATTTATTTAAATGCAGAGGTATATACGGGAACTGCCCAAAATGATAAAGCTATCGAATATGCAGATTTGGTAATCAACTCAAACGCCTACAGATTGTTACCAGAATATTTTGACAACTTTACATTTGATAATAGCAATAACGATGAATTTATTTTTGGTGCTGTGTACTCACCAGATATTGCCGGTGGAATTGGTCATCCTTTGGTACAAAAAGTGCTGCCAGGTATTCAAGGTGGGCTGTTCGGCTTACCGTATACACCTCAAAATGGGTTTGGCACTAGACCATCGGTACTCGCTCTTTATGAAGACGAAGATGTTAGAAAAGACATGTTTATAGGTTATGGTGATTTGGTAGACCCTACCACAGGAGAGGTTGTAATGGTTGAGCGAGTTGTGCCAGATAACAATTCTACATTATATGTTCCAGGTAAATCTACTGAGGGACCTGTTCCTTACAATATTATACCTGCAACCGGAATTAGATTACAACCTATGAACGCAGGAATTAAGTGGATTAAATGGGGCTTGGACCCAAATACTAATGGAGGTAATGCAGGCAATGATATTGCCTTTATAAGATATGCCGATATATTATTGATCAAAGCGGAGGCATTGGCAAGAAGCAATGATTTTGCCGCCGCCTTACCACTCGTAAACGAAATTCGTGAGCGTAGTAATGCTGAACCTTTAGATGCGGTTACCCTAGACGACATATTGGATGAAAGAGGTAGGGAGCTTGCATTTGAAATGTCCAGAAGAAGGGATTTGATCAGATTTGGAAAATTTGGAGATGCGTGGGAATTTAAAGAAGTATCAGAGCCGTTTAGAACCATTTATCCTATTCCAAAAACCGCATTGGAATCGAACAATAAACTAGGACAAAACCCTGGTTATTAAAGAGCAACTAATGACTTTGTTGCAGTTAGTTTTAAAAGGCCCTGTTTTACAGTTGCAGGGTCTTTTTTTCAATTTAAAATTTTATCTTGAATAGTATGAAAAAGTCCATTGACCAAATTCTAATACTTATTTTTAGCCTTATATTTTTTCAAAATATCCAAGCACAGAATATTGATGGTAAAGATTATACCCACCTTGCCAACGTGTACAATACATTTGATATAGCAGGTGATGATATATTCGGGCAACGTTTCCTTTCTGAAAACTATACCTTTAAAGATAAAGTTACAGGGGTTACCGTAAATGCACTTACTACTTCAAGACATGGTAATTCAAAAATGTACCAAACACATCCGCAATGGACTGCAGATGGAAAGTATATTGTTTTCACTTCTAATAGAACTTCAAAAAAAGATAACTACGACAGTCAATATTATGCTATCTCTACCAATGATTTTACCATTACACAGATTACCACGGGTAAAAACGGTAGGGACTTTCATCTAGGATGGCACAAAAATGTTGCCTATCAATTTAAAGGAAACAATCTAATTGAAATAGATATTGAACAACTATTGAAAGATAGTGAAACCGGTAATGTCAAGAGTTCAGAGGATTATGAAACACTTTTGGCGACCGTACCAAAAAATATTAAACCTTCTGGCTTAGGTCTGGACGCTAGTGAAAAAGCAGCTTACTTTTCCTCCAAAATCAATGAATCGTTATACGCCATATATAAAGTAGATTTCATAACTGGAAAAACGGTAAAGTTAAAAGAGGTTCCTTTTTGGGTGGGGCACTTACAAGCCAATCCCTTTGTAGAAGGGGAACTTATGTATTGCTGGGAAACCAGAGGTGATTCTCCACAACGAATGTGGTATCTTTCTATAGATAAAAATGGTAAGGTAACGAACAGACCGCTTTATGAGGAACGTGAAAATGACTGGGTCACCCACGAGGTTTTTATGGGTCCGGATAAAGTACTTTTTCATTTAATGGGACATTTAGACCGGTTACAAGAAAACCAAACGGGCATCTATTCATTGAACTTAAGAACCAACGAGTTGAAATTTCATGGGCAAACCGGTGATGGTGGTTATTGGCATTGTAATGCCACACCAGATGGAAAATGGATTGCTGGTGATACGTTTGATGGTAAATTATATCGAATTAATGCAGATAACCCAAAAGATACGACCTTGTTAACTACGGGTCATCGTTTATTAAGCAAAAGTCCATTTTCTAGCGAGGCTCATATGCATCAATCTATAAGTCCTGATGGAAAATGGATACTTTTCAATTCAAGTCTATTGACCAAAAACGATATTATGATCGTGCCTGTACATCCTAAGTAAAACCATTTATTTATGAAAAAAACAATTTACAGTCTAGTCTTGTCCAGTTTTCTATTTGGCTCTTCTTGTACAAGTCCCCAAGTAAAAAACCAAGAAATACAACTTACCAACAGCTCTAAAATTAAATTGGTAGATAAACCTATCTCCATTAAAAGAACACAGTTAACGGTAATTGATAGTACGGCAATACATCCTATTGTCATATCCGGAACAGACACCATTGCTTCGCAAGTCAATGCTACGGATAACGATACAGCATGGGACGAGTTATTTTTTGTGATGGACTTTGCCCCAGAAGAAACAAAGACCATTACAATTGCATGGTCCAAACAATTGCCAAAATACCCCCAACGAACAAGTGCCAGGTTTGGCAAGCGTGCATCCAAAGATGCTCCTGTAAAACCTAAAACGCGTGAAACCATGTTGGCCAATGAATTACCATTGAGCATTGGTTACCAACAGTATCAAACGGACGGACCATCATGGGAAAATGACAAAGTAGGCTTTAGGCATTATTTGGATGGAAGAAATGCGAAAGACCTTTTTGGTAAAAAGACCACTGCAATTTCCCCGGAAAATGTTGGCATCTCTGCAGACGGTGCAGTTGAAGACAATTACCATACCATGGAAGACTGGGGCAGGGATATTTTGGCCGTAGGCAATTCATTGGGCCTAGGCGGATTTGGTCTTATAAAGGACAGCACCTTAATGAGACTAGGGGTTACCGTAAACGACACGGTGAACAATGTTGAAGAAACCAAATTCAAAATTCTACATGAAGGTCCGGTAAATACCACATTACAGTATAAGTATACAAATTGGAATACTGCCAACGGAAATTATGATGTTAAGGAAACCACTTCTATTTGGCCAGGTATGTATGGCTATCAAAACACGGTAACGATAAACGGTCTTACAGGTGATGAAAATTTAGTGGTTGGACTGGTAAATATTCATAATGATATGCCTTTGGAGGTTATAAAGAATAATAGTAAATATGTAATCCTATTGACCCATGATAAACAATCTTACGATAAGGAATGGTGGCTAGGCATGGCCATAATACTTCCTAAAGAAAAGTATTTGGGCTATATGGAGGCTCCAAAAACCGGTAATTTATCGAACTCTTATCTGGCCATATTGGATATTAAGGACAATGAACCGGTAAAATACTTTGCTATAGCCGGTTGGGAGCTAAGTGATGAAAAATTTGTAGATAGAAATGAGTTCATCAACTATGTTCTAGATATGACAGACCAACTGTCTGTCAACATTAAAATCACACTTTAACCAAAACAACTTGATCAACATGAAAAATATTCGTTCAACCTTTAAAATTACCCTCATATTTAGTTTCCTATGCTTGAACATAATTCTGGCACAAGAACCAGCCAATGATGTAACGACACCGTTGCATCTTCTACAACCAGATTATCCTACACCATATGGCGTAAAATCCATTGATGAAATTGTGGCAACACTAGATCGTGTATATAACTATCTTGAAACTGAGACTGCTGCTAAATTAATTGATGCAACGACCAAAAAGGAAATAACCGATTTTAAAAAACTAAACCAGAATAGCATTTTTGAACCAGGAGCCTTTAGGTTGACCAGTTATGAATGGGGCGTTACCTATGCAGGCATGACTCAAATTACGGAAGTAACGGGAGACCCTAAATATGCCGACTACACCAATAAAAGACTGAAATTAATTGCTGACATAGCTCCATTTTACTTGGAAAAATATAAGAAGGATAAAGATTATCCTTCGCCAATAGTACAATCATTGCAGCCTCATGCATTAGATGATGCGGGTGCCATTTGTGCCGCTATGATAAAGGCAAAGAGAGCAGGTCTAAATGCAGAATTACAACCATTAATAGATAATTTCATTGACTATATCAGTAATAAACAATTTCGTTTTCCAGATGGTACTTTGGCAAGGAACAGACCCCAGGCAAATACCCTATGGTTGGACGATCTGTTTATGAGCGTACCAGCTTTGGCACAGATGGGAAAATTGACAGGTGATAACAAATATTATGATGATGCCGTAAAGCAGGTTCGCCAATTTTCCAAAAGAATGTTCAATGAGGAAAAAGGATTGTATATGCATGGTTGGGTAGAGGCTATGGACTACCACCCAGAATACAGATGGGCACGAGCCAATGGTTGGGCCGTAATGACACTAGTAGAATTATTGGATGTGTTACCAAAGGAACATGAAGGCTATCAAGATGTCTTAGAGCAATTACAGGCGCATATCAAAGGGTTGGTTCAGTACCAAGATGGTACCGGTTTCTGGCATCAATTAATTGACCGTAACGATAGCTATCTGGAAACCTCGGCAACGGCCATATATACATATTCAATAGCCAAGGCAATCAATAACGGCTATATAGATAAAATGGCCTTTTCACCGGTAGTAATCTTAGGATGGAATGCGGTTGCCACCAAGGTCAATGAAAAAGGTCAGGTAGAAGGTACTTGCGTGGGAACCGGTATGGGCTTTGACCCTGCGTTTTATTATCATAGACCGATAAATGTATTCGCCGCCCATGGTTACGGACCGGTATTGCTTGCGGGTTCAGAAGTTATCAAGCTTATAAAAGCAAATACATTTGAAATTAACGATAGTTCCTTACAGCTAAAAGTAGAGTAATTTATGTGTCGATATATCCTGTTGCTAACCCTAACCCTCTTTCTGAGTTGTAATGACGAAAAAAAGGAAGTAGTTAAAGCTACTACTCCCAACATTTTGGTCATTATAGCAGATGACGCAGGTTGGAATGATGTGGGATATAATGGCTCAGAAATATTTACGCCAAATATTGATGTACTTGCAAAAGAAGGAATTCAATTAAATCGTTTTTACGTGAGCCCTACCTGTTCACCATCTAGGGCAAGTTTTTTAACGGGTCGCCCAGCTAGTCGAATAGGTATTGTAGCGCCAATAAGCAATAGAAGCGAAATAAGCCTACCGGACAGCATTGTTACCCTACCCCAACAACTAAAAAAGTATCAATACCAAACCGCATTATTCGGAAAATGGCATTTAGGATTAAAACCCTCTAGTGGACCAAAAAAATATGGTTTTGATTATTCCTACGGATTTCTACATGGGCAAATAGACCAGTATTCCCATGAATATAAAAACGGAGATCCAAGTTGGCATAAAAACGGAACTTTTATTTCTGAAAATGGCCATGCTACTGACTTAATTGGGACAGAAGCCATCAATTGGCTTACTAAGCACAGAGATACGACCAAAAGTTTTTATGTACAATTGGCCTATAGTGCTCCACATTTTCCGCTACAAGAAACCGAAGCATGGAAAAAACCTTATGTTCATTCTATTAAAAATTCATCAAGAAGGGATTTTGCCGCGGCCATGTCTCATATGGACAATAATATTGGCAAAGTCCTGAACAAACTTGATGATTTAGGACTAACGGAAAATACCATTATTCTATTTATGAGCGATAATGGGGCAATGGAAAATTGGTTTCCAAGCAATCAATATGAGGGTAGACATGCCGCAAATGACGTTTTAGGCAGCAATACACCCTTAAAAGATTGGAAGACTTCCAATTATGAAGGAGCTATTAGGGTACCCGCAGTACTATATTGGAAAGGCAAGTTAAATCCCGGCATATCCAATAATTATATTTCTGCCATAGATATGATGCCAACTATACTAGACTTGGCAGGTATTGATGAAATACCGGCTTTAGTGGAAGGAAGAAATATTTGGCCCACCCTTACTGGCAAAGACACTTTAAACTCTTCTATTTATGTGCGTGGTCATCTACAGGAAAGTATTATAGAAAAACCTTGGAAGCTGATCAGAACAAGACATTTAACTTCCGATACCGAATACGAGCTATACAATATTGAATTAGATCCAGAAGAAACCAATAATGTAGTAAAGGAACAGGAAGCCCTATTTTCCAGTTTAAAAGTAAGCCTAGAGGACCAGTTTAAATTAGACGACCAAAATGTTAACCTAGATATTCAATAATGCCATGAAAAGAAATGCATTCACCATGAAACTCATAAAAGGCAATGAGCAAGAATATAAAAAAAGACATGATGAAATTTGGCCTGAGCTTTCAAAACTTCTTTCAGAGACGGGAATTTCGGAGTACTCAATTTTTTTAGATGAGGCAACCTCTACCCTATTTGCATTTCAAAAGTTAAGTGACGATTTTGACGAAGCTTTGCTACCCAAGCATCCCATTGTCAAAAAATGGTGGGCGTACATGGGGGATATTATGGAGACCAATGCCGATAACTCTCCACTATCAAAAAATTTAACCGAAGTTTTTTATATGGATTAAGACCAGTCAATTAATTACCGATAGCCAAAACAAAGTCATGAAAATACATTCAATTCTACTATATATAACACTATTGGGGCTCACATTCTCTTGCAAAGAAAAGAATGCTGAAGTAAAGGATAACCAAAATTCCCAAAATTCAGCGCCTTCATGGGTCTCTAAAGTTGGTGCTTCACCCTTAACATTAAATTCAAAAGCATATTCCGTAAATGCATATGGCGCGGTAAATGATGGCAGTGAGTTGACCACCGAAGCCATTCAAAAAGCAATTGATGAATGTGCAAAAAATGGTGGCGGAACAGTATTTTTTGAACCTGGCATTTATTTGAGCGGGTCTATTTTTATTAAGGAAGGGGTTCATTTTAGAATAGATAAAGGAGTGGAAATTAGAGGCAGTCAAAACATTGCCGATTACGAGGAAATAGATACCCGTATAGCGGGCGTAGAAATGAAATGGCCAGCAGCATTAATAAATGTTCGTAATGAAAACAATGTATTGATAGATGGTGATGGCTTGGTAAATGGCGAAGGTAAAGTCTTCTGGGACTATTATTGGGACCTTCGAAAGAACGACTATGAGCCTAGAGGTTTGCGCTGGATCGTAGATTATGATGCCAAAAGGCCACGAACTTTTTTAATATCCAATGCTAAAAACGTATTCCTAAAAAACCTCAACATTCAAAAAGCAGGTTTTTGGACCGTTCAGGTATTGTATTCGGAACATATTACCGTAGATGGCCTAACCATACGAAATAATATTGGTGGCCATGGGCCAAGTACAGATGGTATTGACATAGATTCCTCTAGATATATCTTGGTGCAGAATTGTGATATTGATTGTAACGATGATAATTTTTGCCTAAAAGCAGGTCGTGATTGGGACGGTTTAAGGGTAAACAGACCTACGGAATATGTGGTGATTCGTGATTGTATTGCCAGGGCAGGTTCAGGTTTGGTGACTTTGGGCAGTGAAACATCGGGGAGTATTCGACATGTTTATGCATCCAACATAAAGGGCTTGGGAACCAAAAACGGACTCAACATAAAATCGGCCACTACCCGTGGTGGAACGGTAGAGGATATTTATCTTGAAAATATACAGATGGATAGTGTACGTACATTTATGGAAGTTTCCATGAATTGGAATCCAACCTACAGTTATTCCAAATTACCGGAAGAATTTGACCCTGAAGAAATTCCCGTTCATTGGAAAAAGATGCTCAATAAAGTTGAACCGGAATCAAAAGGCATTCCTCACTTTAAAAATATTACCCTAAGAAACATTCAAGTTAAAGGAGCTAAAAAAGCAATTAACGTAAAAGGTTTGGAAAGTTCAACGGTTGAACAAATAACATTGGACAATGTGCATATAGAGGCAGAAACGGCTGGTAATATCCAATATAGTAAAAACTGGAGCTTGACCAATGTAAGTCTACATACCGAGGACGGCTTACCGTTAACCATAGAGAATTCACCAGGGGTTATTTTCCCCGCATCTACGTATTCTTCCAATAAATAAACGCATTAAAAACTGTAGAAAATGAAAAATTTCCTTTTTATAGCATTTCTGATTGTTACATTACAATGGCCCCAAAAGAGTTTCTGTCAAGATAAAATAGACCGACCTGCATTGGTGACAAGACATAATGTGAACATACAATCCATAGATACCTTAGGTTCGTTAAACGTAGGTAACGGAAAGTTTTCTTTTACCGTAGACGCTACCGGACTTCAAAGTTTTCCCGAACATTATCAAAATGGAGTTCCCTTAGGAACCCAATCGGAATGGGGCTGGCATACCTCGCCCAATGAAGGTGGTTTTAAATTTGAAGAAGCATTAAAGGCCTATGATTTTAATGGCAACCCAAATGCCCTATATGCCATTCAAGACCGTGAAAATGAACGAAACAATGCCGCATCGGATTATTTTAGGTCCAATCCGCATCGCCTACAATTAGGGAATGTAGGGTTGATCATTATAAAGAAAGATGGTTCAGAGGCGCTCCCTGCCGATTTAAAAAATATTGACCAAACGCTCAATCTTTGGACAGGCCAAATAGAAAGTAATTTTGAGGTTGAAGGTTCACCCATAAAAGTGCTTACCTATGCAGATGCTGAAACGGATGCTATTTCGGTAAAAATTGAATCTCCCCTCATAGCACAACAAAGAATTCGGTTAAAACTCAGATTCCCTTACCCTACAGGTGAGTTTTCAGATAAGGGCACTAATTATACAACGCATAAAAAACATACTACCACAGTTGAAAACAAACCGGGCAACGAATTTCTTTTTTCCCGTACGTTGGATAGTGACCGGTATTTCGTTTCGGCAAAACTATCCAACAAAAGCAGTATTACTAAAATGGAGGACCACTATTATAGTATCACACCGTCCACCTCAACTGCTTTAGAAGCTACCGTAACATTCAGTGAAATTGAGCCAAAACAGCCTTTACAAAATTTCACTACGGTAGGGGCTAACAGCAGCAACATGTGGAAAGATTTTTGGTTGTCCGGTGGTGCGGTAGATTTTTCCGAATGTACCGATGAGCGAGCATTTGAACTTGAGCGCAGGGTGGTACTTTCGCAATACCTAACGCGGTCGCAATGTGCCGGTAACTATCCCGTTCAGGAAACCGGACTAACCTATAATAGTTGGTTTGGAAAACCTCATATGGAAATGTATTGGTGGCATACCGCCCATTATCCACTTTGGGGACGTACCGGTTATTTGGAACAAAGTATCGGCTGGTATTTTACAGCTTTTGAAGGCGCAAAAAAATTGGCACAACGCCAAGGATATGAAGGAGTACGATGGCAAAAAATGACCGATAATGAAGGTGGCGAAACGTCATCAAATGTGGGCTCTTTCCTTATATGGCAACAGCCACATGTCATTTACCTTGCCGAACTCATCTATAGGGACAACCCTACGGAAGAAAATTTAAAAAAATATCAAAAGCTCATTTTTGAGACCGCAGATTTCATGGCATCCTATGCTAATTATGACCCTGAAAATGACAGGTACATCTTGGGTAAAGGAGTCATACCCGCACAAGAATGTTTTGACAAATTGGAAACTTACAATCCGCCATTAGAACTTTCATATTGGAAATGGGCCTTGGAACGAGCACAGGAATGGAAAAAAAGATTGGGAATGGAAACTAGTCCAAAATGGCAAAAAGTCATCGATAAAATATCGCCAATGGCACAACAAGACGGTGTATATTTAGCGGCGGAGAGTGTACCTAATTCATACTCCCCAACAAGCAAACATACCATTGATCACCCGGCCGTTTTAGGGGCCATGAGTTTTCTTCCACAGAACGATTATGTGGATATCCCCACAATGAACCGTACTTTTGATATGGTGGACAAAGTTTGGAATTGGGACCATACCTGGGGGTGGGATTTTCCACTTGAAGCCATGACCGCCACCAGATTAAACAGGCCAGAAGATGCAATAAAAGCACTTTTAAGAGACGAGATTACAAATACCTATTTGCCTAGCGGCCATAATTACCAAACTCCTAGATTAACACTTTACTTACCCGGAAATGGAGGTTATCTTGCAGCTGTGGCCATGATGTGTGCCGGTTTTGACGGAAACACAATTAACAACCCTGGTTTTCCAAAAGATGGCACTTGGAACGTGAAATGGGAAGGATTAACAAAAATGCCTTAATAAACATATGATACAGCGTTTACTCATACTAATACTATCGATTCAATTTGTATCCTGTACAAAACAAACAGTTACAAATGGTTTTTTAATTGCCGATGAAACCCAAGCAACATCCATATATGTGGACCCTAATTGCGACCCGCTAATATTCTGGGCTGCGGAAGAACTTTCAAAAGACATAGAACGCATTACTGGCGCTAAGCCCAATGTTATTAAAACGAATACCCAAAAGGAAACCGGTATTTATATAGGTGAAGTTAAAGACAAGCTGTTAACGACCCTTACTAGATCCAATGATTCCTTACTAGGGAAATGGGAGGCTTTTAGCATCCAGAATACCCAACAAAATATCGTCATTACAGGTAGTGATGTTCGCGGAACCGTATATGGCATTTTTGAATTGGCAGAACAACTTGGGGTTTCACCTTGGCAATGGTGGGCAGATGTTGTCCCATCCAAAAAAGAAAAATTACAACTAGAACTACCTGAAAAAGGTATTGTTCAATCACCCTCCGTTCAATACCGGGGTATATTTTTAAACGATGAAGATTGGGGCTTACAACCTTGGGCGGCCAAAACCTTTGAAACCGAGACCGGTGATATTGGTCCAAAAACGTATGAAAAGATTTTTCAATTGCTATTGCGCCTAAAAGCAAATACAATTTGGCCTGCCATGCACCCTTGCACGCAAGGATTTTTTACGGTCGAAGGTAATGCGGGCATGGCCGAAAAATACCATATGGTCATTGGCACCTCTCATGCAGAACCTATGATGCGTAATAATGTTTCTGAATGGAACCATGATTTCGGCAAGTACGAATACAGTACCAACAAAAAACGTATCAATGAATACTGGCAATCTCGAATTGCTGAAATCAAAGAGAAAAACGTCAATACCATTATGACCTTGGGTATGCGCGGTATTCATGACAGCGGTATGGAAGGCATATCAAGTCTGGCCGAGGGAATGGCTTTTGTGGATACCATTATGACTACGCAGCGCACAATGCTATCCAACACTTTGGAAAAACCAATAACCCAGATTCCTCAAGTTTTCATCCCCTATAAAGAAGTCCTGGATATCTATAACGAAGGACTAGAGGTGCCGGAGGATATTACGTTAATGTGGACCGATGATAATTATGGATATATACGCAGATTGAGCAATGAAGAAGAGCAAAAACGAGTTGGCGGAAGCGGTGTATACTACCATTTAAGCTATTGGGGCAGACCCCACGATTATCTTTGGCTGAGCACCACCCAACCCGGACTTATCTGGTATGAAATGAGTAGGGCCTATGCTAACGGTGCAAGAAAAATATGGATCGCCAATGTGGGGGATATCAAACCTGGAGAATACGGTATGGAATTTTTTCTGGACTTGGCTTGGGATATCAATTCAATTGAGGAGTCTACAATTCATGAACATTTAAGACAATGGTCCGCTCGGGAATTTGGCGCTGAGATTGCAGATGAGATTGTCATGGTCATGGACGAATATTACCGATTGGCATTTTTGCGCAAACCAGAATATATGGGTTGGAGCCAAACCGAACCTTCCACCCCTACCGGGATAACCGACTTTTCCAACCAGCATGCAAAAGATAGAATTACAGCATATGATATGCTCTATAAAAAAACCGATAGTCTACAATCTTTTTTGCCACAAGAGAAATTGGCAGCTTGGTTTCAATTAGTAGCATATCCGGTAAAAGGAGCGGCATTAATGAACCGTAAGTTTCTTTATCAACAATTGGCATTGACCGAGAAGGATGAGGCCAACAAGGCAGCTTATATCAAAAAAAGTGAAGAGGCATTTAACACCATAGAAGAACTTACCGCTTATTATAACAAAGAGCTAAAAGGTGGAAAATGGAACCATATGATGTCCATGGCACCAAGGAACTTACCGGTGTTTGATGCACCAGAATCCCATAAGCCTAACATGGATACAAAAAGGAATTTTAATGTCACTTTTAAAGGTGAAGCTAAAAAAGCATCCGGGTTCAAGACATCTAAAGGCAACTGGAAAACTATAGAGGGATTAGGGTACAGTAACCAAGCAATAACCCTATTTCCTTTGTCAAACACCCGCTTTAAAAATGACCAACCATGGGTAGCGTATGAATTTGATGTGGAACAAGCTGGTGCATATTTGTTTGAACTTAGATGCCTCCCAACCCATTCCAACACGTTTGACCATGAAATACGTATAGAAATAGATGGTGAACGGCTAGTACCCATAACATTGAACACAAAAGGCAGAAGCGATCAATGGAAAGAAAATGTATTGCGCAACAGTACGGTGGTAAAAGTTCCCGTACAAGTAGGGAAGACCGGTAAGGTAGCTCTTAAGGTTTACGTAAATCAAACAGGCATAGTATTGGATCAGGTAGCGCTATATCCTGCGGATAGTCCTCATTTTTATGAGTTGGCTATTATGGATTAAAGAATCAATCCTTAATAGGTAAAATAAATTCCCTTAATCCACAAGTGGAACAGTTTCGTAAGCTTTGGGCAATGATTCTTGCATTGAATGCCGCCCCCTTAGCCCCGGTATGCGTGTGGTCTTTTGGGAAAAATGCATTAACTTTTTCTTTACCCAATTCACCATATTTAATTGCTAAACTATCACTAATATCCAAGAAAATGGCATTTTCTGCTTTCGCAGCTTCCCGTGCCCATTTTATATATGAATCCGTCCGTTGCTCAACAATACCACCCGGCCATTCATTACGCACCGTTAAACTTAGTACAATAGGCAGAGCTCCTTTCGCCTTGGTATCCCGTATATATTTTTTCATGTACCAGCCAAAAGTATGAACGGTTTCTAACATACTATCAGGCCGCACTACTTCTTGTAATTCATCTCCAATTCCCTTTAAGGAACCTCTGTATTTTGCCCTTGCTATATTTCCGGCATCATTATGTCCAAATTGAAGCAATACAAAATCCTTTGGTTGTACTTGTTTTAATACACTGTCCCATAATCCTTCATACATAAATGTTCTTGAGCTTCTACCTCCCCTTGCTTTATTGATTATATGTATTCGTGTCGTATCAAAATGAATAGGAAAAGGAACACCCCAGCCTACGGCATTTTCATCACCGTTATCTGCCATAGTAGAATCGCCCACCAAAAATAAATTCCGTTTTTTAGGCAACTTGACCAAAGGGTTTCCCAATATAAAATCAGCTAAAGAATTGGATGATTTCTTCAATGCTTCAATAATGACTTCTGCTGCCATGACTGCCCCTTTTGCACTGGTATGCGTATGGTCGTGTTCGTAGAAATAAGTTCCCGTGATATCTGTTTCACCTATGGATTCCATTTTCTGGGCCATCTTCGTATTCAAATCTATGAAGGTCACTTGTTCTTCTTGTGCTATCTGTTTCGCCCACAGACCATAAGAGGTATTATTTAAAGGCACTTTGCCTTCGTTCCATTTATTTCTTGGAATAGGCGATAATACAATAGGGATGGCACCTTTCTCTTTCGCTTCTGTTACTACTTTTCGTATATACCATCCATAGGAATGTACAATTTCATGTTTACCGGTGAGTATATTATCAATCTCTTCCGATTCATTACCGATTCCCTTGATAGTACCACGCGCCCTGTAATCATCATTTATTGGCCCATCATCATTATGCCCAAATTGAATCAACACATAATCTCCTTTGTTCAGTTTACGGTGTACCGAATCCCAAAGTCCTAAATCTTGAAACGTTCTACTGCTAGTGCCCCCCAATGCATGGTTTTCGACATTCACCTTTGTACTATCTAAAAACTGGCCAATAAAATCTCCCCACCCCCATAGTCCGCCAGCACCATCCCCTTGTCCGTTCTTAACCGTAGAATCTCCTACCATATAAACGGTAGGTTTCTCAATACTTGAAGAGGTACATTGCACAAATAGTACACTAGAAAAAACAACTAATAGGACTGATTTAATCGTATGCATATTTAATTGGTTTGAGGTCTAAAATCGAACCATAGGTTCATGGGAATGCCTTCATCGCCACTTTTAATGCGGATACTGGCCGGCTGACTATGCGGCCCATGATGTGCTAAAGGTTTAAAAGAGCGCATGGCCGGTATTTCATATAAAAAGGAAATATCGCCAGATGGAAATTCCGGTTGAGGGTGACTGCCCGGAAACCCATTTTTAGGTTCTTCTGGTGTGAATAAACGGAGAAAAACCTTTTCAGATTCACTGAACACCTTAAAACCATGGTTATTAGCCATTAAAGCAGCGGCGTACATATTGGCATGATAGCCTTTAAATTCAGGATAAATCAAATTTTCAAAACTTTCGCCCGTAATGGTATTGTTATATTCCTTTTCCCAAAGTCCGTAGGTAGTTCCTTTTATCCTATTTTTCCATACACGGTAAGGTCCTCTACCCAACCATTTAATGCCCTCTACTCCATCTTCTGGAAAATTGAACGAAATACCAAATGCGCTAATATTATCGTCTACAAAGGCACCATCAAAACCACTGTTTCTTCCAGCGTTTTTGAGCGCTATCATTTCCATATGCAAGCGACCATCTGGGTACATGGTCCATTTTATGGAGTGGATGCCTCCGGTATAATTCACTAGACAAACAGCATTTTGCCCGTCTGTATACGTATCTACACTTTTTACACCTGCTTTCATCCCTATAGGTTCTGGACCATTATTAAAAGGGATCATTTCTTTCTTATTCGATACACTTTTAATTTTTCCGCTTTCTGCATCCAATTTTATGGTTACGCCGCCACCTGTTAATAGTATTTCATTTCCAGATTTCATGACCTTGGCCACAGTTTTTTCATTTGTAACGGACAAGAATCTTTGGGCATAGTAAGGAGCATCATGAATAGGCCATGACCATGTATAAATTTCTCTATTATGCCGGTCGTGCGCCGTAATCTCAAGCCAATCACCTTCAAAAAAACTATTAGAAATAGGCATCATCAACTTACCGGTTTCTTTAGGCTCTAAATTTGGAGCCTTAAGTGTACCGCTCTCAATGATTTTAGGGGAACTATTTGAATAAAAGGCATTTTTCGCTGCTTGTACAACACGGTATTTTAATGAAGTTGAGTTTAAATTTGAATATATATAATCGTTGGTGATATAGAAAGTACCGTCGAACTTTTTGGTGATTTTTACAGGAGCAAATTGTATGGGAGCCCAAACTTCTTTAACCGTAAAAAAACTACCCTCCTTTTCACGATGCGGACCTAAAATTCCGTCGGGTGCCAATGAACCTTTTGAGTCATACACGTGCTCTTGTCCTTTCCAATCGCTTCTCAACACAGCGGCATCGCTAAAAGCCCACATGAATCCGCCAGCAAAAAGTGGACTCTCCTTAAAATGGTTCCAAAAATCCTCTAGTCCGGCGCCATGTCCGTTATCATACGTACCGTGCATGAACTCGGTGGGAAAAAATACATTCTCCCCATTTACAAATCGATGCACCCCAGTTTGGTAAGCGGGATAATGGTGCGTATCCCAACCATCAAAATCTGACCACGGGTGTATTACAATCCTATCTTGGGGGTCTAATTCTTTAAATAATGGGTCTAATTCATAATTCCACCCGCCTTCATTGCCATGGTCCCAAATAAGCACCGATGGATGATTAACATCTCTCCGAACCATTTCGGTAACCAATTTTGTGCCTACTTCAGTATCATAGCCGTTTTGCCATCCTGCCAATTCATCTAACACAAAAAGCCCCAAAGAATCACAGGCTTCTAAAAAATGGGTATCTGGCGGATAGTGATTACGCACCGCATTCATATTCATATCCTTCAACAGGTTAGCATCCATTATACTAATACGTTTACTGGTACTTCTACCGGACTCTGGCCAAATGGTATGCCTGTTGATACCCTTCATAATAATTTTCTTTCCATTTACATAAATGCCGTCTTTTTTAATGAATTCCAGGGTTCTAAATCCAATTCTTTTGGTAACATTATGAACGGTCTCCCCATTTTGTTGTAAACTGAAATGAAGGTCATATAAATTAGGGGTTTCAGGAGACCATGGGTCAATATCGCTGAATTTGGTTTTGAGATTAAAAGATGATTTTTTTGGATTGAGGATAAACACTTCGCTCCCCATTTTTTCAGTACTGTTCACTTTGGTCAAAAAGACCTCCATACTGCCCATTTGCGAAAAATTCTCTACAGTCAATTCTGATGTGACCGTACCATCCATTTGTGCATCAATGGCTACATGAGCAATATGCGTTTTTGGCGACACCGATAACCACACAGGGCGATATATTCCTCCGAACAACCACCAATCTGCCTTTCGTTCGGCAGCGTTTACTGAAGCATTTGCAGAATGTTTGGACACATGAACTTCTAACAGATTATCATCCCCATAATTTAATAAAGAGGTGATATCGTACGAAAACTCATAGAAGCCGCCTTGGTGTATTTCACCTGCACTTTTACCATTGATTTTTACTTCGGTATCGGTCATGGCTCCACCAAAAACTATCTCTACCTTTTTTCCTTCCATGGAAGCTGGCACCATAAACGTATGTTTGTAAAAACCTTCTTCCTTACTGGGTTCGTCCTGGTCTAATTCTTTGTACCATCTACCATAGGTATATTCTCCAAAACCCTCAAATTCCCAATGTGAAGGCACATTTATGGTAGACCACTGATTACTGTTCCTACCTCCGTTTACCATAAAGTCCCACTGTACAGGATGTTCAAAATCAACACCTGAAAGATATATTTTTTCGGTTTCTTGAGCGTTCACTAGTATTAAGCTCAAAAGAGCACTTAGGAATAGGAAAAAATTGTTCTTCATTATTGACTTCTATTTAATTTCCGTCTGGCTTTGTAGGTTCAAATCGATTGCTAAGTGGCAAGGTCCATTGAGAAATATCATTTGGAAATTCAGGATTATAAGCAGGGATTGTGTGCTTTAAAAATACTTCTAATGGTAGGCCTTGTCTTTTAATTTCTTGAATGACGCACAACGCAATTTCATTAGCGCCAAATGCATTGAAATGGGTATTGTCTTCCAAGGCTGTGTTCTGGCCGGGAAATGTATTTGCCGGATATTGTACAAACGCTTTTCTAGAACGATCATCACCCCAACTTTCATAAAGCATAGTGGTAATTTTTGTAAGGTCTATCAAAGGAACGTTCATCTTTTTAGCAACTGAACGTACTGCATCTGGGTATTCGCCATGAGTATCGTTCAACTTCCCATCCTCACCAAAATATCGTCTTTGGACCAGAGTCAATAGAACGGGGATTGCTCCTTTTTCCCGCGCTGTATTAACGAATTCCACTAACAACTTTGTATAGTTGAGCCATGGACCATCATTTTCCCCTTTCTGCTTCTGGTCATTATGTCCAAATTCTATCAAAAGATAATCGCCCTTCGTCAACAAGGAGCCTATTTTCTCCAATCGACGACTCACTTTAAAAGAGCTCAATGAAGCCCCGGAATAGGCATAGTTAGAAACTACAACGCGATCTGTTAAATAGCGGGATATAAATTGCCCCCAAGAGGCCCAAGGTTCTAAATCTTGGTCGGTAACGGTAGAGTCACCGGCTAAAAAAATACTGGTAATTTTCGGTATTGGCGTAACCTGAATTGCTCTTACCTTGGCAGTTCCTAAAAATTCCAAGGTTAATTTACGGTCCCAATTTAAATAGGTCAACTCCCTATCCTTTAGAGTAATCTCACCTCCACCGATTATTTTTGGCGTTCTTACGTTGATCATTACAGATTTGGAAAACGTGGTGTTTGGGCCAATTATAGTATCTAACATTAACCTTCTGGATTCTGCTTTTAAGATGATAGTAGTTGCAGACTCCGCCCCTTCAAAATCAATTTTGACCTTGTAATTTCCTTCCGGCTTCATGACAGAAAAGTAAACCGGGGCCCTGTCTATACTGAAACCGTTATGATGAAACTGCACATTTTTGGACGTGTTAAAATCAAACCCATAACCTAATTGTTCTGTATAGGGCTGGCTTGAATCTACTACCGTATATTCTGTATTAGCAATAGGAGTACCAAAAACAAAATTTGTAGGGATATCTTCAGTTTGTCCATTTGCAACAAATGAAACTACTACGGTTATAAACGCTACAATACGTTTTTTTGAATTTATTAGTAAACTAATCAATCGTCTATTTTTTCTAAAAATAATAGTGATTTATAGATATGCCATCCTGTACTATACGGCTTAGGCCTATACCACCTTAAGCACTAAACAGAATTCCGCTCAATATATTTAAATACATTCTTTACCTTTTCTTTTTTATTCTTTAGCACCATATAGGCAGCAGTCTCTCCCATGGTCTTAAAATCCGTACTGATTACGGTAATGCCCAGCAAACTTTTTAAAGGGGTATCATTATAGGAAATAATACCAATATCCTTGCCCAGGGTCAATTCTTTTGCGTTTACTTGCTGCACCAATTTAACAAGGTCCATTTCCTCTATGGTAATATAAACATCCCTACTGCTCAACTCCATGTCCTCATAGATTTCATCCAAAATTTCATGGTCAAAATTGTACTCGCCACAGAATTGGACAAACCCTCTTAAAATTCTTCTAGGATATGGAAAAACAGATTTTTGAGGATAGACCAGAATAAGCTTATCATACTTCTTAAGCTTTTCTATACCTTCTTTTAAGGCACTATAAATATCCTGTTGAAAATCTTGGTAAATAGCGCCGTAATTCCCCTTTATTTCGGGCTTATCATTATCCAGTATAATCAATTTATCCTTTGGAATACGTTCCAATTCCTTTAAGGTATTATCCGTATAACTTACATGCTCTAACCGCTCATTTTTAAAATGGGTCATGATCACATAATAGTCAAACGATCCTAAATTCTTTTGAATCTCCAACGCAAACAGGGTTTCATCACAATGGTAAATAGATAAGGTTACATGACCATCTACCCCAATACCATCAACGAACGAGTTGTAAATACGCATTTTATAGGAGCTAGGTTTATTGATCAGAAAGAAAACATTGATTTTGGAAATCAAGTCCGTTTTGGCAGTATAGAACCCTTTACCCTTGACCGATACAATGACCTTTCTATTTTTTAATTCCCTGTAAGCCTTTTCTACGGTATCCCTAGAAAGGTCGCAATACTCGCTCAATTCATTAATAGATGGTATTTTATGACCGATCTTTAATTTGCCTTTTGAAATATCCGCAATAATAGATTCTACAATTTGCTTGTATTTAGGTACTCTAGAAGATTCATTTATTACTATATTCAAGTGCTCGGCCATTCTATTGTTTCTGGAAATTAATAGATTAAAAGATGTTGGATAATTTAGGTAAAAACCTAATAGGGCATTATTAACGCTATATTAAATAAAGCATAAAAATAGTAATCAATTAGGATAAACTACCATAACACTACAGGACAGCTAAAAATTCTTGTTCTCCTATCTTTGGAATTATCATAATAACACTAAGCAATCCAAGATGCAAAAAAACTTTAAACACGTTAATTACCTTTGGGATGAAAAAAAAGCCGCTCAATTTGGTGATGACCAAGTTGCCCTGTTTTTATACCGCTCCAATATATTGGGGGCAGATTTAAGAATTACCAACTACGGAGGCGGTAACACCAGTTGTAAAACCATAGAAAAAGACCCACTGACCAATGAAGATGTTGAGGTAATGTGGATCAAGGGTTCTGGTGGTGATATAGGCACTTTGACCAAGGCAGGTATTGCAGGATTGTATACCGAGCGTTTACGCGACTTAAAAAATGTATACGGCGGTTTAGATGATGAAGACCGTATGGTAGGCTTGTTCAACCATTGTATTTATGATTTAAATAGTAAAGCACCTTCTATAGATACACCCTTACACGGGTTACTACCTTTTAAGCATATAGACCATTTACACCCAGATGCTTTGATTGCGGTAGCCGCGGCCAAAGATAGTGAACAGGTGACCAAAGAAATTTGGGGAGACACCATGGGCTGGGTACCATGGCAACGACCTGGTTTTGACCTGGGGCTTCAATTGGAAAAATGTTTAAACGACAACCCGGGTATTAGAGGTATTGTTTTAGGGAGCCATGGACTTTTTACATGGGGCGACACCTCTTATGAGTCCTACATAAACAGTTTAGAGGTCATCGAAATGGCTTCGGAATATATCGAGAAAAAAATAAAGGAAAAAGGAAGTGTTTTCGGTGGACAAAAATTACAAAGCCTACCCAAAGAAGAACGATTGGAAAAAGCGGCACAACTTATGCCAATGCTTAGAGGTTTATGTTCTTCCGAGGCTAGAATGATCGGTCATTTCAATGACAATGACATTGTGCTTGAATTCATTAACAGCAATGATTTGGAACGTTTGGCACCAATGGGCACCTCTTGTCCCGACCATTTCCTACGTACCAAGATCCAACCATTGGTATTGGATTTAAAAACAGATGAAGATTTAAGCGATACGGATGCTATTCTAAAAAAACTGCAACCATCGTTCCAAAAATATAGGCAAGAATACAAAGATTATTACGACACGTGTAAAAAATCCAATAGTCCAGCCATACGTGATGCCAATCCGGTAATCATTATTTATCCTGGTGTGGGTATGTTCAGTTTTGCAAAAAATAAGCAAACTACGCGTGTAGCCAATGAATTCTATGTAAATGCGATTAATGTTATGCGTGGTGCGGAAGCTATATCGGCATATACATCATTGCCAAGGCAAGAAGCTTTTGATATAGAATATTGGTTATTAGAAGAAGCCAAGCTACAACGAATGCCCAAAGAAAAACCATTATCCAGAAGAGTAGCCTTTATTACAGGCGCAGGTGGTGGCATTGGTAAAGCAATCGCAGATAAATTAGCGGAAGAAGGTGCCAATGTAGTATTAAGTGATATCGCGGAAGATAGATTACAGGAAGCCGTTGACACCTATGCACGTGATGTAGCCAGTTATGCGGTATGTGATGTCACAAAAAACGAATCGATTACAGAAGCTTATAAAAAAGCATGTTTAGAATTCGGTGGTATTGATATTATAGTACATAGTGCCGGTTTGGCAATTTCAAAACCATTGACCGAAACTACAGATGCAGATTGGGATATTTTACAGAATGTATTGGTTAAAGGTCAATTTGAATTAGCCAAACAAGGAGTCGCAATTTTACGCAAACAAGGTTTGGGAGGTGACATTATAAATATTGCCAGTAAAAACGGATTGGTATCCGGTCCTAATAATGTTGGTTACGGAACAGCAAAGGCAGCCCAGCAACATATGTCGCGCTTATTGGCGGCAGAATTGGCTTCCGATAAAATCAGGGTAAATGTAGTCAACCCAGACGGCGTCATCGTGGGTAGCAAAATTTGGGAAGGAGACTGGGCGGAAGGCCGTGCAAAGGCCTATGGTATCTCCGTAGAGGAACTACCGGCACATTATGCCAAAAGAAATTTATTGAACGAAATTATATATCCTGCGGATATTGCCAATGGTGTCTTTGCACTGGTAGGCATTTTGGATAAGTCCACAGGAAACATCATTAATGTAGATGGCGGTATGGCCAATGCATTTGTACGATAGTAAATTGAGTGAGTGAGTGCAGACCTGTTGGTGTAATTAGCCAACAGGTCTATTTTAAATCAACTGTGTATGCAACTAAATAAAGACCATATTCTAACGGAAAACAAAAAGGTAGAACAGCACCATACCGATCAATTTAATTTTTTGTCCGGACAATTGGATAAACAAGATAAGGATGTACATACAATCCTTAGAAAGTTGGCCAATTTTCAGGTAGCTATTCCAAGTTGGGCATTGGGTGCCGGTGGAACCCGTTTTGGTAGGTTCGGTTTTTTTGGGGAGCCCGCTTCATTGGAACAAAAAATTGAAGATGTAGGTGTTCTACATGCCCTTACCAAAACTGCAGGGGCAATTTCCCTTCACATTCCTTGGGATATTCCTCAAGACTACAATGCCATCAAAGAATTGGCGAGCGCCAATGATTTAGTATTCGATGCCGTAAACTCCAATACCTTTCAAGATCAAAAAAATGCAAAGGAAAGTTATAGGTTTGGATCGCTCTCCAATTTAAATGCATCGGTACGTGAACAGGCCGTTCAACATAATATAGATGTCATTAAAATAGGTGAAAAACTAGGGTCAAAAAGCTTAACGGTCTGGTTGGCAGATGGCGCCAATTTTGCTGGTCAACGCAATTTTCAATCGGCCTTAACACATACTGAAAACAGTTTAAAAAGTATATATTCGGCATTACCAGAGGATTGGAAAATGTTTATTGAGTACAAACCTTACGAGCCTAATTTTTATAGTACCGTAATACAAGATTGGGGCACCTCTTTTATGCTGGCAAATGCGTGCGGTGAAAAGGCATATACGTTGGTAGATTTAGGCCATCACCTACCCAATACAAATATTGAACAAATAGTGTCAACCTTAATGCTAAAAGGAAAATTAGGCGGTTTTCATTTTAACGACAGTAAGTATGGTGATGACGATAGTACGGTAGGTAGTGTAAAACCTTATGCCTTGTTCTTAATTTTTAATGAATTGGTATATGGTATGGAAAATAATCCTCAGAATCCTGATTTAGCTTGGATGATTGATGCCAGCCATAATATTAAAGACCCACTTGAAGACTTATTACAATCCTTAGAAGCTATTCAAGAAGCATATGCAAAAGCACTTTTAGTAGACCAAGAAGAATTACAGGCGGCACAATCAAGAAATGATGTAACGCTTTGTCAAGAAATATTACAAAATGCCTATAGAACAGATGTGCGCCCATTATTGGCCCAGGCAAGAGCTTTAAGTGGTGGTGCCATTGACCCGTTAAAATCGTATCGTTCTTTAAGAATTAGGGAAGGTTTGATAAAAGAAAGAGGTATGAATTCTGTAGCTACAGGCTTATAGTTCATGAAAAAAGTAACCGCCATATTCGATATAGGTAAGACCAATAAGAAGTTTTTTCTTTTTGATGCCGATTATCAAGAAGTGTATAGAGAATATACCACTTTTGATACTATTGTTGATGAAGACGGTCACCCTACAGAAGATTTAAAATCGCTTCAAGATTGGTTAAAAAATGTGTTTGACAGGATTTTAAAATCGGAAAAATACAATATAACGGCCATTAACTTCTCTACCTATGGGGCCAGTTTAGTTCATTTGGATGAACAGGGAGAAGTTGTGACTCCCCTATATAATTATACCAAGCCTTTAGATAAAAAAGTGATAGATTCCTTTTTTGAAAAATATGGCCCTGAAGAGAAAATAGCAGTTACAACAGGTTCGTCTAATGATGGTATGCTTAATTCTGGCATGCAGCTATATTGGTTAAAACACACCAAACCTGCTGTTTTTAAAAAGATTAAATACTCGTTACACTTACCACAATACATTAGCTATATTTTTACGGGTATCCCCATTAGTGAATACACCAGTATCGGTTGCCATTCATCGTTGTGGGATTTTTCAAAGAAAGATTATCACGATTGGGTATATGCAGAAGAATTTCACAAAATCTTACCTCCTATCGTTTCAACAGAAACGAGTATCAATCTTAATTACAACGGTAAACGAATAAAAATTGGTGTAGGCATTCACGACAGTTCTGCAGCACTACTACCATATGTAAGAAGCATTAAAAAGAAATTTATTTTGGTTTCTACAGGTACATGGAGTATTGCTTTAAATCCGTTTTCAGAAAAATTATTGACTAAAGAAGACATTGATAAAAACTGTATTAATTATATGCGGATCAATGGCAAACCTGTAAAATCCGCTCGCTTGTTTTTAGGAAATGAGTATACGTTACAAGTAAAAGAAATGGCTGAATTTTTTGGTGTTAGCGAAGATTACCATAAGTCGGTCAAATTTAATAACGATACCTATTTCGAAATTGTAAAGGATATGGACCCCATCTTTAAATGGAAAGGGTTCACAACCAAACAAATGCCAAAAAAAACCAACATACACTATGATAATTTTGAACATGCCTACCACCACTTAATGACAGAATTGGTCTTGCTACAAGTTGAAAGTATTAAGATTGCAGCAGGTGACGAACCCATAGAAAAACTTTATATTGACGGCGGTTTTAGTGATAATGATGTTTACATTAAATTGCTATCCCATTATTTAAGAAACATGGAACTACGCACTACAGATTCATCTTTAGGTTCCGCGTTAGGTGCGGCCATTGCTATTTCTGATAGTAAGTTGAATTCCAAGTTCTTGAAGAAAAATTACAGTTTAAAAAAACATGTACCGTTCATTATAAAATAAGAAAGAGTTATGGCGAATAGTTTCAATTCGGATTATCCATCAGTAGATGATTTAAGAATAAAAGCGAAAAGTAGAATACCAAAATTTGCTTTTGAGTATTTAGATGGAGGTTGTAATGAAGATGTTAGCCTTGCTAGAAACACCTCAGAAATACGTAAAGTACAATTACAACCACGCTATTTAAGAAATCAAGGCACCAGCTCTACAAAGACAAAGGTGTTGGGTATGGAGTTCGATGCGCCTTTTGGTATAGCACCCGTAGGTTTGCAAGGCTTAATGTGGCCAAATACACCTGCAATTCTAGCAAAATCTGCCTACAACCATAATATCCCATTTATACTTAGTACGGTTACTACGATGGATATTGAAAAAGCAAGTGAACTGACGGAAGGCAATGCTTGGTTTCAATTGTACAACCCGGTTGATGACGCCATACGAGATAGCATCATTGACAGGGCTGAAGCAGCTGGTTGCCCTGTATTGGTATTACTTTGTGACGTACCTACTTTTGGGTATCGTCCTCGTGATTTTAGAAACGGATTAGCATTACCCCCAAAAATGACGGTTTCAAACATCCTACAAATATTAGGAAAACCAAATTGGGCATTCAATACTTTAAAATATGGCCAACCTACTTTTGAAACTTTAAAACCCTACACACCAGAAGGTTTGAATTTAAGACAACTAGGTGCGTTCATGGACCAAACTTTTTCTGGAAGATTGAACGAGGAAAAAATAAAACCGATACGTGATAGATGGAAAGGAAAATTAGTTCTGAAAGGCGTAGCCTCTGAACAAGACACACAAGATGCTATTCGTATGGGTTTTGATGGTATTATTGTTTCCAACCACGGCGGCAGACAGTTAGACGCCGCACAATCTACCATTAATTCATTACAGGAAATTACAGCAAAATATAGTGACCAAATAGAAATTATGATGGATAGTGGTCTTCGCTCCGGTCCGGACATAGCACGTGCCATGGCATGTGGCGCAAAATTCACTTTTATGGGTCGCTCTTTCGTTTATGGAACCGGAGCTTTAGGAAATAAAGGGGGAGACCACACGATTAGCATGCTAAAAACACAGTTTAAACAGGTAATGGACCAATTATGCTGTGAACGCGTAGAGGATTTACCAAAACATTTAATAACCACTTAAAACCAACCACCACCATGAGCCAAAATCACCAAGAAGAAGAAGTAATTGAAAAATTGGCCGGTGGCGAATTTGAAAGAGAACCCGTACCCCAATCCAACCTTAAAAGCTGGAAAAGTTTTTTGGGCATGTATGCAGGAGAGCATGCCGCAGGCACTGAATTTGTAATTGGACCTTTATTTTTAACTACTGGCGTAAGTGCTTTTGACTTAATAATCGGTCTACTTTTAGGAAACCTTATGGCGGTAATCAGCTGGCGATTTTTGACTTCTGAAATAGCCGTTAAAAGAAGACTGACCTTATACTATCAACTAGAAAAAATCTGTGGAAAAAAATTAGTTGTTGGGTATAACCTTGCCAATGGAATTTTATTTTGCTTTTTAGCAGGTGCCATGATTACGGTTTCTGCAACGGCAGTTGGTATTCCTTTTGATATGGAAATGCCCAAATTGACGGACACTATGCCCAATGGGCCAACTTGGATTATTATCGTATTGGTACTTGGTGCGGTTATTTCGTTAATTGCTTCTAAAGGATATGATACCGTATCTAAAGCCGCTAACTGGATGTCCCCAATTATTGTGTTGGCTTTCCTGGCTTGCGGTATTGTAGCGTTACAACAACTAGGCGTAGGCAGTTTTCAGGATTTTTGGAATATTTGGGGCGAAGGTAGTGACCCATTTCCCGGTCAAATAAAATATACGTTCTGGCATGTTTTCTTTTGGTCTTGGTTTGCCAATGCCGCAATGCATATTGGTATGTCCGATCTTTCCGTATTCCGATTTGCCAAAAAAGCAAGTTCCGGTTGGACTACCGCTGCTGGTATGTACGTGGGCCATTATATGGCATGGATTGCCGCTGCATTAATTTATGCTGTTTATGTTCAAACGCCAGAAGCACAAGCTCTATTGGCACAAGGCGAGGCCCCAAATGTTGCTCCTGGTCCTTTGGCGTATAATGCAATTGGTATTTTTGGAATCATAGCCGTGGTATTGGCGGGTTGGACAACAGCAAACCCTACCATTTATAGAGCCGGATTGGCATTTCAAGCCATTATGCCAAAAGCTTCCACATTTTGGGTGACTATTTTAGCAGGTTCCATTGCCACCATTGCCGGACTGTTCCCTGCCTTTGCTATGAAATTATTGGACTTTGTGGCACTGTACGGATTTATTTTAGCCCCTGTTGGTGCGGTTATCGTATTTGAACATTTCTTTCACAAGCAAGCCGGCATAGTTCAGAATTATGCAGAAGTAGCCAATATAAAATTCAACAAATCAGTTTTATTGGCATGGGGTATCAGTTTCGGGTTATTCTATTTTATATCCGTTCAATTTAATGTGTTCCTTTCTTTTGTAACCTTACCTGCTTGGTTGCTTTGTGGTGTTTTATTCTTGGTGTTGAGTAAATATTCTCAGAAGAAAATAACAACCAGCTAAACAGTTCTATAGAAATTTTAAAAAAAAGGAATGATACTTAAACAGCATCATTCCTTTTTTTTTAGAACCAAATTATAGGGAAATCTGCGATAATGATAAATTTTCAATCTGCAGATTATCAAATATTTAAAAAAATAGATGTATTATTGTTTCATATTGAGACAATAGAAAATCTATCCTAATGAAAAACATTCAAATATTTCTTTTTTCGTTATTCTTATCCTATAACTTAAGTTCTGCACAAGAAACCAATTCTTTTCCTGTTCAAGTAACCATTGAAAATGGAACTATAGAAGGTAATTACGACACACATACTGGAATACAACGGTATTTTGGGATTCCATTTGCCAAGCCACCAGTTGGTGAACTGCGTTGGAAAGCTCCCCAACCTTTAGAAGATTGGGAAGGAGTAAAAGAAACCAAGACATTTGGTCCAAGACCAATGCAAACATTGGTTTTTGGAGACATGAACTCAAGGTCTAATGGAGTTAGTGAGGATTGTCTCTATTTAAACGTTTGGACACCTGCTAAAATGGACACTAAAAATTTACCCGTACTTGTATACTTTTTTGGCGGTGGTAATGTTGCAGGCGATGCATCAGAACCAAGATATGATGGAGAAAGTATGGCCAAGGAGGGCATTGTTGTGGTTACCACCAATTACCGGCTAAACATATTTGGATTTCTAGCTCACCCTGAATTGAGTGCTGAGGCTTCTTATAAAGCATCTGGAAATTATGGCTTATTAGATCAAAATGCAGCACTTAAATGGGTGAATAAAAACATTGCTGCTTTTGGCGGTGACCCAAAGAAAGTAACCATAGCAGGTGAATCTGCAGGATCTATAGGTACAAGTCAACAAATGGCTTCGCCTTTATCAAAAAACTTGATTGCAGGAGCCATTGGGGAAAGCGGTGCCGGTATTCACCCAACCATGGCTGCGGTACCTTTAAAAGAGGCAGAACAAATAGGTTTGGATTTTGCAAAGAGTATAGGACATTCCACTCTTTCAGAATTGCGCAAATTGAGTACAAGAGAAGTGTACGAACTTTATAACAAATCCAAAAGATTTGGATTTCCAGCAGTATTGGATGGATACTTCTTACCAAATACACTTCCTGAAATATTCAAAAACAAAGAGCAAGCAATGGTTCCCTTATTACTGGGTTGGAATTCCGCAGAAATACCTGGTTTAGCTTTTACTCAAGGCCCATACACAGAAGAAAATTATGTAAATAAGGTCAAAGAAGCCTATCCAAAGGAATATGAAAAAGTATTAGAACTATACCCGCATGGTTCGGAAAAAGAAATTGAACTATCGGCAACGGCATTAGCTTCTGACCGATTTATATCGTACAGTACGTGGAAATGGTTTGACCTACATAGAAAGAACAGTAATCAGCCAGTATATCGTTATCTGTACAGTAAGCTAAGGCCGCCCTTAGTTGATAAAACATTAGCTTCTGGCTTGGCCGGTGGAACAGTGGAAAAAGAGGCTGACACTCCCCCCGCACCAAAAGCGGTAGGCGCGCCACATGCCTGTGAAATTGAATATTGTATGGGCAACTTGCATTTGGTGAATGATTATGCCTGGACGGCAGATGACTTTAAAGTTTCTAAAGAAATGATGACCTATTTTGCCAATTTCATTAAAACCGGAAATCCTAATGGTGAAGGATTACCAAATTGGGAAGCGGCAAAATCAAATGACAAGAATCCTCCTGTTATGGTAATTGATACAGAAAGTAAATTGACAGAACCCAAAAACGATTCCCGTTATGAATTTTTGGACAATGCCTATAAAAACAAATAAAGAAAACTTTTTAGAATTTTAATCATTGGTTTTGGGAATTGTAAACCATAATAATCCTAAAACCAATTTTTTTTTGAGTTACATTTTGTTTTAAAAGTAACCATCAAAACCCGTAAATTGGCTTTATGAAAAAACTGATTCAAATTATTGGTGCGTGGTATGGCGCAAAGAAAATAGGTGGTGGAAAATGCGGGTGCATAGGAACCGTTTTTGTATTTCTAATTTTATACTGGATATTCGGTTATGTATTAGAAGCTTTTTAAGATTAGTTGTTGGTTGACAGTTGTTGGTTGATGGTTTTTCGCAGGGTGCTTAGCGCGTTGCAATAGAGCTTTCTTTCTTTTCTATTCTCTAACTTCTATTTTCCCTTCTTGATTATTCAGCTTCTTTTGGTCAAAAACTTTGGCGATGGTCTTCATGTCCGCATACCTTGGGTCTTGCACAAAATCTTGTTTTTGAAGTTTAATGACCTCAATACTTAAAAAACCAAATTCACTTACCACCTTTCCATAAAAACGGTATACACCCCTTCCCCTAAACATATATTTAGCGGCCACTGGCGGAAACAGGACGGTATCAAAAACCTGACCCTGCTGGTCTAATAGTGTAGCAAAGAACATTGCCTTACCCGTATGCGTCCGCGTGCATTTTACCGTAATCAAATACCCATAAATATCAATATTTTTATTTAGATATAATTCCAGGTCCTTACTACCGGTGGTATGAAGAGGTGGAGTTGCCAAAAGTTCAAACGGGCTACACAAACTAAACCCCAACAACTCCAATTGCGTAAAAGCTACTTCTAAATTAGTACTATATAATGAAGGAATTTCAAAATGTTGCTGCCGTGGCGCGAACAGTTTTGGGTGGTCTATTTTCTTGGTTTTGTTCAAAAACAAATGCGCTTTCCATAGGAGTTCGTGTTTATTGGTTTCGGTAAATCTAAAGGCATCAATTCGTATTAGTATGCTTACTTGTTCTATAGAAATAATTAAACGATCTAAAAAATCTTCCAACGAACTAAAAATACCATTAAGATGGCGCTCTTTTAGAATACGCTCCATTACCCGCTGCTCCAATTCCCGTAAATAACCCAAGCCTAAATACAGGTGCTTACCATAGATCTTGTTGTCCGCATTGCTATTATTGATACAAGGTGGATGAATGATTGCGCCTAGCATTCGAGCTTCGTGCACATAGAATTCCGGTTTATAAAATCCGCCACCATTATTGAGTACCGCTACCATATATTCCAACGGATAGTAGGCACGTAAGAACAGACTTTGATAACTTTCTACCGCATACGATGCTGAATGCCCCTTGGCAAACGCATAACCTGCAAAACTGGCTACTTGGTCCCAAATCTCTTTTATAAGTTGTTCCGAATAGCCTTTTTTACGGCAGTTGTCCATAAAGGTATCCTGCACTTTTTGAAACTCTTCCCTAGAACGGAATTTACCACTCATTCCGCGTCGTAAAACATCGGCTTCCCCCAAATCAAGATCGGCAAAATGGTGGGCCACTTTAATCACATCTTCTTGGTAGACCATAACTCCATAGGTCTCTGGCATAATTTCTAACATTACCGGGTGTGCCATTTTCTCTGCCCTGCCCTTGTTTCTGTGCCGCAAAATATATTCACGCATCATACCGCTTTTGGACACACCGGGGCGAATAATGGAACTTGCCGCCACTAGACCTAAATAGGTATCTACCTCCAGCTTTTTCAGCAGCATACGCATGGCAGGCGATTCTACATAAAAACAACCCATACACTGTGCCGTTTTTACCATGTTATTGATTTTAGGGTCGTTCTTGAACGCTTTGATATCATGAATATCAAACTTGGCAAATTCTTCTGGGCGGTCTCGCTCTAAAATATCCAACGTCTCTTTTATTTTGGAGAGTCCGCGTTGGGCTAGAATATCGAACTTAAAAATGCCTACGTCCTCCGCAATGACCATATCAAACTGCGTAGTAGGAAATCCTTTGGGAGGCATATTGGTGGCAGAAAACCAATGAATGGGTTTCTCCGTGATTAAAATCCCGCCTGCATGAATACTTAGATAATTGGGCATACCATGGAGTAGTTGGGTATATTTAAGGACCAAAGCAGAAATATTGTCCAATCGGCCTGCCTGTACGTCACCATTGCACAGCAAATCTATTTCATCTTTTGGAAGTCCAAATACCTTACCCAGTTCACGTATAACACCTCTGGACTGGAAAGTTACATAGGTACCCAACAATGCAACATTCTTAAAACGATTAAAAATATACTCTGTCATAACGGGCCTGTCCCTATGCGAAAAATCAATATCAAAATCGGGCGGATTTACACGGTATA
Source organism: Maribacter sedimenticola (assembly GCF_900188415.1). Classification (GTDB taxonomy): domain Bacteria; phylum Bacteroidota; class Bacteroidia; order Flavobacteriales; family Flavobacteriaceae; genus Maribacter; species Maribacter sedimenticola. The sequence goes on along the minus strand of NZ_FZNV01000001.1, from coordinate 453,151 downwards.
GATTAATGAAACGTTCAAAATACAAGTCGAGCTCCATTGGGTCTACATCGGTAATAAAAAGCAGGTAGGCTACAATACTGTTAGCACCACTTCCTCTACCCACATAAAAGAATTTTTGTTTTCTGGCGTATGAAATAATATCCCAATTAATAAGAAAGTAGGATACAAAGCCCATTTTTTTAATTAAGTAAAGTTCCTTTTCCAAACGGTTTAGCACAGCTTTGTCAACCTCAGGATACCTGTAGGGCAGGCCTTCTTGACATAATTTTTCAAGAAAGATCTCGTCCTCTTTTTTGCTGCCCAAGTATGTACTTAAATTTTGGGGCTTTCTACCGTCGGAAAAATCAAAATGAATAGTACAGGCATTCATTAACTTTTGTGTATTTTCCAGAATAAAACTGTGTTCAGAAAAGTGTGCCGCCAAATTGGGAATTGCATACATTTTTTCATCTTCGCCCGCCTGTTCGGTTACAGAAAGTTTACTGAGCAAGGTATTGTTGGCAATGGCTCTCAAGAGACGGTGCGCATTAAAATCGCGCTTGTTCCTAAAGGTAACGGGCTGTAGTAGAATAATCTTTTCCCGTTGTTGCAATAATTTAGAAAATCGTAATCGTTTCAACTCATTTACCGAAACCCCTATAAACTCATGTTCATCAAAGCTTTTCTTTTCATTTTGAAGTACTTTTTCAAAAGGATATATTACGAACACATGCTTAAACATTGGGGCTATTTCCGGAATTTTCTTTTCTTGATGAATGTGTTCCGATAAAAAGTCGTTGAGCTCCAGAAATCCCTCATTATTTTTAGCTATCCCAACAAAACAAGGCTCAACCCCATTTCTAAAATCAATTCCTAAAATAGGCCGTATATCATACTCAGGGGCCTTACGTACAAAATTTAAACAAGCCGATGTATTGTTGATATCCGTTAATGCCAATTGTGTAACACCATGCTCCTTTGCCAATTGCAAAAGCTCCAGTTCCGAAAAGGTCCCATAGCGTAGGCTGTAATATGTATGGCAGTTTAGATACAAAATTCGTTGTTCGTTTTTGGTTGTTCGTTTTTTGCGCTGAGCTCAAGAGCGCTCTTAACTATTTCTCTTCTCTATGTTCTATTTTCTCTTTTCTATATTCTCTTTTCCAACATCTAATTTCTCCCATTAAATTTCACTTCGGCTACGCTCAGTGAACTGGCCTCAACTATGATAGACCGGACAAACACCTCCAACAACAGACTACCGACAACCGCCAACCAATAACTAAAACTTCCGGTGCGCCAAAACCACTGGAGGCAAGCCGTTGAAAGGGTTATGCATTCTCCCAATGGTCTTTGCTCCCATACCCGATGCCCGTAGCACACTTTTATCCCCATATCGTTTACGGATATTGTCCATGGCATTATAAAGGCTTAGGATTTCTTCGGTATCATCGAACAAATTAATTTGATAGTTACCCGATACCAAGTGACTAAAACGTATACCTATTAATCTAACCAATAACCTACGGTTATACAAAGTCTTGAACAGGTCCAATATTTTAGGAATCAGGATATGGTCTGCACTGGTATAGGGAATACGCATTTGTTTGGAATACGTGTTAAAATCAGAGTATCTGATCTTTACGGATATACAGGCGGTCAATTTTTCTCCACGCCGTAACTGGTACGCCAAATTTTCGGTCATGGCAATGAGAATACCACGTAGTCTATTTACATCAATAGTATCTTTATCAAATGTACGTTCCGTAGAAATAGATTTTCGTTCACAAAAAGGAATCACGGGGGTATTATCTATACCGTTTGCCCTTTTCCAAATAACTCCGCCATTAGCACCCAAAACACGCTGCATGACCTCCATGGGCATTTCTTGTACCGTACGTACTTGCCGTAATCCCAAGTTCCGTAATGTTTGATAGGTTTTATCGCCCACCATTGGTATTTTTTTGATGGAGAGTGGTGCTAAGAAAGGTTTTTCCAGTCCCTCATCTATCTTTAATTGATTATTAGGTTTTGCCTCATTAGTAGCAACTTTGGAAACAACTTTATTTGCAGACAGACCAAAGGATATGGGAAGCCCAGTTTCCCTGATGATTTTCTTACGCATTTCCGAGGCATATTGGTAACAACCAAAAAAACGGTCCATACCGGAGAGGTCTGCATAAAACTCATCTATACTGGATTTTTCGAACACGGGCACATACTCCTTGATAATCTCTGTCACTACATCTGAATGCTTGCTATACTCGCCCGCATTACCACGGATCACAAAAGCTTCGGGGCAAAGTTCACGTGCCATTTTCATGGGCATACCAGAATGTACCCCATAACCACGGGTCTCGTAACTACATGCCGCAACCACACCACGGTCTCCCGTACCACCTACCAGCAAAGGTTTGTTCTGCAACTCACGATTATTGAGTCGCTCAACGGATACATAAAATGTATCCAAATCAATATGTAAAATGGTCTTGCTCATAACTATTCCCCTAGAAAAAACAGGATAGCTAAATTATGGATTATTTCCAATTATTAGGATTATTTCCAATATTTAGTTATTCACAATATTTGAGCAAGACATCATTTATTATGAAATGAATATGTATATTAAAACCAATTTTAAAAAAAATAGGTTTTAAAATTTAGATTCAAAACCTTGAAAACATTCAAGTATTTAGCATGTTAGGGTTAAATACTATCTTTGGGACAAGAGAATTCTTATGCGTAAAAAACATTTTCTAATTGTAGTGTTGATGAGCTTTATGTGGTCCATAAGCTTTGGACAGGATAATGCAAGCACACAAAATTCTATCATTAACTTTTCCCAACCCAATTCCAGTACAGTATGGAACATTCCAAATAAAGTTGCTTTAGAATGGAACACAGTAAATATTGATACGAGTAAAGCAATTCGTTTTTTTCTGGTACGCAATGAAATGGTCGTACAAGAATTGGGAACCTTTAAAAATGATGGGTTTGAAGAAGGAATAGAATTGGCAAAGAATATTGGTTCAGGCAATAGATATCAAGTAGTAGCCATAGAACTCTTTCCTGATAATAAATTCAAAATTGCAAAAAAGGTTACACCGTTCTTCACCATTACCAATGCGGCATCTGATGAAAGAAAGAAAAAACAGCAATTGGCAAACGCCAACCCTGTTCCCGTAAAGAATGTAAAAAACAAAAAAAATAGCAGCAATACGGAAACGGTAGTGAATATTACACCTGAACCTGCACCACAAATAAAAAAAGAACCGATTTTACGGGAAAGTTTTGAAGGTAGAAAAATTTCGTATACCAAAAAATTTGAATTCGATTCTGAAAATATAATCGTCAAAATTTGGGATCATGGTAGGCAAGACGGGGATATTGTATCCATTTATCTCAATGGTGTATCTGTTGTTTCAAAATATTATCTCACCTATTTTAAACAAGCGTTCAATATAAAATTGAACCCTGACAAACCTAACGATTTATTTCTCTATGCGCATAATTTAGGCAGTTCTCCTCCCAATACGGTTTCATTAGAGATTTCAGACGGAAAAAAGGCTGAAAACATAATTCTAAACTCAGACCTACAAAGTTGTGAAGCTGTTTTGATCAGTGTAAAATAGTACAAATTCCTAGTAAAATCATTTCTTCATTTTCATAAATCCAAAAGGTCTCTTTTATACTGCAATGACCTCTTTAATTAAACCTTATTTTTTTAAATTTTTAATATTTACTTTAACAATACTATAATTTAATGTGTATTATTTGGTAAAATAGCAATGATTTAGCACTATTATTACATATTTTATTTTTTATATAAATAATTTTGTTACATTTAATTAACATTTTTTAACAATCCGTGTACGTTAACGAATATTCAATAAATTAAAAACATATAATACTACTGGTCATGTACTAAAAAAATTTATAAAACACTCCTCCTATTTAATTTCTAATTATTAATCAACAATCAACTTTAATTAACCACCTAATTACACTTAACAAATGAAAAAAAAACACATTAAAAAATTAAGTCGGAAAACAAAGAGTTTACTGTTATCTGCCGTACTTGGCATTTTAACGGTCGGCCCAATTTTAGGAAATTCAGATCATTCATCTAAATCAATAATGATCGAAGATGTCCAAACAACCGTTACGGGTCAGATACTGGATGAGAACGGCATACCTTTAGCAGGTGCAAGTGTTGTTGTCAAAGGTACCACTACGGGATCTGTAGCGGATTTTGACGGGAATTACAGTATAAGCGCCCCATCTAACAGTACATTGGTATTCAGTTATGTAGGTTATGGGAAGAACGAAGTTGCGGTCAACGGCAGAACTACTATTAATGTAACTCTGGAACCGGACGCTTCTTTGTTGGATGAAGTGGTTTTGGTAGGATACGGTACCCAAAAGAAAGGTGAGGTAACCGGTGCTATTGAGACCGTAAGTGCCGAACAATTAAGCATTGTACAGGTTTCCAGTAGTATAGATGCAATAAAGGGGCAAATAGCCGGTGTTGATGTACAGTCCACAGGTGGAAGACCCGGACAGAACCCAACGGTTAGGATTCGTGGTAGACGTTCCATCAGCGCATCTAACGATCCTTTGTATGTAGTTGACGGTATTCCTTTAATTGACGGACCAAATTCTATGGCAGACATCAATCCAGATGATATTGCCTCCATGCAAGTACTTAAAGATGCTGCAGCAACGGCCGTTTACGGTTCTAGAGGTGCAAATGGTGTTATATTGGTTTCTACCAACCGTGGTAAGGTTGGAAAAACCAAAATTACCTATAGCAGTAGATACGGAACAACCTCTGCCACAAGATTGGTGGATATGATGAACGGTGCGGAGTTTGCGGATTTGAAAAGAGAGTCCAGACGTGTTGGCTGGAACGGGGCCATACCTGCGGATAATGAAGTATTTTTGGACCCAATTGAATTAGAATCATTAGCACAAGGTCGCTCAACGGATTACCAGGATTTGGTTACCGGTAATGGGTATCAGACCAATCACCAAATAGGTGTAAGCGGAGGTTCGGAAAATACCACGTTCAGTACATCAATAGGTTATTTTAAAGAGCAAGGTATTATATCCAACCAAGATTTTGAACGCTTTTCCGGCCGCTTGAACGTGGACCATAAAATCAACGACATATTTAAGATCGGTGCATCGTTCCTTGTCGCCAGAACAGAACAAAATTGGGGTTCTAATGCAACATTGGGTGAAGCCTTGGCCAATAACCCATTAGGGGTTCCTTATGATGAAAACGGTGATTTAAAATTTCTTCCCACTAATGATGGTATCCGTACAAATCCTTTAAACGAACTAGTAGAAGGAGCTTATATAGATGAAAGACAGCAAACAAGAATATTTGCTCCCATTTATTTGGATATCAATATTGCGGAAGGTATTAAATGGACCACTACTTTTGGTCCTGATATTAGAATAGGAAGAAGAGGAACATTTGCAGGTAGTTTAACCAACACCAACCGTGGAGGACCTGGTAGGGCTCGTATATTGAATGTTAACGACCTTGGTTATACCCTAGAAAATTTATTGACCTATAATACGGCATTAACGGATAGACAAAATTTAAAGGTTACCCTTCTACAGAGTATACAGAAATCTAGGGTTGAATTTAATGACGGTAATGTAACCGGTATTCCCTATGAGTCACAATCATTTTATAACCTAGGTTCTGCCACCCAAGGTGGGGTATTAGAATCCGGATTGACGGAATGGGCCCTAGCCTCTTTTATGGGAAGGATCAATTATGATTTTGACAGCAAATATTTATTTCAGGCATCCTTACGTGCGGATGGCTCGTCTAGATTGGCCCCTGGTAACCAATGGAAATACTTCCCTGGTGTATCTGCAGGTTGGCGTTTAGACCAAGAGGATTTTTTAATGGAAACACAGGTTTCGGAGATGAAGTTAAGAGCATCTTATGGCGAAGTAGGTAACACTTCCGTACTGCCTTACCAAACTGCAGGTAGGTTGGCAAGTTCCGTATATGCCTTTGGAGAATCACCTGCATTAGGATTTGGCCTAAATGAAATCCCTAACGAAGATTTGACCTGGGAGGTTTCAAAAACCTTGGATATTGGTTTGGATTATGGGTTCTTCAATAATCGTTTGGTAGGTTCTTTTGATTGGTTTAGAACCAATACAGTAGACCTACTTTTGCTAAGAAGTCTACCATCTACCTCTGGTTACGAGAGTGTTTTACAGAACGTAGGAAGTACAAGAACTACAGGATTTGAATTCTCTATTAGCGGAGGTATCATTGATAACGCAGATGATGGGTTTAATTGGGACGTAGATTTAAACCTATCTACCTATAATGAAGAAATAACGGAACTTGCCTTAACGGATGCGGATGGAAATCCACTGGATGATGTGGGTAACGCATGGTTTATAGGTCAGCCTATAAAAGTTTTCTATGATTATGAAAAAATAGGTATTTGGCAAGCCAACGAAGAGGCTGCCGCTTTGGCCGCTGACAATAAGGTCCCTGGTGAGATTAAATTGAACGATTTAAACGGTGATGGGGTTATTACGCCAGATGATAGAAAAATAATTGGTGATGGAGTGCCAGATTGGTATGGTGGTTTCAACAACAAGTTTTCCTATAAAGGATTTGATTTGGGCGTTTTCTTTGTCTTTAGAGTAGGGCACACCGTACAATCTAATTTTCATGGAAGTAACAACGCCTTGTTTGGAAGATACAACAACCTAGACGTAGATTATTGGACAATCGATAATCCTACTAACGCTTATCCAAGACCTAATGAAAATCAAGAAAGCCCAAGAAACGGTTCTACGTTGCGCTATTTTGATGGTAGTTTCATTAAGCTAAGAAATATATCGTTAGGCTATAATTTACCAGATTCAATAGTTGAAAAACTGAGTATGGAAAAATTACGTTTGTCAGTATCTGGACAGAATCTTTGGTTTGCAAGTGATTACGATACCTATGATCCTGAAATTTCAGAAGATGCTACAGATTTGAATAGTGGTGTTGTACCTAGTACAAAACAATGGTCACTATCCTTAAAGGCAACATTTTAACCATAAAAAATTGTTAGTTTAAATAGAATAATTTAAATATTATGAACAGAAAAATTTATATACTCTTAGTTTTAGCACTGGCTTTTACAACAAAGTCATGTGATAAATTTATTGAAGAGGAGCTGGTTACAGACGTTTCAGCGGCCTCTTATTATACTACAGAAAGTGGTCTAGACGATGGTGTCAGAGCAACCTATTCCACTTTTAAACCCTTTTATGGACAGGAAATTAGTGCGGCCATGTTAACCTTTGGAACGGATATCTGGACCAATGGGGCAGATGGTGGACATAAGGTCTTTAATTTTTACGATGGCGGACTTAATGGTTCTGAAGGTTATATTACCGATTCATGGGACAACTGGTATAAAGGAATCAACCAAGCAAATGCAATTGTTAACCGTGCCGCGGACGTTGAAATGGATGAAGCCAAAAAAACATTGAGATTGGCAGAAGTACGTTTTTTAAGGGCCTATTTTTATTTTAATATCGTGACCACATTTGGTGACGCCCACCTTAGCTTAGAGGAAACGGAAGGCGTAGAAGTAGAGGCGAACAAAACCTCACAATCAGAAATTTATGCGCAAGCAATAATACCCGATCTTGAATATGCCATAGCCAATTTACCCGATGAGCAATCTGATTATGGTAGGGCCACTAAGCCTGCTGCAGAATTTTTATTGGGCAAGGCACTATTGACGAGAAGCTATCAAGGATTTGCGGAAACTTCAGACGCTTCAAGGGCAGAAACCTTGTTCAGCAATGTTATTAACAATTACAACTTTTCCCTACTTCCCAACTTTGCGGATTTATGGGATATAGATAACCAGGAAAACAGCGAAATGGTTTTTGTAGTTCCCAATTCAAAATCTCAAGTAGATAGTGATGTTGACCCATTTGGACATAGATGGCACCTCTATTTTCTACATGAATATGATGTAAGAAGAGGAATGACAAGGGATATTGCAAACGGTAGGCCATGGAAACGTCACCGTCCTACGGATTTTATGCTGACCCTTTGGGACAGGTCCGTAGATACAAGGTATGACGCTTCATTTAAGCATGTATGGTATGCCAACAAAGAAGAACCCGCTACGGATGCCGTAGGTGAAGAACCTGCAAGGGCGGCCTTGGCAATTGGCGACACGGCCATTTATATTCCAGGACCCGGCAAAGATGTAGATTGGCCACAATCAAGACAGAATGAAGTACCTTACTTGGTCTATAGCAATGATGAATACAACGAACGTCTTTTTCCATCCATGAACAAATGGATAGACCCAACTAGACCAGATAGGCAAAAAGTAAACGGCCAACGAGATTTTATCTTAATGAGATTGGCAGATGCCTATTTGTTACGAGCGGAAGCCAAGCTACAGCAAAACAATCCTTCAGGTGCGGCGGACGATATCAATGTAATTAGATTAAGGGCGGCGGTTCCAGGCCAAGAAGCGGCCTCGCAGATTGCCCCGGCAGATGTGGATTTGGATTTTTTACTTGATGAAAGGGCTAGAGAATTAGTGGGCGAAGGCCATCGTTGGCCAGATTTGGCCAGAACGGGCAAATTGGTAGAACGAACTAGGTTGTATAACCCGCAAGCATCTCCCAACATTCAAGATTACCACACAGTAAGACCAATACCCCAAAATCAAATAGATAGGGCTTTGGGTGGCTACCCGCAAAATCCGGGCTATCCACAATAATATTGTTAGTTTGAGTTAGTTTTAGTTTAATCCTCCTTTAACCAAATTGGTTTTAGGAGGATTTTTTTATGAGGAACTATTACATAAAATGCTCCCTTACAAATATCTCTACGGGAATATCAAGATCAAGGTCTGCATTATCCTGCTTGGTCAAGGAATTGAATAAATTCTTTATGGCCGCATAACCTTGGTATTTAGGCTGTTGATTGATCAAAAAATCAATTTTTCCATTTTTTAGGTACTTCAAATTTTTATCGTTTAGATCAAAACCCAATAATGAGGTATTGCTAACCCTATACTCCGATAAAATTTCAGGAATTAAATGTGCCCTTGAATTGGTAACGAAAATTCCTTTTGGGCTATCTCCTTTAAACCAAGAAAGCATTTCTTCCGTAATTTCCAATGCTTCGTTTAAAGGATGGTTTACGGTCTTGATCATAACATCCTTTTTCAACGATTTAAAAAAGGACCTAAAACCGTCCTCACGTTGTTTATTGTTAACCTGTATACCCACATCGTTATACGTATTTACAATGAAATATTTTCCTTTATCCCCTACCAGCCCATGTAGCAATCTGCCGGCTACCATACCTGCCTTATGTGAATTTTGTCTTATGAAATTAGAAGGATATTTTAATGGTATTTCGGTATCTAAAAAAACGACTTTCAATTTTCTTTTTTTAGAGGCTTCCAAAAACATGTTGCACTCTTTTTCAAAAAAAGGTACCGTTATGACCGCATCATAGTTCTTTATCACAATTTGACTACATCCTTTTCTAAATGAAGATGATGATGAACCTGCAAATTGATAATGATCGCCACGCACGCCAAATTCCTTTAGTTCATCCAAGGCATTTGCAATGCCCAATTTTGGCAATTCCCAATAATTTGAGGTCGATGTTGATTCTGGTAATAATATGGCAAATTTTATCTTGTTTACAGAAGCGAGCTTTAACCTACTTGCTACTGTATTTTTCTGATAGCCGTTTTCCTCAATAATCTTTAGTATCCTAAGTTCTGTTTCTTTGGATACCCCACCCCGTTTATGCAGCACACGGTCAACCGTGCCAATGGAAACATTGGCCAATTCCGCTATCTGCTTAATACCTATACTCAAAGTTCAACCTTTAAATTATCTGCGATAAGGTACTACCCAATATGGTTTCGTGAAAATTTATTCCACGAATTGTATGGGTTAAAGTTCATTTACCATAATATTCCTGAACTGCACGGTCATTTCGTTGCCCGGATGCAGTTGCAATCCTATAGGCCCTTTTAAATTGGCATTCTCTAGCTCATAGTTCATGACCTCTACCCCATTTAGCCAAACGGTATAGGTATTGCCAATGGTCATAGCCTTAATGGTATTCCATCCCTTATGGTCTAACAGGGCATCAACACCAGAGGCTTCTGCCGGATAACCCAAAGTAGGCACGTATGGCGAAGCTGTCATATCCTTTTTCAAGGATCCAGATATACCAATTTGCACCTGCACGTTTCTAGGGTTATCACCTCTCATATATATACCGGTATCCACAACACCCTCACCAAATTTAAAATCCATTTGAACCATAAAATCGGTATATGATTTTTTTGTCCACAAAATAGAGCCAATTTTATCTGGATCACTCTTGGCCCATAAGATTTCATTATCTATAGACCACCAAATATTCTTTTTTGGAACGCGCCATTGTTCAAGGTCATTGCCATCAAAAATAGGTTTCCAAGTATCATCCCCTGTTTGTCCGTTCACAGGAAGTACTAAAAGAACAAGGAGTAAAATTTGTACAATAATTTTCATGGCCTTTATTGATTAAAATCCGTAAACGATTTGGTTATTTGTTCCGGCGTTAACGCTGATCCATTATGTATAAGGATACGGTACTTAAAAGTAGTACTTTCCCCTTCTTTCAATTTAAAGTTCAAGGATTCCTTACCATCTGAAAAAACGGCTTGACCTAACGGATTTGCAGCAAACAACCCGTAATCGCGGGCATGCCAATACGTAGGAAACCCTACATTATCTTCATGATCTATTATGGTTATGGAAACCTGTTCATTTTCTAGTTTACTTTCCAATTTCACCCACTCGTTTCGGGTACCCCAAACCTTATTACCCGTTAGACCTGAACTTGATATGTAATTGCCTTCTACCCCTTCATTATTTAAAACCTTAACCTTGGTTATATTGCCATCAGCATCTGTAAACTCAGCAGGTTTATCCGTTGGCATTTCCATTTCCCTAGCCACCCTAATACCTATCATTCCTTCCTTGTTGTCATTGAAAGCAACATCCTTTAAAGCCTTTAAAGTGGTGTTACGATCAATTATTCTTGTATTACCAACTTGAGCAAAGGTCAATTGGGTGGTTTCCTCCAAAAGATTTTCATTGGTAGAAGTTTGCCAAAAGGCCTTGACCTTGAGGACCCCTTTGTCTTCATCCATCTCCAAAAATTCATCATGGACAATGCTGCCATATTTATCTTTTTCAGCATCTGGAATGGCATAGGAGTTGTTCCAAAAATCCAAACCGTTTACATCTCCATAATTAAACCATAAACCCGCATGATGGGGATGGTCTATACGCTCACCAGGTCTTGGTTCAAAAGGAAAACCTCTGGTCAACGTTTTTCCGCTTAGGGTCAATACAGGATATAAAATGGGCTTAGGGGTTTTACCGTCATAGATATAGTTTGTAAAAAGAGTACCGTCTAAACTTACCTTTACTTTTTTGGCCGCCTTGTCGTGTTCAAAAGTCACTACTGGGTCTTGCACATTTTCTTTGTCGCTAATATTTTCAGAAGTTCCTTTATTTTGTTGCTCCTTGCAAGAGGACAATACAACAAGGGTGAATAAAAGAACACCATATTTTATTCTATGCATATAGGGTAATTTTTAGTATTGAAATATTTCTCCGCCGGCCAATACATTTTGGGTTTTCTCGTCAAATGTTGCCTTTAATCCAGTCCTTAAAGCTGCCGTGGTCATGATATTGGCAATGGAATGATTATAACCTGCCTCAATTGGCCCGTTGGTAGCTTTACGACTTCTCACACATTCCATCCAATTTAACATGTGCATAGAGGTCATGTTGTCCGCCCCGGTATTTGCAGAGGTTACCACCTTTGGGGCATTGTCACTGAGGTTAAAACCTTCTAGTTTATTTGGCTCCATATTCATGGCACTGGCATATTTTTCTTCCAAACCTCCATTGTCGCTGACCTTATTGGTATCTAGGTTCAATTCTCCTGCGTTAGAATAGTAGATTTCCTTTGTACCCCCTGCAGAATTTGTAAACCTTGAGGAATAAGTAACTTGAAAACCGGATTCTAGATCATCTGTAGGTCCATAATCAAAAACCGCGGACATGGTATCAAAATTTTTACGACCATCTTTCCAAAGGTAGATACCACCATTAGCCGCAACACTTCTAGGGTGGTCTAAACCAGAAAACCAATGTACGGTATCTATTTGATGCGACATCCATTGACCGGGTATACCGGATGAATACGGCCAAAATAATCTATACTCCAAATATTTTCTCGGGTCCCAAGCCGCTTCAGGTCTATTCATTTGATATCTTTTCCAATCGGTATCAGATTGTCGTATCTCCCTTGTAAGTTTTGGCAACCTCCAACGGCCTGGTTGGTTAACGTTCCATGTCATTTCTACCATGACGATATCGCCAAATTTTCCTGACTTTATAAAGTCATTGGCCGCGTGGTAATTGGCCCCACTTCTTCGCTGACTTCCTATTTGGAAAACGATACCTGAATCCTTTACCGCTTTCATACCAATTCTGGCATCGGCCATGGTTTCCGCAAAGGGCTTTTCACAATACACATCTTTTTTGGCATTGGCGGCCTGTACCGTATGCAAGGCATGTTGAAAGTCTGCCGTTGAAATGATGGTAGCATCAATTTTATTCTCCGCATACATTTCCTCATTATTGCGCCATTGCTTTATTTTATTACCCGTAATTTCATTGATATAGGCCACTCCTTCGTCCCTACGTCTGTTCCAAATATCGGACACCCCAACGATTTCAAAATTTTGTGCTTTACTATGGCCATTAAAAGCAGGTATCAAGGCATTTTTAGCCCTATTTGAGAATCCAACAATACCTATTCTAACCCTATCATTTGATCCAATAATCTTTCTATAACTACTAGCACTCATTGCATTGGCACCTAAAAAAACACCACTGGATGCAAGGGCTGTTTTTTTTATAAAATTCCTTCTTTTGTTTTCCATTATATTAAAGTTTACGTGTTCTGTTGATTATTACGTTTTGGTTGAAATCTATTCACTGGTTAGCATTAACTTTTTCGCTTGGTAATAACAGGTGTGCAATTGTACTTAGGCAATAATATCTAAATACACACAATTATCATATTATTAATATATTCATATTTTGTACCCTATAATAATATGATTTACCATTTACGTTAACGTTAACGGTTACGAATATAATTATTATTTACATTGATTATAATATTTTATGCAATGAATGCTGTTAAATGTTATTGGTCTGCTAATTAATATGCAATATATTTTTACAATCATAGTGATCAAGCTATGCTGCTAATAACCCGACACTTAAATTAAATGCCCTCCATTTTTACCGGTCAATATTAATGAAGGCTTCTTTGTTTTTGGCCGATGAGCTATCTTTACAGATTAACATTCCAAACAAATAATTCAATGAAGCGTATCTTTTTCCCCCTATTTTTTCTACTTATTCAGATTTCATTTTCCCAAGTGGACAATATTCATGGCAAATCAACAATTTATGAAGCGCCAACAGACCCATTGGTACAACAGAAATTAAAGGAATGGGGAGGTCAAAAATTTGGTATGCTGATTCATTGGGGCGTTTACGCGGTTCCGGGAATAATTGAGTCCTGGCAATTATGTTCAGAAGCTTGGCTGGAAAGACCGGAAGGCATGTCTTATAATGATTACAAAAAGTGGTATTGGAACTTGAGTTCTGTTTTTAATCCTGTGAATTTTGATCCAGATAGTTGGGCAGATGCCGCTGATAGTGCAGGGATGAAATATGTGGTTTTTACGACCAAACATCATGACGGGTTTAATATGTTTGACACACAACAAACCGATTACAAAATCACCAATGGTCCATTTAAAAATCATCCAAAAGCAAATGTCGCCAAACATGTGTTCGATGCTTTCAGGAAAAAAGATTTTATGATTGGCGCCTATTACTCTAAACCAGATTGGCACTCACAAGATTTCTGGTGGGATAAATATGCTACACCAGACCGCAACCCAAATTACGATATTAGAAAGTACCCAGAACGATGGGAACGTTTTCAAGATTTTGCATACAATCAAATAAATGAATTGGTTACAGATTATGGTCAAATTGATATTCTTTGGCTAGATGGCGGGTGGGTAAGACCACGAGAAACCGTTAACGATGAAGTACGTGCCTGGGGCGCTCCAATACCAGATTGGGACCAACACATTAATATGCCAAAAATTGCGGAAATGGCCCGTAAAGCACAACCCGGAATCATTTTTGCGGACAGAACCGTACACGGTCCTTATGAAAATTACCAAACTCCTGAGCGATCAATTCCAGAAACAAAATTAGACAACCCATGGGAAAGTTGTATTACTTTAGGGAATGCCTGGGGCTATGTACCCAATGACAACTATAAGTCTGCAACTAAAGTTATTCATTCCCTAATCGAAATTGTCGCAAAAGGCGGCAATATGCTACTTGGTGTAGGCCCGCAATCTGACGGATTACTCCCATTAGAAGCAGTAAAAAAACTAGAAGAGATTGGTGTTTGGCTTTCTAAAAATGGTGATGCTATTTATGGTACGAAAACAACTGATAGCTATACTGATGGCAAAAACTTTTTCACCACAAAAGAAAACACACATTACGCACTTATTCCTTTAAAAGAGGGCGAAGCATTACCCAATCAAATTTCATGGGGTAAAAATATCCCTAAACAAGGGTCTAAAATCACCTTATTGGAAACAGGAGAAAAATTAGATTGGAGGCTAAAAAATGGTATGGTTCAAGTTTCGCTCCCAAAAAGCTTAAGATCAAAAACCATACCTGCGCTAGCATTTTCATTTAAAAAGTAAAAACGAAAAACTTTGACTAAATCTGTAAATACGTCCAATTCAACACAGAAATACTTTTCAATATTTTGTTTAATATTGGGATTATTCTCCTCAATAGTATACGCTCAGCAAAATTCAGAACTACCTAAACTTCCTCAAATTCAATTATTAACAGATGAATTTATATTTGAGAAAGCTCCATTTTTACAATGCCATGCCCCCACAATTGTAGCTTTAAAAAATGGCGAATTAATGGCATCATGGTTTGCGGGTACACACGAGAGACATCCTGATGTAGGTATTTACACGAGTTACCTAAGAAATAACACCTGGTCAACGCCCGTAAAAATAGCAGATGGTTTTCAAAATGACAGCCTCAGTTACCCAACATGGAACCCCGTTTTATTTGAAAATAACAAAGGTGTACTTTTCGTATATTACAAAATGGGCCCATCGCCTTCAACTTGGTGGGGAATGTATAAAACCTCAACAAATAATGGAATTCACTGGTCTAATGCACAAAGATTACCAGATTCTATTTTAGGACCAATCAAAAACAAGCCTATTCAAATAAATGATGAAATAATTATATCGCCATCTAGTATGGAAACTGACAATGGAGAAGTTTGGAAAGCCCATATAGAAATATCTAAAGATGATGGCTACACGTGGAAACGTTCAGAAATACCGTCTGATTCTGATGTGAAATTAATTCAACCTTCTGTAATACAACTACCAAATAATATTTTGAAGGTTTTATTAAGAAGCAATAAAAACGTTATTATGGAAAGTATTAGTTCTGATTTTGGCAAAAGTTGGTCTAGGGCAATTGCTAGTGAAGTCAAAAATCCTAATAGTGGTATAGACGCTATAACCCTAAATAATGGTAATTTCCTTTTAGTCTACAACCCCACTTTAAGTGGAAAAGATTGGTCTGACGGTAGACAAAAATTGAATTTAGCCTACAGTACCGATGGAGTGCATTGGAAAGATGTTTTACAATTAGAAAATGAAAAAGAAGGTGAATTTAGCTACCCGGCAATCATACAAGATAAAAATGGCTTTGTTCATATTACATATACTTACAATAGAGAAAGAATAAAATATTTGAAATTGAAACTTGAAAATTAAAAACACATAAGGGGCTAAAAGTATAATTAGGATATTCACTTTACAAAACCAATACAATCATTATTTGATGCTCAGTTATGGAATGATTAGGGAAAAAAAAGTGCAGTATACACTATAAAAATTAGAAAAATTGACCTACAAGATGGTTAATGACGTTGCAGAAAGCTATACCCTCATTTATTCCTATAGGTATTATTAAAAAAACCTCAAAAATCTAAGAAATAGATAGTTGAGGTTTTAATCTGTACTCGAGGTGGGAATCGAACCCACACTCCGAAGAACTGGATTTTGAATCCAGCGCGTCTACCAGTTCCGCCACTCGTGTCTGAATACCATAAAGTAGCGGTATTTTAAAATAATTCTATAAAATCAAACTACTTGCTTTATTGTTTTACATGTTCTTATTTTCTCAAATTTTTTATTTTACCCAAAGTTTCTTTGACCAACGCTTCTAGGCCAGCGTAATCTTTGTTAGCTAAAATTTCTTTACTGATAAGTTTTGAGCCCATACCAACGCAAGTGACACCAGCATCGAACCAACCTTTTAAGTTTGCTTCATCTGTACTTACACCTCCAGTTGGCATAACACTGGTCCAAGGTTGTGGGCCTTTAATCGCTTTAACAAAACCAGGTCCGTATAAATCACCGGGGAAAAGTTTTACAATTTCACAACCCATTTCTTCAGCTTTGTTTATTTCGGTCAATGATCCGCAACCAGGTGACCATAATACTTTTCTTCGGTTACAAACAATTGCTATATCTTCTCTTAACGAAGGTGTAACTATGAAATTAGCACCTATTTGCATATAGTAAGAAGCCGCTGCTGCATCGGTAATTGATCCTACTCCCATAATCATTCCTGGCAGGTTCTTTATAGCATATTTATTCAATTCAGAAAATACTTCGAAAGCAAAATCGCCACGAGCGGTAAATTCCATTAATCTTGCTCCACCATCATAACATGCTTGTAAAATCTTTTTTCCTAACTCTATATCTGGGTGATAAAATAAAGGAACCATACCTGTTTCCTTCATTACCCTTGCTACTTCTATTCTAGAATATTGCGCCATATTTTATTTTTTTATATACTTAAAACACTACCAAATACACTGGTAAACATAGCTATAGAACAAAGAAATGACATTTCTTTCCTAATAGCCAAGACAACCAAGTGTTTTAGTAGTGTTTCTAAAACAACATTAACAAATTATTTAAAAACTAAAATTACCTAGCTACCCTACCGGAAGCATCACCCCCCATGAGTTTATTCACCTCATCCACGGTAACTAAATTGGCATCGCCTTTAATAGTATGTTTAAGGCAAGAAGCCGCCACCGCAAAATCCAAAGCATTTTGATCATCGTTAGGATAGGTCAATAATCCATAAATAAGTCCCCCCATAAAGGAATCCCCACCACCAACACGATCTACGATATCGGTAATCTGATATTCCCTGGTCTTGAACAAGGTAGTACCATCATAAAGTACGCCTGCCCAAGTATTATGAGATGCGGATATAGAACCTCTCAAAGTCGTAATTACCTTTTGTGCCTTTGGGAATTTTTTCATCATTTGCTTACAAACCGATAAAAATGCCTCAGCTTTAACATGTTCTCCCTGCGTAGTTATATCCAGACCTTCTGGTTTAATGCCAAAATGCTTTTCCGCATCTTCCTCATTACCTAAAATAATATCACAATAGGAAGTCAATTCTGTCATGATAGCTTCGCGATCACCACCATAGTTCCAAAGTTTGGCCCTATAGTTTAAGTCCGTTGAAATGGTAATACCCATAGCACTTGCAACTTTTACAGCCTCTAAACACGCATCTGCAGCTCCTTGTGAAATAGCAGGTGTAATTCCTGTCCAATGAAACCAACCGGCGCCTTCAAAAACCTTTTCCCAATCTATCATACCCGGCTTTATCTCACTAATTGCGGAATGTGCCCTATCATAAACCACTTTACTACCACGGCTTACAGCTCCTGTTTCCAAAAAATAAATACCTAAACGATCACCACCAAATATTATATTTTGGGTATTTACACCTCTTTTTCGCATTTCCATTAATGCACATTCCCCAATATCGTTTTTTGGCAAACGTGTTACAAAATCAACAGGAACTCCATAATTGGCCAATGATACCGCTACATTAGATTCCCCACCACCATACACCACATCAAAACTGCTGGCTTGTGAAAATCTTAAAAAACCTTCTGGTGCCAGGCGAAGCATGATTTCACCGAATGTTACTACTTTTTTCATTTAAATTGAATTATTATACTACAGTGTTTTTCAACAACTTATTTTATGCTTAACTTATTTTAGATTCCCAATGCTTGACCTCCACCAATCTGAATGGTTTCCGCTGTAATAAATGATGCATCCTTACTGGCCAAGAACGATATTACCCCAGAAACATCTTCTGGCTGACCTAATCTTCCCAACAAGATATTATTTGCCCATGATGCAAAAACTTCTGGCTTTGTAGCCTTGATCTGTGCGTGAAATGGTGTATCAATGGTACCTGGAGATACGGCATTTACCCTAATTCCGTATTCCGCAAGGTCTTTTGCCAATGCTCTGGTAATTGCGTGCACCCCAGCCTTGGACGTTCCGTAAATACCGGCACCCGGTCCACCTGCGGTCCAACCTGCATTGGAAGTATAATTGATAATAGAAGGATGTTCTCCTTTTTTCAAATATGGTATTGCCGCTCTAGAGGCAAAAAATGTGGAGTCTAAGTTCAAGGCCATTACGGATCGGTAAAATTCTGTTGTCATATCCTCAAATCTTGACCTTCCACCAAGACCACCTGCATTATTGACCAAAGTGTCAATTTTTCCAAATTTATCACCAATAGCCTTTATATTTTTGGTAACGGCTTCTTCATTGGTTACATCAAATCCATAATATTCCGCCTTGATACCTTGGGCCGTCAACTCCTTAATACGTTCAGCACCGGCCTCATCATCTATACCGTTCAGAATTACGGTATACCCGTCCTGTCCTAATCTTCTAGCAACTTCAAAACCTATGCCGCCCGTTGCTCCTGTAATTACTGCTACTTTTCCTTCTATACTCATAATTATATAATTATTATTCTAATTCAACTTCTACTGGTCTTATTTTTTTGATTAATGTGTAAATCGATACAACTGCCATTGGTGCCAAAATTGCGATAACGATAAATGCGGGGGTGTAGGATACTTTGGCAATCATAGGAATCAAGGAATTCATAATAATAACCGATACTGCTGCTACGGTACCTGCCAAGCCTGCCAATGTACCCACTGATGGACCCCTGAACAAATCACTTGAAATAGTCTGAATATTACCTATGGCAAATTGAAAACCGAACAATACCACTGCTACGATATAAATAAAGGTCATAGGATTATTCTCGTTCACAAGGAATATAATTCCTAGAAGTCCTAGAAAAATGAGTGCCCCGCCAATGGTAATGGTAATTTTCCTAGCGGCATCCACAGTTTTAGTTTCCATTAATTTACCGCTATACCAACCACCTATTATACTGCCCGCCATACCACCTAAATAAGAAATCCAAATGGTTGATCCTATTTCCTCTACACTGAATCCAAATTCAGAATTTAGGTATAACGGCATCCAACCAACGAACAACCACCAAATGGGTTCTATGAAAAAACGAGAGGCAAGTACGCCCCATGATTCTTTATAACTTAAGATTTGCCCAACGGACAAACCTTTTTCGTCATCTTCCTTGTCCAAATCCACAATACGATCACTATTAATGAACTTAAGCTCTTCTTCCGTGATCCATGGATGCTTTCCCGGTTTGGACTTATTGATGAACAACCATGGAATAACCCATAACAAACCTACCAAACCAATAATGATAAAGGTCATTCTCCAACCAAAATGGCCGTATAAAAATGCAATTAACAAAGGTGCTATAACGCTTCCCAAAGAAGCGCCAGCATTAAAAATTCCTTGTGCTATGGCCCGTTGTTTTACAGGAAACCATTCTCCATTACTTTTAACCGCACCGGGCCAGTTACCGGCCTCGCCCAACCCTAAAAGGGCCCTGAACAAGGTAAGTGAGAAAAGCCCTCTTGCAAATGCATGGAATACCGAGGCCAAGGACCAAACCACAATAGACACAACAAAGCCCATTCTAGTGCCAATGATATCATATAATTTGCCAGACAAAAATTTTCCAATAGCATAAGTCCCCATGAAAATGCTTAGCATGATGCCATAATCAGATTCATCCATGCCCAGGTCTTTTCCCATTTCTGGCCACATGACACCAAAGGCCGTTCTATCAATGTAATTGATTACCGTTGCCAAGCATATTAGCATGATAATCCACCATCTTAACCCTTTTACTTTCATATATTTTGTCTTTAGATTACCGTTTGGCTTAAAAATTCCATTTTAAATTGCACAGATACAAGAAATTAGCTCCCTGACCCGAATGTTCATCCAGGTGCTTAATTAGACACTTAAACTATTGAAAAACAAGTGTTTAAATTATCTAAATCTTATTTTGTCGTTTATGATTATAGTATATGGTCCTAACTTATTTATATACCTATTTTTGAATATTATAACAATATTGATAAAGCACATTAAAATGTACTTTCATCATCTCCTTGGCTTTCTGAATATCTTGTGCCTTTATAGCCTCAAATATGTCATTGTGTTCTTGAATAGCCTTAAAACTCTGGTTTTTGTCACATACGTGATGTTTTTCGAAATTGGTAATGATCTCTGGAGTAATAATCAACATTAAAGTGTTAATTGTACTGTTACCGCTAGCCTTTGCAATGGATAAGTGAAAGAGCAAATCTTCCTGAACGGCATCTTCCCCGTTCATCACTTTTTCAGTATACGCCTTTAATGCGCTCTCCATCTCCTTTAAATCCTTTTCAGTTCTTCTTTGGGCCGCCATTCTTACCGTTTTAAGCTCCAATAAGATTCTAGTTTCTACCAATGATTTAAAATCAGGATCCTCTAATCGTAGAATATCATCGATCATCCCATTCATGGCTACCTGACCAATATCCGCTACGAACGTACCACTTTGTGGTTTGGATTTTAGAATGCCATAAAATTCTAACTTCTGAATTGCCTCCCTAACATTACTCCTACTTACCTGAAACTTTTCCGACAACATACGTTCCGACGGCAATTTATCCCCAGGTTCAAGATTTTTATAATTCATTAAATCCCGAATCTTTGCTATGATTCCGTTATGAATTTCCTGGTTTTCATTCTTTGTGAGGATTTCTAACTTCATATTTAAATCAATTATCGTTAAATTGGTTAACCAGATTGGTTTGTTAAATTTAGACAAATAATTAATAGTAAAAAACTATTGAATACGAGAATTAAGTCTACACCTTATTTTTCTTCCTAATTCATACAGTGGCCAACTGGTCTATGATAAGACCAGTATTGCCAACCGTACAAACCAACTCAAAACAACTATTCAAAATATTTTATAATTAATAACTTGGATTCTGTGTTATTACTCCGTCACTAGCCAATATTTCAGAAATTGGAACTGGGAACAAAAAGTAGTTAGGATCAACAGATTCTCCCATTTCTTGGCTAACGGTACCCGTCCTTACCAAATCAAACCATCTTTGTCCTTCAAAGGCCAATTCTAATCTTCTTTCATCTTGGATAGCCGTTCTAACCTGAGCTTGCGTGCTTGCGGTAGTGTTTGCCAAACCGGCCCTTGTCCTAATCTTATTTAGTTGAGTAACCGCTCCGGGAGTATCTCCATTTTCATTTAAGGCCTCTGCATATAAAAGAATTACATCTGCCAACCTAATCTCGATCCAGTCATAGTCAGGTCCTCCCGATTGTGGATATTTTGGAGAGGCCATAAGCGCCTCGTCTATATTTACGGCCCTTCTTAAGTCCGTATCTCCACCGGCCTCACTTGCATCAAAAGCAGCAATTAGATCTGCATCTAATGGCATAAGGGATTTTGTATCAAGACCTCCGTACCAAGACCAAAATTCAGAAAATCCATATTCATCATTGATAGAACTGGAGACCTGTGTGGCAAAAATGATCTCAGCGTTTAAATCATTCAAGAAAATATCCGCGTAATTATCCAATAGGGTTATACCTTCGGCATTTGCTCCGTTTACGACCGCACCCAATAACGGTTCCGCACTTTGAAAATCACCACGTGCAACATATACCTTGCCCAGTAAAGATTGTGCAGCCAGTTTAGAAGCCTTACCATTTACACTTGTGGTACCCAAAGCACTAATTGCCGCCTGTAAATCTGGAATAATTACATTATTATATACCTCCGTTGCAGGTTGTCTTACCAAGAAATCAGTATCTGTTGTACTTGGTGTGGCAGATAGATTCACCGTAACATCACCAAATACCTGTACCAATTTAAAGTAGGACAATGCTCTTAAGAACTTTGCCTCGCCAATATCCGAAGCATCTGAAGAATTTTCGATGACATTGTTTGCACTTAATATCGATTTATATAATGCCGTGTAGAAAGGACCAAAGAATTGATCTTCCATTGCGGTCAAATTTGGATTGAACTCATCAAAAGTGGTATAAGGAGATTCATCCATAATCGCATTATCCGCTCTAAAATCGCCCATGACCGCTATTGGCGTTACAGAGCCCAATTGATAGTAATAAGCAGCATTTAAAACACCGGTAAAATCCGTTAATGATTCAGAACTGGCAATATTTGGTGGAACTTGGTCTAAATCACTTTCACAAGCTGTTGTCAACAGCAGGGTTCCTAATACTAATTTATATATTGTTTTCATGTTTCCTTAATTTAAAAATTAACATTCAATCCTAATGTGAAGCTTCTAACAATAGGGCTCGCACCAACTTGCACCCCATAAGTAGTGGGTCCTAAATAACCACCGTTGGTTATTTCCACACCTTCTGGGTTATAAGATGTATAATCATCTCCCCATAGGTACAATAGGTTAGATGCTGCAACATATATCCTTGCGGAACCTACACCTACCTTGCTAGTTAAATCCCTATTCAACGTATAACCTAGGGTTAGGTTACGTAAGGCAAGATATGATGCGTCTTGTACTTGGGCATCCAATTGATTTCTTGATTGGGTATAAAATTCCCCGTTTGCATCTGCAATACCGTCACCATTGGCATCAAAACTATCACGTAGTCTTCCTCCAAATTCCGAGTTGTAATAAATAGGATCAATATTAAAAACATCACCACCTTGCGCTCCTTGAAACTGGAAGGACATATCAAAATCCTTGAAGTTTATTGAGGAATTTAGACCGTAATAAAAATCTGGTGTATTTTGACCTATTTTAACTAAATCACCACCATCTTCAACAGTTCTTGTATTATCTATTTCCCCATCACCATTTTGGTCCACAACATAGTATTCAGAACTATTAATGCCAATAGCTCTTGTAGGGTCTTCTATATAGCTATCCTCAACCATACCAATGGTTTCCAATCCCCACATTTCACCAATTTCACCACCTACATAGTTTCTAAATACAGGACCTCTACCACTTTGTCCATATATTACTTGTGGCAATTCTTCTAGGTCGCCCAAATCTGTTATTTCAGTTTTTACCGTAGAGAAGTTTCCACCAACGGTCCAAGTGAAATCTTGTTTTTGAACCAAAGCGGCAGACAGTTCCAGTTCCAGACCGGAACTTCTTACATCCCCTGAATTAAGACGTATAGATGTTGTTCCCAAAACCTCAGATACACTTTGGTTAATCAGAATATCCTCGATATCCGAAGTATAGTAATCAGCGCTTAGCCTTAAACGGTTATTGAAAAATCCTAGGTCCACACCATAGTTGGTCTCGGTATTCGTCTGCCATGTCAAATCTTCATTGGCAACATCAGAAGGAATCAAGTAACCCGTACCTAAGATGGTAGGTTGTGGATTCAATAGACTTAAGGAATTATATGCGCCCAAGTCACTTGTAGTTCCTAATGAACCTGTACTAAACCTTGGCTTTAAAGTGCTGATCAATTCTGATTTGTACCAATCTTCATTATGAACGTTCCATCCTAAAGAAAATGCAGGGAACGTTTCGTACTTGTTATTTGCTCCAAATCTTGAATCACCATCCCTTCTTACGGAAGCGGACAATAAATAACGATCATCAAAAGCATAGTTGACCCTACCAAAGACACTCTTTCTTGCGATTGTCTCGTCACGTTCCGTTACCGTAATATCTGCTGGGTTAAGCAAATTGTAATTTATGATATCACCAAAAGGAACGTTAGTACCGTCTAAAGATGTACCTACGGTATAAAGGTTTTGGAATTCAAAACCTGCCACTGCAGAGATATCATGTTTTCCGTACACCTTAGCAAAATTCAACGTAGTTTCGCTTAAGACCGACGATCTTTTAACGTTAACCTGATCTAAAGCTGTTTGGTTGGTACGCGCTCTAGCGTCAAATTCAAGTCCTCTCCAAAAATAATCTTTGGTATCCCTAATATCTCCACCAAGAACCGTCTTAATATTTAAACCGTCAACGATAGAAAATTGCAAATAAGATGAAACATTGGCAAAGTATGTTTTTTGATAGCGTTCTGTATTATCAAGTTTTGTAGCCGGTCCTGCATCTCCTGACCCACCTATACCGTTACCGCTTCTACCATAGTGCCAATCTTGTGCCGTCATACCGGGCTCCAATGTATAGATGCTATTGTTGAAAGGCGCATCTCCTCCTCTGTAACCAGAATCAAAAGCAGCCAACCCCAAGGCTTGTGCCTGTTGGTCCAATTGCTGAACAAAAGCAATAGATGCCTCTGTGTGATAAATAGGATGTATGCTATAGGCCCTTAAAAGGTCTCTCATATCATGACCTACGATATCCCTTGTGGAGGTAAATCCGTTAAAACTTAATCCGGTCTTAAACTTCTCACCTAATTTGGCATCAACATTCATACGTGCATTGATTCTTTCAAAACCTTGTGTTTGTACTATACCATCTATATTTTGGTATCCAATGGATGCAAAATAATTTACGTCTTCACTACCTCCGCTCATACTAAAATCATGGGAAGTACTTGATCCGTTCTGAAACAACCAATCCTCTACCGCAACAACATCGGGAGAATTTTTATAAGCATTGATCTTATAATCCACAAAGACAGGGTCCAACTCAGAAACATCATATCTTCCACTAGCTATACCAGCTTCCAATTGATCTCCCCATTGTCCGGCCGTAAGGTTAATATTATCTCTTTTATATCTGCTAGAAGTACTGGTATAGGTATTGTAACTAAAACTAGCTTTACCCATTCTACCTTTTTTGGTGGTAACCAAAATAACACCGTTTGCACCCCTAGAACCATATATGGCGGCAGAAGCAGCATCTTTTAACACTTCTAAACTTTGAATGTCGTTAGGGTTAACCGTTGCCAAACTACCAGAAATTGGATAGCCATCAACAACAATCAACGGGTTAGAATTACCATTAATTGAAGAAGCCGCACGAACCTGAATTTTTGGGTCTGCACCTGGTGCACCATCTTGGTTCTGGATCAATACACCTGCCAATTTACCTGCTAAGGCGTCATCTACACGAGCCGCTTGTACCGCTGCAACCTCATCCCCGCCTATTTTGGCCACCGCACTGGTAATGTTCGTTCTTTTCTGTGTACCGTACCCTACGACCACAACTTCATCCAGTTGGCTTAAGTCTTCCTGTAAGGTTACATTGATTACACTTTGGTCAACAACGATATTCTGTGCCGCAAATCCTATATAGGAAAACCTGAGTGTTTCACCAGATTGTACCGTGATGTTGTAATTACCATCAAAATCTGTTTGGGTACCATTAGTAGTGTTCAAGACCAAAACATTGGCCCCTGCTATGGGCATACCGTTAACATCGATAACCGTACCGGAAACCGTGATGTCCTGAGCAAACAATTGAATGTTGGCCAGCAACATTACAATCATAAAAAGTTTTAATTTAAGTTTCATTTTTGTTTAATTAAGTTAGTACTATTGAATTCTTGGTTCTCTTTATATGCAATTCAATTTTTAAATATGATTTGCTTTAAATTCACCCTTAATTTTCAATTTACTAATCCGCACTTTTTCCATTTTAACAAAATGAAAATTCCTATTTTTGCAGGAAACGTGTTTATAGTAATATTTACATGTGAGCATTACTTCCCTTCGAAATGAAGTATTTGTTTTTTTAAAAGGATGGGCGAGCACCCGTCCTTTTTTCATTTTTAAAAGTCTATTTCATTCTTTAAAAATTTATTGTTGGTTAACATTGAGTAAATTGGGTCAATTGGTTTTCCATACTGGTTAACCAATTTGGTTTACCAAATATATGTTATTAGAATGTTAAATAAAAATTTAATTTTAGATTTTAATGGATTTTTTTGCCGAACTCTTAAAAATAAAGGGGTCACATGGTATAGATTCTTATTTTTTACCCCTTTATTTTATGAAAATGTAAGTTGATATAGTTTTCTATACTTGAAGTAGGAATGTAATTGTACGTTAAGAATTTAATTCCGCTTTCTATTCAATAATAAAACAGTGCTAACTTAATTCGTTGACCATTCCCCTGTTCTTACCATACTAGTAACCTATATGCATTAAGGCTTATTGGAAAGTTTTCCTTAATCCTTATCCCCAAAATAAGAAACCGCTCCACCACTTAAGAAATCTTCCCTAACTGGACTAAATGTGTCTATAAGCATACCTTCTTCCAAACAGACCGCACTATGTAACAAATTGGGTTCTATATACACCCCATCTCCTGCTTCTACTATTTTCTTTACCCCATCAATCTCAAATTCAAACTTACCTGATACGCAATAGGTAGCTTGGGTATGAAAATGTTGATGTGGGGCACCCAATGCACCTTTCTCAAACTTGACCTTTACCATCATAATCTGATTATCATAGCCTAAAAATTTTCGGGACACCCCTCCACCAAGGTTTTCCCATTCCAGTTCTTTTGAAGTAATGTACTTGTCGCTAAATCGTTTCATTTGTTATTTGTTAGAGTTTATTTCGTTATAATAATAAGTACCTGTCCACATATACTCATTATCGCCAATTTGTACAATATGCCCTTCTGTATGGGAAGCATTTGTATTGGCCATAATAAATATATGGTTAGTTCCTTGTTTTGTCTTGATGGTAATAGCGGTATAATCCGTGGAATCCAACACTACCTTTAAATGATCAATATTGCTATTGGAGTTCACTGCAGATTCAGTAACTGGACTATAACTGCCGTGTGCCTCTATGACAGACACAAATAAGCTATTTGCAACATTTTTTCTCCGCAATAGAAAACCCGCCTCCCTTCTAAGGTTAAAATCCGGATCGTTTGCACCTATTCTAACAAAACGCAGCTCATCATTTGATGACACGGAAGTCAAGCTATAGAACTTTCCATTTTCCAGCCAGCTAAGTTCAATATTTTCTGCCGTAGCATTTCCGCAAGCCTCTGTCCATAGATGCTGGTACCCATTATCCGTTCCTAAGGGCTCAAGGGTATTGGGGACCTCATATTCAAAATTGGTTTTTAAGACCTGACCCATAAAATAAAAGGGTAGATCATACTGATTGGTAGTTTGGGACTGAATTCTTAGCATATCAAGTAAAAATGGTGCTTCAAAATCCTTTTGGTCTATTAGGGCCATCGTCCTATGCATCATTGTTCCAGGATAGGCATTACCCTCTTTGGCACTTACTATTTGAACTTCACTATTCGAATCATTGTACATGTACAACTCTGGATGATATTTACTCCCTATATCATAATTGCCGCCGTAATGTGACTTTCCGTTCTGTACCAGTGTATTATGGGCAATGGTCTGTTTAGCCCATGATTTGTTCTCCTTTAAATAATTGCCGCCACCTTTTTGTTCTATATTAACAAAACGAGCCAGTCCGTAATCTTGTAAAACTTCATCCCCTTGATGATATAAGGAATAAGACAGCTTATCATAATGTCCGTGGCTTGACCCTTGGGAAGCATATTTGAAAACAAGCTCTATATCTTTACTTCGCAAAATTGCAACTCCACCTTGTTTGCCATCCGGACCATCGGAAAGGTTGATCGATTTTTTAGTAAAAGGTACCGATTTTCCTTTTTCAATATCAAGTGCAACTGCCAAACCGGAATCATCCAACAACACCTTATTTTGCTTTTTTGCAATACTCAACAAACCCGGATCTTGATTACCGAAATAGTATGAAATATCTACGGCCGTCACCAATGCATCGTTATAATAGGACATGCCTTTTTGACCATCGTTCAACGGAAAAAAATCCCCATCTGCATCGGATAAATTTAAAAGCGCATGAATTGATTTTAAAAGAACACCTTCTTTATATTCAAAAATTTTTAGATCAGGTTTAGCATTATGCAATCCCTCGGCAAAAATTAAAAAAGGATACATGGCATACCGTTGATAATATGGCCCTTCATTGTAATAACCGTCCGGCGAAAAAGGTTCTTCGATATTGGCCAAAAACCCTGCCTTACCTTCCTTATTTAAAAATCCGCCGTCATCATCCTTAGCAGTCTTATCTAAATGAACGCCTTTAATACCATAAAGTGCACGATCAATCAATTCTTTATCGTTCATAACCAAACCGATCATTCCTACGGCCGCGTTGCCCCATGTACTATGATTATGAACCCTTTGATAAAATTGCGGACTCTCAACTGATATATGATCTGCGAAGGGCCTAAAAAGATTTTTCTCTAATTTTTGTCTTTCGGCTTTACTTAAAAACGTATAAATACAATCATATGCCTGGCTTACATAGACCAACCAATTAGCATCATTAAGGCATTGCCAGAACAGTTTGCCCCGTGCATACGATCGTGTTTTGGGATGCAAGGGCAGTGTTTTGTACAACTTTTCATATTGCATCAACATTTCCTTTACATATATGGCATATTTTTCATCATCTAAAATCTGGTACAATACACCTGCTTTTTGCATAAGTACCATGTTACTTTTATGACGTGCATGTGTATAACCCCCAGAATAATCTTTTGGAATTGGCGTATCTATACCCATAGCCATTTCCTTGTCCACTTGTTGCTTAACCGTACTCAAGGTGTTATCAAAGAGGGGAACCTTGCCTAGATTGGCCCTTATATTTTCCACCCCCTTTTTAGTAAGTATTAAATTTGGATGCTCTTGTGCACCAAGAGCATTTGGGTAGAATATGAGTCCCAAAATACAGCATAGCAAGACAAGGACATTTTTGTTCGTGTTGTTTTTCATCTTATTGAATTCTAATTCCCAAATCCCCACCATCAGTAGCCTTACCTTTTAAAAGAGAATCCTCATTTAAATTATATGTACCCACCTTAAATTTAGGCTCTAGGTCCCAAGTGTTTTCTACAGAATATTTTTGGTCGCCGGTAACAATCAATTTTTCAGAATTGTAAAAATTATTGTTCAGAACCTTTACAATGGGTTCCCCAACGACCAGATGCATGTTAATGGCCTTGCTATCTTTAAAAATATTGTTCTTGATATCTATTTCCTGTACTCCGTATAAGGATACGGTTGCCTTGTATTTGTTCTTACTACCATACCCAACGTGGTCAAAAACATTGTGTTCCATTTCCAGAAAAGGTCCAAATGTACTTTCATCCTTTCCGCCCCTATACAACCTTAGGGCTGCACCTTGCACATCTGAAATGCTATTATTTTTCATAATAAGATACTCCACATTATATGCTCCTATATCATCGGTCTCGTTATCCAATGCGGTAATACTACCTGAAATGTTTTTAAAAGTAGAATTCTGAATACTGATGGTATCCGCAAAAGTACCTTTGGCCGCCCTAAGCACATCAAATGAATGGTTGACGACCATGTTCTTAAACTCACAATCCTCAATGAACAACTTATAATTATTAAGCATTGAGTTTTTGCTGGTAACAATTACAGAGTTACCGGCATAGTCCGGAGATTTAGCACCGTTAAAAGCAATATTCTCCAAGGACAAACTTCCACCATCCTGAATTTCAAATGCCATCATTCTTTCAAAAAATATTGTAGCCTTGTTAGGTCCGGAAGTTTTAAAGGTCAATGGATGCTTAACCTTAGCTGCTTTGGTCAATATATATTCTCCACCTGATCGTAATGTTATGATATCACCGGGCTTGGAACTTTTGGTTACATCATAAAGTGTGTTGATACCAGGTTCTGCAACTAACACATGACCTGAATTTAATGTGATGGTTTGATCTTCCTTGGAATACCATGTAGTACCAGTATTTTCCTTTGTCGCAATTTTTGAACTTATTGAAATTGGCTCTTTGATCGCTTCAGAAACAGGAATTAAAAAACCTTGCTCGTTTCTGATAAGTTGAATATCCGCTTTTTCAAACCCGGCATTTAGATTTTTTGTACTATTTGTATTTAAGATGTTATCCTTAAAAATAATTCCGCTGCCGTCATCTTTAAAAACAATGGTATTTGTATCTTTTTCATGATAGATTATATTATTGGTGAATTGCGAATTCTTGGGTGCCTGACTTCTTTCTGCATCATTACCGGCACCGAACAATATGTGATCGCAGTTTATAAAGGTGTTATTATCCACTTTTGAATCAATGACCGGTACATACCTATTTGGTGGAGAATTAGGCACTCCGTTCATCATAACAAAAGCCCCTCTGAAGCGGTAACCTGTTAAACCTATATGATAGTTATTGATTACCGTTTGCGACTCATTGATAACACGAACACCGCCAGTACTTGGCTTACCATTACCAATAAAGACATTACCGTCTACCAATGTTTCATTACCGTGACGCATAGTCAAAGTTCCGGTACATTCAAAAAAAGTATTGTATTTAAAGGTATTTTGACCGGATTTATTGGAGATGATTTCATGTTCCCCATTAGTCCTGTCAAAATAATTGGATTCTACTATGGTATTGGAATTTTCCATAGCATGGTGGCTGGTGCCAATACGTAATGTTTCTCCCCCATTGTTTCCGTAGGTAGGGCGGGGGCCAAAATAATTATGGTCAATACTATGGTTATTAGCCCTACTTTCCTCTGTATCAAGACCAACTATCATGGTAACCCCTAAATTCTTCTTTCCTGCAAAATGATTATGGTCAATTCTATTGTTTTTTCCATAGATTGTTACCCAGTAATCCTGTACTTGTCGTTCCGGATTATTATAATTATCGATAACACATTCCGTAAGTCGACAATTATTAGCCAATTCTTCCCTGTTTTTCCTAAAGGATATTACGGCATTGGTTGGCGTATATCCGTCCTTAAATACAAGTCCGTTTACGATAAGGTATTCCCCGGCAATTTGAAGGTTAGATGTACCGGATAAAATGACCTTACCCTTATCTTCTACTGTAAGTATTATTGGTTTTTCCTTAGTACCCTTTCCCTGAAATACCAATTCTGTATTTTCCCAAATACCATTTGCCAAAGTTATTACCGATCCAGGCTGAGCATTGGAAACCGCTTCATTAAACTCAGAAATATCATTGACCAGGCCGTTGGGTCTTTCTTTAGCACAGGATAAAAAAATAATTAAAACCAGTACAGAAATATAACGAGAAAATACCTTCATGTTTAAATTGGTTAACCAGTTTGGTTTACCAAAAATACAGATATTTATAAGACTACCAAATATTTAACATAAAATGGGGCGCTAAAATTTATAAATGACAAAATAATACCGATAATTATTACAATATGATAACAAGTGGATATTTACATTTTGCCACTACTCATCCAAATTACATGAACGATTATGATAACCGAAAAATTAACTTGGTGTGCATTTAAACTGCCTAAAGATTAAGCCAGGAAACTATAGCCTATTAAATTGCTACTTTGCTTTGACAATTTTAAACAATTAAGTAATTGACCTAATAGTTACATATTATACACACCTCCATTAATATCTAGGGTAGCACCAGTAATGAATCCATCATATTCCGAAGCCAAAAACAAAACTGCACGTGCAACATCATCAGCATTTCCCGGACGTTGAATAGGGATGCCCGCCGTAGTGGCTGCCGCAGATTCTTTGGTAGTATGCGTATTATGAAATGAAGTACCTAAAATGAGTCCGGGTGCAACTGCATTTACACGAATACCCTCTGGCCCAAGTTCTGAGGAGAGTGCCCTGGTAAACGTTAAGATAGCACCTTTACTCGTAGAATATGCCAGAGAACCGGAATGCCCGCCTTTACGACCCGCCAAGGAAGCCAAATTTACAATACTACTGTTTTCGTTTTTTGCCAAATAAGGCGCGGCGGCACGTGTTACGAACATCATAGAGGTCAAGTTAATATCCATTACCTTGTGCCAAAATTCAGCTTCCATTTCGCCAAGGGTCCTTCTTGCAACCAGAGAACCTGCATTATTGATCAGAATATCCAATCCATCAAAGGCATCAATTGTCTTTTTGACCAATGCCGTTGCATCATTTTCGTTGGTTAGATCACCAGCTATAGCAATTGCCTTTTGTCCTTTTGCAATGGCGAATTCCACCAACTGATTGGCCGTTTGTGCACTTGAAAAATAATGGATGGCCACATTGGCCCCATTTTCTATAAAAAGCTTTGTAATGGATTCTCCAATTCCTTGTGCTCCAGCAGTAATCAATACATTCTTGCCTTGTAATTTATTATTTTGCTCCATTCCTTTTTTGTTTAGTTGATTTTATCATTTTTGGTAAAATAGCCTTCATTGGAAACGGCATTTTCATTTACTTTGATACTGGCGGATTTAAACCAGACTTCAGCATAATTACCGTCAGCATATTGCATGGATACATTGCCACCATGGGTTTCTGCTCCAGAACACCAATTTTTGTTTTCATCAGGAGATTTTCCATTGGTTTGGTTATAACAGCCTAATTTAAAGAAACAACCCTCCCCTGCATATGCGTTATTACGTTCTACGCCATCTTGACCAAGGGGTACAAACAGTTGCTTAGTCTGTTCCGGTATATCTGCAGGCGTAGTATATTCAGATACTATCAAGTTTTTTGAAAAGGTCTTTGTTTCATGCCCTTTACTAGAAAATGTTAAGTTCATAATACCATCCACAACCTCAATTTCATAACTGAATACCTCTCCTAGTTCAATACCATCTTCCGGTTCTTTTGGATAGTTATTGACATCCGTACCCACAACAGAAAAATCATTTCCCCAAACGGCGGTTGAAAAATCCCATCTTTTTGAGTTGTCATCTCCCTTAGTATTTATCTCATAATGCCAAAAAACGGAACCTTTGGTATGGCCCGGAAATTTCTTGTAAAATATTTTTAAGGGTTCGTTCTCATGAGCATCGGCACTATGAATTTGGCCTACGACAACGGCATGGGTAGCGGCAACCCGTGCATCACCGGTAGCAGATACATTCATAACTTTTAATGTGGCCGATAATTTATCATTGGCCGTTTTTGGATACCATTTTTTTACCTGTGCCAATTCTGTCCTTGTATTATTGGAAGTGCCGTGTGTATTGCCTCCATTGGGAGATTTGAAGACCACCCAATTGCCGGTACTATCATTTGCGGTATAAAAGAAATCATTGTGCTCAAATTGGTTGGCATGGCCCACATTGGAACCATCACCCAAAATTAGCTTCCATTCATTAAAAAAAGGTATAACATCGCTTGGATACATCTTTACCATGTCCGTCTTATATTCGGTCTTGGACGAAGTGGAATTATCTATTTTTTTACTTTCATTTTTGCAACTACATAGTAAGAGAATAGCGCAAAAGGTGATAAACCTTACCATTGGCCTACGTTTATTTCTAATCATTTTATCGGTTTGTATTATATGCTGTTCAGTACGCATAGTTCAATTAGTCTTTGTTATTTATAATGTATAGGATGTTGTTCTTTACTATACATCGGTTAAAAATATTCCGTTAAAGCCATAATACCATTGTAGGATATAATCAATGAAAAAAGCAATGCCGCACACATTCCAATATTTACAAATAGGCCGGTTTTATAAGCTTTCATGACCTTTTTACTATTGACCATTATAATTATTCCAATAATTACGACCGGTAAAACAAATACGTTAAACACCTGTGACAAAATTTGAATCTCTATTGGGTTTGCCCCAAATACCGGACCTATCAAGGCTACCAAACACGCAATTGCAGTAATGATTCTAAATTGTAGTGAACTGGTATCCAATTCTCCGGACTGATAGTCCGCCACCAATAAAGGCGCTATCAACAGACATGGAAAAATAGAGGAAAGTCCCGCACTTAACGCTCCAAAAAAGAAAATGGTTACCGCCCACTTGCCTGCTACAGGCTCTAATGTATTTGCCATATCCAATACTTGGGTAACTTCTTTGCCTTGATAAAACAAGGCTCCGGCAGCAACGGCCATTATAGTAGCGCTTATGGCAAAAATTAAAATAGCAGCTGTAATGGAATCCTTCTTCTGTTGATTTAAATTTTTAATGGTCCATCCTTTTCCCTTTACAAACAATGGTCGCGATAAAAATGTAGCCGAAGCCATAGTAGTTCCCACAAATGCCGCAACCAACATTTTACCTCCCGGAACATTGGGTATTGTAGGTATTAATCCTTTGACCACATCTATGGAAAGTGGTTGCACAAAACAAAGAGACAGTACAAATGACAAACCCATTAAGGTTACGAAAATGACCAGTATTTTTTCAAAAAAAGTATACTTGCCAACCAGCATAAGAAGGTAAAACGTAACAATAATTACAATTGCTGTAATAAGAACTGTTTCATATTTAAAAGGACCTAAGCCTTCAAAATTAAGAACGAGTATTTCAAAAATAATATTGGAAGAGATTCCCAAAATACCCATTAACGAATTCCACTGCCCAAAGGTTATTCCAATAATGATCAAAATGGCCAAGACCTTACCATATTTTAAATGTTTTTTAAAACCATATAGCGCCGTTTCACTTGTAATCAATGCATAATTTCCATAAGCGAACATTAGTATACCCGAAAAGACACAGCTTAAAAGTAGCACCCATAATAATTGCATATTAAATTTACTACCCGCTACGATCATTGAAGTAACGCTACCTGTACCAATGGTATAGCCTATTGCAAATATGCCAGGTCCAAACCCTAAGATTATCGCTAAAACTTTTTTAAGGAACGATGTTCCCGGTTTTGTTGCTTCCATAGTATTGATTAGTTAATTAGTACATTTTTGAACATGATTATAAAAACAGGTCCTAGCAACTTTCTTGAAGGGTACGTTACATGTAACCTATCAACAAAAAATATCTGCACTTACAATTGACTTTCGACAGCTTTCATATGATATACAGCCAGTTGTGGACAATTCCGTAATATATTAAGCAAAGTATAACCTGTTTATTTAGGAGCGGTACCTTCTCCTACAGAAGCCTCTCTAAACCAAACTTCCGTGTAACTTCCATTGGCATATTGTTTGGCTATATCTCCATCATAAATCTGGGCACCGGTACTCCAAACCAAGTTATCATCAGGAGATTTTCCGTTAGTTTGGTTATATGCCCCTTGCTTAAAATATTGTATTTCACCCGCATAGGCATTTTCTCGCTCAACACCATCACGACCAATTGCGGCATACAAGTTCCAAATCTGGTCAGGAATTTCAGATTTTGTCGCATAGTCCGATTGCAATAAGTTCTTAGTAAAATTTACGGTCTTATGACCTTCACTTGAAAATGTCAAATACATAATTCCTTTGTACACGTTTATTTCATAACTGAATTCCTCCCCTAGGGCAATACCATCTTCAGGTTCTTTGGGATATGATGTAGCACTTTCTCCCACTACGGACATGTCATAGCCCCATACAGCCGTAGAATAATCCCATCTTTTTGAATTATCTCCCTTGGTATTGATTTCATAATTCCAAAAGACCGAACCTTTGGTATGGCCAGGGAATTTTTTATAGAATATTTTAATAGGTTCATTTTCATGACCTTCGTCACTATGAATTTGTCCAACAACTACAGAAAAGGATGCAGCTACCCTGGCATCACCTGAAGTGGACACGTGCTGTACTTTTAAGGTGCCCGTCAACTTCCCTCCAGTTTCAGGAATCCAATGCTTTTTTTGACCCAGTTCCGTTCTTGTATTACTCGATGTTTTGGAAGTAATACCGGAGTTTGGCGTTTTATAGACCACCCAATTGGTAGAACCGTCGTTTTCAACATAGAAGAAATCCTTCTTTTCATAATCTATAAGGTCTTCAGAA
The DNA here is from genome assembly GCF_900188415.1 of Maribacter sedimenticola. Lineage (GTDB taxonomy): Bacteria > Bacteroidota > Bacteroidia > Flavobacteriales > Flavobacteriaceae > Maribacter > Maribacter sedimenticola. The sequence goes on along the minus strand of NZ_FZNV01000001.1, from coordinate 416,896 downwards.
CGTGTGCCGTCCCCTAATAAAATCTTCCACTCACCCATAAACGGAATAACATCACTTGGATAAACCGTAGACTTGGATTCCCCAATAACCTTTTTTTTGCTGGGTGCTTCCATACAACCGTTCATGATTATGGCCAGACTAAAAAACAAGAATGAGAATAGAGGCAAACGAATTATTTTGTTGTTCATCATAATATGTGTTTTATTGCTATTCAGCATAAGAACTAGTTCAATAAATTATCTTTTTATGGATCCAGAAGTATCACCTTCCATAAGATCTAAGACATTTTCCAATGACACCAGATTTACATCTCCAGGAACGGTATGTTTTAATGCACAGGCGGCAGAAGCAAAATCCAATGCCTTTTGATCATTAAAATGTAACAAGCCATAAATTAATCCTGCAGCGAATGCATCTCCAGTACCTACACGATCTATAATATGGGTTATATTCAGCATATCGGATTTAATGTACTCAGTACCGTTCCACATTTTACCTTGAATTTGATTGTGCGATGCACTGATAGGTCTTCTGGTTTTCTTGACCACCTTTTTAATATTGGAAAATTGAGATATCAATATCTTTGCCAGGTCATGAAACTTTTCTTCGGGGCCGCCCAAATTGAACATTTCCTTGATACCGTTGCTACTGGTAATGACCACATCACAATGTTGCACCAAATGTGGAATAACTTCTTGCATGGTTTTCCCATATTTCCACATATTGTTTCGTGAATTAATATCTCCAGATACCGTAATCCCCATTTTATTGGCAACCTTAACCGCATCTAAACAACATTGGTACGCGCCTTCAGATATGGCCGGTGTAATACCCGTCCAATGAAACCAATCCGCATCTTTTAGAACTTCCTCCCAATTGACCATAGATGGTTGTATCAATGAAAAAGAGGAACCTTCCCTTTCATATATTACTTCGCTAGGCCTATGCACGGCACCTTTTTCAAGAAAATATTTACCTAACATTTGATCGCCATAAATAACATGTTCCGTACTTAACCAATGTTTGCGAAGAAATTGGGTAGCCGCTTTTCCTAAAGCGTGATCGGGAAAACGCGTTACATGTGAAGCCTTCATTCCTAAATAAGCACATGAAATGGCCACATTGGCCTCACCCCCTCCATAAACCAGCTCAAAAGAAGAAGCTTGTGAAAATTTCTCATAACCCGGTGGGGACAAGCGCATCATTACTTCGCCAAATGTGATTAATTTTTTAGCCATTATTAGTACATTAAGGTTAAGGGTAAGTTCTGTTCCACTACCATTTCTCCAGAATTTTCGATATGGTTATTGGAAAATAAATTGTTCTTTGCGCCCCACAAACGAGCCACCAATTTTACCTTATTATTAGTGAATGTATTTCCAGTTAGGTTTACATTTATGATTCCGTAGGTATTTAACAAGATGCCATTCTCTTCATTTCCCCCACAGTTTTCAAAGGTGCTATTGGCAATTTTAAGATTTCCGCCAACGGTAGATTCATCATAACCTCCTCTATAATAGTCAACCACGTTCTTTGATACATTCTCAAAGCGGCAATTTTCAATATGTATATTTTCTGCATTATAATCACCTCTATCATCGGTCTCCGCAGATAGTTCCAATCCGTTGGCACAGTTTTTAATTAAAGTAGACCTGAAACTGATAAATTCTGAAAAAGAATTTTTATACGCTTTAAGTACATAGGCAAAATTGATGATTTCACAATCCGTTACCGTTAAATTGTATAAGCTGGACATATGGTCCGTTAAAGATGCAAAAGCAAAACCTTTCTGGTTGCCCTCCAAAAGTACATTACTTAAGGTAAGCTGTCCCTTAGGGTTCATTTGAAACAATGGAGTATTTGGGGCACCTTTATAATGCATGCTAATTTTTTTATCCCTATCTAACGCTCCCTTGATCCAAATTTTCTTGTCAATTTTAAGTGAGGAATTCAATTCATAGCGCTCTGCGGTCAAAACAATGGTATCCCCATTTTTTGCCTTTAAAAGAGCGGTCTCCAATTCAACCGTGGTTTCCACATTGAACACGTTGGAACTGGAATCATTGATTTTTACGAGATCAAACCAACCCGGACCGTAGTTAGAACGATCCATTATATTGGGGTTTGTATTTTCAGTATTTGCTATGGCCCCTATTTGGTTGGCACTGGCTCTTGAATTTCCAAATAAATCGTATGCAATCAATTCAAACTCAAATCCATTAAAGGGTGTAATATTGGGGAGTGAGCTATTTGGGACAAAGAGATAATCTTCTTGTTGGGTTAACGCAAAGTTCTCTTGTCTAAAAGCTTTTTCATGATTAAAGGAATTTCCTTGATTATTAATGAGATTACTCTTAAAATTAATTCCATCTAGAGCGTCATGCGCAATAATAGGTTGCTCGTCACCTTGGGTATTATAAACCAAATTATTTGCCACAATGGTACGTATTGGTCTTTCGGACCTAATTTCCGAAGCGGGTAAAATATCTTTTTGATCGATGTTTGAACCCACTCCAAATTGCCATGGTGAAATGCAATTGACCCAAGTATTGTATGCCACCACTACATCGGTTACTTGTAAATACCTATTTAAAGGAGATTTTGGAATGCCGTTCATAACGGCCAACGGACTTCTAAACGTTTTTCCCTTTAGGTTGTAAAAATAGTTATTGGTGACCCAATGCCCGGTTCCGATCAATCTAACTCCGCCAATTTGTTCGGAATTGACATCCCCAATAAAGTAATTGCCGTCTATAATGCAATAATTTCCGTGCCTAGTTACTAAAGACCCTTCACTTTTGTAAAAAACGTTGCTTCTAAACTCGTTGAAGTTAGATTTACTTGAAATCACTTCGACTTCACCATTGCAATGATCAAAAAAGTTGTTGGCCACAAGAGTGTAACTTGGCACCATAGATGTAAAACTATTACCTAATTGGATAGTTTCTGCACTTGGCCCACCTTTGGGAGGTCTGGGGCCAAAATAATTGTTGGTGATTTTATGGTGATTTTTTATGCTTTGGTTCCCCGCCAGATCAACCCTTACCGTAGGCCCTCTATTGGATTTTCCAGCAATATAGCAATGATCTAATTCATTGTACCGCCCATTGAAAAGAACCCAGAGATCCGTTTGGTTTCTTTGGGGCTTATTGAAATCAACAATTGCACAATGGCTAATACGCGAATGATTGGCTACAGTATCTTGGTTGATTGCAAAAGTTATGACAGATGATGTAGTAGAATACCCTTTCGTAAAAAATAGACCGTCCACGACCAAATGTTCCCCTCCAAGCCTTAGGTTGGAATTACCGGTCAATATAACTTCACCTGGTGTTTCTGCTTTAAGCGTTATAGGTTGTTGATCATTTCCATAACCAACAAATTTTATCTCAACATCCGTCCATTCCCCATTGGCCATAATAATGACATCACCCGGTATGGCATTGGCTATTGCGGTATGTAGCTCAGTACTATTTTGTACATAAATACCGGTACTATCATTTTCTTTGCATGAGAACTGCAGAAGAACCAAGGTGATCAATAAGTACGCTTTTTTTATCATTATTATTTTTCCAATATTTTCACTTATTGTAATATGATTATACACTGTTTTTCAAAATGGCAATAAATGTTTTACGCAATGTACTTGAGGAATTTATTTTAGTGTGACATGAATTTCATGCCAAAGCATCAACCATATTTACGTGCTAGATATTTTAAAATGGTATCCACGATGACCTGTTCCGTATTGTCCATATCTACGGTTAAAGCTCTCTTGGGAACCTCAAGCGTCTCAAAATCGGATTTTAACAAAGACACGGGCCTATTATGTTCCTGAATTACTTCAACCCTACGCGATGCGTTTTCAAAAGAATCGTTCATAAATACCCAATCCAATGGATAATCAATAGTTGCGGTCAATGTTTTACGATGCTCTTTCTTTAAAATGGAACAAGAAAGTACACAACCTTTTTGGCTTACATGTTTTAAAATTAACCCTTGCACTTCAGATAGCCATTTGTGAATATCTACAGATTTTTCAGAGACTTCAGCATAGGGCAGCTTATCCACATCATAAAACGGAACATCTAGTTCTTTTGCCAATTGCGCCCCTATAGTAGTCTTGCCAATACCACATACACCTACTAACACCACTATATGATTTGTATTTTTCATGAATTAAATAAATTGGTTTACCAGTTTGGTTTACCAAAAATACATATATTTGTTAGACCCGCAAGTTTTTAACATTTTTTCTAGCGAAAAAATAAAAATCAAGTACGGTATTATGGCAGAAAATAAGAATTTGATATCAAGAAGGCATTTCACAAAAATATCATCCATGGCTATTGGTGGTATACCTTTAATTAATTTTGGCAATCCCCTAAAAAATGAAAATCCAGAAAAGGATTTATCCATACATCTCTTTTCCAAACACTTACAGTTTTTAAATTACAATGACATGGCCGCTGCCGCCAAGGAATTAGGTTTTAACGGATTGGATTTGACCGTTAGGCCAAAAGGGCATGTGGTCCCGGAAAAGGTAAGCATAGATTTACCCAAGGCCGTACAGACAATGAAAAAATACGGGTTGACTCCAAGTTTAATGACAACAAATATTTGGGACAGTACCAATATCAACAATATACAAATATTGGAAACCGCCAGTAAACTTGGTTTTACACATTACCGCACGGATTGGTTAACGTACCCAGAGGAAAGAACAATTTCCCAAAGCCAGATCATCTATGGCCAGCAAGCTGCGCAATTAGAAGTATTGAACAAGAGAATTAACCTAATTGGTTGCTATAAAAACTATGCCGGCAATCATGTAGGAGCTCCTATATGGGACCTACCCCCAATTTTAGAAGCAACGGACAACACATATATGGGTTGTCAATATGATATTAGACATGCTATGGTAGAAGGAGGAAGTAGCTGGGAACTTGGTTTGCGCAGAATTAGTCCGTTTATAAAATCTATTGTCATCAAAGATTTTAAATGGGCACGGGTCAACGGAATATGGAAGCCAGTGAACACCCCATTAGGAGAAGGTATGGTTGATTTTAAAAGGTACTTCACCCTTCTTAAAAAATATAAGATCAACGTCCCGGTTTCATTACATTTAGAATATGATCTTGGAGGAGCTGAACATGGTGCAACTCACCTTACCATAGACAAAAAAGTGGTTTTTGCACAAATGGGAAAAGACCTGCAATTTATCAAGGACACTTGGGATAGAACATAATAACAAAAGGAAAAAAGCCAATGTATCAATTAGCCGATAATACCAGATCCAAATTAAAGAAGATCAGTACTGCCACCGTAGCCACCTGTTTATTTAAACGTGGCCTTAAAAATCAGTATATACAAAATGTAAATCCAGTTAAGTCGGGTAAGCCCACCATGGTTGGTGAAGCATATACCTTACGTTATATCCCAGCGCGGGAAGACCTAAATCCTATTGAAGTTTTTAGGGACCCAAAACATTTGCAACGCGTAGCCGTAGAGGAATGTCCGCCAGGGGCAGTTATGGTTATTGACAGTAGGCAGAATGCAAGGGCAGCTTCTGCGGGTTCCATATTGGTTACGCGCCTAATGGCGAGAAAAGTGGCCGGTATTGTCACCGATGGCGGATTTAGAGATGCAGCAGAAATAGCGGAACTACCCTTTTCCTCCTATCATCAAAGAGCTTCTGCGCCTACCAATCTAACTTTGCATCAGGCTATAGCGATCAATGATCCCATTGCATGTGGCGATGTGGCCGTATTTCCCGGCGATATTGTAATTGGTGATGATGATGGAGTTATGGTAATACCGGCAAACATTGTAGATGAGGTGGCCGAGGAATGCACCCAAATGACTCAATACGAAACATTTGTAATGGAAAAAGTACAACAAGGAAATCCTATAATTGGATTATATCCTTTAGTTGATCCAAAAATATCTGAGGAGTACATAAAGTGGAAAAAAAAAGAATCAATAAATTGTCTTTAGGCCATAAAAAAATCCCTTCTAAATTGAAGGGATTTTTTCGTTGTACTCGAGGTGGGAATCGAACCCACACTCCGAAGAACTGGATTTTGAATCCAGCGCGTCTACCAGTTCCGCCACTCGAGCATAAACACCGTAATAAACGATATTTTTAAATAGGACTGCGAAATTAAAAAATTTTTTTCTTTCTACCACTAAAAATTTCAAACATTTATACAGCTGCAACCAATTTTAATTTTTAAATTTGCACCTCCTTAAAAAACAGGGTCTTCCGTAGGATTGAATCTGCTGCTGAGGTAAATAAGACGAAAAGATATGCCATATCAAGTTCCGGAACCAAAAATATTTGCTTGTACGCAAAGTACGGCACTAGGTGAAAAGATAGCCAAAGCTTATGGCACCACATTGGGCAAAGTCTCTTTTTCCCGCTACAGCGATGGTGAATTTCAACCTTCTTTTGAGGAATCTATACGTGGTACGCGTATTTTCATTATAGGCTCCACACACCCGGGTCCGGAAAATTTAATGGAAATGTTGCTGATGATAGATGCCGCCAAACGGGCTTCTGCACGTCATATTACAGCAGTTATGCCTTATTTTGGTTGGGCAAGACAGGATAGAAAGGACAAACCCAGAGTACCTATTGCCGCTAAATTGGTGGCTAAAATGTTAGAGACCGCAGGGGCTACAAGAATTATTACCATGGACCTCCATGCAGATCAGATACAGGGCTTTTTTGAAAAACCTGTTGACCATCTTTTTGCGTCTACCCTTTTCTTACCTTATTTAAGAAATCTTGGATTGGACAATCTAACTTTGGCCTCTCCGGATATGGGAGGTTCAAAAAGGGCCTATGCCTATTCCAAAGCATTGGATAGTGACGTTGTTGTCTGTTATAAGCAACGGGCCAAAGCCAATGTAATTTCACATATGGAACTTATTGGGGATGTTCAGGGTAAAAATGTGGTACTTGTAGATGATATGGTTGATACCGCCGGTACGTTGACCAAGGCCGCAGACCTAATGATGGAACGTGGTGCAGTAAGTGTTAGGGCCATTACCACACATGGTTTGTTATCCGGCAACGCCTATGAAAAAATTGAAAAATCGCAATTAACGGAATTGATCATAACAGATTCCATACCAATAGAAATAAAAAGTAATAAAGTTAGGGTATTGTCCTGTGCCGAGCTATTTGCGGATGTTATGGACAAGGTGCACAACAATAATTCTATATCCTCAAAATTTTTAATGTAGCAACCAACCATTATGGCAATGGTGCTAACATGGAATTAGAGGTCAAACTATTAATATTAATTTTTAATACATATAATGAAGTCAATTACAATTAAAGGATCAGAAAGAGAAAGCGTGGGCAAAAAGGCAACGAAGGCCCTACGTAATGCTGGAAAGGTACCTTGCGTGGTATACGGAGGGGATAAACCATTACATTTTTCAGCGGATGAACTAGCGTTCAGAGACTTGGTTTACACTCCAAATGCACACACAGTTGCAATTGAACTGGACGGCGGAGCTTCTCTAAAAGCTGTAATGCAGGATATACAGTTTCATCCTGTAACCGATAAGATCATACACATTGATTTTTATCAATTATTTGATGATAAAGTGGTTACTATGGATATTCCTGTACGTTTAGTAGGTAACTCTCCAGGTGTACGTAACGGTGGACGTTTATTGTTCAGAAAACGTAAACTTGCCATTAAGGCCCTACCGGACAAATTACCGGATTTCTTTGATATCGATATTTCAAAATTAAAAATCGGTCAAAATATATCTGTATCATCATTATTGAATGATGATTTCACGATCTTACATCCAGATAACCAAGTTGTTGTACAAGTTAAAACTGCACGTACCGCAATTGTTACGGATGATGAAGATGAAGAAGGAGAAGAAGGAGCTGAGGGTGCCGAAGCGGCAACTGAAGAAGCTACCCAAGAATAACTTCTTATTTCAAAAATTACAAAAAGGCATCTCGATATCCGTATTGAGATGCTTTTGTATTTTTGACCCTAAAATAAAGTTTAAATGTTCCATTTTTTAAAAGGACTTTTTAACAAGCGCTCAAGTGTTCATAAAGAAGAGGACCCAATGAAAAAATTTTTGATTGTAGGTCTTGGCAATATTGGAGATGAATATGCCGAAACCCGACATAATATAGGTTTTAAGATATTAGATGAACTGGCAAAGGCCCAGGAATTTACTTTTGAAACCGCCAAACTTGGTGATATAGGTACGTTCAAAATCAAAGGAAGAACGGTTATATGTCTAAAACCCTCTACCTATATGAACCGTAGTGGAAAGGCATTAAAATATTGGATGGACAAGGAAAATATTCCCCAGAGCAACCTATTGGTCATAACCGATGACATTAACTTGCCTTTTGGAACCACACGTATAAAGACCAAGGGCAGTGATGGCGGCCATAACGGATTAAAAGATATTCAACAACATTTACAGACCCATGGCTACAACCGGTTCAGGTTTGGGGTCGGTGCCAATTTTGGCAAGGGTAGACAGGTAGATTATGTTTTGGGACAATGGAACGAAGAAGAACGTGATCTAATATCGGAACGCCTCTCCAGATCTGCAGAGGTAGTCAGTGCATTTGTCCTTAGCGGTATTGCCCGTACCATGAACCAATACAACAATACTTGATTACAGCACCTTAAAATTATATATACCGGAATTGGACTTGTTTCCTTCAGCATCAATAACGACCACACTCCAATAGTAGACCGTGTCCGAAGCTACGGAAACTTTTATACTGTTTACGGAAGGTTGTAAGGAACGAATTAAATCCGTTGGCGGAGTTTCCACGGAAAAATACACCTCATAGTTTACGATATCGTTATCCAGATCGGATGCCGACCATGAGAGGACCACTTCATTGTTAATGTCCTTAAATACATTTTCAGATGAAGCCGGACTAACTATCGTAGCGGGAAAAGGTGCAAATGTAGTATTGGAACCTGCATTATAAAAATGCCAGATTTCACTAGATACGGTCTGTTCTACTTGACTATTCTTTGAACGGACCAACCATGAATACTGTTTACCTTTTTCCAGGGGCAGCGTGGCGGACGTATTTGCGGATATTATGGTCTGTACCGTACCGGTCTCGGTATTGGTGACCCTTAGCTCATAGGTTTCCGTATTATCTGCAGCGCTCCAATTGAATTCCACCTGACTTTTTTCCTCTCCCAGACTTACCCCGGTCGTACATTCGGAATTTTGCTCCGGAAATAATAACAACACCGCTTCAGGTGGTTGTGGACTTCGTTTTTTCTTGCATCCGGTAAAGGAGAGCATCAAACAAAGAATTATGGATATGGCGCGCTTCATTGCTTAATTATTTTTAAGGTTCCTTTGGCGGTAGCCCCTACATATTTTATATAATAGATTCCTATGGAAAACGCACTACAGTCAAATTCTATCCTGTTTAATTGTGGAACATAGGTATCACTTGATATCAACCTACCATCCGCACTAAAAACCTGTACAAAAACTTGTTCCTGTTCGGCCCCAAAATAAATATTAATGCTATCGATCACAGGGTTTGGAAAGACAATTGCCTGCTCACTGAAAACCAATTCTTCCTCATAAGTACCTTGACAGGCCAAATTGGTAGTCACCTTAAAAGTATTGAGACCTTTTTTTAAACTTAATGTTACGGTAGGTTCATTGGTCATTAAAATTTCATTGTTATGCGTAATGGTATATAAGGATGAACCAAGCAAGGAAAAAGTGATTTGACTGCCATCCAAAGCCAGTTTAGATGTTACATTGAGCGGCGCAGGCTCCGTAATTTGGACCTCTACGCAATATTCCTCATAAGTAATAATCCCATCCGTACCTACAATACATACCGAGTACGTGCCGGATGCCAAATTGGCCAAGTTAAAGGTGTTGGAAAAATTTTGAACAAGTTCTACACCATTTCCGGTAACAGTTGCTTGATAATCCAAGGATAACTTGGGAGTAATGGTAATTGAGCCATCATTATTGTCACTGCACGTTTCGCTATCTATCCTAACCGTAAAGTTTTCACTAGGAAAACGATATACTGGACAACCCGATGCATTTACCTCTTGGCCCAATGGTGTATCCAGACATAAATCGTCTCCATCGTCAAACACGCCGTCCTGATCATTATCCGGCCTAAAATCACCTTCCACACAGACTTCAAGTAAAAAGGTATTCAATTTACCGCCATCAGAAGGAGCGTTATCGCGAACCTCCAAGATCCATTCCCCTAAAAGGGACTCGCCATTAAAGGAGCTTAAACTCCCCAATGGGCTTACGACACCACTAATACCTGGCTCCGGACTACAGATAAAACTGGGCGCATCATCATCAAAAGTGGCTATAATATTCCGCGCCTCACCACATGAACTGGAAACCAACGTAACCTCGGTACCTTCAGGTGAGGTAAGGGTAATTACCAAATCTGCCAAAAAAGTATGTTCAATATCAAGAATGACATTGATATCCGCAATAGGCAAATCTTCATAAAAAATTATTTTAGAGCTTATTACGGGAGTTCCGCTACTGGAAATAGCAATGGGCAAGCCCGCAGTGGCTTCTTTCGTGGTACAGTTAAATTGTATGGTCGTAAAACTGAACGGCGCACTAAAAACTCCTTCCCCACAATCATTTTTGGGTCTAACACGCCAAAAATATTGGCTGTTATTGTCCAATAATACCGGTTTATAGGAATTAGAGGCTACCGTTGCCGTTTCAACAATAGCGGTAAAATTGGTATTGGTTGAAATTTCGATATCGTACAAGGTGCTGCCTACTTGATTCTCCCACTGCAATTCCGTATCTATGGACGCATTTTCCAAACCGTCTACGGGAGCAACTAAATTTACCAATTCAAAAGTATCGTCATAAACCCTTAACAACAAGGTAATATCTTTGGTGACCGTTGCCGAACTTGCAACAATTTCTATAGGATAAATACCTTCGGCCAGCGTTGAAACACCCTCAAAATCCAATAATACAGAAGTATCCGTATCAGTTGCGGTAGCGGGTGTAAAAGTTGCGGATAGGCCATCTGGCAGGGAGGGCGTACTAAACGTGCTTTCCTCGTTAAATCCCAAATAGGTTTCATAGGTAAAAGGTACGTTGATATCCTGTGGCTTACAGACATCAAATTCAACCTCGTTAAAATCCAACACAATTTCGGAAGGGGTTATGGAAAAATCGGTACCATTAACAGCAAAAAAAACATTTCCGTCCGCTTTGACCATAATTCTACCGCTATCCGTATCTATACTAGGTACTATAATCCTTTGACTACCATCGTTCAGTACATTTTCGGCCAATATGGTCGGGTAGGTAAGTCCGCCATTGGTGGACAAATAGATCGAAACGGTCTCTGCCGCTACAGGTGCAATATTGGTATCGGCGACATCCCACGTAATGACCTGTATAGATCCTGCCACCAAAGATTCTTCAGTATTTAGCGAAGTGACCGCAAAAGGGCCGGCATCATTAATTACCGTTATACTCATTTCATCAGAAACACTCTGCCCACCATTTAAAGCATTGTCACGCACGGTCAAGGAAAAATTTAAGGACCTACCAATATTGGATACCGTCTCCCAGGCATCTCCCCTACTGGGCAAGACCTGTGTAAGCTGGCCGCTCAGTACTCGGTTAAGGTTTGGAAAATACCGTCTCGGCAAAATACTAGGCGGCAATGACCTAAAATTGGCCCCTGCTGGATTATTAGGTCCAAAAGTAGCTTGGGTAACAACCCCATTGTCTATTTGCTCCCAAGTATAACTCAACACATCCAAAGTATCCGGGTCAGTTGCCGCCCCATTCAAAACAAAGGCCGTACCCTTTGGTATGTTGTAATCCTGTAAGGGAGATAAAGAAGGGGGCACATTGGCAATAGACTGGGTTTGCCCACAGGAAACCGTTCGCAAATAATCCCTAATTTGCGTTATACTGACATAATGAAAATAATCATTGCTATTACTGGCTACATTGTTATTTCCCGTAATACCCGCATAGCCCATAATGGTTGTACCACTTGCCGGTTCTACCTGTACATTTGTACCTTCCGAAATATGAGAGAACGAATGGTTTGCCCCAAATTGATGGCCCATTTCATGAGCGACCAAATCAATATCGAAGGCATCACCGGTCGGTGATGACAGTGTAGAGTACGCACTACCCTTTCTCCCGTTCTTACATACAGCTCCAATAAAACCGGAATTACCGTCCAAAGTGTTTTCCTGTTGATTGAACAAATGTCCAATGTCATAATTTAAATCTCCTATAACATTGGTCAACGTACTTTGTACCTGGGAACTTAAACTACCGGTATAAGGATCATTTTCAGGGTCGGTATAGATTACATCATCCGTATTGTCTATCAATTGTAAGGATATGGCCAGATCACGCTCAAAAACACCATTGACCCTGGTAAGGGTAGCATTGATTGCGGACAATGCATCTGCTTTGGTACCCCCATGGAATTGAGTGTATTCCCCAGACGCGGAAATAGCGACCCTAAATGTGGTCAATGTTTGGTCATCTACCAATTTAGCCGTCAAATTCTGGGCGTAATCCATAACCGTAGGCATTGTTTTACAAATAAACTGTAGATCACTTTTGCTCTGCTCCGTCCTTCGGTATAAAATATATGTATCGTCCTTGGTCTGCTGCATAAACAGGGCTTCCTCTTCGCCTACTTTATTGAACATGCTCTGAACACCTTTTGGTGACACACTAAAACGTACCTGCAAGCCGGCACGGTCTACAGCAGTACCCTTATAAGATTTAATGGATGGATATTTTTGGGCCAAGGCCTTTGAGAACAAGGGTATCTCTTCTACATGAAAGGGAATTTGATTGCCCTGTTCATCTGGAAAATAGATGACATTGGACTTTTTATTGGACATTAAGGCTTGGGTGAACAGTGTTTTGTTCAAGACAAATGCCTTACCTTTTTCCACCTGCAGTCGTTGCTTGGAAATCTGTTTGTTGGCCGTAGATAATTCGGTTTTTTCCCAGTATGTACTTTGAGCTACCCCGGAAAAGGAAAGAAATACTATGGTAATTGAAAAAACTAGGCGTAATTTTGCAACCATCAGGGGGCTTTTATCTCAGAATCAAATATAAGTCTTTTTATTTTCTATCATAGGTGATTACAGTTCGCAACATTTCCACATATCATGAAAAACATCCCACGGTCATTACCATTGGTACATTTGACGGGGTACATATTGGTCATCGTAAAATACTGGATAAAATCATAAACCATGCCAAGCCTACGGAATTAAAATCGTCCGTACTCACTTTTTTTCCACATCCAAGAATGGTTTTACAAAAAGATGCGGATATCAAACTTTTGAACACCATAGATGAAAAAATAATGATCTTGGAACGTTTGGGTCTTGATGTGTTGATCATTCATCCGTTTACCAAGGATTTCTCTAGACTTACCGCAACGGAATTTGTACGGGATATATTGGTAAACACCTTGAACACAAAGAGAGTCATTATTGGTTATGACCACAGATTTGGAAGAAACAGAACGGCCAACATTACCGATTTGATAGCATTTGGCAATGCTCTGGATTTTACAGTAGATGAAATACCTGCACAAGAAATAGATGATGTTTCCGTGAGCTCTACCAAAATACGTAAAGCGTTGGAAGAGGGCGATATTACCACGGCCAACAATTACTTAGGATATGAGTATATGCTGACCGGCACGATCTCCAAGGGAAAAGGTATTGGAAGACAATTGGGTTTTCCCACAGCAAATCTTACGATTGCGGAAAATTATAAACTTATACCAAAAAACGGAGCATATACCGTTAAGAGCACCTTAATGGGAAAAACGGTCTATGGCATGATGAACATTGGATACAATCCAACCGTAAACGGCACATCAAAGTCCATAGAAATTAATTTTTTCGATTTCAATGCCGATCTCTACGATAAAAAAATTCAAGTGGATATTTTGGCCCGTTTAAGGGACGAACATAAGTTTGAATCTGTAGATGCCCTTAAGTTACAATTGGCAAAGGACAAAGAACGTTCCATACAACTTATTCGGAAATAAAATGCTGAACAGGGTATTGTTTCAACGTATGGATAATAGCCCCTTGATCATCTTCCGTATTTTTTTTGGAATCCTTATTTCATTGGAAAGTTTTGGGGCCATTGCTACTGGATGGGTAAAAAGAAATTTAATAGACCCCACCCATTTTTTTCCCTTTATAGATTTTGAATGGTTACACCCCATACCGGGAAATGGCATGTACTATTATTTTGTCATTATGGGCATTTTGGGCATTTGTATTGCCCTAGGGCTAAAATACAGAGTAAGCATGATTGCTTTTACCTTTATGTGGTCTGCCACTTATCTAATGCAAAAAACAGCTTACAACAACCATTATTATTTGCTTATCCTTATTTCTTTACTCATGTGTTTTTTTCCAGCGCATAGAAGTAGATCTGTGGATGTAAAATTGAATCCAACTCTTGAAGCCAATTCAATGTTCGCTTATGTTAAGTGGTTTATTGTTTTACAATTGCTTATCGTATACACCTATGCTTCCATTGCAAAAATGTATGGCGACTGGCTAGATTTTAGCATGATCAAGGTATTGATGCAGCCAAGGAAAGATTATTGGTTAGTTGGTGAATTGCTACAACAATTGTGGGTGCACAAAATTATAGGCGTAGCAGGAATTGTATTTGACCTTCTGATCATCCCCGCCTTACTTTATAAAAAAACCCGAAAAACAGCCTTTATATTATCCATCTTTTTTCACCTATTTAATTCTATTGTTTTCCAGATAGGTATTTTTCCTTACTTGGCCTTGGCGTTCAGTGTATTCTTTTTTGACCCAGAAACCATAAGGTCTATATTTTTTAAATCCAAAACACCTTACGTACCAACCGTTTTATCCTCTCCAAATTACAGAAACGGCCTATTAATGGTCGCGGGTCTATATTTTCTGTTCCAGGTACTGTTACCGGTAAGACATTATATTATTGAAGATGATGTATTGTGGACAGAAGAAGGACATCGTATGAGCTGGAGGATGATGCTGAGGAGCCGTACTGGAAAAGGCAATTTTATGGCCATAGACGAGCACACCAATGAGATATACCGGATTGACCCAAAAAATTACTTGACCAAGGCACAACTGCGCAAGGTTTATTCATATCCGGATTTTGCTTGGCAATTTGCCCAGTATATCAAAAACAATTTCAAGAAGGATAATAAAGACGTTGCCATATTTTTAAAAAATTCGGAAATAAGTATAAACGGTAAGCCCTATAAACCATTTATAGACCCCAAGACCAATTTGGCCAAGGAGCGCTGGAAACCCTTTAAGCATCACACTTGGATTCTTCCATCCAACCCATAATTAAACCAGATCAAGGAAACTTGACCGTACGCTGACAAAGCTGAAGCGGCAAACCCCAAGGATCGCGCAACATGACCAAATGGCTACCGTCATCCTTAAAGACCTCTTCAAAAAAGCTTGCTCCGGCAAGCAGCAAACGTTGTTTATCTTCCTCTGCGTTCCCGGAAACAAAAGCCACGTGAAATGTCAAGGGATGCCTATTGCTAAAATCCTCTGCCAATTCATCTTCCCGAGTGTAGAACTCAACCACTACCCTACCGGTACTATCTGCCAGAAACGTCATAAACGGAGCTTCCTTTTGCTGATTATCTATTGTCAGTCCCAAATGGCTGCAATACCAATCAACAACCCCGTTAATATCCTTTACATTTATTGCGAAGTGTTCAAAAATCATAGTAATGAAAGTTTAGGGATTAAAAGTATCCAATTTAAATAGAAGATTAACGTAAATTTGCACTCAAATACGACCTAAAATGTTACAATTACAGACCATAAGGGATAATAAAGATGAAATTATCCTTGCCTTGGAAAAGAGGAATATTGACGCCAGACCAATGTTGGACAATCTGCTTCAACTTGATGAAAAAAGACGTACGGCACAAACGAAATTGGATAATGTATTGGCAGAATCCAACAAAATTTCCAAAGAAATAGGTGCTCTGTACAAGACCGGTAAGGCTCAAGAAGCAAATGCACTAAAGGAGCGTACGGGTACACTAAAGGAAGAGTCCAAACAATTGGGAGAAGAATTGAGCCTAGCGGCAGATGAATTACAAAGTTTATTATATCAAATTCCCAATACCCCGCATACATCTGTGCGCAAGGGGTCAAGTGAAGAGGACAATGAAGAGGTATTTAAAGAAGGAGACATTCCCGCATTGGATACCACTGCCTTGCCACATTGGGAATTGGCAAAGAAATATGACATTATTGATTTTGAACTAGGGGTAAAAATAGCAGGAGCGGGTTTTCCGGTATACAAAGGAAAAGGCGCACGATTGCAACGTGCTTTGATCGCCTATTTTTTGGACAAGAATACTGAAGCCGGTTATACAGAAATACAGGTGCCACATTTAGTGAACGAGCTTTCCGGTTATGGTACAGGACAGTTGCCGGACAAGGAAGGTCAAATGTACCATGTAACAGCAGATGACCTATATTTGATTCCTACGGCAGAGGTGCCCGTTACCAATATTTTTAGGGACGTCATCTTAAACCAAGATGATTTTCCAATCACCTACACGGGCTATACCCCTTGTTTTAGGAGAGAAGCAGGTAGTTACGGGGCACATGTTAGGGGCCTGAACAGACTACATCAGTTTGATAAGGTTGAAATTGTACGTGTAGAACACCCCACCAATTCATATAAGGCTTTGGATGGTATGGTTGAACACGTAAAGGGTATACTGAGAGCGTTGAAACTCCCGTATAGAATTCTTCGCCTATGTGGAGGGGACCTTGGTTTCACCTCTGCATTGACCTTTGATTTTGAAGTGTTCTCCACCGCGCAGGACCGTTGGTTGGAAATAAGTTCTGTATCCAACTTTGAAACGTACCAAGCCAATAGGCTCAAGTTAAGATTTAAGGACGAAAACGGAAAAAGTCAGCTGGCCCATACATTAAACGGTAGTTCTTTGGCCCTACCACGCGTATTGGCAGGTATCCTAGAAAATTATCAGACTCCGGAAGGAATTAAAATTCCAGAAGTTTTGGTACCGTATTGCGGTTTTGACATGATAGACTAGGGTAACTACCGTTCATACCATATATCATTTAGTATCTTTAGAAAGCATTTATTAGGTGATGCTGGAATATTTTTTCCATTCTTGTTATATTCAGTGAGATATGGTTTTCATTTTTAACCCATATGTTAATGTATCTATTACGGTCAATTTGGTATCCTAAATACACAGCGTGAAGAGTATAGATTTAAATAACCTTGAAACCGTTGAAAAAGGGCAAATCCTTTTAAAGCAAGGAGAAATTGCCAAATATGGCTATTTTGTTAAAAGTGGATGTCTTAAAAGTTATGCCATTGATAGTTCCGGCAAAGAACATATCATGCAATTTGCGCCAGAAGATTGGCTAATTACGGATTTGGATAGTTTTACCAATCAAGTTCCCTCCCAAGTAGGAATAGAGGCCATAGAAGAATCAGAGATTTTTGTGCTATCCAGATCGGAATATTCGGACATTACAAATTTTGACGAGGAAGATATCACCGAAATGGCAATTAAGTTCAGGAATAATTTAATAGCATCGAACAAACGTATAATAGGTTTATTAAGCGCAACTGCTGAACAGCGATATATTGATTTTACCGAAACCTACCCCACTTTAGTTCAGCGCCTACCGCTAAAATTAATTGCCTCATATATAGGTGTTACACCGGAATATCTGAGTGATATTCGTCGTAAGATTGCACATAAATAACCTATAGTAATTTCTTAAGGTATCTTATTTTTCATTTGCGCATAGTAGTACAACTTTGCTGCATAGTAATTTTATAAATACGTAAAGAAATGACAGACCAAAAAAAGAACAAAGCAATGCATATAATATTATGGATTGCACAAGGATTATTGGCCGCAATGTTTATTATGGCAGGACTTATGAAAGCTTCACAACCTATTGAGGCACTTGCGGAATCATTACCATGGGTAACCTCAACACCGCAAGCGCTGGTGCGCTTTATAGGTATTAGCGAATTGTTGGGCGGATTGGGTTTATTAATTCCATCCATTTTTCGTTTTAAACCTTACTTGACCGTATGGGCGGCACTAGGTCTTGCCGCGGTTATGATCTTGGCCGCAATTTTTCATGCTTCAAGAGGAGAATTTTCAGCAATTGGCATGAATATAATCATTATGGGCATTGCACTTTTTATTGCTTGGGGCAGAAGTAAAAAAGCACTCATTTTGCCTAAGGCACACCAACAATAATATCATTGAATATTGTAAATGATGCATCGGAAATGGACATATAAAAATTTTCGGTGCATTGATTTTAATATATGGATGTAAATTTTAATTGACCAATTCAATGCAGAGAACTAACGGCGGAGGCAATCCAAAAAATAAACTTGCTACGTTTGGCCCGGTACATATCAACAATATTGACCTTGAGAGGTCTACCTATTTTTGGACAGAAATAGTAGGTATGCAACTTAGGGGGACCAACAAGAATATTGCTGAATTTGGTACGGAGAAAAGAACATTGGTCGTAGTTCATGAAAAGGCCAAATTTCCATTTCAAAAAGGGTACAGCGGTTTATATCATTTTGCGGTTCATGCACCCAATGAAGCTGAATTTGCAAGTATGGTACATAGACTGAACATTAAAAAATATCCGTACTCCCCTACCGACCATACCGCATCTAAATCCATCTATCTAGAAGACCCGGATGGAATTACCATAGAATTTACCTTAGAAACCCCAGAACGCTTAAAAAGAGTGATCAGCGAAGGTGGAATTTGGATGGAGGGTACAGATGGCGTAATACGATCAGCATCGGAAAGATTAAATCTAGATGAAGTAATGTCCGCATTGCAAGTCAATGACCTTCATAGATTTATTGCTTCTGACACCTATATTGGACATATTCATTTATATGCCAACAATGTTCAAAAATCCAATAGGTTTTACAAAAAATTAGGCTATACCGAAGCCAACAATTTGCCCCAATACATGTTTGCGGATTTAGGGGATGGTGCAGATTACCAACATAGGATAGCCCTAAATTCGTGGCACGGTAGCAACAGACCATTGGCTCCCAGTGAAAATGCCGGCTTAAACCATTTTCAACTATATTATACAGCTAAAGAAAAATTAGAGCAAGCATTACATAGTATAAACTGGTATGAAAAAACCATCAACGGCTATAGGGTCGTTGATCCTACCGGCAACAAAATATGTATTGGTATTAATTAATGTAAGGGGTAATTGTTCCGGAAGAATTATGACATCTATAAAGCATGGTGATTTTAAACGGCTAGACATTACTTATAGAATCTTGCCAAACCTATTAAAGTTTACTTAAAAATTAAACCATCTAGAAAAAACATGGTCATACAAGCATTATAAAACCATGTATTATGAAAACAACATTAAATAGTATTCCAATTATTTTAGCGCTCATTATGCTGGTTTCGTTTTCAGAAAAGACATATGCGCAAAATTCAAGACGAACCGGTAAGACCGTAATTATCAAAAAAGATAATCCACGTATACCAAGTAGCCGTGTAGTATATAAAAAACCTAAAAAAAAGATTGTAGCGGTTAGAACGTTACCCAAAAGAACAACAATTGTACACAGGGGCAACAATTATTACTATTCGGGAAATAGATTTTACACCTATTCTGGTGGAAGATATATTGTAATAGCCCCAAAAGTTGGCTTTAGAATACAAACGTTGCCAGCTGGCTTTATTAGAATAAATAGACCGTCTAGAACCTATTATTGGGCCAATGGTGTTTATTATGCCCCAATTAATGATCAATATGAAGTTGTTGATCCAGAAATAGGAACGGTAATCCAAGAGTTGCCAGATGGCTACGAACGTGTGGAAATAGATGGGTATACATATTATGAATTTTCAAATGTACTTTATGAAGCTATCCAAATAAATGGAACTAGGGCCTATGAGGTGGTTGGTTTTGTGGATCAATAAACATACATTCATTCAGTTAATAACGGCTTTAGTTCATTTTGGATTAAAGCCGTTTTTATTACCTTGGTTATTTACTTCATCTAACTTCTTAGAAATTAACAATACCTATGGGCAAGCAACTGGACAGTATTACGCCTCAACTACAACAGTTCATTGAGCAACAAAAAATATTCTTTGTAGGTACGGCTGCCGCTACAGGTAGCGTAAATGTATCTCCAAAAGGAACAGATTCATTTAGGGTTATAGATGCCAATACCATTGTATGGCTAAACTTGACCGGTAGTGGAAATGAAACTGCCGCCCATTTACTTAAGAATAAAAGAATGACCATCATGTTCTGCGCTTTTGAAGGAAAACCTATGATACTACGCCTTTATGGAAAAGCAGAGATTTATCATAAACGGGATAATCAGTTTATGAAATACGAAAAACTCTTTCCAAAAAATATTGGGGCCAGGCAAATAATTGAAATGCATGTAGAACTTGTTCAGACTTCTTGCGGATTTGCTGTACCCTACATGGATTATAAAGAAGAAAGAACTACTTTAAATGATTGGGCAAGCAAACAAGGAAGCAAAAATATTGAAGCGTATTGGAAAAATAAAAACACCCAAAGTATTGACGGTTTTGAAACTAATATAATGTCCGATTAATGTAATACCCCCCTAAACACATGATTAAAGAGGTAGATGATTATCTAGATGGTATAAATAAGTGGCAATCAGAGCTCAGGGAGCTAAGAGCAATAATTCTTGAGTGTGGCCTAACGGAAGCGTTCAAATGGAAACATCCTTGTTATACTTATAAAAACAAGAACATTGTGCTACTGCATGGGTTTAAAGAATATTGTGCCATCTTATTTTATAAAGGGGCACTTCTTAAAGACCCTAACAACCTCTTGATTCAACAAACCCAACATACACAATCTGGTCGCCAAATCAGATTTACACATGTTGGAGAAATACAAACGCTACGGCAAACGATCAAGGATTATATCCTGGAAGCCGCACAAAATGAGGAATCTGGAAAAAAGGTTCAGGTGAAGAAAGTGACGGACTATCCCGTTCCCAAGGAACTTACCCAAAAATTTTCCGAAGACCCCAATTTGGAAACTGCGTTCAACAGCCTTACCCCTGGGCGCCAAAAAGGTTATTTATTACATTTTTCACAACCTAAACAATCCAATACCCGCAGCAATAGAATTTCCAAAAACACACAGCGAATACTAAATGGAAAAGGATTAAACGATTGTACCTGCGGTCTTTCCAAACGAATGCCAAATTGTGATGGTTCCCACAAACAACTTTAAAATTAGTAGGTTTGTTTAGTTGTCATCAGCCTTATAAATTGAACTTTGTACATTCTATGTATCTTTGAATATGCGAAAAATATTTTTTTTCATAGCCTTTTTCGCCATGATGGGCATGGCATGGTCCCAAGATGATTTTTTGGCAAAACAATATTTTGCCGATGGTGATTTTGAAAAGGCGGTCGTATTCTATGAAAAATTGGTAGAGAAAAATCCACGTAGAACAGAGTACGCACAGGATCTGGTTTCTTGCTACCAACAATTAGAGCGTTATATAGATGCCGGTGATTTCCTAAGGAATAGGTTGAATGAGAGAAATCCCTATCCCACGCTTTTAGTTGATCTGGGCTATAACTATGCCTTGCAAGAATTAGGGAAAGAGGCAACCATTTACTATGACAAGGCACTTAATATTATACAAAAGAACCCTAATTATGGTTACGCCATAGGATTGCGGTTTCAAAACTACAGCTTATTGGACTTGGCCATACAGGCTTTTAAAAAAGCCATGCAATTAAACCCGGGCTTGGATTACAATTATCAATTGGCACGTATTTA
Organism: Maribacter sedimenticola; assembly: GCF_900188415.1. Lineage (GTDB taxonomy): Bacteria > Bacteroidota > Bacteroidia > Flavobacteriales > Flavobacteriaceae > Maribacter > Maribacter sedimenticola. The sequence goes on along the minus strand of NZ_FZNV01000001.1, from coordinate 394,937 downwards.
TGGTGAACAGGGCAAAATAGAGGATATGTACAATGCCTATTTGAATTTGGTAAGTGAAGGAAAAACATCCAAATCAAATATCCTTAGAAGTATTGATGATTTTATATCTGAGAATGCAGAGGACCCCAACAATATTTCCTTTAAAAAAGTACTCTTGGATAGGGCTCAAAAAAATCCGAATATTCTTTGGAACGAGTTGCTGAGTTGGTTATTTGTTCAACAAAAACAGTTTGGCAGTGCGTTTAGACAGGAAAAAGCAATTTACAAACGTATTGATGGTAATTCAACCATGAGAATGGAAGGTTTGGGAGAACAGGCTTTGGAAGAACAGGATTTTGATGTAGCAAAAGATATCTTTGAGTTTATCATTGACAATACCAATGACGAGGTTACGCAACTGAACGCAGAATTACATCTTATAGATATAGCGTTGAATGATTCTAAGGTCAATCTTGACAATGTTCAAAATACATACGAAACCCTAATAGATAAATATGGCTACAGACCGCAGACACTGCAACTTCAGGTAGCCTATGCAAAATTTCTGACCTTTAAAAAAAACGACCCCAAACCAGCGGAAACCCTATTGAAAAATAGTTTAGACCTTCCTTTGAACACCAGGGGTACCGCCTATATTAAATTAGCATTGGGAGACATATTGGTATTCGATAAAAAATTTAATGAAGCACTGATCTATTTTTCCCAAATTCAACAAAAACTAAAAAATGATGTTTTAGGGCAGGATGCCAGATATAAAGTAGCCCAAACCAGCTTCTATAAAGGAGATTTTGACTGGGCCCTTACCCAATTAAAAGTACTACGCGGCTCAACATCCCAGTTAATTGCCAATGATGCCATGCAGTTAAGTCTGTTAATTTCCGACAATTCCTTGGAAGACTCTACCCAGACCGCCTTGAAAAAATATGCGCGGGCAGATTTTCTTGCCTATCAAAACAAAACAACGGAAGCTATTACGGCCTTGAATGACATCCTTGAAAACCACAAAGGTGAAAAAATTGAGGACGATGCTTTGTTTAAACAAGCTCAGTTACTGGAAACGAAAAAAAAATATGAGGAGGCGCAGTTCAACTATCAAAAAATTATCACCTTTTATAATAAGGGAATATTGGCTGACGATGCGCATTTTGCCTTGGCCGAACTTTATAGAAAAGAGTTCAAGGACAATATAAAGGCCAGGGAACATTATGAGCAAATCATCTACAACTACCAAGATAGTTACTACTTTCCTCAAGCCAGAAAGAATTTTAGAATTCTCAGGGGAGACGCCATTAACTAAAAGTTTACAGAATTAGTCTAAAAATGGCAACTACTTAATTTAACTTTGCAGTTGTCAAAATTGTTAAATCTCAACCTGTACGCCAACATGTTTATTTATAATATTACTACCAATATAGAAGAAGCTTACCATACAGAATGGTTGCAATGGATGAAGCAGGTTCATATACCGGAAGTATTGTCCACAGGAAAATTTCTAAGTGCAAAGTTCACTAAAGTTTTGGTAGAGGAAGATATGGGCGGAGAAACCTACTCCATTCAATATTCCGTTAAGGATAAAGCCACCTTAGAAAGGTATTATAATGAAGATGCTCCGCGCTTGATAGCACAAATAGAAAAGAAATTTGCGGGGAAACTGGTTTCTTTCAAAACAGAATTGGAAGTCGTAGATGAATATTTTGTGCAACGGGCTACGGCCACTCATTTATTGTTCACCTATGGTACGCTACAGGAACAGGATATACAGCTAGGCGTTTTCTCAAGGGCGTTAACAGGTTTTGAGGATGAACTTGCACAATATGTAGTTTCTGAAAAAAAAGTAGCCGGACTATATCCAACCCTGCAACATACCGGTAATGTCAAAGATATTATCAAAGGACAGGTATATTCATTGACCCACCAAGAATTACAAAAAGCTGACGAATATGAGGGTGAGGCGTACAAGCGCATACAGATAGAACTTGGCTCCGGCAGAAATGCATGGGTATATATTTCCAAATAAGGAGCATTTAAACGCATAATATGGGGACAAAAAGAAAAAAAAACAAGAATGACAGGTATGCTCCAAAAAAGCACCAGGATAAAGGTCCCGTAAAAGCAAAAAAACATTTAGGCCAACATTTTTTAATAGATGAGGCAATTGCAAAGTCAATTGCAGACACCCTTTTACAAAAGGAGTACAGAAACGTAATTGAAATTGGTCCGGGTACAGGGGTTTTGACCAAATATCTATTGAACAGGGATATTGATCTTGTTGCCATGGATTTGGATGCGGAATCTATCAAATATCTAAATGAAACGTTTCCAATGGAACATTTTGCCGTATTGCAGGGCAAGGGTTCTTTTAAAGTAATAGAGGCAGATTTCTTAAATTATGACCTTAACGAGCTGTTCAACAACCAACCTTTTGGAATTACAGGAAACTTCCCTTACAATATATCTACCCAAATAGTTTTTAAAATGTTGGAACATCGTGACCTGGTCCCTGAATTTTCAGGAATGTTCCAAAAAGAAGTGGCAGAACGTATTTGCGCACAGGAAGGCAGTAAAACTTATGGCATACTCTCTGTACTGGCACAAGCATATTATGATACGGAATATCTTTTTACGGTACCACCAGAGGTGTTTGACCCCCCACCAAAAGTGCAGTCCGGAGTTTTACGTATGGTAAGAAAAACCAATTACCAACTTCCTTGCGACGAACAATTATTCAAAAGAGTCGTCAAAACCGCTTTTAACCAGCGTAGAAAGACCTTGCGCAATAGTTTAAAAACCTTTACACTTTCAGATAATCTCAAAGAAGATACTATATTTGACCAACGACCAGAACAACTATCGGTCGTAGATTTTATAGCCTTGACGAAGAAGATAGCAGATGACACCCTTTAAACTAACAGAAGAACTTGTACATAATATAGAACAGCTCATTGAAAACAGAAATGATGCTGAATTAAATACGCTATTTCTAGACGTTCATTATGCTGATATTGCCGAAATCATTAATGAATTGGATGATGATGAGGCTACCTATTTGATCAAGTTATTGGATAGTGATAAAACTTCCGATATTCTTACCGAGCTGGATGAAGATGTCCGAGAAGCTATTCTACGAAACCTATCTTCTAAGGAAATTGCCAGTGAACTTGGTGAACTTGACACGGATGATGCTGCAGATATTATTGGTGAACTTCCAAAAGAACAGGTCCAGGAAGTAATCTCTAAAATAGAAGACCGGGAACATGCCAAGGATATTGTAGACCTTTTGCGGTATGCTGAAAATTCTGCCGGCGGACTTATGGCAAAAGAGCTCGTAAAAGTAAATGAGAATTGGAATGTGCTTACTTGCGTTAAGGAGATGAGGGCCCAAGCAGAAAATGTTACCCGTGTACATTCCATTTATGTGGTTGATGATGAAGATAAGTTAAAGGGTAGATTATCCTTAAAGGATTTGTTGACCACTTCCACAAAGACACATATCAAGGATGTGTTCATCAAAAATGTAGATTCTGTAAACGTAAACGAAGACCCAGAGGAAGTAGCTCGTATTATGAGCAAATATGACCTTGAAGCCATACCGGTAATAGATGAGATAGGAAGATTAGTAGGCCGTATTACCATTGATGATATTGTAGACGTAATAAAGGAAGAGGCTGAGCGAGATTATCAAATGGCCGCCGGTATATCCCAAGGTGTAGAGGCAGATGCAAGTATTTGGGAACTTACCAGGGCACGATTGCCATGGTTAATTTTAGGCCTGTTTGGGGGTGCTGCGGCAGCTGTCATTATGGGTGGTTTTGAGGAAATGTTTCGTGAATACACCGTCTTGTTTCTATTTACCCCGCTCATAGCGGCAATGGCCGGTAATGTAGGTGTACAGTCTAGCGCAATTATCGTACAGGGCTTGGCCAACGATGACATTAAAGGCAGTATAAGTGATCGGTTGATCAAAGAAATGTTATTGGCTTTATTGAACGGTTTTATTCTTTCGTGTTTATTATTGATTTTTACTTGGATATGGAAAGGGGATTTCCCCACATCATTGGCCATTTCTATTTCCCTGATTGCGGTAATTGTCGTTGCGGGCTTTATAGGAACCTTTGTTCCGTTGTTTTTGGACAAACGTGGCATAGACCCTGCAATTGCTACGGGGCCTTTTATTACTACGAGCAATGATATATTTGGTATTTTAATCTACTTCTCCATTGCCAAACTTATACTTGGAATTTAGTATTTGACAAAGAGGCTTAGAAGGATGTAAGTCGTAGAAATACAATATTGGTTGACAAATGAAAAAAATTAATCTTAACGATAAGTTTGAACATGTAGATTCATTTTGGCATCCCCACCAAATAGGTATTGTTGATGATATGCACGTATTATTGGCAAAAGTAAAAGGAGAATTTGTCTGGCATGCCCATGAATACGAGGATGAACTCTTTCATGTACAAAAAGGAACATTGTACATGCAGTTTCGCGACCGTACAGAAGTTGTAGAGGAAGGTGAGGTCATTATTGTGCCAAAAGGAACGGAACATTGCCCAATGACCAAAAACGGCGAAATTGTACATGTGCTCTTATTTGAAAAATTAAGCACGCAGCATACAGGCGCAACAACACATGTAATATCCAAAACGAACTACCCCAAAATATAATTCCCAGAGAACATGAAAGTATTGCACGTAGATATAAACCACCCATTAATTATAGAACAATTTTCTGAACTTGGCTTTGAGAACCATGAGGATTATACTTCCACGAAAGAAGAGATAGCAACAAGGATATCCCATTACGACGGAATTATAATTAGAAGCAGGTTTTCCATTGACGCGGATTTTTTGGATAAGGCTAAAAATCTAAAATTTATTGGTAGACTTGGGGCAGGACTAGAGAATATAGACACACAGTATGCAAAATCCTTGGGCGTTTTTTTGGCCGCTGCACCAGAAGGCAATAGAAATGCAGTGGGGGAACATGCGCTAGGTATGTTACTATCACTTTTCAATAAACTGAACAAAGCGGACCATGAAGTAAGAAGCGGAAAATGGGACCGGGAAGGTAATAGAGGGTTAGAATTGGAAGGAAAAGTTGTAGGTATAATCGGCTATGGCAATATGGGAAAGGCCTTTGCTAAAAAACTAAAAGGTTTTGATGTTGAGGAAGTCATATGTTATGATATAAAGGGTGGCGTAGAAGATGAACATGCAAGGCAAGTAGGCATAATGGAATTCCAAGATCGTGTAGATGTCATTAGTCTTCATGTACCACAGACCGAAGATACCATTGGCATGTTCCGTACAGAATTCATAGAAAAATTTAAAAAATCCTTTTGGATCATTAATACCGCTAGGGGAAAATGCATTGATACCCAAGACTTGGTAGCGGCTTTAAAGTCCGGAAAAATATTAGGCGCCGGTCTAGATGTTCTGGAATATGAAAAAGCATCTTTTGAACATATGTTTACGGATGACCAATTACCAGATGCATTTGAATATCTGATCAAAGCCGATAATGTAATATTATCTCCCCACGTAGCAGGTTGGACCGTTGAAAGCAAAATAAAACTTGCACAGACTGTCGTGGATAAAATTAAAAATAAATTTTGCTAAGCATATCCATCAATTAATTTTCATAACTTACTATGGCTAGCATATATTACTTTTGATTTAAATGCACTAACCATGAAATTTGCCGCAAGTACACCAGAAGATTATATAAATCAACTTCCAGTGGAACGCAAAAAGGTAATTGAACAACTACGGGCTACCATACGTAAAAATTTACCCAGTACTTTTGAAGAACAGCTTAGTTACGGCATGTTAGGTTATGTGGTTCCCCACGCTGTCTACCCATCAGGTTATCATGTTAATCCAGCATTGCCCTTACCTTTTATTAATTTGGCGTCACAGAAGAATTATATAGCCCTATATCACTCCGGTATATATGCGGACAATGGTTTAATGTCTTGGTTCGTCCAAGAATACCCAAAGCACACGGCTCAAAAACTGGATATGGGTAAGAGTTGCATCCGCTTTAAAAAAATAGACGACATTCCTTACCAACTTATAGGGGAGTTATGTACAAAAATGAGTGCCGAATCATGGATTGAGATATATGAACAGCATATTAAAAAATAACAATAACTAAAAAGTACATACTATGAAGAATAGAGTAACCGGCTTAGGTGGCTTTTTTTATAAGACCAATGACCCAAATAAAATCAAGGACTGGTATAACACTCATTTAGGATTAAATACGGACCAATTTGGTTGCACATTTTGGTGGAAGGACAAGGAAGGAAACGATTGTTCCACACAGTGGAGCCCTATGCCACAGGATACAACCTATTTTTCACCCAGTAAATCTAGCTTTATGATGAACTTTAGGGTAGAAAATTTAGTGGAATTACTTGAGGTATTAAAGTCTGAAGGGGTTACTGTTGTAGGTAAAATTGAGGAATATGAGTATGGTAAATTTGGTTGGATATTAGACCCGGACGGTAATAAATTAGAGCTCTGGGAACCAATTGATACAGCATTTTTGTAATCATTAATATTTCTTTACATTTATAACAATAATAACCAACAATTATAACCATGTCAGAAAACAATAAAGACTTCGGAGATAAAGCAGAGGATGCTTTTGACAACGCCAAAGAATCTGCAAAGGATTTTTCAAATGAAGCCAAAGAAACGGCAAACGAATTTAGTGAAAATGCAAAAAGAACCGCTGATGAATTTACGGCAGGTGCCAAAGAAGCCTTTAGTGGTGCCGGAGGCGAAAACAAGAAGGTTTTAGCTGGAATCCTAGCAATACTACTAGGTTCGTTAGGGGTTCATAAATTTATATTAGGATATCAAAAAGAAGGTTTCATCTTATTAGGTGTATCTATTGCTGCATGGGTATTATCTTGTCTAGCAATTGGACTATTATTTATATGGATACCATCGGTAATTGGCCTAATTGAAGGAATTATCTACTTGACAAAATCAGACGAAGAGTTTTATAACACTTACCAAGTAGGTAGAAAACCTTGGTTCTAACCATATAAAGCCGAGTAAAATACAGCTCGGCTTTTTTTATACCATTTATTATCGTAATATTGCAATATACAAATATTACAATGGGAGTTACCAAAACACAAATTTTCAATACAAGACAGAATGAACTGGCTATAGTTTTCAAGGTTCTATCCAATCCCGCTAGAATTGCCATATTACAATATATAAGCCAACAAGAGTCTTGCATCTGCAATGATATTGTAGATGAGATCGGCTTGGCCCAACCAACAATATCCCAACACCTTAAAGAATTAAAAAGCATTAATCTGATCAAAGGGGAAATTGAGGGTAAAAAAGTATGCTACTGTATTGATCTAGCGCGTTGGGCAGAAATCCAATCTTTGGTCAATTCCTTTTTTAATACCACTAAAAACAATTGTTGCTAATAAAAATCATTTATCATGAAAACATCGGAATTTTTAAATCTTTTAAAGCAAAATTCAAATAAAGCCTTAGTTTTTGAATATAAACCAGGCGCTTTAGTAGGGACAAATTATCACATTACAGAGGTCAAAAATATTAGTATTGAATCTGTGGATTGTGGTGCGGGTACAGATGCATGGAAAGAAACCATAATTCAATTATGGGAAAGTCCATCAGAACTAGGAAAAAGAGAATACATGTCCGCTTACAAAGCCTTGGGTATTTTGAACAAGGTTGATAAAATAAAGCCTATGGAAAAAGAGGTAGAGGTCAAATTTGAATATAGCAATGCTACTTTCCATACGGCCCAATTATATGTATTGTCACACCAAATCAAGGAAGACAGTTTAATTGTACATTTGGGTGTAGAAAAGACAGATTGTAAGGCAAAAGAAACTTGTGGGGTTCCAGAGACTTCTGAACAGACCACGGAAACGGCATGTGCTCCTGGCAGTGGATGTTGTTAAAATAAATAGTGATGGCAAAACCAACGATAAGACCTATGTCAGCTACAGATTGGGAATCTGTAGCTGACATTTACGCTGAAGGTATCGCTACAGGTGTAGCTACCTTTGAAACTGAAATTCCATCCTATGAAGTATGGGACAGGGCCCATATGGAAATCTGTAGGTTGGTAGCCTTAAACCGATCTAAAATTTTAGGATGGGCCGCACTATCCCCTGTTTCCAGCAGATGTGTATATGGAGGCGTAGCGGAGGTAAGCATCTATATATCCCAATCTAGCAGGGGAAAAGGTATTGGCAAGCAATTATTGTCGCATTTGATCCAAGCGAGCGAGAAGGAAGGTATATGGACCTTACAATCTGGTGTATTTCCAACAAACATTGCTAGCATAAAAGTACATAAGGCTGTTGGTTTTAGAGAAATAGGAGTACGCGAGCGGGTAGGTAAATTAAAAGGTATATGGATGGACAATGTACTTTTTGAAAGAAGAAGCAAGGTAATTGGCGTAGATTAAACTACACGTTTTCACTATCAATATCAGGATTTTGTGCCTCTTGCAACCTACGTTCAAGTTCTGCCTGAAATTCTTCCATAACCGGTTTTACGGTACTCTCGGGTAAATCTGAAATTTTAATGTACATTAATCCGTCTACAGAATTATTGAATAAGGGATCAACGTTAAACGCCACCACTTTCGCGTTTTGTTTGATATACTTCTTTATAAGTACGGGCAAACGTAAGCTGCCGGGCTCCACCTCATCGATTAAACGATCAAACTTGTTAAGATCGGCCTGTGTTTCATCAAACACGAACTCTTTGTCCGCATCTTTTAGTTTTACCTTGAACTCTTTTTTGGGCCTAATGTATTGGGCTACATAGGGATCCCAATAATTAGATTTCATAAATTCGATCATTAATGATTTGGAGAAGTTAGAAAACTGATTACTGATACTTACCCCACCAATAAGGTATTTGTGCTCAGGAAATCTTAAAGTGGTATGCACAATACCTTTCCACAACAAAAATAAGGGCATTGGTTTTTGTTGATATTCCTTTGTAATGTAGGCCCTTCCCATCTCAATGGAATCCTTCATCATATCATACAATTCTGGCTCTACCCTAAAAAGATCTTGCAGATAAAATCCGTCTATTCCATACTTTGGAAATATTTCCGAGCCCATTCCCATACGGTAGGCCCCAACAATACATTTTACATCATTATCCCATAAAAACAGATGATGATAATACGTATCGAACGTATCTAGGTCAATGGCCTTGTTGGTCCCCTCGCCTATTGCCCTAAAGGTCACTTCGCGCTGTCTACCTATTTCCTTTAGGATAAAAGGCATATCCTTTTCCTTGGCCAAGAATACTTCGTAATTTTTACTTTGAAGAAGACGGCAATCTTTCTCCCTAAGTTTATCAATTTCACCTTCCATAACCTCCTTGCGTACTGCGGAAGCTATTTTTTTGGGCTGCTTGGGCAACTTTAGTGAAGTTGGTATCTGATCGATCAAACGTTCCTTTTCGTACGCATTGGATAGTATATAGGTCTTACGGCGTAAAAGTTCCGTATACTCTACCAAACTTTGCTGCTCCTTTTGTGTTGCCACGGATATAGGCTGACCAATTCTTACTTTTATAGGCCTATTGTTCTGGGTAAAAACTTGGGAAGGTATCATGGCGGTACGCAGAGAATCGCCAAATTTGGAAATACGATAGAACAAGGAACTATTGCGGGCATGAAAATAAATTGGAACTACGGGAACTTCTGCCTTACGTATCAATTTCAAAACCGCTTCTTCCCATGGTTTGTCCACAATAAGTTTACCGTCCTTGATGGTAGATACTTCGCCGGCAGGAAAAACACCAAGTACATGACCGTTTCTTAAATGTTGTAAAGTGTTCTTAAAACCGGCTACACTGCTCTTGGCCTCCCTGTGTTCCGTAAATGGGTTTACCGGAAGAATATAGGGCTCAATAGGCACCATACGCTGCAATAAAAAATTGGCCATTATCTTAAAATCGGGCCTTTGCCTTACCATTAGTTTAAAAAGTAAGATACCATCTATAGCACCCAATGGGTGGTTGCTAATGGTCACATAAGGTCCTTCTTTTGGTAGGCGTTTATAATCTTCCTCCGGTATTTCGTAATCAATTTCAAAATGTTCTAAAATAGCATTTGCATAAGCCTCGCCATCCAAATGCGCAATGCTATCATAAAACTTGTTGATACTTGATATACGGGTAACTTTCATTAACACCCAACCAATAAATGTTCCTAAAACACCATATTTGGTAAGGTTGATCGCCTTGGCTATTTCTTTAGCGGTTACTAGACCCATATTCTCTTCCTCATTTAGATCGTAAATATAGGAAAATAGCAGAAGGGTACTTCTTTAAAAACCCATGTTGCAACTTAGGGTTATTTAACCACAAGCTGTACGGTTTCCGTACCACGTTGTTCTAAAAGCAATTCATGTCCGTTCTGTAAGGTTTCCAAGGCCTTGGTATCAAAGTGGCGTATGGTGTACAATGAAACATTTTCATGATATGCAACCTTAAACTTGCTCCGCAATTGTTGTAATAATTTTTCCAAGCCACCAAATTTATTGTCTACACATACAGAAAAACTAATGGCAGAATTTTGGATCAGGTCAACTTTTATCTTGTGCTCATGGAATAATTTGAAAAGCTCACTGATACTATCTTCTACGATAAATGAAAAATCCAAAGAAGACAATTTCATCAATACTTGATTCTTTTTAACGATAAAACAAGGTACTTTTGGTTCAATGCCCACACCTTTACCTACCGTGGTACCTTTGTTGACAGGATTTATAAATGATTTTACATGCAGGGGAATTTCCTTGCGCTGTAACGGCTGCAATGTTTTTGGGTGTATAACAGAAGCCCCGTAAAAGGCAAGCTCAATAGCCTCTCTGTAAGAAATATTGTTTAGCAGTTGGGTCTCTTTGAAATACCTGGGATCGGCATTCAATACGCCAGGTACATCTTTCCAAATGGTGACGGAATCCGCATTAAGGCAATACGCCAAGATTGCCGCAGTATAGTCAGAACCTTCCCGGCCCAAGGTGGTGGTAAAATTATTGTCATCACTACCTAAGAAACCCTGTGTAATGTTCAATACCTTTTTATCGATTTTAGTAACATTTTCCTGTGTACGCTCCCAATTAACGGTTGTATCCCTATACACACTATCGGTCTTAATAAAATTGCGCACATCCAACCAATTATTGGCAATGCCTATTTCCTTTAAATAAGCACTTATGATGGTCGTGGAAATCAATTCCCCATAACCCACTACCTGGTCATAGACAAAATTGTAATTGGGAGATTTATTCCATACCAAAAAACCATTGATTTCATCAATTAAGATTTTTATTTCGTTATAGATCGGATGCTGTGCATTAGGAAATAGTTCCGATACTATTTCGTGATGATAGTCTACCAACTCCGCTACTTTGGAAGGGATATCGTTCTTGTCCTGAAAATAGGCATTGATTATGTCTTCCATTGCATTGGTGGTCTTACCCATAGCGGATACAACCAATAATGTATTGTCATATCCTACTTCTTTCAAAACCTTTACTACATTTCTAACGGCATTTGCATCTTTAACGGACGCTCCCCCAAATTTAAAAACCCTCATAGTATATTTTATATTTAAAATCTTATTTAATCAATATGATTCCTAAGCAATAGCGCTCAAGTAATTTTTTATTCCCGCTTCATCTAATTGAACCACATCCCAATCGCGCATTACGTTTGCGCCCTTACTTTCATAAAAACCAATGGCGGGCTCGTTCCAATCCAATACTTCCCAACTGATCCTCTTAACACCTAGGTCATTACCGTATTTTACAACTTCGTTCAATAGGGAGGTTCCCAAGCCGCTTCCGCGCATTTCTTTGGTCACAATGAGGTCTTCTAAATGAATGACCGGTCCCTTCCACGTAGAATACCTTGGATAAACCAATGCCATTCCTACAATTTTATCTTCCTTTTCCGCAACAAAACAATGAAAAAGGTTATCTTCAAAACCATCTCTTTGTAAATCCTCTAAACTAAGCTCAACCGCATGTGCTTCCTTTTCAAAAGAAGCCAGCTCATGAATTAAGTTCAAAACCTGTTTCATGTCTTTTGGTTGTCCCTCTCGAATTGTATATTCCATAATTGTTACAAATAAAACACAAAGTTATAAATTTAAAAAATGAAATTAAAATCTAAATTGAACGTTTAACAAAATATCGGATATTTGTAAATAACTATAAACTAAAGCATGGCACCTAAAACAAACCAAACACTTGGAGAGTTTATCATTGAAAATCAAGATTCATTTCAATATTCCTCAGGCGAATTATCAAAATTGATCAACGCTATTAGACTAGCGGCAAAAGTTGTAAACCATGAGGTTAGTAAGGCGGGGTTAATAGATATATTAGGTGGAGTTGGTGAAACCAATATACAAGGTGAAGACCAGCAAAAACTAGATCTATTTGCAAACGACAAGTTTATACAGACGTTGCGCAATAGGGAAATTGTCTGTGGTATTGCATCTGAAGAAGAGGATAGTTTCATCAGTATTAACAGTAATGACAAAAATAACCAGAACAAATATATAGTTCTGATTGATCCCCTGGACGGTTCGTCCAATATAGACGTAAACGTTTCGGTAGGTACGATCTTTTCCATTTACCGACGGGTTACACCGGTAGGAACACCGGTAACCATAGAAGATTTTTTACAACCCGGAAATAAGCAGGTTGCTGCAGGGTACGTGGTATATGGTACATCTACCATGCTGGTATATACTACAGGTGATGGGGTTAACGGGTTTACCTTAAACCCGGCCTTGGGTACCTTTTACCTTTCCCACCCTAACATGCAATTTCCAGAAGAAGGTAAAATCTATTCGGTCAACGAAGGAAATTACGTCCATTTTCATCAAGGCGTAAAGGATTATATAAAATATTGTCAAATGGAAGAGGGTGACCGACCCTACACTTCAAGATACATAGGTTCATTGGTATCTGATTTTCATAGAAATATGATCAAAGGAGGCATTTATATGTATCCTAAAAGCAGTGTTACGGAAAGTGGCAAACTAAGATTGCTCTATGAATGCAATCCTATGGCCTTTCTTGCGGAGCAGGCCAATGGCCTGGCCATTGGGGGGAAAACCCGTATTATGGACATAGAACCGACCGAGTTGCACCAACGTGTGCCGTTTTTCTGCGGTAGCAGGAAAATGGTTGAAAAACTTCAGGAATTTTTAAATAAATACCATTAAAAAAGGGAGCGTAACGCTCCCTTTTTTATATTTTAACCGCACATATTTAGTGCTTTAGCAGATATAGATAATCTTCAAAATCTATTTTTCCGCCAAATATTGCTATAGAACGCTCAATGACTTTATCAGCTTTTTCACCAGTAAACCCTAGTCCAATAGCATACTTCTTTATCAATATCATTTCTTCGTCATCAATGGCATGATCAGAATAAATTATTCTGAACAGGTCATATAAACGCTCAAGCCTTTTCTCAGAATCCGGAGTAGAATCTATAGGATACTTGTTCTCTTTTTTAAGAACCTCTTCATATTCCGCCTTAGTAATATCCAATTTACTTGCAAAACGGTCTAACAAGGCTTTTTCCTCGGCACTTATTTCTCCGTCAATGGATGCCAATGTTGCCAATGCGGCAAAATGGGCCAAATTTCTTCTGTGCTCACCACTAGTATATAAATCTGCAAAAGACATATCGTAATTTTTAATTATTGAGCAAATATAAATTTTTTAGAGGTCATAGTTTACATTGTCCACAACTTTGTTTACCTGTAAAGTTCGTAACTTTCGGTAGCTATGAAAACACCCCTTTTACAATTTACGGACAAGGGTATCTATTGCGAAAAAGCAAAAGTATATCTAGACCCATGGAAACCTGTGGACAAGGCAATAATATCCCATGGCCATGCAGACCATAGCCGCTATGGTCATAAACATTATATTACGCATCATAGAAACGTACCTATAATTTCCCATCGTTTAGGCGAAATAAATGTAGCTGGAAAACACTGGGGAGAACCCTTTCTCATAAACAATGTAAAATTTAGCCTGCATCCGGCCGGTCATATCATAGGTTCTTCACAGATAAGGGTAGAACACAAAGGGGAGGTATGGGTTTTTACCGGAGATTATAAAACCGAAAACGATGGCATTTCCACCCCTTACGAACCTATTAAATGCCATACATTTATTACGGAATGCACGTTTGGCCTACCTGCCTTTACCTGGACACCTCAAGATGTGGTGTTGGCGGATATCAACAATTGGTGGGCAGAGAATAGGGCTGAAGGCAAAACCTCTATCTTATTTGGCTACAGCTTGGGAAAAGCACAGCGACTACTTAAATATCTTGATACCGATATAGGTGAAATCTACACCCATGGGGCTATTGAAAACATGACAGAGGTGCTACGCCCTTTGGTAGATTTTCCAAAAACCACCTTGATTACCAGGGATACCAAAAAGGATCAATTATTGGGCAACATTGTACTGGCACCGCCTAGTGCCCATGGCAGTACATGGATCCGCAAAATGGTGCCCTACGTAACGGCCTCGGCCAGTGGTTGGATGACCTTTAGAGGGGCAAGGAGAAGAAGGGCCGTGGATAAAGGATTTGTTCTCAGCGATCATTGTGACTGGAGCGGACTATTGAGCAGTATCAAGGAAACCGGGGCAGAGAAAATTATATGCACCCACGGGTATACGGACATATTTTCCAGATACCTACGGGAACAGGGCTACGATGCCCGTACGGAAGCCACACAATATGGGGAGGAAGAAACAGAAGTTGCGTTAGCTTCAAAATCAACGGCAACGGTATGAAAAATTTTGCTCTACTCATAAAAGCATTGGATAGCACCAATAAGACAACGGTCAAAGTTCAGGCGCTTACCACCTATTTTAGAAATGCAAGTGATGTTGACAAGGTATGGACTATAGCTATTTTATCGCATAGAAGGCCTCCAAGACCTGTCAATACGACCTTATTAAGGGAATGGGCATCAGAACTGGCCAATATTCCATTATGGCTTTTTGAGGAAAGTTACCATATAGTTGGAGATTTGGCCGAGACCATCGCATTGATAATCCCCGCCACGGAACTTTCTTCGGATAAAAGTCTTACAGAATATCTACAGGAAATGATTGCGCTGAAGAAAAAATCGGATGAAGAAAAGAAGAACTATCTGCACGAGAACTGGAAGGTCCTAAACTACTATGAGCGTTTTGTGTTCACAAAGCTTATCACCGGAGGTTTCAGAATTGGGGTAAGCCAAAAACTAATGACGCGCGCCTTGGCCAAAGCTACAGAAATAGATGAGGATATTTTAGCGTATAAGCTTATGGGTAAATGGGACCCTAACACCATTACCTTTCAACAACTCATTTTAGAGGAGAATGAAAGTGATTTTTTATCAAAACCATATCCATTTTATTTAGCATACGCCATAGAGGATGAAGTAGAGGATTTAGGCGATGTTACCGCTTGGTCTGCAGAACATAAATGGGACGGAATTCGTTCTCAAGTAATCCTTAGAAATAATGAACTATTTGTATGGAGCCGTGGCGAAGAATTGGTTACCGACAAGTACCCTGAATTTGAAAAATTTATTGGCACTATACCCAACGGTACGGTCATAGATGGTGAAATATTACCCTATCCAAATAATCATATCGGTACCTTCAATGACCTTCAGACTAGAATTGGCAGAAAAACAGTTTCTGCTGCATTGCTAAAAAAAGTACCGGTCATTTTAAAAGCCTATGATCTCTTGGAATGGGAAGGAAAGGATATACGCCAATTACCTTTTAAGGAACGAAGACATATTTTGGAAAATCTTTTTAAAAATGTCACTGAACAAAACCAAAGTGAGGTCACTGAGCGTAGCCGAAGCGAGGTCACTGAGCGTAGCCGAAGTGAGGTCACTGAACAAAACCAAAGTGAGGTCGCTGAGCGCAGCCGAAGTGAGGTCACTGAGCGTAGCCGAAGTGATATCCCCCTTCATCTTTCCGAAACTATATATTTCACATCATGGGAAGACGTTGCAAAAGAACGGGAACGTGCCCGTGAAATGCATAGTGAAGGTTTAATGCTCAAGCGAAAAGATTCCCCGTATTTGGTAGGCAGAAAAAAGGGCGATTGGTGGAAATGGAAGGTAGACCCCTTGACCATTGATGCCGTGCTGACCTATGCCATGCGCGGCCATGGTAGACGAAGCAATTTGTTTACGGATTACACCTTTGCTTTATGGAACGATAATGACGAAGGAGAAAAAGAACTGGTCACCTTTGCAAAAGCATATTCCGGACTAACCGACGCCGAATTTAGAAAGCTGGATGCCTGGATCAAAAAAAATACCTTGGAACGTTTTGGACCGGTAAGAAGCGTTACTCCCCATCATGTTTTTGAAATTGCCTTTGAAGGTATTGCCTTATCAAAAAGGCATAAAAGTGGTATCGCAACGAGGTTTCCAAGAATGCTACGTTGGCGTAAGGACAAGAATATTCACGAAGCCAATACTCTGAAAGATCTAAAACAACTGATTCCAGGTAAGGCCCAAGAATCCAAAACCCAAAAAAAGGAACAGAAAAGTAAGGAATCCGTTGAAAAATAGCTACAAGTAATTTGCTGGTAATACCAGATAATGAACAGAGAAGAATTGTTTAATATTGCCCAAGAATGGTTTCAAGAACAACATTGGAAACCGTTTAAATTCCAAAAAGATACTTGGAAGGCTTTTCTACAGGGTAAAAACGGATTATTGAACGCCCCCACCGGAAGTGGCAAGACCTATGCACTCTGGTTTCCTATAGTATTGAACTATATGAAACAGAATCCGGAGTACCGGACCAAACATAAAAAGGGACTAAAAGCGGTCTGGATAACACCCCTACGTGCACTTTCCCAAGAAATAAAACAATCTGCGGAAAGAGTAACGGCAGACTTGGGCACACAAATGACTGTTGGCATCCGATCAGGTGATACATCTACAAAAGAACGGGCACGGCAAAAGAAACAAATGCCAGACCTGCTTATTACCACACCAGAAAGTTTGCAATTACTATTGGCCACCAAGGGGTATGATAAAATTTTTAAAGACTGCTCTGCAATCGTAGTCGACGAATGGCATGAAATTTTAGGTACCAAAAGAGGCGTACAGATGGAGCTGGCCCTTTCTCGTTTAAAGGGTATTTCAAAAGAATTGCGCATTTGGGGAATATCTGCCACCATTGGTAATTTGGAACAAGCGCGTGAAGTTTTGTTGGGTCCCGGCACCAATGCCTTTGATAATTCTATTTTGATCAAGGCCAATATCAATAAAAAAATTACGGTCAAGAGCATCATACCCAAAAAAATGGAGACGTTTCCATGGCGTGGTCATTTGGGTTTGCATTTATTGGAAGATGTGGTACCAATAATCAATCACAGTACAACCACCTTATTATTTACCAATACACGCAGCCAATGTGAAATCTGGTTTCAAAAAATATTGGAAAAACATCCTGAATATGCCGGCGAAATGGCAATGCACCATGGCAGCATCAACAAAGAAACCCGGGTTTGGGTAGAAAATGCGATCCGTAATGAAGATTTAAAGGCCGTAGTCTGTACCTCAAGCTTAGATTTGGGCGTAGACTTTGCCCCTGTAGAAACGGTAGTTCAAATTGGCGGCCCAAAAGGGGTGGCGCGGTTTTTACAAAGGGCGGGCCGCAGCGGACATAGACCGGGCAAGGAAAGTGTCATTTACTTTTTACCTACACATGCCATAGAACTTATAGAGGCATCGGCATTACAAAAAGCGGTAAAACTTAATTCCGTCGAGGACCGTTTGCCCTATCTAAATAGTTATGATGTATTGCTGCAATACTTGACCACTTTGGCAATATCCAATGGTTTTTACCCCAAGGAAATTTACAGGGAGATTAAGGAAACGTTCTGTTTTCAGGCGATAACCGAGGAGAAATGGCAATGGTTGTTGAATTTTTTGGTAATGGGCAGCCAAAGCCTACAGTCCTATGATGAATATAAAAAGGTAGAAGTTGAGGAAGATGGCAAATTTACCGTAACCAATAAAGGTGTAGCCATGCGCCATAGATTTCAGATCGGCACCATTGTGGGCGATGCCAATTTAGCGGTAAAATATCAAAAAGGCGGATATATAGGTTCCGTAGAAGAGTTTTTTATATCTAAATTGAACAGGGGTGACGTATTTACCTTTGCCGGTAGGAATTTAGAATTTATACGGATCAAGGATATGACCGTACAAGTAAGGAATTCCAATAAAAAAACGAATAAAATTACAAGTTGGATGGGCAGTAGACTCACCCTGTCCGCACAAATGTCAGAATTACTAAGGGAGGAACTCTATAGTTCTAGCGAACCAAAAGAAAAACAATCTAAAGAAATACGGGCGTTGGCCCCTTTATTTGAACGTCAGCGGAGAGAAAGTATAGTGCCCAGGCCCAATGAATTTTTAATAGAATCCTTCAAGACCCGCGAAGGGTATACCCATATCTTTTATCCGTTTGAAGGTAGGTTCGTGCATGAGGCCATGGGTAGTTTATTAGGGTACCGTATTAGTTTATTGACGCCCATAACTTTTTCCTTGGCCTTCAACGATTATGGCTTTGAGCTTTTATCCGATCAACCCATAGATATACAACAAGTTCTTGATAATGATCTGTTCTCCACGGATTATATGCTGGACGATTTGCAAAAAAGTCTAAATGCCACGGAAATGGCACGGCGTAAATTTAGGGACGTGGCCATTATTAGTGGTATGGTCTTTACCGGTTACCCTAAAAAGAACATTAAGATGAAACATTTGCAGAGCAACTCGCAATTACTGTTCGATGTCTTTCGTGATTACGAACCGGAGAATTTGCTTTACCAACAAGCTTTTACGGAAACCTTTGAACATCAGTTGGAAGAAGGACGTTTACGGTTATCGTTAGAACGTATTGCCACACAGAACATTATATGGAAACAATGTGATAAGGCTACACCATTCTCTTTTCCATTGATTACCGAGCGTATGAACAGGGAAAAATTATCAAGTGAAAAATTAGAAGATCGTATAAAAAAAATGGCCGCCCTGCTAATGAAAAAATAAAAAACCCACTATAACTTTTGGCCATAGTGGGTCAACAATATTGATATTCAATAATTTAAATTTTGGTATAGACACTTTTTACCGTGTATTCCTCGCCATCATAAGAATCGGTATAGGACATCGTAAATGTATCTCCAGATACGGTATAATTTACTTCTATTTCTATATAATCATCTGAAATCATCATCTTTCCTTTAGAAGTTATAGACCAGTCACCAATGGTAGAATAATCATCTACCGCACATTCACTTCCCTCATCATCCGTAGGAGAATAGCTTATGTATTGATAAGAGTTGTCCGCTTTAAAGACAATAGTCTGTTCAAGTTCACAAGTAGTCAATTCATAAGGCTCATCATTATCGTATTCCGCAACGAGTTGCCATGATCCAATTAACGCATTTTCAGATTCCTCCGTATTTTCATCGTTACTACAAGAAGCAAATAGGCCCAATGCTATTATACTACAAAAAATAAATACTTTTTTCATGTGGATATTATTAAGGTTGGTTTAAAATTACCAAGACATAACGGATCGGCTTTCTATTTATTATCTTTGTGGGTTTATGGCCCACCCCATTCAAATTCGTGATCAATCCTTTAAAATGCATTTCTCCGGAACACTTTTCTGGGAAGAACGTTCCATGCTTTTGGTAAGTGATGTGCATTTGGGAAAGGTATCGCATTTTAGAAAATATGGAGCGGCCGTACCGCAGGCCGCAGTTCAAAAAAATTTTGATATGATGGATGAGTCCATTGCATATTTTAAACCAAAGACCCTAATCTTTATGGGTGATCTGTTCCACTCATCGTTAAATAGGGAATGGGAAATTTTCGAGAATTGGGTACAAGAAAAAACCTTGGATATTATTTTGGTCAGCGGCAACCATGATATATTGTCCCCATTAAAGTACAAGGCAATAGGGATAAACGTAGTGGAAGAAATGGTACTAGGTTCTTTTTTATTGACCCACCACCCTATGGAACGTGACGGACTATTTAATTTTTCCGGCCATATTCACCCGGCCATAAAATTAAGTGGATTAGGACGGCAAACCGTAAAACTTCCTTGTTTTTACAAAACTGAACACCAAATGATCTTACCCGCATTTGGCGAATTTACCGGCACTTTTACCTTAGAACCATGCAATGGCTGCGAAGTCTATGCCCTTTTAGGAGATGCGGTACTTCCCGTACCCATTAAAGAGGTGAAGAAAAAACGGCGGCGTAGTAAATAGTGCATTTAATTCCTTAAAAAAGTTCTTTTCTCTAAATTTATCATGCTAGCTTTAGGCATTATGAAGAAAAAACTGGCCATTTTAAATTTAGTATCGGTACTATTGGTCATTGGGGTCAATTACATTTCCCAGTCCATGTCGTTCAATAATACCACGATCGGGGAAATAAGTGCACGTTATGAAAATCTGTTTACGCCGGCAGGCTATGCCTTTGCCATATGGGGCATTATTTTCTTGGCACTGTTTGCATACGGTATTTTTCAAGTTAAGCGTGCGTTTTTCAGTAATAAGGAAAGTATGTTTATTGAGCAAACCGGGTATTGGTTTGTAATAGCCAATATTTTAAATTGCTGTTGGGTGTTTGCCTTTGTTTATGATTATACAGGCTTGTCTGTCTTGATTATGCTAGGTATTTTACTTTCTCTCATAAAAATTATTTTAAACACCAATATGGAACGTTGGGATGCGCCCATAACGACCATTGCCTTTATCTGGTGGCCTATTTGCATATACAGTGGCTGGATATCCGTAGCTACAATTGCAAATATCTCGGTATATCTAAGTAAGCTTGATTGGAACGGCGGTATACTTTCAGAACAGGCATGGACCATCAATATGATTATTGTAGCCATAGCCCTTAACTTGATAATGGTCTGGAAAAGAAATATGAGAGAATTTGCCGCAGTAGGAATCTGGGCATTATTTGCCATTTATATTAGGCACCAAGACACGTATTCCACGATAGCAAATACCGCTTTGGTGGGCAGTATCCTATTATTGATTGCCATCATGATCCATGGGTATAAAAACCGAAAAACAAATCCGTTTAAAAAACTTCAGGAACGGTTAGGTCAAAGACCTTAAACCATACTTTTTAAATCATTGGTCCAACTAGGATAGGTAAAAAGTGTAGATTTTATATCCTTATCCGTCATTCCTTTATTAATGGCCAATGCAAATATATTTATAGTCTCCCCGGCATTGGGACCTAGAATATGTGCCCCAACAATTTCACCTGTACGATCGTTCATGATCACCTTATAGGCATACAATGGCGCATTGATCCGTTTTGCATTGAACCAACCGGGTACAACATCATAATTTACCCTTATCTTTTTATACCTACCACGGGCCTCTTTTTCCGAATATCCAACAGTGGCCAAATGGGGTAAAGTAAATACCACTGAAGGAATTACAGGAACGCTTAGTTCCTTGGAGTTACCTTTTAAAATATTTTCGGAAACCACATAGCCTTGCCTACCGGATAATGGGGTCAAAGGCAAATTTTTATCGGATACGTCACCACAGGCATATACATTGGCATTGCTGGTGCTTTGCAGATAGGCATTGGTAACCACACCCGCATCATTAAAAGCAACATTACCTTTCTCCAAATCCAGTTCCTTTATTGCAGGTACCCTGCCCGCAGTATTGAAAACCGCATAGGATTTTATGGACTTGGCACCTCCTTTTGTTTCATAGGTAAGCTTATATCGCTTACGCTTCTTTTTCAATGCAATGGGTTTGGCCCCAAACACAAACTTAATTCCCAGCGATTCGGAATATTTGGTCAGTTCCTTGACCAAGTCCGGATCAAAAGCTTTCAAAGCTCTCTTTCCTGTATCCAAGACTGTAACCGCAGCCCCGGCCCTTGCCGCAATATGTGCAAATTCCATGGCTATATATCCTGCTCCAATAAAGACAATATGTTTGGGCAGTTTTGTTAAATCTAAAAAATCGTCGCTGACCATAAGGTGTTTGGCTCCAATAATGGAAAGGGGTCTAGGCACCAAACCTGTTGCTATGATAATTTTTTCCGCGGAAACCGTTTTACCCTCTATGGATAAGGTGTGTTCATCCAAGAATTTTGGAGATTGATGATATAATTTAATTCCAAGATCCTTTAATTCCTTTTCTGTGCCAGCAGGTATTTTATCGGTAAAACTTTTTTTAAACTTTTGTAATTGCTTCCAATCGATCTGGTTCTTTGTTCGCAGTCCTTTTCCTTTTAAATTTTCTGCCTGTTCCAATGCCTCCGTGGCACCGATCAATACCTTTTTGGGATCACACCCTCTATTGGCACAAGTACCCCCAAATTCACGAATATCTGCAATGGCCACTTTCTTTCCTGCTTCTACACATGCTTTGGCCACCGTTTGTCCGGCAATACCGCTACCTATTACAAAAATATCAAATTTCTTTTTCTCCATGAGTACTTAGTTATGTTTAGGTCACGGTATTTTAGTTCAGAACCAAATTGTAAAACAACATTTTCATCTAAGGAAAGACCTACTTCTTTTATCATTTTCGAAGTTCTGACAATTATGGGTTAAAATGTAACCCATATTCGATTAAAATGAGTGGTATCCGTTGCTTGGGTATCCTTATAAGGGTAACATTTTCAATATTGATACTTATTACCGTAGCCTTAAAAACTATCGACTACTACCTCATATGGCAAAACTTCACTCTTTTTCCATTCACTATCAGTTGCTTCAATAATAATATATTTATCCTTAGGGTTTAAGGATTTGAGAAAACAATAAAACTCCCAATGAATCTGTACTTATTTTATTTATTTTTTCAAATTCTTTCATTGAGATTAAGCCTTGTATCGTCTTTAAACCCAAACTATCACGATTCTCAAAAGCAATTCCATAGTCTTTTCCATATTTAAATAGTTTAAAGGATGACGTCTTTCTGCCTTTGGCCGGAGATTGATAAACTATATAAAAGGTATTATTGGTATTTTGTCTATTTTTAAGAGAGATAAAAAGGAAAATACAGATTGAAATACTTAGAAAAAGTATTGCCCCTTTAACGATGAACTTTTTCATATTAATTACAATTTGAATTTTCTCTATTTCTTAATTTTTGTTTTGCCGTTGCTATCTTTGAATCCGTAACTCCTCTTTCCCTATATACTTCTGGAATGCCTGTATTGGCTATCAAGGTATAAATTTCCATATGCTCTCTATTATGATCAATTGAGCTAAAGCGTTCGCTATAGGTTGAATATAATTTTCGGCCATTATTCCATGATGGAGTTCTGAACCATATTCCTCTCTGGTGAAATCTTTATAAATATCTATGAAGGAAGTAAAACCTTCGTGACCTTGATGAACTTTCAGGGTAGCATGCACCATTTCATGAAGCATTACCAGGGCTATTTCAACGTCCAAAGCCTCATCAACAAATAACTGTAAGATGTCTATATTAAAAGAATTGGAACCAGATGGATAGGTTATTCCCTTCACACTTGAACTCATATTATATTATATCCATTAATTGGATTTTTCAAAGATGACTTTTGATTAATTGACACAAATTTTTCATTGAACATATCGGAAGAAAATGATGTTAAAAATTATGAGTTATGCTCTGTTCGTTCGGAGTTGCGGTTGATGAAATCAGATTTGTGAAAATACATTTTGCCTTGCCTATTAATTGACTGATTATTTTATCATCAACATCCACACTTCCCCCATCCATCCAAGCCTCCGTCATCATACTCTTACAAACTTCCATTGGACCAAATGGTAAGGCCTATAATTTCATTTCAATATCTAACTGTCCTTCAGTTGCTTTATATGGCAGAAATATACATTCAATTGGCCCCTCGCCATAATAATCACTATTCCATAGAGTATCTATCTTACCATGTAGCTTGAACTCCAAGTTATAGACCCCTTCAGTTCTCAAATAAATTGTATCATTTACATATCCCTTTATCCTTAAATTAAACATGGAATAGGGCATGAAACCATAAGGTTCAACTAAAAGTCTTTCTTCTTGTTTGAAGCTTAAAATTCTGATTCTCTTGTGATCCTTTTTGCAAGAAAAAAAAGAAATAATCAAAACTAAAAGCATAATTTTCTTAAACATTTTATTTTTAATTTATTGATTAGTTGGAATCAGAATTGAACTATTGGTCGCATTATAAAAACCATTTTTTAAAGTAAGATTACTTAAATACCTAAGATCCCCAGCATTTTTTGCGGCTTCTATCAATATAAAAATTCCTGTTGGTTGATTCCTTCCTATTTTTCTTCCGACATTATTGTTGAAATAATCCATTCCTGTTTCTTTGTAGTGGTTCGAATAATTCTCATAATATTCGATATCTTAATGAGCATCTGTCAATTTTTTGGTAAGCTCCTCACCAATTCTAGAGGTGCTCAAGGCATTCCACATTGAGTGCTTTACAACATCGCCAATTCTATTCCGAACTGGTCTATCATAAAAAGTTTCAGCATAAATATATGCTTGTACCGCGCTAGTTAGATAAAGCGTTTTTTGAGTATTATTCAATTCATTATCGTAAATCTGTCTTTCTTTTGGCGACATCGCCGCTAACAACCTTTCATAAATTTCATTTTCAAAAAAGAGTCTTTGAGACAAATCCACAGTACCTTCATTCATCCAAGCCTGCAAAGCTTTAAGCCCAAATTCCTTCGCCAACGGATCAAGTACCCCATTAACCGTATTGGCCAGTATAAAATTATTAAGCGCTCATACTTCTTCCATGTTCTCACTGTCCGAAATTCAATAAAACTCATTAATAAAATAGCTTAGACCCAGGTCATTTTTTATGCTGTTTATCACACTTCTTGGCAGAACTACTACCGTACCCTCTCCGGTAACGTCGGGGCAATCCCCTCTATGTAAAGTTTGCAACTTCGCACTTCACTATTTCATAATCCACTTTAAAACTTGGCTCTTCGAAGTCGCTAATTTCGAAGAGCGGATGGTGGTTGCCGTATTGTTCATAGTTTAAAAGAACCTAAAGGTTTCCACCAAATACCATCTGTTTTCTTAAAAATATAATAGTTATTGATGGACTCCCTTGAATTGTTATAAATAGAATATGCTATAATTGCAACTGACCTATCCTCGTTGTAATATAGATTTTCAATTCTAACACTTGGATATTCCAAAGTTTCGGCTCTACCAAAACCATTCTTATAATCAATATCTTGATAATAATTTTCAGAATGTTTTTGTAATGGCTTTTTGAATAGTATTGAATCAATTTCCATGGTCTGTACTTCGCCGCTATTATCGTAGTTATTAAGTAAATATTTCAAATTACCTTCATCTATTAATCCATCGAAATAAGCAAAATTATTCGATAAAGGACAGTAAAATTTTCTTTTATCCATATCCTTGGAAAAATTACATATACTATCTGCATTTCGTTGAAATTTCACATGATATTTAAACCTGCCAATAAAATCAACAATCCTATTTTTATTGAAGAAATGCTTATCCACGTATGTGTAAGCTTCAACTTGTTCTAAAAAGGCACGAAGAATATCATAATCTACCGTATCCAATTTAAAATCATTAACATTTTGTGCCTTACAGGAGCAATGCATTAAGCATATTGTAAAAAGTAATACTATTCGTTTCAAAGCCTTAACATTTTGTACCCTTTGGGGAAGTTCCGTTTGAAATATTATTGTTGTCTTCAGCTGCATTTATATTCATTATTCTTAATCGGCTTACGGAGCCTATAGGATGAAAGTATTTAAAAGTATCGGTATCAAATAAAGCTCCCCATGCTAAATCTTCATAATATTGATTTGATTGGCTTGCGCCATCCCATTCCTTCAGGGCTTCTCGTAAAGGAGGAATAAAACGTTGTGCCATGTATTCATGCTGTGCCGCTTCAGAACTCCCACCTGGTGAGGTAGTGTTTCTAATATTTTGCCATAATTGAATGAATTTTCTAATATCCACAATATTACCGCTATTAACATCATCAATATGAGAAATCATATATGCATGAAGCATTTCGTGTAGGATGGTCCGAGCGATGGAAATTTTAGTTGCTTGATTTTTGTAAGTTGGGTCTATTTTTGTAACATAATCGAACGGAGTACTTCCATTCCTTCTATTAGTATCGGCCTTATTACCTATAACAGATGGGACACTAGTTATCAATTCCCAATCATAAACTGTATTTGGAGTTCCGAACCTAGAAATAATCATGGCCATATCATTTTGTTGCAGATTTTTTAACTCAGACAAAATTTGACTAGAGCAAGGGTCAAGTTGTGTTGATATAATACTGTTTTCTATTAGAAAGGCTTTTTTAGTCACCGATATTACAGCCACGTCGCCATCGTCTCCGTTTGGGCAATCACTAAAAGCCGCGGTTAGGGACCGGGCGGTGTACGAGCAAGATACTTGCGCCAGCGGGAAGGCAGAACACTTCGCAGTAAAATGGGCTATAACTTAAAAGAGCCTAAGGGTTTCCACCAGATATTTTTCATTTTTTTCAGTATATAAAAGTTACTTTCAGATTCATTTTTGTTGTAGTTTTTTCTATAAGCAATAATACCTAAATCTCCTTTTCTATTATAATATATGTTTAATATTTCCAAACTTGGATAATTCCCTTCGACTACTAACATAGAACTCTTATTAAGAATTCTATTAATATTTAATTTTTCAAATTCCTCATCATGAGAATATGTACCATGAAAATACGAAATGTCCTCATCAGATAGTAAATTTTCATACATCTGAAATGAATCCGCAATAGGACAAGATATTTTTAATTTCTCTATGTCTTTACTATTTCTACATATACTATCGGAATTTTTGTAAACTTTAAGGTGATCCTGATATTTACCAATAAACCTTTTAATGACATTGTCACCTGACACTTCTGATAATAGATTAAAATTTTCTGGAAACATTTGGTTTATAAAGATTGTTATGATTTCATAATCAGTCTTGTTTAATCTAATTTCTTGTGAGCTTTGAGCTGCACAGGAACTGATGGTCAAGTAAAATATAGAAATGACTAAATATTTCATAATAATAGTATTTAATTACATGAATTCGATTTTGGCGTCACACCTCCTTGCATACTATTTGTGTCTTCAGCCCTATTGGTATTTAGAATTCGATTTCGGCTAGTTGAACTGTTAGGATATAATAAATTAAATGTAGAAGTACATTCAAGAGCACCCCATGCTAAATCTTCATAATATCGGTTGAATTCTTTGGCTCCATCCCATTCCTTTAAAGCATCTTGCAATAGCGTGATGAACTTTCTTGAAATTTCTTCATGATGAAGTCTATTGGGATTGTTATTATATGTTTTATTAACAAGGGCATTCCAAAGAATTGGAAAATTGGTGACTTCTGAGCAACCAGTAATTAGAGCATCGTCTACAAGACTAATTAGATAGACATGTAACATTTCAAGAAGTATTGTTCTAGCTATTGCAATTTGTGTGGCCTGATTAATGTAGTTTGGTTTAATATGGGTCAAATAATTGTAATCTAAAGCGTTGTCATTTGAATCCCTTTTCCAATCTGTTCCAGCATCGTTATTGGAATTAATCAAAGGATTTGCTGTTTTTATCTCCCAATCATAAACTGTATTTGGAGTTCCGAACCTAGAAATAATCATGGCCATATCATTTTGTTGCAGATTTTTTAACTCAGACAAAATTTGACTAGAGCAAGGGTCAAGTTGTGTTGATATAATACTGTTTTCTATTAGAAAGGCTTTTTTAGTCACCGATATTACAGCCACTTCGCCATCGTCTCCGTCTGGGCAATCACTAGAAGCCGCGGTTAGGGAACGTGCCTTTTTTTGCATTGGGCTATCATCACATCCAGAATATTCGGTTACTAAAACGGAATTCCCATCTATATACACGATTTTGGTAGTAATCTTAATACTACACTGTTGCCCGCCGGCGTATTTAGTTTCCATTCAATTTAAAAAAAAACTTGACCTTAAATGCACCTAAAAAACCCTTATCAAAATAGAGGATTTTATGTTTTTACGATGAAATGTTTGATTTTATCGACGAACTACCTGTGTTTGGATTAGATGGAATATAGTTTTGAAAATAAAAAATATTCCATAAACCTTTTACATCCTGAAATTACGTCATTCAACCACATTTCTTTAATGACCGTATCCTTATATTTGCAAAAATCTTTTTCTGTTGAGTCATTCTTCAATCCTACAACGGTATGAACAGTCTCCCCAAACCGGGAAATTGCTGAATACTATTGCCCAATCTCAAAATTCGGTAACTGAAACAATACAATTAAAAGGACTAACCGGATCTTCATTATCATTTGTATTGGCCAACGTCTTTAAAAACGCTGACCGCCCATTTTTGGCTATTTTCAATGATAAGGAAGAGGCCGCCTATTATTTGAACGACCTGGAACGTTTAGTAGGTGAGAACGATGTATTGTTCTATCCCGGCAGTTATAGAAGACCATACCAAATTGAGGAAACGGATAACGCTAATGTTCTTTTACGAGCAGAGGTTTTAAACAGGATTAATTCCAGAAAAAAACCGGCGGTTATTGTCACGTATCCAGACGCTCTTTTTGAAAAAGTAGTGACCCGTAAGGAATTGGACAAAAACACCCTAAAAATGAAATTGGGAGATACCCTTTCTCTTGATTTTTTAAACGAAGTGCTTTTTGAATACAAATTTAAACGGGTGGATTTTGTTACCGAGCCCGGTGAATTTTCTGTTAGGGGCGGCATTGTGGATGTATATTCGTTCTCACATGACGAACCCTATAGGATAGAGTTTTTTGGCGATGAGATCGACAGCATTAGAACATTTGACGTAGAAACACAGCTATCCAAGGAAAAGGTAAAATCAATTACCGTGGTTCCAAATATGGCCAATAAGTTTTTGACCGAGAAAAGGCAAAGCTTTTTATCCTATGTGGCTTCCAAAACATTGGTATTTTCCAAAAACACCGATTTTTTATACGGTCGTTTAGATGATTTTTTTGAAAAAGCAAAAGAGGCATTTACCAAACTATCCACAGACATAAAACATGCCCAACCAGAAGAATTGTTTATGGGCGGTGCTGAGTTTAAAAAGCATCTAGCAGAGTTTACCTGTATAACCATGGATGCCAAAAAAGATGATGCCGGTATCATAGCCTACCACACAAAACCCCAACCCTCGTTCAACAAAAAGTTTGATCTGCTTATTGAAAACCTGAACAATTATCGTGAACAGGGGTATACCAATTACATCTTCTGTGCAAGCGAACAACAGGCAAAACGCTTTCATGATATTTTTGAGGAAGTCAATGAGCAAGTTCACTATCAAATCATAGTATTTCCCTTATTTCAGGGCTTTGTAGACGATGACCAGAAACTGGTCTGTTATACGGATCATCAAATATTTGAGCGCTACCATAAATTCCATGTAAAAAATGGGTACGCCAAGAAACAGGCCATTACCCTAAAGGAACTTAACAAACTTGAAATTGGGGATTATGTTACCCATATTGATCATGGTATCGGTAAATTTGGCGGACTTCAAAAAATAGATGTAGAAGGCAAAAAGCAAGAGGCCATCAAACTTATGTACGGGGAAAGAGACATTCTGTACGTTAGTATACATTCATTACATAAAATTTCAAAATTCAACGGTAAAGATGGTGCTCCGCCAAAAATATACAAATTAGGCTCCGGCGCTTGGAAAAAGATAAAGGACAAGACCAAGACCCGGGTTAAAAAGATTGCCTTTGACCTTATTAAAGTCTATGCAAAACGTAGGTTAGAAAAAGGGTTCCAGTACAATCCGGACAGCTATTTACAAAATGAACTGGAAGCCTCTTTTATTTATGAGGATACCCCAGACCAAAGTACCGCCACGGAGGATGTAAAAAGGGATATGGAAAGTGAACGGCCTATGGACCGTTTAATATGTGGGGATGTAGGCTTTGGAAAAACGGAAGTTGCCATAAGGGCCGCTTTTAAAGCTGTGGATAACGGCAAACAAGTAGCTGTTTTGGTACCGACCACTATATTGGCATTTCAACACCATAGGACATTTTCAGAACGGTTGAAGGATATGCCCGTTACGGTAGATTATTTAAACCGGTTTAGAACGGCCAAAGAGAAAAAAGAAACGTTACAAAAATTATCAGAAGGTAAAGTGGATATTATCATAGGCACCCACCAACTGGTAAATAAAAACGTAAAATTTAAAGATCTAGGTCTATTAATTGTTGATGAGGAACAAAAATTTGGTGTAGCTGTCAAGGACAAATTAAAATCGATAAAAGAAAATGTTGATGTTTTGACATTGACCGCAACTCCCATTCCCCGTACGCTACAATTCAGTCTTATGGCGGCCCGTGACCTTTCCACGATAACTACGGCACCACCAAATAGATATCCAATAGAAAGTCAGGTCATTCGTTTTAATGAGGAAATTATACGCGATGCCGTGAGTTATGAGATAGAACGTGGCGGCCAGGTTTTCTTTATACATAACAGAATTGAAAATATTAAGGAAGTTGCGGGAATGATCCAGCGTTTGGTGCCCGATGCAAAGGTGGGCATAGGCCACGGTCAAATGGACGGTAAAAAACTAGAGGCATTAATGCTGGGCTTTATGAACAGTGAATTTGACGTTCTTGTATCCACCACTATTGTTGAAAGTGGCTTGGACGTTACCAATGCCAATACCATTTTCATCAACAACGCCAATAATTTTGGCCTAAGTGACCTCCACCAGATGCGCGGTCGTGTAGGGCGTGGCAATAAGAAGGCATTCTGCTATTTTATTACCCCTCCATATGAGGTCATGACTACCGATGCCAGAAAACGAATAGAGGCTTTGGAGCAATTTACGGAATTGGGCAGCGGTTTTAATATAGCCATGAAAGATTTGGAAATAAGGGGTGCAGGAGACCTTTTGGGCGGCGAACAAAGCGGTTTTATAAATGAGATCGGCTTTGAGACCTATCAAAAAATATTGGCGGAAGCTATAGATGAACTTAAGGAAAACGAGTTTAAAGACCTATATGATGAAGTTGAGGGCCCCCATGAAAAGGTATTTGTAAAGGAAACTCAGTTAGATACTGATTTTGAACTGCTTTTCCCTGATGATTACATCAATAATATTACAGAAAGGCTTACCTTATACACAGACTTAAACCAAGTAAAGGACGAAGGGGCGCTTCAAAAATTTGAATCGCAATTGGTTGACCGCTTTGGCGAATTACCGGACGAAGCGGCAGATCTATTAAATTCCGTACGTATAAAATGGATTGCCAATAGTATTGGTTTGGAAAAAATTGTAATGAAGAAAGGTAAAATGATCGGGTATTTTATAAGCGACCAGCAATCAGCATTCTACCAGACAAGCACATTTACAAAAGTATTGCAATACGTACAATCTCACGCACAGCAATGTAAGATCAAGGAAAAACAGACCCGTAATGGCTTACGCTTATTATTGGTATTTGAAAACATAAGGTCCGTAGACCGTGCCTATTTGGCATTAAAGCCTTTTGAAATAAAAGAAAAACAACTAGTTTAATGAATTTTGATTTATCTGAAAAGTTGGCCATGGTCAACGTAATTGATGCCGTAATAGTTGCAGATGGTGAAATACATCAAGGTGAGATCACTGCATTGAGCAATTTAATGTCCATTATAGATTTTGACAGTAATTTTCTAATGCAGGCCCGTACCATAGATACAGCCCAGAGTATACATATCTTAAAAGAAATGACCCAGGACAAAAAAGATAGCCTTGCACAAATTCTAGAGGAGGTAGCCCTGGCCGATGGCTATATCCATGAAAAGGAAAATGACGTAATCAACCATGTATTTAATGCCATAGGAATGATTAAGGCAAAAAAAGGCTAACATTGGGCAATAGCGTATAGACTACTGACTAAATGTTAACCATACGGTTAAGCCAAATATATATACTACAAGGTTTTATCGTCCATTGTTTTAAAAGACCTTTCAACTTACGTATCTTGTTGTTGTAACCAAGATAAAATTTACTGGCTTGAACGAGGTCTTAATTTCCAAGGAAGAAATGCAAACGATGTTAAAATCAGTATTTCTTAAATATTCATTTACGGAACAGCAAGCAGATACATTATCCAGTATACATACGGAAAGCACGTTAGACGGCATATCATCTCACGGTATCAATAGAATACCCGTTTTTATTGATTATGTGCGCAGGGGATTAATAAATATTGAAGCGATTCCAGAAAAAATTGCAGAGATGGGCAGTATGGAGCGTTGGGACGGTAATTTGGGGTCTGGTGTCCTAAATGCCATTACTGCCACGGAACGTGCAATTTCGCTGGCCAAAAACCACGGCATGGGATTGGTAGCCTTAAGAAATACCAATCATTGGATGCGTGGTGGCACCTACGGTTGGCAAGCGGCAAACCAGGACTGTATAGCCATAATGTTCACCAATACCACCCCAAACATGCCTGCTTGGGGCGGTAAGCATAATCGCATAGGCAATAATCCATTGGTAATTGCCATACCTAGAAAAGAAGGCCATATTGTTTTGGATATGGCTATGTCCCAATTTTCATTTGGCAAAATGGAAAGTTTACATTTAAAAAATGAAACCTTACCTTTTAATGGAGGATGGGATTCCCATGATCAATTAAGCAAAAACCCAAAGGATATTATTGACTCTGGCCGAGCAATTCCCGTAGGATATTGGAAAGGTTCTGCCCTATCCATGATTTTAGATATGTTGGCTACGCTTTTGTCCGCAGGAAATTCCACTTTTAAAATTGGCCAAAAAGGAAGCGAGACAGCAATTTCACAAGTATTTTTATGTATTGACCCCAGTGTATTCTCAGATAAGGAGCTTCAGGAAGAACTTATTAATGAGATCATAGCCTACACTAAAGATGTGGACCCCATGAAAAAAGGGGGCGCAACATTTTATCCCGGTGAACGTACCCTGGCTGTAAGAGCAAAGAACAGGAAAGAGGGCATAAAGGTAAGCAGTAAAATATGGAATGAGATTTTAGCATTGGCGCGTTAGATAATCGACTGGATTATATTTAGTACATTTAAAAGACATCATTTCCACATATTATGAAAGGTATATACTATCTGCTATTAGTGCCGTTTTTTGTTATAAACTGCAAGGAAGCTCCCAAAAAAACAAGCCCTACAGAAGCTGCCATCATTACTCCTTTGGCAATGGCAAGAATAGATTCGGTTCTCAACCATTTTGTGGATACCAAAAATATAGCCGGCGTTTCCGCACTTATCTTCGAAAATGGGGAAGAAGTGTATTTCAATGCCTTTGGTTTTGCAGATATAGCGACAAAAAAACCAATGGACCGCAATACAATTGTCCAAATCTACTCCATGACCAAGCCTATTACCGGTACGGCATTAATGACCTTATATGAAGATGGGCTCTTTGAATTAGATGAGCCAATATCAAAATACATTCCGGAATTTACTAACATGACAGTTTATAACGGGGTAGATGAACATGGCAATATAAAGACGATAGATTTGCATAGGGAAATTTCTATTAGGGACATTACCAGACATACCGCAGGTTTTCCCAACAGAAACGATATACCGGGCTTAAGTTCCCTAATGAAAAAAGCGGATGCCATGAACCGTAAAAATACCCTTACGGAAATGGCCCAGAAAATGGGAGAAATTCCATTATGGTTTCAACCCGGCACCCAATGGGAATATGGACCAAGCGTTGACGTACAAGCACTATTGGTAGAAAGAATATCTGGTAAACCCTATGGTGAGTATGTCCGCAACCATATTCTAGATCCGTTAAAAATGTCAGAGACACGCTATTTTATTCCTGAGGAGGATAGGGAACGTTTTGCCAAACTTTATATTAGGAAAGATGAGGGTGTAATGGTTCAAGATACTATTACCTATGACAATTATACCGAACATTGGCCACTGACCAGGGGTGGCTCCGGGCTCACCTCTACCCTGGACGATTATATGCGTTTTGCCCAAATGCTGGTCAATGAAGGCCAATTGAATGATGTCCGGATATTAAAACCGGAAACAGTACAACTAATGGCAACCAATCAATTGGCGGACAGTATTACAGAACGCTCATGGCTACCATCAAAAGGTCAGGTAGGATTTGGAATTGATTTTGCCGTTCGTGTAGCACCGCCCAAAACGCCCGAGGAAAATAATGGAACCGTAGGTGAATTTTACTGGGATGGTGCGGCATCGACTTTATTTTGGGTAGACCCCGTCAATGAACTTACCGCTGTACTTTTTGTGCAACTGTTCCCATATGACCAAATTGGTTTGCACAAAAAATTCAGGGATGCCGTTTATGGACCGTATCCGTTTAATAAATAAAAGACCAATGTTATTATAAACTGAATGAATTGGTTCGCCTAGAACCCTATAAATTCTTGCTTTTTACTTATCTTTCTGCTTTTAAAACATACGCATGAAATTTGAAGAGTTTGTAAAAGCGGCCTTTGTAAAGATGATTTACGAGGTTATAAATGCAGATGGTAAAGTTCACCCCGCAGAACTGGAAATACTTAATAGGTTAAAAAAAGTAATTGGTTTTGATGATGCTTTCATTGAACGAACAAAGCAATTGGATTACGACAATGCCATTGTTACCCTATACAACATTCCCTATGAGCAAAAAAAGGCACTAGCGGAAATTTTGGATGAAGTTGCCATTTCCGATGGATCTGTGCACAAAAAGGAAATGGATCTGATCATAGAAACATTTATCAATATTGGCATAGGCGAAGAAACGGATTAATGGTATGACTTTTACTAGAGAAGAGAAATTGGCCCTGGTCAAAATGGTAGATTATGTTATTTTGGCGGACAGTAAGGTAGATCCGGCCGAAATGAGATTATTGACCGAACTGATGCAGCGATTTGATTTTAACGCTTTTTTTATTGGTCAAGCAAGGGATTTAAACAAAGAAGAAGCTTATAGAGTACTGGGCAATATGCCTTTGGATAAAAAACAGGTTTTGGCCCAACTACTGGATCAAGTAGCAATTGCAGACGGCTATGTACATGAAAAGGAAATCATTAAGATTATGGAAGCGCTAGACCATATGGGCATAGAGCGCTCAACCATAAAAGACAACCTTTCATAAATTTAATCTCTATAAATTTCTATTGATCTGCAATTATTAATTTTACATTATAAGCCTTTATCTCACAAGAAGGTATTAACACTACATTTTGGCCCGTTAATTGCTTTTAACCAGTTATGAAACCATTATTATTTCTATATATTTTGTTAGGTGTTTGGTTTACGAACGCCCAAGGAACCATTTCAGGTAATTTTTCGCCTGCCAAGGATTTTAAATGGCTTATAGCTTATGAACTTACCCCAGGAGGGGAACGCTATGTGACAGATACTTCAATTAAGGAAGGTGCCTTTACCTTGACCATGCCCATAACTGCGCAACCGGGCATGTACAGATTAGTCTATGCAGTACCGCAAGATGAATTTTATATTGACATTATATATGATAAAAAGGAACAAATAACTTTTAACTTTAGTTTGGATCAGGGACTTAACATTACCAGTTCCAAGGAAAATAAGGCCTACAATAATTATTTTAACGCAATTACCGAAGCTCAGGACCAATTAATGGAGTATTATGAGAACGGAAATACCTCAAAAGAGAAGTTTAAGACGCTCACAGTAAACCTGAACAACGTTCAAAAGACGTACGAAGAAAAATTCAATGGCACCATTGCGCATATTTTCATCAAAGCAAATAGACCATTTATACCAGGCCAATATGAAAGTTTGGAACTTTTTCTAAAACATAAAAAAACTCATCATTTTGATCATTTAAATGTCAATGACAAAATTCTGCAAGGTTCCAATTTCTTAACGGACAAATTTTCAAGCTATGTTTTTTCCGCTTTGCCTTTGACAATTAACAGTGCGGAAAATTTAGATCAAGAAGTGATAAAAAATATAGAAACAACCGCCAATTTTATAAACACCACCCCAATATCCTTTCAAGTGAAAGCTATGCACCAGTTATGGAAAATAGCTGATGTCAACGCGATGTCCAACGTAGCGGATTATATTTTTGAACATCATTTAAAAAAATTGGCCATTGCCAATGGCAATCAATCCATGGTAGATGAAATTACCATGGCATCTAGACTAAGGATTGGTGCTATATCACCAGATATATCTTGGCAAAAAAATGGTAAAACGCATTCCTTATCTACCAAGGATAAGGCAGAAAACTACCTTCTTGTATTTTGGAGCAGTACCTGTTCACATTGTCTAAAGGAATTACCTGCACTGCACAAGGAACTAAAAAAATTCAATGGCTTAAAAATCATAGCGGTCGGCTTGGAAGATAATGATACCAACTGGAAAAAAGTGTCCGCCACCTTACCGGATTTCAACCATGCGATTGCATTAGGTAAGTGGGAGAGTGAATATGCCCAAACGTTTGGTATTCAGAGCACTCCTACCTACATTGTTCTGGACAATGAAAAACGAATTATTGCCAAACCCGAATCCGATAAGGAACTAATAGATTTCTTGGAAAATTAGAGCGACTTTAAATCCTTTATGGTTTTAAAGGCCATATCCACCTGTTCATCATTGACCAAGATCGTAAACTCGTTGGTAGTAGAGATAACTTCATAAAGTACAATGCCCTCCCATGCCAAACGTTGAAAAATAAAATAATAAATACCGGGAACAGATACATTTTCTGCAGGTAGCTTTACGGTTATGGAAGAAAGGTCTTCTGCTTTTTGCGTGCATTTTTCATCCTTGAACAATAATTCAACGGTTTTGTCCATTACATTACTGATCACGATATTAATTTCATTGACACCACGGCTAGAAGTATAGAATACATCTTGATTATTGTTGATTTCTTCCAACAATTTGGCTTGGTGTACCAATATTTTATCCGATGCCAAAAATGTATAATCGGTCAAGGAAGAACGAACGGTAATTTCACCAATATTCTTCAAAACCTTTAAGATTTTATGTGTTGCCCTAAATTCAAGATCATCGGACAATCTTTTTAAGGCCATTACAATAGCACCGTTACGTATATCCTTACCTAGCTCATGCTCAATTTCCGGTTTCACAATACGTGATAATGAGGTAAGGTTGATGATTCCTTGAGCCAATGCACTCTGTAAAAATGGTTTCTTTTTAATATACTCTTCTACGACTGATGATATTGTCTTCATTTTGTTGTTTGGTTGCTGTTATAGTGCAAATATAACAACTTGTTATAAATAAAACAAAATGTTTTTATATAAAATCTACTTAACCAGTCTATTACCTAAAAATGGTAAAATGCGGACTCTAGGTGTTCAAGCTCAAAACGCATCTTATTTTTTAAAATGGTAATGATATCAAAGCGTACATTAAGATCTAAATCGTTCTCCGTTACATAATGATTTGCCGCCATAACCAAAAGTTTTATTTTCTTAGGGGTAACGGTTTCGGCTATTGGTTCAATATAGTCAGACCGTCGGGACCTGACCTCAACGATGGCGAGATCATCATTTTTTTTGGCAATAATATCAATTTCAGCTTGGAGGTATCTGTAATTTCTATATAGAATGTTATACCCTTTCTTGGTAAGATGTTCTACCGCTATTTCCTCACCTTCCTTTCCAAATTCATTATGTTTCCCCATAATATTGTTGCAAAAATGTGTAATTCATCGAAAATAACGGTGTTTCAACGCTAAATTGGCTTATAATATCGTTATTTGATAGACGAAGTATCGAAAATAGATAGTTTATAATACTATAGCAAATTTCGAAACGTTTAGCATAGAAGCCCCAACTCTACGAACGTAATACAAACGCCTATTTAAGATTATGGAATATTTCATTAATTGTAATACTTCTACTCTTGCTCCATACAATGCACCGTTAGATCAAATAAGAGCATCGCACTTATATAGAAGATTGGGTTTCAGTGCCTCGGTATCTACTATAAATCAAACCATTGGTCAAAGTGCCGGTAATGTTGTCGACAATTTAGTAGACCAGGCTTTGAATATGCCTCCCACACCTGCCCCAACTTGGGCAAATTGGACCAACGCAAATTACCCAGAGGACGATGAGGCCCGTAACCAATTACGAAATCAACAACAGAGGGAGTTTAGGCTAACTTATGCCAATGCCCTATTGAACAACAATCTTAGGGATAGACTTAGTTTCTTTTGGAGCAATCATTTTGTAACGGAACTTGAAGTATACAATTGCAACGCATACCTCTATGAGTACATAAATTGCCTACAACGCAACAGTTTAGGCAACTTTAAGACCTTTGTCCATGAAATAGGGCTTACCAATGCCATGTTATATTATTTGGACGGGGTATATAACAATGGGAACAACCCCAATGAAAATTATGCCAGAGAGCTGTATGAACTTTTTACACTTGGCGAAGGAATTGCCTATACCGAAGAAGACATAATAGAAACGGCCAGGGCCCTTAGCGGCTATGTAGAACGAGGGGAAATAGGATGTTCCCCGGTCACTTTTGACCCCACTAGACATGATGCAGGGTCAAAAACCATATTTGGCCAAACCGGAAATTTTGGATATGATGAAGTCATAGACAATCTTTTTGCTCAACGATCAGGCCAAATAGCGGAATTCATTTGCCGTAAGCTATACGAATTTTTTGTGCACCCAGATTCAAGGGACGAAGCCAATAATGCCCAGACCATTATAAATGGAATGGCGGCCACATTTGAGGCAAGCAATTTTGAAATTGCCCCGGTCCTAAGGCAATTGTTCAAAAGTCAGCATTTTTTTGATGATGAAGCTATAGGGGTCATCATTAAAAGCCCAATCGACTTTTATTTCAATACATTAAAGGAAACCGATTTTTCGTATACGGATACCAATGTTGCGGAAATGGTGAATTATAGTGCGTTGTTAAGCCAAGAAATCTTTGAACCGTTTGATGTTGCCGGATGGCAACGGGACAGGTCATGGATCAATACCAATTTCATGATCGGGCGTTGGCTTACCATTGAAAGTATCATTGAAGGTTTTTATATGGCAGACAATGAACAATTTAGAAGGTTAGGACTTGAAATTTCTGGCGATGCCGGTTTAACAAGCACAAATCCTGATGCTGTAGCAAGACCAATTATTGATTTCATTTTACCAAAAGGATTATTAAACGAGCCTGAATACGAAAAAGCATTTGCAATTTTTAGAAGTGATATAGAAGAAGTGTATTATGAAGGGGGAAACCAAGAATCCTGGACCTTGGCCACATGGCCACAAGCCCCTTTTCAAGTATATCTATTACTACAGTATTTAGCAAGACAACCCGAGTTTCAATTAAAATAACACCTACAACTATGTGCAATTCACATCACTCTCCACATAAAGGTCTTCAACATGAAGGCCATGATGACGAACACAAAACCTGGAGCAGACGTTCCTTTTTACAGGCAATGGGTATTGCCGGTTCAGGTTCAATGATGTTAGGTGCCAATATGTTGACCGCTTCTTCCCCTTCCCCACTTTCAGCAGGTATAGCGGCGGCAGAAACCGACAACATTTTAATATTGATTCGCCTTTCTGGGGGTAATGACGGTCTTAGCACCATAATACCTTTAGAGCAATATGACAGTTATGCCAATGCCAGGCCAAACATTTACGTGCCGGAAAGTAAGGTCCTGAAACTTACCGATGAGTTTGGGGTACCTTCATATATGAACGCACTTGCCCCCATGTGGCAGGAAGGACAGTTCAAGGCCGTACACGGTGTGGGTTATGAAGGCCAAAGTTTATCGCACTTTACAGGTTCGGATATTTTTGCAAATACCGATATTAATACAACAGGCTTTAGCGGTGAAACAACCGGTTGGATGGGCAGACATTTTGAAAGCATCTACCCAGATTATCTTATAAATCCGCCAGCAGCACCAGCAGCCATTCAAATTGGTCAATTTGGTAGTTTGGTCTTTCAAGGAGATGAAACCAATTACGCCTTTGTAACCTCAAACATAGACCAATTGGAAGAAATTGCGGAATCTGGTGTGGTCTATGGTCTGGAGGACAATCTATTCAACAATTGTATGTATGGTGATCAACTTAAATTTTTAAGGGGGGTAGCCAACACTACGTATGAATATTCCGGTATTATCCATGAAGCATATGAGCGTGGACAAAATCAGGTAGAATACCAGGATAATGGCTTTGCAAGACAAATGGCCTTGTTGGCCCGTTTGATCAAAGGAAATCTGGGTACCAAGGTATATATGATTAGCATGGGTGGTTTTGACACCCACGGCAACCAACCGGAAGCTCATGCCCGTCTAATGACAACACTATCCGTTGCAGTAAACAATTTTTATGAAGATTTAGCTTTTACCCAACAGGACAATAAGGTATTGAGCATGACATTCTCTGAATTTGGACGTAGGATTTTTGAAAATGGTTCAAATGGTACTGATCATGGAAAGGCCTCTCCTACCCTGTTTTTTGGCTCTGGTCTTAACGGTAGCGCATTTGTGGGCGACCACCCTACCTTAGATGACCCGGACGGTCGTGGTAACCTAGAGTATACGATGGATTTTAGGGATTTGTACGCAACGGTTCTTGCAGAATGGTTGTGTGTGGACATACCATTGGTACAGGCACATTTATTGAATTACAAACCTTATGTACCTGTAAATTTAGGCTTTAGTTGTAGTGGCGAACCCTTTCCAGATATAGCGTATAGTGATGGGGAAGTTACCCCACCGGTACGTCCAGATGAGGATGCGGAGACCCCTTTTAATCCAGATTTATTGAATGCAGTGGTACATAAACCTTTTTACCCTACGGACAGTACCCCGCATATTTATTTGGAAATGCCTTTTTCCGCCCATGTGGATATTCAATTATATAACATTCTAGGTCAGAACGTAGGCACCGTTTTTAATGAAATGATGTTTGAAGGTTCTACCGAAATCAATATACGAGAGCGCATGCCCGAACAACTGTCAACCGGTAAGTACATTTATCGTATAAGTGTACAAAATCAAAAAATGAGCAAATCGGTGATGGTAGCTTAAACTGTTTCCCAAACATTAAAATTGCCCGATGACATTGATAATGCATCGGGCAATTTTTTTATGCCAATTTAGATTTCTTTTTTCCTGCTTGGAAAGATAGTTCCTTTTTTACCCTATGGTTTTTATCCTTGTGTACCAAGGTAATATCCTTTTTGTCCTTAGCAGTTCCTGCTAATTTAAAATCTTTGTCTAAAATCAGTTTTGTAGGTTTTCCTGTACTCATGTCCAATTACTTTATTATACAATCCTTTATAATACAACCGTTAAATCTGGGCTTTCGTATAATTATGGAGGTTGCAGGTACTTATTTTATGAAACACATCAACTTACAATTGACAAGAATTTGGTAAATCTCGCATCAAATTCAGTATTTTTGCAGCTTAATTTATTTTTGATGTCCAAGATAGAATCACCCTCTAGATATACCATTACCGCAGCATTGCCCTATACCAATGGACCCATACATATTGGCCATTTGGCAGGTGTATATGTGCCGGCAGATATTTATGCCCGTTACCTTCGCTTAATAGGTAAAGATGTGGCCTTTGTTTGTGGAAGCGATGAGCATGGTGTGGCCATCTCCATGAAAGCCAAAAAGGAAGGGGTAACCCCAAAGGATATTATTGATAAATACCATGCGATCATTAAACGATCGTTCATGGATTTTGGGATTACTTTTGATAATTATTCACGTACCTCTGCACCTGTACATCATGAAACGGCATCTGAATTTTTTGTCAATCTTTATGAAAAAGGAGATTTCATAGAAGAGACCACGGCACAACTTTATGATGAAGAGGCACAACAATTTTTGGCGGACCGTTTTGTAATTGGTACCTGTCCAAA
The DNA here is from genome assembly GCF_900188415.1 of Maribacter sedimenticola. Classification (GTDB taxonomy): domain Bacteria; phylum Bacteroidota; class Bacteroidia; order Flavobacteriales; family Flavobacteriaceae; genus Maribacter; species Maribacter sedimenticola. The sequence goes on along the minus strand of NZ_FZNV01000001.1, from coordinate 352,818 downwards.
ATGTGGCAATGAGGAGGCATATGGGGACCAATGTGAAAATTGCGGGTCAAGTTTAAACGCTACGGACCTGATTCATCCAAAATCTACCATTACCGGAACAGTACCCACCACTAAGGAAACCAAACACTGGTTTTTACCTTTAGACCGTTACGAGGATTTTTTAAGGGAGTGGATTCTTAAAGGTCATAAAGATGACTGGAAACCCAATGTATATGGGCAGTGTAAATCTTGGGTAGACGGCGGGCTGGAACCAAGGGCGGTAACTAGGGATTTGGATTGGGGTATTCCAGTACCTGTGGAAGGTGGTGAAGGTAAAGTATTATATGTATGGTTTGATGCTCCTATAGGGTATATATCCTCTACAAAGGAATGGGCAGCGCGTGAAGGCAAGGATTGGGAGCCTTATTGGAAAGACAAGAATACCAAATTGGTGCACTTTATCGGAAAGGACAACATTGTGTTTCACTGTATTATATTTCCTTCCATGTTAAAGGCAGAGGGTAGTTATATTTTACCGGATAATGTGCCTGCAAACGAGTTTCTAAATCTTGAAGGGAACAAATTGTCCACGTCCAAAAACTGGGCGGTTTGGTTACATGAATATTTAATTGATTTTCCGGAGTTACAAGATTCATTGCGTTATACCCTGACCGCAAACGCTCCCGAGACGAAGGACAATGACTTTACGTGGAAAGATTTTCAAGCAAGGAACAATAATGAATTAGTAGCCATTTTAGGAAATTTCATTAACCGTGTAGTAGTATTGACCAATAAATACTATGATGGACAAGTGCCCGCTGCTGGCGCCTTCTCCAATGTTGATTTAGAAACACTAGAACAGCTTCGTAAATTTCCAGGATCAATAGCAAGCTCCATTGAACGTTATCGTTTTAGGGAAGCAGGACAAGAACTTATGAACTTGGCACGCTTGGGCAATAAGTACTTAGCCGATGCAGAGCCATGGAAAGTCATTAAGCAAGATGAAGAACGTGTTAAGACAATTATGAACGTGGCGCTACAAATAGCAGCAGGGATAGCTATTTTAAGTGAACCATTTTTGCCATTTACCGCTAGAAAGTTAAGGAATATTTTAAATTTAACTTCAACATCCGAGACTGAGCAAAGTGGAAGTATTGGTTGGAACGATGTTTCCGGTGAAAACGATTTGCTACGACCAAAGCATCAAATACATCAGGCAGAATTGCTTTTCAGAAAAATTGAGGATAGTGAAATACAGGCACAATTGGACAAATTGGAGGCCACCAAAAAAGCGAACGAAAACGAAAACAAGAAACTAATGCCACAAAAAGAAACGATTACCTTCGATGATTTTTCAAAATTGGATATGCGTGTAGGAACCATTATCGAAGCTGAAAAAATGGCCAAGGCCAAAAAGCTTTTGGTCCTTAAGGTAGACACCGGTTTAGATGTAAGAACAATTGTTTCTGGTATTGCAGAAAGTTTTACACCAGAAGAAATTGTAGGTAAAAAAGTAACTGTTTTAATCAATTTGGCTCCTCGTGCACTTCGCGGTGTAGAGAGTGAAGGCATGATTTTGATGACGGAAAATAACGAAGGAAAATTGGTATTTGTAAATCCTGACGAGGATGGGGTATCCAATGGTCTGGGTATAAACTAAAAAAACTTCAAGACAAAAAACCCCTTGGCGACTAATCGCCAAGGGGTTTTTGTGTATTAGATAAAATATTCTAAAGCGCTATAATCTTGCCTTGTCCTTAACGGCATATTTAGATTTAACAATCTTTTTTACGGTAGTACCTTCATGTTTATCATGTAGAATTTTAGCACTACGCAATTTTATCATTTTGTTATGTTTGGCCACCTGATTCCTTATGGTATTGATCGTTTTGGCTTTTGCATTGTATTTTGATGCGGTATTGACCAATTGGCTCATTGATTTACCAGAAGGGTCATAAGAATCTATGATATTACCGTTTTCATCATAATAATCTATACGTACCAAATCTCCATTTTCATAATACTCAATACTGAACAAGACATTGGTGCCATAATATCCTTCAACCGTTATTATGATTCCGTTGGTATCATATGCAAATATGTAATAATAGCTGATCTCTCCTTGTTCATAATATTCCGTCCTTGTATTTTGGTTCAGCGTATTAAAGTAAGAGCGTAGAATTAAAATACCATCCTCATAAAAATCATAATACTCCAAATACCCATATTGGTCATATTTATCAAAGTATACTAGGTTGCCATTGGCATCAAATGTTTCTACTTGGGTCAGGGTACCAAGGTCATCATAAGCATATACCAAGGATTCCGTTAATACACCATTGTCAAAAAACTCAATAGAGCTATATCCTCCAAATTCATTGTACTGATAAATGGACTCAAGTACGTTTTGCGCGTTGTACCCCTCGGCCTTAGTCCGCAAACCATTACCATCATATTCAAAAATATAGGTATAATCAAGAAGTCCATTTTCATAATATTCCTCTTTAACCCAATACCCATCTTCATTATAATAGTCTTTCCATATAATTTCACCATTTTCATCATATGAAGTAGTGGTATAGATGCCCCCATCCTCATAAAATTCAGAATCAGTCGTTTCGGTAATATTTCCTTGGTCATCAAAATATTCGGTTTTGACAATATCATAATATCCTGCGGGCATAAGCATCCAGGTTTGTTTATAAGAATAGTCCAATTCCCCATTTTCGTAATAGACATATTCGGTTTCTTCAAATGAACCATCTACGTTATAGGTAACCCTAACATCTAACAGTCCTTCAAAATAGCTTTCATAACTAATCTGAAATCCTTCATTATACAAGGAGATAGATTCATTGCCAAAACTATTACTGTACCTACTTTCCGTTAAAAGTTCATTGGCATCAAAAAGATACACTTGCTCCAAAGTCTGTGAAATGTCATTAGACGTAATTTGCCCGGTCAATTTTCTTTCCTTTAAGGTATTTTCAGGAGTATACACAAAATCAGTATGTTGTTTTGAACTTGAACTACTGACATAAGGATCTTCATTTTGATATTGAGAAGTGAAATTATTAGAATATTCACTATCCAAAGTGGAGAAGTTCAATTGTGCATCATAAGCAAAAGTAGTCGTGTTTTCATACTCACTAAGGGAAGAATATTGATTTAATTCATCATTGCTTGTATAGGTACTTTTCAACTCTTCCGTTATAAGCATACCTGTTTCATAAATATGTGTAAACTGCTTTTCAGAAACATAGATATTTAAATTTTCCCTTATCGTTTCGTTAAAGACCACGGCCTGGTTCAAATCATTCCGTTCCGTAATCACATAATAGTGCTCTACCGTTTGGTTGGGGTCAATAATGTTAATACGCTCAACTAGGTCCATACCGTTATAGACCAGCTCTTGTACCTCTGTTTTTTCGGTTATGGGATAACTCCACGATGAAGTTATTAGTCCCGGTCCAACCTCTGTTTTAAGTATAGTAGTTGGTAGACCTTTTTCATTATGGTTTTGATATTGCAGCTCCCTAACTACTCTTCCAGAATATCGTAACGTTATTGCCGTAGAGACCAATAGGCCGTTTTCGTCCATAGTATTTTTATAAACTGCAGATGGCGGAATTTGTGCCGCATATAGGGACTGTAGCAAGGGCAATAATTGGCTAAGGGATAAATTTGGAACAGGTGTATATTCCATATCAAGTGCATTGGCCATATTTTCAGCCGCTTGTTCAGGGTACACAATATTGAACATTTTACCGGTCTGCTTGGAAATGTTGATGACCATATCTGCCAATGACGAGGAAATAGATCCTGAAAAATCCAAACTTTGTACACCGATCGCACTGACCACATCAGCAGTTATTTCAATACCGTTATCATGATTTTGATCCTCGTCCAAGGTTTGTAAAAATGCGGCAATATTTTTAGCCATAGGGCTTGCAATGGTAGCATCTGCATCTATCTCCTGTGCTAAGGTAACAGGTGAAACCAGTTCTTGCCCCAGGACTTTTCCTAGAATAATACCCCCTACTTTAAAAGTAACCTCTTCTCCGGAAACATAGGTGAATTCTCCTTTTTCATTGGTAATACCTGACTGGGTAGCGGTTGTAAAAGTTAGACCCCCAACTTCGCCATCTATGAATTTTCCGGTCAGCACCTCAATGGCAGGTTCTTCCTTAGGCGGGTCTTTTTGAATGGGCTTGTCTGGTTCTACGGTGTCATCGCTTTTACTACAGCCCAATGCGAGCAATAGTGTAAAAAAAATTGTACATACCTTGATTTTCATAATACAGTGTTTTTTGGTTTAATTAAAAAAGTGGTTGCGGCAATGGTTGCCAGTTCAAAAATATTTTGTGTACCTAAGGGGGAAAGAAAAACACACACCGGGGGCAGGTCCTACAAATAAATAATAGGAATGCCTTGATTTCAATACCTAATAATGGGTATTTTTAAAGGCTTTAATTATAGCCCATATGCAGTTATTAACCTACATTGAAAAACATACCCAACTCCCCAAAAAAGGAATAGAAAACACGATCGAACTTTTAAATGCCGACTGCACCATACCTTTCATTTCACGGTACAGAAAGGAACGCACCGGTAATTTAGATGAAGTTCAGGTAGGCACCATTGTTCAATTAAAGGAACAATATGAGACTCTTGAAAAACGTAAAAAAGCGATTATAAAAGCAGTTGATGAACAAGGGGTCTTGACTACCGCCCTACAACAAAATTTTGAAAATGCCGAAGATCTTACATCATTGGAAGATCTCTATCTACCATATAAAAAGAGTAAAAAGACCAAAGCAGAAGTTGCCCGTAAAAACGGATTGGAACCTTTGGCGAAAATCATTATGGCGCAACGCCAAGATGTTATTGAATTTACGGCATCAAAATACCTAAGTGCAGTAATTAAAAATGAGGACGATGCATTGGAAGGGGCGCGGCATATTATAGCAGAATGGATCAATGAACGTACAGATGTCAGAAATGCCATAAGATCACAATTAGCTAGGTTCGCCCAAATTACCACCAAAGTAATCTCCACAAAAAAAGAGGAAGAAAAGGCTCAGAAATATCGTGATTATTTTGATTGGAGCGAGCCTTTGAACAAATGTCCGTCTCATAGGCTTTTGGCAATACTCCGCGCAGAATCGGAAAAATTTATTAGGGTCAAAATTACACTGGATGACGAGCGTCTCATTGATCGCATTAAGAACAGGATCATAAAAACGAACAATGAATGTGGTCAGCAAATTGATCTTTCCATAGATGATGCTTATAAACGATTGCTTTTCCCCTCCTTGACCAATGAACTCTTAAAAGCAGCAAAGGAAAAAGCAGATGATGCCGCCATTACCGTTTTCTCCAATAATCTTAGACAATTATTATTGGGGGCACCCCTGGGCGAAAAACGTATATTGGCCATTGATCCAGGTTTTAGGACCGGTTGCAAACTGGTATGCTTGGACGAAAACGGAAACTTGGTACATAATGAGACTATTTATCCACATGCGCCACAAAATGACTTTACCGGTGCCGTTAAAAAGTTAAGCTCCTTGGCAAATGCCTATAAAATTGAGGCTATTGCCATAGGTAACGGTACGGCATCCAGAGAAACGGAACAATTGGTCAAAAAAGTTATTTTCAATAATCCTGTTGAAGTATTTGTGGTGAGCGAGGCAGGTGCATCTATTTATTCCGCATCTAAAATTGCACGTGAAGAATTTCCAAATTACGATGTTACCGTACGTGGAGCGGTATCCATAGGTAGACGGTTGGCGGATCCATTGGCGGAACTGGTAAAGATAGACCCAAAATCTATTGGTGTAGGTCAGTACCAACATGATGTGGACCAAACAAAATTAAAGACCTCATTGGATATGGTTGTAGAAAGTTGCGTTAATATGGTAGGAGTTAACATTAACACTGCCAGTGTACCATTGTTAAGCTATGTATCTGGAATAGGTGCAAAACTTGCAGAGAATATTGTTGCGCAAAGAAAGGAAAAGGGTGCCTTTAAAAGTAGGCAGGAAATACTGGATGTACCAAGATTAGGAGGCAAGGCCTTTGAACAGGGCGCTGCTTTCCTAAGAATTAAAAATGCGGAAAATCCGTTGGACGATTCTGCCGTACACCCAGAAAGTTATGGTATCGTTAAAAAAATGGCCTTGGACAACAATACTGAAATTGCAACTTTAATTGGCAACAAATCGGTATTGAAAGAGATAGATTTAGCAAAATATTGCACCAATGATGTGGGTCTGCCAACACTAAAGGATATCCGCTCAGAATTGGAAAAACCAGGTTTGGACAGAAGGGAAAAGGCAAAGGTCTTTACTTTTGACCAGAACATTACCTCTATCACGGATTTACGCAGTGGTCAATTGCTGCCCGGTATTGTAAACAATATTACCAACTTTGGTTGTTTTGTAGATATAGGAATCAAGGAAAGTGGTTTGATCCACGTAAGCAATCTATCGGATTCATTTGTTAAGGATGTAAACGAACATGTTCATCTTCATCAACAAATAATTGTAAAAGTGCTCGATGTTGATGTACAGAGAAAGCGCATTCAATTAAAATTGCATAATTAATATTGATATGCTAAAAATAGCCTATCACCCTATTTATAAACATCCGTTACCGGAAGGGCATCGCTTTCCCATGATGAAATATGAGTTATTACCGCAACAGCTTATTTATGAGGGCACCTGTACGAAAGATAATTTTTTTGAACCTGAATTGCCCAATGACAAATATATTGTTGCCGTACATGATGCAGAATATTTTTATGACCTCCTGAATTTAAAAATAGGGGCTAAAGCGGCAAGAAAAATTGGTTTTCCGCTTTCTGAAGATTTAGTGGAAAGAGAACGAATTATTGCAGATGGTACCTTAAAGGGTTGTGAATATGCATTAAAAAATGGTATTGCCATGAACATAGCCGGTGGAACACACCATGCTTACAGTGACCATGGAGAAGCCTTTTGTATGCTTAACGATCAAGCAATCGGGGCAAAATATCTATTGGACCAAAAACTTGCAAAAAAAATACTCATCGTAGATTTGGATGTCCACCAAGGAAACGGAACGGCGGAAATTTTTAAGGATAATGCATCTGTTTTTACCTTTTCCATGCATGGCGCGGGAAACTATCCGTTCAAAAAAGAAATATCGGATTTGGATATTCCGTTACCTAAAGGTACCAATGACACTAGTTACCTAAACATCCTTGAGGAAACCTTACCTAATTTAATTACCCATGTACAACCCGATTTTGTTTTCTATCTCTGTGGCGTAGATGTGTTGGAAACAGATAAATTGGGCACATTAGGATTAACAATGGAGGGTTGCAAAAAGCGAGATGAATATGTATTGGGAACCTGTAAGCACTTAAATCTTCCTGTGCAATGTAGTATGGGCGGTGGTTATTCCCCAGAAATAAAAAGAATAGTAAATGCGCATGCCAATACGTTTAAAGTTGCGCAATCCTTGTATTTTTAACAGAACTAACCTTTACAATCTAATATTTATTCATTCAGATTATTATTAAATAGGCTATAAGTTTAAATTTACGGCATGAAAAAGCTCGTAATTCTATTAAACTTAATATGTTGTTCATATTTACCTGCCCAAAACACAAAAAACGATACCATTGATACACGCTGGAAAATGTTTACCTATGACGTAGGTAATATGTTTATGGGAGTTGGACATAGCTATACCCGTCCAATACATTGGCAAGGAAAACAATGGGCCCAATTTGGTGCGGTCGTTGGCGGTACGGGCTTGGTATATTTGGCCGATGACAACACATCTAGGTTCATTAGGAACAACAGGGAAGGTATACCACAGTTTATTAGGGATTACGGTGAGTTATATGGTAGTCCTGAAAACAATTACTTAGCAACATCAGGAGTATATTTTACCGGATTGATTACAAAGAATGAAAAACTAAGAAGAACCGGGGTATTGTTGATTTCGTCCGCTTCTTCCGCAGGACTTTTACAACAAGTATTAAAATCCGTGGTGGGCAGGGCAAGACCTGTAGCCAATTTAGGAAAAGATACATTTGACCCATTTAACCCCAGCAGAAATTTCCATTCATTTCCTTCTGGTCATGCTTTGCTGGCATTTACGAATGCATATGCCATTGGTAAGCAATTTAAAAACCCTTGGATAAAAGCGGGAATTTATACCATTGGTGCCATACCGGGCATTTCACGTGTTTGGGATGGACAACATTGGTTAAGCGATATGGTTTTTGCTTTTGCAATAAGTATTGCTACCGTAGAATCCATTGATAAATATTTGGATAAAAAATATGATGAGAAATACAACGACCAAAACAAAATGGTAAGTTGGAATCTAAATTTTGGACCGGGCCAAATGGGTGTGACCATTAATTTCTAGCAAAAAGCTATCTACTAATTTATAATTTCTTACAAAATTTCATGACTGAAGAATTAAAATTAAATCTTCAGTCATGTTTGCTTTTTAAACCTCCAAAAATCTCATTGTACATGAGATTACCCTAATATTCCATTAAATATTATAGATTTTTAAATAGATATAAACTACTTTAAATAAGAACTATACATAAATTTTAATTTATTTTTTATAAGTATTTTCTTACCACAAATTTGTAGTATTTCAGTAATATTTTCCTACAATTCACAACATTAATTTTAAATAATTAACCATTATAAGGTATTTAGCTCTCAGAATGCTTTGAGCTATGAAATCAAACAAAACTTACATTCTAACAGCACTCACCATGTTGCTTGTATCATATGGTTTTACCCAAGTTAAAATTGGGGACAATATTGATGCAATAGCAAATACATCTCTATTAGAATTGGAGAGTACCAATAAAGTACTTGTACTAAGCCGGTTAACCAATGACCAAATGATGAGTATAGCACCATTACCAGGTGGTATGGCCTATAATATTGACACAGGTTGTATTCATTCCTATGACGGAAATAAATGGATCAATCTTTGCGACAGCAGTTTACGCACCTTTTCCTTCATTGACAATGAAGATGGAAGTTTTACCATTAACAATGGCAATGAAAGCGTGTTTACTTCCCCCAATTTAACGGGTCCAAAAGGAGAAAAAGGAGATACGGGTCCAGAAGGTCCTGCAGGGGCAGACGGATTAAGCCAGCAAGAACAGATTATAATAGTTGCCAGCAACGGTCAAACCCGCTTTAATACTCCAGCACCAATAGTGGACGATAAAAAAATATCGGTCTACAGAAATGGTATTAGGATTGCATTTAGAGCTATTGATTCCACAACCATAGAATTGGAAAATGAAATTATATGCTATCAAAATGATAACATACGTATTGTACAAATTTTATAATAAACTTTAATAACCCAAAAATTAAAAATCATGATTTCAAAAAATTTAACTAACATTTTCAAAGGTTTGGCCGTTGGCCTAATCATGTTTGCAGGTGCCACATTGAACGCACAACAAACTACAGGTGATGTCACAAAACAAAGTGATGTAGTTCCCGGAACTACCACTACGGCAGGGGCGGTCAGAGTTATTGACAACAAAGGAACCATTAAATATTTACAAACGCAGAATGGCATTACCATGCTTTCCAATACTACAAATGATGTTACTACTACTACTTGGCAATTAGGCGGTACATTGACCAATGATACTTTTATAGATGTTGACGGTAATGTATTTGGGTTGGACGGTATTGAATTGATTTCTACCGAGACTCCTTCTACAGATGCTACTACAGCTTCTGACCATGGTACGGGTACAGGGTATACGCTCTTGGTTAGGGACGAGGCCACAGGGGCGGTCAAGAAATTATTGGCAACTGATTTGCTTCAAAGCGGACAGGAAAATTTTACCGCAACGGCCGCACAGGTAGCATATCCTTTGACCGGAAGTCCGGTTTTACCTACTTTCAGCCAAGTTTGGGTATACAGAAATGGCGCAAAATTAATTGCCAATGTTGATTATACGGTGGCTGCATCCACGGTGACTTTAGTTCCAAATACCACAAGTCCAAATGACTGGGCTGTTTATGCCGGTGATACAATAGAGGTGCAATATGTAAAATAGTGTTTTACAATTATCTACTACCCCGTTCCATTTTAATTTAACTTATGAACTCAACATACTCATTTATTAAAGTATGCAGGAACGGGGCCCTTAAAAAACCAGTATACACATTTAACGTTCACACAATTTTCACAAAAGGTACTAAATATCGATTCTTTGCCCTGTTCCTACTATATTTTGTCCAGGTGGGCATGTATGCGCAAGAAGAAGAGGTCATTAACCATAAAGGTACAAGGGTCTTGGTAAGAAATACCGTGGTAACCACTTCTGCCACTGCACCTACAGGACCGTTGTTAAATGATATTTGGTTTGATACCAGTGCCGAGGTCACAAAAATATATGACGGTACTTCATGGCTCACCATAAACCTGGATGCCTTGAACAAGAAGGAGGATAGCGAAAACAAATCTACCGATAGCTCTTTATCCGATGCTACCAACACGAAATTCCCTACCGAACTTGCCGTTAAAACATATGTGGATAACGAAATTGCAGCCGTTGGAGATGATGACATCACCGGTGTAAGTTTTGATGGTACGGACTTAACTGTTGCGGAAGGTGCCACAAATTTCTCTGCAGATTTATCCTCGTTGGAAGAATCTGCGGATATAACCGCCAATACAACTTTGATCAACAACCACATTACAGCGGATAACGATCTAAGTGCTACCAATGAATTGCAGGATGCAGATGAAATTTCCATAGATGACAGTTTAAATAATTTTACTGCAACAAACGTAGAAGATGCACTAGCGGAATTGGCATCAGGTACTGCCACCAATTTATATACGGATGACGGTAGTCTTTTTGGCAATAGGGCGGTTACCCAAAATAATTTTGACCTAAATTTTGATGCAAATACTTTAGTGATCAGCGGTAATGACAATAGAGTGGGCATAGGTACTGACTCCCCCATACAGGAGATGGATATAAGCGGTAGAATAAATATTACCAATGGAGTTATACAGAAAGGCGGCACTGCAATTACTACGACCAATGACCTTGGGTTATATAGCAATATCTCAGGAGATGCAATTCGTATGGCCACAAATAACGCACCTATAAACTTTTATAGTGACCTAAACGGATCCGGAAGTACTGGCGGTACGGCAAATCTTTCTATAAACGTAAATGGCAATGTTGGCGTAGGCGTAGCTACGGCCACTTCTAAAATGGATATAAACGGAGATCTTAGGGTGCGTTCCTTAGGTCCAGGTTCCAATACGGACAATATAGTCATTACGGATAGTGATGGTAACTTAGGACAGCTTCCTATTACCGATCTGGAAACACAGACCACAATTTCCCAAAATAACACCACAGGAGTAATAACCCACAATAGTGAGAACGGTGCCACACAATCTGTCAATGTAATCAGCACAAATGCCAATAATAGTATTTCAACGGGTACAGACGGAGGTGCTTATTTCAACAATCCCATAAAAGCATATGGCACTTTAATACCTTCAACAAATTCCATAATGTCCATTGGTATTAGCAGTGCAGTGAAAAACGGGGTGGGTAGATATACCTTTACAATGTCTACGACGCGATCAACTGCAAACTATCCTATTCAATTAAGTGTTTTTGAATCTGGCACCCGTGACATCAATATATTTGTAACATCACAAACGACCACCACCTTCAGTATTGCCATCATAGAGGAAATTGGCGGAACTTTTCCTTCAGATAATTATATAGATCGGACCTGCTATTTCAGCATAATGGATTTTTGACATCATGAAGATACTACCGTTGTTTACTCTATATATATTATTTCTACAGTATACCTATGCACAGAATATAAGAAATATTGGTGACCTTAAAATTCATGAAAAAGGTCAAATTGGTTTTTATTCAAATTTAAAAAATGACGGTAATTTTAATAATACCAATGGGTTAGCCGGTTTTTATGGATTAAACTTGAATACAATTTACGGTACAACCCCTCTTTCATTCCATGATATAGAGATCAATAATGACCAAGGTGTATTACTCCAAGTACCGGTTCAGGTCAACCATAACATAAATTTTATATATGGAGATTTTATAAGTTCAAAATCAACTAGTTCTCCAGATTTAAGCTTAACCACGGATTCGTTCTATAATGGAGAATCTAATTTTTCAAAAGTAAATGGCTTTGTTTCCGTATACGGTCAACAGAATTTTCTTTTTCCTATAGGGGACGAATTTTATTTGCGCCCATTGGGTCTTAAAACCAATAGCACTACCACAACCTATAAAAGTGCCTATCTTTTTGAAAACAGCACTTGGTATTATCCCTTTATTGATCAAGGACAAACCGGTATAGCGCAAATTAGCGAAAATGAATATTGGGTTTTAGAAGGTAACGATTCCGCAATCATTACGATAAGTTGGGACGAAAGGAGCGCTATAAGTATGATGACCAATAATCTGGACAACCTAACCATTGTTGGTTTCAATAAAGAATTGAATTTATGGCAATCCTTAGGAGCGCTAGATCGAACCGGTACCCTTGACCAAGGGATAATAACTTCTTATGAGTTCGTTCCTGACCATTATAGTGCAATTACTTTCGGCATAACACCAGGAAATACAGCAATTTCCCATAAGGGATACCATTATTTGGTTACCCCAAATGGCGACGGTATCAACGATTTTCTATTTATTCCGGAATTAGCCGAATTTAAAACAAACAGATTACTGATTTTTGACCGTAACGGGCTTAAGGTTTTTGAACAAGAAAATTATACAAATGAATTTTTTGGGGAAGCAGGTTTTACCATTCCGGCCATAAGCAGAACCAAAGGACTACCAGAGGGCATATATTTTTATTTAGTGGAGGTGGGTGAAGAAAAATTTACCATTCAAGGATTTCTTTTCCTTGATCGATAAAAGCGTAAATTAACTATTTGATATACAAATGTGATAAGCACACAAATTATTGAAACATTCAGTACTTTAGTCTAGCAACTAAATCCGTACAAATGAAATTCTATTCTTTAATTTATTTCCTATTCACCATTAGCGTGAGTTTTGCCCAGACACCTTCTGCACTAAAATTTCCCGTGTTGGAGCATGCATCTCCACAAGAGGTAGGTATGTCGCCCGAACGTTTGAATAAAATAGATTCAATGATATCTACGGAAGTCAACCAAGGCAATATTCCTGGAGCAGTTGCCTTAATTGCAAGAAACGGAAAGATTGTATATCATAAGGCATATGGCATGGCCAATAATGAGAAGAACGTTAAAATGGAAAAAGATGCCATTTTTCGTATCGCCTCTCAAACTAAGGCCATTACTTCTACTGCTGTAATGATGCTTTGGGAAGAAGGAAAATTTCAGTTAGATGATAACATATCCAAATACATACCAGAATTTGGAGAAGCAACAGTACTGGATACTTACAATGAAAAAGATGGAACTTACACGACCAAACCGGCAAAAAACCAAATTACCATAAGAGATTTACTCACCCATACATCCGGTATTGGTTATGGAGAAATTGATGGAGACCCACGTTTTAAGAAAATTTATGCCAACGCCGGTATAACCGATCTATTTACCACAAAGAACATAACCATTGAGGAAAGCGTAAAAAAATTAGCGAAATTACCTCTACATCATGAACCAGGGGAAGCTTTTACCTATAGTGAAGGACTGGATGTCCTTGGTTATTTTATAGAAATTATTTCCGGAATGCCATTTGATGAATTTTTGAGGACTAGAATTTTTGAACCCTTGAATATGGATGATACATGGTTTTATCAACCAAAGAAAAACTATAATAGATTGGTTACCGTACAAAAAAAAGAAAACGATCAATGGATAAAATATCCTGTCACATTTTATGATACGGATTATCCTATTAAGGGGTCAAAAACATTTTTTTCTGGGGGAGCTGGTCTTTCAAGTACTGCCAAGGATTATGCAAAATTCTTACAAATGTATCTTAACAACGGAGAATACAACGGTATAAGATTACTGAGTCGTACTACTGTTAGAAGCATATTAGGAAACCAAATAGGAACAATTTGGAACGGGCCCAAGCATCACGGTTTAGCTTTCTCTCTCGTAAATGAAAAAGGTGAAATAGAAGGTGGGTTAGGTAGTGCGGGTACTTTTGAATGGGGAGGTTATTTTAACACCCAATATTTCGCGGACCCAAAAGAGAATGTTATTGGCATCATTATGAAACAAACTAGAGGACCTGTCAATGATGTTACCGGTTGGAAATTTAAACAAATGCTATTCGCCTCCATTGATGATTAAACTTCTATAAATCAATGAATAACTGTAAAATATACACGTAATTTCCTACAACAACTTTCTCTTATCATATAGTTATTTTCTTACAAATCACAACAAAAATTAATACGAAATAATCGTAATGACTTTCTTAGCCAATCAATTTAATACGGCTATGAATTTTACAAAAACCTACTTTTTACTTATTGCTTCTTTTACAATCTCTACATGTGCCTTTGCACAAATGAAAATTGGTGATAATGCAAGTACTATTGACAACGCATCAATTCTTGAATTGGAAAGTACTACCAAAGCATTGGTGCTTACACGGGTAACTACGGCCCAAATGAATGAGATAAACCCTCTTAACGGAGCTTTAATATATAATACAGATGCACAATGCGTTTTTCAATATAATGGAACTTCGTGGCAAAATCTTTGTAATACTACATCTGGCTCACTATCAATAATAGATAATGAGGACGGCTCTTTCACTATAAATGGCCCCGATGGCACGAACTTTACTTCCCCAAATTTTACGGAACTAAGAGGGGAGCAAGGATTACCTGGTAATGACGGTCTTGGTATTTCTTCTACAACAGATAATAATGACGGTACCATAACCATTACTTACACGGACAATTCAACTTTTACAACTGCTAACTTTAAGGGTACAGATGGAGCTAGCGCATACGAAGTTGCGGTAGCGGACGGATACACCGGTACGGAATCGGATTGGCTATCGAGCCTACAGGGTGCGGCCGGAAACGATGGAACCAACGGTACGGATGGAGCTAGCGCATATGAAATTGCCGTAGCGGACGGCTATACCGGTACGGAATCGGATTGGCTATCGAGCCTACAGGGTGCCGCTGGAACCAACGGTGCAGATGGGGCTAGTGCATACGAAATTGCCATAGCGGACGGCTACACCGGCACGGAATCGGATTGGCTATCGAGCCTACAGGGTGCGGACGGAAACGATGGCGCAAACGG
>NZ_FZNV01000001.1:282763-335514 GCF_900188415.1 Maribacter sedimenticola | reverse complement strand
ACCAACGGTACGGATGGGGCAAGTGCCTACGAAATTGCCGTAGCGGACGGATACACCGGTACGGAATCGGATTGGCTATTGAGCCTACAGGGTGCGGATGGTATTGATGGGACCACGGCAATAGTCCAAAATTTAGATAGTCCCACTACAACCACTACCCTTAGCACATCTGCCTTGGCATCTTACTTACAGATAGAAATTTTAAGCCAATCAAGTGTATTCAGCACCAGTGACCTTTTAGGTTCCAGTGCCTTAGAATTAAGTCTTGTAGCACATACCTTTAACCCGGTAATAAGTAATGTATCGGGAGCTAGATACGTAGGTGAAATTCAATGGGAAATTTTGGAAACCTTGGGAATTTTCAAGAATAGATTTGCCATTTACGTCAATGGAAACCGTGTTACCCCAATTTTAAATATTTGGCCAAACGTAATCAACCTTACCTCTGCCCCTACCAGTAGATTTTTTGAATACACTAGTAATGGCAATGATGTCATAGAATTAAGAATAGCAAGAGCTGTTGCCGCCATTGGTGTAACACAAGTACTAAATGCCCAGCTAAAACTAAAAAGAGCATTATAATTATTTAACAGACAGCTTAGCAAATTATGCAAAAGAATACACATTTTTATTTAATGATATGGGCCGTGATGACAACATTTGTCATTCAAGCACAACAAATACATAACACCGGGAATATACAAATACATGCCAACAGCCAAGTAGGTATATTCAATTCTATTGTTAATGAAGGATCATTTCAAAGTAATGAAGGGTTAGTAGGTTTTTATGGAACTTCTGGTTTTAACGTAGCTGGATCCAATGAGCTGAATCTATATGATATTGAAATTGCCAATGAAGAACGTATTGTCCTGAACACCCCTATTGCCGTAAAAAGTAACGCCAATTTCATTGTTGGGGATATAGAGACAAGTAAAGTTATAGACCAAAATTATTTGCAATTTGGTGAAAGTGCCTTTTACAATGGGTCCAGTAATTTTTCCAAAGTAAATGGTTTTGTGAAAACACACGTAGAAACTAGTTTTATATTTCCTGTTGGTGATGACGTATTGTTAAGACCTATGTCGGTTGTTACTACCGGATCGCCATCAACTTATACAGGTTGCTATATCTTTGATAATGCAACTTTGTATAACCCGTTTAATACTGATAACGAGGTAATAGCGATCAACACCAATGAATTTTGGTTGTTAAAAGGTGATAACAATACATCGGTAACGTTGCAATGGAACGATCGTAGCGCATTGGAAACCATAGCTGAAAAAAGTGCCGATATTTGCATCGTAGGGTTCGAAATAACCACTTCAACATGGCGAAATCTGGGTAGCATAAATAGTGTTGGTGACTTGGATAATGGTTTTGTCACCTCGCAAACATTTATACCCAATGAATATGCCGCTTTAACATTTGGTGTCATTAAAACTGAAGGACAACCTCAAAACGAACTTTCCATGAAAGGATATCATTATTTGGTAAGTCCAAATGGGGATGGAATCAACGATACATTCATCATTGATGAATTGGCAGAATATGAAAATAATGAACTTCAAATTTATGACAGAAATGGTCTGTTAGTGTATAAAGCTCAAAATTATACTGACGAATTTGATGGTTTTACAGGAACCAATATAAGCGCTATCAGTAGAAATAAAGGATTGCCCCAAGGTATTTATTTTTACATTGCCAATGTTAATGGTGGTGAATTCTCTATACAAGGCTTTTTATATATAGACCGATAAATAAGTATACCGTAATCTAACTTTCCAAAAGATATAAGCAAAGTTTGATTTTCCAGTATGGTATTTGCTCTTCAAAGAATTCAAAATAATCCCTTAGGCCCTTAGCTTCGGTTAATTCTGTTTTGGCGGTTTCCACTTTGGAAATTTCATCGGCACTTACAAACTGATTTAAATCAAGTTCCTCACCTTCTGCATGCTTTTTCATTAAATGTCCGTAGATAGTATTTTCAGATAGGTTTCTAGCGGTGGCAATTTCAGCGATCGTCAAACCGTCATTGAATAGTTCAAAGGTGTGGTCGTGGGTTTTCCGTTTGGTCCTTTTTGTCCCAAGATGTTTACTAATTTCCTCTATGAATACATCGGCATATTTATCCAATTTGGCCTGCCCTACCCCGGTTACCTCCATAAATTCAGTAGTAGTGGTGGGCAATTTGGCTTCCATATCCTTTAAACTGGCATCACCAAATACAATATAGGCCGGTACGTTCTGTTCTACGGCAATTTGTTGACGTAAGACCCGTAATTTATCGAACAGATCCGTCCGTTTAGAAATGGGCTTGTCAACTACTTTTTTCTTATCGGAAGCTTTTTGTAATACGGCTAGTTCTATTTTTTTGCCCATGAACAATACCTCTTTTGCCAAAGGGGTCAATCCCAGTCTTGCACCCTCCCTAAAATTTATGAACAACACCCCTTGGTTCAACAACTGTATTACGTATTGCTGTAGGTCTAGCCAAGATATATTTTTGACCGCACCATAGGTTTTTATATGTTGATATCCCTTTTCCAAAACCTGTGCATTCTGCGCACCACGTAAAACATCAATGACCAAACCCATAGGTTCCCTTTCTTTTAACCGTGCAACAGCGGAACAAACTTTTTGAGCCAATTGGGTAGCATCAAAATACGCCGGAGGTGATGTACAGATATCACAATTTCCACAACCTTTGGTAACTTGTTCCCCAAAATAATTCAATAATGCTATACGCCTACAACTTAAAGCTTCCGCAAATTGTTGCATACGTTCTAACTTGGCATATTCAACATCTGCATTCTCACTTTGTGTTATAAATCTGCGTAATTGTGCTACATCGGCAAAACTATAAAATAATAAGGCATGTGCCGGGAGTCCGTCACGGCCACCACGACCAATTTCTTGATAATACCCCTCTATATTCTTTGGTAGATTATAGTGAATAACCCAACGCACATTACTTTTGTCTATTCCCATACCAAAAGCAATTGTGGCCGCAATAATAGGAACCTTGTCCGTTATAAATTCCTCTTGTACCAAGGAACGTTCCTCAGACGACATACCGGCGTGATATGCCTTGGCCTTATGACCGGCATTACGCAATTTCTCTGCAATGGACTCGGTACTTTTTCTACTTAAACAATAGATAATTCCGCTTTCAAACGGATGCTCGTCCAGAAATTGCAGGATATGTTTTATACGGTCTTGGGCCGGTTTCACCTCCAAATATAGGTTTGGTCTGTTGAACGAAGCTAAATGGCGCTGTGCATTTGGCATTCTCAATTGATCAACGATATCGTCTTGGGTGGTCTTATCGGCCGTTGCGGTAAGTGCCATGATCGGAATATTTGGGAATCTTTTCTTTAAACTTCCCAGTTGGGTATAGGCCGGTCTAAAATCATGTCCCCAAGACGAAATACAATGTGCCTCGTCAACGGCAAACAAGCTAATTTTAAGCTGTTCCAAAATTCCATTTAGGAACCCCAAACTTTCTGGAGCAACATAAAATAGTTTCAATTGCCCTTTCTCTAATTGCTGAAGAATTTCCTGTTGTGTTTCCTGGGATTGTGAGCTATTGTAATATGCAGCTGCTATTCCGTTGGCTTTTAACACATCTACTTGATCTTTCATCAAAGCTATTAGCGGTGAAATCACAATTGCAGTTCCTTCTAAAGCCAAAGCGGTCATCTGATAACAAAGCGACTTACCACCACCTGTAGGCATAATAGCCAATACATCTTCTTTGTTCAAGGCATCTTTAATAATGGCCAACTGATTTGGCTTAAATGCATCGTAACCGAAATGATTTTTTAATAATGGGAGTAAATCTTGCTCTGTAGTTATCATGTAATGCAAAAATAAGAAGTTTAATTACCATAATAGTCTTCGACTGTACATAGACTGACATCATATTGAAATCTAAACTTTAAGTAGTGAAAAGTTTATTTAACAATAATCAATATTTGATACGGTCCCCTTTTATAAAATGGCAATATATCATCCTGAGCGCAGTCGAAGGACTTTGGAACACGAATCTGAATTATATTTAGAATGTGTAAAATTTCTACATTCCGATAATATTTGAATCATATCAAAATCTTCATTTATCTATGCAATTTTTTTAGCCCGCGTCCATACCTTAATTCTTTTTTCAGATAATATTGCTTGGATAACATCAGTAAAATTTAAAGAATAAACGAGTTTTACAGGTCTCCTCTTAAAAGTATAACAACTACGAAAGTATCCCATCTCCTGATAAACCAATAGATGTTCTATATTACTAGAAATACCGATGTAAAAAGAATCATCTGAACAATGTAAAATTTACACTACATAAGTATTCATAGATGTTTTAATTAAAACATTCTAACAAATATTGGGTATTCGACTGCGCTCAGACTGACAAGCATTTTCGCAAGTAACTTGTTATCAAATTAATGTTCAAAATTTGACAAAGATTCATTTGATAAAAATTTTGAAGCCCCAATAAAACAACTTGTTAAAATATCATCCTGAGCGCAGTTGAAAAAATTAAAAGTGTAATTACTTCCCCAACATCAACAACTCATTACATCTAATCTCAGTGATATATCTCTTTTCTCCTTCCTTGGTTTCATAGGAGCGATGGGTAAGTTTACCTTCTATGGCCACCTGTTTTCCCTTTGTTAAATAATTTTCCACGATTTCTGCCGTCTTACCCCAAGCAACAATATTATGCCATTGGGTGTCTTCTACCTTCTCACCTTGGGCATTCTTATAATTTTCTGTAGTGGCTATCGAGAATTTTGCCAATTTACTTCCGCCTTCCATATTAACGATTTCCGGGTCTTGCCCTAAATTACCAATCAACTGTACTTTGTTTTTTAATGCGTTCATTTTACTAAATTTTAATGGTTAAACAGTTTATACTATCAAGTCTCCTTGACCCGACACTGCAAACCTAGTTCAGCCTAAAAAGATTAATCGGTAATTAAACGTTTACTATCGTTTGTATTCGTTTACAGTCGTTTAAAAACAGATATTATACTGTTATACTGATGATTACACATAAATATTTATTTATAAAATATGGCCATTAAGTGGAAATAATTAAGAAACACTACGTTTTTCAACTAGTTCTAAGTTAAAATCAAGAGCCGATTTTACGGAAGGACCACCAATTCATATCCCTAGTCAATTCAAACCCTAATTTTTCATAAAGCGGAATGGCCAAATTACCCTTATTAGTATGTAATATTGGTTTCTTATTTACCTTTAATATTTGGTTTGTGGTATATGCTATCAACTGTTTTGCAAGACCTTTTCTGGTATAATCTGGATGTGTGACCACTGCACTGATCTCAATGAATAGATCGGTTTGAAGACGCTGTCCGGTTACGGCCACCAATTTTCCTTCTTTAAAAATGCCATAGTAGTTGCCCATTTCAAAAGTTCTTCTTCTATAATAACCTGGCATAACCAACCAAATTAAATTATAGATTTCATCCATATGTTCCCTGCCCAATAAAATAATATCTTCGGAAATCTTTATTTCTGGAAGTTGATTAAGCACCATTTGACAACCCTCTATTTTTTTCTCCAGAACAATTTTAGATTCATCAATTATGGGCGTTTTATTCTCGGAAACGAAGAAGAAACTATCCGTAGATTCCACATAATGTCTTGAAGCTCCCAATGTATGTGCCTCATCAAAAAAAGAGCCGAACGTACATACTTCTTGATCATAAAATTGAACCCCCTCATACGCAATAAGATACTTATTATGGGTTTCATTTAACGAATACCATACCGGGTTTTTAAGTTGATCTTCCAGATTGGACATGTAAAACAATGATTGATTATAATTAGTAAGACGTTCTATTTTAATTTAAACTTCCCCTTCCAAATTCATTAACTTTTGAAACTCCTCTACGAACAAACCAACTTCATACCCATCCATTAATGCATGGTGCACATGTATGGATATAGGCATTGACCTATCCTCACCTTCACCGGTCATCTTACCAAATGAAATTTTTGGACAACTATCCTCAAATTTAAAATGCCTGGCATGGGAAACGGATGTAAAATCTAACCAGGGCATACTGGAGCAATGAATAACGTTTAATCCACATTGGGGCAGTTCTAATCCTTTTGAATGGGCCACCTTGTCAATTTCAGTTGTTGCCCGCTCTTTAAAATCATAAAAAGATTCTTGATATGGCATATAGGAAAAACCAAAGGTGCCATCGGTTCTGGCAATAGTAGGTGAAGCATGCACATCATCATATTGGAAAACCTTACCCTCCTCAATTCTATATTTAAAAGGTTGTATTTTATTGGCTGCTTTCAATGTCCTATGCAAATAGATCAGGAAAAAGGAATTCCCGGTGTTTTTGGCATACTCATATGCCTTAGCACAATTAACCCTCACGGTAACGCCAAAAAAAGGTTCATCGAACTGGGAAAAGAAATTAAAATGTCCTGCCCTGTTCCATTCTTCAATATTCAGCTCCTTCTTCATTATATCCTTTAATTCAACGTTTACATTTAAGAGGTTAAATATACAACGTACCCGTTTTAATATAAAATGGAATATGGTCTATGGGTGTTTGCGTATAATTATTAACAATTAGGTAATTACATATTCCCTGTAAGATGCATTTTTTTCCTACCTTAAAACTTCTAAAATATTGAACAAACCTATTGTTCATTAACATAAATCAATAACAATGAATGAAAACCAACCAAAAGACCCCTGCATAACCGAAATCATCGTTGCAAACAATGGTCCGCTAAAAATCAAAGGAAATCTAGAAATACAATTGGCCTCGGGTGAAATTGTAACTAAGGAAGGTACTACCGGATTCTGCCGTTGCGGTGTTTCTAAAATCAAGCCTTTTTGTGATGGATCACATAGAAATATAGAATTTATCGGATAAACAATACAACCTTACCAACCCATGGAATTAGCCATACATAATTGGATGCGTGCAGAATCGTTAGAGCACACACTCAATAGGATCAACAAATTAGATTATACGCATATAGAAATACAGGGTGCACCAGAAAGTTATGACACCCAAAAGGCAAAGTTGCAGTTAGACCTCTACGGCATACAATGTTGGGGCTCGGTTACACTTATGTTAGAACAGCGCAATTTACTGGCAAAAGACCCCGCGCAACGTAAAATGTCTATACAATACGTAAAAGATGTTGCCAAAATGGTATATGAATTGGGCGGTAAAGTCATTTCATTGGTACCGGCAACTGTAGGCAAAATTGTACCCGATGCCAGACCTGAAGAGGAATGGAAATGGGCGGTAGAAGGCATTAAAGAAATTTACAAATATACCGAAGACCATGGTTTACAAATAGGGATAGAGCCCATTAACCGTTTTGAGACCTATTTTATCAACAGAGGCGAACAGGCATTGGCGCTTGCGGAAGCTGTTGGTCCTAATTGCGGAGTTTGCCTAGATACATTTCATATGAATTTAGAGGAGGTCAATATGTTCGATACCATTAAAAAAGTAGGCAAGCGTTTGGTGAATTTTCATGTTGCCGATAATAATAGAATGGCACCG
Organism: Maribacter sedimenticola; assembly: GCF_900188415.1. GTDB lineage: Bacteria > Bacteroidota > Bacteroidia > Flavobacteriales > Flavobacteriaceae > Maribacter > Maribacter sedimenticola. The sequence goes on along the minus strand of NZ_FZNV01000001.1, from coordinate 327,934 downwards.
GGCATGGGGCATCTCAATTGGACCAAAATCATAAATACGTTAAAAGAGATTGAATATGACAAGGTGCTATCTGTAGAATTTTGTTCCCCGTTAGATAGAACACCTGCCAATCCGTATCCGAATTCCATAGAAACAAATCCAGAGGGACTCACTGCAGAACAAAAGAAATTCTTGGAAGATCACGGTAGTTCTGCCGTCACCGATGAGTTTTACACCATGCTGACCAAAAAATCTATAGACACCCTAAAAGAGCTTATTAAATGAAAATCACCAATATAGAAGCGTTTTGGTTACGCTGTCCAATACCCAAAGAAAAGCAACATTTTTCCGATTATGGTCTATTGACAAATTTTGATATGACCTTGGTAGTGGTAACGACCGATACTGGGTTACAAGGTTTTGGCGAAGCAAAAGCCGCTGTAGGTTCTTCTGGGTCTTGTGCCTCTATTGTTAGCTGCATAGAAAATGAACTAAAACCACAATTAATAGGTAAGGATGCCCGAAATATCTCCCGTATTTGGGAACACGTATACAACGGCACACGAGATCATTATTCCCTATCAAGAGGTCGTAAATTTCCCATTTTAGGAAGAAGGGGATTGACCATTTCTGCCATGAGCGGAATAGACACCGCGCTGTGGGACATTAAAGGAAAGGCTTTAAAAGCTCCTGTGGTAGAATTGTTGGGTGGTAGCTGTCGCGATAAAATGCCAGCATACGCCAGTGGTGGTTGGGCAAAAGCCGATGCTATTGGCGAACAACTGTTGGGGTATACCCAAAAAGGGTTTAGCGGTGTAAAAATGCGTGTGGGTATTATGGATCAAACTGTAGCCGAAAGTATTAAACGTGTAAAGGCAGCCCGTGAAGCCTTGCCCGATCACATAAAGTTAATGACCGATGCCCATGGTACTTTTAGCGTACCCGAAGCCAAGCAGTTTACAAAGGGTGTAGAAGACTGCAACTTATACTGGTTTGAAGAACCTATTAGTCCAGATAATAAAATAGGTACTGCGGAAGTTCGCGCCAATACCTTTATACCCATTGCTGCTGGTGAAAGCGAGTACACCGCTTTTGATGTTCGAGATTTAATAGCTGAACGTGCGTTAGATGTGTTACAACCAGATTGCGCCATAATTGGCGGTATTACAGAAGCCATGCGGGTTTCACAATTGGCACATACCTATCAACTGGAATTGGCACCGCATTGTTGGGGATCAGCATTTTCCTTTATGGCGGGACTTTCGGTGGCATTCGCCTCCCCTTCTGCCAATGTAATAGAGTTTTCGTTGGGCGGCAACCCTATGATGTATGATTTGGTAGAGGAACAAATTACGGTGGATAATGAAGGTATGCTCAATGCACCCACCAAACCCGGACTCGGTTTAACCCCTAATTGGGATTTTGTAAAGGACTTTAAACAATAAATTATGGCAAAGGCAGTACATATTAATCACGTTGCATTAGTGGTAAGCAACTTAGAAGAAGCTTGTAAATTTTACGAGGAAGAACTCGGTTTGGAAGCCATACCCGCATTCTTATTTGATTATCCTACGGCATTTTTTAAATTCAACGAGGAGCAACAATTGCATTTAACCGAGTGGGAAGATGCGTATTCGTTTAGAGGTCACATCTGTGTTCAGGTAGATGACATCAATACACTATTCTTTAGAATGAAAGAGCTTGGTGTCATTGACATAAAACCGTGGGGCAATGTACGTCAACTGCCGGACGGCGCCATACAAATGTTTGTTCGTGACCCATCGGGGAATTTGGTAGAACTATCTTCCGTTCCCGGTGATTATATAGACCCAAAGATTTTTGAAGACGAGTTGTTCAAAGAAGGAATATATGTATCGGGCAGAAATGATTTCCGTGGATACAAATCCAAAGACGCCACGCTTTACCATAAATCAGATGAATAGAAAAAATATTCTTTTACTGGAAACGGTTGCCGAAGATGCCATGAATATGTTGGAAAATGCTTCGGACATGAATATTTTGACAGGGTTTGATGAAGCATCGCTAAAGCATCAGATAGAAAACAATGCTATTGATGCCATCATTACACGAGGGAAAGGTCTGGTACGTGATTCGTTCATGGAACAGTTGCCCAATTTAAAAGTAATATCCCGTTGTGGTGTTGGTTTGGACAATATTGATGTATCAAGTGCCACAAAACGAGGAATTAAAGTGGTGAACGCCCCAAATTCCAATGCCGACACCATTGCAGAACACACTATTGCCCTGTTATTAATGCTTCAGCGAAATTTGTACAATGCCGTTACCATGGTCAAAGAAAATAGATGGGGAGACCGGGGAACATATGTTGGCGATGAAACCAATAGCAAAACTTTGGGGATTATCGGTATGGGAAATATTGGAAAAAAAGTAGCACATATCGCCAAGGCTTTAGGCATGAATGTCATTTATTGGAGCTCAAAAAAAGAAGATGTACCCTTCTCATTTGTAGAATTTAAACAGCTTTTAACCACTTCAGACGCAATTAGCTTACATCTGCCCTTGACCTCTAAAACAGAAAAACTAATTGATTCCGCTGCCTTTTCATTAATGAAAACCAATGCGTTGTTGATCAATACCGCCAGAGGAGGAATCATAGATCAAAAGGAGTTGTTCAAGTCCCTGCAAAGTCATAGCATAGCAGGTTTCGCCGCCGATGTTCTGGCAGAAGAACCACCAGTAGAAAATGATCCATTACTTCAATTAAAAAATGTATTGATTACCGCACATTTAGGCAGCCTAACCAAAACCACGTATACTAAAATGTGTACAATGACGGTTCAAAATACCTTGGCAATTTTACGTAGTGAAGCTCCAATGAAAAATTGTGTTTTCAATAAAAAAGAACTGGACAACAACTAAAGCATGATTTTATGAGAAACAGTGAGCCTATAATTGTCACTCAGCTTTTTAACACTTCAATTGAGCAGGTATGGGAAGCATTGACACATGTGGAATACATGCGAAAATGGTACTTTACTGTTATTCCGGACTTTAAGCCAGAAGTTGGTTTCACCACCAGTTTTCTCATTACCAACGAAGGAAGAAATTTTACCCACAACTGGGAAGTGATAGCAGTAACACGACCATCCAAAATAAGTTATCGTTGGACGTTTGATGAATACCCCGGAGAAAGCATCAGTACTTTTGAGTTGTCCAAAAATGAACTAGGCACCCTTCTTACCCTTACTGGTGAAGTTATTAAAGATTTCCCGACCGATATTCCTGAATTTAAAAAAGAAAGTGGCAAAGCGGGTTGGGAGTATTTAATTCAGGAAAGTCTTGTCCAATTTTTAAAATCCCATAAATTTTAACAGCGGGCTATCGCCCTTAAATGAGTACCTTAGTTCAAAGAACTAAACTAACTTGAACATGAAAAAAGTACTACTCATTGGGGCATATTTTCTATGCTCCACATTTGCAATTTCACAAACGGTAGAAGATATGGTCAATGCCATAGAGAAAGAAGGCATTGAAAATTCTCAACTAGAACAATTGGCTTACGAATTAATGGACCTCAACGGTCCAAGATTAGTAGGTACGCCAGAAATGAAAAGTGCCCATGATTGGGCGGTAAACACCTACAAAAAATGGGGGATTTCTGCAGAAAACCAGCAATGGGGAACCTGGAAAGGATGGCAAAGAGGTATTACCCATGTAGATATGGTTTCACCTCGTGTAGCATCATTACATGCAACACAATTGGCATGGAACCCAAGTACTAGCTCTAAAGGTGTTACGGCTTCATTAATTACACTGCCAAGTTTTACAGATTCATTGTCCTTTGTAAAATGGCTACCTAACGTAAAAGGAAAAATAGTAATGGTGAGCATGTTGCAACCTACTGGCAGACCAGATGAAAACTGGGAAGAATACGCAACCAAAGCATCTTTTGAAAAAATGAAGAGCGAGCGCGATTCATTGGAGAAAATCTGGAGACAGAATATTAATAATACCGGCTATACCAGTAGAAACATCAATGCAGCATTTGAAAAAGCGGGTGCGGTAGGTATTGCACAATCAAGATGGTCCGAGGGTTTTGGTGCCAATAAAATTTTTAGTGCAGGCACTGAAAAAATTCCTGCTGTTGATATTTCATTAGAAGATTACGGAATGCTATATAGGATGGTAGAGCACGGTGCGGATACCAAAATTAAAATAGTGGCAGAGTCCAAAGACTTAGGCGTTGTACCAACATTTAATACCATAGCCACCATACCCGGCACAGAGTTCCCTGATGAATATGTGATTCTTTCCGCTCATTTTGATTCATGGGACGGCGGTACAGGTGCAACCGATAATGGTACAGGTACCATTACCATGCTAGAAGCAGCACGTATTCTGAAAAAAGTATATCCAAACCCAAAAAGGACCATTCTTGTAGGGCATTGGGGCAGTGAGGAACAAGGTTTAAACGGTTCTAGCTCATTTGTTGAGGATCACCCAGAGATTGTTGCCGGTGTACAAGCTTTATTCAATCAAGATAATGGTACGGGCCGTGTGGTTCGTTTATCCGGGCAAGGATTTCTTCATGCATATGATTATTTAGGGCGATGGTTAGAAGCCGTACCGGAAACCTACAAAAACGAAATAGAAACTACATTCCCCGGTTCGCCCGGTCGTGGTGGATCAGATTATGCATCTTTCGTAGCGGCAGGTGCCCCTGCGTTTTCGCTAAGCTCGTTGAGCTGGGATTATTGGAACTATACTTGGCACACCAATTTGGACACCTACGATAAAATTGTTTTTGACGATGTACGCAACAACGCCATATTAACTGCTATTCTTACCTATATGGCATGCGAAGACCCAGAAAAAACATCTCGTGAAAAAGCTGTTTTGGGCATTAACCCAAGATCTGGCAAACAAGGAGAATGGCCAACACCAAGAACGCCACAACGTAAAGGCGGACAAGATTAACGGTACCATCTAAAACTGATTTTCAAGTTCAAGGCTATCCGCTGCTTGGAGTGCTTTTTTAATAGCAGTACTCCACAGTGCATAGCCTTGCTTGTTCAAATGTAATCCGTCAGAAAGGTATAACTCTGGAATAGGTCTATTATCCGTAGTGATCATTTGTGCGAACACATTAATGTATTGAGCATTAAGTTCCGTAATAATATATTTGGACAACATTAAATTGGTTTCCATAATCAACGGAATAAGATGTTCTCGCTCAACACTTGGTTTAAGGCTAATCAATGCCAGCTCTACACCAGGATATTTATCATAAATCATTGTTACCAACTCCATGCATCCCGAAAGTACCTCTTGCGGAGTTTTGCCATCATTTAAATCGTTTTCACCTGCATATAATACAATTTTGGATGGGTGGGCTTCTTTAAAGATCTCATCAAAGTAATGAATGCACCATGCAAAGGTGGAGCCACCAAATCCTAAATTGACCACATTGAACGGGCTTAGGTCCCGTTGCATGTTCACCCATAATCGCACGGAAGAACTTCCATAAAAAGCAATAAGGTTTTCTTGGGTTTCCAGTTTGCCGATTCGCCTTTTAAGTCGTTTTATTTCATTACACCAAATTGCAGGTGGCTCTTCAAGATTATCCGATCCTGAATTGGACACATTGAGTTCATCTGCCCTATCAATGGCAGTTTGTACATAGGATGAATATTCATCTTGATATTTTTGTAAAAAGGCATACAGATCTTGATTACTCTTACTGGCTACTTTCTCACTTAACAAAAAAGGTTTTTGTATTGCGCAATAATATAATGATTTCCCTAAACGATGGTCAAAGTTGACCATGACCACAGGTACTATGTACGGTTCCGGTTCTGTGTGCAAAGCCAATTTAAATGCTCCCATTTTAAAAGGCCCCGGAGATTCTTCCGTTCTATAGGAAGTACCTTCTGGACTAATGATCAAATTGTATCCTTGTTCTAGATGCTTGGTAGCTTCACGGTAAAAAATGCTTCTTGCTTCTTCTTTCTTATCGGTTGTGGGTTGTTCAGACTCTTTAGTATAAACATTAATGTAGCCCAGGTTATCATAATAATTTTGATGCCCGTATTCCTGTCCTTTTCCTATACGTACCGTTCTAATACCTGGCTCACCATATTTCTTGTACAAAACCATGGCACTAAGAAAGTGTGAATCTAGCGTAATCTGAAAATTATTGTTCAGGGTATAATGTGCATCATTGACCAAATGGTTGTAAATAAAGATATTTCCGGTATTATGCGGTAGGTTTTCCCATCCTTCAATGATATGGGGCACGTTATTAAATACCTTAATGGTTAGCTCCGCACAGGATTTTCTGTTTTGTTTTACATCTTTGCTGTTCTTTTCGGCTACACTTTTATAAATTTCCTGTAATCCGCTCAGAAATTCATATTCCTTTTGGTCTTCTCCCAACAACTCTAAACTTAACGAAGCTATATGACGCTCTAAGGATGTTCCGCTTTTAACCAATTTGGTCAAAGCCCCATAGGCTAATTGTTTTGTAGTATTGCTCTTTAATAGATGTGGTACTTGATGTAATGGCGATGATAACAACAAACGGGATTTGTTATTCTTGATCAATTGATATACGGCCTGTAGGTTATGCTTGCCCAATAGTCCTACATAACGAACAAAGGCAGCATTTAATTGGTTGCCTATTAACCACAATAACCGTTGATAAAATTGACCCTCAAAAATATCGTCCTGTTGAAAGAGTTTCATTAAATCGCCCTCAGGAATAAAATAAGCAGATGTTTTTGTATTCGTTATTGCAGAACATATATCCTTTTCTTTTAACAGGCAAGACCATCCGAATACAAAGCCGGAATTTTTAATGGACCGTTGTTTAATTTCAATAGTGTTCTCTATCCGTTTAATGGTAACTTCACCATGTATTAATATAAAAAGTCCATTACTGGAACCATCCTGTACATAGAGCACTTCATCCGGTTCATATTCCCTACGTTCCGCCAGTGCGGCCAAAGCCATTAAATTCCTTTCTTCAAAATAATCCAAAAATGGTGAGCGTCTCATTAACGAAACAATGGCTTCTTGCTCCGCTACTGGTGAAATAAAAAACTGACGGTCCTCCACAAAGGGTTGAAAACGCACAGGATTCAACAATTCTGTCTGTTTTAACAATGCCGTGCGCAAAACATGATAAAGTTTTGAGCCTATATTTTTTAAGAGTATGTTCTGATGTCCTTTTTGCAAATACGCCTTTAGTTCCTTAAACGGTATTTCAAAAAAAGTTGCTTGTGTGGAAGCTACAATTGCCTTATAAGTAAATCTTTTAGGGGTATTGAACCCATTTAGTCCTATGGTTGAAAATGGTTCGGAATTTTGACAGACCAGAATATCGCTTTCTGGATTTTCCAATGAAATATAGTAATTGACACTACCCTCTAACAACCATCTAAATGTTGACACTTTTTTATGGATATAACTAATAGCGTACCCTTTAGAATACGTTTTAATTTGACCGTTGGGAAAATATTCCTGTAGTTTTTGGGTATTTATTTCTTGCTTTAAAAGTCTAGTTTGGTGTTCCATGGGCCTCCTAACTTAAGGCATTAAACTTAAAAAATGAAGTCTGCACGGTATTAAAATCAATTTATCATTTTAAGAAATTTAAATTGATCAAAACCTTAAAATAGGCCTTGTAAAATTAGAATTACCAAATTCAAATACACCATTATTTTATTATCAGGTCTTTTGCTATCTTCCCAAAAATATCGTCATTAAGCGGTTATCAGCAAGATGGCCAGTAAAATGAAAAATGTAGTGGAAAAGTTAATAGTGGACAAAACCTTTATGGGAGAAAATTTTTCCTCCGAGCGGTTACCTAGGGCAGAATATGAAAACTGCATTTTTGAAAGATGCAATTTTAATAAAGGTTATTTGGACAACCAGACTTTTTTGGAATGTGAATTTATTGATTGCAACCTAAGTAATGCAAACATTGTGAATACCACATTTAAGGAAATAACATTTTCACAATGTAAATTAATGGGGTTAGCGTTCAACACCTGCAATCCTTTTTTAATGCAAATGTATTTTGCGGACTGTAACCTAAGTTTTGCAAATTTTGTAGAAATGAAGTTGATCGGTCAACAATTTAAGTCTTGTAACCTAGAAGAAGTAGATTTTAGCGATTGTGATTTAAGCAATGCCAAATTTTTGGAATGTAATCTGGAACGGTCCATATTTTCGCGAACTAATCTGCAAAAGGCAGATTTTAGTACAGCGACAAATTTTAGTTTGGACCCAGAAAACAATATGGTAAAGGAGGCTGTTTTTTCAAGGGAAACACTGCAAGGATTATTGCATAAGTATAAACTAAACATCGTGGATTGATAACTAAAAAAGGCACCCTTTAATGACCCAAGAAATAAAACAAAAAATTATTCAGGTTTGCGATTCAAAAATTGCCGCTAAAGGAGAAAATGTAGGACTCTCTTTCTATGCATTCTTTAAAAATAAAAATGACAACCCAGAACTGTTAATGGAGGTGGCCCAATGGTGGATCTTGGAACATAGGTTAGATCATTTTGAGAAAGCAATAAAAATCAAGGGGATGATTAAATCGTTAAGCTAACAACAAATGAAATATTTAGTGTTTACGCTGTGTTTTGTGGGTGTATTGATCAGTTGCGCCTGTCAACGCCCAAATTATAAAGAGGCTACAAAAATATACTACAATGCTCTGGATACAGGTAATTATAATGCTTTAAAAAATGTACTACACGATAGTGTTACCATAATTTCCGGGGATTATATAACCCCCTATGACCATAATAGTTTCCATGAATTCTTTAAATGGGATTCTATTTTTAAATCCTCTTATAAAATCATTGCATTAGAAGAAAAAAACCATGTTGTTATTGCTACAGTTGCCCAAAAAAATAAAAGAAACGCATTTTTAAAAAACAACCCTTTAAAATATAAAGTGGAAATATCCTTTGCAAATGATAAAATAACCACATTTAGGGAGTTAGAATACATAGGGGTAAATTGGAATAACTGGAACCAAGAAAAAGATTCCCTTATAAACTGGATTAAGATAAATTACCCAAAACTAGATGGCTTTGTAACGGATATGACTATGGCCGGTGCTAAGAATTATATAAAGGCAATAGATGTATTTGAAACTTATAAAAAGGTAGAAGTTGAGTAAATATTTCTTAAAATATAAAATAAGTACATCATGGTTATTAAAAGGTTGATATTACCCAGCACAATACTTTCAAAAAAAGTGGATTTAAATTAATCTCAATGAACAAAGTACACCATACCGCCATAATTTGCTCTAATTACGAAATTTCCAAAAAATTTTATATAGATGTTTTAGGTTTAGAGATAATCCGTGAAGTATATCGCAAAGAACGGCAATCATACAAACTAGATTTAGCATTGAATGGAAATTATGTTATTGAATTGTTTTCCTTCCCCAACCCTCCCAAACGACCTTCCAGGCCAGAAGCCTGTGGGCTACGCCACTTAGCCTTTGAAGTAGATGATTTGGACAAAATCATAGCTCATTGCAAATCGCAACATGTAATTGCAGAACCTATTAGAATAGATGAGCATACACATAAACGGTTTACTTTTATTGCCGATCCGGATGAGCTTCCCATAGAATTTTATGAGAAATAACCCTAAGTGTTTGTAAACGTTTAATTTGTATCTTGTTTACAAATACAAATTAATGAAACCAATTACGTTATGCTTTCTTTTTGCCTCTATTTGGCTACGATCACAACAAACCGTTTCATATGAACAAGGAATGTTGAGCCCAACGGCTAAGTTGGACACTATTTCATGGTTGGCCGGCCATTGGAAAGGTGAAGCATTTGGTGGTATTGTAGAGGAAATATGGAGTCCGCCACAAAACGGTTCCATGATGTTTTCATTTCGTTTGATTGCAGATGGTGCGGTAGGTTTTTATGAGTTTGGACATATTATTGAAACGAATGGTACTTTGCTCCTTCAATTAAAACATTTTGACGCTGACTTAAATGGCTGGGAAGAAAAGGATGAAACGGTAGATTTTAAGTTGGTCAAAATAACGGAAGACCGTTTATATTTTGATGATTTTACCATTGAGTATATTTCTGATAAAGAAATAAACATGTATGTAGATGTAGGTGAAGGTGATGGAAAATCCAATGAGGTTAAATTTAACTACCATAGGCAATAGATGAAACGGGAATGTTTAGAATGTGGTAAGGAAGTTTTTGGCAGAATTGACAAGAAATTCTGTAACGATTATTGTCGCAATGCCTATAATAACAAGGTAAATCCGGAAAGCAAGAATTTAATACGGAATATCAACAACAGGTTGCGCAAGAATTATAAAATATTGGATAGTTATAAACTTACCAATGGCAAAACCAAGACCACAAGAACTCGTTTAATGAACAAGGGTTTTGATTTTGACTATGTCACCAATCTATATACTACCAAAAAAGGAACTACCTATTATTTTTTATATGATTTAGGGTATTTACCTTTGGACAATGATTTTTATATGATTGTAAAGCGAGAATAAACAAATAAGAAAAGGCACCTCAATAGAAGCGCCCATAGCTATTATTCATATAAAAATTTAAACTACTTCCAATTATGTCCGCTAAGTTTTAAGGCTGCTATCACAATATCCTTTCTACTGATCTGCCCTACCAAAATACCATTTTTCATTACCGGTAGCCTTCTTCTGTTATGTTGTGCAAAGATTCCTGCAGCATCAAATATGGATATATCATGTGGTATGGTCTCTACGGTTTTGGTCATAAATTTTTCAACGCTTTTATCCAATATCGGTTGATTAAAATAACGACTTTCGGATATTTGCTTCATGCAATCCGCTTCAGAGATGATTCCAACCAAAAACCCGTTACTGTCCAAAACCGGTCCACCGGAAATATGATGTTTGGCAAATTTCTCCATTACCGCCAAAATAGAGTCTTCTGGAGAAAAAGTGATTAACTTTGTGGTCATGTAATCGGCTACCAAAATAGGGGCCTCAAATTCTTTTTTAAATACCTTTCTAACACCTTGAAAGCTTTTGATTCCCATAACAGTTTATTTAAAGGTTGATTAATAAAGATAACAAAATATTTGACATTTACTAATAATATTCGATATAAGCAATGTAATTTTTAATAATTTGTGACTTTAAAGAAGAATACCGTAATTATGAGAAAAACACCAACCGTATTAACCCTACTCTTGATAGTACTTGCTATTTATTGGAGTTTTGATTCCCTTTTGCCCAAGTATCAAACGGACATGGAAGTTCCGCAAACCAACTTTTCTACAGACAGGGCGTTACAACATGTACAACAACTTTCCTTAGAACCACATAGTGTTGGTTTTCCCGGTCATGTCAAAGCTCGTAACTACATCATTTCGCAACTCAATGAACTAGGGCTTGAAACCTCCGTTCAAGAAGGTTATACTGCGGGAGATTGGTCCAATCTTAGCAAAGCGGAAAATATTCTTGCTAGAATCAAGGGCAGTGAAAATGGCAAAGCCTTGTTGTTATTGAGCCACTATGACAGTAACCCACATTCTGCACTAGGGGCAAGTGATGCCGCCAGTGGGGTAGCAACTATTTTAGAAGGTATACGCGCTTATTTAAAAAGTGATACCAAGCCCAAGAATGATATTATCATTTTAATTTCAGATGCGGAGGAACTAGGTTTGAACGGAGCCCAACTTTTTGTAGATCGGCATGAATGGTTAAAGGATGTAGGGTTAGTACTTAATTTTGAAGCACGTGGCAGCGGCGGACCTAGTTATATGCTTATGGAAACCAATAGGGGCAACCGTAACATGATTACGGAATTCATTGCGGCCAATCCAGATTTTCCTGTGGCAAATTCTTTGGTTTACAGTATTTATAAAATGTTGCCCAATGATACGGACCTTACTGTATTTAGGGAAAACGGGGATATTGAAGGATTTAACTTTGCTTTTATAGATGACCATTACGATTACCATACCGTAATGGATAATTACGAACGCTTGGACCGGAACACATTGGCACACCAAGGTAGCTATCTTATGCCCTTATTAAAACACTTTGCAAATGCAGATTTAAGCAGTATAAAAAGTTTGAGTGACAATGTCTATTTCAATGTACCTTTTTTCAAAATGGTTTCATACCCCTTTACATGGATAATGCCCATGTTGGGCTTGGCCATACTATGCTTTATAATGCTACTCATTTTAGGTTTTAAAAAGAAGGTATTGAATGTAAAGGATATTTTCAAAGGTTGGATACCGGTACTTTTTACCCTTGTTGTAAATGGCGTAGTAGGATTTTATAGCTGGTCTGTTTTAAAATGGCTATACCCCGGTTATAAGGACATGCTACATGGTTTTACCTATAATGGACATGCCTATATTATGGCATTTACGCTATTTTCAATAGGTATTTGTTTCTACGCCTATTATAAATTTAAGGTCGTAAAAACGGCAAATTTGTTGGTTGCCCCTATCTTTTTATGGTTGGTACTATGTGGTTTAATTGCCATATATTTAAAAGGAGCGGCATTTTTTATTGTTCCCGTATTTAGCGTTCTTGTTGCTTTGTATATACACATAAACCAAAAAAATCCAAATTCCTATTTACTGGTATTTCTAGGGCTCCCGGCCTTATTTATTTTTTCTCCATTTATAAAAATGTTTCCTATTGGCCTAGGTCTTAAAATGATGGTGGCCACAACCTTGTTGACTACCCTGACCTTTTTCCTGTTATTACCATTGTTTACCAGATATCGTAAAAAAGCGGCCTTGGCATTTTTAAGCTTCCTGTTGGGAATAGGGTTTTTGGTGTCCGCCCACATGAATTCCGATTTTTCTGAAAACAATCCAAAACCAACCAGCTTGCTATATGTTTATAATACGGATGAAAACCAAGCAATGTGGGCAACTTACGAACATGTACCTTCTAACTGGACAAAGCAGTATATTACAATGACCAACAATGCAGATAGCGTGTTGACTAAAAATACGTTAAGCAGTAAATACAGTTCTGGTTTTACCTACACCCAAAAAGCACCGTTAAAACAAATTGAACCATTACAAATGGATATACAATTGGATACCGTTATTAATGGAATACGAAACCTAAGAATATGTTTAACCCCAAAAAGGTCTATTAACAGATTGGAAATATTTAGAAACGATTCGGAAATTTTAAGCGCTGAGGTCAACGGTATACCATTATCCACATTTGCATTAAAAGACGGAAGAAATAGTAGGTTGGTCACCCACTATATTAGTGATATCAAGTATACTGAACTAGATTTAACCATACCAGAGTCAGAACAATTGGAATTAACGGTATATGAAGCTTCCAATGATCTGTTAAGCAATAGTTTGTTTACCATTCCGCAAAGACCTTCCCAAAACATTCCAATGCCCTTTGTTTTGAACGATGCAATTTTAACTATTCAAAAATTTAAGTTTGACTACTAAAATAGGCATCATAGGCTGTGGTTGGTTAGGCCTGCCTTTAGCAGTTAGTTTAATTGGTAAGGGGTATGTCGTAAAAGGCACCACTACATCCAAGGATAAATTACAGTTGCTAAAAAAGAATGGAATTGAACCTTTTCCTATTACCCTGACCGAAAACAATATACAAGGCCCAATAGAAGATTTTCTACGTACAATAACCACTTTGATTATTGATATCCCTCCAAAATTAAGGGGAAAAGGTCCTAAAGAAAGCTATATCGCAAAAATACAATTGCTTCACGAGGCTATTAAAAAATCATCCGTTCAAAATATTATATTCACCAGTAGTACGGCCGTCTATGGAGATGTGGAAGGTATGGTCAACGAAAAAAGTCTGCCCGTACCAAACACCTCATCCGGAAAACAGTTGGTGCAATGTGAACAATTGTTCAAAAATGACAGCTCCCTTAAAACGACCATTATCCGTTTTGGAGGTTTGATCGGTCCTGGCAGACATCCAATTACCATACTGGCAGGAAAGCAAAATCTAAACGGGGGTACGGCTCCGGTAAATTTAATTCATTTAGATGATTGCATCGGTATTATAGAAACGATCATTGAAACGGACCATTTTGGGGATACGATCAATGCGGTATACCCTGAACATCCAACAAAACAAGACTACTACACTCAAGAAGCCATAAAACGCAATCTCCCTTTACCACACTATACCCAAACTTTAGGAAAAGCGTACAAAAAAGTAGAATCTTGTAGTATTTTTCTTATTAATAATTATGATTTTCTCACAACTATAAATTGAATTTTTACAACACCTATTAACTATTTCACAACAAAAGCCCTTAATTACCGTTAATATATTATTGGTTTACAAGTAGTTATCGATGTATGACATACCTTTATACCTCAATTTAAAACCAAAATGTTATGGAAAAGTCGAATTTAAGGGAGAGGGTTTTAGTTGAATTAGAGAAACTCATCTCCCTAAGCTGTAAAAATCCTACGGCATCTAAAAGATATCAGCAATTACATATTGCCTTATTGAAGAAATACTATAATGCAACGAACGTTACCATTGATTATCATCGCCATAGAATTCAAATGGAAGTAATCCAAGATGAGAGTGTCTATGATCCTAAACGGGTAAACACGTACTTGCCTACCATCTATACCAATTTGCTGTTTAAAAACCTGCGAAGTTTTTTGGCAACTTGTATAGAGAAAGATAACAAGAGCGTAGGGTTCTATTCTCAATTATTAAAAATGTTCGGTACCAAACAAAAAGGGTTGGAACTGGTATAGAAACCAATGTTATAAAAATTTGAAAGGCGCTTTTATAAGCGCCTTTTTCTTTTCCGGACATTTAAACCTTTCCTTAACAGGAGGATACAAATTATTTTAATAGTTTAGCGCACCTTAAAAAGAATCTAAACAGATGAAGAAAACAGTATTAATAGTGTTAACGACATTATTATTTTCAGGCAGTTATGCCATTGCACAGACCAAGACAGAATTGCAGAAACATTATGAGGCATTTTATGACCAAATGCGCCTACAGGGTGATATAGATGGTGTAATAAATGCCCTTACCCATTTAAATGTACTATCTCCTTCCAAAGAAAGAATGGATACCTTGGCCTATATATATGCCAATGATAATCAACACTTACAAGCATTGAACACCATAGGCATTGAAAAGATTGATACGGATTCTGATCTAGCGGTACAGGTAAAGGCTATATCCCTAAAAGCATTGAACCAGCCCAAACGTTCCTTGGAACAATTTGAGATTTTAAACCAAAGAGACCCAAACGCATATTTGGCATATGAATTGGCAGACCTGAAGGTTCAATTAGGTGATAATGCCGGGGCCATGAAGCATGTGGAATATGGTATTACCAATGCAACGGATGATATGAAATATGCCTTTTATGAGCGCCAACAACCGTATGAGGTTTCTTTAAAAGCTGCCTTTCTCCATATCAAGGGCCTTATTCAATACAATATGGATAAAAATAATATTGATGCCGCTATTGCCTCAATGGATGAAGCTTTGGCCATGGACCCAAACTTTAACTTGGCAAGTTTAAGTAAACAAGCGTTGACCTCTAGAAAAGATACCCCTGAGGATAAAAAATAATAAATAGAAGGTTTTGAATTAAAAGGCGAACAGCTTTTGTTCGCCTTTTTTAATATTTGGACCTTAGGTCAACCAGAAGAAGACTATCTTTCTCATTCTTTAATTTTACCAACTCCTCAACAATAGCATTGGGTACGGTGATAGATAGCACATAGTGGGCAATTTTCCACTGCCCGTCCACTTTTTTTAGTACTCCAGAACCGCGACAAATTTTCATTTGGGTGTCCAATAACTCATCGAACCAGGCAATATCATTTGTTCCGCCAACATAAATATTACGCTCTACGGCAGTAAAATTCCATGCCCGGCCTTTATCAAAATGGGGTTTTGCATAGGCCATAAACTCTTCCCGTTGCCAATTTTCACCGGCATCCGTCCCTATAAAAACGGCATCATCCGTCATAAGTTCAAAATAGGCCTTAAAATTTGCCATTGCTGCGGCTGCATGCCAATCATCAAGTGCACGTGAGACTTCCATGTTCGTATTGTTCTGTGCAAACATGGCCGAGGATACTAAAATAAAAAGCAATTTAATTTTCTTCATTTGCACGTAATTCTTCCAACAGGGTATTGTTAACCACCACATTAACCTGATTTCGTAAATTGTTGAAGGCCACAATCATTTGTATAATGGATTCCTTTGGATTCTGTCGGTATTCCAAATCTCCTTTTGTTTTTAATATAAACGTCTTAAATACCTTTTGTCTACTTTTAATTTGCGGTATATCAAGTGAAGCAGGATATACACTATCCTCCATTTTCTTTTGGTTCTCGATCAACTCTTCTATTACAAGTACGAAGTCCTCTCTAAACTCCGTCGTGTACAGTTTATCAAAACTACGCTCAACGGCTACATATTCCTTCCAATCGCTCAAAAGTAATTGTGCTTTTGAATTTACCGGACTTTTGGCAGGAAGGCTATCTACAACAATCTCCCAACCGGAGTCTTGTGCTTCGGCCGTTTCTGAAACAGGGTCTTTACATGAAGCTATTAAGACCAGTACAACTAAATAAGCTAATATTTTAGGCATAAGCGAATGTACAAATTTTAAGAAAAGGTATCTTTATGCGGCAATTCATTTAACGCATATTTAAATGTCAAAATATATATTGATTATCGGCGCCTGTGGTCAAATTGGAACAGAACTCACCTATACCTTAAGAGAAAAATACGGTAGTGAACATATTATTGCTAGCGACATACGGGAAGGTAACGAGGATTTAATGCAATCTGGGCCTTTTGAAATCTTGGATGCTACAAATTATGATGCCCTTGAGGAAGTTATTGCCTATTATGATATTTCAGAGGTTTATTTAATGGCCGCAATGTTAAGTGCAACAGCGGAGAAATTTCCCATGCGTGCATGGAATCTTAATATGAACACCCTTTTCAACGTGCTTAATCTAGCTAAGGAAAAAAAGATAACCAAGATATTTTGGCCCTCCAGTATCGCTGTTTTTGGGCCAAATACTCCAAAGAACAATACCCCACAGAACACCATCATGGAACCTAGTACCGTTTATGGGATCAGTAAACAGAGCGGGGAACGCTGGTGCGAATATTACTTTAAAAAATTTGGTGTAGATGTGCGGAGTATTCGTTATCCCGGACTGATCAGTTGGAAAACCATGCCGGGTGGCGGCACAACGGATTATGCCGTGGAAATTTACCATAAAGCGTTAACACAGGGCACCTATACATGTTTTTTGGAAGAAGATACCAAATTGCCCATGATGTTCATGGATGATGCCATTAGGGCAACCTTACAAATTATGGAAACCCCGGAGAATGAGATTAAAGAACGGTCTTCATATAATCTGGGAGCCATGAGTTTTACCCCAAAGGAAATAGCGGCCAGTATCCAGGCTATAATACCTGATTTTACGATTGACTATGCACCGGATTTTAGGCAACAAATTGCGAATTCATGGCCAAGTAGTATTGATGACAGCAATGCACAAAAGGATTGGAACTGGAAGGCTGAATTTGACCTTGAAAAAACAACGAAAACCATGTTGGAAAATTTGAAGAACAGGGTTTAGCCTGTTCTTCAAATTGGTCAACTACTAAACTTCAATCGCTTTTCAATTGCCATGATCATGGCATTGGCTATATCTTTACCGGTAGCATTTTCTATTCCTTCCAGACCGGGAGAAGAATTTACTTCAAGCAATAATGGTCCTTTATTAGATCGGATAATATCTACCCCGGCAACCGCCAAATTCAATACTTTGGCCGCCTTTAATGCCAACTTCTTTTCATCTGCGGTGATTTTAATAATGGAAGCGGTACCTCCTTGGTGTATATTGGCCCTAAATTCACCTTTTTGGGCTTGTCGTTGCATACTTGCAACCACTTTACCATTGACCACGAAACAGCGAATATCCTGCCCGTTGGCCTCTTTAATGAATTCCTGGACCAATATATTGGTATTGACACTTTTAAAGGCATTGATAACACTTTCTGCAGCCTTGTTGGTTTCGGCCAAAACAACTCCCTTACCTTGGGTACTTTCCAATAATTTAATGATCAACGGAGCTCCGTTCACCATTTTGATCAAATCCTTGGTATCCATGGGTGATTTTGCAAAACCGGTAATAGGGATATGGATATCATAGTTTGAAAACAACTGTGAAGCGAACAATTTATCCCTGGACTGTGTAATGGCTTCTGCAGAATTTTGACAGTATACCCCCAAATTATTAAATTGACGGATCAATGCACAACCGTAAAAGGTAACCGAAGGCTTAATACGTGGTATTACCGCATCATAGTCCTTTAAAATGATACCTCCCCTATATCTAATTTCCGGGGAACGTGCATCAAGCTTCATATAGGCCTGTTCAACATTCAAAAAATCGATTTCATGCCCCCTGGCCTCGGCTGCTTCAATAATTCTTTTATTACTATATAAATTGGGATTACTTGCCAAAAGGGCAATTTTTAAACCTGTCTTTTCCTTAAAATAAGGTGCATATTTTTTGTTGACCGCACTTTCCTCAAATGATTGTAATTGATAATTTACTGCAGGGTTGACAATATAACGTTCGTTCAGTGCCTCTCTACCCAACAGCATACGAAACTCCATTGTATCCCTATTCGCCAAGGTCAGCTCAATATCAAAAGTATCTTCACCAATGGTAACCGGGGTTTTTATGACCAAACGTTCCTCAGAAATTCCGGAAGAACTTTTTACCATCCTGCGATCTACCAACCTAGCTTGGCATTCTATGGCTATACTACGGTTTTCCTGTAATGGGCTCACCTCAAATTTTACCCATTCATGTCCGCCCTTTACTACAATTTTTAAATTGGTAGCCTGTATGGAAGACGTTTTAGCCCCAGAATCTACCCTGGCCTTAATTGCCGGTATACCCAGTTCATTGAACACACACCACTCTTCACTACCTATAATCTTTAAATTATCCAAATTCTATTATTTTGTCTCCGTTGTATTTTGGAGCTTTAATTATTTCTTTCTTAATTCGAACAGATCGGTTCTTCTGTCCCTAAGGTTACGTACGGCCCCAAATTGGTTAAGTTCCCTAAGCAAGCTAATATCTATGTCTGCAATGAGGATCATTTCCGTATTAGGGGTTGCCTCTGCTTTTATTCCGTTGGTAGGAAACGAGAAATCACATGGAGTAAAAACCATGGATTGGGCAAACTGAATATCCATATTCTGTACATTGGGCAAATTACCTACACTACCGGCAATAGCCACATAGCATTCGTTTTCAATTGCCCTTGCCTGCGCACAGTTACGAACCCTTGAATATCCGTTTTGCGTATCGGTCAAAAAAGGAACAAACAAAATATCCATACCCTCATCTGCCAATAAACGGCTTAATTCCGGAAATTCAGAATCATAACAGACCAAAACGCCAATTTTACCACAATCCGTATCAAAGGCCTTTAATTGCGTTCCTCCCTGCATACCCCACACCTTAGCTTCATCTGGCGTAACGTGTAGTTTTTCATAGCGTTCCATGCTACCATCCCGTCTACAAAGGTACCCAACATTATATAGGCGGCCATCTATGATTTCTGGCATACTCCCTGTTATGATATTGATATTATAGGATATGGAAAATTCAGAAAATTTTTGGGCAATTGCCTGTGTATGCTTGGCCAGTTCCCGAATAGCATCTGGCGTGGACATGTGATTGTTTACCGCCATTAACGGTGCATTGAAAAACTCTGGAAACAAGGCAAAATCCGAGCGGTAACCGGATACGGCATCTATAAAATATTCCGCTTGTTCCAAGAGTTCGTCCAAATCTTTGTACGGTCTCATTTGCCACTGGATAAGGCCTAGACGGATAACGGTTTTCTTCGTAGCCGCTTTTTTGGAAGGTTTCTGATAATAAATATTATCCCATTCCATTAAAATAGCAAAATCCTGGGAAGCTTTATCCCCGTCCAAATACCCCTTCATTACTTTAGCGGGATGAAAATCATTACTGATCTGAAAGTTCAGTACGGGATCTTGAATTTCTTTTCTACGAACCTTGTCAATGTATTCCTTTGGTGATAGTTCCGATGCATATTCATGGTAATTGGGCATACGACCCCCAAAAACGATACTCTTTAAGTTTAACTTTTCGCAAAGTTCTTTTCTATAATCATATAAACGGCGGCCCAAACGAAGACCTCTAAAACTTGGCTTAATAAATACTTCAATACCATAGAGAACATCCCCTTCGTTATCATGGGTGTCAAACGTATATTTACCCGTAATCTGCTCATAGGTATGGTTATCGTCAAAAGCATCATAGTCTACTACAATGGACAATGCCACACCGGCCAATTGACCATTGATTTTAATGACCACTTGCCCCTCTGGAAACTTATCTATTAAGGATTTTATATGCTCCTCTTTCCAATAAGATCCGGGCATATTGGTATATGCGGATATCATGGCGGTCTTTAGTTCTTGATAATCATCAAGATCTAAAAACTTTAATTCAATATTCTCAATTTCATCTATGTTCATATACCTGTTGTAAATACAACGATCATCTATTTAAATTAGGGAAAAAATAAGTGATCCGGTCTATCTTGATTAGACCGGAAATTTGCTGGGCCTGGGCAACGGCCATAATCGATTAAATGATAAAATTAATCTTCATCATCGCCATCGACCATATCCTCAGGATTCGGCTCAACTACCGCAGTTGGATCGTCATCATCAAAATCCTCATAATCGTCCTCGTCATAATTCTCCATGGTATACTCTAATTTGGCGCTGATCTTTACCAAGTACTTAGTATCCTCGGTCAATACTTCAACTGCCTCTATACGTTCTCCTTGAGCATTTCTAAATGAGATGATATTGCGGTCATCATACCCATCCGGATATCTTTCCACCAAAAGTTTAAGTACCTCTGGTGTCAATTTTTTAAAGTCTACAATGACTTTTTTTAAATGTGCGTTCTTGTCCATAACTACATGTCTAATAGGTAAGCAAAAATTAAGGGCGCAACAATTGTGGCGTCACTTTCAATAATATATTTTGGGGTATTGATATCTAGCTTTCCCCAGGTTATCTTTTCGTTAGGTACGGCTCCGGAATATGAACCGTAACTTGTGGTGCTATCACTTATTTGACAGAAATAGCTCCAAAAAGGTGTGTTAGTACGCTCCATATCCTGATATAACATAGGCACTACGCAAATTGGGAAATCTCCTGCTATACCACCGCCAATTTGAAAGAAACCTATACCATTTTCAGAATTATCCGTATACCAATCTGCCAAAAAGGTCATGTACTCTATTCCAGATTTCATGGTGCTGGCCTTCAACTCCCCTTTTAGCACATAGGATGCAAAAATGTTACCCATTGTACTATCTTCCCAACCTGGACAAATAATAGGTAGATTCTTCTCAGCTGCGGCATACATCCAAGAATCCTTTAGGTCTATTTCATAATATTCCTCTAACACTCCGGAAAGTAACATTTTGTACATAAATTCATGGGGCAGGTAACGTTCCCCTTTATCATCGGCATCTTTCCAAATCTTAAATATATGCTGTTGTAGCCTTCTAAAGGCCTCTTCCTCCGGTATACAAGTATCTGTTACCCTATTTAGGCCTTTTTCCAATAGGTCCCACTCATCTTGTGGAGTTAAATCCCTGTAATTGGGCACTCTCTTATAATGTGAGTGTGCCACCAAGTTCATGATATCCTCTTCTAGATTGGCACCTGTACAAGAAATAATCTGCACTTTGTCTTGGCGAATAACCTCTGCGAAAATTTTACCCAGCTCTGCCGTAGACATGGCTCCGGCCAAGGAAACCAACATTTTGGCTCCATTGTCCAATTGTTGTTCATATCCTTTTGCAGCATCAACCAAGGCAGCGGCATTAAAGTGTAAATAGTATTTTTCTATAAAATTGGTGATAGCACCTTTAGTCTTCGTCATCTTCAAATTTTGAATTTGTATTTGCTTTGTAATCGATATCATAAGTATTGTCATACTCCTGATCTATATCTTGCCCGGCAAATTTATAGCTAAGCATTTTGTAATATAATTTGGCCGCCAAAAAGTCCGATGATCGATCGTTCTTATTAGGACATAGTTCAACAATATCGAAACCAACCACATTCTTGTCTTCAAATACCTGTTTTAAAAACTCTAAGGTTTCGTACCAAAACAATCCACCAGGTTCTGGAGTACCTGTAGACGGCATAATTGAAGGGTCAAAAGCATCAAGATCAAAGGTGATAAAAACATTATCTGTCATGGTATCTATAACCTTGTCCATCCAATACTCGTCGTTCACCATATCATGGGCAAAGAACGTTTTATCTTGATCCATTAATGTTTTTTCAATACTGTCCATAGAACGTATACCAACCTGCACCAAATTCGTGGTTTGGTTGGCCTCATAGACCGCACATGCATGATTGTATTTGCTACCTTCATAAGACTCCCTTAAATCTGCATGGGCATCTATCTGAAGAACGGTCAGGTTGTCAAAACATTCGTTGAAAGCCCTTATTGAACCAATGGAAATAGAATGTTCACCTCCAAATAAGGTTACGAATTTATTACGCTTGATAAAATCCTTTGTAATAGCATGCACCTCTTTTACCACGGCTTCTGGTGAGCTATTTACGGTAATGGGACTGGTTAAATGAATACCTTGCTTGTAAACTTCAGAATCTGTTTCAATATCATACAGTTCCATATTCTCAGAAGCTTCCAAAAAAGCTTCAGGGCCTTTATCCGCTCCTTTTCCCCATGTACTGGTTCCGTCATAAGGAACAGGGATCAATATAATCTTTGATTTTTCCAGTTGGGCGAATTCATCGGAAATACCCGCATAATTCTTAGATGTACTCATGTTACTTTAGCTATTGTTAAGTGGTTTTGTTTTGAAAAAATGTTCAATTTTAAAATGTAATCAATTGTTTATATATTTTTTGACCCTATGATTAATCTTCTCCTAAAGATAGGAAAATATGCTATTGGGCTGGTGAATCCACATCATATCCTAAAATTCCCAAAAGGTCTTCCGCTTTTTGTTGTCCCTTAAATAATTTATAGGAAAATTTACCGCTTTCATCCTTATCTATTAAAATATGTTTGGGCTGTGGTATAAGGCAGTGCTGCAACCCTCCATAACCCCCAATGGTTTCTTGATAGGCCCCTGTATTGAAAAATCCTATATATAATGGTTTTTCCCTTTTATATTTTGGCAGGTAGATGGCGTTCATATTCTGTTCGCTATTATAATAATCATCACTATCACAGGTAAGGCCCCCCAATAGAACGCGTTCATACTCATCGTTCCATCGATTTATGGGAAGCATTATAAATCTCTTGTTAATGGCCCAAGTATCTGGTAGCGTGGTAATGAACGAAGAATCGATCATATTCCATTTTTCCCTATCGTTCTGCTGTTTTTGATATAAAATCTCATAAATGGCCCCACCGCTCTCACCTACGGTAAAACTACCGAACTCCGTAAAAATATGAGGTACCGGTACATCTGCCTCTGAACAGGTTATATTGATCTGGTTCAAGATCTCATTGATCATATATTGATAATCATACTCAAAGGCCAATGAGTTTTTTATAGGAAAACCTCCTCCAATATTTAAACTGTCCAGGGATGGACAGATTTTCTTTAAGCGGACATACACCTTTAAACATTTAACAAGTTCGTTCCAATAATAGGCATTATCACGAATGCCGGTATTAATGAAGAAGTGAAGCATTTTTAGCTCTACCTTATCATTGTCCTTTATTTGGTTTTCATAGAATGGAACTATATTCTTATACCCTATACCCAACCTGGAAGTATAGAACTCAAATTTTGGTTCTTCTTCTGATGCAATACGTATACCCACTTTAAACGTATCGTCAATAACATCTGTCAACAAGTCTATTTCCTCATAGTTATCAATGATAGGAATACAGTTTTGGTGCCCGTTATTGATTAACCGTGCAATATTGTCAATATATTTTTCACGCTTAAATCCGTTACAAATGACAAATGTTTGATCATTTAATTTACCGTCTTCCTTTAATTTTTCAATGATATTGATATCAAATGCAGAGGAAGTCTCCATATGGATATTATTCTTAAGGGCTTCATGCATGACATGTTGAAAGTGCGAACTTTTGGTACAATAGCAATAATGGTATTTTCCCTTGTAATTATTTTTCTCAATGGCATTGGCGAACCAATTTTTAGCCCGTAATATATTTTCTGAAATTTTGGGCAGGTATGTAAACTTTAAAGGACTACCATATTCTTGCACTAGCTCATGTAAGGGTATGCCGTGAAACTGGAGGTGTTCACCATCTAGATTAAACTCTTCTTGGGGAAAATAATAAGTTTGATCAATTAGATCAATGTATTTGGTATTCATGAAATGAAATTATAATGAAAAATGAATTTTGTTAAATATAACAACTACTCTAGGCTTTGAAAGTTAAGAAAACGTAACCATCATAATAAAAAAATCAGACTAAAATCTGTTTTTGTGTAGTAGGAATGAAGAAGTAATCATGCTGGCTTTGCATGATAGCGTTGTATTTGTTGGAAGTTTGCTTTACTAATCGGCAACCTATCTTATAAGCCATTTGCGGGAAACACTTCCAATTTCCCTCAAACCCGAACATAGAATAACGATACATAATGTTCAGCTAAAAGCCTGAAATCTCCAACCCACAAAGTAGTGTGTTAGGACACGACAAATGAAATCAAAAAAATTGAAAAAACAAGGCTTTTTATTTTTTTTACGACCAGTGGCAAAAAAAAAATTTTTTACCTGAATTAAATTTTAAAAACTCATGTAACTAGTTTATTTTTAATAGTTTAAAAACAAGCTCATACTACGAAAAATAATGAAAAACAATAAACATACTCCATTTTGGCTTATCATTATGCTGTTTTTATCAATCAGTTTAGGCGTATATGGCCAAATTATGCCTGGTGTTTATACGGATACGGTTGAGACCAATGGCGTAAAAAAGGTACATCAAGTAAAAATTTTTAACGATTATTTTGTCTATAACGAATATGAAATAACACCTGCTACGTTCATTAAAACTTTAGGCGGCTTTGTGGATTATGAAATGACCGGATCTGAAAAACAGATTTTACTGCGTTTAGAATTTAATTCTGACTACAATAAAGATGCACAGACCCAACTATCCATTCCTTATACAATTGATGGAAAAAATTTAAAATTATACTGGACAGAAAATTTAACCTTAAAACCTACGGCCAATAGTAATCAAGAATTGGACGGAGCATGGCTATTTGCCACTAGGGGCCCGGATAACGGTCAGGAAAGGCGCGGGGAAAGCAATACAAGAAAGACATTAAAGTTATTGACTAACGGTACTTTTCAATGGATTGCCTATGACACACAATCCTTTCGCTTTTCTGGAACTGGTGGTGGAACATATGGTGCAAAAGATGGTATATATACGGAACAGATAGAATTTTTCTCCAAGGATGACACCAGGGTGGGCGCTACCCTAAACTTTAATTATAATCTTAAGGATGATGATTGGCACCATACCGGTAAAAACAGTAAAGGAGAACCTATGTATGAAATTTGGGGCAAGAGACGTTAATTAGTCCGTGATCAAATTATTATTTAAAAAGTAGCCTCGGCAAGAATCGAACTTGCATCTAAAGTTTAGGAAACTTCTATTCTATCCATTGAACTACGAGGCCAAGATTTTTAAAAGACGGTAAAAATAAAAATATTTTAAATATTCCTATAACATTAATGCGTAACATTTATTATTCCGGATATACTTCTACGACCATTTCTACCTCAACCGCCATGTTACCGGGTAAAGATACCATACCAACGGCGGCACGCGCATGTTTTCCTTGATTGCCAAAAACCGCGACCATAAGATCGGAATATCCATTGATTACTTTGGAATGATCGGTAAAATCAGCCGTAGCATTTACCATTCCGTGAACACTAACGATTCTTTTTACTTTTTTTAGTGATCCCAATTCCGTCTTTAACACGGATAACTGATTAATTCCTGCTTCACGTGCCGCAAGATACCCTTCTTCTACACTTAAATCCTGCCCCAATTTCCCAACAATATTTTCACCGTCGGCTTGCCTTGGTCCTTTACCTGCTAAAAACGTTAAGTTTCCACTTCTAGCGGCATGCACATAATTTGCCAAAGGATTACCTATATCCCGTAATGATATGCCCAAACTATCTAATTTGGCTTCTGGATCATAATTACTTTGTAAAACCTGGTTGTTCAATGTTGTGCTCTCTTCTAATTTTCTGTCCACATTGGTACAGCTACTCCATACTAAAACAACAAATAAATAGATTACATTTTTCATGGATATATTATTTAACGGGTTCCCTTTACGAAATACAAGGTAGTTAATAGTTAAGAATCAACATAGTAGGCGTTAAAAACTAGATTATCATGATTATATAAATAGCATTAAAATTTCTGGAAATAGTAATTTTTATGTCGTATGTCGCACTTATAGTATCATTTTACTAAAAAAGCACCGTTATAATTTCATTTTTATTAGTTTAGCATATTAACCAAAACATCAACTAAATCAATACAAATATGGAAAGTTCTAGTACAACTCCTACAGTAAATGCGAATAGGCTCTTCTATGCCAGCTGTTTTGCATTAATTACCACGGCATTTTCTTTTGCCATTGCGGCAGGTATTTTGGACCAACTTAAAACTGAGCTGGAACTTAGTGCCAGTCAAGCGGGGCTCATTACTTCTATGTGGTTTGCGGGTTTCCCGATCGCCATGGTCATAGGTGGTCTAATCTATCATAAAGTAGGCGGAAAAGCCATAATGCAGTTTGCATTTTTCGCACATACCATAGGTATCATATTACTGATTTTTTCCGGCAGTTATATGGGCCTTTTGATTGCAAACCTATTAATTGGTTTGGGTAATGGTTGTACGGAAGCAGCTTGTAATCCTATGATAGCTGATGCTTATAAAGGCAATAAAATGAGTAAAATGTTGAACCGCTTTCACATGTGGTTTCCAGGAGGTATTGCAGTAGGTAGTCTACTTTCCGGCTTTATGACAAATCTTGATATTACCGGTCAAAGTCAGGTATGGTTATTATTAATACCAGCCGTTATTTATGCCTTTTTATTTTACGGACAGACATGGCCAAAAGCCAAAATTGAGGAAGCGGCTACTATAAGCGGTAATTTAAAAGGTATGTTCACCCCATTGTTCCTGTTCATTGCCGTATGTATGGCATTAACGGCTATATCAGAATTTGGACCAAACCAATGGGTAGGGCTTATACTTTCCAAAAGTGGAGCAGAGCCAACATTAATCTTAGCTTTGACAGCAGGGTTAATGGCAATAGCACGGTACTTTGGTGGGAACATGGTTGCTAAATTTGACCAAACGGGGGTATTATTAGGTTCTGCCATCCTGGCAACCATAGGAATATATCTGTTTAGTACACAAACGGGTACCATGGCTTATGTAGCGGCCGTAATATTTGCATTGGGCATTGCCTATTTCTGGCCAAATATGATTGGGCTTACAGCAACCAAAACTCCCAAAACCGGTGCTTTGGGCATGTCTATCATAGGTGCTATAGGGATGTTTTCCACATCAATTTTTCAACCGATTATTGGAGGTTGGATCGATGCCGACAGAGCTGCAGCAGAGGCACAGGGTTTTACTGGTGATGAACTGGAACTGGTTTCCGGCCAGGAAACATTAGGTACTATGGTTCTATTTCCAGCCATACTTATTGTATTGTTCACCATATTATATTTCTGGTTAAAAAACAGAAAGAGTGAAGTAGAGGTTGCCGTAGCGTAACCAAAATACCATAACTTAAAATTGGCCGGATATACCATATATTCGGCCAATTTTAGTTTTAATCGGTAGTTAAAAGTAATTTGAGCAATTGAATTGCCGCCTCACTTATTTTTGTTCCCGGTCCAAAAACTGCCGTAGCTCCCGCTTGCTCCAAAAATGCATAATCCTGTTTGGGTATTACCCCACCCACAATTACCATAATATCCTCCCGGCCATAAGATTTCAATTCCTTGATTACTTCAGGTACCAAAGTTTTATGTCCGCCTGCAAGGCTAGAAATACCCAAAATATGCACATCATTCTCTACGGCCTGCTTTGCCGTTTCCTTTGGAGTCTGAAAAAGGGGACCAATATCTACATCGAATCCTAGATCGGCATAACCGGTAGCCACTACTTTTGCGCCCCTATCGTGACCATCTTGTCCCATTTTGGCAATCAAAATACGAGGGCGTCTACCGTCTTGCTCTGCAAATTTATCCGCAAGTTCCTGTGCCCTCTTAAAATCCTTGTCTTCCTTTATTTCTCTTGAATACACTCCCGTAAATGAATTTACTACCGCCGTATGCCTACCAAAGGCGTTTTCCAAAGCATTACTGATTTCCCCTAGTGTAGCTCTTTCCCTGGCAGCTATTATTGCTAAAGCTAGTAAATTTTCGTTCGTATCCCTTTTTTCAAGCTTAATTTTAGCAGCCTTCGTCAATGCCTTTAGAGAACGCTCAACATTCGCCGTATTCCTTTGTTTTTTTATAGTGGTTAAACGTTCTATCTGTTGTCTTCTTACCTCTTTGTTATCTACCTCCAATATCTGTAATTGGTCTTCTTCCTGAAGTTGATATTTGTTGACACCCACAATAACATCTTGCAAGCTATCTATTCTTGCTTGCTTTCTTGCTGCGGCTTCTTCAATTCTTGTTTTGGGTATTCCGGTCTCTATTGCTTTTGTCATGCCACCCAAATGCTCTACTTCTTCCATAAGTTCCCATGCTTTATGGACAAGATCGTGGGTAAGTTTTTCAACATAATAACTACCTGCCCAAGGGTCTACTGTCTTAGTTATCTGGGTCTCTTGTTGAAGGTACAATTGGGTTTCCCTGGCAATACGTGCAGAAAAATCCGTAGGTAGGGCAATTGCCTCGTCCAAAGCATTAGTATGCAGACTTTGGGTCCCCCCAAAAACCGCCGCTGTTGCTTCTATAGTGGTTCTGGCAACATTGTTAAATGGATCCTGTTCCGTTAAGGACCAACCACTGGTTTGACAGTGTGTTCTAAGCATTAAGGATTTTTCATTCTTGGGATTAAATTGCTGAACCACTTTTGCCCATAGCATTCTTGCAGCGCGCATTTTTGCTATTTCCATGAAATGGTTCATACCAATACCCCAAAAGAAAGAGAGTCTTGGAGCAAAATCATCTATTTGCAATCCTGTCCCTAATCCGGTTCTTATATATTCCAATCCGTCCGCAAGGGTGTAAGCCAGCTCCAAATGTGCTGGGGCACCTGCTTCATGCATATGATACCCAGAAATACTTATACTATTAAATTTGGGCATATGCTTACTGGTATATTCAAAAATATCTGCAACGATTTGCATGGAAGCCTTTGGAGGATATATATAGGTATTGCGCACCATAAACTCCTTTAAAATATCATTCTGTATAGTGCCTGATAATTGTTGTAGAGAGACTCCTTGTTCTTCGGCAGCTACAATAAAGAAGGCCATAATAGGTAAAACCGCCCCGTTCATGGTCATTGAAACGGACATTTCATTTAACGGTATACCTTTAAAAAGTATTTTCATGTCCTCTACCGTATCAATGGCTACTCCAGCTTTGCCAACGTCACCTATTACACGCTCATGATCACTATCATAACCCCTATGGGTGGGCAAGTCAAACGCAACCGATAATCCTTTCTGCCCAGCTTTTAAATTTTTCCTATAAAATTCATTACTTTCCTTTGCGGTAGAAAACCCTGCATATTGTCGTATGGTCCATGGACGTTGAACATACATAGTGGTATATGGTCCACGCAAGAATGGAGGAATACCTGCGGCAAAATTCAAATGTTCTACATGGGCCAAATCCGCATTTGAATATTTTGGTTTGATTTGGATGGTTTCAGCTGTTTCAAAAAATGATTTGTCCTTATTAACGGTTTGGCCTAAGGGTGCGGGTTTAACGGTATCCGCCAATTGAATATGCTGCATGTCCTTTCTACTCATGAGACAAACGGTTTTGCTCTAATTCTTCTGCCAATCTTTTTTCGATTATAGGAAGTATCAATGTCTTTCTTGGTTTTCTTTTGACAAAAGGAAAAAGTTCAATCTCATTGGACATTGTATCCGTATTCGTTACAAAAGCATTGGTACCTACTAAAACCATTTGCTTGGAATTAAATTTTTCCTGCTGTTTTTTGGCGGCAGTGGCAATCTGTTGCTGTATTGTATGACTTTTTAGCAGTTTTAAAAATCCACCTTCCTTTTCAATACGTTTAAAATACAGCAATGCCTTCTCGGCTAATTGATCTGTCAAGGTCTCTATATAATAACTGCCGTCTGCCGGGTTTTTTACTTTAGCGAAATAACTCTCTTCCTTTAAAAGAAGTAATTGATTTAAAGCAATACGATTGGAAAACTTATTTTCCTTCTTAAAAATCGCATCATACGGCATATTAAAAACCGTATCCGACCCCCCTAAAACGGCTGCCATAGATTCCGTCGTAGTCCTAAGCATATTAACATTATAATCATATACCGTTTTGTTTCTTCTTGAAGGTGTTGATATGATGTGGCACGGAATGGATATTTCGTATGCCCCGATCAAAGTGGACCAAAGTTTTCTAAGCGCCCTAATTTTTGAAATTTCGAAAAAGTAATTTCCCCCTATCGCCAATTTAAACTCCATTTTTTTTAATTGACGGAGGTCACTTTGCTCTTGACACATATGTAAATACTCATTGGCATGGGCCATGGCATATGCCAATTGCTGTACAATATCCGCCCCTGCATTTTCATATAACCCAACATTAACCTGTAGCACATTTTCAATATTTAGGGAAAGAATATCCTTTACCGCCAATAGGTCTTCTTTCATAGAATGATGCCAATTACCTGTTCTTGCCAAATAGCCGACAGGATCTATCGCAAAACTTATTTTGGAAGCATCTGGACAACGGTGTATTGAATTTGAAATATAGCTTTTGGACAAAAATTGCATATCAAAGTATATTTTTACAAGATTGATATCAATATTGTCCAAAAGTGATGACACATCAATGGTATCATTAGGGATTAAAAAAGTAATAGCCTCCGCCCCTCTTTCAATATGTCTTAAGGCGTTAGCATTTGCCATTCTTGCATTGCCGGCATAAACTAAATGGCCAATCTTCCATGAATCGCCTGTAGCGGATAATGGAGTGGTATTCCCCAAATCCTCTGAATTATAGAAAGGTTTTATCTTGATGCCTTCAGGAGTATCCCAAACAACTTCTTCATTATACTCTTTACCTTTTAGAGCATATTGAATTTTTTGTTTCCACTCTTTTGCGGAAATTTCCCGAAAATTGTCAAACAAGGTTTTACCATTCATGTGCGGTTGCTTTTAAGTGTCAACACATTAGAAAATGAGCTGTAACCACATAGGTTAAACAGCATAGTCAAAGATACAATAACAATAAGTGATGCATTAATTAGCCGAGATTATGATTATTCCTCTATATCCTTGGCGTCCATATTCTGAACATCCACGGTCTCAATTCTGGACAATTCCTTTAGTTGACCTTTTTCAAATAATGCTGGGAGGTCGCTTAATGAAGTTCCTATTGGAGCCTCCCAATTTATATAATCCTGAAATCGTATACCGTCTACGGTTCTTGGGTTATAAGCACTTCTAAACCTAACACCTCCTTCATTTACACTATAACTATATGCCAAATAGTTTATGTAATGCGATTTTTTGTTGATCCAGTACATAAAGATATCATCATGGTCCGCACCACCCCCTTCTTGTTTAAACGTGACCTTGACCACATCATAATCCTCCCCTTTTACCACGGCCTCACCAACATATTGTTTTATTACGGCATTGTCCTTTAGCTTATGGGGTAATGTAGCAAAATAAACAACAGAGTTTAAGGCATTGCTATACTTGGTCTTGTCTTCTAAAGACAACGTAACAGGGTTTTCGTTTACGGTTCTTTTAAACGTGCCATTTTTTAAATAATCTGCAATACGGTTTCCAACACTATCAATAGAATGAACCGTATAGGTATTCCCATTTTTATTGTTGAATGTATAGAGTTTGTCTCGAAAAACAAATTGATAGTTGGCACTATCATATAAAGGGCCTCCATGTGCCTTAATAGCTTCCTCTATAATTATTTCACCATTATTATCATTAACCGTTTCAACAGTGCCGTCTGCTGCCGAGCCCTTTTCCTTGGGTTGATCTTTACAATTTAAGCCTATAAGGGACAAGGCAATCAACGCAGTCTTATAATAATGATTCATTGGCTATACAATTTTATACATCAACGGAATAACACCTAAAATACATACTTATTATGGTACTAAAAATATGAATTTGATAAAGGTATTATTAATACCTACAGGTAAAAGTTAAACATATTACAAATAAAAAGTCGAACAAACCATCAACGCAATGCTGACAGCCATTCGACCTTAATTATCTTTACCATACACACAAGTAGGAAAGATAAATATTTGATTTACTTTATTGATTTACGATAAAGGCATGGATTACACCTGGCAACCATGCAAGTAAGGTCAATAAAATACTTATTAAAAGGGTTGTACCTATACCATGGTTCATAAATACGGCCAATGGTGGTAATAATATATTTAAGATAATTGTTAATAATGACATTGTATATTTTTTATTTAATACAAAATTAGGCTCTTAATACTGAACCATTTAACTCTATACCTTGAGATCGTAACTCGAACCAAAATTCAATAAAAAAGCCCTGATCATTATGACAGGGCTTTTATTTATTTAATGTTATACTATTATTTGGTACCCGTAATCGTTACGTTTGCGCTAATCTGCAGTGCAGAAGTTATACTAATGGCACCTAGGTCAAGGCCTGTAGTGGACTCGACCTCCAGTAAAGCATTGAATGCAAAACCGTCACCTTCTTGAGTGTAGGAAGCAAATACAAGTTCATATTCCCCTTCTTTCAAAAAGCTCAAGTTATAACCGTTATTTAATCCACTTACTTCAGAACTTGTAACCGCATTGGCAAATAATACATTGCTTTCCCCTTGACCATTACGCTCTACATCAGCATTAAATGTTCCCTTTTCATAGGCATATACAATGATTTTATCCGATGTATTTTCCGGATCGTTTGCAGAACCGGAAATATTGCCTGCCTGATCATTATTGACCGTTCTTATACCGGAAGACAGTTCCTGCATGGATACAAACTCAAAATTACTATTAGCGGAACCCTGTTCTTCCTTAATGGTCTTTCTTAAATCAAAATCTATAATGATTTCGTTGGTGGTCGTAGCCAACACCTCAAAAGAATCGGTAATGGAGATTTTGCTGGCCGTAGCTTCCAATTGGTCTTTTTCACCATTGACCAACTCAACATAACATCCTGGAGAGTTACCATCGGCATCGGTTTCATAATCCAATTCAAGTTCTATATTGGAATAGGAGCCTGCTTCTAACTCCAAATTACCTAGAGTAAGCGTTTCTCCATTGACAAGTGCAGATAAATCAAAGGTAGTTTTGTTAAAGCCTTCCAAAGAAGTTCCGTCAACCTTTACGTTGGATACTGTAACGAACACAGCCTCTACATTGGCATTATCAATTGGAGCATCGGTAATCTTAAAAGTGGTATCATAGGATTCTGCATCCATATTTACATCTCCGTCATCATTATTACTACAAGAAACGGCCATCAATGTTGAAATAAAAGCAACTGTAACTGTTTTCAAATAATTTTTCATTCTTTTAATTTTTAATTGTTTGGGTGTAAAACAATCCAACACGAAAAAACCCTAACTAAAGAAATGTTAATTTTTTACTATGTCTTATCCCAAAAAAACTACATCGCATCAATACTATTTACAACCTACTATATATGAACCAAATACACGCTTAGTAATTTTTAAAATTTAGTGTCAAGATATTCCAACATCTTTGGTAAAAAATTAGTGCCCATAAAAAAAGACAACTTAAAAGCTGTCTTTTTTATCAAAATAACCACTATGCTTATTCCACAACAATAAACTCTGAACGACGGTTGATCTGGTGCTGTGCATCATTACACACATCTTTGGTTACACAATCATTCAACAACTGTGTTTCCCCAAAACCATGTCCACTAAGCCTAGCCTTATTTATGCCATTTTCTTCCAAATACGCCATAGTTGCCTTTACCCTTCGTTCACTTAATCTTAAATTATACGCAGTACCTGCAGAAGCATCTGTATGGGAGCGAACCTCAATTTTAATTTCCGGATATTGTTTCATATAGGCTATGACCTCATTAAGAGTGGTTATGGCATCTTGCCTTATAAAAGATTTATCCAGATCAAAATAAATTGGAGACAAGCCTAGAAAAGTTGTTAAGTCAGAGCCCATTGAAGGGGTCTTGACCACAGGGGCAAGTTGCAATGCAATTTCATGTGCGACCTTTGTGCCATTCCACGTAAAAGACGTAGCATCTTTCTCAAAATCTAATTTAGCACCTTCCACCCTGTATGTCCCTGTTCCACAAGGACCAACTAGATTAAACCCTCCATTTTTACCTGAAATTGATTCTGCCACTTTGTTGTCCTTATTGTCATACAACGTTATTTTGGCCCCTTGTAATGCCTTACCTGTATCTTTTATCGACACGATACCTTTAATTTCCTTCTGGCATTCCAGGACAATTTCTTCGGTTTCCTTGAACGAATAAATATCATCACTACCAACACCACCTTCACGATTAGATGCAAAAAATCCTGTTTTGGAATTTTCGTCAATGACAAATGAAAAATCATCCTGTTCGCTATTTACAGGTTCACCTACATTTACCACAAAACCCTGATCCAAATGATCGTTTATGCGTGTTGCAAAAACATCTAAACCGCCCAATCCCGGGTGACCGTCAGAGGCAAAATATAGAATATTCTCTTGAGTTATATGCGGAAAGGTTTCTCGACTTTCCGTATTTACTTGATTACCCAAATTTTTAGGTGTCCCAAAACTACCATCCTCATTAATTTCTACCACAAAAATATCCGACTTGCCATAAGTACCGGGCATATCTGAGGCAAAATACATTTTACGTTCATCTGCACTAAGTGTTGGGTGCGCTACGGAATAGTTATCACTATTAAAAGGTAATTCGGTAATATGCATCCATTCGCCATCTTGAAGGGTTGCCTTATAAATCTTTAACCTACTAAGCCCTTTATCATCTCTTGCAAAATTTCCGTTTTTTGAGTTATTCCTTGTAAAATAAACCGTTTTACCATCCTTTGTAAAAGCAGTTGAGGTTTCATGGGTTTTTTTGTTCAGCTTCTTTGAAAGACGCATAGGTTCGGTAAATGTGCCATCTTCCAGAACCGTGGCGCTATAAAGATTGGAAAAAGGCCTATTGTTCCATTTATGTAAATTCTTGGAAATTTTTCCAGAATCCCTAGCGGTAGAGAATACAAGCTCTGATCCTTTTAACGATGGTGCAAAATCTGATGCAGGTGAATTAATCGCCACGTTTTTGATGTCATACCTACTGGCTTTTGCCTTTATGTTTTCCAAATATTGGGTGTCCTCCAAAAATTTGATGGCCCTTAAATCCTGTGGATTGTTTGCGCTAAAGGTTTTCATCCATTCATTGGAAGCTTTATAATCACCTACAGATTTTAAGGTATGTGCATAACGGTATTCGTATTCCGCTTCTACAGTGGAATCATTTAGAGCAAACAATTGACCATACCAGTGTGCAGCTGCATTATAATCTGCTTTTTGGTAATAAGAATCACCAAGGTTCTTGTAGATGTCCTTGGTTTCATAACCATCTTCTACCAATTGTTCATATGCCTCTATAGCCTCTGCATACGCATAATTCTTAAATTCGTTTTGTGCACTTTTCAATTTTCTATCCTGTGCATGTGTAGCGGCACCCACCAATACAATTGCGAGGAAAAGAAAATATACGTAGTTTGTTCGTTCGGTCATTTCTAGAATAGTTTAAAAGAATCTTGGTGCTATGATGTTTTTGTATCGGGTAAGGAATTCGAACCTTAAAAAGACTTCAAACGAGCCATCATTA
The DNA here is from genome assembly GCF_900188415.1 of Maribacter sedimenticola. Taxonomy (GTDB): domain Bacteria; phylum Bacteroidota; class Bacteroidia; order Flavobacteriales; family Flavobacteriaceae; genus Maribacter; species Maribacter sedimenticola. Next base: position 291,699 of record NZ_FZNV01000001.1, on the reverse strand, counting down.
AAGGCGGTATTGCCAAGTTCTGTTACTTCCCGGTCATAGGCAAGTCCCAACATTATTTTATCGTTCAATTGAAACCCTACGAGTCCGCTTAATGCGGCATCCCATCTATAGGCGGCACCCAATGAAACTTTATCGTTTAGAAGTACCGTAGCCGAAAGATCTGCTTGTAATGGTGCACCTTCCACCGCCTTAAACAATATTGCGGGCTTAAGCTTTACATCTGGATTAATTTCAAAAATATATCCTGAAATAAAATAAATGTTCATACGCTCTTGTGCAATAAAGGATGCGCTGGAACCTGATGAGTCAAAATGTTCCGTTTCTAAAATATTAGGCACCGAAATTCCTGCATAGAACTCCTCGGTATGGTAATAAATACCCGCCCCAAAATTTGGGGAAAAACGCTTGTCAATATTGTTCTGACCAACTGCGGCGCTAGAAGGATCATAATTTCTCAATTGATTAAAATCAATATTTAATAAATGACCTCCGGCCTTAAGTCCAAAGGACAATTTGCCAAATTCCGAAGTAGGTACCGTATAGGAAAATACAGCATCAAAATACGTGTCTTGATTGGTACCGTTACCTATTTCATCGTTTACAATGGACAGTCCAAGCCCCACACGTTGTGATATTGGGGTGTGGATATTCAAGGTCTGGGTGGTTGGCGCACCATCTATACCCACCCATTGCGACCTATGTAACGCTGCAATACTTAGCACGCCCCTATTACCCGCATATGCAGGATTTACCGCCACGGTATTATACATGTATTGGGTATACTGGGCATCTTGCTGAGCATTGGAACACCAAATGGAACCGGCCATTAATAGTGTAAGTAAGAAAAATCTTTTCATAGTAATTTTTAAAATTTTATAATGTTTTACCTATCGGTTGATATATAGGTAACCGTTCATTGTCCTTGAACTTTCATTGTTAGCATATTCAATGATATAATAATAGACACCTACAGGTAGCTCTTCGTTCTTCTTCACCGTAACCCTACCGTTAGATATGCCCCTGAAGACATTTTCTACATTGTCATAGCCTTTGGTCTCAAAGACCAATACGCCCCATCTATTGTAGATTTTCACTGTATTATTAGGGAAAGATTCAATATTATTTATAGTGAACGCTCCATCATTTGTATTTGGATTTATAAGGTCACTTTCAATACTGATATCACATACGGCATCTACCGGAGGCGTTCCTCCTTTAGAACTACAGCCATCTAGCGGATCGGTTCCGTCTAAAACTTCTTGTCCATCATTGATACCATCACCATCAGAATCTGCATTGTTGGCATCGGTACCAAGTGCTGTTTCCTCATCATTGGTGAGTCCGTCATCATCACAGTCACTTGTAGGTAACGGCGTTCCGCCTACTGAATCACAATCGTTCAAAGGATCGGTTCCTTCCTCAATTTCCTGTCCATCAGGTATACCATCCCCGTCAGAATCGGCCTCATTAGGGTTGGTGCCAATGCTAACTTCCAAACCATCGTTAAGAATATCATCATCCGTATCCGGATTATTTGGGTCCGTCCCCAATAGTATTTCTTCATCATTGGTAAGTCCATCGCTATCACAATCACTTGCAGCCAAAGGTGTACCGCCTACAGAATCACAACCGTTCAGGGGATCGGTACCATCAATAACTTCCTGACCGTCACCAATACCGTCACCATCGGTATCAAGGTTATTTGGATCGGTACCCAAACTTGCCTCCTCACCGTTGGTTAGTCCGTCATTATCACAATCTGATGTATTCAAAGGTGTACCGCCAACTGAATCACAATCATCCAGAGGGTCGGTATTATCGATCATTTCCTGATCATCCAAGATACCATCTCCATCAGTATCGCAAACTACGGTTGAAGGAGGTGTGCCGCCATTGGAATCACAAGCATTTAAAGGATCGGTATTATCCGTTATTTCTTGTCCATCTGTAATACCATCGGCATCCGTATCCCCATTTTCGGGGTCTGTACCAATTGCTACTTCTTGTTCATTGGTCAAGCCATCACCATCACAATCATTCGTAGCTACACTTAAACAATTATCTACTAGGATTGTTACCGATGCCGAACTACAATTGGATGGATTCAAGATTTCACAAATAGTATATGACAACGTATAGGTCCCTTCCGTAGTTCCTGAAGGTATAGTTAGGGTTCCATCCTCATTAAGAACGGCACCGTCCAAACCACCATTGTCATTCAACGTACTGTTAATGTCCGCATCGTCTACCGGCATACCGTTTATTGTATCGTTATCCGTTAAATCCCCTGCAATACCACCATCAACACCATTTACCGATGAGTTGCTGAAATCATCATCTACAGCTTCTATATTAGCTGAACCAACTACGATTTCTACAAAGGCACTACTACAATTGGCCGGGTTTAGATTCTCACAAATTGTATATGTAAGGGTATACGGACCGGCCGGGGTACTTGGAGGAACAACGATCGTACCATCATTGTTCATCGTAGCACCAATGAGGCCACCATTATCCGTTAAAGCAATATTGATATCGGCATCATCTACGGGGGTATCGTTCAATTGATCATTGACAGTAACATCTCCTGCTATGCCCCCGGTAATACCATTTGTTGGCGTATTGCTGAAATCATCATCAATTGCTTGCAATACCGCTGCGGAAACTACGATAACCGTTGTAGCCGAACTACAATTACCCGGGTTTAGGTTTTCACAAATTGAGTAGGTAATTGTATAATTTCCTGCCGGTGCATTTTGTGGAATAACTATAGTACCATCAGGATTTATGCCTACCCCATTTAAGCCATCGTTATCGACCACTGCAATATTAATGTCAGTATCCTGTACGGTAACACCGTTCAACATATCATTTATTGTAACATCGCCCGCAATACCACCATCTTTACCATTAACCGGAGTTGCACTTAGGTCGTCATCAACGGCATTGATTATGGCACTTTCCACAACTAGCGTGATATTGGTCGTAGCACAATTGGATGGATTAAGATTCTCACAGGCAGAATAACTTACCGTGTAAACCCCTTCTGGAGTATTTGGAGGAACAATAATGGTTCCATCATTATTGATCGCCACACCAGATAAACCGCCATTGTCCGCAATACTGAGCGTAATATCCGCATCATTTACGGCAACACCGTTCAACTGATCGTTTATGGTTACATCACCTGCAATGCCACCCTCTTTACCATTTACCGGGTTAGCATTGAAATCATCTGGGTTTACGATCAGATTTCCTGCATTAACCGTAATGGTTACCGTTGCGGACCCACAATTAGTAGGGTTAAGATTCTCACATACGGAATAGGTCAGCGTATACGACCCTGCTGGAGTATTAGGTGGAACAATTACTTCACCGTTATTATTGATCGCTGCTCCAGAAAGACCACCGTTGTCCGTTAGCGCAAGTGAAATATCAGCATCATCTACGGCACTTCCGTTCAATTCATCATTAGCAGTAACATCTCCTGCAATACCGCCATCTTTTCCAACGACAGGGTTTCCGTTAAAATCATCATCATTGGCCACCAGTGCAGATGCCGCCACTACAATGTCCACATTGGCATTATCACAATTAGTAGGATTCAAATCCTCACAAATGTTATAGGACAAGGTATATGTACCTGCCGGAGTATTTGGCGGAATGACTAGGGTTCCGTCATTATTGACGATTGCACCTGAAATACCACCATCATCGGTTAGGGTAATGTTGATATCATTATCATCTACCAAAGCACCATTTAAGAAATCGTTCGCAGTTAAATCACCTGCTACACCGCCATCTTTTCCGTTGACAGGTGTACCGGTAAAGTCGTCAATAACGGCATCTAAATCTGCTACACCAACGGTTATAATTGCCGTTGTAGTACTACAATTACCAACATTTAAGTTTTCACAAATTGTATAGGTAATGGTGTAAGTACCTTCTGGTGAATCTGGCGGAACTATTATACCTCCATTATTATTGATCGCTACACCGAACAACCCACCATTATCATCCAGATTAATATCAATTTCATCATCAATTACAGGATTATTGTTTAATAGGTCGTTTGTAGTTACATCACCTGCTACACCCCCATTTTGCCCACTGACCTCGTTCGTGGAAAAGTCGTCCGTTACCGCAGCTATAGGTGCAGCATTGACCACAACCGTTAGATCTGCAGTATCACAATTTGTAGGATTCAACACTTCACAGATTTGGTACGTAATTACATAAGTTCCAGCAACCGTTCCTGATGGTATGTTAACAGTTCCATCCGGATTTATGGTTACTCCGTTCAATCCTCCATTGGCAAGAATAGCGGACTCAACATCAGTAGCCGCAAATGGGGCGTTGTTCAGCGTATCATTATCAAAAACCGTAGCGGTTGACCCGCCGGTATATCCGTTCACTGGAGTTGTGGAGAAATCATTGCTAACCGCGTCCAATACTGGTGGAGTCACAACAATGGATACAACAGCATTGTCACAATTACCTGGATTTAATTTTTCACAAATCTGATAAATAACATCATAAGTTCCTGCGGCCGTACCAGCAGGGACATTAATATCCCCATTGGCATCAATACTAATTCCGGTAATTCTACCATCGTCTATAATGGCTATATTCACTTCACTTGCCAAGAACGGATTCCCATCAAGTTCATCATTTGGTATGACGTTACCAGGACTACCACCATCAAAACCATTGATCGCGTTTCCTGAAAAATCATCATTTATGGCATTAAGGTCTCCCGCACTTACTTCAACCGTAGCAAATGCCGAATCACAATTTGAAGGGTTGGTCACTTCACAAATATTATATTCAATAGTATAAGTGCCCGCAGCTGTTCCTGACGGCACATTCACGGAACCATTGGCAGAAATGGTCAGTCCGGCAATACCTCCATCATTTAATAGGGTAGTATTAACATCGTTTGCATCTACCGATGTACCATTGAGGGTATCATTACCTAATACATTACCCGCTGATCCACCAAAATTTCCATTCACCGTTGCCAATGTAAAGTCATCGGTAATTGCATTGATTACCGGTGCTAGGATAACCACTGTTACCGTTGCCGTATCACAATTTGTTGAATTCATAGCCTCACAAATTTGGTAACCAATGGTATATGTACCGGCAACAATATTTTCCGGTATATCCAGGGTGCCATCGGTATTGATAATTACCCCGGTTATTCCCCCATCATTGATAATAGTAGGAATTACGCTAGATGACACAAAAGCGGCATTGTTCAATTCATCGTTTGTATAAACAGTTGCCGTTGTACCGCCATCAAAACCATTGATAGGAGATGCTGAAAAATCATCATCAACGGCATCTATTGGTGCTGCAGATACCAATATGGTTATGGTAGCAGAATCACAATTGGTCGGATTTAAATTTTCACAGATTGTATAAACCACGGTATACGTGCCGGCTGGGGTATTTGGTGGTACTATAAAGTTACCGTCATTGTCTATACTGGCATTGGTCATACCGCCGTCATCGGTAATGAATACTTTACCATCGTCCAAAGGTTGTCCGTTCAACGTATCGTTCGCTGTTACATCACCAGCAATACCGCCCTCAAGACCATTAACAGGATTTCCTGAAAAATCATCATCTGTAGCACCTAATACTGCAGGTTCTACCAATACAGTAGCGGTAGCAGAATCACAATTTGATGGATTAAGTTTTTCACAGATCGAATAGGTTACCGTATAGGTATCCGCCGCTGTGATTGCGGGAACGTTCAACGTACCATCAGCATCAATACTTGCACCACTTAAGCCACCATTATCAGTTATTGTGATGACCACGTCGCCGTCCACAACTGACACTCCGTTCAACAAATCATTTAGGGTTACATCGCCCGCAGCGCCACCTTCCTGGCCATTTATGGCATTCCCGGTAAAATCATCATTTACGGCATCTATTGGAGATGCATTCACGACTACAACTACATTTGCCGTAGCACAATTACCTGGGTTTAGATTTTCGCAAATGCGATATTCCAAGGTATATGTGCCCGCAGGGGAATTTGCAGGAATGTTTACCGTACCGTTAGCATTTATGGTAACCCCTGTTAAATTATCGTTGTTGGTTACCGTTATCGTTATTTCACTATCCGATACATTTGTACCGTTCAAAGTATCGTTCAATGTAACATCACCGGCCGTTCCTCCATTTTTACCATTAACCGGATTAGCACTAAAATCATCGTTCACCGCAACAATAGGTGATGCGCCAACCACTACGATTGCGGTGGCCGCATCACAGTTTGTTGGATTCAAATTCTCACAAATGCTATAATCAATGGAATAACTTCCGACAGGTGTATTTGTAGGAATATTGATGTTTCCGTTTGACGCAATATTAACTCCTGTTAATCCATCATTATCGGTAACGGTAATCGTAATATCCCCATCATTTACCAATACTCCGTTTAATGTATCGTTAGCGGTAACATCACCGGCCGTACCCCCAGTTTTTCCGTTAATTGAATTACCGGAAAAATCATCATTGACCGCATCAATAACCGAAGGCTCAACAACCACAGTAGCAGTACCGGATTCACAATTGGTAGGATTTAAATTTTCACAGATATTATATATCACATAATAAGTTCCTGCGGGTGTATTGGCCGGAACGGTAATATTTCCGTTTGGACCAATGCTTGCACCGTTCAATCCATCATTATCAGTAATCGCAATAGTAATATCTCCATCATTGACCGGACTACCGTTCAATGTATCGTTTAAAGTCACATCACCTGCAATACCACCATCTTTACCATTAATTGGATTAACAGTGAAATCATCATCATTTGCAATTATTGGAGCGGGAGCAACCACTATGGTTACCGTATTTGATTCACAATTGGTAGGATTTAAATTCTCACAGATGCTATAGGTAATATTGTAAGTTCCAGCTGGTGTGTTAGACGGAACGTTCACCGTACCGTCCGCATTAATATTTACCCCGACCAAACCATCATTATCAATCAACGAAATATTTATTTCATTATCTATGACCGGGTCTCCGTTCAAGGTATCATTAAGAGTTACGTCCCCTGCGGAACCACCATCTTTACCGTTTACAGGATTAGTTGAAAAATCATCAGAAACAGCAACAATTGGTGCTGGGTCCACTACTATAGTAGCAGTAGCCGTACTACAATTACCAGGATTAAGTATCTCACATATGGTATATTCTATATTATAAGTCCCTGCTTTGATCTTAGCCGGTACCGTTACTACACCATCCGATCCTATGGTTACTCCAGACAATCCACCGTCATCGTTCAAAGAAATAGTAATTTCAGCATCTTGGACCTGTATACCGTTCAAGGTATCGTTGGTGGTTACATCACCGGCAACTCCGCCTTCATAACCGTTTACGGAAGCAAGGTTTGCCGGTGTAGCATCATCATTTGCGACTATAGGTGCCGCTTCAACACTAATTGTGGCTGTTGCGGTACTACAGTTTGCGGTGTTTAATTTTTCGCAAATAGTATAGTCTATATTATATGTACCTGCGGCTGTTCCAGCCGGTACAGATATGTTTCCATTAGCATCAACAGAAGCGCCTATGGTATTACTAACTGTATCTAACGTTATATTAATGTCGTTGTCATCTACCGCAACTCCGTTCAAGGTATCGTTCGTCGTTACATCACCTGCAACACCACCTTCATATCCATTTACAGGTACAAGCTCCGCTGGTGTATTATCGTCATTAGCTACAATAGGTGCAGCTTCTACAACTATCGTTGCTATGGCCGTGTCACAATTTGAAGTGTTCAGTTTTTCACAGATGCTGTATTCCACATTATAGGTTCCTGCAGGAGTGCTCGCTGGCACCGTCAACGTACCGTCCGTTGCTATCGTTACGCCTGTCAATCCATCATCATCCGTAACCAAAATATTGATGTCGTTGTCATCGACTATAACTCCGTTCAACGTATCGTTGGTGGTCACGTCACCGGCAACTCCGCCTTCAAAGCCGTTCACGGTTGCAAGGTCAGCTGGAGTGGCATCGTTGTTAGCTACAATGAGTGGAGCATCTACCACCACATTTACGATTGCCGTATCACAATTTGCGGTGTTCAGTTTCTCACAAATACTGTATTCAATTGCATATGTTCCAGCCGGAGTTCCAGCTGGTACGGTCAACGTACCATCTGTAGCAATTGCAACCCCTGTAAGACCACCTGTATCCGTTATTAGAATGGTGATATCGTTATCGTCCACTGCAATACCGTTTAAGGTATCATTGGAAGTAACATCTCCTGCATCACCACCAGCAAATCCGTTTACGGAGGTTAGGTCCGCTGGAGTAGTATCATTATTTGCGACTATAGGTGCTGCTTCTACAATTATTGTTGCTGTTGCCGTACTACAATTTGCAGTATTAAGTTTCTCACAGATTGTATACACCACACTATAATTACCGGCCGCTGTTCCTGCAGGTACAGAAATAGTACCGTCAGTTGCAATAGTAACTCCTGTCAACCCACCATTATTTGTTACGGTAATATTAATATCATTATCGTCAACTACAACACCGTTCAGGGTATCATTAGTGGTTACATCACCTATGGTCCCACCATCTTTTCCATTTACAGGATTACCAGAAAAATCATCGGTAATAGCATTGATAGGAGCAGCTTCTACAACAACATTTGCTGTTGCCGTACTACAATTTGCAGTATTAAGTTTCTCACAGATTGTATACACCACACTATAATTACCGGCCGCTGTTCCTGCAGGTACAGAAATAGTACCGTCAGTTGCAATAGTAACTCCTGTCAACCCACCATTATTTGTTACGGTAATATTAATATCATTATCGTCTACCGCAACTCCGTTCAACGTGTCGTTCGTCGTTACATCGCCTGCATCGCCTCCCGTAAATCCGTTTACGGC
>NZ_FZNV01000001.1:0-280836 GCF_900188415.1 Maribacter sedimenticola | reverse complement strand
TAGGTTCCTGCAGGGGTGTCCGCAGGTACCGTCAACGTACCGTCGGCAGCTATCGTTACGCCCGTCAGTCCGTCGATATCCGTAATCGTAATGTTGATATCGTTGTCATCGACGACAACTCCGTTCAACGTGTCGTTCGTCGTTACATCGCCTGCAATACCGCCATCCTTGCCGTTTACGGCGGTAAGGTCCGCTGGGGTGGCATCGTCGTTCGCCACTATGGCGGCCGCTTCTACCACTATCGTTGCGATGGCCGTATCACAATTGGATGTGTTCAGCTTTTCACAGATGCTGTATTCTACGTTATAGGTTCCTGCAGGGGTGTCCGCGGGTACCGTCAACGTACCGTCGGCAGCAATCGTAACGCCTGTCAGTCCGCCGATATCCGTGATCGTAATGTTGATATCGTTGTCGTCAACTGCGACTCCGTTCAACGTATCGTTCGTCGTTACATCGCCTGCATCGCCTCCCGTGAATCCGTTTACGGCGGTCAGCTGCGCTGGTGTGGCATCGTCGTTCGCCACAATTGCGGCTGCTTCCACAGTTATCGTTGCGATGGCCGTATCACAATTGGATGTGTTCAGCTTTTCACAGATGCTGTATTCTACATTATAGGTTCCTGCAGGGGTGTCCGCGGGTACCGTCAACGTACCGTCCGTTGCTATCGTTACGCCTGTCAATCCATCGATATCCGTAATCGTAATGTTGATATCGTTATCGTCTACCGCAACTCCGTTAAGAGTATCGTTCGTCGTTACATCTCCTGCATCGCCTCCCGTGAATCCGTTTACGGCGGTCAGCTGCGCTGGTGTGGCATCGTCGTTCGCCACTAGTAGAAGTGTACTTACAGTTACAGTAACTGTAGCTGTAGAAGAATCATTATTGGCATCTGTAATAGTATAGTCAAATGTATCATCACCTACGAAATCTAGTGCAGGTGTGTAGATAATGGAATCGTCTGTAGGGTCTGTTGGCGTGCTATTATCATTTACTGATACCGTACCACCATTTGCTGTAGTAAATAAAGGCAATGTAATCGTACTTGAGTTAGGTCCATCAAGACCGAAATCATCAGCTCCGTTACCATTATCGGCTAAAACATCTAAATCATTATTTGAACTATCTTCATTCGCGGTGAATGCATCATCTTCTGCAGTTGGCAGGTTATTTGGACCAACGGTTATGGTTACAGTTGCAATATCACAATTTGTTGGATTAGAAGCATCACATATTTGATAGTCTATTGTATAAATATTAGGAGCTGTATTGCTGGCTACATCCACCGAGCCATCTCCGTTTACACTCAATGGACCATTGGTTACAGGAGTAATGGTTACACTAGCTGGATTAAGAGCGGCTCCATTAAATTCATCATTATCGTATACATTCAACACATCTGTTGCTCCAAAAAAGCCTTGGACCGCAGTAATTGTTTCATCATCATTAATGGCATCTACCTTGTTGATTACCGTTAATGTAGCCTGTGCTTCTTCTGGACATGCATTGTTGGTTTGTTTGACCAAAACCTTATAAATATTACCATCCATAATAGGGGTAACATCTTGGACGGTTAAGCTAGCATTTGTTGCACCTGAAATATCTGAAAAACTAGCTCCAGAATCTGTACTTACTTGCCATTGGTAAGTTAATTTCGGATTTGCGTTAATATCATAGGAAGGTGTACCACCTATAATGGCAGAAGCCTCTAAAGCAGATGCTACTACCGTAAAAACCGCATCATCACCTACACGTTCCTCTTGGTCTGATGGCGCAGTATCTATAGTGGTTTCTGCCGCAATAGTTACACCGGCGGTTGTTCCCGTATAAGATGTAGTTGCACCTGTAACCCTACCATTTGTACCATAGCCTGTACCATCCACTTCACCATCATTATTATCATCAATATGACCGGCCTCAATGACATCATTACAACCATCGTTATCACTATCCGTATCCAAGTAATCATAAATATCATCATTATCCGTATCCTGTGAATCACAAGCAAAAATTATAAATTCTATACCATCTTGGGTGCCACCCGGTCCAGTAGTTGCCTTAGGCATAGATAAGGTAAAAGTACTTACCGTACCCATTATTTGTAAACTACCCGAAGCAGTACCATCTATATCATTTTGTGAAGATTCCGAAGTATAACCATTTGCTGCAATACCTTCCGTTCTGCCGGCGCCGCCATCCCTAACCGTAGTTAGCGTTGATTGAAAATCATCGGTACCTGCAAGTTGGGTCCAATTTAGCCCTCCTTGTAGCGTAATTTCTGCTGAATTCTGCGTTGTGCCATCAGAGCCACCTATACGATCAAAATGAATTATTGGACTATCAATAAATACCGGATTTCCTAAATCATCTTCAAAACTAACCGTAAGACTTTGACCAAATGTAAAAACACCTTCTATTGAGGTATTTCCTGCCAAATTCTCTGACCAAAAACCTGTACCACTTGCATTAAAACTACCTGTACCTAAGCTATTTGAAGCCGTAGTCATACGAACAATTAAGCCATCTCCATAATCATATGTTCTATCTGATGTAGAACCTACCCAAGTACCTGACTGTTGGGGTGTACATATACCTTCGTTGACATCTAAAATACCATCATTATCGTCGTCGTCGTCACATTCATCAAAAATGCCATCATTATCCGTATCCACTGACCCACATTCATCAAAGGGGTCACGAAAATCTACTTCGGCAGTCGCTGAATTTTGATTGTTGGGTAAGGCAGAAGGAGTATTAATAGTTCCGTTTGCATCTGTATAACCTACCGAAGTATCTATATTTTCATCCAGACCATCGTTATCTGTATCTGTATTCGATAATGACAAGCCTGCTTCTACGGTGTCATTAACGCCATCATTATCACTGTCCAAATCCAAAAAGTCTTCATTATCTACCCCATCATTATTAATTGGAGTAAGTCCGTTTGGATAAGCCGTATCTACCCCATTGGCATCATAAACCCCATTAGGTGCTATATAGCTAAAAGTTGTTTGTGCCTCCACATTATCAGGAATACCGTCCCCATCACTATCAAGGTCCAAATGATTTGGCAAAGCATCCGCATCTGCACTAGCTTCAAAAATATCTGGAACTCCATCAGAATTTGCATCGGTATAATCTGTTTGTGTGCCATCTGCATTATTGATATAGGTAATGGATTCCCCTGTATTATCCGCAGTATCCAAAAAATTTGGTAAACCATCACCGTCATGGTCACCATCCGGGTCATTACCGTTAGCTTCCACAACATCCAAAATTCCGTCATTATCATCATCATCGTCATCAATATCGTTTATTCCGTCACCATCGGTATCTTTTAAGCAAACAGAATATAACGGGGTATTAATAAGCAATTCATCATTTAAGTCAAATATTTTCAAAAATCCGTTATTGGCATAATTAAAAAGTACAACAGAGGAGATATCATTAAATTCTAACATAACCCTACTTGGGGCACCATTACTTTCTGTTTGTGTACCTATTGCAAAAGTGTTTACCCCATCCGTATTTTGAATGTCCAAATTGGTGGGGTCGGCAGTGGCAATAAAACGTAGTCCGGAAGTACATGTAGTACCCAGGGCTTCATTATTTGGTCCATCTATATCGTTAACCTTAAATCTAAAATCAGTAGCAGCTATAGGAGTTAAACCGTCCGATTGCAAAAAAGTAAATTGTATTTGGGAAAGGTTATTTGCAAAACCGGAACCTGCTGCATTTGAAGTAAATTGTATATCATTTCCACTTTGAATAAATTGTCCAGGTTGACCAGCAATTACCTGTGCCCTGACCCTGGTCAATGAAGGTTCAGTTGAAGTAACCGCAAAAAGAGCATTGGAAGTACCTGAACCTGAAATGACACTTTGCACCGCTACGGATTCAAAATTTTGAGCATTGGCCGTGGTATTACCCATCAATACAAATAATAAGGCCACAAAAGAGAATTTCAACCAATTATTTTTATAAATGGATGAAATATTACTAGGGAACAAATGGGAAATTTTTTTTGACATAGACTTTTGGGGGTAAGTACACATCTTTACTTTGGTAATGATGAAATGATAAAATGTATTGGATGAAATCGCCAAATTGGATTTTTTTGCGATTGATTTATTGAATGTTACGTTTTTCATTTAAAAATATTGTTAGAGTTCCCACACTGAAGTATAAAAGTATTGTATGGTGTAGGCAGGAATCACTTTTTTGTTGTGTATCGTCGAAATTTGTATGTCATTCGTCGATTAACCAAAGTAGATGTAGTCTTTTACTTACGTTTTAATTAAGAATTGTATTCTATTTAAAATATCATTTTCTTATTTTACAACTATAAAATAATCATGCAAAATCATACCTATATATTTATTGCCTGCTTACTATAACGTTTGCGTAAATATCAAAATCCAAAAATTTATAATTACCCATAAATTAAGACTCACAGAGAACATACATAAAACACAAAATGACTTTTTAAACCTCTTAATAGCCCTGTATTTTATGTGTATTATCGATGTATAACACGTTTCCATTTTATAGTGATTTCTATAAAAACCAAGAGGATGAAAAATAATATTCTAATATGTCAAGCATTAGTAGCTAATACATTTTACACTCATTTCATCACATGAAAAGTATAATAAAACACAGTAACAGCAGAATAATTATATTATTTTTCCTACTTTAATAACCTTATTGAATAATATATTTAAGATTATTTTAACTAAAAAAAATCAAATTTTTAGCCTTATCTAAAAATTTGATTTTTGTGGTGTAGATTATTAATGAATTATGACCATAATGTATTTTTCAAGAGTCCATAAATTCATAAAATTGTTACCCTAAAATTTCTATACCCATAATTATCCTCTCATCATAAGAATATACAAGGAACAAGTTTTTATTATTGTGGTCCTTTCGCTATATTGTAGCTAGCCAACCAATTACATTTCATGACCACCAAACAAAAAAACTGTTGTATAGGTACACCTAATTTTATTTTCCGTTTTTTTTATAAAAGCCAAAATCCTATAAAGTGTACAATATTTACATGTCTGTTTTCATTCATGTTTATTACCGCTGTAAGTCAGGAAACCAAAACCTTGTCCGGTAATTATAACAATATCCCCTTAGTGCAGCTTTTAATGGATATTGAACGTAAGACCACTTATCAATTCTATTATTTAGACCCATGGATCGAGAATGATTCGGTCACTCTGGCATTTGACGATTTGGACCTACAGAATATTCTTGATTTGGCCCTTAACAAAACCTCATTGAACTATTATATAATTGAAGATGAACAGCGTATCGTACTTTTGGAGAATACAATAATTTATGACGAACTACCTGCAGGTTTTTTCGGAAACAAAACAAATACCGACCAAATTGGTACAAACGAACCAAAAGTTAAGGCTCCACCACCCCCTCCTTTCTATACCACTTCGCAAACCAAAAAAACCTATCCTGTTGCAAAAATTGGCAAAAGTGACTTAAACGACCTTCAAGAACGTTATGTATTAACCGGTAAGGCTATAAATGCCAAGAGCGGAGAACTTATACAGGATTTGACCATACGCGTTAAGGGCACCAATTTAGCTACGGTTACAGATGCTACCGGAACCTATACCTTATTATTACCTGTGGGATATCATATATTAAATATTAGGGCCATGGGTATAGCATCTACGGAAAGGGAGATCATCATGTACAATAATGGTTCTTTAAATTTATTTCTTGAAGAGGGACTGCAGCAATTGGACGAGGTTGTAGTAGAGGCCGATGCATTTAAAAATGTAGAAGAGGCCATTACAGGTAGCGAACAGATAGATTCCGAAACCTCCAAAAATATACCATTGGTACTTGGAGAACGTGATATTTTGCAAGTTGCGAAAGCTTTACCCGGAATTTCATCCGCAGGGGAAGGTGCCACTGGCCTAAACGTACGTGGCGGTAAAACGGACCAAAATCTTGTTCTGCTAGATGATGCCGTCATATATACCCCACAACATTTCTTTGGCATATTCCAAGCTTTAAACCCTTTTACGACGAAAGGTGTAGAAATTTACAAAGGAGCAATCCCGGTAGAATTTGGAGGAAGACTATCATCTGTATTTGATATACGCACTAAAAATGGAAATGTTGAAAAATTTTCAGGAGAAGGTTCCATTGGGCCCGTCACCGGAAATTTAGCATTGGAAATACCCTTAAAGAAAGACCGTTCATCTTTAATCATAGGAGGTAGGGGCGCCTATGCAGATTGGATTTTAAAATCCTTGGACGAGGAATCTTTAAAGAATAGTAATGCATCTTTTTTTGACGGTATAGTAAAATACCATGATAAATTGGACGATAACAATGAAATAAAGGCCACCGCATATTATAGCCGTGATGCCTTCAGTATAACCTCAGACTCTCTTTATAATTATAGTAACCGACTATTTTCCGCCAGATGGGATCACAGAATTAATGACAAGACCACAAATGCTTTAATAATAGCCAATAGTAACTATGGGTTTGGAATTGATTATGAAAGCTCCTCCAATACAGATTTTGATTTGGACTACAGTATAAATGAAACGGAAGTAAAATATAAAATACGCAAGACAGCAAATGATAAACATACATTGGATTACGGTATCTCCGCCAAATATTATGGTGTAAACCCAGGCAGTTTGGAACCTAAGGACAATTCCTCTGCAATATCCCCAATTTATATTGATGAGGAACAAGCTGTAGAGGGCGCCCTTTTTATTGGGGACGAACTTAAAGTTAACGATAAGTTGACCATTAACATGGGAGTAAGACTTGCAGGCTTTGCCGCTCTAGGTTCTGCCACCCAACGTACATATGAAGAGAATTCGCCAAAAAACGAATCTACTGTTCAAGATACCCTTTCATATGGAAGTGCAGAAGCCATTAAAACATATGGTGGACCAGAAGCTCGAATTTCTGCCCGATATCTATTGGCCCCGGATTTTTCGGTAAAGGCTAGTATCAATAATTCATATCAGTTTTTGCACACCCTATCCAACAATACCACAGTTTCGCCAATTGATACCTGGAAGTTATCAGATTTAAATATTTCACCACAAACTGGTTATCAAGCTTCATTAGGTTTTTATAAGAATTTAAAGGACAATATGTTTGAAATTAGTTTGGAAGGCTATTATAAGCGAATGCAGAACGTACTTGATTTTAAAACCGGCGCCAATCTTTTTTTGAATGAAAATGTAGAGACCCAAGTGTTACAAGGTGATGGAAAAGCGTATGGTGTGGAACTTTTATTAAAAAAGAAATCCGGAAACTTAAACGGGTGGTTGGGCTATACGTATTCTAGATCGTTTTATAAATTTGATAGTGATTTTAGCGAAGAACGTATCAATAATGGCAACTACTTTCCATCAAATTTTGATAAGCCCCATGATGTAAGTTTAGTGACCAATTATAAGTTTTCAAGAAGGTATAGTGTATCTGCCAATTTCGTGTACCAAACCGGTAGGCCCATTACTTACCCTATAGGTACATTTAGATATAACAATTCCGATTATGTAGCCTTTAGCGATAGAAATGCTTTTAGAATTCCTGATTTCTACCGGTTGGACCTGGGGGTGAATATTGAGGGAAACCATAAAAAAAATAAGTTGGCGCATAGTTTTGTAACCATTTCGGTTTATAACGTTTTAGGGAGAAATAATCCGTACTCCGTATTTTTTGTTACAGATGATGGTGAAGTCAAAGCATTACAAAGTTCAATTTTTGCAATCCCCATACCATCTATCACCTATAATTTTAAATTTTAAAAATAGCGTTAATAAGTCCCTCTGATATAAACAATATTCAATGAAAAGAATAGCGATCATCATAACCCTTTTTACACTATTGGTTTCCTGCATTGACGAGGTAGACCTAGGAATTGGTTCCAATGACACTACCAATAAAATCCTAATCGTAGAGGCTACGTTGACAAACGAACTCAAAACACATCGTGTGGTCCTGAGCAGAATGGATACCCTAACGGACCTTGGCATAGATTCCATTTACAATCCATATGTTCCTATACGTGATATCAACAGGGATTTGGTCCCTTATGAACGTAATGCCACGGTATCCATAGTAGATGGATCTGGAACCCTATATGGCTTTAATGAAACTAGCCCGGGAATTTATGAAAGCAGTACTGAATTTGCTGCCGATCCTACTAATACCTATGCATTGAACATAGCAACGACAGATGGAGCAACCTATTCATCCAAAGCCATGAAAATTGAAGGAATTTCCACTATTGCAGATGTTTATGCCGCTAAAACCACCAATGCCTCGGGCATTGAAGGCATTGGCATTTTCCTGAACAATTCCGGGGTTGAGGGCAATGTAAAAAACTTACGCTACACCTATGAAGAAACCTATAAGATTATTGCTCCAAACTGGACCCAGAAAGATTTTAAATTAACCAATTACGATCCTTGTGCTTTACCTGTACCAACTTATGACCTAGAAATCGTGGACCGGGTAAACGAACAACAAACCTGTTACGGCTATGCATCGTCCAATACCATTATTCAGACTCAAAATACCAATACGAACAGTAGTGGTATAAATAATTTCATGGTTCACTTTGTAGCCAAGGACAATTACATATTAACCCATAGATATAGTATAGAGGTTACACAGTCCGTCGCAGGTTCAGAATCCTACGGTTTTTACGAACAACTAAATAATTTTAGTCAGTCCGGCAATATTTTTTCACAGGTACAACCGGGATTTTTAGAAGGAAATCTCTCCTTGGATGATGGCAGCCAAGGAACGGTTATTGGATTTTTTGATGTTGTTTCTGTTTCCAAAAAGAGAATGTTCCTTAATTATACGGATTTCTATGAGGGACAACCTTTACCTCCTTATCCTTTTAACTGCGAAGTAAAAACTGCGCCAGAGTCTCACGAATCGTATTGTTATAGTGGTCCTTCTGGGCCCAATCCCTGCCCACAATCCATTATAGAACAGGTAAACCTTGATTTAATCAGTTATGTAGGCCCTAATTCTGATACGGAGCAATGCTTTGGACCTCATCTATTTGTACCAAAGATATGCGGAGATTGTACACTATTAGGGAGTAATATAGTACCCGATTTTTGGGAAGAATAAATTAATGATATGAAAATAAAAACTATAGCCATCTTATTTCTGTTGAGTGTTTTTTATGCTCAAGCCCAATATGTAATAAAGGATGGTGCCGATCTTTTAAAACTTAAAAAAGTACCCCAAGAAAAAGCCTATATTGATCACAATGGACCTATTCTTCTATCTGGTGAATATTTGTATTATAGTGTACACTTTTTCAATGCACAGACCAATAAACTTACAGATGTGAGTAAAATTGGTTACGTGGCATTGGTCAACGAATCCAAGCAATTCATTTTTGAACACAAGATTAAACTGGCAAAAGGCCATGGTGCAGGAGATTTTTTTGTGACCACTGAAATTCCATCTGGTAAATACAAATTATTAGGGTATACACAATGGATGAAAAACGCTGGTCTATCCCAAGTCTTTAAAGATGATATTATTGTTATAAACCCTTATTTAGCGGACCAAACTGCCCTACTTCCCATGTCCAATACGCATTTAGAAAATTATGTGGATGAAAAGGAAACAAAAAAAAGCATAGATTCTGCCACAATAGCCCTTTCTACCAATAAATCTACCTACCAAACAAGGGAAAAAGTAGGGTTGACCATTAAAAATTATAAAGGTCCATTAGGCTATGGAACCTATAGCATAAAAGTCAAGAAAATTGATGAACTTAACAGTACGCCCGCTTTAGAGGCTACCACGTATGCCACAAATTACTTTAATGCCAATAAACAGATTACACAAGCGGTAGGTGATAGTATTTTTTTACCGGAACAGCGTGGTGAACTTTTCTTTGGAAAAGTTGTGGATAAGGAGACTAAGGTACCTGTACCCAATATACCCGTGGTCATCTCAATACCTGGTAAAGAGTTTTTACTGAAGTTTTCACAAACGGACGATAAGGGTAATTTTTATTCCTATTTCATTAAGGACCACAAGCATGCCATGGCTATAGTTCAAATAGAAAATCAAGATAAAAGTTATACGGTTGAAAAATCCAGTACAAGAAAATTGGACCTTACAGGTTTATCATTTTCAGATTTTGTACTCACCGAAAAAATGGCACAATCAATAAAGGACCGTAGCATTGCAAACCAAATAGAAAACCAGTTTTTTACCGCAAAACCAGACTCTATTCTGGCCAGCGATCCCATTGACCCATTTGACGGAGGAATACCAGAGGTAGTTCTTTTAGAAGAGTATACCCGTTTCCCTACTTTTGAGGAAACCCTAAAAGAAGTGGTCGAATACTCCGGTTATAGAAAGAACGACCAGGTTAAGGATTATATAAAGGTTTCCCAAGATTTTAAGGACTATAATGAGCAGTACAACGATTTTCCCGCTATTGTTTTGGTGGATGGCGTATTTATTCCCCAACATAGTGAAATACGAAATATGGATGCCCGAACTATTGAAAAAATTAGTTTGATAAGAGATCAGTTTCGTTTGGGCCAAAAAGACTATCAAGGAATTGTATCTATTGAAACCTTTAAGGGAGATTACGTTGAAGGTTATAGCGCTCCCAATAGTACCGTAGTTCCTTTTGAAAGGCCAGTGTCCAAAAAAAATTATTTTGTACAAAAATATCTAACGGAAGATACCTCTTATGAACGTATACCAGACTATAGAAACTTATTGTTTTGGCAACCGCAATTAAAGATTAACGAAAGTACGTATGAATTTGAATTCTACACTTCTGACCTTGATGGGGATTTTGAAATAACATTAAACGGTTTTACATCATACGGTAAGCCGCTAACCGTATCCAAAAAAATTACGGTAGTGGCACAACAACTAGATTAGTCCGTAATGACCAGTTACCCTTATCTTATTACAGCACAGCATAAAACAAAAAAGCCTTATCAAATTTGATAAGGCTTTCGCTTTTTGCTCCCCCTCTTGGGCTCGAACCAAGGACCCTCTGATTAACAGTCAGATGCTCTAACCAACTGAGCTAAGGAGGAAAATAACCCGTTTTAGTTTCCTAAAGCGGGTGCAAATATAGTAGTTTTTTGAAATTCGCCAAATAAATAATAATTGTTTTTTTATTTAAATAACCATTTATAAACATCGTTACCATTTGCGAACAGTAAAAGTGCTACCAAAATAAAGAAACCCGTTATTTGGGCATACTCCAAAAACTTATCACTAGGCTTTCTACCTGTAACCATTTCATAAAGCAGGAACATCACATGACCACCATCTAGGGCAGGAATAGGAAGTATGTTCATAAACGCCAAGATAATGGATATAAAAGCCGTTGTTCCCCAAAAGGCGGGCCAGTTCCATGTATCTGGAAACATGCCTCCAATCGCCGCAAAACCACCTACTTCTTTATAAGCACCAGTATCAGGATTGAAAATCTTTTTCATCCCCTTAATATAATCGGTCAAGGTTTTTACCCCTTTGTTCCATCCCGCAGGTATAGACTCCAAAAAAGAATAATTTAAGGTCTCCACTTTAAAATATCCCTTTTCACCATATTCTTGATAAGTATCAAATCCTAGACTAACGCCCAATTTTCCTTCATCGGAAACTTTTGCCCGTAAAGGAACCCTGGTTCCGTTTCTATTGACTACAACATCCAAGGTTTTACCTTTATTCGCTTCTAAGTATGGAGATACCTGATCAAGATATTCAACCGGGTTGCCCTCAATTTCAACAAGCGCATCTCCCTTTTCAAAACCTGTTGTAACATTAGGAGATTTTTTAGGGATATTATTAATGATAAAGGGACTTCTTTGGCTTATAAAACGTGCATTCACCTTATTGTCAGAAATTGTTTCAATAAAATCTACCGGAATTTCCTTTTCAATGATAGCACCATCACGTTCAATAGTAATCGTTTCACCATAAACCAATTCAGGAACAATTCTGTTCAGGGCTTTAATTTTATTGCCGTCTACGGCAAGAATCTTATCCCCGGTCTGTACGCCCAAAGCATCTCCTAGAACAGGCTCTGTCACCCAAATACCATCTTTAAGACTATCGTTGGCAATATACTCCTCACCATAGGTAAAGACTAAACCAATAAAGATAAATACCGCCAAGATGAAATTTACGGTAACACCCCCCAACATGATGATTAAACGTTGCCAAGCCGGTTTGCTTCTAAACTCCCATTCTTTCGGCTCCTCTGCCATGGCTTCCTTATCCATGCTCTCATCTATCATCCCGGATATTTTTACATATCCGCCTAAAGGCAACCAACCAATACCATATTCGGTCTCCCCTATTTTCTTTTTGAAAAGCGCAAATTTTACATCAAAGAACAAATAGAATTTCTCTACTCTGGTCTTAAAATATTTTGCTGGGATAAAATGGCCTAACTCATGTAGGACTATAAGCAATGAAAGGCTTAAAAAAAATTGTATTGTCTTAATTATAATGGGACTCATTCTTTCTTCGTGAAAATTAAAATCGGACAAAAGTACATTTTTACGGCCGCTTAAAAAAAGAAACCGTTCACACTCAGCATTTTTTATGAATATTTTGGCAGCCATTAGTCCTAGTTTTCTTGAAATCCTGCATAGGCTAACGTACCTTTACACAAAAAAGATAATGCGTTCTTTTTTCGGTAAATTCAAGCTTTTTGGTGCGGTACTCATTGGAGTCTCTGGAGTGATTATTTACCTATTTTATAATGCTTTGACACCTAAAGAGCTTTTACCGGTGTATACCCCTGCCATGGTCAATGCAGAATTAGTACCACAAGAAATACAACATGTACGTAAATACCATACAATTTCCAATTTTTCCTTGACCAACCAAAATGGTCAGACTATTACACAGGAAAACTATAAGGATAAAATCTATATAGCCGATTTCTTCTTTACCACCTGCCCAACAATTTGCCCTATTATGACCAAGAACATGGCTTTGATACAGCAACGATTAGGAAACGATAATGAGGTATTATTGTTATCACATACCGTTACGCCAGAAATAGATAGCGTAGCACAGCTTAAAAAATATGCAATAGAAAAAGGAGTTGACGATAGTAGATGGAATTTGGTTACCGGAGACAAAAAACAAATCTATGAACTTGCCCGTAAATCCTATTTGGCGGTAAAGACCGATGGGGACGGAGGCCCTTTTGATATGATCCATACCGAGAATTTCATTTTGGTGGATAAGGAAAAAAGAATTAGGGGCTTTTATGATGGTACAAATACTGAGGACATTGATCAACTTATGACAGACCTTGATATATTAAAGGCTTCTTACAAGGACTAAAACAGGGCGGTACTTTATACCATTTGGGGCTATTTATAGGTTATAATAATTTATTAATTGGATTATTTCCGTTACTTTTGCCTTACTTATAATGAATCTAAATAAAGATTGGAAACTACCGTAGCACATTTAAGGAGAGGTCAGAAGGGAATCATTAAGGAATTTACCGAAGATTTGCTGCCCATAAAGTTATTGGAAATGGGTTGCCTGCCCGGAAATATGGTAGAATTGGTACAGGTGGCTCCGTTAAAAGACCCTATTTACATCAACGTTAACGGGTCTCATATTGCCATTAGAAGGGAAATGGCGCTTCATATAGCTTTGGAAATCATTGAAGACAATGTGGTTATATGAGCAAACAAATCAATGTAGCCCTAATAGGGAATCCCAACACAGGTAAAACATCCGTTTTTAACCAATTGACCGGACTAAACCAGAAAGTTGGTAATTATCCCGGTATTACGGTAGAAAAAAAAGAAGGTATTTGTAAGCTTCCCAGAGGGGTAAAGGCCCATATTTTGGACCTGCCCGGCACCTATAGCTTAAATACAACGTCATTGGATGAAAGCGTAGCCGTAGAATTGTTGTTGAATAAAAACGACAAGGACCATCCAGATGTAGCCGTAGTGGTCACAGATGTAGAAAACCTTAAAAGGAACCTACTCCTCTTTACACAAATAAAAGATTTAAAGATACCTGCCATTTTGGTCATCAATATGGCCGATCGTATGTCCAGAAAAGGTATTTCTATTGATATTGAGCTTTTGGAAAAAAAGCTCAACTCCAAAATTGCTTTGGTCAGCACAAGAAAGGGTACGGGTATTGAAACCTTAAAAGTGTTGATTGCAGATTACAAGAACCTGTCAAAGGCACAAAATGTAGATGCATCTGTTATAGACCCAGAATATTTTGAGCGTTTAAGGGCAGCATTTCCCAAAGAAGATGTTTATAAATTATGGTTGGTCATTACCCAAGATGTCAACTTTATGCCTATTGAAAAAACATTGATCAAGGACACTTCTTCGTTTGCTACAAAATCTAAATCTGAACTAAAGCGACTTCAACAAAAAGAGACCATATTAAGATATCAGTTCATAAATGGTATTCTAAAGGAAACGTATAAGGTAGACGTCAATGCGGCAAAAGGTTTTAGGGCAACTTTAGACAAGATATTGACCCATAAAGTTTTTGGGTACCTGATTTTCTTTTTGATATTATTGACCATTTTTCAGGCCATCTATGGTTGGAGCGAATATCCCATGGATTTAATTGATGGCTTTTTTGCCTCTGCCACGGAATGGGTCAAGGAAACCCTACCACCCGGGGTGTTCACCAATTTAATAGCAGAGGGCATATTGGCAGGTATTGGTGGTATTGTCATCTTTATTCCACAGATAGCGTTTCTATTCTTGTTTATAGCTTTACTTGAAGAAACGGGCTACATGAGCAGGGTCGTTTTTTTAATGGACAGAATAATGAGGCCTTTTGGGTTAAGTGGCAAAAGTGTAGTTCCTTTAATATCCGGTACGGCATGTGCCATACCTGCAATTATGGCAACTAGGACCATTGAAAATTGGAAAGAACGGTTGATCACTATTTTAGTGACCCCGTTTACCACTTGCTCTGCAAGATTACCCGTGTATTTAATTATAATTGCCCTGGTCATACCGGAAGGCAGCTTGTTTGGCTTAAGCTACAAAGCCTTGACCTTAATGTTATTGTATTTGTTGGGATTTGGAGCTTCTATTTTAGCGGCCCTAGTGTTGAACAAGGTCATGAATATTAAAAGCAAGTCGTTTTTTGTGGTTGAAATGCCAAACTATAAATTACCGTTATTAAAAAATGTTGGTTATACCGTTTTGGAAAAAACCAAAAGTTTTGTTTTTGGGGCGGGTAAAATCATTTTGGCAATTTCCATTATTTTATGGTTTCTTGGTTCTAACGGATTTTCAGATGAATTTAAAAATGCGGAAAGCATTGTAACCACTCGTGTAAAGGAAGAGGGTTTTACTACATTTAGCGAAGACTACATCAAAAACAAACAGCAAACTCTTAGTACCAACACTGCCGATAATGAGATTCGTGCACAACTTGAACTTGAGGAACTGAAAGAACGGGCCCTTAACCAAGAAATTGCCAGTTATAAACTGGAGCACTCCTATATGGGATATATGGGCAAGGCTATTGAACCTATCGTTAGACCTTTGGGCTATGATTGGAAAATAGGTATTGCGGTACTAACTTCCTTTGCGGCAAGAGAGGTCTTTGTAGGTACCTTGGCAACGATTTATAGTGTTGGCAATGATGAAGAGGAAACCATAAAATATAGAATGGCCGCAGAGGTGGACCCAAGAACGGGCAAACCATTGTTCAATTTGGCTTCGGGTATTTCCTTACTATTGTTCTACGCATTTGCCATGCAGTGTATGAGTACATTGGCAGTGGTGAAAAGAGAGACCAATTCATGGAAATGGCCAGCAGGACAATTGGTAATTATGAGTCTATTTGCTTATATTGTTGCATTCATCGCCTATCAATTATTAAAATAAAATGGATATGCTACAGCACATTTTGGTATATATAACATTGTCGATTTCAATTGTCTATCTCGTCAACAAATTTCTGATTCCTAAATCTTTATGGAATCCCAAAAAAAAGAATAACAAAGCGTGTGGCCAAAATGATTGTGGCTGTCATTAAATGCGCTTGATTTTTCCGCAATTTTATTTAAAAAGTTAAATAAGGCCTAAATAACTCCCAACAGTATGTAAAATAGTAACGTTTGTTGTCTTGGTTCGTTTAGATTGCGAGAGCATAACCCATAACCATGAGCAAAAAACTACTATTTATTCTTCCCGTGTACTTTTTATTGTGCAATAGCGATATAGTTAAAGCACAAAATTTAAGCGCCAATGTACTTGACAGCATAACCAAAGCCCCTATACCTTATGTAACGGTACTATTGAACAATAAAGGCGTAATTACCAATGAAGACGGTAATTTTAATTTCATGTTAGATAAAACCGTTCAAGAAACAGACTCTCTTTTTATCTCCTGTATAGGTTATAAATCCGTAGCCAAACCTTTGTCGCACTTTACCACTAATACCATTTTACTAAGTCCCAAAGCCATAGAACTAAGAGAGGTTATAGTATCTAACAAAAACTACACTGCAGATGAAATTATGGAGTTGGTCAATGACAACCTAAATAGCAATTATAATTTTGATTATACCAAAAAACGCCTTTTTTACAGGAATTCATCGTACAATCGTATGGTAAAGACAGATTTTAAGGTCAAAGAATCCACTATAAAAGCATTAAACCAAAATTTTATAGATAGTATAATTTATACGGTACCCAAATCCAACAGTTATTATACGGAGATCCTTGGTGATCTTTATGGCAGTTTTGAGGAAGATGAACAGAAACTTGAACTTATAAAAGCATCTGAACTTTATGATAAGAGCAAGGAAATGGATATGGAAAAACTTGAGGAGAAGTTTAACGACATAATTAAAAAAAATGTGAGGACAGATTCCTATTTTAAGATTAAATCTGGCCTTTTTGGCACAAAGCTAGATGCGGACGAACTTTTTGAGGCAGATATAGATTCTACGGATATTGCGGCCGTAAATCAAGAAATTGAACGCAAACAAGAAAATAGCAAGAAGCGCAAAATAAATTTTGCCAACTATAGGAAAGGAATCTTGGGCAAATTACTACAGAACTTGCCCATACACGAGGATACCGACTTAAATTTTATCATCAAACCCAGAAAATATACGTACACTCTAAAAGAATTTACCTATTTGGGCAATGATGCTGTTTATGTTCTGGAGTTTCAACCGGATGGTTCCGCAGACTATAGGGGAACATTATATATCAATGCCGATGACTTTGCTTTGTTACGTGCCGATTTTGAGAACATAAAACCCGTTCATTCATTTAAGCTTTTAGGGGTTTCTACCAATACCTACCTTACCAAGGGAAAGGCAATTTTCCATAAACAAACATTGGGAAGATACGCACTGCAATATTTTGAGACAGAGACCGGCACACGAATTGGCGTTAAACGACCTCTTAAGATAATAGAAAAGAATAAAGTCGTTAAGGGAAGAAACAAACAAAATGAACTATCGGGAAAAATGGACCTTGTTTTTACCGATATTGAAAAAAATGAACTAGTGGTATTCGATACGAAACAAATAAACGAAACCCAGTTTAATGCATTTGAGGAAAACCATAATGTGCTACCTACCTATATGCCAAAATACGACCCCAATTTTTGGAAAGGCCATACCATTATGGAACCTAATATGGCCATTAAGGAATTTACTTCTTCTGAATTGGATGATTAAATAAAATTTTTAATGAAGTAGTAACACAAAAAACTCCAACCTAGAACCAGAAATAATCCCCCAATAGGTGTTATAGGACCTAATAGCCTGATTTTTTTTCCTGCGGATGCGCTTATACAGAGGCCATATATACTGAATGAAAATAGGAAAGTGCCTATTATGAAAGAATAGACCATATTTTTTTCCAGGCTGGTATCCAAATTAAGATTAAAACTTAACATCAATAATACCAAAGCATGATACATTTGATATTTCACTCCGTTTTCAAAGCTGTTTAATTGTTCTTCGGTAAACTTTTTCTTTAATAAATGTGCGCCAAAGGCACCGAATATGATAGCTAAAACTCCAAAAATAGCGCCAGCCAATTGTGCTATTAAGACCATAATTTTTTTATAAAGATACCTTCAATTTTCTTGGAATTACATATCCGGTCCTTTGGTCAAAAAATAATTTCGTAAAATGCGTATATTTATTCTTATGGACAAAAGAACATTATATTATCTATTTGTAGTGATGATGACCCTATATTCCTGTAGTTCTTCTCAGAACACCATTACCGAGAAAGGCAATGTAGCAGAAGAATTAGATGAAAAGAACCGTACTAATTTCACCTTGTTGGAACGCATTTCCAAAATGCCGGGTATCGTTAGCAGAAATGGGGTGCCAGTTCTATCAAAAACCTCAAATTCCTTTAGCAACCAAGGCAGGCAAGAACCTCTATATATCTTGGATGGTTATGAAATAGGTACCTCCTTTGCATCTGTAAACGAGGCTGTAGATAGTTTTAACGTAAAAAAAATAAGGATCCTTACAAGTGCAGAGGCAGGTATGTACGGATCTAGAGCTTCTAATGGAGTTATAATTATTACTACCTATAAGTAAGGAAATAATAATGCATTATACTACTCTAAGGTAACGGTCAAGTCAAGATTGGAATCCAGTATAAAGGCACATTCCTTAAATTTAGGCGGTCCAAACATTTTTAGTCTTCCTTTGGTAAACGCCACTTGTTCTTTTGGTATACCCAGCATATTGGTATCCAGTTTTTTGTTAGAATTAGCATCATGAAAAATTGCTACGGCATATTCTCCGTCGGGCAGGTCGTTGATTTCAATTGTGGTCTTACCCTCTTCTGCTTTTTCCATACCGGATTTATACACCTTATCAAATTTTAAGAACGAGCTTTCATTGGTATATACTGCATAACATATGGTACCTTTCTTGGTAGGAACACCTTCTACATTTAATTGAAGTTTATGTTGGGCGTAAACTAAAGGAGATAATGCTAAAAATATTAAAATCAAGATATATTTTCTAAGGTTCATAAGATACATTGAATAGTATAGATTGATTTCAATTTTAATGCCAAAATATAATCCTCATTTGTGCCTTACTCCACATTTGGAATTTTTGCACTTAAGTTATTCATTAATTGTATGGTTTCAACTGAATCCTTTAAGTTAAGGTATATATAAACAGAATCCCTATATACGAGTTTAATCTTCTGATGACCAATATTATCTACAAAAACATGCACTCTTTTATTGGTCAGGGAATCCTTAAACTCCCTAAAAATGCCTTTTTCCTTTTCCAACGCAGAAAAACCGTTTATGCGTTGCATAGGGGGTATTCTATCCACCAATAGTACACTATCCAATTCTTGGTAGGGAACATGAACACGGTAAAATCCTGACCGCAAGTTTAACCCGTCATCATCGGCACCTATCCAATTCTTAAAATGCATGGCCAAAACCATTGCACAAATTATCAAGGTCAATACTAGAATGATGTTCCAAAACCAATTATTCCGTAACAATCGCATAAATTAATACTATAGATATCTTTTAGTCAATCAAGTTAAAGGTTGAAACGTAAAAAACGGCCATAAATTACCAAAGCGGTAAAACAATCCTTTACCATAAATCAATGATCTACAAAACGGCCTTTATCCCAACCCAACATCCAAGGTCATCATAATGATAAAGCCCGCTATGAAACCCATTGTTGCTATGTCAGTATATTTATCTTGTTGGGTTTCCGGAATTACCTCTTCCACAACAACAAAGATCATTGCTCCTGCAGCAAATGAAAGTGCATAAGGCAATATGGGCTGAAAGGTCATTACTGCCCAAGCTCCTAGTACGGCGGCAATAGGCTCCACTATTGCCGATGCCTGACCATATAAAAAACTTTTGGTACGGCTAAGCCCCTGTCGCCTTAATGGCATGGCTACCGCAAAACCTTCAGGAAAATTCTGCAAACCTATCCCTAATGCCAAAGCTACGGCGCCGCCAATGGTAGCACCGTCAAAACCAGCCGCCACACCACCAAATAGGACACCTACGGCCAATCCTTCGGGAATATTGTGCAAGGTTATGGCCAAGGTCAACAAGGTAGTCCTGTGCCATGGGGTCTTTACCCCTTCCGCTTCACTCTCCTTAAAATTAATGTGTAAATGGGGTAGCACCTTGTCCAAACCAAAAATAAAGGCAGAACCCAATAAAAAACCTACAGCGGCGGGTATGACCTTAACAAAACCTTCTCCAGGACTCATCTCAATACCTGGAGCCAAAAGACTCCAAAAACTGGCCGCTACCATTACACCGCCCGTAAATCCTAACATACCATCTAACAAGGCACGGTTCATTCCCTTAAACAAAAAAACCAAAGCCGCTCCTGCGGCCGTAAGTCCCCACGTAAACAAGGTAGCATAAAATGCCGCCAAAACGGGGTCAATAGATTCAAAGTAATTAATTATGTGTTGCATATGTTGTTGGTCTTTACTCCGTATCGGAAATTTCTAAATATAAATTAGACGCTATTTGTTCAGATATTCTAATGGTTCCACTTCTGGTTGATATGGATACTGAACCATCAAACTCCTCACGATCCAAAATTTTGAAGGTATCGCCCAAGGCAATTTTATTTTTGTCCAAAAATTTTAAGAAGGATGCTGAAGAATCATTGACTCCTACGCATACACCTTCGCTTAGCACGGGCAATTCACTGATCAGTTTTTTAATTGATTTTTTAAAAGTGCCGTCCTTGGTAGGAATGGGATCGCCATGGGGGTCTACTTTTGGAAAACCTAAATGGGCGTCCAATTTATCAATCAGTGCATCACTTTTTATATGTTCCAATTGCTCTGCAACCTCATGGACCTCATCCCAGGAAAAATTAAGTTTATCCACCAAAAACACCTCCCATAACCTATGCTTTCTAATAATGGACAGTGCCACCAACCTTCCCTTCTCGGAAAGTGATACGCCTTGGTACTTTTTATAATTGACCAATGACTTTTCCGATAGTTTCTTAACCATATCGGTCACAGATGAAGGTTTGGTCTTCATTTGTTCCGCTATAGCATTGGTAGCCACTGATTTATTATCGATCTGGCTTAAATGATAAATAGCTTTGATATAATCTTCTTCTGATAAGGTCATCTCAAAATATTAGAATGTAAAAATACATTTTTATATGTAAAAACAATTTTTTAGGTTTGCCTAAATTTATTTTTAGATGATTAAAATAGTGTTTGGTTTACTCTTAGGACTTACCCTTACCATGGGGTATGCACAAAATGCTACCATAAAAGGCCA
The DNA here is from genome assembly GCF_900188415.1 of Maribacter sedimenticola. GTDB lineage: Bacteria > Bacteroidota > Bacteroidia > Flavobacteriales > Flavobacteriaceae > Maribacter > Maribacter sedimenticola. Next base: position 259,500 of record NZ_FZNV01000001.1, on the reverse strand, counting down.
AATAGTAGCAGAGAGTAACACTGTGGCTTTTGCCAATATTTATTTTAAGAATACCCAAATAGGCACTACGTCCAATGAAAATGGAAGGTATATTATCAATGAAATACCTCCTGGTGAATATATGCTCATTGCCTCTAACATTGGCTTTTTTCCCTTTAAAAAAAAATTGTCCCTATCTAAAAACGAGGAACTGGTGATAAATATAGTGCTGGAACCCAATGTGGAGTCGTTGGAGGAAATGGTGGTTACCGGAACCTTAAAACCGGTCAACAGATTGGAAAGTCCGGTGCCCGTTGAAGTATATAAACCAACATTCTTCAAGAAAAACCCCACTGCCAGTATATTTGAGGCATTACAGAACGTAAATGGCGTAAGACCGCAAATTAATTGTAATGTTTGTAATACAGGAGATATCCATATAAACGGCCTTGAAGGTCCGTATACACTGGTCCTAATAGATGGAATGCCTATTGTCAGCGGTTTGGGAACGGTATATGGCTTATCCGGTATACCTAATTCCTTGATCGAGCAAGTTGAAATTATTAAAGGGCCTGCATCTACATTATATGGCAGTGAGGCAGTAGGTGGTCTAATTAATATAATTACTAAAGACAATTTATCCGCACCGCAATTGGTTGTGGATAGTTTTATAACGGATTGGGGAGAATTTAACCTAGATATAGGAACTAAATTTAATCTAGGTGAAAATACCAATGTGCTTTTAGGGATCAATTATTTTAAATATGACAACCCAATTGACAATAACGAAGATAATTTTACGGACCTAACCCTACAGGACCGGATTTCCATTTTTCAAAAATGGAATTTTAAAAGAGACAATGCACGTGTTCTATCCATTGCCGGTAGGTATTTTTATGAGGACCGTTGGGGCGGAGAACTACAATGGACACCTAAATTTAGGGGAGGTGACGAAATTTATGGGGAAAGTATTTATACAAAAAGATGGGAGATTTTGGGCAAATACCAGCTTCCTGTAGAAGAGCAATTAATGCTATCATTTTCATACAATGACCATAGCCAAAATTCAGTTTATGGAAATGTGCCCTACCTAGCGGACCAACGAATTGGTTTTACACAGCTTACATGGGACAAGACCTTTAACACCCATAATCTTCTTGCAGGAACTGCACTGAGATACAACTATTATGATGATAATACTACCGCTACGATGGATCTTAACGGCAACCTGCCCAACGAAGTGCTTATTCCAAGTATTTTTATTCAGGACGAAATTGCCTTTAATAAAAAACATGCGTTGCTTGGCGGTCTTAGATATGATTTTGATAAAAGACATGGTAGCATTTTTACCCCAAGAGGGGCTTACCGTTACAAATTTACCGACAATGACATCTTACGTATAAATGCAGGGACCGGCTTTAGGGTCGTTAATTTATTTACCGAAGAACATGCCGCTTTAACCGGTGCGCGCGATGTTATCATTGCCGAGGAACTTAAACCGGAACGTTCCTTTAATATCAACCTCAACTATCTTAAAAAGATATATAGTGACAATGGTACTTTCGCCGCATTGGATGCGTCTATCTTTTACACAAATTTTAAAAATGCCATTATACCCGATTATGACACCGATCCAAATCAAATTATATATGATAATTTAAGGGGTAAATCCGTTTCCAAGGGCCTGAGTACCAGTTTGGATATTTCTTTCCACAATGGTCCTAAAATAATGTTGGGAGCAACCTTCCAGGATGTTAGCACAACAGAGAACGGGGCTACTACAAGGCAAATTTTAACGGAAAGTTTTGCAGCAAACTGGGGAGTTAGCTACACCGTTAATTCTTGGGATATGACCATAGATTATACGGGAAATCTTTATGGGCCAATGCGCTTACCAACTTTGGGTGCAAATGATCCTAGAAGGGAATATTCTCCCACTTGGAGCATTCAAAACATTCAATTTTCGCATAAAGGCCTTACAAATATTGAGATATACGGTGGCGTAAAAAATATTTTAAACTGGACACCGAATAAAGGCAATCCGTTCATAATAGCGCGCGCAAACGATCCTTTTGATAAAGAAGTAACCTTTGATAACAATGGAAACGCGGTACCTACACAGAACAATCCCTATGGCCTAACTTTTGACCCGTCTTATGTTTATGCGCCAAACCAAGGTATAAGAACATTTTTTGGCTTGCGTTACACAATCAATTAGACTATAAAAGACGTTTGGTATTTTGTATTTTTGAGGTAATAACTAGTATCCGCTACCTACCACTAAATTCATGGATAAATACGATTATATTATTATAGGTGCCGGAGCCTCTGGACTTTTATTGGCCAACGCCATGGCCAATGACTCCTTTTTTAATTCCAAACGAATTTTACTTTTAGATAAAAATGCCAAAAAAACCAATGATCGCACATGGTGCTTTTGGGAAAAAGGTCCCGGTCAATTTGATACAATCGTAAAGAAAGAATGGAACACTGTCCATTTTGAAAGCAAAAAATTATCCCAGCGTACTTTAATAGCTCCCTACACTTATAAAATGATACAGGGAATTGATTTTTACACCCATTACTTAAACAAAATCAACAACAGTCCTGCTATTACATTTATTCAGGAAGAGGTAATAGACCTTGTAGAAAATTCAGAAATAGTAACTGTAAAAACAAGAAATAACAGCTACACAGGTTCTTATATCTTCAATAGTATTTTTAACTTTAGCATGACCAAGAACCAAAAGCGGTATCCTGTTTTACAACAACATTTTACAGGTTGGGTAATACAAACTCAAAAACCGGTTTTTGACCCCAAGGAAATTACTTACATGGATTTCTCAGTTCCTCAAAAAGGGAATACTAGATTTATGTATGTTTTACCCTATTCTACCCATACGGCACTAATTGAATACACACTGTTTTCAGAACATCTATTGGACAAACAGGAATACGAAGAAGAACTGAAAATTTATATAAAAAGCAGGTTTTTATGCGATTCCTTTGAAATCGTGGAAAAAGAATATGGCAGTATTCCCATGACCAGTTATGATTTTAGGGAAAACCATACCAATAGAATACGCTATATAGGAACCGCTGGCGGATGGGCAAAACCTAGTACGGGTTATACCTTAATGAGTACGGCCAAAAAAATACCTTTAGTAATAGAGTTTATTAAAAACGGAAAACCTTTGTCAAAACTTAATTTAAAGAATAAGTTTTGGTTTTACGATCTTTTATTTCTTGATGTGCTATATGCTAAAAATGCAAATGGCCATAAGGTATTTGAATCATTGTTCAGCAAATTGAAACCGCAGAAAGTTTTTAAATTTTTAGATGAAGAAACCAACTTAAAAGAAGATATCACTTTTATAAACGCATGTCCAAAACTACCTTTTATTAAGGCGTTTTTTAACCGGCTATTTTAAACAGTTCTGTTCATTAGGTTTTCACCGAATGTTCTGAGTAATTTCTTTTTTTGTTCTTGAATATCTATCTTTTCAAGGACCTTAAACGCTTTTTCGGTATAATCCGCTATAGCGTTTTGTGTTGCCTCATCCGCTTTGGTCTTTTTAAATATTGATCGCACTGCATTTACCTTTGCTTCCGTTTCAACCGGTTGAATGGAATATAAATGCTCCAACTCTTTAGAAGTGGCCTCTGATCCTGAATTCATGGCCTTAAGATAGAGATACGTTTTTTTATTCTCTATAATGTCACCGCCCACTTGTTTGCCAAAGGTTTTAGGATCACCAAAAACATCTAGATAATCATCCTGCAATTGAAAAGCAATGCCCAAGTTTAATCCAAAGTCATACATATGCTCTTGGTCAGTTGCGGAAGCTCCTGCAACTATTGCACCCATTTTAAGGGCTGCTGCGACCAAGACCGCAGTTTTATATTCGATCATTTTAAGGTATTCGGGTAACATGACATCATCGCGAGTTTCAAAATCAACATCATACTGTTGCCCTTCGCAAACTTCTAAAGCGGTTTTACTAAATAGTTTGGCCAATTCCCTAAACACAAGAGGCTCATAATTTTCAAAAAGTTGGTAGGCAATGATCAACATTGCGTCTCCGGAAAGAATACCGGTATTAATATCCCACTTTTCATGTACGGTAACTTTTCCCCTCCTTACCGGGGCATCATCCATAATATCATCATGAACCAAGGAAAAATTATGAAATACCTCAATAGCAAGTGCGGCATCCAATGCCTTTTTATACTGGGAATTGAATATTTCCGCGGTCATTAAAACAAGTACCGGTCTAAGTCTTTTACCGCCAAGGCTTAAAATATAGCTGATTGGTTCGTATAAATTCCTAGGCTCTTTGGTTAGTTTTTTAGAGTTTAGATATGCCACAAACTCCTCTCGGTATTCACTAATGGAATGCATGCGCTCAATTTTCTTCAAAAATAGAACAAAATGCCTAGTAATAAACCATTTCTATTGAATCACACCATAATTAAGACCATATCCTGCTAAGGTAAAACATGATATAAAATTCACTACTGGTACAAGTACGTATTACAAGGAATTTCTCTTAATTAATGTAGATGGCATTATACATTGGGTTAGGTCATCATTTTTAATATGTCTGGCCGCTTTTTTGGCCATTTCCTTAAAATCGGTTGAGATTGTGGTAATGCCTCCAAATACAATCTCTTTGGCTACATTATCATTCTGTGAAAGTATACCGATATCCTCGCCTATTTTATACTTTTTTCTAACACAGTCCCTTAGAACATGCCATAATATAGTATCCCCTAAAATAAAATACAGATTGCCTTTTGTGGCGGTACCAAAAGAATAATTGGTCTTGACACTACCCTTGATATCGTAGTTTTCCAAAAATCTTTCAAAAGCGTTGCGAATAGATATTGGACTATAATCGCTCTCTTCATTAAAATACAAAATGACCTTATTATACTTTTTTATCTCAGGAAGCAATTGAACCAAAGAACTGTAAATAACCTGTTCAAATTCCTGTGAGATATATGAAAAAGGGGTGCCCAAATCCAAATATCTATCTACCAACAACAATTTTTTTGGCTCTATAGTTTGTAATAGCGGAACTACTTTTGGGTCTTGTATTGGGGCTATAACATACATTCCGTATTTACCGTTAATATTGGTAAGAATGGTTTCAAAGATGGTTAGATTATTATGATGAAAAAAAACATCAATTTGAAAACGCTTGCCCATTTCCTTTCTAAAGGTCTTATAGAATTCCTCTTGATAACTTTGAAAAGCAAACAATAACAAAGCCATCCGTTTTGTAATGTTTGTTTCTTGGCTGATTACAAAATATCCTTTTAATTGCCTAGACTCAATCAACCCTCTATCTTTCAGCTCTTCATAGGCTTTGAAGATGGTTTTCCTTGCATAACCAATTTCATCGACCATATTGTTAATGGATGGTAACTGGTCACCAATGGCCAATTTTCCTTCCTCAATTGATTCTATAACACCTTGTACTAATTGCTCGTGCTTAGAGAGGTTTTTGTTCTGTGTTAATTTTAAAATTTTTCCAACAACGGGCATAAAGAAGAATACAATTATAACGGTCCAATATACAATTTAATACATTATGTCAAAATTGACCTTTATCAATACATACATAATCTGTGCAGTTACAATATGAAATTCCGGTCATGAAAAACAACGGCAAGAATCTAAAAAACAACTAAATATCCTTAATAATCCCCATAATTCATTATCAAGAACCACATTGACATTAACACCTTAAAGCTAGAAAAATAAAGGATTCTATAAGCAGCAGGTAAATATGATATTGATAAAAAAACACAATTATATTAACATATTGAAAATTTATATAATATTAATTTAGATAATTAACATTTTATTATATATTTGTTTACAGTAGCATAGTGTATCATAGTCTTTGTATAAATCAGTGTAACCTTCAAATTGACGGCCGGTACCTTTACTATTTAAATTAACTAACAACTCATTAGAACCTAATTTTATGAATTATCAATTTAAATTCCCTAAGCTTTTCATGATTAGAAATCGTGGAATCTTAACGATGGTTTTATTTTTTGGCGGTATGCTCCTAACGAGTGTATATGCCCAAGAAATAACGGTATCAGGTACGGTTACGTCTGCCTCTGACAACATGCCGCTACCTGGTGTATCTGTTATAGATGCCAATAATCCAACCAAAGGCGTGCAAGCAGATTTTGATGGAAATTTCACAATTACATTAGACGACAATAATACGAGTCTACGGTTTAGCTACATTGGTTTTAAGCCTGCAGTGGTACCCGTAAACAATCAAACTACCATAAACGTAACACTTGAGGAAGATGTTGCAAACTTGGAAGAAGTTGTTGTTGTTGGGTATGGTACCCAAAAGAAGGCTACGGTGACCGGTGCGGTAACGGCAGTTCAAGGACCTGTTTTAGAAAGTTCTCCTGCAATTAGTGTATCTAACTCCTTAGCTGGAAGATTACCTGGTGTAGTCATTGTTCAAACCAGTGGTGAACCAGGGAATGATGAATCTAATATTAGTATTCGTGGTACCAATACCCTTGGCAACAATCAGCCGCTAATCGTAATAGATGGAATTCCTGACAGGGATGGCGGTATTGCAAGAATCAATGCCGATGATATTGCGAACATTTCAGTTCTGAAAGATGCATCCGCGGCAATTTATGGTGCAAGAGCGGCAAACGGGGCGATTATCGTTACCACAAAAACAGGTAGTGTTGGTAAGATGAAAATCAATTACAAAGCAGATTTTGGACTTACAAGGCCCACCAGGGTACCGGAAATGGCCAGTGCCGTGGAATACCAGACCATTATGAATGAATTGGCCATTTACAACAGTAATATTCCTGCCAGTCAGTGGGGTGCCGCAAGTAGTGCTTTTCAATCTACCGGAAGCTACACAATACCGGGAGGTTCAGAAACCGTAAACGCAGCGTTTAGTCCAGAAACCATAAACAATCACAGAACAAATGCAGATCCTTGGTTATATCCGGATACGGATTGGTTTGGCGCTACTTTTCAAGATTGGGCAGAACAGCAAAGACATAATCTATCCATTAGTGGTGGTAGTGAAGATTTAAAATACTATGCCTCTTTGGGCTATTCCGATCAAGGTGCTATCTATAAGAATTCTGCCAACAGATATCAACAGTACAATTTCAGGTTGAATACGGACGCCAAGATCAACGATTACATCTCTACCAAATTAGGTATGGGATACAGAAAGGAATATAGAACTTTCCCTACAGAAGGGGCCGGAGCTATATTTAGAATGTTGATGAGAGGAAGACCTAATGAACCGGCAGTATGGCCAAATGGACTACCAGGTCCTGATATTGAAAACGGACAACAACCAGTGGTTGTAACCACTAATGAAACGGGTTACGACAAACAACCTACGGATTATTTACAGTTTACAGGTTCCGTAGACATTACCAACCCTTGGGTAGATGGTTTAAAGCTAACCTTAATGGCGGGTGTAGACCAAAGCCAGTTACGTAGAAAACTTTGGCAAACGCCTTGGACTTTATATTCATTGGACCGTGCCAATTATATTGCTACCGGCAATCCTGTTTTGAGCGGAGCCATTAGATCTAACTTCACGGATCCTAGATTGTTGCAATCATCCAACAATGTACTGAATACCAACCTAACCGGTTTATTGGCCTATGACAAAACATTTGGCGAAGACCATACAATTGGCTTATTGGCGGGTGTAACCCGTGAAAATTTTCAAGGGGAATTTTTCTCTGCATTCAGAAGAAACTTTTTGTCGACAGCCGTAGACCAATTAGGAGTTGGTGGTGAGATTGCCCAAGAAACGGATGGTTACGCATATAACAGGACCAGATTGGGTTATTACGGCCGTGCTCAATACAATTATAAAGAAAAATATTTGGCAGAGTTTATCTGGAGATATGACGGTTCTTATATTTTCCCGGGAGATGATCGTTTTGGATTCTTCCCTGGTCTATTGGTAGGTTGGAACATTAATAATGAAGATTGGTTTAACGTAGATTCTATCAGCTACCTAAAACTTAGAGGATCCTACGGTGAAATGGGTAACGATCAAGTTTCCTTTGACAGTAATGGCGATGGTGAAATTACGGATGACGAATTACAGGAATATGCATATAAGTCAATTTATGAATTTGGGCAGTATCCAATAAATGGGCAAGTACAGACCATTCTTAACGAGCCTTTATTGGCCAACCCAAGCTTTACATGGGAAAGGGCCAAAAATTTCAACGTTGGTTTGGACGGTATTGTATTAGATGGTAAACTTAGTTTTACATTGGAATATTTCCTGAACAAAAGAGACCAGATATTAATTCAAAAAACAGGTTCCACTCCGGGGTCTTCAGGTATCTCTGATCTATTGCCTCCTGTAAATGCAGGTAAGGTAAATAACGAAGGTTTTGAATTTGCTTTGAATTATTATGGTGGTAGTGTAGAAGGATTTAAATGGGATGTTGGTGTAAATGGTGGTTATGCACAAAATTCGGTAGAATTTTTAGATGAGATTCCTGGCGCACCAAGTTATCAATTACAGGAAGGTAAGCCAATAGGATCATATTTGGTGTACGAATATGACGGAGTCTTTAGGGACGAGGCAGCCATTAGCGCCAATACGTTAGATTATAGCGCGGTAAAACCGGTACTAGAGCCCGGGGACATGAAATTTAAGGATATAAACGGAGATGGTGCCATCAATGACTTAGACCAAGTGAGGTTGTCCAATAGTATTAATCCTAACTTTAACTTTGGTGTAACCTTCAATGCTTCTTACAAAAACTTTGATTTATCCGTATTATTACAAGGTGCCACCGGTGCAAAATTGTTTATACAGACAGAATCAGGGGATATCGGAAATTTCCTAAAATATAGCTTTGATAACAGATGGAGTCCAGATAATCCAAGTAGTGTAGACCCAAGGTTGGCAAGCCGTGGTGACACATATTACACAGGAGGTGATTATGGTAACAATACATATAACCTATTCAGCAAAGATTATATTAGACTTAAGAACGTGCAATTGGCCTATAACTTTCCTAGTTCAATGATAGAACAGTTTGGACTTTCAAATTTTAGAGTGTATATGAGTGGTCTTAACTTGGCCACATGGGCAGCACAAGACATTTATGATCCAGAATCAACGAGTAATAGTGGGCAGTTTTATCCGCAGCAGTCAATTATTAACACAGGTTTTAGTTTAACATTTTAAAAAAAAATTATGAAGAAAAGGAAATTAGTACTCTTAGGTTTATTGACCATTGCGTTGATACCTATATCGTGTAACGAAGACTTTTTGGAAACACAACCTTTAGATTCAATTTCAGCAGATGCCACTTGGGCAGATGGTGCACTTGCTCAAGCTTTTGTTTTCAATGTCTACGCATCCCTTGGCTATGGAGGGTTTGAAGAAGAAGGTTTGGCCTCATTGACAGATGAAGCCATGTTTACGCATTCCGGTAGAGGAATTAATGTAATTACAGAAGGGGCATTATCACCTTCTGGTACCGGTAACGTTAATATTATTCCACAGTGGGACGAATTATATTCAGCCATAAGAAAAGCTAATATTGCTATTCAAGAATTGCCAAATGCCACATTTGACGATCAGGTATTAAAGGACCGTTTACTTGGCGAAGCACATTTTTTAAGAGCTTATTATTACCATCAATTAATGAGATACTACGGTGGCGCTCCCTTAATTGATAGGCCATATGGTCTAGATGAGGATTACTCCATCGCCAGAAGTACATATGCGGAAAATGTCGATTTTGTAGTCGCAGATTTGGATAATGCCATTTCATTATTGGACGGTAAGGAAACTACCCCTGGAAGGGCGTCTCAATTAAGTGCAATGGGTCTAAAATCCAGGGTATTGCTATATGCGGCAAGTGACCTAAGAGATGCAACGACTGCTGCACAAAAATCGGCTACAATAGGAAGCTATGCAAATCAAGACTTAATCGCCTATACTTCTGGAGATAGGGAATCAAGATGGATTTTAGCTAAAAATGCGGCAAAGGCAGTTTTGGACAGTGAGGCCAGCGGATATAAATTGGACTTAACTGAACCTGCTTCTGCAGAAGAAGCAACAGAAACCTACATCTCTATTGCTATGGGAGGTGGAAGTGCTGTTGGTGATGCTGCCGCTAGATCTGAACTTTTATTTGAAAGAACGCATTCACCGCTATTTACCCAAGAAAGTAACTGGCCTTTGGGAGGTATTCACCAAGGAATCAACAATGGTCCAAACGGGTACCACAACTGGGCAGGTAATACACCTATTCAACAATTGGTGGATGATTATCAAATGATGGACGGTTCTGAATTTGACTGGAGCAATCCTGATCATGCCGCCGCACCCTATGAAAACAGGGACCCTAGGTTGGCAGCTACCATTCTATATGATGGCGCCCCATGGAAACCAAGACCTGATGATGTAGCTTCCATTGACCCTTATGATGAAATACAGACCGGTACCTATGATAACGGTAGTGGAGGAATTATCCCTGGTGTGGATATGCGCGATTCTCCAATTGAAAACTGGAACGGAAGTAGAACTGGATATTATGTAAGAAAGTTTATTGATCCGGACCCGTCCTTGGTAGATAATCAGTCCAGTGCACAAGTAGTTCCTTGGCCATTTATTAGATATACTGAAATTGTATTGAACTATGTTGAAGCCTCTATTGCAACCGGTGATGAAGGTGAGGCAAGAAATTGGCTCAACAAAATAAGGTTTAGGGCAGGAATGCCGGCAATTACAGCATCTGGTGACGCTTTATTGGAGGCATATATAAACGAAAGAAGAATAGAATTGGCCTATGAAGAGCATAGATATCATGATGCCAGAAGGTGGATGATAGCCGATCAGACTTTAGGCAGGGGAATCAAGGTTATGAAAGTTTCCGCCAAATTAAAGCCGGGTGCTACGCCAAGAAGCCCTTACCAATACGATCCAGAGGTGTATGACTATACCTATAATGTAGTTGACAACACCGATAATGAAACCAGAATTTGGGATGATAAGATGTATTTCATGCCTTTAAGTAGAGATGAAATTAATCGTAATGAATTATTGATCCAGAACCCTGGCTATTAAGTTAATTTAATTTTGAGTTATTCGAAAAATCTATCCCTTTGTGGGATAGATTTTTTACATTTAAGCAAATGACAAAAAAACAATTTACACTTCTTTCTTTTTGTATTGTTCTATTGATTGGTTGTAATGAAAGGCCAGAAAAGAACCCTGTTGAAGTTGCGGATACCCCTATAAAAAAATCTCACCTTTTTACATTATTGACCCCTGAACAAACGAATATAACATTTGAAAACACCCTGAACGAAGGTTTAAACGCCAATGTACTGGTTTATGAATATTTGTATAATGGTGGCGGTGTGGCGGCAGGAGATTTTAATGGGGATGGTTTAGAGGACCTGTATTTCTCTTCCAACATGGGTAGCAATAAACTATACCTTAACCAAGGTAATCTAAATTTTAAGGATGTAACATCAATAGCCAAAATTAACGGTAGGCCCGGGCCATGGAAAACAGGGGTTTCTTCAGTTGATGTAAACGGTGATGGAAAATTGGATATATACCTTTGTTATTCAGGTGCGTTGCCAGATGCAAAAAGACAAAATCAACTTTTTATCAATCAGGGCAATGATGAGAACAACGTTCCTATATTTAAGGACGAAGCTGCTCAATATGGATTGGCAAGTGCTGCATTTAGCAATCAGGGATATTTTTTTGACTATGACAAGGATGGGGATTTAGATATGTTGTTATTAAACCATAATCCAAAATCCTTACCCGTTCTCAATGAGGTAAGTACAAAACAGTTCCTTAAAAAAGATGACCCACTACAAGGCACCCGACTTTTTGAGCAAAAAAATGGAACCTTTATAGATGTAACCGTTGAAGCCGGTATCAGTGGTTCCGCATTATCATATGGACTAGGTATTGGTATCGGTGACATTAATAATGACGGGTGGCAGGACTTCTATATATCAAACGATTATACCGTTCCAGATTATTTGTATATCAATAATAAAAACGGCACGTTTACAGATCAATTAGGGAAGCAAATGGGACATACCAGCCATTTCTCCATGGGTAATAATGTCATTGATATTAATAATGACGGTTGGCAAGATGTGTTCACCTTGGACATGTTGCCAGAGGATAACAAAAGACAGAAATTGTTATTGTCCCCAGACAACTATGAAAAATTCGACCTGAATATTAGAAGTGGCTTTCATCATCAGTATATGCGCAACATGCTTCAATTAAACAATGGCAACAGTACCTTTAGCGAAGTGGGTCAATTATCCGGTATTTCAAATACGGATTGGAGTTGGGCCCCCCTTTTTGCCGACTTTAATAATGATGGCTTCAAAGATCTATATATCACCAATGGATATTATAGGGACTATACCAATTTGGACTTCATAAATTACATGGAGGATTTTGTGCAGACTAAAGGACGTTTACAACGCCAGGATGTTTTGGAACTCATCAAAGAAATGCCTTCTTCCAATTTAACCAATTACTATTACACAAATGTAAACGGTACAGAATTCACCGATCATACCCAAGAACTTGGAATAGATCATCCTGCCAATAGCAATGGCGCCGTTTATAGTGATTTGGACAATGATGGGGATTTGGATTTAGTAGTTAACAATATTAATAAGCCCGCTTTTATTTATAGGAACGATAGTGATGTTACAACCAATAGATATTTAAAGATTAAATTAAAAGGAGCCAACAAAAATACCATTGGTATTGGTGCTAAAGTAAGTGTATATGCCAAAAACCAATTACAGGTTTTAGAGCAAATGCCAACGCAAGGCTACCTATCTACAGTTTCGTCTATCCTACATTTTGGCATGGGAGATATTCAGGTAATAGACTCGGTTCAAATAGAGTGGAATTCCGGCAAAAAAGAAATACTTACTGCTGTACTTACAAACCAAACGGTGGTTATTGAAGAAGTCAATGCCTCTAAAAAAGTCTCAAAAACAGAGAAGCTTAAACCATTGTTCACCAAAGTGCAATCTCCCGTAAACTATGAACATGCATCAACGGGCTTTAATGATTTTAAAAGGCAATCCTTGTTATTGAAGCAATTTTCGCATAAAAGTCCGGTAATCGTTAAAGCCGATATCGATAATAATGGTTTGGAAGATATACTAATAGGCGGTGGAATAGGACAAGGCGCCTCACTTTATTTACAGACCAAAGCAAACAAATTTTCGCAACGCCCTATAAATGATTTTTTAGAGGATGTCGACTATTTTGATACCGATATTGCCGTGTTTGACGCTAATGCAGATGGAAATTTGGATGTATATATTGCAAGTGGTGGATATCATGACCTAAAACCAAATGATGTTCGTTTACAGGATAGACTGTACATAGGGGACGGAAAGGGTAATTTTTCCAGGATGAAATCCGCATTACCGACCATGCTGACCAATACGGGCAGTATATCTTTTTCAGATATCAATAAGGATTCCTATACAGACCTGTTCATTGGTGGTGACTATATTCCTGGGAGGTATCCAGAATGTTCTAGAAGTTATGTGCTGATAAACAACGGCAAGGGTGAGTTCATTGACCAAACACAACAGGTACAGCCCTCATTACAGATGCCCGGAGCAATAACCGATGCTAAATGGGCAGATATTGATGGTGATTCTATAGATGACCTTGTTACTGTGGGAGATTGGGCACCGGTACGTATATATGTGAACAAAAATGGAAAGTTGGTAGATGAGACCGGTACTTATTTCAACAATGAATTAAATGGCCTTTGGACGACATTGGAACTTGCGGATATTAACAAGGATGGCAATATTGATATACTTGCCGGAAACATAGGCGTAAATACCCAATTTAAGGTAAGTTCCGCCACCCCAGCTACACTTTACTTTACGGATTTTGATCAAAACGGCTCTATAGACCCCATTTTGAATTTTTATGTTGGTAATACCAGTTATCCCTATATAACAAGGGATGAGCTCTTAGGTCAGTTGGCAGGTTTTAGACAACGCTTTACAAGTTATGAGACCTATGCCAATGCAAAACTTACTGATATTTTTAGTGCATCGGAATTAGAAAAAGCTAAAAAATTGACTATTGACCATCAAGAAACGACCTTGTTTTTAAATTTGGGCAAGAAAAACTTAAAACAGGTCATCTTACCGCAACAGGCACAATATGCTCCAACATCTCAACTAATTGCCAAGGATTTTAATAAAGATGGCCATTTAGATATATTGGTTTTAGGTAATGATGATTTTTATAAATTACGAATTGGAAAGTTCGATGCCAATTATGGAACCCTACTGTATGGTGATGGCAATGGCAAATTTAAATACGTACCCCAATCAGAATCTGGTCTTAAAATATTGGGCAGTGAACCTAAAGCAATTCTTCTCAATGGCCACTTAATGATCACTACGTATAGTAAGGAATTACAGACCTATACATTTTCAGAATAAAATTTCAATCTTATGGTGACATTTTATATCAAAAAAATAAAATATAGTGTAACATTTCTCTGCATAATTATGCTTTTTAGTGCGTGCAAAAAAAGCGAAGAACGCCCAATGACAGAAAAAGAAATTGCGTTGGAATGGGCAAATATGACATTATTTATTACAAGGTATACCCCCTCTAACTCCCCCACTTTTGCTTCACGTGCATTTGGATATGTTGGTCTTACCATGTATGAATCCATAGTACCGGGCTTTGGACAATATAATAGCCTAAGCGGACAATTAAGCGGTTTTGATTCCATTCCCCAAATAGATACTGAAAAAGAATATCATTGGCCATTATCATTAAATGCGGGACAGTCAGAAATTTTAAAAAAAATATATGTTCAAACTTCTGAAGAGAACATTCAAAAAATAGATTCGCTGGAAAAAGTGGTTTATGACCAATATAAAAACCAAATAGACCCAGAGACCAGGCAACGATCCGTAGCATATGGCAAGGCAGTGGCCCAATCAATTTTTGAATGGTCCAAAAACGACGGTGGCCATAGGGGGTATCTAGCTAACTTTGATAAAACTTTGGTACATCCTGATCGTCCCGGGGCCTGGAAACCACCGCTGTTCGCGCAATCATTCAGCCACCATCCTTTACATCCGCACTGGGGCAAGAACAGAACCTTTGCAGTATCTAACAAAATGGTAGAGGACCCAACAATAATACCCTATGATACTACGGTGGGGTCTCCATATTACAAACAATTTGAGGCTGTATATCTCAAAGATCTACAGTTGACCAAAAAAGAAAAAGAAGCCGCAATTTGGTGGGGAGACGATCCAGATGTAAGTTTCACCCCACCGGGCCATTCCTATTATTTTGCCGTTTTGGCTGTAGAAGGTCATAATAGTACAATGATAGAAAGTGCAAAAGTATTTGCCCAAATGGGTATGGCCGTGGCAGATGCATTTATTAACTGTTGGAAATGGAAATATCAGTTTTTTACCGAAAGGCCAAATACCTTTATACCAAAATATATTGACGAAGAATGGGAGTCTTTCTGGCCAGACCCACCCTTTCCTTCATTCCCTTCTGGCCATGCTATTCAAGCGGCAGCGGCGGCAACGGTACTTGAATCTAATTTTGGGCCCAAATTCACCTTTACGGACAGGGCACATGAAGGACGTGAAAGGGATGAATTAAAGGATACCGATTTTGTAAGTAGAACTTTTGACACATTTTGGGATGCCGCTTTAGAAACGGCAGACTCTAGATTTTACGGTGGTATACACACAAAACAAGATAATGATGTAGGCTTGGAAAAAGGTGTGGTTATAGCCAAAAACATCACGGCATTAGAATGGAAAAAATAAAATGAAAAATATATCACTCTTCCAAAACTCGGCTATATTCCTGTTGTTTCTCCTTGTTAAAATGAACAGTTTGGCCCAACAAGAATTTACGGATGTTACGGTATCTGCAGGTGTAGACCATCAATATGAAGTATATGAAGGTACATTTGGTGGCGGAGCAACTGTTTTTGATTTTGATAATGATGGCTTCGAAGATTTATATATAACCGGGGGTATGGTATCGGATAGATTATATCATAATAATGGCGACGGTACATTTACAGATGTATTTACAGGTTCCGGTCTAGAACTCACCAACCAATTTGTTACACAAGGTGTAGTTAGTGCAGATGTTGATCGTGATGGGTTTAGAGATATCTTCATTACTACCATTACCACTACAGACGGCAAAAACATTATTCCGAGGGCAAAAAATCTATTATTTCTAAATAATGGTAACGGAACGTTCAGGGATGTTACCACAGATTTTGGCCTAGAGGATTTCAACTCCTTTAGCACAGGCCCAAGTTTTGGAGACATAGATGCAGATGGGTACCCAGATTTGTTCGTAGGCAACTATTTTCAAGAATTTACCGGAAAACTGGGCATTATAAAAGACGCTACTATAGTTAGCGCCAACCAGACCGCCAAAAGCTATTTATTAAAGAATGTCAAAGGCAAGGAATACAAAAATATATATGAAAAATATGGTCTAGGGCACAAAGGATTTGGTTTTGGTGGGGTTTTCACGGATTTTGATAATGACCAAGACCAGGATTTGTTGGTCAACCAAGATTTTGGATATAAAGCGGTACCAAATTTTTTGTACAAAAACGAGTATCCGGATAATCTGTTTGAAGATGCCAGTAAGGAAACCGGAATGGACCTAAAAATTAATGCAATGGGTTCCGCTGTTGGGGATTTCAACAATGATGGTTGGATGGACTATTACATTACCAATATTAAATTCAATTGGTTAATGGAAAACCAAGGCCGCGACCGGCAGTTTATAGATAGGGCAAAAGAATTGGGCACGTACAACCTTGCAATAAGTTGGGGAGCTAATTTTGCGGATTTTGACCATGATGGGGATGTAGACCTTTTTGTATCCAATGGCGATTTAAATCCAAACTGTACCCCAATGGGTAATTTCTATTTTGAAAACAAGGACAGCTCCTTTACGGAAAATGGCAGGGAATATGGTATAAACGATTATGGCATAGGTAGAGGTTCCATAATTTTTGATATGGATAATGATGGCGATATGGATTTATTGGTGGTAAATCAAAAACCAATTTTAAACTATCCTATTCCGTCAAAAACAAAATTATTTAGGAATGATATTAAAAAAGGCAATTGGTTAAAAGTAGCCTTAAAAGGGATTGCATCTGAAACCAATGGCATAGGGTCTCGCGTAACCGTTATTACTAATGGCAAGAAACAAATTAGGGAGATTGATGGTGGCGGATCTAGCCATTTATCACAAAATACGGTCATTGCCCATTTTGGAATAGGCCTACAAACACAAATTGATAGTGTAATTGTTAACTGGACCGGTGGAAACTCCCAAGTGGTAACACATATAGCGGCCAACCAATTATTGGAAATAGTAGAAACCCCTGCTCCAAAGGAAAAAAGAATTTCCAAATGGTATATAAGTGCCGCTTTGGCAATAGTCCTTTTGATATTTTTTATACTTTACAAAAGGAGGTTTACTAATAAATGAAAACCCCTAAAACCTTAAGCATTTAAAAATAATCCCCTAAAAATGCAATAGCCTCCAAAAAATTCGTCTTTATATATGAAGACCACTTGTAAAACCATTGGATGGCATCCAACCAAGAAAATAATAACGACCTGAACAGTTTCTTTGAAGTAGAATATGGCTCCCTTAAACGCTATATTCAGTCTAAAATTAAACAAACCTCAGAGAGTGATGCAGAGGACATCATTCAGGAAGTAGCGTTGCGTATTTTTTCAAGACCCTTAGATGCACTACCCATAAACAATATTGGTGGATTTGTATACGGTGCCATTAGAAACAAAATTACCGACATACTCCGTAGCAAAAAAAGACGTGTTGACCACCAAGAAGAGATAGAACAACTTTGGACAGATTTTACGAACAAATTCTATGATGGATCATCATCTACGTACCCTGAACAAATTAGGGAAAAGCTCAAGATTGCAATTACCAATCTAAAACCAATGTACCGTGATATAATTATTGCTGTTGATTTTGAAGGCTATACCTATAGGGAGATTTCAAGGGAAACGGGCATTTCACCTGGTACATTAATGTCGCGAAGGCACCGGGCTTTATCAATTTTATTAAAAGACATGGAAATTCAAGAACTTAAAAAACTTACTTATGAAAACTAAAACAAATAAAAACATGGAAAAGACCGTAAAATTTTATGTTTATAAGACCTTTAAAATTTTCTTTTACATTTTATTGGGTATAGGCATTGCCTTTTTGGTAGGTTATATTTTTATGCGCCTATGGAATTGGCTCATGCCTTATTTATTTGGCTTACCTGAAGTAGATTATTGGATGGCTTTGGGCATACTGTTGTTATCCAAAATAATTTTTGGATTTGGTGGCGGCAATGGATCTGGTAATTCCAAAAAGAAAAAAAAGAAAGATGGATTCAAGAAAGATTCCTGTTCCAATATGAAATGGGATTTTTCCCAATGGAAACATTATGATGACTTTTGGGCGGAAGAAGGAGAACAATCCTATAAAAATTATATTGAGAAAAAACGTGCAGAAGCGGCTCATAACCCTACAAAACCTTAAGGACATAAGTTTTATCTACTTATTCAAAATTGTAATTAGATGAAAATCAATCTTAAATAAATGTAAAACTTTGGAAACTTTTATTGTTTTTAAAGTTTCCTATTGTACATTTGCAGCCCTTATGAAAGATAAAATTAGAGATACTGCAACACAACTTTTCTTAGAACGTGGTTTTAAGAGCATTACAATGGATGACATTGCCAATGAAATTGGCATGTCCAAAAAGACCATTTATAACGAGTATACCAATAAGACAGAATTGGTGCAGGATTGCATGCTTAACAAATTCAATGAATTAAGTGCTGGAATAGACATCATCATTGCCATGGACAAAAATGCCATTGAAGAACTATATGAGATTAAGAAGTTTGTAATGGCTCATTTAAATGATGAAAAGGCATCGCCACAGTTTCAACTAATGAAATATTACCCTAAAATTTACAAGAATTTAAGGCTCATGCAATTTGACAAAATGCAGGCTTGCGTTCTATCCAATGTAGAAAGAGGGTTGGAACAAGAGCTTTATAGGCCAAATTTAAATGCAGAGTTTGTTTCTAGGATATATTATTCTGGCATGAACAGTATTAAAGATCAAAATCTGTTCCCCTTACAACAATTTCCTATTGGGCAATTAATGGATTCATTTTTAGAGTATCATTTACGTGGTATTGTAACACCTAAGGGTAAAAAGATATTAAACAACATCATCAATTCAAATCAAGAATAAATGCGAAACCAACTAATGATTATTATTGCAGTCCTCTACTTAAATTTTGGATATGCACAGGAACAAACATATAGTTACACACTAGAGGAAGCTGTGCAGTTTGCCCTGGAGAACAATTACGCGGCAATTAATGCGGAAAGGGATATTATAGATGCCCAGAAACAAAAATGGGAAACTATCGCAAGCGGTTTACCTCAAATTAACGGCGCCGTAAGTTATCAAAACCAATTAAAGCAACCTGTTTCCCTGTTGCCTGCAGAATTGGCGGGGGGTGAGGCAGGTACGTTTATTCCGGTTATATTTTCACAGCCCCAATCCGCCACCGCCACCGCAACATTGACCCAACAAATTTTTGATGGTTCTTATATTGTTGGCGTACAGGCTACGAAAGCGTTTTTGAGCTATAGTGCCAATAATAAGGAGAAGACCGCTCTGGATGTTAGGAAGCAAGTAGTAGAGGCTTATGGAAATGTGCTTTTGGCAGAGGAAAGTGTGGATATTTTGGAAAAGAACAAAGCTACGCTTGAAAAAAACCTATACGAGACTTCCAAACTATATGAAAATGGCCTTGGGGATGAAGAAAGTGTAGATCAACTTCAGATTACCCTTTCGTCTATTGAAAACCAACTGCAAAACGCTTTACGGCTTAAGGAAATAACCTTACAGATGTTGAATTTGAGCATGGGCCTAGATTTGGATATACCAACAAAACTTAAGGAAAACCTAGAGGACCTTACCGTTTCTAAAATAGATTTGGGCATAGTGGGCTCAGATTTTAATATCAATGATAATGTAGACTTTAAATTAGCGGAAAATGTAAACCAGCAACGCTATTATGAATGGAAATTGGCCAGAAGCAGGGCGTTGCCTACGTTGAACGCATTTGTAAATTATGGTTCATCTGCATATTCTGATAATTTTGATTTTTTAAGCAGCGATCAGCAATGGTTTGATTCTTCTATATTGGGCTTTGACCTAAGCATTCCTATTTTCAGTTCGTTTAAACGTAGTGCATCTACCCAAAGAGCAAAAATAGCCTTGGAAAAAGCAAAGACCCAGTTGACCGAGGCAGAACAACAGATCCGCTTACAACTGGAAAATGCCAAAAACAGTTATACGCTGGCCATTTCCAACTATGAAACGGCCAAGCAGAATTTAGAACTATCTGAACGTATAGAACAAAAAAACCAGATAAAATATAAAGAGGGACTTGCTACCAGCTTTGAACTTAGACAAGCGCAAACACAATTATATACTACGCAGCAAGAATATTTACAGTCCATGGTAGAAGTGATCAACAAAAAGACCGAATTAGAAATTATACTAAATAAAAAAGCCTAATAATCAATCAATAAATAGATATCATGAAAAAAATTATAGCATTGTTCATAACATCGGTTGGTCTTGTTTCCTGTGGTGGTGGAGACCAAACGGTAGATGAAATCATAGCCCAAGGAGACCTTGAGGCCATACGCGCAAAAAAAACCGAAATCACATCACAACAAAAATTAATTGAATCTCAAATCAAGACTTTGGATTCCGTTATCGGCATATTGGGCAATGAAGAAAAATTACCTTTGGTAAACACATTAACGGCCAAGAACGAGGTATTTAACCACTATTTGGAACTACAAGGAGATGTAAGTACCAAGCAGAATGTACTTATCTATCCTGAAATGTCCGGAACGTTACAAAAAGTTTATGTACAAGAAGGGGACCGTGTATCTAAAGGGCAGCTATTGGCTACCATAGATGATGGGGGCATGTCCAATCAACTGAACCAATTAAAGGCACAAGCAGAATTGGCAAAAACTACTTTTGAACGTCAAGAGCGTTTATGGGAACAAAATATAGGGTCAGAAATACAGTATTTACAGGCCAAGACCAATTATGAAGCTGCTGAAAATATGGTTTCACAAACACAAAGTCAATTGGGCAAGTCAAGTATAAGGGCTCCTTTTTCAGGAATTATTGATAATGTGATCAAGGACCAGGGAACGGTAGTTTCACCGGGCCCTGGATCTGAAGTATTCCGCCTCGTTAATTTATCGGATATGTATATTGAAGTTGAGGTACCTGAAACGTATTTAGGTGCGGTTTCCAAAGGAAAGGAAGCGTTGGTATATTTTCCGGTATTGGGCGACAGTGTCATTGCAAAGATTAGGGAGACGGGTAATTTTATCAATCCTGCAAACCGATCATTCAAGGCAGAGATTCCAGTGGCCAATAAGGAAGGTAAAATAAAGCCAAATTTAACGGCAAAGGTTAGTTTAAACGATTACACCAGTGAAAATGCAATTCTAATACCTACCAGTATAATCTCTGAAAATGCAGAAGGTGAGCAATATGTTTTTGTTGCGGAAAAGCCTAATGAAAATGGGGAATCTATCGTTAAAAGAACAATCATTGAAACAGGAAAAACCCAAGGTGCAAATATTGAGGTTCTGTCAGGTTTGGACAATGGTGACGAAATTGTAAAGGAAGGTGCAAGAAGCGTAAAGGACGGACAAAAAGTTAAAATTCAAAAATAAGGTCAATGAGCAAAGTACAAAAAAACGCTGATAAGGAATTCAGCCTATCGTCTTGGGCCATTGATAACCCATCGGTCATTTATGTAATGATCGGTATATTTCTTTGGTTAGGGTTTAGTGCCTATATGGATATGCCTAGGGAAGATTTTCCGGAAATTGTAGAAACTAAAATTTACATAAGTACACCTTACCCCGGGAATACCGCAGAGGATATTGAAAAATTGATAACAGACCCGTTGGAAGACCGGTTAAAAAATATCAGTAATGTCGTAGAGATTGTCTCAACCTCACAAGAGGATTATGCAATTTTAACCGTGGAGTTTGATGAAGAAATTACGGTAGAACAGGCCAAACAGAAAGTTAAGGATGAAGTAGATAGTGAAAAGGCCAGTGAGGATTGGCCTACGTTCAATGGGGCAAAAGTAGAGCCAAATGTATTTGACCTTAACTTTTCTGAAGAAGTCCCTATTATGAACATCAATTTTACCGGGGATTATCCTGTTGAAAAACTAAAGGAGTTTGCCGAGTATCTGCAGGATGAGATAGAAGATCTTCCAGAAATAAAACAAGCGGATATTAGAGGTGCCCAGGACCTAGAGGTAGAGGTAGCCGTTGACATCTATAAAATGATGGCGGCCAAAATAAGTTTTCAGGATGTCATCAATGCCATTAGCAATGGTAATATGACCTTGTCCGCAGGAAATTTAAAAACATCAGGACAACGCCGTACTATAAGAATATTAGGGGAAATAGAGGACCCCAAGGAGCTGGATAATTTTGTGGTAAAATCTGAAAATGGTGCTGTTTATCTAAAGGACATTGCACAAGTAAATTTCAAGGCCAAGGACAAGACTACCTATGCTCGTGAATACGGCAGTGATGTCGTCATGCTAGATGTAAAGAAGCGGGCCGGTAGAAATGCTATTTCTGCAGCGGACAAGATCAAGGAATTGGTAAAAAAGGAAAAAGAGAATTATTTCCCGCCAGATTTGAACATCTCTATTGCCAATGATTCGTCTACACGAACATTAAACCAAGTAGATGATCTTGTAAACAATATCATATTTGGGATAATTCTGGTAGTTACCGTGTTAATGTTCTTTTTAGGGTTTAGAAATGCATTGTTCGTAGGTTTTGCTATTCCTATGTCCATGTTCATGTCATTCGTAATTCTTTCTTGGTTAGGATATACGTTAAATACAATGATTCTATTTGGAATGATCATGGGGCTTGGAATGTTGGTAGATAATGGTATTGTGGTTGTTGAGAACGTGTATCGTTTAATGGACGAGGGCATGTCACGTGTAGAGGCCGCAAAAAAAGGAATTGGCGAAATTGCCTTTCCTATTATAATTTCTACCGCTACTACAGTAGCAGCGTTTGTTCCATTGGGCTTATGGCCGGGGATATTTGGTCAATTTATGATTTATTTCCCCATTACGCTTTCCGTAGTACTAGGTTCATCCTTGTTTGTTGCCATTTTCATGAACTCCATGCTCGTTTCGCAGTTTATGAGTACAGATGAAAAGGAACTGACTTTAAAACAACTTATTCGGATAAGTGTCATACTAGGTGTACTAGGTGCCCTCATCTTACTATTTGGTGGGGCCATGCGAGGCTTGGGAAGCGTTTTGATTTTGACCGGTATTATGTTCTGGGCCTATAAATATGTTATTAAAGGTAGTGCTCAGAATTTTCAGAAAAAGACCATGGCACGTTTTGAAAACTGGTACGAACGCCGCTTAATGCATGCCTTACGTGGTGGTAACGTGTATTGGTATTTTGGACTTACCTTTATTGCATTGATTGCCGTTTTCATGTTATTTGGTATGTCCGTAGGAAGCGGGCGGACCAAAATTGAATTCTTTCCGGATAACAAACCCAATGAAATTTATGTCTATGTAGAATATCCAGAAGGTACATCCATAGAAAAGACCAATGAAATCACCAAAGAAGTAGAAAATCAAGTCTATGCCATAATGGATGACCCTAAATACAAGAAGAACGGGGAGAATTTCATGATGGCCTCTGCAGTGTCGGTCGTTGGTGAAGGTGCCGGTAACCCGTTAACCGATGGTGGTTCTTCGGCGGAAATGCCCCATAAAGGAAAAGTTACGGTTAACTTTAGTGAATACAAATACAGAGAGGGCCTGAACACTGAAGATATAAGAGCTCGTGTTCAAAATGCATTACAGGGTATATACCCCGGGGTCGCCATATCCGTAGAGAAAGATGCCAATGGTCCGCCAGCAGGTTTTCCGATCAATATTGAGTTAGAGGGTAAGGATTATGATGAATTGATCAATACGGCGGAAGACATTAAGAATTACATCAATACCAAAAATATTGCGGGTATTGAAGAACTAAAGATTGATGTCAATAAGGGAAAACCTTCCATGCAGGTTATCGTTGATCGTGAAAAAGCAGGTGAGTTGGGCGTTGCAGTAGGTCAGGTAGGTAGTCAGTTAAGGCGATCTATATTTGGTGAAAAGGCCGGTGTTTATAAGGAAGATGGTGAGGATTATGATATAAACGTTAGGTTTAATGAAGATTTGCGGTATAATAAAAGTGCTCTTTTCAATCAAAATATCATTTTTAGAGATCCTGCAAACGGACAAATCAAGGAAATTCCAATTTCTGCGGTAGCATCTGAAAAAAATACATCGGGCTTTAGTGCTATAAAGCACAGGGATGGTAAAAGAGTTGTAACTATATATTCTGGATTAAAACCAGGCTTTACAGATGCCGGTGCAATTGTTACTGAAATACAGCGGGAAATGGAAAGTTTTGATGGTACTCCGCCAACCGTTAAAATAGATTACACCGGTCAACTAGAAGAACAAGCGAAACAACAAGCCTTCTTAGTAGGTGCCTTTTTCTCTGGTTTAGGATTGATTATGTTGATATTGATATTCCAATTTGGTGGTATTTCCAAACCATTGATCATTATGATTGCCATTTTTCTAAGTTTTATTGGTGTATTTGGTGGATTAATGTTGACAGGATGGTCATTTGTAATCATGATGACCATGATGGGAATTATTTCACTTGCCGGAATTGTGGTAAACAATGGGGTGGTATTGTTAGACTATACCCAAATATTGGTAGACCGTAAAAAAGTACGATTGGGAATGGATGATAGTGACCTATTGTCCATGGATGATGCCACCGATGCCATGATCGTAGGTGGTAAGGCAAGGTTAAGACCGGTTATCTTAACGGCAATAACAACCGTTTTAGGATTAATTCCACTGGCAATTGGCCTTAACATTGATTTCTTCGCATTATTCTCTGAGTTTAATCCACATATTTACATTGGTGGGGACAATGTTATATTTTGGGGGCCTTTGGCATGGACGGTAATTTTTGGATTGCTCGTAGCCACGTTCTTAACACTTATTATAGTTCCTGTTTTGTTTAATATCGTTTACAGGATCAAGATAAAATTGAGAGGTTTAGGAACTAAGCAAGAACGTCAAGAAAATTTAGGTAACGCTGTTTAACCAAAGTTCCAATTAACAAAAAAGGCCCGTATCTATGATACGGGCCTTTTTTTTATCCTGAATTAAAATTAATTAATTACTACAGGAGATTTTGTTTTGGCATTGTTAACACTTGCAATTCTATTATTATCAAAGTTTACTTCTTTTTGAACATCACCTTCCCAAAATAACCACTTTCCGGTCTTAATTCCATTTTCGTAATTGCCCATGGCAATTTTATCTCCATTTTCATTGAACATCTTCCACTCACCTTCTAACTTTTCATTCAAGAAATAACCT
This sequence comes from Maribacter sedimenticola, assembly GCF_900188415.1. Taxonomy (GTDB): domain Bacteria; phylum Bacteroidota; class Bacteroidia; order Flavobacteriales; family Flavobacteriaceae; genus Maribacter; species Maribacter sedimenticola. The sequence goes on along the minus strand of NZ_FZNV01000001.1, from coordinate 233,792 downwards.
TGTTGTGCAATTTCTCCATTAGCATGAAAATAAGTTGCCTTTACTTTATCGCCTTCTTTCTCAAAAGTAGGATCAACTTGTGCGTATGTTCCAAACGACAGTGCCATTACGGCTATAATCAACAATTTCTTCATAACAATTATATTTTTTGAATTGACTTTTATCTATACTTAACGATATAAAGATACAATTATTTTGCAATTTATCAATGTTTAGCTAACTATTACGTAACATTAAATTAACATTGAAAATATAACCCGCTGTTTATCAATAGTTAATGTATTTTATTTTAACACATTGTCTGTGGCTTTCAATTATGAAAACCCGTTTGCAAATAATGATCTATAATGAAATAGACTTCTTAAATTTGCCCATTCATTAAAGCACATATTATGTATAGAAGCCATTCTTGCGGGGAGTTAAGAAATTCACACATTGGTACAACAGTTACCCTATCTGGTTGGGTTTCCAAAACAAGGGACAAAGGTTTTGTTGTATGGATAGATTTACGTGACCGTTACGGTATAACCCAACTTGTGCTCGATGAAGACCGTACCTCAAAAGAATTATTAGAGCAGGCAAGAAATTTAGGCAGAGAGTTTGTCATACAAATAAAGGGTGAGGTTATAGAAAGAGCTTCAAAAAACGCTAACATTCCAACAGGAGATATTGAGGTTTTGGTTTCTGAATTGAACATTTTAAACGAATCTAAGACTCCGCCGTTCACTATAGAAAACGAAACCGATGGTGGCGAAGACCTTCGTATGAAATACAGGTATTTGGATATCCGTAGAAATCCGGTGAAGAACAACCTTATTTTTAGAAGTAAGGTAACCATGGAAGTTCGTAAATTTTTATCTGGTGAAGGCTTTATAGAAGTGGAAACTCCGTATTTAATAAAATCTACCCCAGAAGGAGCAAGGGATTTTGTAGTACCTAGCCGTATGAACGAAGGTCAATTTTATGCCTTGCCACAATCGCCACAAACCTTTAAACAATTATTGATGGTTGGTGGCATGGATAAATATTTTCAGATCGTAAAATGCTTTAGGGACGAGGACCTGCGTGCCGATAGACAGCCAGAATTTACACAGATAGATTGTGAAATGGCTTTTGTAGAACAGGAGGATATTCTTAATGTATTCGAGAATTTGACCAAATACCTTTTAAAAGAAGTGAATGGTGTTGAAATTGAGTCGTTCCCAAGAATGACCTATGATGAAGCCATGTCTAAATATGGTAATGATAAGCCAGATATTCGTTTTGGAATGGAGTTCGGCGAATTAAACGCTGTAGCACAACATAAAGAATTCGGCGTGTTCAATTCCGCTGAATTAGTTGTGGGTATTGCAGTACCAGGTGCAGCATCTTACACTAGAAAAGAATTAGATGCCTTGGTAAATTGGGTGAAACGCCCACAAGTTGGTGCCAATGGAATGGTGTACGTAAAATGTAACGAAGACGGAAGTTTTAAATCTACCGTTGATAAATTCTACGATCAGGACGATTTGGCAAAATGGGCAGAGGTAACCGGTGCTAAACCAGGTGACCTTATTTGCGTTCTTTCTGGCGATGCCAATAAAACAAGAACACAGTTAAGTGCCCTACGTATGGAAATGGCAACCAGATTAGGGTTGAGAAAACCAAACGAATTTGCACCATTATGGGTTGTAGATTTTCCTTTATTGGAGCTTGATGAAGAAACTGGTCATTACCATGCAATGCACCACCCGTTTACATCACCTAAACCAGGTCAATTAGAATTATTGGATACTGATCCAGGTGCTGTACGTGCCAACGCCTATGATTTGGTATTGAACGGTAACGAAATAGGCGGCGGTTCTATTCGTATTCATGATAAAGAAACACAAGCAACCATGTTTAAGCACTTAGGTTTTACACCTGAAGAAGCAAAGGCACAGTTTGGGTTTTTAATGGATGCCTTCCAATATGGTGCCCCACCACATGGCGGATTGGCATTTGGTCTAGATAGACTTGTAGCTATTTTAGGTGGACAAGAGACCATACGTGATTTCATTGCTTTCCCTAAAAACAATAGCGGCAGGGATGTCATGATCGATGCGCCTGCAGCAATTGACAACGAACAACTGAAAGAATTGAATTTGAAGTTAGATATTCAAGAATAGTTAAACTTGATGGTCAACAGTAACAATGAATAACTTTGCATCAAACTTCAACATTTTTACATATTCCTAGTTCTATATTCTAAACGATAAGTTTGGATTATAAGAAATAAGCGAAAAGGCTATGGTAACGAACCGTAGCCTTTTTGCATTAAAAGCATAGGCATTCCACAACATTCCAAACGTATATAGCGTTACTGTCTCTTAAAACCATTTAAATCAACCATTTTAAATTCATATTATGAAACAGACCTTTACCCTAGCTTTTGCTTTACTACTAACCTTTATGGTACATGCACAAATTCCTAAATTAAAAGAAGTACAAAACGTACAACAATCTGAAGTAATTATTGGATTAACAGGGAACTTGGAATTAGATAAAAACCTTGAGGAAATGGTTAAAAAGTTTTGGACCATATGCCCAATTTCTGATATACTACCCTTAAAGGAAGCAAGAAAAAAAGCTAAAGAGAATGACAATTTGTATGTTATCCATTTTGGGTCTTTACATTCTATGTCTCCTAAAAGATATGTTGGCAACAACTACTACTTTAAAGATATTTCAACAGGTTACTTTATTGGACTGACCACGGGAGCAAAAAAGCCGTTAATGCGAAGTTACATACCCATATTCGATAATGAATTTACTGAAGAAGTACTTTCCCACGGTGTTACGTACATGCAAGAATTATTCACTTTAATGCTTGATAATGAAGTAGGTGCACTTAAAACACTAAAAATAATTAAAGATAATTCTACAGAACTAAAAGATAAGGTACTTTACATTCCGGATTGGTGGATGGATTCAAAACTTACAGAAGCAGATATAACGAAACGATACAAAGGAAAATATGAAATTGTAAGTCATTACGAATGGTCTAGTGCAATATTGAACAAAACACCGGGTATTGCATATAGCATAATTATTCCAGTTCCAATGGGAGGAAAATATGTATATCAACATCACATTTGTGATGCGGAAACAAGTGAAATATATGGTATTACACAGCCCAAAGGTGCTGCAATTCAATTAAATGGTCTAAATATGTCCAAAGCCAATAAAGGATATGTTTCTAAAAAGAATCTTGACCAATATAATGATGTTCTTAATGGTAAGTAAGTAAATCATTAAAATACAAGTAAAATCCTGCCTAGAGCAGGATTTTTTTTGTTTGTACGTTTAACACTTAAACAATAGAAACTTTGTATAAATACACCTTTAAGATTTAGAAGAAATCAAAAACAAAATCATAGCAACTAATTAAATACCTTTGGAGACCATAATCGATTTGGTTTTAGAATGCCCATCCAAAAAAACAAACTTTTAAAACGTATATATAAATGGAGGTATAAACATATCTCACAGAAAACATTTATATATATTCTAAGTGTTGTAGTTGGCCTGTTAGCAGGTTTGGCATCGGTTACCCTAAAAAACATCACCTATTTTATTGAAGCATCCCTTGAAAAAGGAATCATTTTTTCCAGTAACCAATTGTATTTCATACTACCTATTATTGGACTCACATTGGTGTATCTATATGTTAAATATGTGCACAAGGAAAAATTGAATCACGCCGTATCCTCCATTCTTTTTTCTTTGTCCAAAAACAAAGGACTTATAGATGTAAAGCAGGTCTACACCCAACTTATAATAGCTCCTCTTACCGTTGGTTTTGGTGGTTCGGTGGGTTTGTTGGGGCCAGCCGTGGCAACCGGTGCCGCTATAAGCTCCAACCTGGGAAGATTGTTCCATATCAATTCAAAGACAAGGTCCCTATTGATTGCTTGTGCATCTGCAGGAGCTATATCGTCTATTTTTCAATCGCCCATTGCGGCCATCATCTTTGCAGTAGAAGTATTTAGTCTTGATCTTACCATGATATCCATGCTACCACTATTATTGGCATCTATAAGTGGTGTGCTTACCTCCTATTTTTTTATGGGAAATGAAGTGTTGTTCAATTTTACGATCACAGAACCTTTTAAAGTAAAGGATACCCTGTTCTACATTCTATTAGGAGTTGGTACTGCCGTAGCTTCTATCTACTTTACCAAAATGTACTTTGGAATCATTAATTTGTTTAAACCCTTAAAAAGTCCAAAATACCGGCTTTTGGTAGGTGGTCTAACCATTGGTGTAATGCTTTATATGATACCGCCATTGTATGGTGAAGGTTTTGTTTTTATAAACAACTTACTAATTGGTGATCATATTCAGGCTTTGGGTAAAACGCCCTTTGACAATTATATAGATAATATTTGGGTCGTAATAGCCTTGCTTTTTGGCATTACCATTTTTAAAGCCGTAGCCATGACCACAACGTTGGCAGCAGGAGGTGCGGGTGGTATATTCATCCCCACTATGGTAATGGGTAGCGCACTGGGTAATGTTGTGGCAAAATTGATTAATAATTCCGGTTTAGGATTTACCGTTTCCGAAAGTAATTTTACCTTGATAGGTATGGCAGGATTAATTGCCGGGGTACAACATGCTCCACTGACCGCAATTTTCCTAATTGCCGAAATTACAGGTGGCTATGCCCTATTTGTGCCTTTAATGATTACTGCGGCCATCTCTTATATAATTACTAAAAACGCGGTAGATTATACAATATATACCAGGGAATTGGCAGAAAGCGGGGAATTATTGACACATAATAAAGATCAGGCGGTCCTTACGCTAATGGATCTTGATACGGTAATAGAAACCAATTTTAAACATGTATATCCAGAAATGACCTTGGGCCAAATGTTGCACGATTCCGTTGCAAAATCTACAAGGAATATTTTTCCGGTAATAGATGCCAATCACAAATTCCTTGGTATTATTTTGTTGGATGATATACGGGAGTTTATGTTTGATACTAAACTGTATACTACCATCAAGGTTGAAACATTTACTCATAAAGCTCCGGACCAAATAAATTATGGTAAGGATAGTATGCAAACGGTAATGCAGAAATTTCAGGATACCGGTGCATGGAACCTTCCTGTAGTCAATAACGGAATATATATGGGTTTTGTGTCCAAATCTAAATTATTGACCGCCTACAGAAGGGAACTTATTAAGTTTACCAAGTAAGAAATGATAAATAGAAAATTATACCATTAATGATGAAATATATTATAACCGCCGTTGTACTCCTATCCATAGGCCTTATAATTTATGGCTTTAACCTTGAGCCTGAACATGCAGATTTGGCGAACAAATATATTGGGTCCGGAACGTTAGGGCTTTTTTTGATTGCCATGCCCTTATTTTTAATTAAAGAAAGTAAAGGCAAAAAATTTAAGGATTATATGCTGACCGATGAAAATGTACGTAAAATGCAAGGAAAAAAACCTAGAACCACTGATAATCAAGACTCTCCAAAAAAATAATTTTCTTAATTTTTGCTATTCAATTTAAAAAACACTTAAATTAGAGTGTAAATTTCAAAATTGCATTCGTATGACTGGTACTGTAAAATTTTATAATGTTTCTAAAGGATATGGCTTCATAACCAATGATGAAACCGGCAAAGATATTTTTGTTCATGCTACGGCATTGAACGGAACTGAACTTAAGGAAGGAGATAAAGTCAGTTATGAGGAAGAAGAAGGAAGAAAAGGTATTGTCGCAGGCCAAGTTCAAGTACAATAAACATATTCTTTTATACTTAAAATGAACAAACCATGTTTTACATGGTTTTTTTATGGTAAAATGTTACTTTCTTTTTCCGGCAAAGAACCGCTGTAATAACAACGCCGCCTCTTGTTCCATTATACCGCCCTCAATGCTCGTTTTAGGGTGCAGGGTCGTTCCCATGGCCCCACAACCTCGTTGAAGATCTTTGGCAGCATATACGATCCTTCCTATCTGGCTCCAATACAAGGCACCCGCGCACATCTGACAAGGTTCCAATGTAACGTACAATGTACAGTCCTTTAAATATTTGCCTCCTAGAAAATTTGCCGCAGAAGTAATTGCCTGCATTTCTGCATGTGCGGTTACATCGTTCAATTTTTCGGTAAGGTTATGGGATCTTGCAATGATTCTATCTTGTATAACGATGACGGCTCCTACGGGTATTTCTCCGGCATCAAAGGCATAAGTTGCCTCTTGCAACGCTTTTTTCATAAAATAACGATCATCGAACGGTAAAACCATACCAGCAAAAATACAACAGTTTCATTTTTATTAAAGTATTTTTGTAGGTTCATTAGGACCACAAAGTGAAAGCAATTCTAGAACATATAGACTCCCCTAAAGATCTCAGAACCTTAAATCCTGAGGAATTGACTCATTTGGCGTTTGAACTACGGCAATTCATTATAGATATAGTGTCTGCCAAAGAAGGACATTTAGGCGCTAGTCTTGGTGTTGTGGAACTTACCATTGCCTTGCATTACACATTTAATACCCCTACGGACAAATTAATTTGGGATGTGGGTCACCAGGCCTATGGCCATAAGATTCTCACGGGAAGAAAAGCTATTTTTGATACCAATAGACAATTTGGAGGTATTAGTGGATTTCCCAAAATGGAGGAAAGTGAGTATGATGCTTTTGGTACGGGGCATAGCTCTACCTCAATTTCCGCACTTTTGGGCATGGCATTGGCTGCAAGGCTACAGGGCAATTTTACACGCCAGCATATTGCGGTAATCGGAGATGCATCCATTGCCAGCGGCATGGCCTTTGAAGGGTTGAACCATGCGGGGGTGACCAATGCAAATATTTTGGTGGTTTTAAACGATAATGCCATGGGTATAGACCCAAGTGTGGGAGCGTTAAAAAAATACCTTACCAATGTTAAGACCGGAACGGCAAAGGAAGAAAATATATTCGAATGCTTAAACTTTCATTATTCCGGTCCGGTAGACGGCCATAACCTACCCCTATTGATCAGCGAACTGGAGCGATTAAAAAAAATTGAAGGCCCTAAGTTATTGCATGTCATTACCATAAAAGGAAAAGGGCTAAAGAAGGCAGAAGAAAACCAGGTTGTTTACCACGCCCCGGGCAAATTTAACAAACAGACCGGCGAACTTGAAAAAAGTAGCACGAACGCACAACCTCCTAAATTTCAGGATGTGTTTGGCAGGACATTGGTAGAACTAGCACTTAAAAATGATAAAATAGTAGGATTAACACCTGCTATGCCCACAGGGAGTTCTATGAAATTTATGATGGATGCATTGCCTGAACGTGCATATGACGTTGGAATAGCCGAGCAACATGCAGTAACCATTGCGGCCGGTATGGCGGCAGATGGATTAATTCCTTTTTGTAATATATATTCCACATTTTTACAACGTGCCTATGATCAGGTTATCCATGATGTGGCGTTACAAAACCTTCCGGTTATTTTTTGCTTAGATCGGGCAGGTCTAGTAGGTGAGGATGGGCCTACCCATCATGGTGTATATGATATAGCCTATTTAAGGTGTATTCCTCATTTAATGGTATGTTCGCCCTTGAACGAAATTGAACTGCGCAATATCATGTACACGGCGCAACTTGGTTTACATGGACCTATTGCTATTAGATATCCTAGAGGAAGGGGCTCCATAGTAAATTGGCAGCAACCAATGAAAAAAGTGGCCTTAGGCAAGGGTCAACAATTAAGAAAAGGAAACCATATAGCCATTTTGAGCACCGGCCCTATAGGAAATAACGTTATTGAACTCCTAAACGAAATAGATTCCGGATCCAAGATTGCACATTATAATTTTCCATTTATTAAACCCTTGGACAAGGAGTTGCTAAAAGATATTTTTCAAAATTTTGATCATATCATTACATTGGAAGATGGAGCGGCCATTGGCGGTTTTGGCAGTGCGGTGCTAGATTTTGCAAATAATATTGAAATGAATAAAATTATTAAGATATTTGGTATCCCAGATGTCTTTATACCCCATGGGCCTACCCTAGAATTGTATAAAGAGGCAGGGATAGATAAGATGTCCGTAAAAAAATATGTACAACAGTTTCTATGAAAAGAATAATTTCAAGATTTCTTCAAAATTTATTCCCGTTGTTTTTTTTGGTTGCATTGGCAACCCAGGCCCAGGATACCATACCGGCACCAATTATTGTAGATAGTGTATATTTAGATAGTACGGCGGTAGATACAATTGTCATACGCCGGACATTGGATAAGATCTATTCACCCAAGAAGGACGTTAACCTGCAAATACCAAACATAGATTTTAAGAAAACCAAGACCTTACAAAAAGGCTTTCAACGATTTAGGGTACCCTCTTTCTGGGAAACCGAAAATAGTTTTGGTATTAATATAAGTGAGGTTGCTTTTGTCAATTGGAACGCTGGTGGAGATAATGCCGTAAGTGGATTAGGGTTCTTAAAATTTGCAAGAAAGTACAAATTCAATAATTTTCAGTGGGAAAACAACCTAGAGCTTCGCTATGGATTAAATGCACAAGAAGGACGTAAACTAAGAAAGACCGAGGATGTAATACGGTTAAGTTCCAATTTAGGCTTTAAGAAGGATAATACTAGTAGATGGTTTTACTCGGTACAGCTCAATTTTAATACCCAGTTTTCCAACGGTTATAAATATCCCGATAGGGATACCCCAATTTCAAGGTTTATGGCACCAGGTTATCTACTGTTTGGGGCGGGTACCTCTTTTATAACAAAAGACGAAAAGTTTAATCTTTATCTATCTCCCCTAACCCAAAAATCTACTTTTGTTTTAGACCAGGATTTGGCGGACAATGGGTCGTTTGGTGTACAGGAAGCCGTTTTAGACGCAGATGGTAACGTAATAACTCCAGGTGAGAACCATTTGCTGGAAATTGGTATACTTATAACCAACAATTTCAATTATACCCTAGCAGATAACATTGAATTAAAAAGTAGGATAAACCTGTATACGGACTACATCAAAAGCTTTGGTAACATTGACGTAGATTGGGAGCTAAACCTACATATGAAGGTCAACAAATATATAAGCACAAGTCTGGGCACCCAATTAATCTATGATGACGATATTCTATTTGATGTGGTAAAAAACGACAATGGCACAATTGTAGACCCCGGCACTCCTAAAATACAGTTTAAACAAGTATTGGGCGTAGGTATACTTTATGGCTTTTAAAGCTGCTTTCCTTTGATCTTGGTATGAATATGTACGGCAGCACTATCGGAAAGACTTGCCACATAACTACAGGTGTTCAATAAAATTTCATAGATAGAGCCCTCAGTTTGCCTATATGGTCCAGGTAAGGTCCGTAAAATTAATTTATGGTAATTAGACACGTTCCGTTCTTTTTTACCGATTAACGCGGCAATATAAACATCAAGAATATCAGATATAATGGTATACCCCGCAATTTCCTTTTCTACCACTTCTTGAGCTTGGTAAATATTCTGTATGCTTAAATTGATGATATCTTCAATTTGGGCCTTATACTTACTTTTATCCATCAACGAACAGTCAAAAGTACCATTTAGAATACTGTCTTCGTTCGCTATAAAAATAGCAACCGCATCTTGGATCAAGGTATTAATGGCCAATGCACGCAAATAGCTTAACCTATCTTCCATAAATTCCAAAGAATTGTATTTTTTGGTATTAATGGTATCCTTAACAAGTTTTATTAAATATTCAAGTGCATAATCTTCTGAGATAAGTCCAAGGTTTATACCATCTTCAAAATCAATTATGGTATAACAGATATCATCTGCCGCTTCTACCAAGAATGTCAATGGATGCCTACCATAGGATATGGTATCAGTAGAACCCCTAAATGGTAATCCAAGGTCTTCCGCAACATCTTTAAAAATGAGTTTTTCACTTTGAAAAAATCCAAACTTTTTATCGCATATATGATCGGAAGGTTTTTTGGGAAGGGATTCCTTTGGATATTTCATAAACGCCCCAAGAGTAGCGTTACTAAGACGTAATCCACCGGTAACACCTGCCCTATTTTGGGTCAACAATCTAAATCCGTTCGCATTTCCTTCAAAATCAATAATATCTTGATATTCCACGTCAGATAACTGTTGTTTAAACCGAACACCATTACCTGTTTTAAAATATTCACCGATTGCTTTTTCCCCACTATGGCCAAAAGGAGGATTTCCAATATCGTGTGCCAGGGCCGCAGCTGCAACAATGGCGCCTATATCATTGAACTTATATCCGTGTACTTCCTGTAAATAAGGATGTTTCTCTATTATCTTCTTCCCTGCAAGCCTTCCTAGACTACGACCAACTACAGAGACCTCCAGGCTATGGGTAAGTCTTGTGTGCACAAAATCTGTTTTGGACAATGGTATTACTTGTGTTTTATCCTGTAAACTTCTAAAAGCCGAAGAAAATATTATCCTGTCATAATCCACGTCAAAACCCAAACGGGTCTCATCCTGCTCATTGCGCAAGCGTTTATTGTTATCTCCCTGTCTACGTAATGAAAGTAATTGCTCCCAGTTCATTTGGTTTTTGTTTGAAGGCTGCAAGATACATTTTTTGCTTTTTCATAAATGGACCAAGCTTCTTTAAAAATAGAAACCGGAACCAAAATCTTAACCATAAGAACATATATTCATAATTGTGACCTAACCTTAACTTAACCTTACAGTCATTTCTTTGCAGAAGAAATTTAAAGTATACATGAAAAGATTAGTTCTTTTATTCGCAATGTTAATTGGTTCTTTAGTGTCCGCACAAGAGACAAGTGCTATTCAGGGTCAAATATTGGACGCTGAATTATTCAATGAGCCATTACTTATGGCTACGGTAACCATTAAGAATACATCTTTAAGCACCCACACTAATTTTAGGGGAAACTTTGAATTTGATAACCTTACACCCGGTTCATACCAACTTTTAGTTCAATTTTTAGGTTATGAACCAATAGAATTACCTGTAACCGTTGCATCTGGTGAAACCAAGAATATACAGGCAAGTTTAAAGGCCAAAACAATGAGCATGGCAGATTTATCAGCCCAAAAAACCTCATCCAGATAATATATTGATATTAGATACGTCTACTGTTTAGCATATAACGCACATATGATTTCTAGTACTACTAGTTTTTGTCGACTTGGTTTTTTGAAATCATAAAGCTACCTACCCGGTAGCTTTTTTTATGCGTCCTATGAAGAAGTCAATGATTGTTATTCAGTTAAAAATTCATTGTATAGCAGAAGAGAAGCATAAAAATACAGGTTACTTTTAATTAAATATGAACTTAACGTTCATTTCGGTAATTTGCAGTCGACAAAAACTAATAGTAAATGAAGTATAACCTTTTTTGGTTTAGCCTTTTTTTGCTGTACTTCAGTGCAATAAAAGGCCAGGAATCCAATGCTCCTACTTTTGGTAATGGATTGTTCAACCTGGTAGGAAAAGATAGTTCCTGGACAATGAAAGTTGAGGCACGTATGCAGATTCTGGCTACAAATACGTGGAACTCTGAGAATGGAGGCCTTACCGACCCGGAACAAAATTTTCTAGTAAGAAGGGCCAGGTTAAAATTTGATGGTTTTGCATATTCCCCCAAATTGGAATACAAAATAGAATTAGGACTTTCCAATCGTGATATTTCCGGAGCTTCCCAATTTACAGGTAATGCCCCACGCTATATTCTTGATGCGGTGGTAAAATGGAATTTTTACGAAAACTTTGTGCTATGGTTTGGTCAAACAAAACTGCCCGGTAATATAGAGCGCGTAATTTCTTCCGGTAATTTATTGCAAGTAGACCGCTCATTATTGAACGGAAGGTTTACAATTGACAGGGATATGGGCTTCCAGTTAAGGCATAAAACCAATATAGGCCAAAAATTTTTGATTCGGGAGATTTTTGCACTATCGCAAGGAGAAGGAAGAAATATTACGACCGGGAATTTGGGCGGACTGCAATATACATCACGATTAGAATTGTTGCCATTTGGAGAATTTTTAGGAAGAGGGGATTATAAGGGAAGTGATCTAAATAGGGAAAAGACTCCAAAACTGATGATCGCAGCTACTTATGACAGTAATCAGAATGCCGTAAAGTCCAGAAGTAACCAAGGCTCCTATCTATTTAATGATGTAGGTTTTTTTGAGACCAATATCAATACCGTCTTTATAGATGCCATGTTTAAGTATAATGGTTTTTCGTTTATGGGTGAATATGCCAATAGAACGGCCAAAGACCCTATAGCTAAAAATTCTGATGGCTCTGCCACGGGGTCCGTAGTTGAAGTGGGTAGCGGCCTAAATTTGCAATCAGGTTATTTATTTGAAAATAACTGGGAAGTATCTGGCCGTTTTACAACTATTGGTTTAGATCAGGAAATAACAGGTCAAAATACTCAAAATCAATATACTTTAGGACTTTCAAAGTATATTGTGGGTCATAAACTTAAAGTGCAGAGCGATCTTAGCTATCTTTCACAAATAGCAAGCACGGATATTTTGACATATAGATTACAATTAGAAGTTCACTTCTAGTAAAATAATAACATTAACCTAACATTGCAGCCATTGGCGATAATGATATTTGCAAATTGATATCGAACGAAATTATGGATAATATATATTTTTTAATGCTTATTGCACTTGCCGTACTGGCCATAGCAGATCTTGTGGTAGGTGTTAGTAACGATGCGGTAAATTTTTTGAATTCCGCCATTGGTTCCAAAGCTATTTCCTTTAAGACCATAATGATTGTCGCCAGTTTTGGAATTGCTGCCGGCGCTTTGTTTTCAAGTGGTATGATGGAAGTGGCGAGAAAGGGAATTTTTAACCCTGGTGAATTCTATTTTGATGAGATCATGTTCATTTTTATGGCCGTGATGATAACGGATATTCTATTACTTGACTTCTTCAATACCTTGGGCATGCCAACTTCAACTACGGTATCCATAGTTTTTGAACTATTGGGTGCGGCCGTAGCCATGTCATTGATCAAAATTGGTGCGGACAATGGTAGTTTTATAGATGTAATCAACTATATCAATAACGATAAGGCCGTTCAAATTATATTTGGCATATTACTATCTGTAGTTGTCGCCTTTACCATAGGTGCAATGGTACAATGGGTATCAAGATTGCTCCTGTCCTATAATTTTGAAAAAAAACCTACATGGGTAGGCGCCCTTTTTGGAGGCTTTGCATTATCGTCCATGACCTACTTCATATTAATGAAGGGAATTGGCGGAACGGCTTTTGCCGGCGAATCTTACGACCTAATTGGGGGTATAACCATTAAAGAGTTTTTAGAAACCCAATTATTTGCTTTGGTTGGGGCAAACTTCTTGGTTTGGTCTACGTTTTCATTTATCTTAATGAAATTTGCCAATGTAAATATTTATAAATTGATTATTGGCGTTGGTACCTTTGCTTTGGCATTAGCTTTTGCCGGTAATGATCTCGTCAATTTCATAGGGGTTCCAATTGCCGCTTGGCAATCTTATGAGGCATGGTTAGCCTCTGGGGTAGAGGCATCGGAATTCAGTATGGGGATTTTGGCCAAAAAGGTCCCAACACCAACATTACTGTTATTTATAGCAGGTATGGTCATGGTCCTTACCTTGTGGTTTTCCAGTAAAGCCAAAAGTGTTGTCAAGACTTCCATAGACCTTTCCAGTCAAGAAGACACCAAAGAAAGGTTTCAACCTAATTTCTTGTCTAGAGGATTGGTACGTTTAGCCATTTCATTATCAACGGTCTTAACGAACGCAATTCCAAGTTCCCTTCAGGAAAAGATAGATAAGCAGTTTAACAAACCTGTAATTGCCCTATCAAAAAAGAAGGTCCATGAACTTCCGGCATTTGATATGGTACGTGCTGCCGTAAACCTTATGGTAGCCGGCATATTAATCTCTATTGCTACATCTTACAAATTACCGTTATCTACAACCTACGTTACTTTTATGGTTGCAATGGGTACTTCACTTGCCGATAGAGCTTGGGGTGCTGAAAGTGCGGTATACAGGGTTGCCGGGGTACTCAATGTAATAGGTGGATGGTTTGGAACCGCCATTATAGCATTTATAGCCTCTGGAATCATATTAACCTTGATCAGTTTTGGAAAGGGTGCCGCGTTGGCAGTACTATTGTTTGCCGCCATTTTATTATTGGCAAGAAATTATATTTCACATAACAAGAAAGCCAAGGAGTTAAAAGCGGAAGATTCACTTAACAGGGCAGAGAGCAGCTCTATACAAGGGGTAATATTTGAAAGCGCCATGAACATTTCCAATGTTCTTAAAAGAACCAATAAAATTTATACCAACACTATAAATGGTTTGGCCAAACAGGACGTAAACTTGCTTAAAAAGAACAAAAAGCAAGGCGAAAAACTCTCCAATGAAATTGATGACCTAAGAGACCATATTTTCTATTTTATCAAAAACTTAGATGAAAATAGCGTTGGGGCCAGTAATTTTTACATTAATACTTTGGGCTATTTAACAGATATTGCTCAATCTCTTGAATATATTGGAAAAGTTAGCCATAAGCATGTAAACAACAATCACAAAAAATTAAAGTATAACCAGATCAAGGAATTAAAGCAAATAGATTTAAAATTGGAGGAAATATTAAATCAGACACAAGATGCTTTTTCAAATCAATCCTTTGAACAAATTGGGAATGTACTAAGTCAGAAACAGGAACTTTTCCAGATGGTATCCGAAAAGATACAGACACAAGTAGCAAGAACAAGGACGGAAGAATCCAGTCCAAAGAACACCACCCTTTATTTTTCACTCTTATTGGAAACTAAGGATTTAATGACATCCGTAATGAATTTGCTACAGCAATATCATAATGAGCACGATAGCTCCGTAGCACCGGCTACGATAGAATCGCCTAAAAAATAATACCGCTGTAACACATTAAAATAATAAGTACCTTGTCCTCATAAATAGTATATGATGACAAGGTATTTTTATTTGGCTACACTACTACTCCTTTCTTTTTCCACTAAGGGCCAAGAACTAACAGGAGAACAATTACTTGAAAATGCCATTTCCTTTCATGATCCACAGGACAATTGGAACACATTTAAAGGCAAGTTGCTTATTGAAATGGAATCTCCCAAAGCCACTTTGCGCAGCACACTAATTGAACTGGACCTTCCCGCAACCTATTTTAAATCTACCGTAAAAAGGGATGATTACACCATAGAATCAGAACTACAAAAAGAGCATTGCGTTTTAAAATACAATGGCAAAACCAATATTGCCCAACAGGTTAGGGATAGTTTAAGAATTACCTGCGATCGCGCTAAACTAATGAAGGATTATTATACGTATTTATATGGCCTGCCAATGAAATTAAAAGATCCTGGTACCCTTATTGACCCCAAGGTGGTTAAACGCACATTTAAAGGAAAAGATTACTTAGTATTGAAGGTCATGTATGAAAAGGAAGTGGGGCAAGATACTTGGTATTTTTATTTTGATCCAAACACCTATGCCATGGAAATCTATCAATTTTATCATGATGAAAGTAAGAACGATGGGGAATATATTCTTTTGACCGATTTATTAACGATGAATGATATAAAATTTCCAAAAACCAGGGCATGGTATTACAATAAGGACAATACCTATCTTGCCACAGATAAGTTACGAATACCACAATAGAACTAACGATAAAAATTCATTTCATCCATATATTTCCAGACTTCCGGTGGTAACATGGGTTTTATATTCTTACCATTTTTATGTGCTTTTCTAATAAAGGTCGATGAAATTTCCATTATTGGTGCGTTGACCCTGTGTATTTTTTCATGTGTTTTAAACCGGTGTTCCACAACACCTTCTGATACTCTTGGGTAAACATAAATAGCGTGGTTTTCCAAAATAGTTTCATAATTTTTCCATTTATGAAATCCTTTTAGATTGTCCTCACCCATAATTAACGAAAAAGTGTATTGGGCAGGATGTTTGTCCATTAAATGTGCAAGTGTATTTACGGTATAATTGGGTTGTGGTAAATCAAACTCAATTTTACTGGGCCTTAATTTTGGATAATCAACGGTAGCCTCATAAACCATTTCATACCGGTGATGGTTGTCCAAAAGTGTTTTTTTGGTCTTAAACGGACTTTGCGGAGTTACCACGAACCAAACCTCATCCAAATCTGAAAACTCCGCCATATGGTTCGCAATGACCAAATGACCTATATGTATAGGGTTAAACGTTCCAAAGTATAAACCAATATTCTTCATTGAAACTATATTAATCCTCTCTTACGAAATCCGCCACAAGGTCAACGGCCTCTTTTAAGGCAACATCTAGATCATAATTCTTGATAATCTTATCAAATTGTGGAGCAGTTGCCAATTCTACGGATGCTTTTGCAATACGCATATTAATTTTATCCTCACTCTCTGTACTTCGTTTCTTAAGTCTGATCTTAAGTTCATCAACACTGGGAGGCTTCACGAACACGGCCAAGGTAATATCTGGAAATTTTTTCTTGATTCTTAGTCCGCCTACCACATCAATATCAAAAATAACGTTCTTACCCTCGGCCCATAGGCGCTCTACTTCACTCTTAAGTGTACCGTAAAAATTATCCCTGTATACTTCTTCCCACTCTAAAAAATCATCGTTTTTTATATGGTTCTTGAACTCGGATACGGACATGAAATAATAATGTTCCTTATTCTTTTCCTTTCCTCTTCTAGGTCTTGAGGTTGCAGAAACAGAAAAGGCCAAGTTCAATTCCGGTTGGGCCAATAGGTGACGTACAATGGTAGTTTTTCCACTTCCTGAGGGTGCAGAAAAAATAATTAATTTTCCCCCTTTCATCTATAATACATTTAACATTTGTTCCTTAATCTTTTCCAGCTCATCTTTCATTTGAACTACTAATTGTTGCATAGGTGCGTAATTGGCCTTAGAACCAATTGTATTGATCTCACGGCCGATCTCTTGAGAAATAAAGCCCAATTTTTTACCGTTACTATCACTTGAACGCAAGGTTTTACCAAAATAATCAAGATGGTTGGCCAGTCTTACCTTTTCTTCGGTGATATCATATTTTTCCAAATAATAGATGAGTTCCTGTTCAAATCTGTTCTCGTCCAAATCGGTCTTTAGGTCTTGAACGGCTTTCTCCAATCTTTCTCTTATCGTTGCTTGACGTTCTGGATCAATGGCCACCACATCTTTTAACAATTGTTGTAAAATGGCAATACGGTCCAAAAAATCCTTTTCTAGCACACCGCCTTCTTCTGACCTAAAGTTATTGATTTCAACCAAAGCCCCTTCCAGTGCCTTTTTAATTGCTATATACTCTTCCTCGTCAATATCTTCCTTTGCGGTTTTCATGGCATCTGGGAATCTAAGCGCCATTTCCAATAATCTTAGGTCATCACCGGTTGCAATATTTTTTAACTGTCCCATATATTGTTTTACAGCGACCTCATTTACTTGAGAAGTAGTTTCATCACCGGTAAGTTCAACATATAGACTAAAATCTACCTTGCCGCGCACCAAGGAGTTGGCTATTATCTTTCTTAGCTCCAATTCCTTTTCCCTATAATTTGAGGGCATACGTGCATTTAAATCGATACTCTTACTATTGAGCGATTTAATTTCTACCGTAATTTTTTTATTGGGCAATTGTATTACATGCTTACCGAAACCGGTCATGGATTGAATCATATACGCATTTTAAATTTTAACAAAGGTAAGGTAAATGTAAAATTCAGGTTTTACAGTAACCTTGTAATAAAAAAAAGGAGCAAACAGCCTATGGGTCGTTTACTCCGTTAAAGCATTTTTTAATAGATTATAGTTCCCTAACCCATATATTCCTAAAGCTCACACGACTATCGTCCCCATGATCTTGCAACAATAAGGGGCCCTTGCCGTGAGGGGGATTTTTGGGCCAACCTATATAAGGAGTGGTACCTTTTAGCTCTACGTGATCTTGTACAAGAACTCCGTTATGAATAACGGTTATATCACCGGATTTTATCTTACCTCCTTCGTCGTTAAACTCAGGGGCATGATAGATAATATCATAAGTATTCCATTCACCAGTGGGTACAGAAGCCATGGCCAATGGCACATGTTGTTTGTAGATTGAAGCCACTTGGCCGTTTACATAGGTCGGGTTGTCGTTTTGGTCCAATATCTGAACTTCATAAATGCCATTAAGAAATACACCGCTATTTCCCCTGTTTTGACCTTTGCTTTGCACAGGCAAAGGAGATTTCCATTCAATATGCAATTGAACGTCACCAAAATTTTGCTTGGTCTGTATATTACCCGTTTTATCATTAACGGTCATACTGCCATCATCATTTAAATGCCATTTTGCGGCAGTACTATCATTGGCACTGATCCAGTTTTCCAAACCTGTACCATTAAAGAGTACAATAGCATCACTTGGTGGTGCCCCATTTACACTTGGTTTTACCACAGGAACCTTTGGTTCATAAAATTCCGTTTCCTCTGGTGTGGTAGGCTCTTCGCCCATATATTCCTCATGTACAATAACGTTGTCCCCCGCTTCGCCCTCTATGGCGTCTACCTGCTCTACCTGAACTTTTTCTTTACAGGATGTAACCCCTAACATCAGGGCGATTATACTAAATAAATAGAAATTTTTCATGAACGTATGCTTAGGTTATAGTTGTTTTATTTTGATGTTTCTAAAGGAAACAATATTACCATGATCCTGTAGACCGATTTTACCCGTTTTAAATGTTCCAAACCCATCCCAACCTGCAAATTTAGAATTGGCGACCATAGTATTCCATTCCTCATTCGCTATGGGAAAAGTCACCATTTCCGTACCGTTCAACATTACTTTTCCACGGTTGTTCTTATGGTCTACGGTCAATTCCATGGTATTCCATTCCCCAACAGGTTTCGTAACATCTTTTGCCGGTGGCACCATATCATATAAAGCACCCGCCTGGTGGGTGGTACCAGCTTTGGCATCTGGGTGTTTGTCATTGTCCAAAATTTGTATTTCAGGTCCGGTTTGGTATCCGGTCTTAAATTTTTCATCTTCATTTACCCCCCAAAACACACCACTGTTTCCACCTTCGGATATTTTCCATTCCAAGGAGAGGACAAAATCGGTAAATTCCTCTTTGGTAACCAAATCGTGATTTACTCTTTTCTCTCCTTCACTAGGCGGCGTATACACCAAGGCATCGCCCTGTATGGTCCATGCACCGCTTACGGAATCACTTTGAAATTCTTTCCATTTATCCAAGGAAGAACCGTCAAACAAAATTTCCCAATCATTTTTAGGCATTTCCACTTCAGCCACATTTGCTTCTGTAGTCTCTTTTTTTTCCTGCTTACATGAAGCAATTAACAACAATACCGCAACACCTAATACTACTTTTTTCATTCTTGCTTTAATTTATAGTCCTAACATTTTTTTCAACATCTCCTTGTCAATTTCCGCGCCTGCAAAATCATCAAAGGTCTTCTCAGTAGCCTCAATGATGTGGTCAGAAATAAATTTGGCCCCTTCACGAGCACCTTGCTCAGGACTTTTAATACAACACTCCCATTCCATTACCGCCCAAACATCACAACCATATTGGGTCAACTTGGAGAATATGGTCTTAAAATCAATTTGTCCATCGCCCAAGGAACGATATCTGCCCGCTCTGTCTCCCCAATCATTATAACCACCAAACGCACCTTTTTTCCCTGTAGGATTAAATTCCGAGTCCTTTACGTGAAAGGATTTTATAAATTCATGATAGTGGTCTATATAGGCAATATAATCTAATTGTTGTAAGACAAAATGGCTTGGATCGTAAAGAATATTTACTCTTTTATGGTTACCCGTAGCTTCCAAAAAACGCTCAAAAGTATCTCCATCATGTAAATCTTCCCCTGGGTGAATTTCGTAACAAACATCTACCCCTTCCTTATCAAAATGATTTAATATCGGCATCCATCTTTTTGCCAGTTCTTCAAAACCCATTTCTACGAGACCGGCAGGTCTTTGGGGCCAAGGGTGCATGGTATGCCACAATAATGATCCGGAAAACGTAGCATGTGCCTTTAACCCTAGCCTTCTACTTGCCGTGGCCGCTTTTTTTACGGTTTCAACGGCCCATGCCGTCCTTGCTTTAGGGTTGCCATGAACATTTTTTGGGGCAAAGGAATCGAACATTAAATCATATGCCGGGTGAACGGCAACTAATTGGCCCTGTAAGTGTGTAGAGAGTTCGGTAATCTCCAACCCGTACGAATTAACCTTCCCTTTCAACTCGTCACAATACGTTTGGCTTTCTGCTGCTTTATCCAAATCGATCAAAAAACTTTCCCAAGTGGGTATTTGTATTCCTTTATATCCCAAATCGGCCGCCCATTTACACATACCATCCAAGGTATTGAATGGAGCTTTACTATCTACGAATTGAGCCAAAAATACCGCTGGACCTTTAATTGTTTTCATAAAATTTTATACTATCGGTTATTTTAATTAGTTCGTTGTACCAATTCCTCAAATATGTCAATTTATCTTATATTTAAGAATTCTATAACACAATTCTGAACACCTTGAAGAATTGCTATAAATATAGGGATTACCAAAAGAAAAAGATAAAAATTAAGGCATGAATCAAGATGAAGTTTACGATGCAATTGTAGTTGGAACTGGAATAAGTGGTGGTTGGGCCGCAAAGGAATTAACAGAGAACGGTTTAAGAACATTGGTTCTTGAACGCGGTAGAATGGTAAAACATATAGAAGATTACCCCACCATGCATGATGACCCATGGGATTATCCTTTAAAAGGGGAACTATCCAAGGAAGAAAAGAAAAATTTTCCTGTACAATCTAGGGTAAACTGGGCGCCAAAACAGGATGTAAAGCATTTTTTTGTCAATGATCTTGACCACCCCTATGTAGAGACCAAACGTTTTGATTGGATCAGGGGCTATCAAGTTGGGGGCAGGTCCTTAACATGGGGACGGCAGAGTTATCGTTGGAGCAATATAGATTTTGAAGCGAACAAAAAGGAAAATATTGGTGTTGATTGGCCCGTTAGATACAAGGATATTTCACCTTGGTATGATAAGGTTGAAGAATATATAGGAGTCAGTGGTGAAAATTTAGGCTTGGAGGTATTGCCCGATGGTAAATTTCAGCCGGCCATGAAACTGAATTGTGTGGAAGATGATTTTAAGAAACTGACTTCTGAAAAATTTGATGACGGACGGTTAATTACCATTGGCCGTACTGCGCACATCACCGACCCAAATGCCAATTTTGAAGGCAGGGGCACCTGTCAAAATAGGGACCGATGTTGGAGGGGCTGTCCTTTTGGAGGTTATTTTAGCAGTAATTCATCTACCCTACCGGCAGCGGAACGTACAGGTAATATGACCTTACGGCCAAACTCCATCGTCTACGAAATCATATATGACGATGCTACAAAAAAAGCTACCGGCGTTAAGGTCATAGATGCGGAAACCAATGAACAATTGGTATTCAAGGCTAAAGTGATTTTTCTGTGCGCATCTGCCATGGCATCCGTAGGTATCTTATTACAATCTAAATCTGAACGTTTTCCCAACGGGCTTGGCAATGATTCTGATGCCTTGGGACGTGGTATCATGGACCATCATTATAAATTGGGCGCATCTGCCAAGGTTGACGGCTATTTAGATAAATATTACAAGGGTAGACAGCCTACCGGATTTTACATTCCACGTTTTGTCAATTTAAACGATAAGACCAAAAAGGACAATTATGTACGTGGGTTTGGTTATCAAGGAAGGGCAAGTAGGGGCGACTGGAGCGAAACCATAGCCGAAATGAGCTATGGCAAAGATTTAAAAGACCACATTCTTAAACCTGGCCATTGGACCATAGGGGTAACAGGATTTGGGGAATTTTTACCCTATGACGACAACCGTGTAACACTAAGCCCTACGGAAAAGGATAAATGGGGACTTCCACAATTAGCTTTTGATGTGGAGTTCAAGGAAAACGAATACAACATGCGGGAAGACATTAAAAAAGAAATTGTAAAAATGTTCAAAAGCGCCGGATTTAAGGATATAAGCGCCTATGACCAAGAAACCGGTCCTGGATTGGGCATTCATGAAATGGGTGGCGCACGTATGGGACATTCTCACAAAACTTCCATTGTCAATAAACACAACCAAGTACATCTTGTTCCTAATGTATACGTCACAGATGGGGCGTTTATGTCTTCCTCAAGCTGTGTAAATCCTTCTTTAACCTATATGGCATTTACCGCTAGGGCGGCAAACCACGCAGCAGAACAATTAAAGTTGGGCAAATTCTCATCATAAGGTAAATTTGAACATCGCATTCATTTAATTAATATCAATTTAAAAAGATAATTTATAGCTATGGAAAATGCTTCGGCAAGAAATATGTGGGGAGATTATTTAGACTCCCATTTGGAACATGCTTTTAACGAAAGTCCAAAAACCCTTTATTTTGGGGATAATGAAAAAGACGCAGATGAATTGGCGGCATTGGCTAAAAATGGCAGCAAAAAAGCTACGTCCCATTCCTTGTTAGGTTTACAACATAGAAATGAAGCACTTCCTAAAATAGGTGAATTTATAGTCGTTACAAATTGGAAAGGCGAGGCACAATGTATTGTGCGTACAACGGCCGTAACCCTAAAACCCTATTTTAGTATAGATGCATCTTACGCTCAATTGGAAGGTGAAGGCGACAAGTCCTTGGATTACTGGAAAAAAGTACACTGGGACTATTATACAAGGGAATTAAGTGCCTTTGACAGGGAACCAAAGGAAAGTATGATTATTGTTTGTCAAGAATTTGAAAAAGTATTTTAAAACAAAGAGCCGCTAATAGCGGCTCTATTTAATTGTAGGTCTTTCCTATTAATCTTCTAAACTTACCCAAACATTTCCATTCTTATTGGAATCTACCGTCGCTTCAATAAAGTTCATTCCGCGCACGCCATCTGTCATAGTAGGGAATTCACCGTCATTATATGCTTGCCCCCTAATAGCTTTTGCGACTCCTTTATAAATATTGGCCATAGAATCAAATATTCCTTCTGGATGGCCTGCCGGTAATTTAGTACCGTCCAAAGACAATTCAGAGTTATAGGCATGCCCCGGTTTATAGACCTGGGTAGGTTCCGTATCACTTAATTTATATAAGAAGTTAGGTCGTTCCTGCTCCCATCTAAAAGCTCCTTTTTCTCCATAAATGGCTATGGCCAATCCGTTTTCTTCCCCAGTAGCTACTTGACTACCTCTAATAACCCCTTTTACATGGTCTCCCATACGGATCAGTACCGTTCCATCTACATCCATCTTATTGTCTTCATATAGGTAGTTAAAATCGCAAAGCAATTTGTTGACTTTAAGTCCCGTAGTATATTCCACCATGTTAAAGGCATGTACCCCAATATCTGCCATACATGAACTAATACCAGCTTTAGTGGGGTCTAACCTCCAAACGGAAGATCTTTTCTCCTTATCATGGATTATGGTATTGATCCAACCTTGATAGTAGACCGCATCTACTTTATGAATTTTGCCCAAAGCACCCGCTTTGATCATCTCACGCATTTGACGAACCATAGGATACCCTGTATATGTATGGGTCAATGCGAAGACCGTACCTGCTTTTTCATGTGACTTTTGCAAATCCTTTGCTTCTTCAAGAGAAGTGGTCATTGGTTTTTCGCATATAACGTGAAATCCATTGTCCAATAATTTCTTGGCCATTGGATAGTGTAAGAAATTAGGGGTTAGTACTGAGCAGACCTGTATACGTTGATCCTCAGGTAATTTCAACTCCTCCTCAATTAGAGTATCAAAGTCCTTATAAATTCTATTCAATGGAACATCAATTTCCTCGGCAAAGGCCTTGTTGGCCTCAAAATCAGGATTGAAAACTGCTCCTGTAATTTCATAATTATCATTGATTTGTGAGGCTACCCTATGTAGCACACCTATTAGGGAATCGCCTCCCCCTCCTAATATTCCTAATCGTATTTTCTTTGGCATTTTAGTTGTTGTTTAAATTGAAAAATTTATAAATAGTATCCTAACGGATGGTTTATCTTTTTTGGTTCTTGGTTTTTACTAGTATATCTAGTGGACAGAAATCAATTTTCAGGCGTTTAAATTAAAGAATTTATCTAAGACTGATAATCTATTTTCTCGGTTTTAAAGAAAATTGCGAACAATACAAATACAACAAAGGCAAATCCTGCGGGATACATCCAAATGGTCTTCCAAATATGTGTTCCGTCCTCTAAGAGATACCATGTAGAAATTTTTCCCGCTATCCAAAAACCGATCAACATACCTATACCATAAGTTGCAAGGGTAATCAGCCCTTGTGCAGAACTTTTATATGCCTCCCCGGCCTTACTGTCCGTATAGATTTGGCCGCTCACAAAGAAAAAATCATAGCATATACCATGCAAGGCAATGCCAATAATCAACATAAAACCAAGTTCGTTAACATTGCCATAAGCAAATAACATATAGCGCAATACCCATGCACCCATGGCCACCAATATTGTTTTCTTAAAACCGAACTTTGTAAAAAAGTAAGGCAGAAGTAACATAAAGGCAATTTCAGAAATTTGGCCAATAGTCATTTTACCGGTTGCATTATCCATACCAATTTCAACAAGAAACGGGTTAGCATTTTGATAGTAAAATGCCAATGGAATACATATTAAGACCGATGACAAAAAGAACACCAAAAAATTTCTATCCTTAAATAAGCCTAAAGAATCCAACCCTAAAATTTCCTTGATCGTAACATTTTTGGAACGTATTACCTTGGGCGGTGTTTTAGGTAATGTAAAGCTGAACAATCCTAACAGTAATGAGGCTAAAGCGGTCATTAAAAAAGTGTTTTTTAAAAAGCCCTGTTCTATGGATTCTCCCTTATCCCAATGAAATATAAAGCTAATGGAAAGTCCTGCAACAATCCAGCCCAAGGTTCCAAAAACCCTCACCAATGAAAATTCCTTTGCAGGATTTTTCATTTGATTAAAAGAAACGGAATTTACAAGGGCCAACGTAGGCATATAAACAATCATATATGCCAAGACCAAAATATAGAATCCTTCAAAAGCGGAACTTTCATACATTAAATACATGAGAACCGCCCCTAGTAGATGTAATACTCCCAAAATCCTTTCCGCATTAAAATAACGGTCTGCAATAATACCTATAACAAATGGTGCAATAATGGCTCCCCAAGATTGCGTTGAAAAGGCCAAGGCAATTTCCCCGTCCGTAGCCTGTAAATTATTTCCTAAAAAAGTTCCTAGGGTTACGAACCACGCCCCCCAAATAAAAAACTCCAGGAACATCATTGAGCAGAGTTGTGCCCTTACCGCATTTTTCATTTATCTTTTATAATGAATGTAATCCATGCCAATAGGATGTTCTCCTTGAACTCTAAAATCTACCGCTATTTGTCCACGATGGTTCGTAGAATGATTTATGATATGAAAAAGCATATCCTGTAAGGTATTGGTAAATAGCCTCCCTTCACTATTTTCATAGTCTATTCGCCTATCAAAATTATCGGCGTTGGAAATGATCTCAAATGAACTTCGTTGATTTTCATAGTGAATATCTGCCCAATCTTTTAGATCATGCTCTTGCCAAACTTGAAAATCACTGGGTTTTTGCAAAATTCTTGCATTCCAGATATGGTGTGCATTTAAAATGTGACAGAACAACCTACTAATATTTGGCGGAACGGTGTTCAAGGCCAGACATTTTTCTATCAGCTTTTTGTTACAGTGAAAATTGTAATCGAATAATTCATTGAAAAATGGTTCCATACACTAGTTCATGTAGATTATTCTATTTCGTTGGCGGCCTTCAGAAGCAAATTCCTTGTTGCAATTATTCCATCTTCCTCACTAATTTCCGACCCTTCATATTCCACGCCTATGTAACCGGTATATCCTGCATCTTTAACAATTTTCAACATTTTTACATAGTCTATCCCAGTATCATAACCATCGGCATCAAAATTGTTGGATTTTGCACTCACCGCCTTCGCATAGGGCATTAATTCCTTTACCCCCTTGTATTTATCGTACTCCTTAACACAATCCCAACTATTTGGCTTGCGCTCAATACAGAAATTACCAAAATCCGGTAAGCTTCCACAGTTGTCCATATTTACGGTTTCCATAACTTTAGCATGAAGTTCTCCGTTAGAGGATAGACCTCCATGATTCTCCACCAAAACGTTAATATTCTTCGTTTTGGCATAAGTAGCCAATTTAGTAAGTCCGTCCACAGAATTTTTGATCCATTCCTCCGGTTCATTACTTCCATTTAAATTGACCCTAATTGCATGACAACCCATAGCAGCGGCAGCATCTACCCATTTTTTATGTTTTTCAACGGTCTCATTTCTTTCCGCTTCATCGGATACCGCTAAATTACCTTGGCCATCTATCATGATCAGCACATTGGTCATTCCATGTTTTTTGGCTTCCGCATTGGACTTTGCAACAAAATTGGCCATGGCCTCTTCAGAATAATTTGCACTTTCTAACTCTGGGTTATATAATTGGCTTACATATTCCAAACCGGTAAAGCCCCAGTTTTTAGCCTTTTCCGCAAAGGTATAAGGGTCTACACCGTCTTCTCTGATCATTTTATGCATAGACCATTGGGCCAATGAAAGCTCAAAGAAAGGTTCAACAGTGCTGGCCGTGGAAGTTATTTCTGAATTTTCTACATTTTCTTTTTTCGTTTCCTTACAAGCGTAAGTACCTAGTAACGAGATGCCAATACCTACTAAGGAGGCAATTTTTACAAATCTTTTTCTTTTCATTTTTGGTTGTTTGTTGTTGTTTGAAAATATAATTATTGCAATGAACGTTAAAATTCCCAGTAAGTTCATTAAACTGACTACATGCTAGTTTTAGCGAATTTCGCAATAAGAATGGACATTAAATGTATAGAATTAATTTTATATTTAATAAATTTAGAGGATAAACAACTTTTATGAGCAAATTTTATTACAATGAAGAGCAAGAGTCCTATGACGCTATAGTTGTAGGAACCGGAATTAGTGGTGGCTGGGCCGCTAAAGAGCTGTGTGAAGCAGGGTTAAAAACATTGGTATTGGAACGCGGTCGTATGGTAAAACATATAGATGATTATGTGACCGCAAATAAAGATCCATGGGATTTTCCAAATGCAGGGGCACCTACCAAAGAAATTTTAGAGCAGCAACCAAAGCAGAACAGAACCGGCTATACTACCAATCAGGCCAGTAATATGTGGTTTGTAAATGACAAGCAACATCCATATAACGAAACTAAACGTTTTGATTGGATGAGAGGGTATCATCTAGGTGGGCGCTCCCTACAATGGGGCCGTCATAGTTACCGCTGGAGCGATATTGATTTTACCGCCAATAAAAATGAAAAAATAGCAGTGGATTGGCCCGTTCGTTATAAGGATATAGCACCTTGGTACGATAAGGTCGAAACATATATAGGAGTAAGTGGGGAAAATCTAGGACTGGAGCAATTGCCAGACGGTCAGTTTCTTCCTATGATGGACCTGAACTGTGTAGAACAGGAATTTAGGGAAAAGGTAGCGGAAAATTTTAACGGCCGTGTAGTAACTGCCGGTAGAGTAGCTCACCTAACAGGCACCAAACAGTTTGATGGCAGAAGTAAATGTCAATTTAGAAATAGATGTATTCGCGGATGTCCTTTTGGAGCGTACTTTAGTAGTTTATCATCTACCCTACCTGCTGCGGAAGCTACAGGTAACATGACGTTAAGACCAGACTCTATCGTTCATGAGGTAATGTACGACCCGGATACGAAGAGGGCAACCGGGGTAAAGGTAATTGACCGTGTTACCAAAGAAACCTATGAATTTAAGGCTAAGGTTATATTCCTTTGTGCATCTGCCATAGCATCCACGTCAATATTAATGCAATCTAAATCAGATACGTTCCCTAACGGCATGGGTAACTCATCCGATCAATTGGGACGTAACATTATGGACCATCATTTAGGCGTTGGTGCCCGTGGAAAATTTGATGGTTTTGAAGACAAATTTTACAAAGGAAGAAAACCGAACGGTATCTATATTCCGCGTTTTAGAAATTTAGGTGGAGATTCCAATAGATCGGATTATAAGCGTGGTTTTGGTTACCAAGGTGGTGCTTCTAGAGGAAATTGGGAGGACAGTGTTGCCGAATTGGCCTATGGTGCCGATTTAAAGGATGCTATATTGAAACCGGGCGGTTGGCAATTTGGCATGACCGGATTTGGTGAGGTTCTTCCCTACGAAGAAAATAGATTTACCCTTGACTATGATAAATTAGATGATTGGGGACTACCAACTGTAACCTTTGATGCAGAATTCAAGGAAAACGAATGGAAAATGCGAGAGGACATGAAACAGTCTGCCGTGGATATGTTGACCAAGGCAGGATTAAAGGATGTAACCCCGTATGACAATCCAGGTGCATTAGGATTAGGTATCCATGAAATGGGCACCGCACGTATGGGACGGGACAGAAAAACCTCTGTACTGAACGGAAACAATCAATTGCATGACGTGCCTAATGTATATGTAACTGACGGTTCATTTATGACCTCGGCCAGTTGTGTAAACCCATCATTGACCTATATGGCATTTTCAGCAAGAGCGGCAAACCATGCTGCACAAGAACTTAAAAAAGGAAATATATAATGGATAGAAGACGCGTATTAAAAAATATGGGGCTGTCACTTGGATATATGGTGGCCACTCCAACCTTACTAGGTCTTGTACAAAGTTGTAAGAGTGAACCAGCAATAACCTGGACGCCAGAATTCCTATCACAGGACCAAGGTGCCATACTTACCAAATTGGTAGACCTTATTTTACCAAAAACGGATACACCGGCCGCTTCTGAAGTACAGGTAGATGTTTTCATAGATAAATTTGCCAATGAAGTAATGGAAAAAGAGCAACAAGAGCTCTTTACGATGTCCATGAACAAATTTGTGGAAAAGGCGTTGGCGGATTCAGGTAAAGAAAATATAACGGATTTGACATCGGACGACTTGGAGCCTGTTTTAGCGAGTTCATTGAAGTATTCCAAAGAGGACCAGACAAAAATGCAAGATGCCATTACCAGTTATTCTGAAGCCTTGGCAGAAGGTAAAACCTCTACGTTAGATGATGAAACTACAAGATTTGCTTTTGCGAACAATCTTCGTGGTCTTACTATTTGGGGCTATAAAGCCTCTGAATATGTTGGCGAAGAAGTATTGGCCTATTTGCCCGTACCAGGTGAGTATATTGCCTGTGGTGATGCCCAGGAGCTCACTGGAGGCAAAGATTGGTCGCTATAAATAACATTGATCAACCATTAACAAGAGCCAAGAGATAGATACTTCTACCACTTGGCTTTTTTAGTTTAACACCTTTTTGAAATGAAGCGAAGAAATTTTATGCAAAAAACGGCACTGGGTACTAGTGCTCTTACAATAATGAGTCCTTTGGCGTTTGCAAATTCCAACAAAGAAACCATGCCTAGGTATAACTTTAATTTAAAATATGCCCCTCATCTTGGTATGTTCAACAATCATGCTGGAGACGATCCCATAGATCAAATACAATTTATGTCCGATCAAGGTTTTACAGCGTTTGAGGATAACAATATGATGAAGAGAGATGTGGCCATGCAAGAAAAAATAGGTGCTGCCTTGGCAAAGAGAGGTATGACTATGGGCGTCTTTGTAATAGACAAGGGCGGTAACATGGCAAACTCGCTCGCCGCTGGTAAAGAGGATTTTATCAATATTTTTTTAGACGGATGCCGAAAGGCCGTTGAAACGGCCAAACGGGTCAATGCAAAATGGATGACCGTAGTTCCCGGCGGCTATGAAAGATCATTACCTATTGGAGTACAAAATGCAAATGTAATAGAAGCGTTACGCCGTGGAGCAGAAATATTGGAACCGCATGGCCTTACAATGGTCCTTGAACCCCTTTCTGATTCACCGGATCTTTATTTACAAACTTCAGAACAAACATATCTTATATGCAAAGGGGTCAATAGTCCATCCTGTAAAATTCTTTATGATATCTACCACATGCAAAAAAATGAAGGGAACTTAATTCATAATATGGATTTGACATGGGAAGAAATAGCATATATCCAAATAGGTGATAATCCTGGTAGAAAAGAGCCCACCACTGGGGAAATCAATTACAAAAATGTATTTAAATGGATTCACCAAAAAGGATTTAAAGGAGTATTGGGAATGGAGCATGGCAATTCTATTTCAGGAAAAGAAGGAGAGACTGCGTTAATAAATGCATATAAAGAGGTAGATAATTTTATTTGAATTTTTCGGTATTAAAATAGTAACAACCTGACTTTTTTCAAAGTCTGGTTGCATTTCAACGAAAAATAATCAACTATTCGTTGAAATACATAACTTACATGTAAGAAATAACTTACTTTTTCGTTATTTTGTATATGTCCCAATACCTACATACCCTCGCAATATACGTCATACTACTAATGGCGTCTAAAGTATCTTATATCGTGTATAAAAAGATACGTTCAAAAGAATTTGCAACCCAGCGTTTGCTTCTTGTACAACATTGGAAAAATTTTACGTCTATACTAAAGTTGTTTATTAACAGTTTATTTAACGATTTAATCAAGTTTCCATAATCCAAACTTACGTTTTTACCGTATATAATTTAATACTAAACACTTAGGCTATGGACCCTTACATCACCATTTTGATCATTTATGTAGTGGCGTTGTTCTTTACAACGGCAATCAAACCCTATATAAAGAACGATAATTAAAATTCCCTTACTTAACCTAGGCTTTAGCCGCTATTAAAAAAGACCCCTTATCAGGGGTCTTTTTTATTGATTAAATGTTTGTTTTAGGACCCGCACATTAGGCAATCATCATCTGCTTGTCCTTCTTTAGCTTTAGCAATCATTTCTTTCATTTCTTGTGGCGTTAGTGGTTGAATGTCAATTTCTGCCTGTGGCGACACCATCTTAACTGCATTATCTGTCACTACTGGCTCATTGACCACGGAAGTAACCACTTCTGCTTCAACCGGGCTTTCTTTTTTCTTAGAATTGTCCAACGTAAATTTTATGGCATCTACAGCAGCTTTGGTACGCAAATAGTACATCCCAGTTTTAAGTCCGCTCTTCCAAGCATAAAAATGCATAGATGTCAATTTAGAATAATTGGCATTTTCCATAAAAAGGTTCAAGGACTGGCTTTGATCAATAAAGTATCCTCTTTGTCTGGACATATCTATTATATCCTTCATACTTAGTTCCCATACAGTTTTATAGAGATCTCTAATATCTTGTGGAATAGTCTCTATATGTTGTATTGACCCATTGGCGCGCATTAATTCCTGCTTCATGTTCTCGTTCCACATTCCCAATTCAACAAGATCTTCCAATAAATGTTTATTGACCACTATAAATTCCCCAGACAGTACACGTCTGGTATAAATATTGGATGTATAAGGCTCAAAGCACTCATTGTTACCTAATATTTGTGACGTTGAAGCCGTGGGCATTGGCGCCACTAGCAAGGAATTACGAACGCCATGTTGCAGCACCTCTTTTCGTAATTTTTCCCAATCCCATCTACCGGACAATTCCTCGTCCTTTATGCCCCACAAATTATATTGAAATTTTCCTTGGGATATCGGTGAGCCTTCATAGCTGGAATAAGGACCCTCTTCCTTGGACATTTCCATTGAAGCGGTTACAGCGGCAAAATATAACGTTTCAAATATTTCCTCATTTAGTTTTTTGGCATCATCACTGGTAAATGGCATACGAAGTTTAATAAACACATCGGCTAGGCCCTGTACTCCCAAACCAACAGGTCTGTGACGCATATTTGAATTTTCCGCTTCTTTTACCGGGTAATAATTACGGTCTATTACCTTGTTCAAATTCTTGGTAACACGTTTTGTTACCTTAAAGAGCTCTTTATGATCAAAGGCTCCGTTCTTAATGAACATGGGCAAAGCTATGGAAGCTAAATTACAAACCGCTACCTCATCTGACGAGGTATATTCCATAATTTCAGTACATAGATTCGAGGAACGGATCGTTCCCAAATTTTTCTGGTTGCTTTTACGGTTTGCGGCATCCTTATAAAGCATATATGGCGTGCCAGTCTCTATTTGGGATTCCAATATTTTCTCCCAAAGCTCCCTAGCCTTTACCGTTTTACGACCTTTGCCCTCTTCCTCATATTGCGTGTATAATCTTTCAAACTCCTCACTGTGTTTATTATACAGATCAGGGCACTCATTAGGACACATTAAGGTCCAATCTTCATTAGCCTCTACCCTTTTCATGAACAGGTCAGAAATCCACATAGCATAGAATAAGTCCCTTGCTCTCATTTCTTCCTTTCCATGGTTCTTCTTTAAATCTAAAAAGTCAAAAATATCGGCATGCCAAGGTTCCAAATAAATTGCAAAACTACCTTTGCGCTTTCCTCCACCCTGGTCTACGTAACGGGCTGTATCATTAAACACTTGTAACATGGGCACAATACCGTTAGATGTACCGTTAGTACCAGCTATATAGGAACCCGTTGCCCTAATATTATGAATGGATAAGCCTATACCCCCGGCAGATTGGGAAATTTTAGCCGTTTGTTTCAAGGTGTCATATATACCCTCTATACTATCATCTTTCATTGCCAATAGAAAACAAGAAGACATTTGAGGTTTTGGCGTACCGGAATTGAACAATGTTGGCGTAGCATGGGTAAAATATTTTTTGGACATCAACTCATAGGTTTCTATGGCAGCATCCAAATCATTTAAATGAATTCCTACAGACACACGCATAAGCATGTGCTGGGGACGTTCCGCTATTTTACCGTTTAATTTCAACAAATAAGACCGTTCCAATGTTTTAAAACCAAAATAATCGTAGCCAAAATCTCGGTTGTAAATTATAGTAGAGTCCAAACGTTCCGCATTATCGGCAATTACTTGGTATACTTCATCGGATAACAAAGGGGCCTTTTTTCCTGTTCTGGGATTTACATAAACATATAGATCCTTCATGGTTTCGGAAAAGGATTTTTTTGTGTTTTTATGTAAATTGGATACAGATATCCTTGCTGCCAATTTAGCGTAATCCGGATGCGTAGTGGTCATAGTTGCTGCAATTTCAGCGGCCAGGTTGTCCAGCTCTGAAGTTGTTACACCATCATACAGTCCCTCAATGACCCGCATAGCTACTTTTAAAGGATCTACCAGTCCGCTAAGACCATAACAGAGTTTTCGTACTCTTGCGGTAATCTTATCAAACATTACCACTTCTTTTCTACCATCTCTTTTAATTACAAACATTGGCTACAAATATTTTAGGTTACTATTACTTTATTCAATATGTTAATAATTTTAACATATAAAGACTAGGGCATAAAAACCTCTTTACCGATAAGCAAAGAGGTTGTAAATACTATATATTAAAAATCAGCGTCGAAACTAATTTTTTGCGAATCTTCATCTTTGTCCTTGTTCAGAACACCGGCTTTTTGATATTCAGACACTCGTTTTTCAAAGAAATTGGTTTTACCCTGCAACGAAATCATGTCCATAAAATCAAACGGATTGGTTGCATTATACACTTTATCACATTCCAATTCTACCAGTAGGCGATCGGTAACAAATTCTAAATACTGGGTCATTAATTTAGAATTCATGCCTATTAAGCTAACGGGCAATGATTCTGTAATGAATTCTCGCTCAATATTAAGTGCATTGGTAAGGATTTCGGTAATCCGTTCTTTGGGCACTTTGTTCATTAAGTGTTTGTTGTGTAAATGAACAGCATAATCACAATGCATACCTTCATCCCTTGAGATTAATTCGTTAGAAAAGGTAAGTCCGGGCATTAGACCCCTTTTCTTTAACCAAAATATGGAACAAAACGCACCGGAAAAGAATATCCCCTCTACCGCGGCAAAAGCGATCAAGCGCTCGGCAAAACTAGGAGACTCAATCCAATTTAAGGCCCAATCCGCTTTTTTCTTAATTGCCGGAAAATTCTCAATGGCCTTGAAAAGAATGTTTTTTTCCTTTTCGTCCTTTACATAGGTATCTATTAAAAGGGAATAGGTTTCTGAGTGGATGTTTTCCATCATAATTTGAAAACCATAAAAGAATTTAGCTTCTGCATACTGCACTTCGCTCACAAAATTTTCAGCTAAATTTTCATTTACAATACCGTCAGAAGCGGCAAAGAAAGCCAAGATGTGTTTTATGAAAAAACGCTCATCTTCGTTTAACTTATTGTTCCAGTCATTTAAATCCTCATGAAGATCAATTTCCTCTGCGGTCCAAAAACAAGCCTCACATTTTTTATACCATTCCCACAGGTCATTGTGTTTTATAGGAAAAATAACAAAGCGGTCATCATTTGCTTCCAAAATAGGCTCAAAGGCTGTGGACATATCATTTATGGTTTAAAAGTTAGTAGTAAAGAAGTTGAAAAATACCTTCTCATTGGGAGTATCAAAGATTCAAAAATGCTTTGAATTTTTAAAGTCCGTTTAGCCATTTAAAGGACAAAGTTTTTAACACAAAATGTTGAAATCTAGGCTCGCAAGTGATGTTTATTGCATTTAGGCCAAAAGGAAATTGCGGGTAACTTTTAAGCAAATTGAACAAATATTTTATAAACCAAAAAGTATATAAAATCATACTAAATGGTTTAAATAATGTACTTGATTTAAAAAGGAATTTTAAGATAGGTAATACCAAATTGTACGGTCCCTCCAATGCTCATATTATGAAAAATGCCCACCAAATCTAATCAAGGTAGTTCCCCCGAAACCTTTTCTTAGATTGTAATTCTACGTACAGAACACGTAAACCTCACATATTTTGGCGCTCAAAACATTAGATATAAAATAACATACACTATTTTATTAAGAACCGTACTTTCCTTGGTATTAAAATTTAATTTGCATTAAAAAAACCTTTGATGGTCAAAGGTTCTCTTTCAGCATTTTCATAAGTAACTTCTATATTTCCAAAAACCGTTTTTTTGCGGTTGGTATGTATTGCTATTGTACCGTCCTTTGCAAAAAAAGGCAGTTCACTCAATTCATTGATATCGGCAAAACCATAAACCCCAGAAAATTGACGTATTAATCTATCAAGATTTTTTATTTCATACGTACCATTAATTCTATTGAGATTGTCATTAGAGGCTATAATAAACGAAATCAAATCAGCCTTGCAACCATTGGCCGGAACAAATCTTAATTCAATGTTTTTCGTTACTCTGCCAAATTCATCTACATCGTTCTTTAATTGAAACGATGCTTTGCCTACTATTGATTCATCTTTGATGCCGGAAAATTGAAAATGAAACGCACCCTGTTCAACACTTGAATTGTTCACTGGATTTTCAGAACCTCCCGCTATCAGTAGCAATGGAGTTATTCCAAATACGAACATTTTTAAAGATTTAATGACTACTTGAATCATTTGGAGGATTTTGCTATTTGTTAAGGCCGCTTTATTGGCGTTTCTACCGCCACGGTTAAATTTTCATTGAATTTTTCTTCTGATTGTTTAATCTTAGACGCAATTATCAAAACGATAATAAACAACCCAAACATTAAACCACATTTTCTCATTGTTCAATAAAATTTAAAACATTACATCTTAGTCGCTAAGGTAGATGAACATAAAAGGTCTTTTCTTGGTATTGTATAACCTGTTGCTTTTTTTGTGTATTTGGATTTAAACAATTTCAACAACCAAAAGGATGTTTATTATTTGTAATATTTTTCTTTCAAATTAATTGATTTGTATACGTAATAGATAATGAAAAGCATTCTAATACCGATTACACTAAAATTGCATCCATTGACACAAAATTTTAATTTAGAACGATTGATGCCCCTAATTTTTCCTAACTTTCTAATTTCATAGCCATACTAATATGTTACAAGCCGTCATAGTCGATGATGAAATAAAGGCTCTACAAAGCTTAACCTGGGAACTCACAAACTTTAGTGATGAGATAAAGGTGGTGGCCTCTTTTACCAATCCACATGATGCTCTTATCTATCTTGAAAAACATACACCAGACTGTCTTTTTTTAGATATTGAAATGCCCACTATGGATGGTTTTCAATTCATTAAAAAACTTACCAATAAAAATTTTCCGGTCGTGATTACCACGGCCTATAACCAATATGCCCTAAAGGCGATAAAAAGCGAAGCACTGGATTATCTATTAAAACCAATAGATACGGATGACCTTGAAGAAACAATTACCAAAATTAAAAAGTTTAACAACAAAAATTTTTCAATGGAAAAATTAGAGATGGCATTGTTAAATTTTAATTCCAAAGCCTCTCATAATAGGATTACCTTAAATACGGATGGAAAATTATTGTTTCTAGAAAGCGATGAAATACTTTATGCAGAATCTGATGGAAACTATAGTACCATATTCTTAAGTGACGGTCAAAAAATAGTGCTTACTAAAAAACTAAAGGAGGTCAATGAAATCTTACCGGATGATTCCTTTTTTAGAATTCACAATTCTTACATTGTGAACCTAAATAAAATAAAGGAATTTTTGAAGACCGATGGTTATGTTGTTTTAAAATCGAATCATAAAATACCGGTATCAAGGCAGAAAAAATCCGATTTTTTAGACATGCTATAACTATGTTCATGGCCCCCTTAAAAAGTACCTTTCCCCTTAAAAGTTTTAAGCGCACCTTTATTTTAGGTATCATCTCATGTCTTATTTTTCCATTTCTACTATCTGCACAGAACATCCCAACCCCGTTCAAAAAAGACGTTGATAGTTTAATTGCGGCATCCCCCAAAACCTACAGGGAAATAGACAATGTATTGCGGCAGTACAGAAAGGACAGTGTTTTATTACATTATGTCAACAATATTTCAAAATCAAATAATTATTTGTACGGCCAGGCCTATGCCTACAATCAATTGGGTAGAATTTACAGGGATATATCTCTTTACCCCAAAGCACTGGAATATTTTCAGGAAGCGTTGAAAATCTCTATTGAGGCTGAAAGTATAGAATTTAGGGTATATAGTCTTAATATGATCAGTGTAGTCCACAGGAGAACAGATGCCGTTAAATCTGCCTTGGATTATAGCCAAGAAGCATTGGAACTGGCCGAAACCGTAGCGGAACCCAGTATTGGGTTAAAACGAAGTATAAATGTATCACTGAACAGTATAGGGAATATTTATCAAATGCTGGAACAATATGAACTGGCCATTGAGAAATTTGAACGTTCCATGATATTGGAGCAGGAGTTGGACAATAAACTGGGCTTGGCGATCAATCATCAAAATCTTGGGGAATGTTATGAAGCCCAAGCTAAACTAGAACCTGCACTACAACATTTTAGAAAATCTTTGGTCTATAATGAAATCATAGATTCTGAAAAAGGCAAGGTAATATGTAATTACAGTATTGCACATGTGTATGTTCATTTGAGCAGAATAACAGAAGCCATTGACCTTTTGGAAAAAAACCTACAACGGGCCATTAGGTTGGGGGACAAACAGATCGTTGCCACAATTTATATCAACCTTGGTTGGGCCTTTATTCGAAAGGGCGACTATGATGCCGCACAGGTAAATTTAGAAAAAGGGCTGGACCTGGGAAAAGCCTATAACCTAGATTCTGAAATTGCGGAAGCAAACAAATTTCTTTCCGAGCTGTGGATAAAACGCGATGATTATGAAAAGGGGATGGAATATTTTAAGGAATTCAAGAATTATGAAGACCGTATAGCAAATTCCCTAAATCTTAGATATGTAAACGATATGATTTTGCGGTATGAATCGCAAATACGTGAGAACCAATACGAACGCCTTGCCGCAGAAAACGAAAATGTTCGTCTAAAATTGAGGAAGAACAGAACCATGCTGATCATTATTGGTATCTTTTTAATTTTACTCATAGGTATTTTATATATCCTTTACAGACAAAGTCAGTTAAATGCTGAAAAAAAACTGCTGACCTTGGAACAAAGTATGTTGAGAAGCCAAATGAACCCCCATTTTCTGTTCAACTCCTTAAATTCCATCAAATTATATATTATCAATAATGAAAAAAAGAATGCGGTTCATTACCTGAACAAATTCTCCAAATTGGTAAGAAAAATACTTGAAGCATCTTCACAGCGGGAAATAACTTTGGCAGAAGAATTGGAAACCGTAGAGCTTTATATGAATATAGAGAACATACGCTTTTCCAATGAAATTAACTTTAAGGTACATGTTAAGGATGATATAGATACCCATAACATTAAAATTCCCTCTTTGATCTTACAGCCTTTCTTGGAAAATGCACTATGGCACGGACTCTCTTCTAAAGATGGCGCCAAAAACATAGATTTGGAAATTAAAAAAGGTAAAAACGGATTTATTGAGATTATCATTTCAGATAACGGTGTTGGTAGGGATGCCGCTGAAAAAATAAAAAACAGTAAAGTGTTAAAAAGAAAATCCGTAGGTATAGATATTACCAAAGAGCGGTTGGCCAATTTTTCTCGAGATTATGAAAATTATTTTCATGTTGAGATTATAGATAAATACAATGAGGACAACATACCCACCGGAACTCAAATAATTATCTACATACCAACTATTTAAGGTAGTCTGCGGCCACTTCCTCCAGCTCACTGTACCAAGCTTCTCCAAACTTACGGATTAGGGCCTCTTTTACAAACTTATATATGGGCACTTTAAGTTCTTCCCCAAGGGCACATGCAGGGTCACAGATATGCCATTTATGATAATTGACCGCGGTAAGTTCCGTATACTCTTTTACCCTTATAGGATAAAGGTGGCAGGAAACAGGTTTTTTCCATTTGATCTTGCCTTGGTTATACGCTTCTTCAATACCGCATTTTGCAATTTTATGTTGATCAAATATCACATATGCACATTCACTGCCATTGACCAACGGGGTTTCCCATTCGCCATCCTCTCCTTTTACAAAAGCACCTTGTTCTTCTATTACCTTTATACCTTCTGGCCGTAGAAACGGTTTAACTTTAGCAAAGATATCCACCATGATTTCAGTTTCGCTATCCTCTACGGGAGCACCTGCCTCACCATCAACACAACACCCCCCTTTGCAAGCATTAAGATTACATACAAAATCATTTTCTATAATTTCCTCGGATACTATGGTCTTTCCTAATTGAAACATGGTCTAATTTAAAGGCCGCAAGATACATTATTTGAAAAGTATTGCCTTTACATTATTTTATGAATAAACATCTAAATGGCTTTTATAAACGTAAATTTGCAAAAATTTTCATTATGGAATTTCATTTTAACTTTAGGGAAATCATTACAGCCAGTATGGTTTTGTTTGCCGTTATCGATATTTTAGGAAGTATTCCTATCATAATTGGCCTAAGAAAAAAGGTTGGCCATATCCAATCTGAAAAAGCTTCTATAGTTGCGGCAATCATCATGGTAGCCTTTCTTTTTTTAGGAGAGGAAATCTTGAACCTAATAGGTATTGATGTAAATTCCTTTGCGGTTGCCGGTTCCTTCATCATTTTTTTCCTTGCCATTGAAATGATTTTGGGGATAACGTTATATAGGGATGATGAACCGGAAAGTGCTTCTATAGTTCCCATTGCGTTTCCTTTAATTGCCGGTGCAGGTACATTGACTTCATTATTGTCCCTAAGGGCAGAATACTATGTGGAAAACATTATTGTGGCCATTGTGGTCAACATTATTTTTGTGTTTGTGGTACTAAAATCTTCCGTAAAAATTGAAAAAATGTTGGGGTCTGGTGGTGTCAATGTTATTAGAAAGGTATTTGGTGTAATTTTGATGGCCATTGCCGTAAAATTATTTGCGGCCAATATCAATGAACTTTTCTAGCCGAATATTAGGTCGTATTTTTATAAAAAATTAATTATGAGCAAGACATTATCCATAATCTTCATTGTTGTGGCGGTAGGTTTAATAGCCTACAATGTAACCTTGGTAAATTTTGCCGATCCCTTTGAGAAAAATAGTACCATAGCATTAATTGGTATTATGGCCTCATTGTGTGCCATTGTATTGCTATTGGTCTTTGTTACCAGTAAAAAAATACAGGATAAAATTAACAAGGATTAATTACTTGCTTTAATCTGTGCGGTTTTATTCTGCCATTTTCTAGCATTGTCCAATTCTAAAACTTTTTGCAACATTGCATCTTCGTCTGCCTTAATTTTGGCATGAATGTTCGTATTGAACAATTGCTCTGCAATACTGGCCTTTAAAAAACGCTTTATACTGGATTCATAATCGTAAAAATTCATCCGTAGATTTCTGTCTATGGAATATTCTACGAATCTTTCAAAAAGAATATCATCCACATTAAAATCGTTTACAAAGGATTCTTGGTTGTATTGGGCGTATCTGTCCCGATCCTCCTCTAGGTGTTCAAATACAAAAAAAGATAAAAATCCTAGGCTATCCATACTCTCAACCGCTTCTTCCTCATTACTCCCAATAGGCACAAATACATCTGGTATAATTCCACCACCGCCGTATACGACCTTTCCTTTGGGGGTAACGAACTTTAACGAATCCGCTACTTTTATACTGTCTACGGAAATCATTTCACCACTATGGTAACGGTCCGTAAATTTTTGGTAATAATCCTTGGTGCCGTTGGCATATGTTTTTTGAATGCTACGGCCTGTTGGGGTATAATACCTTGAAACGGTCAATCTTACCGCAGAACCGTCTCCTAAAGCCATTTCTCGCTGCACAAGACCTTTTCCAAAAGATCTTCTTCCTACTATGGTACCTATATCATTATCCTGCAGGGCGCCCGCTACAATTTCACTTGCAGAAGCAGATCGCTCATTGATCAGGACATATACGGGCTTGTCCTCAAAAGATCCATCATCCGTAGCAAAACTTTTATTGATTTTACCTTTTTTATTTTTTGTAAACAATATTAATTTACCGTCTTCCAAGAATTCATCGGCCATTTCTTCTGCCATACCAAGATAACCCCCAGGATTGTCCCTTAAGTCCAAAACTAATTGTTCCGCACCTCGGTCCTGCAATTCCATCAAAGCGGTCTTAAACTCCTTATAAGTAGATTCTGCAAATCTATTGACCTTTATATATCCTATATCGTTGGTAAGCATATAGAAAGACTCCACACTTTTTAATGGAACCACTCCTCTTTTTACCTTAACATTAAAAATTTTGTCTTCCGCTTTTCTATAAATGGTAAGATTGACCATGGTCCCTTCTTGACCCTTTAATTTATCCACTATAATTTCACTTGGATATTCTTTTCCGAACAAGGTATCATTATCTGCCATTAAGATACGATCACCAGGTAAAATTCCTTTTTTATAGCTTGGCCCGTCCTTTACGGTTTTTATAACCGTAATTGTATCATGGTACGCATAAAAATTTACGCCAATACCAACAAAATCGCCCTTCATGTTTTCCGCGACACGGTCCATTTCCTTTTCAGAAATATATACGGAGTGCGGGTCTAATTTCTCTAGAATACTATTAACGGTAACATCTACGATACTATCTGTATTGACATCATCAACGTATTCGTAGTCTATATAATCTATTAATCTGTTAAGCTTGTCTTTTTTGGAGTTGGTAGAAAAAAGGCGTTCCGGTGAATCGTTGAAATTTAACTTTCCACCCAAAAATACCCCCAAGGCCACAGCTGCGGAAATAATTAATGGTAATAGAAAATTAAATTTTTTATTCATCTTTAACTTAAACGTTATATAGTAACATTTATTTCTGGCATATGTTCAACTTCTACTTTGGCCTTTTCCAAAAATCGTATTCCGGAATCATCTTTATAACCAATTTGATAGACAACACGTTTTATACCGGCTTGATGTATAAGTTTACTGCACTCCCTGCAAGGAGATAAGGTAATATACAACGTAGCGCCTTGACATGATTGAGTAGAACTGGCTACTTTAAGAATTGCATTGGCCTCGGCATGTAAAACATACCATTTTGTGTATCCATTCTCATCCTCACAATAATTTTCAAAACCTGTTGGCGTACCGTTATACCCATCGGATATAATCATTCTATCCTTTACAATGATAGCACCAACCTGTTTTCTCTTACATGAGGACAATTTACCCCATTCCTTGGCCATTCTTAAATAGGCCCTATCATACTTTAACTGTTTTTCTTTATTCATCTTGATCAAGCTTTAAAAAAGCTGAATACACTAAGGTACCTGCTTTATTTGGCAAGAACCACGTCATAAGGTCAAATTTAACAATCTTAAAAGGGAAAAGTTGTATAAAGCAACGGCAGAGTAATAAAAATTATAAGCATACTACCAACAGCAATGAACAAACGTTGCTTTACGTTGAGTATGGACTGTAAAACAAATGCCAATACCAATACCAACATGACTATTAGCACTTGAGATAATTCTATACCTCCTGCAAAACCCAACAATGGTATCAATTTTTCATCTTCTCCCATTACCATCATTTTAAAATAATTTGAAAATCCAAAACCATGAATCAACCCAAATATACCGGTAGAAAGCAAGTGAAACCATATGGTTTTCCCATCATTATCGTCCTTAAGAATGAATAGGTTATAGAGGGCCGTTGCCAATATGGTTACCGGAATTAAAAATTCTATATATCCTGCATTGACCACAATTAGCTCAAACACGGAAAGCACTAAGGCCAAACAGTGGGTTATGGTAAAAACGGTTGCCAGTAATAGAACTTTTTTCCAACTTTTAAACGTAAATGGAAGCGCCAGGGCGGATAAGAATAAAATATGATCATATGCATTGATATCCAAAACATGTTGTAAACCCAATTGTATATAAAACCAAAAATCTTGCATAGCATGTGTTTTAGTTAATTAATTTATGCCTCGTTCTTTTTGAATGGTTTCGTAAGCCTCCTGTACCTGTTTAAATTTCTCTTCCGCTCCTTTTTTAATGGCTTCATCTTGGGTGTTTACCCGATCGGGATGATATTTTTTGGCCATGGTCCTATATGCCTTTTTAATTTCTGCATCTGTAGCGGTTTTTGGCACATCCAATATTTTATAGGCATTATTGGCAGATTTTACGAACATCGCCTTTATGCTATCAAATTCATTAATGGAAACCCTAAGGTAACCCGCTATTTCCCTAATTTTTTGTATTTCCGGATTACTAATACTACCATCTGCCTGTGCAATACCAAATAAGAAATGAAGAAGTTGTAAACGCACTTCATAACGCGTGCGTTGTGCTAAAAACGTACCTATCCTTTGTGCTGAGATTTGCCCTTTCTTATTGATATCATTAAATGTCCTAAAAATGGCATTGGCCTTTTCTTTACCATAAGTACTTACAAAATATTGTCTAACATAATCCATTTCAGATTGGCTCACTTGTCCATCTGCCTTAATAACGATAGAACACAGGGAAAGTAAGTTAAGTTCAAAATCCGCAGGGGTCACATTTGGCCTGGTATAATCTTGGAATACACTTTTGGCACTGCCGGTACTTGGCCCAAAAAAATTATCTATAATGCTACCTGCAAAAAAACCTAGTATTGCCCCAGATAACCCTCTCAAAAAAAAGCCGACTACGGCTCCCAACCATTTGATCATTTCGTAATATGAATTTTGCCAAAGATAAAATATTACCAATAGAAAGTTGGGCCAATGAAAAGTTAAGGTCTTCTCCTCCTGTACGACTAATTGGTTATCTTTGTATTAGTT
Organism: Maribacter sedimenticola; assembly: GCF_900188415.1. Taxonomy (GTDB): domain Bacteria; phylum Bacteroidota; class Bacteroidia; order Flavobacteriales; family Flavobacteriaceae; genus Maribacter; species Maribacter sedimenticola. The sequence continues at coordinate 189,869 of NZ_FZNV01000001.1, read as the reverse complement.
TAATTTAAACAATAAGAATATGTACCCTGCGGAATTAGTAAAACCAATGAGAGATGATCTGGCTTCTGCCGGATTTGAAGAATTATATACTGCGGAAGCAGTGACAAATGCCATCAATAAAGAAGGAACAACTTTAGTGGTTGTAAATTCTGTATGTGGTTGTGCGGCCGCCAATGCAAGACCTGCAGCCAAAATGAGTTTGCAGAACGATAAAAAACCGGACCATGCAGTTACGGTATTTGCCGGTGTGGATAAGGAAGCGGTAGATGCGGCCAGAAATTTAATGGTCCCTTTCCCCCCATCTTCGCCATCTATGGCATTGTTCAAAAATGGTGAGTTGGTTCATATGATCGAGCGCCATCATATAGAAGGAAGACCTGCGGAAATGATCGCACAAAATCTTGTACAAGCTTATGACGAGTTTTGTTAAGGTTTGCAAGAATCGTATTTTACCCTAAAATAATAAGTTTAAAAAACCGCTCTAATTGAGCGGTTTTTTATTTTTGTAGCATGCAAAAAATGCTCTCCTATATTGTTACCCCCTTCTTTTTTGTGGCATTTGGCCTATGCCTGCTTGTTTTTCATCCAATGCAATGGATCGCTTTTAAACTGTTTGGGTATAACGGATTAAAGCCAGTAGTAAGCAAGTTGAACTTTTTCTTGATGCGCAGTACCAATATACTGGGCACAACATATCGATACACCAACACCTATGACCTGCCTTCAGATAGGCCCTTGATCATTGTCACCAATCATCAAAGCATGTATGACATACCCCCATTGATTTGGTATCTAAGAAAGCACCATCCAAAATTTGTGAGCAAAAAAGAATTAGGGAAAGGCATTCCCAGTGTTTCGTTCAATCTTGTTCATGGAGGTTCCGTACTTATTGATAGAAATGATGGCAAATCCGCCCTCATGGAAATAGGAAAATTAGGAACCTATATAGAACAGTACAATAGAAGTGCGGTAATTTTTCCGGAAGGCACTCGAAGTAGGGATGGACATCCAAAACCTTTTAAGCCTATGGGGCTAAAAATGTTATTAAAAAAAGCACCCTCAGCATTGGTCGTACCAATTAGTATCAACAATTCATGGAAATTGGTGCGCTATGGTCAATTTCCTATGGGATTAGGCGCAAAGGTCCGCATAGATGTTCAAAAACCACTGGAGAACAATGGTAACCTAGATGACCTAATCCGTAAAATTGAAGCATCCGTAGTTAGCGGAATAAACTCCTTTAAATGACCGACACAGAAATAGTAGAAGAGACCATCACTTTTGTGAAAGAAACATTACAAAATGCGGAAGGAGGCCATGATTGGTTTCATATACAACGCGTTTTTAAAAATACCATGCTCATTGCCAAGGACGAAAACGTTAATATTTTGGTCGTTAGCTTGGGGGCTCTTTTACATGATATTGCCGATGCAAAGTTCAATAATGGGGACGAGAGCTTAGGCCCTAAAATGGCGGAAAATTTTCTACTTAGCCTAAAAGTTCCAAAAAGGACGATAAATCACGTTATAAAAATTATAAAATACAGCTCTTTTAAAGCCGGTATTGTTGATGGAAAATTGAAGAAAAAACTGTTTACATCCAAAGAACTACAGGTTGTACAAGATGCCGATCGTCTAGATGCCATAGGCGCAATAGGAATTGCCCGAGCATTTAATTATGGAGGGTTTAAAAATAGGGCCATGTACGATCCTGAAATTTCCCCTAATTTAGGAATGACCAAGGAAGAATATAAAAAATCTACCGCACCTACCATTAATCATTTCTACGAAAAATTATTGTTGCTCAAGGATAAAATGAATACGGACACCGGTAAGCGATTAGCGGAAGAACGACACCAATATATGATCGATTTCCTAGAGCAATTTTATAGGGAATGGAATCCATTAAAAATCTAAATCCAAACCACAAATCATTACTTTTTTGAAATGAAAAAAGGGCTTCAACTATTGAAGCCCTTTTATATTATTTAAAATTTTACTCTTATTTCTGTGGTAATTCCCTAGTCAACCAACCTCTTCTACTTGCCGTAGCTATTGCATAAGGTGTAATCCAGAATAGACCAAATGTATATAGCACGCTATATGAGTATGCCCAAAATGATTCTATTAACGTATAACGCTTAGCATAAAATATTACAGGGAAAGTAGATAATACCAATATACTTAAGAACGTAGAGCTTAAAAATAACAGTGGGTGTGTAAATACGAATACCAACATGAACAATACAAAAGGATAGCAAAGTACAATTCTTGAAAACTGGCTGAAAAACAACAACCTTGTACCTGCCTTAGGTCCTTTTCTGAAATTTGTAAAGACGTATTTGGACATTTGTATATTTTCACGGACATTACTTCTACCCCATCTAATGAACATCTTATACAACCCTTTATATTTTTCCGGAACATTGGTATAAGCAAACGCGTTCCTTTGGAACAATACATGATAACCTTGCTTCAAAATCATATTTGTCATGGCCCTATCTTCCCCAATATCGGAAGGTTGCCCCATAAACGTTTGATTGATCCACTCCTCCAAACAACCAAAAACTGCTGTTGCCCTGTATGCTGCCAATGCACCTGGGGTACATAGTACAGAATTCAATGTACTTTCAGAAGACCGTACAAATTCAAAACTAAGCGCAAAACTTACATCTAGCATCTTAGGTAAAATTTCTTTCTTATTGTTAAGCACACGAATATTACCTGCTACTGCACCACAATTCTCATCAACGATAAACGGACTTACCAAATTTCTCAAGGTATCCTTATCCACAATGGAATCACTATCTACGGTAACAAAAATTTCACCTGTACCTTCCTTAAAACCTCTGTAAAGTGCATGACGTTTACCCATGTTCTTGGGTTGCTGACAAATAGATACCCTGTCTCCCAACTCTTTTTTGGCCTCTAGCATCCAATTCCATGTATCATCCTTACTACCGTCATCAATTGCCAATAATTGAACTTTATGTGCAGGGAAATCACTTTCCGCTAAACTTTTTAATGTGGCCCATACCTGCTTGCCTTCATTATAGGCTGGTACAATTACTGTAACAGATGGCAATTCCTCATCTGAAACCGATGGGATAGCCTTATACTTTAAAAACCTAATAAAGGTGTAGATAAAGAAACTTAATTTAAAAACAAAAAAAGCAGCTGCAACGACCATAAAAATAAGTCCGATCAACGTGCTTCTTCTTTCAAGATGCAATTGTGTAAAATCATTCTGTAGGATATATGCTAAATAAGCACTCCCAAACATTAAAACAAATGTACTTCCCATTACAAAAACACCCCATGCATTGGCATTTTCAATGATATGTTTTAATCTGGAAAAAATAGATTTTTTTGTATTTGCCGACTTATTTTGTGGGCTCTGGATATTTAAATCTTTCTTGGTAGTATTCTTGGCTTTCATAAATGGCTCTAGTATTTATTACATTCCCCCTATCTACGCTTATATATGTCTTTTGGATGTTATTTTAACAAAAGTTTTTAAAGAATTTTTTTTAGGTGTAAAACCGCATATTATTTACGTAGCAAATACTGCTGTAAAAACATATTTTTTTAATTCATTTAAATTAATTCTTTCATTTTCATGGATTTATCTCTCAAATTATACAATTCAACTTTTTAAAAAAATTCATATAAACTATAATTATTATACCGTGTAATAAATGTTATTTAGAGTTGTTTAAACCAACTATGATAGCTGTTCCAATTAACCAAAAATTAATTATTCCTGACTTAATACATGTTTACCTCTTATTGAATAAAATATTAGCTGCAAATGGAAGGTAATCACCTATAATTTTTCAAAATATATCCCCTTTGAAAAAGTTTCCTTCTTATTGATTATTAATTAAAATAGTTTTAACTGACCATCTCTATAAGTCTCATACAAACCGGTATTTAATGTTGGAAATTTTTTATCCTTGAAATACATACGTTTGGCCAGATCAAACATATCATGAATTTGAGAAGCTATTTTGCCCTGACCTTTTTTTCGTATTCCAAACCTACTATCGTTTAGCGATCCCCCGTGGCATTCACTTATTTGATGTAACACTTTGTCCGCCTTGTCTGGCAAGGCTTTCCTAATCCAATCCGTAAAAATTTCTCCTATAGCTCCGTTTAATCGTACCAACGTAAATGCCATAGAAACCGCTCCTTGATCAGATACCGCTTTTGCCAATTTTAAAATTTCATGACTATTTATTCCAGGAATTATGGGGGCCAACATGGCATTTACGGGAATACCTGCTGCAGATAATACCCCAATTGCTTCCAATCTTTTTTTAATAGTGGTAGTCCTAGGTTCCACCATACGTCTAGTTTCTTCGGATAGAGAGGTGACGGAAATATTAACACCAATTAAACCATGCGCACTTAATTCTTTCAGAATATCCAAATCTCGCAATATCAATGCATTTTTGGTGATGATACCCACTGGATGCCTATATTTTAAAAAGACTTCCAAACATTTCCTGGTGAGTTTAAATTTACGTTCAGCGGGTTGATAACAATCCGTGTTACCAGACATGACAATGGTCTCGGCTTTCCAACTTTTGCTTTTTAATTTGGCCTCTAACAATACGGGGGCATCTTGCTTTACCAGAATTTTTCGTTCAAAATCCAAACCTGCACTGTAACCCCAAAATTCATGAGCATTTCTAGCATAACAATAAATACAGCCGTGTTCACAGCCTTGATACATGTTCATGCTATAGTTCATGCCCACATCTGGACTCTTGACCTTATTTACAATAGTTTTAGGGAATATGGGTATATATTGTGTCTTATTGTCGTCCGCTATTTCACCTTCTAGGTGACAGAATTCCAAAAAATCGTCCCGAAATTCATTACTATAAGCCGAGAATTTATTGTTTGTATTCCGCTGCGCACCCCTACCCTTGAGATAAGAATCATCATTCATTAATTGGATTTATTCCAAAAATATGGAAAATATCCTAACAATGATTTTATTTAACAGCGACTTGTACCAATTGTTTTTTAGTACCACGCTTAGCATAAAATTTCAAGGCATCGTTTTGCCTATCAATAAAAGGTACGGAAACCATTAAAGGCAAGCGCGCCTCCGTATCATCAATGACCTTGTTGTATTTCATATGTCCGTCTTCATTTAATAGGATTAAAAAGACGTTTCTATTCCTGCTAAAACCTTGTTTGAACATGATGCGGTCATCACTTAACTGTTGTGGATTTTCTGCAGATGTACTAATAAAAAAATAGGTGTCGTCATCTTTGGTATAAGCACTATAGGAAGCATATGCACCATCACCCTGTGTTACTTCTGTCTTATTGATGTTCCTGGCCCATATTAAATCCCCTTGGTCGCTTAATTTCGCACTGATGATATCATTGTGGTGGTAGCGTGTAATTTTGACCCTGCCACCACTAGAATTGGATTGTACACTGTTACTCGTAAAATATTCCTCTGCATTAAATAATATATTACCCTCTTTGGTGATATCCATTCCTTTAAAGACCAAATTTTTAACGGCCTTATCTTCTTCCCTTCCAAACTTATCTATCATGAATTGCTCAGAAAACGGATTGAACTTACTTTTTTCCAACTCCAATGAAAGCGGATTCAATTTAAAAAATGATATTCCGTTATAACGATTGTCCTTTCTATCCGCATAAAAACCTATACAAAGCAGGTCGCTACCTTTGAATATGGGTTTTAAGGCTTCTGGAAATTTACCTGGGGTATAAAAAGATTGCACACTACGCCCGGTCTTTGAAATACGTACCATTTCATATTGAAACTTACGCTCTGTAGCATTAAACCTTTTTTTCTTAAAATAAGCTTTTCCTACTAAATATACATGTTGCAAATCTTTGGAAAACACTAAATTTTCAAAAGCATAGTTCTTTTCCTCTACCTCATCAGAAAAATCATGCTCCATTATTTTGCTCAAATTGGCATTGAACACGTGAATAAAATGCTGATCTACTTTTCTTTTCTTGTAATGCGTTGTAATCGCAAATGCAGATTTGTCATCATTGAACAGAACAGAGGTCGTAAAACCAGAAGTAAAATTTCTATTATAGTAATTACGATCCAACGGCTGTACTACTGGTTCTGAAGCTATGGATAGAATAGTTTCTTTTGTAAACTGAAATTGGGTAAACGGACTACGATGCACTTCATAAACATAACTGCTGCTTTTAAAGCTATACTCAAGAAACAATAGGTAAACCTGGCCGTTTCGCACATAGGCATCAATAAAATTAGCGTCCTTCAGCTTATAATTGAACTCCGAAATCAATTCCAGATCTTTATTATAATGTTCAATAAAATAGCCCTTTGGTTTTAGGATAATGCCCGTATAATATGCTCTAACGACAACCGTACCCCCGTTACCATCATCTGCAATGGCCAACATATTTGAATACCTGTACTTATCATTGAACTTTTCTCCAATGGTATAGGTTACCAACTCTTCTTGGGCAAGAGCCGTAAAAACATTGATACATAGAAAAAATAAGAAAATGCTACGTTTTAACATAACCCCTTTGGTTTATGTCATGAACCTGGAAATTCCGCTTTTCTTTTTTCCAAAAATGCTGATGTACCTTCGGTAAAATCATCTGTTCCAAAGCAAGCGCCAAAAGCTTCAATTTCCTGCTCATAACCATTTACAGTATTCTTAAAACCAGCATTTACCGCTTTTATTGCATAAGCAATGGCTACAGGCGAGTTATTGGTAATCTTTCCTATAATTTTATGGCAGAGGGGCAATAATTCTTCTGGTGAAGTTACATGGTTGACCAGACCATAAGCCAATGCTTGGTCTGCCGTAATCATACCTGCAGTCATAATCATTTCCATTGCACGGCCCTTACCTACCAGTTGTGGTAGACGTTGGGTACCGCCGTAACCCGGTATAACCCCTAATGAAACCTCTGGCAGACCCATTTTAGCATTGTTACTTGCAACCCTAAAATGGCACGCCATGGCCAATTCCAGTCCGCCGCCCAATGCAAAACCATTGATTGCGGCTATAACCGGGGTAGAACTATTTTCTATAAAATTGAACAGTTGCTTTTGTCCTTTGGCAGCCAGTTTCTTGCCTTCTTTCTCACTAAAATCCGAAAATTCAGAAATATCGGCACCTGCTACAAAGGCTTTTTCTCCACTACCCGTTAGTACAATGGCTTTTACATCCTTGTCTTTCTGCAAGTCCTTAAATGCATTGTGCAGTTCACCAATAGTGTCCTTGTTCAAGGCATTTAATTTATTGGGCCGATTGATGGTTACTATAGCTGTTGGTAATTGTTTTTGGACTAAAATATTATTGTATGACATGATTTAAGTATTGTCTGATTAAACGTTTTCTTTTGGGAATTTTACACAAAATACGGTACCCTTACCGGGTTGGGAAGTAAAATTAATAGTTCCCTTATAAGTTTCCACAATATTTTTGACCATTCCCAGGCCAAGTCCCATTCCACTTGTTTTGGTGGTAAACTTTGGTTCAAAAATTTTCTCCTCATGGTCTTTTTCAATTCCGTGGCCATTATCCGCTACGGATATTTTCACCATGTTCCCTTCAGAAGCAACACTTACCAATACCCTTGGGGATTTTACATCAGGAACGGCCTGTATGGCATTCTTTACCAAATTTGTGACCACACGTATTAATTGTGTACGGTCTAACTTGGCGATTATTTCTTCCTCATCTGCAATGAAATGGATATAATCCTCATTAAAGATGTCCAAAGCTAGTTTTACGATCTTGACCACGTTTAAGGTTTCATTCTGCTGTGCCGGCATTTCCGCAAAATTTGAAAATGCAGAGGCAATACTGCTCATGGTATCTATCTGTTGAATAAGTGTATTGGAATATTCCTTTACTTTTTCGTGAATGTTGGGGTCATTGGGGTCAAATTTACGTTCAAAACTTTGTACGCTTAAGCGCATGGGCGTCAAGGGATTTTTAATTTCATGCGCTACTTGCTTGGCCATCTCGCGCCATGCTTGTTCACGCTCACTTTTTGCCAATTTAACCGCACTATGCCCCAATTCATCTATCATGCCATTGTATGCGCCAATTAATTTTTCAATTTCCTCTCCGGGATTTTCTATAAATATCTTTTTGTTCTGCTTGCTAAGGTCCGTCCGTTCCATCATATCGGAAATGGTCTCCAACGACCGGGTAATATATTTTGAAATGAAAAAGGCGAATAAAATAGCCATAAGAAGCATGAGCAAGTACACCCCGGACAAGCGCATTAAGAATTCCTTTAGCTCATAATCGTTAAATGAGTTGTCCTCAAAATAGGGAAGATTTAGAATACCAATAGGTTTAAACTTTTGGTCTGCGATATAGGTGAACGATGCTTTATATTTATCCCCTGCCAAAGCATTTTCACGTACATAACGTTTATTAGGACTAATTTCCAATTGATTTAGAACCTCGGCATCCAGGCACATGGAGATAGAATCATTTGCAAACTTTGGACGTGAACTTTTTATAAGCTCCCCATCTAGGCTATAGATATTGAAGTTCATGTTCTGCACAACGGCAATCTCATAAATTTCATTTTTAAATATGAGGCCCAGGTTTTCTGTAGTAACGGGATAGGTAGTTTTCTGAATGGCTAGATCAATACTCTGCCTAATCTGTTCTTCCTTACGTTCCATTCTGTTTTCATGGTAATCCTTGGATTGCTCCCGGTATTGGTATACCGTTACACCAGCAATCAAAACCGATGCAATGAGCACCAAAAATATCATGGATAAGAAAATACGCGACCGTAAAGATACCTTCGTTAACAAGATTCTGCTATTTCGTCTAAAGTTAGCAAATATCGCACCAAAACATATTAAATATAAAGTTCAAGCAAAAAATCTAAACCTGAGGTTATTAACATGTGACTACCAAGCAGACTATAATCGGTATTAATAAACCGCACATTATTATGCGAACAATTTCAGCATAAAAAAATATAACGCATTTATAATCAAACTCATGTAAAAATTATTTTAATCAAAAAACCATTTTGAAAGTAATTTCTTACAATTATTTGCGTTAGTATAAAGTACATCTTTAAAATTGTGGTATGCCATTAAAATTTGGATTCAAGTTTATCACCCTTTTTATAGCTATTCTTTCTTTTTACAACGCTCATTCTCAATACACAGAGCCTCTTACCTTTCAACATATACAAGAAGGAATGTCGCAAAGTAGCGCTACTGTTCTAATGGAAGATAGTTTTGGTTTTATCTGGATCGGTACCCGAAATGGTCTTAACCGTTATGACGGAAAAGATTTTGAAATATATAATAAAAGTACAGATGGCAAAACTGGGCTTAATCATGAATACATTGTTGCTTTATATGAGGATGGTCAAAATATTATTATAGGAACCAATGAAGGTCTTAACGTATATAATCGTGATTTAAATATTATAACGCCCTACCCATTCAAGAACGAAGGTGAAACAATTAAAAATATAGTTTTTGAAACTATAGTTAAAAAAGATAATACACTTTGGTTAGGCGCAGAATCTGAGGGTCTTTATAAATACGAAATAGAAACAGGAAAAATAAAACATTTTCCACCCCCTAATAATCACTTAAAACTTGATAACCATAGAACAAATAAAGTTATACAAATAGAACTATTAGGCCCAGATCTAATACTTGCTGTTTTTACATATGATACGCTGATATTAAATTCTGAACTTGAAATAATTAGTACAATACCACAGAAAGATGAAATTATTTCTAGTATAAAGCTACCGGAAAATACTTTTCTAATGGGTTCTAGTAGCGGTTCATTATTTAAGTTAAAAGTCCAAGATACATCACTCATTATTTCCAAAGAAAAAGAGGTCAGTCCAGGTTTTGCTATTCTCTCTTTAGAAAAAAATTTAGTTGGTGAGCTCTGGATAGGTACAGAAAATAATGGTTTATACATTTATTCAAGCAACCTAGATTTTATAAGACATATTCAATACAGTGTCACAAGACCCAGTTCCCTTTCTGGTGATTCTATTTGGTCCTTGTTATGTACACGAGACGGTACTATGTGGATAGCCCCTTATAAAAGCGGACTTAGTTTTTATGATAAAGATTTCTTTAAATTTCAGCATGTAAAGCCAGACCCGTTCAACCCTAAGTCTTTAAGTCACAAATTGGTCAACTGCTTTGTAGAGGACAGAAAAGGAAATTTATGGATTGGTACTGATGGCGGCGGCTTGGATTACTGGGACAGATCTTTGGATACTTTTGACAACTATTCCTTAAAGAACAAAACATTTAACAGCAATGTTGTACTTTCAATTTTAATGACAGATGAAAATGAACTCTGGGCAGGAACATGGACTCATGGAATAGCTGTTTTTAATACAAACACTAAAAAATATAGCGTATTAACCGCAGAAAATTCATTTTTAAAATCAAATATAATAATTGACCTGTTAAAAGATAAAAAGGGGCGTATTTGGATTTTAAATTACTTTGCAGGAGTACAAGTATATAATCCTACTACCAATACACACCAGGATATACCTTTAAAATCGGATATAGATGGTTCAGACGTTAATGCATTATATAAGATATTTGAAGATCAACAAAGCAATATCTGGGTTGGAACATTAAACTCTGGTTTATTTAAATTGACCGAAAAGGATAACTCATGGTCAAGTACTCATTATCACACACAAAAAACCTTAAGTAATAGATTTGTTAATTCAATCATTCAAGATACCGAGAATACCATTTGGGTAGGCACACAAGGGGGACTTAACAAATATATTCCTGAAACCGATTCTTTTCAGTCTATCACAAAATTAAACGGCCTTAAAAATGATGCAGTTAAGGGTATTATAGATGATAAGAATAACCACTTATGGTTAAGTACTGAAGATGGCATCATTAGATATAATACCAATACAGATGAAACAATTAATTACGATGTAGGTGATGGCCTCCAATCTAATGAATTTATAGCAAGCTCATCAATAACTACCAGTAAAGGAGAGTATATTTTTGGGGGCATTAACGGATATAATGTATTTACCGCCAACGAAGTTGAAAAAAGAAAAGACGCACTTACGTTATTTATTTCAGGACTTAAGATTTTTAATAAACCAGTATTACCTAACGATGATTTTGGCGTTTTAAAAAAGGATATATCTCTGGTAGATTCATTGACCTTTAATTACGACCAATCTGTAATTAATTTTGATTTTAAAGCCCTTACTTTTAGGCATCCAGAAAATGTAAACTACGCTTTTTACCTGGAGGGTTTTGAAAAAGACTGGAATTATGTAGGCAATAAACCTACTGCTACCTACACAAACTTAAACCCTGGAAATTATACTTTAAAAATTAAATCTACCAATTCTGACGGAGTCTGGATTGATAATGAAAAAAAATTATTTATTACCATTACACCTCCGTATTGGCAAACGTGGTGGTTTATAACGTTGCTTATTGCTTTCGTTATTCTTCTAATCTACCTTGCATATCACCTTAAACTAAGGTCAATTAAAAAATATCAAAGAAAATTAGAATTAAATGTAGCACAACGAACAAAAGAACTACAGCATCAAAAAAACAAACTCATTGTAGCTGCAAATGAATTAGAATCAAAAAATGAAGAAATACAGCGATTTGCATTTGCGGTTTCCCACGATTTAAAAAGTCCCTTAGGCAATATTAAAGGTCTAGCCAGTCTTATACCCACAGAAATGTCCATAGAAGATCATCCGGGAGTATTGGAGTATTTGAACCTAATAGATGTTTCTTGTACTAATATGAACGAATTAATTTCTGATATTACGGAAATTGCCAGGCTAGGAAAAATCGAGAATAAAAATGAGTTATTGAAAACCAATGAAATACTGAATGTATCAAGTAACCTTATTAAAAGCAAATTGAATACACAGAATATTGACCTTACCATAACCGAAAACTTACCAGATATTTTTGGCGACCGTAACAGGATAATTCAAGTTTTTGGTAACTTTTTAGATAATGCCATCAAGTATATGGGAGACCAACCAAATCCGAAAATACGTGTAGAATTTGAAAATAATGGTGACACCAATAGCTTTTTAGTGCATGATAATGGCTCAGGCATGAATGAGCATGCGCTAGAAAAACTTTTTACACCTTTTGAACGTTTTCATAATAATGTACAGGGAACAGGGTTGGGTCTTTACATGGTGAAAAAAATAGCCACATCACATGGAGGAACCATCACTGCTGCATCTGCAGGTGAAGGAAAAGGAAGCACGTTTAAATTAACTTTACCCAAAGCTAAAATTGCTGCACAGGAGGCCAAGACGTCAATGATATTTTAAGATAAGGAAAAAAAACCGGTATTTAATTTTTGGTCAATTTAAGCTTCGGGATTCTTGTTTCTAATTTGCTTGTAAAGCTTAATCCCCAGCATTAACAACACACCCAATACAATAATTCCTATAACTCCAAAAATCCAATTGAAGGAATGTTTAAGAATGACCAAGAAAACAATGGCAAAGAGTATTAAAGTTGCCCCTTCGTTCCATATTCTCATGTAGTTAGATGTATATCTAATATCATCTTTCTGAAACCTTTTAAAAGTTTGATGATTCTTTAAATGGTACAAAATCAATAATAGCACAAAACCAAGTTTTACATGCATCCAAGGTTGTGTTAGCCAGCCTGGATAAATAACTAATAGCCACACCGCAAAAAAAGTGGCCAATATAGCTGACGGCCAAGTAATGATATACCACAAGCGTTTGGTCATCAACTTCAATTGTTTTGATAGAATTTCCTTATCAGGAGAAGGTTTAGAATTCGCCTCAATATGATAAATAAACAACCTAGGTATATAAAAAAGCCCTGCAAACCATGTGATCACAAAGATGAGATGCAAGGACTTTATATAATTGTAATATTCTGACATAGGATTATAAAAACAAACTCAAGTTCTAAAACAAGTTTAAGAGCAAAAAACAAGTTCAAGCTCAATTCTCATTTCTTATTATAATGAAATTCAAAGTTAGCAAAAGCGCATAAAACTCATATTATAATCTTATTGCCCCAATTCCTGCATCCCACAGGGTTTTATTATAAGCAGGTATTACTGTATTCTTTAATTGAGTTCCCCTAGCTTTTAGACCTGTCCATTGCGCGTCTAATTCAGTCTTTCTGTCTGTACTAGACTTATTCAATCTTGGGATACTGCTATTGGTCTGGTTGATCATGAACAGGTATTCAGCCGTAAACTTATTAGGAAAGTTCTCTACATCATCATAAGCTTGGGATTTACGTTGCACCATTTCAGCATCCCAGGCCTTCATATCGGCCAATAGTTTTTCACCTACAGATTTCACCGTTGGATCCGTTACTTTCTTTAAAATCGTTGTCAACTCTTTTTGAGCTGCATATAATTGATTGACCATATTGTGCATTGCGGTCAATTCTGCTTCGGCAGCGGTCATAAATACATCGAACTCTTGGTACTGTCCAGGTTTTGTTTCATAGGTAGGCAATTCTTTTATAATACCCGTAGTAGTCACTTTTTGATCATCAACCTTTAACGTAAAAGTGTAGTTACCAGGAGAAACTTTATGACCTGTAAAACCAGCTTCAATATAGACATCTGGTATTCCTGGCATAATAGGATGTTTCATATCCCAAACAAAACGGTTTAAACCTTCATTTTTACTTAAAACCGGTGCCGGCGGAGCACCACCACCATTATGAGGTTTGTAAGAAGGATCTTTTTCGGAACTTATAGTTCTGATTACTTTTCCTTTAGCATCTGTAATTTCTAAAGTTATAGCCGTACTATCTTTTAATTTTGGAAGTTCATAATACAATACCACACCATTTGCAGGGTTGACACCTTCAAAAGGATCACTGCCCGTAAATTTTGAAGAATCACCATTTAAAGGACTGCCCCAAGAACCGTTATAGGCTTCTTTTGGCTTCAGCATCTGAAGTCCTTTTTTAGAAGGCTGATATTGACCTAAGGCAACGACATCATCCAAAATCCAAAACGAGCGTCCAGAAGTAGCCACTACTAAGTCACCTTTATGAACTTTTAAATCGGTAATAGGGGTTTTTGGCAAATTTAATTGAAAAGGCTCCCAAGATTTACCTCCGTTCCATGATGCATACATTCCTTTTTCGGTACCTGCATATAACAGGTCTTTCTTAAACTCATCTTCACGAACTACGCGGGTAAATGCGCCATACGGAATCCCTGAGTTAATTGCCGTCCATGTTTTGCCATAATCGGTTGTTTTATAAAAGCCAGGTGTGTAGTCATTAAACTTATACCTTGTGGTAGCAATATAAGCCGTAGCAGGATCATGCGGAGAAACTTCAATGGCATTGATCAAACATTCCTTTAACCCTTTAGGGGTAACATTCTCCCAAGTTTCTCCACCGTTTTTGGTCAAATGCACCAAGCCATCATCACTTCCGGTCCAGATATATCCTTTTTCGTGTGGAGATTCCAAGATATATGCCAACGTACCGTAATTTTCCGCACCAACAGCTTCATTGGTATACGGACCTCCACCATTTCCTTGTTTTGCATCGATATCACGTGTAAGGTCTGGCGAAATAATCTCCCACGTTTTACCCATATCCGTAGTTTTAAAAACATATTGGGCACCATGGTAAAAAGTTCCGGGTTCATGTACCGAAGCTATAATTGGGGCGTTCCAATTGAACAAGTATTTCATATCCCTAGCCTCGCGACCTAAATACTGAATAGGCGCTTGCATAATTTGGGTAGCCGATTTTGACACCATATCCATTACCTCAACAGTACCTAAATATTGACCGCCCATAACATACCTTGGGTTATCTGGGTCAAATGCCAAAAAAGCACTTTCACCACCGGCAGAATCGGTCCAATCCCTTGTTGTAATACTACCGCTACCTGTAGACAAACTTGCAATTTTTACAGAAGTATTATCCTGTTGACCACCATAAATATTATACGGAAATAGATTGTCTACACTAATTCTATAAAACTGTGCTGTTGGCATATTATTCTGTGTAGACCACGTTTTAGCATAATCAAAAGAAACGGATGCGCCACCGTCATCTGCCAAGATCATATTTTTAGAGTTATTAGGGTTAATCCATAAATCGTGCGTATCGCCATGTGCAACATCTAGATCCTCCCAGGTTTTACCACCATCTTCTGATCGTAAAGCAGGAGCACTCAACACATAAACGGTATCTTCATCATTAGGGTCTACAAAAACCTCTATGTAATACCATGCCCGTTGTACCAAACGATTATCGCCACTGACCATACTCCAAGATTCCCCAGCATCATTTGAAACGAACAGACCACCTTTGTCCGCATTGGAATCACTTTCAATTAATGCATATACCTTATCGGAATTAGACGGACTAACGGCAATAGCCATTTTTCCTTTTTCCTCAGGTAACCCTTTGTGTATTTTATGCCATGTTTCACCTGCATCGGTAGATTTATAAAGTCCACTACCGGGACCGCCACTTACCACCATATTGGGCATACGTTGATGTTCCCACATGGCAGCATACATAATTTCTGGATAATTGGCATCCATAGACAGTTCAGAGGCACCGGTTAAGTTGTTTACGAACAACGTATTTTTCCACGTTTTGCCTCCATCCGTAGATTTATAGATACCACGCTCCGCATTGCCTTCAAAAAGAGCTCCTTGCGCGGCAACATAAACAATATCTGGATTTGTAGGGTGGATGATTATTCGCGAAATATGCTGGGTTTTATCAAGTCCCAATTTCTTCCATGTTTTTCCGGCATCCGTAGATTTAAATACACCATCTCCGTAAGAGGTCATTACACCTCGTGGCGCATGTTCACCCATACCAACATACACAATATTAGGGTTAGATCCCGATACCGAAACAGCACCAACGGAACCCATTTCAAAATATCCATCAGAAATATTTTCCCACCGTTGCCCTGCAGATTCGGTTTTCCAAACTCCGCCACCTGTCGTACCCATATAGTACGTCATGGGGTCACCAATAACGCCCGTAGCGGTTACCGACCGCCCACCCCTGAACGGACCAATATTTCTAAATTTTAAAGGTTCAAAATAATCATTGGCAGTTTGTGCAAAAGTTATGGTGGTTGCCAGTACCGTTACAAAGTAGAGTAATTGTTTTTTCATGTGTGGCTGTTAGGTTTTATCTGAAAAGTAAAAACCTCCCTAAAAAATAGAGAGGTTTCTGTTGATGGATTTTTACTTTCCGTCTTCAATAAACAAATAGTTCAAGTTCAATTCATTAAACTCTTTGTTGAATTCTTTGAGTTCTGATGATATTACTTCATTAAAAATCTGAAGTTCTTTATTGATTTTGGCTGTCAGTTCATTCTTTACGGCGATGTCTTGCTCTGTGGGCGGGAAATCATCTATTGAGACCAAACTGTTTAAATGACCTAATTTGTTAGTGAGCTTGATAGGGAAGTTTAAGGGATCTTGACGACTTCTATTTTTGGTCTGATACAGCGCCTTCTCTACTTCACCGAGTTTTTCTTTCATCACTTTTGCCTTTTCAATCAAATCTTTGGTTCTGGCGTCATCTTTATACTGCTCCGTAAATGAATTCAGTTGCTTGGTGACATCTCTAATCTTCTTTATAGATTGATGCGCATTTTCGATGGTAGTGTTGATATCGGTAATAAAATCGAATTGCTGTTGCATTTCTGCCACAGAACTCTCCGCTCTTGGGTCTGGCAAAATGGTAAACGTTTCGCTACTATTGCTGCCGTTTACGTTCAAATGCACTTTATAATTACCGGGCACTGCTTTTGCCCCGTCAAAACTAGCCCACCAGAAAATCATACCTTCCAATTTGGTAGCTCCTTTACCTCGCGTATCCCAAACAAAAGTGTTCCCGCCTTTTTTAAGGTCTAGCTTCTCCTCTTTTTTCTTTGAGATAGAACTATAGTTCGCCAAGGTATCACCTGCCATACTGGTATAGGTCAGCTGAACCGTATCTTTTTCTGAATAATCCTTAAGTAAAAAATGGGTGATCACACCGTTCTCTAAATTTTGTCCCGATGTTTTGGAAGGCTTTTTAGAAGCCCTACCCTTGGTACGGTAAGAATCCTTTGGTTTGAACAAAACGGTACTCGCGCTTTTCTTAGATTCATCTAACTGATGTAAAACGGTAAGATCATCAATAATCCATAGACTTCTACCTTGTGTAGCCACTATTAGATTATCATCTTTAATTGTTAAATCCGTTATTGGAACAATTGGCAAATTCATTTGAAAAGAAGACCAACTAGCCCCATCGTTGAATGAAATATACATACCGGTTTCTGTACCCGCATATAACAAACCTTTCTTTTTTGGGTCTTCACGAACAACTCTGGTAAAGTGTTCAGCGGGTATACCGTTTGTTATTTTCGTCCATGTCTTACCATAATCCGTTGTTTTATAGAGGTAAGGTTGAAAATCGCCCAGCTTATATCTCGTAGCCGCAACATAGCACGTACCCTCATCAAAATTAGAAGGCTCAATACTATTGATCATATTCCATTCTGGCATATTCGGCGGAGTAACATTTTCCCAAGTAGCACCGGCATCTTTAGAAACATGTATTAACCCATCATCACTACCTACCCAAAGCAAACCTTCTTTCAACGGACTCTCATTGGCAGCAAAAATGGTACAGTAATATTCCACACTGGTATTATCCTGTGTTATAGGACCGCCACTAGAACCTAGTTTTGTAGGGTCGTTTCTCGTTAGATCACCGCTTAAAACCTGCCAGCTTTGACCTTCATTTTCCGTTACATGTACGTAGTTAGAAAAGGTATATAGTTTCTTAGGATTATGTCTACTGAACATAATTGGAAAATTCCATTGAAAACGGTATTTCATTGCTTCGGCTCCGGCTCCCATGGGATTGTCCGGCCACACATTGATACCCCTTACCGTTCCGGTTTTATGATTGATCCGTGTTAAAAACCCATCATAACTACCGCCGTATACAATATCGTTGTTAAGTGGGTCTACAGCAATATGTGCCGATTCTCCCCCTGCCGTTTCTTCCCAATTGCCCTCATCAATTGCACCACCATCACTTCTATGATCAATGCGCAATGTAGAGTTATCCTGTTGTGCCACATATATTCTATAAGGAAAAGAATTATCCGTAGTTACCCTATAAAATTGAGCTGTAGGCTGGTTGTAATACGTACTCCATGTTTCGCCACCATCATAGGAAATTTGAGCGCCACCATCATCACCAATAATCATACGTTGGGCGTTTTCAGGAGAAATCCACAGATCATGATGGTCACCATGTGGGGCGTTAAATGTTTTAAATGACTTGCCCCCATCACTGGACTTATGGTAGTTTACGTTCAGCACATAAACCACATCTTCATCTTGAGTATCGGCATACACTCTAGTGTAATACCATGCACGTTGTCTTAGCTTTCTTTCCGAATTGACCATTGACCACGTTTTACCGCCATTATCAGATCGATATAAGCCCCCTTTTTCCTTATTTTCTACAATTGCCCAAACCTTTTCAGAATTTTTAGGAGAAACGGCAACCCCAATAATACCCAAGGTATCTTTTGGAAAACCATCGTTCTTGGATATTTCGGTCCAAGTTTCACCACTATCGGTACTTTTCCATAGTGCAGACCCATCACCACCACTAATTAAACTGTAAGGTGTACGTTGTGCGTGCCAGGTTGAGGCATACAATATCCTTGGGTTGTTAGGATCAAAGGTTAAATCTACCGCACCGGCCTGTTCGTTTACAAAAAGCACCTGTTTCCAATTTTTGCCACCATCGGTACTTTTGTATATACCACGGTCTGTTGTTGGTTTATAGATATCACCAAGTACAGCAGCATAAACTGTATTATAATCTGTAGGATGCACACGTAATCTTGGTACATGCCTACTTTGTTTTAGACCGGCGGTAGCCCATGTTTTACCACCATCTTCGGTTTTCCACACACCATACCCAGATGACACGTTACCCCTTAAGGTTTTTTCACCACCGCCAACATAAATGACATTAGGGTCGCTTTTTGCTACTTCTACGGCACCGATGCTTCCGCCAAAATAACCATCTGAAATATTCTCCCAGGTACGGCCACCATCCAATGTTTTCCATACACCACCTCCCGTAGCGCCAAAGTAAAATAAATTAGGTTTACCAGGCACACCGGTAACCGCAGCGGAACGACCTCCACGAAAAGGTCCGATCAATCTATAATCCAAACTAGAATATAATTCTTCTGGATAGGTGGGTACGGAACTTTGCGATTTGTTTCTTCTTTGAGATAGAACAGATAACGGTAATAGTAAACATGCCAACATAAGTATGCCAGCATTGGTCAGGTGCTTTTTCATTTTAATAGTTTGAAGTTAGTCTCACCTAAAATTAAACAAATTGAATCGCAAATGTTTGTTTTAAGATTTTATTAGCATCATATTTTAAGAAATTTTACCAAATCATGAAATTGCATAGCGCTACCCTATTAAATTTTCAATGCTAATATGACTATCTGTTTAAGGTTTAAACATCACAAAACGCCCTTATACCCCATAAATAAGAAATTACAGATTCATAGTTGAAGATAATTGTTGAACATTATTCAAAAATAATATCTAAAATTTAAAGTATTCCTATATTTAGACAAATAAACTAACGAAATATGAAATATAAAGTACTTTTAACATCAATTGCATTATTGATTTTGTTCTTCAACGGAGTACAGTTACCAGAGGCAAATGCACAAACAACTGAATTTGTATATGGAGACCCGTTACCCGATGCACCAAAACTTAGTGCAAGGGGAAAATATAAAGTAGGTGTACAGACCATAAATCTTGTAAACAAAGGCCAGGTAGATATTTTAAATACCAAGGAAGGCAAAGACCCCTTATATGATCGGCCAATTACTATAGAGGTTTGGTATCCTGCCAATGTAAATCCACAAGAAAAAACCGTAGTATATAATGAAGTAATGGGGACTGCCAATGATAGCCTTAGACCTTTGACACCATTTACTTTTAAAGGTAGGGCGTATAGGAATGCCAAACCATTGACAGACCAAGGCAATTATCCACTTATTGTAGTTTCCCATGGATATGTTGGCTCACGATATCTCATGACGTACCTGACCGAAAATTTAGCTTCCAAAGGATATATTGTTGCGGCAATTGATCATACGGATTCTACTTTTAAGGATGCAAACGCATTTCAAAGTACGCTATTGAACAGACCAAAGGATATACGTTTTGTTATTGATCAAATGGTAGAATTGGGTTCCAAAGGTTCAAAAAGTAAGTTGCAAAATTTAGTAGATGCCAATAACATAGGAATTATTGGGTATTCTATGGGAGGTTACGGCGTTTTAAATGTAGCAGGTGCAGGATATAGCGATGCACTGGCTGGTTTCTTTACAGGGATGACCGGGGGCAGTACCGCCATTGCAGTCAACACTGCAAAAAACGAGGAATATAAAAAATTAACGGATGAAAGAATAAAAGCTGTAGTTGCATTTGCACCCTGGGGCATGGAAAGGGGCGTTTGGGATGCGGAAGGATTAACGGGACTAAAAAAACCAACCTTTTTTATTGCCGGCAGCCAAGACGATATCTCAGGTTATGAAAATGGTATAAAGGCAATATATGAGGGTGCAGTAAATGCCGACCGCTACCTATTGACATACCAGAATGCAAGACATAATGTAGCCCCTAACCCACCACCAGCGGAAGCATTGGCACCAGGTCTGCACATAGATGAGTATTACAGGTATGCAGAACCATCATGGGACCAACGAAAATTAAACAATGTCAACCAACATTTTGTGACCGCTTTTCTGGGACAACATCTTAAGAACGAGGATAATTCCAAATATTTAGAGCTACAGGAAAATTCTAACGAAAAGGATTGGACTGGTTTTAAGCCAAGGTCGTCTACAGGAATGGAGTTACTTCATGCGCGGCCCGCTAACTAATCTAATTTCTAAATTTAGCTGCTAAAGGAACTTCTTCCTTTAGCAGCTTCATATATGTATTTTGATTGGAAATTAATTCCTTCAGTTTCCATACCAATAAAAATATAGCAACCGCAATCAATTGTGATAAAATAAAAACCATATTTGCAATCATTAGCGTTTTTGACGCTACTTACGAAAAATGTTTTTAAAGGTTTGATTAACCATTGAATTAAACCAAATTCTTTTCAATTTCCTTTTTTAAGAAATAACCTGTTACGATCGTAGCAAGCACATCTGCAATTGGAAAGGAAATCCAAACACCCAGTTCCCCTAAATAATTAGGCAAGATGAGAATGAGGGGAATAAAGAAAAATCCCTGTCTACATAAGGTAAGCAATAATGCCGGAACGGCTTTACCAATGGCCTGAAAATAAGCTGCCCCGATCAGTTGTAGAGCTATTATAGGAGTTGCAGCAAAAACCCAACGCATTGCGGACGGTGTGTTCTCAAGTACAAAGGCGTTGGTAGCAAGTTCAACATCGCTCATATTGGGCTTGTGACTAAGAAAGAGACCTGCAATTTCTTCAGGAAAAATCATTAGACCCGTAAAGACCACTGTAGCCAGTATGGCTGCATACTTGATAGCCGTATAAATGGATTCTTTGACCCTGCCATATTTAGCGGCACCATAATTATAGCCGGCAATGGGTAAAAATCCTTGGGTAACACCAAAAACAGGAAATAAAGCAAACATGAGCATACGACCTATGATCGCATACACTGCCACCATTGCCTCCCCGCCCAAATCAAAAAGAATATTGTTCATTAAAAGATAAATGACACTGACCACTGCCTGTCTTGAAAGTGTTACAAAACCCAAGGAACTTATTTCCCTTAGAACTACAATATTAAAACCTAAATGCCTAATCGATAATTTAAGCTCAGAATGTCCGGAAAGAAAAAAATATAAAATATAACTAAAGCATAAAAAATAACTTATGGTTGTTGCCCAAGCAGCACCTTGCATACCATAATCCAATACATTGATAAATATAAAATCCATCAATAAATTACCAATTGATGGTATTATCATGGCAATCATGGCAAATTTTGGTTTACCCTCTGCCCTAATTACGGCATTACCCATCATGTTCAATGCCAATAAAGGCACTCCATACAATACAATGACATAATAGATTTTTGCCATTTCAAAAATAGAGCCCTTACCGCCAAAAGCAGGTATAAGTTCATCCACATAGGAAAGGCCAACCGTAACCATGATCACGGTTACCATAAGCGTAATACAAATTTGATTTCCAAATGTTCTCAACGCCTTTTCCCTATTGTTGGCCCCTAGTGCCCTAGATATCATACTGGCACCGCCAATACCAATGGCCATACCTAAAGCACCTATAAAAAATGAAACGGGCAAAACAACGTTTATGGCCGCAATTGCTATGGAACCGATCCAGTTTCCAACAAAGATTGAATCGACCAAAACATTTAGTGACATGACCAAAATACCAATACTGGCAGGTACGGCCTGTTTGACCAGCAATTTTGAAATAGCATCCGATCCCAATTGATCTGAAGATACGTTTGCCATAGTGCAATTCTAGTTTGGTTTTGTGCTAATTATTGCGATGGTTATACGGTGGCCAAAGACTGCTCCTTGATTTTAGAAGCAATAAAATCCCATAAATTTATTCGCTGTTGTAAGGCCTCTTGTGAATATTGCAGTACATCCTTCCATTTTTTCCCATCATCTCCACAAAGTTCCTGAATCATTTTTAATGATAATGGTCCATGATCATCACCATCCAATTCAATATGTCTTTTCAGGTAATAACCCAACTTAGGATAAGCTTCTTCTCCCGCGCGATCTATAATTTTTAAAAACATATCCGGTATCAATTCTTCCCTACCAAAAGTAAATGCAGCCGCAATTTTGTGCGATTCATTGGTTTTCAAGACATGGAATGTAAATTGCAAAAAGTCTTTGACGGCATGGGATTCTTGCAATGCATCTATTGTTTCCTCAATGCGTTCCATACCTGATACCTGTTCCAAAAACTCACGAATAGGTAAGGTATTGGCACCTACCTCCTCCATGGCATCGGTATACATTTCAAAGTGACTTTTATATTGTCCCTTTTCATTTTGATCACTTTCTTCTTCGGCAACTATTTCATTGATAAACCTTGCTGTATTGGTATTTTCTACCGGTTTCCAAGGTATGGTGGTACATGTCAATTGATTTTGAAGTCCCTTTAATAAAGACATAAAGTCCCAAACGGCATATACATGGTTCTCCATAAAAATACGGACATCGGCTATGGATGTTAATTGTGTATATAGCTCGTGTTGCCTTAGTTGTTCTTTTAACGGTACTAATGCAGATTCTATTTCTTCGATTTTCATAGCAGTGATATTCTAAGAATTAAATTTTATGTTTATGTACTTGGTGTAACGGCCAAAAGACCGGTACGCTCCCACTCGTTCACCCATTTTGCCATAACCTGTACCCAAGCATCATTATCGTTCATACAGGGTATATGCTTATAATTTTCCCCTCCGGCTTCAAGAAACTGCTCCTTGCCTTCCATGGCAATTTCCTCCAAAGTCTCTAAACAATCGCTTACGAATGCAGGTGTAATAACCGCCAAGCGTTTTTTACCTTCCTTTGCCAATCGTTCAAATTCATAATCGGTATAAGGTTTTAGCCAAGGGTCGCCCGCCAATCTGGATTGGAACGAAGAACTCACCTGCTCTTCGGGCAATCCTAAATAAGCTTTGACCATCTCGGTAGTATCATAGACCTGATGTCTATAACAGGTATTATGCGCTACGGAATTGATTTTACAGCAGCTACCATCTATCTTGCAATGGTAACTTGTTGGATCGCTTTTACGAATATGGCGCTCTGGTATACCATGATAGGAAAATAATATATGGTCATAATCAAAATCCTGCAACCCTTCTTTGATACTTTCCGATAACGCTTGGATATAATCGGGATTTTTATAAAATGCCGGTAACGTGGTCACGGACATTTGTGGAAAAAACTTTTGTTGATCTTCCAACACCTTTACCACGACCGTTTCAAAGCTTGACATGGCATAGTGGGGATATAACGGTACCAAAAGCACATCGTCCACGCCTTTATCCTTCAGCTCTTGCAGCGCAATTTTTATGGTCATTGTTCCATATCGCATTCCCAAAGCAACGGGCATTTGTGTATGTTGTTTTAATTTATTGGTAAATCGTTCTGAGAACACTATTAAAGGAGACCCTTCTTCCCACCATATTTTGGCATAGGCCTCTGCAGATTTTTTTGGTCTGGTCTGTAAAATTATACCTCTAACCAAAATAGTACGCAGCCATTTAGGGGCATCTATGACGCGCTCATCCATTAAAAATTCATCTAAATATGGCTTAACATCTTTTGGGGTAGGACTATCCGGTGAACCTAAATTGACCAATAAAACTCCTTTCATAGCTTACGTTTTATATTTGAATGCAAAAATAACACTTGATGATCGATGATATTTTAATTTTAGGCAATAGTTTTTCTATACCCATATAAAGCCTGCCAATATCTCCTTAAATAATTTTTAGTGCTATTAAAAATTAGTATGTTACCTACAGAAAACAGACACGATTGATATGAATACGATATTTGATACAATTCCAAAAAATGATTTCTATCTGTTCCTTGCATCGCTCATTGCTATATTGGTGGCCTATTGGCTAATCTCACATTTCTTGCGAAAATTTGGCAAAGACCCTAAATACCTGTTACCTGAAGGGACCTTTAGAAAAATTAGCTGGCCTATATTTTTTACCTTCATTAGCATTCTAATACGGTCAGAATCATTGCGTACCTTATTACAACTTGAGGAACATGGGTATTGGTTTAAAAAAGCCAGTACGGTCCTGTTCATTTTTTCTATTACATGGCTCATGCTCAACTTATTGAAAATGGTCAAAAAAGTCATCATCAGTAATTATGATGTACGGGCAGAAAACAACCTCAAGGCACGCAAGATCTATACACAATTTAATATTCTTGAACGTATTTTTATTTTTACAATAATCATTTTGGCCATTGGTGCCGTGCTCATGAGTTTTGAGAGTATACGTGAGCTGGGGGTCAGTATTTTTGCCTCTGCAGGGGTTGCGGGTATTATAATAGGTTTTTCTGCCCAAAAAATGATCGGTACCGTTTTGGCCGGTATTCAAATAGCTATTGCACAACCCATAAAAATGGATGATGTGGTAATTGTTGAAGGTGAATGGGGCCGTATAGAGGAAATTACCCTGACCTATGTAGTTGTAAAGATTTGGGACAAAAGAAGGTTGATCGTACCTACCCCATATTTTATAGAGAAGCCATTTCAAAACTGGACCAAGACCTCATCTGATATTTTAGGGACGGTCTTTTTATATACGGACTACAAGGTGCCTTTTGATGAACTTAGGAAAGAATTGACAAAAATTCTTGAGAGCACACCCTTATGGGACAAGGAAGTCAACGTACTGCAAGTTACGGATAGCAAGCAAAGCTGTGTGGAAATAAGGGCCCTAATGAGTGCCAAGGATTCATCTACTGCGTGGGATTTAAGGGTGCTTGTACGTGAAAAGCTCATTACCTTTTTACAGGAAAATTATCCTGAGAGTATTGTACGTACAAGAATTCAAATGGAGCAAGGTGATACAAAAGACAATAATGCATAAGTTTACTGCATGAAAAAGTTACTGTCCGTCCTATTTATTTTTACCATAATTCCTTGTGGAATATGCCAAGAAATCACCTGCTCTCCAGAAGACAGAGCAGCCGTTGAGAATAAACTAGTTGAAATAGACGAATTGTTGCAAGGTGATTTTGGCGCAACCATGGTTAGCGTTGGCAAAACATTTATGAAAACACCGTATGTAGCCAAAACATTGGAAATTGGTGATACGGAAACCTTAGTCGTAAACCTACAAGGTCTGGATTGTACCACCTTTGTAGAAAATGTATTGGCATTTTCCATGTTGCTTAAGCAACAAGAGAATTCTTTTGAGGCGTATTTAAAAAACCTGGAAACCATCCGTTATAAAAATGGGGCTTTAGACGGGTATGCATCACGCCTACATTATTTTTCTGAATGGATTGCCAACAATGCTGAAAAAGGACTGATTAAAGATATTACCGGTGAAATTGGCGGTGAAGAAATTACCAAGGACATCAACTTTATGAGTACCCACAGAGATATATATCCGTTTTTGGCAGATGACACTAATTTTTCAAAAATTAAGGACTCGGAAAATTTTTTAAACAATCAGGCTATTTGTGTACTAGCACAAGATAAAATAGCTGAGAACGAACATTTGATACAATCTGGTGATATCATTGCTTTCGCTACTTCAATTAATGGTCTCGATGTCACCCATACCGGTATTGCTACAAGGGAAACAGATGGTAGAATTCATCTATTACATGCTTCTACGGGTACCATGCAGGTCGAAATTTCCAAAAAACCGCTTGCGGACTATGTAAAAGGGATTAAAAGTAATACCGGAATTATGGTCGCTAGGCCCAATTAACATCTATTTAATTACCTACTAAAGCCTTTAAATACTTTTTTGGGGTAGTATTGTATTTCTTTTTAAAAGCGGCTATAAAATGACTAGCCGTACTATAGCCTACTTTTAAGCCTATTTCGTTTACATTATATTGACCCGTTTCCAATAAACGTTTGGCATACTCCATTTTATGGTCAAATAAAAAGCTATAAACAGAATCCCCGTAAATTTGCTTGAACCCTTCTTTTAATCGTTTTAGGCTCAATCCTATTTCACTGGCAAGTTCCGCCAATGTGGGTGGTTCTGCCATATTCGCCAATATAATTTCCTTGGCCTTTTTAATCTTCTTTACATTTTCCTCATCCGCAAGATACGGGCACTGCTCAATATCCGCATTTGGGCTTTTATTAAAATATAGTGCGATCAATTCATAAATTTTACCCTTTACGTACAAGGCCTTTATAGATGGATGCAGGTTGTAATTGATAATTTGACTAAGAATTACGGCTATTGAAGGTGAAAAAGGTTCCTGTGCATAATATTTTTTCTCTTTATTGTCCGTACTTAAAAAAGGAATATAATCCGCCTCTGCCGTAAAGAGCGAATGAAATTTCCGTAGTGTCATTACCACAGATACCATGGCGGATTTTGGATCCAATCGTAAATCTAGCGGAAGGTCTAATTGCGTATTGTATAGCAGCAAGGAATTTTCCTCGGTAACGCTTAAACTGTAACTGCCCTGGTTGAATGAAAAGGTACCACATCCTCTTAGACAAAAATGAAATTGTATGAACCGTTTACTTATTTCCCTTGAATAGGCTACACTTACATCCTCTTCATTCTGAAATTTAAGAACATACAAACCATCTTCTATCAATACTTCATCATATGACCTTTGAGCGTTATTTTTTTCTTTCATCGTACTAAAAAAATATATTATCTATTTAGAAAGCATCTAAATAAAAAATTATGATTAAGGCTTCAACAGTATAAAATTATAGCTATTTAACTGATAAATATCATTTTTTGACCAAAAATTCTGCATCCGTTACTAATTGTACCGCTAGCGTTATTTTTATCCGGTTGATGACTATACTTTTGTATCCGCTTTATGAAGGACTATCATATTTCTAAACATAACTCCTTTTATACCATTGGTCTTAACTACAAAAAGGCCGATGCCGAAGCCCGTGGTAAATTTAGCCTAGATGAAGTAGCTGTAAAAAAATTACTCATTGAAGCTAAAAAACAGGGTATAGATGGCTTATTGGCCACATCTACCTGCAATAGAACGGAACTGCACGGTTTTGCCCAACACCCCTTTCAACTTATCAAATTACTTTGCGACCATTCCAATGGTACGGTAGAGGCTTTTCAAGAAGTTGCATATGTATATAAGAACAAGGATGCCATTAATCATTTGTTTAGAGTGGGCACGGGGTTGGATAGCCAAATTCTTGGTGACTTTGAAATAATAAGTCAGCTAAAGCAAAGTTTTAAGCGTTCCAAGGAGCTGGGCATTGCCAATCCGTTCATAGAACGGTTGTGCAACAACATCATACAGGCCAGCAAGCGTATAAAGAACGAAACGGAAATTTCTTCTGGGGCAACCTCGGTCGCTTTCGCCTCTGTTCAGTATATACTTAAGAACGTAAAGCATGTTTCGGAAAAGAACATCTTACTCTTTGGAACAGGTAAAATTGGTCGCAATACGTGTGAAAATTTAATAAAGCACACAAAAAATCCGCACATCACCTTGATCAATAGAACCAAAGGCAAAGCTGAGAAAATTGCCGGTAAGTTTAACCTTATGGTCAAGGATTATGGGGATCTACAATCAGAAATTAGAAAATCGGATATTCTGGTCGTGGCCACAGGGGCACAAAAACCTACGATTACCAAAGAACTGATATATACCAAAAAACCATTATTGATTTTAGATTTATCCGTTCCAAAAAATGTGGATGATGCCATCTCCTCCATGGATAATGTCACTGTTATTCATTTAGATCATTTGTCTCAAATGACAGATGAAACCTTGGAACGTAGAAAGCAGTTCATTCCAGAAGCAGAAGCGATCAATGAAGAAGTAATGCACGATTTCAACCAATGGTTGGAAACCAGAAAATTTGCTCCGGTCATTAAAGCGTTAAAGAAGAAGCTGAAGACCATGAAAGATGAGGAACTTGACTATCAATCTAAAAAAACGGTCAATTTTAATGCAGATCAGGCAGATGTCGTAACCAATAGAATCATTCAAAAAATAACCAAACAATTTGCAAATCATCTTAAAGATGACTCGGTAGATTCCAATTCAAGTTTAGAATTTATCCAAAAAGTTTTTCAATTAGAATTGGACGAGAAATGAGTAAAGTAATACGATTAGGCACACGCGATAGCGAGTTAGCGCTATGGCAGGCAAATACCGTAAAAGACCAACTACAAGCATTAGGACATACCGTAAAATTAGTTCCTGTAAAATCTACGGGAGATTTAATTTTGGATAAACCCTTGTACGAATTAGGAATTACGGGGGTCTTCACCAAAACATTGGATATTGCCATGATCAATGGCGATATTGATATTGCCGTACACTCCATGAAAGATGTACCCACTGCCCTACCGCAAGGTATTGTAAAGGCCGCAGTTCTAAAACGTGGCAATTACATGGATATCATGGCATTTAAGGACAATGAAGAGTTTTTGGGCGCACGTGATGCCATTATCGCTACCGGTAGTTTACGTAGACAGGCACAATGGCTTAACAGATACCCTACACACACCGTTGTAGATTTAAGGGGCAATGTAAACAGCCGTTTAGAAAAGTTGTACAACAATGAATGGAACGGTGCCATTTTTGCCGCTGCAGGCTTGGAGCGTATTGGTTTGGAGCCAGAGAATACCATAGGACTAACTTGGATGTTGCCCGCACCTGCCCAAGGAGCAATTATGGTAGTAGCCATGGAGGATGATGAAGAAGTTCGTGAAGCATGTGCACAACTGAACCATGAGGAAACCGATATCTGTGTTACCTTGGAAAGGGAATTTCTTAGGGAATTGGAAGGGGGTTGTAGCGCACCGATCGGCGCGTTATCCTATATTAACAAAGAAAATATTGTTACGCTAAAAGGGGTATTATTAAATGTTGATGGAAGTAAAAAGTTAGAGGCGGAATTGACCGCTCCTCTAGGAAAACATCAAAATCTGGGAATTGATTGCGCAAAAAGTATATTGGCAAGAGGCGGGAAAAGACTAATGACCCAATTAGCCAATGCAGGCAACCCTATCAATGTTTTTTCTACTAAAAAATTGACCAATGAACAGCAGCTACGTCTTAATATAGCAGCAAATGCAGATTCAGACGATTTTATAAAAATAAGTCCCAACCGTATTTCTCCCATCGTTTTAAAAAAAGCGCACAAAAACGTAGTATTTACCAGCAAAAATGCAGTAGAGGCTGTTTTAACCAGCAGTAGTGTTGATGAGCTAAAATTTGAAAATATGTATTGCGTGGGAAGAAAAACACGCCGACTAATTAAAAAGAAATTTGGCATTAATGCACATTTTGAAAACAACGCTACCGATTTGGCCAACTATTTAGTCGAATATTTAAACGGTACCGAGGTCACCTATTTTCATGGAAATTTAAGTTTGGAAGATTTACCTAGAATCTTGGAAGAAAATAACATTACGGTACATGCAGTAGAAGCATATAGAACCAAATTGTCCGGTAAAAAAATTCCGAAAGAGGTTAAGGGTATTATGTTTTTTAGTCCGTCTAACGTTGAAAGTTATCTTCAAGAAAATTCGGCAGATAAAATTGCATATTGCATAGGGGAAACCACTGCAAAAGCGGCCAGGGAACATTTCAAAGAAGTAAAAGTAGCCAAAATACCAACGGTAGAAAGTGTTATAGATTTGGTGAATGCGGATTATGAAGATTAGCCGTTGGCTGTTAACATAGTTGCAATAGAATAAGAGACTTGAGGTCAATTTCTGAATTAATTCAAAAAAAATCTAAAATGATCCATGGTCTAATTTGTAAAATAAAAAATAGCTAAAAGCCAAAGGCTAGCAGCTAAAAGCTATTAAAAGAATATGAGCTTAAAAAACGACTTATTTCTAAAAGCATTAAAAGGTGAGACTGTAGAAAGACCACCAGTGTGGATGATGCGCCAAGCAGGTAGATATTTACCTGAGTTTATGGCAATCAAGGAAAAATATGATTTCTTCACAAGATGTCAGACCCCTGAATTGGCATCTGAAATAACGGTACAACCTATTCGTAGATATGGCATGGATGCCGCTATTCTTTTTAGTGACATTTTAGTCATACCACAGGCCATGAACATTCATGTGGAGATGAAACCGAATTTTGGTCCGTATTTACCGAATCCTATTCGTAACCGGAAAGATCTGGATAGGGTTATAGTACCAGATGTTCACGAAACCTTAGGGTACGTGATAGAAGCTATAAAAGCTACCAAGGAGAAACTGAACGATGAAGTTCCCTTGATCGGTTTTGCAGGTTCTCCTTGGACTATTTTATGCTATTGCGTACAAGGTCAAGGCAGTAAAACGTTCGATAAGGCTAAAGAATTGTGTTTTACACAGCCCGTTGTTGCACATGAATTGCTTCAAAAAATTACCGATACCACCATTGCCTATTTAAAGGCTAAAGTAGCCGCAGGTGTTAATGCAGTACAGGTATTCGATTCTTGGGGAGGCATGTTATCACCAACGGATTATCAAGAATTTTCTTGGCAATACATTCAGCAGATTATAGATGCTTTAAAAGAAGAGGCTCCGGTCATTGTATTTGGTAAGGGATGTTGGTTCGCTTTGGGCGATATGGCAAAATCAGGTGCATCCGCATTGGGTGTGGACTGGACCTGCTCGGCAAGAAATGCACGTTATTTAAGTGGTGGCAAAATTACCCTTCAAGGAAATTTTGATCCTGCCCGATTGCTTTCTCCACCGGCAGAAATCAAGAAAATGGTTCACCAAATGATCAACGAATTTGGTAAGGACAGCTATGTAGTTAATTTAGGGCACGGTATTTTACCCAATGTTCCAGTAGAAAACGCAAAAGCCTTCATTGACGCCGTAAAAGAATATAAAGTAGGCTAATACGTACCGTATGGGGTATTTCAAAAATATTGGAAAAACCTACAAGAAATTTAAATTAGGCTTAACACCACAACAAACTTTGTTTTATGGGTTCTTTACCTATATTACTTTTGGGTTTATATTACTGTGCATACCCCTTTTACAAAAAACACCGATTAGTTGGGTAGATAATCTGTTTACGGCAGCTTCTGCCGTTTCAACCACAGGATTGCTTACTGTACCTTTAACCGAATCATATACTTTTTTAGGGCAGTTGGTCATAATGGTTTTATTCCAGTTGGGAGGTATTGGCTACTTGACATTTACCACCTTTGTAATATTGTCCACCACTAGAAAAATGACGCATTGGCATCAAAAAATTCTAAAGACAGAATTTACATTGCCCAATACTTTACATATAAGGGATTTCATAAAATCTGTCGCAATTTTTACAATGGTCATGGAAACTATTGGAGCAATACTGTATTTTGTTGCCTTTAAAGGTGCAGGGTTAAGTTTTTGGAATGCAGTATGGTCATCAATTTTTCACAGTATCAGTGCTTTTTGCACTGCTGGTTTTAGTCTAGACCCTAATGGTTTTACCTCATATCTTGACAACGGACTTATTAATTTCACAACCAGTATGCTTGCCATTTGTGGTTCTATGGGATTCATTGTTGTTACCGACATCTTTTTATGGATAAAAAATAAATCGCACCAATTGAGCTTTACCACCAAAATTATCTTCTTTGGTTTCATAATTTTATTGGCAATGGGAACGGTACTCCTGTATTTTACAGAGCCTTCGCTCTCCATTATAAATGAAAATGAACGTTTAATGGCATCATTCTTCCAAGCAATGAGTGCTATGACCACAGTAGGATTTAACACGGTAGATATTGGCCTATTTTCTCAAGCCTTACTCATGGTTATAATTTTTTTAATGTATGTTGGTGCATCTCCTTCCGGTACTGCTGGTGGAATCAAGATTACCACATTGACCGCCGTTCTAGCAATAATGAAAAGTGGTTTGCAAGGCAAAAAAACCGTTACTTTTATGCATAGGAAAATTCCTGGTGAACGCTTACATATTGCCATATCCACTTTCATTTTTTATACACTTCTATTAGTATTGGGTACACTGCTGGTATGCTATACTAACAATTTTAAATTTGAGAATATACTTTTTGAGGTAGCTTCTGCATTGGGTACCGTAGGTCTAAGTACAGGGATTACAGGAGACTTGGACAATTATGGTAAAATTATCCTATCTATATTAATGTTTATAGGTCGCTTAGGAGTTTTGACTTTTGGATTAGCACTATGGTATAAAAAAAGTAAGAACAAATACAATGTTGTATCCGAAGAGGATTTGGCAATATAACCTTTAAATTAAGCATGGGTAACTTTACATTTCCTTTTTTCGAAATTAACCCTATATCTGAGCGAGATGGGTGGCGATTATGCGATTTTTGCTGTGCAAATGAAAATCACTTAAGCAGATTTTTCCCCAGTACGCTTGCGTCAAATTTAAATCCGACCTTATCCAAGCTCTTTGTTGAAAAGAAAGTCAGCGAGTTTATTAAAAACGAGGAATATCTATTCACCCTAAAAGAGCCTCAAAACCGTAAAATAATAGGGCTGGTGTATGTAAAAGCTATTGATCTTGCTAAAAAAGAAGCAGAATTAGCCTATTGCATAGATTATACCCAAACCAATAAAGGGTATACCAGTACCGCCGTGAAAACCATTTCTAAATGGGCGCTACAATTACCGAATATACATACACTACGGATTATTGCACACAAAACGAATATCGGCAGCATTAGGGTCGCAGAAAAATGTGGCTATCTTTGGAAAGAAACCTTAAAAAAATCCTTTACCCCACCTAACGAAAAACCGTTAGATATGGAACTTTACGTTTTAGAACATGAAATATAAATTTTACGCATACATACAACAACTTCAAGATACGATAACCGCCAAATTAGAAGAGGTAGACGGTAAAGCTACTTTTCAAGAAGATATCTGGAAACGCCCGGAAGGTGGTGGCGGTAGAACCCGTGTTATAGAAAATGGAGCAGTGTTTGAAAAAGGAGGCGTAAATATTTCTGGCGTTCATGGGGAATTGCCCGATAGCATGAAAGCATATTTTAAAGTGAAGGAAGGTAATTTCTTCGCATGTGGATTAAGCTTGGTATTGCACCCAAAAAATCCTATGGTACCAACCGTTCATGCCAATTGGCGTTATTTTGAACTGTATAATGAGCAAGGTGAAATTGTAGATCAATGGTTTGGTGGTGGTCAGGATTTGACTCCGTATTATCTTTTTGATGAAGATGCCAAACATTTTCATGAAGTCTGCAAAACTGCATGCGACAAACATCAGCCAACATTTTATGATACCTATAAAAAAAGGTGCGATGAGTATTTTTGGAACACCCATAGAAATGAGGCAAGAGGAATTGGCGGACTATTTTTTGATTATTGCAAGGCCAGAGAGGATATGGACATGCAAAACTGGTACGATTTTGTCACCGAGGTCGGAGACAGCTTTTTAAACAGTTATATACCAATTGTCATAAAACGTAAAGACCTTGAATACAGCCAGCATCAAAGAGATTGGCAAGAAATTAGACGCGGTAGATATGTTGAATTTAATCTAGTACATGATAAGGGTA
This sequence comes from Maribacter sedimenticola, assembly GCF_900188415.1. Lineage (GTDB taxonomy): Bacteria > Bacteroidota > Bacteroidia > Flavobacteriales > Flavobacteriaceae > Maribacter > Maribacter sedimenticola. Next base: position 155,498 of record NZ_FZNV01000001.1, on the reverse strand, counting down.
CGTTATTCGGACTAAGAACCAATGGGCGTATAGAAAGCATCTTAATGAGCTTGCCACCACATGTACAATGGCGCTATGATCACCAACCAGAAAAAAATAGTGAAGAAGAACGGTTAATAACTATATTAAAGCAGCCTAAGGAATGGATTTAAAGTTTGTATCGACAATAGGCATACTTCTTTTTTCCCAACTATTATTAAGCCAAACCAGTTCCAAAATTTTATCCTTCCCGGACAAAATTACAACTAGGGTAAATTTACAGACCACGTCCAATAGTTTTATTCTAAGGGATAAGATAACCAGGAACAAAACAGAGTTTATTCCCAATGACAAAAGCTATTTAGGCTTGTCCGTGTCATTTCGGGCGCTAGAACTAGACTTAGGCTATGCTCCCAATTTTTTATCCGAGAACAAGGATAATGGCGATTCAAAATTAATTACGCTAAATGCCAGAATGTTTTTTGATCACGTCATGCAGACCATAGATTTTTATAAGCAAAAAGGTTTTTTCGTCCGCACACAGGATATTACCTTGCCCGTAGACGATCTTAAGACCTTAAAGATCGGAGGAAGTACAAATTATATTTTTAATTCGGACTTTTCCTTTCGGGCCATTGGTTTTCAAAATGAATGGCAAACTGAAAGCGCCGGAAGCTTTATTCCAGGCGCTAGTTATTACTATACAAAATTTAAACTGGAAGATCCTTTGTTGGATAATCAATTAGAACATTCATTCAAATTTGCGGTTGGGCCAGGATATTACTATAATTGGGTTTTCAATGAAAATTATATAGTCTCGGCTGGCGGAATTGGTGGTTTGGGTTTTAATCTATCCAAGTCTGCTGGCGAAACTTCGTTAACCGGACTTGCCCAACTGATATTCAGGCTCTCAGGAGGTTATAACAGCACATCATTCTTTACCGGGGTAACTATGAATACACAGTTATTGACCCATTCTTCCGTAGAAAATTTAATTCTGGACGATTCCATCAGTTTTTTGGAATTCTACGTTGGATATAGGTTTGATGCACCTAAAAAATGGATTGATAAAGCCAATGAGATAAATCGTAAATTTGGTTGGGATTAGCACATAGACATGAAACAGAAAATATACCAGATCGATGCATTTACCACAGCATTATATGGCGGTAATCCGGCAGCGGTTTGCATTCTTGAACAATGGCTGAATAATCAGGTGATGCAAAAGATAGCTGCTGAAAATAATTTAGCCGAAACTGCTTTTGCCGTTGCCAAGGATGATCATTATGAGCTACGCTGGTTTACCCCAGAAGTTGAAGTTGATCTTTGCGGTCATGCCACATTGGCAACAGCCTTTGTCCTATATAATTACTATGGTTTCAAAGAAAATACTCTACGGTTTATTTCTCCAAGAAGTGGAGAATTATTGGTGCAAAAAAACGACTCGGGACTATTAACAATGGACTTCCCTACCGATGATTTAACAGCTGTTTCAGAACAACCACATATTACAAAAGCAATTGGAAAAAAGCCGTTAGAAATTTTTAAAGGCAAAACCGATTATATGCTTATTTATGAAACCCAAGAGGAAATAGTAGCCATGCAACCTAATTTTCATTTGTTGAACCAGTTGGATTGTAGAGGTGTCATTATAGCTGCAAAAGGTAACGAAGTAGATTTTGTATCACGCTTTTTTGCTCCGCAATGCGGTATACCGGAAGACCCGGTTACCGGATCTGCACATACCACCTTAACTCCGTATTGGTCCAAAAAATTAAACAAGACATTTTTGACCGCCAAACAATTGTCTGAGCGTGGCGGCGATATACAATGCGAATATCATGGAGACCGAGTAAAAATATCCGGTAACGGGGTTTGTTATTTGGTAGGTGAAATAGAAGTATAGGCTTTATAAAATTTAATATTCCTGAAAAGCATCTCAAAAAATTATACTTTGCCTATACCACGTAATTTTTATTGGTAGGTTACACTCAGGTATATCAACATTAATTTAGCTGCTAAGCCCATAAAAATAAGTAATAACCACTGTAGCTATTCTTCAAATTCCCCTATTTTTGTAAAACTTCAAGAGATGCACGTTTTATGGCATAGCAACTAAGGCTTTAAAGCGTTTGAGCGTTTGAATATAAATATTCGAATATGGCAAAAAAAGGCAAGGCCAAAAACACATTGAACAAAGCAAAGCATGCGAAGCTCATGGATAGAAAGAAGAACAAATTGAAGAAGGAAGCTGCGCTAAGAAAAGAACGGTTAAAGAGCATCATTAAAAAAAGTCAAGAATCTAAAAAATAAAGGAAACAAAAATTAGAATTATGTACCCACTTATACGCCCCAGAAGATTAAGAAGTTCAGAAGCTATACGCAGCTTGGTTCGTGAAACCATTATTTTACCTAGCGATTTTTTAGTACCGTTATTTGTAGTGGAGGGGAAAGATATTAAGGAAGAAATACCTTCTATGCCCAATTATTACCGACTCAGTTTAGATAATTTGACCAAAGAGGTAAAAGAACTTTGGAAAATGGGTTTACATTCGGTGTTGTTATTTGTTAAAGTTCCTGATAGCTTAAAGGATAACAAAGGTTCTGAGGCCTTAAATGAAAACGGATTAATGCAATTGGCCATTAAAACGGTAAAAGATGCCTGTCCTGAAATGTTGGTGATGACGGATGTTGCCTTAGATCCTTATTCTTCATATGGCCATGACGGAATTGTAACAGATGGTCAAATTTTGAACGATGAAAGTGTAGAGGTCCTTGCGGAAATGAGTGTATCGCACGCCAAAGCGGGTGCCGATCTTGTTGCACCTAGCGATATGATGGATGGCCGTATAATAAGTATTCGTGAAGCCTTGGAAGACGAAGGTTTTTTAAATACCGGTATTATGGCGTACAGTGCTAAGTATGCCAGTTCCTTTTACGGTCCGTTTAGAGATGCTTTGGATTCCGCACCAGTTGATATTAAAAATGTACCCAAAGACAAAAGTTCATATCAAATGGATTATGCGAATCGATTTGAAGCTATTCGCGAAACTCAGCTAGATATTGACGAAGGTGCAGATATTGTTATGGTGAAACCAGGATTGTGCTATTTGGATATTGTTCGTGAAATTAAAAATGAGGTTGATGTTCCCGTTGCGGTTTACCAAGTTTCCGGTGAATATGCCATGGTAAAAGCCGCTGCAGAAAAAGGTTGGCTAAATCATGATGCTGTGGTTATGGAACAATTAACCGCCATTAAAAGAGCTGGAGCCAATATTATTGCAAGCTATTTTGCCAAAGATGCAATACGCATTTTAGGGTAAGTATTAGATAAAACAATGAAAAATACAATTATAATACTGATAAGTTTATTTTTTCAGACCCTTGTTGCCCAAGATTCATTGTCTACGCTATTAAGATTACCGGCCTCATCCACCTTACAACAATCATCTTTGGTGCATTATAAATTAGACTCTTTATACATTCATAATCAAGTAGATAGCATTATAACAAATGGTATAAAAAACCAATCGTTTCCTGGCGCCCAAGTTCTTGTGGCCAAAAATGGTAATATTATTTTTCATAAAACATATGGACATCATACTTATGATAGCGTTCAACCTGTTCAAGTAGATGACCTCTATGATTTAGCATCCGTCACCAAAATTTTAGGACCCTTGCCGGCAATTATGAAATTGGTAGATGATGGTAAATTGAACTTGGACCAGCCGTTCAGTAATTATTGGAAACCTTGGAAACGAAGAAAAGACAAACGACACATTACCCTAAGGGAGATTCTGGCGCATCAGGCAGGCCTTCAACCGTACATTGTATTTTTAAACACCACATTAAAAAATAACGGTAAGTTTAAAAAGAGGTTTTTAAGAAATTCCCCTAAAATAAAATTCCAAAACAAAGCATATGAACATATTTATGTAAGGAATAATTTTAATAGGAAGATGTATCGTATGATCAACCGCTCAAAGGTATCGGAAGAAAAAATTTATACCTATTCCGGTCTGGCATTTTTACTATTTCCAGAGTTGATCGAACAACTTACGGGTAAATCGTACAATGATTACCTACAAACAGAATTTTATGGCCCCCTTGGTATGCATACGTTTGGTTTTTTGCCAAAGAACAAAAATTTTTCCAACAATATTGTTCCCACTGAAATTGATACCCTATATAGGCATACACTGACCAAGGGTTGGGTACATGATGAAAATGCATCGTTATTAGGTGGCATTTCCGGTAATGCGGGACTTTTTGGCACCGCAGATGATTTGGCGATCATTATGCAGCTTTTTCTTCAAAAAGGAATCTATGCAGGAAAAAGATATATCTCGGAAAATACGGTTAATGAATTTATTAAGGTACAATATCCCGAAAATGGAAATAGGCGTGGCCTCGGCTTTGACAAACCTTATTTAAACAATGAGGATTTTACCCTTCAAAATGCTTATCCGGCACCAGAAGTAGGCCAAGGTAGTTTTGGCCATAGCGGCTTTACGGGTACGTTTGTATGGGCGGATCCTGAGCATGAACTGATTTATATATTTTTATCCAATAGGGTATACCCAACTAGGGAAAACAGGAATATTTATGACCTAAATATTAGACCTGCCGTACAGCAAGTATTTTATAAGGCATTTGATAACGTTTTACAGCGCACACCTTAGCATATTTATTGATATATTAGATGTTTAAAACAACCGTATGGGACTATTAATATTCTACGCATTAATTTCAATTTTCTTTTCCTTTCTATGTTCAATTCTAGAAGCGGTACTATTGAGTATAACACCAACGTTCATTAACGTAAAGCTCAAAGAAGGAAAGACCTATGCAAAAACTTTGGAGCAATTAAAGAAAGATGTAGATCAACCTTTAATTGCCATACTCACCATAAATACCATAGCACATACGGTAGGTGCCATTTTGGTAGGTGTACAGGCCAAAGCGGCGTATGCAGATTTATATGGCGACCAAAGCAGATCAATTTTTGGAGTAGAGTTCACGGAGGACCTCATGGTAGGGGTGGTATCTACCATTATGACCATACTTATATTAGTAGCATCGGAAATTATTCCTAAAACTATAGGTGCAACCTATTGGAAACAATTGGCCAATTTTTCTGCAAAGACCCTAAAAATCATGGTTATAGGTCTACAATACACTGGCCTGCTATGGCTTTTAAGATTATTTACCAAAATGGTTGGCGGCGGCAAACATCATGGTAGTGTTTTAAGTAGGGAAGATTTCCATGCCATGACAGATATGGCCCATAAGGAAGGTGTTTTTGAAAAATCGGAATCTACGATTATAAAAAACTTGTTGCGTTTTGAGGATATTCTCGTGAAAGACATTATGACCCCCAGAGCGGTTATGAAAATTGCTTCCGATGAAAAATCCATAGCAGATTTTTTCAAGGATAATCCAAAACTTCGTTTTTCACGGATTCCGGTCTACACAGAAAAGATGGACAACATTACCGGCTTTGTCCTCAAGGATAATATTTTGGAGGAAATGATCAATCAAAATGGTGATATACCATTAAAGGAAATAAAACGTGAAATCTTGGTCACCCGTAGAAGTACCCCTATACCTACTTTGTTTGAGACCCTTATCCAAAAACGGGAAGCCATTGCCTTAGTAGTAGATGAATATGGATCGGTAAGCGGACTGGTGACCATGGAAGATCTCATTGAGACCCTATTGGGGCTTGAAATTATGGATGAGAGCGATAACATAGCAGATTTACAGGCTTTGGCCCGTAAGAATTGGGAGGTAAGGGCCAAGGAATCTGGCGTTATAGAAAAACCTGCAGAGAGCCCCGATAAAAAATAGCATTTAATGGAGGATACCGCATACATATCTACACCTTTGGGCATTGCCAAGATTATAGGTGATGTAGAAGGGATATCCTCTATCGTAATCCTAAATTCAGAAGAACCTCTTACAGATATTATTCCTGAAACCTTGGAGGATGCCGTATACCAATTAAATGAATATTTTGAAGGTACCCGCACGAAATTTTCCTTGAAACTTAATCCGCAGGGTACGGAATTTCAAAGAAAGGTATGGTCAGCGCTTGAAAAAATTCCATATGGCAGAACAGTGTCCTATCTCCAACTTTCAAAACTTTTAGGTGATACCAAGGCAATAAGAGCGGTAGGCTCTGCCAATGGTAGAAATCCGTTATGGATCGTAGTGCCTTGCCATAGGGTCATTGGTAGTGATGGAGCGCTTACGGGATATGCTGGGGGCCTACATAGGAAAAAATGGCTTTTGGAACATGAAAGTCCACATAAACAACAAAGTTTGTTCTGAACTTAAAGACTGGAGAAATAATTTAACAAAATTATCCACCTTTAATTTTATTTGACTTCACGCTGTCCGTTTTCTGATTTTATAATAAAGTGGTATCTTAAATTGCTCTATTAGTGTAATTTAAAAACATGCAAAGCAAGATATCTTTAGACAATATACTATTTCTGGATATTGAGACCGTACCTGAAAAAAGTTCATTTGATCAGCTAGATGACATTACCAAAGAACTTTGGGCCCATAAATCCCAGTACCAAAGAAAAGACGAAATAACCCCAGAGGAATTTTACGAACGCGCCGGTATTTGGGCGGAATTTGGTAAAATCATCTGTATTTCCGTTGGCTATTTTACATTTCAAGGCGATACAAGAAATTTTAGGATTACTACATTTCACGGAGAAGAAAATAAATTACTGCAAGACTTCAAAAATTTATTGGACGAACATTTTAATCACGCTAAGCATGTTTTGTGCGCCCATAACGGTAAGGAATTCGATTTCCCCTATATTGCCCGTAGAATGATTATTCACGGAATAGCGTTACCGGAAAAACTAGACCTATTTGGAAAAAAGCCATGGGAAATTCCACATTTAGACACCATGGAACTTTGGAAGTTTGGAGATTACAAACATTATACGTCATTGAAATTAATGGCTCATGTACTGGGCATACCTTCACCAAAAGAAGATATTGATGGCAGTATGGTACGTGGGGTCTATTATCAACAAAACGATTTAAAACGTATAATTACCTATTGTGAATTAGATGTACTGACCACTGCCCAAGTTTATCTACGACTAAGAAATCAAGCAATTTTAAAAGATAACGAAGTAAAGAAAGTAGCCAATTAATAGTTTAGAGTTAAAAAAAGCAACCAACGATATAAAAACATGACGAATGACGTAATTTTGTTTATACCATCATTGTTTTAAAAGAGTCCTATTTATGAAAAAATGCATCTTATTATTCTCAGTAATTGTCTTAGTAGCAAGTTGTGTGCAAGAAAAGGAAATAAGCTCTATAAATCCTGAAAACTGGACAAAGAGAAAGGCAACCATAAATGCTATGGATTCTTTAGAGCATGGAAAATCATACTTGTCCATTTACTCCCAAATTTATAGCAGTTCTGAACACAAGACCCATAATTTAACCGCTATGGTAAGTTTACGTAATACCAGCGATATTGACACCATATACTTGACAAAAGCCGAGTATTTTGACACCCATGGTACTTCGTTGAGAAATTACTTTAACCATCCTATATATTTGGCTCCTTTGGAAACCGTAGAAATCATTATTGATGAGATGGATGTTGAAGGTGGTACAGGCTCAAATTTTATATTTGAATGGCATGCGCCAAAAGAATGCCCGGAACCTTTATTTGAAGGGGTAATGAATTCTACCGTTGGTCAACAAGGATTATCGTTTACAACACAATCCAGACGAATTAAATAAATTAATACTTATAGAATTTGGCACTTTTTTTAAGTCCAAAATCCTGAACCTGCAAAACATATAAACCCGGTGGTAGATCGGATACGTCTATCCTAGAATTGGGAACCTTGCCCATTTTTAATTCTACACCACTGGTACTAACAATCCTATACATAGTAGTATCGGTAGTGTTTAAATTTAATTGAATTGCATTAAAAGCAGGGTTAGGAAATACATTGAATGAAAGCTCTGGTGCAATGTTCAATGTATTGAAGCTTTCCAAAACGGTTTCTGCCCCTTTAAAGGTGAATGTCATGGCATAACCAAATTCAGAAGCAACATTTTGTGAACAGAACGATCTAATTCTTAAGGTATAGGTGTGCTCCAAATTCAATCCTTCCCAAGCAAAACTATTTTCATTTACATATTCTGTAATCCATTCTTGTTGGTTTGTTTCTCTATACTGCACTTCGTATAGGGCATCATTATTCTGCTCCCATGTCAAATTTAAACGAGCCTCATCTACGGTGTCAATTTCAATTTCCTGTGGTGCCTCCACACTACAAGCATTCATTTGAACACCACTAAGAATTAAGGAAAATTCCTGAAATTCATTTTGCAGTTTTCCTTTATGGGTAATGGTAATGGTATAATTACCACGGGCGTTAGGAATATCTATTCGTTCAAATGGGTCCACAGCATTATCGCCATTGGTAGCATTACTGCTAGCTTCACCCGGATTAAGTTTCCACGGTAAAAACGTTTTTCCATCCTTGGTAATTTTAATGTCCAAATCATTGACAAGGGCTTTCATGGTATTGTTCAGCTCTCCTTTGTTGACAAAAGTTGAGGCCATATCAGTCCAAGAGATAGAAGCGCTAAGGGTCTCCCCTTCCATTGCCTGTATTTCCATTGAAAAAACGGTATTGTTCGCTAATGTTTCTTCTGTTATATAACTATTATAATCTTTATTGAATAAAAGCTCCGCAGCTTTTTTAGCGTTCATGACACCCCAGCCCATTCTATAATCCGGCCCTGGCGCGTCAACATCATCGGCTGTATGTAATGCCAATCCTTTTAAAGTAGCTGCACGCATATAGGAACCATACAGCTCTTCGTGATACTGTTGTAACAGTAACAAAGATCCGGTAACGCCAGGTGTGGCCATAGAAGTTCCTGAGGATAAATTATAACTAGTAGTACTATAGGAATCCGTTGAAAGAATAGAAGAACCGTTACCGGCAAGATCAGGCTTTATTCTACCATCATCCACGGGACCAAAACTACTATATGCGGATACACTGGCTTTTTTCAAGTTGCCATGTTTGTCTATTTCTGAATTTGCTCCTGCAACGGTAATACCATTTTTGGCTAAGGTAAAACCCAACAATACATCATAGCCATCATTGTCCCGACCAAATAATGGTGAAGCATTATCATTACTTTTTTGGGCGTTTCCAGCTGCTGAAACCATTAAATAATAAGGAGCATTGAACATGATCTTGTCCCAATCCTGTGCAACTTTGGTATAGGCTCCAAAATACCAATCCGGTACCCGATCCGCCATTATTCCATAGGAATGATTGGACAATAACATACCATTGGCCGCTGCTTCGGCAACCTCAATTTTATCCCTGCTCCAATCATGGCTTATCACCTTTGCCTTATTGGCAACCCCTTTTGCTTCCCTTTTAATACCTGTTGAGATAATACTTCCTGTGACAAGGGTAGCATGTTTATCAACCTCAGCACCTTCATCCCCAACATGCATTCTTGATGTATATTCCACATGATCGCTTAAGGCTATACCAGAGTCCCAAACACCTACTTCTAAATTTTCTCCGTCCAGATTTAATCCTAAAAGACCGTTCGTATTCAATGTGGTAGCCCTAGATACTAGACCTGCCTCGTCTGCAAAAGTCTCATAATATAATGGACTGCCGTCATCACCTATTTCCTGTAAGGCAACTTTTTGACCATTGGCCAAAGTATCCGTTAATTTCCAATTATTTTTTTCTGCCAATTTGTGCAAAAGCACTGTGTTGGCTTCATATTCGTATTTTAAAGTGGACTTGAAATTATTTAAACTAGTAATATTGGTACCAGCTGTTATCTTTAAACGCTGATCCACAGTTTGGGCACTTACAATCTGCACACCCCACATTATGGCACAGCATACAAGGAGTATGGTAAAACTGTGGTAGGTTTGCGAATTGACATTCATAGGTTGATAGTAATGTAAGATTTGGACTACAAATATATAATCCTTTTACTACCATCCTCGATTGATGGAATTTATTCGACGAAATGCCTTTATAATATAGGTAAGTTGTTGTGAAACTTCAATTTTTCGATGTGTAAGTATTTTCTTTCAATTAAATGTTCAAGTATTGAAGGTAAACATTGCATAAACCGGAAAATGATCACTATATCCTCCCATATATTTATGGGACACAAAAGTTCTATAAGGTGTACCTTTAAATTTCCCTTTCTTTTCCATTAACGATTTATGGTTATAGATACCGGCGTTATCAAAACTATGCGTGCCCTTCTCATAATTAAAGAATGAACTGGAAATTAATATTTGATCAAATAGATTCCATTTCATGTTATAAATAGAAGACCCTTGACTATTAGGTATATGCAAACTTTCCATAGGATTAAAGAGTCCACCTTTATTTTTAAGCACTTGTACACTTTCTGATGATGGATCATCATTGAAATCACCCATTACAATGACATTAGGTTCTTGCTCTGTTTGTTTAATGATTTCCATACGCGCAATTATTTCTTCTGCGGCAGCTATTCTCTTATAAGCTGTGGCAACATCTCCCTCACGTCTGGAAGGCCAATGATTAATGAAAATATGCATTAACTCATTATTGAACTCCCCCTTTATGTACAGAATATCCCTTGTAGTGTCCCTGATTCCGCCGGCATTATCTACCAATAGGGCGAGTGGTTCCGCATGGAGTACCTTAAAAAATTTTTTTCTATAGATCAATGCCGTGTCTATACCCCGTTCATCTGGAGAATCAAAATGCACAAAACCATATCCTAAGTCATCCAAGGGATCAGTATCCACTAAATCTTTAAGTACTTGGTTATTCTCTGCCTCTGCCAAACCCAAAATAGCCGGTGGATAAGGATGGCCATCATCACCAATATTGACCATGGTCTTCGCTAATTTTCTCAATTTACGCTGGTAGCGTTCCAATGTCCATTTTTTTACTCCATTTGGGGTATAATCGCTATCCAAAATCTTAGAATTTCGTCGTGGATCAAATAGATTTTCTACATTGTAGAATGCCACGGTATATTGTTGCTTTTTAGGTTTTTTCTTAAAAAAGGGAATGCGCATGTAACTTTTTATTGAATCAATAAAAATACGAAATGGCTTATAGCTAAATGCTTAATTTTGCACTTTACATTATTATGATAGAAAAGAAGATAACAGATTATGAAAAAGCGGTCCTTATTGGGATAATCAATAAAGACCAAAATGAGGAAAAGGTAAAGGAATATCTAGATGAGCTGGAATTTCTTACCTATACTGCAGGTGGTGAAGTTTATAAACGTTTTACCCAACGTATGGATGTTCCCAATCCTAAAACTTTGATTGGAACGGGTAAAATGGAAGAGATAGAAAAATATGTTGATGAACATGAAATAGGTTCTGTCATTTTTGATGACGAACTTACCCCAGGTCAACAGCGTAATATAGAAAAACAATTACGTTGTAAAATCATTGACCGTACGAGTTTGATCTTGGATATTTTTGCACAAAGGGCACAAACAAGCTATGCTCGTACGCAGGTAGAATTGGCGCAATATGAATACCTTTTGCCAAGACTAACAGGACTTTGGACACACCTTGAACGACAAAAAGGTGGTATAGGTATGCGTGGACCCGGTGAAACGGAAATTGAGACGGATAGGCGTATCGTTAGGGACCGTATAACCCTGTTGAAAAAGAAACTTAGCAAGATCGATCGTCAAATGGAGACCCAAAGGGGTAACCGTGGTGCTTTAGTGCGGGTTGCCCTTGTAGGATACACCAACGTAGGCAAATCTACCTTAATGAATGTCATTAGCAAAAGTGATGTGTTTGCGGAGAACAAATTGTTTGCCACATTAGATACCACGGTAAGAAAAGTGGTCATAGGCAATTTACCGTTTTTACTGAGCGATACGGTAGGATTCATTAGAAAATTACCTACACAACTAGTTGAAAGCTTTAAAAGCACATTGGATGAGGTTAGGGAAGCCGATTTGCTTTTACATGTGGTGGATATTTCGCATCCTCAATTTGAGGAACATATAGAATCCGTAAACAAAATCCTTTCAGAAATTAAAAGTTCAGAAAAGAAAACCATTATGGTGTTCAATAAGATCGATCAGTATGAGTATGAAACCATAGATGAGGATGATCTTATTACGGAACGCACCGGAAAGCACTTTACCATTGCAGATTGGAAAAATACCTGGATGGAAAAAGTTGGGGATCGTGCCCTGTTCATATCTGCGCTGAACAAAGAGAACTTGGATGAGTTCAGGAAAAGGGTCTATAATGAAGTCAGGGACATTCATGTTACCCGTTTTCCTTACAACAACTTTTTGTACCCTGAGCATTTAGATGAGTACTAAATGCCAATTATAATATGAAAAGTGCAGTTCATCGATGAAATTAAACCATTGATAAATTTCACCACAGATTAAAGTTGGTTCACAACATAAATTATCGACAACTAAAGTATTGGTCTAATTTTACCTTGTGTTTAAGTATAAGTGTTGACCCCAAATCGATATTTAACTTATTTAAAACTAAAAGTAAAATCCCAAATTTTACGATAATTACTTAACCTAAAAAAGCCCTCTTTAAAGAGGGCTTTTTCATTGTTATACTTATATATATCCGTAATTCTTAGAAAGCATAGTTCAAACCTACTAAGAAGTAAGTTTGTAATTTGTTGTCCACATTGTCAAATGTAGCGCCTGCTACAGGGTTAGGACCTGTCAACGCATAGTTTAATGCTTCTTGCTTATTGTCACGTAGTCCAAATTCAAAACCTAGTCCTATACCGTTCCATAAGGTGTAACCAAATGAATTGATCCAAGTTAAGTTAGAAAGGTCTCCACTCTTATAGCTTTGGAACATAGAAAGGTTAGATTTAAAATTAACCGCTCCTATTTTCTTTGTATAATCGGCAACGATTTTGGCACCTAAAGAAGACTCAAAAACCGCATCGTTTTCACTGAATACAAAGTTGTAGTTCAATGGGTGGATAACAACTACTAGGTCTGCAATTGGGGTCCATGTAGCACCAACACCTAAATCCAAGTATCCAGGATCATTAAAATTGTTCAAAATGGTAGTTCTGTACTCCCCTAAACCTGAAATGGCGAATTTCTCGCTTAATTTTCTTCCGTAAAGCGATGTAATGTTGAATACATCTGTACCTTGCTTAAAGCTATCGTCATCGGTTGGATCGTTCTTATCGTCAAACTTTACCCAGCCCAAGTTAATGTTTCCAGAATTTCTCCAAAAGAATTTTTCTTCGGTCAAATTCGCAAATGCGTTCATGGTTACTCCAATATTACCTGAAGACAGGTCTGGAGTGCCTTGTCCATACCAGTTATTAAAGCTGCTGATGTTGGCACCGATAGTTCCGAAAGCACCTTTTTTCCATCCTGGTAATTTATCTATTTGCCCTTGTAAGGCATCCACTCTGCCCTGAATTGCCGCTATAGAATCTTTCTTTGGTCCTATTTGCGCCTTAAGTTCCTCTTCGGTCTGTGAAAAACCAATACTTGCTACCAAAGCACAAGCTAGAGTTAAAACAATCTTCTTCATGATATTAATGTTTATAGTTTATAGTTTATAGTGGCGCAAAGGTAAGTATTGTAAACAAAATCTCTAAATAGGATTTTGTTATTTTCTTTTGTATAAGGGCACGGCCGAACATGCTTCGCCATACATGACCGATTTTGCTACCGGCTGTAATTTGGCGGCAAGAATTATATATGCATTAGGTGGTACAGCTTTTTTGGTACAGCCCTTAATGATTACCGATTTATCCTGAAACTCCGTAAAATCTATGGTATCAAGAATAGATTGATATAACAGTGTCTCCAAATCTACCAGGCTACCTTGAACAATTTTTTTAGCAAACGGACTTAAATTCATGGACAATAGCAGATATGCCCAGCCAGGAACTATAGCGTCTGTAGAACAGTGCATAGCCACATAAGCATTGTTGTATTGGGACCAATCATGCTGTGCTACATGTGCCCTAAACTCCTTTTCCTTTAGAATAAAACCTTCATATAGCCAATCTTTGATATCCAATACCATTCTATTGCCAATAGGATAATAATCCTCTAAATTAAAGGTAATGAGTTTGCTCTGCGCTACTCTGTTCACAATTTCCTCTTGCATACCCCGCTTGTTTTATACTTTAATCCTTACCGCCTGTTAGAGTTAAAGCAAGCCTAATTCCAATTTGGCTTCTTCACTCATTAAATCCTGTGTCCAAGGTGGATCAAAAGTTATTTCTACCTCGGCGTCCTTAATGGCATCCAATGATTTTACTTTTTCCTCTACTTCTGCAGGCAAGGATTCCGCTACGGGACAATTGGGCGAAGTCAAGGTCATCAAAATCTTAACCTCGTTGTCCTCATTGACCAAAACATCATAAATTAAACCTAATTCATAAATATCCACAGGAATTTCCGGATCATAAATAGTCTTTAAAATCCTTACTATTTTTTCACCTAATTCCGCACTACCCTCCGCTATATTTTCTTCACTCATAATTTTTATTCTTCAATTTGTGTTTGATATGCCACTGCATATAATTTTAACTGCTTGATCATACTTACCAAGCCGTTGGCCCTAGTGGGAGACAAATGTTCCTTTAAACCAATTTCATCTATGAACTGGGTATCGGCATCTAAAATATCCTGCGGCTTTTGATTGCTGAAGGCCCTGATCAAGATAGCTATGATACCTTTTGTAATAATAGCATCGCTATCTGCAGTAAAAACCAACTTATTGCCCTCTAGCTCTGCATGCACCCATACCTTGCTCTGGCACCCTTTAATGATATTATCCTCGGTTTTGTACTCCTCTTTGATCAATGGAAGGGATTTACCCAATTCTATCATATACTCATAGCGCTGCATCCAATCATCGAACATGGAAAATTCATCGATAATTTCTTCTTGTATCTCTTTAATGTCCATTGCTTAATTTTCTACAAAAATACGATAACAAATGATGAGTTTCAACAGTTATGACACTCTATAAGTTATTGTTCTACAACAACATGCTTTTAGCCTTTAACACCCCTGTAACCAGTACATCAACTTCTTCTCTAGTATTATAAAAGGCAAAGCTTGCACGAACCGTTCCCGGTATTTTATAAAAATCCATTATTGGCTGTGCACAATGGTGACCTGTACGCACGGCAATACCCAGTTTATCTAAAATACTTCCCATATCATAAGGGTGAATATGTTCTATATTGAATGATATTACAGAAGTTTTGTCCTTAGCCGTACCGTATATTTTTAGTCCGTCTATCTTTTCTAATTCTTGCGTAGCATATTCCAAAAGCTCATGCTCATATTTTGCGATTTCATCAAAGCCTATAGCATTCATGTAATCTAATGCCGCCCCAAAAGCTATACCACCACAAATATTAGGCGTACCTGCTTCAAACTTATGGGGTAAATCCGCATAGGTAGTTTTTTCAAAAGTGACTTCTGCAATCATTTCACCACCGCCTTGGTATGGGGGTAATTTATTTAACCATTCTTCCTTGCCATATAACATGCCAACCCCTGTTGGTCCACAGATCTTATGAGCGGAACACGTGTAAAAATCGACATCCAAAGCCTGTACATCAGGCACTAAATGAGGTGTGGCCTGCGCACCATCTATCAATACCGCAGCACCAACACTATGGGCCCTATCTATAATTTCCTTAATAGGATTAATAGTTCCCAAGGCATTAGAAATATGGTTACAGAAAACCAGTTTAGTTTTATCTGAAAGTAATTCGTTATAAACATCCATTCGCAATTCCCCTTCTTGGTTCATTGGAATTACTTTTAAAATGGCTCCGGTACGTTCAGATAACATCTGCCATGGAACAATATTGGAATGGTGCTCCATTGCGGATACCAATATCTCATCCCCTTTTTTTATTAAAGACGAAAATCCATTTGCCACAAGGTTAATACTATGTGTTGTACCTGAAGTAAATATGATTTCATATGACTTGGCCGCATTAAAATGTTTTTGAATCTTTAATCTTGCCTGCTCATATTTATCGGTAGCCTCTTGTGAAAGCGTATGCACCCCACGATGTATATTTGCATTGTAGTTTTGATAATAATCTACAATAGTGTCTATAACCTGTTGCGGGGTTTGCGATGTAGCGGCATTATCCAAATAGACCAACGGTTTGCCATTTACCTCACGCTTAAGAATTGGGAAATCTTCCCTTATTTTTTTAATATCTAACATAGCCAATCTTCTTATATACAAAGATACCCGATAATGAAAACATATCGGGTATTGTACCGCTCCTTTTGTATTAAAGTCTCACTATTTCATTTTAAAATCGGAATCCTAAACCAGCTTTTAACAAACCTATTTTTTCTTTGAAATCATAAGAATACGTTTGATCGTTCCTAGTTTCCTCCCCTTTCTTATGTACGTTCAGATAATCATATTGCACTTGTATAAAAAAGCGACTGGAAAGGTCATAGGAAATCCCCAAATTTAAATTTAAACCCCCATTCGTATTTGAATAGTCCGCCTCTACATTACCCCCGTCATTATAATAATAATCGTCTACCGCAACCGTATATCCCAGAGCTATTTGAGGTTTTAGTCTTGCCAATCCTGGAATAGCCAATTCCGCAAATAGTTTTGGCTGAACCAATATTTGCTTTGCTTCGTAATTAAATTCTCGATTCTCAAATCCTGGACCACCGTAAATAAAATTATCTTCGTTCCTTAACAAAGCAGTATTTAAGCCAGCTCCTAATTGAACAGCTCCTAAATCCATAAACCGGTATTTTATTCCCAGATCAATTATACCGTTTAATTCGATGTCTCCATCATTTTCAGAAACATTGACGGGGTAATTAGCTTCTACACTCCATTTCTTGTTTTGCGCACTAACGCAATATGTACACATTACCAAAAACATTACAAGTAAAGATTTTTTCATATTAAGTTGGATTTAAATTGATACGACCAAACTAACCTAAAAAATATGTAGGAAAACACAACGGTTCGTTAAGAATGACCTAACGAACCGTTAATTTTATTGAATAAAATAATGAATGTGTCTACAAATCGAACCCAAGGTTCACCCCTAGCTTCTTCGCTATCAATTTATTTATTCTAGTCTTTAACTCAGGAATACGAACAGAAGTAAGAACGTTATTAGCAAAAGCATACATTAACAATGCACGTGCTTCTTTTTGTGGAATACCTCTTGACTGCAGGTAAAACAATGCATCTTCATCTAACTGTCCTATAGTACACCCATGGGAACATTTTACATCATCAGCGAAAATCTCCAATTGTGGCTTTGTATTGATACTGGCCTTATCACTAATTAAAATATTATTGTTTTGCTGAAAAGCATTGGTTTTTTGGGCAATTTTATCCACAATAATCTTACCATTGAAGACTCCGGTTGAACTATCTCCGTAAATACCTTTATAATCTTGGTGACTCTCACAATTAGGCTCAATATGGTGCACTAAGGTATGATGGTCTACATGTTGTTTTTCACCCAAGATGGTAATTCCCTTCATGGTAGAGTCTATATACTCACCATTTTGAAAAAAGTTAAGGTTGTTACGTGTCATTTTTCCACCAAAGGAAAATGTATGAACCTTTACGACGCTCTTATCCTTTTGATCAATATAAGTGTTATCTATCAACGATGCATTGGCAGCATCATTCTGTATCTTATAAAAATCTATAATAGCGTTCTTATCTGCATATATTTCCGTTACCGCATTGGTAAGGATGTCGTTGGAGGTCAAACTCTGGTGCCGTTCTATAATTTGAACCTCGGCATTTTCTTCAACCACCACCAAATTTCTAGGTTGTAACATTAAAGAAGCCTCGTTACCCGTTGAGAAATGTAAAATCTCAATAGGTTTTTTCGGCATTTTGTTCTTTGGAATGTATATATAGGCACCCTCACGGCTAAATGCCGTGTTCAAGGAGGTCAAAGATTCGTCCTTAGAGGCTATTTTATTGAAATAAACATCAATAACGGGCTTATACATTGGCTTTGTCAACGCGGAACTCATTAAACAGATGTCTACTCCATCATGTGTAGTTTCAGAAAGGTAAGAACTATAAATACCGTCAACGAATACAATTTTATAAGAATCTATCTCATGTAGAAAATAACGCTTAACGTCCTTATACTCTATAGTATTTTCCTGTTTTGGAAAAATACTGAAATCTATTTTCTGTATACTGTTCAACGATGTATACTTCCAAGCCTCTTCCTTTTTTGAAGGAAATCCTTTTTCCTCAAAATTCTTTATGGCGGCCATACGAACCTCATGTACCGGATGCTCCACGTCCACATTGTTCTCAAACGCCATAAAAGAAGAAATCAATTTATCTTTTAAATCCATATATCTTTAGTATTAAGTCCTTAGTACAAAGTAATAAGGACTCTATACTAAGTACTTTGTACTTAGTACTAATTTTTTAAACCACTGTTTCTTGCTTTAACCAGTCGTACCCTTTTTCTTCAAGCTCCAAGGCCAATTCCTTGCCACCTGATTTAACAATTTTACCGTTGTGCAAAACATGTACAAAATCTGGAACAATATATTCCAACAGACGTTGGTAGTGCGTAATTAGAATAACCGCATTATCCTTACTCTTTAATTTATTCACCCCGTTGGAAACGATACGCAATGCATCGATATCAAGACCGGAATCCGTTTCATCCAAAATAGCCACTTTAGGTTCTAGCATGGCCATTTGAAAAATTTCATTTCTTTTTTTCTCACCGCCAGAAAAACCTTCATTTAAACTACGCGATAAGAATTTACGGTCTATTTCCAATAATTCTGATTTTTCCCTGATCAACTTCAACATTTCCTTTGCAGGCATATCTTCAAGACCTCTTGCCTTACGGGATTCGTTAATGGCCGTTTTCATGAAATTGGTTACGGATACTCCAGGAATTTCTACCGGATATTGAAAAGAAAGAAAAACACCTTTATGGGCTCTTTCTTCTGGTGACACGTCTTCCAAGTCCTCTCCGCTTAATTCTATGGTGCCTTCCGTAACCTCAAATTCCTCTTTACCCGCAATTACGGATGCCAAGGTACTTTTACCTGAGCCATTAGGGCCCATAATAGCATGTACCTCACCCGCCTTAACTTCCAAGTTTATTCCTTTTAGTATTTCCTTATCCTCCACACTAGCGTGTAAGTTTGTAATTTTCAACATAATATGTTACTTTAAATATTCTGGTGCCTTAGGCATTTTATTAAAATCTTCTTTTGAATGTTGCATGTATACTTTGGCATTGTTCTCCTTTGCCAAAGCTTCAAAACTGGACATGCTATTTAATGTTTCCTCAACATCATAATTAAAAATAGGTACTCTTCTATGTGTTCTGTTTTCATACAAATGATACAGATCTCCGGTTAATAGTAAAGGGCCGCTTTCAGGAAGGTCCAAATACAAAACCTGATGTCCCGGGGTATGTCCTGGCATAGATTTAATGACAACGGTACCGTCACCAAAAACGTCATAGTCACCAGTAATCGGTTTTGTCTTGGTCAAATCCTTGATCGCGTTATAAATATCCGCATTGTTCTTTTGGGTTTCCTCACTTGTGATAAAATCATATTCACTTTGTTGCACCAACCATGTAGCCTCTTTAAGAACATTGGCATGCCCACTATGGTCAAAATGGGTATGGGACAAGGCTATAAAATCAATATCCGTTGGCACCATGCCAATGCGTTTTAGTTGATTTACTACAGAGTCTTTTCTACTTACCGTAAATGCGCCGCTTGGATCCGTGTACGGTTCATCCATAGCGATTAAACTTTCAGGAAGTCCTGCATCCCACATGAGATTACCTTTAGGATGGCTAATAACATAGAACGGGTCTGCAAATTCCTTGGTCTGACCTTGATAGGTGGTGTCCTGAGAAAATAATTCCAGGTTATTGACCATAACAGTACCGCCATTAAAAGTGTATAATTTGACCTCTGGCTTTACTACTTCTTGTGAAGTGATTTCAGCTTTAGTTTCGTTCTTATTTTCTTTGCAGCTAAATGCAAAAATCAGAACTATGATGATTAAAAAATTTCTCATTAGTGTATTTACTTTATCCAACAGAACCTTCTAAACTAATTTCCAAAAGTTTTTGAGCCTCCACGGCAAATTCCATTGGTAACTTATTCAACACTTCTTTACTGAACCCATTTACGATCAACGCTATTGCTTTTTCCGTATCAATACCTCTTTGATTGCAATAAAATATTTGGTCCTCACCAATCTTACTGGTTGTGGCCTCGTGCTCTATCATTGCCGATTTATTTTTGGCCTCAATGTAAGGGAATGTGTGTGCCCCACATTCATTGCCCATTAAAAGGGAATCGCACTGCGAAAAATTACGCGCACCTTCCGCACGGCTATTCACCTGTACCAACCCACGATAACTGTTTTGAGATTTTCCGGCAGAAATACCTTTAGAGATAATGGTACTTTTGGTGTTCTTTCCAATATGGACCATTTTGGTACCTGTATCTGCCTGTTGGTAATTATTCGTGACCGCAATAGAATAAAATTCGCCTATGGAATTATCTCCTTTTAAGATACAGGAAGGATATTTCCAGGTAACGGCAGATCCTGTTTCTACCTGTGTCCATGAAACTTTGGCGTTTTTCTCACACAATGCTCTTTTGGTCACAAAATTATAGACCCCGCCTTTACCGTCCTTGCCTCCTGGGAACCAGTTTTGAACCGTAGAATATTTTATTTCCGCACCGTCCAAGGCAATTAATTCTACCACGGCAGCATGCAGTTGGTTTTCATCCCTAGATGGTGCAGTACACCCTTCTAGGTAACTTACATAACTATCTTCATCTGCAATGACCAATGTACGTTCAAATTGGCCGGTACCTGCTTGGTTGATTCTAAAATAGGTAGAAAGTTCCATTGGACAGCGAACACCTTTAGGAATGTAACAGAAACTACCATCAGAAAAAACAGCGGAGTTCAAAGCCGCATAAAAGTTATCTCTTTTTGGCACTACAGAACCAATGTATTTTTTTACCAGTTCAGGGTGTTCCTTAATGGCTTCCGATATGGAGCAGAATATAATTCCTTTTTCCGCCAAGGTCTTTTTGAACGTGGTGGCAACCGAAACCGAATCCATAACAATGTCTACCGCAACATTCTGTAGTTTCTTTTGTTCGTCTACAGAAATCCCAAGTTTCTTGTACATCTCCAACAATTCCGGATCAACA
Source organism: Maribacter sedimenticola (assembly GCF_900188415.1). Taxonomy (GTDB): domain Bacteria; phylum Bacteroidota; class Bacteroidia; order Flavobacteriales; family Flavobacteriaceae; genus Maribacter; species Maribacter sedimenticola. The sequence goes on along the minus strand of NZ_FZNV01000001.1, from coordinate 134,207 downwards.
TCATCCAAAGTTTTGTTGGGGTCTGCCTTTTTAGGGGCGGAATAATATGAAATTGCCTGAAAATCGGGTTTTGTATAATGTACATTTGCCCATTCTGGCTCAACCATTTCCTTCCAATACTTAAAAGCCTCTAAACGCCAAAGCGTCATCCATTCCGGCTCCTCCTTTTTCTTGGATATGGCAATAACGATTTCTTCGCTCAAACCATTTGGAAACGTTTCAGATTCTATATCAGTGTAGAAACCATATTCATACTCTTTGGTTTCCAATTCTTTCTTTAATTCTTCTTCTGTATATGCCATATATTCATAGTTAATAAGTTAAAAGTTGACGAGTTAAAACTAACCACATCTCTTCTTAACATATTTAATATAGTTTGCTAGCTGCTTTGAAATTATCGCAATTTGCTCTCTATATTCTATTAATTCTCTTTTTTCAAAATATCCTGTTTAATCCATTATATAAAAAGGATTCCGCGACTCTTTGGATAATCCTTAAGCAACATATAAGGCTGACCGTCAAGCAATTTAAAGATATCCCCTTTAAACGCTTTTGATAATTTGTATACTTCTAAATTTTCAAAAGAACAATACATAACAACCTTTGCCTATTTACTTTTTCTCGTTTTACTTTATTCTATAATGAAAAACTTTCACCACAACCACATGTTCTTTGTGCATTGGGATTGTTAAAGACGAAACCCTTACCGTTAAGTCCACCAGAATATTCCAATACTGTACCTACTAAGTATAAAAAACTTTTTTTATCTACAATGATACGTACATCGTTATCTTCAAAGACCTTATCGGCTTCATCTTTTTTATTATCAAAATTCAATTCATAAGACAATCCACTACATCCGCCGCTCTTAACACCCACACGCACATAATCCTTGGTCGCGTCAAAACCTTCCTCTGTCATAAGGTTGATGACTTTCCTTTTAGCCGTTTCTGATACCTGAATCATAATTAACTGGATTTAATCTAAATAGTTTACAAATATACGTCATAAGTAGGTTTTTTCCATAGAACCTAACATTATTATAACGTATATCAACATAGGAGAATCCTATAAGAATATCTGGTGTGTTTTATTTGATTTTTAAAAGGATCAAGTCTGATTTACCTTTAAGGGTAAGGGGGTTAAAATCGGCACTTGATGATTCCCCCACAACGAAAACGCTCCCATCTGGGTTTTCCATAAGGTCAAAACCAAAATCAAGCCCGGAACCGCCATAAGATTGCTGCCAAACAAGATTACCGGTTTGGTTGGTCTTTACCAACCAAATATCATTTTCCCCCATATTGTTAGAGGCATCATAATCATTGCTTTTAGTGTTTCCGGCAATTAAAAATCCGCCATCCATACTTTCTACGACCGCCTGTGCCAGATCAAACTTGCTGCCACCATAGGTCTGCTCCCATTCCAAATTGCCATTTTCACCCAATTTGATCATCCACATATCAGATTCACCGTGGTTATTTAAAATATCGCCGTTAGTACTAAACGTATTGCCTACGACCACAAAACCGCCATCCGTAGTTTTGGCAATATCATAGGAAACCTCAATACCTTCCCCACCAAAAGATTGTTCCCAGACCAGGTTACCAAACGCATCTACCTTTACGACCCAAAAATCATAGCTACCATTGGTGCTACTAATATCATAATCGTCACTTTCGGTAAAACCGGCCATGACAAAACCACCGTCATTTGCCTGTACCACACTATGCGCACGATCATTGTTGGTTCCTCCAAAATAACCGCGCCATTGCACACTGCCCTCTTCATCTATCTTGGTGCCCCAAAATTCACCTACGCCATGACTCGTTAAAGTATTACCTTTTTCAGTATTACCATCTGCACGTGCGGATGTAATATCCAAAAATCCTGTGAAAAAATACCCTCCCTGAGATGCCTCAAGAATATCGTAGGAATGGTCATGTCCAGAAAAGCCGTAACTACTTTCCCACTCCAAATTGCCCTGAGCATTCAACTTCACGATCCAATTGTCATGAAATCCTTCATTATTAGTGGCGTCGCCGTCACTGCTCATTGCATAACCGGTTAAAATAAACCCGCCATCACTGGTCTGTGCCAAACTTTGCCCAATATCATCTTTGCTGCCCCCATAGGTTTTGTTCCATTGTAAATTTGCATCGCGGTCAAACTTTAAGAGCCAATAATCATTTTCTTCAACGGTTTTGGTATCAATATCACCATTTATACTGCCTGTATATCCAATAATTGCAAAGCCGCCATCATTTGTCTTTATAATGGCCTGAGCACTTTCAACACTACTACCGCCAAAATTTCTAACCCATTCCAATTCTCCCTTGAACGAAGATTCCAAAGTATTGAACGTTACTTCCGCTTCTTCCTTTGCACAAGAAAAATAGAGCATAATAGAGATTATAAGTGCTGTTTTACGCATATTCACTCAGATTTTTTAATGATAAAAAGTCCGCCATCAATATCACTGACAATAACATTTCCACTTTCAAAATAGGGATAAACACTCCACACACCAGAGAACTGGGTGTTATCATTTGCCGGGTAGGTATCAAAAAAAGCCTCTTCAGTAATTACCTTGTCCCCTATATTGGTTATGTTCAACACACGGACTCCGGCAGTGTAATTAGCTAGAAAAAATTCGTTCCCCAAAACATATCCATTATGGTCTATAGCACTTGTAGGACCTAAATAGGTGTGGTGCAAAACAGGATTTTCCAAGTCCGCCATATCAAAAATCAAAGTTCTGGTGTTAAAACCTTGACGGATTTCATCCAATTCATCTCCTAAAATAAAATACCGCTGGTCATCTGTAAACCACCCTTGGTGGGTATAACCAATATTTGGATAAGGCAAAGTAGCCAATGTCAAAGGGGAATTTTTATTGCTAATATCTACTATAACAACTTGATCTTCATTAGCCCCAACAAATAGTTCCGCACCTTGATAGTCAGTATCTGGACCACTATACGTAATGACCTGTGCATCATGAGTATACCCGTTAACACCCCACCCACCGGCCGTCAGAGGGGCAATTGGATTTTGAAGATCAAGAAAATGTACGCCACCATTGTAGTCATCGTCCCTATCTGTACCCACAGGATAGGCAAATCCAGAGGAGGGATTGATTACGATATTATGAGCATTACCAATACCGGTATAATTACCATCTGCAATAAACGTTAAGGGAAGATTATTTACTCCCCTAAGTTTTTTAAGGTCGAACACTTGAACACCATGATTATCGGCCTCGGCAACGATGTAGGCATAATCTCCATAAACCTTTACATCTCTCCAAGAACTTGCACTGGTAGCAGTGGGCAATTTTCCCAGATAAGTTGGGTTTTCGGCATCCGTAATATCTATAAAAGCTGTACCATTATCCAAACCCATAATTGCGTATTCCTTTCCTGTCTCAACATCTGTCCACCCCCAAATATCATTGCCCGAAGCCGCCTGCATCGTTTCCAAACTAATATTGGCCAAAAAATCATACCCATTACAAGGGTATATTCCCGCCATACCGTTTTCACAAGGTATGGATGTAGGTGTAACAACATCGGGTACATTATTCTCAATAGGCTCATTATCAGAAGAGCAACCAAAAAACCCAAAAAATGTTAAAAGATAAAGAACCTTTTTCATGCAATTAATTTAAAATCAATACTTAAAGATACTAATTGCATTTTATGAAAAATCATAAAACTGAATTGAGCTCCATATAATTGCTATAATTAAATTATCTTGATGATCAAATCAACTAACAACAAAAACAAGTTTACCTTATGTCAAACAAAAAGACACACATTAAAAAAAGTTCGCGCAGAAAATTCATGAAAAATACCGGTATGGCCGCAGCCGGATTCATGATCGTACCTAGACATGTATTGGGTGGAACAGGGTTTATTGCGCCAAGCGATAAACTGAATATTGCCGGTATTGGCGCAGGTGGCAAAGGACAAAGTGATATTGCTTCGTTTGCAGAAAGTCCAAATGTCAATATTGTATCATTATGCGATGTTGATGATAGGCAGGCCGTTAAATCTAGAGAAGCTTTTCCCAAGGCCAGTTACTATAATGATTTTAGGGAAATGTTAGAGAAGGAAGGCAGTAATATTGATGCCGTTTCCGTTTCTACACCAGACCATAACCATGCGGTGGCAGCATACCAAGCAATGGCAATGGGCAAGCATGTATATGTTCAAAAACCGTTGACCCATGATATTTGGGAAGCCAGAATGCTTACCGAAGCTGCAAAAAAATTCAAGGTGGTAACCCAAATGGGAAACCAGGGCGGATCTGGAGATGGGGTCCGTAAAATGAAGGAGATTTATGATACAGGTATTATAGGTGATGTCCATACCGTAAAATGTTGGACCAATAGGGCAATTTGGCCCCAAGCGTTGCAGACACCTACCAAAAAAGATAGAATACCTAAAGGTCTAAATTGGGACCTTTGGCTAGGCACTGCGGCAATGCGCGATTATAATGATGCGTATTTACCGTTTGATTGGAGAGGGTGGTCGGATTTTGGTACGGGTGCCTTAGGTGATATGGCATGCCATATTATGGACCCCGTTTATAGAATTTTACCTATTCTTTATCCGGATACCGTAGAGTGCAGTGTATCGGATTCGTTCAAAGGGAATTTTGAATACAAGGATTATCCAAAAAGTTTTCCAAATTCCAGCAAAATCCATCTTAGCTATCCAAGAACCGATGGCAAAGGCAAAATAAAGGTTACTTGGATGGATGGCGGACTACTTCCTGAGCGCCCAGAGGAACTAGGGGATGATGAAGCCTTAGGAAATTGGGATGGCGGCGTGCTATTTATAGGTACTAAAGGAAAACTAATGGCAGATTGTTATGGCGCCAACCCAAGGTTATTGCCATTAAGTCTCAACGAACAGTTTGAAGTAGAGCAAACCATTGCCCGTGTACCGGAAGGCCATTATTTACAATGGGTAAATGCATGTATGGCAGGGTATGGCAATGCAGAAACCAGCTCCTCCTTTGACTATGCCGGTCCGTTTACGGAAAGTATTCTAATTGGTAATTTAGCATTGAAATCATATTTTGAAGTAGACCCTACCGTGGAAAACCAAAGCTTTTGGGGCGGAGGCAAGCAATATTATGGCAGAAAACGCTTACAGTGGGATGCAGCAAATATGAAGATCACCAATTTTGAACCGGCCAATAAATATGTAAAAAGAACCTATAGGGAAGGGTACTCCTTAGGCTAGACCGTTAATTTGCTTCTAATTGATTTTAATAATGAACCGGGGCACTAATGCCCCGGTTTTTTTTGGTTTTTATCTTGTATTTACTTCTTAAATTTGCAGCATGCTAGAAAACAAAGACCAAGAAAGAACATCACTGGAAAAATTAGGGGAATTTGGCTTAATTGAACATCTTACCAAGGATTTCAAGATTTCCCGGAAGTCAACCATTAAGGGTATAGGCGATGATGCTACCGTGTTAGATTTCAAGGACAAAAAAACTGTGATCAGTACCGATCTATTAATTGAAGGTGTGCATTTTGACCTCAGCTATATGCCGTTAAAACATTTAGGGTATAAAGCGGTCATGGTAAATTTATCCGATATCTATGCAATGAACGCAACGGCTACACAAATAACCGTATCCATTGCGGTGTCCAATAGATTTCCTTTAGAAGCCCTGGAAGAATTATATGCCGGTATTGCCACGGCCTGTAAAATGTACAATGTAGATCTAGTGGGCGGGGATACCACGTCTTCAAAGACAGGGTTGCTCATTAGTGTAACGGCCATAGGAGAAGCGGAAGAATCTAGCCTTGCCTACCGCTCCGGTGCCAAACCTAATGACCTTTTGGTCGTAACGGGAGATTTAGGTGCAGCCTATATGGGACTACAGGTCTTAGAACGGGAAAAAGAAGTATTTAAGGTAAACCCCAATAGTCAACCCGATCTAGAGCCCTATTCTTATATTGTAGAACGGCAGTTAAAGCCTGAAGCACGAAAAGACATTCCAGATCTCCTTAAAAAATTAAAGGTTCATCCTACCAGCATGATCGATATTAGCGACGGACTATCATCTGAAATATTGCATTTAAGCAAAAGTAGTGGCCTAGGTATAGATTTATATGAAGATAAAATTCCACTTGACCCAACTGTAATATCTGCCTGTGAGGAATTTAAAATGGATAGTACCTTGGTAGCCTTAAGTGGTGGCGAAGATTATGAATTGCTGTTTACCATAGACCAAAAAGAATTCCCAAAAATAAAGGGCAATCCTAATTTTACCGTTGTGGGGCATACGACGGGAGAAAATGAAGGTGCTTTCTTAATTTCCAGGAATAATACAAAAATTCCATTGACCGCTCAGGGCTGGAACTCTTTTGCGTAAATTAGTGCTATGCTACTTGTTGTGTAGCAGTATGCCTTCTCTGGTAAATACGTTCTAATGTCCTATTGATATCCTGTAATTCTGGAGTTAAACTAGAAAGGTTGCCACTTACATCTGTAGTAACTTGTTTTTGGCAATGAATACACTTGTACTCTTTAATGTGGGAGGTTACTTTTTTAGAAATGGAGTAATGATGGCCGAAAATGTTGCAGAATAATTTTTTCATGCTGTAGGTTTTTTGGTGCAAAGGTTACAATCTGGGTAATCTAAAATATGCGGTTTATAATTAGGTTTACTAGTAAGAAATTGACATAAGTTTAATTTCTTAATGTTAATGTACTGTATATTAAAGAACTGCACCACTATTTGTTGTGAGTCTGACCTATCCTGTTGTCAACCTTCTTTTTTTTGGTGTCTTGAATCATCTAAATCCTTGGCAGGTCTGTTATTTAATAAACTTTCACTTAAATTGCATCTATGTTTAAAAAGAAGGAAACCCTTGTAACCGCCTTTGCCCTATTCTCCCTTTTTTTTGGGGCGGGCAACCTAATTTTACCCCCATTATTGGGCTTTAATTCTGGAAATCAATGGCTCATAGTAACTATAGGTTTTGGATTATCTGCCGTAGTGATACCCGTATTAGGTATTTTGGCACATGCAAAATTACAGGGAACACTTATAGATTTTGGCAATAAGGTGTCACCTTTGTTCAGCTTGATCTATGCATTTTTCATTTATGCAATTGCGATAGCCCTCCCTAGCCCTAGAACAGCTTCCGTTACACACGAAATGGCTATACAGCCCTATTGGGAAATTTCTTCTTGGTATACCAGTAGTATTTATTTTGGCCTGGTCTTACTATTTGCTTTAAACCGTTCCAAAATTTTGAACATACTCGGCAAGATTTTAACCCCAGCAATAATCATTATCTTGCTATTGGTCATTGGAATAACGGTTTTTTCATTTCCGTTTGAATTTGGGAGTACAACAATTGAAAGCCCCTTTACCAACGGTATTTTGGAAGGCTACCAAACCTTTGATGCCATTGGCGCCGTAGTCGTGGGTGGGGTCATTATCATATCTATCAATCTAAAATATGTTGATGCAAGGTATGATGAAAAGAAAACATTGATTAGGAACGCTGCCTGGTTTGCCGGTTTATCGCTGTTCTTGATTTATATGGGTTTAATTCTTTCCGGGGCATTGTCACATACGGTTTTTAACGCGGAGACCACTAGGACAGAAATCTTATCTGGCCTTGCAAAACAGAGTTTGGGGAATATTGGTAATTTGTTCTTGAGTATATTGGTCGGTTTGGCGTGCTTTACCACAGCGGTCGGTATAGTGACCGGCACGGCAGATTATGTAGCATCAAGGTTTAAGGAATCTAAAACGGCTTATACCCTTATGGCAATTATTGGTAGTGTGTTGGGGGTGCTCATGGGTCAGTTTAACGTTGGGTATATCATTGCGGTTGCCGTACCCTCATTAATGTTCATTTATCCATTAACCATAATCCTGATTCTTTTAAATGTACTCCCTGATAAATATGCTGCACCTTTTGTCTTCAAAATGGTGACGGTTACCACCATACTATTTAGTATACCTGATTTCTTGGGTAGTATAAGTGCATTAGCACCAGCAGCAGATACATTTTCATGGATTCCCCTGCAGCAATATAGTTTGGGCTGGGTGCTACCTGCTTTGGCTGTGTTCGTAGGTTCCAATATTATACTTTCAACAAAAAATAAATCAATCTAGTTATTTCAGTTGTTCCAACACTAATATCCAATCGTTTCCATCTTTACTACTTCCTGGCGGGTCAAAGGTTTTAGTTCCTATATTAGCGAAAGTGCCTATAAAACTATATTCCCCATTTCTAGGATTATACCAAGATGCATTTATCTTTTCCCCAACAATTACCCCCATACGCACCTTGATATCCTTTCCGTTGTAAGTATAGATAAAAGCATAGTCCTTTCCTCTTGTAGCAATTTGATAGTCATATTTTCTACCTTCCTTACCAACCAATAACTGTTGATCAGGGACTCTATCCAGAATAGGTTTTGAAAGCATTAGTTTTTTTAAATATTGCATCTGGTTTGCCCCATCCGCATTAAGTGCTTCTGTCCAAAATTCCCTTGCACCATAAGCAGGAGATTTATCACCTGGTTTATGCATTTGCATTACGGCATTATGGCCATAAGTAAACCCAAATCCACCTGCAAAAACGGACCAGTAGGCATATCTTCTTACATCATCCGCAGTCCAAAAAGGTTCTGAAGGATCGTGTAAACCTTGGGGTATACTTTCGTATGCAGGTTCACCATCTATGGTTGGTTTTAATGGCTTTAATTTAAAATCGTCATTTACATACTTGTAATTATCTTGTCCATATCCAAATTCCGGGTCTTCCTGATCATAACGTCTATGCCCAGATTGAAACATATTGAAATCTAACCAATCTTCATTGTGAAACCATGTTGAAGATTTCATTCTGCCAAAAGGGTGAAAAGTAACTAACTTGTCCGGATTGTTCTCTTTATAAATAGTGCCCATTGCATTCCAATTTTCCAAGTTTTCATTACCCTTGGTATCCCCACCATTAAGCCATATTATGTTGGACTTCTCTTTATATCTATCAGAAACCCATTTTGCGTAGAATTTTGCATCTTCTAAACTAATAGCACCATTATTAAAATTAGTCCCCCAAACAGGTACTAAAGCCATATAAAGTCCTTTTTGTTCCGCTAAATCTATTATATAGTCTACATGATCCCAAAAATCATATTCAGCTTTATTTTCAAATTCGGAACCTGCTACGGTTAATGGGAGGGATATATTACTATCAACCAATGCTGTATCTCCATAATAGTTTTTTACATCAAGACTATGTAAAACCATAACCTGTATTACATTATATCCTTTTGCAAGCCTGTCATCTAAATATAGATTTGCCTCTTCCCTACTTAATTTAGAGAAAAGCAACCATGCAGTATCCCCTAACCAAAAGAATGGCTCATTATCCGCACTAACAAGGAATCTATGATTTTCGGATATTGACAATTGGGGCAATTCTGTCGTTTTAGTCTGTGGGAATAACAGAAAAGGCAGGAATAGAAAAAAGTATATACTCTTCATTAGTGTAATATTTAAAGATACATTAGCTGGTTTTTTTGTCGTTGAGCTCATAAAAAGCTATAGATATTATGTTCTAAAGTACAACGCTAAATTTCCTTGTCCTAGGCATTAATGATTCAACTATTAAAATTAATAGAAGATAAAACCAAACCTCATGTATAATGGTTGCGTAAGTAGCGTGTACTAAAAAATAAAACTATGAAAATTTCAAAAACTATTACCCTTGCTGCTTTAGCTTTAACAGTTGGCCTAAGTGCATCATCCTTTGCTCAAGACGGAAAAATGAAAATGAGGAAGGACAAAAAAATGACAAAGATGGAAAATAAAATGATGATGGAAACCAAAATGGTAGGCGGGGCAGAAATGTATCCGGATAAAAACATTATTGAAAATGCAGTGAATTCTAAAGACCATACAACGCTAGTTGCAGCCGTAAAAGCAGCTGGTTTAGTGGAAACATTGCAAGGTGACGGTCCATTTACCGTATTTGCACCTACTAATGCCGCTTTTGATAAGTTACCAAAAGGCACTGTTGAAACATTATTAATGGCTGAAAACAAGACTAAATTACAATCTGTATTGACTTACCATGTTGTTGCTGGAAAAATGAATGCTATGGATTTAGTTATGATGATTAAAGAAGGTAAAGGAAAAACTGAGTTAACTACCGTAAATGGTGGCACATTAACTGCTATGTTAAAAGGGAAAAATGTAGTATTAAAAGATGCAGCCGGTAACATGTCTATGGTGACTATTGCAGATGTAAATCAATCAAATGGAGTAATTCATATTATTGATAGCGTAATTTTACCGGGAATGTAAGATTATAAGTTCTCCACATGAAAAACGGCCCATATTTGAGGGCCGTTTTTTATTTTCAAAACTCTATTTCCAAACTAATAGGGCAATGGTCACTGCCCAAAATCTGGTCATGTATCTCTGCAGATTTCACTTTGTCCCAAATAGATTCGCTGACTAAAAAATAGTCTAAGCGCCAACCAACATTTCTCCCTCGTGCACCACCGCGCATACTCCAAAATGTATACTTATTAAACGTGGTAGGATGCAATTTCCTAAAACTATCCACTAAATTGAGTTCTTTCAACATATAGTCAAATCCGTCTATTTCCACTTGGGTAAACCCAGATGTTTTATTGTAATTGCTTTTTGGGTTTGCCAAATCGTTAGCGGTATGTGCCACATTAAAATCTCCTGTAATGATTAAAGGTTTGGTCGTTGAAAGTCCTTTAAGGTAGTTGGTAAAATCTTTATCCCACTCTGCCCTGTAATCCAATCTTTTTAGGCCGTTTCCACTATTAGGGATATAAACGTTGACCAAATGAAATTCATCAAACTCCGTATGTGAAATTCTCCCTTCCAAATCATGGACCTCAACTCCCATTTTACCAGAAAATGAAACAGGTGTGCTTTTGGTCAAAATACCGGTACCGGAATATCCTTTTCTTTCTGCACTGTTTGTATAAAGTTTGTAGTCCTGAATATTCTTTAAAGCTTCTACTACTTGATCATCTTGAGCCTTAGTTTCTTGGATACAGAAAACATCTGCATCAAATTCTGCTATAACATTCTCAAAGTCCTTTTTAACGGCAGCTCTAATACCGTTTACATTCCATGATACTAATTTCATTGTATAGTTTTAAGCGTTCATCAACTCCTCAATTTCATCGGCGTTAATTGGAATATTCGCCATTAGATTAAAAGGCTCCCCTTTTTCCTGAATAACAACATCATCCTCCAAACGTATACCCATATTTTCCGCAGGTATGTAAATACCCGGCTCTACCGTAAATACCATATTGGCCTTCATGGGTGTTTTTAAAGCACCATAATCATGTGTATTCAACCCTATATGGTGACTGGTACCATGCATAAAGTATTTTTTATATGCAGGCCATTCCGGATTTTCATTTTGTACATCGGCCTTGTCCAAAAGACCTAGACCTAATAATTCAGAAGTCATGATCTTTCCACATTCCTTATGATATTCTGCCCATAACGTGCCGGGAACCAGCATTTTTGTTGCCTCATTTTTAACTCGTAATACAGCATTATAAACCTCTTTTTGGCGATTCGTAAATTTACCGTTTACCGGTATGGTTCTAGTTAAGTCACTTGAATAATTGGCATATTCCGCGGCTACGTCCATTAAAATTAAATCACCGTCCTTACAGGGCTTATTGTTCTCCAAATAGTGCAGCACATTAGCATTGTTTCCAGAGGCAATAATAGGCGGATAGGCAAAACCTTTAGAGCGGTTACTTATAAATTCATGCACCAATTCCGCTTCAATTTCATATTCCATGACCCCTGGTTTTACAAAGCCAAGTAATCTACGGAAACCCTTTTCTGTTATGTTACAGGCGGTTTGCATAAGTTCTAATTCTTCAGGTTCTTTTATTCCTCTTATTTCCTGAAGGATAGGATTACTCTTTGCAACTTTGTGCGCAGGGTATTCTTGCTTACATTTTTCTATAAAGCGGTCCTCACGCGTTTGTGTTTCTACCGCTTGTCTGTAATGTTCGTTCGTATTAAAATATATTGTTTCCGCCTCGGTCATTAGGTCAAAGAATATCTTGTCAAACTCTTGCAACCAACATATGGTTTCTATGCCTGATACCTCGGTCGCCTTTTCCTTGGTCAATTTTGCACCTTCCCAAATAGCAATATGTTCATTGGTTTCACGAACAAAAAGTATTTCCCGATGCTTTTTGTTGATGGCATCCGGGAACAAAACAAGAATGGTTTCTTCTTGATCGGCACCGGACAGATAAAATATATCCCTATGCTGTTCAAAAGGTAAAACGCTATCCGCTCCTATAGGATAAATATCATTGGAATTAAAAACGGCTATGCTTTTAGGCTGCATACGGTCCATAAACTTTTTGCGATTCTTTATAAAAAGGGAATTGGGAATTTGATCGTATTTCATGTATTTAAATTTTGACATAAAATTACACAATATGTGGTGTTTCCTTAGAAAATAGGGCATATAATTATAAAATTAACAAGATCCCAACCCCACTTTCTTAGCAACAAATTGGCTAACTTGTACACTTCAACCAAATACAAACAACTCATGAAAAAAATTGCTTACCTATTAATTGGTGCGCTATGTCTACAAGCGTGTTCAGAAACCAAAAAAGAAGAATCCCAAGCAGAATTATTTGCACGGATAGATGCTGAAATTAAGTCAAACTCAAAAGGTTACAGCACCTTAAAGGAAGCCTCTGAAACTATAGGACATCGCCTAACAGGTTCTACAAATGGTGCCAAGGCAGAAGAATATACATATAACAAGTTCAAGGAATACGGTTTTGAGGACGTGGTTTATCAAACTTTTGAAGTAGAGGCATGGGCAAGAGGAGAGGTTTCTTTACAAATCAATGATGAGGATGTTAAGGTAGTTACTTTGGGCCATGCACCTATAGAATCCCATGTAACAGGCGATATTGTTGATATGGGCAATGGTTTGGAAGCAGACTACGCCGCAAATCCAGATGCGGTAAAAGGTAAAATTTCCTTGGTCTATATTTCTATTTTACCGGATAGTGAAGAGGGTTTGACCAATTTACACCGAAGTGAAAAAACCGCTTTGGCCATAAAATACGGAGCTATTGGCATAATTATCATTAATCAGGTTGATAATGGTGTTCTTTTGACCGGTACCGCATCGGTTACTGGAGAATTGATACCAATTCCTGCAGTGTGTATTGGCAAGGAGGACGGCATGGCTTTAAAGGAAACCTTGAAATCCAAAAAAGCGACCGCTAAAATAGATATGACCAATACCAGTGATGTCATTAAAGCAAGAAATGTTGTAGCTACCTTACCGGGTACAGAAATTCCGCAGGAAGAAATTGTAATTGGTGGTCATTTGGATTCTTGGGATCTGGCTACTGGCGCCATCGATAATGGTATAGGTTCATTTGCAGTATTGGATATTGCAAGGGCATTCAAGGCTAATGATCTCCATCCTAAAAGAACCGTGAAATTTGTAATGTTCATGGGAGAAGAGCAGGGTCTACTTGGATCTAAATATTTAGTGGAACAGGCTATTGAAAACAACACCATTGAGAACATTAAATATATGATGAACTTGGATATGTCCGGTAACCCAATTGGTATGAATGCTGGCGGAAAATTGGATAATGAACAATTTTTTAAAGATCTGGGAACAGCCATTCAACAGCAGGATACCATTTATCAGAACACTTTCTCCAACCGTTCCGGTCTTCATAGTGACCACCAACCTTTTATGTTAGAAGGGGTACCCATTTTATCCGTACATAGTAATTTAGACCGTTCCATATATGGTTGTTACCATTCTGATTGTGACGATTTTAATTTGGTCAATGAGGACCATATGCAAAATACCGCCCGTTTTGGAACCATGATGCTTTACGCACTTGCAGATGCAGAACAATTACCCGCTACAAAAATGGATAGTGAAACGACCAAGGAGTTTATGATCAAAAATAATCTCAAAGAGAAATTGATCATTGGTAATGAATGGAAATGGGAAGAATAACATTGCGTAAAATTAGCATGAAAAAAGGTTTGCTGTTGTTGGTACTCTATGGTACCCTTTTAAGCGGATGCGCCCAAGATATTCAAGAAAAATCTATTGATTTTTATGGTCTGGTAAGACAACATTTTACCGGAAAGACCGCATTTGCCACAACGGATTATGTAGAAGATTACTGGCGCGTGGTAGGAAACACCGGCTTCAACAATACTATTTATTTGTTAGCGGACAGCTTACAGGCCGCAGGGTATGTCTTAGAGGAAAATGCTGAAGAAGGTGACCGATTAACGTACAGAATTGAAAGACGGCCAATGGATCACCAGACTTGGGAACCCATAAGCGCTTCATTACACATTGTAGGAGAGGATACGCCCTTGTTACAAGCGGATACAAACCGAAACATGACCTATTTACATTCTCCCTCTACGCCCAAGGAAGGTATAAGTGCAGAAGTGGTCTGGATAAAATCCATGCACGACCTAACATCGGTTTCCCTAAAAAACAAAGTGGTTTTTGCGGAAATGAACGGACGGCAATTGTATAATGCCGCCATAAAAAAAGGTGCCTTGGGTATGCTAACGTATGACAATCCAAGCTATTTACAACCAGAGAAAAACACTACTTCCATTCAGTTTAGAAGTCTACCTTCTCAAAGTGATCCTGATTTTTGGGGCATTGCTTTATCCTATGAAGCAAAAGAGAAACTGGTTGCCAAACTTACAAAAGGAACTACTAAAGTTGTAGCACATATACAGACCAAAAAATACCCTTCCGAAGAACTAACCATTGTAGCGGATATTAAAGGTAGTACTTTGCCCAACGAACGTTTGGTATATAGTGCACATATTCAAGAACCTGGCGCAAACGATAACGCAACAGGAGTTGGCGCCCAATTAGAAATGGCCATGATAGCCGCAAAATTGGTTTCCGAAGGCAAAATAGAGTTACAAAGAACTATGACCTTCCTATGGGGAGATGAAATTATTTCTACCCGAAGGTATATTGAAGAAAATCCCAATCGTGCAAAAGGCATAAAATGGGGAATAAGTTTGGATATGGTAGGTGAAAACACGACCGTTACGGGAGGCACCTTCTTAATTGAAAAAATGCCCGATCCCAGTGCAATATGGACCCGCGGAAACGATAAACATAGTGAATGGGGCGGCGAAGTAATGAGCATGGAGGAAATGCGGCCCCATTACCTTAATGACTTTATCATAACCACTTTTAAGGAACAGGGGAAATTTGCAAATTGGGTAGTAGAAACCAATCCTTTTGAAGGAGGAAGTGACCATACACCATTTTTAAATGCCAACATTCCTGGGCTATTGCTATGGCACTTTACGGATCAATTTTATCATACGGACAATGATCGTATTGACAAGGTATCCCAAAAAACCTTAAGAAATGTAGGTACGGCAGCCTTGGTCAGTGGTTTAAAATTGGTAAATGCTGAATCTGGTTTTGCTTTGGAGCAAATTGCTACTTTAGAAAAAAAAGCCCTTCTACGTTTACAGGATGAATATGATTTGAGTATATCCGCAATTGAAAAAGGGGAAAACCCTGCCGAACAACTATCAATTTTAACCGCGTGGAAAGATTGGTATATAGCCGCCCTGCATTCTACCCAAGATGTTTTAAGCAATACTTCCTTGACTAAAAAACAACTTAACGGTGCTAAAGCAAAAATTGAGAAAAAATATGAAGAGAAGAAAAAACAATTAGTAAAGTAATCAGAATAACCATATTGCACACCAATTGTCAAGCTATAAACAAATTCTTACCTTACCATCACAATAGAACATCTATAACATGAAAAAAGTTTGTTTTCTACTCCTAGCAGGGGTTTCCATTGCCACAGCCCAAATACAGCCTACGCCATCCAGTAATGTTGTAGAGGCACTTTCACAAAAAAAAATAATGGATGAAAATTCTTTGGTGAAACACGTTTCCCTAAAGAATATAGGTCCTACAATAATGAGCGGCCGTGTTGTAGATTTAGCCGTGAATGAAGACAACCCAACAGAGTATTATGTAGCCTATGCATCTGGTGGTTTATGGTATACCAACAATAACGGTACTTCGTTTACCCCGGTTATGGACGGCACGCAAACCCAAAATTTAGGGGATATTGCCGTGCATTGGGCTAGTGGTACCATTTATGCGGGAACAGGAGAAAACAATGCTTCCCGTTCTTCTTATGCCGGTATTGGTATTCTGAAATCTACGGACCATGGTAAAACCTGGCAGCATATGGGTCTGGAAGATTCCCATCATATTGGTAGAATTTTGGTGAATCCTAATAATGAAAATGAGGTTATTGTTGGCGTTGCCGGGCATCTTTATTCCCCAAACGAAGAACGTGGAATATATAAAACAAGTGATGGAGGCAAAACATGGCAAAAAACCTTATTCATTAATAATGATACAGGTGTCATTGATGTCGCCTACGCGCCAAACAACTTTAATATTCAATATGCAGCTGCTTGGCAGAAAGATAGAAAAGCATGGGATTTCATAGGAAATGGGGATGGCTCCGGTATTTACAAAAGTACGGATGCCGGTGCTACTTGGAAAAAGGTTTCAACACCTACTAGTGGTTTTCCAACAGGTAATGGAGTAGGAAGAATAGGACTGGCCGTATATGATGAAAATACGGTTTATGCCGTCCACGACAATCAATTTAGAAGAAATAGTACCAAAGAGAAAAAAGCAAAGCAGGAAGGATTAACAAAAGAAGATTTCAAAACGCTTTCCAAAGATCAATTCTTGAACTTGAACGATAAAGACTTGAACGAATTTTTAAAAACGAACAACTTTCATGAAAAATATAGGGCGGCCAACGTAAAGCAGATGGTACGCAGTAACGCCGTTAAACCAGCTGACTTGGCATTGTATCTGGAAGATGCGAATGCAATGCTTTTTGATACACCTGTTATAGGTGCAGAAGTTTATAAAAGTAATGATGCCGGTAAAACATGGAAAAAACAGAACGAGGATTATATAGATGACCTTTTCTATAGTTATGGTTATTATTTTGCCCAAATATCAGTAGACCCAAATAACGTAGATGCTATTTACTTATCCGGAGTTCCTATCATTGCATCTAAGGATGGCGGAAAAACCTACACCTCTATAAATGGGGACAATGTTCATTCTGACCATCATGCACTATGGATAAATCCTAAATTAAAAGGACATTTGATCAATGGAAATGACGGTGGGGTCAATACCACTTATGATGATGGCGCACATTGGATCAAAAATAATACGCCCTCCGTTGGTCAATTTTATGCCATAGCGGTAGACCAAGAAGAACCTTATAACGTGTATGGTGGCTTACAGGATAATGGAGTATGGATGGGCCCTCATAATGCCGAGGAAAACACTTCATGGCACCAAGAAGGTCAGTACCCCTGGAAATCAATTATGGGCGGTGACGGCATGCAGGTAGAAATAGACAATAGAAATGCCAATATTGTTTATACGGGATATCAATTCGGGAATTATTTTAGAATAAACCTAGAAACAAACAAGAACACATATATACAGCCCAAACATGAATTGGGGGAAAGTCCTTACAGGTTCAACTGGCAGTCCCCTATCCTACTTTCTGCACACAACCAGGATATAGTATATCTGGGCGGTAATAAATTACATAGGTCATTAAACCAAGGCGATGATTGGGAAACCATTTCGGGAGATTTGACCAAGGGCGGCAAAAAAGGTAATGTTGCCTTTGGCACTTTAACGACCATTAGTGAATCTCCTTTTAAATTTGGGCTTTTATATACCGGTAGTGATGATGGATTAATTCAAAGAAGTGACAATGGTGGTGGTAGTTGGACGGTCGTTTCCAAGTCTTTGCCTCAAAATTTATGGGTTAGTAGAGTTGTAGCATCAAAACATAATCAAAATAGGGTTTACGCTACGTTGAACGGATATCGGTCAGATGATTTTACAGCCTATATCTACGTTAGTGAAGACAAGGGAGCCACTTGGAAAAGCATTGCCAATGGCGTTCCCAATGCCCCCGTAAATGTATTGGTTGAAGATCCCGAGAACGAAAACCTATTGTTTATAGGCACAGATAATGGCCTATATCTTTCATTGGACCAAGGCGCAACGTGGAATTCATTTCAAAATGGTATGCCCTATGTTGCCGTACATGACCTTGTCATTCAACCCAAGGAGAGACATTTATTGGTGGGCACCCATGGTAGAAGTATCTACAAAGCAGATATTGCGTCCATAGAAAAAATGACCCCGGATGTATCAAACAAAAAATTACACCTTTTTAATGTTGAAAATATTAAACATTCTAGAAGATGGGGTAATTCTTGGAGCACTTGGTCAAAACCGAATACACCTGGTCTGGACATTACCTTCTATTCTGGAACAGAGGATGTTTATCGCGCAACAATTAAATCATCCGATGGGGTAACCGTTAGCGAAACGGAAATTGCCGCGGACAAAGGTTTAAATGTATTGTCCTATGATCTGGCCTTTTCCAAGATCGGAAAATTGAATTATTTGAAAAAACACAAAACCGAACTAAAGCAAGCAGATGATGGCAAAACTTATTTGCCCAAAGGCTCTTATACCATTATACTTAAAGGTGGCGCAAGCACAGGTGAGGTTAATTTTGATATAGAATAATAACATGAAATTAGTTGATTGGAATACCCTTCCTGATTTGGGTGTTAGCCATAACCCGGACATTAAAAAACGCACCTTGATAGGAAAGGATGAAATTCCACAATTAATGATGTACGGAACGGCAACATTCAAGTCTGGCCAACGTGTAGAACTTCATAAACACGACACTATGTATGAGGTATTCCACATACAATCCGGCAAGGCAATATTTACTGTTTCGGGAAAAGAATATGAATTGGGACCGGGCATGTGCATAACCATAGAACCTGGTGAAATGCATGGGCAAAACAATCCCTTCAATGAAGATGTAAGTTGGGTATATTTTGGAATAGCAACGGATTAATTTAAATATTTACACATGGAACTTACATTAGGAATACCCGCTTTGCTATTTCCTGCCATCTCATTGACCATGTTGGCCTATAATGCAAGGTATTTGGCTATAGCGGCACTTATAAGGCAATTACATAAGAAATACCAAGAAACCGCATCTGCATCCGTTGGGCTACAGGTCAAAAAATTACGAAAAAGATTGACCATCATTAAAAATATGCAGGCCACGGCAATATTTAGCTTTCTCCTGGCCGTTATTACCATGGCCCTTATTTTTTTCAATATAGAAATCGCGGCAAATGTGGTCTTTGGAATTAGTCTGCTCTCATTGATCGCATCTTTAATACTAAGTTTTGTTGAGGTACAATTGTCTACAAAGGCATTGTCCATTCAACTGAAGGATATGGAAAAATAACAAAATTAACTGCGTTCATGTATTTGTAGGCTCTACTATGTACCAATCATAAAATATCAATATATTTAACCCTTTTGCCCTCTGTTTATGAAGCGTGTAAAAGAGCATAATATATATAATTCCATACGGGAAATTAGGGAATTTGATTTTGGTGTTTTCTATTTTTTTACGGGAGGAATCATTATTTCCGAAATGAACGAAGGAGTACTTTTTAAATGGAAAGATGCCTTAAAAATAGTACTTGCGGCAGAAGAAATTTATGGTTTGGAAATTCCTATTATATATGTGGCCAACCGTATCAATAGTTATTATGTTGTACCTTCTAATTGGGTCATGTTCTATAGGAACAGGACCAAGATGGCCCATTATGGGGTAGTGGGCCAAACAAGAGGCAGTTTTGCCAGTATTTTACTTGAAAAGCTGTTTTTTAAAAATTCAATAGCTCAATTTAAAAATTTGGACCAAGCCATAACTTGGGCAAAAAATATTTCTGAAAAGGCATTATGGCCAGATAAGGGATGACCTTTTTTGTTCAACATTTTTCGGTTAGAACGAACCTTAGCACATTCAAATCTTAAACATCGATAAAATTGATTTTAAAATCAATCTAAATAGATATACTAAACCCTTTGAAAACTTGTTAATAACTTGCTTGTGATGTAAATTCGCATATAAAATTAACAACTAATGGGCAGATTTTTTAAATCTTCGATTGGTAGAAAGTACGCAATGGCACTTTCTGCTTTCTTTTTAATGTTTTTTCTACTTCAGCATTTTGCAATTAATATTTTATCGGTTTTCAGTCCAGATGCTTTCAACGAAGCATCACATTTCATGGGTACGTTTTGGGCCGTTCAATATGTATTGCAACCAATTCTGATTTTTGGTGTTGTGTATCACTTCGTCATGGGTTTTATACTGGAAGCCAAAAACAGGGGTGCTCGGGTAAAAAAATATGCAAAAAACAACGGTGCGGCCAATTCATCTTGGATGAGCCGAAATATGATCTATAGCGGTTTGGCTATATTGGCGTTTTTGGTATTGCATTTTATTGATTTCTGGATACCTGAGATCAATACTAAGTATATTCAAGGCGATATGTCTGGATTGCTTGGGGATGGTGATGGATTTCGCTATTATGAAGAGCTGGTGCATAAATTTGTCAATCCACTAAGGGTAGGCGCCTATGTAGCGGCATTTATTTTCCTTTCGCTTCATCTTATGCACGGTTTTAGTTCTGCATTTCAATCTGCGGGCGCTACTAGTATGAGAAAAGAAAAACTACAATTGTTTGGAAAAGCTTACGCAATCTTAATTCCGTTAGGATTTATTTTCATTGCACTTTTTCATCATTTTAATCATTAATACCTATTACTTATGTCTGTATTAGACTCAAAAGTACCTAAAGGTCCGTTGAAAACGAAATGGACCGATTATAAGAACAAGATAAATTTGGTGAACCCTGCCAACAAAAGAAACATTGATGTTATTGTTGTAGGTACAGGATTAGCCGGGGGTTCAGCTTCAGCTACTTTAGCGGAATTAGGGTATAACGTAAAAACATTCTGTTACCAGGATTCTCCTAGAAGAGCACATTCCATTGCTGCTCAGGGTGGAATCAACGCGGCTAAAAATTATCAAGGTGATGGTGATTCTACGTACCGCTTATTTTATGACACGGTTAAAGGTGGAGATTACCGATCAAGAGAGGCCAATGTTTATAGATTGGCCGAGGTTTCCGCAAATATTATTGACCAATGTGTTGCACAAGGGGTTCCCTTTGCACGTGATTATGGCGGCCTTTTAGATAACCGCTCATTTGGTGGTGTATTGGTTTCAAGAACTTTTTACGCCAAAGGACAAACCGGACAACAATTGCTATTAGGTGCCTATTCTGCGATGAACAGACAGATTGCCCGAGGTAAAATTACCCCGTTCAACCGTCATGAAATGCTGGATGTTGTAAAGGTAGACGGCAAGGCTCGTGGTATTATTGCCCGTAACCTGGTTACCGGTGAAATTGAGCGCCATTCCGCACATGCGGTCGTTATAGCATCCGGTGGATATGGAAATGTCTATTTCTTATCGACCAATGCCATGGGGTCTAACGCTACGGCTGCTTGGAAAATTCATAAAAAAGGAGCGTTTTTCGCTAACCCTTGCTATACTCAAATTCACCCTACCTGTATTCCACGTTCAGGAGATTATCAGTCCAAACTAACTTTGATGTCTGAATCTTTACGTAACGATGGTCGTATTTGGGTTCCAAAAAGTTTGGACGATGTGAAGGCCATACGCGAGGGCAAGAAAAAACCAACGGATTTATCCGAAGACGAAAGGGATTATTACTTGGAACGTCGTTATCCTGCATTTGGTAACCTAGTTCCCCGTGATGTAGCCTCAAGAGCTGCCAAAGAACGTTGTGATGCCGGTTATGGTGTAAATGCTACAGGAGAGGCGGTATATTTGGATTTTGCATCAGCGATCGAGCGTTATGGGAAAGAGCAGGCAAAAATCCATAACATTACAAATGCATCCGCAGAAAAAATCTATGAATTGGGTGCTGCTATAGTGAAGGCCAAATATGGCAACCTTTTTCAAATGTATGAGAAAATCGTAGATCAAGATCCATACAAGACACCAATGATGATTTATCCTGCGGTACATTATACCATGGGCGGTGTATGGGTAGACTATAATTTAATGACTACAGTAGAAGGCTTATATTGCATAGGAGAGGCAAACTTCTCCGATCATGGAGCAAATAGACTGGGCGCCTCTGCATTAATGCAAGGTTTGGCCGATGGTTATTTTGTATTGCCCTACACAATAGGCGATTATTTATCGCACGAGATAAGAACTGGTAAAATTTCGACGGACAGCCCAGAATTTGATGCTGCGGAAAAAGAAGTAAAGGAAAAAATAAACTTCTTTATCAATAACAAAGGATCGCACTCAGTAGATTACTACCATAAGAAATTAGGTAAGATCATGTGGGATAAATGTGGTATGTCTAGAAATGCGGAAGGATTAAAAGAAGCCATGGCTGAAATTAAGGCACTACGTGAGGATTTTTATAAAAACGTGAGTGTTCCCGGAAATGCAAATGAATTGAACGCAGAACTTGAAAAGGCCGGCCGTGTTGCAGATTTCCTAGAACTTGGTGAGCTATTTGCCAAGGATGCATTGGTAAGGGAAGAATCATGTGGAGGTCACTTCAGGGAAGAGTCCGTAGAAATTGGTGGTGAACAAGCAGGTGAGGCCAAACGTAACGATGTGGATTTCGCATTCGTTTCTGCTTGGGAATATAAAGGGGAACCTGCTGATGCAGTCCTGCATAAGGAGCAACTGGAATTCAATGAAATTGAATTAAAACAAAGAAGTTATAAATAAATAGTATTGAGCTATTAGATCTGATGTTCATCAGAGATTAATACTCATTACTCAATACTTAAAATATGAATCTGACATTAAAAATTTGGAGACAACCTAATGCCCAAACCAAGGGTAAAATGGTCGATTATAAAGTGACAGAGATTTCAGAACATATGTCGTTTCTAGAAATGATGGATGTTTTAAATGAACAACTTATCAATAAAGGTGAAGAGCCTGTTGCTTTTGACCATGATTGTAGGGAAGGTATCTGTGGTATGTGTTCCATGTTCATAAACGGTGAGGCACATGGCCCGGATAGAGGCGTAACTACTTGCCAGTTACATATGCGTATGTTCAAGGACGGTGATACGATTACAATAGAACCATTTAGGGCAAAGGCATTCCCGGTGATTAAGGATTTGGTGGTAGATAGAAGCTCTTTTGACCGTATACAACATGCAGGCGGTTATATTTCAGTAAATACCTCTGGAAACACCCAAGATGCAAATGCCATACCAATATCCAAACATGCAGCGGATGAAGCAATGGATGCAGCAACCTGTATTGGTTGTGGGGCTTGTGTAGCAAGTTGTAAAAATGCATCGGCAATGTTGTTCGTTGGTGCTAAGGTTTCCCAATATGCATTATTGCCCCAAGGGCGTATAGAGGCAGTTGATCGTGTTAAAAACATGGTGGCACAAATGGATCTGGAAGGCTTTGGAAACTGTAGCAATACGGGAGCTTGCGAAATAGAATGTCCAAAAGGAATTTCATTGGAGAATATTGCCAGGATGAACCGTGAGTACTTAATGGCCAATGTAAAGGACTAATCTTGTAATCATAAAGTTTTATAAATCCCGGCCATTTTGGTTCGGGATTTTTTAATTTTAAAAATGTCCAAAAAGTATCCCGAAAAACGTATTATCGTACCAAGGTTCAATGAAGCATCTGGGTTTTATACTACACCACAGCGCTCCAAGATTATGAGCAAAATACGTGGAAAGAACACCTTACCTGAACTTGCTTTTAGAAAAGCGCTTTACGCAGCCGGGTACAGATACCGTATTGACTATAAAAGATTAATTGGCAAACCAGATATTGCCATGCCTAAATATAAAACGGTCATTTTCATTGATGGCGAATATTGGCATGGAAAGAATTGGGAGAAACGTAAGCCTAACATTAAAACCAATCGTGAATTTTGGATTGCCAAAATAGAACGAAATATGCAGCGAGATCAAGAAGTAAACCAAGAATTAAAACAATTGGGGTTTACGGTATTCAGATTTTGGGAAACCGAGATAAAGAAAAATCTAAATTCGTGTCTTGCCACAGTCATAGAACATCTAAATGAGATGCAAAGGAGCACAAAATGAATTTTTTAAAGTTCATTTAATATATGTTTAACCCTTCACAACCCTTATTTAATAAGGCCTTAACGGACCATGGGATTCATAATTTGTAATTTGGTATCAAACAAATTATTAATCTATTAAAACAATATATATTATGAAGAAGATAGCAATTTTAGCTACAAATGGTTTTGAGGAAAGTGAATTAAAATCTCCAAAAGAAGCAATGGAAAAAGAAGGTTTTAAGGTAGACATTGTAAGTTTGGAAAAAGGGGAGATAAAAGGATGGGCAGACGGAAATTGGTCCAATAGCTATACCGTAGACAAAACTTTAAATGAAGTAAGGGCCGAAGATTATAATGCCTTGGTTTTACCGGGTGGAGTAATCAATCCAGATTTGCTAAGAAGGGAAGAAACAGCTTTAAGTTTTGTACGTGACTTCTTTAAATTGAAAAAACCTGTAGCAGCAATCTGTCATGCTCCATGGACTTTAATCAGTGCTGGTGTAGTTGAAGGGCGCAAAATGACCTCTTTTAACTCCATTAAAGATGACTTGGTAAATGCAGGGGCCAATTGGGTAGACCAAGAGGTTGTTGTTGATGAAGGTTTTGTAACAAGTAGAAATCCAGATGATTTGCCGGCTTTTAATTCTAAATTGATAGAGGAGATAAAAGAAGGAAAACATGAAATGCAACATGCATAATTCATGGTATTGGAATAAAAAAGGCCCAACCTTGAGGTTGGGCCTTTTTTATGTGCATTTTTGAATTTCTTACATTTACTACCATGGAATATAGTTCACATATAGGCAACTCTAAATTACCAAAGGTAGAAACCACAATTTTTACGACCGTAGGAAATCTAGCCAGAAAACATAATGCAATAGACCTGTCCCAAGGATTTCCCAATTTTGAAGCGGACCGGACATTGATGTCTTTGGTAAATGATGCCATGCAACATGGTCATAACCAATATGCCCCTATGCAAGGGTATTATGGACTTAGGGAAGTGATCTCAGAAAAAATAGAACAGTTGCACGGTCATAGCTATAGTCCGGAACGTGAGATAACTATTACTGTGGGGGCCACTCAAGCTATCTTTACGGCCATTACGGCATTTATTCATAAAGGTGATGAGGTAATTGTCATAAAGCCGGCTTACGATTGTTACGAGCCTGCTATTAGGTTAAATGGTGGAATACCCGTATATCTTCAATTAAATGCTCCCGATTATAAAATAGATTGGCATCTTTTCCGGCAAAAATTAACCGATAAGACCAAAATGGTCATCATCAACACTCCACATAATCCCAGTGGTACAATTTTGTCAAAAAGGGATATGGAACAATTAGAAGCAATTTTAAAGCCGACCAATGTTATTTTATTAAGTGATGAAGTTTATGAACATATTATTTTTGATGGGGCAGATCATGAAAGTGCTTCCAGATTTCCAGGTTTAGCAAATAGAACCTTTGTATGCGCTTCCTTTGGAAAGACTTTTCATGTTACCGGATGGAAAATGGGGTATTGTGCTGCGCCGGAAAGCCTTATGGCTGAATTTAGAAAAGTACATCAATTTGCTGTTTTTTGTGTTGACCATCCAGTGCAACGCGCAATGGCAACCTATTTAAAAAATGCATCGCACTATTTAGGATTGAATGATTTTTACCAGAAAAAACGTGATTTCTTTCTAGATGGGATAAAATCGTCTAAATTTAAATATAAACCTTCCCAAGGCACCTATTTTCAACTATTGCAATACACTCCCTTAACTAAGGAAAGAGATGAAGTATTGGCAGAACGCCTTATAATAGAAAACGGATTGGCTTCTATTCCTATATCTTCCTTCAATGTAGCTAATAGAAATGATTATATGCTTAGGTTTTGTTTTGCCAAAAAGAAAGAGACATTGGAAAAAGCGGCAGAAATATTATGCAACCTTAATTAAATGCCGAGTTGATTTTAGTCATGAAATCCCCTATTTTGTTCGGTTCTAACCAACGTGTAACAACGACCATATTATTGGTTTTATCAATCACGATAAAATTTCCTCCAAAACCTGCGGCGTAATAAATATCTTCAGATAGACCTTGCCAATGCCTATCACCTTTTTTGTTAAGCCACCACATAAACCCATAATTTACATTAGGAATAGACGGTGTGGTTGCTTTTTTAATCCAATTGGATGAAACTAATTGTTCATTTTGCCATTTTCCATTATTTAAGAATAGAAGACCGAAACGTGCCATGTCCTCTGCACTTATAAATATACCTGCACCGGAATGCCCACCGCCAGTAACTGATTTCATTTGCAAACCATCAATTTCTGTCCAAGCATTATCATAACCAAACCACCGCCATGTAGAAGAAGCCCCAATTTTATCCATGATATGTTCTTTTAATACAAGTGGCATAGGTTTACGCCAAACATGGGTCAAAGCATAGGCAAGTACGTTAACCCTAACATCGTTATACTCCATTACGGTACCAGGCTCATTTGGGGTGTCCAGTTTCCAATCATCAATACCCCCGTTCCGTGGTGGCCTATCTGCCCAGTCCTTACCTCCCCAAAGTTCACCAGACCAAGCGGAATTTTGCTGCAATAAATGTTCCCAGGTAATCTTAGCATTGTGTGCCCCATCAAAGGTGCCGTCCCAAATATAATCGCCAACCAAATCTTTAGTGTCCCGTATCAACCCTTTATCCTCGGCCAGACCAGCCATTGTACTTAAAAAGCTTTTAGTGACGCTAAAGGTCATATCCACTCTTTTGATATCTCCCCATTGCGCAACTATGTAACCATCTTTAATAATCAATCCGGCCGGGCCTCCCCGTTTTTTGGTAGGTCCCATAATCTGGTGGAAGGGCTCGCGCTCAAAACCCTTTAATATAGCAATCCTTAAATCTCTGGATCCAGAATATTCATTGGCTTCTGCGAAAGCAACTGCTGAATTTAACTTTGACTCATCTATATGAAAATCATTTGGTGACCGTTGTTCCCAATTGGCGTTTAATTCTGGAAAATAATATTCCTGTGCATATAAATCGGCAAAGTAGAAAAGGGCAATGAGTGCTATAAATTGTAGTCTCATATAGTTAGTTTGACGTTATAAGGTACAAGGTTTAATAATAACTTGTAATTACAAAAAATATATTGTTTCCATTTTAAATTTATTTATAAAAACCCTGTAGGATTAAAAAATTGTTAAATATGTAAGAATAATACTCTAAGAATTAAGTAAATATCTTTTTAATTATAAGAAATTATTACATTAGGTGTACTATTAACACCAACTAAAACCAAGTCATGAAAAACAGATTTCTCTTAATTTTAACAATTATTATTTCACACTTTATTAGCATTATCAATGCACAGGGTGTAGGTTACGAAAACGCATTTCCCAATATAACATTTGACACTCCATTAGAAATAGTACCAAGTAATGATGGGTCAAATCGGCTATTCATTGTTGAAAAAAAAGGTTTTATATATCAAATAGATGAACAGACTGGTATCAAAACCCTAATTCTAGATGTTAGTGATAAAATTAACGCTGGGGCTTTCGATACAACAGAACTGGGGCTATTAGGCATGGCATTACACCCAAATTTTTTAACTAACAAACTTTTTTACATATATTATACCACAGGCAGTGAGCCTAGCTCTGTTAATTTAGCACAAATTACCTTGGTGGAAGGGAATCCCTCGGCAACCAAAAGTTCCTTTCCTGCTACCCCGATATTTTCGGATGTCAAGCAGACTACCCACCACACTCATAATGGTGGTCATATGGAATTTGGACCTGATGGGTATCTTTATATAGGTGTAGGCGATGGTGGATTTTCTACTAATGGTGGTGGTATAAGAGGACAACAACTAAACCATATTTTCGGGAAGATGCTTAGAATCCAAATAAATACTAACGGTACTTATTCTATTCCAGCATCCAATCCTTTTGTAAACGTAAGTGGTATTGATGATAGAATATGGATATATGGTTTAAGAAATCCTTGGAAGTTTAGTTTTTATAACAATACCATGTGGATTGGTGATGTTGGTGCAGATCAGCAAGATGAGATAAATAGAGTGCAACCTAGTCATGCAGGTAGTAATTACGGTTGGGGACATTGGGAGGGTGTTTATGAGGACACTGATATTAATTTGCAAGAAACCGGAATCTTAAGACCACCATATCTTACAAAAGATGCATCTTCTATAACCGGTGGTTATGTATATCAAGGCAACTTAACAAATCCGGAAATTGTTGGTAAATATATTTTTGGCAACCACACAACTGGAGAGGTATGGGCTATAGATCCCAATATTAGTTCAGACAGTACCAACCCAAATAATGCGACATTAACAGATGTGAATAAGGCTAATCACAATCAATTACTTAATTCAGCGAAATTATTTACCACTGCATCTGCAGATGCGTCAATCGTTTCTTTTGGAATGAACGAAAGCAAAACTGAATTGTATTTTCTACGATATGGTCAAAATTATAATATTACACCGTTTAATTATTCTCCAAATTCCGGAGCATTATTCAAAATTACTGGTCAACAAACCAATGCCCCCACTGCAGTACAAGGCATTGGAAGTTTTGATAGTTGTGACAATGATTTAAATGCACGTGTTAACGTTATTAAAGAAATTAATGGTTCACTTTGGTTAGGTGGAAACTTTACAAGTGCTGAAGGGCTACCCGTTTCCAGATTAGTCCAATATAATCAAGCTACAGGATTTAGTGCAACATATTCGATCTCTGGTGAAGTAGCTGATATTCATCAAACAACGAATGGAGATATTTGGTTAGGAGGTAATTTTACAGCAGTTGATGGAATTACAGTCAGTAATTTAGTACAAATATCTAATGGATCTATTATTAATCACAATGCTATTGGTGCCGTTTTTAATATAGATAGCGACACCAGCGGTAATGTTTACTTCGTAGGTGGAACAACAAGTGTTGGTGGAGTATCCATAAATGGTTTTGGCAGATTTAATGGCACTATTTGGGATGATATGAATACAAACCCTAATAATGAGTTTCGAACCATTGAAGTAACCACAAACGGAGATATTTATGTTGGTGGTAATTTTACAGCAATTAGTGGAACTAATGCCAGTAGAATAGCTAAATATGATGGTACTAATTGGCTATCTTATAGTGGAACGAATTCCATATTTGTTAAAGAAATTAAAGAAATTAATGGATATTTATACGTCGGGGGACAAGGTTCCGTTGGCCGTTATAATTTAACTACAAATACCCATCAGGTACTATCCAATGATATTTCTGGTGAAGTAACCTCGATTACGGCAAATGGAAATGATATTTATATTGGAGGTGATTTTGCTACTACCTCAAATAATGGAACAACTGATTTAATAATGAACAATCTGGCACAATGGAATGTTTCTACAAATGAATTTAAAGCGCTTGGACAAGGTTCAGGTTCTGCTGTTGGTACAAATGCACCTATTAATGATTTATTATTTTTAAATAATAATTTATATATGGGAGGCCAATTTAATGATATTGGTGATTACTTTGCTATTTGGTCGACCGACACGATTAACTGCCCAACAAATACGAGCTGTCCTAACGATTTAGCGAATGAAGATACTTCAGTAGTACTTTCTCCAGGCTTTATGACTGGTGGTTTAGATGAGGCAATCGGTATATCCAGCAACACTAACGGTTCAGCATGCGCTCTTCAACTTTCAAATACAGAAACAGGTCAACCTTGGACAAAGTTTAATATTACCATAGATTTAGCTTCTAATAATTTGGTCGCTGGAGATGAATTGTTCATTAGCATAGATGGTAACAGTACTAATAATGGTAACGCCAGAATAGAAGTAACGCTAGATAACCAGCCAAATACAGCACCCATGCACCACACCTTTGGGAATGGTTGGAGTACCTATTCACAAACAATTACTATACCTTCAGGTCTTTCAACCTTAAATATTTGGCTGTTTCCAAAATATGGAGAAACCACAGTTGGAACATCGTTATTTGACAATTTAATTGTACAAAAAGTTGAAGAAGAAAACGATGAGAATATTTGCTACTCTCCTTCAAATAATGGTGGTTTATCTATAGATGAAATACAGGTTTCATCATTCGATACCGGAACGGGGCCGTGTTATTTAACTGATGGAAATCTTAACACTAGGTGGAGTGATTATGGTGTTGGGAAATGGGCTCAATTTGATTTAGGTAGTGTTCAACAATTTAATGAAATTGAAATTGCCTATTTTAAAGGTGACGAAAGAACGGCAACTTTTGATTTACAAATTTCAAATGATGCATCTAATTGGACCAATGTTCTTACCGATGCTACTAGTAACGGTACTACATTGAACTTAGAAAATTTTAACTTTCCAATTCAATCAGCCCGATATATTCGTTATTACGGTAAAGGTAATTCAAGTAATCCCTGGAACAGTATTACCGAATTTAAAATTAATAATACTCAAACAAATATATGTTCGTCAGACCTTCCAAACGAAGATCAATCCGTTACACTTACCGCTGGTTTTAAAACCGGCGGTCTAGACGAGGCCATTGGTGTTTCTACTAATACAAATAATTCGCCATGCGCCTTACAGCTTTCAAATACAGAAACCGGACAACCTTGGACTAGGTTTAATATTACAATAGATTTAGCAAGTAATAATTTGGCGCCAGGTGATGAATTGTTTGTCAGTATTGATGGTAATAGTACCAATAATGGCAACGCCAGAATAGAGGTAAACCAAGACAATCAACCCAATACGGCACTTTTGCACCATACCTTTGGTAGTGGTTGGAGTACGCATTCCCAAACTATTACTATTCCTAGCGGTATTTCCACATTGGATATTTGGCTGTTTCCAAAATATGGGGAAACTGCAGTAGGAACTTCATTATTCGACAATTTAATTGTACAGAAAATAAATACTAATACTATTTGTGCAAATGACCTACCAAATGATGACGCTTCTGTAGTGCTTTCTCCGGGTTTTATGACAGCTGGTTTGGATGAAGCAGTTGGTACAAATAGCAATACCAACAATTCACCATGCGCCTTACAGTTATCAAATACAGAAACCGGCCAACCTTGGACTAGGTTTAATATTACTATAGATCTAGCAAATAATAGTTTGGTGGCAGGAGATGAATTGTTCATCAGTATTGATGGTAACAGTACTAATAATGGCAACGCCAGAATAGAGGTAAACCAAGACGACCAACCTAATACGGCCCTTTTGTACCATACCTTTGGTAGTGGTTGGAGTACGTATTCCCAAACTATTACTATACCTAGTGGAATTTCAACATTGGATATTTGGCTGTTTCCGAAATATGGGGAAACTGCAGTAGGAACTTCATTGTTCGATAATTTAATTGTACAGAAAGTAAGCACTATTGCATTAAAATCAACTTTACAATTCAATGAAAATTTAAATAATAAAGAGTTAAAGTCAGTTTTAATAACACCAAATCCAAGTTCAAGTATAGTTGAAATAAAATTACCATTTGATTCAAGTTTTGTTCATTATCAAGTAACTAGTTTGAATGGGTCCTTATTAAAATCAGGAGAAATAAGTGATAATCAACAGATTATTTTACTTAAAATTGAAGATTTTGAAAATGGTATTTACATTCTAAATTTAGAAGATAAGAAAGGTGGAAGTATTACTTATAAAATAGTGAAGAATTAAATTTTATACTAATAATAAAAGGTGCATTCAATTGTTGAATGCACCTTTTATGCTAATATGCATTAACCAATCGGTCTGCTCATCAGTACCAATGAAATATGGATGAGTATCAAATTTTTGAAATCCGTGGCGTTGATAAAATTGAATTGCGCGTTTATTTTCCTCCCACACCCCTAACCAAAGCATTTTCTTATTTTTTTCTTGAGCAATACTTTTGATATGATGTAAAAATTGTTTGCCTAGACCTAAACTTTGATATTCCTTTAAAACATAGATGCGTTCCAACTCTATGCTATCATCTCGTTTAACGTCTGATTGCGCAGAAAGCACGTTGAGCTTAAAATAGCCTACCAATTCTTCATTTCTATATACAAAGTAGAAATCACTATAAGGGTTTAAAAGTTCTGACTTGATTTTTTCAAGGGCAAAAGCTTTTTCTATGTAATTCTTAAAATCGATTGGGTCGTTATCTTTTTCAAAAGCTTTGACGAAGGTCTGCTCAGAAATCAATCTTAATTGTTCTACATCTTCAAGAGAACATTTGGTTAATGTGAGTTCCATACCACTAAAATAAAAAAAGGAGCAAATTTCTTTGCTCCTAGTCGGGGGAAATATAAATTATAGTTTAGATGGGCATTCAACGGTTAATTCATTGTAAATAATTGTAAAACTATTTTTAATTGGTCTTAAGGGCAAAAATATTGCCTTGTGCACGTATGAGCATGGTGCCTTCCTCTGTCTCTTTCATTTCCAGAACATCGTTAGGAAAATCCGTTCCGGGATAGCTAACTATATAATGACCGTTTTCATAAGTCCATTTAAAATCGGTCAGAAATACTATTTGACCATCTTTATACCCATGAAATCTGCCTAGATATACATCATTAAAGATATACTCCTCATTATCTATGACCATTTTGTTGGTATTTGTAGCGGTTTTGACCGTGTGTTTCCAAATACCTATAATTGGATCATTGTTTTCCTCAATTTTGGAACAGGACGTAAAAAATATTGTCAGTAACAGGCAATTCAACAAGAGCTTCATATTAGGTTAAGTTTATAGCGCGATTTGGGATTCACTCTAAATTACATTTCAAATATATGTAGTCTTTTTCTTACATTTTAATTTATGTGGTCAATCGCTTAAAACTTGTTGTGAAATCAAAATATTTAGAATGGCAACGTTCAACAACCTAATATTAGGGTTAGGTACAATTTTGAAAAATCAAAAAAAGAGCAAAAAAAAAGAGCGACTCAAAAAGTCGCTCTTTACATTTTGTTAAAAGTAATTTATATCATAAATAACTTTTTTGTAAGTCTCAAGAAACCGCTGATAAAATCGTTACGGTAAACTTGTACTTTTTCCTCAGAAGCAATGTGGTTAATTTGGGAGTTCATGTGGTTTTACTGTATTAAAAGGTTATCTGGTTATTTTACATCTTAAAGATACAATATAACTCCGTTATTTTTAAAATTATTGTTGTGTAGTCTTTATCTAATGTGGTAAAAAATATAAAAATCAAATTTCATCGACCAATGAACCTTATTGAATACTCATTTCGGGAACATTACCATTAACGATCAATACACCTTCCGTTGCTTCCCTAATATCATCTACAGAAACTCCTGGAGCACGTTCCAACAATAAAAAACCATCTTCAGTAACTTCTAGCACAGCCAAATTGGTCACTATTTTCTTTACACAACCTACACCGGTTAAAGGTAAGGTACATTGCTTCAATAATTTAGATTCTCCAGCCCTGTTCGTATGCATCATTGCTACGATAATATTTTCTGCAGATGCGACCAAGTCCATAGCGCCGCCCATGCCTTTGACCATTTTACCCGGAATTTTCCAATTAGCGATATCTCCGTTTTGCGCCACCTCCATGGCTCCTAATATTGTAAGATCTACATGTTTGCCCCTAATCATACCAAAACTAGTTGCAGAATCAAAAAATGATGCTCCTGGTAGGGCGGTAATGGTCTGTTTTCCTGCATTAATCAAATCCGCATCCTCTTCTCCATCAATGGGAAAAGGTCCCATACCCAAAATACCGTTTTCACTTTGAAATTCCACACTTATATCATCACGCACATAATTGGCCACCAATGTTGGGATACCAATGCCAAGGTTAACATAAAAGCCATCCTCTACTTCTTGTGCAATTCTTTTAGCAATGCCGTTTTTATCTAACATGGTTTTATTTTTGACGTACTGTTCGTTGTTCTATTCTTTTTTCGTAATCGGTACCTTGAAAAATGCGTTGTACAAAAATACCGGGAATATGTATTTGATTTGGGTCTAATTCCCCCGCTGGGACCAATTCTTCCACTTCCGCTACGGTAATAGTGGCGGCACCGCACATACAAGGGTTGAAATTTCTTGAAGTTCCCTTAAAAATTAAATTTCCCGCCATATCTCCCTTCCATGCTTTTACAAATGCAAAGTCAGCTTTAAACGCCTTTTCAAGAATATACATTTTACCATTGAACTCCCTGACCTCTTTTCCTTCTGCGACCTCTGTTCCGTAACCCGCGGGTGTATAAAAAGCCGGTATACCCGCTTGTGCGGCCCTGCATTTTTCCGCTAGAGTTCCTTGTGGTGTCAATTCAACTTCTAATTCGCCGCTAAGCATTTGTCGTTCAAACTCATCGTTCTCCCCAACATAGGATGACACCATTTTTTTAATTTGATGTTGATGCAACAATAAGCCTAGGCCAAAATCATCAACTCCCGCATTATTGGAAATACAGGTAAGATCTTTTACACCCAATCGTACCAATTCACTAATAGCGTTCTCAGGTATACCACATAGGCCAAAACCACCTAACATAAAGGTCATTCCGTCATGTACACCTGCCAATGCATCACTTACATCTTTTACAGTCTTACGTATCATTTTCTTATTAATTATCTTGTCACTAATTTACCGATTAAAAATGGGATTAAATAAAAAAAGTCTTAGCGAATGCTAAGACTTTCATAATATTTCATAGTTCAAATTTCTTAAAAATCAAGGTCTTCAAGGTCATCTTCAATATCATCTTCCTCCTTATTGGTAGCCGAAAACTTTTCACAGTCTATCTCAATTGACATATTCTCGGGCTTCTCAAAATCATCCTTGGAAATACCTAGTTCTTCATCCGCATAATTCTTGGTCATATATAACCCCCAAATAGGTAGAGCCATTGAGGCGCCCTGCCCATAGGTAATACTTTTAAAATGCACAGATCTCTCTTCGCCACCTACCCAAACACCGGTTACCAAGTTGGGTACCATGCCCATAAACCAACCATCACTATTATTTTGTGTAGTACCCGTTTTACCCGCAATAGGGTTCGTTAATTTATAAGGATACCCGGTAATGATCTCATCATACTCTCCTCTCCATTTATTAACTCCCGTTGTTCTCAATCGTGTACCGGAACCCCCTTGGGTTACCCCTTTCATCAAATCTAAAATTGCGTAAGAAACATCCTTGCTCAAAACATCCTTGGTTTCGGGTACATATTCATATAGAACAGTACCATCCTTGTTTTCTATACGTGTAACCATTACCGGTTTTACATAAACACCTTGGTTTGCAAATGCTCCATACGCACCTACCATTTCATATACATTGGCGTCCAATGTACCCAAGGCTATAGCAGGTACTTCCAGAATATCACCGGTAAGCCCTAGATTACGCACCATGCTTACTACAGATTTAGGTCCTACCTCATCAATTAATTGCGCGGTTACGGTATTTACGGAATTTGCCAAGGCCGTTTTTAATGTAAAACTCTTACCTGAATATTTTAAGTCCGAGTTTCTGGGGCACCAAGGCTCAATATTACCATGCTTACCGGCTTCTATACAATATTGTGTATCTGGTCTAGTTTCGCAGGGAGATAATCTCAATTGATCTATAGCGGCAGCATACACAAAAGGTTTAAAGGTAGATCCGGCCTGCCTAGCTCCTTGGATAACATTATCATATTGAAAATGTTTGTAATTTATACCCCCTACCCAAGCCTTTACATGGCCTGTCTGAGGTTCCATGGACATCATGGCCGTTCTTAAAAAAGTTTTGTAATAACGAATGGAATCCATTGGGGTAAGTACGGTATCCTTTTCCTTTGTATCACTGTTCCAATCAAAAACAGTCATTTCCGTTTTTTTGTTAAAAGACTCGCGAATCTCCTTTTCAGATTTTCCGGCCTCTTTCATAATACGCCACCTCTCCGATGTTTTCATGGCCCGTTCCATAATCATGGTCGTTTCCTCTGGTGTAATATCCGAAAAAGGTGTGGTCTTATTTCTAGCAGGGGTATTTTGGTTAAAGAATTCTGCTTGAAGTTTGGTCATATGTTCCTCAACGGCCTCTTCCGCATTGGCTTGCATCTTTGAATCTATGGTCGTGTAAATCTTTAGGCCGTCCAAATAAAGATTGTAACGATCACGCCCCCCATCTATGGCAGGCTTAGGATTCTTTTCTATCCACTCCTTCATAAAACGTTGAAGGTACATTCTAAAATAGGTGGCCAAACCTTCCCTATGGTTTTCAGGATTAAAATTAATATCCATTTTTAGGGCTTGTAGGGAATCTTTCTCTACTGGGGTAATGTAATCGTACTTGGCCATTTGGGCAAGTACTACATCTCTCCTATTCTTGACCATTTCTTCCCTTCGTAATGGGTTGAACAAGGATGAATTCTTGAACATACCCACCAACATGGCAGATTCCTCTGTTTTAAGATCTTTTGGTTCTTTGCCAAAATAGATACGTGCCGCTGATCTAATTCCGTCTGCATTATTACCAAAATCATAAATATTAAAATACATACTTATAATCTCTTCCTTGGTATAACTACGCTCTAACCGGATTGCCAAGACCCATTCC
Source organism: Maribacter sedimenticola (assembly GCF_900188415.1). Classification (GTDB taxonomy): domain Bacteria; phylum Bacteroidota; class Bacteroidia; order Flavobacteriales; family Flavobacteriaceae; genus Maribacter; species Maribacter sedimenticola. Next base: position 97,382 of record NZ_FZNV01000001.1, on the reverse strand, counting down.
TTTATTTTCTGCTTTATGGCATCGAACTTACTTCTGGAACGCACACCTACAAAAAGTTGTCTTGCCAACTGTTGAGATATGGTGCTTGCCCCACCTTTGCTACCTAAATATGCAAAAGCCCTAACCGTACCCCTAGCATCTATTCCAGAATGGTCTCTAAAACGGGCATCTTCGGTTGCGATCAATGCATTGACCAAATTATCTGGCAGATCCTCAAATTTTACATCCGTGCGGTTATCGTCCAAATAAAATTTTCCTAATAGCGTACCATCGGAAGAAATGATCTGCGAAGCCAAATTGGTCTGCGGGTTTTCTAGATATTCATATGGTGGCAATTCTCCGAACAAGCCCCAAGAAGCCGATAGAAATATTAGGGCTACCAAGGCAAAGCCTGAAATGAATAAAATCCAAAACCATAAAATGAATTTGGTGAAACTATTGTTCGTTACTTTCTTTTTAACCGCTTTTGCCATAATTACGGATTGTTTTTTGTTACTTCTATTCCTACGTCTGTTATACCTTCAAGGCCAATAATACCAGTAACACTGCCATTTTTACGCATTGCATGCGAAACCTCTATAGTATATACGCCAGAAGACCCAAAAACGATGTCTTCCTTATACCATAATTTATTTTCCTTGACACTACCACTTCCTTTTCCTAACCACGTGCCGTCCGGTAAGGCCATAGCATATTCCAACGTATCTTTCGTTACCTCACCTTCCGGAGTTGTCATTGCAGCGATGATAAATAGATTGCTATATGGATATTTGGTATCATTTCGCACATTTATAAATATATTATGCGGTTGCACCGTATCATTGGTCTCAACAGAAAATTCAAGAACATTGTCCTTGTCCCAAACACCGTCCTTTAAAGATTGGTATTCTGACTGTACGATATTGGAATTACAGGAGGAAATAAACATTACCGCCAAAATGCAAAAAGATAGATTACGCATTTTTTTGATTTCTTTTACGATTTCTGTTCTTGTTCTTATTTCGGTTTCTATTCTTGTTCTTATTTCTATTGTTCTTGCCCTTGGGCTTATCAAAACGGGTTAAGCTATCTTGACCAACAACATTTTCAAAAACCACTTTTTCTTCTACATTGACATCAATTGCATACATTTCCAAACTAGCAACTTTTTCCTTCTTTTTATTCTTGGTCAAAATTGTATTCACTTGGTCCTTGGTAAGAACATGCCAGTTGCCCGGGTCTTCTTTATAGGAAAACCACAACATTTCCTTAAAAATGTCTGTCTTCTGACAAAATGCCAATCCCTTATCGGTAAATAATTTGGTGTCTTGGGAAGGAAAATCCTTTAGGGCGTCCAAATATACGTCCAACTCATAGTTAAGGCAACATTTGAGTTTACCACATTGTCCTGCCAATTTCTGTGGATTTAGAGATAATTGTTGGTAACGTGCCGCAGAAGTACTCACCGATCTAAAGTCCGTAAGCCATGTAGAACAACATAGTTCCCTACCACAAGAACCAATGCCTCCTAAACGTTGTGCTTCTTGACGGTAACCTATTTGGCGCATTTCAATACGTATACCAAAAGCTTTTGCCATATCCTTAATGAGCTGGCGAAAATCTACGCGTTCATCTGCGGTGTAATAAAATGTGGCCTTGGAACCATCTCCCTGAAATTCCACATCTGAAATTTTCATCTGAAGTTTAAGGATAATGGCAATTTCGCGCGCTCTCTTTTTAATCTCCTCTTCCCTATTACGACATTTTTGCCAAATATCGATATCTTTTTGTGTGGCCTTACGGTAGATTTTAGAAGCGCTTGTTTCGTCAAAAGATTCCTTCTTTCGCTTCATCTGTACCCTTACCAGTTCTCCCGTTAGGGTAACCATACCAATATCATGCCCGGATTGGGCCTGCGTGGCAACGATATCGCCAATAGAAAGTGAAAGATTTTCCGTATTCCTGAAAAATTCCTTCCTGCTATTCTTAAATCTTACCTCAACAAAATCGAATGGCCGTTCCCCGTTGGGGAGCGACATATTTGAAAGCCAGTCAAAAACTGTCAGTTTATTGCAACCATCTGTACCGCAAGTACCGTTATTCTTGCATCCCTTTGGTTGTCCATCCTTACCGGTAGAACAACTACTACAACCCATATTATATATATTGATTTGGCCGAATTTTTAAAAATTCACCAAAAAAGGTTCATAAAAAACTTATAGGTAAAGATACAGTTTTTTTAATGTGAAATGAAAGCATAGTTTATGGCCATCATTTAATAAAGTTACCAGAGGCGGGCCTTTAACAACGCAATTACTATTTACTTACTCCACATTTCTTTCCTAATAAAATAATGCTGATTTAAGCGCAAATCCTGTATTTTACTATATAGTACGCACATTACTTTTTAAACTTAAGCACTTCTGACCTACCTTTTTTAAAAATTTTATTACTGACCACTTTACCTTTTCTTAGTGCCTTTTGTTCTTCATATGGTAATTCATGAATTTCCTTACAAGCGTCTGAACAACAGTTGTTCATCTTTTCTGCACAACTTTTACATTGTATGAATAGTAAATGGCAAGCTTCATTGGCACAATTGACATGATCATCACAAGGTGCACCACATTGGTGGCAATTGGCAATAATGTCATCACTTATACGCTCGCCCCTTCTATGGTCGAACACAAAATTTTTGCCCCTAAATTTATTTTCAAGTTTCTTTTTTTCAACTTGGCGCGTATACTCTATGATACCTCCTTCCAATTGGTAAACCTGCTCAAATCCTTTATGTTTATAATAAGCACTGGCTTTTTCACAGCGGATTCCGCCAGTACAATACATGACCAGTTTTTTATCCTTTTTATGGTCTGCCAAATCCTGCTCAATAATATCCAATGAATCCCTAAATGTATCTACGTCAGGTGTTATTGCATTTTTAAAGTGGCCTATTTCACTTTCGTAATGATTGCGCATATCTACCAATACGGTATCAGGGTCTTCAATAAGTTCGTTGAACTTTTCTGCATCTACATGAATGCCTTTATTGGTAACATCAAAAGTATGGTCGTTTAGTCCATCTGCTACAATTTTATGCCGCACTTTCACCTTTAATTTTAAAAAAGAAAGATTGTCCTGCTCAATGGCAATGTTCAGGCGAACGTTTTCCAAAAAGGAAATGCTATCCAGATGTTGCTTGAATTTATCAAAATTCTCTGCCGGCACGGATAATTGTGCGTTAATTCCTTCATGAGCGACATAGATTCTTCCAAGGACCTCCAGTTCGTTCCAATGAATGAACAGATGATTTCTAAATATTTCCGGATTGCCAATATGTGCATAGGTGTAGAAAGAAATGGTTAGGCGCTCCTTACCCGCTTCTTCAATTAAAGCGGCTCTTTCTTTTGCACTTAATGTATTGTACAGTTGCATGCTATACCAATAGTTTTAAGTTAAAAAAATAAAGTAAGGTGCAAAAGTAAGCATTATTAAGAAATCAAAAGATATAGTGACCGTCCAGCGGTAGGTCATAAAAAGAGCCTAGGTGCATCTAGGCTCTTTTTGACTATTCCATTTTCTTTCTTCTTCATAGCATTCTTTCAGAATATAAAAAAAGGAAATAGCCACCAGTAGTCCGTTGACACTAAAACAACGGATAATATTTTTATTGAACTACGTTCAATTTTAAATAAGATGCTTAAAGATTAAAATGGTTGCGTTATCAGATTCATAATTATACAATTCAAAAAAGAAATGGTAAATTAGCCTTCCAAAAAAACAAAAAATGAGTTCGGAAAAAGAAGCAAAATTAAAAGCATTAAAGTTGACCCTTGATAAAATGGATAAGACCTATGGCAAGGGCGCTGTAATGAAAATGGGCGATAGTGTTGTTGCAGACGTTGAAGTAATACCTTCCGGCTCATTAGGATTGGATATTGCGTTAGGTGTAGGCGGATATCCAAGAGGTCGTGTAATTGAAATTTACGGACCGGAATCTTCGGGTAAGACCACATTAACCTTACACGCCATTGCCGAAGCCCAAAAAAATGGAGGAATCGCGGCATTTATAGATGCTGAACACGCATTTGATCGTTTCTATGCCCAAAAATTGGGTGTAGACATAGATAATTTAATTATTTCACAACCGGATAATGGTGAACAAGGTCTGGAAATAGCGGACAACTTAATTCGCTCTGGGGCTATTGATATTGTCGTTATTGATTCCGTAGCTGCCTTGACCCCAAAAAGTGAGATCGAAGGAGAAATGGGTGATTCTAAAATGGGACTTCATGCCCGTTTAATGTCACAGGCATTGAGAAAACTTACAGGATCGATCAGCAAGACCCATTGTACCGTAATTTTCATTAACCAATTGCGAGAAAAAATTGGGGTTATGTTCGGAAATCCGGAAACCACCACCGGTGGTAACGCCCTTAAGTTCTATGCTTCCGTTCGTCTGGATATAAGAAGGTCTACCCAGATCAAGGATACGGACGGTAATGTACAAGGTAACAAGACCAGGGTCAAAGTTGTAAAGAATAAGGTTGCACCACCATTTCGTACAACAGAATTTGATATCATGTATGGTGAAGGCATTTCTAAGGTCGGTGAAGTAATTGACCTAGGTGTTGAATATGAAATTATCAAGAAAAGTGGATCGTGGTTTAGCTATGGTGATACCAAGCTAGGTCAAGGTCGTGATGCCGTAAAAGGAATTTTACTGGATAATCCAGAACTATTTGAAGAACTGGACGGTAAAATTAGGGAGGCTATTAAAGCATTGAACGCTTAAAAGCCCATATATTAGAAAATCACAATAGCATCTACGCAACCATTGCCAGCTATTTTCATCTTATGAAAAAATATTTATATGATGAGAACAAAATTTATGCTGTTGGCCGCATTGGTAGCTTTTTTAAGCAATGGTTGTTCACTAGATGACGATGCGCCAAACTTCCATTTTACCGCATTGGAGATTGTTGATGCAGAATTACCGGAATCCTTTGATTTTAACAGAACGTATGAAATCAAGGTCAATTATATAAAACCGGACAGTTGCACAAATTATGAGGGTTTTGATGTAATCAAGGATTCATTGACCGTTAGAAGTGTCGTTGCCATTGGTTCTGTAAGATTGGATGTTGATGACTGTACGGAGGAAGCTGTGGAGCAAACCGCTTCGTTCAACTTTACCGTTATATATAATGAACCCTATAAATTCAAATTTTATACAGGTGACAACAGCGAAGGCGAAGCTGAATATTTTGAAGTAATAGTGCCGGTAAACGAACCTTAATCTAATAATCCCTTTGTGAGTCTAGAAGAGCTCATACAAAATTGTAAAAAAAACGATCGTAAAGCACAGGAACTATTGTATAGGGCCTATGCAACGACCTTATATGGCATTTGCCTAAAATATTCCAATTCCAAGTCAGAAGCGGAAGATAGCCTTCATGATAGCTTTATGACCATCTATGATAAAATTGGCCAGTATAAAGGAAAAGGCTCTTTTGAAGGGTGGATCAAAAGAATAACCATAAATACGGTACTACAGAAATATAGAAGAGAAGAATATTTAAAAGTAGTTACCGATAATGTTGAAGAAGAGGTCACTATAGATGATGCGTATAGTGACATCTGTCTTCAGACCTTGTTAAGGTATATTCAAGAATTACCTAATAAATATCGTACAACGTTCAATTTATATGTTCTGGACGGTTATACCCATAAAGAAATTAGCGAGCTACTTGGAACCTCTATAGGAACCAGCAAGTCCAATCTTGCAAGGGCCCGTACATTATTAAAAGAAAAAATAGAAGCAAAAGCTTCCCAATCAATTATTGGAATATTAATGCTGATAACAACACATGTATTTTAACGACAATTGGTTGAAAACCTGAAATCTTAAAAGATGCAGAAAAAGAAATTAGACGAATTTTTCCAAGAAAAATTCTTGGACTTCAAGGAAGCACCGGACAATAAGGTATGGCGTTCCATTGATGCGTCACTTGACAAAAAAAGAAAAAAGCGCGGTATACCCCTTTGGTGGCAAATAGGAGGTATAGCGGCCGCAATTACATTAGGGGTGTTTTTACTTAATCCGTTTACGGAAAAGGAACATTTACAGGAAATAATTGTGGATACCAATAAAAGTATTGACGATAAGGATTCCTTAAAAACTTTGGAAAATGGGTTGGATACAAATATTAAAACCGATGAAATTTTAGTTCAAGAGAACACTGCTACCCAAGCACATTCACAAGTTGAAAGTAATGGGAGCGAAAGCCATACCAATGGCCAAAAAGCTTTGGTGCGGCAAAATGACGACCCTAATGACCTAGGTAACGAATCTAATGAAAAGTCTCAACTGGCAACCCATGACCAACAAATAAATAACAATACAGAAAAAACCCCTTCCGCATCAAAATTATTTGGTCAAAGAGTATATAGTGAACAAAGTTTGGCTAACACTACCATGAAGGAGAATCAGCAAGAACATTTACACGATCAAAAATTATCATCAGGGGATGTCCTTTTGACAAATAAGGCTCAAGACACCCAAAAAGAAATCGAGAAACAAGTGAAAGGCACTACCGTTCTAAATCCTGATGAAAATGCGGTAGCCGAGAATGAAGGGAAAAAATCCATTTTTGAGGAAATTCAAGAGCAGGATACAGAAGATAAAATTGCCGTAAACAAAGATAAATGGTCTGCCGGACCAAGTGTTGCCCCTGTATACTTTAATGCCGTTGGCAAGGGGTCACCCGTGAATTCAATTTTTGTTCCTAATTCTAAATCTGGTAATATCAATTTAAGTTATGGGGTTTCCGTAGCATATGCCGTTTCCAAAAAATTGACCATACGTTCAGGTATTAATAAGGTAGATTATGGATATAATACAGAGGATGTGGCATTTTCTTCTTCACAAAACGCCTTATCCGCAAACGGACAGCTTTCAACAATTGATTATGCCGAAACCTCAAGTTCATTGACCATTTCAAGTAAAAAGGTCACTTCAGATAAATTCAGCACTGCCACTACTTCTTTTGACGTAAGTGCAAAAACTGCTGCCAGGGAGGGTTTTATGTCGCAACAACTAGGCTATCTGGAATTGCCTTTGGAAATGAATTATGCACTAATGGACAAAAAATTTGGCATTGACCTTATTGGTGGTGTCAGCTCCTTATTTTTGATTGATAATGCGGTTTCATTGACCGCTGGTGAACTGACTACGGAAATAGGCAAGGCCAACAATATAAACAGTGTCAATTTTAGCGCCAACATGGGTTTTGGCCTAAATTACAAGTTCACCCCCAAGATCAGGTTTAATATTGAGCCTATTTTTAAATACCAACTAAATACTTTTTCTGAAATCAACGGTACGTTTAGACCATATTCCATAGGGGTATATAGCGGGATTAATTTTAAATTTTAAACCATCGATGTCAAATCCTTTAAAATTAACGTTCTTACCGTATTGCGTAAATTTACGGTATCGGTTACATTCAAATTTTCTGTAGTGATAAATGAATGGACTTTGGCCCTACATTTGCCAGGGCCACCGCTAAAAAATGTAAAGGGGAAACGTTTTTTATTATCATAAAATGTCATAGGTACCACAGGAATTTGGTGCGCAATGGCCATTTTAAAGGCACCGTCCTTAAATTTATCCAAAATGATATGCTCATCCGGAACCCCGCCTTCCGGGAAAATACAAATGCTTAAACCTTGTTGGAGCCTTTTTTGCGCCCTTCTGTAAACACCCGTTCTACTGCGCGAGTCCTCACGGTCTACCATAATGCAAACCCTCTTATAAAAAAACCCAAACAAAGGAATATCAACCAATTCCTTCTTACCTACAAATACAAACGGATTTTTACTGGTTACAAGCATCAACATGATATCCAACATACTGGTATGATTGGCTACGAGCATATAACTTTTTCCTTTCTTCAATTTTTCTTCATAGGTTATCTTAGGCCAACAAAACATACCGTACAAAATAGGTTTGGCCCAAAAATTACGGGCAAGCCAAAAAAATTGGGGGTACCAACGTTCTTTTGATGCGAATATGAGCAATATGGGAAAAAACAGGATAATAGGTACGGCAACCAAAATATAAAACCAGATCCGGTAGATACTTTGACCGATTTTAGATAACGTTTCAAGCATAAATCAAAAGTAGTTATTTAGGTTAGTTTTTTTGTATTTGTTTTACCTTTGCTTCTTAGAGAAAAAGCACATGGCAAGAATTTTAACAGGTATACAAAGTACGGGAACCCCCCATTTAGGGAACATTTTAGGTGCTATAATACCAGCGATACAAATGGCTCAAAATCCAAAAAATGAATCTTTTTTATTCATTGCGGATATGCATTCCCTAACACAGATTAAAGATGGGGCAACATTAAGGCAAAATACCTATGCTACGGCCGCTACTTGGTTAGCTTTTGGTTTGGATATTGAAAAAACCGTTTTTTATAGACAAAGTGATGTACCTCAGGTAACGGAACTCTCCTGGTATTTAAGTTGTTTTTTCCCTTACCAGCGTTTAACCTTGGCACACTCCTTTAAGGACAAGGCAGATAGGTTGGAAGATGTAAATGCAGGACTATTTACCTACCCGATGTTAATGGCCGCGGATATTTTACTTTATGATGCCAATATAGTTCCTGTTGGAAAAGACCAAATGCAGCATATAGAAATAACTCGCGATGTAGCCTCGCGTTTTCATGCACAACTAGGGGAAACATTTGTACTGCCCGAAGGAAAAGTTCAAGAGGAAACCATGTATATACCGGGTACAGATGGCTCAAAAATGAGTAAAAGCAAGGGCAATTTGATAAGTCTTTTTCAGACCGATAAGCAATTGAGAAAGCAGATCATGGGTATACAAACGGACAGCACACCAATGGAAGATCCAAAGGACCCCACCAATGATAACGTTTTTGCACTTTATAAAATATTGGCAACACAGCCTCAAATAGAAGAAATGAGTGCCAATTATCTAGCCGGTAATTATGGATACGGACATGCCAAACAAGCTTTGTATGAAGTAATCTTGAACAAATTTGAAGAACCACGCGAAAAGTTCAACTATTACATGAACCATCTAAACGAAATTGATGATGCTTTGGCACTTGGTGCCGAAAAGGCAGGTAAAATTGCAGATGGGGTGTTATCTCGAGTGCGTGAAAAACTAGGATATTAAAAACTAACATCACCATATTGTAGAAACCACAAAACCGACTAAAAAGTCGGTTTTGTGGTTTCTTAGTCTGAGTAAGCCATTGAATTTAACGACATAATGCTAATTTTCAATGTTGTTACAATAATTTTTAAAGTAGGTTTAAGAAAACTGGGATAATACAGACCAATTGGTTTGTGTACTCTTAGATGGCCTCAAATAATTTCCCGGGCAAAGGCCTAATCACCCCTTTCATTTCCATACCCAACAATGTAGATGAAGCTTTAAAAATAGGTAAGCTACAATCCAAAGCTATACTGTCCAACATCTGTTTGCCGTTATTTTGCAAATAAGTATAAATACCTTGTTCGGTTTCATCTAGCTCTATAAAAAGTTGTTTTTGAATCGTCTTTTGTTTTTTTTCTTCAACTTCCCAATTCAATAAATAGACAAGGTCGGCCGCGGAGGTCATAACATGTGCCTTTTGTTGCTTTATTAAATTATTACATCCCAGGCTATATTTATCCGTAGTCCTACCGGGTACCGCAAAAACATCGCGGTTATATCCATTGGCAATATCGGCAGTTACCAAACTACCTCCTTTTTCTGCGGATTCAACTACCACGGTAGCCTCACTTATACCTGCTATAATACGGTTGCGTTTTAAAAAATTTTCCCGTTCAGGGTTGCTTGTACTCCAAAACTCAGTAAAAAAGCCTCCATTCTTAAGTACATCAGATTGGTATTTTGCATGTACTTTAGGATAGATTTGATTTAGTCCATGTGCAAGACATCCTATGGTCTGCAGGCCTTGATTTATGGCTTCCCGTTGAATACAAATATCTACACCATATGCAAAACCACTAACTATTATAGGGTTAAGCGGGGCAATATCAGCTATGAACTGTTCACAGAATGCTGTGCCATAACTGGTAATATTACGGGTTCCAACCACACTAATAATTTTTTGACGTTCTAAATCAATATTTCCTTTTTGAAATAATAGGATAGGGCCATCTATACAATGCTTTAGGTATGCAGGATACGTATCATCCTTAAAATAGGTACATGAAATTTGTTGCGCTGTAATGTATTTGTATTCATCCTCGGCAGCCTCTTGGTGAATGCCATCGAATAAATGCTTGGTGGTATGGGTACCTATACCATCTATTTTTAATAAATTTTGTCGTTTCTCCTCAAATACTGCTGACGGGCTACCACAATGTGCAATTAATTTTTTGGAAAGGGTATCGCCTATATGTGGTACATGTTGCAATCTAAGAATTGCAATGAGTTCATCCGCAGTATGTTGTGTGGTATTCATTATTTGTTCACAAATTAGAGAAAAAAATATGTTAATAAAAACTTACCAAAGGTGTTTTTAAGCCCCATATTTTTTTTCATATTTGCGCAAGTATGGTACTTGAACACTATATAAGCGATTTACTTTATAGGTACAACTGTGTGGTTGTCCCTGGATTTGGTGCGTTTTTGACACAGAGAACATCTGCAAAGATCAACCAAGATACCAATACATTTTACGCACCCACCAAATTATTGGCATTCAATGGTCAATTGACCTCTAATGATGGATTATTGGCCTCTTATATTTCCGAAACCGACAGGATATCTTTTGAGGTTGCCCACAATTTTATTGAGGAGCAAGTAAAAAAATGGGAAAGGACCTTAGCTAATGAGAGTTCTTTGTTGGTAAAGAATATAGGTGTACTTAGCAGGAACAATGAAGGGTCTTTATTATTTCAACCCGCTTCGGAAATAAATTACCTTACCTCTTCATTTGGGTTATCCAATTTTAGTTCCTTACCTATAACAAGAGAGGTATTAAAAGAGGAAATAGTAGAGCTTGAAGAAAATATACCACTTGTTATAACTTCGGAAAGAAGGCAAAGTACAGGTTTTAGACCCTATCTTAAATATGCGGCTGTATTATTATTGGCGTTTTCTACCGGTTTAACGGCATATAAAGTATTTGAAAAACAACGGACCAACGAGGAAGTTGCAAGGACAAACGCCAGGGAATATGTTACCAAACAAATACAGGAAGCTACTTTTTTTGACTTAACACCATTGGAACTGCCCACTGTTACGGTAGACGCAACAAGCTCAAAGTTGCCTTCCGAAAAAGAAGGTGAAATGCATCATATCGTTGCCGGTGCATTTAGAATAAAGGCAAATGCCGAAAGAAAAATAGAGGAATTAAAGGCCAAAGGATATAATTCTACCTATTATGGCACCAATGACTATGGGTTACATGTGGTAACATACGAAAGCTTTTCAGATGCCACCGATGCATTGAACGCATTAAAGGAAATAAAGCGCGTACAGTCCAAGGATGCTTGGTTGCTATCCAAAAAATAACCTTTACAACATTTTCTTACCATCTTACATGACCGTATCTTTGCGGAAAAATTCAGTTGATGGAATCAAAGACACCTGCACAGTCAAGAACTACGATGACCGATATGGTACTACCCAGTGAGACCAATGCACTTCAAAATCTCTTTGGAGGCGAACTATTGGCACGTATGGACCGTGCCGCAAGTATTGCTGCAGGAAGACATAGCCGTAGAATAACCGTAACGGCATCCGTAAATCACGTAGCCTTTAATTTGGCCATACCTTTGGGCAGTGTAGTTACGGTAGAAGCAGCCGTTTCAAGAGCTTATAACACCTCTATGGAGGTTTATATAGATGTGTGGATAGAAGACCGTTACAACGGAAAAAAAACCAAGGCTAATGAGGCCATTTATACCTTTGTTGCCGTTGACGAGACGGGTAAACCAACAGAAGTGCCAGAATTACGTCCAGAAACGGATTTGGAACATATACGTTATGAAGGCGCCCTAAGAAGAAAACAATTGAGTTTGGTCCTTGCGGGTAAGATGAAGCCAGATGATGCTACTGAATTAAAGGCACTGTTCACCAAAAATTAAAAATCAAAATTATCCGGGTCAGGGCCTGTGCGCTTACCATTTTCCAAGCTATCCAAATAGGCAATATCCTCCTTGCTCAGTTCAAAATCAAAAATATCGGCATTAGACTTTATGCGTTCTGCATGAACAGATTTGGGTATGGCCACAATCCCCTTTTGTAAATTATAGCGCAGGATAACCTGTGCTACAGATTTAGCATATTTCTTTGCTAATTCATTACAAATCTCCAGTTTAAAAACTTCACCCTGCATAAATGGCGACCAAGATTCATATTGAATAGCATAGGCACTACAAAAATCAATAAGGTCTTGTTGTACCACATGTGGATGAAATTCCATTTGATTCACCATAGGAACTACGGTACAATCCTCAAGGATATCCTCTAAATGATGTTGTAAAAAGTTACTGACCCCAATGGCCCTTATTCTTTTTTGGTTGTACAAATATTCCAAAGCTTTCCAAGTTTCGGTATACTTGCCCCGTACTGGCCAGTGTATTAGATAGAGGTCTAGGTAATCCAAGCCCAATCGCTCTAGACTCTGCTCAAACGCTTTAATAGTACTTTCATAACCTTGATCATTGTTCCACACCTTGCTTACTACAAACAACTCGCTACGATCAACCTTACTTTCACGCAGGCCTTTTCCAACACCTTCTTCATTTTGGTAAATGGCTGCTGTATCTATATGGCGATACCCAATCTCTATTGCCTTTTTAACCGCCTCAACTACTTCTTGTTCATTATCGGCCTGGTAGGTACCTAAGCCCAAATAGGGCATTTTTACACCGTTGTGTAAGGTAAACGACCCATTTAAATCCGAAATTGAAAATCTTTTTTCCATAAGCCAACTATTAAAGACGGTATACCCACTCCTCTGGGTTTAACCGTGATGTATCTTGATATAAATAAAATTTTAACCGTGTTTGTCCATTGGACCGATTGGTATAAACAGTGCCCAATTCATCCTTAATGGAAACCCTATCCCCTTTTTTGACCGTTAATTCAGAAAGATTATAGTACGTACTGATAAAATTACCGTGTTTTATTTGAACTCCTTTATTACCCCCCGGAACGGCCAATATTGCAATGACCTCACCTTCAAAAATAGCCCTTGCTTTGGACCCCTCGTCCGTTGCAATGATTACCCCGTTACTTTGGTGTTTTATGCCCGGATATACAGGATCGCTATAAATACCAAAACCTTGACTTTTAATTCCTTTTTCCACCGGCCAAATGAGTTTACCTTTGTTGGCCGAAAAATTATTGGCTACGATAGCTGCTTCTGGTGTCAGCACAAACTTGCTTGTACTCTTGGAAGTACTACCAGATTTTTTGTTGCTGGCGGCTATAGCGTTCCGTATCAAAAGCTCTATTTGCCTATCTATCTTCCTGGCTTCTTTCTTTTTGGCATCTATGGCGCTTGCGTATTTACTTTCATTTTTACGGATCGTTCCCAATAATGCCTTTTGTGCCTGTATTTCTGCAAATAATTGGTTTTTGGCCTTTTTGTTCTGTGCCAGTAATACCTCCTTGACCTTGCGCTCCTCGTTTAAATCCGCATTAAGTCGCGCCAATTCCTCTGTCTTTGCCAATATTTGTGTCCCTTGCTCCTTTCTATAGTCCGTATATTGCTTCATGTACTGTAGACGCTTAAAGGCTTGAAAAAAACTTTCAGAGGACAATAAGAACATAAGTCTATTTTGTTTGGATTTGTTCTGATATGATTTTTGAATCATAGCAGCATACTCGTCCTTAACTTTTTGGAGCTCGGTTTTAAGCTTTCCTATATTCCTGATGTTTGTATTGATCTGCCTATTCAATAAATTGGACTGTTGATTGGTAACACGTATGAGTTGTTGTCTTACGGTAATCTTTTTGTCCAAGGCCTCCATTTGATCCAATACATTGCCTTTTTCCTTTTTTTCCGCAAATAGTAACCGGTTAATATCCCGAATCTCTGATTGCAACCGTTCACGTTTCTCCTCTAAAGCCTTTTGTTCAGTAGTCTGTGCATTACCGGCAATTGACGCTAACAGTACAAAAAAAATGACGTGATGTCTAAGAAGGCTACACATTATTTATAGTTCTATTTCTTTAAAACCCTTTGGTATTGAATAAGGAAAATTTACCGCTCCGTTCAATTCTATATTTCTAAACTCCATCTTAATGGTGTTCTCACTATCCTTGGTCAACGCTTTAATATGGATTTCATTTGGTAAAATCTCATTATCGATTTTCTGATAATTTTGATAAGCAATCTGCAACAACCGTTGTTCTGATGGTTGTGATAGCTGTTGCAAGTTCATTTTAAAATTCTTAGGCTCTATCCTAAAGAGAATTTTATAAAGTGATCCCGGTAATTTAGGGGTAAGCCTATAGGTGTCCTCATCAATATCAATAGTATATTTTTCATCTCGCAAATCTATAATTGCCTGTCCCAATAATAAGTTTTGAAGTATTGGAAAATCTACCTCTGTTCCCAATAAATTACTCAAATAAGAGAAGTCTCCATCAAAATATTCATTTTCAAGTTTGTTATAAAAAGATACGCGGTCTGGTGTAATATATGCTTTTACAATACCCAAAGGTGCGCTTAACCAGATTGCCTCATCCTTCTTCATGCGTAAACTAACCGATACACTTTGAGAGGATTCACCATCCGAATAATTAATCTTTACCCTACCGTTCAATGAGGCAAATTTACTGCCGTTAAGGTAATGCGATTTGATAACCGATTTAGCGGTCAATTTATCGTTTACCCTTCCCTCAGTTACCACTTTAGTGCTTTTGCATGATGTAACAAAGATTAAAAAAGCCATTAGCAATAATGCTTTTGAGCCAAATGTTTTCAATATTTCCATCATTAAGAACCAGATTTAATTTTACTAAGGTACATATTTGCTTTCGTCATATTGTCAAGTGCTTTATAGGCCGCTGCTAACTCCGTATATATTAATCTTTGTAGAGAAACATCCTCAATAATATAATCCAAAGCTGTTTCTAAAGGTTCAAGGGCTTCTTCAAATTTTTGCAAACGATTAAGTGCGGTACCATTGGCATAATAAAAATAAGGCTGCGTTGGGTAACTGTCCATAGCCTCTTTGGAAATACGGAGCAAATCAACGGTGCTTGATTCAGCAATGAGTAATTTTTTAAGGTTTTCCCTATAGCCCTCAACGGAACGTAATTCTTCATTGGATGTAATGGTTTCCGTACCTTTTACCACCGTACTGGTATTCTCATACTTAGCAATGGAATCTAAAATTCTACTTTGAAGATATGCATACTGACTAGGTTCCTTTAACTTATGCAGTACTTCCAATGCAGTTTTATAGCGGGCTTTTTTAAAATAAATCTCCGCAATATTCTTTCTCAACAAAAGATCGTTCCAAGGAATATCTTGCTTGACATTATCTAATGGGGATTTGCCTGTTTCCAAGACATCAATCAGTGTTTTGGCATACCAATAATTTTCAGGTTCCCCGTTTATAGCTTCAATAGCATATTCTTGGGCAAGCATATATTGACTTTCATAAAGGTGAAATTTTGCCAATTCAAACGAAACCACAGTATTATTGGGCTGCATACGCTTACATTCTAAAAAATAGGCAATTGCCCGGTCATAATTACGAATGCCTTTTTGTTTTAATCCCTCAAAAAAGTTTTCTTGAAACGTATCTGAATATTCTTCCAAAAAAACTTCTGCACTTTCTTCTACCATAATTTGCTGTTCTTCTTGCGCATAGCCTTGCATGGTAGTAAAACCACCTGTAGCTACTATTATCAAAAAGAACCATATTTTCATTAGTAGAAATTGTTATTATTTGATACCTGTACTACCAAAACCGCCAGTACCCCTCTCGGTTTCTGACAAAGTATCCACTTCATGCCACTGTGCACGTTCATGCTTTGCAATGACCATTTGGGCAATACGTTCCCCATTTTCTACGGTAAACACCTCATTGGATAGATTTACCAAAATCACTCCTATTTCTCCCCTATAATCGGCATCAATAGTACCAGGAGCATTGAGTACCGTAATTCCTTTTTTGGCCGCCAACCCACTTCTTGGTCTAACTTGAGCTTCAATGCCCACAGGCAATTCCATAAATAGACCAGTAGGTATAATTGCTCTTTCCAACGGTTGCAAGGTAACGGGATCCTGTAAGTTGGCCCTTAGGTCCATACCTGCAGAAGCATTGGTTTCGTAAAGCGGTAATTCGTGACCGGAAGTATTGATTATATTAATCTTCATCTGTTTAAAAATAATTTTTTAAGGTTTTCAAACTCGAGTTTATATACCAAACCAAGAAACAAAATCAATAATGGAACGCCTACATACAGATTTCTATCAAAAATGTAAAATGATAGGGTAGAAAACAAGACGGACACTCCTAAATAAAAGATAATTTTTCTAAAGTTATATGGAATAGGGTAATACATACGTCCAAAATAAAACGATAACATCATCATACTACCATATGCCAATAGTGTGGCAACTGCAGAGGCCATATATCCAAAATAAGGAATAAACACAATATTGATAATTATGGTCAACACGGCACCGATCATAGATATATAAGCTCCAAATTTTGTCCGATCCGTAACCTTATACCAAACGGAAAGGTTATGATAAATACCTAAAAAGAAACTGGCCAAAAGTATTAAAGGTACAACGGGCATTGCCTCCCAATATGCGGAATCCCTAACGAACATTATTTTAAGCACATCTGAAAAAACAACAACCGCTAATAGGATAATACTCCCCAAGACCACAAAATAATTGGTTATTTGGGCATATGCCTTTTGTGGGTTTTTAGTATCGGAATGACTAAAAAAGAACGGCTCTATACCCATTCTAAATGCCGTAGCAAATAGCGTCATAAACACTGCAAGTTTTATACAAGCACCATATTTACCTACCTCGTCACTTGCTATTTCAACAGGTAATATCTTTTCCAATAATATTTTGTCAAGAACCTCATTAACGGTAAATGCAATACCAGCTACCATGACCGGCATTGCATATGCAATCATTCTTTTCCAAATATCAGTATCAAATATGTAGGGTCTCCTTAAGTAAACCCGTAACATTAACAAGAGGGTCACCGCGCTTGAAACTAGATTGGATATCAATATATATGAAATTTCAAAATTTTCCCTATACATGGAAGCCAAGATTCCCGTACTTTCCTCGGATACCAAATTTGGCAGCAAGATTAAAAAGAAGGAGTTTAAGCCTAAATTCAAAATAACGTTGATCAATTTAATGATGGCATAGCGCATGGGTCTTTCATTGGCCCTTAACCAGGCAAAGGGTATTATGACCAACGCATCTAGCGCCAATATCCAAAAAACGTACCCAATATATTCAATGGATATCTCTAGAATATGTGATAATGAATTTTTAAAAATAAACCCGATCAATAAAAAAAGTGCAGTAGAACCTAGTATGGATAACAGTGAGGTAGAGACCACCTTTTTCCTATTATCGAGCTCTTTATAGAATCTAAAGAACGCTGTTTCCATACCATATGCCAAAAAAACATTGAATATGGCAAAATAGGCGAATATTACGACCACCTGTCCATAGGAACCGGGCTGCATTACCCCAGTATAGATAGGAACCAATATTACATTGAGCATCCGTGGCAAGACAGTCGCCAAGCCATAGATAGCTGTTTGTTTAAAAAGTTTTTTGAGTGGATTCAATCACTATACAATTCAGACAATAAAAGTACCTATTAAAAGCCTAGATACAAAGCTAGTTTTAACTCTTACCACCATAAATTAGAATACCACTTTAATTTATATCCAATTTTGGATATTTAGATGGCTTATTCCTATAACAATTGAACTCCCTCAACAATGTTTAAAGAAAAAAGGGTTGAACCAAGCTTATTCCTTCATCTGTAACTGCCTTAGTTTGGATAGCTCTTGTCTTATCTGTTTAAATATAAAAAGCCCCAAAACAAATAAAAGTACTACAGAAGAAATTAAAATGTACGCATAAAATCCAGCGGACATAGTTGCCTTGAACAAAGGTAATAATGTAAAGAAACCGATAATATATACTGCTATGGAAAATGGTGTTACCAAGAAATGGACTATTTTCCTGAATATATAATACTTCGTGAGGTCATGTTTGAAAGTGGCTGAATTTTTTATAAAACTAAGCTTTCTAGACTGCCGTAAACTATAAAGTTCAAACCCAATCCTTAGTAATAAGCTTAAGATCATTAATCCGATTGCTTTGTGAGTTTCCCGAAAAGGTAATGGCAAATAAGAGTATGAACATTAAATTTTTAATTGTAGTCATCATAAGAGTTTTAAATTATTTACCCTTTAGATTCAAGAATTAAAAAATGTTACGTCAATTATATAAAAAAGTTTATTCTGGCTCTACATCCATACGTTTTATAGCAGTAGAAGCCAAAATAAATGCGCCTAATAAAAATAAAGCGGCAAGGGCATATGGAGCGCCCGGAAAATAAATAGCGGTCTGTGGGCGGATAAAATAGTAAAAAACCGGGGCAAAGATAAATTGACCCAAAATTGCAGTAATACTGACCAGACCAGTTATGGAACCTTGCAGAATTCCCTGTTCCTTTTCCGAGACCTGGTTTGAAATTACCCCTTGTACCGTTGGACCTGCAATTCCGCCCAAAGCATAGGGAATTAAAAAAGCATAGAGCATCCAAGGCTCCGTGGCAAAGGAAAAGAGAAACATACCAACGGTCCATAACAAAAACCCGAAAATAATAACTTTTCGTTTTCCAAATTTTTTCACCAGTACTCCCACTAAAAAACCTTGTACCACTGCAACCAACAAACCTACGACCATAAGGGAAAGCCCTATTTGTCTTGGGTTCCAATCATACCGTTCTATACCGTAATAAGACCATGTAGACGGTAATGCCTGACCGGCTAGGTTTGCTAGAAAAAAAGCAGATATCAATAATAAGATTCCTTTATAATTTCTAAGTGCTACCAATGAAACACCAGGAATCATTTTCAATAGATTGATCTGCCTTCTATTGGCAGGAGTCAAAGATTCCGGAACAAAGAAATATCCAAATAAAAAATTAGCGAACGTAAGACCTGCAGCAATATAAAACGGTAATCTAATATCTATTTCGCCAAAAAAACCTCCTATACCGGGTCCAATGATAAAACCTATGCCAAAAGCAGCCCCGATCAACCCAAAGTTCTTGGCTTTGTTGTCTTTTGTACTGATATCAGCTATATATGCGGAAGCTACAGTAAAACTTGCACCCGTAATCCCTGCCAAGAATCTTCCTAAGAATAACCAAGTTATTGTAGGTGCCCAAGCGTGTATCATGTAATCTACACTTAGCCCTAATAATGCCAATAAAAGAATGGGTCGCCTACCATACTTATCTGAAATTTCTCCAAGGACTGGGGAAAATAAAAACTGCATTCCCGCAAAAGCCGTGGTAAGCCACATGCCATAAATTATAGCCATATGATTACCCTCTCCGGTCAATTCCATGATTAAATCGGGAATGATGGGTAGAATTATACCGATACCAATGACATCAACAAGAATGGTTATGAATATAAAAAGTAAGGCGGTTTTATTGGATTTCATGGTGAAGACAAAAGTCGGGTAAAAAAAGGTAATTTAAAGCAATAAAAACAAAAACCCCACTGGTGAGTGGGGTTTTATTTATAGTTTAAAGCGTTAACGATTTAGACAACATGAAGTCATCTGTATTTGAACATTCTTAATTGTTCAATGCTTCTGCACCACCAACGATTTCTAAAATTTCATTAGTAATTGCTGCTTGTCTTGCTTTGTTATATGTCAATTTCAATTGGTCACGTAGCTCGGTTGCATTATCTGTAGCCTTGTGCATTGCGGTCATACGTGCACCGTGTTCACTAGCAAATGAATCCCTTATGCCCTTATACAATTGTGTTTTTAAAGATTTAGGAATCAGTTGCTCTATAATTTCAACTTTAGAAGGCTCAAAAGTGTAATCTGCACTTACATTACCTTCTATCTCCAATGGTACGATCGGCAAGAACTGTTCGGTCATAATAATCTGGGTAGCCGCATTCTTGAATTTATTGTATACAATTTCAATTCGATCGTAGGCCCCTTTTGTAAAAAGCTCCATTAAGTGTTCAGCAATATCGGCAACATTGTCAAAATTCAGGTCGTCATATACCCCGCTATAATTAGCGATTACATTATAACGTTTTCCTAAATAGTCATTTGCTTTTTTACCTACGGCAACAAAATCTACGTCTTTCCCTTGATGAACGTTCTCGGCAAGATGTACGGATTGCTTTAAAATATTGGTATTGAACGCACCACAAAGCCCTCTGTTGGATGTGATGGAAACAACCAATACCTTCTTGACCAAACGGTTATCTGCATATACGCTACCGGAATCCCCTTCTAAACTGGCACTTAAATTCTGAAGCAGTTCAGTTAATTTATCGGCATAAGGTCTCATAGCCGTTATGGCATCTTGAGCTTTCTTCAATTTTGCGGCAGATACCATTTTCATGGCACTGGTAATCTGCATCGTTGATGAAACCGATGAAATCCTATTTCGTATTTCCTTTAAATTTGCCATTTTTTTCAGTATTTAGTAAAAAGTACAACGTATTAAGTTGTTTCAACACTTTGTACTTTTTACTCAGTACTCAGTACTTTTTTAGTTCTTATATTTCGCAGAAAGCTCTTTACAAACGGAAGTCAATGTATCTGTTACTTCATCAGTAAGTTTACCTGCCTTCAATGTATCAAGAACACCTCTATGCTTAGCGTTCAAAAACTCTAAATAATCACGTTCAAATTCTTTTACTTTCTCAACAGGTACATCTCTTAACAAGTTCTTAGAACCAGCATAGATAATTGCAACCTGATCTTCTACAGTAAATGGATCATTCTGAGCTTGCTTTAAAATTTCAACGTTTCTACGTCCTTTTTCAATTACGTTCAATGTTGCAGCATCTAAATCTGAACCGAACTTAGCAAAGGCTTCCAATTCACGGAACTGCGCTTGATCCAGTTTCAACGTACCGGCAACTTTCTTCATTGATTTAATCTGAGCATTACCACCAACACGAGATACAGAAATACCTACGTTAATTGCCGGTCTAACACCTTGGTTGAATAAATCTTGTTCTAGGAATATCTGTCCGTCAGTAATAGAAATTACGTTCGTTGGGATATAGGCAGAAACATCACCTGCCTGAGTTTCAATAATTGGCAAAGCCGTTAAAGAACCACCACCTTTTACCATTGGTTTTAACACCTCTGGCAAATCATTCATTTCTTTTGCGATATCATCATCATTGATAACTTTTGCAGCACGCTCCAATAATCTAGAGTGTAGGTAGAAAACGTCACCTGGGTAAGCCTCACGTCCTGGTGGTCTTCTTAACAAAAGGGACACCTCACGGTAAGCAACCGCTTGTTTGGATAAATCATCATATATAATCAATGCAGGACGACCAGTATCACGGAAATACTCACCAATAGATGCTCCGGTAAACGGTGCATATACTTGCATTGGTGCAGGGTCAGATGCGTTAGCAGCTACAATGGTAGTATATGCCATAGCACCTTTATCTTCCAATACCTGAGCAATACCGGCAACAGTAGATGCTTTCTGACCTATGGCAACATAGATACAGTAAACAGGCTCACCGGCATCATAAAATTCTTTTTGGTTCAAAATGGTATCGATACAAACTGTAGTCTTACCAGTTTGACGGTCACCAATAACAAGTTCCCTTTGTCCTCTACCAACCGGGATCATAGCATCAATAGCTTTAATACCAGATTGCATTGGCTCAGTAACAGGCTCTCTGTAAATTACACCTGGAGCTTTACGCTCAAGTGGCATCTCGTAAGTATCACCGGCAATAGGTCCTTTGCCATCTATCGGATTTCCAAGAGTATCTACCACACGGCCAACAATACCTTCACCAACTTTAACAGAAGCGATACGTTGGGTACGTTTAACGGTATCCCCTTCACCAACTGATTTTGAAGGTCCTAAAAGAACCACACCAACATTATCTTCTTCCAGGTTAAGAACGATACCTTCAAGACCACCTTCGAACTCAACCAATTCCCCATACTGGGCATTAGCTAGTCCGTAGATTCTTGCGATACCATCACCCACCTGTAACACAGTACCTACTTCGTCCAAAGTAGCGGTAGCATCAAATCCTGATAATTGTTTCTTTAAAATTGCTGATACTTCAGCGGCTTTTACTCCTGCCATTTTTAATTAGATATAAGATATTAGGTCATGGATTAAGATCCTGGACCTTATATAGTTATTATAGACTATTTGAAAATTCTCTTGTAATATTACTTAGCTTATTGGAAATGCTAGCATCATACTGCAGATCACCCACCCTTAAAATGAAACCGCCAATAATGCTTTCATCAATTCTATTCTCAATGGTTACCTCGTTACCGGTAATATTGGCCACTTGTTTCAATACCTTCTTTTCCATTTCGGCACTTAAAGGAACCGCAGTTGTCACGTAAGCTACATCTTTTCCTTTCAATTGCTCGTTAAGAATGATATATTTCAATGCAACTTCATTCAACATTGCCACACGTTTGTTGTCTACCAACATACCTATGGTACCTTCCGTAATTGCATGACTACCTTTAAAAATTTCCGCTAAAGCACTTTTTTTGGACGAACCGGAAACCACTGGGCTTGCAAGTACATCTCTTAACTCCTTACTATCAGAAATGGTAGATGCAATTGATCGCATGTCTTTTTCAACGGCACTCAAGGCTTTTTTTTCCTTGGCCATATCCAATATTGCCTTTGCGTAACGTAATGCAGCTCTAGATTCGCTCATACTATTATCTTAGTTAAGTTTGATGTCGCTCAACATTGAATCTACCAATTTCAATTGTTTATCATTGCTAGACAATTGTTCCTTTAAGACTTTTTCGGCAATGGCAACGGAAAGTTGTGCCACTTGGTTTTTGATATCCGCAACTGCCGCTTTCTTTTCACTTTCAATAGCCACCTGTGCCTGCTTCAACATTTTATCACCTTCTGCCTTTGCTTGTTCCTTGGAATCAGCGATCATTTTCTCCTTGATCTCACGAGCCTCCTTCAACATAGCCTCACGCTCAGCACGTGCCTCTTGTAACATTTTCTCATTGTCAGCCTGTAAATTCTGCATATCTGCACGCGCTTTGTCTGCTGCTGCCAATGCATCATGAATACCAGATTCTCTTTCGTTCAAGGAATTTAAAATAGGCTTCCAAGCAAATTTCACCATTAAAAAGATTAATGCTAAAAATAAGATTGTCATTACAACGAATAACCCTGGTGAAAAATCGTTAATTATAGTTTCCATTACAACATTTTTTAAAATACTAAATCAATAATTAAAAGCATCCTCTGTAACCAACCGTTACAGAGGAATGTTTTTTTAAGTTCGCGTTGACTTAATTAACCTTTACCTAAGATTAATGCACCGAAAGCCAAACCTTCTAGAAGTGCCGCAACGATAATCATCGCAGTTTGAATTTTTCCTGTCGCTTCTGGCTGACGAGCAATACCTTCCATTGCCTTTCCACCGATTTGACCAAGTCCAATACCTGCTCCGATTACTACTAAACCTGCTCCAATTAAATTGTACATAGTAAATTGATTTATATATTAAATTAAATAAAACTCTCTTTTTTAAATAAAATCCGCTCTTACATCTTCCGCATCTGGAACATCGTGTCCACTAGCTTCATGTTCGTGCTCATGATCATGTTCCGCAACTGCCATACCTATAAAAAGTGCCGATAACATTGTGAAAATGTAGGCCTGTAAAAAGGCGACTAAAATTTCAATTAAAAAAATCAAAATTGACAAAATCAAGGATAATCCTGTTGCACCTGCCGTACCCAATGATTCCCTCAAAACAAACATGATTGCAATTAAACTCATAAAAACGATATGACCAGCAGTAATGTTTGCAAACAAACGCACCAATAAAGAAAACGGTTTAATTAAAAATGCTCCTGCCAACTCAATAATCGCTAAAACCGGCCTTATCAAAACAGGAACTCCTGGCATCCACAACATATGCATCCAATAATCTTTATTTCCACTAAACGTATAGATAATTAAAGTGAAAATTGCCAAGGCAGCTGTAATTGCAACTTGCCCAGTCACGTTAAATCCAAAGGGAGTCAGTCCTAAAAGGTTCAAAATCCATACAAAAAAGAATACAGTTAATAGATATCCTGTAAATTTTCTATACTTTTTCTCACCAATGTTTGGTTTAGCTATTTCATCTCTTACATAAATAACCAATGGCTCTAATATCCGCCCAAATCCAGTGGGGACTTGTTTCTTAGCATATTGTCTTGCTAAAGAAGAAAATGCAATTAACATGAACAACCCTACTAACAAAATTCCCATGACACTTTTTGTAATAGAAAAATCTAGTACTTTGTGCGCATTTGTTGCGTGATGCTCTTCATCAAAAATTACTGATTCGGCACCAGCATCAAGTTCATAAATTTTAGAATGTAATTTTACGAAATTGGCACCGTTCTTTTCTACGATAACTTTACCATCATCGTCATGATGAAATTGAGAGGACATAAAAGTAACCAACCCTTTGCTTGACCATAAAATAACAGGAAGTGGAAAACCTACATGCTTACGTTCCCCAGAATCAGTAGTGTAGGAAAATAAATGAAAGTCATGCGCATCTTTAATATGATGAGCAATATATGCATCTACCTCTGCTTTGGTGTCTACCGCTCCCTCTTGTCCTTCATCTGAAAATGCAAAACTTTGTAGTGAAAAACATACTGTAAAAACTAATACTAACGTTTTCAAAACTTTCTTCATCCTTTATTATTGAAAATTAAGCTCCTGAAATTTTGCGCAAAAATAGTTATTATTAACCTAATCTATGCAATTTTAGAGCTTTAAAATTTAAGCTTTTTTGCTTCTCATCAATTTTGAAATGAAAATCACTTCAAGCGGCAAAAATACAATAACCGGAATTAATAGGGAAGCCCTGTAAAAACGGGGCAATAGATTGTCCCCTAAAAGTTGTGGATAAAAAAGGCTGGTAAAAATTACGATCTTAAAAACTAGCAAACCCATATAAATGAACCCAAGTTGGTCAAAAAATTTTTTGAATTGAGCTAAAATTGTAAAGAGGATAAGCATCCCTAGTGAAAAAAACCCATGAAAAAGATAGGCCTTTTCTAACAGAGGCTTAAAAGACCCTTCATTTACCAATGTATAGAAATGAATAAAATAAGAAGTCGTGCCCACAAAAATGAACACGACCAGTAGTATGAGAATATTTTTTAACAATTGACCTATTTATTTAGGGCCATTACTTTTTTAATGACCAAATATATGGACAAAAATACGGCAAGTAATGTAATGGTATCCTCTAAATATGTTTTTTTGAACTTGACATCTAACCACTCTCCCAACAGGTTGCCTAAATAAATGGTAGCCCCCATTTGTATGGCAATACCTGATAAACTTGCTGCCGTTCTTAACAATCCGGATTTATCATGAGGCTTTTGCGGCTTCATGACTGCTATTTTTAAAGTTAGATGATCCTTGGCCTTTTTTTCCGCCCATAGTACATGAAGCATTAAACGTTGCTCCTGGTTCTACAGCCAATTTATTTACGGAAACGGTGCCTTCAATTACCGCAGATGCTTTTAAGGAAAGTAAATCAGAAACCATAAGTTCGCCGTTAAAACTGCCTTCAATATCTGCATTGACACATTCCACTTTACCGTGAATATAGCCATCCTTACCAATAACGACTTTTCCGGATGTTTTAACATTACCGTCCAATTTACCATCAATTCTAAAGTCTGCCTCTGAAATGATATCTCCTTTTATCTTAGTGTTTTTCTCAATTCTATTAGGTTGCCCACCTATCTCATTCATACTCTTAGGTTTTTGTCTGTCTGAAAACATTGTTCACGGTTTTGGGGTTAAAAGCGTATTTCTATAATCAACTATATTCTTATGTACTTGTATGATTTTATAGTTCTCTGATAAAACTACAAAATTCTCATCAGCAACGCGGTAATCCTTATTGTTTTTTAAAAGCTCCGCATACCCTAGGGCAAAATCCTTTGACTTAAACCCGTGTACTACTACGAACTGGTCTTCTAGGTTATATATATCCTTTGATACGGTATTTTTGTATCTAAGATCCTTGATGGATTTCTCTAGTAGCTCCATTAATTTTAAAGCCTTTTCGTTATTGCTTCTCTTGAACGGAAAAACCACTTTCCAGTTAGAAGTACCTTTAGAGTCCGTTTCTGGGGAAAATTCCTTAGGTTCTAATTTAGGTAATTGTTCTGCCACCATTTGTTCTGCCTTTTTGCCCTCCGGATTATTGGGGTAGGTCAAGGCCACGTAGTTCAAGGCTTCCTTAAAATACTCGAACCCCTGCAACCTGCCAACGGCATTAGCCTTAAGCATTTCAAATTTGGGAACAATAGGATCTCCGGTAAATCTGTTGATATTTTCCTCAGCACCTGTAATGACCTCTAAAAATCGCTGTTCGTTAAATTTCTTGAACAATGTTTCATATCGTTTTTCAGGACTGTCGGAGTTATCTGTAAGGATTGCCTGTGGATTCAATAAAATTTCGGCATATCTAGAATCCCTATGGTTTGCAATGATATCCGCTTTCATTTTTTCCTTTAACGGACTATTGACTTCTTCGTATATCTTATACAAATTGTACTTGGACGGTAGTATAAGACGTTCCTCTGCATTGGAGGCTAAAACATCTTCCAGCTTGCCGGCTGCCAAAAGATTTTCATTGAATTTTTCTTTATATATCAAGCCTAATTGATAATTTGCAAAATTGCGTTCTGCCTTTAAACTATCTATTACGACAACATCTGTAGGTAAACGGTCCATATAATAGTCCAAGGAGAATTTTTCATCTTCACTAACCACACTAGTACTATCAGTGGCACCTATAGTAGTCTGCTGAACCACATTTTCCCTAGTACTTATAGTTTTATCTGACCAACGCCAATCATCGGATAACTCCCTATTGCCCCAACGGTTCTTAAAATCATTCTGGCCATACCCTAAACTGGTAATATTATAAAAGTAAAATTTTCCCTTGTTTTCCTTTCCGCCCTTACTTTTGTTAAAAGCGGCAAAACCTTCTGTTATCCTGTCCTTCTCTTTTTTCTGGGCTGCTTCTTCTGCTTTTTGTAACCCCTCTATATGCTTGCCAAAATAGGCCAACTGCTCTTCTTTGGACATATTATACAATGTTAGAACACTGTCCGAATATTGAACAATATCCTCATACTTGATGACATCTTCCAAATTGTCCAGCTTTCTTTTTATGGAACGATATTTTTTGGTGTTTTCCGCCAAATTTGTGAGCATACTGTCATAATATGCACCCGCAGCTTTGTAACTGCTTCTGTCAAAATTGTATTCCGCAAGGTTTTCATAGTTCAGCGCATTGAGCTTAGGTTTGTTTTGCGAAGCCCTGAGCGACTTATTGAAATAAGAAATTGCCAAACTATCTGAAGCTTCGGCCAAGTGAAATTCAGCAATCTGCCTATATATTTTGTCTAAAAAAGGCCTATTCTCCCTGTTTTCTTCCATATAGGTCAGGAATTCCAACACTTCCTCCCTATTCTCTGGAGTTATCTGAGTATTTTTTAATTTTTCTATCTCGGCATTGATCATATATACCCTGGGAGACTTCCTGTTCAGTTCAATGACCTTGTCAAAAGCATAGTTGGCGCTATCCTTATATCCCAGCTGATTATATAATTGCCCAATAATATAAAAGTATCTACCCTTTTCCGGATTCTTTTTAGTGTAATGTGATGCAATCTTAAGATTTTGCACTGCGGTATCCGGCGCATTTAGATTAATATATGCCTGGGCCATCATTGCACGGGCATCTGCATATTCCTGATCCTTTAATTGCTCATATTTCATTAACCGTTTAAGGTTTTTAATGGCAAGGTCATCGTTTTCCAAACGTATATTGACTTTTTCTCTCCAGATACTGGCCTCGTTCAGTTTGTCACTTTCAGTGTATTTGTTAAGAATGTAATTAAAGGATTCTAGAGCAGGTATGTAACGTTCGTCAAAATAACGTGCCTTTCCCAATAAAAGAAAAGCCTCATCCGTTTGTGGATTTCTTTCCTCGTCCTTAATATCCATACTATGCCGCTGTATGGCTTTTGTGGCTTTTTCTTCTGCCTTTATAAAATTAGGATTATTATCTTCTGAGTCCAATTTAACCTCTCCACTTACCTCTAGGCGTTCAATGGGGAGCAATTCATAATAATCATCTTGGTATGAATCGTTTAGGGTATTACGCCCTTCCTCAAAGGCGATATTACCATTGTACAGCGTGTTGTATTTGGTATTTAAGGCATGCCAATTACGATTGATAAAGGCATCCTTTTTTGTGGAACATGCAGTAAAGAGCACAATTCCCAAAACACCGGATAAAATAAGTTTTTTTCTAAGGTTCAAAATACTAGGTATACGTATGTATGTTTAACTTAAAAACCGTCATATTATTATACAGTTCATCGGTAAAACACATATTTGTCCCAGACCGATCTTAATGATTCAACTATTTTACAATAGAATTTATAGACTGGCGGGTTTGTAAATGGCCCTAAAAGTAAGAATTGAGTTTAAAATCAACGTTTTAACGATCTATTCAAACAAATACCCGATCGTAAATTATTTTTAAGGAGGGCACAAAATCACTAAACAGACCAATTAGTCTTTTAGTATTGGGTACAAATGCTGTTGACAGTAAAAAGAAGCTTTAATAGGTAAAAAGATAATGTCCCTAAAAAAGTATGGTTTCAGTTTATACAATGGCTGTTTTTGCACTCTCCGCTCCAAAAAAGACTTCAAGCTCTTTTAAGGTTTCCGCAGAAGTAACAATATCCTTTACCACTTCTCCTTTATTCAAAACCACTATACGCTCACATACTTCGGTTACATGAATAAGATCATGACTAGATACCAATACGGTTACGTCTTTTTGGGCCGCCAATTCTTTAATAATCTGCTTTAATCGTATTTGGGTGGTTGGGTCCAAATTTGCAAAGGGTTCGTCCAAAATGACCACCTTGGGGTTTCCAATAAAAGAGGCAACGATACCCGCTTTTTTCTGATTTCCTTTAGACAGGTCCCTTAAGTATTTTTTCTGGCCTAAAATCTCACCATGAAAAAAATCCTGATATTGTTCCAACAACGTATCCACATCTGCCTTATTCTGCCCTCTGAGGTCCCCAATAAAATAGAAATATTCCTCTGGTGTTAGATACCCTATCAAAAAAGTTTCATCTATAAAGGAAGATGTAAAGGGTTTCCATGCTTCACTAGCATTCACCTGGACTTCATTATTAATTATATGCCCCGTTGTAGGTTGTATTAAATCAAGCAACAAACTAAAAAGGGTTGTTTTACCTGCGCCGTTATTGCCCACCAAACCAAAACTTTGACCAGAAGGAATCTGCAACGATTCAATGTTCAATACTTGCTGTGTTCCGTATTTTTTGGATAAGTTTTCTATTGTTATCATAAGCTTATATTCTATTTTTTATTTGTTTAATCTGCACGATTTTAAAAACTGCTAACTGGCCTTTTCCTTAAAACCGGCAATCATTCCATATTTCTTTTTCTTGTACTGTTCCGTAATAATATTCAACAGATAATTTTTCATTGAAAATCCAATAATACCCAATACAGATAATACAATTACCGCAACTTGCAAATTAAAAATGTAATAAAAGATGGAAAAGATAATGATGGGAGCTACCAATACCGGGAGCATAATTAGAAATTGCGTGGCGCTGGTTCCTTGCATGTTTCCGAACGGACTTTGATCTAATTCTATTCTTTTCTTATTAAAGGAGCCAAAGTATAAAATGACCGGTATATTAACTCCTAAATTGTATAGTGCACAACCAAAATTAATGGCTAAGGCATCCCATCCAAAATATACATAAGGAATAGTCAAAAAGAACATGGCTACCACACTAACCGTTATAAGGGAAGCTTTTGAATCCAAATATTTTCGCATAGGTATGTTCTGCGACATCATCATACTATAATAACTGCTGTCCCAAGCTGGAATAAACTGTCCAAAATTGCTTAGGAAAATACCTGTCATAAATATGCCAACAAAAGCTTTCATAGGCATCATACTACTATAAATGTCCTGGGTGTAGAATACGAGGCCATAGAATACAAAAAGTATGGAAATAAAAACTTGAGATTTGGTACGTTTATTTCGCCAAATCATTTTAAGATCTAATTGGAGAAAGGACCCCATTTCGCCAAATCTTCTAGTCCAGGACATATCTGATGTATTTGCCTGAACGGATTTTGGTTTTAAGGTTGCATCCAAATAAATCTTGTTACGTAAATATCCATAATTGATATAGTACACCAATACGGCCAAGGCAATGGGCACAAATACTGTAATGGGATAAGCATAAAGGGCATGAAAAATAGGGGCAAAAAATGTTTTTACTGAAAATATCCCAAAATAATCCAACCCATAGCCAAGGGCAAGTACACTACCTATACCAATGAGTACTTTTTCGTTTTTATTGACTAATAAATTGACATAATTAATGCAAAATACAATGGCCATAACGCCAATTGTCCATAATACAACATTAAGCACAGGGTAGTTGTTGAACAATAGCACAATCGCAAAAGGTACAATAAAGAACAAAGTCAATAAATTATAGATAGATGCCGCAGACCTTCCCAAGATATAATGTGCTATGGTACTTTTCTTTACTGGAGTGGTTAAAAAAGGCTTTATATCCATCACCGGAAGTTTTTGCATAAAATACCGCAAGAACAATTCAATCAATATCCAATACACAAAATATTGGCTAATGCTCCACATTGGGCTTTGATCGGGAAATACTTTCTTTAAAATGAAATACATACCCGTACCCATACCGGCAAGGGACAAAAGCATATAGACTCCAAAAAAACCCATTAAGATTTTAATGCCAAGACTTTTGCCAAGGTTGGATGACCTAAAAAAAGATTTCCATTGTAAGGAAGAAAAGCGTTTGAACATTGAGTTGGTTTTTAGCGTACATGCTATAAGTAATAAAAGACTTTGAATTGTTACAAGACATATCAAGTTTATATTTCTAAACTACTTAAAATCAACCTTAACCTAGTTATCTTTTCAAAGCAAAATGACCTGTAATTCTTTGATTATCTGAATAGACATATTTAAACCAATAATCCGATGCGGGCAACGGATTTCCATTATAGCTTCCATCCCACCCTTTTGAATTGGGGGATACTTGTACTATGAATTTACCGTAGCGGTCATAAATGAACAGCTGAGACGCCGGGTAAAGCTCCGCACCAATGATGTTCCAATGTTCATTCTTTCCATCTCCATTTGGGGTAAAAAAACGTTGATAGCCAATAGCGATTATTTCTTCCGATATAACCCTGCACTCCAATAAATCTCTAACAAACACTGTATGCTTTCCAGGGAAGACCACAAATTTATTACTGGCTTGATAGTTTTCACCATCTACCGAATATTCAAAAGGCCCTGTACCTGTTGCGGTAACTGTAATATCTATCTGATCTGAAAACCCGTTGACCTCAACTTCCATGGTTTCCGGTGCCCCAGATGATAACACCTCAAATGAACGGGAGTTTTCACAACGTACCCCATTTGTAGTTTTTCTTACGATTAATTGATATGTACCCAAAACAGAAACATTAAAATTTCTGTTAGTACTTAGTTCTACACCTTCGGAACTTTGCCATGACCAGGTCTCAAAATCACCTCCATCTAAAATCAAATCTGGACTATCGGGGCAGATGACATAGCGTTCCTCAATGTTCATTTGTGGCAATGGGTTCACGATTAGGTTGTAACTGGACACGTCAAAACAACTTTCCAAATCGGTATGTTGGATTCTTGCCCAAAGGATTTCGTTTAGATTGGTATTTTGGTAATTGGCCGTGGAAAGAGGAGCAATGTTGTTCAATGCATCGTTCTCGGAACCATGGTAGCTGACATCATAGTACAATGGGTCCTGACCGTTCAACACTTCAGCATCCTTTTCGGAAAGGTCAAAATAGTAGCGTCCCGTTTCATCCGTATCACAAATAATAATGTCCGATGCCGTATAAGCCCTTGGAGTATCGAACACCTGTAATTGAAAGGATGATACCGAATAGCATTGGGCATTGTTCGAATTTTCCAATCGGAAATAAATGGTCTGGGGATTGCTTATATTTTGGTAATTCCCTGTAATCCCATTTTGTGCCGTTTCTGCATCCGTTTGTGAGACGTAAAAAGAAATATTTGTTCCTGTACTTCCGCTTAGAATTTCGGTTTCCTTTTTGGAAAAGTCGAAAAAATAAATACCGTCATTATTATCATCGCATACCTGCCAATCGGCGACTTGAGGTACTACGGGCGTATCGTAAATATTCAGATTAAAAAATGTAGAAGCGTAACAGGACGTATCCAAAGCATTTTCGACCCTGACATATATTGTATTTTGGTAAGTGGTGCTCAAATAGGAACCAGCGCTCAGGGGATTCACTCCGCTATCCGCATCAGTTTGAGTTTCGTGATAGGTGAGGTTTAAACTATTCGGGTTTTGGGTTCCAATAATTTCGGTCTCTGTTTGTGTCAGGTCAAAAATCGCTTGCCCATCATTGTTATCATCACAAAAGGATAGGTCGGTAGGTTGGTTGGCCGTTACTCCGGGAATCACTTCAATGACAAAACTACCCGTTCGGAAACAGTCGGTATACGTGCTATTCTGAAATCTAACATAAATGGTTTCCGTAGCAGCGGTATTGGTATAGTTTGTTGGCAGGGGATTTGTCCCCGCGTCGGCATCTGCTTGGGAGGCGAAATACAGTATTTCAAACTTGGTTTCGTCCTGACCGTTAAAAATCTCCGTGGTCTTTTGGGAAAGGTCAAAAGTGAAAAGTCCGTCCGTATCATCATTGCAGACCGTCCAATCAGTAATAGTATCCACTAACGGGGCTTCCCGGGCGATGATATTGAATTGGGTGGTGTCATAGCATTGTATGTTACTTCTATTTGATACTCGGACAAAAACAGGGGTTGTTCCATATTCAAAGGAATGAATGGTTTCCAAGGCATTGACATTGCCATCCGCATCGGCCTGGGACAAAAAATAGGCGACACTAAAATCGTTAGGGTCCTGAGCGCCCAAAACAGTCGTATCTAAAGAGGGCATATCCAAATTGTAACTTCCGTAGGAGGTGCATCCTATCAAATCTGCAGGCGTATTGGCCACCGGGGTTTCATAAATGGTAATATCCTTTGTCTCCGTTTTTGTATCGGTGGCCGTATTCGCCGTAACGTTTACGGTAAAGGTTCCAGAAGCTGCATAGACATGTACCGGTTCTTCATCCGTGGAGGTGTTTCCGTCCCCAAAGTCCCAGGTTATCGAAGTAATGGGGCCTGAGGTCTCTACGGAAAATTCGGTTCCCTGACCCAAACAAAAATTTTGTGCCTCAATGCCCACATAAAAGAAACTGGTGATGAATGGTGGTAATCCCAACATACTGGTTGTACCGGCACCCAAATACACCCCTTCTTCCACCATATTACAGCCAACGCCCAAAACCTCCGGATCGTTGACGACCATCAAAAAAGGCCTTCCCAACCGAGCCACATAGATTTTTCCGTCTATTCCCATTTGTATGGCCCCGGGAAAATCCGTATAATAATAGTCAGGGCCCAAATAATCTTGGGTCAACGTGGTGCGGGAAGCCATAATGGTATTGCGGTCATAACTGCTTACGTCATACTGGTAGACCCCACTGCGCGTACTAACGTACAATAAGTTGCCACTGGCAGAAAATTCAACCCCATAGGCATGGGCACGGTCATTTGTATCATCAAAGGTACCTTCCAAACTTAAAGGGTCATACACCGACCCAGTTGCAGTATCGAACCTATATAGTTCCAACTTACCATCCTGGGCATAGGCAGATGCCAACATACTCCCATCTTGGCTGGCCTTTAACTGGCCCACAAAGGCATAGTAGGGGCTTCCCAAAACTGGCATATTGGACACTACGGGAACCGTATTGATACCCGTATCATCTATTAAATAGGCCAAGAATTGGTTGGTATCGTCCGCCCGGGTAATGACCCAGATACTTTGCCCATTGGCATGTTCCACGGCCGTAATACGTTCGCTAATTGGGGTCCATAACAGCACATTTTTTTCTGAAGTTACATCGCCCAAGCCGCCATTGAGGGACATATCCACCACATTATAGGTGAGGCCATCAGCTCCATATTCATTATCAATGACAAAAACGTAGAACAAATTGGGGTCACCGGGATGGGGTACGATCATGCCGGACTGTGAGGAAGAAGGATCACCCAACAATCCCGTACCATTGGGCATAGTATTATGGTTACGGTCCCAAATGGAAATACCATCTGTATAGAACAAGAGATTGCCCACATTATCCGAAATGGTGGCACACCCTTCACGTGTATAAATCTGACCATCCACCAAGGGTACCGGAGTACCGGACCTAAAATCCAGACCGGCATTCCTACCAAAATACCAGATAGCGGCTTCTTGTTGGGCTTGAAGGGAATAACTACTAATTAACATGATTAGGATTGAGAGAAACTTTTTCAAGTATAGTCGTTTTGTCGGTCTAGCGCTAATTTAACTATTACAACACATAACGTAAGTAAAATACTTCATAGTGTTGAAAACCTCGATAAGCTGTTTTATATTTAGTTTGTTTACCTCCCTATCATATTAATCCCTCTTTCTTCCCCATCAAAAAATCTCTCTCTAACCTATTCGTAGTCCCAGCCAATGCTTTGTCCAAAAAAGAGATTGCCAAATCTTTCTCTCCTATTTTCATATAATATTCCGCATAACAGCCGTAATATAAATAGGTCCTTTGACCAAGTTCTGCAACATCAATGCGCTTTAACAATTGATGTGTTTTTTCAAAATCAGATAACTGAAGGCATACTGTTGCATGATTTAACAACGTAAACATATTTGGTTTAAACATATACAATTGTTCATACCAATAAGAGATGTTTTTCCAATTGGTATCTTTAAATGTTTTGGCATTTAAATGCTCAGAAGCTATCGCAGCTTCAAAATGATACACAGAAGTATTTTCATATTCCGTAGCTTTAAGCATGGCACTATTTCCCATCTTTATCAATGGAAAATACCATTTGGTACGGTCTTGGTGTTGCAAATTAACTATTTGATTGTCAGAGGAAACTTTGCTTTCCAGTCGTGACATATGAAAACAAAGCAATGCAAAAAGTGCGTACAAACTGCCACTTCTAAATTGTTCCTTTTTTAAAAGTAATTGACAAAGGCGAATAGCTTCGCCACATAAATCTTCTTTAATTAATTTTTCCTTGTTTGTAGAATGGAAGCCTTCATTGAACGTTAAGTAAATGACTTCCATAACCCGTGCCATTCGTTCTTGAACAGTTTCAGGGCTTGGGTATTGAAACTGAATATTCTTATCGCTGATCGTTTTTCTTGCCCGGAGCAATCGCTTAGCAATAGTTTCCTCTTTGGTCAACAAGGCAGCGGCAATTTCTTTGATACTAAAGCCGGAAATGGTTTTAAGTGCAAAGGCTATTTGTTCGCTAGGGTGTAAACTTGGGTGACAGGCAACAAAAATCATTCGCAACTGGCTATCTGCAACCTCATGATCTAAAAACAGTTCGTCTATTTGTAAAGATGATGCTCCAGTTGTAATGCTAAGGTTTCTATTCTTTTCTGCTTGTATACTACGAAGAATATCAATGGTTCTGTTTTTGGCGACACGGTTCAACCACCCCTCTGGATTATCTGGTATTTTAGTCCGCCATTGCGAAGCTGCTTTTATAAAGGTATCCTGTACCGCATCTTCAATGGTTTCTATATATGACAATCCGAAAAAACGGGTTAAAATAGCGACCATCTTCCCATAATGATGTCTAAAAAGATGGTCTACTACTTTATGTTCCATTTAATTTACTGCTCAAAAACCATTACTTCCCTAATCTCAACAGTACCGTCTAAATCATAATCTGGATAATCTTTGGCGATTTCAACTACAGCTTCGGCATTCTCTGCCTGTACAATATAGTAACCGCCGATCAATTCTTTACCTTCGATTAAAGGGGCATCGGTAACGGTACGGTTTGGTCCAGATACTCTTTTTACTTGGGGCATTAATGCATCGCCAGATTTAACAATACCTTGTTTTTGCATTTTTTCGTTCCAAGCAAACCATTTCCCCATACGTTCCTGTAATTGTTCTGGTGATAGACCTAATTCTTGGTAATCTGCACCAATGAAAATCATCATAAAATCTTTCATAATTTAACTGTTTTAGTTGTTCATAGAACTTGCTCTAAGTTCTCATGTTTACCCCATGACGTTACCGAAATCAAATTAGGGACAATTTTTATAGGTTTTTTTCAAAAAAAGATAAGTTAAGAATTATTTAATATGATAAAAACCCTTCAAATACCATTGATGGTTAGACTTTTTTGACAAATGTCATATGATATCGCAAAAGCATGCTTAATTTTGTAGATCGATTTAAAGAAATGAACATATGTCGCAATTTCACCCATTAACGGTAAAACATATTAAAAAATTAACGCCAACATCTGTTGCCGTTACATTTTCAATTCCTAAAGAATTGGCACAGACTTTCACCTTTACGGCGGGTCAGTATATCACCATAAAAAAAGAAATAAAGGGCAAAGAACTTAGAAGAGCATACTCCATTAGTTCATCTCCTGAAAAAGATGGCATCACAATTGGGATCAAAAAAGTGGACAATGGCGGATTCTCTAATTACGCCAATTCACAATTAAAGGTAGGCGATACTTTAGAGGTTATGGAACCAGAAGGTCGTTTTGTTTTTAAAAGAACAAAAGAGGTACAGAACATTGCCGCATTTGCAGCAGGTAGTGGTATTACCCCTATTATGAGCATTGTAAAGTCCGTTTTAGATAGTAACCCAAAGAATACATTTGTTTTGGTGTACGGTAACAAATCGTACGAGGAGACTATGTTCTATACAGATTTGGTGAAATTGGAATTAGAATATGCCAATCGGTTTTTTGTATACTTTACCAATAGCCAAACCAGAGAAGACAAGGCTTTATTCGGTAGAATAGATACCTCAACAGTAAATTATGCATTATTGAACAAGCATAAGGACGTTGATTTTGATGGATACTATTTATGTGGACCAGAGGAGATGATCCGTTTGGTACAGGATACTTTAATAGAGAATGAAGTTGACAAGGATAAAATCCATTTTGAACTTTTTACACCTACTGAAATAAAAGAGGAACTACCTATACAGGCCGATGGTCAAACAGCAATTACGGTCCTTGTTGATGATGAGGAATTTCAGTTTACGATGGACAAGAAAACCTTAATTCTTGATGCCGTTCTTAAAGAAAACATTGATGCACCATATTCTTGCCAAGGTGGGGTATGCAGCAGTTGTATAGCCAAAGTAACAGAAGGCCATGCAGAAATGGTCATGAACCAGATTCTAACGGACAAGGAAATAGCGGACGGATTTATTTTAACTTGCCAGGCACACGCCACTACACCTACCATAAAGGTAGATTATGATGATGTATAGATAAGCGTAATACAAACTTTATTGTAACGCCTTTGTAAGCGTACTGAAGCAATCTGTTGATTAGATATTCCTATCCATCAAATTGTTTAGCACCATGCAAAGGCGTTTTTTGTTTTTTATTTAATCTTTCCTTATCAAATCCAAAATTTAAATGGATTGAGTTATCCTTATTGAGCAGTTGAAATACCTTTGATAGAATTTTCAATAATTTAAAGGTATGACCATAGAGATCATTGGTGTTTTTATCATCATTGCGGCAGTTATTTTTCTGTTTGCGTTTGAGATATTTCCAATGGATAAGATTTCCTTTTGCATCATAGCCGCACTTTTACTGACAGGTTTGGTGTCTCCAGAAGAAGCTGTAAGCGGTTTTTCAAACAAAGCGGTCATCACCATACTATGTTTGATGATTTTAGCGATCGGACTAGAAGAGAACGGTGCAATTTCATATTTGGCCAAAGGACTAAAAATTTTGAAAAACTGGCCCATTGTTTTGGCCATGCTTGCCATTATGCTCATTGCAGGAAGCATTTCCGCTTTTGTAAGTTCTACAGCGGTAGTCATTGTATTCATTAAGATCGTAGCGGAATTACGGGAAAAATACCAACTCCCCCCGGGCAAATTATTGTTGCCTATTTCCTTTGCCAGTATATTGGGCGGTAGTTGCACCTTAATGGGTACCTCTACCAATTTATTGGTCAACAATATTGCAGCAAGGTACACCGGGGAAAAACTTGGGTTCTTTGAATTTTCGTTAATGGGCGTCATCTTTTTAGGCATCTCCATGGGTATCATTGCAGTATTCTATCGCTTTTTGCCAAAGGACACAGGTGAACTATCCGATAACTATGACCTTAATCGCTATTTATTGACCCTTACGGTTGAAGCAGATTCCCCTCTGGTAGGAAAGCCAATTGGCGAAAGTTTTATGTTCAAGGAAACGGATATTACCGTTTTACGACTCACCAGAAATGGCTATGACCAGAATTTATTGAATCATGAACTATTAATTCAACCTAAAGATATTATCCTTTTGCATTGCAGTCTGGAAAATCTTCAAAAAATGCGTGGCGAAGGTTATTTTGAGATTGATGTTGAGAAAAATGACAGGTTCCAATCTACGAAAAACACCCAGATCAAGAAGGTTAGTGATTCTGACAAAAAGAGCGAAGAAGTTAAGCAGTCTAAGGATGAAAACTTATTGTTGGAATTATTGCTGTTACCGGGATCTAAATTTTTAGGTAGAAATTTAACCGAGCTTAAAACCATGTTGATTCCAAGGGCAATACCACTAGCGGTCAACAAAAGAAAGAAATTAAGAATATTAAAAAACCGACTTCACCAGAGCAATCACGAATTTACCCAACTTCATGTGGGCGACCGGTTATTGATACAAACAAAACCGGAATATGTTTCAAATTTTGAGAACAGTAACAATTTGGCGGTACTTAACCAATTTGAAGGCCGTACACCTGCCACACCTTTTAAAAGAAACCTATCTATTATAATTCTTGTCGCCACAATTGCAATGGCCGCAACGGGTGTATTTGAGGTGATGACCAGTGTTATTACCGGAACATTGGCCATGCTATTGTTTAAATGTGTTGAATTAAACCGTATATATGAAAAGATAAATTGGCAGATCATTTTTTTATTGGCAGGTATGATTCCATTAGGAATTGCAATGAGCAATGCCAAAGCAGACACTTGGATCACAGAGGAGCTATTATCCTTAATGGCAGGTCAACAACCACCATTTATTATTGGGTTATTGTTTTTGACCACCATGCTGTTTAGTAGTGTCGTTTCCAATAATGCTACGGCAATTATAATGGCACCGATAGGTATTTCATTGGCCAGTGGTTTAAGTTTGGACCCAAAACCTTTCATTTTATGCGTTATGTTCGCGTCCAACTTTAGTTTTTTCACCCCATTAGGCTATCAAACCAACGCATTGATCTATAGTATGGGAATATATAAGTTCAAACATTTTTTGGTAATTGGTGGAGTAATTTCCTTAGTCCTGTGGGGTGTAGGTACCTTATTATTGAGTGCCATGCTCAACTAGTTGGGTAAAATTGCGCTTAATTTACGGACGGCGGTCTCATACCCAATGGCATAGGCCTTTTCAATACCTCTACGGTCCAAAATACCTATATGTTCCAGTTCCTGTGGTTCAATGATCAAGTCGCAATTATTTATTTTTTCCCTATTTATGGCATAAATCATAAGGCCAGTGACCCTTCCGGTCAATTGAAATGAATTGTTCAAATGCTTTTTCTCCAATTTGGCAACCAATGACACGTTACTGCCAATGACATAATCTACACGTTTTACCACCGGTTCCGCCGGAAAGTTATTCATAATACCACCATCTGCATGTAGTGCGCCATTATATTCAATGGGACTAAAAACGGGCGGTAAAGCTGCAGACGCCAAGAGCGCACGAATTAATGCCCCTTCATTGATAAACACTTCTTCACCTTGCTCCAAATTAGTGGCCACAACAAAAAGTTCTCTTTTAAGGGCCTCGAAACTATCTTCAGGAAAATAATGCAGAAACGCATCTATAAACCGTTCGGTATTTAAAAGACCGGGTTTGGCAACAGCAAAATAATTATATTTAAAAAGTGGTGTGTCCTTAAAAAAACAAAGCATATCTACCACGGATTTGTCTGCTGCGTACAAGGCACCTACCAATGCCCCTACACTACTTCCGGCTACGACCTTTGCTTCCAGGCCAAATTCCTGCATGGCCTTGATAACACCTATATGTGCCATACCGCGCACACCACCACCTGAAAGTACCAATCCTATGGATTTTGAACGTATTTGCATCTATCTAGAATTAATTTCAAAAAAAATGCCAAGTGGACAACATTATCCACTTGGCATAAAATTAATCATTAAAGCGGACTATGAATCCAATCCGAAGGCATAATAATATTTAGAACCATCTTCATATACACCTTCTAACATTACCCCACCTTTTTTATTTTCCAATAATGAGGCAATATCATTGATGTCCTTAATACGCTTACCATCAATATGGGTTATAATGAACCCTTCTCTCATTTGTGTTTCCTTTTTTATTTTTCCGGGATAAAGTTTTGTAACCTGAACTCCACCATCTATATCCAACTTCTTAGCAAGGTCTTTGCTCAAGTTTTCAAAATCGGCTCCAAGAAGGTTAAATACCTCTTTCTTTTCTTTTTTGATAATATCTGTACCTCCTTGAGAATTATGAAGCTCTACTTCTAATTCTTTCTCCCTGCCATTTCTATTAATGGTAACCATTACTTTGTCTCCAGGTCTTTTGCCAGCAATAATTTCCTGTAATCTAGGGGATGTGGCGGTTTCCTTACCATTGACACTTACAATAATATCACCAGCTTCTATACCGGCCAAATCTGCACCACTGTCTTCACCAACTTGCTCTACCCAAACACCTTTTGTAAAGTCCACATCCTTTTCCTTAGCCAAGTTACTGTCCATGGTACGTATGGTCACCCCTAACATACCACGCTGAACATTGCCATATTTTAAAAGGTCTTCTACCACTTTGGTAACAATATTACTTGGAACGGCAAAACCATAGCCGGTGTAGGTTCCTGTTCTACTTGCTATAGCCGTATTGATACCGACTAGATTGCCATCAAGGTTTACCAAAGCACCTCCACTATTGCCCGGATTAATGGCCGCATCTGTTTGGATAAAACTCTCCACGGCAAATTTGTCCGTATTAATATGTATACTTCTTGCCTTTGCACTTACAATACCAGCGGTAACCGTAGAATTTAATCCTAAAGGATTACCAACGGCCAAGACCCATTCACCCACCTCAACATCATCAGAATTCACTAAGGCCATTGTTTTAAGGTTATCTGCCTTAATCTGTAATAATGCTAAATCAGTAGTTGGGTCTGTCCCTATTACCGTAGCTTTATATGATTCGTTGTTGTACAAAGTAACTTCTACCTCATCTGCATTGTCAATTACATGGTTATTGGTTACGATATACCCTTTATCATTAATGATGACACCAGACCCGGTACCAACACGTGGTCTGGACTGCATACCTTCAGGAGATTGTCCTTTGAACATATCACCAAAAAATTCCTTGAACGGATCGGGCAATTCACGTGCACCTTGATTTCCATAGCTGGTTCCATTTTGGGTAGATTTTATATGCACTACCGCATCCAGCACTTTTTCTGAAGTGTCCGTAAAATCCAATGGTTTAATATTTCCTTCATTGTCCGCGGTATACAGGACACGGCTACCCGGCACTGATTCTACAACGGTAACACCTGAAGTTGATTTGGTCTGTTCCTTGGTCAACTCAATTACCCCATAACTGACCGCAAATGCAATCAACGCTGAAAATAAATATATTTTCCAAGCACTTTTAGTATTTGTATTTGATTTCATATGACATAAATTTAATTAAATTCTTTTAACCTTAAGTTGTCAATAGGTGTGCCATAAGGTCGATTATAAATGCTAAAATATTTTTAAAAATAAATGAAATTTTAAGGGATTTTTTAGACTAACCAGTCTGTAAGCTTAAAAAAGATCCTTAATTAATGATGAAGATTGACTTTTAATCCGATTTTTTCAAGCCAATTTCGATGATGTACCATATGTAGTCTTATTTTTTGATAGATAAAACCGACTGAATGGTTTACACTGACATTTTGACTTATTCAATCTATTTGATTCATTTATTAAATTCAGAAATTCCAAAAAAAATAAACCATTGCAATATTTTTACGTAAGTTTAATAACAAGAAAGAAGTCTGCCCATTGAATGCATTGAACAGTACGGCTATATTATTATTTGCCAATTCTTCCAGACGGGAATTGGTTTGTAAATCTATTGTACGCAGTGAAAAACTGTTCGATATACTTACGCAAGTAACCCTTGGCAAGGCTAAAAGAACGGGGTTGCCGGTATTCCATTTCACGGAAAAAGAGCAAATTGGCTCAAATTTTGGCGAAAGGTTTACCAATGCAATGACAGCCATATATGATAAAGGTTTTCATAATATTATCGTAATAGGAAATGACACTCCGCAGTTAACAACTCAACATTTAACATTTACCGCAAAACAGTTAGCTTTAGGAAAACCCGTAATTGGCGGTTCTATTGACGGAGGTTTCTATTTATTGGGACTGCAAAGAGTAAATTTTGACAGCAACGATCTAAAAAACCTTCCTTGGCAAAGGTTTGGTCTGTTCAACCAAATATCATTGTCCCTAAAGAAAAAGTCTCTAGAGGTAGTTCAATTACCCGTATTACAAGACCTTGATACGGAAAAGGATCTAAAATCCATATTGTCATTTTCTTATAGTTTGTCAACTACACTGTTGTTGCTCATCCTAAGTATATTAAGAAATATTGAACACCTATACTACACCCTCCATAACTATATAGATAGCTATGCTACCCGCTGCTACTTTAATAAAGGCTCTCCAGCAGATTCATTTATCCCAATCCCCCTTTATCCAACAGTTGGATAAATGATAATGTAGTACAAAAAGCCTTTTATGAAACACATTTTATTTGTGTTGACCTTGCTGTTACTATGCAAGGCCAACGCTCAAGATACCATTACTGGTACAGTTAGCGATGTTAATGGTAACCCAATACCTTTTGTCAATATCTTGTTGGTAGGTACGTCTACCGGTACCATTACCAATGACGACGGTTATTTTTCCATCTCCGTACCTTCACGCACCGGAGAATTGGAGTTTTCAGCATTGGGATATACCACCCAAATATTAAAGATTAATAATCAAAAAAACATTTCCATTGCCCTAACCGAAGCTACAGAAATTCTTGAAGAAGTAGTATTGACCGCTTTAGGATTGAAAAGGGAAACCAAAGAGTTGGGTTATGTAGTCCAAAGTTTGGATACCGAAGGAATTACAGAAGTTAAGTCGGTTAACTTTTTAGATAATCTATCGGGTAAACTTGCAGGTGTCACCATTAATCAAGGTGCTACAGGCGTAGGTTCCTCTTCAAAGATTACCATAAGGGGCGAGGCCTCGTTTTCCAATAACAATCCGTTATTTGTGGTAGATGGTATACCCATCAACAACGCTTCCATTTTCAATTTTACCAATGAGGCAGCTGCAGGTTTTCAGGAGATTGATTTTGGAAATGGTGCAATGGAGGTAAATCCAGATGATATTGCAGAAGTTTCGGTTTTAAAAGGTCCCAGTGCCGCTGCTCTTTACGGTACTAGAGCCTCTAACGGTGTTATAATTATAGAAACCAAAACAGGTAAAAACACAAAGGGTTTGGGAATTAGTTACAATACCAGCTTTTTTATGGATACCGCTTTTCAATTACCGGATTTTCAAAATGAGTACGGACAAGGAAATTCCGGTGCTTTTGCATTTGTGGACGGATTGGGCGGAGGAACCAATGATTTGATAACATACAGCTGGGGGCCCCGTTTGGATGTGGGCAACCTTGTGCCCCAATTTGATGGTCCGGTTACTTTGGCAGATGGTTCAACAGTACGTGGCGGAGATACTTCCCTATATAATGGCAATACCATTACACCAACTGAATTTAGGTCCTACCCGGATAACCTAAAGGATTTTTATAGAACGGGTACTACTTTTATTAATAACA
Source organism: Maribacter sedimenticola (assembly GCF_900188415.1). GTDB lineage: Bacteria > Bacteroidota > Bacteroidia > Flavobacteriales > Flavobacteriaceae > Maribacter > Maribacter sedimenticola. The sequence continues at coordinate 52,882 of NZ_FZNV01000001.1, read as the reverse complement.
TATCCGTAGCATCAGGGTTTGATAAGGGCAATTACCGACTGTCGTTTACCGACATGCGCAGTGAATCGATAATTCCCGGTGTTAATTTGGACAGACAGACCATTGGCACTCGACTAAATTTTCAACCAATTGACAAATTAACGATTAATTCATCTATTAGTTATATCAACTCAAAAAGTGATAACCGCCCTTCTAACGGTTACGGTTCCGAAAATGTCAATTATTCCCTTGTTGCCTGGGGACCACGTTCGCTTAACATCAATAATCTTAAAGACTACTGGCAACCAAGCCTAGAAGGCGTTCAACAGTATTCCTTTAATTATACTTACTTTGACAATCCCTATTTCATCCTTTATGAAAATAGAAACTCCTTTAATAGGGATCGTATATTTGGTAACATTTCTGCCAGTTATGACATAACGGATCACATAACGGCTTCCATAAGAACGGGTATGGACTATTCTAGTGAATTGCGTCAACTACGAAGGGCATATAGTTCCAATCGTTTTAAAAATGGTGGTTATGCAGAGCATGATGTGTTCTTTAGAGAGATAAACAGTGATTTTTTATTAAATTATACCAATCGGTTCAATGATGTTAGTGTAGATGTATCTATAGGGGGAAACAGGCTGGACCAACAAGCGTTTACCTCACAATCACAGACCACAAGTCTGGCACAACCGGGTATTTTTAGGTTATCCAACGCGGCATCACCAATAGAGGTTTTTGAATATGAATCCAACAAGCGCATTAATAGTTTGTATGGTTTGGCCAAATTTGGTTATAAAAATTACCTTTATTTGGATATAACCGGTCGAAATGATTGGTCCAGTGCATTAGCCACACCGTTTTCCGTGGAAAACACCTCTTTCTTTTATCCTTCGGTTTCCAGCAGTTTTATTTTGTCGGAGGTAATTGGTCTGCCTAAAAGTATATCGTTTGCAAAACTAAGGGCAAGTTGGGCGCAAGTAGGTAATGACACCAATCCGTACCAGACCAGTAGCACTTTTATTGCACAGACACCATTTAATGGCCAACCTACCTTTAGTAACACAGATATCATTGCCAATCCTAATTTACAGCCAGAACGCACCTCTTCTTTTGAAGTTGGAGCTGATATAAGATTGTTCCGTGATCAACTTCATTTTGATATATCCTATTATAATGCATTGACCAAAGATCAAATAATTGCATTGCCCATAGGTATCTCGTCAGGTTATACCCAACAGGTTGTCAATGGCGGCGAAGTCCGCTCAAAAGGCTTGGAAGTCATATTGGGCATATCGCCCATAGTCAGTGAAAATTTTAGCTGGAACAGTACCGTGAATTTTAGCACCAACCGTTCAACAGTAGAAAGTCTGCCACAAGAAGATGGCCGTTTAACGCTGGCCTATTCACGAATATATGACAGTCAGAACCAAACGGTATTTTTTCAGGTAGAAGAAGGAGGTAGAATTGGTGATATGTATGGAACAGGTTATTTAAGAAATGAAAATGGTGATTTTATCTTGACGGATGAAGGACGATACATCCCCAATAACGATCTACAAAAATTGGGTAATTATAATCCTGATTTTATGGTAGGGTTTAATAATCGGTTCAACTACAAAAATTGGAATTTAGGCTTTCTTTTAGATTGGAGGCAAGGAGGTATTTTGGTTTCAAGGACAAAAGCATTGGGTAACGTGGGTGGCCAGTTGGCAGAAACCGCGTTTAGACCAGAATTCGGTATTGTACCCGAAGGTGTGGTCAATACGGGTACGGAAGAGAGCCCTGTGTATGTTCCTAACACCATAGCAGTTTCCGCAGAGAGCTATTACCGTCAATTTTATGATAGAAACCATGAAGAGAACAATACGTATGACGCCTCATTTTTAAAATTACGGCAATTGGCTATTGGCTACACATTCAATAATCTGAACCTTTTTAATACAGATGCAACATTGAACCTGTCCATAATTGGAAAAAACCTGTTCGCAATAACGGAAAACCCACATTTTGACCCAGAACAATTGGCCGTACAGGGCAATGGTTTTATAAGTGGCGTAGAGGACATGTCCTACGCTACCACTAGAAGTATAGGATGTAAGGCCTCATTTAATTTTTAAAAAAACATGAGAAAATTTTATAACATATTCATTTTGTTGGTTTTTGTTGGATGTACTAGAGATTTCGAAGAAATAAATACCAATACCAATGCCCCCGTTACCGTGCAACCTAGCCTCTTGCTGAGACAGGTCATTTATGATTATGGTGAGCAAATGTCCTATGAAGGATTTACTGCCGGTAATTTATTGGGCCAATACAGTACCGCTTTGGATTTTAACCTTTTTGATCGTCATGATCTAAAATCACCTCAGTTGGGTGGAAATCCTTGGCCAATACTGTACCAAAATTTAAGGGACAACGAAATACTATTGAACCTTTCCCAGGAAAATACTGCATTTGCGGTATATGAAGGCCCTGCAAGAATCCTAAAGGCATATATGGCCGCCACATTGACGGATTTATATGGGGATGTCCCTTATTCGGAAGCTTTTAAAGGCAATGCTGAAACGGTAACGCCTGCTTATGATAGTCAAGAAGCTATTTATTTGGATAACGGGGGCATATTGAACAACCTTGAATTGGGAATAACTGCATTGGAAAACTATACGGGCACAATTGGTTTAGAAGGTGACATCTTATACGAGGGCGATTTATCAGGATGGATTCGTTTTGCAAATTCGTTGAAGATAAAATACCTAATGCGTATTTCTGCTAAAGTAGATGTAGCTCCCCAATTACAATCCATTTTTAATGAAGATAACTATATAGGCACTAACATGCAAAATGCCATTTTTAATTTTACGGATGGTGAGCCCAATAATTTTAGGTTGGCAAGGCTAAGGATAGGGGATTTCAATAATTATGTGCTATCGGAAACTATGGAAGATATTTTGAAGGCATTGAACGATCCACGTATTGAAAGGTTGTATAGACCTATAGGTAATGCTGGCGACAACACCTTTAAAGGCCTGCTGAACGGTATTGATGCCTCTACCGGGGTTTCTGTTGCGGATTATTCGTTACTGGGAACAATTTTTAGGGAAAATACAGGTTTGTTGGATGCCAACTTCATGACCAGTATGGAAACACATTTTTTATTGGCAGAGGCCGCATTAAAAGGATATATATCCGGTAATACTGAAAGTCTATACCAAATGGGTATTTCCCAGGCCTTTGAGTATTGGCAAGTACCCCTTCCCGAAAACTATATAATGAATAATGCAGCCCTTGAAAATGGGGTGGAACTAGAAAATATCATCACTCAAAAATGGATTGCCAATGCGATCAACGGTTATGATGGTTGGATAGAATATAGAAGAACTGGATTTCCTCAATTACGTACAATATCGGCAAGTTTGAACAATAATATTATTCCAGTAAGAATGCCATATCCTGCAGAAGAAGAAGCATTGAACAGTAACAACTATGCAGAGGCCGCAAATAAAACCGATGGCAATAGTATAAATGTTCCGGTTTGGTGGGATGAATAATCAAGTTAGGAGTTAGTAGAAAAAACAAAAAATGACTGAAGTAAATATTTGGCAATGGGGTTTAATTATAGCATCGAGTTTGATGCTGTTTTTACTTTCCCCTTTGGCAAAAAATACCAATCAGTTTTTTAAAGCGGTTCAGAATAAGAAAGCCCCAAATACCTTAATGCTTACGGGCAGTCTGATTATTTCATGGATTTTTGCAAAAAGCATAACGAATGCGGCCAATTTAGGGTTGGACTATGGTATTGTGGGAGGTGTGGCCTATGCCGGATATTATCTGTCATTTGCCATAGCCGGGTGGATAATTTATAAGATGCGGTTGCAAGGAAGGTATACCAGTATTCACCATTTTCTTTCTTCCAAATTTGGGCAATCTGCTATATCGGTATTTTCTATCCTTATTGCCATTCGTTTGTTCAATGAGGTATGGAGCAATACTATGGTCATAGGTTCCTATTTTGGCCCTATGGGTTCTCCCGTATATTATTGGTCGATCTTAATATTCACGGCATTGACATTGGCTTATGTCATTAAAGGAGGAATGAGCAGTTCTATTTTTACCGATGTTGTTCAAATGGGTCTGTTTACCATTCTTTTGGCGGTAATATTGTTCACAATTTTTGGAAATTCTAATGCCGTTACGGTAACAGAGGTAGTTACATCTGGAACTTGGTCCTTTGGCACGGGCTTAAATTTATTGTTTGCAGCAGTGCTGCAGTCATTTAGCTATCCGTTCCATGACCCTGTATTAACAGACCGCGGCTTTATTAGTAGTCCTAAAGTAACCCTTAAAAGTTTTGTTTGGGCCAGTATATTAGGTGGGCTATGTATTATATTGTTCAGTATTATTGGTGTGTATGCCCAATCTCAAGGAATGGAAGGACAGGCTGCCGTAGAGGTCGGCAAGGCCTTTGGTATTGTAATCTTGTTGGTTATTAATTTTATTATGATAACCTCAGCGGCATCTACTCTTGATTCTACATTTTCCTCATTTTCAAAATTATTGGCCGTAGATTTAAAATTAGGGAATACGCTTACCATAGGTAGATGGTCTATGGTAATCATTGCTATAGTAGGTACCATACCTGTATTTCTAAATGCAGAAATTTTATCTGCCACCACAATTAGCGGTACTATGGTAATAGGCTTAACGCCTATTTTCATTTTTTGGAAGGACAAGGCTACTAGACTGAGCTTTCATTTAAGTGTATTTGGAGGAATATTTTTTGGATGTATACTCCTTTTAAACTGGTTTCCGGCAAGATTGATATTTACGACCGGCAAGTATGCCGATTTACTTTGGGTTAATTTTTGGGGCATAATTTGTTGCCTTTTTGCTTATCATATACCAACATGGATAAAGAAATAAAACATATTGGCACAAAACGCGGAAAGCTGTTGCTTTTTGGGGGTGTATATAGTAACCTTCAGGCATTGGAGCGTTTGATAACCATTGCCCAGGAAGAAGGTATTGCACCGGAAAATTGTATATGTACCGGTGATATTACAGGTTATTGCGCACAACCAGAAGAAACCGTTCAGCTATTTAGAAAATGGGGTGCTATCAGCATAGCTGGTAATGTTGAGCTACAATTGGCCAATGATAGTGAGGATTGCGGATGCGATTTTAAGGAAGGCAGTAGATGTGATGATTTTTCAAAAATGTGGTTCCCTTATACCAAAGGGCATCTTTCACAAACTTCTTTGGATTGGATGAAGGAAATACCGGAATACATAACTTTTGATTACGGGAACAAAAAAGTAACCGTAGTACATGGTAATTTTGGTAATACCTCTGAGTTCATATTTACTTCCAACGCGGACCAAAGTAAACAACAAGCTTTTAGGGAGACCCAAAGTGATATCATCGTTGCAGGACACTGTGGACTACCCTTTCATCAGTCCATAAAAGAAAAATTGTGGCTAAATCCAGGGGTCATAGGTATGCCCGCAAATGACGGTACGGCCAGGGTTTGGTATATGATAATGGATACGCATGATGATAAAGTTCTCTATTCCCATAAATCATTTGACTATGATGCAGGAACCGCTCAAAAATTAATGTATGCCAACCATTTGCCAGAAGCTTATGGAGATACACTTACATCCGGTATATGGGACAACATGGAAATTCTGCCCGAAGTGGAAAAAATGGGACAGGGAATTCCAATATACTTTAATCAAGATCAAAAAAATTCACAACAAATTAAAACACAGAAAAAAATGGCAAATACGTATTATGACCCGGCAGATTTAAGGAAATTTGGAAAGATTACCGAATGGAGCGAAGAACTTGGCACCAAATTTTTTGATTATTATGGTAAGGTTTTCGAAGAAGGTGCACTAAGTGCTAGGGAAAAATCATTAATAGCCTTGGCCGTTTCCCATGTGGTTAAATGTCCATATTGCATAGATGCTTATACCAAAGACGGATTACAAAAGGGGATTACGAAGGAAGAAATGATGGAGGCCGTTCACGTTGGCGCTGCCATTGAAAGTGGGGCAACTCTAGTACATGGCGTGCAAATGATGAACAAGTACAATAAATTATCCATGTAAATTTTGTTTAGGTTGTTGGTTGTTCCAAGCATCCACCTCTAGAAGCCAATTCACTTAAATTTAAATAAGATATTGCAAATAGGGTGTTTACCATAAACATCTATTAAAAAGAAAAAGAAATTATATGTTGTAATGTTAGAATTTGAAGCATTTTAAATAATACCGACAACGAACAACGAACAACGAACAACTAAAAAAATGGCTACAAAATCATTAAAGGCAAAAGGAAACGATTTAGCGGTTTCCAATAAACAACTTGAAATACTTAATGGCGGAATATTTGCTGATGGGGAACTACCTTATTTTAAGGATCAAATTGCAAAAATTGGACATTTTCCACTTCGCCCTAAAAAATTGGAAATCCTGCAAATTAATGTAGGCTATATGTGCAATCAAGTTTGCGAGCACTGTCATGTGGATGCAGGACCGGACCGTAAGGAGATTATGACCAGAGAAACAATGCAATTATGCCTGGAGGTCATTAAAAACACAGGGGCCCACACGTTGGATTTAACGGGTGGAGCACCGGAAATGAATCCGGATTTTAGATGGTTCGTTGAAGAGGCCGCCAAAGCAGGAATCAAGGATTTTATCGTGCGATCTAACTTGACCATCATACGTGCCAATAAAAAATATCATGATCTGCCGGATTTCTTTAAAAAACACAATGTGCACGTCATATCATCCATGCCACATTACACCAGAGGAAAGACAGATAAGCAACGTGGAGACGGTGTTTTTGACAAATCGATAAAAGCATTGCAAGAACTTAATGAAAGAGGATACGGGCTACCGGGCAGCGATTTAAGGTTAGATTTGGTGTATAATCCATCTGGAGCATATTTGCCCGGTGATCAGGCAGCTATGGAAAAAGATTTTAAAAAAGCGCTGAAAGAGGATTTTGGCATTCAGTTTCATAATCTCTTTGCGATAACCAATTTACCTATTGCCCGCTTTTTGGATTATTTGATCGCATCTGAAAATTATGAGGACTACATGTATGCACTAGTAGAGGCATATAACCCCAGTGCAGTTGCCAATGTAATGTGTACCAATACCATTTCCATTAGTTGGGACGGTTGGCTTTATGATTGCGATTTTAACCAAATGTTGGATTTAAAAGTGGCCAGTAAAGTAAAACATATAAAAGACTACAATGAGGATATATTAAATGATAGGAATATCATTATTTCCCAACATTGCTATGGCTGTACCGCAGGGGCCGGTAGTAGTTGCCAAGGTACGGTAGCCTAATTTTAAAAATTCAAGGATGATTTACAATCAATAAATCATCCTTGAATTTTCGGCATTGACATATATATACAGCACTTAAACTATTTCCGGACCTCATTGTTAAGCTAATATCAATCCGCCAATAATAATTCCAGGTTTTTGTGAAACAATAAAATGCAGCTTATGCTTTTTTGTTCAATTCTCTGACAATTATAGATTGTGGATTCTAACTGGTTCATCATATTTTGAAAACCTCCATTTTCAAAAATCAGACCGTTGTCAATTTTAATAATCAGTATCTACTTTGTAACTTTCTATAAAACAACATATTATAACAGACTAATGAGTTTGTTTTTGGTAAAAATTTCCTTGTATTTCATCGGTAAAATCAACTTTTACCGAGTTTACTGTGCCGTTCAACTAGAAATATACTTCCACAGTACATAAAATCTGTTCTTTGAATAGACCATATGGTCGGTTAGACCCAAATCTACATATTATGAACAAGAGCCTAAAGCGCATGGCCACCATGCACAGAATTCAAGTTACCGGACTACAGTTATTTTATTCCAAGGGATATTATAATACAAGTGTAGATGATATTTTAAAGGAGTTGAACCTTTCTAAAGGGGCTTTCTATTATCATTTTGAATCCAAAGAGGATTTTTTTGTACAGATCATTCAGAATTTAATGGCCCGTAAAGTGTACAGTACATTAATTGAACCATTAGAAGGTCATGAAAATCCTTTAAATTTGATTACTGCCTGTTTTGATAATGCCATGGAAACGGCCGTTCACAATGATATGGATTACGGTTGTATACTTCATAATTTCATTGCCGAGTTTAATGGAAAGAATGATGTTATAATGCAGCATTTAAACGAAATCGTTACGGTTTGGGAGGTCAATTTAATTACCGCATTACAGAAAGGAAAGTTCAACGGTTTTTTGGACAGACATGTAGATTGCGAAGCTGTAACCACTTTTTTAATGAGTTCTTATTTTGGCGTGCGGACCTTAATGGTAGGCAGTTCACCCAGTGCCAAAAAATATAGGTTTATGGCACAATTGCGACAATATTTTAAAAGTTTGGAACCCAAAGCCGTTACCACTTAATCCAATTTAGGAAGACTGTTCACTTAAAATCTCATTGATTTTTTGAACAACGGATTCCGGGGTAATGGTTCTCATTACATCTTCGTAACCCTCTGGCACCTTATTTCCATAAATAGAAGTAGGTATTTTTGGATATTGTTCTCGATCGGCCAATAAAGCGTTTGAAATTGGTTGTTGAAAAGGATAAAAACCGGCATAGGGATGTGTAACGCCCCATAATGTTAGTGTAGGTACCGAATACATAGCTGCCAAATGGGCATTACCGCTATCCATGGCAATCATTAAATCTAAATTGGATATCACGGCCAATTCATCTTTAAAATCATACATACCTGCAATATTCTTTACTTGTGTAAATGACTTTTCCCATACGGTCAGTTGCTTTTTTTCCTGTTCCGATCCACCAAAAAGAACAATAGAATACTTTTTGGTATTATCTAGTAAAGCAATAACCTTTTCCATTAACTCCGTTGGATATGTTTTGCCTGCAAACGCTGCAAAAGGCGCTATACCAATATGAATTTTGGTTTGTGTTACAACAAATTCCTTCTTCTTTAAAGGAATTTGTTTCTTAGGCAAGGAATGCATTTCATTGATACCTATGGGATAACCAAGCTTGTCAAAAACAGCAGCATAGCGCTCAAATGTAGTTTTTAATGGCTTAAAAAACTTCCTGTTTGGATCGGTCAATTGTTTCTTGTCCTTTCTTCCCTTATCCATTTGTATAAAGGGAACAGATTGCAACCTAAAGAATTGTTTTAAAATTGAGCTACGCAATACATTGTGCAAATCTGCAACACCATCAATATTCAACACCTTTAGCTCGCTATACAGTTTCCAGAGCCCAAAAAATCCTTTATGTTTTTGCTTGACATTGGCAGGAACAACCTTGACTCTAGGTATTTGTGCTATAATTGGGCTAAAAAAAGGTTTGGTAACAACCGTTATATGTAAATCTGGATATTTTTTTATAAGTCCGTACAGTATGGGTACGGTCATGGCAACATCTCCCATGGCAGATAAACGGATAACCAAAATATGGGGTGTTCTATTTTTTTCCACGAAGGATGGGGTTTAGTTCCTCATCGTTATACATTTTCATTTGTTTGTACACTTTCATGTATTTGTTGCCGTTCTCAATATCCAATATCAATTGGTCTATTGCCTGGGAAAGATCTTTCTTTTGCTCCAAAAGAATATCCAATTTGGATTGACATTTGGCCTTATGTTCCTCAGAAGCATCTATACGGCTTGCTTCCTCCTTCATATGATAAATCTTTAACGCTAAAATAGAAAGACGGTCAATGGCCCAAGCAGGACTTTCCGTATTGATAGTAGCTTCACTTTTTACTTGTACCGATTGGTATTTGTTTAGGAAATAACTATCGATATATTCAACCAAATCCGTTCTATCTTGATTACTGGCATCAATTTTACGTTTTAAGACCAATGCGTCCTTAGGGTCAATTTCAGGGTTACGTATAATATCTTCATAATGCCATTGGACGGTATCTATCCAGTTTTTTCTATAAAGTAAATGTTCAATACTATCTGCCGGATACGGATTGGTGAAATCCTGATAAACATCATCCTTAAGATGATAATTATCTATACTCTCGTTAAAAATGGTAAAAGCAAAGTTGCTGAACATATTTTATTTTTTACAAAGATAAAGTTTAAAGAACAAACCTAAAGTTTGGTGAAGAATACTATTAAAGGGGCAACAATACTAGTTATAAGTATTAATTCTAGAAATTTTGGTTTTTTTATAGATTCAAGATAATTCACCATAAATATTACTGAAGGAAAAAATGTGATCATGACCGCATTTGTATTTTCAGAAGCTACCAGTAAATTGACCACTAAACCAATAATAAACGAAAGGGCAATGAGCCTCATAACCGTGACCTTACCGGTGCCTGTACTGCCCAACCTAATAAAAATCCAAAACCCAAGACCAATATTCATTAATGCATACAAGGTCAATTTTATACTTGACCACCATTTAATGGGAAACAATGAATTAAAATCAACGGCAAAATCATAGTGATCGGTTAAGAAGGATGTTTTGCCCATAAGCACTAGAACACTATATAAAATCATAAAAAAACAAAAACCAACGGATAGGAAGATAAGCCAATTTCTAATATTTTTAGGTTCATAGATGTAAATTGCCGCAAAGACCAATATTAAATATAGCAAGGCCCATTCATAAAAAATGCTAGCAATACATATCCAAAGAGCAGCATCAAATATTTTTAGTTTAATATTCTTAAGAGATTTTATACTCAATAAACGACGCATGGCCAGTAAAAGAAAAAAGGTGGTAAAAATTGCGTTACTATCTCCCAGTGTTTCCGGAAAAACCACGAAAAGAATGGTAAAATATAGGATTGCGAAAGAATTATTCGCCGTTAATTTATTTCTTTTAACAATAAAATCTACCACGAAAACGCTAAACAGCACGGTGCCCAAAATGCCTATGGTTGCTCCTATTTTTAAATCTAAAATAGTGTTGTTAAGCAAGTAAAATTGAACTCCCCAATAAAAAAGAAACAAAAAAACAAGGAGAATTATAAAATTGACTGGTTTTGTTTTCTCAAAAATGCTTGAAATCATCTAAGCTTTTTATATTTTTGCTGGTAAATATAGTAATAAGATGAAATCATTTTTTGAAGGTATAGCCGATTTGTTTGTAAATGTGATATTCAAATACACGATGGACCCTTTTAGATTTGCTGAAAGCTGGACCCTGTCTAACATCGTAAACTGGTTGTTTATGTTAATCGGGACCGCTGCATTTATTTATTGGATGCTCGAGCTAAAAAAGTATAATGATAAAGGGGATGAGGATTCCACTAGTACTTCTCACTCTTACCTATAGTTTACAAGAATTCCAGAATGGCCTTATAGAAGTACACGAAACTTTTATAAGGCCATTCTTTTATAGGTCAAAACCTAAATCTTTTCTATAATTCATTCCTTCAAAAGAAAGTTTTTCCACATTTTTATACGATGTGTTCAAGGCCGACTTAAAGTCATCGCCAAACGATGTAATTGCCATTACCCTACCACCGTTGGTAACTACCTTACCATCAAGTAATGTGGTTCCTGCATGAAAAACCAAAGAATCATCGATAGACGCTATACCGGTAATTTCCTTACCCTTTATATATGATCCAGGATAACCTCCGGATACGGTCATTACTGTAGTTGCCGTACGACCATCTAATTGAAGATCAATGTTGGACAAGGTCTGGTTGGCAACCGCTTCAAAAACCTCAACCAAATCATTTTTTAATCTTGGCAAGACTACTTCCGTTTCCGGATCGCCCATGCGTACATTATACTCAATCACCTTTGGATCGTTACCAACTTTGATAAGTCCAATAAAAATAAATCCCTTATAGGGTATATTATCCTTTTTAAGTCCTTCTACCGTCGGTTTAACTATTTGGTGCTCTATCTTGTCCATGAACTCCTTACTTGCAAAAGGAACGGGTGAAATTGCCCCCATACCTCCTGTATTAAGTCCGGTGTCACCTTCACCAATTCGTTTATAATCCTTTGCCGTAGGAAGAACTTTATATGAAATACCATCTGTAAGTACAAAAACACTTAATTCTATTCCATCCAAAAATTCTTCTATTACCACAGTGGTACTGGCAGACCCAAACTTTTCATGGACCAACATGGCCTTTAATTCCTTTTTGGCATCATTAAGGTCATTGAGAATTACGACACCCTTACCAGCTGCAAGACCATCGGCCTTTAAAACAAAAGGAGGATTTAATTCCTCTAAAAATTTAAATCCATCTTCAACAGTATTTGCCGTAAAACTTTTATACTGTGCAGTGGGTATATTATGGCGCATCATGAATTCCTTTGCGAATTCCTTACTGCCCTCTAAGGTTGCGGCAAGTTTTTCAGGTCCAATGACCGCAATGTTCTTTAATTCATCATCCTGCAAAAAATAATCATGTACCCCGTTGACCAAAGGATCCTCCGGACCCACAACTACCATTGCTATCTGTTCTTTGATTACAAAATCCTTAATTGCCTCAAAATCATTTACACCAATTGGTACATTAGTTGCAATTGTGGCTGTACCAGCATTTCCTGGAGCTACAAAAAGTTTTGAAAGTCGTGGACTTTGAGCCAACTTCCATGCAAAAGTATGTTCTCGTCCACCCGATCCAAGTATTAAAATATTCATGTGTAATTTTTTGATGAAATAAGGTTTAATTAGTTTTATCCGTAAAATTTCTATGTTCCTTCTTCTGAAGTTCCTCTGGAGACAACGATTTGAAATAATCGTATACGATTTTAAGTCCTTCTGCCCTGTTTACTTTTGGCTCCCAGCCCAGTAGTTTTTTTGCTTTGGAAATGTCTGGTTGACGTTGAGTGGGATCATCTTGTGGCAATGGCACGTAAATTACTTTTTGTTTTGTGCCTGTAAGTGCAATAATTTCCTCCGCAAATTCCTTTATGGTAGTTTCGTGTGGATTTCCAATATTTACCGGTTCTACACAATCACTAAATAACAAACGGTATATTCCTTCAACCTGATCATCAATATAACAGAAAGACCTAGTTTGTGAACCATCACCAAAAACGGTCAAATCCTCGCCTCTTAAAGCCTGCCCCATAAACGCGGGTACCACCCTTCCATCATTTAAGCGCATTCTAGGCCCATAGGTATTAAATATACGTACAATACGGGTATCTAGTCCATGATGTCTATGATACGCCATCGTAATGGACTCCATAAACCTTTTTGCCTCATCATAGACCCCACGTGGACCTATGGGGCTAACATTACCGTAATATTCTTCATTTTGGGGATGCACCAAAGGGTCGCCATAAACTTCTGATGTAGAGGCTACCAAAATTCTTGAATTTTTTTGTTTGGCCAATCCTAAAAGGTTAAGGGTCCCTAGAGAACCAACCTTTAATGTTTCAATAGGAATCTTTAAATAGTCTATAGGGCTGGCCGGTGATGCAAAATGCAGAATATAATCCAGTTTACCTTCTAAATGAACAAAGGTAGAAACATCATGATGGTGAAATTCAAAATGTTCCAGTGGAAAAAGATGGGCAATATTCTTTAAATCGCCTGTAATAAGATTATCCATGCCAATTACATGAAAGCCCTCTGCAATAAACCGATCACATAGATGGGAACCCAAAAATCCTGCAGCTCCAGTTATTAAAATTCTCTTCATATTATTTAATATGCTTTTTCCTCTCCCCTAATTGCATTGAGAACAGTTTGTACTATAATTTTAAGATCAAGAAAGAAAGACCAGTTTTCCACATAAAATATATCAAATTTAATTCTATTCTGAATGTCACTTTCTTTTTCGATTTCACCCCTATATCCACGTATTTGTGCTAGTCCTGTTATACCCGGCTTCACAAAATGACGTAACATATACTTATCTACCCTACTTGCATATTCGTCTGTATGCTTCAACATGTGGGGGCGCGGCCCTACTACGGACATATTTCCAAAAAGTACATTATAGAATTGTGGCAATTCGTCTATACTGGACTTTCTGATGAACTTACCTATTTTGGTTACCCTCATATCATTTTTACCAGCTTGCATAAGATCAGAAGATTCGTTGACCGCCATAGATCTAAACTTAAAGCATTGAAACTCCCGATTATCAAAACCTGTGCGTTTCTGAATGAAGAATACTGGCCCCCTGGACTCCAATGTTATCAAAAGTGCTAGCAAAGGCCCTAACCAAATTAAAATTCCAAAAATGACAAATAATGAGAAGGCGATGTCAAAAGCTCTTTTAAGAACTGCGTTTACCGAATTATGTAAAGGAATATCCCTTAAGGACAAGATTGGCAAATAGTCGTAATATTCAAACTTGAGTTTCTTGGAAAAGATATTTTTATTGTCCGGTAAAAACTTAAGGGTTTTTAGATTGTTATCCGCAAAATTTATAAAGGCATTCAGTTTTTTATTTGACATTTCAGAAACTGAACAGTATATTTCATCAATATTATTATTGACAATAAACATAAAACATGACATGATATCAAAATTTTTACCTTTCGCATCAAATTGTTTTACAAACTCGTAACCAAACTCTTCGCGTTCATTGAAAACCTGTATCAATTGATCAGTTTTACTGTTTTTACCAATGATTACCACTCTGCGAATATTTCCTTTCCACAATCCCCTATATTGCATTAGCAAAACATAGCTTAAAAACTTGAAAAAAGCGACGCCTACAAATACTAGAACAAAATATTGACCCAAAGCTAAACGACTCATTAATGGCTGTTTAAAAAAACCGATATAAGCATACAGTATGAGAAAGAAAAAAATAAATTGTGTAAAGAGTTTTCTTAATAAAGCAACCACTTTAGAATATCTGTGTACTTCATAGAATTCATTTTTAAATGACAATACAACCCACGCAAGGGTTATATAACTATGGAAGAGTAATGGATTTTGAAAATTTATGGGCAGAAAATTGGTAAATAGGTTAACCACCAATAAATCCATAATATAGGATAATGGTGTTATAAACCCAGAATATCTACCTTGTGTGAAAAGCATAGTAATTAAATAGTTTTACCATTCAAATTAATTTGTTAGCATTTCAGAAAGTGTAGTCTCTAAAGTTTTAAATTTAATAGAACCGCCTAATATATTAAAAAGTTTATCTGTACTACCCTTAAGTTCTACAATTTCATTTTTCCTAATAAACAAAGGGTTTACTTCTACTTTTAAATAATGCCCAGTTATTTTCTCTAACATACCTAAAATTTCGCCTATAGAATATGTTGATCCACTACAAATATTTACTTTGTCCGAATGGAATGATGAATTTAGTAGTTTAATATAAATTTCCGAAAATGAACTTACGTTATTATATTCTCTAAAGGTATGTAGATTTCCTAGTTTAATTGTACTATTTTTTTCACGAAAATGTTGTACGATTTTTGGTATTAAAAATGAATTGTTTTGTCCAATACCTGTATAGTTAAAGGGTCTAGCAATAATTATTTCAAACTTATTATAATAGCTAGCCACCATATTTTCCATCACTAGCTTACTATTTCCATAATGATTTACGGGTTTAGGACACAATGATTCATTTAATACTCCTTCAATATTACCATAAATAGCTGCACTACTAGCTAATAATACTTTTTTAATATCTAACTTTAACTCATCAAGACACTCAAGTAAGTTTAGTGTTCCTAAGATATTGGTATTATAAATAGCTGTAACATCCTTGGATGCTACAAATGATATCGCAGCTAAATGAATTATAAAATTAGGCTTAACAATAGAAACAACTTTTAATAAGCATTCCTTATTCAAAATATCGCATTGATAATGATTTTCTTTTAAAGCAATAGAATTTGTTGTTCCAAAAACTCTATAACCTATTTTTGTCATTTCTGCCTCTAAATGAACACCCGTAAATCCCCCTATACCTGTTATTAAAACGGTCTTTTTAAAAGGTTCCTCCATTTTTATTTCGTTCAATGTCTTTTTGTACCATCATATTGCACAATTCCCCTAAAGACGTTTTTGGTTGCCAACCTAATTTTTCATTTGCCTTTGAAGCATCCCCAATCAACAAATCAACTTCTGCAGGTCTATAAAATTTTGAATTTACCTTCACTAAAGTTTTTCCTGATTTATCATCAATTCCAACTTCATTCTCATCCTTTCCTTGCCAAATTAAGTTAATCTCAACAGCCTTAAAAGCCAATGTTACAAAATCCCTAACCGTTTGGGTTTGATTTGTTGCCAAAACAAAAGTACCAGGCTCATCTATTTGAAGCATTTTATACATTCCGTCCACATATTCTTTAGCAAAGCCCCAATCTCTTTTTGCATTCATGTTTCCTAATTCTAAGAGTTCTTGTTTTCCTAAATAAATCTTAGCAGCCGCATCTGAAATTTTTCTTGTAACAA
The DNA here is from genome assembly GCF_900188415.1 of Maribacter sedimenticola. Lineage (GTDB taxonomy): Bacteria > Bacteroidota > Bacteroidia > Flavobacteriales > Flavobacteriaceae > Maribacter > Maribacter sedimenticola. The sequence goes on along the minus strand of NZ_FZNV01000001.1, from coordinate 36,474 downwards.
ACTCTTTACCTCTTAATGGTGATTCATGATTAAACAATATTCCACTAGTAGCAAAAATATCATACGATTCTTGGTAATTTAATGTTGCCCAATGTGCAAAGACTTTCGCAACGCCATAAGGACTTCTTGGGTGAAATGGAGTTTCTTCGTTTTGCGGAATAGCATGGACTTTTCCGAACATTTCTGAAGTAGAGGCTTGATAAAATTTTATCTTGGGGTTTATTGCTCTAATAGCTTCTAATAAATTCAATGCTCCAATTCCGGTAATTTGAGCAGTAGCAATTGGCTGAGTAAAAGAAACTCCAACAAAGCTTTGAGCCGCTAAATTATATATTTCATCAGGCTCTGTTTCCGATATTATTCTATAGGCACTAGAAAGATCGACCAAATCGTATTCTAACAAAATTAAATTTGGATCATTTTCGATTCCTAACTCTTCAATTCTCCAAAAATTAGTTGAGCTTGTCCGTCTATAAGTACCATATACTTTATACCCTTTGTTTAACAAAAGTTCTGCCAAGTAAGCTGCATCTTGACCCGTAATACCCGTTATAATTGCTTTTTTCATATTATTCCTAATTATTTTTCCAATCTTTATATAAAGCCTCTACTGTTTCTTTAAATTCCGTTTCAAATCTTTCGACACTAAACCTTTGGGCGTTCTGTCTTATGGTTTCCTTGTCAAAAACTGCAATGTTTTTATTAAAATAATCCACAGCATTCAAAAGTGATGAAATATTTTGTTCTTCATAAAAAACGCCAGTAGATGAACTATCTATTGTTTTCGCCCCTGGAAATTGTCCCTTGACAGTTTCCAAAATACCTCCTTTGCCATAAGCTATTACAGGAACTCCAGCCGCTTGTGCTTCAATTGGAGCAATGCCAAAGTCTTCCTCGGCCGCAAATATAAATGCTTTAGCCCTTTTAATTAAACTTAGTACTTTATTCTTTTCTACAAAACCCAATAATTCTACATTGTCAGCGGCAAGCTGCTTTATTTTTTGATAATCTGGACCTTTGCCAATTACAATTAACTTATTATTGGTAAGTGAAAAAGCTTCAACAATTAAGTCAATTTTCTTATACGGTACCATTCTGGAACAAGTAATATAATATTCCTCAGTCTCATTAGAAATGGTAAAAGACTTGGTATCTACAGGAGGGTAAATAATGATAGACTCTTTATTATATGTTTTTTTTATTCTTTCAGCTACATATTTGGAAATTGCAATATAATAATTAGGTCTATTTGCTGTAGAATAATCCCACAAACGTAATTTATACAAAAAGTATTTAGCCAGCATACCTTTGAATCCTTTTTCAAGGCCAGATTCTTTTAAATACTGATGATAGAGATCCCATGCATATCTAACAGGAGAATAAACATAAGAAATATGAAGTTGATCAGGTCTTGTTAAAACTCCTTTTGCAACTGAAGAAGAGGAAGATATAATAACCTCGTATTCACCAAGGTCAAATTGTTCTATAGCCAACGGAAACAATGGTAAGTAATTTCTATACTTACTTTTTCCAAATGGTAATTTTTGAATAAAAGAATTGGTGGTTGGTTTACCTTTTAATATAATGTTTCTGTTTTCCAATGACAAATCATCTACTAAAGAATAATGATCAAAGTCTTGCCAAATATTTGTAATGCTTTCGACACACCGTTCTGCACCTCCATAGACCGTATACCAATCATGTATTAACGCCTTTTTCATTCGCTTAAATTTGAAATTATTAGTTCAAGTTTTTTACTGGAATCTTTCCAATCAAACTTTTTAACGTTTTTAAGTCCTAATCTTTTTAAGTCTTCTCTTTCCTTTTCGTTTCGCACTAAATCAACTATAGCTTTTTTTATTGAACTAACTGATAAAGGATCACAATATCTAACCGAACTTCCATAAATTTCAGGCAAACTAGTTGTATTGGATAATATGCAACTACAACCACTTGCTTGAGCCTCTAAAGGAGGAATACCAAAACCCTCAAACAAAGAGACATAAATAAAGATTGAGGCAGTATTATATAGTCGAATCAAATCATCATCGCTTAAATATCCAGTAAATATAATTTTTGAGTCTACTGTATTGTGCTCATATATAGTGCTAGAAAAACTACCATTGCTTTTACCAACAATTACTAGTTTATAATCAGATTCTATTTCTTGAAAAGCATTTATAACCCTTTTTAAATTTTTTCTAGGATCTAATGATGAAACCGTTAAAATTATTTTCTCTCTTTTTAATTTAAGGTTTACAAATTTTGTTGAAGGAGCGGCATATATGACATCAATAATTTCCTTTTTAATGCCATAAGTATTGTGTATATCCAATTTAACATATTCACTGTCAGTAACAATACGTTTGGCATTTTTAACGCTAATAGGAATTAACAGGTTATATGTTTTTCTGAATGTAAATGAAAACCATTCAGGATGATGATAAAAAGCTAAATCATACAGTGTTAAAACCTTATTTTTATATTTAATAGGACCTATGCCAACTAAATTAATCAACAAAGGGTTTCCATTTTTTTTTAAAAACAAGGGTAATTCGATTTGTTCCCAAAGATTATTTCTCAATCTTCCAACTATTATAATCTTCTTATCATTTTCAAAATTATTGATTTTATTTCCTTTAGGACACACATAAACAACTTCTTTACCCTCAATATAATTAGGTAAATTTTCACATATTTCCAATGCAAATCGTTGAACGCCCGTAATAGTTTGTGTTAGAAACCTAGCATTAATTACAATCATTCTTTTAGATAAGATTTAAAATAAAATAAAGAATTAAAAATAGTAAAAACCATTATTCCAGTATTTCGACTGAGAACATTCTCAAATAACAGGCACAGATAAAAAAATATTAAAAAAAACAAATAATTTCCATCCTTTGAATGTATGGCTTTTTTTATAAAAATAATGAAACTAATAATTATTAAAGTAAATCCTATAGGCCCAAAAGCTAGATAGTAGAAAAAAAATTGATTATGAGAATTATATGTGGTTTTATTGTAAGCATCAGTTTCATACATACTAACATAACAATCGTTTAGCTTAATCTGCACATCTCCTGACCCATGTCCGTTCCACGGCGTATCCATAATAATTTCACTTACACAATTGTATATTCCCAATCTTAGAGTAAATGAATTATAATACTCCCCTTTAGGATATAAATGTTCAATGTTCCTTATTTCTAAAATTCTACTTTTCAAAGGAGTGGTAATGCCTATTACGATAGTTACCATCAAAAAACATAATACAATTCCTAAAGCTTTTAATTTAAATCGATATTTATAAAAAATTATTCCAACAATGACAAGAATTAGGGCTAAAATTGGTCCACGGCTACTTGCGAGTAACAACCCTAAAATTAATACTATACCAATTAATAAGTTAATGTAACCATTGCAAAATTTATAAAAGAATAAAAAAATAATTGCCGTACCCAATAAAATACTTAAATAGATTGGGTGCTCATTTACAAAAGGAATTTTATCAATATGCTCTCTAACTTTTAAAACAAAATGATAATTGGATAAATCAAAAATTATGTCTGTATTCAAAAAAGTGATTATAATGAATACCAAGACAGATAAACTTAAAATTGCACTACTGAAAATATAAATTTTAACAAATCTTTCAACATTAATTATTTTCTTAAATGGTTTGCCTCCAAAAACAGCTAAAGGGATAATTAGAAAACTCAAATTTCTTTCAACAAATGACAAATTACTAATAAAGTTATTCTTAAAAATTAAAGATAACAGGCAAAGAAATAAGGGTAATGACATCCAAAAAATTATCGTCCATTCACTAAAATATTTTATATTTTTTTTAGATTCTTCCCTGTCATAATAAACAAACGTTAAAGTAAAAAAAACAAAAATTGCTATACTGGTTGTGGCTAAATTAAGAATAGGTAAAATCGCTAAAATATATATGTAATGCTTTTTAAAAAATCTCATAACACTTTCTTCCTATTTAATTTTTACGAACATTTGCAATTAAACAAACTTTCCATTTCTATTTATTTAAAATAGAATCATAATTTGAATCAAGCGCAAACGGAATTGCAAAATAACTCCAAATAAAAACCATTATGAATGAAGGAAAAGCACAAAAAGATATCAGGAGCGCAACTACTCCAGCAAAAATTGATGATTTTCTTAACTTATAGGATTTGTAAATCAATATTAATAGAAAAGAGCAATATAGCAAAAACCCAATAATTCCATATTCGCTCCAAACTTCTAAATATATATTGTTCGGGATAGCTCTAGTGTTTTTCCTAGCAAAATATGAAATTGCGAATTCACTGCTTTTTAAATTTTCTACTTCATCTTCAATGTCATTGTACTCATCATAATGCAAACTATAATTGTAAGGACCCACACCAACAATTGGGTTGTCAATACCTAACTTAAAAGCTATTCTCGAGGTTAAAAGTCTATCTACTTTAGAAAGATTATAAGTTGTTAACGTAGTACTGGGTGTTGCAATTTTTTTGTAAACATAATCTTGATAAAATGAAGTTTGAACAAAAAAATACATTCCTATAAAAATAAATGGCAAAACCCCAATAAAGTATTTAAAATTATTTTTCTTAAAAATTACAGTTCTATAATAAATAATCACAAAAAATAATGAACTAATAATTGAAATTGAAGATAATGTAGTGAAAACAGACAGTAATAAAAACTTACCAGATTTGTTTTTATCTAAAAAAAAAGCCACAGCTGAAGACAAAATCAGATATAAACCAAAAAAATTACCTTCTAAAAAAGTCCCTGACCTCACAATACCATATAAGGTTTGTGGACTATCAAGCATTCCAGGCAATTTTAGGTAGGGTATTTCTAACGCTGATGAAATAAACAAATACCAAGAGTATAAAGCTACTATAACCGCCCCTTGGACCCAGTATTTTAAAACCTCAGGATTTCTTGAAATAAATTTCTTTGAAATAAAATACGTAGAGTAACAAATAAATATATAAAAAAGTCTTAAAAAACTATCTCCTATAGCATTTATTCTAAATGGTATTTCCTTTAAATTATAAGTATAATCCCAAAAACTATTTATAATGAAAGACAATATTGCCAAAAACATAAAACCAGATAGTACCACATTTGAAATCGGAAGTTTACTAATGAATACATAAGCTTTTATTTTATTTAAATACAGAAAAATTAAAAATAAAATAATAACCTCTGAGATTTTTAATGCAAATCCAATATTTAATGTTAAGGCCTGTGTAAAAGGTAGAAAAAAAAGAAAAAGGGAAAAAAAAAGACTTGTCTTTACATTAATTCTCATGAAACAAATGTTTATATGCGATATTTCTATATATCTTGTATCTCAAACTAATCTGGCATATTCATTACAAAATTATAACTTAAAAAAGTTGCGTTTCTTGTACTAGAATAAAAGTCTTCTTCTAATGATAAATATTCCATCACATTCTCCCAAGTTTTATAAATAGGACCTATTTTTAAATTTTCATAATCATAATAAAAATCCACCTCTTTAGAATATAATTCTAAATCATACGGTAAAAAAACTATTGGTTTATTTAAAAACAAATAATCGAAAAAAACACTAGAATAATCAGTAACTAGTGCATCAGAATACTTTAACAATGGATAAGGGTCAGCATACTGATAAACATAAATATTATCATATTCCTGAGCTATTTTTGACACCTCATCAAAATCTAAGAAATGGGCTTTTATAACAAATAAGTAATTTTTAGATTTACAAAGCAAATCCATAGCATTTAAATCAAGTTTTGAATCTTTTATGACGTCAATAATTGTCTTGTCCCATCTTCTTCTTTGTGTAGGTAACCATGCAATAACTTTAGAATATTTCTCTTTAAATTTTTCTAACATTTTCTTTTCAGGAAATAATTCCTTTGACATATAAAAATCCTTATCAAAACAAATAGTTCTAGGATGACGAGCTAAATAAATATTATTTGCAATTTTTTTATTGCGAAATGAATTTGAAAATGGTTCAATAGAGTTAATCTTAGATATTTCACAAGAGGCATATAAAATATCACACTTCATATAATATGAATAAGGAAACCATTTACTTGCAAAATCTTTTAACTTTCCTTTTACACCAACTTTATACCAATCTCCACCTACTCCAATTTTCCGTAGGGCCATTGCATGCCACAGCTGAATAATTTTGGCACCGCCAATTAAGGGGCCGTTTATATCTGCTAATTGGTGAGAAATATATGCTTTTGAAGCTCTTAGTACAGTATAAACACCTTGAATTGTGTATAAATATTTTGCAGGTAAACCTTGCTCATTTAAATTTTTAACAACTGTCTTATTTTTAGAAATCCACACTAATTTTATCTTAGGTTTTGATAATGAATAGTGATGTATAAAAAAATATTTTGAATTGTCAGAAAAGTGCTTACCTAAAGATGAGCCAATAACCGCTAAATTTTGGTTTTTTGGAAAAACTATTGAAATAAAATATATAGGTGCGCCAACAAAGATGGTCACAATTAACTTAATAATATTAGATTTCATAATTTGAATTTTATAATTCCTTTTTTTACTAAACTCCTAACTCCATACATTCTTATTATAAAAACTATGGTTTGTGTTACTATTAACAAAATAATCATAATATACACCGAGAGAAAAGTTGATATAATTAGTAGAATAATTATGTGAATTATACTTGCAATCACAACACTATAATTCGCATATTTCTCATACCCAAAAGCACCTAATAAGGGGTAACCTATAAATGTAGTCGGAACTAATAGAACGGCTAATAAACAATATAATCTTAATAGTATTGAACTTTCTTCATAACCACTCCCAAAAACAAAAATTACTATTTGAGAAGCCATTAAAAATGTAAATGTGCAAACAATTACATTAAAAATCATAGATCCTATTAATACTTTTTTAAAAAGTTTTAAATCCTTTTTTTGAACCATATATGGATATATAGCGTCTGATAATGGTGTATAAATTATGGTCATCGCAGTATATAATTTTTCAGCTACTCCAAAAATTCCCGCATAAAACTCGCCAAGTAATAAACCTATTACAAAATTATTCCCTTGAGAATATATCGACACAGATGCCCTTGAAAAAAAGTATTGAGTACTATTGTTTATTTGAATTCTAATTTGTCTTAGATTAGGGATTGAATAAGCAATTCCAAATTCTTTATAAGCAATATACAATGAAAATGTTGCTGCTATTACAAATCCTATTGAATACAAAAGTGGAACTAATATATAGTCCTTCGACTCCTTTATTATTATAAAAATTAGTACTGTAAAAGTCAGTTTCGAAATCAGGTTAACTATAGCTACATACTTCATTCGTTCCATTCCTTGAAACAACCATAAAGGGGTAAAAGTCTGTCCAACTACCATACCAAAACCTAAGAAGTACACTTCTTTATTTTCTTCTACAATAGGTATTAATTTCGCCATAAATAATAGTAGAAAAAATGTAATAATAAGCAGTATAACTTTTATAGAAATTATACTGCTATAAATTAAGTTTACCTTTTTAATATTAAATCTTTCCCTAGATATTTCTTTGGTTGCAGAAAGATTAAATCCATAGTCATTCAAAACAAAGAGCAATTGCATAATTGAATAAACCATGAGTACAACACCATAATTAGAAACCCCTAAGATTCTAGCTAAATAAGGCATTGTTAAAAACGGTAAAATTAAATTTGCAATCTGAATGGTAGATAATGCCAGAAAATTTTGAACTAAAATATTACTTAAAAACGTTTTTTTCATTAAATAAAAATTAACTCACTTTTCTTCAAGGCAAATTCATAATTCTTTCGAATCAATGCTTATTAAAAAATCATTAGTTTAAATTACAGATATTAATTGCCAAATAGTTTCTTTGCTTTTTGATAATCTTCCTCAAAATCAACTTCTACGAATTTGTTGTCCAATATATCCAAAACACTGATTTTAATGTCTTTATTGTCTATAGCACTTTGTACTGCGGACTCCATATAAAGATTAAGATTTCCTTCCTTAAAAAAATTTTCGGCCTTTTCTTTAAAATAAGGTACGGTATTTTTACTGAACTTTGCAATACCTAAAAACTCCCCTTGAGATTTCTCTGGGTTTACTTCTTTGGTAATATCCAAAAGCATGTTGTTTTCATCAAGTACTACCTTCATTTCTTCTTCACCACATTTTTTACGTTCAAATGGCAATACCATATCTTCATTGGCCTGCAATAACATTTGCCAAATATCAAGTTCTGCCAAGGTATCTGCATGCAAGAACAAGAAATCATCATCAATTTTGTCCAATGCCATATATAGTGAACCTAGTACATTACAATGATTCCAAAAGGGATTGTAAACGATCTTCACTTTTGGGTTTTTGGCAGTGTGATTTTCAATAAGTTTACTGTTAAAACCGGTAACGATTAAAATTTTATCAACATTTAATTGATCAAGAATATCAAGATTATAATCTAAAAGAGTTCTACCCTTATTATTTAAAGGTAAAAGGCTTTTAGGCAAGTTAGTGGTATAATCACCCAATCTACTTCCTTTGCCTGCTGCCATTATTACTGCTATCATTATATTGCTAATTTTAAGATATTTATTATACTTTCAACATTCTCATATGAAGGATCTGCTTGGACGTTTCCTGAAACCGAGGATGCTATTTCATCAATGTCTTTAAGGTCGATTCCTAATTTTAAAATTCCATAATCTAGATTTAATTCTTTCTTTAGATTATTGACCCTGTTTAAAAATTCTTCCGTAGACATATTTAAATCGGACGCTAGTTGATTTAGCTCATCAATTTTTTCATTATATAAATATTGCAACCATCCTTTATAAATAGCAATTAAGCCCTGAGCATGGCTTGTTCCTGTCATTGGACCTATAACATACTGTATTCTATGTGGCAGACAAGTAGAGCTAAAGGCAAGGTTAATCCCCATAAGAGATGAAGCAATAGCCACTTTTTCCATGTCCTCAATAGAATTTTCCTTACATGACTTTGTTAGATGTTGAAATATAACCTGTATACAATTAACAGACTGGTTCCTTACAATAGGATTACTTTTTTTAGAAATATAGGTCTCAATTGCATGCGTTAAACAATCAAAGCCCACCTCTGCCTTTAAATGAATTGGACAGCCATTGTGAAGGTTTGCATCTATAAATACATAGTTTGGCTGTATTATTTCTCCCCGTATACCTCCTTTTTTTCCTTTATCCTTATCATAAATTATTGCACCAAATGAAAGTTCGGCGCCTGTACCTGCAGTTGTAGGTATGGCAATAAGTGGAATCTTAGTTGTCGGAACCGGGGTTTTACCGTAAAAAACATCTTTATAGGAGACATCACCAAATGCTATTGATAGCGCTTTTGCAGCATCTATTGTAGACCCCCCACCTATAGCTATAATAGTATCTATGGAAACCTGTTTTAACTCATCCAAAACAAGGTCAAGGTCTTCAAAGGGTGCATCTGGTCTAATATGATTGAATATATGTACTGAACTCTTTTTCCTTAGTTCATCAAAAATATCTGGTAAGCCATAATTTTGACTTACTGTTTTTGATGTTATGATCAATACTTCCTTACCAATTGGAAACTGTTCAAAAGATTTAATATCAACTTTTCCAATTGAAATAACAGGTTTTATATAATACATACTATAGATTGCTAATAGTTTCGGAAGAAAAAGATTGTACTTTATCCCTTATTTTTAAATGAGAATTATAAAGGGGTAACAATTGATCGTTCAAGCTTTTATAAAAAGAGAAAAAATCTTTATATATCCTATGGTTCGCTTCAGAGGGGTTGATGACTTTTCGTACACGAATGATCTTAGCTGCGGCCTCTTCTACAGAACTAAACTTTTTTAAACTTAACAGCAATAAAATAAATGCACCAACGGATGTACTTTCAAAATTCTCAATAACCTTTATTCTCTTATTGGTCACATCTGCCTTTATTTGATTTATAAGGTCAAATCTAGCTAGTCCGCCACTAACGGACAATGAGTCTACCTCAACTCCATTTTCAAGGATTAATTGCAGTAAATCGTTTGATACATAGGCTGTAGATTCAAATACAGCCCTGGAAAATTCTTTAATTGTACTTGCCCTATCTATTCCGAAAAAAGTTCCCCGTGCGTTTGGACTTTTAAAAGGAGCCCTTTCACCTAGCATGTACGGCAAAAAGACTATTCCATGGGCTCCCATGGATACTTGATGCGCATTATTCTCCATGATATAATAAACATTCCTGTCATTTTCATCATAAAAAGCTTGCTTTAACCATTCAATGATTCCACCCCCTAAATTATTGGAAGCCCCTATTAAATAATTTTCATGATTCCCTAATTTTTGGGACAAGATGGGACCTTTTTTGGTGATTAAACCTTTTTTGGTTAATACTCGAACAGAAGTTACCGTCCCTGATACATCACACGCTGTTTTTGAATCTCCATCAAAAGACCCAATAACTGCACAAATTGCATCATAGGTCGTAAGCACATACTTACATGTTTTTTTAAACCCATATTTATTGATTAATTTATCGTGCAGCGGCAATGAAAACCCAATATCTTTTACCTCGGGCAACGTAGATTTATCCAAACTAACAGCACTAAGGATTTCATCTAGGTATTTACCATTGTGATATAAACCTTTACTTGCATTTAAAGAATCTGTAAATACTTCATGAGTGAAAAAATAGTTTAAAAATTCACCGGCGCCCATCCAAAATTTAACCTTTTCAAATACTTCTGGCTTATTGCGCTTAAACCAAATTGCTTTGGGTATAATTGAGGAAGATGGACATTTTAAATCCGTTAAATCTGTTTTCTCCTTAATAACCTGTTCAACCAACTCCGCTTCCTCATGTGCCCGCTTATCCGATACCATCATAACCTTTGTGGCTGGTGCTCCTTTAACGTCCATACCATATACGCAAGATGAACTGGTAGTGGAGGTTATGTATTCAATTTTATCTTTTAGATAATCAATAGATGAGATTTCTTCCAAAATCTCCTCTAGTTTTGAACGCCATTCTTTTGCGTCTTGTTCAACTCTATTATGGAATAGTTTTGAGAATACCGGTTTTGAAGTTACAAAAACCTGCATACCATCATCGTTGAAAACAATGCCTCTAATTGATTTTAATCCTAAATTGATTATTAAGTACATATCTTATACAGTGTATTCTAATAAATATTGCTCAAAAAAGTTTGATAGACCTTCAACCATTTTGGTATGGTATGAAATTTCATTATAAAGACTGTTATTGGTGGCAAACTCTTTTAAGATATCTATAGTTTCTTTCTTTAATTGAGTGGATATATTAATCTTAACTACTCCATAGGATATCGCCTCTTTAATGACTTCCTTTGGTAGACCGGTACCGCCATGTAATACAAAAAGTTGTTCTGGATGTAACTTTTTGCTTGCTTCTTCTAAAATAGACAAGTCTATCCCTTCTAAATTTTCATAAAATCCATGGGCATTTCCTATGCCTAATGCCATAAGGTCAATCTTAGTTTCTTCAACATAACGAATAATTTCTTGAATTTCCGCATAAGAAGAACCCTCTTCTCCAAAACCGTCTTCAACGCCGGATACTTTTCCTAATTCTCCTTCAACCAAACAATTAAATTTTTCAGCATGTTCTTTGACGATTAATGAATTCTTAATGTTTTCGTCTATCAAGAATGCAGATCCATCGTACATTACAGAATCAAAACCTGCTTCTATACAAAATTTAATAAAGTCTATATCAATGCAATGGTCAAGGTGAAAATAAGTATAATCAGATTTAAAGTTTTCCATAATGAACTTTACAGAATACTTATCTTCTAAAAATCTTAAAAATCTTTCTGAAAACTGAATTATGACAGGAAGCTTTAATTTTTCCGCTGTTATTTTACAGGCCTCTAACTGATAAAAATTCTGAACATTAAAAGCAAATGTTGACTTTTGTTTTTGCCTTAGTTCATTTAATGCCGTATGTAGTGGTTTTCTCAAAGTTTATTAGTTTTTATACAATTCTCTAGACTTTTCCTCCAATAAGGAATCGTTAGATTAAAAGTCTCTTTAATTTTAGTTTTATCCATTATACTGTTGGAAGGTCTTTTTGCGGGAGTTGGATATGCTTCTGTTTTAATTGGGGCTACCTTGATTTTTATGTTGGCAATTTCAAAAATAGTAACAGCAAAATCATACCAACTAGCTACTCCTTCATTACTATAATGGTAAAGGCCGTAAGATGTAGCATTTTTTTGAATTAAGTCTAAAATAACATTCGCTAGGTCCCCAGCGTAGGTCGGAGTACCAATTTGGTCCACAACAACACTTAATTCATCCCTTTCGGAACCTAATCTTAGCATGGTTTTTAAAAAATTGTTCCCATGTTCAGAATACAGCCAAGATGTTCTAATTATAAAATGTTCATTTAAAATATTTGCTATGGCCCTTTCTCCTTCCAGCTTAGTATTACCATAAACACTTAGGGGTTGTGCCAAGTCCTCCTCTGTATAAAATTTCGTTTGCTTACCATCAAAGACGAAATCTGTTGAAATATGAATTAAGGTTATATTGTAATCCTTACATGCGTATGCAAGATTTTGTGCACCAACATAATTTACTTGCTCGGCCAATTCATGATTAGATTCCGCATTATCCACGGCTGTATATGCAGCACAATTAATACAATAATTAAAATTATTTTGTTTAAAATAACTAATGACCGCATTTTTATCTGTAATATCCAGTGCATCTATATCTACATAAACAATATGCAATTCATTATTATTTTTGGTAATGTCGTTTATACAGTTTGCCAATTGTCCTTGGCCACCTGTAACCAATATTTTTTTCATAATCTTGCCGACTTCAATGTAGGTAAAACCAAATCTTTCTCAGATACCTTTATTTTTGAGCTTTCAATTTTCCAATCAATTTGAAGATTCTCATCGTTATAAACAATACCCCCTTCAGATTCCTTGTTGTAAAAATTATCACATTTATAAAAGAATTCTGCAGTTTCCGACAAAACGGAAAAACCATGACCAAAACCTCTTGGTATAAACAGTTGTTTTTTATTTTCTGCACTTAATTCTACGGCAATATGTTGACCAAATGTTGCCGAATTCTCTCTAAGATCTACTGCAACATCAAGAACACTACCACTTAAAACTCTTACTAATTTAGCTTGTGCGTTATGCCCCACTTGATAATGTATACCTCTAACGATACCATAAGCTGAAAAGGTTTGATTGTCTTGAACAAATTTTACACTTTCACCAACACCCTCAGAAAAAGTTTTTTCGTTAAACGATTCAAAAAAATATCCCCTATCATCTGAAATCACCCTTTGTTGTAATATAAAGCAGCCTTTTAGCTTTGTTTCGGTAAATGTCATTAATTCTTGTTTAAGATACCTAATAAGTTTTTTCCATAACCACTTTTCATTAAAGGTTCCGCAAGGGCTATAAATTGTTTTTTGTCTATATAGCCCATATCATATGCAGCTCCTTCAATAGCTCCAATTTTAAGCCCTTGACGTTCTTCTATAACTTCAACAAATTGTGAAGCCTGCATCAAAGATTGAAAAGTTCCGGTGTCAAGCCAAGCTGTACCCCTATCCAAAATACTTACAATTAATCTACCCTGTTTTAAATATTCTTTATTAACATCTGTTATCTCTAATTCTCCTCTAGGGCTAGGCTTTATATTAGCAGCAATCCGTACCACATCGTTGTCATAAAAATAAATTCCAGGAACCGCATAATTTGATTTTGGTTCCAAGGGTTTTTCCTCTATACTTATGGCGACACCATCATCATCGAACTCGACAACACCATAACGTCCCGGATCATGAACCCTATAAGCAAAGATAATACCGCCTTCCGGTTCATTGTTGGATTGAAGTAATTTAGCAAGACCGGAACCATAGAAAATATTGTCGCCTAGTATAAGTGCCACCTTGTCTTTTCCAATAAAATCAGCTCCTATGATAAAGGCTTCTGCAAGACCGTTTGGAGCTTCTTGAACCGCATATGAAAATGAACATCCATGTTTTTTTCCATCTCCCAATAATTCTTCAAACAATGGTAAATCCTTAGGTGTAGAAATAATTAATATTTCTCTAATACCTGCATACATTAACGTTGAAAGCGGATAGTAAATCATTGGTTTGTCATAAATAGGCATTAGCTGCTTACTTACGGAAAGTGTTAGTGGATGTAATCTTGTTCCTGAACCCCCTGCTAGGATAATTCCTTTCATACTTGGATTTTATAATATTTACGAATACATTTTAGAATAATATTCCTTGTAGTCCCCAGAAGTAACATTTTTTAGCCACTCGGAATTATTTAAATACCAATCTACTGTTATTTCCAACCCTTCTTCAAATGTAACCGTTGGTTTCCAACCTAGCTCTTTATTTATTTTACTGGCATCAATGGCGTATCTTAAATCATGTCCAGGTCTATCTTTTACATAGGTAATCAATTGTTCTGATTCCCCTTGAGACCTGTTTAACTTCTTATCCATTACACTACATAATAATTTGACCAAATCTATATTTTGCCATTCATTGAAACCTCCTATGTTATAGGTTTCACCATTATTTCCTTTATGAAATACCAAGTCTATCGCTTTAGCATGGTCTTCTACATATAACCAGTCCCTTGTATATTTTCCATCCCCATATACCGGAAGGTTTTTTTTCTCGATAATGTTATTTATAAATAATGGAATTAATTTTTCAGGAAAATGATACGGGCCATAATTATTGGAGCAATTCGTTACTACATAGGGCAGACCATATGTTTTGCCATAGGAACGTACAAAATGATCTGAACTAGCCTTGGATGCGGAATAGGGAGAATTTGGATCATAACTGGTTTCTTCGGCAAACAAACCTTCGCTACCAAGAGAACCATAAACCTCATCTGTACTTATATGATAAAAACGTTTACCTTCAAAATTATCTTTCCAACTATCTTTTGCGGCGTTTAATAGGTTAACTGTTCCTATTATATTGGTTCTTACGAAGGCTAATGGATCTTCAATAGATCGATCTACATGAGATTCTGCCGCCAAATGTATTACGCCATCAAAATTTGTGCTTTGAAATAATTTATTAATGTATTGACTATCTACAATATCTCCTTTTAAAAAATTATAATTATGATATGTATCTATATCTATTAAATTTTCAAGATTGCCAGCATATGTCAGAGCATCTAGATTAAATATAGTATAATTAGAGTAATTTTTTACAAATCTTCTTACTACATGGGAACCTATAAAACCAGCTCCACCTGTTACCAATATATTCATATTTAAAATTTTAACTCTTCAGATTTTACATTTAAATATTTTAGTATTGAGATTAAAAAGAACAATCCTAAAAACAAACTGGGAATAAGTACTATTTTCTTTCCAAAAAATGATTTTTGAACTTGTTGTGGTTGTCCAAAATTTATAATTTGAATTGCTTTTGTGTTTTTCAATAATTCAAGTTTTTTAGTTTCAATATCTCGTATTAAATCATTTTTTAAACTAAAAAGCCCTGTGATATTTACAGTCTCTTGGTTATCCAAAACTATTCTATCATTTCCAGCTATATTGTCTTGGCTTCCCATTTTCTTAGAATAATTAGTGATTATTAAATCTACTTGATCTAAAAGTTGTTTGTCCCTTTCTATTCTATCTTTAGCATTTTCTACATAGATATCTAGCATTTCTGAAAAATACTCATTGTTATTCAAGTATTCCATAACCTTTTCTGAAAACTCCTTCCCTGCTTTTTGGTTTTTATAAAAGAAGGTTATACGATGGTTAAATGAACTTTTATTCTGAAGTTCTGCTCTAACGATATCGGCTATAGCTTCTGTGTTCTCAAAACTTTGAAGTAACTCCAGATATTTAGCATCGGTTTCGGATGTGCCTTCCTCTACCACTCTATTTATAACAACTTCTAAACCTTTAAAATCAATTTCATTAATACCTAAAGACTTAAAGAACAACGTGTCTTCTGCTTCTATATTAGCTTGTATTTCATCTATGGCATCATATAAGTAATTCTTACTTTCAAATTGAGGTTTAACAATAACTTCTCTTTTAAGTTTTTTGGTAATTATCTTACTTAATCCATAACCTACACCAAAACCAAGAAGAATTAAGCCAATCAATAAAAATATATTCTTTTTGAGGTACAGAAATATCCTTAATACAAACCTGAAAATGGAATTAAATCCTTTTTTTACTAATTGTAACAATTGTCCCAAGTCGATTTCGTCAGAACTATGGTTGTTTTCTGGTTTTAGATTCTCGGCCATTTTATGAATTAAATATTTGCTTTAAAATTTTATCCGTAATTAAATAGGTTGGTTTTACACCCGTAGTCCCCAAGCCACCGGATGCTAATGTACTTCCTGTTTCTAATGGGTTATCAGATGCATAATAGGCATACCTCACCTTTACGCCTTCACCTATACTTTTTCTGATTTTTGATGCAGACTGTATTGCTTTTTGATAGTGCACCCCTTCCATTTCCAAGCCAATTACGTTCCAAGTAGATTTATGGAAAAACTTAAGTATATCCTTGTTTTGTAATGAAGTTCCTAAAACCGTAACCATGGTTCCTTCAAAAACTTTTAATCCATGGCCTTCAAAATCCTTTGCACAAAGTTCGTTCTTAAACGGGTAATTATCTGCGGTACCTTCAAAAATATGAGCTGAAGGAATCATTAGATCTCCTTTTCCTCCTTCTAAAATACCAGCTTTACCCATAATTGAAACCGAATCTACATTTATTAAGGATTCATCGTTTTTCTTGATATTATAGGGTTTTAAAAGCTCATCTATAGTCTCATATGCTTGTTCCCCAAATGCGTAATCCATTACAAATATAACAGGTTTTTTATGATTGTCTGCCGTTGGTAATTCATATGAACTAGCGCCTTTTCTAATTTTAGCCGTATCAAAAATTTGAACGTCAATATTGGTTCCCGAGGTGTCGTCTATGGAAATCATTCCATTTTTTTCGGCCAAGGAGGTTACTTTTTTACGTAAATGTCCGTTCTCCGCACTGCTTAAAGCCTCATAAATCTCCAAATCCGTAGCCTTGGGGAATTCCTTGGACAGAGCACTTTTAGCGAACATTGAATTCATTACACTATGCATGTTTGCAGAAATGATATGAATCGGCCTTTGCAACAAATCTTGCTTGGACAGTACACTTTTTATATTATTGGCCCAAATTTCCCCATGAATATGGTGGCCTAAACGCTCACGCAACAATGTACTGAATGTAATAGCTCTTTTTTCACCAGTTATTTCCTCTTCCAGTGCCAATTTTCCAAGCCAATAAATCACCTTTAAAAAACGCTCAGGATTGGCCTTTGTGCTAAATTTTTTATAAACCTCAAGAATCTCCTCAAAGGACCTGCCTAATATATTTGCGGTATGTATTAAGGCTATTTCACGTTCTTCTTGCGTCAGTTCTTTTTTATGTACTGCGGCTTCAAGTTTTGTCCAATCCCTTATCGTTTTCTCCGTATCCGGAATTAGAACACGTTTACAGATTTTTTCGGATTCAATAAACAAAAAGGTTAAATGGGTAAGAATGTCATAAATATCGGAACGACCCCTGGTAATTTCAATATTCATCTGTTCATTGTCTATACGGTAACAATTTCTCCTTCTTTTAGGAGGTATGATAGGATGAATATGAGATATTCCATATCCTTCATCAGACGTAAGACTTATGAACCTACATTGTTCAATACCTTCTGGCAAACGTTCCAAGACATAGATAAGTCCGCTTAATTCTGCCTTATCCTCCCCAACAGATCCGTAAATTTCAGGCCGTAGTTGTAATAAAGCATTTTTTAGCGCTTCTCCAGAAACACCGTTTGGTTTATAAAATCCGCGATTGAACAAGTGGCGCATAGTAATGTACATGCGCTCGATCGCATTTGTCGATTCTTGTGCTCTTGTGGTTGTGATTGTTTTTCCCATTGATGATTTCAAACAAAACTACAATTTATAATTTGTTAATTATAGACCGGGTTTATGAGATTTTATATTTTGATAGGGCATCGGCAACTTTACGGTCGTTGGATAATCGCTGAACTTTATTCTGTCCACCTAGCTTTCCAATGGATTTCATATACTCCATAAAACCGCCCTGTTGTATCGAAGTTATTTTTAATGGTTGTAAAACTTTGCCCACTATTAAGTCATAATAATAACTATTTTGTTGTTGTAGGGCCTCATCTAAATGCGTAATGAATTTACCCATATCATCTGGTGTCTTTTCAAACTCAATGAACCATTCATGATAAGGTAATTGCATATCTTCAGGGGAAATTTGTGGGGCTACGGTAAATTCACTTACGCTGGCATTCGTTTTATTGGTCGCAATTTGCATGGCTTCTTCCACCTCTTTGGCAATAACATGTTCCCCAAATGCGGAAATAAAATGTTTTATACGTCCAGAAACGACAATTTTAAAAGGATTAAGAGAAACAAACCGAATGGTATCTCCTAAATTATAGGCCCACAAACCGGCGTTCGTCGAAATAATCATTACATAATCTACGTCTATTTCTACATCCTTTAATGTATGTCTTTTAGGATGTTCCGTAAAAAACTCATCCGTCCTTACAAATTCATAGAATATACCTGCATCCAATAAAAGAAGCATTCCTTTTTCCTTTTGTGAATTTTGATAGGCAAAAAACCCTTCGCTTGCCGGAAAAAGTTCAATGCTGGCAACTTTTCTTCCTATAAGGGTTTCAAACTTCTTTCTATAAGGCTCATAATTTACCCCTCCATAGATAAACAGTTCAAAATTCTTGAACAAATCTCCAATATGCTGATTGGTATTTTTCTTTAACTTTTCAAAATACATTTGAACCCAAGAAGGTATACCGGCAATTACGGTCATATCCTCATTTTTGGTTTCTTCCACTATGGCATTGACCTTTGTTTCCCAATCCTCTATACAATTGGTTTCCCATGACGGCATACGGTTTTTTTGAAGATAATTAGGTACATAATGGGCGGAAATACCAGATAACCTACCCAATTTTATCCCGTTTTTTTCTTCAAGAACGGGACTACCTTGTAAAAAAATCATTTTACCTGTTACAAAATCTGCCTTTCCAGTTTCGTGTATGTAGTTCAAAATTGCGTTTCTAGAAGCTTTAACTTGTTCCTTTATGGATGCTTCTGTAATAGGAATATATTTTGCGCCAGAGGTTGTTCCGGAGGTTTTTGCAAAATATAAGGGTAAGCCTGGCCAAAGCACATCTTCTTCTCCGTTCACCACTAAGTTTACATACGTTTTCAGTTCCTCATAGTCCCTTATTGGAACATGTTTTACAAAATCATTGTGATGATGAACAAAACCGAACCCATGATCTTTACCAAACTTGGTGGATTTTGCTTTTTGAATCAATTCCTTGAACACCTTTTCCTGTGTTGCAATAGGATTCTGCACCCATTTTTGGGTTCTTTTATCTATACGGTGAGCAAATATTTTAGCAGCAAAGGTCTTTATAGACATGTAGAACGTTAATTAAAATCTATATAATTCAATGGATCTATGGGAGTACCATTATCCCACAACTCAAAATGTAAATGCGGCCCCGTTGTGAATTCCCCCGTGTTTCCCACTGATGCAATTACCTCACCGCCTCTAACAATGTCCCCTTGAAATTTGGATAAGGAACCATTGTGTTTATATACGCTTAAGAGTCCACCTTCATGTTCCAGGATAATTACATAACCTGTATCCGCTGTCCATTCGGAAAATATTACGGTTCCGTTGGCTATTGCCTTGACGGGGCTGTCCCGGGTAGCGGTAACATCTACGGCGTAATGTTTTTCCTTTGGTTCGTATTTCATGGAAATTGCACCTGTTACAGGCGCGAACAACACTAAATTTTTCTTATCGATAACACGTTCAAACAGATTGTATTTGTCTTCCAAGGCAACCTCTGCCCTTAACAAGGAATCCTCCTTTATCGGGTTTAGATCAACGGTGGATGGGTCTAACTTATATTGTTGAAACAAGGAGTCGCGGTTAACCACGGTATTCTCAATATCCCCTTTGAGTACCATTCTAATATTATCCAAATACTTATTGGTATAATTCAAGGTTCTAACCAAAGAATCCGTTTTATAGGTCAGTTCGGTAGCTTGTTTTTTTAATCTAGTAGAAGAATACCCTGGTATATACTCTCTTAATGGGGTAAATGCAATTAGCAAGGTGGTTAAACCAATAAGGGCGATCATAAATAATGAGCCTGTTACAAATACGTTCAACCTGCTTAGTTTAAAAGAAATTTTTTCTTCAAAAGTATTTTCGTTCAAAATAACCAAACGGTACTTGTGCAGCAGCTTGCGTTTAATTTCCTTACGTTTTTTAACTTTTTTGGCCATCTTAACAAAGATATACTTACAAATATATTATAAAGCGTTTTAGTCAACAATATAGTGGCTATCCCCAAATTTTAGACCCCTATAATGCACAATAATAAGTTAAATTCTATAATATTGTCAACCTATCCAATATTACTCAGTTTTCTTTGGTAGATTTTAGTATCTTTGATATCCATTTAAAACAAAAGTCTTATGACAATCTTATCTACTTTTTTGGCCATAGGTGCTCCACAGATTATTCTGGTGGTAGTGGTTGTACTACTATTATTCGGAGGAAAGAAAATTCCTGAACTTATGAGGGGTTTGGGTAGTGGAATCAAAGAATTTAAAGACGCCTCTAAAGAGGATGAACAACTAGAAGAAAAGAAAAAGGATTAGTACTATAATAATCTTATCTCTTATATAGAAGCCCCATTCATTGGGGCTTTTTTTATGTTTGTATTCACATCATATTTAAAATCCACTTTTAAAATTTTTACCTAAAAGCTGTTATTCAACTATTTAGGTGTTTCTACTACAATTAATGAATTATTGTTGCTAACCAAAATAAAAAGCAACTGTTACGCCTAGGTTCACGACAAAAAACATCTGTTTCACAACAAATAATCGATGAAATACTACTTTACGTCTAATTTCGTAAAGCTTGTAATGGCAACAGCTATTAATTAAACTGTCCTTATTTGCACTTTTACCAATAAAACTATGTTGGTCAAGCAATCATACATATGAGAATATTACTGTACATATATTTTTTAAGTTTCGCCATTTTTGGCCAAAGTCAAGATTTTCAGGCAGATACTACATCTGAAGGATATCAAGAACCTATAGTTCATTCACAACCCTCCAAGTCACTTACGGACGGTAAAGAGTTTGAACTTGCGGCACAGGCCTATGATATTCCACAAAAGACCTTTAGAAATATTGATGGTGCAAAAAATGGCTATTATGTAGTTGCGGGTATATTCAGAAAAAGTGAAAATCTAGATGCCCAAGTAAAAAAATTCAATAGAAAAGGATTTGAATCCGGATACTTTCAAAACCCTGAAAACAAATTATACTATCTATACCTTAACCATTACAACTCTTGGAAAACAGCTTTTGCGGATTGTAATACCAAATTTGACAACCGTTATAAGAAAAATATCTGGGTGTTGAAAATGCAAAACGGTGTTCCTGTTGCTAAATTGGAACCATTGGAAGATGCCACAAATGACATGGTGAAGGAGACCAAACAGAATAACGCATTAAAGAATAACAGAAAAGAAGAAAGATTAAATACATCCCCTTTAAAGGAAACCAAGGACAAACTTATACAAAAGGCAGATGAGTACTTTGACAAAATGTGGTATGCTGAAGCTGCGGCATTATATGAAAAAGCCTTAACAAATTCCAAATCTCCCTATTCAGAAGATGTTTTGAAAAAAGCGGGTGATGCCCATTACTTTAATACAGATATGGAAAAAGCGTACAAATGGTACCATTTACTATATGAAAAGTATGAAAAGGAATTGTCCACGGATTATTTATTTAAATATGCTCACTCCCTAAAAGGTACTGGTAATTATAAAAGGTCCAAACGCCTGATGAAACTTTATAACCGAAAATTAGATGGTGATAAACGGGAACTGCAAAATGAACGTAATGAAATTGTGTTGGACGGACTTTTACGAATGAAAGATAGGTTTGACATTAAAAACCTCAATATCAATTCCAGCAATTCTGATTTTTCCCCTATGTATTATGATGAGGACGAAATGGTCTACGCTTCATCCAAAGATTCTACCATTTATAATACCAGACGGTATAAATGGAATAATCAACCGTATCTAGATCTATATGTCGCCAAAGTCAACAAAGAATCCAAGGATCTAAAAGATGCCATAAAATTTTCAAAGGAAATCAATACCAAATATCATGAAGCGTCGGTCACATTTTCCGCGGACAATGAAACCATGTATTTCACTAGGAACAATTATGGAAAAAAGTTAAAAAGGGATAAAAATGGTATTAATCACCTTAAAATATATCGCTCAAAAAAGGTGAACGGAGAATGGACAGAAGCAGAGGAAGTATCTTTTAACAGTGACGATTATTCTACCGGCCACCCTGCACTAAGTACAGATGGTAAACAACTATACTTTGTATCTGATATGCCGGGCAGTATAGGTGAAACGGATATTTTTGTAGTAGATGTACTTGAAGATGGATCGTTTTCCACACCTAGGAACCTAGGTCCTGAAATCAACACGGAGCAAAAAGAAATGTTTCCGTTTATTAATGATAAAAAATTATATTTCTCATCTAACGGACATGTTGGCCTTGGGGGCTTGGATATTTTTGAAGTAGCCTATAACGAAGATGATGGCTTCTTGGAAGCTAGAAATTTGGGGAAACCCGTAAATAGTAAAAAAGACGATTTTTCGTTTATAGTAGATGAAGATTCCCAAGAAGGTTACTTTGCTTCTAACAGAGATGGCGGTAAGGGTGATGATGATATCTATTCCTTTAAAAAATTGGAACTAGAAGAAACACCGTCCAATATAAATGCTATTGCGGGCGTAGTTACAGAATTAATATCTGGAGATGTTATGCCAAATGCAATGGTGGAATTGTTGGATGAAAACAATATCAAACTCAAAGAAATGGAAACCGATGAAAACGGAAGTTTTGTTTTCGAGGATTTGGATAGTGATACCCGGTATGTCCTTAAGACTACAAAGGATACATATTATGAAGATATAAGGGAATCTGCCACTGCAGAAAACGATACGGTAAATGTAGCCGTTACCATGCGTAAACTTCATGACGCCATTGCTGTTGAAAATGGTATAAAAAAGCTAAAGACAGAAATGATTCATTTCAATTTCGATAAATCCTTCATACGTAAGGATGCCGCCCTGGAATTGGATAAACTTGTTGCCGTTATGAAGGATTCACCTACCATGGTCATTAAAATTGAGTCGCACACGGATTCACGTGGTGATGCATCGTATAACAAATATCTTTCTGACAAACGTGCAAAATCAACTAGGGATTATATGATTTCTCAAGGTATTGCACCGGAACGTATAGAAAGCGCAATAGGTTATGGTGAGGAAAGATTACTTAACGAGTGTAATGGTAGAATACCATGTACAGAAGAGCAACACTATCTAAACCGTAGGTCTGAGTTTATCGTTGTAGAAATGTAATCTTGATATTGTTAACGATAAATTTGTAAAAACAGGTATTAACAATTTGCGTCAGGTTCAAAACATCCTATTTATAAGCACTTTACCGAATGCAGGTATACAATCATACACGTTGTTCAACGAGTATTTCTGCCATACAAAGTAACATGTATAATCTGTTTGTTTTTTAAAGGGGAATTCATCCCTTTACCTAATCTTTTCCATAAGGGTTAAATTAATTTGGAACTTTAGATGACAGGAACAACTAAATTTTACATTATGGAAAAGATTATACTTGTTAAGGAAATATATACAGAGGCTTTTAGAAACTGGAGAAGCTACTTACTTGAAAACTATTTTAAACTGTTTTCATGGCTATGTTTTATATTGATAGGGCTTGCCATGTATGCATTGATATACAGGGTGTCTACAGGGTTTTCCTTTAGTAACCTATAGTATTGGAATTTAATATTGGTAGTTTACTAAATTCCCGATTGAAGTAAATACAGAGCGGCCCATGTTAAACATGGGCCGCTCTGTATTTTCTTATCTTATTTTTTTACTTAAAAACTATTCTTTTGTGCTAACGTCATATGAAACGGATTTTAGGATTGCTTCAAGTTCAAACATATAATCCCTTTTTTTCGTGGCAGGGGCAAATACAAACCCTTCTATGACCAATTTTCTGTTGTTCTCCTTATCGTTGATGATATAGGTTAAAAACGGCCCTGCCATAGGATATGCGGACATTTCCCAAATTCCCCTGACCTCTGCCGCTTTTTTGCCGGAAACTTCGGCAGGAAAGACATATGGCGAAAATGCCTTTTCCGTAATCATATGGTTTTTCTTGCCCGGAATATCTTCTCCGGGTATATAAAGGCTTCCTATAGAATCACGCATTTTAATAATATCCTTCGTAAAAGTAGAGTCTCGTTCAAAACTGTCCCAAGGCATAGTATAGGCAATAATGTTCATGTTCCCTTTTTGAATTTCACGGGATATCCAAACAAAATTGTCCTCTTCCCTTCCTACCCTATACACAGAAGGTATATTCATGGAAATATTGAATTTGTCTTCCAAAGCCTTTTCCTTGTTCAAAGATTTTGTAAACCTTTTCTGTGCCTTGCTGATTTCCAGGGTCCTGAAATCCTCTATAAATTCTTTTGAGGTCTTGTGTATATTCTCAATTAATTCTTCTTTGTTTCTACCTTTTAAAACTCCCACCTTTTGTGGCTTTGCATACATGTTGGACTTCATATGGGCCACATTCAAGGAATCTTCCATAACATATAGAATTGAACTTGAATTTTGAACGGAACCAGAAAACACTTGTGGTGGAATTTGGGTTACACTAAATTGTGCTTCGTCCCAGGTAAGTCCGGGAACAGCTGCCGTATAATTTTCACGTATGGCATCCCCAACGCTACTTTTCCATAATTCATTGTCAATTACTACCGTTAAGGTATTCATTGCGCCAACGGATTCCGGCAGGTAATCTGCCTTACCGTTTTCCTTACAGGCATTTAAAAGTCCTAAAACTGCAAAAAAACAAAGTACTAATCTTTTTTTCATTTGGTATTTTATTTACGATGAACAATCACACAATTTAAGTTTTGTGCCCAACTTTAAATTGTTACCGCTAATACCGTTCCATTTTCGTAAATTTTCTATAGTAACTCCAGGATATTTTCTGGAAATGGTCCACAAAGAATCGCCGCTCTTCACTTCATGAACTTTAGAAGTGCTGGTAACCGCAGTTCTGGTTGGGGTTTCCCTTGGCTTTACAGAGGTCCCGGAATTTTTTCTGGGATAGATAGTTAATCGTTGCCCAATTCTTAAATTATTGCTTCGCAATCCGTTCCACTGTTTAAGCTGGCTTACACGAACACCATACCTCTCGGCAATTTTTCCGAGGAAATCACCGTCCTTAACCCTATACCGAATACTATTCTGTTCAGCTTGTTTCTGTATTTCTGCAACTATTTCCTCTTTTTCTTTAAGTTCATTCTTTACATGGGCATAAATTGCTTCTTCATTAGCTACGAATTTTCCCATTTTTCGTACAGGTAACCTCAATGCGTTCGGTTTTCCTTCTACATAAGGGATAACTTCTAATTTGTAATGTGGGTTAAGAATTTTTAATTCATCCTTATCTATGGCCGCCAATTCAGAGATTTGATCGAATGTGATCAGACTTTTAACATGTACGGTATCTGTTTCAAAATATGCACGGTCTACTTTCTTGGATTTTAAACCATGTTCCTCAGCATATTCAAATATATACATGGTAGCCTGAAAAGCAGGAACGTACCCTGCCGTCTCTCGTGGTAGATTTCTTCTAATGTTCCAGTAATTTCTTTGACCACCACTTCTGCGAATAGCTTTGTTTACATTGCCCGGTCCAGAATTATAGGCAGCCAGTGCCAAATCCCAATCATCATATATTCTATACAATCTGTTAAGGTAATTAGCAGCAGCTGCGGTAGACTTGATAGGATCGCTACGCTCATCTACATAACTATTGATGGTAAGTTTCATTTCTTTACCGGTACCGTACATAAATTGCCATAATCCTGTTGCACCTACCCTTGAGCGGGCTTTAGGGTTCAATGCAGATTCCACAATTGACAAATATTTCATTTCTAAAGGAATATTTTTATTGTCAAATTCCTGTTCAAATAAGGGGAAGTAAAATTGGCTTAGCGTCAACATGCGCTCCATTAGACCTCTCTTTCTGGTCAAAAATGATTTAATGACATTTTCCAAAGATGCATTATATTCAATATTAAATGGTGTTCGTTCGTTCAGACGAGCCAACCTAAGTTTCAAAGTGTCCGTGTGTAAGTCATAGACAACTGTAGAGGTAGTGTCAAGTTCCAACACCTCTTGATACATTTCATTAAATAAAGGGGCTGCATCTACGAGCTCTTTCATCCAAAGGCTATCAAATTTTGCAGCTAAGGCATGATCTTTTAAATCATAAGTAGAAGATTCCGTCGGCTTAAAAAGGCTGAGCTCCTTACCCAATGGGTTGTTCGTAATATTAATAGTGTTCTGCGCGCGGATGGTATCTTTAACAGGTAAAGCCTCGTTTACCCTATTAATCACCGCTTCAGAATTGATTGAATCCACAACTACTTGTGTACTCTCATTGTCCTGGGCCAAGACAAAAAAAGGACAGAACAAGAGTCCTAATAAATAACCAGAAGAAAAAGTAAGTTGTTTCATTTTGAGGTGAAATTAATTAACGGAACAAACGAAAATCGTACATTTTTTAAAGAGAATAAAATTAATTCTCTTAAAATGCACAAATTTTCGCTATAAACCGTTTATCGATAACACCTTGGCTACGCTAATATTGCGGCGATACCAGGTAATGTTTTACCTTCTAAGCTTTCTAACATGGCTCCTCCGCCTGTTGATACATAGCTAACCTTGTCTTCAAAACCAAATTGTTTTACAGCGGCTACAGAATCTCCGCCTCCTACTAAGGAAAATGCACCATTCTTTGTTGCCTCATCAATGAAGTTACCTACAGCAATAGTTCCTTTGGCAAATTTTTCCATTTCAAATACTCCAATAGGGCCGTTCCATAAAATGGTTTTAGAGGCCAAGATTACGCTCTTAAAGTTTTCAAGGGTTCGTGGACCTGCATCCAACCCTTGCCAGCCTTCCGGTATTTTATCAACATCTACAATTTGAGTATTGGCATCGGCATTAAAATCGTCAGCAGCCAAAACATCTACCGGAATATGTACTTTGACACCTTTTTCCTTAGCCATGGCCAAAATTTCCATTGCCAAATCCATTTTATCATCCTCACAAATAGAGTCTCCTACCTTACCGCCTTGGGCTTTAATAAATGTATAGGTCATTCCCCCTCCAATGATAAGGTCGTCTACCTTATCCAATATATTTTCAATAATGGTAATCTTGGATGAAACCTTTGCGCCTCCAAGGATGGCCAAAACAGGTTTTTCTCCAGTTGCCATAACTTTTTCAATAGCATCAATTTCCTTGGCCAATAGATATCCAAAACATTTTGCGTTTGGAAAGAATTTGGCAACGATTGTAGTAGAAGCGTGAGCCCTATGTGCAGTACCAAAAGCATCGTTTACATAAATATCACCCAGTTTTGATAATTTTTCGGCAAATTCCTCGTCCCCTTTTTCCTCTTCATTATAATAACGAAGGTTCTCCAACAACAAAACCTCTCCATTTTTTAATTCTGCAACGGCCTTTTCTGCCTTTTCTCCAACACAATCATCTACAAATTTCACGGACACCCCAATAATGTCAGAAACAGCATCACAAATATGGCTTAACGATAGGTCGGCATTTCGCTGGCCTTTTGGTCTGCCTAAATGGCTCATTAATACGGCGCTACCCCCATCTTCCAATACTTTTATAATAGTGGGTTTCGCTGCTTCGATCCTATTTGTATCCGTTACTTCAAATTTATCATTTAAGGGAACATTAAAGTCCACTCTTATTAACGCTTTCTTATCTTCAAAATTAAAGTCATTCAATACTTTCATTGGTTTTTCCTTTTGTTAGGTCACAAATGTAAAGATTAATAGGCTTGTGTTAAAGTGCATACAGGGTTAATTTATACGCTATCGCAATAATTTTGTTATGCTTTAAAACAACTATATTTGAATCTATGTTATTTAAAGATATTTTAGGCCTCTCGCATATAAAAAAGCATTTGTCCTCAAGTGCAGATGCCGGTCGTATACCTCATGCACAACTTTTTGTTGGTCCGGAAGGATGTGGTCTTTTACCAATGGCACTGGCCTATGCCCAATATATAATTTGCGGAAATACTGGTGGCGAGAACAGTGGTCCCAATGAAGCTTGTAATTTAAAGTTCAATTCAATTTCTCACCCCGATGTGCATTTCGCTTTTCCCGTTGCAAACTCGGATAAAGTAAGTTCAAAAGCGGTCAGTGACCATTATATGAAAGAATGGCGGCAATTTATTGTGGAACAGCCCTACGGCAACCTTTTTGACTGGTACAGGTTTATTGAAATTGAAAAAAAACAAGGTCAAATAGGAGTTCACGAAGCTCAGGAAATCGTTAAGAAACTTTCTTTGAAATCTTATGAAGGAGGGTATAAGGTCATGATTATTTGGATGGCCGAAAAATTACACAATGCGGCTTCTAACAAACTACTGAAGTTAATTGAGGAACCGCCCGATAAAACCGTTTTTTTATTGCTGTGCCAAGATGAGGAACAAATTATACAGACAATACAATCACGTTGTCAAATTGTACATTTTCCTCCTTTGGCAGAAGAAGCGGTCGCAAATGCATTGATTGAAAAGGGAGCGGCCAAACCAGAAGCTATGAGAATTGCGCATGAAGCAAATGGAAATTTCAACAAGGCATTGGACTTGCTGAACAATGATTCTGAAGACTTAGTCTTTGAGAACTGGTTTATACAATGGGTTAGAAGCGCGTTCAAGGCAAAAGGCAATAAGGCGGCCATTCATGAACTATTGTTATGGGGAGAAGAAGTTGCAAAAACGGGAAGGGAAACACAAAAGAATTTTCTTCATTATTGTATAGTGGTAATGAGGCAGGCATTAATGATCAATTATGGTGCAGAAGAACTTGCATACCTTAAAATACATAATGATGGATTTCAATTGAAGAAATTTGCGCCTTTTGTACATGAGAACAACATACTGGATATTACCAAAGAATTGGAAGATGCTATTTACCATATAGAAAGGAATGGTAATGCAAAGATTATTTTTACGGACCTATCCATAAAACTTACACGGCTTTTACATAGAAAAAAAGCGGAACTTAATTAATATATCATGAAGACCATCCTTGAACATGCTACCGAAATCTTATTGTTACTTTTTATGTCCATCACCTTTTTACAAAGCGGATTGGACAAAATAACGGATTGGTCTGGAAATATTTCATGGCTTAAAGATCATTTTGCCAAAACACCCCTTAAAAACATAGTGCCATTTATGGTAGGTACTGTGCTGATTACAGAGGTAGTGGCCGGTTTTTTATGCTTGGTCGGAATCTATCTGTTAGTTAGTGAAAACGATGCCACTATTGGTTTTTATGGGGCCGTTTTAGCATGTGTAACGCTGTTGATGCTCTTGTTTGGACAACGCGTGGCAAAGGATTATGAAGGGGCCAAAACCATAGCTGTTTATTTCATACCTGCAATTTTCTTGGTTTTCCTACTGCAGTGACCAAGCAATATATTTTAGCCTATTTATGGCCAAATAAAGTATGTGATTAAAGATGCTTTAGGTGGGTAAAGGATATATTATTTTATTAACTTCCGGTAATTCATCATAAGCAAAAAACCCTTCCAAGGAAGGGTTTTTTTTAGAGGCATCGAGCGGATTCGAACCGCTGTACAAGCTTTTGCAGAGCTGTGCCTAGCCACTCGGCCACGATGCCATTATTTTTAAGAGAGAGCAAAAATAAACAATTATCCTGTTCTAGGACAAATCAAAGTAAAAAATTAAAAATCTTACCATCTTCAGGGCTCTTCATAAGTATACTATTTTCTCTTTAATTTCAAGGCTACGGTAACTTTCTCAACATCTCCGTTAATTGGAGGATTAATCTTAGAAACCGAAATTTTAGCTTTCTCAACAGTGGGCAGTTCCAAAAATATTCTATCCGAAATTCTTTTGGCCACATGCTCCAATAATTTGGATGGTATGGCCATTTCCTGTTTTACTATCTTATTGATATGGACATAATCTACCGTGTCAGATAATTGGTCGGAGATAGATGCTTTGGTCAAATTTGTTGTAACAGAAACATTGACCAAATAATCACTGCCAATATTGGTTTCCTCCTTTAAGCAGCCATGGTGGGCATATGCTTTAATATTTTCTAACTGAACTTTACCCATTATCTACAATCTAAATAGCAAACATAATCAATCTGCCCGAAGATTTAATAGGTACATCTACAATTACTGATTCCTTGGAAAAGGTCAACACCTACGGTGATAACATGGGTACCCGTGCTATATCCTAAAATTTCGTTCAAAATAATTTGGTAGGAATATCCAAAATAAAAGTTACTCTTTTTAAGGCCAAAAAAAGGAGCTATATATAAAGGATCCCCTATTTGGTCATTTAAGAAACGATAGTTCACCCCAGCATAGTAATAATCCTCAAATTCGTACCATCTAAATTTAACGTTAAGATCTGTTTCTGACCTGCCGTCACTTTCAAAAATCTTGAACAGTACTGAAGGTTCAATTTCTAACTGGCTATTTCTATTTTTGGTATATCTATATCCGGAATATAAATAATAGTTTCTCAAGGCCGTAGGCTCGTTTAAACTTGAAAATGTAGATAGATCTATTTCCTTGTCCAATAAGTTGGATACGTTTGCACTCAAGAAAAATTTATTGAGTCT
The DNA here is from genome assembly GCF_900188415.1 of Maribacter sedimenticola. Classification (GTDB taxonomy): domain Bacteria; phylum Bacteroidota; class Bacteroidia; order Flavobacteriales; family Flavobacteriaceae; genus Maribacter; species Maribacter sedimenticola. The sequence goes on along the minus strand of NZ_FZNV01000001.1, from coordinate 5,383 downwards.
ATAGAGCATACCAACATCAAAATTATGGTTGTTCGTCAACCTATTGTTGATGTTTGGGTCACCGCTGTTCTGTGCATCTTCGTTATCTATTCTAAATCCGTTATAGTTATATGAAATTCCAAAGGACAAAAATTCATCATCATATTTGTCCAAGGTCAAATGGTGTGCAAATGACACCCTGGCCCCTTGTTGTTTGGTGTCTCCATTGGCGTCATTATATAAAAAGACCCCAACTCCAGATTTTTCACCTACCCTCATATCTGCCGCTAATGATTGGGTCCTGGGCGCATCTTTGATACCTACCCACTGGGCCAACCCATTTAACCTGATTTTTACATGGTCACCAATACCCGCATAGGTAGGCGACAAGACAAATGGATTGTCTGCCAAGTACTGCGATAATTGAGGCGAATTAAGCTCCTGACCTCTTAAAGCATAGGCACTCAGTAAAAAAACCAACATCAATAGACTGTTCCGCATCATCATTTTAGGTTAAGTTTTAACGATATAGAGTAAAGTGCCCTACAAATTCCCTTTCATCTCTTTCTCCATTCAGTTTGATCACATACCAGTAATCACCAGTAGGTAAAAATTTGCCCGAATATGTACCATCCCAGCCTTCTGAGTCTGCAAATTGTTGGGAAACTACCCTACCATAACGATCAAAAATCTTTATTAGTATTTCTGGAAACTGTTCCATGTTTCTAGGTATCCAAAAATCATTTTGACCGTCCCCGTCAGGAGTAAAGAAATTAGGTAATTCAATGTCTATAAATTCCATATAAATATTGGCAATGGACTCACAGCCGTTTTGATCAACGACGCGCACCTCAAACGTATCGGTTCTATCAATGAAGAACGTATTGCTGTTACCATTATCGATACCGTCAAAATAATAGGTGTAATCTTCTCTACCTCCTTCTGCCACAGCAGTTATCTCATTGAGGTTATGTTGTTCCAACGTCAATGACAATGGGTCAAAAGCTTCAATTACAAAGTCTATAGTCTGTAAACATCCATTGGCATGTGCTATGGTAATATAATGGTTGCCCGGTGCAGAATCCCTGAAATCTGGGTTTAACTGTAAATCTTCCGGATCTACGGAGTCAATGGCATAAAGGACATCTCCTATGACACTATCGTCCTCCAAGGTAATGTTCACATAATTATTAGGCATATCGCTAGAGCATTCGTAAACCGGCTCTACCGTCGCGTTCAAGTTGACTCCTCTTTCTATATCAACGATCACATTGGTTTCACAACCATTGGCATCCCTAACAAAGATCAAATAATTATCCGCTGCCATATTTATAAACTCAGTCCTTCCAAGAACAAAATCCGCATCGCCATTTGCATTGATGGCCGTACTGTAAGGTGCCGTTCCTCCTAATATCTCAAGGACTATAGAACCATCTTGGCTATCCACGCAGATTTCCGGAGTAACCGTTGGGTTAACGACTAACATATCAGGTTCTGAAATGGTATAGGTCAAATATTCAAAACAGCCGTTCCTGTCCTGGGCAAGTATGGTGTATTCTCCCGGTGCAAGGTCTGTAAATGTATTTGTCGTAAATGCTTGGTTCAAGTTTGGAGAAATAGCATATTGATATCCTCCAGCCCCGCCAGAAAGGGTAACCGTTATTTGTCCGTTGTTCTCTCCAGCACAACTTACGTCGATTATACTCTCTGTATAAGATAAAGGAATAGGATCTTCTATGATTACCTCTTCTGCTTGGGTGGTACAATCCTCACTTGTTACAGATACATAATAAGTACCCGCGGACAAGTTTCTGAAAACACCTTGAATTTGAGGTCCGGCAATCCTTGATGCTGGGGACAAGGAACTATCGGTGAATAATTCATATTGATAATTTCCTAATCCACCTTCCGCAGTTGCGTAAATAATGGCGGTGTTTTCACCTGAACAATTTAATACTGCTGCAGTATCATCTACTGTGAGGGTCAACGGCAGAATCTCATTTTCAGTAATGGCATTTGACAATGCGGCCTCACAACCATTTATAGCATCACGTACATAGAATTGATACCTTCCATGTTGGTAGATACCTGCTTCCGGTAATCCTAATGGATTTGTAGTCATTGGTAAATAGGTAATATTGTCAACACTATATTCATACGTACCGCTGCCACCTGTGGCCGTTAATTCAAATTCAGCTCCAGTAGCACAAGTTAATGGGTTGGTTCTCAATAAAGATGCCTGTATTTCAGTTGGTTGTGTAATTTCTACCGTGTTGGTGGTCATATCACAATCCCAACCATCAACCACAGTTATACTATAAATACCAGCACCTAAATCATTGAAATTAGGATTGTTCTGTATACCCGTAGTATTTAAAATGGTTGTACCCGAAGCATCATAATAATTTAATTGATATCCATATGAACCACTTCCTCCTCCGGTGACAATAGCACTTATTACGGCGCCAGTATCCCCATAACAGGCCAAATCCGTAACTATAGGTGTGGCATTGGCAATAATAGGAGTAGCAGGTATAAGTGTTTCTGTCCTGGTGATAAAACATCCTACGTTATCCGCTATTTGAATGGTATAATCTCCAGCCGCAAGGTTGCCAAATGTCATTTCCTGAACATTTTCAACTGTTATGTTTTCTCCGGTTAAGGTATTCGTCAACGTAATATCATACGGCTTATAACCTCCACTAGGAGTTACACTGATTTCACCTTTATCATTGGTACACGTAACTTCCGCAATAGGGTTCACTACCGCATCCAAAGGTCTGTCCGGAGATGCTATGGTTACTACATTGGTGTTTTCCGAGCACAATGGCACAGAGGTTTCCGTAATCTGAACATAGTAATTGCCTCCAGAAATATTTCCTACCTGTCTTGGGTTTACACTTGTATCCGTAGAGACCGTACTTCCAATGGCATTACCTGCAGTATCAAAAATTTGATAGTCATACGTTCCGGAATAGCCATCGATATTAATTGACAATCCACCGTTAGTATCCCCATAACAAGTAACTACAGAGGTTGCCGTAGCGGTTGCTGTTATAAAATCAAAAGGTGCAATAGAATATGTGTCCGTTACTACATAACAACCGGTATCCAAATCTGTGACACGGAAATTATAGGTTCCTACGGCACTTAAACTAAATTCCGCCGTTGTTGCCGTACTTGCCGTAAGTGTTCCGTTACTATTTCCAATTGGTAAAAGTTCAAAGCTATAAGTGTGCGCCAAACCATTGTCCGTAACTGAAATTGTCACTATCTCATCATTCGTACAAGTGATGGCTAAATCTCTGGTCACTGTAGCGATAAACGTATTTATAGGTTGCACCGTTACCGAAGTAGTTTCTGTACATCCATTATCGTCTTTTACAAATACATCTATAATTTGTTCACTACCGTTATCCGCAATATTGAACGTATTGGACCTTTGGAAAATTACATTGTCCAAACTATATAGGTATGGTGAAGTACCTGAAGAAACACCAGAAGTGGTTGCTCCATCCAATACATTCACAGTAATCGTGGCAGTGTTCACAGAGTTATTTGTTGAACAAGTAAACTCCGTTACCGTGGCATCGATCAATAACTGTGTAGGCTCTGAAACCGTCTCGTTCTTAATGCCTTCACATCCTCTGCTCGATACTACACGCACCTGATAATCACCCGCAGCTAATCCAGTAAATAACGGATTATCCTGTAAGGGGGCAATTGGAGTTACCAAATCACTAGTACTATAAAGTTCATATTGATATGCTGGATTCGAATTAGTCGATGGATCTATATTAGCTCTAATACTACCGTCACTTCCACCAAAACAGCTTACGTCTACAATTGTAGCATCCAATAGTACTGGAACTACCGGAGCGTCCAGCACCTGTGTCGCCATGGTCTGGCACACCGGGTTGGTGGTGTCAAGGTCCCTGACCGTGAAAGTGTACGTGCCCGCATCGACCAGGCCGGTAAAGACAGGGTCGTTCATCTGGACAACGTTAGGTCCGCTAGGCGGGGTCATCTCGAACTCAAGGTTCGCGGAACCGCCCGTTACGTTCACCGTAATCGTTCCACCAGGTGTACCTGTACAATCAATAGCTTTATCCACTGTGGTAGTTGCGGACAATTGCTCGTAAAGCTCTACGGGCGGCGTGGTGAAGCTACAGCCCCATTGGTCCGTGATCGTCACCTCGTAGACTCCTGCGCCCAGACCCGAGAATACCCTCGTGTTCTGCGGTGCACGGAAATCGCTGCCGTCCAATATCAATTGGTACGTATAGCCGCTTCCCTGTCCGCCGGTGGGTGCGCTCACCTCGAGCACTCCCTGTAGGTTCGTACAGTTCTCCTGCACCACCTGAAGCGTTGCCGCTATAGGAGCGGGGACGTCGAGTACGATATTGTCCTGGATCAGCCTTTCACAGCCCGCGCCGTCCCTTGCCCATGCCTGGTAGGTGCCAGCCGTAAGTCCGCCGAACGTGGCGTTGGGAACAAAGTCAGTCGGTGCGCTAGGCGCGGCCGTACCCACATAGTAGGTATAGCCTCCCCATCCACCGGCCACGTTGGTAATCGTGATCGAACCGTCGTTGTCCCCAGTGGCACAGGTAATGTCCGTCACTACGGTAGTTCCCGTAATATCGGCACTTGGGCCGCTTATCGTGAACGACTCCCTGTTCGTACAGAACGGGTTGCTGTCCTGGGTCACCGAAACATAATAGTTCCCCGCTCCAAGGTTCACCGTTGGGGCGGCCTCGTCGCCTGTAGCTACGCTAACATCGTCCAGGATATCGTTGGGCGTGCCGTTGGTATCAAACACTTCCCAGTCGAACCCGGCGGCATATGTCGCATCCACAAGTGAGAAGGTCACCTCGCCCGTATCCGTTCCGTAACAGATCACGTCGCTGCTCTTCGCCACATCGATCGTGAACGTATTGGGTTCCTCGATACGTGCAGATGTTGTTACTATACAGCCCGTATCCACATGTCTTACCAAGAAGTTGTACGTGCCAGCGGCAAGTCCGCCGAATACGTTCGTGGAAACATAGGTGGCACCGTTGTCGATACTGTACTCGTACCTCGTGTCGTCGCCCGCTGTGGACGTCGCCGTAACGGTGATCTCGCCCTCAGATCCGGGCGCACAGGTCTCCGTAGTGGTCACCGCAGCGGAAGCCCCGGTCATCTCGTCGAAAGGTAGTACCGTAGCGGTAGTGCTGCCGGAACATCCGTTATCGTCGTATACGTTTATCGTATAGCTCTCACCGGTTCTGTCCGTTACCGTCAGCACGTTGGAGGCGCCCGACTGTACAACGTTGGAGGCGCTATCGATGAACTCATAGATTACATAATTGCCGCTACCGCCCGTAATGCCGCCGTTGACCGTTACCGTGGCATTGTTATCGTT
>NZ_FZNV01000020.1 GCF_900188415.1 Maribacter sedimenticola | reverse complement strand
GCCTGGAATGATACCGGTGCTCCATTTTCATTGGTATAGGTAAAACTTCCATCCCCGTTATCTACTACATTAGTAATCGTTTCATTTATATCAACGGGCGTAATTCCTGGTTCAGAAATAGTTGCAATTCTATTCCCGCCAACAATATTGGTAACACTTACATCATCGTCAGCAAGATTATCTACATATGCTTTATTTACAGCATCATTGGCATTAACTGGTGAACCTAAGTCTGTAATAACATTACCAGCAGCACTAGGGTCTCTTGTTAAAACATCTTCTAAATCTTGTAATTCGTTCTGGTCGTCTTTATCGCCATCTAACAATTCACTCGCCGTAATAGCATCAGTCAATTCCTGGTCCGTAGCAAACGTATTATTTAAATCAACTCCGGTTGCACCAGGTGCAGGGTTGGTTAATTCTAAAGTTGTTCCTGTTAATTCTACATCTGAAAGCTCATTTTCTGGATCTGGATCCGCATCTGGCGCAGCACTTCCTCCTACTTGTTGCCAAATTGTACCATCCCAAGCGTATAATTGACCATTATCAGTATCTACATAAGTATCACCTGAATTTGTTCCATTTGCAATTGGAGGACCTGAAGCCAAGACAGCTAACTCGTTGGTTTCATCTTCATCTGAATCTATAGAGTTAATCGTATAATTGCCATTTCCATCATCATCTACCGTAACAGCTCCCGTACCGGCAGTTACCGTTTCACTTAATGAAGATAAATCTACATTTGCCGACGTACCTCTTTCAATATCTATTTGAAGCTGGTTAGTACCATTTAACGTGGCTCCAGTAAGGTTTTGATTGTCACTGCTATTGTTCGCTAAATCTGCGATAGCATCTTCTACCGTTGTTTCATTCACCGAGTCGCCATCTACATCAATAGGAGTCAATAAATTTACCTGTGATGCATCCTGGTCATCAGTTCCGTCAAAGGAAATTGGAGTACCATCACCATTGTTGAATGTAAATGTTCCGTTACCGTTATCCGTTAATTGAGATTTAGTAATTGTTTGTGTGCTATTATCCTCACGGGTAAAAGTCAAGGTACCATCATTATTATCAACGATACTTGTAATTGTCTCGTTGATGTCCGCGGTGGTTCCGTCGGCCTCCGTTACCGTTGCGATACGGTTACCCGCTACAAGGTTGCTGATCACCAGTCCGTTCGTATCGATGATCACATCGCTGCCGTCATTGTTCGTAAAGGTATAGGTACCGTC
>NZ_FZNV01000011.1 GCF_900188415.1 Maribacter sedimenticola | reverse complement strand
CGGGACAAATACATCGAATTCGTCGCTTACGGTGAACTTGACTTCCGGTAGTACATATTATTTGAGATCAAGAAATAATTCAACAAATTGTTGGAGCAATGCAACTGTTGTATCCTATACTATTAATTATTTGCCCGGGACTCCACAGACCCCCACAGTGGATTCCCAGAACTGTAACAGCGTCACTTTGAAAAGAATTCTGTACGATCAATATTCAGGCAACGGTAATGTTTGGTATTGGCAGAGCAGTGCTTCAGGAACAAGTACTGCAAATTCGAACGAAACAATAACGCTCACAAGTGGTTCCGTTTATTACCTAAGGTCCAGAAATACCTCGTCTGGATGTTGGAGCGATGAATCAGCTTCTGTTACGTACACTTTTGATGAAATGCCCACATGGTATCTGGATGCGGACAATGATGGCTATGCTATATTAACCGTTCAACAATGTACTTCACCAGGTAGTGGTTACGGTACTACGGTAAAGCCACTTGGCGATTGTGATGATGACGATGCTACGGTTAACCCAGATACTACTTGGTATTCGGATTCCGATAATGATGGTTATAAGGATCCAGATTGGCAAGAAGTTCAACAGTGTCAGAAACCAGCTGGGAATTGGACTTCCGATCCTCAACCAGTTCCTGATTATTGTCCGAATTATTTTAACGATGATGATGGTACCAACGGTTGCAACCCAAGCTGTTTGGATGGGGTATCTGTGACTAACCAAATTGTGGAATATCCAAGTAGTGGAGGCAACAGTGAAGTAGTTGTTTACAATTTTCCAAACTGTGGTTCTGGTTATAGTATTGATATTCAAGACTATAGTGCTTACAGTGATTGGCTAGAAATAGTTCAAACCAGTCCAAACACCTTCAATGTTATTTGCCAACCAGGTACAGAGGCAAAGGATGTTATGGTCAATGTTACGGTCAACGGAAATTCTGCTTCTGCAACAACTGGTTTTGGTATAACCGTTAGAAGGGGTGCACCACCTGTCAACCCTAACCCAGATCCGTGTGTCGCAGATAATATCCCCAACATAACGTTTTCACCATTTACCGATACAAGAACGGTTACGGTGAATTACAGCGGGGATTGCCCCAGTGGAACCATAGTTCTCAGACATCCGTATGATGAAACCGCAAGTTTTGACGGTTGGTTAAGCATAATACCACAGGGTAGTGGGGTATTTACATTATCTGTAAATGACAATACAACGGGAAGTTCACATGATACAATATTGGCTCCTATGATAGAGATATATGATAATGGAACATACACGTATGTGGGTATGGGTGTTTCCTTTTTGGTAATACAACCTACTTGTAATACCTCGTGGTACCCGGACTCTGATGGTGATGGAAAAGGGGATGTATACGGAAGTCCCGAGATTGGTTGCGATGCCCCGGATTTTGGGGATGGTATTACATGGGTGCCAAATAACGAAGACCTATGTCCGGATGACCCGGCTCCAAGCTATTCAAATGGTTGCCCGGATGGTATCGCTCCTGAAAATTGGAATACCATAACTACAAAATCATTTGATGTCACCCTAACCTTAAAGGCTGCTGGCAAATCCTATTATGATGACATGGGCAAGCCAGTACAGTCCCAGAGTTGGGATATAAAGACCAATGATACTTGGGCTTCAGAGACAAAATATAATGCGGAGGGTAGAGCAGCGCTTCAAACCTTGTCCGCCCCTGTACGTGCCGGAAATAATTTTGAGTACAAGGAAGGTTTTGTACAGCAGACGGATAATACATCGGAGTTTAACCAAAGTAATTTTTCCGGTTCTAATCTGGAAAACCCAAATATGGTCGGTAGTTCAACGGTCGGTTCTTTGGGGTGGTATTATAGTGACAATAACAATCGGGAGTTGTATCAGGATGTTACAACGCGCCCTTATGTAAGCTCCATTTATAGTACCCTTAATCCTGGCGCAGTATTAAGATCGGTGGGTGGTAATAAAATGGATACCAACGAAAGTGGACAGATAGATGAAGCCGGCGACGATTGGGTTCACAATTATACCTACGCTATGAGGGCCTCAACAGAATTGTCCACGGCTGAAGCCTTTGGAGAAACAGCTACCGAGTATGATAGTCGCAAAATCTTTAAAACCATTGCTAGGGATGTACGAGGTTTTGAAAATGTGATTTTCACCGACTCGGATGGACAGACATTGGCGGCTGCCCGTAGCGGAACGGAAGGTCCAACAGAGTCCCACAATATTTCAATCAATGAACAAGGGTATGTGGATATTCATGTCCCTCAAGGTTCCGGCATGGGCTTTACCGTTAACGGTACGGCTGCATACACGGTGTATGACCTTATTACGGAGGGCACGGTTACTGCATCCACTTCGTTGCCAAATGGATTTTATAGGGTTTCTGTAAATAATATGGATAGTTATGTTCCTGGAAATCTTACAGTAACCTACAAGACTAATTATTATGACTACAGCCTTAATATTTATGATGAGGTGGGTCGATTGACTAGTTCCTTCCAACCTTTGGTCGATGGTGACGGTAATAAATTGGAAACTAAGTACAGGTATAATACCCTAGGGCAATTGGTGTATACCCAAAGTCCGGATGAAGGGGATGCCTGGTTCCTTTACAGAGAGGATGGCCAGATTCGTTTCTCCATCAACAGTTTACAATGGAAGAACGGCCAATTTTCCTATACCAACTACGATGCAAAAGGTAGGCCTGTAGAGAGTGGGGTGTATACGGATGTTTCCGGCTATTTAGGAACCTATGTGACCTCAGAAAATGTTACGGATGTAACGGATCCCTTCAATCAATCCCTTAAGGATTTGATAGATGTATTGGATGGAATGACCGATGCAAATTGTTCCGAAGTACAATATACGGTCTATGATGCGTATGTAGATACAAATGTGGATGGCAAGCCGGATGATATGGTAAGTAGTTTACCGGCTTCTATAGTAAATACCTATAAGCCCACGTTTCTTTCTGGCAATGTATACAAAACAACCAATGAAAATGCGACTACTTGGTATGGATACGATATCTATGGTCGGGTTAAATGGCTGGTTCAGGACATTGCGGTTTTGGGAACAAAAACTATTGATTATGAGTATAACCCAATTACAGGACTGGTAGAATACGTCCACTATCAAAAAGGTGAAACGGATGAATTTATTCATTGGTATACTTATAATGAAGCCAACCAATTGAGTATGGTACTTACATCGGTAGATATCCTAGGGCCTTGGGAAACTCATGCCAAATATTTCTACTATGAAACCGGGGAACTCAAACGTACCGAGTTGGCCGGTGGCGTTCAAGGGTTGGATTATGTATACAGTTTGGATGGGAAACTCAAGTCGTTGAATCACCCTTCATTGAGTCCTGAAAGCGATATATGTAAAGATGAATTTGGTAACCCCTGTGATAGTAATGACTTATTCGGGATGCAGTTGGACTACCATGTGGGCGATTACATGCGTACTTCCAATACGAATATTAGACAATCGCAATATGGTACGGACAAGCTGAACGGGAACATTAAAAGTATCCGTTGGAAAAATGCGGGTCCTTATGGAGGAGCCGAAGCGAGTGAGTATGTCTACGAATATGACCGTAACAACTGGCTGAAATCAGCGAACTTTGATCCAGGAAATACGGATACAAGTTCCGGCTTATTGGCCAATGATGAAAGCACTACGGTATATACCAATGGTCAAAGCGATATTTTGGAGGCTACCCAAAGCTATACCCTTAAAGATGGCTTCCATGCCCAAGAGGGGAGTGCCATAACGGTACGCATTGTTCCAAATGTGGGTGGTTCAAGTAGTGGCGACTATGATGTTACCAACATCACCTATGATGTGAATGGTAATATCCAGAGTCTTGTACGTAATGCACAGGGTCCTATGGATAATCTTACCTATGCCTACAAGACGGATAAGCCCAACCAATTGTTACGGGTAGAGGACACGGTGGATGACAATGTGGTTGCCAATGATGATATTGACAACCAAACGGGCAATAATTATGAATACAATGAAATTGGACAACTCGTGTACGATAATTCTGAACAAATTACCTATATTTATAATACGAGCGGTCTGGAGACCGAGGTTAAAAATGGACCCTATACAGTGGTAAAATTTTATTATAACGATAGAAACCATAGGATACGCAAGGAATCTTTTAATCCTTATGATGGGACCTCCATTCAGAACACGTATTATGTACGGGACGTATCTGGACAGGTCATGGCTATTTACGATGACTACGAGGGAAGTATAGCTTTAAAGGAACAACCCATTTACGGTGCTGGTCGTGTTGGTGTGGCTTATAACGGAACAGGTAATGCAAAACAATATGTCTATGAGATCACGGACCATTTGGGCAACGTACGGGCTGTATTTACTAAAAGTGGGACTAATGCTAATTTAGAAGGCGTCACAGATTATTTCCCCTTTGGTATGCCTATGCTTGGGAGAGATATGACAGGAGCTAACCAATACCGCTATGCCTACCAAGGACAGGAAAAGGATACTGAAACCGGTAAAGAGGCTTTTGAACTGCGTTTATGGGATGCTAGAATAGGTAGGTGGTTAACTACTGATCCTGCCCAACAATTTGCATCACCGTACCTTGGTATGGGGAACAATCCCATCAATGGGATTGATCCAGACGGGGGTAAGGTAGAGGATATATATGAATTGACAAGCGATGGCACTTTAGTTTTAAAAGAACGTACCGATGACCCTTTTGATATAGTTTTGAAAGAAGGTGAATATGCTAATTTTGATGGTGATGTTTTTGGAGAATCGGTTATTGGTACTGTAAATAAGGGTTTTTTAGGTAATGGGCTTAATATTAGGGAAAATGGTCTAAATGTTGTGGCCAAAGACTTAGTAGATTTTTACGATTACCTGAATTTTGTCTCTGACTTATCCGTTTTTGAGCAAAAGGAAATAGGCGGACTTATATATTCTACAGGAGAGCAGGGATCTTTCGGTCTGTTTCTCAATAGATATTCAGAAAGCACGTTCCATAGTACAAATTCTTTTCCTCGTTTTAGAGGCAGTTACGATCCTAAAACAAATATTTTAAAAACAGGAGGAACTTTTTATCAAATAGTAAGTAAGTTTCATAGCCATCCAGGATTGAAGAAAGGATATGGTTATGGTAAACCCTCTGATGCAGATATCAATACTTTGAAAGTATTGGGTCTTAATCAGGGATTCATTTTAAGTAGAAGACAAGGTCTATCAACTTTTGACAGAAATGGTAATCACTTTATTTTGGGAAATAATGCGCCAATACAGAAATATTAAGATTTTTTGTTTAGGAGGTCTTTTTATGTTCGCTTTACAAAGCTGCAAAAACGATAAGTATAAACAATGGTCTACTCGAGAACTTAAAATTTACGAGACGGCCAAGATGTACTTCGTAGAGCATAAAGATAAAGGTAAGTTTAATGTCATTGCACAGCTAAAAGAAAACAACGATTCTGAAACATTCTATTTTTCCATATATCCATACGGATTTGTAACAGAGAATCATTTGCCGTATAGGGTTGAAGAATATGAGGGTAACTATATTTTTTACTATGGTGGTGATCAAAATTTTACCGAAGAGGAAAAAGATAGAATCATTGAAGAATTAAAAAGTAAGGGTTTACTTTTTGATTTTGATGCCATGGACACCTACGACAATAATCTAAAGTTAGAAGACGGCATTACTTGGCATTGTTTTGTGTGTAAGAAAGACATGGAAAAAATTGAAATTATAAAATCTCCTTACATTCTTGATAAGGAGGAAATGATACATGGTGTCTGTGACTAAAAATGATTTTTCCAAGGGATAATATAGAGCCTAAGATGGTTTATAGAAAAACATGACCATTGCATTCCCCCGCTAGCGCGAGTATCTTGCTCGTGCCGTATAAAGTAAGGTATATTTAATGTAATAGAAGTGTAAACCTAAATAATTCCACACCGCAGTAGCAGAATTACTGCGGTAAATACAGTAAAAAAACAAATTATAGAAAAAATATCAACTTTAAACAACTACTAACCATGAAACAACAAGTAAACTTTTTTTTAATTTTTCTTTTTGCATGCTTGACCAGTTATGCCCAAGATGCCAAGTTCAGTGCCACTTTAGGCTATCCCATTGCTGTAGGGGATAATTTTTTGGAGCAGTATTCCAGTATAATTGACGTTGGGGCACAGTATCGCTTTTTAGAAGCAGGGCCGGTTAATATTGGAGTATCCGGCAACGCTAATTTTTTTAACAGGAATAATACGTTGAGTACTTTTTCGTACAAAGAACAGGTGATTCTCATACAGCCAAGGGTGTTTGGGGAGTTGAACTCTCAAATTTTGCTGGGCTTTCGTCCATTTGTGGGTGCTGGCTATTCGTTTTTGACCTCTAAGTTTAAAGCAGAAAGTGACCAAACCCCAGATACCAGCGATAGTACCGGAGGGATAAATATAAACATAGGTTCCGCCTATGATATTACCAATAATTTCTTTGTATTTGTATCCTTTGACTATTTAAATGTATCTAGGGACAATCCAAACATAGATAACAGTTTTTTTAATACGGCAAATATTATAAAATTAGGAGCTGGTCTTCGGTTTTAATAGGAACGTTTATAAATGGTCGTTCTTTCCGGCTATAGACCGTATAAATTGTGTTTGTAACTAGTTGCCCAATATCTTAACGCCCCAATAGAATTGTTCACATTTTGAGACACCTACTTATTATCATTCTACTATGTTGGTTACCGTTTAAGGCTATGGCCCAAAACGAGGCGGCCATTTGGTATTTTGGCGAAAATGCCGGGCTGGATTTTAACTCCGGTGCACCCGTGGCCTTAACGGATGGGGCCATGATTACCCAAGAGGGCTGTGCCACTATTTCGGATGGTAATGGTAACCTGCTGTTTTACACCAGTGGGGTAACCGTTTGGGACCGTACTCACAACCCTATGCCCAATGGTACGGGACTTTTAGGGGATTTCTCCAGTTCACAGTCGGCCATTGTGGTACCGGATCCTGGCAACCCGGATCTGTATTATGTATTTACAGTTGACGATTTGGGAGGGCCCAATGGCTTTCAATATAGCGTTGTGGATATGACATCGAATGGGGGCTTGGGAGACGTTACCCTAAAGAACATACCCTTGACCACCCCTGTTGCCGAGAAACTAACGGCCGTGGAACACGCCAATGGGACGGATATTTGGGTGCTGGTGCATACGTATGGAAATGACCAATTTTTGGCCTATTTGGTAACCCCAACAGGGCTAGTAACAACCCCTGTAGTTTCAGCTGTGGGAGAAAATTTGCCCTTACATTCGGGAGCACGGGGAGTTGGTGGTTATATGAAAATATCACCGGATGGGCAGTTCTTGGCCTACGTAACTGGGACGGGAAGGGATCGTCATTTGTTTCGTTTTGATACGCTTACGGGACAGGTAAGTGATTTTATTGAATTGAATCCGTATTTTCCCGCCTCTACTAATACGGTTTTGAATAGCTCCTATGGAGTGGAATTTTCCACGGATAGTAGCAAACTATATATTACCTCGTCAAATTTTTACCGGAATTGGACATCGGAGCATAATATTCACCAATTTGACCTCTCTACCTATTCGGAAGCGACTATTTTAGCTTCGGGCGTTGAAATCGCCCCTATGAGACCTGGTCCTGAAGGCGCAATTCAATTGGGTATTGATGGTAAAATTTATATTGCAGAGGCATATCAAAATGCTTTAAGTGTTATAAATGATCCTAATTTGGGAGGTTTGGCCTGTAATTATGTACCGGATGCCGTTCCATTAGCAAGCGGTATAAGTCGGTTGGGATTACCGCCCTTTATCCAATCCTTTTTTGTGGTGGGCTTGCGGGCACGGAATTTTTGTTTGGGGGATGCCACCGAATTTGAGGTGACCTCCACGGACCCCATTTTAAGTATTGCTTGGGATTTTGGGGATGGATACACCTCCACTTTGGAAACCCCAATTCACACCTATGCAGCGGCTGGGACCTACCCTGTAAGCGTTACGGTCACCACTACAGCGGATACAAAGACGGAATCCAAGGACATCACTATTTATGAGGTGCCAACCGCCAATGTGGCAACCAATGAGGAGGTTTGCCATGTTGCTGATACCTTTCCTTTTGATGTCACCACCAAAACAGCTGAAATTTTAGGGGTACAGGACCCCAATGATTTTCAGTTACAGTATTTTTCATCGGCTACTGATAGGGATGCTAATTTGGATCCGTTAACTTCAACCGAGATTTTTGATTTAGGTACAACGACCATTTACGTAAAAGTCACCAATCGTTTGAACACCAGTTGTTCGGCTAGTACCGAATTTGATATTTTGATAAAACGTACTCCAGATTTGCTGGCCGTTCCGGATAGTACAGTTTGCGATGATGACGGTGATGGGCTTTTTACTTTCGATTTAAGTTATTGGGATGATCTGATTGCGCCAGCCATGATAAGTGTAAACGTGAGCTACCATGCTTCACAAGCAGATGCGGATGCTAACATGAATCCCTTGCCCAACAATTATACGAACACGAATCCGACCGAAATTATCTATTTCAGAATAGAAAATGCCACCTATCCCGAATGTTATGAAGTGGGTAATTTTCAATTGGAGGTCATTGACCAGGTGATAGCCAACACGCCCGGGGATTTGGTGGGATGCACTTCGTATGGGGGTTATAATTTGGACATGCCCTCATTTGATTCAGCGGTTTTGGGTGCCCAGGATCCTAACGATTTTAGCGTAACCTATTTTTTATCTCAGGCCGATGCGGATACCAACAGTAATGCCTTGACATCACTCCATTCCTTTGATTATGGAACGACTCCGGTTTTTGCAAGAGTCACGAATAATAACAACCAAGAATGCTATGCCACTACCCAATTTAACATAATTGCCCGGGAAGCACCCTTAGTTGACACTATTACAGATTGGACGGTCTGTGACGATGATACGGACGGTTTTTTCACTTTTGACCTTTCCCAAAAGAACACAGAGATTTTCAACGGACAGGACGAAACCAAGTTTGAAATCCTGTATTTCGCCTCCCAAGCAGATGCCGATGCCGGGACGAATGCATTGCCCCTAAACTATACCAATACGGCAGCTACAGAAACGATATTTGTTAGATTTCAGAATAGCACCTATACGGACTGTTACCGAACGGGAAGTTTTGTTATTGAAGTGATTCATGGAGTAACGGCCAACCAACCGGCCGACCTGTCGATTTGTGATGAAAACAACGATGGGCAAGCGATTTTTGACCTGACACAAACAGAGACCGAAATTATTGGAGCCCAAAACCCGAATAGTTTAAACCTTAGCTATCACGAAACTCAAGCGGACGCGGATAGCGGAGAGAATCCCCTGAATGCGGATTCTTATTTGAGCCCTTCCTATCAAAATACGATTTATGTTCGGGTAGAAAATGCTTCGGATACGTCCTGTTACGCTACCACCTCCTTTGATTTGAACATTTATGATACGCCCGCAGTACCACAAGTGGCCGATTGGCAGGTATGCGATGATAATAATGACGGTATTTATCTTTTCGACTTTTCCAAAAAGGAAACCGAAATTCTAAGCGGAAGTACAGGAACAAATATTTCTTTTTACGTCTCACAAACGGATGCAGAAACGGCACAAAATGGGATTACAGGGAATTACCAAAATATAAGCAATCCCCAGACCATTTATTTCCGATTGGAAAATTCGAACAATGCCCAATGCTATTCGGTATCATCCTTTCAATTACAGGTGTTTGATACTCCAAGGGCTTATACGGCATCGGACATTATTATTTGTGATACGGATGAAGCGGGACGCTACTATTTTGACCTTTCCGAAAAGGATGCTGAAGTGTTGAACGGTCAGGACCCATTGTATTATGATGTCAGCTACCATGGTTCCGAGAACGATGCATTGAACAACATTGCTCCTCTTTCCACGGCCAATTACCAAAATACCAATCTAAACGAAATCCTTTGGGCGCGTGTTCAGCATACTGATTTGGAAAGTTGTTTTGATGTGTCCAGTTTTAATCTAATCGTGAACCCACTCCCACAAATGAACATGGAAGAACGCTATGTCATTTGTCCCGATAGTCCGGATTTGATTTTAGATGGAGGTGATTTTGAGAGTTGGTCTTGGCAAAGTTCCGAAGGTGTAGAATTAAGTACTAACAGAAATTTTAATGTTTCTGTTTTGGGTACATATCAATTAATCGTAAGAAAAACTACAAATGGGGTACGTTGTGAAAACTCCCGTTCATTTGAGGTGTTATCATCTGGGGCACCGGAAAGCATGGAAGTTGAGGTCAACGGGTTTTCAGATCAGATAGATATTACAGTTACGGCAACAGGTACAGGGCCTTTTGAGTATTCTGTAGATGGTGAAAACTATCAAGCCAGTAATAAATTTGTGGTCTTCCCTGGAAAGCATACAGTGTTTGTTAGAGATTTATTGGAGTGCAGGGTTATATCGGAAGAAATAATCGCTATTGGCTATCAACGTTTTTTTACCCCAAATGGAGATGGAAATAATGAATTTTGGAACATCATTGGTGCGGAGCTTTATCCGGCGTCTCGGTTGTTCATTTATGACCGCTACGGTAAATTCATAGTACAAGTATCCCCCAATTCAAAAGGGTGGGATGGAAGCTATAATGGAAATCCGTTGCCCGCATCGGATTATTGGTTTAACTATCAATATGGTACTGATCAGACAATGACCGGGCATTTTACCTTAAAACGCTGATTGTATTTTAAGTGGCTTAAATACAACACTTCACCATTTATTTCGTTGTAATAAAGATGCAAATTGATGTCCATAAAGGCACAATTGAATTTTTGGTTTCCTTTAAAATAGGGAAATAATTAAATAAGAAAACCAAATCTAATGAAGCAAACCTACGTTTTCATACTCTTGTCATGTATACTGGTATCATGTAATAGTATTAAATTCCTTACCGTAAAAGAAGGTAATTTCTAACCCGTGTTTTAGAATTGTATGTGTATATAACACAAATTTCACTACCCTGCAGGCGCTTTTTTGTAAGTTTCACTATTGTTTATTGGTAAGTTATTTTCACAAGCCAACGCTATTATTTAATTTTATTAGAAGAAGTAACCTACTCTAAAGCTGAAAATGAATGGAGGTATTTGCCTATTGTATTATACTAAATCCGGTGCATTTTATTTTCTGGTCAAGCCATTAAGACATTTCTAGTTTTTTTAAAATATTTTAAAGGTTTCACAGCTAGAAAATTGATAAAAGCAATAGAAAAAAATGCTCAAGAAAGAAGAAAGGAATGCCTGCCTGCCATACAGGCATGGCAGATTTGGATGATGGAAAGAGCGATAAGAAAAAAAAGTAATGTTGCCAAAGGGCAGTTCTAATAGCAATATAATTAGCCAATAAAATTGTGGAGTAGAAAATTAATAAAACAAAAGATGGACTTTATTCATAATTAACCTATGGAATCAGATTTTGTAGCCAACCAAATTGATTGAAAGTATAGCTATACAAGAAATTATGCTGAATATCTTACACCATTTCAAATTATTATGAAGGAATAAATTTGAGTATGATAGATTTATAGTAAGTAAACAAATTGTAGGGCACAAGCGAGACGCTTGCGCCAGCGGTGGGGAATTTACAAAAGCAATTAGAATGAAGTAAAATTTGATTTTGTTGATTGTTTAATTTTTTTTTTATGATTTTTAAGTGATTAAGAGTGTGTTATGATTAAGACAATGTCAATTTTCTTATTTAGCTACTATATTATCCTAATTATAATTGTTATTGTGGGTACTATTTTCAATGTCGAGTTTTTTAAAACCTACTGGCCACAAACTGCTTTTATGATATTTATTGGACCAGTTTTAGAATACTGTTACTTGAAAATACAAAGCGCAAGGTTTTTTACAAGAGCAAAAGAATTTCATTCAGATTTTAAAGGAAGTAGGTATTTTGTAAGACCTGCTTTAAACTCAGAAATAGATACCTTGTACAATGACTTTATAAAGCTCTTTGGTCCGGATTTATTAAATTTAAATGAGTTAAAAAAAATACACGCTAAAAATGAAAACACAATACTTCTTGTTTGTAAAGAGCTTGTGGTACCAGGTAAAGATGATAAATCTGTAACAATTGGTTTCTTTGAACTATTTCCTATGATGCAAAGGTATAAGTCTCATCTTCTAAATAATAATCTAGATGGTAGAATACTTTCTCAAAATAGAATTTTAGGGCAAACTGTATACGCTAAAAATTACTATTTAGGTAGTATTGGTATTCTACCGAGTGTATTTTACAGAGAAAATTTTTATAAGGGTGTGGTTTTAAAAGAATTCTTAGACCATTTATATCAAATTAATAAGCATTATTCTTTTACTTTATTTACTAGACCTGTTACTCAAGATGGCCTAAGGTTGGTTAGTAAGTATGGCTTTAAAAAAACAGATCCTGGCTGTAAGGAAGGTGATTGTATATGGTTTCTTATAGTATCTAAAGGAAGTTTTAAAATAGATGAGAATGGTAAAATTAAGTTTGGAAGATAAATTTAAAAAAGTTGAGAATAATCTCATAGGTCTTTGGAGGTTTAAGAGAATTAATGAAAATACCAAATGGTGCGCAACATTTGAGTTTAAGGGTTTTTATTATGATGTAGAGGGGTATAGCACACCTCATAAAACTTTAAATGCCGTCTACAAACGCTTAGAGGAATTAGATAAGAACTATTGAAATTATTAATTTCTATTTCGAAGTAATCTGTTTTTCACACTTTGTAAAATGGATAAATATGGTTTTAGCTTTATACAATTTACCGTTTTTTCCTACGTTTTATAGTAATGCCTTTGTACAGCCATAAAATAGGGGTATTTTGTACTAGTAAACCAAAACCTAACCACGCTTGAACCTACGTTTTCACCTAGTCGTATTTTTTATAATAACTGGTTTTTTCGTCAATGCTCAAAAAGAGGCCGCTATATGGTATTTTGGCGAAAATGCGGGGCTAGATTTTAATACGGGTGCTCCTGTCACTTTGTTAGATGGTGCTTTGAGTACAAGAGAAGGATGTGCTACCATATCGGATAACAATGGTAGTTTACTTTTTTATACGGATGGTATTACCGTTTGGAACCGTAATCACCAAGCCATGCCCAACGGTACAGGCTTGTTAGGGGATCCATCTTCAACACAATCGGCAATTATTGTTCCACATCCTGGTATTCCAACACAGTTCTATATTTTTACGGCAGATAAAATAAAGGAAGCTAATGGAATAAATTATTCAGTAGTGGATATTTCCTTAGATGGGGGACTGGGCGATATTATTCAAAAGAATATACAGTTAGTTACGCCAGCAGCAGAAAAACTTACGGCTGTAAAGCATGCAAATGGTACAGATATTTGGGTTTTGACACATGATGCTTTTGGCGATGCATATTTAGCATATAGGGTTACGCCAACTGGTGTAGATACCACTCCCGTAATATCCAATGTAGGGATTAATTTGACAACCTATTTTTTTCAATCAAATATTCACGCGATAGGTTATCTTAAGGCTTCCCCAGATGGAAAAAAAGTAGCAGCTGCTCATAATGGCTTAAATGTGGATGTAATGGATTTTGATTCCGCCACAGGAATTTTAACGAACGCCCAAACGTTACTAGATTTTTCAGAGCACTATAAATTATTTTATGGGGTAGAATTTTCACCCTCAAGTAGATTTTTATACATTTCAAGTTCATTAACAACTGATCTTTATCAATATGATTTAGAAGCAGCAGATATAAGGAGTTCAGTTGTACAATTAAATACATCGTCATTAATTTTTGGCGCACTACAGTTGGGTATAGATGGTAAAATCTATATGGCAGACATGGAGAGACCAACTTTAAGTGTAATTGAAAACCCTAATGAGCAAGGGGCACTAAGTACTTTAAATTATAGTGCAATTGATTTAGGGGGTAGAACAATTATTTTAGGTTTACCGCCATTTATTACCAGTTATTTTCAGGTGGATATTATGGTGGACGGATTATGTGAAGGAAGCCCCACCACGTTTGAAAGTGCTATTAGCGCCAGTCCAATTTCTATGGTATGGGATTTTGGAGACGGTACCACATCCACCTTAGAAAACCCAAGTCACACCTATGCAGTTTCGGGTGATTATACTGTTTCCGTAACCGTTACCACAGCTTCGGAGACCAAAACAGAAACCAAGGACATTACAATTTATGAAACCCCTGTTGCAGTACCCTTGGCAGATTTAGAAGGTTGCATTACTCAAAACAGCTATAACATTGATTTACCTTCATTTAACCCCTCGGTTTTGGGTACACAAGCTCCTACTATTTTTACCGTAGATTATTTTCTTTCACAGGCAGATGCAGATGCGAATACCAATGCCTTGGAAGCTGTTCATCCCTTTCCTTTAGGGAGTACACCCGTTTATGTACGAGTATCCAATGCCAACAATGGTCAATGCTATGATACCACACAGTTCAATATCATTGCACGGGAAGCACCCATAGTAGATACCATAACCGATTGGACAGTTTGCGATGACGATACCGATGGACATTACACTTTTGATTTATCTTTAAAAAACACGGAGATTTTTAATGGTCAGGATGAAACTACATTTGAAATATTATATTTTGCTTCTCAGGCCGATGCTGATGCTGGTGCCAATGTGTTGCCAGTAAACTACACCAATACATTACCAACCGAAGAAATTTTTGTTCGGTTCCAAAACAGTACGCATCCTACCTGTTTTAGAACGGGAAGTTTTATGATTGAGGTAAGTCCAGGAGTTACGGCAAATACTCCAAGTAATTTAGAAATCTGTGATGATGATAACGATGGGTTTACCACCTTTAATCTTGCTGATACTGAACCGGAAATTATTGGCGCACAGCGTGCGAGTAGTTTATCCATTAGCTATCACGCTACAATGACTGATGCTGAGGGCAATTTAAATTCGTTACCTATTTCTTATACCAATAGTGTTTCAGGTAATCAAACCATATATACTCGAGTTGAAAATGTCTCTGATACCAATTGTTATGCAACCACCTCTTTTGAACTTTTAGTATATAACACACCAGAACAACAAACCGTTACCGATTGGAACGTGTGTGATGATGATATGGATGGGTTTTATGAGTTCAATTTTACGGATAAACAAGCTGAAATTTTAAACGGGCAGGACAGTGCCGTATTTATTACATCCTTTTACAACAACCAAACTGATGCGGATCAGGGATTAAATACTATTGGTCCGATCTATACCAATACTACAGTAAGCGAAACCATTTATTATCGCATAGAGAACAGTACCTACCGCGAATGTTATAGAACAGGTAGTTTTTTAATAGAAGTAAATGCTGCCGTTATTGCCAATATGCCAAGTAATTTGGAAAACTGTGATGATGATAACGATGGTTTTTCAACGTTTAGCCTTGCGGATGCTGAACCTGAAATCATTGGCGCCCAGAGTGCGAGTGCACTATCGGTAAGCTATCATACAACTTTAGCAGAGGCTGACACCGGTTTAAATCCCTTGCCAAATTCCTTTACCAATACCGTTGCTAGTAGTCAAACAATCTTTGTACGGGTAGCTAATGTTTCAGACATCAATTGCTATGCAACTACTTCTTTTAAACTACTGGTTTATGATATACCACAACTACAAACGGTTATGGATTGGAATGTTTGTGAGGATGATATGGATGGCATATCAAGTTTTGATTTTATCGAAAAAAACATTGAAATTTTAGAAGGTCAAAACCCTACTGCTTTTTCAGTCCGCTATTACGAGACCTTGGCAGATGCAAATTTGGCCCAGAATGAAATAACTGGAACCTATACGAACATTTCAAACCCACAAACTATTTTCTATCGTATAGAGAATAGTTTACATACGGCATGTTTTGTGACTGATAGTTTTGAATTGGAAGTTTTTGAAACTCCGTTTGCCATTGCTCCAACACCAATAATTGGTTGCGATGTAAATGAAACAGGAAGCCAGTCGATAGACCTTTCCCAAAAGAACTTGGAAATATTAGGAAGCCAAGACCCAATTGAATTTACTGTAGCATATTATACATCTCAATCGGATGCCGAAAATAGCAAAAATGAGTTAAGCGCAACTGCATATGTAAACTCTCAAGCTCAAGAAACGATATATGTCCGTGTAGAAAGGAATACTTTAGAAAGCTGCTATGCTATGACTTCGTTCGAAATTACGGTAAACCCATTACCACAACCCGTTTTAGAAGAACGTTATGTCATTTGTCCTGATAGTCCCGCTTTGGTCATCGACGGTGGCGATTTTGAGACCTGGTCATGGCAAAGTTCCGAAGGTGTAGAACTAGGTACTAACAGAAATTTTAATGTTTCGGTTTTAGGTACATATCAATTAACCGTAAGCCAAACTACAAATGGGGTACGTTGTGAAAACTCCCGTTCATTTGAGGTATTATCATCTGGGGCACCGGAAAGCATGGAAGTTGAGGTCAACGGATTTTCAGATCAGATAGATATTACAGTTACCGCAAAAGGAACGGGACCATTTGAATATTCGGTAGATGGTGAAAACTATCAAGCCAGTAATGAATTTGTGGTCTTCCCTGGAAAGCATACAGTGTTCGTTAGGGATTTATTGGAGTGTAGAATGCTATCCGAAGAAATAATCGCCATTGGCTATCAACGTTTTTTTACCCCAAATGGAGATGGAAAGAATGAATTTTGGAACATCATTGGTGCGGAGCTTTACCCGGCGTCTCGGCTGTTCATTTATGACCGCTACGGTAAATTCATAGTACAAGTATCCCCAAATTCAAAAGGGTGGGATGGAAGCTATAATGGAAATCCGTTACCCGCATCGGATTATTGGTTCAACTATCAATATGGTACTAATCAGACAATGACCGGGCATTTTACCTTAAAACGTTGATTTTATTTTAAGTGGCTTAAATACAACACTTCTCTAATTATTTCGTTGTAGTTAGGATGAAAATTTGTGGCAATAAGGTACAATTGAAATTATGATTTCCTTTAAAATAGGGAATCAATTAATAAGAAAACCAAATCTAATGAAGCAAACCTACGTTTTCATGCTCTTGACATGTATGCTAGTATCATGTAATAGTATTAAATCTCTTGCCGTTAAGGAAGGCAATTTCCCTTTTACTGGAACTATTGGAAAAGAACATGGTACTGTTTTAAAAACCGAGTTTATACCAATAGGGCATGCTGTTTTGGAAAAACCAATCGCATTAAATATTCAGATTATTCCTTTTACAAAAAGCACTTTTAAAGCATATATGAATGTTAAGGAGTTGAGCGGTGCTAAAAGCTCCATTACCTATGTAGATTCTATAGCAAACAAACCTAGTTATACGCTCTTGACTATTGAGGATAGAATAGGTTTAAAGGAAGCTTTAAATAATGAAATTAATAAAGCCGTCAAAAGCTACTTAGAAAAGGATGCCAATTGCAAAATGGTTTCGTCTATTTCTGTGGTTTTAGATGTTGCGCTTGTGCAAGAACTAACCAAAGCAGATGGTTTGTTTTTAATGACCGATACCAACGGAATATTACAGATTGAGGTGGTAAAGGAAAATCAAAGACATATTATAAACCTGCCTAAAAATGAACTGTTCGATTATAGTTTAATGGGCGTATGTTGGGGTGAAAATATTTATGGAAATCCTGTAATTGAAACCTTTAACGATAATGGAAAATGTCCCGATGGCACCGAAAAGGATGCCAAAAAATTAGATGAACTTCAATCATTTCTAAAATTATAAGTATGCGCATTTTTAGTTCAATACTGTTCATCTCAACGATTGTATTCCTAAGCAGTTGTGAAGAACTTTTAGAGGTTCCAGATATTTCAGGAGAAGAAGTAATGCTTTTGGCTCCATCTGATAGTACGGTGGTTACACAGGCCAATGTAAATTTTACCTGGAACGAAGTGTTTGAAGCAAAGAGCTATCATATTCAAGTGGCACAACCCAGTTTTTCAGCCGCTTCTCAGATAGTTATAGATACCTTGGTTGTTGTCGATAGCACTTATCTAGGTACAAGATTCACCAAGTCCTTATTAGATAATGGGTATGAATGGCGTGTAAAGGCTTTGAATAGTGATTTTGAGACGGAGTATACAACGCATTCATTTACGGTTCAAACTTCTGGAAATTAATATAACAGTGAAAAAGCAACACAAAACATACCTTCTTTTAGCCCTTGTACTACTCGTGTGGGGAATGATAGGGTACAAGTTTGTGAATGCTATAAATCCATCTACAAACATCCCCCAATTAGTTGATTCCAGTGAAAAATTTGTTCCTAAAATAATAAAGGAAAGAGAGAGTTTTAGCATTGTTGCAGATTACCGTGATCCTTTTTTAGGTACGATAAAAAAACCAAAAAGCGGTATACGTAAAACCGCTGTTAAACCGGTGAAAAAAGAAGTTCCCAAAAGGAACGTCACCTACACTGGTTTTATTACCGATAAAGGAAATAATCAAAAAATATTCTTTGTAACCATTGATGGTCAGCAGCAGATGATGAGCCTCAACGATACCTATCAAGAAGTCAAATTGGTTCAGGGTACTAAAAACTACATAAAGGTAGTATATAAAGGTATTTCTGAAAAGATTTCCCTAATTCAATGATTATTCTACGAAAAATAAAGGCAGGAGCACTTCAGTTTGTACTTTTTGTAGGAGCTATTATAGCAGTGTTATTAATGTCCTTTTTATTATTGACGTATACGCATCAGCACTTTGAGAAAAAGACCGATGTACTGATAGAAGTACTAAGAAGTGCGGATTATGGAATGGCAGCCTCCTTAATGGATGATTTTTCTTTAGAGGTTAGTCACCCTATAGATAGAGTAAGTGACATACCCATTACCATTTCCGTAAAACGGGAATTTTGGGGTGTATTCGAGAAAAGAACGGTACTTACCTCTCATAAAAATACTAACCATACCAAAACAGCTTTAATTGGAGGTAAGGATGAAGAGGAACTTCCGGCACTTTACGTGAATGACCATCAGCGCCCTGTTGTATTAGCAGGCAATACTAAAATCACCGGAACAGCCTATCTACCCGAACAAGGCCTAAAGATGGGTAACATCGCAGGAAATTCATACTACAGATCGCAATTACTTTACGGGAAAAGTATGAAGAGTAACGCAGTTCTACCCAATTTGGCCCCAGAACTGGAGAACCAAATGAATCGTTTGGCGAATAAAAAGGATGTGCCTAAAGGAAAACTTTTAAATAGACTACCTAAGGAGGGAATACAAAATTCATTTGAAGTTGAAACCGTTATTTATAAGGACAGATTAGTACACTTAAAGAATATCAAGTTAACGGGTAATATCATTATTGTAGCAGATGATAAAATTATAGTAGAAGCCAGTGCAAGGCTTAATGATGTACTATTGATAGGACCAGAAATAGAAATACATAATAGCGTAAATGGTGTTTTTCAGGCAATTGCAACAGAATCTATTAAGGTGGGTAAAAATTGTAACCTAGAATATCCTACGGCATTATTGGTGAACAAAAAATATGCAGTTGCAGCGGTAGAACAAAAAGGCCAGTCACAGTTTAACCAAATATCAAGTATCTATTTGGATTCCAACACCAATGTGAGCGGTATGGTTATGGTTTTGGACGAAGCTAAGATCAAACAATACATCCCCGAACTAAAAATCGAAAAAAATACCATTGTCAATGGAGAAGTTTATTGTACCAAAAATGTAGAATTAAAAGGAACTATAAATGGAATGGTTTCAACCGATGGATTTATAGCCTTGGAAAACGGAACCGTGTATCAAAACCATATTTATAACGGGACTATTAATAGTGAAAATTTGTCCTATACCTACACAGGTATTTTATTAGCATCTAGGGAAGGGAATAAAAAAGTGATGAAATGGCTTTATTAAAGAAAATACAAGCTTCGTCATTAATGGAAACATTGGTAGCAACCGTGTTGATTGTTATCATTTTTATGATTTCAAGTATGGTGTTGAACAACATCGTTACTACTAATATAATACACAACACAGAAAAGATTGAAGAGCGAATGCATAAATTAGAATACGAATTTATGCATAATGCTATTCATTTACCATACCAAGAAGATTTTGAACTTTGGGAAATATCCATTTCCAAAGATTCTAGGCAGAAAGGTCAAGTTGTATTATTGGTGGCAACAAATAGTAAAACACATATAAGCTTTACAAAATCACTGTTACATGAAGATTAGACAAACTAAAATAGAGGCATTTTCATTGCAGGAGATGATGGTTGTTTTAATCATAACCACTGTAGTCGTAGGAATGGCATTTACCGTTCTAAATTTAGTACAAAGACAAATGGGAAGCATTGAAACTATTTACACCATGAAAACGGATGTAAATCAGTTCCGACAATCCCTTTGGATAGATTTCAGTATGTATTCCTACGTTCATTTTGATAATAAGAATAATGTGTTGCGTTTTTCAAATGAGATGGGAGAAAGAACGTATGAAGTATTAAATAAAAGTAGTATCAGCAATGAAAATTTGGAAATTGAAATTGAATCTATAGCATTCTATTTTGATAATCAACAGGTTTTGTATGGTGAGATAGATGCCATTTCTATAACAACAAGTAAGGAAACAGGGCATCAAGAAATTTTTGCTTTTAAAGAGAATACCCCGGTTACCTATATAAATAAACAAAAATGAGTGGTTTTAAATTAGAACAAACTGTTAAAAATGCTCAAGCATCCTCTGATCAGGACTGGTTGAACAATTTGTTGCAAAAAGAAATCACATTCGGGAAGTCATTCGGTAGTAAGAGGAAAGAGGATTTTTATTCGGAATTGGCTGTTCTACTTAATGCGGGAATTCAATTAAAAGATGCCATCGCCCTAATTCAAGGAAACCAGAAGAAGGAGAAGCAAATTGCAATATTTACCAAAATGGAAGATGCCTTACTGGCAGGTCAAAGTTTTTTTGAAGTTTTAAAAAACAAACCGGAGTTTACTGAATATGAATATTACTCCATAAAAATAGGGGAGGAAACAGGAACATTGCCAAAGATAGTAGAGGAATTGGGTAAGTTTTATGAACGTAAAAATGAACAGCATAGAAATCTAATGAGCGCATTAACGTATCCAATAATTATTCTCTGTACTGCAGTTTTAGTGTTAGTATTTATGTTGCGAATGGTGGTGCCGATGTTCGAGGATATTTTTAAGCAAAACGGTGTGGAATTACCAACTATTACCAAAATGATTATCAATGCCTCTAACTTTATCAAAGATTATGGGTGGTTGGTACTTGTTTTTATCATATTAATACTAATCTTAAGAAATGTTTTTTCAAAAAAAGATTGGTTTAAAAAATGGAATGACAAATTCATACAGAAAATACCATATGTAGGTAGCTTTATTACCTCTGTATATTTAGCACAATTTACGCAAGCAGTTGCATTGCTGACAGCTTCAAAAGTCCCTATGTTAAATAGTATTCAATTGGTAAATAAAATGATCAATTTTTATACTTTGAACAACGCATTGGAAAATGTAGAGAAAGAAGTGATGGCTGGTAAAAGTTTAAACCAAAGTATGGCTGGGAATAAAATATTTGATAATAAAATGATTTCCCTAGTTAAAGTTGCGGAGGAAACTAATCAAACAGAATATATATTTGAGCGGTTAAGCCAACAATATGCAATAGAAGTGCAACAAAAATCTAAGCTGTTATCAACTTTAATGGAACCTTTGATAATTATTGTAATTGGTATTTTTGTAGGAGTTATTTTAGTAGCTATGTACTTACCAATGTTTAAATTAAGTAATGTAGTTGGATAGTATAGATTACACTAAAACTTGTTTTTATTTATAGGTATTGTGTTTTTAAAATAGACTATTTTTTTAGTGACCATGTCAAAATAGGGGAGTTCTCCATTTATACCTAAGGCAATATTTAAAACTCTATGAAATCGTTCAATCTTTTGGCTTAATGCCAAAATATCTCCCTTAGTTGCCGGTCTATCATGGTTTTTTGTAATTAAATTTTTAACCACATCTGCAGCAAGAGCACCAGCTGCTGCATTACCAATACCTGCAGCACTCATTTTCTCAATTTTATTTAATGGACCAATGACTCTTTTATCTGAGGAACTAACTGTTTTGTTTTTTTGATGATGTGCTTTAGATCGACAAGTAGCGCTACAGAATTTCTGAATATATCTCCTTTTTGGGATAAATTCATCATGACAATATTGACAAACGTAATATTTTGTATCCATTATGCGTTAAATATACGTAAGTTTAACGCTAAAATATACTTATTGTATAAAATTTGTATAAAGAAGTTCGAACTTTAAAAACTGACTTATATCAATATTTTAAACCAAAAACAGTTTTTAAAAGAAAATTCCTAGCTTCTTGATCAGTAATCAATACAGTCTTCTTTTTAGTTGTTTCTTTTTTAATGTCCCTGTTTTTATCTGTATTTATAATGTTGTTAAGTGGGGTAGGTGTATCATTTTTTAGATATGTTAAAATTTGAGATGATGTTAAGTCCACTACTATATTTAAATTAAACTTGGTTTGAATAGCTAATTTGTGTTGATTGAAAAAATCATATTGTAATTGAAAATAACTCTTTAAACTTTGATTGGTTTTACAATATTTAGTAAAATGTTCATTCATCCATTTTGTCATAAAAAGATAAAATCTAAGATGTAAAATGTAGTTTTCTATTAGGGTATTAAACTGTTCAACATTTAAATTTCTTCTAACATCAATTAACTTAAGAAGATTGTAATTTAATATTGAAGCTTTTTCAAGTATAACCCTATAATCATTTATAGAAATTCCATGATGAATTAAATTCTTTTTGGAAATAAGAACAGGAGTATTAAAAAAATTATCTGTAGAAATTCCGTTAAACTTTAATAATTCATCTTTGGGGATTATATTTTTTGGAATATAAAATAAGAGCGGATTATAAAGGTGGTTAACTAAGTATTTTAAAGTTTTTCCAGAATCCATGTTACTCTTTTAAAAGATTTGAATAGTCTTGTGCTAATTCGGCATCTATATCTCTTAAGTATTTTTCTAAGGCTGACATTGAATTATGCCCTGTAATCAGCATTAGTTTGCTCTTAGCTTCAAATGGAGTTGCGTCTCTTAAAATTCTCCGGTATAATTTTGTAATATAGGTATGTCTAAAACTATAAAGTCCAAAATCTTCATTTAAATTAAAATGGTTTTTTACTTTTTGTTTAAAGCGTTTAGAGAAATAATTTCTTCTATTGGTCTCCTTTGTATTCCATATACCACCTATTGTATTTGGTGTAAATAAGAGGTGCTCAGGGTTTTTATTTGTTAAATCCGGTAGTTCTTCTAACAAGATTTGAGGTATTGTTTTACGTTTTAAATTACTGTTTTTGGCTTGAAAAGTGAGGGTTCTATTCTGTATATCAACATCCTTAATTTTTAACCTCGATGCTTCAATAGGTCTCAAAAAATTATAAGCGACAAATTTTATATATAATAAAAGTATAGGATCTTCTTTTTCTAGGTGTTTAAAAATACGCTTTTCAATTTCTTGTGTAAATGTTTTGTTTCTATTTGGAATTGATTTCAATACTTTGATAGTCTTTATGAAATTGAATGATATTATTTCATTCTCTTCTAAAGTTTGTAATATGGTACCAAGAGTTAACCTAAAATTATTTCTGTTTCTAGCGCTTGTACTCATGACTTTTTCATTAAGAAATTCCAATAATACTTTTTTAGTCAATTGATCAATAGTACTAATATGAGGATGGTTTGATGACAACCATTTTAAAAATGCCTTAGTTTTTAGTCGGTAATCTTGTATAGTCCGGGGTTTAACCTGATTTTGTTTTAATTTCATAACAAATTCAAAGGCTTCACCAATAGGCATCGCTATGTTTTGCTTTTTTTGATTTATAAAATTGTTGGTTTTAATATCAGCTTCATATTGATTTTTACTCTCGATAAATTTATTTTCTGATATTTTTCTTTTTATGGATTCATTATTTTCAAATGGACTATAACCTTGTTTTAATAATTTAAGGAGGTTATTTCTATATGCTGTTAAAATGGTTAACCGGTCTGCTTTAGTTTTATATTTATTTGCTTTTCCATATATATTTTTCATTCGTACCAATTTTTTGGTAATTGGATCTCTAAATGAAAAATAAACATACCATCTTTTGGTAAGATCGCCTTTTGCGGTATAGATTTTTGGAGTCGAGAAATTACTTTTTGCAGACAAATCGTGTTCTAAAACGTGTTCACTTTCGTGTTCAAATGTAACTGTTTCTTGAAATATAGACATAAAAAAACGGTTTAGAGTGAACTAAACCGTTGTTTTGGCACATTTTACTAGTGTAGCGAGAGGGGGGCACGATCCCCCGACCTCCGGGTTATGAATTTTAACCGCTATTTTTTAGTTTTACAACCTATTGAAAAACAAGTAGTTATCAAATATATTTTTACTGTTTTAGTGTAAACCGTATACGGTAGCGTATACGGTTTACTTTATAAAAATATTGAACTTCTATAAATTCTCCTAATAATATTTGTAATGTGCACAATATTAAATAAGAGAAGATTAGTAATAGATAGGGGTTCGAATCCTGCTAACTCTATTTTAATATTTCTTAACATTTAAAACCTAATAATTAATTGATTTTAAAAGGTTTTATCTTTTGGTCTTTTCTTAAAAATGCTTTTTTGACCGGATAATTCTTTTAAGAGGTAAACAAATCGGTCAACACAACATTCTCAAATTTTAATTCCATTGTAAGCGGGGGAATCCAGAAAAAGGTTTATCGCGTAAAAGGGATTAGAGGTAAAAAGAATCTGTAATGATAAATTGAAATTGTTCTTACACTAGGTGACCTTCATAAAAGATAGAATTTGTAGAAAAAGGAAGTTATAAAAACCAATAAGAATAAAATGAAACGGTACTTGGAATTATGTTAAGTGAAAAAATTGAATTAATAGCTAAGCTTTTGAACGGATTAGAGCAAGCTTTCTTCATCCAGATACATTTTTAACTCGGTCTGATTTTCCCAAAATCTATCCTTTATTTTTTGCATGATGGCCTCAAAATCGGGATGACTTTTTAAAGGTTGAATCAAAGGTTCATCTTCAATTAATAAAAACCAATACAGATAATTCTCTGTTTCGGAAAATATTCTAAGCTGTTCGATGGCCTCATTGATTTTTCCTTCATAAGCGTATTTCCAAACCAGATTTACACTTCTATAAATCGATTGATCCCTTTCGCAGTACTCTGAGAAATCGTTAAATAGTTTCTCAGCTTCATTATCCAACCCCATCTCTTTATAGACCTGTGCAATTTTGACGTTTTCCTGTTGATAAATATTCAGTCCATTTGCTTCCCTGGCTTCCACAAATTTTTTAAAATAGGAATAGGCACTTTCATAATTTTCGTCGATGTAATACAACTTACCGATGTCCTGTAAAATATCAAGCCGAGTGGTATCCTTCTCCCATTCGTTTAATAATATATTTCTGGTCTGCTCTATATTACCATCCTTGGCGAACAGAATAAATGCCTTTAAATGCGGTGCATAAAAGTTTTTAGGGTTGTAATCCAACGACCTATTAATATACTTTAATGCTTCATCTGAAAAGCCTGATGACACAAGCGCATTACTTAGTTGTAAATATGTATAGCTCTGGGTAACTGAATCACTCGCTACATTCAGCTGGACCCCTTTTAAGGCGTACTCTAGGTACTTATTGGTATTGGGAACCATGTGAGAATAAAATTCCGCAAGCATTTGCACCGCCAAAGATGAATTGGGGTTATATTCCAGCGCCTTATTAAGATGGGGCAAGGCCAATTGGTACTCCCTTGTTTGTATGTAGTAAAAAGCCTTGGCGACTAGGCTTTCGGCGGATTTTGAATCATAAAGCAATGCCTTATCCGCAAAGCTGTTAATCTTTTCGGTATACTGTTTTTCGATTTGGGACATTTCAAGAAGATAGTATGAAATAGCGATGTTGGCATACGCCAAGGCAAACTCTGTATCCTGCTCTGTAGCTTTTTCGAATAATGAAATGGCCTTTTCCAAGCCTTCTTCCGTGCGCGAATAATAAGGATCCAATGCTTGTAGGTAGTAATCATAGGCCAACAGGTTTTCAGTAGGCTTCTTTTCAATCTGCTCCAATTCGTCCGGTGTCACGACCGCTTCAATGGCATCGGCAATTTTCTTCGCAACATCGTTTTGCAAAGCAAAGATGTCCACTACTTCCTGATTGTATTGTTCCACCCAAATAGGGGTGTCCGATGAAGCTTCGATCAGTTGTATGTTGAGCAACACCTGATCACCGACACGCTGACCGCTACCTTCTACCAAGTAGTTCACATCAAGTTCTTCGGCAATCTCTGGAATACCCTTCTCGGTTTTTCTGTACTTCTCTACCGAGGTTCTACTGATGACCCGCAAGTCTTCAATTTTCTGAAGGTTGTTCAATGCAGATTCCATCAACCCGTTTACAAAATAAAGATTGGTGGAATCGCTGCTCTCATTTTTAAAGGGCAATACTGCAATGGATTTTTCAATTTTCGGTTCATTTATAGCATCCTTTTTATTGAACAGCATTATGGCTACAAGTATCAGTGCTAAGGATGTTGCAGCAATAATCGGCCATTGGTATAGTTTCAAATAGTTTGGTTTAATCTGTTCGATTTCAACTTCTACATCACTTTTTCCAAGCTCCCCAGGAGAATGTCCGTACTGTTCTCGAAAGCATTTAATGAAATAGGAAGTGCTTCCAAAACCTACTTGATATGAAATTTCGGAAACCGTTGAAGAATCTTCCTTTAGCAGTTTCATTGCTTCCTTAAGACGGACTTGACGTATAAACTGGCTTGCAGAAAGCTGTGTCTGTTTCTTGATCTTCCGGAGCAGGTTGGATCGGCTCATGTGCAGAGCTTCCGCAAGTTCGGACACCCCAAATTGTTCGTTGGCCAAATTTTCCAGAATTAGGGCTTCCGCTTGTTCTATAAAGTTTGGTTTTTTGGCCGATGGATTTGACATGTTGTTTTTTGCTGGCTCTAAATTAGGGAAAATATAGAGAATTATGCGTTATCCCGGCGGCCTTTGATTTAGTGGAAAAAGCATCTTTTGCGTCATAAGTTACATCGCTGCGCCATAATTTTCATAGCCTCCTGAAACTTTACATAGTTTTCCGCATAGCTCATACGGGTTGCTTCAAGTTCTATAGAACCTTTGTAACATCAAAATTATAATAAACAATTTAAAACTTAATAGCATGAAAGCATCAGTCAACAGAACAGCAACGGAATCTAAAACAGGACAGTATTTCTCATCCTTTAGCGGAAGCAAAAGAACCCAATGGGCACAGTACCGAAACTTTAACCGCTAATCACGGCTTGAAATAAATAGTAATCAAATAAAATCACAGTCATGAAATCGAAGATTCACGAATACCTATAAAAATTAAATAACAAAGCCATGAGTAAAACGGGCATCAATCAATCGCCAACGGAATCTAGAAGGTTCACTTTCTTTACCCATTTTGAGGACAGCAAGAGAATCCGTTGGTCACATTCCAGACCTTACCTTCATTAAGAAGCCTAGTTTGTTGGTTTGGAAAAAGGGGTAGGCCCTAATCAAAGTCTATCCCTTACCATAACAAAATTATAACAATAATTAAAAATGTAATTATGAAATCAAAGATTCACGAATACCTATTAAAATTAAATAACAAAGACATGAGTAAAACAATCAAAAAACAAGCTAAGTTAAAAGTGGCGTGTGCTGCCTTTACTTTAATATCTGCACTAGCATTTGCACAAAACAATTCTAACACTCAAAACAGCTTTAACCGAGATGGTTTTATGTTCGAATTTGGTCTAGGTGGTGGTATAATCAGTATAGAAGATAGTGCTGGAACCCAAAGTTTTGATGATACCCAAGGCGGTGGCACTTTTCCTGAATTAAAGTTTGGCTATATGCTAAACAACCGTTTAGCCGTTACCGTTTCTGCACCTGGAATGATTTACACGCTTAATGATAACGACAGGCACTTTGGAGGCATTATACCTTCTGTTCAGTACTGGGTAAAAGACCGGTGGTGGATACATGGTGGTGCCGGTTTAGCCTTAGATGGCCCTGCCTTATATGATATTGAAGATAACATAAATGACGATTGGAATACGGGTTTAGCTGTTATGGCGAGCACGGGTTACGAAGTGTACAGAAAAAACAAATTTGCCTTAAACGTCCAATCCAAATTACTCCTGGGTGGTGTAAAGCTAGATAATAATAATGACAGAGAGGTGGTGCAATTTAGTTTAGGAATTGGCTTTAGCTGGTTTTAATCATTTGCACCGCCAAAGGGTATAATACTCCAAGGCTTGCCTCGAAATTAAAAGTCCGTTTCCTACGAATGCATTGCGGGCTTGCCCCGAGGTCGTTTACTAAAGAAAAAATAATAGCAATAATCAAAAAAAATATAATCATGAAATCAAAGATTCACGAATACCTATTAAAATTAAATAACATAATCATGAATAAACCATTTAGAATTATCACATTAAGAACCTTGGGATACATGTCATTAGGCCTTCTTTTACTTACGACCGCATGTGGTCAAACAAGCAGTAAATCAAAAACCGAAGTAACCACCAGTACCGAAACCAAGTCGGTAGTTGATGCACCAGAAATGGATATTCAAACAGCGATACTATCGGACAATCTTGAAGCTGTTAAACAGCATATTTCGGCAGGAACAGATTTGAACAAAAAAGACCCTATGACCGGGGCCACACCACTAATCACTGCCGCGAGCTTTGGAAAGCATAAAATTGCGCAAGCCCTTATTGATGCCGGTGCGGATTTATCGGCTAAAAATAACGATGGTGCAACAGCTTTGCATACGGCCGCATTCTTTTGTAGAGTCGAAGTCGTACAGTCACTTATTGATGCCAAAGCCGATAAGACCGCTAAAAACAACTCTGGTATGACACCAAGGGAAAGTGTTATGGGGCCATTTGCAGAAATAAAACCTATTTATGAAATGCTTCAGCAACAATTAGGGCCGATAGGTTTACAAATTGAGTTGACGGAAATCGAAAAAACCCGTCCAGTCATAGCAATGATGTTGCAATAATCGATTTAAAATTAAACATGGTGAAAACTGAAAGAAGATATGATATTGATTGGTTACGAGTTATTGCAATTGGCCTGCTGCTCATCTATCATATTGCCATCATATTTCAACCTTGGGCCATGTTCATAGGGTTTATCAGGAGCGATGAGTTTCTAGAAGGTCTATGGAAACCTATGACCATGCTGAATGTTTGGCGGATTCCGCTTTTGTTCTATGTCTCGGGTATGGGGCTCTATTTTGCCATGCGCAAGAGAAACTGGAAGCAATTGATTCTGGAACGGACAAAGCGTATTCTTTTACCCTTCGTCTTTGGCTTTGTAGCTATAACCACCTTACATATGTATATTTTTCAGACGTATTATGATATGCCGTTGGGCTATTATCCGCATGTAGGGCATTTATGGTTTCTAGGGAATATTTTTGCATACGTCCTGCTGTTACTGCCCTTATTTTTCTATCTGAAAAAGAACGAGAATGGAAGATTTAAAAACGTCTTGTCCAAATTCATGGGTAATCCTGTTGGGCCTTTGTCGATTTCTATATTTTTTGTAGTTGAGGCCTTGCTGGTAAAACCCCAGCTATTCGCCCTATATGCGGAGACCTGGCATGGCTTCTTTCTTGGATTGCTCGCCTTCTTTTTTGGTTTTCTCTTTGTGTACAGCGGTAAAACCTTCTGGCAGACCGTTTTGAAATGGAGGTATTTCTACCTTGGTATAGCAGCCGTTCTGTATGGCATTAGATATGTTGAGTTCGCAACTGAGGCACCCGGTTATCTTACGGCCATAGAAGCCAATTGTTGGATTTTCGGAGTTTTTGGGTTGGGCTATAAATACTTGAACAGACCAAGTAAAATCCTAAGTTACCTAAGCCAGGCAGCATATCCGGTGTACATTATTCATATGTTCGTACTGTATATAGGGGCTATGCTCATATTACCTTTGGAAATGCCCACAGTGCTAAAATTCATTGCTATTACTGCCTTTACCGGTATTATTTGCTATCTTTTATACGAGTTTGTTCTTCGGAGAGTTGTTTTTTTAAGGCCTTTTTTCGGATTAAAATGGACATCAAAAAAAATCGAAAGATCAAAACTTCACTCCCCCGATATAAATTTAGAATAGTATGGTAAGGCTGAAATACTGAATAAGAGAATAACTCTTGAAATCCATAAATTAATATGAAGATCTTTCGAAAAATACGGTTTAAACTATTGGGTGAAAATAAGACTAGACAATATGCACTATATGCCATAGGTGAAATAGTGCTGGTTGTCATCGGAATATTAATTGCCTTACAAATTGACAATTGGAACCAGTCCAGAAAAGATGACAATGCCTTAAAAGAGTATTTAGTAAAAATCAAGTCCCACACTTCGGAAGATCTTCGGCAACTAGAGGAGATAACACAGGGCAGGGCACAAATAGCCGATTTATGCAAAAAGGCCCGTACAAGTATCTTGGATAAGACAGAAGATGAGAATCTCCATATCTTTAAGTTCAGTGGTCTTGCCTTTGCGGATTTCTATTTTAAACCGAATACAGGCGGATATGAAGCCCTAAAAAATTCCGAATATTTTGGAAAGATTAATAATACCCCGTTGGATTCGCTATTGACCAAATACCATAGTTTAGTAGAAGTCATTGCCGAAAACGAGAAAAGTTATAACGATTATATGGTGAATCAAGAGGCCTATCTTTCTACCCAGTTCGATCTATCGTTAATTTTAGCGTCCGCTGTTATGACACAAGATGCCTTAAGCATGAGGGCAACGCCCCAATCCGAGTACGATGAGGCCTTTAAGCAATATACGGCGTCCGCTCCTTACCGAAATGTTATTAGTTTGGCGGCCTTTCAATTTGATGAAATGATCAATCAGTATAATCAACTAGGAGCTATTGGACAAAGCGTTAGCAAAGAAATAGATGCAATTACCAATGATTAAATTCTCAAGGCCTATTTGTTAAATACTAGCACTAAAAAAATGACCAAGAAAAAAACAAAACAAATAACCAAATTCTTTCAGAAAAATATTGCTGGTAAAAAAGTAGTATCACTTTTCATAATTACCAATTTAGTATATGTATTCATGCTTACTGTTACTATTCCCAAAACAATGGAATTTTCAAATGGAATGAAATTGCTTGATATGCTACCAATGGGATATGACTTCAATTATGTCGATCAACTATGCAACACACTCGGAGAAATTGGACGTAAGACTTATTTAAGCAATCAAATACCTGTGGATATGGTTTATCCACTTTTATTTGGAATAAGTTATTGCTTAGTACTTGCCTATTTTCTTAACAAACTCGACAAACTAAAAACGGTGTTGGCATATCTCTGTCTTTTGCCTTTATTAGCCGGAGCGATGGATTACGCTGAAAATATAGGAATCATTGCTATACTCAACAGCTATCCCGAAATAGACCATAGTACTGTAGCAATAACCAGTAGTTTCAGTCTTCTTAAGAGTATGATCACGACACTCTATTTCGTGATTTTAATAATATCGCTGGTAGCACTAGGAATTAGAACTCTGGGAATAGGTAAAAGTACCAGGTCCAGTTAATGAAATGGGCTGTTAAGAATGATATCCAATTCATTGGGCAAAGGATAGCTATTGAACAACTATTTAGCACCATTGGCAACAAAAACAAAGATGTAAAGACAATCAAATTAGCACTGTAAATAGACGTGTAGTCACCTAATAAACTTATTATGAGTAACGAACCAAAAAATCAGAAAAAAGTCCGGAAAACGATACTGTTGTTTTTGGGTATTTTGACCCTGCTAAGTACTATCTGTTATTACGCAATACTCAAGCTGAACCCTACAAGCATCTATGTCGGGGCTTTAATGATGAGCCCTGCATTATCCGCCTTTATTACATTGAAGCTACTGAAAAGACCGATTTCAAGTCTTCCATTGGGTCTGAAACGTTTGAAAAATTTGCGCCTATCCTATTTGATTCCGGTAGCCTATATTATGATTGCCTATGTATTGATTTGGGTTTTCGGTTTTGGAAATGTGCTCAATCAGGAAACTATCACCGAGTGGTCGCAAGAATTAGGCATGGAAGGTTTCAATAGTACTATTATACTATTGACTATGATTGTTCTCTTATCTATTGTTGGTGTTGTAAAGAACATTGGTTCGACATTGGGCGAGGAAATAGGATGGCGGGGATTCTTCATCTACGAACTTCGGAAACTATTTTCCTTTGGCACTGTTTCTATAATTAGTGGCCTAATTTGGGCGATATGGCATTGGCCAATTATCTTTTTGATATACAAGGGAAGTGGAAACCTGTTGCTACACATTACAGCTTTTACCGTAATGATAGTGGCAATTTCGGTCATTTTGGCCTACTATACTTTTAAATCCAACAGCTTGTGGCCTGCGGCCCTATTTCATTCTGTACACAATATATTCATACAGAAGATTTTCACGCCGTTGACGATAACAAATGACCGCACTACTTTTTGGATAGATGAATACGGACTCATGCTACCGATTATTACGACGCTATTTGCCATCTATTTTTGGCGAAAGGCGAAAATTGAGAATCTATAGGTTTTCAGATAGTATATAAAACTACAGAATTATGACAAAGCAAAAATCAAAACGAATACTCAAAATCATATTTATTATGGCAAGCATCAGCTCACTATTTTTTGTACCATGGATTTTGCTAAGATTACTGTTAACACCATTACCTGAAACGGTTCAGGAACAGGTCAATGATGCCATTGGATACGGTTTGGACGGCATGATTGTTTATGTAGACCAAGCTGGAAAGCCACCTGAGTTTTATGCCGCTGGCTGGCAGGATCGAAAAAATAAGATTCCTGCCAACCCAAAAGCTTTATTCCGGATTGCCAGCATTAGCAAGTTGTATGTTGCTGTTGCCGTAGCAAAATTAGTTAATGACAATCAGTTGTCTTTAGACAAAACGCTCGCTGATTATATGCCGGAACTGGTGGGACGAATTGAAAATGCCGATAAAATCACCTTGAGAATGATGGTGCAACATCGGTCTGGTATTCCGAACTACACGGACTTTCCAGGTTTTTGGGTAAACGATTATTCTAAAAACACTAAAGAATCGCTCGATTTGGTCCTCGATACTCCTGCCGATTTTAAACCGGATAAAAAATATAGGTACTCAAATACCAATTATCTGTTGATTGGCGAAATCTTGGATAAAATATTGGGATATAGTCATCACCAATTTATCAAAAAAGAAATTTTAATGCCCCTCGGGCTCAACCA
Source organism: Maribacter sedimenticola (assembly GCF_900188415.1). GTDB lineage: Bacteria > Bacteroidota > Bacteroidia > Flavobacteriales > Flavobacteriaceae > Maribacter > Maribacter sedimenticola. The sequence goes on along the minus strand of NZ_FZNV01000011.1, from coordinate 58,547 downwards.
CACCTACAGTTTGCTAAGTGAAGTGAATTTAGACGATGTTATGAGCGGATATGCCGTGGATTATGAGCCAGACCTAAAGCCCAATGATTTTGTAAGCCCTGCCGGCTCCATGGTGGCTACAGCACAGGATGTGGGTATATTCTTGAGGGCGTTGAACGACGTCTCCTTGCTCAATGATACTGAACAAGCTATCTATTCATCTATTTATATATATGAACATACAGGATTATTACCAGGTTACAGCAGTATTGCCAAGTATCACAAGGATATTGATGCTGTAGTTGTTCAATTTGTAAATACCAGTGGCGGATACTCTTGGAACGTATCAGAAAAAATTAATAATAGAATTGTAAAAATCCTGAAAAGGAGAAAGTAACCAATATCTTAAAAGTAATATACACAATGAAAAAAACAGATGCCATAGTAACAAATTCATCAAACAATACCCCAAAGCGTATGAAAACTAAATCTCATCCTTTTTGGCGCTGGTTCTGGCTCACTTTCCTTGTTGTTTCTCTTTGGTATGCATGGTATTCATTCTATGTGCCTTCAAATGATATGGTTTGGAATGATGACATGGTATCTGCTCAAAAGCTTGCTGACAGTTCTGACAAAAATATTATGTTATTTTTTACCGGGGAATGGTGTTCGCCTTGTCGCATTATGAAGCGTGAAATTTTTGGAGACAAAGAAGCCATGAATGCCATTAATGCGAAAGTTATACCCGTAGAGATTAATATTGATGACCCTAATGTTGAAGAACTCGTAAAGCACTATAACATTGGCGCTACCCCAACAACAGTTCTTATTGATCCTGAAGGAAATGTAATTGATTACGCTGTTGGAAAGGTTGGGAAAACAGAATTCCTTGAAATGCTTAAAAAGCAAAAATAGTTTTCAGAATAGCAATACTAAGGAACAAAAAAAATTAAATAAAAATGATCAATCAAAACCATCAAAAACGAACAATTACAAAATCAATCAATTATCAAAAAAAATGAAATGAAATCAATCAATCAAAAAGCAAGGAAATTTAATTATAGAAATGCTTCTGGTGCTTGGTATCATGACAGGTGTAAAAGCCATTGGAGACCATTTTGATATTATAGCATCAGGTACCATAATCCGGGTTAAACTATTTTAAATGATTAAATCTATTATTTTACTTCTTTCCGTATTGTTTTCTAATATCTCGGTCGCGCAAGAGAAGAACACTTTAGAAGAAGATTTAAAAAAGGCCATTGCGAGCGAAAATTTGACTGGTGCTGTATGGTCATCTGTTAGTGATGATATAGTTACAATTGGAGCAATAGGCTTAAAGAATGCGGAAACAAATGAAATTTTAGACACTAACGATAGGGTATTAATTGGTTCAGTGACAAAAACACTGATCGCCACAGGTATTCTTCGTTTAGCAACCCAGGGAAAATTAGACATTGACTCCCCTGTTTACAAAATTTTATCCAACATAACTTTTGATAACCCCTGGAGAGAAAATAATCCCGTTACAATTAGAGATTTATTAAATCACACGGCAGGAATTGAAGATTCCAGATTTTGGCAGGTTTTCAGCACTAAATCAACTTCTACTACGCCACTAGAATATCTTTTTACTAAAAACCCTTCTGTATTGAAAGTGAGAACCATACCTGGAACTCGATTTTCTTACTCAAATATGGGGTATTCCTTTTTAGGTTTAATTATTGAAAAAATCACTCAGGAACCTTACGAAAACTATTTGGATAAAAATCTTCTTGGTCCTTTAGGTATGAAGAACAGCACTTTTCAATTTACAACTCAAAAAGGAAAGAATATTGACCGGCACCTTGCTATGGGACATTTTGATAATGGGATAACGCAAGAGAACATACCTATGTTTTTACGTCCATCTGGCCAATTTTCCACAACTGCAAAAGATATGGCGCTATTCACAAAATTCTTAATGAGTGACGGCACTGTTAATGGGAAGTCTTTTATTGATAAAGCGCTTTTATATCAAATGGGGAATCCAACATCAACAGAATCTTATAAAAATGGATTAAAATCAGGCTATCAGTTTGGACTTAGTTACAGAGATAGATATGGGGTTGTAGGTAAATTCCATCGTGGAAATACAACTGGTTACAGAGCAACATTCTATCTATTTCCTGAGCAAAAAAAAGCATTTTTTATAAGTTTTAATACGGATAGTGAAACCGCTAATTATGAGAAATTTAATAGGATTTTTATAAATCACCTTGAGATTAATAAGCCTGACCAACTGAATGAAAAAGAGAACTTACCATCGAATGTTGAAGAGTTTGAAGGTTATTATAAAATGAACCCTGTTCGATTTAAACTCTTTGCATACCTGGATTTACTTTTCAATTCAATAAAAGTGGAGAAGAAAAAAAATAGCCTTCTTGTTAAATCTATTCAAATGGAAACTTACACTCTTGTACCTGTTGGAAGTAATTTATTCAGAAAAGAAGATAGAGTAAATTCTTCTCACGTTTTATACAAAAACGGAAGTATACCAATAATTAGCGATGGATTAGTAACCTACGAAAAAGTTAATACAACTTATTTAGCTTTAATGTGGCTAAGTCTTATTCTGGGATTAATTGGTATAATCATTATTTTCTTACGTGGATCCTATTTACTCTTTCAGAAAAAACTGTTTAAAAACTACCAGATAATAACGTTCCCATTTTTATCCATTGTTGGGCTTTTGATTCCGATTCCGTTTCTTCTAAATCAATCTTTTCTAAACTTAGGAGATTTCACATTTGCAAATGTTTTGTTAGCAATTGTAACAGGTACATTACCAATAGCAATGATTTTTGGTAGTATAAAAATATGGAGAAACAAAACATTGACAATAGATGCACTAGGAACTTTATTTATCCTACAGTGGACCGTTATTTTAATTTACTGGGGGGTAATTCCTTTTAGATTATGGTCGTAGAAAAGGAAGATTGTAAGCCGTATACAGTTCAGTATTTCTGATTTTACGATAGGCAAGCCTCGTATTTTACTATCTTGATTTATTACCCTGAAAACCCCATGGAATTTTCTCGCAACCAACCATAAACAAAAACGTTGGTATGTATTAGAGCAAACAATAGCTTATTTCAATAATTGAATGATATTTGTTTTATACAGTTTACCAATAGGCACAATATGATCTCCAATGTAAATTCTGTTGCCTTCTACACTACGTATATGCTTTTTTGCAACTGCAAAAGACTTATGAACTTGAAGGAAATCATTGTCTGAAAATAATTGTATCGTATCCGATATTTTTTCTCGGATGCTGATGATGCCATCAGTAGTAATAACTTTGGTATAGTTGCCAGAAGCTTCAATAAATAGTATGGAATCTATAGCTACCTGAACATGACTATTATTTTGCTTTAAAAAAATATGCTTTCCTTCAGGCTTTATATTCTGTGCTCTTCCCATACTTATTGTACTAATGGTCGAAGACGTTACTTTATTAATAGCACTCAAAAAACGTTCTAAACTAAAAGGTTTTAACAAGTAATCTACAACGTTTAATTCGTAGCCTTCAATTGCGAATTCACTGTAGGCGGTCGTGACAATAACTTTAGGAGGTGATGATAAGGTTCTTAAAAATTCGAATCCTTTTAACTTGGGCATATTTATATCTAAAAAGATTAGGTCAACTTGATGTGTATTCAAATACTCAAGCGCTTCCAAAGCGCTATAACAGTTTTTCTGCAACTTCATATGCGGAAGCATTTGACAATATTCCATGATAATCTTGTGGGCTATATGTTCATCATCTATGATTAGATATCTCATTATTTTAATTTTAGAGATAGTTTAACTTTATAACTATTGGTGTTTACGTCAAAAGAAAGAGCATGCTTATTTGGATAAACTAGCTCTAATCTTCTCTTTAAGTTTTTTAAACCAATACCTTCTGTATTGGGTGTTTGTTGTAATTCAAAATTATTTTCAATTATGAAATTTACGTTATTATCCTTTTCGGTGAAGTTAATATGGATATACGCGTCTTTTTCTAAATTTTCCAAGCCATGCTTAAAAGCATTCTCTACTAGAATAATAAATAGTAAAGGCATAATTTTAGCTTGCGGATTCTCAATTTCAGAATTAAATTGAATATCAGACTTTTTATGATAGCGTATTCCTTGAAGTTCAATATAGTTTTTTAAGTAATCTAATTCTTGTTTAAGGGTAACCCAATCTTTTTGGCCCTCATAAATACTATATCGCATCATATCAGAAAGTTTAAGTACCATTTCCCTTTCCTTAGAATCTTTTTCCATTAATCCATACAAATTGTTGAGTGTATTGAAGAAGAAATGTGGGTTTACCTGACTTTTTAAATGCAGTAATTCTGTTTTTTCTTTTTCATTCTTTAATCGAATAATTGATTTGATCTGTTTAAAAACCCAGTGGGCAATTGTAATGATTAAGAGAATAAAGTACAATACAACAAACTCAGCAAACCCTTCTAATTTACCAAAAGTGTCATTAAAGATTACAATGACTATACCTATAATTACAAGGGATATCTTATAAACCCTGTTTATAATTTTCTTATTTCTATCTGATATTTTCAACTTCATAGGTCAAGATTAATTAAATAAAATTCCTCCTACAAATTAGTTGACAAACAATAGATTCAGAGGGATAAACACCTGCTTAGTAGGGATAAAGTACGTTTGCACCCTTCTTAAGGTCTTGTATCACGCTTAACATGAGATGTGTCACTTTTTGTTTTTTACAATTAAGGCCCACCATAAGTTTGCCTCAATCAATCAAAAACGAACAGTATGGAACTTAGAATTGACAATCTATCAAAAACGTATTCAAACGGGATTAAAGCTTTACAAAATATTTCACTAGATATACCAATAGGCATGTTTGGTCTATTAGGGCCAAATGGTGCAGGCAAGTCTACGTTAATGCGAACTATTGCAACACTGCAAGAAGCCGATGCTGGTTCCATTGTTCTTGGAGACATCGATGTATTAAAACAAAAAAATGAATTGCGACAGGTATTAGGTTATTTGCCGCAACAATTTGGTTTGTATCCAAAAATATCTGCCGAAGTATTACTTAATCATTTCGCAGTGCTTAAAGGCATCACTAATAAAAACGAACGCAAAGAATTAGTGAAAGCGCTTTTGTATAAAACCAATTTATATGACGTACGACAACAAAACCTTAAAGGATTTTCTGGTGGGATGAAGCAACGTTTTGGTATTGCACAAGCCTTACTTAACAATCCGAAGTTACTTATTGTAGATGAACCAACAGCAGGATTGGATCCCGTAGAACGCAATCGATTTTACAACGTTCTAAGTGAGCTCGGAGAACATACCGTGGTTATTTTATCCACACACATTGTTGACGATGTCAAAGAACTCTGCACAAATATGGCCATTATTAATCAAGGACAAGTATGCTTAAAAGGGCAGCCGTTGCAAATACTAGAAGGCCTAAAAGATAAAGTCTATAAAAAAACAATCGAGAAATCAGAATTGAACCTATATAAAGAAAATTATCAGGTCATCAGTGAACGATTATTTCTTGGAAAACCAACCATTCATATCGTAAGTGACACAAATCCAGGAGACGGTTTTTCGCTTATTAATGCCGAATTAGAGGATGTCTATTTTTCGGAAATATTCAATAATACAAACCTTAAATCTAATTAGTTATGTGGTATACTATTTTTAAGTTCGAAATACAATACCGAATTAAACGACCGGACACCTATGTATTCTTCCTTTTTCTATTTCTATTTTCAATTGTTGGTGTTGACTTTATTTTTCAAGGTTCAGACATGGGGTTGATGAAAAATAATTCACCCATAGTGATTGCAAAAACTATGGGAGCTATTACCGGTATATTTATGATTTTAGCCTCAATGATAATGGGCGTTTCTGTACTAAGGGATTTTGAATACAATATAGAATCATTGCTATTTTCTGCACCAATCAACAAAAAAGATTATTTACTAGGTCGATTTTTAGGATCGTTTGCAGTTTTGCTATTTGCATTTACAGGTATTTTATTTGGCATGATGCTAAGCGAATTTATGCCATGGCATAATCCAGAAGATCTATTAGGGTTTAATGCCATTGTTTATATAAAGACATTTTTAATGGTAACGTTACCAACGTTGTTTTTTGGAGCTTCGTTATTTTTTGTTACAGGTGCTTTAAGCAGAAACCTGGTGGTAGTCTATACACAAGGTATTATTTTATTTGTGATTTTTATGCTAACCAAAGCTATCACTAATGAATTTTGGCAAGCCATTCTAGATCCATTTTCGCTAACAACAACCACTTTTGCGACAAAGTCTTGGTCAGCGTTAGAAAAAAGTACACAAGAACTTCCTTTTATTGGAGCATTGCTGTATAACAAACTATTTTGGATGTCTCTAGGAATACTGGCGCTAATCTATGGTTATAAAAAATTCAATTTTAATGTTGTTAAAGAAAAGCGATCAAAGAGAAAGCAAGTTGAAAAATTAGTTGGTAAAAGCACTAGTGTTGTTAGTGATATAGAAATTCCTGAAGCTACACAGCAATATGGATTACTTTCAAAATGGAATCAATTAAAACAATTTTCTTGGTTTTACTTTATCAGTATTTGCAAGCAAGCATCATTTTGGGGAATTGTTCTTTGTGGGATGATTATCATTCTCATTAATTCCGTAAATCTTGGAACTGTATATGGTGTTGATAGCTATCCAGCAACCTATTTTATTGTTGAAGAACTCAAAGAAACATCTATTTATTTCTTCATAATAATTTTAGTGTTTTATTCAGGTGAATTGGTATGGAAAGAGCGAGGTGCTAAATTAGATTTGATCTATGACGCAACACCAATGTCTAGTTTTATCAAACTAATGGGTAAATACATTGGATTAAACGTAGTGTATGTAGTATTAATGCTCGCACTAATTGGTTCAGGAATTCTATTTCAAACATTAAGTGAGTATTACAAATATGAATTCCAAGTCTATTTTTATGGTTTCTTCTTAGAGATTTTACCGTTTTTAGCACTGTATACATGCATTGCATTTTTTATTCAATCTGTGGTAAACCATAAGTTTGTAGGCATAATGTTGGTGATTGTATTTTTTATAGCCAATGTTGCTTTAGGTTTATTCGGGTTTGATCACGATTTATATTTTTTCGGAGGAAGTGCTTTAGGAACGTATTCTGATATGAATGGTTATGGTCATTTTTTAAAACCCTATCTGTTAATTAAATCATATTGGTTTCTCTTCGGAATACTATTACTAATTATTGGGTCTTTAGTAAACGTAAGAGGTACTGAAACCAATTTAATGCAACGCATAAGAGCTAGCAAAAACAGATTGAGCAAGCCGCTTTTTAAAGTTGGTTCTATGGTCTTTTTAGTATTTATACTAATGGGAAGTTTAATCTTTTACAATACGAATATTTTAAACACCTATTGGACCAATACTAAAGCAACTGAATTTAGAGTAGCTTATGAAAAAGAACTCAAACAGTTTGAATATATATCACAGCCCAAAATAGTGGATGTAAATTTAAAAGTGGAATTGTATCCTTCATCAAGAGATTATACTGCGGAAGGGTATTATATATTAAAAAACACCAATGCGCAACCCATTAATGAGATTCATATTCAGAAACTCATTGAAGAGAATATCACATTAGATGCTGTCACTTTTGATGGAGGCGCAACAGAAAATAATACATACGCTACTTATGATTATACCATCTATCAGTTGCATAGCCCTTTGAATCCTGGAGATTCAATTAAAATGAACTTTAAGCAATCATTCACTACGAATGGATTTGAAGCAGCTAATTCGAATGCTAATATTGTTGAAAATGGAACATTCTTTAACAATAAGGACTTTCCAACATTTGGCTATAACAGAAAATATGAGCTAAGTGATAGGGATGAACGTTCAGAATATAATTTACCTGAAAGAACGAATAGAGCAAATAGAAATGACCCTAAAGAATTAGTTAACGCAAGATCTGGTAGTGATTCTGACGGTATTCATTTTGAAATGGTCATAGGAACAGACATTGACCAAACAGCTTTAGTTCCTGGGAATTTATTGAGGGAGTGGACAGAAAATAATCGTAATTATTTTCATTATAAAATGGAAATTCCAATGATTGATTTTTACTCAATTGTTTCAGCAAGGTATGACATAAAAAAAGACAAATGGATTTCAAAATCTGATGCTATTTCGAAACAAGTAGATTTAGAAATTTACTATCATAAAGGTCATGAGTATAACATAGATAGAATGATGATGGCTATGAAAGCCTCATTAGATTACTATAGCACGAGTTTCAGTCCGTATCAATATGAACAGTTACGTATCATGGAGTTTCCGCGTTATGCGCAATTTGCACAATCATTTCCGGGCACTGTTCCATTCTCAGAATCTATAGGTTTTGTTTTAGATATTGATGATGAAACCGATGTAGATATGGCATTTTATGTAACTGCACACGAAATTGCCCACCAATGGTTTGCTATGCAAGTAGAAGCCGCAAATGTAAAAGGGCAATACTTTATTTTGGAAACGCTATCTCAATATGCAGCCATGATGGTTTTAAAAGCGCACTATCCAAAAGAAAAGGTTCAGGAATTTTTAGAGTTGCAATTAGAGAAATACGAAGAAGGCAAACTCAGAGAATCTGGAGCAGAACCAACTTTAGCTTTAGTAGATAATCAAGACTATATTTATTATGCTAAAGGTGCCATTAACATGTATCAATTTCAAAAGGCAATAGGCGAGGAGCAGGTCAATAAAGCTTTAAGACGCTTTTTGGAAGATTGGAATACTACAAACGGTAAGCTAAAAATGAATACCAATCGCTATGCCACCAGTCAAGACTTGATAGGCTATTTTAGAGCGGTTACACCAGATTCGTTACAGTATGTAATAGTTGATCTATTTGAAGAAGTTAATTAGGCCAATAATAACGTGGGGTATGGAGTATAGTTTTTATAAATAACACTTAAGCTTTATATTTCACGTTCCTGTACTTTTACTTTTCACTTTAAAAAGTATTTTGTGTCTTTGTCTAAACATGGGTAGCAACAAAAAAATAAATACTAATACTACTAGAACATCCCTTTACTGGAAGTGCCAGTTAATCGGTTGGGGGCTGGTTTCCCTTTTTTGGTTTTATATCGCCTTGTTAAGGGATGATTTTAAAATCTCTCATGCCATTATCAACTACTTCTTAGACATTTTTATATGCATAGCAATAACACATGCGTATAGGACTATGGCAGTGCGGCGAAAGTGGAATGAACTAGGTATGAAAAATTTGATTTGGAAAGTAATTCCTGCATTGTTTGTTCTTTCCCTGGCATTCATGTTGTTCATGAATCTTAAAACGTCTGCCTATATTTCTTTAGTAGATAGGCAAAATGATGCTATTAGCAAGCTTTTTGTTTGGAATCCTATTTTTATATGGAATCCTGTCTTAATTACTGGTTTGAGGCATATGACCATTTGGCTACTTGCATATCATTTATATCATTTTTATCAAAGGGAGGTGCAAACTTCCAAAACTAATGCACAACTTTCTCTAATTGCAAAACAAGCGCAGTTGGATAATTTGGCAGCGCAATTAAACCCACATTTCTTGTTTAATTCCTTAAATTCTATTAAATCATTAGTAATAGAAAACCCTAAAGGTGCAAGAAGAGCTATTGATTTATTATCAGATTTGTTGCGTTCTTCTTTATATGAAAAAGACAAAGATTTAATTCCTATTGAAAATGAACTTTCTTTAGTCTATGATTACATTGAATTAGAAAAAATGCGTTTTGAAGATCGGCTTCAACTTAAAACCGATATTGATCAGGAAGCACTTAATTACAAGATTCCTGCGTTAAGTATTCAGTTATTAGTAGAAAATGCAATCAAACATGGAATCGATTTAAGAGTGGATGGTGGCGTTGTTTTCTTGAAAATAAAAAAGAGGGATAACTACATTCATATTAACGTTGAGAATCCTGGTGTAATTCATAAAAACGAACGTGTTGGGTTAGGTCTGGAAAACTTAAATAAACGCCTGGAAATTCAATATAAGGGTAAGGCAAGTTTTAGTTTAACTCAAAATGAGAATGACTGTGTAGTTGCAGTAATAATAATTCCAATGAATATAGACGATGAAAAAATATAAAACTATAATCATTGATGATGAACGTTTAGCGAGAGAAGAAGTAAAACGCGCATTAGAAAAACATCAAGAGTTTGAAATTATAGGTGAAGCAAGTCATGTAGATGAGGCCATATCTTTAATTGAAGAACTACAACCCGACCTATTGTTTTTAGATATTCACATGCCAGGTAAATCTGGTTTTGATTTATTGGAAGAATTAACGAATGTACCAGACGTTGTTTTTACAACGGCGTACGATCAATATGCCGTAAAGGCTTTCGAGATGAATGCTCTAGATTATTTAGTAAAACCTTTACGAGATGAGCGTTTTTCTAAAACTATTCAAAAGGTAAAGGAAGAACTTTCTAACAGGGTAAAATTAGAGCCTACAACCTTACCCATGCATCAAAAGATATTTATTAAAGATGGAGAGAAATGTCATTTTATTCCGCTAACAGACATTCATTTTATAGAATCTTTAGAAAATTATGCGCGGCTGCATTTTGGTTCAGATAAAGCCATGATTAAGCGTTCTTTAAATTTATTAGCAGAAAAATTGGACCCTAAAGTCTTTTTTCGCGTTAATCGAAGTCAAATGATTAACATACATTACATTAAAGAGATTCACCCATACTTCAATAATAAATTACAAATTATATTAACTACTGGTAAAAAAGTAGAAGTGTCTAGTAGGCAATCAGTTAAGTTTAAAAATTGGAATAGTTTGTAAACTCTTTTTACGCTTATTTACGTATATCTGCGTTCCTGTACTTTCCCTTTCTACATTGAAAAACTTACCATTTCTTTGCTTCATAAATGAGTATAATTTTAATGACTAAAATATTGCTATGAGGCATTTCAAAAGTAAATATCAGCTACCTATAATTCTAATTGTCTTTATAACTGGGGGACTTTATTCCTGCATAAATGATACCCTGAAAATCGCTGCGCAACCTACTTTATCAGATTACTCCGTTGGAGAAAAATGGGTTTGGAAGTATAAGGGAGTTACAACCGAAGGCGAGGTACGTTCAGAGGGTGAGGATACAAGAGAAGTAGTTATTGCAGATGGTGTTTTGGGGATGACAATGGGTAATGATACGATTCCAATAACAGACATCGTAAAACCGGAAGAAAGTGAAACGCCTAAGTATGACTGGCCTCTGGAAGTGGGTAAAAAGTGGAAATATGAAAAAAATTGGACCAGTCAAGATGGTACCACAGGAAAGCAAAGTCAAGATGTCGAGGTTTTGTCGTTTAAGGAAGAAACAGTAGCAGCAGGAACCTTTATGGCGTTTACCATAGAATACAAGGGAACCGTTTCGAATTCTAGAGGATATAACGCACAAACCGATGAAGTTTGGTGGTATGCTCCAGAATTAAAAAACTTTATTAAAATGACACAAACTCAAGACGATTTTTTGTACAAAGAGGAGTTAAAACACTATTCAAAACCAAACAATTAAAATATATGGTTACCCCCAACTTTTTAAATGAATCAACATGACCAAAGACATCAAATCGCAATTAACACTAAAAAGGGGCATTCTTGCCATTGTTGTCATGTATGCATGTCAGCTTTTAGCAGGAATTATAACCTCTTATAGTTTTAAGTTCTTTGTACCGTCAAAGACTGTTTCTATAGAGGTGATTGGAGTATCGTCTGCCTTATTAAGTGGTATTATCATCTTGTTTCTATTCTGGTGGGACCTAAATAGGTCTGGCAAATCATTTTATCCACAGATAGGATTACAAGCTAGTAAGATCAAGAAGAACAAAGGAGTTTTATTAGTGATAGCGGCATTGGTATCGACACATTTTTTAGCATGGATATATAGGTCGGTTATTTTGCCAAGCTTTGACCAAGCAGGCATTATAGGCGGTGGTTCTAAAATGTTTAGTTTTATTCAGGCCAACGGAGGAGTACTCGAAATGAGTGGCTTTCTACTATTGGCACTCATTGTGGGCCCTATAATGGAGGAGGTTGTTTTTAGGGGGTATTTGCAATCGTCATTAGCAAAGCGTATACCTTCTTGGGCCGCAATCTTAATTACCTCTGTTATTTTTGCTGCTGGCCATAGCCCCATGATTTTATGGCCAATGTATTTTCTCTTTAGCATTACTTGGGGTTGGATATATGTAAGAACAGGATCTTTAAAAATGGCCATTCTAATCCATGTCTTAAGCAATTTATTTTATACCGTTATTGGTTTTGCAGGTTGGGATATTCTCGCTTGAGTGAATTTAGTTGCAATTTTGAAAAATAAGCTATGAAAAAATCAGTCCTATTATCATTTTTAATTGCAATTAGTATGACTTCTTTTGGTCAAGAATTGCCATTTAGGAAGGTAAAACTATCGGATTCAATAGCGATTTCAAAACAGATGAAGCAATTAGCGGCATTATGTAATACTCAAAATTTATCGGATTTAGACTTGTTTAAGTTCCAGTTAATTAGAGGTGATTATGCAGATGCTTTAGTTACGTTCAAAAAAAGAATTGAAGAAACACCCATAGATAAAAGACAGTACTTAGATATATATATGCATTATGTGGAGGCAAAGCGTTCTAAGAACTTTAAAGGGGAGTTTAAAAAATCGTATAGAAAATACGTAAAGAATGCTGATGACATACAAGTTATTAATTTAGATAAAGCATTGATAATTAGAGATCCTACCGATTATTATGTAAATAATTTTAATACTACATATTCTAGTATAGAATCTGAAAATCTATCACAGGAAACCGCCAAGGATTTAGTAAAAAAATATTTTTTAAGAACTGTATTTTCATCAACTAGAGATCTTTATTTTGAAGAAATTAAACAAGACCATGAAAGGAGATATAGTATAAACGATAGCACAATAATACCAATGAAGGATGGTGCAGAAGTTTCTGTGGTAGTGATTCAACGAAAAGGAAAGGTATCGACTAAAAAGCCTGCTGTATTAATTGCTTCTATTTACGCAGGTTCCAATGAAACTGGGGCGATGTTATCTGCCTCAAAAGGTTATGTTGGAGTGATAGCGAATACTAGGGGAAAACGCTTAAGTAGTGGAGAAGTAAAGCCTTTTGAATATGAAAACACAGATGTCTATGAAATGATCGATTGGATTAGTAAACAATCGTGGTCAAATCAAAAAGTAGCCATGTTTGGTGGTAGTTACAATGGCTTTACACAATGGGCTTCTATGAAACACAAAGTGCATCCTGCATTAAAAACCATTGTTCCAATGGTTGCTATTGCTCCTGGTATTGATTATCCGATGGAAAATAATATCCTACACAATTATTCGTATTCATGGAATTTTTATGTGACTAATAATAAGTTTTTAGACTTTGATGCTTCAAATGATTTTAATCGTTGGAACACTTTAAAAAACACCTGGTACAAAACAGGAGTTGCATTTAATAAGCTAGATAGTTTAGATGGGCAAGTAAATACATTATGGAATACCTATATGGCGCATCCTAGTTATGATGCTTATTGGAAAAAAATGATTCCATATAAACAAGAATTTGAAAAAATTGACATTCCTATTTTAACCATTACTGGTTATTATGATGACTCGCAGAGAGGAGCTATGTATTATTTTAATGAGCATTACAAATATGCAAAAAATCCAAATCATTATTTATTAGTTGGTCCTTATGATCATTGGACTGCGCAAACGAGGCCAGATGAAAGCCTTAGAAATTACAAATTAGACAAATCGGCTTTACTAAATATTGAAGAAGGTCTTCTTTTTCAGTGGTTTGATTACATTTTAAAAGGAAAAGAAAAACCAAGCATTTTAAAAGATAAAGTCAACTTTCAGGTAATGGATACCAATACCTGGATGCATAAACCGAGTTTAAGTGCCATGACCAACGATACGTTGACTTTTCATTTCAGTGATTATAAAACGGATGATTTTTATGCGCTTAAATCGAAATCAAATACTTCTAAAATTGATTTAACTGTTGATTTTAAAGATAGAGAAAGCATGAATAACACAGGGTATTATCCTTGGCCTTTAGAAAAAGAAAACATCAATATAAAGGATGGATTGCTTTTTAAATCGGAACCCTTAGAGGAGGATGTGATTATAAATGGATCCTTCCTCGGAAATCTTGAATTTACTATCAATAAAAAAGATGTTGATTATTCCGTTATCCTATATCACTTAACGCCAGAAGGGAACTACTTTCATTTGAGCTATTATATTGGTAGAGCGAGTTATGCTACAGATCAAGAACAAAGAAATTTATTGATACCGAATCAAAAAACGCAAGTGTCTTTCGACAATTCTAAACTCATCAGTAAAAAGCTACAAAAAGGAAGTAGGATGGTAGCTGTGGTCAATGTGAATAAAAACAATAATGCACAACTTAATTATGGAACGGGGAAGGATGTGAATGAAGAAAATATTAAAGATGCAGAAGTCCCGTTAAAAATTATATTTTCAGGTAATAGTAGTATTTCCTTACCGGTTTGGTATTCCCTAAAGGAATAACCAAATTCTTATTAGTATATCATTGGCAAAAAAGGCCTATTCGATTCTCCTTTTGACTGTTTTTTTCCGTGGATAGGGGCTGCAGGGTTGCACCTATTGATCAAAGCAAAAGTAACGATGCGGTGAGTTCCATTGTAAAGATATTTGAGAAAACGAGCCCCATAGGCCAATTTAATGGATTTGGTATCATCTCACAAATAGTTATGGAATAGAGTGAAGTCCATGACCTTTACTTCCTGTTTTTCGGTATCTAGGTTTAAGGCCCTGAAAAAGTTATTTTGAAAAGGGGTATCATTCATATACATAGAAGTCAATATGGAATCCAAATTGATTGCTTGTTTCTATGGCATTTCAAGCTTTAGAAGTATTTGCAAGGTTCTCCCATATATCGTTAAATAAACTATATGGTTTTTGTAAATTTAGCTTTGAATAATGCCTGTAATCGATAAGAAATCAATAGCTGTCTTGCCATTTGTTAATTTGAGTAATGATATTAACAATGAATATTTCTGCGATGGCTTAACCGAAGAAATAATTAACGCCTTAGCATCTATAAAGGTATTATTAGTGACCTCTCGTACTTCTTCCTTCTATTTTAAAAACAAAAAAGCAACCTCTAAAGAAATAAGGGAAAAACTAAAGGTGGCTACATTTATAGAAGGCAGTGTAAGGACATCCAAAAATAAAATGCGCATTACTGTGCAAATGATAGATGCTTTGGATGACTTTCATTTCTGGTCAGAAACTTTTGATAGAAATCCTAAAAATATTTTTGAAATTCAAGATGAAATTAGTCTGTTTATCGCTGAAAAATTACGCGAACACATAGGGCATCTTGAAATCGAAGATAAGCTAGTAGAAGCTATTGATGTACCTGTGGCTATTTATAGAGAATATTTGAAAGGAAGGTACTACATCATGAAACTAGATTATAAAAACTCTATAAAGGGTATCAATATCTTAAAAGAAGTAATACATAAATCACCCAATTTTTCAAATCCCTATTTAGATATAAATCTAGCCTATGTTCATATGGGAACCATGAGTCTTTTACCCGCATATGAAGCATACGAGAAGGCCCAGCCTTATTTGTTAAAGGCATTGGAGCTAGACCCAAACTCATCAAGGTCACAATTGAATTTGGCTTGGATAGAATGCTGGCAAAACTGGAATCTTAAGAAAGCTTACGAACATGCCAATAAGGCTTTGGAGATGCAACAAGCAGACGATATTTACTTAACCATTTCTAATTTTTTGACCGTAGAAGGAAAATTAGATGCGGCACGGAATTATCTTGACAAAGCCTTACAATTAGATCCTTATGCCGCTATAAATCATCATTACAAGGGTTTTATATACTACTTGAAAGAAGATTATAAAACTGCGATACCTTATCTAAAAAAGGCATTAGATTTAGACCCTAAGTTACCCTTTCCACCAATTTATATAGGGATTTGTTTATTAATGTCAGGCAAACCAAATGAAGCTTTAACATATTTCGGTTCACTTGAAGGCGTTTCTGTGAAAGACCTCACCAAATTAGGAGGTGAAACCATGTGCTATGCAAAACTCAATGAAACGGAAAAGTGTAATGATGGATTAAAAGAATTAGAGACGTATTTAAATACTGATCTTGTAGATAAGGCATTTACGTTTTTGATATTAGTAAATGCCTTGTTAGGTAATAACGAAAAGGTAATTGATTTAATAACTCAAGCATACAATAATCGTTTGCCCGTAATTTTATTACTTAATCCATCACCAATTCTTAAACCTGTTAAAAATCACAAAAGGTTTAAAGACATCATGCTAAAAGCCATTCCAGATAATTTAAATTATAAACAGAAAAAGAAGTATAAACAGGCTTTACTAGATTCCAACGAAATCAAAAAGTACAGTAAAGAACTAGAGCAAATAATGATAGACTACAAACTGTATTTAAATCCAGACCTATCCTTAAAAGATTTAGCTTCTTACTTGGAACTTCCTGCTAATTATGTCTCGCAATTATTAAACTTGGGGTTTCAAAAAAACTTTTCGGAATATGTTAATACCTATAGAATTAACGAATTTAAAGAGCGGGTTCTTCTAGAGGAAAACAAGGGCTTAACCTTAATGGCTGTAGCTTATGATAGTGGTTTTAACTCTAAAACAGTCTTCAATACCTTTTTTAAAAAAATAGAGGGGATAACACCAAATACTTACCTTAAGAGTAATAGTTAGTTCTGATTTAAAAAATAGAACCTTCCTTTTATAAGCTACAATTAGTTTTGCTTCATCAAATTAGTAACAGTAAGAGATTACTTGATTTATTCTTTGGCAATATTTTAAAATGCGTCATAATTTATATAGCTGCGTCATAATTTTCAATCTATCATCAAACTTTTTATATAAGGCTACATAAGTGTTTAGAGGCATATTACTTCTTGATCGATCTTTGTAGAAACGAAAATCAAGTTTTTAATTACTATGAATTTAATCATTTATGTGTTTGATGAACGAAGGAAAAATAAGTACTGACAAATGATTATGAGGTACAAATTCTGTTTGTAACTTATAAGAGGTAGTTTATCATTAATAAACATTCGAATATCACATAAAGTTTAATTGATTAAAGACCTCTTTTAAGTTTACCCTAATCAAAAAAACAAACAATCAAAAAGTGAACAATTATGAATTCAATTAAAAGTAAAAAAGGAATTAGACTTGCAGTAGGCATATTTTCAGGGGTATTAGTAGGCTTATTAACCTCAAACATAGCTTTGTGGCTTCCCATTGGAATTGCCATTGGTGCCGCGTTAGAATACTCAAAAAAATCTTAATGTAACAACTGAGAGTTCAAAATAAATCATCAATCAAAAAACGAACAATTATGAAATCAATTAAAATGAAAACAATCAAAAAACAAATGGTATCAAGAATGGCTTGCGTAGCCTTTGCATTAGTATCAAGTATAACCTATGCACAAAACGCAGATGCTGAAACAACACAAAGGGATGGTTTCATCTTCGAAGCTGTTGTAGGTGGTGGCATTATCAGTATAGAAGATAGTGCTGGTAATCAAACGTTTGACAATGCGCAAGGAACCTTCGTGTTTCCAGATTTAAAATTGGGCTATATGTTGAATGAAAATCTTGCCATTACTGCCGTAATGCCAGGAAATATTTATGAATTTCAAGACAATGACAGGAACTTTGGAGGTTTTATTCCATCTGTACAATATTGGGTAAAAGATCGTTGGTGGATACATGGAGGAATTGGTCTAGCAATAGATTCGCCAGCACTATATGATATTAAAGATAATGTAAATGACGACTGGAACTTTGGCGTCGCTGTTATGGCAAGTACAGGTTATGAGATTTACAAAAAGAAAAATTTTGCACTCAATGTGCAGTCTAAATTAGTTTTGGGCAATGTGTCTTTAGATGGAGGTGCGGATAGAGATGCCGTAATTTTTAATATAGGATTAGGGTTTAGTTGGTTATAAAAATTTATCTATTGCATATATTCTATTGTTGGCATTAATTGTGAAAGACTGTAACATTCTTCTCCATTTATTATCTTATATGAAATTCAATCAATCAAAAAAATGAAAAAAGGACTCCTAGCATTATTCGCATTATTAATTTTTATCTCTTGTAACGATAACAAAACTGAAAAAGGAAGAATATTGGTTATAGTTTCAAATACAGAAGACATGGGCGACCCAGAAAAACATTTTGCTGGGAACAACCTTTGGGAAGTAGCTCCTCCATATCATATTTTTGTTTCTCATGGATATAAAGTTGATTTTGTTTCACCAACAGGAGGAAAAGTACCTTTCTCAATGGATCCTGTTGGAATAAGCAGTTATACTATAAAGTATGAAAATTTTAATGGCAATGTTGAAAATTCATTAACGCCTGATTTAGTAGATTATAAAAACTATAAAGCCGTTTTTATTGGTGGCGGATATGGACCATTATTTGATGTATCCAATAACAAAGACTTATTATCAATAATAGCCAAAATTTATGAAAATGGAGGAATAGTTGGAGGTTGCGGACATGGTCCTGGTGCTTTTGCAAATGTCAAACTTAGTAATGGTGATTATATGGTCAAAGGTAAAAAAGTAACTGGCTTTCCAAATTCGACTGAGATTACCAAAAGTTGGGCTAAAGAAGGTACTTTATTGCCTGTAATGCTGGAAGACCAATTGAGGGAAAATGGAGGAATATTTCAAACTAAAAGTAATTTGAATGATAAGCATGATGTTGTAATTGACAAAAGGATTGTATCAACCATGTTTCTTCCTTCTACAGCAATAGTTGCAAAAGAAATGATTAAACAAATAGAAAACTAATGCCAACAATACCTATAGCAAATAGGACAAAAAGAGCTGATTTTAATGGCTTGGGCGTGTTTGCTAAGTCCGCCAAATCCTTTGGATTTGGCAATTAAAAAATGAAACTAATTACAAAACAAAAAGCTCTGGCTCGCAGACCAGACGGAAACGAAAAGTTTCCTTGCCTGCCCTATTTGCTATAGCCCGACCGTTACCAAACATATAAAGCAAACTATGAAAAATTTGACATTTGTAATTTTATATATTCTTCTTTCAGGAGTACAAACCACTTTTGGACAGAATGAAATAGATGATATTATAGTAGGAAGTAAGTTCGTTATTAAATCTAATATTTTAGATGAAGAAAGAACCTGTTTAATAAGTCTTCCTGATTCATACAATAATTCATCTGAAGTTGATAAAAAATATCCAGTTATCATATTATTGGATGGATATACTCATTTTAAAACAGCATCTGGAATAGTACATTTTATGAGTTCTAATAGGAATCGAAACAATTCAATGCCTGAAAGTATTATTATAGCCATAGAGAATGTTGACCGAGAACGAGATTTTACAGTTACAAAAATTAAGACCAAACGACCGAATAATATGGGAGGTGGAAGGAATTTTTTGAATTTCATTGAGAAAGAACTAGTACCTTATATTGATAAAAAGTATAAGACAGAACCGTTTAGAACTCTTGTTGGGCACTCTTTAGGAGGACTACTTACACTAAATTCCTATATGGATGAAAATAGCGTATTCAATGCTTACATTTCTATAGACCCAAGTATTTGGTGGAATGAGGAGATGATGAAAAACAAAGTTGATTCTACTCCCTCAATATCATTAGATAAAAAACTTTATATCGCTACTGCCAATCAAGGAGAGGCTAATTACGAAAGGAATAAACAAAGACACGACTCTCTCTATACTTTAATAACAAAGAAATCGGATAAACCTCTAAATATCGAAATAGAATATTTTGAAAAAGAAAACCATCGCTCTGTACCATTAGTAGCTCTATACGAAGGGTTAAAATATATTAATCAAGAGGAATGATTTCGAAGCTGGTAATATCAACAAATACGTTTGGTAACACCGTATATAATTTATTGCTGGCTTTTTGCCTACTTGCGAAAGTCTTTGCGGACTTTCTTGGTCGGTAATTAGTTGCTTAAAACACGCAACAAACCATATACAAACACGTTGTGTGCCATAAGGGCAAAACTGTAACAATTAATCTTTTACAGAGTCCGAATTAGTATAAAATAATAAAAATAAATAATCTATGATTGCAAATACAGAACAGAAAAATTTAATTAAGACCGCTAGAATAACTGGCTTATGGTATTTAATGATGGCTATTACAGGAATTCTAGGGTTTATGGTCTTTCATTCTCAAATATTTGTGTCTGGTAATCCTGAACAAACGCTAACAAATTTGGTAGAATTAGAATCTACAGCAAGAATTCGATTGCTATTAGAATTTGGTATAGTAATTTCTCAGGCTCTTACCGCAGTTTGGTTTTTCAAATTATTTAAAGATAATTATGAATGGGAAGCTTGGACTCTAGGTATATGGGGAATGGTAAATGCTTTAGCCATTATGATAAGTGCAATTTCAATCGCCTCAGCAATAGGTATTGCAAATTCAGAAATAAGTGCTATGGAAGACAAAGTTTTACTAATTCAGGTTTTTCAAAATATTATTTCGAATGCTTGGGGTATTGGTGGCCTATTTTTCGGGTTATGGCTATTTCCAATGGGATACATAGTTATCAAATCTAAAAGGTTGCCTGTTTGGTTAGGAAGAATAATTATTTTAGGTGGTATAGGCTATCTAATTTCTACAGTTATACACTACGCAGGAATTGATTTTAGCTTCAATAGATTTCTAACTCTACCTGCAACCATTGGAGAATTTTGGATGATAGGTTATTTACTAATTTTTGGCATAAGACCTAGCTATAAGTAATTGCTTTGCTCTCCTACTTCTGAAAATCCTCACGAATTTTTAGTTTGGTTTATACTTGCAACGTTAAGTGATTATTCACGAAACTACTCATAGCCGAAATCGTTGTGGGTAATGAGAAAAATTGAACTTTCTTGAATAAAAGTAAACAAAAAATGATTAATAAAAGTTTTGAAAAAGCAAAAGAGCAAAGCAAATTATTAGAAAATGATTTGTATAAGAATCCTCAAAAGTACCGCGTATTAACGGGAGATAGACCTACAGGTAATTTGCATCTTGGACACTATTTTGGCTCAATTATAAACCGATTAAAATTACAAAGCTTGGGAATTGAGACTTATATTTTAATTGCGGATTATCAAGTGTTGACAGATAGAAATGTTTTTAATGAAATTTCAAAATTCACCTATGAACTAACTTTGGACTATTTAGCCTGTGGATTAGACCCTGAAAATTATAAAACTCATATTTTTCCACATAGTCATATTCCTGAATTAAATCAACTAACTATTCCATTTCTGACATTAGTTTCCAGTTCAGAATTAAACAAAAATCCAACTGTTAAAGAAGAAATTACTGCTTCAGGACTGAGTAATATTAATGCAGGAATGTATATCTATCCAGTTCATCAAGCTGCTGACATTTTGTTTTGTAAAAGTAATGTGGTTCCTGTTGGAAAAGATCAATTACCTCATATAGAATTAACTCGGAAAATTGCAAAGCGCTTTAATACCAAATTCAATAAAAATATTTTTACAGAACCAGTTGCATTTTTTACTGATACCCCTACTATTCTTGGGTTAGACGGTATTCAAAAAATGAGTAAAAGTCGCAACAATTCAATTATGATAAAGTCAACAGCTGACGAAACAGCAAAACTAATAAAATCTGCCAAAACTGATTCAAGTCGTTACATATCTTACGACCCCGAAAACAGACCAGAGGTTTCCAACTTACTTAAGTTAGCTTCCTTATGTTCAGATAAAAGTCCAACAGATATTGCTGATAAAATTGGCGACCAAGGTTCAGGAAAACTTAAACAGCTAACAGAAGAAGCCATAAACACATATTTTGAGCCTATTAGAAAAAAAAGAATAGAGCTTGAAAAAAATAAAGATTATGTCAGGGATATTTTGCTTAAAGGTATAAGTAAAGCGAGAGAAACAGCTATTGGAACGTTGAGTGAAGTCACTGAGGCAATGAATATGAAAATATAATAGCACTACATCCAGCAAAGAACTAAAATCGGATTCGATTCAATCTTTTTATTTTGAAAGAATAGAGTTGATTTTGAATGGAATCTCGAAGAACAAATAAAGCGAACGGAAGCATTTCAAAAAAACAAAATAACTAAAACTATTATTTAATTCTACTTTTTCAAGAAGGTAAACTTCATACAAATATCAATCAATCAATAATCATCATTAATCAAAAAAACATCATCATGAAAAAAACTTTAATTACCTTGACTTTGTGCGGACTAACATTAATCGCCAAAGCTCAAAACACAAGTGTAGAAAAATCAACATTCGGATTACAAACTGGAGTTCTAGGAATCTGGGCATATAATGAGGCAAAACTATCAAATGCCATTGCACTGAGAACAGAGATTGGTTTTGATTTTGGTATTTGGGAAACTACTTTTTACGATGATTATGATTCTCCATTTCTACTAACACCTGTAATAGTTGTGGAGCCAAGATTTTATTATAACCTCGAAAAACGTTCAAAAAACTCAAAAAGAATTGATGGGAATAGTGGCAACTTTTTTGCTTTAAAAATGGGTTATCATCCAGATTGGTTTGTCTTATTCAATACTGACGATGCTCCTGTGGTAAGTGATTTTTCGATTATACCCACTTGGGGAATTAGAAGAAATATAGGGAAACACTTTAATTATGAAGCAGGTCTTGGCGCAGGATTTAGTTACACATTTGCTAAACGCGCTGGTTATTTAAAGAACAAAAGTGAAATGGAATTAAACATGCACTTGCGTATAGGGTATAGGTTTTAGTAAAAACAACTCTCTGTGCTTTGGACAAAATTGGTTACGTTGGTATGAATTTTTAAGCTATAATCTTAAGCGTTAGAAGTCACATATATCTTATGGTAAATATTTATTTTTTAATAGATATAAGGAGCAGAGTGGATTATCAAACATCTATTGGATAGGTGCAAAGGATATAGAGAGATTAAGATCAATTAATCCTGAAATTTAATATTTGACAAAGAACTAAATTATAAATACAATCAAATGAAAAAAATAAAATAAACTGCACTTGCTTAGTGCGCAGCCCGAAATTCCCTGAATTTCTGAGCCCGCATCACTCATAGCCAGAACGTTAAAGCCAATATAGACCAGCATATGAAAATAAAAATCACAATCTTATTATCAATACTAATTTTGATTTTGTCATGCCAACCATCAATCGAAGAAACTGTTGATTTAAGTGTGCAAAATTGGATTCATGGCTCTGAAAACTGTGATGATAATATTGACCCACCAATTCAGGTCGTTAAGTATAATAGCTGTACGTATATTTTACGTCAAAACAGGTGTACAAATTACGAAGCACCTTTTATGTTTCTGTTTTTTGGTGAGAACAAAGCGCTATTAATGGATACTGGAGCTACTCAAGAAGATGATATTTTTCCGCTTTATGAAACTGTAAATACAATTATTAACGACTGGTCTAAAAAGAATGGAGAAGTTGAATTAATAGTTGCTCATACTCATAAGCATGGAGACCACTATGCTGGCGATGGACAATTCAAAGGAAAACCGAACACTTCTGTAATCGACCTTGAGGTTAAAGATGTACAAGATTTTTTTAAGATTTCAAACTGGCCCGAAGAAATTGTAGATTATGATTTAGGGAATCGCATGATGAAGATAATACCAATTCCTGGACACCAAGCTTCTTCAATTGCGGTTTATGATACTTCCACTAAAATTCTCTTGACTGGAGACACCTTTTATCCTGGTAGACTATACATAAATGATTGGAATGCTTTTAAAATGAGTATTGAAAGACTTGTAAAATTCACCGACATTAATGAGGTTTCAACCATACTTGGAAATCACATTGAAATGACTCAAACAGCTGGTGTTGATTACCCCATGGGAACTAGTTACCAGCCTAAAGAACACCAACTTCCGTTAAGTGTGCTCACATTAAAAGAACTTTCACGAGCTCTTACAAAATTAGGAGATACAACCACAAAGAAAATTCATGATAGCTTTATAATATATCCCGTCGATTAAAACATCCTAAGAAATGAAAAATCTCATAATTAAACTCTCAGTATTATTAATAATATTCTTAAGTGCTTGTAAAACTGATAATTCGAATGCAAAAGAAAATGATTCTTTATCTATAGAAAACCCATATCTGGGTCAAAATCCACCAGGATTAACGCCTATACCATTTGCTCCAGGTCTGGTATCTACAGATTTGTATGAAGTCAATAGTGCATTCACCCCAGATATGAAAGCGTTTTATTTTATTAGAAGAGGCGAAGAAAATAAAAAATCAGCTTTTTACGAATACAAATACAACGAAACAAATGGGAAATGGGAAAAATCTGAAATAGCATCTCCATGGATAGGAAGACCCGTAATAGCTCCAGATGGACAAACCATGCATTTAGGTGACAGGTATCTAAAAAGAACAGAAGCTGGATGGTCAGAATTACAAAAACTAGAACCTCCTACTGTAAGTAATGATTCTATGTATATTATGCGCCTTTCATCGTCTTCAAATGGGACCTACTATTTTGACACCTATAAAGAGAATGATTCAACGTTTCCAATTCGCTATTCGCGTTTAATAGATGGAAAGCATGAGGAACCTATCGCTTTGCCTAAAGAAATAAATACAGGAACCTTTTTGAGCCATCCTTTTATAGCACCAGATGAATCGTATTTATTATTTGATGCTAAAAGGGAAGATGGTTTTGGAGACTCTGATATTTATATCAGTTTTAAACAAAGTGATGGTACTTGGGGCGATGGAATTAATTTGGGAGATAAAATAAACACCAACGCTTGGGAAGCTTCTGCTAGTATAACACCAGACGGTAAATACCTTTTCTTTAGTAGAAATGTAGGATCAGACGATTTTGAAAATGTAGATATATTTTGGGTAGATGCAGAAGTTATCTATGCTCTTAAAAAGGAATAACGAAAAGCAAAGGTTTGTTCCAATTTCAAAATACGAACTTTTGTAAACCACATTTTAACCAACTTTGCTGTTAACAAAAACAATTATGAAAGCAATAGAATGTCTAAAATATGGAGAAGTAGAAAACCTGGTGCTAAGTAATGTTAAAAAACCAATAGCAAAAGCTAATGAAGTACTTATAAAAATACATGCAACTTCAGTTACCACAAGCGATGTTCTTATTCGGAGAATGAATGAACCTTTCATTCCTAAACTTATACTCCAACTCATATTTGGTTTTGGTCGTCCAAGAAACCCTGTATTGGGGATGGTAACAGCTGGTGTTGTGGAGCGTAAAGGTAAAGATGTAACATTGTTTGAAATTGGTGATGAGGTTTTTGCTTATGGTTCTATCTCGCCTACCAAACGTCGTTTTGGTTCTTACGCAGAATATATCTGTTTACCCGAAGATTGGAATCTGGCACTAAAACCTGTAAATCTGAGTTTTGAGGAAGCCGCTGCGATTCCTTATGGTGGTTTACTTGCTTCTCATTTATTAAAAAAGACCAGTATTAACAAGGACGACAAAATTTTAATCTATGGAGCGTCAGGAAGTATAGGTACAATGGCGATACAATTGGCGAAGCATAAGGGTGCTCATGTTACAAGTGTATGCAGTAGTCGAAATTTTGAATTAGTAACCTCTTTAGGAAGTGATAAGGTGATTGACTACACGATAGAAAATGCTGAAAAACAATTAGAAACATATAAATATGTGATTGATGCTGTAGGCAATTCGAAATCATCGATACTTAAAGAGAAGAGCAAAAAAGCATTGACTTCGAATGGCAAATACATATCCATAGATCATGGCACTCCATTAACACCAAAAGAAGCTTTTTTAAATTTAAAAAGCTTAGCAGAACAAGAGAAACTTAGACCTGTTATTGACAGCATATATCCTTTAGAAAAAATGGCTGAAGCGCATAAATATGTGGAGATGGGTCATAAAAGAGGAAATGTAGTCATCACCATTTAGCTGGACTAAATAGTATATCAATTCAAAAATCATCAACTCGTGCTGAGCCCAGTCGAAGCATCAAAAAACGAACAGTGTATGTTTATCAAATCAAAAGAAAGAAAATTAAAAAAAAATAACCACAACTACCACTTATTTCTGACTGATATCATCTGATCTTTAAATTGAACCAAGTGAAAATAGTAAAAGGCCGAAAATTAAACAGAGCAACTTTAGATTCTTTTAATGAAAAGGCAAAAAATCGAGAGAATTTAATAGCTACTTCTCTGAGGTATTTGGAAAACCTAATCATTGAAAAATAAACTACTGGTAAAAATGTAGATAAAATCAGAAAACTAAATTAAGATTTAATAGAAAGGCTTGTTTGCATCATAATTTATAGAACTGCGTCATAATTTTCAATCTATCATCAAACTTTATACATAAGGCTTCATAAGTGGTTAGAAGCATATTGCTTCTTGATAGATATTTGTAGAAACAAAAATTGAGTTATTAATAATAAAAATTAAAGTGTAACAAATACCTATCATCCCTCGTCATAACATTCAAAATACATCAATCATAATCATCAATCAAGAAACGAACAGTACATGTTTTTCAAATCAAAAGAAGGAAAAGAAAAAATCTTATCCCTTTACAATCAAAAGTTAAATGAGCTGAATATTGAATATTCAGAAAAATTTATAGAAACAAAGTTTGGAGTCACTAATGTTATCATTACTGGCGATACTAAAAACCCTCCATTAATACTGATTCACGGCACAGGAGGTTGTGCACCACAAATTTTAGATTCTTTCCCCAATCTAGCTTCAAAATATTGTGTCTATGCCATTGATGTCTTAGCGCAGCCCAATAAAAGTGCAGAGAATCGATTAGACATGAAATCTTTAGATTATGGAAAATGGCTTATTGAAGTAATCATAAAACTAAGACTGAAAGACGTGACCCTGGTAGGCTTTTCCTTTGGAGGTTTGATCAGCTTAAAAGCAATGGAGTTTAACGAGACACCAATTAGACAGGTTTTCTTAATTGCACCAGTCTATATCGTTAATGGTAATCCTCTTGTAGGTTTGTTTAAAATGTTCCTACCATTAAAAAAGTTTATAAAAACTAACAATCAAAAGCACATTAAAAAGGTAATGAACGTACTTTTTTCTGAATACGATGATTTTGCATTAGAGTTTATGTCTTCTACGTTTCAATACTGCAATATGGATTTTTCTCCTTTACCAATGCTATCTAAAAATGATGCAAATAGAATAAAAACACCGATTACCATTTTTGCCTGTGAAAAAGACATCATGTTTCCCGGAAAAAAAATGATTAAAAGAGCAAATCGAATATTTTCTACTATAGAAGAAGTTGTTTTGATTGTAGAGGCTAAACACGTACCAAATTCAAAGGATTTTAAAAAAATAGAAGATTTAATTATTGATAAAAACAGGCACTGAAATGATACAAGAAATTAAATCTTTAAAATTTCCCAAATCCAATATAATTTCAATAAATGGAATTGAGTTAGAAGTATTTGAAGCAGGTAAAGAAAATATTGGTAATCCGATTGTACTTTGTCATGGCTTTCCCGAACATGCCTTTTCTTGGCGTTATCAAATACCAGCGCTTGCTAAAGCTGGTTATCATGTCATTGTTCCAAATCAAAGAGGATATGGCAATTCATCGCGCCCTAAAGAAGTAACGGCATATGATATAACCCATTTAACAGATGATTTAGTGGCCTTACTTGATTATTACAACTACAGAGATGCTGTTTTTGTGGGGCATGATTGGGGCGCAAATGTAGTATGGAACCTTGCACTCTTGCATCCAGAGCGTGTAAATAAAATCATAAATCTTGCACTTCCTTATCAAGAACGAGGTGAAAAACCATGGATACAGTTTATGGAAGCGTTTTTTGGTGAAGATTTCTATTTTGTTCATTTTAATAAAAAACCAGGAGTAGCAGATGCTGTGTTAGAGAACCATGCAGAAAACTTTCTTTGTAATTTATTTCGTAAGAATGTGCCTCTTGCACCACCAGAACCAGGAATGTTAATGATGAATCTTGCAAAAGCAGAAAAGCCTTTTGGTGAGCCTATTATGAACGACGTTGATTTGTCTGTATTTGTAACGGCATTTAAAAATTCTGGGTTTAATGGCGCTATTAATTGGTATAGAAACCTTGACCGAAACTGGCACGTATTGGCAGATATAGACCCAATCATCAAACAGCCTACACTTATGATCTATGGTAATCTAGATATGATTCCAAAATTTGAAAGGCTACAGGATTTTGTTCCAAATTTGGATGTGATTAGTTTAGAGTGTGGCCATCACATTCAACAAGAGTTACCACATGAAACTAATCAATCAATTTTAAAATGGTTGGCAAAATTTAATGGTTAAAAAAGAAATGGAAACAAGAAGGGTATTTTATAGAGAAGGAGCAGAATTTGTTGGAGACTATAGGCAAGCCTTAATTTTTGAATCCATTTAATTAACAGTACTAAAAATACGTATGAAACATTTTCTTTTATTCATCGGATTTCTAATGTTAAACGCTTCAGTTTTTGCACAAACGGAAGTATCTAAAATAGAAAACACGCTTTTAAATTATATAAATGGTACTTCTTACAATAGATCTGCCCTTATTAAAAAAGCATTTTATACCAAAGCAAATCTGTATTTAGAAAAAAATGACAAAACACTTTGGACCGTTCCAGCCAAAGAATATGCAAGTTGGTATAAAAATAAAAAAGAAGGGGAGTTTACGGGAAGAATAGGTAACATTTTATCGATTGACAACTTTGAAGGTGTTGCTACTGCAAAAGCAGAAATTATTATCCCTAAGAGTGGTTTAAGATACATTGATTTGTTTCTTTTAAAAAAAATTGAAAACGAGTGGAAAATTATTAGCAAAACTGCTAGTAGTGAAAAAAGTAACCAAAATGGTGATAAAATATTATTTATAGTATCCAATGCCTCATTCCATGGAACAACTAAACTTCCAACGGGTAATAGTTTCTCTGAAATTGTTAATGCTTATGATACGTTTAAAAAGGAAGGGTTTACTGTGGACTTCGTTAGTCCGAATGGGGGTAGTATTCCACTAGCTTATATTAATACATCTGACGCACTCCAAAAAAAACTGCTTTACAGTGAAGACTTTATGTATGCATTAAAACACACCAAAAAGCCTAAAGAAATTATTGCAAAAGATTATAAAGCGGTTCATTATATCGGAGGTGGAAGTGCAATGTATGATGTGCCTAAGAATAAAGAAATTCAAAAAATAACAATGACCATTTTTGAAGAATATAATGGTATTGTCTCTTCAGTATGTCATGGAACGGCTGGTATTGTTAATTTAAAAACAAAAGATGGGAAGTACTTGGTAAATAATAAAATAATTAGTGGATACCCAGAAGCTTATGAAAAAGAGGGTGCTGAATATTTTAAGCAATTCCCTTTTTTAATTCAAAAGACCATAGAAGAAAGAGGTGGGATATTTAAATATTCTCCTAGAAACTCGGTACATGTAGAGGTACAAGGAAATGTAATTACAGGTCAAAATTATTTATCATCTAAAGATGTAGCATTAAAAATAATAGAAAATTTAAATAATCGACAAGTCAGTCAATAAAATGAAAAAATCAAACCAAATTTTACTAACATATTTTTCCATATTAGTATTGATGGGTAGTACAGTTTCATGCTCAAATGATGATAATATTGCGGGTTTTAATCGTGCTTATGTAAGCATACCCGATTCAAGTTTTGAAGCGATACTTATAAAAACAGGTGTAGATTCTGATGGTATTATAAATCAGCAAATGCTAAGCAGTGATGCTGAAGGAATAACTACCCTTGACTTAAGCAATCTAGAATATGGAGCTATTACTGATTTAACAGGAATAGAAGGCTTTACCAGTTTAAGAAAATTAATTGCCACCCAACATGATATAGCACAAATTGATTTAAGTGATAATTTAAATTTGGATACGTTAAATCTTGCGGGGAATAAATTGTTAAGTATTGATATTAGCAACAATAGTAAACTAGTTTTACTTGATTTGACTGCTAATGAAATGAATTCAGTCGTTGGATTATCAGAATTGGGTGAATTAAAAGACTTGGATTTGTCTTGGAATTATTTTGAAACTTTTAGTATTTCTAGTGAGTCGTTAGAGGTTTTACATATGAGTAATAATGATTTGTATTCACTCGACATTAGTTCAGCTCCAAATCTAAAAAACCTACTTTTAACATCAAATAAATTGCAAAGTTTAGAGGTGATTTCAAATAAAAAGTTAGAAACATTACTGGTTTCTGATAACGAGCTGCAAACTATTAATCTCTTAGAAAATAATGATTTAACGCATCTTTATATCACCAGTAATTCACTGGATAGGTTAAACGTGAGTTTTAATCAAAACCTTATTGATTTAAAAGTAGATAGAAATCCAAATTTGCCTTGTATTAAAATTCTTGATGGACAAAATATCCCACTAATTTCTAAAGCAGATCATCAAGAACTAAATACTAATTGCAATTAAAAACGCCATAAAACTTTGAGATACAATCTATTTAATTTACGGGCTTACTATAAAATAAAATAGAATAATATTTCATTACGGTAGACATAAGTAAAAATTATTGGCACCTTATTTATTTCGGCATTTTTACTATTGGATATTCTAGATAATCAAAGAATAAAGAACTATTATAATCAAATTTTGAGATGAATATAACCGAACAACTAAACACCATTAATGACTACTATGCTCCAAAAATAATTGGTGAAGTAAATGATGTTTTTATAAAACTGGTGAAAATACAGGGCAATAAAGTTCCTTGGCATCATCATAAAAATGAAGATGAATTATTTCTTATTATTAAAGGAGCGCTTCTTTTTGAAATAGAAAATCAAGAACCGTTTACTATGAAAAAGGGAGACTTGTTTATTGTGAAAAAGGGAATCAATCATAAGGTAAGCTCTAAAAACGAATGCCATATAATGCTTATTGAAAATAAATCAACTTTGCATACAGGAGAGGTTGTTAATGAAATTACTAAGCCTATTAAAAATCAAATCTCGTATGATAATGATCTATAAAAAAAGGTGTTTAAGTGTACTATTGTTGTTGATTGTAGCATTCTCTTGTACACAACCTAAAGAAGCAGATAAAATTAGGATTCTGTTTATCGGAAATAGTTATACGTTCTACAACAGCACTCCGGAGTTATTAAAGAAAATAATACAAGAGAAATTTCCAGAACATGTAGTAGAAACTCAGTTGATAAGTGATGGTGGTATGACGCTTGCCGACCATTGGCAAACAGAGAGTACAATAGAAGCCATTAGAACGGGTGAATGGGACTATGTGGTACTCCAAGAGCAAAGCAAGCTGGGAATGGGCGTCATGATTGATAACGACATGTATTTTGGGTCAACAGATCAATTTTTTGAGCACTCAAGAAAGTTTAATGCTGAAATAACAAAAGCGGGTGCTAAGACCGTGTTCTTTATGACCTGGTCAAATAAAGATCAACCGAAAGAACAAGCCATATTGTCACATGCATATACGACCATAGCCAAAGAGCTTGAGGCTATAGTGGCGCCAGTTGGTTTGGTATGGGATAGGGTGCGAACGAATCCAAAGATTGACTTATATGCCGACGATGGTGGTCACCCATCAGCAATGGGTTCCTATTTAACCGCTGTTACACTTTACGCAACACTAATGTCTGATAATCCTCTAGGTCTTCCAGGGACTATTTTTGGTAATCGGTTATCGAATATTGGTGAGCGTTCATTGGATAGGGGGCTGTTAATTGATCTATCAAATGAGGAAGCTCAATTGATTCAAGAAGCAAGTTGGGAAGTGGTGCAAGCCATGCAAAAATCAAGTGATTACCTTGATTTTGAACAGCCAGACCCAAGCTATACCATTCCTGAATTGACCAAAGGTGAAACCATTGAGCTAAAAAAGATTATCGGAAAGTGGTATGGGACCGGTACTTATGGATCAGACTATCTTGGCCAAATCATGGAGGTTAAAGATGTGGATGGCAAACCCGAAGTGAGCCTATCATTTTACTCACCTCATGTACGAGATCAAATGAGAGTAGATAATGCAATTATTAAAGAAGATCAATTGATTTTAACCCTTCATGACTCTTTAAGAACTAGAAACGCTAACCTACGTATGTCGCTAATGAGTGGCAATATGGAGGGAATATTAGAATCCTCCGGTAATGTACAAATGTATAAGCATTTATATTTCTCTAAAGCATCTGTTCATAATAAAATAGACCTTTCAGCTGTAGCGTTGCTGATGGAATCCTTTCAATCTAACATTGTAAAAGAGGGCTATGCAACAGCTGCAGTAAAACACTATGAACAATACAGCAAACTGATTGGTGAAAGGTACAAGCCTGAGGAATTTTATCTGAATGCAGTTGGTTACAATTTTCTAAGGGATGAAAAAGTGAATGATGCTCTAAACTATTTTGAATTGTCCATGATTTATTATCCTCAGTCGGTCAATACATATGAAAATTATGCAGAGGCTTTGATTGTAGCAGGGCGAAAAGATGAAGCATTAGCAGTTTATACGAAAGCTTATGAACTCGCCAAAAAGAATGGCTATGAAAATTTTACCCATATGGAAGAGAATTTGAATAAATTGAAAAATAATATTTCCGTTGATATAGAAGGAGGAGCAGTTCCACCACCACCTCCTCCTAGATAGTTATTATTTTTTCATAATTTATTCTCCTCACTGCAAAGTAGCAAAGGCGAAGCAAGTCTGTGATTCTTCTTTTCCAATTAAGAACTTCAAGTATTATGGCTTAAGGACACATAACAAAGAACTGAGATAGAAAACAAATAAATTCTTTCTTGATTTGAGACATAATTACTCTAAGCCCTTAGATTTAAAAAATAGAATCTTTGAGCTTTTTTCATGGTTTTTGTTCCTTGGTTATCTAGACAATACATAAACGTAAGTTTCATGGTATGGCCTACCTGATTTTGCAATGGCAAAGGACTGTTTGAGTAGTTTGTTGGCCACTGCGATCAATGCCAGTTTCTTGCTCTTACCTTTGTTCACGATTCGCTCATAAACCACTTTGCAATACATTGTAGGCTTCCCTAAAAATGTAGGCTTCCCTAAAAATAGGACAGTTCATAATTCGAATTTACTAACTTTAAATTCAAACTGTCACGATGAAAAACAGCAAGTTTAGCGAGAGTCAAATTATCAAGGCTCTAAAAGAACATCAGCAAGGAAGATCCGTTGGAGATGTTTCAAGAGAACTGGGAATAGATAAAAGCACGTTTTACTATTGGCGCAAGAAGTACGGTAGTATGGAGCAACAGCAACTTAAACGGTTGAAGGAATTGGAAGATGAGAACAATAGGTTAAAGCAGATGTACGCAGATGTTAGTTTAGATAATAAGATGCTAAAGGACGTACTATCAAAAAAGTTCTAAGGCCTTCCGACAAGAGAGTCCGGGCAAAGTATCTCATCAAGCAATATGTAATTCCCATCGTGCGTGCCTGTAATGTTGTCGGCCTGAGCAGGTCAATGTGGTATTACCAGAGTAAAAGAGACGATAGCGAGGTCATAGATAAACTGACCGAGTTAGCAGAAGCCTATCCTACTAGAGGTTTTGATGAGTATTACTACAAGATTCGTCGTGAAGGTCTAAAATGGAACAGAAAGCGTGTATTGCGAGTATATCGTGATATGAAGCTCAGCCTTAGGCGTAAACATAAGAAGCGTTTAATAAAGCGTATAAAACAACCTTTGGAAACTCCATCGACTCTTAATGAATGCTGGAGTATGGATTTTATGAGCGATGCCCTTATAGATGGCAGAAAGCTACGCGTGTTCAATGTTATAGATGATTGTAACCGTGAAGCTATTGCAATCAATGCAGGACTCTCGTACCCAGCTAGGGCGGTAGTGGAAACATTGGAAAACCTCAAAGAAGAAATAGGCACACCTAAATATGTTCGGTGCGACAATGGACCTGAATTTATATCTAAGACATTTATGAACTGGTGTACAAAAAACCATATAGAAATTAAATATACACAGCCCGGAAAACCAATGCAAAATGGTTACATAGAACGTTTCAATAGATTTTTCAGAGAAGATATACTAGATGCATATTATTTTAACGACATCTATCAACTTCAAAATATAAGCGATAACTGGAGAGAGGACTATAATTTTAATCATCCACATAAATCTCTGGGCAATAAATCACCTAAAGAATACATGCCCAGGTTTGATGAAGAATTTAAATTCTTCATCAAACCTGACCTAAATAATAATTATTTATCGAATTTAGAGGTGTCCTAATAAGGGGAAGCCTACACATACAATGTGGATATTTTAGTTTCTGAAGATTTGATTAAATCTTTGGAACTTGATCCTGAATTTAAAATCAATTCGGTGGGAGTGGTTAAATTAAAGGGAAAAAAAGAGCAGATAGCCTTATTTACGATTCCGGAATAATTATCTGGAATTGGATAGGCGTAAATTCAATAAGTAACAAAGTATTGACCCTATCGTCTAATTACCAATCAATCAAAAATTAAGATGCAACAAAAACTCAAAAAATGACAATACTGGTAGTAGGGGCAAGTGGAGCAACAGGGCGACATTTGGTAGCGCAACTTCTTAAGCAAGGGCATACCGTTAGGGCAGTAGTACGCTCACAGGAAAGGTTACCGGAATCCATCAGAAATGAGGGTAATTTATTTATTATCGAAGCCAGTATCCTGGAACTCAGTGATACGGAAATGGTAGAACATGTTGCCGGTTGTGATGCCGTAGCCTCGTGCTTAGGTCATAACTTGACCTTTAAGGGAATGTATGGTAAACCCCGAAGATTGGTAACCGATGCCGCGCGCAGATTATGTGCCGCGATAAAGGCAAACAAACCCGAAAAACCAATAAAATATGTATTGATGAATACAACAGGGAATAGAAATCGTGATTTGGACGAACCCATTTCTTTCGCTGAAAGAGGCGTTATCTCATTATTACGCTTGTTGTTGCCCCCACACGTGGATAACGAAAAAGCAGCGGATTATTTACGGACTGAAATCGGCCAAAATAATCCTATCATAGAATGGACGGCAGTCCGACCCGATGGTCTTATCAATGAATCGGAGGTTACCGCATATGAAGTATATTGCTCCCCAACCAGAAGTGCAATTTTTAATGCAGGCAAGGTCAGCAGGATTAACGTAGGTCATTTTATGGCTGCTTTGATTGACAATGATGATTTATGGCAAAAATGGAAAGGGCAGATGCCTGTTATTTATAGTAAAATGTCATCTTAATATTTGGTTTTGGAAGTTTCGTTTAAAGCAACGGATAGATTTTGTAATAAAAGTTTGGCAATTACCTGCAAAAATTCGTAATAATATACAAACCCAGCTGAATTAAAGTGAATCATCCAGATCGAGTTAAAGTGGGTATGAAAGTATTCATGAATCGCACGTTTTATAGGACCATCAAAATCTGGTCTTTAATAAACTCCCTGTAAAATAATTCAAAAAAGCAGGACTCTTTTCAAAATCCACCTTTTATAAAGAGCTTTGTCACTTTTACCATAATCGTTTATCGTTACTCTTCTAAAAAAACTTCGTTCTTGAATGTAACATTTGTTAAAATTCCTTGTCTTTCATAAAACTGGACTTATAAAAAATTTGTCATCCAAATTTTTTGTTTAGCTATTTAAAAGTAACTGAGAAAATATAAGTTCAAAATTTAGAGAATCATATTATGATTAAAAACTATATCACTATAGCATGGCGAAATATTAAGGCTAATAGGGTTTTATTCTTGCTTAATATTTTAGGTTTAACTTCAGGATTATTTTGCTTTTTACTTATCTATTTATGGATATCAAGTGAAAATAGCATTAATAGGTATCATGAAAACATAGATCAACTCCATTCTATATATCTTGTATCACCCGATGGTACGGCATTGGGTTATGGCACTTCATCACTTCTGTATAAAGAGTTAAAGTCAAAAATTCCGGAGGTAGAGAAAATCACGGCTATGACCAACGATAGCAGAAATAGTACCTTCTCAAATGGGCACACGGTTTTAAAGCAAAATGGAAAGTTTGTAAGTGAAGACTATTTTGAAATGTTTTCATTTGAGATTTTAGAAGGAAATGCTTCGAATGCGTTAACCGCTCCAAACCATATCGCTATTTCAAAAGAAATGGCCGAATTGTTCTTTGGAAACTCAAAAGGTGCCATTGGTAAAACACTCACCTACGAAAATTCAAAAGAGTTGGAAATAGCTATGGTCTATGAATTAAGCAGTGAAGATTCAACCGAGAAAAGTGATTATTATTTGCCCTTTGAGCCTCTTTTTGCTGAAAATGAGTGGATGCATGAATGGAAAAATCTTGGCACCTATACCTTTGTTCAATTGGCGGAAGGAACCAATGTTGCTCAGTTAGAACAAAAACTAAAACCATTCTTAAAAGACTATGAATTAGATTTAGAAATTCGATTTCAATCTTACGCAGACAGTTATCTGTTTGCAGACATTGAAAAAGGGGAAGGGAAAATTATATATGTAAGAATGTTTGGGATAATAGCTTTCCTGATCATGCTAATTGCAAGCATTAATTTTATGAATTTAGCTTCTGCCGGCTATATGAAAAGAGCTAAAGAAATTGGGACTAGAAAGGTTTTAGGGGCAAGCAAAAGCAGTTTAATTTTGCAATTCTTAGGAGAAGCCATGCTTCTTTCTTTTATAAGTCTATTTTTTGCCTTAATCTTTATTGCAATTGCGCTACCGGTGTTTAACGACATCACTGAAAAAAACATTGACCTGCTAAATCTACCTGTATCCACTTGGGCAATGGTTTTCTTAATTACACTTTTAACAGGATTTCTATCTGGAAGTTACCCTGCATTTTTGCTTTCTTCCTTTAGCTCTACTGATCTTTTTAAGAAAATAATTGAAACCAGCTCCAGCACCAAATGGATTAGAAAAGGTTTGGTCGTGTTTCAGTTTACCATTGCGGTTGTCTTTATAAGTAGTATGCTCATTATTTCAAAACAAATTGATTTTGTCCAAGATAGGAATATCGGTTTCGATAGAGGAAATTTATTGGCAATCACGCTTTCAAAAGACCTGCAAAATAATTTTGATGCCTTTAAAAGTGGTGCTTTACAAATTTCTGGAGTTCAGTCGGTTACAAAAACATCTCATATTCCGCTAGGAGACTATGGTACGTCACCGGAAGTTATCTGGAACAGTAAGAGCGCTGATGATCGGTCGTTATTTACAGGAATGGTGGCAAGTACAGACTTTGTTGGCACCTATGGCGTTGAATTGGTCATGGGAAGAGAACTTATTCATAATAACCCGGAGAACATTGAATATCTTATTAATGAGACGGCCATGAACATAATGAAGATGGAAAATCCGATAGGTCAACCCCTATCGTTTTGGGGAAATCCGGGAACCATTGTAGGTGTGGTTAAAGATTTTCACTTTGGATCTTTGAAAGAATCGATCTTCCCAATGATTATTAGAAGTGAAGGGTATTCAGAATTTAATATAGCCTTCGTTAAATATAGTAAGGGTAATGAAAAACAAACGTTAGTGGCTTTAGAAGCTCTTCATAGCAATTTAAATCCAGCTTTCCCTTTTGAGTATCGGTTTATAGATCAGGAATATGACAAACTATATAAAAGCGAATCTATGTTTTACAAGTTATCAACCTACTTCTCTGTTTTGGCCATACTAATTTCTTGCTTGGGCTTGTTTGGTCTGGTCCTATTTACAGCAGAACAAAAAACCAAAGAAATTGGTATTAGAAAAGTATTAGGAGCCTCTGTTTTTACCATTACCTCACTTATAACACGAGATTTTTTAAAATTGATTCTCGTTGGAGTCGCAATTGGAACCCCAATTTCTTCTTACTTCATGATCAAATGGCTTGAAGAGTATGAATATAGAATACATATGCCATGGTGGGTATATGGTCTAACTGCTGTATTAATAATAGGCATATCCCTGCTTACTGTCGGTTTCGAATCTTTAAAAGCTGCTACTGCAAAACCCTTGAAAAGTTTAAGAGATGAATAGCATCCTTATATTAAAAGAAAGATTATGAATAGTAAACTAGCATAAAATCCAACGTACGGCAGGTTATAAAAGCAATACTGTTTTGCTGTTTAAATAAATAGTTTCTACTTCTATTTGGTAGCTTGCGAGTTAAAAAGTTAAAATATCTTTCGCTACTGCTTTTATGCCAACCGTTAAAATCTTAATTTTTAATGGTCCTGTTAAACGAAGGTTTTTCAGGACTTGCTTTTTATAAATGAAAAGTAATCCAAATCTATTGCTCAGAGAATTGTTTTAATTTTATATTTATAAAATCAGAAAGTAAGTCATCTTACTTTAAGTTCATTTAAATTATAATCAACAAATTGGTCAAAAGTTAAGTTTTTAAATTTATAAATGATTGATATATAATTAATTATAATGAAAAGTTGCAATTCTGCCACCCCGACCGAGAAAATCCAATCATTAAAGGGTTGGATTTTTTTGGAATCATTGCCTTTTTGTGTTTAAGGAACCCATTTGATATCACTAATATCACATAAAGTGTTTACGTTTGGGTGACTATTTGGTACTAAAAAGACGCTTAACCTCTTCCTCATTTACAGAATAGTAAATAATAGTAAATTTAGATTTAGCTTAAATATTATAAACCCGACGGTTTTAGATTTTTAAAGTACAGAATAACAGTATTTTATATGATTTAATTAGTAACCGCATACGCTACCGTATACGGTGAGCTTCAAAAGAAAATCCGCCGATTCTGAATGTAAATCATTCAATATCAACGGATTATTTGTAGCGAGAGGGGGGCACGATCCCCCGACCTCCGGGTTATGAACTCCAAGTTTAAACTTTTGTTTTCGGTTTTATTGGGCTCAACCGCTCTTAAATTATAAAATCGTATGCAAAAACGTATGCAGTTTTAGTTTTCTGTTAGTTAGCAATTTAGTAAAAAAACCTCGATGTTAGTGTTTCGTTTTTTTCTATGCATATTTTTTTTAAAATTATATGCATAGAGAATTAGAAATATGGACAGGGACTAAATTCTTAATTAGGTTATTCTTTTTTAAATAAAAGCTATAACATTTTTTATTAAAGACAAGTTCTTTGTAGATATTCAGCCTTCATTAATAAGTTTGATTTAGAGTGAAATCTATTTATATATAGATGGTGAAAAACCTAAAAAAAATCGGGACTTACGTCCCTAAGCGGACTTTTTATTTGAGTGAGAAAGTATGGTTGGGCTGAATTTGCTAACGTTCTCGGCTATGAGTAGTTGCGTGGGATAGTACTTAACTTTGCAAGTACACATCAAACTGAAAATTCGCGAGGATTTTCTGAAGTAGGCAAGAACAAGCAATTACTTATAGCCATTGTTAGCAAATGTTTTTTTATTCTGTACAAATTCCATTCATTAAATCTTCTTTTGTTGGGTTATAAGCATTACCATAAATAGAGTAATGACTATAGGGGAAATTTTCAAAAAAATTTGTCAACCCACAAAAATCATTGAGTATCGAATTACCTCCGATAGAAAAATGATAGTCTTCATATTCAGAAGTAATTCCTACTATAGTTTCTAACTTATTCAACCCATCCAAGTTCTCAAGTATACTATTATCATCAATTTTAATAACTCCGGCTACACTTTGAAGGTTGCTCAAAGCATTAATATTTTGAAAAACAGTATTAAAAATATATAGATGACCTCCTATAGCGGTAAGTTTATTTAGGGCATTCATATTGGGTAAGATAGAATTCGAGCTGATAGCTAAGTCACCATTTAAAGTAGTAAGGTTAGACAAACCATCTATATTTTCTAAAATCGGATTTTTAGATATAGTCAAACCTCCAAGTTGATTTATTTTTGATAAAGCATTGACATTTATTAACTTCTTATTCTCACCAATTCCTAAACCTCCGCCAACATAAGTTAAATTTTCAAAAACATTTAAATCACTCAAATTAGTGTTCTCAAGTATTAGGTTATACTTAACCAAAGATAATTGATTGAAAGTATCATAATTATTTAGCTCTGGTAGATTACTCAGAACTAAACTTCCATTTATTTCAGTGAATTTTGGAAAAAGACTTATATCAGTGAGATTTGGTAAAAAACGCAAGACTAAATCACCTCCTAAATAATTGAGATTTACTAACCCGTTGATATTAATTAAAATACCTCCAGATATATTTAGGTCTTCATCAATATTTTCAATTCCGTCTAACCCATCAATATTATTCAACTTATCATTACTGTCAATATATAAGCTTTTTCCGATACTTTTAATTCCCTTTAGTCCGTCAATATTATTTAATAATTTATTTCCGGAAATGTCCAAAGTACCAGTAATCAAAGTAATACTATTCAGCGCATCAACATTGGTCATATTGAATTCGGAATCCTGAAAATCATGAATACGTAAACTTCCGTGTATTTCTTTATAATTTTGGCTACCAAAGTGGTTTAATTCTTCTTGCGAACTTAAAAAAAGAGATCCATTAAATATTTCTATTTCAACATCTGTTAAAGTAATTGTAATCAATATTTCTTTTGAAACATTTGAATTTGTAAGTTTAACTGTTCCAGTAATTTCAGGGTTAGATTCATAGTTGAATAAAGTTTCATCTAATACAGTTATTTCTCCGTTTTCTGAATTAATGGAAAAAGCCCCATTTGGACTTTGGCTTACCAATGAATACGATATTTGGCCAACATTTGTAGTTGCTTGAATTTGACCAATAATTTCGCCAGATATGGGGTTTTCAGAAATTGTAATATTTAGGTTCGAAGATTCAATAGTAATTTGTTCTTGGATATTATCTTTATTTTCATCTTTGCTGCATGAAAAATTAATAATAAAAATTAATAATGTGAAAATTTCTAATAGTTTTTTCATTTTTTTTTTTAATGTTTGCTAACGGTGCGGCTATGGCAAGTAGGGCAGGCAAGGAAACTTTTCGTTTCCGTCTGCGCTCGTAGCCAAAGCTTTTTGTTTTGTAATTACTTTCATTTTTTAAATTGCCAAATCCAAAAGATTTGGCGGACATGGCAAACATACCCAAGCCTTTAAATATAGACCTTATGCCCTATTTGCTATAGGTATTGTTAGCAATAGTTATTTTTTTTCCGCTCGAATTGCTTCTCCATTTTCGTAATAAAGATACCCGTCAACATCTCCACTTATACTATCGAACATAACCCATCTTCCATCTTCTTTTCCGTTCACAAATATACCTTTTGAATGCATGTTCCCATTTTCAAAATAGCTATATACAGAATCTTGAAGTTGTCCGTTTTTCCAGTTTTCTAGGTTTTTGAGTTGTCCATTCGGATAATAGACTTTCCAAATTCCTTCTTTAGATTCATTTTCGACTTGTCCCAGTTCAGCTACTTGACCATTTTCATGATAGTATTTTACCTTTCCATTGGCAAGTCCATTTGTCCATTCAACCTCTTCTTCAACTTGACCATTTGGAAAGAAATATTTCATTTTTCCATTTACAAGTCCATCTTTAAATTCTGAATAGGACTGAATTACACCATTTTCATAACTTTCACAAGTCCCTGTGTATGGTTGATTGTTCAAAAACCAAGTTCCTTCATTGTTTTGAAATAGGTCATTGCAATCAACAACTCCTTCAGCAAGTTTTACTTTTTTTTCCTCTTTACAAGCGATGAATAGTAAAATCGAGATAATAAAAATTAGGTTTTTCATAATTATTGCTAACGTGTTCGTGTATGGTTAGTTGCGTTGGCTAGGTCTAAATTAGTAAAAGAAAACGAACCAGAGGAAAATCCGTAGGATTTTCCGAGTACACACAGACCAAGCAATTAATTATACACGGTGTTGTATGCAGTTTTTAAATTTAAATTATATCATCATCATCATCATCATCATCATCATCATTATCATAGAATAAGCCCGATGGGTCTTTTTCCTGTATGAATATCAAACTTTCTACAACATTCAAAAACTTATCTCCTAGAGAATGCCCTATTAAGTCTATTAATTCTTGCAACTCTGAAATAAAATCTTCTTTACAGTAGAAATATCCTGTGTTGACAAGCGCATTAATTAATTCAGTAGGCACTTCTTTATAGTTTGTCCAGATTATCAAATTTGCCCAAGACCTAGCATTTATTTTTGTTAGCAAAGCATCGATTAAACTAGAAACAAAAACCATTTTTATATTTTTTTTTTGTAAATATAGAGCTGAGTAATAAACCCAAACATCAGGATTTAGAGCATCAATATTAATTAGCATATCAAGATTACTAGGTTTTTGGAGCTCTTTTTCGCTAAGTGATTCTAAAATTTGATTCGATTTCTTGTTATCTCTTTTTTGGCTATTTATCCCGTAAAAATTAATTAATGCATCACATGCAGCAAATTTTAACGTTACCTCCATTTGTTTTTGGAAACTTTCCACGTTCAAGGAAAGAAAATCATCATAATAATGATTTGCATTTTCAAAATTACCTGAATAGAATTCTGAATCTCCAAGACTAGCTAATAGAAGAATGTTTTTAGGCTCTAATTCAATAGCTTTTTTATAAAATCTTGTACTTAGTTTAAAGCGGCCTAATCCAAATAATACATCTGCTAAATCACAGCAAAAAAAACCTATATTTAATAAACTAGGCGTTGTCTTTATAGCTTTATTGTAATACTCTAATGCACGGTTAAGAACTTTATTTCTTTTGTAATATGCTGCTAAAGCATAGAAAGCTCCTGATAAAAAAGTATCGTCTTGAGGATCTAAGCTATGTTCAATAATTTGATTAAAATAAGATGCCACTCTATCCTGTGAAATTAAGCCATCGCTAGATAGAGCAGTAATAGTTTGAAGCATATAAGCCCTTCTTACGTCTTTTGTTTTAAAAACATGATGAATAATCGCCTCAGTAAAATTATAATCATTTTCACTTACGATTAGTCTGGGCAATAAATATTCCAACATCCCATTTTGAGTAACTAATTCATCGAACAATTCATTATCATTTACGAACTTAATCATATCATCGTATTTTCGTGCATGATGTAACATAAGTAAAAGACCAATCTCAAAGTTTCTAAAAATTACTTCTTCGTTATCTATTGACTTTTTCTCAAATTTAATTGAACTGCCAAAAGAACCATAAAGAATTAATACTATTTTATTTTCCAGTAAATTTATTTCAACATCAGCCAAATATTTATCTCTAACTATATTTATTAGCGATATTTTTTTTGTAATCTTAGAGGATAATTTTCTTGCAATTCTCTTGGGGACATTTATATTATTAACAAAACCCTTTATTGGGAAGAAAAAGGAACCATCACTATATTTATTCTTTTTTAAAAGAAATGACTTTATATGATTTGGAGAATCTTCAGACCATAAATGGTGGTCTTGGAATTTAAGATTAAAACTTTTTTTATCAGAATCTATAGAAATAATGTTATGACGAAAAATCCAGTCAAAAAAGAATTCTTTACCTTTTGAATTATATCTAAAAATTGCTACCGATAAATCATATGAGACCAATTGTTTTATTTTAGCAATTGGCATTCTTAGTGATTTGTGGTCACTAATTTTTGAACTATCTGTTGCCTTTAACTGAATCCAAAAAACGATTCCAGTATATGTTCCATCGGAGTCAAAAATTTCGACTTCTGCATCCACCCCGTAGTCTTTAGGTTTTTCCCTAATAACCCATTCAGATGGAAGAATTTTTCTTAGTTCGAAAAAACTTTCCTCTTCCAATATGTGTGTTCGACTTCTCAACCAATTGCTCTTATTAATGCTTTAATAATTTCCTATATTCTATATTCTGTATTCTGTATTCTGTGTTTGAGTTTTAATTGCATACAACGGTTTTGTGTATGATTAGCGGCGTGTTTAAGCACCTAATTTAGCAAATAAAAACCAAATAGAAAATCCGCAAGGATTTTCGTAAGTAGGCGAGAACCAGCCATTAATTATACACGTTGTTGCCACACGTTTTTATTTATTCCGTAACAAATGTTTTTTTCGTATTCTGGATATTCTTTTAGTTCAGGATGATTAAATTTTCCCATTTTTTCCATTCCGATTTTTTTCATAACGTTTTCAGATTTCGTATTCTTCTCCGTACAAGTTGAGATTACGTTATTTAAATTCAGTTTGTTAAATGCAAATTCAAGACATTTTTTCGCTCCTTCGGTAGCAAATCCTTTTCCCCAAGCACTTTTTTTCAGTCTCCATCCAATATCCACAGCTGGAGTAAATTCAGTTTGATATTCCTGATAAGCTAAACCGATAAAACCAATAAATTCATTATTAGCCAGTATTTCAGTTGCGTAATAAGTGTGGTTGTGTTTTTTGTAATGTAGTTTTAGTTTCTCGAATAATTCCTCATTTTCCTTTTTTGTCAAGATTTTTGGGAAATGCTCCATTACTTCAACATCCGAATTCATTATCTCTAACTCTTTCAAATCGCTTTCTATCCAATTGCGAAATCCTAGTCTTTCAGATTTAAAAATGTATTCTTTTTTCAATTTTAGCGTGATTTTCTTAAATGTGTGGCAACGGTTGGGCTAAGCGTAGTGCGGAGGCAAGGAAACGTTGAGTTTCCGTCTGCGCACGAAGCTAAAGCTTATTGTTTAGTTTTATTTT
The DNA here is from genome assembly GCF_900188415.1 of Maribacter sedimenticola. Classification (GTDB taxonomy): domain Bacteria; phylum Bacteroidota; class Bacteroidia; order Flavobacteriales; family Flavobacteriaceae; genus Maribacter; species Maribacter sedimenticola. The sequence goes on along the minus strand of NZ_FZNV01000011.1, from coordinate 13,604 downwards.
TTTGTCCAAAGCTAAATCCATAAGATTTAGCGACTTCATAAATATACACAGACCTTTCGGTTTTGCCCTAAAGTCCGCATTACGTTTAGGCTTTGTTAGCAGCAGTTTTTTACCACACGCATGTCCAGTAAACAAGCTCTCTCTGCTTTTCATTTATAGCGATACCTCTTGAAAATCCATTTTTCCATTTAGCAGGAAGATTGTTATTTGAAGTAAGATATTCTTCTTCCATAAATTTCCCTGGTTTAGATTCAAGAACATATATTTCGTTATTTTCCGACAAGTACTTGCTGTTGGGTCCAAAATTGCCTTCGTAAGATTGAAAATTAGGAATAGGAATTCCATCTTCTTTTTTCGAATAATCTAAGGTGTCTCCAATAATTATCAATAAACTATCAGTTGGTTGATAAGAACGAATCTTGTTCAGGTTAAGTTTTTGATAGGTTTTGCTGAATTCAGATGAATCAACTTGGTGAGCATATATCATACTAGCCATTCCAGTCCCGTAAGCTCCCGCAGGAAATCCAATACTCAATTTTTTAATGTCTCTTAGCTCAGATGGGAAATGGTCTGTTAAACTAAGCCCAAGAGCTTTTCTTCCATCCATAAACTTGCTCAAAATTTCTTTTTCGGATTTCTGATTTGCATCTAGACATGAAGCGAAAAAAAGTACTATAATTATATAAAGTGTTTTTTGCATTCACGAAATTTTAAATTGCTGCTAACGGTTGGGCTAAGCGTAGTGCGGAAGCAAGGAAACTTTTCGTTTCCGTCTGCGCACGAAGCTAAAGCTTATTGTTTTGTTTTATTTTTTCTTGTCCAAAGCTAAATCCATAAGATTTAGCGACATTATAAATATACACAGACCATTGGTTTTAGGCCTAAAGTCCGCATTGCGTTTAGGTTTTGTTACCAACTGTTTTTTTCGCCCAAGTAGGCCGTGTCCATTGCGTTTAGCTTTATTTTTTCAATTTTTTTATCTTTTTTCTTAAATGCTTTTCCGAAAGGCCAACATATTCTTCTAATACTGGATTTTTATATTTGGTGTCAATTTGGACTACTTTTTTATAATAATTCAGGACATTATTAAGAGCAATAAGAGCCGATTCTATTTCTCTGGATTCGCCATTTATTTGATTCATGAATTCACTTAACATATAAATCATTGTAATTTCCTTGAAAAACTTATAGTTAGCACCAGAATCCATGAATTCACTTATTCCTGTAACTCTCATTTGAACTTCGGAATGATTTAAAGCCTGCCATTTGAATACACTGACCGATTGTTCTGAAAAAATGCTATCTGTTTCAATCTGAGGATTTTCAATTATCCAAGACAAGACTTCTTCCGCCTCTTTCGCGGAATTGACTTGGCTAAAGGTTGCCTTCGTAGATGTGATTATAAAGAAAAGTGAAATTAGTTTTATATTCATTTTTAATTCATTTTTTTTAATCCGTTCGAGTTGGAAGTCCATGGGTAAACTAGCTCAAAAGTCCATCTGCGTTCAGATTGTGTTGTACTTTAAAGTCCGTCCGCAATATTTTTCCAATTTCGTTTATTTTTCGAATCCGTTTTCGAGCTCTTTCGGCATAAAAATCCATTTTCTTCAAATTAAAGATTAGATTTTGCTGCATCTCCAAATAGGTGGTAACGATTTAGCTATGAACAGTACGGGAGCAAACTAGCGTTTACTTTCCGCCACGCACATAGCGAAATCTTTTGGTTTTGTTTTTTCTATTCCTTGTTTAAAGCAAAATCCCAAAGATTTTGCGGACTTCATAAAAATACACAAACCATTCGATTAAGCCTGAAGCCCGTATTGTTTATAGGTTGTGTTACCTGCCGTTTTTCTTTTCCACAAGTTCGGTCAATTTCAAATTTGTTTTACTTCCATCAATATTGGTATAGTCCAATTTCACAAATCCGTACTCAGGATTAAAATATGCGACTAATACCGTTTCTCCAATTCGGCTTTTGGCTTTGGATTCGATTACCAAGCATTCAATTTCGCCCAAGTCCGTTTTTAAAGTTCTTTTGTCCGTGATTTCATATTTATACTCATTTTCAATTTGACCTTCCCACATTTTCCAACGTCCGTCTGCCCAATGGTCTCCAATCCCCAAATTCCAAGTCCATTTGGTCCCTATCTTATATGGAGCTTTTATATATGGAAATGGATTTAGCTCTAAAATTTCAAAATATTTATCACGAGGTGGATGAATCCAAACATTAGCCTCATTTTCAATAGCTCCTGACATAGAATAACCTTTGTTGTTACCGCTTTTGTAAACTAAAGCGGTTTGGTTGTAATCAGGAATATGGTCTGCCATTGGATTTCCATTAGCTACTTCAATGACTACATATTTAATTGTCGTTGAATCTGTATTTTCGAATTCCACGAACTCCCAACCGCTGTTGTCATTGATGACCTTGAAAAACTTGATTTCTCCCGTTGGCGTTACGTGTTCGAAATTGTATTTAAAACTATTGCCTATTTTGTAGATAGTATTGTTGTGGTTGTATTTGTTTTCATCGACGATTGTTGAATCAAATTTCTCCACTAAAATTCCATCGTCGTCCACAATCAATCCATAATTTTTTTCGGCTGGTTTAATTTTTGATTGGCAGTTTGCAAAAGTTACGAAAAGTAAAAAAATTAAAATGTTCATCAATTTCATAAATTTGTTTTTAAATGGCAGGTAACGTTGTTGTATATGGTTTGTTGCGTGTTTTAAGCACCTAATTTAGCAAATAAAAACCGAATAGAAAATCCGCGAGGATTTTCGTAAGTATGCTAGAACTAGCAATAAATTATATACGGTGTTGGCAACTGGCTTTTATTTTTTAATGTTCCCAATGTTCTAATCTAAAATCAATTACAATTGAGTCTTTGTCAAATTCTACGTATAATTCTTTTCCTTCCATTGGATCTATGTTCCAACCATAATCAACCATTATTTCGTAAGTAATTTCGTTTTCTTTTTTAATTTGATAATTACCAGGTTCTCCTAATAATTCAATGACTTTTTTTAATTCCATTCCTTTTTCGAGATGATTTTCCATTAAGTCTTGGACCATATTTTCTCGATATTCATAAAATCCGTCAAATCTTTCATTCCATTTAGACTTGTCGAATTCCATTTCTTTTACTCCGCAACTTGAGAATAAAATTATGGTGATTAAAGTCAATATTTTGCTTAATATTTTCAATTTTTTAAAATCCGTTTACTATAAATTAAAAGTCCGATAAATGTCAGTCCACAAAGAATAGCTAAAATGTGAAATGTTTTGATTGCTTTACACAAGTCAATTCCAGAAACAAGAGAAATACAGTCAGTCAATTCACGTGTTTCGTATTTCAAACTAACCATAGAATTGAAAGCCATAAATTCAAATAATGGAATTCCGATTATTAATAAAATTATTGCAATTATGTAAATCGTTTTTCTCAATTATTTTCGGTTTTCAGCTTGTTGCCAACGTTTATGTATATGGGCCGTTGCGTGGTTTAGCACGAACCTTTCCAAGTAAAAAACTACTTCGGGAAATCCGCAGGATTTTCCAAAGTAGTACTGACCAAGCAATGGCTTATATACTGTGTTGTACAGCGTTTTTTTATTCTATTGGTATGCAAAAGTCAACAATAGCTTTCCTTTCAGGATGTTCATTAAAATTATTATAATAAATTTCGAAAGGTTCTCTATCGGCTTTCTTATATCCATTTTCGTTCATCCAAACGAATAATCCAGTCCACGACTTTTCAAATTCGTTTAATCCAATTTCAAAACTTCCAACAATAAATTTTCCAGCTTCTATTATTGTCAGTCCAATTTCTCCATTTGTTTCCACCGCCTTGTTAAGTAAAATCGAAGCACTCATTCGCACTTTGTTAGCTTCAGTAACTTTAAAACTGTCGTGATAAACCGTTATCATTTTTGTTTGGTCGTTTATTAATCCTTTTGGTGTTGCCCATTGCATTAATTTTCCATACGCATTTTCAAGGTTATGAGGACCAATACTTGATACATACGCCAACTCCATTTTTGGCATTTCTTTAATTTCAATTTTTGCGTTCATTTTTATCCAATTTTTAAGATTATTAATGACGCAAATGTATTTTTCATAGTCAGGATATTCTTGTCCGTTCTTGCTTTTAAGTTGACGAATCTTGCTAAATTTATTTGGATTTTGGTTTTTAAATTCAGTCGGGCTTACTCCAAAATACTTTTTAAATGCTCTGGAATAGGAAGAATTATCACTAAATCCATATTTATGTGCTATTTCAGTTGCTGTTATGTTTTTATGTAATAAATCAGATGCTGATTTTTCTATTCTTCTTCGTTTTACGTATTCATTTAGAGTTTCTTCTGTAACGAACTTGAAAACTCGATGAAAATGAAATGGTGAGAAAAAAGCAATTTCCGAAACTGCATTTAATGATAAGTCCGATTCCAAATTTTGGTCAATAAACTCAAAAACTCGGTTAATTCGATTTTTGTAATCAGCTTGTAATTTTTTGTCTGTTACTGTCATTTCTTAAATGCTGTACAACGTTTATGTATAAGAATAGTTGCGGGTTTGTATGCGAGGATTTTCCGAAGGAAAATCAGACGTTACAAACACGCAACGACCTTTGATTAAGCACTAAACCGCAATTATTTTTATACGGTGTTGTGTGTAGTTTTTTTCTTTTTTATTAATTCAGTTATTTTTCCGATTCCGAAAACAAAGAACGCAATAATTCCAGAAAAAAATAATCCAGTTATAAATGAAAAATTTCTTCCAGTATCACTTATCAGATTTCTCATTGCTTCTTGCTGTTCAGGCGTGATTTCATTTCCGCTAAAAAATCCGTCTTGATTTAAGTCAAACTTATTCGAATTCCATTGAGCATAAATGTCATCATAAGTTGCTCCTCCAACAATAAATAAGTAAAATAGAAAGAATACTGTCAAACTTATCCAAAACCATTTCAGTTTTCCGTTTCCAAATATTCGCTTTCTTTTCAAGAATATTATTCCTAAAATCAAAATTGAAATTATTGATGGAATTATTAAATGATATGGTAAAGTTATTTCGTTCATTAAATTTCTGTCTGTTTGGTCAAATTACACACAACGTTTTAGCTATGAACAGTACGGGAGCAAACTAGCGTTTGCTTTCCGCCACGCACATGGCGAAATCTTTTTGTTTTGTTTTTTCTTTTCCTTGTTTAAAGCAAAATCCCAAAGATTTCGCGACATTTTAAATATACATAGACTTTGGCTTTTAAAACCTAAGCCCGTATTGTTTATAGATTGTGTTAGCAAATGTTTTTTCCAGAGTGTTGATTTAAAGTCCAGATATTATTTCAGTAATCCATTTCCATATATTTCCCCAAGCCGCTTCCTCAATCCCAACTCCAATTAGCAACACTATTAATTTATTGTTTGAAATTAATTCCCAAAATCGTATCGCTAGAGACTTTTTTGCAAGTTGCTTTTCCGAAACCATATTTGCAGTTGTTTCAAATTTACTACTCGTTAAATCAGAATCTTGAATTATAGTACCTATTGTAGAATTAGGAAAATTATTGGTAATTACACTATCTGTATTTTGTCCATCAAGCCAATTAAGAAATTCATCCCAAGAGCCAATCTCTATTAATTTTGATAGATGTTTACGCTTACCGAAATCAGCAGCATATTTAAATCTTTCTACTTTGTTAATTATACCTAGATTGTTAAGTTTAGGGATTAACTCTCTAATTTCTTCTGGTCGGTCTTTAGTTATAGTATACGATTGTCCGTCCATAAGTTTTTTTAATACCGAGATAGTTTCTTCTTTCATTTCCAAGACAAAGTTATCTCCATTTTCCGTTTTTAAATATTCAATCCAGCCTTTCTCGCAAATTTTTTCGGATTTAATTGTAAGATGGCAGTTTTCTCCATTTCGCGTTATAAGACCATTTTGTTCAAGGTAATCAGCTAGCTGTTTATGCTGGTTATTACCTAAACTCCATAATTCTGTTTTTCCATCCACGTCTAAAAATCGCACGTCGTACATAGACTTTGAATTACTCTTACAAATAAGCCTTAGATTTAATTCGGTTAGTTGGTCTAAACGGTTCATTTAAATATTTGCTAACGCCTGAGCTAAGAGTAGTGCGGTTTTAGGGAAACAATTCCGTTGGCGCCATAGCCCTTAGCAAAATCTTTTTGTTTTGATTTAATTTTTCATGTCCAAAGCAAAATCCCAAAGATTTTGCGACATCATAAAAATACACAAACCTTTGGATTAAGCCCGAAGCCCGCATTACTTTTAGGTTTTGTTGTATGCAGTTTTTATTCCATAATATATATAAACCATTAGCCCTATAAAAACAATTGGTAAAACTAATAAATAACTTAATTGCCAGATATTTTCTCGTTTTCCGTATTCAAATATTACTAGTGAAATAGCAATTATCCAAATCAGTAAAGCAATCGAGTAAGCCGACAATGACTTTTTTAAATTCTTTTTGAACCGGTTCAAATCTTCATTCTCATATTCTCTACTCCCAAGACTTTCATGAAATCCAAATTCACCACTAAACATTGCGAAAACAAAAAAACTTGCGATAAATACCAGACATAATAATCTTAAAATAATAGTCCAATTATTCAAATCAGATATTACTTCTAATTCAGAAAATGATTTTTCAAATCCGATAATAAATGGAAGTATTAATATAGCAATTAACCAACCTTTATATTCAGACTTCATGTAGTTAATAATTTTCAACTAAGGGTTTGATTTTTAAATTGCATACAACGTGTTTGTGTATGGTTAGTTGCGTGGTTAAGCAACTAATTTAGTAAACAAATACGAACCCGAGAAAATTCCGAAGGAATTTTCCAAATAAGCACTTGCCAAAGCAATTAATTATACACGGTGTTGTGGTGTCGTACTTTTTATTCATTTATTCTTTCCGTTATTATTTTCCCAAAGTCAGTTCCTAAATTATCTAAAAGTCCAGAATGATGACAATAGTAAACAGTTCCGTTTTTTTCTTCCTCTTTGACAGCTAATATTCCATCATCAAATTCCGCTAAATGGAAGTAATTTCCATCGTCAAGTCCTGTTGAGCGTATTTCGGATATTCCGAGTATGCAACAATCTCCGAAATCAACTCCCTCGGATTGTTTAATAATATCTAGATATTCTATTGGTAACTTTGAGTCAATTCTCTTAATGTAATTCTCTAAAAATTCAGCTCTAATTGGTTCAAAAACTTGATTTATAGATTGAATATTATTTAGCTCTCCAAGAAGTCCATTAAATTTAGGAATTGAGTTAAGTTTTTCTTTTTTGAAAGTGCTTTGAGCAAAACTATTTGGGTCATTATTTATTTTCTTGCTTGTAATGCTTATTGTTGATGTTTTCATAATCGACTTTGGGTTTGGTCTGATTTTCCAGCCCCAAATTCGTCCGTCATAATTGTCAAATTCTATATGATATTTTTCGTCATTGGTTTTAAATCTAATTGTTGCGAGCTTGCTTTCGTCTTTTCTTTTATATCGCAAGTTATCAGAAAGTGGATTTTCGTTGTCTCCATATAGTTCCATTGACATACTTTTTTCCCAATACTGTCTCCATTTTCTTTTTGGTTCAAAATATTCAATTTGAGCTTTTAATTTAGTTTGAATCTCGGAATCAAAAAGTTCATAAAGTTCGGAAAGAAGATTTTTTTCCAAAGCCGTAAATCCCTTATTATTAAATTTCGGTCGTCTTCGATACGAAGCAATAAATAGAGCAAGAAAAATCAGTCCGATTATTCCAATTAAAACTCCTAATATTATTAAAATGCTCTTCATTCAGGTATGCACCACAACGGTTTTGTGTATGAAACGTAGCGTATAAATAAACGCTAACTTTTCGGATTTAGCACGAGCCAAATTTTTATTTTTTCTATTTATCTTTTAAATTTTAAATATACAAAAATAAAAATTTGGCGGACTTTATAAATAAGCAAAAACCTCTCGGAAAGCCTATAATAGCTATGTTTTATACACGTTGTTGTGCATAGTGCTTATCACGTTCTGCTTTGTTTTCTGATGTTTGTTATTTAGTTCAAATGTGAGCGTTGGCAAGACATACTCTTTTGCAATTTTTGGCTTGTGTGGTGGTTGTAGCGAATTGCGAATGTGTATGGCTTAGAGCGCTGGCATACTTGTTATTTATTTATATTCAATTTCGGTGTTCCTGAATTCGGCTCTTCAATCGGTTTTTCGAATTTCATAATAATGGGCATTGGGAAATCCACACCAGTTACAACTGCTTCTCCTTCTCCGAGAATAGGTAAGAAGTCTAATGTATTTTTATTAGCTGTACTACAAGCACTACTTATTGCTTCTTTGTCATTATAGTTAATAAGTCTATGAACTATAAAAGTTCCCATTTGACTTAAAGTACCTTTAGGGATATCTCTTGGCATTTGGGTAGCGATACACAAAAACAGTCCATATTTTCTACACTCTTTAGCTATTGAGTCAAATGCGTCTAGAGGTTTAGATTCAAAATATTCATCTTTAATTGATTTGTTTAAAAATTGGTGTGCTTCATCAATTAAAACAACAACAGGTGATTTTTCAAAATCTCTATTTCTAGCTTTATTCAATAAGTATTTTCCAATCGCATTAACCAATGTTTCTCTTACTTGAAAATCGTATTTGACATCTTTAAGATTTAATCTTAATAACTTGTCATCTTTATTGTCAACTGATATAAAGTCGTCAATCAAGTCAGTTATATCATTTTCTTTTTTTTCTTCTTGAAATCCGAATACTTGATTTAATTCTGGTGTATTACCTAAATTAGTTACTCTAGAAATTAAACTTACACAGTGAGATACATCATTATTTGAAATTCCGCTCCAAGCTGTTCCGTTGTCAAATACACATTCAGCCGAAATTTGTCTGGCTAATTTTGTAAAATCAAAATCTGCGGTACCGTTTTCGATTTTAGAAATATTACGATAATAAAATGCTTCGTAAGGCTTTTTAGGCGAATTAATTTTCTTAATAATTCCTTCATCAATGACAATTTCATCATTTTTGTGTTTTAGGTTTTCTCCTTTATTCAAAGCTGAAATTTTTAATGACCTAATTGCCTCCATTAGCTTAGGTGTTTGTGTTCTTGGTGAAGGTTTCAGCATAAAAAACAAATCGTCAATGGTTAATTGAGAATAATGAAAAACACTTTTTCCATCTCCAATATTTATATTTTTTAAACCTTCGTATTTGCCATTGTATTCTCCTGTCGCATCTATCAATATCGCTTTGTTACCTAACTTAATTAAAGATTCAATCAACTTGCTTACAGTAAAACTTTTTCCTCCTCCAGTTGTACCCACAACTGCACAATGTCTTCCAAAAATAGATTGTAAATTAACTTTTACATCAATATTTGGACTAGAAACTAAATACCCTAATTTAATTGCATTAGTATTTTCATCAGCCCTAACACCAAATCTGGACATATATTCTTGAACTAAATCTCCTGAACTCACAAAAACTTTAGCTCCAATATTTGGATAAGTGGTTAAGCCTTTTTTTACAGTTAATGGGTCATACAAATCAAATGATAAGAGAATTTCTATTTTACCTGATGGATGAAATTCACTAGTTTGAAATGCTTTTTCACTTAATGAAAGTCTTTCTGATTCAGGAAGTAATAACTCTGTTATTCTTCCTAAAAATCCGTATTTACTTCCCTCAATAACAACAAAACTGCCAACTAAACCACCATTAAATTCTTGACCATAATGAGTGAAACCATTTAACAATACAGAAGATGGAAAGTGGACTTTTACATATTGAGGAAGCACTTGGTTAATGTAACCAAGAAAATATTCGTGCCTGAAAGGATTAATCTTTTTGTTATCCATTATTTAAATTTATGGATTGGTGATTAAAGTTTTCATAGGTTTTTATTTCTGGATAATACTTTGCAAATTCAGTGAAAGATTCTGATGTCAATAGAATTCTTTCAGACTCTTGAGCTACTTTTTTAATTTCCTTCAAGGATGATGAAATATTATCCGATTCAAAACCTGGGTCAATGGAAGCAAGTCGAAATCCTGGATTTTGATTTAATGCCTCTTCAATTGCAGCATTTATATGTTTGTCATTAAAGCTATAACCAATACAGATTAATAAAGTATCATTATTCTTTCTTAGATTTCTTTGAAATCTTGCCATCATTTCGAAAAATGGTTGACCATAAGAATCTTCGTATTTAGCATCTCTTGGATAGACCATTAATGGTTTGTCTGGATTGTTATTTATTTTAACTTTTTGGTCAGAATTATCACGTTCCCAATTTAAAGAACCGTGTAGTTTATGAAGATGGAAAACTCGTTGAATAAAGTTGTCTTCTGCTTTTAATTTACTTCCTTCTCTTTGTACAATATCATAATCGAAATACCTGCCACTAAATGTTCTGGGGAATGTAAAAGAAAAACCATCAACAACAATCGCATTTACTTCTGTAGCTGCATATTCAAATAATAAGTCATAGTTGAGAGTGAAAATTTTAATTCTTGGATTTGTTTGTTTGCGTTGTAATAATTTTTCCAGAAAAGTTTTATGAGGAAAATTATCTGAAGGTGCCGGAATAGTACATTTATCTTTTATTAACTTGAAAATTTCATCTTTAATGTCAGATAGCTGTTTTATAGTTTCTCCAATTTTTATTTCTACATCTTCAATGAATTTACTGTAGCCTTCAATATGAGAAAGCAATGCTTCTAAGTTTTTCTCTTCTGACTTAAATTTTACAGCATCTCGTATAATCTTAAAACCGTCAATTTCTGGATTCTCCTCGGTTTTATCAATTTTATATTTCTTTTCTGTTTCTTCCCAAAGTTGCCACATTGAAAGTCCGCCAACGTCCATTGAAGAGCCAGCACCTGATAAAACTAGTAGATTTTTAAATGGTTTTTTGAAAAAGTCTATATATATATTTCTTTTCTCTTTATTAGCATCTGCTAATGTTGGTTTAACAGGATTACCCTCATCATTTTTTTTGCTAAATGGTTTTAGGTCATCAATGGATGTAAGTTCTCCTTTTTTAAAAACAGGATTTTTTACTTGAAGTTGATTTGCTTTTCCATTTAAGAGAATGTATTTCCATTTTTCTTCTTCCATTGTTGCAATTGGTTTTATTGTTTTGAGCGTTGGCAAGAAACAGCTCTTTTGGTTTTTTTAGCGTTGGCTTTTGTGCGGGCAAAAAACCAAATGTGCTGTTTGTGCGGTTGGCTTTTTTAGTTCAAATGTTCAATTTCAGCACGATTTTCGCATTATGCACAACGTTTAGTGTATGGTTAGTAAGGGATTGCGAGCTTCAAACCTATCAAGATACCACCTAAAAATGATACGGGTGATACCGCTCGAAAACCTCTGAAACCCTTATTAACTATACACATTGTTAGCACCAGTTATTTTTTTAAATATAATTCTTCGTAATTGAACTTTATTAAGTCGCTGGAATCGTTCCAATCTATTGCTATTTCAGAATCATCTCTAAATGGAAGTTTTACCACATTTTTTGACAATTTGTCTTTAATAACATAAAATGCAGTTTTTTCATCAACCGCGATAATAACTCCCTGATATTTTTGGCTTAATAATGAGTCTATAGATTTTAGTTCATTATTAGATATCTTATTTCCTCCTACAATTTGTTTACTTAATCTAATTGAATCAAATTTAGCAACGGAAATAATATCGTACTGAACAATCTCTATTTCACCTAGGTTAAGTGTGTCAAATGTTGTTGGTAAGTTATAAATTATAAATTTCGGACACAAAATCCCTTCAATTGTAATTGTATCAGGACGCGAATTAAATGAATCAAAACGGAAATACCCATCTAAATCAGAAATTCTTGAAATTGAATCTACAGAAATAGTTGCTCCAATTTGGGGTATTAATTGATTGACAGAGTAAGACAAAACTTTCCCCATTATCAACTGAGAGAACCCTTGATAGTAAGAGAAACAAATTAGAATTAAAAATAAATATCTTGTATTTATGTATCTGTTGTTATTTCGTCCCATTCGTCAGCATAAAATGTAATCCAATTTATCGCATAATGCCTTTCAAAAGCAATACTGCTATTTAGATTTGTAGGCATTTCTTTTCCATCCAAATCAGAGTTTCTGGTTGCCCAGTGCAGTCTATATGTTAAGTCTGAGAAATCAAGAATCTCAGATGTAGGTCGAATAATTGAAGAATCAATAAATTCTTTCGGGTCTTCTAAAAAGTCAGGAAGTTTTGAAATAATTTCTTCAATCTCCACTTGCTCAATAGGTAGTTCTATTCTTTCAACTTTGTTAATTGTCCATAATAAAATCCATATAGCCTCAGAACGCCATGAAATATTAATCATTTCTTGATTTGTCAATTTTTCTTTTTGAAACAATTGTTTTTCATCAGGAGATACTTTATCCCATAAAGTATGTGACTTTAGAAAATCAATTACATTTTCCTTTTCCTCAGGAACCTCAGATATATAACTCAAATAAGTTAAGATTAAAGCTCTTTCTGCAATTTCTTGTGGTTTCCGAATCTTTGCCTCATTTTCTTCTTCAATTTGAGGTAAGTGATTAATAAATGGAATATTCAAAGATTTTAGAAGCTTCTCAGTTTCTATTTTCCGTTGTTCTGCTGTTTTTAATCTTTGTGGATTATTGTTCTTTAAAAAATTAAAAATTCTCATTATTAAGCTATGTTGTATCGTTTGCGCATAATTGGTGCTAACGTTTTAGCTAAGCGTAGTGCGGAGGCAAGGAAACTTTTCGTTTCCGTCTGCGCACGAAGCTAAAGCTTATTGTTTGGTTTTATTTTTTCTTGTCCAAAGCTAAATCCATAAGATTTAGCGACTTCATGAATATACACAGACCTTTCGATTAAGCCCTAAAGTCCGCATTACGTTTAGGTTGTGTTGTACACCGTTTTTATTCCGTTCAGAAGTTTTCAAATCCTTTTTTTATGTACCTCAAATTGAAAATCGCTTGCTCCTCCATTATTGACGATTTAAATACTCCCTCAAGAATTACTCTCATTTCCTTACCCAATAAAACAGGGTCATTTGTCCACTTTACGAATTTGGCAAAAGTCCTAATAGGTGTTTCTCCGTGCATTTCGTCCAATTCCATCATTTTAATGCCAGATTCTTGATAGTTTATGTAATTCTCATTTTTCTCAATTCCCTTTCTATCTAGAACAAGGAATATTACAAAACCATTTTTGAAATTGGTCTGATTTACATTGAAAAGTTCAAACCAAGATGGCACAAATTTTAGTGGGTCAACTTGAAGTATTAAATCGTTTTTATATATCAATTCCAGATGAACTCTTCTTTTTGAGTTATCTTTTATGAACTTGTCTACAAATCCAGTCGCACTTTTCGGTTTTAAAAAATTTCTCAAAAATTTCTGAATCTCCATAGATTTTACTGAATATTATTTTTTTTCAAATGGTGTACAACGCCTGAGCTAAGCGTAGTGCGGTAGTAAGGAAACTTTTCGTTTCCGTCTGAGCACGAAGCTAAAGCTTATTGTTTAGTTTTATTTTTTCTT
>NZ_FZNV01000013.1 GCF_900188415.1 Maribacter sedimenticola | reverse complement strand
ACCGCATCATTGGCGATAACTGTAGCAGTGGTCGGTCCCGTTACCTCTCCTTGTAGATTATCTACATCGAAAGTTGTACCATTGAGTGTTAGCCCATTTCCTCCTGAATATGTTGTGCCTCCCACATCCGCCGCAGGCTCCCATGCCAAAGCTGTTTGATTCCATTTTAAGACTTCTCCATCTCCAGCGCCCATATCACTTAAATTATTAAGGGTTATGGCATCATCAGCTATGGTTAATATACCAGAATTGGCAATGGTTGCATCTCCACTAATAGTTACTTCTATGGGTAGGTTTGTGTTACTACCTATTAACATGGTGCCATTCGCTAATGTTGGTATACCCGTACCATCTGTTAGATCATTTGCCACGGTCCAAGCACCTAGTCCACCATTTAAATTTGCATCCCATTTAATGACTTGTCCGTTGACTGCGTTATTTACATTTAAATCTTCAAGTAAAATACTGCCGTCGGTAATTTGACCTGAACCAATAGTATTTACGCTAAACCGATTGGTAGCTGTTCCATCACCTATAATTGTAGTTCCGTCGGCAAGTTCTGTTGAACCAACAGTTGTGGCTACAGGTGACCAAACAACAACACCTGCTGCATTGGTAATTAACATTTGATTTTGAGTAGGTGTAAGTAGTGGAGCTGGTTCTATTTTGGCAGGCGTAATTGCCTCGGGTACAATGGTAAATTCCCCAATATTGTTCATCTCAACATCGCCAGCAACAAATCTTTCCGTTGGTACATCACCCGTAAACCCGACTAAAATAGTTCCGTCAGTTAAAGTATTTGTTCCAGAATTAGCATCTACATATGCTTTTGTAGCTGCATCTTGATTATCGACCGGGGTTCCTATGTTTTTTATTAATTGGCCGCCTGCATTGTTTCCATCGACTAGAACTTCTTGGATATTTTGAATTTCATTAGCTGGATTATTGTCAGGATCATCATAAAACGCTCCAGCATTATCGCTTATATTATTACCAGGTTGAGTACTTACAATTGCACCACCTACACCGGTAACAGCTCCATCAACATACGCCTTTGTTACGGCATCTTGATTATCAACAGGATTTCCTAAATTTTTTAATAATAGTCCACCGGCATTGTTGCCATCTGCTAACACCTCTTGAATATTCTGAAGTTCGTTGTTTGGATTGGCATCTGCATCATTAACATTTATGGAAAGTTCATTGCCATTACTAATTTCGATATTACCAGGCGTGTTATCAGTGGATATAGTCTGAATATCAGAACCAGCATTATTTAAAATAGATAAATCTACTTCATTGCCATTTTCAATTTGTAATTTATTATCAGCTGTTAACGTTAAGACTTGATCATCAGACCCTACTAAGGCCTCTAAGTTAACCGAAGCACCAACAGGCGTAGCAGATTTGCTAATGCTCAGGGTATTGGTCAGTTTATCAAAGGACAGGTCTACAAGTTCATTGGTGTCATCCGTATCTTCATCCGCTACGATATGGTCCGCGATCAAGGTGGTGTTGTTGGAGATATTAAGCTGTATACCTTCCGATAATTCCAGCCTATTTTCCAATGTACCGTCACCGGTAATGGTAAATTCGTCCGCAATGGCACCTTTTAGGGCATCTGCCTCTTGCCAAACCACGATTCCGTTTTCATCGGTAATCAAAATATGTCCCGGAGTATGTTCCGCTATGTTCACCGCTTGTATACTACGTTCCTTTAGCTCTACGGAACCCACGGCATTTTCCCTAATTTCACTAGAGCCTACGGAATTTTCGGCCAATTTATCTTGTGTAATGGAGTTATCGGCAATATCTACGGCCCCAATACCCCCATCTACGATATTGTTTCCTAAAATACTGTTCTTGGCCACTTCCAGGTTATAGCCCGCATTGCTCTGGGTAATGGCAATAGTGCTTCTATTATTTATTATAGGGTCGTTTGTGATATTGAAATCGACCGCATCACATAAATTGATCCAAGCAACACCGTCATAATAGTAAATACATTCGGCATCCGTATTGTACACGATTCCACCCCGCTGTGGTAAAATGGCATCCATCTCTGCGGTGGTAACACGTGTAATGACCAATACTTTAGAGGAACTTTCCAGTTCCAGTACAGAGGCCGGGTCAATATTTTGTGGGTTGTCTCCAATTTTTATTTGTCCTGTAACCGTTGGTACGGTGAACAATGCAATCAGAAAAAAGAATATTATGGCTTTCATACTAAGCGTTTTAGGGCAAAAAATAGTGGGTAACAAAAATAGAATTATCTATTAATTATGCTTTATTTATAGGTTGAAATATTATACATATAGGTTCAATTACATGGAAGTTCGGCAAAAGGTATTGTTATTGCCTTGATATCATGAAAAATAGGCGGTTTAGAAGCTTCATAGGTCCAAGAAATTAACAAAAGTTTATTGGCGGCTTTTTTTTTATGATGCTTACATATCTTTTCTTTATATTTTAAATGCCTTAGAAACAGGTATCAGATTTTTTAAACACAAATAAATGACCAAAAAACTACTTTTTATATTCGCAATTTTCACTGTGGCAAAGGTATGTGCACAAGATATGGACAGGCGACCATTGCTAGGGTCCGTTATTTACATGAGCCAAGGCGTGCCCAATGAAAATGTAATAAACACTACCTCGGAAAGAGCAACAATTACCAATGATCAAGGACAATTTAAAATTGATGTTAAGGTAGGGGATGAACTGGTATTTACGGCCATTAACTACAATATAAAAGTAGTAACCATTACCGAAGATATATTGGAGAACAATAGGTTGGTCGTAGAGGTAAATGAAAAAGTGACCGAATTGGATGAAGTGGTCATTACGCCAGAACAGCAAGAGCGTTTTTTAAAGCTAAAAAATGAAGAATTCAAGGAATATGAATATGAAATTGATCGTAGTACGGAAGTTGAGAACATTGCCCTTTCCCAATCTGAAAGGGGACTACAGAACGGATTGAACTTTGTCAATATTTTCCGGGCAATTTTTAAATCACAAAGCGAGAAGGAAGAGACAGGTCCTAAGCTAAAGGTCAGTGAGGTATTACGCCAAGTGTATGATGATACGTTCTTTGTGGTAGACCTGCAGATACCACAAGATAGAATCAATGAATTTTTAATCTACTGTGATACCAGAATGCCAGCGCAATCGCTCTTAAAGAAAGAGAATGAATTTCAGTTGATAGATGCCCTGGTAACGAACAGTAAAACATTTCTCAAGGAAATAGATGAGGAGTAATCTCCTAATTTTTTTATTTTTTTTTACGCTAACGGCCGTCGCCCAAACGGACGGCTCCAAACAGTTGGAAGGTAGGGTGTACAGTGATGATGGCGATGTTGCAGCTACACATGTTTTGAACTTGACCACCCAGCGTGCAACCATAACGGATACCAATGGTTTTTTTTCCATTCCCGTACATATCATGGATACGTTAGAATTTTCGGCCATACAGTATAAAAAGAAAATTGTAGTGGTTACGCCATCGATCATGGCAAGTAAAATGATTACCATAGGACTGGAAGATGCGTTGACAGAATTGGACGAAGTTACCGTAACCCCCTACAACCTTAGTGGTGATTTAAGTAAGGATATAATGACCCTTACCATTGATCCGGTAGTTACCGCCTCTACTTTAGGCCTGCCCAATGCATATGTACGTATTCCTACCAAAGCGGAGCGTGAACTACAAGCTGCTACCGCAAACCCTATAATGAGCTTTGATCCGCTTATCAATGCCATTACCGGTCGAACCAAAATGCTTAAACAACGGGTTGCAAGAAACAAACTATATGAAAGAACCCAAAGGGTCCGTGATTTTTTTACGGATGAGGAATATGTGGAAATCTTACGTATACCTTTGGAAAAAATAGATGATTTTCTCTATTATTGCGAAGTAGATTACCGTTTTCAAGAGGTGGTAGACACACATGACCGTATTGCGCTTTGGGAGTACTTAAGACAAAAAAGTATCCTTTATAGAAAGAACAATGCATTAGATTAGCATTTTGCAATTTGGCATATACTTTGCAAAGGGTCACATAAATAATTGAACATGAAATTTCTTAAAATTGGTTTGCTCACCCTGTTGTTGCCTTTTTTTGCCTTTACAGGTGTGCATAAATTTTATATCAGTGTTACTAATGTAGATTATTCAGAAAAGGACCGGTCCGTGCAGATCATTACGCGCATATTTATAGATGACATGAATAGTGTCATCAATGAACGGTATGGCATACCTGCAAAATTGGGTACCGATCGTGAGTCTTCCATGGATCGTGAATATCTTGAAAAATATTTGCGCACCAAATTTGTGGTCGAAATAAATGGGGAAACGGTTACTTATGATTTTATTGGTAAAAAGTACGATACGGATATGGTAATCTGTTACTTGGAAGTACCCAATATACAACGCGATGAATTAAAACAGATCGGAATAACGAACGAGGTACTTACGGACCTCTTTGATGACCAGCAAAATGTTGTTCATATTAAGGTGGATAATAAAAAAAAGAGCCACGTACTCATTAAATCGCATACTAAAGGAATGTTAAACTTGTAACATAACATTAAGAAATCCTTTTAAAAACTTTATTTTTCGAACACTAAAAACAAACTCAAAATGATAAGAATAAAGTACGCATTTGCCTCTATTTTATTCCTTTTTACAGCGGTATCCTTTGCACAGGAACCGGCAAGCAATGAAAAGGAACCTGGACATTACAACCAAAGTAAGTTCAAACAACTTTATGAAGAATTTGCAACCCCAAACACGTATAGGTCCGCATCTGGGGCGCCTGGGCCTGATTATTATCAGCAACAGGCAGATTATAAAATGGATATTAGGTTAGATGACAAGAACGCCAAGATTTATGGAGAGGAAACCATAACCTATACCAACAATTCCCCAGATCAACTGGAATACTTATGGGTGCAATTAGACCAGAACATAAGGACCAAGGACTCCAAGGCTTTATTGAAAAATGGTAGTGGAGTGCCTATTGCAGATGAGGCAAAAACATTTGTAGGTAAATATATGACCGAGCCTTTTGATGGAGGTTTTGTCATTGAACATGTTAAGGACGATTCTGGAAAGGCATTGCCTTATACCATTAATTTTACTATGATGAGGGTTGATTTGCCCACTCCTTTAAAAAGTGGGGAAAAGTTCTCCTTTAATGTTAAATGGAATTATAATATTCCAGATCATACCGTAAATAGGGCAAGGTCTGGTTATGAATATTTTGCCGAAGATGGTAACAGGGCCTATGTCATAGCACAGTTTTTTCCTAGAATGGCGGTTTACAATGATGTAGAAGGATGGCAAAACCATCAATTTTGGGGCAATGGAGAATTTGCATTGCCATTTGGGAATTATGAAGTAAACATTACCGTACCGGCAGACCATATATTGGACGGCACTGGAGTTCTTCAGAATAGAAAGGAAGTATATACCAAGGAAATGATGAAACGGTATGAGCAGGCCAAGAAATCTTATGATAAACCTGTATTGATCGTTACCCAAGCAGAAGCGGAAGCAGCTGAAAAAGGTTTTTCCGACAAAACAAAGACCTGGAAGCTAAAGGCTGAAAATGTACGTGATTTTGGCTTCGCTACTTCCAGAAAATTCATTTGGGACATGCAGGCCGTTAAAATGGGCGATAGGGATGTAATGGCCGTTTCCATGTATCCAAAGGAAGGCAACCCGTTATGGGAAGAATATTCCACAAAGGCGGTGGCACATACCTTAAGGTCGTATTCATCACATACCTTTGAATATCCTTATCCAAAAGCAATATCCGTTCATGCCAAGAATCAGGGAATGGAATATCCTATGATTTGCTGGAACTATGGTAGACCCAATGCGGACGGTAGTTATTCCGATAGGACAAAATATGGTATGATTAGTGTAATTATCCATGAAGTAGGCCATAATTTCTTTCCTATGATCGTAAATTCAGATGAACGTCAGTGGGGCTGGATGGATGAAGGTCTGGATACTTTTATGCAATATATGGCAGAACAGGAATTTGGAGAATTGTACCCGGAAGCTATTGCGCCAAATGAGAAATACCCATCAAGAAGAGGTGATCCGGCCAAGATCGTTCCATATATGAGCGGCGATCAGAGTACAATTTCCCCGATTATGTCAAATCCTGAAAATGTATTTCAATTAGGCCCAAATGCCTATGGTAAACCGGCTACTGCGTTGAATATCTTAAGAGAGACCGTTATGGGTCGTGAGCTTTTTGACCATGCGTTCAAGACCTATGCGCAGCGATGGAAATTTAAACACCCTACTCCAGAAGATTTCTTCAGGACCATGGAAGATGCCTCTGCGGTAGACTTGGATTGGTATTGGAGAGGCTGGTTCTATACTACGGATTATGTGGATATGGGCGTTAAGAACATCAAAAAATATTATGTGAGCGATAAGCCAAACAAGAAAATGCAGGCTTATTTGTCTGAACGTGGTATGACAGAGGCCGATCTTAGACCACTTGTGTATTTGGAAGAGTTTGACGATGCAAGTATGGTTGCACCGGAATTGAAGAACAACTTGCCTTCAGAGACTTCCCAGACCCTTAAGGAATATATGATGGACAACATGACCGCTGCGGAAAGGGCGGCCGTTAAAGAGCCAAAATATTTTTATGAGATTACCTATAATAGTCCCGGTGGTTTGCCTATGCCGTTGATCGTTGAATATACCTACGCGGATGGTACTACTAAAAATGTCACCTATCCTCCGGAAATTTGGAGAAAGAACTCCAGTGAGGTAATGATCGTTGTTTCATCTACTTCAGAATTGACCGGCGTGGAAATTGATCCTAAAATGGAAACTGCGGATATTGATACGACCAACAATAGTTGGCCAAGGAAAGAGCAGGAGAGCGATTTTGATCAAATGAAAGAAGGTATCAAAGGAGATTAGGACGAAAATATATTTTATAAAAGCCTCGTATAACTACGGGGCTTTTTTAATTTGGATACTAAACTTGTTTATATTTGTAGCATGATTATGATGTACTCATTATTTATTAGCGGCGCGGAAATTTTCTTCATTATGTTCATAGTGGTGATGGTTTTTGGGGCGGACAAAATTCCGGGCATTGCCAAGGGATTGGGGAAAGGTATGCGTCAATTAAAGGATGCCACCGAGGATATTAAGCAAGAGATACAAAAAAGTGCGGATAAACAGGGGATAGATACCAGTTTCGTTAAGGATATTAAAAAAGATATCGATGATATGAAGAAGGATATAGACTCTGGTTTGGCCAAGGACGTTAAAAAACAAATAAGCGACGTAGGCAAGAATATAAGTGATGTTACAGGTAGTATAAAGAGAAAGTAAACCCATATGTTAGATAGCATTCTACAATGGGATCGTGATGCTTTTATCTATCTAAACAACCTTGGTGAGCAACCCTATGATTTTTTCTGGTCTACCGTTACTAAATACCCTCCATGGATTCCCTTGTTTTTAGGGATTTTGATTTTATTTTTTATTAATTATCCCAAAAGGGAAGCCCTTACCTTGATCGTTACCTTGTTGGTCATGGTTTTTTTTGTTGAAACACTTACCAATTTGGTTAAGCAGATTGTAGCTAGGCCTAGACCCAATAATGATGAGGATTTAAAAATGATGATCAGGATTGTAAAAAATCCGTCCAGTTATAGTTTTTTTTCAGCCCATGCCGCTATTTCTTTTTCCATCATTGCCTTTGTGACTTTTTGTCTACGAAAATATGTGTCATGGGTGGTACTAGGTTTTATTTGGCCCGTATTGTTCATAATGAGTAGAATTTATCTAGGGGTACATTACCCATTAGATCTCTTGGCCGGAGCACTGTTTGGAGCACTATCCGCTTATTTCTTTTTTAGGATATACCACAAGCTTATTTCACCCTACTTAAAGTAAGTCCGTCCCTAATGGGTAATAGTACGGTGTCCAATAAAGGATGCTCGCTCAACTTTTTATTATAGTCCAATAAAACCTTGGTCGCCTTATCCTTTGGGTCCAACGGTTCCACTACTTTACCGGACCAAAGGACATTATCCGAAAGAATGACGGAACCAGATGTGGTTTTTGGTAATACCGCTTCTAGATAATGATCGTATTGTTTTTTTTCCGCATCAATGAAGACGAGGTCAAAGGTTTGGTCCATTTGTGGAATAATATCCAAGGCATTGCCTATATGCTGAACAATTTGGGTTCCATAACCACTTAGGTCAAAATACTTACGCTGAATGCGTTCCAATTCTGCATTGACATCTATGGTATGCAAAATGCCGTCATTGGGCAGACCTTCTGCTAGACAAAGGGCGGAATATCCGGTATAGGTACCTATTTCAAGAATAGTTCGTGGTCTAATTATCTTGGAGAGCAAGCTTAATACACGGCCTTGAAAATGACCCGTAAGCATTCTGGGCTGTATGACTTTTAAATGGGTTTCACGCGTGAGCTCCTTTAGTAACTTAGGCTCCTCTTGGGAATTATCCGCTAAGTATGATTCTAAAAGTGGCGACAGAAAATGCATATGTTTCTTTTTGCAAAAATAGCGTATTAAGCCTTAATTTAATGGTTTGGAATATTTGTTGAAATAGCTATGATATTAAAAATTAGAGAAGCTAACCTAGATGATCTGGTAGTTTTAAGGGAATATGAGCAGGAAGTCATTAAGGCAGAACGGCCAATGGATCCCACAATTAAAAATGAAAAGGTTACCTATTATGATTTGGAGGCACTTATGTCCAATCCACGTGCTATTATAATAGTAGCTTGTGACCAAGAGAAAATAGTGGGTACTGGTTATGCACTGGAAAAACCTGCCAGACCCTATTTGGATCATACACATTATGCCTATTTAGGCTTTATGTATACGCATCCATCCTATAGGGGAAAAGGGGTAAACGGTAAGATTATGAACCGTTTAAGTCAGTGGGCTAGTACAAATGGGTTATCTGAATTAAGGTTGACCGTTTATAGTGATAACCAACCTGCATTACGTGCATATGAAAAAGTTGGCTTCAATAATCACATGATAGAAATGAGATTGCGAACCAAAGAATAATGATAGGTTTTGGTCATGTTAAATTTGTTTATGGGCTTATCTTTACTTTTTTATAAAAATTGATATGGAGTTTAAGAATACATTGGAATTTGCAAAATCATTGGATGCCATTGACCAACTTGGGGTTTACCGGGATGAGTTTATCTTTCCTAAGGTAAATGGTAAGGAGGTCATATATTTTACGGGCAATTCATTGGGTCTGCAACCAAAACGTACACAGGGTTTTATAGATGAGGTCATGAAAGATTGGGCAGAATTGGCCGTAGAAGGTCATTTTTATGCTAAAAAACCATGGTGGGACTATCACGAGCAACTTGCCGAACCTTTAGCTAAAGTGGTAGGTGCGTTGCCAGAGGAAGTTTCCGTTATGAATACCCTTACGGTAAATCTACACTTGTTAATGGTTTCCTTTTATAGGCCAACTAAAAAGCGTTTTAAAATTATCTGTGAGGAAAAAGCATTTCCCAGCGATCAATACATGTTTCAAAGTCAAGTGCGTTTTCATGGCTTAGACCCAAAGGAGACCATTATAGAAGTTAAAAAAAGGGAAGGAGAGCATTATTGGCGTACGGAAGATGTTATTCAAAAAATTAATGAGGTTGGCGATGAGCTTGCTTTAGTATTGATTGGCGGAGTAAATTATTATAATGGGCAAGTAATGGATATGAAGGCCATCACCAAAGCTGGAAAAGCAGTAGGTGCTATGGTTGGTTGGGATTTGGCCCATGCAGTAGGAAATGTTAAGCTAAACTTACATGATTGGGAAGTGGATTTTGCCTCTTGGTGCAGTTATAAATATATGAACAGTGGTCCGGGCAATGCATCGGGTATTTTTGTAAACCGAAAATATTTAGGTAAAACGGATATACCTAGATTTGAGGGTTGGTGGGGAACGAAAAAAGAGACGCGGTTTTTAATGAAACCTGAGTTTGAACCAATGGAAAATGCAGATGCTTGGCAAATAAGTAATGCTCCGGTATTGTCCATAGCGCCATATTTGGCTTCTTTAACTTTATTTGAGGAAGTGGGTATGGATGCTTTGATAGAAAAAAGAAACAAGATCGTTTCTTATCTAGAGTTTATATTACATGAAATAGATAAGGAAGTTGATAGTTCTTTTGAAATAATTACACCAAAAGATCGCGGTTGTCAACTATCGGTATTTTTACATGGTCACGGTAAGTCATTATTTAATTATTTAATGGAGAACGGTGTAATTACAGATTGGCGAGAACCTAATGTAATACGATTGGCACCTGCTCCTTTTTATTGTTCTTATGAAGATATGTATCGTTTTGGTCAAATTTTAAAAGCAGGAGTTCTTGCCAATTAGAAGGTAGAAATAGAACCGGAGTATTTCATTTTACTTAATCAACATCCAATTCTAAATGAAATCATTGAGCTTAATATTACGAAATGCGCGCTACTTTGGTCCGTCATGGGTATTTGCAAGTATCAATATTTTATTTGGTACGTGGGCAATATATATTCCTACGGTAAAGGAGAATTTGGGCATTGATAAATCTCAATTGGGCATTGCCATTTTTTTTCTGGCATTGGGTGTATTTTCAATTTTTCCTTTTGCATCTTCAATCATTAATAGGGTAGGTGTTGGTAAAACTACTTTTTATGGAGTGCTGTTTAGCTGTGCGGCAGCTATGTTGCCCTTAATGGCTGCTAATTATTATGTATTAATGGCGGCCCTTTTTCTATTTGGAGCCTCTAATGGTCTTACGGATATATCCATGAACACCTTGGTCACTGAAATAGAGAAAAAGGACAAGGTAAAATTTATGTCAGCTTCCCACGGTTTTTTTAGCTTGGGTGGCGTTTTGGCCGGTATGGGCAGTTTTTTAATAGGTCCGCTATCAAATCCGGTCTTACACATGTTCTTGGCCGTGGGGTTGGTATTGATCGTCAATTTTAGATTTAAAAATCAATTTATTCATGAAACTGCTGAGGAGCTTGTACAGGAACCTTTTAAGTTAGGACTTCTAAAACCCTTGCTTCTGTTGGGTTTTATATCATTTGTGGCCATGGGTAGTGAAGGTGCCATTGTAGATTGGAGCGGACTGTATTTAAAAGAAATAACCCTGGCGCCGGAAACTTTTTTGGGATTAGGTTTTTTAGGTTTTCAAATAACTATGACCCTGGGCAGGTTTTTAGGCGATGGTATAAATGAATCCATTGGTTCAATTAAATTGGTGGCTTTAGGTGCACTCTTAGCTATTTTAGGATATCTTATGGTCTTAAGTGCGGACACGATACTTACTATAATTGGTTTTGCCTTGAACGGTTTAGGATTTTCGGTCATTGTGCCTGAAGTTTTCAGAATAGGAGGTAATGTAAAGGG
This sequence comes from Maribacter sedimenticola, assembly GCF_900188415.1. Classification (GTDB taxonomy): domain Bacteria; phylum Bacteroidota; class Bacteroidia; order Flavobacteriales; family Flavobacteriaceae; genus Maribacter; species Maribacter sedimenticola. The sequence continues at coordinate 10,209 of NZ_FZNV01000013.1, read as the reverse complement.
TGTAGATTCTTCCAAGGGTATTGCATTTATAGCCGGTTCCGGTTATGCCGGATTTTTGTGTGCACCACCAATTTTAGGATTTTTGGCAGAAAATTATAGTCTTACCAGAAGCTTTGTAGTATTGTTGGCCTGTGGATTTTTAATATTACTTTTTACCTTTTTATTAAAGAAAAAGAACGTTTAGATCAATTCTTGATATTGCTTTTTACTTTAAATTCATTATTGGGGTCCTGTGCATTTTCAATGAAGTTGGACATTTCTTCAGTCAATAATAATTGGTTTTGCCCTTTCCAAAAATTTTGGTCATACGGGTAATTAATCTTAAACAAATCTTTGGTAGCATTTACATTTTTTTTGACCTCAAAGGACCCTTCATTGTCCGTTGTGGTGAGAATAAATGATACATCATAAAACGATGTATATGAATTCTGGTCATCCGTTATCTCTACCTTTACCTCATATTTTGCATTTGCTAAATAATATTTGTTCGTGTTTGATGATTTGGAAAGTGCCATCTCTTTTTCTATGGTAACCGTTCTAAATCTAGTATCCCCATCCTTATTATAAGGATTGTTTTTATAGCGTATGGTCATGTAAATTCTTTCAATGGCGTTGTTGGTATTGTTTATAATATAATGGCCTTTTACTTCTTCATTGATAAACTCAGGTTTGGTATGAAAACCAAGCTTGGTCTTACGTTCATTCTCAAAGGTAGATTCGGTTAAATTAAAAGCATCTCCCGTGGCATTAATGGGGGTAAAATTCATGAAAAGCTCATAAAAAGTTTCAAAAATAAAGTATACTTGGTTCTCATCCTTTGCTAAGCCTACTTTACGCATATTGGTCAATTCAACCTTAAAATCTTTAGTGCTGGGCACTATATCTTTGGTATATAAAAGTGTTCTCCTTTCTAGTTTTCCCTGTATATCTTGGATTCTGGTAATTTCTCCATTATATCTTAAGACCCCTCTAAGAAAAAACCGCTCCTTGTAAGGGTAAATAGGATAGTTTGATCGTATGGAATCACCAATTTTTTGCCATAATGTTTTTTGGTTGGTTACGGTTACCTCATTTAATTTTAAAACACTTTTGTTGAGGTATACGGTATCACTAACTTTTTGAAAGGTGGTGCGTATTTTATCATAACCTACCAGGTAGATGGTAATGGAGTCTAAAGATGAGGAAAATTGAAAACGCCCGTCCTCATTGGTAACGGTATGGTCTTCGGTATTGAAAATACCAACAAATTCTAACGGCGAATTATCAACATTATCAACTACTATGGCTTTTAAGGTATTTTGGGAATAACCAAAAATTGAAAATAGGATGAATGTAAAAAATGATACTTTCATGAATTATTGATTTTCGATGAAAATACATCAAACTTTAATCCCTATTGTTTAACCTCAACCCCTGTAAAGTATAGTGAAAAATCTGTATCCGGTCTTTTGTGCATTGTACTTATGTTCAGGCCGCTTAATTTCTTATACTCCTCCCAAGTGGTCACCATATTGGGTTCTTTTTGGTTTGCTTTTCTAAATGCCCATTCCTTAATGATATAATCATCGCCAAAATAATAATCATAGGCATCTCCAGGGGTATATCCACCTTCATTTGCATAGACCGTGGTAAGTTTATGCATTTTTTGCTTGCTTATAGGTGCCTCTATTTGCTCTGTATGTTCGTAAGAAAAATTATTTTGGTCCCATACCAGTTGAAAAGGGGCCAAAAGCCAGAATTTATCGTTTACAAAACCACCATCTGTACTAGCCGTAGTGCTATCAACCGCTTTTCTATTATAGGATATGGTGTCCTGGCGGGTGGTCATTATGACCGTATGGGTTTTGGTGTTCCATGACCATGTGCGCTCAAAATGAGAGGAATCCCTATCCACGTTAAACGTAAATTTTATATTGGCTATATCTTTCCAGTTATCATAACCATGCGCATTTGCAACTTTTTCCAAGATCGTTATTTCTTTTGGGGAAGATGCTTCTTTCTCCTGTGTACTACGGTCGGTTTTACAACTAAAGGAAAGGACTAGGGAACAAACGGCAAGGATGAGTATTTTTTTCATTTTTAATACATTTGGTATCAAATATATCAATTACCAAATCTTTAACCTACTTTTATTTTTTGTAAACCTATAGTACCAGTGACGTTTCTTAAAAGACTTTGTTTTATAATTATTGGAAATCAATTTGGAGACAAATCAACTTCCAATACGGCTTATAGCGATTATTCCGATATTGATTTGGTACGTGAAATTGTTATAAGAAAGGATGCACTTTTGTTTGGGGAACTATATGATCGGTATTCTAAATTAGTATATAACAAATGTCTAGGATTTGCACGGTCTGATAAAGAGGCGGAAGACCTTACCCAAGATATCTTTCTAATGTTATTTGTTAAATTGGGTTCCTTTAAGGGAACTTCAAAGTTTTCTACATGGTTGTATTCCTTTACCTATAATTTCTGTGTAAATTATGTCAATAGAAATAAGGAAAGACGTATAAAGGACAACTCGGTCAAATTTGAGACCACACCCGAAGTCCCCATTGAGGTAACCGATGATTTGTTGCTGCAGATGCAGGTAGATAAGCTAAAGAAAGCTTTGGAGAAAATTGCACCCGAAGACAAATCATTGTTACTTTTAAAATATCAGGACGGGGCTTCTATTAAAGAATTGGAAGATGTTTTGGGAATAAAACCAAGTGCTATAAAAATGAGGCTAAAAAGGGCCAAGGCCAAAGTAGTAGAAATGTATAAAACCCTACCTTAATGTTAGAACAAGACAAGAATCCGTTTAAGATTTTAGAGGAGGATATGAAAAATGTCCCCCCGGAATTGCGTAAAAAGGTAATGGACGACATTGCCGCGGCTAAGCTTGTCATGGAGCTGACCAACCTGTTTACAGGTAATTTTGCATCGATTATAGAAGGTATGCTCAAAACAAATAAATAATTATATACACTAGCAGTAAACACATAAAGAATGGGTACAGTTGATAAATGGAAAGACCTCACTTTTGAATCGTTAAGCAATATTTTTAGGGATATTGCGGCCGCTTTACCAGGGATATTTGGTGCTTTTATCGTAATGATTTTTGGTTGGTTGATCATTAAGGTCACCACCTTTGTACTAAAACGCATATTCAAGGCAATTAAATTGGACCGGTTTAGTCAAAAAATCAATGATGCCAAATTATTTGGTGATGCAGATTTAAAAGTAGATATCGCTAAACTGCTGGTCACATTTATAAAAGTGCTTTTGTGGTTAGTGTTCATCATTGTGGCATCAGATATCATGGGGCTTACCATCATATCTTCTGAGATAGCCAATTTATTGAGATATCTGCCTATATTATTATCTGCATTGGTCATATTTATGATTGGATTATACCTGGCCAAGATTATCAAGGAAACAATTATAAAAGTCTTTGATTCTATTGGAATGGGAGGGGGCAAAATATTGGGCAATGTCCTATTTTATCTCATAATTGTATTTGTTAGTATTACCGCCTTGAACCAGGCCGGGGTAGATACTGAAATCGTTACAAACAACTTTACGATTATCTTGGGTGCTTTCCTCTTGGCAATAGCCCTTGCATTAGGTTTGGGATCGCGGGAAGTAGTTGGAGACTTGCTCAGGACATTTTATACCCGAAAAATTTATGAAGTAGGGGACAAGGTAAAAATTGGTAAACTACAAGGGACCGTTATAGGCATAGATAACATATCCATGATTATAAAGACCAAGACCGGCAAGGTTGTCATCCCTATTAAAAAAGTAGTGGAAAAAACGGTTACGGTAGATGAAACCAAAATTGAATAGACCATAAACAAATTTTAAGGGTTTTATGGTAAGAATTGAGTTGGTCTTTGCCGTATTTGTTTACCAATTAATTCCTTAATTTTGTTATTGATAAATAAACTTAAAATATGAGTGCTAAAAAAGGAAAAATTCAGGAAGCCATAGATGAGAAATTGTTGGAAGAAAGAAAGGTGTTCCTATGGGGTATGGTTGATGACGATTCTGCAAAACATGTAATTGATCGGTTGTTATATCTAGATATGCAGAATGATAAGGAAATACAGCTTTATATCAATAGCCCTGGAGGATATGTTACTTCTGGTTTTGCCATGTACGATACTATAAAGTCCCTTAAAAGTCCGGTGTCTACCATCTGTACTGGATTGGCGGCATCAATGGGCTCAATATTACTATCCGTAGGTAAAAAGGGGAGAAGGTTTATACAGCCCCATGCACAAGTAATGATCCATCAACCAAGTGGTGGAGCAAGAGGACAGGCTTCCAATATTGAAATCCAAGCTAGGGAAATAATAAAGACAAAAGAACTTAGTGCCCGTATATTGGCAGATAATTGTGGTCAGGACTATGAAAAGGTACTAAAGGATTTTGACAGGGATTACTGGATGAATGCCGAAGAATCTATTGAATACGGAATAGTGGACGGTATTATGAAATAAGTGAATTATTTCTAAAAAAAAATTAAAAAGTCCTTTACCGTTATGGTAAAGGACTTTTTTATGGTTGATCAGTTGTTTGGTTTATTTTGATACGCTTCTACCTTTTTTAATTTGTAGAATAGGGAATTCGGTTCGTCTGTTCAGTTCAAGTTCCTCTGGCGTGCAATCTTGTTTACTGGTACACTTGTTAATTGGCATACGTTTACCAAAACCTTTATAAGAGACGATTCTATCCTTTGAGACGCCGTTTTCTATAAGATATTCATAAGTGGATTTTGCCCTACTTTCCGATAAGTTGTCGTTATAGGCATGACTACCAACCGGATCTGTATGAGATTCCAGTTTAATAATCATATCCGGATATGTTTGGTTCATTACCTTAATTACCTTATCCAATTCTTTGGCGGCATCTGGGCGTATATCACTTTTGTTGAAATCAAAATATATCTTGTTAAGTCCCGCCAATAATTTTAGGTCAAGAACAGGTTCCAGAACAATGTCTTGCCTTAATATTTTCTGGGCCTTTGGAGTTTCTGATGTATTGAAATACACATTTTTATGAGGGTGTGTTTTTCTAACCGCCTCTATCATATATGTAGTTTTTCTATTTACCGGAAATCTGTAATACCCGTTCTCATCTGTCATGGTCTGTGCAACCATGGTATTGGTAATTTGATCATACAGTTTTATCTGCACACTATCCAACATTTGTTCGTTTACACCATCAACAACATAACCTTCTACGTCCAATGAAGGCGTAAACTTAAATTTATAGATGTCATCACTACCCATACCACCCTCTCTGTTAGAGCTGATATAACCTTCAAGTCCGTTAGGAAGTCCATAATAGGCAAAATCATCACTGGAACTATTGATAGGGGTACCTAAGTTAATAATATCGATAACCTTACCATCCTCGTCGGAAATTGTAGAAAACACATCCAATTGACCGAAACCAACATGGCCATCTGAACTAAAGAACAATTTTCCTTCCTCATTTATGAACGGAAACATTTCATTTCCTTCGGTATTCACGATCGGTCCTGCGTTCACCGGTGTCTGTATACCACCGCGTTCATGAATTTCAGCATAATAAATATCTGTGCCTCCATAACCGCCCGGACGGTCACTGGTAAAATAAATTCGGGTTCTGGCCTTGTTTACGGAAGGGTGTCCTGTAGAGTAATAATCACTGTTAATTCTCAGGTTACTGTTTTCTACCCATTCTCCATCAATAAATTTGGCGGTATATATTTTTAGATTGATTTCGTTAGATGCTCCGTAACCTTCTTTTTTATCATAGAAATTGTTACGAGTAAAATACATAATCGTATCATTTTTGTAATCCGTAGAAAACGCTACGCTACTTTCATGAAATTTGGTATTTACATTACCTTTTAACCTTTTTGGCATGGACATATCATTATCTTCCTGAACTACAAAAAGATCTAACCAAGGTTCATCGTTCCAACCATAGGTATCTCCGGTAACTTCATCTCGTCTAGATGAACCAAAATATAGATTGCCCTTAAATCTAGAGATTCCAAAATCGCTATCTGTAGAATTAAATGAAACGGGCTCTACTTCATAACGTTGTCTACTGTTAAATACTACAGATGCCAAGTTGCCATCCTTTAAAAAGCGTTTTACCCTAGAATCGTTTTTATTGTATTTTTTATATTTTTTAATCCACTTTTCAGATTCATCCAAATCACCATTTGCATATAGTGCCATGGCATATTTAAAATAATAATCCGTAGGCAAGGTTGCATTATTGATTACCGCCTGAAAATGGGGTATGGATTTTTTATAGTCTCTAATAAGCAAATAACATTCTGCCAATTGTTGGTGTGCATACTCAGAATTTAAATCTGAATCTATCATTCTCTCATATTCCGGTATTGCCTTGGCATAAGAGAATTTACTAAAGTAATAATCCGCTTTTTTTTGGGAGGCAAATTGTGCAAAGGCAAATTGGCCAACTAAGAAAAATAGCGTTAATATGGAGTAGGTTTTATACGTTTTCATTGCGTTTGATTTAGGGTTCTAGAAATATCTTGGGGATTTTACAGGACCTAATACTTTCTTTCTGATTTCATAGATTAAAATAATTTCATGGGTTCCTCCTGTGTATGGTCTTACCGCAGAAGTCGGTAGGTCATAGGCGTAACCGATCCTAAAATCCTTTGATACTTGGTAATCCATCATGGCACCAAAATTTGAAGCATCGTTTACACGATAGGAAGTACCGATCCAAAACTTTTCGTTGAACAAAAAGTTAATGGTAAAATCATAAGTGGCCGGAGCACCATTGGTAAATTTGGTAATTATGGTAGGCTTGAATATTGTGGTAGCCGACAAGTCGAACACAAGTCCACCAATGGCGTAATAACTATTTCGTTCCAATGCCTGAAATTCACCCTCGTTCAAATCGGTATTAAGGATTCTTGGGGAAGAAATACCCGCATACCATCTGTTAGAGCCAATATATACACCGGCACCAAAATTAGGGTTAATACTGTTAAAGTTAGAATTGAAAAATTGATCATTGGGGTCTGGGTTAACCAGGTTATAACTAGTTGCGCCACCCTTTAAACCAAAGCGTAGGTTTATTTCCTCGCTAACGGGAACGGTATATGAAAAATCTGCATAAAAGTAATTGGTACTTTCAAAACCCAAACGGTCGTTGATGTATGACACCCCTAAACCTATTCGTTCATTTTTTAATGGGGTATGAACCGAAAAGGTACTCGTTCTTGGATTTCCCTCTAGACCTGCCCATTGGTTTCTGTGCAGTACTGTGGCATTTAATGTTTCCCGGCTACCTGCATAGGCGGGGTTAACTGAAATGGTGTTGTACATGTATTGCGTAAACTGGGGTAGCTGTTGCGCTTTGGCAAAGGCACCCATAAAAAGTAGTACGGCTAAAAGAATATGAGCTTTTCTCATGGTATAGTTCAGGGTTTAGCGATTACCGCTATGTATTTTTTATAAGTAGGTTAATCTTATTGTTATCAAAATTAGGTTGATGCTACATACTTTTAAAAATTAGACGGTCATTGCCTTGTAAAATTCGTTCTTATACATTTTACTCGATGAACTGATGCTATTATCAGATATAATTATTACGTGATAAATTTTATGTACAATGCTTAAAATGAATGTTTTAACAAGTATGTATGTTAAGATTTAAATAGTGTAATGTTGACCCGAACATAAAGGGGCAACATTACACTTTACATTATTCTTATTCGGTTCCCAGATATATATATCCGTTAAAAGGTTCAAGTATTTTACCGGTTTCCCTATCGGTTGCCGTAATGATATAGTAGTAAGTACCGGTTGGTAACATACCAGATTGACCAAATGATCCGCTAGGAGCAACACCACCCCAATCATTTTGGTAATCCTGAATTTCCGCCACCTTGGTTCCCCATCTATTGAAGATCATAATGTCAAAACTAAACGTACAGTATTCCACACCTTTTATCTCAAAGTAATCATTGACACCATCTCCGTTTGCGGTTACCGCTTTGGACAATACAATTTCACCTCTACCACATGGTACACATTCCGTATCTATCAAGACCGTAAAATCTACATAGTATTTACATGTACCTTCTGTAGAACTGTAAGCTATTTTATATTCTCCAGGCTCATGGTTCATTGGGTCAAAGAAACTTTGTTCAAGGACCACATCCCCTTCAAGAATCATGAATGTGCCGTTTTGGTCAAAATCCTGTGGTAAATAATTTAGTAAATCAATTGGCTGGTCTTCAATACAGATATTGATCGTTATCTCTTCTAGCTGAGGTTGAAGAACAAAGATGATTTGTTCAAACGATGCCGTATTGCCGCAAGAATCTGTTAACTCCCAATTTCTGATGATCATGAAGTCATCACTATCAGTGGCATATTGGGTTTCTTCATTGAATACCACTTCATAATTATCACAACCACCGGTATATATCAATTCAGGTACAGCCGGTATTTCATCCCCACATATGATGGAGATTTCCTCTTCATAGGCCTCTGTCATAATTGGTCCCGTGGGCTCAACTGTTATTACCTGTGTATGCTCAACATTATTACCTGCGCAATCTGTTGCGTTCCAAGTTCTTGTAACAGTGTAACCAAGGGCACAGTTGGCATCATTGGTAATGGTTTCTTCAAAAACCACATCAATATTAGGGTCGCAGGTATCCGTAGCCGTAAGTGTTACCGCATCTGGAACCATGTTGCATTCCACAGTCATATTTTGTGGCAATTCTTCGTTGAACGTAGGTGCAACGGTATCTTCAATTGTAATTACCTGAGTGTGGGTGCGCACATTGCCTACACAATCTGTAACCGTCCATGTTCTCGTAATTGTGTATTCCGTAGCACATTCATCATCCTGTCCTTCAATTAATTCATCATACGCTACAGATATGGCACATGTACTATCCGAGGTGATTTCATAAACCTCAGGTATGCTATCACAAGCCTCAATAGTAACATCGGTAGGCCAACCTTCATCACCATCATTATCTACAATGGTCACCGTTGTAATATCATTGGAAAGTATACCTACCAATGGTGATGAAATATTCTCTAGGATAACCCTGAAATTTTCAGGATCTTCAATGATAATATCATCTATAATATTTATGACAATGGTCTGTGTGTTCGCATGAATACCGCCAAATGTCAAGGTTTGTGAATTTCTTGGAACGCCAATATAATCGTCACCTTCAATTGTGGTGGCATCAACGGTATAGTATTCAACAGTGAACTCTTCTTGAACCTGTGCGTTAAGTACAACATCTATACTTACCGTACCGGCATCCTCATTTACGGTTATGGATGTAAGATCAAATTCTACACCTTTAGTAGATGGATCGCTGTCATCATCGTTAATGATACCTGTATCCGTATTGGTAGGTTGAAGATCTAGGAACTCTATCCCCATATTGGACTGTATATTTGATAATACCGTGGTAAACTCCTCTATTGGTTCAATGGTTTCATCATTTAATATCGGTATGGCAAAAGTTACGCTATAATTATTATCGTTAAAGGTTAACGTACCAGTTTGTGCAGTTATATCGGAACCGTCAACAGCAGTACCATCATAGGTAGCAAAATCCACGGTGACATCTTCTCCAGGGGTAATCAATCCTGTAAAGTTGACCGTAAATATTGCTTCTGGATCAACACCTTCGGTTACAATGACATCGGCAGGATCAAAAGAGATACCTGTTGTGCCCAAAATATTGTCATTATCGTTAATGATACCTGTATCCGTATTGGTAGGTTGAAGATCTAAAAACTCTATCCCCATATTGGACTGTATGTTTGATAGCTCTACCGTAAATGCCTCTTGCGGCTCTATATAACTATCATCAAGAATAGGTATATTAATTGTTGCGGTATAGTTTCCATTGTTGAATGTCAACGACCCAATTTGTGCCGTCATATCAAAACCATCCATTGCAGTACCGTCATAGGTAACATATTCTACGGTCACGTCTTCTCCGGGTGTAATTTCTCCGGTGAAGTTAACTGTAAAGATAGCCTCTGGATCTACACCTTCTGTTACAATAACATCGGTAGGGTCGAACGAGATGCCGGTGGTACCCGGGATGTTGTCGTCGTCCAGTATGGTAGCGGTCTTGGTGTTTGTGGGCTGTTGGTCCACGAACTCTATGCCCATGTTGGACTGTATGTTGGACAGCAC
>NZ_FZNV01000014.1 GCF_900188415.1 Maribacter sedimenticola | reverse complement strand
GTTGCTATACGGTTACCCGCTACAAGGTTGCTGATCACCAATCCGTTCGTATCGATGATCACATCGCTGCCGTCATTGTTCGTAAAGGTATAGGTACCGTCAGGGTTCGCCGTTATATCAGATTTCGCAATCGTTACGCTGGCACCGGCCTCGTTCACCAAGGTCACGTTTCCGTCGTTGTTGTCCACTATGCTCGTAATCGTCTCCTGGATGGATACCGTGGTACCGTCCTCCTTTTCATAGACACCGATCTCGTTGCCCGTGGTCAAGGTACCACTGATATCGGTTATCGTCTCGTTGATGTCTTCCGTTGTACCATCTGCCATTGTTATCGTCCCAATTCTACTACCGGAAATGGTATTGGAAATGGATAGCGAATTGGTATCAATAGTTTGTTCAAAACCCGATTCATCCGTATAAGTATATGTACCATCACCATTATCGTTAAGTGTGGATATAGAAGTGTCACCAATAGTGGTAATATTACCATCCGCACTTGTAAAATCATAGGTGCCGTCGCCATTATCAACCAAAGCAACGGTTCCTGCCGCTGCATTAATTTCATCAATAGCATCCTTTACATTTGTCGCCGATAATAATGAGGTTGAGTTATCATATATAATCTCTGATGCCGTTCTGTCCAGAGTTGACAAATCCGCAGTAACGGTATTTCCGTTTTCAATTTCAAGGGAAAGAATATTGGTCAAAGGATCAAAACTAAAATTTTGAAGATTTTGGTCATCCGTAGAAGTCAATTCCCATGATGTTCCATTCCAATAGTAAATAGTTCCTGTATCCGTATTTACATACAAGTCTCCCAAATCTGCACCAGCAGGAGTTATGGACCCAGGGGTAGAAACATCTGTACCTTGAAGTACTTCACAATTACATTGGTCTTCTAAGGTTACCGTTGTTTGTGCCACAGTAATCCCCGACAACATCAATGCAATCATCACCATAACTGTTTTAATGGCAAAATTCAAGGTTGTGGTAGTCTGACTTTTCATACTTTTTATATTCAATTCCACTTTCAAAAAATCGTTGGTCATATAGGTTATTCTATAAGTGCTTCTTAGATTCATCCGTTTATTTCTCGATTAAACGGATTACCAGTTTTCACTTAACACAAATATTGATTATAACAAGTGCTCCTTAAAATAAATGTTGTGTACGCTGATATTTGCACAGTATAGATAGGCAAACATGAGGTTAGCGAATTCCAATTACGCATTAGTCATTGGTGGTTGTTTATCGAGGACGCACCCTAATTTCAGTAGGTTACAGGAGTCAAAAAAATTGTAGAACTGTAGAATTGGATTAAAGAATCCAAAGAAAAAGTGTTGGAAAATTATTCTTTTTCAGGGCTAAAAAATTTTATCAAAAGCATTTAAATCAGATGCATTCTTTTTAACAAATTTGTTATAAATAAGTTTGTTAAAAAGAATGCATGATTATATAGAAAATATTAATTTGTTTTTACCCTGTACGTTATTCTGCTATTGGTAATAACCGTATACGCACTTATTTCAACAATAGGTGAAAATTCAGAGGTTGAATTAGACCGTGTGCCTGTAGCTGTTACTAACTCTCCTAAAACGGTTCCTGGGGGTAGAGGAAACACAAACTTATATTTATTGGTATTATCCGTATTACCATCTGCATCTGTATATGCGGATGTTGCACTATCTTGATCGTTTATACTACCTTCTACTCCTGTGCCTATATATATTTGCCCTTCACCATAGTCTTGCGTTAACCCTAATTGATTATCTCCACTTGCAGCCGTACCTTCATTTACGTCGGTAAAAAAAACTTCTACAATGGTTCCTGGGCTTGCCCAACCGGTTACCACAAGATTTGTGCCCGCCAAATATGCTCCTGAAATTACAGGAAAGTTTTCTAACCCGTTAGGACCAGAATCTCCATCCGCATTGTCATTTAATGTAACGCCATCATCATTTAAATCAATTCCTAAAGCAGGAGTAGCTGTACCATTGGCATACATTGAATTCTGACTAATTAAATTAGATGCTCCACCTACTATACTGATACCAGCGCCACCGTTAGTATAGATTTTATTGCTCGTGATTTCTGAATTATTTCCAGCAAGTTTTATTGCCATTTGCTGAGGACTACCGCTACAGTTACCTCCATCTTCCCCTGAAGTCGTCAATGAATTCTCTGATATTATAATATTACCAGAACCCGCTTCGCCATCTATAGAGGTAGAAGCAGAAGATTCAATTAAGTTTTGTAATATCTGAATACCTGAACCCGCAGTTATCAAAATAGCATCATCACAAGCAGCATTACCATTATTGGCCAAATGGTTATTTCTAATAATATTAGAAGTGCCACCATCAATCTCTATAGCATAATTACCTGTATTTGCAATATAATTACCGTCGGCAATTAAATTCCCTGCCGTGTTCTCAATACCTACGTTTAAATCATTAGCGGTAACACCAGTTGCATCCATTCCTATAATGTTTGCAGTGGCCGTTAACGAACCTGCATCTACCCTAATTCCCGAATTATTATTTGCAAAGATTGAAAGGTTTCTAATACTAACATCGGTACCTTCTGTTATAAATACATCTCCATTATTTCTATGTATCTGTATTTCAGGTCTCTCATAATTAGGTAATATCATATTTGATACACCCACGGAACTACCACCCGAACCTAACGTTCCAGTATTCGTATTTCCTGAATATGCTGTTTGCGTTCGCCCATCTATGGCAGTATTATTATCTGTAATAATAGATAGAGGACTTCCGTTAGAAAACAGTATATCAAAATACCCGTTCGCGAAATTTGCATCGGCCGTTCTACCAAAAGAATCACCAGTAGGTGGAATCATGAAAATAGAAACATCTTCCCCTGCTGCTGGATCAAAAATTGAATTTGCTTCAATATCCAAATTGTTTTGATCTAAATTATTAGAATTAACCACAAACTGCTCTAAGGAACCTTGCCCATCCTCATTTGTATTTACGATTGTATTAAAGTTAAATCCAAAATCTATATCCGTTACACCATTACTTGCAACGGTAACACTTGAAACTGATTGTGCATTATTCAAAACCCCTAATGCAGCATCTAAAGTTGCACTTGGGTTGGCTCCTCCAATCTCGGTAGTAACCTCGTTAATCGTTGTAGCATCACCAAATGATCGATAGGTTTGAACTGGAAAACATTCCGTACAATTTAGCCCACCTGTTCTATTTGAACGTACAGTAGAGTTTACTACCTTAATTAAATAGTCCCCATCTTCCATACCAGCAAATGAGTAATCTCCATTTATATCCGTATTCTTTCTTTCACGAAAAGTTCCATTACTTTCAAATAATTCAACAATTGCTCCTGACACTCCTAAACCAGCGGCGTTTACCTGGTTTCTACCTTCACCACCTGGATAATTAATATCCTCAAATACAGTACCTGTTATTAAGTTAGATGGCACTTTCATTACTACAGCCATATTTATAACGTAATCTTGACCAACATTTACAGTGGCGGTAACTTGTGAATCTCCAGGAGCAATAAAGGTTGATATATCATAAGTATCCAAATCAACCCCATATACATTTGTTTGGTTGTAATTGGTAGGAGTCACCGTATTATCATAAATTGTTCCATTATATGAATTATTTCCTGTTTGACCGCCATCCCCTGTCAAGGTAAATGTAGTATTGGCTTGGTTAGTAATCGTCAAACGTTCAGGATTTGCCCCACTTGAACCTAAGGTATCATCACCTTCCCAGGATAAAAAAGTTGCTTTAGCTCCTGCACCTGCAATAGCATAAAATGAATCTAATGTAAATGGAGTACCTGGCGAATTATTTTGAAGTCCGTCAAAACCTTGGTATATATTTATATTTACAGCAGGTAATGAAGGATCTTCATAATAAACCATTAAAGACCACCCGCCTAGTACTGTTTGTGTATTACAAAAATTATTAGAAGTATCTATGGTCAGCCCAGAAAAATCAAAATTATTAGTATTGATGTTGTTTATACCACTAACCAAGGCTGTCACATCACTAACATACCCATAAAAATTTAAATTTGTTCCGTTGGCATTAAAGGTGGTTTGATATACAAAACCCGCATTAACAGTCTGACCTTCAAAGGTTACCTGTTCATCCCTAACATAACTTGAATGCGCCCAGTATAAATAAGCAGCGGCAATAGTTCCATTTACCGGAATATCCGAAACTAATTGATTTGTAGATGTGGCTTGAATGGCACATGCATTTCCATTATTACTTTGTGTACGCATAGTGCCGCCAGTGGTCACATAATCATATTTACCATCAAATTGTCTAAATAAACTTAATGGTACATTGGCTAAAATTTGAGAATTAATTGTACCCCTACCGGTATCACTAAAGTTTACATCGCCATTGTTGGGTGCATTTGCCCCCGTAAACATAATAGTAAAGTCCTCATCGAATTCAGGTACTCCATCATTGGCGATAGGTACCGAAATAGTTCTAATGTCACCAACTTCACCGCTAAATGTCAGTGTTCCGGTAACGGCGGTATAATCACTACCTGCTAATGCCGAACCATCTACCGTAGTATAATCGACTGTAAAATCTGTTTCAAAAAAACCAAATATCGTATTTATACCGTGTGGAGCCCTTGTTGATTCAACAGTAAAAATTGCATTACCTACATCTTCATCAAAAGAGATATCTGTTATTATAATTTCAGGACCTTCTACATAACATCCAATATCAGCTTGAAAGCCTGTTCCAGAACCGTTATTGTCCGAGGTGAATCTAAATGTTAAACATCCACCTCCGGCGGCTGAACCTGATATATAAGATGGTATATTATCATTGTCATAAACCCCTATAAGTGTAGCTCCTGTAGAGTTACCATCATATACGAACAAAAAATCATCACCAGCTTCCATATCGAAACTAGTAAAATCTACCGCAACATAATCAAACCCTGGTTCTGGACAAAGCGTGTGTGTTACATTTAAATTATTGCCATAATTTCCTAAACCTCCCGGATCTAAAAATACACCGCTACATTGAGTTGATGTTGAGCCATTGGTCATAATTACCCCCTCATCATCCTCTATAGTACCAATAGCAGTATCTGAAACAACTACACTAGTATTTGATGGATTAGACATTTGAACCCTAAAGGTTTCGGCTCCTTCTAGCAAGCCATCATCTAAAATGGGAACATCAAAAGTAGCAGTATTGCCAACTGTTCCTGTAAAGGTCAATGTCCCACTAGTAGCGGTATAATCTGAACCTGCTGTAGCAGAAATATTCACTGTTTGGTAATTAACAGTAAAAGGACCTAAAGCATTTACACCCCCAACTGTTGCTGTAAAAGTTGCCGTTCCGGCATCTTCATTTACAGTAACATCTTCAATGGTTACCATTGTTGGGAAATTTGCGGTAACTAAAAAATTATCAATATATGCGAATTCATTAGCTTCCCAACTTCTATTATTGGATAAAAATCGAAATGTCGTATTAGAAGAAGCAAATGCGGTAATATCCTGAAAAAATGAACCACTATTCGAACCTCCAAAAGTACCAATTGTAAAAAAGTTTGTTCCATTCGACGAAACCTGTATCGCTAATTCCTCTCGATTATCTAACCCTTGTGTTTGAAAATCAAATGCCAATGTTACCGAATTTGCCCCATTTAAATCAGCTGATCTTCTGATATTATGAAAGTTACTCGATAAATCTTCGAAACGCAATCTACCATTTCCTAGAAATGGAGTGTTAATATCTATTCTACCATTAGATGGACTATTATCATCATTACCTTCTATCCAATTTCCACTAAAATTGCTGCTTCCATTATTATTGCCATAATTGCGAAATGTAAAATTATCCCTAAACGTTTCTTGGCTGTAAACAACGGTAGAAATCAACAATAAAAATAGTACTGAAAAAATGTTTTTTAAACTCATAGTTTAATGCCTTCAATAAGCAGTTTTATTTTAAATAAAAAAAAACCACATAAATCACTTGCTAAAATAAACATAGAGATAGGTCAGTACTAAATTTTGTTGTGTAGTAGGTGTAATACTAAGTGAATGAATAGATTGTTGCTGTTTGCTCAAAAAAAATTCTTAAATAAAAGCTTTGTGAATTGGTAATTTATCGATTAAGCACTAGCTACAATAGCCTATTTAAGTTGATATAATACTACATAAAATATAGATAAGTATAGATATTAATGATAAAAGCAACCATTATATGGTTGCTTTTATACCTAAAATTATACGTAAAAATTACTCTAATATTATAAATTCCGATCTTCTATTAATATCGTGTTTAGAAGCGCTACACTTTACACCATCTGCACATTCATTTAACAATTTGGTCTCTCCATATCCTTCACTTACCAACCTATCATTGGTTATACCTTTCTTGATCATATAGTTTATGGTAGATTCTGCCCTTTTCTGTGAAAGCCATAGATTATAAGATGCTGCTCCCCTACTGTCCGTATGCGAATTTACCTTTAATTTTAAACTTGGATACTTTTCCATGGCGGCGATAACTTTTTCAATTTCCACTTCAGAATCCTTTCTAATATTATATTTATCAAAATCAAAATATATGGTGCTCAACTGTAGCAACTTGGCCAAATCATCACCAAAACCGGCGGTAATCCTATCTCTTTCCAAATAAAAATCAATGATTTTGGGCTTACCGTCCGATATTCCAATATACTCTTCAAAAGGAATATATCCTTCCATAAGCGCTCTTACAAAATTGCCTTTGTTGCAATCCAGTTCTAAACTATACGTACCTTTAGAATCCGTAATTGTAGAAAAAAGTTCATTGTTTTCCTCATCTATAACCTTTACCGTTGCACCGACCAATACTTCATTGGTTATTTTATCCCTAACCGTACCCGTAACCTGTTGTATACAGTCAAACACTAATGGTTTTGTTTCCGTAAAGCTATATATATCGTCAAATCCAAGACCGCCCTCCCTGTTAGAGGCCATGTAGCCGGTACGCAGTTCTTCATTGAAGATAAATGTAAAATCATCTCCTTTACTATTTACCGGTTCCCCAACATTTAAAACTTTACCCGTAAAATCCTGACGTAATATTTTGGTTGCAAAAACATCTAAACCTCCTAGACCGGGATGTCCATCAGAAGAAAAATACAAAATTTCCCCAGCTGTTATATAAGGAAAAGTTTCACGTGCCTCTGTATTTATATTTGGACCTAAATTCTGTGGTGTTCCAAAAGTACGATCTTGATTTATTGTAACCATATACAGGTCCGATTCTCCAAATGTACCAGGCATATCCGAAACAAAATAAAGTGTTTTTTCATCTGGACTTAATGCAGGGTTTGCTATAGAATATGCATCACTGTTAAAAGGAAGTTCTTCTATTTCTCCCCAAGTACCATCTTCCATCATGGCAGCCCGGAAAATTTTTAGACGAATGATTCCCTGTTCGTCCTTTACATACTTACCGTCTACAATATTATTTCTTGTAAAATATAATGTTTGACCGTCTTTTGTCACAACAGAAGTGGATTCATGTAATCGTGTATTTACATTCTCACCCAACTTTTTTACTTTGTTGATAGATGCACTATCCGCATTAACCACATAGAGGTCCAAAAAGTCCTTGGCATTCCAGGTATGACGATATCGAGCAAAATTTCCGGTATCACGGTCAGAAGAAAATATTAACCCTTCCTTATAAAAAGAAGGTGCAAATTCTGAATAGGGTGAATTAAATTCAAAAGGTCCTATATTATACCTTCCTGAATTGTCCTTTATTTCCTGCATGAAATCACGGTCTTCCGTAAAAGCAGTTGCGCGGCCATCTCCTTTTGTAACTTCAATGAATTTTTTCATTATTGAATTTGAAGTTTCATAATCCCCTAACGATTTTAGCGTTTGGGCATACTTAAAGTAGTCCTCTGGCGTGGCTTCCGCAGAATAATCCGCTACAAGTTTTTTATAGGTATCGGCCGCATCTTTGTAATCAGCATTATAATAATAGGAATTACCTAATTTCCTAAGCAAATCTGCAGAAACATAGCCTTTATCCAAAACCTTTTTGTAAATATCGATTGCCGGACTAAATGAATAAGCTTCAAATTTTTCATTGCCCTTTTCAATTAATCGTTCTTGAGCATGGATAAAATCATGACCAAATAATAGTAGCGCAAGTATTAATAGTACTCTTTGTCCCATAGTAATATTTTCCATTTAGAAAAAACGAGGTGATACCAGTCTTTGAAAGGATTTCACCAATTCATATCTTAACAATACTTCAAATGAACCATCGTTAAACTGTGTGCCTCCCAAATCTGTTGTTTCCTTATCGTAAGCCAAACCTATCATAAATTGATCGGATATCTGAAAACCTGCCATGGCACTTAGTGCAGCATCCCATCTATAAGCCGCACCAAAAGTGAATTTTTCATTGAACATAAAATTGGCGGACATGTCTACTTGTAAAGGAGCACCACCTACCACTTTTGTCAATAAGGCCGGTTTAAATTTTAAATTACCGTTTAAGTCAAACACATACCCCGTTATCAAATAAAAATTGATTCTTTCCTTTGACAAAAATTGAACACTTCCCGCATCTCTTTGCGAGTTATCGAAATGCTCTGTTTGAAATAAGTTTGGAGCAGATAATCCTGCATAAAACTCATTGGAATGATAATAAAGTCCCACCCCTATATTAGGTGAAAACCTATTTTCAATATTATCCGCATTTACAGGTTCCTCATCAAAATTGCGCAACTTATTAAAGTCCAAATTCAATAAATTTCCACCGGCCTTAAGACCAAATGATAATTTACCTTCTGCAGAAACATCAACTGTATAGGATACCACAGCATCAAAATATGTCTCTTGAACTACCCCGTCTCCTATTTCATCATTAACTATAGATACACCATAGCCCAGTTTGCTATTTCTGATAGGGGATTGTATGTTCAACGTCTGTGTTTTTGGAGCTCCTTCCAAACCTACCCATTGTGATCTATACAAACCTGTTATACTAAGTTGCCCCCTTGACCCTGCATAGGCCGGATTGACACTCATGGTATTAAACATATATTGAGTGTACTGAGCATCTTGTTGTGCCATTACCGTTCCACAGTAAAACAAGAACCCACTTAGTACAACTAATAATTTATTTTTAATATTCATATTTAAAACTATTATCTACTTATATATAGATATTCACTATCTACATTATTTACTCCGTCCAATGTGGTATATTCAAAGATATAATAATATATACCGGCAGGAAGATACTCATCTACACTTAACGTAGACCTTCCTCTTGACCTACCGTCGAATACATTATTCTGGTTATTATAATTCTCTCCTTCATACACTGCCACTCCCCATCTATTGAAGATTTTTAAAGAACTATTACGAATTTGATCTACACCCCTAATAAATAAGAACTCATTTCTGCCATCACCATTTGGAGTTACCATTTGATTGACCTCTATCTTAAATTCTTCCGGTGGTGTTGTAGGGTTATCGTTTGTTACCGTTATATCAACTACGGCAGTATCACAATTTCCTATACTATCACAAAGCGTATACTCAAAACTATCAGCACCCTCAAAACCTTCATTTGGAAAGTAAAGTATTGTATCATCAGAAACATCATTTGGAGTACCACCATCATTGATTTCTATTACTCCGTTTGATGGCTCCGTTACTGTAATTGTACCTATTTCAGGAACACCTAAGTCATTTTCCAAAATTAATATTTCAACTTCTGTATCCATTGTAGTTGTGGCCACATCGTCCACAGCATCCAATTCCTCTGGTTCGCCTACCGTAATCGTTATGGTTGCGGTATCGCAATTGCCCAACGAATCGCATACCGTATACTCCAGACTGTCCGTACCTTCAAAACCATCGTCAGGGGTATAGATAAGGGTATCATCGCTGATATCGTCTGGCGTTCCACCATCATTTATGGCTACCGTACCATTGGACGGCTCCGTAGTGGCTATCGTTCCATCGGACGGTATGCCCAGGTCGTTTTCCAATATGGCGATTTCAACCGCCGTATCCAATGG
>NZ_FZNV01000015.1 GCF_900188415.1 Maribacter sedimenticola | reverse complement strand
TTTAGCAGAAGACCTTAACCCAATGGGCGCAGCAAATAACGAGGTTCTTAAATGGAACGGTACAATTTGGGCTCCGGCACCAGATGCGGGAGGCACAACATATTCTGGAGGAAATGGGCTAACACTCAATGGTACAGCTTTCGACGTAGATAATCTTGTTGGCCAAGTAACTGGCCCCACCTCAGCAACAGTAATTGCTGACGGTTCTATCTCTGGAGGTGAATTAGGACAAATAATAGATAACTCCATAACAGCATCTGATTTAGCACCTGATTCAGTTGATGCATCTGAAATTAGAGTAGATGCTGTTGGCCAATCAGAAATAAGGGATGATGCTGTAACCACTTCTGAAATTTTAAATGCAACTATTTTAAATGAAGACATTCAAAACAGCACAATTGAACCTACAAAAATGAATGCCTCTGGTAATAACGACGAGGTGTTAACAATTTCCGGAGGTAACGTAGTTTGGGCTCCAGTGACACCAACAGGAAGTGGAAATATAAGCTCTCCAAATTCAACCATAACAATAGGCGGTGCAGCAAATGCATTATTAGGAAATGTAACCATAGATTTAACACCAAATTCCATTGGCGCAGGAGAAATTGATGACAATGCTATTGGTCTAGATGAACTTCAAAATGATGCTGTAAATTCTGATAAAATAGTTGATGGTAGTATTGGCAATGTTGATATGGGCTCTGGAATTGATGGCAATAAAATTGTTCCAGATTTTGGACTTCAAAATATCCAAACAGGTGGTAATATAAATATTGGAGGAACCGTTACTGTCCAAACTGTAGTTGTCCACCCCGACTACGTTTTTCAAAAATATTTCTTAGGAAATTCCATTTTAAACCCTAAATATAAATTTCAAAGTTTAGAAGAAATAGAAGCTTTTGTAAAAGAAAATAATCACCTACCAGGAATACAATCAGCAGCCGCTATTAAAGAACAAGGTTTCTGGAATTTAGGTGAAGCATCAAGAATCAACCTAGAAAAAATAGAAGAGTTATTTTTACATACCATTGAGCAGGAAAAGAAAATTAAGGCCTTGGAAACGACCAATAAGGATATGGCCAACGAAATAGAACTCCTTAAAGCCCAAATGGAAGAAATTAAACAATTGATGTTAGAAAAAACAAAGGAATAATGAACAAGCTACATCTACTTATTTTTTTCCTGATCGGCTCAACCGCATCTGCCCAAACTGCCCTGTACAATAATGGAAATTTACGTATACACGAAGGGGGTTCCCTGGGTTTTCACACCAACTTTATCAATGCCTCACCTATGGACGGCAACTTGGGATTGACCGGTTTTTACGGCACAGCACCTTTAATGGTTTCCGGTGAATTTACGCCGCAATTCCATGATGTGGAAATTGCATTGGAGAACGACCTATTGCTGGCCCTAGGGGTCAATAATAGCAACAATACCAATTTTATTCTGGGCAATGTCCGTACACCATTGACCCAACCTGAGATTTTTTATACCTTTTTGGATGATTCCTTCTATACGGGAGAAAACGACCTATCTAAGGTTGAAGGGTATGCAGCCATTACCAACAAACAGGAATTTATTTTTCCTATAGGTGACAGGACTTTTCTACGTCCGTTAATCATAAGATCAACCAGTATAAATCTTTTTGCAAAATGCGCATATTTTTATGAGGATGCCAACAATCCAAACTCATTCCCCGGCACATATAATACGCTAAATACGGCATTGGATATCGAATTGGTCAGCGATCAGGAATTTTGGCGTTTGGAAGGTAACGTACCCAGTACTGTTTCCCTCACGTACAATACCCGCAGTGGCTTACAAGACCTTACGGACGATGTCACTAAAATCATCCCCGTAGGCTACAGTAAGCTTTCAGGAAGGTGGGTCAATTTAGCAGGCAGTGCCGCCACCGGTACCGTAAACGAAGGTATTGTAAGTACAGAGGAATTTGTTCCTGATGATTATGAAATTTTAACCCTTGGGGTATCCAAAATTCCGTATGAACCCTTGTCAAAAGAGGTCTTGACTTTGGATAACTATATTGTTTCCGCTAATGGAGACGGTATAAACGACACTTTTTTTATCCCGGAAATAATGGATAAAGGAAATAATTTAGTTCAAATCTATGACCGTTACGGGCTCAAGGTTTTTGAATTCGAGAACTATACCAATGAATTTATTGGATTTTCTAATTTGAACAATATTCCCCTAAACGCCGAGAAAGGATTACCTGCGGGTGTTTATTTTTATACCATTGCCCTCATCGATGAAGAATTGAACTACCAAGGCTTTTTGTATTTGGCCCGATAACTTTTATGTGTAAGGTTTTCCAAATTTAAAATAGGGCAAATTGGTTTTTCCTTAAGGGTACTTGCTACAAAAATAGGATAAACGGTCAAAAAATCCGATTAACCAATGAGTACTTAAACGTTCCCTACAGATTTATAGACCTACACAACATTTACTTCCTTTCCTACAACATGGGATATATTTTTGTTAGCATTATAAATACTAGTATCCCCATGTTCCCTAAAAAAAGATTGCTTCTCTTAGTTTTGATTTTTATTTCCATTGGCGTTCACGCTCAAGTAAAAATCGGACAAAACCCTAATCAAATCCATAGTGCATCTATTGTAGAATTGGAAAGCACCAACAAAGCGTTTGTATTAACACGACTTTCTACGGCACAGATGCAGGCAATTACTCCGTTATCCGGTGCAGTTGTATATAATACGGATACCCAATGTGTTTATTACTATAATGGCTTAAACTGGAACAATCTGTGTTCTGGCGTTACCTCCAGTTCTTTTTCCTTTACGGATAATGGCGATGGTACCATTCTTTTATCTGATGGAAACGGTAATGACATCACTTTTGACGGTACTTCACAAACCATAACCAGTCTTGTGGATAATGGTGATGGCACATATACCTATACCAATGAAGCTGGCGACGAAACCGTTATTTCAATTGCCCATAGTGATAACCAAAATTTGGAAACCAACAATTCACCCGGTTACATAGGTATTGAAAACGGAAATTCCATTATCGTTAATGTGGACGATGCCGATGCAGATGACCAAAATGAAATTCAAAGTTTATCATATTCTTCCGGATTGATATCATTGACCAACGACCCAAACGAAACCTCAATAGATATATCAAGATTTGATATGGATGCTTCCGATGATTTTGATGGAAGTTTTATCAATTTGACCAATATTCCTACAAATTTAGATACCGATGCCACAGATGATTACAATACGGGAATCACCTTTGACGGTACCGAACTGACCATCACCGACCTTGGCGGAGACCAGAGCGTGGACATCAGCGGACTCGCCTATGACGATGCTGCCATTAGGGCCGATGTGGACCGGAATACCTCGGACATCGCGACCAATGTTTCGGACATCACCGACCTGCAGTCCGAACAGACGGTACAGGATACGAACATCGGCGACAACACCTCCAACATCACCGCCAATGCGGATGCCATTGCCGCGCACAACCTGGCGGACGGGGACCTGAGCGATTCCAACGAGTTCAACACGGCGATCAACTTTGACGGTACCGAACTGACCATCACCGACCTTGGCGGCGACCAGAGCGTGGACATCAGCGGACTCGCCTATGACGATACTGCCATTAGGGCCAATGTGGACCGGAACACCTCGGACATCGCGACCAATGTTTCGGATATCACCGACCTACAGTCCGAACAGACGGTACAGGATACGAACATCGGCGACAATACCTCCAACATCACCGCCAATGCGGACGC
>NZ_FZNV01000016.1 GCF_900188415.1 Maribacter sedimenticola | reverse complement strand
AACGGTTTTGTGTATGAGCAGTAGCGGGTTTTAAGCAACTACTTTTCGGATAACAATATATTTAATTTATGCGAAAACGGTTCAGGTTAGCACCTAAAACGCTATTGCTTATACACGTTGTTGTGGGCAGTTTTTATTCCGTTGGCATTTTTGACATATCCATATAGAACATTTCCCAAGTGTGTCCGTCCAAATCTTCGATTGTTCGTTGTTGCATAAAACCGTAATCCCTTAATTCGTTTGGTTCATTTCCGCCTTCCCTTAATCCGTTTTCCAAAATTTCATTCATTTCATCCACGCTATCGGTAGATAAAGAATAAAGTCCGGCAATATTTGCTTTCGTGTCTGCAATTGGCTTGGTGGCAAAGGTTGAAAATTTTTCGTGTGCCATTAGCATTACGAAAATTGTATCGCTCCACACCATACATTTTGTGGTGTCGTCTGAAAATTGAGGATTGTTCGTAAATCCCAATGCTGTATAAAAGTCCATTGATTTGTTAACGTCTTTTACAGCTAAATTGATAAAGATTTGTTTTGCCATTTTTTTTGATTTTTAGTTTATTGTTTTGATTTTGTTTTTGTAATGGTAAGAAAGTGCAAGTATGCCCAAGAAAGCCAAAGGCATAATCATATAACCGATGTTCTTATCTACACAAGCGTGACTTATGAACGCAAAAATAAGTGTGAAAGCAAGTCCTGAATATGCCCATTCTTTTAGCTTTTCAGGTGTTTTTGGGTAAACAATCGCAATAACTCCAAGGACTTTTGCTATCGCTAAAGCGTATGCGAAATAATCGGGATAGCCTAAAGCTTTTGTTCCGATTGTCATATACTCTGGTGCAAAAATCCAAGTACTCATTGGCATAACGGCTTCCCAAAGTGCTATAATAATTGTAGCCGTCCAAAAAATGATTTTAGCTTTTTTCATTGTCTTATTTTTTTAATATTCGTTTGTAATGTAATTGAGCCAATCCCGGATCATACGTCTTAGCATTAATAAAATTAAGTTCTTGTTCAGGTCTTCCATCCTTGAAGAGTCTTGTACCATTTCCAAGTAGAATAGGGATGACAGAAATTATAAATTCATCTATTAAATCACTTTTTAAAAGTTCGTTTATTATTTCCGCTCCACCATCACAATAAATATTCTGCCCTTTCTCAGATTTTAATTGTTTAACCAAATCGGTTAAATTTTCCGTGTAAAAAGTTGTTCTACCCACTTTTTGTTTAGGAGTTCTTGTAATGACATAGACGTCTCTTTTTCCATTATCATAATGAGAATCTCCAATTTCCTTTAGCACATAGTCATAAGTTTTTCTTCCAAGGATAATTGTATCAACTGTATCTGTAAATTCCTTATACCCATAATCTTCTCCTTTTTTTTCTACGATATTTAAAAAACTGAGGTCATCATTGGGTTTTGCAATATATCCGTCCAAACTTGTTGCTATGAATAGTGATAATTTTCTCATTGTGTAGTAATTATTTTGAAGATGATAATAACTTTGCTAAATGGTTTAATGTCGCTGTAAACCCTTCTTTGAAGCCCATCTGTATATGCATTTCAAGGTCTTCAAGTTTTGCGTGTTTGATAGAAATCTTTACCGTTGTAATACCATCAGCTTCGCTAAAGTCCAAGTTCCAATTGGCAGAAGGCATTTGTTCGTTAATGTTTTCGTACTTGTCTGCAAAAGCGTCCTTGAATTGGAAATTATCTTTGGGTGAAATTGAAGTAAAGTCTTGAATGGACCAATGTTCTTCGCCTTCGGGACCGACCATAGCGTAAAATCTTCGTCCACCTTCTTCAAAGTTCATATACTTTGTTCTTGACTTCCAAGGTTGTGGTGCCCACCATTGGTCAAGGATTTCCTGTTTTGTAAAAGCATCCCAAACCATTGGTTGGTCTGCATCAAATTCTCGGTTTACAAAAACGGTACTTTTTTTTTTGTCGACAGTAAAGTCGAATAACAGATTATTTTTCATTTTTCTTGTTTTTAAGTGTTGATAATAAATTGTCTAGTTGGTCAAAACGGTTTTCCCAAATTTTTCTGAACTGTTCCAACCATTTATCGATTTCTTTCATTTTTTCAATTTTCAGTTCGTAGTAGATTTCTCGACCTTGTTGGTTTGCCTCTACGAGTTCGCATTCGTTCAAAATTTGAATATGCTTTGAAATGGTAGGTCTTGCGGCATTAAAGTTTTCAGCAATTGCTCCTGCGGTCATAGCTTGTGAGGTTAGCAACACCAATATCGCTCGCCTTGTCGGGTCGGAAATTGCTTGAAATATGTCTCGTCTTAATTTCATTATGAAGTTATTTGACTACAAATATATATGAAGTCATTTAGCTACGCAAATATTTTTTCAATTTTTTTTATTGGGAAGTTGAAATTAAGTTGGAAGGGTTGATGT
>NZ_FZNV01000017.1 GCF_900188415.1 Maribacter sedimenticola | reverse complement strand
TGAGTCTGTGCCGTTACCGCCGCTGCACCGTTGATGCTATAGCTTGTCTGCAGCCCTGCGGAGTTGCATCCTACAGGGTTAACGATAATTTCTAAAGATAACATACATCCAGCCCCAGTAGTAAAATTATATATGCCTTCATCTGATTCTGTAATATTAGAGATCGTTAAATCTTGAAAATCTAAAGGTTTGTTGTTGTCATTTGGTCCTGCAATAGAAAAGGAGTATGGTTGACCATTGGGTACAATACTCAATACTATTGTATTGCCTTCTTCTATAGTTACAACACTTTCACCTGTAATGTAATTTAAATCGCCATTAATTTCATATTCTGTTTGAACCAATGAACAATTAGCTGCTTCAACGCTGACATCTAAAGTTACAACACAATTGTCGGAAGTGGTAAAGGTATATAAGCCTTCATCAGCTACTGTAATATTTGAAATTAATAAGTCTTCAAAATTTAATGGCTTATTGTTGTTGTTTGGTCCGTCTATAGAGAATGAATAAGGAGCTCCATTTGGTTGAATACTCAGTTCTAAGAAATCTCCTTCGGTAACTATAATTGTTGATGCTCCAGTAACAAAATTTCCACTACCGTTTATATCGTATTCAGTTTCAACAACGCCACAGTCTATTGGATTTACATTGACGTCTAATGTCACTTGGCAACTTGGCGAAGCACTAAAAGTATAAGTCCCAGCATCTGCCGCACTAATATTGGGAATTGTTAAATCTTGTAAATTATAAGCCTTGTTGTTATTATTGGGTCCAGTGATGGAGTAAGGGTTTCCATTTGGAAATATGCTTAATAGTAAGGTGCTCCCTTCAACAATATCAACAGAAGTTGCTCCAAGTATATAGTTATTATCGCCATTTATCTCATATTCCGTCTGTACTGGTGTACAATCAAAAACATCAACAGTTATATCTAATGTAACTTCACAGCCACCACTTGTTGTGAAAGTATAGATGCCTGCATCCGCTAGGCTCATATTGTTTAACGTTAAATCGGTTACGTTTAATGGTTTATTGTTCCCGTTAGGGCCAACAATACTATAAGGAGTTGCATTTGGTATTATACTTAAGAGTAGGGTGGAGCCTTCATTTATTGTTAATGTGCTTTCACCTACAATATAATCGCCACTACCATTAATCCTATATTCAGTCATAACTGCAGAACAATCTGGCGTAGATACAGTTAATTCTAAAGTTTCTATACAACCTGTCACAGTAGTGAAAGTATATGTACCGGAATCTGCTGATGATAGTGAACTTAAAGTTAAATCATTGGTGTTCATCGCCTTGTCGTTGCCGTTAGGTCCGGTTATGGAATACGCAATCCCGTTCGGTATAATGCTCAACAAAAGATTGTTGCCCTGTTCTATGGTAACAGCTGATTCTCCCGTAAAATATTGACCAGTCCCATTAATTCGATACTCCGTTTCTACAGTACTACAATCAAATGCGTTCACGGTAATATCGATGATCACAGAACAGCCTTGTGAAGACTCCAACAAGTAAGCTCCTGCCTGAGTTGCGCTTATGTTCTGTATGATATAATCACCTACAATTTCTTCGAACTTTGAACCATTTGGCGCTGTAACCGTAAAACTTAAGTTGACTCCATTCACTTGGTTCGGCAAGAGACTTAATCGTACGGTCTGACCTTCATCCGCGGTTATGGAAACATCCTGTCCCTGAGGCCCGTTCTCATATGGCGCCGCACCTATTTTCCATTCTGCACTGACCGGTGCATCGCCCGGGTCACAACTACCCGAAACGTTCAGGTTGAGCACGGTGGCGCATCCACTAGCCGTTGTGAACACGTACTGTCCCTCGTCGCTCTTGGCCACAAGGCCGTCCGAAGG
>NZ_FZNV01000018.1 GCF_900188415.1 Maribacter sedimenticola | reverse complement strand
CAACGCCTGAGCTAAGCGTAGTGCGGTAGTAAGGAAACTTTTCGTTTCCGTCTGAGCACGAAGCTAAAGCTTATTGTTTAGTTTTATTTTTTCTTGTCCAAAGCTAAATCCATAAGATTTAACGACATCATAAATATACACAGACCATTCGTTTTTGCCCTAAAGTCCGCATTACGTTTAGGTTTTGTTATCTTCTGTTGCGATACGTAACAGTAAGCAACTTTCAATTCCGTTTCCATTTTTACGCGTCTTGAGTAAAGTCCATCAGCTTAGCACTTGCGTTTGAGTAGGAAATCCATAAGTTTATTTAATCGACTTCATGGCGTTTAATATATCATCATAAGATTGAAATATCGTTCTAGGATTATCTTTCATAAGAGTTATAATTTTTTTGTTAAACTCTTTAAATTTATGATAACCTCTTCTTTCCATTAGCGTAATCCTCTTGTCGATAATTTCATTCGCCAGTTTCTCAGGGTAATGTTCTGTTATATAAACACAAAATACTGAGTGAGTCATATATTCATTGAATATGGCATATTCGCTACTATAATTTTGCTGAGCATCTTTGGTTGCCCAAAAATCTTTATTATGAAATATCGATTTTATTTGTTGAATATGTTGGTCGCTTGTTGGGTTCACATAATTATGGTCAATTTCGGTGAATACTATTCCTGACATTAGTCCTTCTTTTAGTTCCTCTGAATATTCAAGGTTGGAATCAATGCTTTCTGTAGAATTGATGAACATGACGGATTCCTGAAATTCAGGTTCTTTGAAAAAACCCTTTTGGAATTTTTGAGTACTATGCGAGCCATCTATAAGTGGTGAAAAAATAATTTTGTAGGAATCCATTCTTTGCGGAAATTCTTTCTCAATCCAATCCCACATTTGGTTGATGGGAAGTAGTTTTGATTCCCTTTCTTTTAGGCTGTTGTAAAAGTCAATGTTTTGATTATAAAATTCCCTAAAGTTTGATTCTTTTGCGAAATCTTGAATTAGATAGAGCATATTCCTGAATTGACCACCCATAATTCCTGAATTGTCCCAATAAACATGTTTATAAGGAGTATCGTAGGTTAAATTTTCTTCAACGAATTTAAAGGCTAAACTGTTTTCTCGAAAACCATAATAGGTATTCCAAAAATCTGAATTAGAACATTTCTTGTTTAAAATTTGAATCAGTTTATGGTTTTTAAATGCCGCAAAATGATTTTCCAAACTGTTAATATATGTTGTATTTTCAGGATGATTATTCGTTTTTTTGGAACATTCACTCAAATAGAGAATTATGTTCGCGAGTTCATAGACCTCTGGTATTTCAAAACTTGCTTTTCCCTGGTTTTTTAAAACATAGTTATCGTCAAAATTGGAGGTGATGGATTGAAACCTTAAAATGCAAAGTGTTGTGTCCTTTGAAGAAACTAATGGAATCTTAATTAGTTGTTTAAATGGGTAATTTACATGAGGGATTTTAATAGTATCCAAATCGGTCCAAATCTCGAAATAAACTTCTTTGTAACCATATGTTCCCCAATTAATAGTATCTGCTTTTGATATGCCTAACCTCAATTCTTTGTCCCATTTTGGACTATTAATATATACAGAATCATTATTACTCCTTAATGTATCTGGATACACCATTTCCGGCTCAAGATTTTGAGCCGTTAAGACAGTTGAGAAAATTACCACAACTGAAAAGAACTGAAATATCTCTTTCATATTCATTAAATTATTTTTGAGCAATTGAAGATAACGGTT
>NZ_FZNV01000019.1 GCF_900188415.1 Maribacter sedimenticola | reverse complement strand
CCCCCGTCCTCCACCTCATGGAGCCCCGAATCTTGGGTCGATGGGTCGTAAGAGGTAACCTCGAGGCCGATACCGTTTATCTTTAAAAGACCGTCATCTACTTGATTTAGATTAATTTCAATTGATTTATTACAAATTATAGCAGCTGTATTCACGCTTATCTCCGCCGCAGAGGTCCAGGCGTTGCCGTTCACGTCCGAAAAAGATACCAATCGGACATACCTTCCCTGTTTCCCCGTAAAGCCAACGGTCTTTAAATTCGTATTGTTCGCCCACGTACCACTGCTTACGGCATCCCCCCAATCCGAAGTGTTCCCGGACACATATATTTCGTACCTCCCTATGGTACCGTTGATTCCACCGTCCTGCCTTGGAAGGTAACTAAGTCCGTCAACTATCGAAGAGGTACCCAAATCCAATCGTATCTCATGGGGCTGAGGGTCATTGCCGCCAGACCATTTCGTATGCCAGATCGTTGAAGGATTACCGTCAAGGGCGTTCAAGGCGCGACCGTCCTCCCCTGAAACCTCCTCACTGTCAACATATTCAAGTGTCGCTTCCTGTACCCCGCTACCCGGGGGACCAGCCAATTCCGTGACTATGGTATAGAGGCCCTCTTGCGACTTTGTTATACCGTCTATAGAATAGCCATCTTCCGAATTACCCGCCAACGTTGCCCCTTCCGGTGAGAGAACACTATAACCGACCCCGGAAGGTCCGGCCATAATAAGAATATCACCCCCCTCGTCCATGGTCACCGAGTCACCGACCATGACAGCGCCCCCGTCGAGCGAATAGCGCACCTCCACATCATCACATTCGAGCTGCGTCGGAGTATCGCCGGTTACGCTCAAACTAATTGTCCTGGTACAATCATCTTCTGTTGTAAAAATATATGTACCGGAATCTGCTGATGATAGTGAACTTAAAGTTAAATCATTGGTGTTCATCGCCTTGTCGTTGCCGTTAGGTCCGGATATGGAATACGCAATCCCGTTCGGTATAATGCTCAACAAAAGATTGTTTCCCTGTTCTATGGTAACAGCTGATTCTCCCGTAAAATATTGACCAGTCCCATTAATTCGATACTCCGTTTCTACAGTACTACAATCAAATGTGTTCACGGTAATATCGATGATCACGGAACAGCCTTGTGAAGACTCCAATAAGTAAGTACCTTGTTGTGTTGGGCTTATACTTTGTATTAGATAGTCACCTAAAATGTTTTCGAACTTTGAGCCGTTCGGCGATGTAAGTGAGAACCTGAGGTTCGTATTTGTATTTGGAATTAAATTTGGCAAGAGACTTAATCTTACGGTCTGACCTTCATCCGCGGTTATGGAAACATCCTGTCCCTGAGGCCCGTTCTGATATGGCTCCGCACCTATTTTCCATTCTGCACTGACCGGTGCATCGCCCGGGTCACAACTGCCCGAAACGTTCAGGTTGAGCACGGTGGCGCATCCACTAGCCGTTGTGAACACGTACTGTCCCTCGTCGCTCTTGGCCACAAGGCCGTCCGAAGG